>NZ_OCMJ01000004.1:0-2325000 GCF_900215255.1 Rhizobium sp. AN5
ATGCCGAGCCTGCCGATTGGCGTCTCGAAGGCTCTCAGGCCCTCGATGCCGGCATGGATGTTCCATTGCTCCCGCTCGAAGCGCGTCATGATCTGCTTGTCCTGATACCCGATCAGTCCGTTAGGGCCGAACAGCCATGCGCGGTTGCGGAACTTGCCGTCCTTGTCCTTCACTGGTGCGCTGCCCGGCTGAAACAGGATTTGATGTTGCCGCGCCAGCTCTTCACAAAGCTCGACCCATGAGGGGATGAGCGCCTGTATCTCTTCGATGGAGCGGTGCAGGTCCGAGCGCGCATCGGGCGGCAACTGCCCGGTCAGCATCATGGCCGAATATTCCGGCAAAAGCAGCAGCTCGGCGCCTTTTTCTTTCGCCTCGCGCACGATGGCGGAAAGATGGGCGGCATAGCCTTCCCATGTCTCAATGAGTTCGATGGCATATTGGCTGGCGGCGAGTTTCGTCATCTGTTTTCCTCTCCGGCAGCAATGGTCTTCATCCAGAAGGACAGGGGTTTCGGGCTTTCGGTGCTCTCGTCGAGATCCCGCCAGGTGAAGCTGGTGTGCAATTGCGGGTGATGGTGATAGCCGCGTTTTTCCCAGAAGGTATTCAGCGGCACGTAATCCGGTGGCCGGCGCGGGTGATGGGCCGGGCGCTCGACCGCGCAGAAGGTGCAGCAGTTGAAGCCGAGCTTGCTCGCATGCGCCTCCCGCTCCGCAAAGAACCGCACCCCGATGCCATGCCCGCGATAGCTGGGCAGAAGCACGCTTTCGCCGAAGTAAAATATCCGGTCCGGATCGTAACCCGCCTTCAGGAACGGCGCCTTCACCTCGTCGGTTTCCGCCGCCATCGGCATGCCGGTGGACATGCCCACCACGTGTGCGCCATCAAGCGCCAGCACGAAAACCGCGCCTTTCGTGTCGGCATAGGTGGCGAGATATTTGCGCTCGTAATCCAGCGATCCGTCATAGAGATAGGGAAAGGCGCGAAACACTTCGATCCGCAGGCGCGCAAGGTCATCGAAATAGGGCGCGGCCTCGATGCCGGAAAGAGACTTGATTTCGACGGCCATGGGCATTTTCACTTTCGGTTGCACTGGTTATACCGTCATGGAAAACCCGCGCAAGCATTGAACGGAGAAGACGATGACCGCCACTGAGACCATCCGCGCCTATTACGATGCCTTCAACCGTCAGGACATGGATGCCTTTCTGGCGCTTCTTCACGACGAGGTGGTACATGACATCAATCAGGGCGAGCGTCAGACCGGAAAGCCGGCTTTTGCGTCCTTCATGCAGCACATGAACCGCTGCTATAAGGAAAACCTCACCGGCATGGTCATCATGGCGAGCGAGGACGGCAAGCGCGCCTCTGCGGAATTCATCGTGAACGGCGAATATCTCGCAACCGATGAAGGCCTGCCGGAAGCCGATGGCCAGACATACGTCCTGCCAGCCGGTGCATTCTTTGACCTGAAGGATGGAAAAGTTAGTCGAGTAACGAACTACTATAATCTGAACGATTGGATCGCCCAGGTCGGTGCCTGATGCATTTGCCGCGCGCACAACCCGCGGTAAAAAACGATCGCAATTTCCATTATGATAGATATTGACTCCATCATGCGAGAATGTATTCTCGCATGATGGAAAACGAAGATCATATTCTCGAACGCTCTATCGGCGACCGCATCAAGACGTTGCGCGCCGAAAATGGCCTGACCCTGGACCGGCTCGCCGCCGAATCCGGCGTCAGCCGCGCCATGATTTCCCGCATCGAACGTGGCGAGGCGAGCCCCACGGCCTCGCTTCTTGCCCGCATCTGCGCAGCGCTCGGCCTGTCGCTCTCCGGCTTTTTCGCCGAAGACGAAGAGGCTGTTTCACCGCTGGTGAAAAAGCGTGACCAGCAGCTCTGGAAAGACCCGGAGACCGGTTATGTGCGCCGTGCCATATCCCCGCCGCGCGTCGGTTCCGATGTCGATATTGTCGAGGTCGAGTTCCCGGCGGGCGCACGGGTCGGTTTCCCGCCGCATGCGGCAAGCCGCGGAATGACGCAGTATGTCTGGCTTTTCGAAGGTGTGCTGGAGATGACGAGCGGTGGAGACGTGCACCGGCTGGAACCCGGCGATTGCCTTTTCATGCCGGTGGGTGAGGGACATGTCTTCCACAATCCCTCAGAAAAACCTGCCCGTTATGCCGTCGTGCTGGATCAAAGACAGCGCTGATTTTCCCCGACAGGAGTTATTAATGGCCACCATCCGCGTATTGAATCGGGCAGAGACGATCAATGTCTTGCCCGAACTTTGTGACGTTATCGCCGATTGCGTGAATGGCGGCGCGTCTGTCGGTTTCATGCTGCCTTTCTCCCCAAAAGATGCCGAGCCGTTCTGGCAGGATGTAGCCGATGCCGTGGAAGCAGGCGGCACCATCCATGTGGTGGCGGAAGTAAACGATAAAGTGGTGGGCACGGTGCAGGTTGGTTTGGCCTCCAAGCCCAACCAGCCACATCGCGGTGATCTGATGAAACTTCTTGTGCATCGGTCGGCACGCGGGCTGGGACTTGCACGAAAGCTCATGGAAAAGGTGGAGCAGGAAGCGGCAAAACGTGGCCGTACCCTTTTGGTGCTGGATACGGCCACGGGTAGCGATGCGGAGGCAATTTATCCCCGTCTTGGCTGGGAACGCGTCGGCGTCATCCCCGATTATGCGCTTTTTCCCGACGGGCGTTATTGCGGCACGACCTTGTTTTACAAAAGGATCGGCTAGGTTCTTCTGGTTATTGACCCGGCTTCAGCGTGCGGTTGAAGGCGGTGACGATCATCGTTTCCAGCTGTGCATGAATATCCTTACGGTCGCGGGGCCCGGCCGGTTCGCAGATCGGATCGCGCTCGCCAACGGATTTGAGAAACGCGTCGGCATCCGGCTTGCAAAGGGGCAGGAAGCTGAAATGGTTGGCCTCGTCGACCTGTTGGTAAGTAGAGGCTGGCACTTGTGCTGCAAGCGCGTCGGCAAGCACGGCGGGCGGTATTTTACCTTCGCTGCCAAGATTGATGAAGGTCAGCGGAATATCGATTTGTCTGAGGCTGTCCGGCTGGAACGCCAGCGCCAGACCCGGATCGACCAACACGGCGGAACGGATGCGTGGATCGCGGTTCTGCTGCTCGAAACGGGCCTTGTCGATGGTTCTGAGATCGAGCTTCGGCACGCTGACCGGCTCGTTATTGACATAGGCCCGGCCGCCGGCAAACCACTGGCAATCCATCATTGCTGCATTCTCTTCACAATAGCGCACATAGGCGTCAAGATCGGCGCGTGCACCTGCAATCTCCATCGCCGCGCTACCGCCCAGCGAAAAGCCGAGAACACCGATGCGTTGCGCGTCGATCGCACCCGACCACGTGCCGTCCGTCGTCAAAGCCGTGACGATTGTGGATAGATCGTTCGCACGTTCCCAGATTTTCGGCGTATCGGCAGGCGTCGAGTCACCACTGGTCGTGCCGGGATGATTGGTTCCGGCTACGATGAAACCTTCGCCGGCGAGTTTCGCTGCGATCCAGGCCATGCCTTCCGCGCGAGATCCGGACCCGTGTGAAATCAACACGAGGGGGAAATGGCCGTCCTTGATGGTCGCGTCCTTCCGAACCGCCGTTCCCTGAAAGATACGGTTCTCGGAGGAAACCGTCGGTGTGCCGTCTCCGCCTTTGGCCGGATACCAGATCGTAACGTCAAGGTTTGTGTCGCGAGCCTTGGAAGGAACAGGGATGCTTGTAAGCCCGACATCCTCTGCGGCAAATGCCTGCGGGGAAAAAGCTGCGCACATCAGAAGTGCGACAAGGGTGTTTTTCAGTGTCATGAGAGCCTCTCCGTTTGACAAGGTGGATGCTCCCGTTTTGCTTTTAGGGGGAATAAATGCGTCCTTGATCGCGTTAAAGGTCGTGCCGAAACGCGATCTGGTCCATGAATGGATGGTAATTCATCGCTTCGGGATCGTTATCCGTGCTTTTCATTCCCTTGCCTTTTGTCGTCGCACTTCTGCTGGTCGTCATGTTCATCGTCTTCTTTCGAGGCGGAGAGGATATGCGAACCAATCGGGCGTTTCTGGCGCTCATCGCGCTTTGCGCCGTGCAGTCCGTTCTTGTTGGCTTGCGCTGGGGATATGGTGTGAGCGAAGCGCGTTATGTTTTGCCTGTTCTGGCTGCCTGCCTGCCGCCTCTCGTCTACATCGCCTTTCGCGGACTGATGGGCGTTGGAGTTGAAAGCAGGAGAGCGATGTTTGCCAGTCTTCTACTCTCACCTTTATTCGTCGTCTTTCTGGAGTTCGTTCTTCCTGTTGCGATCGATTTTGCGCTGATCGTGATTTTTGTCGGGCACGCCATTGCCCTGCTTCTTTTGGCAAGAAAAGGGCCGGATGGGCTGGACGAGGCGCAATTTGCCAGCGTCGCATCTGCGCATAAGGCGCTCATTGTTGCCGCGGTCGCTCTCTGCGTTTCCGCGTTCTTCGATCTTCTGGTGTTTTTCGATTTCGAGTGGGCGCATGGAGAAAATGTTGCCGCGCTTGTCAGCAATGCCAACCTTCTCGGGCTTCTGCTGATCGGTCTCATGGCTGCACTTGCCGGCAAAAGCAAAGCGCCGCAAACGGCTGCCCAGCCTGCCGTGGAGTTGTCTTCGCCGGAGCCTTCACAACAGGACCGGGACGTTGTCGAAAGGCTTGATCGCTTGATGGAGACCCACGCGCTCTACCGCGATGAGAACTTAAACCTGTCACGGCTCGCAAAACGTCTCGGTCTGCCGAGCCGGCAAATCTCGGGCGCCATCAACCGCTCCCTCGGCGTCAATGTCTCGCAATATGTCAACCAGCTGCGCATCCGCGAAGCGTGTCGGCTGCTGGAGGAGACGGATCAGTCGGTCACTGCGATCATGCTGTCTTCCGGCTTTCAGACCAAGTCCAACTTCAACCGGGAATTTCGCCGCGTCACCGGCATGAGCCCGGTGGACTGGCGTGAACGCGAAGTGTGGAAACTGGTATCGAATACAAAAATGGCCACCCGGCAGATGCCGGATGGCCGTTTGAAGATACTGAAATGAGGATCAGAGCGTGCCGTTGCGCTGCTGGATCATCATATAGGTGTCATAGGTATATTCGGCGATCTGTGCCCAGAGATAGGCGTCTTTCTTGAACGCCTGCTGGCTTTCGTAGATCTTCTTGAAGCTTTCGTTCTTGGCCGAAATCTCCGCATAGGTGTCCTGTGCCGCCTTGTGGCAGACGTCGAGGATTTCCTGGCTGAACGGCCGCAGGATGGCGCCCTGTGCCACGAGTTCCTTCAGAGCCTTCGGATTGCGCGCGTCATAACGCTCCAGCATGCTGGCGCTGCCGGCGGCGCAGGCGTCTTTCAGAATACGCTTGTAGTTCTCCGGCAACTCGTTGAACTTCTGCAGGTTCACGAAAGCATGAACGGCCGGGCCACCTTCCCACCATGCGGGGTAGTAGTAATATTTCGCAACCTTGTAGAAGCCGAGCTTCTGGTCGTCATAAGGACCGACGAATTCGGTGGCATCGATGGTGCCCTTTTCCAGAGCGGCGTAAACATCGCCGCCGGCGATCTGCTGCGGTGTCACGCCAACCTTCTGCATCACCTGGCCGGTCAGGCCGGCAATGCGCATTTTCAAGCCCTTCAGGTCATCGATGGTGTTGATTTCCTTGCGGAACCAGCCGCCCATCTGGGCGCCGGTATTGCCGAGCAGGATCGAGTAGATATTGTGCTGGGCAAGAAACTCATTGAGCAACTCGTTGCCGCCCGCCTGGTTGAACCATGCATTCGTCTGGCGTGCATTGAGACCGAAGGGAACCGAGGTCCCGAGCGCGAAGGTCGGATCCTTGCCGACATAGTAGTATGAGCAGGTATGCGCCATTTCGACGGTTCCGGCCGTCACCGCATCCGCTGCCTGCAGCGCCGGCACGATTTCGCCACCGGCGAAATGCTGGATGACGAAGTTGCCGCCGGAGGCTTCCTTGACATGATCGGCGACGATCTGGCCGGCACCGAATAGAATGTCGAGGCCCTTGGTGAATGACGACGTCATGCGCCAGGTGATTTTGGGGTTTTCCTGCGCAATGGCCGGAGCGGCCAGCACGGTTGCGGTAACACCGGCGCCAACAGCGCCCGCCTTGCGAATAAATGATCTGCGATCCATGTCGATAAGCCCTGATATGTCTGCATATTACAGGCGAACCGTACGGTACGCCTCCCACTGGCTACTAAACATTTATCCTTGCGGCCATCAAGGGGAATATTCGAAATTGCCGGGCCTGCGATCATCGCCCGGAGGGGCTACGGATGCATGCGTTTTAACGCCGGATGATCCATTGCAGGATTGTAAAACAGCGAAAGCGTCAGGCTTTTTGCGATGCGTTCCGCAGTTTCCATGAACCAGCTATGGGCTTGTGGGCTCGGCGCGATATCGTCAAGGGTGGCCGAAAAAAGCGCCAGCCACTGCGGGAACAGTTCCGCCGACATGCCTTTTACGCCAAGATGCGCCTGTACCGGCTTGCCGCCGTAGCCGCCATTCTTGAAGGCGACGGCCGCCCAGAACTGTTTCATCCTGGCCATATGCTCCGGCCAGCGCCCGGAAAGCCGCGCATCGAAGACAGGGCCGAGCGTGGGATGTTCCAGAACGCGGCCGTAAAATGTCTCGACCAGCAGGTCGACGAAACCGGCGTCGATGCCGATAGCCGCCATGGCCTTTTCCGCCCTGTTCTGAATTTCCGCGTTGTGGGCGGCCTTTGCCGCGATCTGGTCCTGCATTGTGCTTCCTTTTGCGGCAGAACCTACGTGGCTCTTCAACACTCCGCAATGCGACCCTTTGGCATATTAGAATAATTCTAAAAGGCTTGATTGTGACGTGATCGGGATGTATTTAGAATTATTCTAAAGAGGTTCCAGCCATGTTCCGCAGTCTTTTTTCCCTGTCCAAACGCCCGTTCTCCTCGCTTGGCGAACAGGAAATCCTCGCACTTGCCATCTCGTCCGAAGAGGACGATTCCCGCATCTACCGCTCCTATGCCGATCATCTGCGCGCGCAATATCCGCAATCCGCAAAAGTCTTCGATGATATGGCCGAGGTGGAGCAGCAGCATCGAAACGTGCTGATCGACATGCACCGCAGGCGATTTGGGGAAACGATCCCCCTGATCCGCCGTGAGCATGTGCGTGGCTTTTACGAGCGCACGCCGGACTGGCTGGTGAAGAACCTGTCGCTCGACAAAATTCGTGCGCAGGCGGAATTGATGGAGGCCCAGGCGATCCGTTTTTACGATGAGGCTGTCAAGCGCACCAGCGACGCCTCGACCCGCAAGCTGCTCGGCGATCTGGCCGAGGCGGAGCGTGGTCACGAAGACATCGCGCACATGCTGGAAGAGAAACATCTCGATGAAAACGGCAAGACAGAAGAGGCGGAGACCGCAAAGCGACAATTTCTTCTGACCTTTGTGCAGCCGGGTCTTGCGGGACTGATGGATGGGTCCGTATCGACGCTGGCGCCGATCTTCGCAGCCGCCTTCGCCACGCAGGATACGTGGCAAACCTTCCTGATCGGCCTTTCGGCCTCCGTTGGCGCGGGTATTTCCATGGGCTTCACCGAGGCGGCCCATGATGATGGCAAGCTTTCCGGTCGTGGCTCTCCGGTAAAGCGCGGTCTCGCCTCAGGCATCATGACGGCCGTTGGTGGCCTTGGCCATGCGCTGCCCTATCTCATTCCGCATTTCTGGACAGCCACGGCCATCGCCGCCGTCGTCGTTTTCGTGGAACTCTGGGCCATCGCCTTTATTCAGAACCGTTTCATGGAAACGCCGTTCCTGCGGGCAGTGTTTCAGGTAGTGCTCGGCGGTTCGCTGGTGCTGGCCGCCGGCATCATCATCGGCAACGCCTAGTGAATAAGAAAGCCCGCAGCGTTTGCTGCGGGCTTTCTGCATTGAGCCTATAATATCTGTCGATCAGCGCAATGCGCCGACCAGAACGTCGCGGCCATCCTCGATGGAAACCCAGCGGCCCGAATTGAAGGACGCCTGCCGCTTCAGATAAGTGTAGTTGGTGTCGGTCCAGAGCTTCACGTCGTCGGTGAGATTGTCGAGAATGTAATCGCCATCGGTGGTGCGGAGCGTCAGCACGGCGTGGCCCTCGCCATCAGGCTTGCGCACGACAGTGATCAGCAGGTCAGCAACGGAAAACCCGCGCTCGACCAGCTTCTTGCGCTTCATCAGTACGAAGTCCTCACAATCGCCGGCGGTCGTGGGATATTCCCAGACTTCTTCCTTGCCGTAGATTTCCATGTCGGTCATGGCGACGATCGAGGTGTTGACGGATGTGTTGATCTCGCGAACCACACCCCAGCCATACTCGGTGACGCGTGGCGGCGGCGTCAGCTTGCTTCGAATGTTGCACTCGCTCGCGTATTTCTGACAGAACTCATAATGACCGATCGGCTGGGATGTGATCCCGCCCGTCACCATGGAAGGGCTTCCCTTGGTTTCCGCCACGGCGGAGGCAGCAGTCAATAGCCCGGCGGCAACTGCAAACAGCAGCGCACGCGCCAGCGGTGCGTTCATCATGAAACCCGTCCCTTAATTCTTAATGAAAAGTTAAGAGGGTTGGGGGTCAGGAGTCAATCACTAGCCATCGGCGTCGCGCAAGACTCGTTAAATATGGTTAAGATCGTTGCGCAAATGCCTATGTTGCAAGGGCTTTGACGGCAGCCATCATCCTGTCGATATCCTGCGGCCGGGAAAGCCGGTGGTCGCCATCGCGGATCAGCGTCAAGACGACGTCGTCGGCAGGAAGATGTTCGAGGAGTTTCAGCGCATGCTGATAGGGAACATCGGGATCGCGCATTCCCTGCAGGATGTGAACCGGGCAGCCCGTGGTAATGATGCCGGTGAGGACTCGGTTCTGCTGCCCGTCTTCCATCAGCGCGCGCGTAAAGATGTTCGGCTCGGGGCTGTATTCCGAATGTTCCTCGAAATATCCCTTCTCCTCAAGCGACCGCTTTTCCGCATCAGTGAGGCTCGGCTCTATCAGGTCTGCCGTGAAATCGGGGGCTGGCGCAATAAGGACCAGACCGGCGACGGACGGCGTGCCGCCAGCCTTGCGCAGTTCCTCGACCATGCGCAGCGCAATCCATCCACCCATCGACGAACCGATAAGGACGACGCGCGATGGCGCCTTTTCGCGCACGACGGCAAGTGCCTCTTCAAGCCATCTTGAAATCGTACCCTTTTTGAAGTCGCCGCCGGAAGCGCCGTGCCCGGAATAATCGAGCCGCAGGCAGGCAATGCCGTTTTCCGCTGCAAAGCGGTCGAGTTCCACCGCTTTGGTTCCCGTCATGTCTGAACGGTAACCGCCGAGCCAGACAAGCGTGGGTGCATCTTCTCGTGAAGTTGCCGGGCGATGAAGGACGGCGATGTCGCGGGCGTCGTCGCCCATGCCTACACGCAGGAATTCAGCGGCTTGTTCTGTCATGTATATGCAATTCTCCTGAATTTCGCGCAACAAAGGCGGCGTATTTGCAAAAACCGTGACAACAGGTGATCTTTTCGGGCAGATATGCTATTGACTTCGCCACGGCAATAACGACATTTCCGCCGCTTGTACCAAACAAGCTGTTTTTTGCCGATGTGATCCAGAAACAGATCAGGAGAATACGACCATTCGCAGACCTTTCAAAGCCGATGCCCCCGTCAAGGAGGGCCCGCGCTCCAACCGGGAAATCCGGGTTCCCAGAGTTCAGCTTATTGATGAAGAGGGCCAGAACCTCGGTAGCATGCCGACGGACCAGGCTTTGAAAATGGCGGAGGATGCCGGTCTCGATCTCGTTGAGATTTCGCCGAACGCTGAACCGCCGGTATGCAAGATCCTCGATCTCGGCAAGCTTAAATACTCGACCCAGAAAAAAGCCGCTGAAGCGCGCAAGAAACAGAAGATCGTCGAGGTCAAGGAAATCAAGATGCGCCCCAACATCGACACGCATGACTATGACGTGAAGATGAAGGCGATGAACCGTTTCTTTGACGAAGGTGACAAGGTGAAGGTGACGCTGAAGTTCCGCGGCCGCGAAATGGCCCACCAGGAACTCGGCATGAAGCTTCTCCTCCAGGTGAAGGAAGATACCCAGGCGATTGCCAAGGTTGAAGCCGAGCCGAAGCTGGAAGGCCGTCAGATGATGATGGTTCTCGCGCCGAAATAACTCTTTCGCGCACGCCGCCCGGGCGGCATGAAGCACCACCGCAAGGGGAAGTTCGTATTCCCCGTTGCGCTTTTAACCGACTGCGGTTATAAGCGCGCGTCCGAACGGTCCGGCAGGGCATGCCGAGGCCGTTCCTGAATAGCTTGAAATAGGCCTCGTCTGCCTGTTTCGATACAAAAACACGGAGTAGCAAAATGCCCAAGATGAAGACGAAGTCCGCTGCAAAAAAGCGGTTCAAGATCACCGCCACCGGCAAGGTTGTTGCAGCCGCCGCCGGTAAGCGCCACGGCATGATCAAGCGTACCAACAAGTTCATTCGCGACGCGCGTGGAACCATGGTTCTCGCCGAAGCTGACGGCAAAAAAGTCGTCAAGAACTACCTGCCGAACGGTCTCTGAGACTTTTCCGCACTTTTGGACACTTTAAGGAGATCATGACATGGCACGCGTAAAACGTGGCGTAACTTCCCGCGCCAAGCACACCAAGACACTCAAGGCAGCCAAGGGCTTCTACGGCCGCCGCAAGAACACCATCCGCGCAGCAAAGGCTGCCGTGGATCGTTCCAAGCAGTACGCTTACCGCGACCGCAAGGTCAACAAGCGCAACTTCCGCGCTCTGTGGATCCAGCGTATCAACGCTGCTGTTCGCGAATTCGGCCTGACCTACGGCCGCTTCATCGACGGCCTGAACAAGGCTGGCATCGAAGTTGACCGCAAGGTTCTGTCCGACATGGCTATCCATGAGCCGGCAGCATTTGGCGTGCTCGTTGAGACCGCGAAGAAGGCTCTTGAGTACCTCAAGGACGCTGGTACGACCAACGAGTTTGAAACCGCTGTAAAGTAATTACGGCGCGGACAATCTGTTGTTCATTTGAAACCCGCGCCGGTCCTCCGGCGCGGGTTTTTCGTTTTCAGTTTCTGATGCAGCTCTATCGGCGTTTTTTAATTTAGAAATTTAGAATAGTTGGAGTATTCACGCCGTTTGAAGCGAAATCCTTGGTGGACGGAAATGCTGGTCAATAAAATTGAGGTTGTGGAAGCAGAAGGCTTTCGCGTTCATCTCGACGACGACGACATCGCAACCCTGATGCGCGTCCTCCTGAAAAGTGACCGGCGCATTCAAAAAGTCGAGCTTTCGCACTTGACGGTGTGGATCAAACGGCAGGGCACGGAACGTGTGACCTGGTGGATGAAAATGCAGAAGCTGCTGTCAAAACTTCTGCCTTATGCTTTTCTTCGCCCTTCGGAACCACTGGACGGCGCCGGCCTCATGCAGCGAGAGCTGGAAACGTTGCAGCAGTTCCAGCAATGCGGTTTCCCGGTTCCGCCGCTGATCTATTCGTCGCGCACAGCAATGGTGTTGGGAGATGTCGGTCCGACGCTCATGGAGCGGATGGATGCGCTAAAGGCGTCCGATCCGGTGCAACATGACGCCTTGCTTGTGAAATCCGCAGAAGCGCTTGGCGAGCTGCATGCGGCGGGCCTCTGCCACGGCCGCCCGCATGTGCGTGACTTCTTTTTAAAAGACGACCGTATCGGTTTCATGGATTTCGAGGAGCGCCCGCAGGAGGTCATGCCGCTGGAGACAGCGCAGGCGCGCGATATCTGGCTGCTGTTTTTGCAGGTCGCGAGCCGCGCCTGCGATGCACCGAAAACCTGCGACGCCGCCTTTGCCCGCTGGCGTGAAAACGCCTCACCGCGGGCGCTTGAAGAATTGTGCCGTCTGATCGGCATTCTGGGGCGATTTTTACCGCTTGCCCGGTTGATCGGGCGCGTGCGGATGGGTAGTGATCTGCGACGCTTTATCATGGCGACCGACTATCTGATGAATGCTGTGAACCCCGAAGCCGCTGTTAAAAATACCGGCAAGGCAGGAAAAGATGACTGAACTTGATACCTTGAAATCGCAACTGATGTCGGAGATCGCCGCCGCCGCCGATGAGCCGGCCATCGAAGCCGTGCGCGTCTCCGCGCTTGGCAAGAAGGGCTCGGTTTCGGAGCTTCTGAAGACGCTGGGGTCGATGACGCCGGAAGAGCGCCAGACCCGAGGCGCTGCCATCAACCAGCTCAAGACTGAAATCACCGACCTGATCGGTGAACGCAAGAGTGGCCTGAAAGATGCCGCGATTGCCGCCCGCCTGAAGGCGGAAACGCTGGATGTCAGCCTGCCGGTCCGCCAGTCTCCGACCGAGCGCGGCCGCATTCATCCGATCAGCCAGATCGTCGATGAAATCACCGCGATCTTTGCGGATATGGGCTTCTCGATCGCCGAAGGTCCGGATATCGAAACGGACTATTACAACTTCACGGCGCTGAATTTCCCCGAAGGCCATCCGGCCCGCGAAATGCATGATACCTTCTTCTTCCAGCCGGATGAAAACGGCGAGCGCAAGGTGCTGCGCACGCACACCTCGCCTGTGCAGATCCGCACCATGGAAAGCCAGAAGCCGCCGATCCGCATCGTCATTCCGGGCAAGACCTACCGTCAGGATTCCGATGCCACCCATTCGCCGATGTTCCATCAGGTCGAAGGTCTGGTGATCGACAAGAAGGCTCATGTTGGTAATTTACGCTGGGTACTCGAAGAGTTCTGCAAGACCTTCTTTGAGGTGGATAGCGTTGTCATGCGCTTCCGCCCGTCGTTCTTCCCCTTCACGGAGCCGAGCTTCGAGGTGGATATTCAGTGCGACCGTTCCGGCCCGATCGTCAAGTTCGGCGAAGGCAACGACTGGATGGAAATCCTTGGCTGCGGCATGGTGCACCCGAATGTGCTGCGCGCCGGTGGGCTGGACCCGGATGAATATCAGGGCTTTGCCTGGGGCATGGGCCTCGACCGCATCGCCATGCTGAAATACGGCATGCCGGACCTGCGTGATTTCTTCAACGCCGATGTCCGCTGGATGAACCACTACGGCTTCCGCCCGCTCGACATGCCGACGCTGTTCGGCGGTTTGAGCGTTTAATCCGGTTAGCCAAGGAGCAAAGACATGAAATTCACTCTTTCCTGGCTGAAAGAGCATCTCGAAACGGATGCGACGCTGGACGACATTTGCGAGCGGCTGACGGCGATCGGGCTTGAGGTCGAGGATGTTGACGACAAGGCGGCCTATAAGCCTTTCGTCATTGCCAAGGTCGTCTCCGCTGAAAAACATCCCGAGGCCGACCGCCTCAAGGTGTTGATGGTGGATGCCGGTGACGGCAAGCCGGTGCAGATCGTCTGCGGCGCACCGAATGCGCGCGCCGGCCTTGTCGGTGCGCTGGCGCGTCCTGGCGTTTACGTGCCGGGCATCGATGTCACGCTTGCCGTCGGCAAGATACGCGGTGTCGAAAGCCACGGCATGATGTGCTCCGAAAAAGAGCTGAACATTTCCGACGATCACGACGGCATCATCGATCTGCCGGAAGACGCGCCGGTCGGCACTTCTTTCGCGACCTATGCCGGACTTGACGATCCGGTCATCGAGATCAATCTGACGCCAAACCGCCCGGATTGCACCTCGATCTATGGCATCGCCCGCGATCTCGCCGCTTCCGGTCTCGGCAAGCTCAAGACCAAGCCAGCGCCGTCCTTCAAGGTCGAAGGCTCAACCCCGGTCGACGTGAAGCTGGAGCTGGATGACGCGGCGCTCTGCCCCGGCTTTTCGCTGCGCATCGTGCGCGGTGTGAAGAACGGCCCGAGCCCGAAGTGGATGCAGCAACGTCTGATGGCGATCGGCCTGCGTCCCATCAATGCGCTCGTGGACATCACCAACTACATGACCTTCGATCAGGGCCGGCCGATGCACGTCTTCGATGCCGCCAAGGTCAAGGGCGATCTCACGGTCCGCCGTGCGAAAGAGGGTGAGACGATCCTCGCGCTTGATCAGCGCGAATACAAGCTCGGCCCGAACAATGTCGTCATCGCCGACGAAAAGGGCCTCGAGTCCATCGGCGGCGTCATGGGCGGTGAACACTCCGGCTGTGATGAAAACACCGTTGACGTGTTGATCGAGTCCGCTCTCTGGGATCCGATCAACATCGCCAAGACTGGCCGTTCGCTCGGCATCATCACCGATGCCCGTTATCGCTTCGAGCGCGGCGTCGATCCGGAATATATGGTTCCGGGTCTGGAACGCACCACCGAACTGGTTCTGGAACTCTGCGGCGGCGTTGCCGGCGAAGCCAAGGTCGTCGGTTACAAGGGGCATCAGCCCAAGGTCGTTGATTTTCCGCTCTCGGAAGTGAAGCGTCTGACCGGCCTCGAAGTTTCGGCGGAAGAAAGCCTGGCCATTCTCAAGGGTCTCGGTTTCGGCATCGAGGGAACGGGCGAGCGTGTTTCCGTCACCGTGCCGTCCTGGCGCCCGGATGTCGACGGCAAGGCCGATCTGGTGGAAGAGGTCATGCGCATTCATGGCGTCGACAACATCAAGCCGGAACCGCTGGAAAGCTTCGGTGCCGTCAACGGCCGCATCCTGACGACGCTGCAGGTCCGCACCCGCACCGCGCGCCGTGCGCTTGCCAGCCGTGGCATGCTCGAGGCAGTGACCTGGTCCTTCATCCCGGAAGCTCAGGCGAAGCTTTTCGGTGGCGGTTCGCGCGCTCTGAAACTGGCCAATCCCATCGCGGCCGATATGTCGGATATGCGTCCTTCGCTGCTGCCGGGCCTTCTGACCGCAGCACAGCGCAATGCCGACAAGGGCCATGGCGATGTGGCAATCTTCGAGGTCTCCGGCACCTATGAGGGTGACACGCCGGACACCCAGCGCCGCGTTGCCGGTGGTGTACGCCGTGGCACGGCCTCTCTCGCAGGCAGCGGCCGCATGTGGTCCAATGCTACAAAGGGCGGCGGCAAGCCGGTGGATGTCTATGACGCCAAGGCCGATGCGCTTTCGGTGCTCGAAGCCTGCGGCCTGCCCATGGCCAATGTGCAGATCGAGGCCGGCGCTCCCGGCTGGTATCACCCTGGCCGCTCCGGCACCATCAAGATGGGTCCGAAGGTCGTGCTCGGCTATTTCGGTGAATTCCACCCGAAGACTCTGTCAGAGCTGGATGTTTCCGGTGTCTATAGCGGTTTCGAGATCTATCTCGACGCCATGCCGGAGCCGAAGAAGAAGGCGACCCGCACAAAGCCGGCCCTTGAGCTTTCGCCCTTCCAGGCGGTCAAGCGCGACTTCGCCTTCGTGGTCGACAAGTCGGTCGAGGCAGGTGCCATCATCAAGGCTGCAACAAGCGCTGATCGCAAGCTGATCACCGGCGTCAATGTCTTTGACGTCTTCGAAGGTGCATCGCTTGGTGAAAGCCGAAAGTCCATCGCTATCGAGGTTCAGATCCAGCCGGTCGACAAGACGCTGACGGATGAGGATTTCGAGGCGCTGACCGCAAAGATCGTCGGTAATGTAGAGAAATCGACGGGCGGCGTGCTGAGAGCGTAAAGCTCTGTTTCATGAATTGAAAAAGCCGAGGCAGTCGCCTCGGCTTTTTTTGTTTTTAGCGGTTTGCCATCTGGGACATACGCTCGGGATATCGTTGGCCGGCAACCTTTGCTGGAGAAAGCAACGCGCCAAGGCTGGCGACTTCTTCTGCCGTCAGCGATACATCCGCTGCCGCCACGTTTTTCTCAAGATTGGCGATTTTTGTCGTACCGGGGATCGGAACGATAAAGTCATCCTGCGCCAGAACCCAGGCCAGCGCCAGCTGCCCGGCGGTAACACCCTTTTCGGCAGCCATGTCTTCCAGAAGCTTGATGAGTGCGAGATTGGCATCGAAGTTTTCACTTTGGAAGCGCGGCAGGCCGCGGCGGAAATCGTCGGATGCAAGTCCGTCGAGCGACTTCAGCGCGCCCGTCAGGGCACCACGCCCGAGCGGGCTGAAGGGGACGAAACCGATGCCAAGTTCGCGGCAGGTTTCCAGCACGCCGTTTTCCTCCACATCGCGGGTCCACAACGAATATTCGCTCTGTATGGCAGCGATCGGGTGAGTGGAATGCGCCTTGCGAAGTGTTTCGGCACTCGCTTCCGATAGGCCTAGATGTTTCACCTTGCCCTGCCGGACCAGTTCCGCCATGGCGCCGACCGTATCTTCAATTGGAACATCCGGATCGACACGATGCTGATAGAACAAGTCGATGGTGTCGACGCCTAGGCGTTTGAGAGAGGCTTCGGCGACGGCGCGCACATTTTCCGGGCGGCTGTCGGTGCCCACCATCATCTGGCCTGCGGGTTTGCTGGCGTCGATTTTGAAACCGAACTTGGTGGCAATGACCACCTTGTCGCGATAGGGCTTCAAACCCTTGCCGACGAGGATTTCGTTGTTGTAAGGCCCATAGACCTCTGCCGTGTCAAAAAAAGTGACACCGAGTTCGACGGCGCGTTGTAGCGTCGCTATTGCGCTGTTTTCGTCGCCGGTCGGGCTATAGGCATGGGTCATGCCCATGCAGCCGAGGCCAAGCGCCGAAACGGAAAGGTTGTTTCCGAGAGTTCTTTTTTTCATCTGTTCGTCCTTCCATGAGGAACCGCCCGTTGTCAGGGGCGTGATGAGAAGATAGCGCCCTAAGACGGCGAAAATAATCGCTGCAAATCGGTGCGGGTTGTTCTATTATTTAGAACAATGAACCGTGTACAACTCTCCCAACTCGCTGTCCTCGCTGCCGTTGCCGAAGGCCGTAGCTTTCGTAAAGCTGCCGCCGAACTTGCCATTGCGCCTTCCGCCGTCAGCCATGCGGTGTCGTCGCTCGAAGCAAGCCTTGGCCTGCGCCTGCTGCATCGTACCACCCGCAGCGTTTCGCCGACGGAGGAGGGCAGGCGGCTTCTCGAGACGCTGGGGCCGGCCCTTGCTGAAATAGATGCCGTCATCGATACGCTTGCCGAGCATGGCGGAAGGCCGGCCGGACCGTTGCGGATCACCCTGCCGAGACTTGCGGCGGAGGACCTGATCATGGCCCGGCTTGGCGAGTTCCTGCGGCTATATCCAGATATCTCGCTGGAGATTTCGACCGATGACCGCTTCGAGGATATTGTCGCGAAAGGTTTCGATGCCGGCCTGCGGCTCGGCGAGAATCTTGAAGCGGATATGATTGCCGTGAAGGCGAGCGGCCCATGGCGTGGCGCGATTGTCGGCGCGCCCACCTATTTCGCAGAAAATCCGCCGCCCCGTGAGCCGAGGGATTTGATGCGGCATCGCTGTATTCTCCGTCGCTTCTCCAGCGGGTTGCTCTACCGCTGGGAGCTGGAAAAGGACGGCAGACCTTTGGTGGTCGATGTGCAGGGGCCGCTCATCCTGTCGGACCAGAGCCTTATTCGCCGGGCGGCGATTGACGGCGCGGGTCTGGCTTTCGTTTTCGAACAGCGCGTAGAAGACGACATCAAGGAAGGCAGGCTGGTCCGGGTGCTGGAGGACTGGTGTGCGCCCTTTGATGGTTTTTATATCTATTACCCCTCGCGCCGGCAGATGCGCCCGGCGCTGAGGGCTTTCGTGGATTTCTTCCGCTTCAGAGGGTGATCAGAACTTGATGCGATAGCGGATATGGCCGTCACTTTTGACGTAGCTGTCGTAAAGCTTCTGGGCACGGTGATTGTGCTCGTCCGTATTCCAGTAAAGCCGGGACCAGCCCTTTTCCTTGCATATGGCAATGAGGTCATCCATCAGCGCCCGGCCTGTTCCCTTGCCGCGGATCGCGCCGTCAACGAACAGGTCTTCCAGATAGCAGTCGGGCGTTTTCACCCAGGTGGAATCATGGAAGTGATGGATGGCGAAACCGGCCATCCTGTCGCCCAGAAGAGCCACGCGCATGGAAACGCGTGATGCCGGATCGAGGATGCGCGCCCATGTATGGTCCGTAACTTCCTCGGCAAGGTGTACGTTATAGAAGGCGAGATAGTCGTTCCACAGGCGCAGCCATTCCGCCCGGTCTTCTGGCTCCGCGTCGCGAATTACAAGATCCATGTCACGCGCCCGCCTTGTCGAGCAGCGCCATCATCTCATCCGTCAGCTTGAGATTGACGGCGCGTTTGAAGCTTTCGAGTTGCGACAGGCTGGTGGCGCTGGCAATCGGTGCCGTCACGGCCCTCTTCCGCAGTAGCCACGCCAGCGCGATATCGGCAAGCTTGGCCCCTGTTTCAACGGCAACCGCATCCATGGCGCCCAGAACGGCAAGGCCGCGGGCGTTGACATATTCACCCACCCGGTAGCTGCGGGCGACGCCTTCCGTATCCGCCTTGGCGCGATATTTCCCGGTGAGGAACCCGGCCGCGAGGCTATAATAATTGATGACGCCAATTTCCTGGGCGACGCAAAGATCGGCAAGCGGGCCTTCGAAATCCGCACGGTTGTAGAGATTATATTCCGGCTGCAGCACATCGTAACGGGGCAGATCGTTCTTCGCGGCCGTGTCCAGCGCTTCCTGAAGCTGGCTCACCGAATAGTTGGAGCAGCCGATGGCGCGTATCTTTCCCTGTTCCTTCAGCTTTGCAAAGGCTGCAAGCGTTTCCTCCAGCGGCACATCCGCGTCCGGCTTATGGGCGAGGTAGAGATCGATATAGTCGGTTTGCAGCCGCTTCAACGAGGCGTCGACAGCCTTTGCGATCCATTTGGCGCTGAGGCCTGTCTTCTGACCGCGATTGTCGAAACCGACCTTGGTGACGATCACCGCGTCCTCACGCTTGACGCTCGACTGTTTCAGCCATTTTCCGATGATGGCTTCCGACTCGCCGCCCTCATGCCCGTCCACCCAGGCGGAATAGACGTCTGCCGTGTCGATGGCGTTGAACCCGGCGTCGAAAAATGCATCGAGCAGGGCAAAGGAAGTCTTTTCGTCCGCTGTCCAGCCGAACACGTTGCCGCCGAAGACGATCGGGGCGATGGAGAGGCCGGTGCGGCCAAGGCTTCGTTTTTCCACGGGGAATGCTCCTGTTGCTGTCTTTGGCGGCAAGGTTATCAACTGCTTGCCGGCATAACCATTCAATTCCTTTGATGGCATTCATCAGGCAACGGGCAAAAGCGGGTGAGATCAGGCCTGAAAGCCGCGATAGTGGCTGGGCGGGAGGCGATTGTGCTGTTGCCACACGCGCCGCAAATGCCGGGCGGAGGCAAAGCCCGCCCGCTCCGCAATGGTCTCCATATCCAGACGGCTGTTTGCAAGGATGTCGCGGGCAAGATTGACCCGCATCAGGTTGACGTAGTCGATGACGCTGATGCCGGTATGCTCGCGAAACAGGCGGGACAGGTGCCTCTCGCTGAGTGCGGCAATATCGGCCAGCCGTTCCAGCGACCAGTCCTGAGCCGGCTCAGTCATCACCCGGTCCTGCACCCGGTGAATGGCGGGGTGAATGTGGTTGCGGCCGGTAAGCCAGGGGGAGATTTGCGGATCATTGCCGCTGCGCCTGAGATAAACGACCATGTTTTTGGCAATGCGCGCCGCGACCGCAGGCGATGTCAGTCGGGAAACGACATGCAGCATGAGGTCGGTGCCGGTGGAAATACCGGCACTGGAGAAGCGGTTGCCATCCTCCACAAAAAGGCGGTTTTCGGCCACCTGCGACAGCGGTGCGGTGCGGCGCAGCGCTTCGACGCAGTCCGCATGTGTCGTACAGCTCCGCCCGTCGAAAAGTCCGGCTTCGCCCGCCAGCAGAGCGCCGGAGCAAATGGAAATGACTGTGGTGTCCGCGCGCACTGCGCGGCGTAACCATGCCACCAGCGCCTGCCGCTCCCGTCGCATCTCCGGCGCGTTGTCGAAGCGGGAGATGCTGCCGGAAATCAGCAGGAAAGCATTTTCCGGCAGGGTTGCGGGCAAGGCCTCCAGCCCGCAAAGCCCAAGGCCGATGGAGGATTGCTGTTGGTCATGTTCCGCGATGTAGCGGCAGTCGAAATGGATGTCCCGCTGTTCCGCGTTGGCATAACGGATCACCTCCAGCGGGCCGGCAATGTCGAGCAATAACGCGTGTGGCGGCACAAGCGTATAAAAGGGAATGATGCGCGTGCCGCCATTGTCCATCAGGCGGCCTTTCGTACCGTTTCGAGAACGTCGCCGACGGTCACGATGCGCGCAAAGCGACCGGCCAGCACCAGCTCGGTTCGGGTGCGAATGTCATCAGGGCTGAACACGGTGCCCGAGGCGTGCGTCATTGGAAAGGTAAGCGTCGCCTCGGTGACGTAATCGACTTTGTAACCGAGGTCCGATGCATGCCGGGTGGTCGTTTCGCAGCACTGTTCGGTGCGGATGCCGGATACGATCAGCCGGTTGATACCCTTTTGCGTCAGCCAGATATCGAGGCCGGTGCCGGCGAAAGCCGAGTGGCGGTTCTTGCGAAAGGTGACGTCAGGGGTAATGCGCAAACCCTCGAGTGCGCGAATATAGCCGCTCTCTTCTGCAAAGGCCCGGTCGCCATCGACATGAAAGATTTGCACGACGGGAATGCCCGACGCCTTGGCGCCGTCGATCAGTGCCTGCTGTTTTTCCAGATAGGCGGGAAGTTCGCTTTCTTCGAAATAGGGGGTGTGCCGGAAGGATTCCTGAACGTCGATGAGAAGGAGTGCCGTGTGAGAAGAGGACATTTCATGATTCTCCATTGGGTTCATGCATAGCATAATTCACCTTTGAAAGGCTGGATAAAAGCATGGAAACCGACAAAGGAAGGACGAATCCGGCCATAGCTTTTGCAGTTACGTCTCGCGCGACTTGCCAGGCGGCGCGACGATGGTAAGTTTTTGGGAACTACAGAGTGGGAGAATGAGATGCTGCGCTTCGGAATAATTTCAACGGCGAAAATCGCTCAGGATCACGTCATTCCGGCGATACAGGATGCGCGGAACTGTGTGGTCAGCGCCATCGCCAGCCGCGATCATGCCAAGGCGCGCGCGGTTGCAGACCGGTTTTCCGTCCCGCATGCCTTCGGCTCCTATGAGGAAATGCTTGCGTCCGATGTGATCGATGCCGTCTATATTCCGCTTCCCACCTCGCAACATGTGGAATGGACCATAAAAGCTGCCAATGCCGGCAAACACGTTCTGTGTGAAAAGCCGATTGCACTCAAAGCTGAAGAGATCGACGCCATCATCGCGGCGAGGGATGACAATGGCGTTGTCGTGTCGGAGGCCTTCATGGTCACCTATTCTCCTGTTTGGGGCAAGGTGAAGGAATTGCTGGCATCAGGTGCAATCGGAACGCTGAAGCATGTGCAGGGCGCTTTCAGCTACTTCAACCGCGATCCCGGCAATATGCGCAATATTCCCGAACTGGGCGGCGGGGCCTTGCCGGATATCGGCGTCTACCCGACCATCGTCACCCGTTTTGCCACGGGTGCCGAGCCGAAGCGCGTACAGGCGAGCGTCGAGCGTGATAAGGAATTCGGCACCGATATCTATTCCAGCGTCAGGGCTGATTTCGGCGGCTTCGAACTGAGCTTTTATCTGGCGACTCAGCTTGCCGCCCGCCAGATGATGGTTTTCCACGGCACGGACGGGTACATCGAGATCAAATCTCCCTTCAACGCCAATCGCTGGGGTGCGGAGGAAATCGAGTTGACCAACCAGGGCCATAACCAGTCGCAAGTCTTCCGGTTTCAGGACAGTCGTCAGTACAAGCTGGAGGCAGAGGCCTTTGCCCGCGCGGTGAAAGGTGAGGGCGAGGTCGTCACCCTGGAAAGCTCGAGGAACAACCAGCTTTTCATCGATGCCATCTACCGTGCGGCGGAAAAGGACGGTTGGGAGACGGTTTAATCCCGATCCGCACGCTGCTTTTGAAGCCGTCTGTAGCCGTAAAGCGCCAGCACCAGTGCCGCGAGTGCCGAAAAGGCAAGCGGGACCAGCGGCTGCACTAGTGGATTGCGCCATTGCAGCAGGGCAAACAGCCCGACGCCAACCATGCGGGAGATAAGCGTGACGGCGTTCATCAGAAAGCCGTTCAGCCCCTTGGGGCCATCGCCATTCGAATGGTTTAGCCTCCAACTCGTCGCAAGCCCTGCCAAAGCGCCCGGAAGACGGGCGGCAAGCGGGTCGATGCCGATATAAAAAATCAGCAGAAAAGAGATGGAAAGGTCTACAGCCAGTCCGTAAACCTCGGTCAGGGCGAAGTGGCGAAGCCGCAAGGCCGTGTGCTTTAAAGCGTCGGCTGGGTGGAACGCGGACGTTGCAGCACGAGAAGGCCGATGACCACACTCACAACGCCGAAATTATAACCGGCAAGCGCCAGGAGCAGCGACATCAGCGGCACGGCGGTTGCAGAAATCGCCATTGCGACACCATAGGCGCCGATGACCATCAGGCAGATGAAAATGATGCTGAATACCGAACGCAACGCAACTGCGGTTACGCCGAGCAATGTGGCGGTAAGAAAAATCATGAATGCCGCCTCCTCTTTGGTTGCCGGGTCTGGGACAAGACGTAGCGTCCTCTTCCCTAACGAACCCTTGTTTTCTCCTCCCTCACCCATTTTCCTAACTCGTTAGTTGAGGATATGGTTTCATCGCCGTTAAAAATAGAGCCGGCCAGTGCCGGCATTTCCGAATCGACGGGTTTTGGTTACAAACGGGCATGAGCGATATTTTCTCCAATGCCGCATTGAGCAATCTTGCCGAGTTCTCGGTTTCCGAACTGTCGGGTTCCATCAAGCGAACGGTGGAGACGGCTTTCGATCAGGTGAGGGTGCGCGGCGAGATTTCCGGCTACCGGGGTCCGCATTCTTCGGGTCACGCCTACTTCTCCCTGAAGGACGATCGCGCCCGCATCGATGCGGTTATCTGGAAGGGTACTTTCTCGCGGCTGAAGTTCCGCCCGGAAGAAGGCATGGAGGTCATCGCCACCGGCAAGGTCACCACCTTTCCCGGCTCCTCGAAATATCAGATCGTCATAGAAAGCCTCGAACCGGCCGGCGCGGGCGCGCTGATGGCTTTGCTGGAGGACCGCCGCCGACGTCTGGCGGCGGAAGGGCTGTTCGATGCGGAACGCAAACGCCGCCTGCCGTTCATGCCGCGTGTCATCGGCGTTGTCACATCGCCCACGGGCGCAGTCATTCGCGATATTCTCCACCGCATTTCGGATCGCTTTCCGGTCCATGTCGTCGTCTGGCCGGTCAAGGTGCAGGGCGAGGGCTCGGGTGAGGAAGTGGCGAACGCCATTCGCGGTTTCAATGCGCTTCAGCCCGGCGGTGAGATTGCACGCCCCGACGTGCTGATCGTCGCCCGTGGCGGCGGCAGTCTGGAAGATCTCTGGAGCTTCAACGACGAAATCGTCGTGCGCGCCGCTGCCGAGAGCGAAATCCCGCTGATTTCCGCCGTGGGGCATGAGACGGATACGACCCTGATCGACTACGCCGCCGACGTGCGCGCGCCCACACCGACGGGTGCCGCCGAAATGGCCGTGCCGGTGCGTGCGGAACTGGAGGCGCAGCTCTCCGGCCTTGCAGCGCGCCTTTCCGGCTCGGTATCACGCCAAATGGACAATCGCCGACAGGGCGTGCGTGCGCTGGTGCGTGCACTGCCATCGCTTGACCAGCTTCTGGCTCTGCCGCGCCGTCGTTTCGACGAGGCCGCAAGCGGTTTGGGTCGCGGGCTTGAGATGACGACGCTGAACAAGCGCCGCGCGTTCGAACGCTCTGCTTCGGGTCTGAGGCCGGAAATCCTGCTGAATGGCCTGCGGCAGCATCGCCAGCGTGTTAAGGAACGCATGCAGAGGGCCGAGGCGCTTGTGGAGCGCCGCCTGTTGCAGGCGCAGTCGAGAATTTCCTCGACCGATTCCGCGCTGCGTTCGCTACCCGCTCGCCTGCTCGGCCAGTTGGAGCGGCAGAAGGAACGGGTCGTCACCGCAACGCGACGTGCTGATACCGCCGTGCTTCACCGCATGGTGCAGAACCGTTCGGGCCTTGCTGCCCATGACCGCATCCTGCAGTCGCTGTCCTACAAGAATGTGTTGAACCGCGGTTATGCTGTCATCCGCGACGAGGAGAACCGGCCGCTGACCCGCGCTGCCGCCATCGTGTCCGGTGCAGTGGTGTCGATGGAGTTCGCCGACGGCCGCGTGGCCGCCCTGACGACAGGCGAGGCTACTCCATCATCTGATGTTCCAACGCCTGCCGCTCCCAAAAAGAAGCCGGTGAAACCGGCCTCTTCCGACCCGGGAAATCAGGGCAGTCTGTTCTGATCAGATCGACGCCGCATCTGAAAAACGGCGGCTGACAGTGAAGGTCTTTTCAATGTCGGGATGCAGCTCCATGCCAAGGCCGGCACCCGGCGGCACGGTGATCATGCCGTTTTTCACCTCCGGCAATGCGGTAACGAGATCGCGGTACCACGTCTTGTAGAAAGCACGCACGCTTTCCTGAACCAGCGCATTCGGTGCGTTGAGCGACAGATGCGTGGAGGCGCAGAGCACCACCGGGCCGGTGCAATCATGCGGCGCGACCGGCAGATGCCAGGCTTCAGCCATGGAAGCGATCTTGCGCGCTTCGGAAAGTCCACCACACCAGCTGATGTCAAGCATCACCACGCCGGCAGCGCCAGTTTCCAGGAGATCTCGGAAAGCCCAGCGCGAGCCGAGCGTCTCCGATGCGGAAATCGGCGCGGGTGAAACGGCGGCATAACGCGTCAGGCTGGAAAGGCTGTCCATCTTGATCGGATCTTCGTGCCAGAAGGTCTGGTAAGGGGTGAGCGCCTTGGCAATCTGCATGGCGGGCAGAAGCTGCCACATGGAGTGAAACTCCACCATGATATCCATCTTGTCGCCGACTGCCTTGCGGATTTTCTCGAAAGGCTCGAGTGCGCTTTTCAGGTCCGGCATCGAGATATATTGCCCGCGCGTCTTTTCCGCCGCCGCATCGAAAGGCCAGATCTTCATGGCCGTGATGCCGTCTTCCAGAAGCGAATGGGCAAGCTCGTCCGCCCGGTGCAGGAAGCCGTTCAGATCGTCATAATCCTTGCCGCCGGACAGGCCGTAATTGGCCGTCTGCTGGCCGGTCGCCTTCTTGATATATTCAGTGCCCGCGCAGGTATTGTAGGTGCGGATTTCCCTGCGGCTGAAGCCGCCGAGCAATTGCGCAATAGGCTGGTTGGTTGCCTTGCCGAAAATATCCCAAAGCGCGATATCGAAGGCCGAATTGCCGCGTACTTCCGCACCCGATGAACGGAAGCCGAGATAACCGACGAGGTCCTGTGCCAGAAGGTCGATCTGCAGCGGATCGCGGCCGATCACACGGGGTGCGATATATTCGTGCACATAGGTTTCAACCGTCTCGGCGCCGTAGAAGGTTTCACCAAGTCCGGTAATGCCCTCATCCGTGTGGACCAGAACCCAGAGCAGGTTTGCCCGTTCCGCCACGCGGACGGTTTCGAGTTTCGTAATTTTCATGAAGTGTCTCCTCCAGAGGCAGGCAGTTTTCGATCTGGAACTGCGTTTGAAAAATCAGGCGATGCCGGCGGCCAGAAGCGCATGCACGCTTTCATCGAAGTGCCGTGCCATCAGTGTTGAGGCCGTTTGCGGGTCGCCCGCGGCGATGGCCTGTCCGATGGCGATATGAAGTTCAGTCGCGGCATGACGCTGCGCGTCGGATTTGCGGCTCTTCCAGCCGATCGGCCATGTCTGGCGCGTCACATTCTGAAAGGCGCCGAGAATGAGTTCGAAAACCGGGTTCTTGGAGGCTCTGGCAACGGCAAGGTGAAAGGCAAGGTCGTGTTCCATGACCTTGTCACTATTGCCGAAGTCCCGCTCCATATTGTTGGCGTGGTCGAGAATGGTGAGCGCCTCCGCATCCGTTCGCCGGAGCGCCGCCAACGTCACGGTTCTGACTTCGATGGTGCGGCGCACGTCGTAAATCTGCTGGATGTTGATCTGCTCGGTATGAATGCCATGTTCGAACATCAGCGACATCGCGCCATGATCCAGCGTCGCCACCGTAGCGCGCTTGCCGACGCTGACATCGATCAGCCGCATGGCCGACAGGGATCGGAAAGCCTCGCGGACGACGGTGCGCGAGACACCGAGCTGCTGAGAGAGCGAAAGCTCGCTCGGCAGCTTCGCCCCCGGGGCAAGTTCGTTTTCGCGAATGTGGCGCGTGATTGCGCCAATCGCGCCGCTGACAAGGTCGGTTTCATGCGAAATGGGCTTATACAATCTTTCCTCCAACCTGTAGGACAGGTTTATGGAAAATTGCTTATAGGATTTTTATCGCCGAAACAAGCGCCATCACCTGCGCGATTGCTGGTTCCTGTCCGCGTTGTGGAAAACCTAAGCTTCAAACCCCTGGAGGAACCGCTTCACAAGCTTGTTCAGCGCCGTACGCTCTTCTTCGCTGAGCTGTGCGACCAGCCGTTGCTGGTTCTCGACATGGGCGCTGACCGCGTCCTCGACAATGACAAATCCCCGCTCTGTCAATGATATCAACACGCTGCGACGATCCTGCGGGTTGTGGATGCGCTCCACCAGACCCGCTTTTTCCAGCTGGTCGATCCGGTTGGTCATTGTGCCGGAGCTTACCATTGTCATGGCCAGCAGATCACCGGGCGAAAGCCGGTAGGGCGCGCCCGCGCGCCGCAATGTCGCCAGCACATCAAAAGCGGAAGAGGAGAGGCCGTGTTTCAGCAGCACCGCCTCCACCTCGCGACCGAGATGCGTGGTTAGCCGTTTCAAGCGCCCAAGCAGCCCCATTGGCGCGACATCGAGATCGGGCCTCTCCTTGCGCCATTGCGCCAGAATGTGATCGACGTGATCGAGCGGTTCTTTGTTCATCTTCAAGGCATAACAAATGATATCTTGACGTCAAGATAAAATTGACTAAGTTGTGTTTATCTTGATGTAGAGATTCTTGAAATGAAGAAAAATACCACCTATGCCGCCGATGTGCTGGTGACCGCACTTGCCCCCGCCATCTGGGGAACGACCTACTTCGTCACCACCGAATTCCTGCCGCATGGATATCCATTCCATGTTGCGATGCTGCGCGCCTTGCCGGCCGGCGTATTGCTGTTGCTTCTGGTCAGAAAACTACCGGAGGGCATCTGGTGGCCACGCAGCCTTATTCTAGGTGCGCTGAATTTCTCGTTTTTCTGGGCGATGCTTTTCGTTTCGGCTTACCGGCTGCCGGGTGGTGTAGCCGCGACTGTGGGTGCGGTCCAACCCCTGATCGTCATCGGCCTTTCGCGGCTGTTTCTCGCCGCGCCGGTCCGGCCGCTGGCCATTGTCGCTGGTCTTCTGGGTATTGTCGGCGTCGCACTTCTGGTTTTGGCGCCGGGTGCTGCCGCGCTGGATGCCGTCGGCGTGGCTGCGGGTCTTGCAGGCGCCGTATCAATGGCCTTTGGAACCGTGCTCACCCGCAAATGGCGACCGCCGGTGTCAAATCTCACCTTTACGGCCTGGCAATTGACGGCTGGAGGCATTCTACTTCTGCCGGTCGCATATTTCCTGGAACCGGCCCTGCCTGCACCGACCGCGGCCAATATTCTCGGCATGGCCTATCTCGGCATTATTGGTGCCGCCTTGACCTATTTTCTGTGGTTTCGGGGTCTCACCCGCATCGAACCCTCGGCTGCGGCCTCGCTCGGTTTCCTAAGCCCCGTCGTTGCGACCCTGCTTGGCTGGCTGGCGCTCGGCCAAAGCCTCACGCCAGTGCAAATCGTCGGGTTCGTTGCGGTGCTTTTCAGCATCTGGCTCAGTCAGCGGAGCCAGGTGCCGAAATAGCTCTTTATCAGGCCCATTCGCCCTTGCGCATCAACGGAACCGTGGAGCCATCCGGCTTCACGCCATCGATATCCACCTTGTCGGAACCGATCATCCAGTCGATGTGGATCAGGCTCGAATTGCCGCCCTGCGCCTTGATCTGATCCTGCGACAGCGAAGCACCATCAACGAAGCATTTCGAATAGCATTGGCCGAGCGCAATGTGGCAGGAGGCGTTTTCGTCGAACAGCGTGTTGTAGAACAGGATGCCACTTGCCGAAATCGGCGAGGAATGCGGCACCAGCGCCACTTCACCCAGACGCCGCGCACCCTCGTCTGTATCGAGCACCTTGTTCAGCACGGCTTCGCCCTTCGAAGCCTTGGCTTCCACGATGCGGCCGCCTTCGAACTTCACCTGGATATCGTCGATCAGCGTTCCCTGATGTGAAAGCGGCTTGGTGCTGGACACGTAACCGTCCACGCGCAGCGCATGCGGTGTGGTGAACACTTCTTCCGTCGGAATGTTCGGGTTGCAGGTGACACCGTTCTTGGCGGTGGAGGCGCCCCCATGCCATTCGTGGCCGTCCGCCAAGCCGATTTTCACGTCCGTGCCGGGACCGGTGAAATGCAGCGACGAGAAATGTTCACCGTTCAGCCATGCCGAACGCTTGGCGAGATTGGCGTTATGCTCCGCCCATGCCGCAACCGGATCGGCAAGATCCACCCGCGAGGCGGCGAAGATGGCGTCCGCAAGCTTGCGGACCGCTTCGTCTTCCGTCACACCGGGAAAGACCTGTTTTGCCCAGGACGGGTTTGGATAGGAGATGATGTTCCAGTTGATATCGAAGTTGGAAATCTTCTCAAGCGCCGGCTTATAGGCTGTGGAATTGGCCTTGTTGGCGCGCGCCACCTTGGCGGGATCCTGTTCGGCCAGCAGCATGGGGTTGTCGCCGGCAATCGCAAGCCGCGCCGCGCCATTGGCATAGGCCTTGGCCATGCCGTCATAGAGCCAGCCGGAAGCCCGGTCGAAATTGGCGTCGCTGGCGTGGCGGTAGCGGGAAAGCGTGGTTTCTTCGTCGGAATAGAAGGTGGTGACCAGCCCGCCGCCGGCAAGATAGGCGTGTTTGGTCAAAAACCGCACCAGCGGCAACGCCGCCAGCGGAGCGGTGATCACCAGATCCTGATCCTTCTGCAATTGCAGGCCGACCTTAATGGCGACTTCAGCCAGTTTCTCGAGTTTGACGGGATCGATGGGGGAAACAGTCATGATCTGCCTTCGTATATTTCAATCGGAGGCGCCGACCATAGCCCATTCGCTTCGAAAGCCAAATGCTTTCAAAGCTGTGTCCAGACGTCAATCGGCCACCAAAGGTGCGACAACGGCTTTCAGCGCTGCCTGCGCGTCGCCGGGGGAAAGCCTCACCTGCAAACCGCGCTGGCCGCCATTCATGTAGACATAGGAATGTGTCATGGCCTCAGCCTCTATGGCGGTCGGAACCTGTTTCTTCTGTCCAAAAGGGCTGATGCCGCCCACATGATAACCGGTTGCCCGCTCTGCATCGGCGGGCTTCATCATGCTTGCGGATTTGCCCCCGAAGGCGGCGGCAAGCTTCTTCATGCTAACTTCCCGGTCGGATGGGACGACGACGCAGACCGGCTTGCCATCCAGCTCAGCCATCAGTGTTTTAAGAACCAGATGTGGCGGCTCGCCGATAGCTTCGGCCGCCTGCAGGCCGATCCGGTCGGCATTCGGGTCGTAGTCATAGGTGACTGTGGTGAAGTTCACACCGGCCTGGGTCAGCATCTGTGTAGCGCGGGTTGTCTTGGACATGGCGGCGTGCGCTCACGCAAAGAGGGACTGATAGGTTTCCGGCTTGAAGCCGACGGATATCGTCTCCTTGGCCTCCAGCACCGGTCGCTTGATCATGGAGGGCTGCTCCAGCATCAGGCCAATGGCCTTTTCGCGGGTAAGATCGGCTTTCTGGCTGTCGTCCAGTTTTTTGAAGGTGGTCCCAGCCCGGTTCAGAACCGTTTCCCAGCCCGCGGCATCGCACCATGTTTCGAGATGGGCCTGGTCGATACCGGCCGTCTTGTAGTCATGGAAAGAATAGTCGACACCGTTGGCTTCCAGCCAGCTTCTGGCCTTTTTCATCGTGTCGCAGTTCTTGATGCCGTAAATGGTGACCGTCATGTTGCGTGCCCCTTTGTCTTGAACTTCCGGCATAACAAATAATGCGCCGTATTCAACCCGCAGCCTGCAGCACGGGATTCAAGCCATGCAAAAATGCAGTGTCTGACATCCAAACGAGCGCGAGCAAAGCTGCATGGCTTCCCTGCTACATCATGAGTTGTAGCAGAGGCCAAAAATGCCCATTATCTGGGCATCAAAGATGGAGAGAAAAATGCGTCAGGTTGCAAAGACATCGCGTAACTTCTTTGGCGAAACTTTCGCCGTTCTCGGTGCCGCACTTTCGGTTTCGGCCGCTGTTCGCGCGCATCGCAAGCCGGCCCGCGCCGACCTCGAAGCGCTTGGCATCGACGGCAAGGCTTTCGACAAGGTTCAGCTCTAAGCTGATTATCGTTTGCGGCGAGGCGACATCGCCTCGCTCGTGCGTATATGTTGGCGGGCCTTAGCGTTCCGCCTGCTTTCGGTTCGGCCGTTTTCTCGGACCGATCAGTTTATCCGGTAAATGCAGCTGGCTTTCGAGCGGCTCATAACGATCTGCTTTTGCGGAGAGTGCGAAGCGTCCTAGGGACTCATGTCGCGTTTCGCCATTATGGCTGAAAACAAGCTCGAAATTACCCGCAAGCCAGCTATAGGGTTTTCCCGCCGGCATCGGCTCTATCTTCCCGCAGCCATAAATCATCGTGATATGCGGCGTGAAAGATGGTGCCGCGATATAGGGAAGGTTCGCCTGTCGAAGCGCTCGCTGCAGCAGCTTCACCAGAGCGTTGATCTCCGGCAGATCACCACCGTTTCGCAGTACCAGACTGTTGCGATTGCCGAAAAGCGCGCTTCCGTCCAGGGTGACTGGAACAGGCCGCGCGCTTACCGCACCCATTGCCGCCTTCAGCCTGCTTGTCAGTCCGTGAGGGATTGTCTCGAAACATCCCAAACACAGCAGGGTTATGTGCAGAAGCTCGGCGGGATATGCCTCGCGGGTTGTCCGACCCATGGCATGATGCGACGCATCGACAAAAATTCTTTCCGCCAATTGCCGTGGTGGCTTCAGCAGTAGCAGGAGCTTGTTTCGAAAGCGCGGATTGATGCGTCGTATTTTCTGCGGCTCCAGCCCATCAAAACAAAGCTGCCTTAAGGCTCTTTCGTCCGCCAACTCGCACTCCATGACGATGCTCCACAGCCTTATACCAAGGCCGGAAACCTATCATTGCGCGGTGATAAAATAAAGAACAAAAGAGGAACAAAAGGCGGAATTACTCCGCCTTCGTTTATTCCCACTCGATCGTGCCGGGCGGCTTGCTCGTCACGTCATAGACGACACGGTTGATGCCGCGGACTTCGTTGATGATGCGGGTCGCGGCACGGCCGAGGAAATTCATGTCGTAGGGGTAGAAATCCGCCGTCATGCCATCCACGGAGGTCACGGCGCGGAGCGCACAGACGAAGTCATAGGTGCGGTAGTCACCCATGACGCCCACGGTCTGCACCGGCAGGAGCACTGCGAAGGCCTGCCAGATGGTATCGTAAAGACCCGCCTTGCGGATTTCGTCGAGATAGATCGCATCTGCCTTGCGCAGAATATCGAGCTTCTCGCGGGTGATCGCACCGGGGCAGCGGATCGCCAGACCCGGGCCGGGGAAGGGATGGCGGCCGATGAAGCTTTCCGGCAGGCCGAGTTCACGGCCAAGCGCACGCACCTCGTCCTTGAAGAGTTCGCGCAGAGGCTCCACCAGCTGCATGTTCATGCGCTCGGGAAGGCCGCCGACATTGTGGTGGCTCTTGATGGTGACGGAAGGACCGCCTGAGAAGGAAACGCTCTCGATGACGTCAGGGTAAAGCGTGCCCTGCGCCAGGAAATTCGGAGCACCCTTGCCGTCTGCTGCGATCTTGGCAGCTTCCGCCTCGAAGACCTCGATGAACAAACGGCCGATGGTCTTGCGCTTCACTTCCGGGTCGGAGACGCCCGAAAGCTGGCCCAGGAACATGTCTGCGGCATCCACATGCACCAGCGGAATATTGTAATGGTCGCGGAACATGCCGACGACCTGCTCGCTTTCGCCAAGCCGCATCAGGCCGTGATCAACGTAAACGCAGGTTAGCTGGTCACCGATCGCCTCATGGATGAGGATCGCCGCAACCGAGGAATCGACGCCGCCGGAGAGAGCGCAGAGCACGCGCCCGGCGCCGACCTGATCGCGGATCTTGCGGATCATCTCGGCACGATAGGCTGCCATCGTCCAATCGGATTTGAGACCAACGATCTTGTGCACGAAGTTGGAGAGCAGCTTGCCGCCATCTGGCGTATGCACCACTTCCGGGTGGAACATGGTGGTGTAATAGTGGCGTGTCTCGTCGGCAGCGATGGCGAAGGGTGCGTTCTCGGAGGTTGCGATAACCTCGAAACCTTCCGGCAGTTTCGTCACGCGGTCGCCGTGGCTCATCCATACGGGATAGCTCTTGCCCTGTTCCCAGAAACCGTCGAACAGAGGGCTTGCCTTTTTGATGTCGATATCGGCGCGCCCGAATTCCGCCGCGTGACCGCCCTCGACAACGCCGCCGAGCTGGGTGCAGAGCGTCTGCTGGCCGTAGCAGATGCCGAGGATCGGAACCTTGCTGTCGAACACCGCCTGCGGAGCGCGCGGGCTGCCTTCCGCCGTGACAGATGCGGGGCCGCCGGAGAAGATCACGCCCTTGGGCTGGAGCTTCTCAAACGCCTCTGCGGCATTCTGAAACGGGTGGATTTCGCAATAGACCCCGGCTTCGCGGATGCGGCGCGCAATCAGCTGCGTCACCTGGCTGCCGAAATCGATGATGAGAATGCTGTCGGGATGGGCTATCTGGGTCATGGCGAGCCTTTAAAGAAAATGGCGGCTTTAGGCAACCCGGAAGCGGGCGTCAAACGCCGGAAATTTGCGAAAATCGCGAGGTTCAAAGGGTGATCGCACCGTCTTCGATGGCGTGGCAAAGCCTGTCGACGGCGTCTGCGAGCTTTTCATCGATGATATGCAGGTATTCCGTCCAGTCGTCCACATGGTTCACATCTTCCCTGCCGTCGGAAATACCGCACAGGCCGATGAGCGGCACGCCGAAGCGCTGGCAGGCCCGGAGCACGGCATAGGTTTCCATTTCCACCATATCGGCATCGATCGACCCATAAGCGGCACCAGAGACGACGTTGGCGCCCGTGGAAAGCCGCGCCTCGGCAATATCGGGTATGCGCAGGGACAAGGCCACCTCGGCCGGCAGATCGAGAAACGGCGTGCGGCCCTTTTCAAAACCGAAGGCTGAGGCATCCATGTCGCGGTAGGCAACAGAAATCGCCTGATAGATGCCCGTCTGGTCGAGCGTCCGCGAGCCGGCGGAGCCGAGCGAAACGACAAGGTCAGGCAGATGGTCCGCCGCATCGAGCCCGGCAAGAATTGCCGTGACCGAAATCGCTGCCTCGACCGGGCCGACGCCGGTCATCAAGGGCGCGATGCGCGCCTGCAGGTGGGGGCCGTATTCGGCGGAAGCCGCCATGACGAAAAGTATGGATTTGTCTGCAACATGCAAAAGCCGGTAGCTCATCCGGTAATATCCTCGCGGCCCTTCACCACCATCATCGTGCCTGTCATGGAGGCGATCAGCTTCGCAGGCCCGTCGGAAAGGGCGTAAGCGCGGCCATCGGCCACGATCAGGTTGTTGCCCGGCTTGATGATTTCGCCACGAAACAGGAACCGCTCGCCGCGCCCGGGCGACATGAGGTTGACCTTGAACTCGATTGTCAGCAGCGAGGCTTCCGGCTCTATGATCGTATAGGCGGCATAGGTGCAGGCGGTATCCAGGCCTGCGGCAATGACACCGGCATGCAATATGCCGTGCTGCTGTGTCAGCTTTTCATGAAAGGGCAGCTCGATTTCCACCAGACGGTGTTCGATGCGGCTTATCTGCGCACCGATTGCCTGCACCACACCCTGCCGCGCAAAGCTTCTTTCTATCCGCTGACGAAAATCGCCGGGATCCGTGATCTCCATTGGCTTACCTGCCTGCTTTTGTCCTCACCGCAAACTGACATGGCGTGTGGCGGCGGGCAAGGCAAGTGCCGCAGGAGCAATTAGTTCAGCACGGCGATGCTGGCATTCAGCAGCGTGGCAAAGGCGACCCAAAGTGCGTAGGGCACGAAAAGCCACATGGAGATGCGGTCGCGACTGTAGGTGAGCGCAATGAAAGCCAGAATGCAGATCAGCATCGGCACGATGATGACCAACGCGCCCGTCGGGCTTTGCATGCCGAAAAAGATGGGCGACCACAGGAAATTCAGCACCAGCTGCGTGAACCAGAGACGCATGCGCGTGCCCGCTGGTCTCACGATCCAAGTTCGCGCGCCTGCAATGCCGATCATCACGTAGAGCGTTGTCCAAACGGGGCCGAATATCCAGTTGGGCGGGTTGAAGGGCGGCTTCTGAAGCGACTGGTACCATTCGCCCGGCACGTTGTTGATGCCGATGAGCGCACCCAGCGCAACAACCACAACCACGAAAATGATATACACGGACAGGTTTTTCATGACGCCTCAAATGCTTTTTGGTCTTTTTTGTTCCGGTGCATTTTCAGTATTTTAGCCTGAAATACGCACGATATGCTGGTCCCACGCCACGTCGCTGCGAATAGCCTCGAAAAATCCGTCATAGGAAGAAACCGCAATGCCCTTTGTGGCGGGGGCAACGCCCGCAGCCTCCCGTACGGTCGTCTCGGATACAACACGCCCGGTTTTCGCATCCAGCGTCACGGCCGCGTTGCCATTGGGTGAGGTCAGGCCCACCAGGCCATCGCGTCGGTTGACGGCGATGGCACCGACATAATTGGCAAGGCGCACCGTCGTTGGCTCTGGTAGATCGACGAAGGCAAGGTCCTCGCCCTTCGAGAAATGGCCAACAAGCGGCGGAAGATCGTTGCGCGGTCCCTCATATTGGCAGGCAAACCAGACACGCCCGTCATCGCCGAGATCGACATGGCGGGTGGAAAGCTGTCGCAACTGGTCTGGCATGGCATGTTTCTGGATCAACTGGCCGCTGGCGGCGTCCAGAAGCACGAGCGACGGCTGCATTCTGTCGACATTGAGTTTGGTTCGGCCGAAATCCGGGTGGGTCTCGATGCCGCCATTTGCGATCACGATCAGCCTGCCATCATCGCTCACGGTCATGTCATGGGTGCCAATGCCGTGGGCGTCGTATTCACCGATGCGGACAAATCCGTCGCGGGCATCGTAAAGCCCGATAACACCGCGATTGCCATCGAAGTCGTTTTCGCTGGCGTAGAGGATCGCACCGTCGGGGGAAAATTGTCCGTGGCCGTAGAAGTGGCGATTTGCCGGCGTGTGCATCACGACAGGTTCGCGGCGCCGCGCGGGGTCAAAGGCCATGAAGAAGGTGCCGGGCCGGCGCGCAAAGGCCACTGTCATGCCGGTCGCATGGCTCGTTGCCATTCCATGGGCGCGGGCTGGAAGCGCAACACGGTCGATGATCTCGCCGCGTTCGCTCACAGTCGCAATGCCGTAGGAACCGTCATGGGCGCGAAAGGCGGAAGCGAAGACAGCGTCCGCGCGTTCAAGCGCATGCAGCGAGCCGGGAGCGAGCGTCGCAAGGAACGGAATGCCCGCCGCCTTGATGAAGCTGCGCCGGTCTATCAACGTCGGCTTTTTGCCTGATATCACCGCCTCAGTCTCCGTCGGCGAAGGAAAAGCCGGAGCTGAGACCGATTGCTCCGCCATACTGGTCGTTGAGGCGGTAGATCAGGTCTTTGCCGTTCAGCAGCAGGTAATCCACCTTGGCGCGTTGCTGATCGTCGTCCAGCGCCTGTTCCACGTTGGTATCAATCGTTCCGGCAATGCGGATCATCGATTTGGCGATGAAATCGATGGAGTTGACGATGGAGCGCTGGTCGGATGGCACGAGTTCGACCATATCGGCCGTGTGCAGGAGGGTCTGAACGGCCTTGATGTTTGCGGCAATGCTTTTCCACGTAAGGCCGGACCGCCAGTAGATCGCCGTGCGGGGAAACTTCGCCTTGTCCGGCCCTTTGTAGAAAGTCTCTATGCGCTGGTCGCGGATTGCTTCGGCGCCGTGCACGAGAATGCCAAGCAGGGCAACCAGCGCCTCACGCTCATCGCGAAAGACGGGATTATCCGCGCCGGGCTGCGTCCAGTTTTTCTGCGCGCCGTCAGGTGCGTTCCAGCTGTCGGAAAGCTCCGCCGCCACATTGGCAACGTTGCCGGCAATCGCCGCGCCATAACGGCAACGGAAATCGCCCTTCTTGTCGAACAGGTCATCCGCACCGGTGCCATAGAGCACGAATTCCAGCGCGCCGAGGCCTTGCGCTGCGACACTCTTGCCCTTCAGGCTCTCGGCGCTGGTGACGCTTTCGTCCTTTTCCGCAAGGTAACGCTGTACCTGTTTCAGGCCAAGACCCTTCTTGTCTGGGTAATAGAGCACACGTTCGAAGCGGTTGTGCTCGATCACCGGACCGACCCGAACGATCTCGATGGTTGACCAGCTGGAGACCGTATCGGCAAAGGCCGCTTTGGCCGCCTCGTCCGTCGTTTTGGAAGGGGAGGCGCAGAAAGCCTTCATGCTGCCTTCCAGCTTCTCTGCCGATTGCCGGAAGTGGTCATAGCCGGGACGGATGAAACCGTTCACCGCTTTTTCCATCACGCCCCGCACCTGTACGGGGTCGAGCGGTGGCGGCGGCATCAGCTCCACATCCTGCGCCATTGCGGGCTGCATGCCCAAAAACAGCAGCACGGAGATGAGACCGGGTATTTTTCGCATGGCATTTTTCATCAAAGGGACTCCAGAAAAGCCAGCAAAGCCTGCCGGTCGGATTTTTGCAAGGCGGCAAAGGCATCGCGCGCTTTTTGCGCTTCGCCGCCGTGCCATAATATCGCTTCTGTCAGGCTGCGCGCCCGCCCGTCATGCAGGTAAAAGCCGTTGCCATTCACGCTTTGCGTCAGACCGATACCCCAGAGCGGCTGGCTTCGCCATTCCTGCCCGCTTGCTTCGCCCACCTGCTGGCCGTCGGCAAGCTCCTCTCCCATGTCGTGCAGCAGAAAATCCGAATAGGGCCAGATCAGCTGGAAAGACTGAATGGGGTCGGCAGCGTCACGGCGGGTGACGAATTTCGGTGTATGGCAGGATGCGCAGCCGGATGCGTAGAAAAGCTGCTTTCCCTGCAAAACGGTGGGATCACCCACATCGCGGCGCTGCGGCACTGCAAGGTTTTCGGTGTAAAAGGTCACGAGATCGAGAATGGGGTCCGGCGCTTCCACTGGCCCAAGCCGTGGCTGCACGCCGGTCGGCATGGCAAGACAGTCTTTCTGAACGTCTGTGCAATCGCCATAGGCGTTTTGTGCATCCGGCGTGGAAATGCCGATATCGTGGGAGAACGCGCTGGCGCTCTGGTCGCGGACGCTGGCGTTCTGGGCTTTCCAGCCAAATCGGCCGAGCTTCACTTCGCCGGTCCGGTGATCCCGTACAAAAGCAGGGCGCCCGGAAATGCCGTCGCCATTTTTGTCATCCGGATCGGCGCTGGCCAGAATATCGGCCTCGGCAATGGCCTCGATCAGCCCAAGCCCAAGGGTTGGCATGGCAATCCGCGCCGACAAAGTCGTATCGACGCCCAGGGGGCCATAGTGCAGGCCTGCCACGGCATAGTCTGGCTTGCGCAGCATCACCACCTCGCCGTCGGCCAGCCGCACGGGCTTTTCGATATAGGTGACGACAGGTTTGCCCTCTGCGGCGAGGCCGGGAATGGCAAGGTTCTGAAGCTGCCGGCCATAGGTCTCGTCGGGAAAATTCAACATCTCGTGGCGCGCAATCGCTGCCCGTTCCGCCTCGTTGCGGGCAGGCCGCGCCAGCCGCAGAAACAGGGAGACGGCATCTTCGCCGGCAAGTGGCGGTCGGCCTCTGCCGTCCTTCACATGGCACGCCTGGCAGGATCGGGCGTTATAGAGTGGTCCCAACCCGTCCGAGGCTTGCGTGGAGGAGGGGGAAGACACCCAGAGCTTCTGGAACAGCGCATTTCCGAGCTTGAAATCCTGTTTTCGCTCGAACGGCATTGTTGCGGATGGATGCGAAAACGCGCCGCTATCGGCTTTATTGGTGCTGGTCGTTGCCCCGCCGGACATGGTCTCGAAGGGCTCCGGCCTGGTAAAATCGATCGTCGGCGCGGTGACAGCCTGAACGCGGCTTCGGTCTTTTTCCGTCAGATCGTCTCGAAGCGGCGCGGCAAGCACCATCGATGCCACAAGGCAGGCTGCCCCGGCGAAGAAGAACGGCTTGCGGATCCGCGGCAGCGATGACTTCATGGAAAGCATGGGAATGGCGGGCCGCAGCGATCTGCGGCCCGCATTGGTTCTTATTTGAAGACGGCGTTCGGATTATCGAGGCTGGCGGAACCTTCAAGTTCGATCTTGCCGAGATCGAGTGCCGCAATCACGCGTTCGACGGTTTTCGTCTGGTCGAGAAGGCCGTCGATGGCCGTCTGAACCACGGCGTTGCCTTCCTTGTTGCCTTCGCCGATCATCTGGTCGTAGGCCTCGACGGTCTGGGCGCGCTTTTCCATGGCATGCATGGCGTCGAGCGTCTTGTTCAGCTTCGCCGTCATCTCGTCGTTCAGCGCCTTGTCCTTGGCGCCTACCAGCTCCGACAGCGAGGCGCCGGTCATCTTCGTTCCATCCACACGGGTATATTCGCCGGTATAGGCAGATGCGATGCCGATGGCGTCGTTAAGATGCGAATTATAGGTATTGTCAGAGAAGCAATCATGCTCCTCTTCCGGATCGTGCAGCAGTAGGCCGAGCTTCATGCGCTCGCCTGCCAGCTCGCCATAGGAAAGAGAGCCCATGCCGGTGAGAATGGCGGTCAGGCCGGCTTTCGGGTCGGCTTCCACTGTCTTGGTGGCTTCTCCTTCCGGCGCCCAGGCGTCCACCATTTCCTGAAGATCCTTGATCAGCAGGGTGGAGGCGGACTTCAGGTAATCGGCGCGGCGGTCGCAATTGCCGTTCGTGCAACTCTTCTTGTCGTAGTCGGTATAGGGGCGGTTGCCCGCACCAGGTCCGGTGCCGTTCAGGTCCTGGCCCCAGAGCAGGAATTCGATGGCGTGGTAACCGGTCGTCACATTGGCTTCGACATCGCCCGCCTCGTGCAGGCTTTCGATCAGTTCGGGGGTGATCTTCGAGGTATCGACATCTTCGCCGCTGATCTTGATCTTCGGATTGGCGATGATGTTTGCGACGTAAAGCTCGTTCTCGTCGCTCTCGGTGCCGTAGGAACCGTCGACATAGTCGATCAGGCCTTCATCCAGCGGCCAGGCGTTTACCTTGCCTTCCCAGGCGTCGACGACAGGGTTGCCGAAACGATAGACTTCCGATTGCTGGTAGGGAACGCGCGCCTTGATCCACGCTGCACGTGCAGCTTTCAGCGTTCCTTCGCTCGGCGTTGCGATCAGCGCGTCGATTGCCTTGTCCAGCGCCTTGGCCGTGGTCAGCGAATCCTCGTATTTCGCATGCGCGACGTCGGCGTAATGTTTGACGACAGCGGCGGCGTCGGTCGCAGCGCGGGCGGGAAGTGCGGTGAAGGTCGCGGATGCGGCCAGAAGCGCGAAAGACGCGCTGAGAATGGTTTTGCGGATCATGATCCCTCTCCTTGGGCAGGCGTGAAATAACTTCACGCCGCGGAAAGCGAGTTCTGACCCAATCGCAAACTTGTGTCAAATATTCTAGTTTAGAATGCTTTGAAACAAGCTACTCGGTATTTTTCGAAGTAAAATCAGCGCGTGCAAAACCTGTTTCAGGCTTTGCGTTTCATCACGCAGAAGAAGAAACCATCCGTATCTGTAGTTGCAGGCGTCAGCGTCACTGTCTTGCCGTCAGAGGAATGCGGTTTGTTTGCATTGCCGCCAAAAGTCGTCTGCCAGCGTTCCAGTGCCGAACCGATATAGAATTGCGGATTTTCTTCGCAGAAGCGCGTGACCTGCTGCTCGTTTTCCTCGGGCAGAACCGAGCAGGTGACATAAAGCAGCTCACCGCCGGGGCGCACAAAACCCTTGGCCTGCGAAAGGGCCTCGCCCTGCTGCTGTACCCGTTCTTCCAGATTGCGTGTGGTCAGCCGCCATTTGGTGTCAGGCCGCCGGCGCCATGTTCCGGTGCCGGTGCAGGGGGCGTCCACCAGAACGCGATCGAATTTTTCATGAAACGGGACAAGTCCGGCTGCGCGGTCATGAACCTGCACATTGCGCGTGCCGGCTCGTTTCAGCCGCTCGATGATCGGCGCGAGCCGCTTGCGATCGGCGTCGAAGGCGTGAACCTGACCCTTGTTGTTCATGCTGGCGGCCATGGCCAGCGTCTTGCCGCCGCCACCAGCGCAATAATCGAGGATCTGTTCGCCTTCATGCGCGCCGGCAAGATCGGCAACGATCTGCGATCCCTCGTCCTGAACTTCGAACCAGCCTTTCTGGAAGGACAATTCGGCAGTCACATTCGGCAGGCGGGAAGGGCCTTCGCCGGCGGGGATGCGGACACCCTGACGGGCGATATGCGTTGCTTCCGCACCGCTCTCTTCCAGCGCCTTCAGCACCTTGTCGCGAGTGGCCTTCAGCGTGTTGGCCCGCAGATCAAGTGTCGGGCGCTGGTTCAGCGCCTGCGCCTCGGCAAGCCAGCCCTCTCCGAACGCCGTCTCGAAGGATGCTTGAACCCATTCGGGAATGTCGCCCTGAATATGGGCTGGTGCGTCGGCGAGAGAACGGGAGAGAAAGGCTTTCTGCTTTTCTTCATCAGGCGCGGCAGGGGCGAATTTGTCGCCGTCGAATTCTGCCGCAAGTTCCGAAAAGCTCTTGCCCCATTGGCGCAGCAGAACTGCATAACCAAGCGAGGCGGCGCTGTCGTCATCCATCAGCCAGGCGTGGGACAGTTTCATGCGCAGCGCGTCATAGACGATGTTGCCGATCGCGGCCCTGTCACCCGAACCTGCGAAACGATGGGCAAGTCCCCAGTCCTTCAGAGCATCGGCAACGGGACGCCTGCGTCCCTCAATATCCGCCAATACTTCGATTGCTCCGGCCAAACGCCCGCCCAAACGCATTGTCTACCTCATTTTGCTGATTAGCCCGGTTGGTAGACGCGAATGGCGGCAAGGGCAAGGCTCAATCGGCGCTGACGATCTCGTAGCAGACCTTGGCGGTGCCGGAACTGATCATGCCGATGTTTTTGGCAGCGGCCTTGGAAAGATCGAGAACGCGACCCTTGATGAACGGACCGCGGTCATTGATGCGCACCACAACGGCCTTGCCGTTACGGGCATTGGTAACCTTGACCTTGGTGCCGAACCGCAGCGAGCGGTGAGCGGCGGTCATGTTGGCGGCGTTCATACGCTCGCCCGAAGCAGTCTTGGAGCTCAACGCATACCACGATGCCCCTCCACAACCATTTGCCGCATTCGCCTGAAGAGGCGCAATGATGGAACAGGCGGCTATAGTTGCGACGGTGAAAGTTATACGACGGATATTCAACAAACTGTGCTTCCCTGAAAATCGGCCCCGCGCCGATTGATTGTGCCCTTGCTAAACGGCCATTGTCTGGCCTGAACGCGTTTGAATGCGAGATTGTAGGGCGAGGGAAAAATGGCGAAAAAAAGCTTAGCTCAAATCACGAAGTGTTACAGGCTGTAACATTCGTGATCGTTAGCCGGAAAGGTGTCGCCGGTGCCTTATTGTTGAAAAGTGGAAAAAATGACGCAGAATCAATGCTCAATGGAAATGCTGTTACAAGTCACGCCTTCGTGAATCCAGTTCACGAAATGTGAGTGAAATATTTTTCTAATGGCTACGATTTTAGCGATTTTTGCATGGTTAATAAAAGCCTAATTGACTGAAAAGCCACGAAAACCATCCTCAAAAACGGGTTTGGAAGGATTTTTCATCGCTTTTAACTGGGGGATTTTCAGCCCCGCCAGAGGCCGCTTTCCCACAATTGTGTCAGGGAGATTTTGTACTCCGGAAAGCTGAAATCGAAACCGAGGCCACGTATCCTGGCGTTGGAAACACGCTTGTTCTCGCCGTAGAAGGAGCGTGCCATCGGCGTCAGATCGGCGGTCTCGAATGCCTGTTCGGGAGGCGGCTCGACGCCCATCAACGTGGCGGCGAAGCTCACCACATCCTGCGGCGGGGCGGGTTCATCATCCGTCACATTGAAGACGCCGCGTTCATTTCTCCGCGCCAGAAAGGCGTGGGCCGCACCAATATCCTCAACCCGAATGCGGTTGAACACCTGGTCTTTCTTCACCAGCCTGCGCGCCGTTCCCTTTTCAAAATTCATGAAACTATTGCGTCCGGGGCCGTAAATTCCCGAAAGGCGCAAGATGGCAAGCGGCACGCCCGCTTTTTCAGCAGCCGCGATCCAGGCGGCTTCGGCAGCAACGCGTTCCACGGACCGGGCGGAAACCGGGCGGCACGGGGTTTCCTCATCCACCCATGCGCCGTCATGGTCGCCATAGACGCCAACGGTGGAAAGATAAGCGATCCATTCAAGCTTGGGCAGGAGCCTTTTCAGGTCGTCGCCCAAAAGCGCAAGCAGTGGATCTCCATCCTTGCCCGGCGCGATGGACTGCACGAGATGCGTGACATTGGCCATTGTGGCGACGAGATCGTCATTGAGATGGGCACCGTCGAACAGGAAAGGTGTCATGCCAGTTGCAGCAAGGCTTGCGAACTTGTCTGTGCTGCGCGTGGTGCCCGATATCGTTGCAGCTTCGGTTTTCAGCGCGTTTGCGATGGCCTTGCCCGAATATCCTGCGCCGAAAATCATCACATGCATGGGTCACGCCTCTGCCAGTTGCCATTCCATTTCCGCCTCCGGATCAGGCTCCGGGGCGCGGCCGGCAGAGTATGCACGGAATTCCTCGCTGTCCATAAGCTGCGACAAAGCCCATGCGGCCATGCCGCGCACCTCCGGTGCCGGGTCTTTTTCGGCGAGAGACTTGCATTGCTGCACGAATTGCCGGTCGCGCGAGTTTCCAGCTGCTATCAGCACGTTGCGGATAAAGCGGTTACGCCCGATGCGCTTGACCGGTGAGCCGCTGAAGAAGCTGCGGAAGGCAGCGTCGTCCAGCGTCAGCAGGAAGGCGATGGAAGGTTCCTTCAAATCCTCGCGCGCCTGCAGCTTCATCTCGGAGGCGCTGGCCGCGAATTTGTTCCAGGGACAGGCGGCAAGGCAATCGTCGCAGCCATAGATGCGGTTGCCTATCATCGGCCGGAACTCGTGCGGGATGACGCCTTTGTGCTCAATGGTGAGGTAGGAGATGCAGCGGCGGGCGTCCAGCTGGTAGGGAGCGGGGAAGGCCGCCGTCGGACAGGCATCGAGACAGGCGCGACAGGAGCCGCAATGGTCCTTCTCGGCCTCATCAAGACAAAGCTCGGCGGTGGTGAACATGCTGCCGAGAAACAGCCAGGAACCGTGGGTGCGGCTGACCAGATTGGTGTGTTTGCCCTGCCAGCCGAGACCCGCGGCTGCGGCAAGCGGTTTTTCCATCACCGGCGCGGTGTCTACGAAGACCTTCACGTCCTCGCCGGCGCGCGCGGCAAAACGGGTGGCGATTTCTTTCAGTCGACCTTTTATGACGTCGTGATAGTCGCGGTTGCGGGCATAGACCGAAATGGCTGCCTTGTCGGATTTGGAAAGAACGCCGCGAGGATCTTCCTCAGGCCCGTAATTCAGCCCGAACATGACGATGGAGCGCACGTCGCCCCACAGCGTTTTCGGCTCGGCGCGACGGGCCTCGGTCTCCTCCATCCACGCCATCGTGCCATGATAGCCCTTGTCGAGAAACTGCCTCAGCCGTTCCGGTGCCAGCGGAATGCTGTCCGGCGCGGTGATACGACAGAGATCGAAGCCGAGCGAAAGCGCCTCCTGACGAACGAAGTCCGTCAGTTTGCGAGCGCGTATCCGCTGCTTGTCGCTGGCAACGTCGATGATCGTTTCTCCTGCGTACTCTGCGACATATATACGCTTAGCGTATGCCGCAGCAAATAACCGGGAGCGGGGATTTAAAAATCCAGATCGGCGTAGTGGGAGGAGGGGGCAAGGCGCGGAATGCGCTCGCTGAGGAAAGGCCGGAATGACGGGCGCGATTTCAGTCGCTGATACCACTCCTTGGCAATGGGCGCTTCGAGCCAGTTGATTTCGCCGAGATAATCCAGCACCGAGACAGAGGCGGCCGCGGCCAGATCGGCATAACTCAACCGGTCGCCCGCCAGCCACGTCCGCGAACCCGCCAGCCATTCCAGATATTTGATGTGCTGACGAACATTATTGCGGGCGGTGCGCAGAAGCTTGGAATCCGGGGGGCCACCACCCTGCGCGGCCGTCATCTGCAATTTATAGACCCGTTCCCGCACCAGCGGCCTGGTCACGTCGTTTTCCATCTTCTGCAGGAACCACTCCGTCAAGCGGCGGATTTCCGCCCGCTGAAACGGGTCTTCCGCCAGCAATCGCCGGTCACGCTTCAAAACCCCGTGCGTTTCGTCGAGAAACTCGGCGAGCACGTAGGGACCGCTGAGAGAGCGCATATTGTCATCGAGATAGACCGGCAGGGTGCCCGCCGGATTCAGCGCCAGAAACTCCCGCCTTCTTTCCCACGGCTGCTCCTCCACGAGATCGGTCTGGAACCCGTATTCCGAAAGGATCAGACGAACGAACCGGGATGCGGTCGACATGGGAGAGTGATAGAGAGTTGGCATCGGTACTCAATTTTTACGATTGGTTGTCATGATCGACAATTGCCGGAAAACTTTTTCAGTTTCGCTTCATCAAGACGCTATAAGAGCTTGGCTACTTTAAAACAAGTTTAACGCAATTGCTTTCCCTTCCCGCTTCCCCCTGAAAAAAGGATACCTCATGGGTGACCAATCGATCATCAGCGCGCTTTTGCTGGGCATTATCGAGGGTCTGACGGAGTTCATTCCCGTTTCCTCAACGGCGCATGTGCTGCTGGCCGGGCATTTTCTCGGCTTCAAATCGCCGGGCAACACCTTTGCCGTTCTCATCCAGCTCGGCGCGATCATTGCTATCCTTCTTGTTTATTTTCAGAAGCTTGTGTCGATCGCCATGGCGATGCCGACAAGTGCCAAGGCGCGCCGCTTCGTGCTGGCTGTCGCTGTCGCCTTCCTGCCGGCGGCGGTGATCGGCGCTCTGGCGCATGATTTCATCAAGACGGTGCTGTTCGAAACGCCCATCCTCATCTGTATCGTGCTGGTTATCGGCGGCATCATATTGCTGGCCGTCGACCGGATGCCGCTGAAGCCCAGATATACCGATATCATGGATTATCCGCCGTCGCTTGCCTTCAAGATCGGTCTGTTCCAGTGCCTTGCGATGGTTCCGGGCACCTCCCGGTCCGGCGCCACCATTGTCGGTGCGCTGTTGATGGGCACGGACAAGCGCTCCGCCGCCGAATTCTCGTTTTTCCTGGCGATGCCGACCATGCTCGGCGCGTTTGTGCTCGATCTCTACAAGAACCGCGATGTCCTGAGCTTCGATGACAGCGCGCTGATTGCCGTGGGCTTCATCGCCGCTTTCGTCTCCGGCCTGTTCGTCGTGCGCTCGCTGTTGGACTTCGTCTCGCGACGCGGTTTTGCACCCTTTGCCTGGTGGCGCATCATCATCGGCTCGCTGGGTCTGGTGGCACTTCTGCTCTACCGTTGAGCCGAACTTTAAAATAGCCGTTCGTTTTTAATACACGGACAAAATAAAAAGCGCCCCGGAGAATCCGGAGGCGCTTTCTATTTGAGACTTGTGAAAGCTGATCAGTTCGTGCTGATCGAAGCCGTTGCGCAAGGGTCGACACCGTAGGCGGGAGCGCAACCGCTCTTGCCCGCTGCAACCGTGCCCGGCGCCATGAAAGAACCCGCCAGAACCACCAAAGCCGCACACGCAAAAAAGAGTGCGATAGATCTGCCCATTTTATTATTGCCTTTCAGACGTTCGTTCGCGCGGATTACGCCGCCGTGTGTGAAGTGAGGGTTCTGGATATGTTAGGAATGTGGCCATTATCAATAAAGCGGCTTGCTGAATACCGGGTTAATGCGAAGTCTTTTCCACAGTTGCGCTTGTGCCACGCTTGGCTGTGGAGGCCACTTGGCCGTTAACTTTTACCCGGCTGTTCAAAACAGCTTCAGTCGATAGTGCACCTCCCCTGCAGTTGAGGGGAAAATGCACCAATAGCGGTTTGGTTGCGATTGAATTGCGCAAAAACAAAAAGCGGGAATGGTTCCCGCTTTCGTCCAGATCGTTAATGCACGACGGTAGGCTTATGCTGCTTTTCCGGCGTTCGAGAACTGTCCGTGCGGGCGATAGTGCACCATGTAGGACGGCAAGACGGAAGCAACGCGAACGGGCGTAATGCCGATGCCTTCCAGGGTCAGGCCGTTCTTTTCCGCGTCAGCGGAAACGACATTATCCTTTTTCAGCATGGTCACCTGATCGACAGTCAGCGGCGGCGTAATCAGCGGCACCAGCGACGCGATCTTGCCGATTATTGAGGCGACGCCGAAAGGCAGGTTGACGAAAGGACGCTGACGGTAGGTTGCGGCAAGAACCGCCTCAAGACAGTCGCGGAACGTCATGACGTCCTGGCCACCCAGTTCATAGATGGCGCCGGGCTTCAGCTTGCCATCCACGCTGCGGGCAACGGCTTCTGCTACATCTTCGACATAGACCGGCTGGAACTTGGTTTTTCCGCCGCCGATCAGCGGCAGGAACGGCAGGCTGCGGGCCATCTTGGCGAATTTATTGAAGAAATCGTCTTCCGGTCCAAAGATGATCGAAGGACGCAGGATCACGGCGCCGGGCAGAACGGAATGGATTGCTGCCTCGGCGCGGCCCTTTGTGCGGCCGTAGCCGGTCGGCGAATTGGCATCGGCACCGATGGCGGAGATATGCGTCAGCGTTGCACCGGCGTTGCGGGCTGCCTCGGCAATGGCTTTCGCGCCGAATTCCTGCACGGCGTCAAAGGTGTTGCGGCCGCTTTCGGCCAGAATACCAACGCAATTGACCACGTGGTCGGCGTCTTCGACGGCTTTGACGATGGAGTCGCGATACCGCAGGTTCGCCTGGGCAAACGAGATCTGGCCGACATTACCGAGTGGCTGCAGGAAACCGGCAAGATCGGGACGGCGCACGGCCACGCGGATGCGATAACCGCGCTTGGCGAGCATCCGCACGACATGCCGCCCGACAAAACCCGAACCGCCGAAAACGGTGACGAGGGGTGGAAGGTTGGCCAAGGTCATGGGAGGCTCCTCAGAAGCTGTCGATAAAGCGTTTTTCAGTCTCTTAGCCCAAAGCCGTGCGCGCGTGAAGAGACGTTGTCGCAACGCCCGGGACTAGTTTTGGAAATGCGGTTGACGACCGTCAAATTCCTTCGACGATCATCATCTCCGCGTCAGCGACTTCCTGACGGATTTTGGCCGCCGCCTGGTATTCGGGCGAGTTGTAGCAATCGATCGCGTGCTGCACCGAAGGGAACTCGATGATGACGTTGCGTGCGCGTGCCTTGCCCTCAAGTTCGGTCAACGCACCGCCGCGGGCGAGAAAGTTGGCGCCGAACCGCTCGAAAGCGGGCTTCGCTGTCGAGACGTAGTCCTTGTAGCGCTCGTTGTCGCGTACATCGACGCGCGCGATCCAGTAACCCTTTGCCATTTCGTCTCCTCCGATGGTCCTTATTGATTTGCCGGAAAGCTGGCGCGCAGCATGTCGTCAAGAATGGCGCGGGCTGCTGCTTTCGGATCTTCTGCTCTGACGATGGGGCGGCCGACAACCAGATGGCTCGAACCGGCCCTGATGGCGTCGAAAGGTGTCATCACGCGCTTCTGGTCTCCCGCCTCGGCACCGGCCGGGCGAATACCAGGGGTGACGACGGCAAGGTCGGGGCCAAGGATTTCACGCACCGCCGTCGATTCCTCTGCCGAACAGACGATGCCGCCCATGCCCGCCTCGCGCGCCTGTTCCGCACGACGCAGCACCAGCGAACGGGCATCCGATGCATAGCCGGCCTCGGCAAGATCGGCGTCGTCCATCGAGGTTAGCACGGTGACACCAAGCAGGCAGAGGCCAGAGCCTTCGGCTGCCTTGACTGCGGCGCGCATGGCTTTCGGGTAGGCATGCAGGGTCAGCATCGACATGCCCATGCGGGCGATGTTTTCGACGCCGGAGGCGACAGTATTGTCGATGTCGAGCAGTTTCATGTCGAGAAAGACTTTCTTGCCGCTCTGGGCAAGGTCGCGGGCGAATTCGAGACCGCCGGCAAATACCAGCTGATAGCCGATCTTGTAGAACAGAACCTCATCGCCGATCTTCGACACGATGCTTTCAGCTTGTTGCACAGTCGGAACATCGAGCCCGACGATCAGTTTTTCGCGCGCGGTCATAGTCTTATCCCTGCCATGTTTCCATTGCCGTCCAGTCGCATGTGGGGCGCTGAGCTGCAAGTGAAAATTCGGCGATTGGGAACCGGAAAAGATTGCCGCCGCCGGGTGGCTGGTCCTTGCTGCGGCTGATGCCGACGCCTTCGATATGGCATTTCAAAAGCGTGCCGACGCCGCCATGGCCGACAAAGGCAATCGGCTGTTGCGGGTCGTGCCGGTCGAGAACAGCCCTGACGGCGTTAACAATTCGCGCCTGCGCATCGATTGCCCGTTCCCAGCCGTGAAAGCTTTCTCGCGGATGGGCAAAAAACCAGTCGGCAGCCTTTTCGAATTCCGGCGGCGTCAGGAAGCCTGTGGCCGACCGGTCGTTCTCATGCATCGCCTCGATGATCTCTATCTCCGCACCGGATGTTTCGGCAAGGATTCCGGCGGTTTCGATGGCTTTGGTTTCCGCGCTCGACACGATCCGGCGCAATGCGCGTGCCCATGCCAGGCGGCTTGCCTCAAGCGCCCGCTGTGCACCCAAGTCCGAAAGTCCCCATTCCGGAACCGGAACAGCCGGATCGATCCGGACCTGGGGATGGGTAATGTAAAGGGCATGCATGGGAACGGTCCTCAATGGCGATGGAAGGGCAAATCAGGACCCTAACCATCTGTCACGACCGTGAAATGACGGCCTTTGCCCACTCTGCCGTGTGATCAGGCCCGCGTATAGGTCCACAATTGCGCCGGAGGAATGTTGCGCACGATGAAATCGAAATGGCGGATGTGGTAGAGATGCGGCTGCGCAACGATCGGGGAAATCGGACCGTAGGATATCTGTATGACGGGGCGACCGTGCGGCACGCGTTTCAGCAATTCGTCGAGAAGCTTGATACGGGCGGCCATCGGGAAATTCAGCATCGGTACGGCGGAAATGACGCTGTCGAACATCTGGTCCTGGTACTCGCCAAGTGTCGCATTCAGATCGAAGGCATCGCCATTGATGAAGTTGACGCCCGGATAGCTTCTGAGAAGCTGATTGTAGAAATCGGTCGAATATTCGATGGCCGTCAGGCGCTCAGGCTTGATGCCGCGTGCCAGAATGGCCTTGGTGATGACACCGGTTCCGGGGCCGAGTTCGAGAACTGGCAGGTCGGAATGGGGGTCGATGACACTCGCCATTTTTCTTGCCGTGATGGAGGATGTCGGGACGATGGCTCCGACCTTTTTCGGCTGGCTGACCATGCCTTTGAAAAAGCGGATTTCTTCCTCAAATTTTCTTTCAAAGCGTTGCTTCAGGTTGAGTGCCATAATTCCCCTCGGATGTATTTTGGTCATTGTCAAAAAAATGTTACGCACTGTTGATCTCATTTGGCGCTAAAACAAGGCAAAATGTCGTAATTGGAAAAATTCGTTTAGCGTTAAAAATCTGTCTGCGCCGAATCAAAAAACGCCGGTGGAGCGATCCACCGGCGTTTTTTGATTGATTTGAAGAAAAAAAGTCCACTTTAAACGCGCATCGGCATCAGAACATAAAGCGCATCGTCGCCGGCGGTGTCGCGAACGAGCGTTGGCGAACCCGCATCCGCCAGAAGGAAAATCGCGTCTTCACCGGAAAGCTGCGAGGTGATGTCGAGGAGATATTTGGCATTGAAGCCGATTTCCATCGAATCATTGTCGTAGCCGACAGCCACTTCTTCCGTCGCACTGCCTGAATCCGGATTGTTGACGGTCAGCGTTAGCTGGCCGTTGGTCAACGCCAGCTTCACGGCGCGGCCGCGCTCGGAAGAGATGGTCGACACGCGATCGACCGCGCGGGCGAAGGTCTGGCAATCGACGCGCATTTCCTTGTCGTTGCCGGTGGGGATGACGCGCTGGTAATCCGGGAAAGTGCCGTCGATCAGCTTCGAGGTCAAAACGACCGAGCCGATGGTCAGGCGGATTTTCGCGTCCGATACCTCGACGGTGACGTCAAGTTCGGGATTGTCCATCAGCTTCTGCAATTCGCCGACGGTCTTGCGCGGAATGATGATGCCCGGCATGCCTTCGGAACCGGAAGGCGCATCCACATCGGCGCGCGCAAGGCGGTGACCGTCCGTCGCGACTGCGCGCAGCTTGAGGTCGCCGTTGCTTTCGATGGTGTGGAAGAAGATGCCGTTCAGATAATAGCGTGTCTCTTCGGTCGAAATCGCAAATTGCGTCCGGTCGATCAGCATCTTCAGGTCGGTCGCCTTCAGTTTGAAGGTGTGGCTGAAGGTACCGGCGGTCAGATCCGGAAAATCGGTTTCCGGAAGGCATTGCAGCGAGAATTTCGAACGGCCGGAAGCAACCGTCATCGTGGAGCCATCCGGATTGGTGGCCAGAAGCACTTCGGAACCATCCGGCAGCTTGCGCACGATTTCATAAAGCAGATGCGCCGGCACGGTGGTCGCGCCCGCCTGCTCCACCATGGCCGGCGTCGCTTCGGTGATTTCGAGGTCGAGGTCGGTCGCCTTCATATCCAGATTGGCGCCGGATGCGCGCAGCAGAACGTTGGACAGGATCGGGATCGTGTTGCGACGCTCGACGACCCTGTGGACGTGGTTCAGCGATTTAAGAAGGTTCGACCGCTCAAGAGTAATACGCATGGACGCTACCGCTTTCAACCGTTGCGACCCGGCCACCGCCGGATCGGTAAGAAGAGTCTTGACCGGCCGGAACGCCGGATAATGTGGACGGGCAAAATGGCAGAGTTATTGCAGAAAATGCAAGAGCCGAGTGCATCTGCCGCCGGTCATTTTGCTGCTATACAGCATGATCCACAGCCTGTGACCGCCCGTGGACCTTGTTCGCCGGTTTTCTATTGCCCATAAAGGGGTAAAACTGGAGCGACCGGCCGTGAATGATCGGCCAGAATGATTGGAAGCCGTGTGACGGAAGAAATATCGAACAGCGACGCCGGACAGGCGACCAAGAGCTTCAGGATCGGCACGGCCACTATTCCGGCGCGGCCGCTGGAGCCGGCGCTCTATCTCGTGGCCACCCCCATCGGCAATCTCGGCGACATCACCATCCGGGCGCTGGAAACGCTGGCGTCGGCCGACGTCCTTGCCTGCGAGGATACCCGCGTCACCCGCATTTTGCTCGAGCGTTACGGTATCCGCACACGTCCGCTCTCCTATCACGAGCATAATGCGCAGGAAGCGGGGCCAAAACTCATCGCGGCTTTGGAGGCCGGAAAATCCGTGGCGCTGGTGTCGGATGCCGGAACGCCACTCGTCTCCGATCCCGGTTATCGCCTCGGTCAGCTCGCGCTGGAGGCCGGTCATCGCGTCGTGCCGGTGCCGGGAGCGTCGGCGCCGCTTGCTGCCCTTGTCGGTTCTGGCATGCCGAGTGACGCCTTTCTGTTCGCGGGCTTTCTGCCGGTAAAGGATCGCGGCAAGCGCGACCGTTTTGCCGAACTTGCGAAAATTCCGGCCACCCTCATGTTTTTTGAATCGCCACGCCGCATTGGCACCTCCGTAAAGGTGGCATCGGAAGTCCTTGGCCGCGATCGCCGTGCTGTGGTGTGCCGCGAGCTGACCAAGACTTTCGAGGAGTTCCGGCGTGGCACGCTGGGCGAGCTTGCGGAATATTACGACGAGGACCGTGTGGTGAAGGGCGAGATCGTGCTCCTGATAGAACCGCCCTCTTATGACGAAATTCCTGATATCGAGGATGTCGAGAGACTTCTGAAGGATCTTGTCACAACCATGCCTGCCGCAAAGGCCGCAGCCGAGGCGGCAAAGCTGACCGGCCTGCCGCGCAAGGAGCTTTATCAACGGCTGCTGGATATGAAGGATGCGGATGGCCGCTGACGGGCGAACGAACAAAAGACGAAAGGCCGAGCGACGCGGCCACACTGCGGAATACTGGGCAGCACTCTTTCTGCTGTTTCGGGGATACCGCATCCTCGCCATTCGTTATCGAACCCGGCTGGGGGAAATCGATCTCATTGCCCGCAAAAAGGATGTCGTCGCCATCGTCGAGGTCAAGGCGCGGCCCTCCGGTGCCGGGGCTGTCGATGCGGTCGGCTTCCGTTCGCAACAGCGAATTCGGGCCGCTGCCGATATTTGGCTCTCCCGCCGCAAGGATGCCGCGCGGTTTTCGTTGCGTTTCGATATCGTCGCAGTCCTGCCACGACGCCTGCCGCAGCATTTCATCGACGCTTTTTGAGGGGAGGGAAGGTATGTCCACTGAGCGGGAAAAAATGGCCGCCGGCGAATGGTATTGCTGCATGGATGCCGAACTGGACGTGCTGCGCGCCCGCGCCCGCCGTGCCGTTCACCAGCACAACACCGCGCCGCCGGATGAGCGCGGGGCCATGTCGCCTTTGCTGCGGGCGCTCTTTGCCTCCGTTGCGGAAGGGGCCTTTATCGAAGCGCCGTTTCATTGCGCTTACGGCTTCAACATTACGTTGGGTGCGAACGTCTATCTCAATACCGGCTGCGTCATTCTTGATTCCGCGCCCGTGCGGATTGGCGATGGCGCGATGTTGGGGCCGGCCGTCCAGATCTATTGCGCCGAACATCATCTGGACCCGGTTCCGCGTTCGCAAGGCATTGAAATCGCAAAGCCGGTAACGATCGGTCGCGATGTCTGGATCGGCGGCGGCGCGATCCTTCTGGCCGGCATCACGATTGGCGATGGCGCGATCGTTGGGGCCGGTTCGGTGGTGACGCGGGATGTCCTGGCCGGGACGACGGTGGTCGGAAATCCGGCTCGCCCGATAAAGCGCAAGGACGCTTGAGACATCCGTTTCTGGAAGAATGGAGTCCCTATCGCAGGGACTGTAATAAATCTGACATAAAACCGTTAAAGAGGCGTCATGGAACGTCTCTATTCGCATCCTCATCCCAATAAATGGTGGAGAGGATTTAGTAATGTTGAAGAAGATTTCCATGGCCGCAGTGGCGGTCAGCATTTCGGCAACGTCTTCCATGGCAGCGACCAACATCACTTGGTGGCATGGCATGGGCGGCCGTAACGGCGAAGTCATCAACGAAGTTTCGCAGAAGTTCAACGAAGCCCAGAAGGAATGCGCTCTGACGCCGGTTTCCAAGGGCTCATACGAAGAAGCGCTTGCAAGCGGCATCGCTGCCTTCCGTTCGGGCGAACAGCCGAACATTCTCCAGGTTTTCGATGCTGGCGCTGCCACCATCATCAACGCCAAGGGCGCTGTCATTCCTGCGGAAGACCTCATCAACAAGGCCGGTTACAAGTTCGACCGCGAAGCCTTCATCAACGGCGTCCGCTATTTCTACGCTGCCGCTGACGGCAAGTTCGTCGGCATGCCTTTCAACACTTCCGCGCCGATCATGTATGTTAACGACGAAGCCCTGAAGAAGGCCGGCGTCGAAGCTCCGAAGACCTGGGAAGATTTTGAAAAGGTCGCACCGAAGCTAAAGGAAGCGGGCTACATCCCGCTCGTCCAGTCGCAGCTCACCTGGCAGTTCACGGAGAACTTCTTCTCCCGCAACAACATCCAGTTCGCAACCAACAACAATGGTTACGACAGCGTCACCGACACCAAGCTCAAGGTCACCGACCCGAACCTCGTCATGATGTTCGACAAGCTGAAGGACTGGAAAGACAAGGGTCTGTTCGCCTACTACGGCGCCGGCTGGAACGACAACCAGAAGCCCTTCGAAGAAGGCAAGGTTGCCCTCTGGATCGGTTCCTCGGGTTCGTTCGGTGGCCTGCAGAAGACGGCATCCATGCCGTTCTCGGCAACCTTCCTTCCCTACTGGGGCTCCATCAAGGGCGCCGGCACCAACTCCTTCATCGGCGGCGCTGCCCTCTTTGCAATGTCGGGCAAGTCCGAGGCCGAAAACAAGTGCGTGGCTGACTTCTTCCAGTTCCTGACCTCGCCGGAAATCCAGGTCTTCTACCACAAGGCAACCGGTTACGTCGCTATCACCACGGCCGCTTACGAAAAGGCCAAGGCTGAAGGCTTCTACAAGGAAAAGCCTGCCGCCGAAGTCGGTATCCAGCAGCTGTCGCTGCCTTCAGGCGAATGGTCCAAGGGCTACCGCCTCGGTTTCTACCCGCAGATCCGCTCCATCATGGAACGCGAATACAACCGCATCTTCTCCGGCGAAGTAACGCCGAGGGACGCCTTCGACATCATCGAAAAGGAAGGCAACGATCTTCTCGCCCGTTTCGCTAAAACGGCTGGCTGATCTCCCTTTTCGAAACCAACGATAGTTGTCGAGCCTCCTTTCCGCCGGAAAGGAGGCTCGCTCTTGGATTAAGGAGGCGCAAGCGTGGCCTATACATCGTCTCAACCGCGTCTGGCCCGGTTTCTATCCGGCCGGTCTGCAAAAACCGGAAAAATGGCGAAGGCCGCAGAAGCCAGCATGAAGCGCGTGCAGTTCTCCTCGTCCTACGTGCCCTATCTGTTTCTGGCGCCGCAGCTGGCGGTGATTTTCATCTTCTTCTACTGGCCTTCCGTTCAGGCCGTGCAATCGTCGTTCTTTATCGAAGACCCTTTCGGGTTCGGTGCAACGTTCGTGGGCTTCGCCAATTATTCCGATGCCATCTTCAATCCGGAATATCTCAACATCGCCAAATTCACGGTTGTCTTCACCGTGCTGGTCACTTTCTTTTCGCTGGCGCTCGGTCTTTTGCTTGCGGTCAAGGCCGATGCGGTCATTCGCGGCAGTTCCGCCTACAAGACGTTGCTGATCTCCGTTTACGCCATCGCGCCGCCGGTTGCGGGTCTCATCGGCATGATGTTTTTCGACCAGCATATCGGGCCTTTCGTCAAGATGGCCGCGTTTTTGGGCTGGGATATGAAGGTTGGCCTCAACTACTTCGATACGGCCTTCGCCATGATTGCCGTCGCAGTCTGGAAGCAGATCCCTTATAATTTCATCTTCTTCCTGTCCGGATTGCAGGGCGTATCCGTCGCCGTGCGCGAGGCTGCCGCCATCGATTGTCGATCGGGCGTGCGCCGGTTCTGGACGGTCATCATGCCGCTTCTGGCACCGACTGCCTTCTTCCTGCTGATCATCAACATCACCTATTCGCTGTTCGATACCTTCGGCATTATCGACGTGATGGTGAAGGACAAGGCCGCCAACAATCCGATTACGCTGGTCTACAAGGTCTTTCTCGATGGTTTCCGCGGCAATGACATCGGCGGTTCTTCTACCCAGTCCGTCATCCTGATGCTGGTCGTCTTCGTTCTGACCATCATCCAGTTCCGCTTCATCGAAAAACGCATCCATTACAATTGAGGGAAAAGACAATGTACAAGACAAAACCCCTCGACCATCTGGTGCTGATCATTGGCGCACTGTTCCTGATATTGCCTGTCGTCGTGGCATTCATGACGTCCACCCATACGGCGGCGGAAATCCACCGCAGCGGCCTGACACTCGTTCCGGGGGACAATTTCGTCGGGACCTATGAAAAGGTCCTGACGCAGAAGGGCGGCTTCACCGGGCAGATCACCGGTCTCAACATGGTGCTCAACTCGCTGATCCTCGGCATCGGTTTTGCCGTCGGCAAGATCGTCCTGTCGATGATGGCAGCCTATGCGATCGTCTATTTCCGGTTCCGGTTTGCAACGCTTGCCTTTTGGATCATCTTCACCACCCTGCTTCTGCCGCTCGAAGTGCGCATCATGCCGTCCTATGAGGTGATGAGCAAACTCGGCCTCTTGAACTCCTATACCGGTCTGATCGTGCCGCTTCTGGCGTCTGCGACGGGCACCTTCTATTTCCGGCAGTTCTTCAAATCCATTCCCGAGGAATTGCTGGAAGCCGCTCGCATAGATGGTGCCGGCCCGGTCAAGTTCTTCATTGATGTGATCATCCCGCTTTCCCGTACCATGATGGCGGCGATCTTCATCATCATGTTCGTTTACGGCTGGAACCAGTACCTCTGGCCCATGCTGATGACCACGGACGAGAGTTTCTTCACCCTGATGCGCGGCATCAAGTCGATCCTGCAAGTCTGGGTCGGTTCGCAAATCCCCGATTACAACGAAGCTTTCGCGCTTGCCGTTCTGGCCATGCTGCCGCCTGTGATGATCGTCGTGATCTTCCAGCGCTGGTTCATCAAGGGCCTGACCGAAAGCGACAAATAAGGAAACTGAAAATGGCCGCGATAGAAATCAGTCAGGTCTGCAAGGATTATCATGGCGGCGTGCGTGCCGTGCATCACGTCGATATCGACATCAGGGACGGCGAGTTCATTGTTCTCGTCGGTCCTTCCGGCTGCGGCAAGTCCACGCTCCTGCGTATGGTCGCCGGACTTGAGGATATTTCCGAAGGCACGGTGAAGATCGGTGACCGGGTGGTCAACCAGGTAGATCCGGCTGACCGGGATATTGCCATGGTGTTCCAGAACTATGCGCTCTATCCGCATATGTCGGTGCGCCAGAACCTGGAATACGGGTTGAAGAACCGCAAGACGCCGAAGGCGGAGATCGATGCGCGCGTGGCCGAGGCCGCTCGCATGCTCCAGCTCGAACCCTATCTGGAGCGCAAGCCGCGCGCCCTTTCCGGCGGCCAGCGTCAGCGAGTCGCCATGGGCCGCGCCATCGTGCGCAAACCGGCGGCCTTCCTGTTTGATGAGCCCCTGTCCAACCTTGATGCCAAACTACGCGTTTCCATGCGCGGCGAGATCAAGCGCCTGCAAAAGCGCCTCGGCACCACGTCGATCTACGTCACGCACGATCAGCTGGAAGCCATGACGCTGGCAGATCGTCTGGTGGTGCTGAACGGCGGCCGCATCGAACAGATCGGCGCACCGCTTGAGGTCTATCACACCCCCGCTTCCACCTTTGTCGCAAGCTTCATCGGCTCTCCCGCCATGAACCTGCTGAACGGCGAGTTGCACGGGGATAGCCTTGCCGTCGGGCCGTCGCTGATCGCGCTCAACGGTTTCGCCCCCACCTCCGGCCCGGTTACTGTGGGCATGCGGGCGGAAGATTTCCGCCTGGCGGCCGCAGGTGAGCCAGGTTTTTCGCTACGCGTCGAGTATATCGAGGAACTCGGCTCGCAGCGTCTTATCCACGGCATGATCGGCGACCAGAACCTGACTGTGGCGTTTTCGCCGGAGGTCGAGATTCCGGCTACCTTGTCGGTCGCCATATCTCCGGACAAGCTGCACTTCTTCTCCAGCGATACCGGCAAGCGCATTGCCGGCAAGGCGGAACAGGCCATGGCGCAGCCCGTGCAGCTGGCAACGGCCTGAGTGCACGATAAGAAATCGGCGCGATGACTAAAATTGCGCCGATTGTCAAAACCGCTTCGTTACGATCCCGATGATAGAAGATCTCCAATAATTCACGGGGGTTTTCTAATATGCCTTTAAAGATGATGTTCGCGGCGGCTGCGACCATGGCGATCCGCACGGTGCCGATATTGCCGGCCTCTTTGCGCCGGGCAAAAGACGAGGGCGTGGTTAGCGCGTCCTGCACCGATTTGCGCCTGCAGCCGGCCCCCATCAACCCCGACTGGATCATTTCCGGCGATCCTCAGGCGCGCGCGGCGGATCATTCCAGAAGCGGCGACCGCGCCTCCAGCACTGCCATGTGGGATTGTACGGCGGGCGAGTTCCGCTGGTTCTTCGGTTGGGACGAAACCGTCTATATCCTTGAGGGTGAGGTGCATGTGACGGCGGAAGACGGCACAGTCAGTATCCTGCGGGTGGGTGACGTCGCTTATTTCCGCGCGGGAACATGGGCCACCTGGCGGGTGGATGAGTATGTCCGCAAGGTTGCCTTCATGCGCCGTCCTTTCCCCACGGCGCTGGCTCTGGCCTACCGGGTCAAGAACAAGCTGTTTGCCGGTCGTTCCTACAAGCTGGCGGCCTGAACTGGTAAAACACTCCGGCAGGTGGGGCTCTGCGCAGCGCCACCTGCGGAATTGTGAAGGTTCAATAAAACTCACAAAAAGCACCCCTCGCAGCAGTTGCGTTTGAATGGTCGCTGCCCTACATCTTCAGGGTTTTCTGAAGCATTTCCGGGTCTCTTCCGGTCCTGCGGGGAATCGCGAACAGACGAGGCAATGGGCACGGCGGAACCGCGAAGCGTCCGCATGCTGCAAGAGGAAGATGCGCATGGCGAAGATCAAGAACGTCGCGATCCAGATGGATCATGTCTCCGGCATCAATATCGCCGGCGACTCCACCTTCGCCATGAGCCTTGAGGCGCAGGCACGTGGATACCGGCTGTTTCACTACACCCCCGAACGCCTCTCCATGCGCGATGGCAAGATCTACGCGACCGTCGAACAGATGGAACTGCGCGATATCAAGGGCGACCATTTTTCGCTCTCGGAGCCGGAGCGCGTCGATCTCTCGACCATGGATGTCATTCATCTGCGCCAGGATCCGCCATTCGACATGGCCTATATCACCTCGACCCACTTGCTCGAGCGCATTCATCCCAAAACGCTTGTTGTCAACGATCCCGCCTGGGTCCGCAACTCGCCGGAAAAGATTTTCGTCACCGAATTCGCCGATCTTATGCCGAAGACGCTGATCACCAAGGATGTCGCTGAAATCGCCCGCTTCCGCAATGAAATGGGCGATATCATCCTCAAGCCGCTTTATGGCAATGGTGGTGCAGGCGTCTTCCATTCCGCGCGGGACGACCGCAATTTCTCATCGCTGCTGGAAATGTTCGGCCAAATGTTCCGCGAACCCTATATCGCCCAGGAATACTTGCCGGATGTTCGCAAGGGCGACAAGCGTATCCTCCTGGTAGATGGCGAACCCGTTGGCGCGATCAACCGCGTGCCGGCAGAAAATGATGCCCGCTCCAACATGCATGCCGGCGGCCGCCCGGAGCCAACGGAACTCACCGCGCGCGAGAAGGAAATCTGCCGCCGCATCGGCCCCGCCCTGCGCGAGCGTGGTTTCCTGTTCGTTGGCATCGACGTGATCGGCGATTACCTCACGGAAATCAACGTCACCTCACCGACAGGCATTCGTGAAGTGCAGAAATTCGGTGGTGCCGATGTGGCAAGCCTGTTGTGGGATGCGATCGAGAAAAAGCGCGAAGCACAGGATTTCTGAGGCAATTTCCTCGCCACCTGCGCTTGTTCCGCGTGCACAACTCTATACAACTGAAATACACCGTGTGCGCGAAATTGTTCGCTTAATGTTCTTGTTTTATTCTTTGCTCTGTGGCAGGTTACTTGAGAGTGGCCGCCATCGGGGCATAATGCTTTGATGTTGCGGCCGGTTTGCGGGGGCAGGCCATGGTGGCACGGGTCAATACTGTTGCATTTCAGGGAATAGAGGGTGTGCCGGTCGAGGTGCAGGTGATGGTCGCACCCGGAAAGGTCGGCATCCAGATCGTCGGCCTACCGGACAAGGCGGTGGCGGAAAGCCGGGAGCGGGTGCAGGCCGCGCTCCACGCCTCGGGTCTGGCGCTGCCGGCAAAAAAAGTCACGGTCAATCTGGCGCCTGCGGATTTGCCCAAGGAAGGATCGCATTTCGATCTTCCGATCGCTTTGGGTCTCATGGCCGCTTTGGGAGCGATACCGGCGGAAGCGCTCGGGCAATATGTGGTTCTCGGCGAGCTCAATCTCGATGGCACCATCGGCACGGTTTCGGGCGCTCTGCCCGCGGCCATCGGTGCCAATTCGCTCGGTAAGGGGTTGATTTGCCCGGCCGATAGCGGGCCGGAAGCAGCCTGGGCCGGGGCTGGCATCGATATTCTCGCCCCACGCAGCCTTATTGCGCTTGCCAACCATTTTCGCGGCACCCAGCTTCTCTCCCGCCCGATGCCCGCCATCCGCGCCAATCCGGTCAATTTGCCGGATCTGGCCGATATCAAGGGGCAGGAGACGGCCCGGCGCGCGCTGGAAGTGGCAGCGGCCGGTGGCCATAATCTGCTGATGGTTGGCCCGCCCGGCTCCGGCAAATCCATGCTCGCCGCGCGCTTGCCTTCAATTCTGCCGCCGCTCGAGGCTGCGGAATTGCTGGAAGTGTCCATGGTCCATTCCATCGCCGGCCAATTGTCCGGCGGCAAGCTGTCGGACCGCAGACCGTTTCGCACGCCACACCATTCCGCCACCATGGCCGCGCTGATCGGCGGAGGGCTGCGTGCCAAGCCGGGCGAGGCTTCACTTGCCCATCACGGCGTTCTTTTCCTCGATGAGTTCCCGGAATTTGCGCCACAGGTGCTGGATGCGCTGCGCCAGCCGCTGGAAACGGGCGAATGCATCATTGCCCGTGCCAATCACCGCGTCACCTATCCGGCGGAAATCCAGCTTGTCGCTGCGATGAACCCCTGCCGGTGCGGCAGAGCGGGGGAGCCGGGTTTCACCTGCGCCAGAGGCCCACGTTGCATGACAGATTATCAGGCCCGCATTTCCGGCCCGCTGATGGATCGCATCGATATCCGCATCGACGTTCCCGCCGTCTCCGCCACTGACCTCATCCGTCCCATGACTGCCGAACCGAGTGCGGTGGTGGCCGCCCGTGTCGCCCGCGCCCGCCTTGCCCAGCAGGAGCGTTATGCGGCGGCGGGCTTTTCAGGCATTCGCACCAACGCTCGCTGCACGACAACGCTGATCGAAAAATATGCGGAGCCGGATGCGTCCGGGCTGCAATTGCTGCGCGATGCTGCCGAACGGTTGAAGTTCTCCGCACGCGGTTATCATCGCATTCTCAAGGTCGCCCGCACATTGGCTGATTTGGACGGCAAACAAACTGTCGGGCGTATCCATGTGGCGGAAGCCATTTCATACCGCATTGCCGGTGAAAGACTGACGGCGGCGGCATAAAAGGCCTTGCTTCACCCTCTACCGGCTAAAACAATTGTGCCGCCAGCGGATGGCCAGCGGCACAATCGGTCATTGCGGTCACGCGCGCGTTTGCGGCCTGCACAAAGAGGTGGCTTAAAGCCCAAGCCCTTCGAAAAGGGCGGTCGAAAGGTAACGTTCCGCGAAGGAGGGAATGATGACGACGATATTCTTGCCGGCGTTTTCCTCACGTGCGCCGACCTTGATTGCCGCTGCGAGTGCCGCGCCCGAGGAGATGCCGACGGGTACGCCTTCCAGCTTCGCCACCAGACGGGCGATTTCAAAAGCGTCGTCATTGGTCACGGTGACGATTTCGTCATAGATTCCAGTGTCGAGGATCGCGGGTGCAAAACCGGCGCCGATGCCCTGGATCTTGTGCGGACCGGGGTTGCCACCGGAAAGAACCGGGCTGTCGGCTGGCTCGACGGCAATGACCTTCACCTCCGGCTTGCGGGATTTCAGCACCTGGCCCGTACCGGTAATCGTGCCACCGGTGCCGATGCCCGAAACAAAAATATCAACAGTACCCTCGGTGTCGTTCCAGATTTCTTCCGCCGTCGTCTTGCGGTGAATATCCGGGTTTGCGGGGTTTTCGAACTGCTGGGGAATAATCGCGTCTGGCAGGGTTTCGGCCAGTTCCTGTGCCTTGGCGATGGCGCCCTTCATGCCCTTCGGGCCTTCGGTCAACACCAGTTCCGCGCCCAGCAAGGCCAGCATTTTCCGGCGTTCGACCGACATCGTTTCCGGCATGGTCAGGATCAGCTTGTAACCCTTGGCGGCGGCGGCAAAGGCGAGCGCAATGCCCGTGTTGCCGGAGGTCGGTTCAACCAGCGTCGTTTTACCGGGGGTGATCTTGCCCTGCGCTTCCAGCGCTTCGATCATGGCAACGCCAATGCGGTCCTTCACGGAGGCGATGGGGTTGAAGAACTCCAGCTTGGCGAGAAGATTGGCCTTCACGCCCTTTTCCCTCGCCAGCTTGTCCAGCCGCACGATCGGCGTATCGCCGATTGTTTCGGTGATGGAGGAATAGACGCGTCCGCGTCCGGGCTTTCTGGCTTCGGGCATGATGCTCTCCTGTATGAAGGCCACACGATGTGCGACCGCAAGATTTCAGCGGCAGAATAGGAGCAATAGTCTTGTCAGGCCAGCGAACGTTCGTCCTAATATCGTCTGATTACCGGAAAAAATTCACGATAAATCAGGCAAATGCACGAAATCGTTTCAGGTGCTGCGGATCGCGATCATGGTCGCCGTTCCCGCCAGAATTCCCGCCGCCGTGCGGTTGAGGATCGTCAACGCACTTGGCCGTTTCAGGAGGTTGCGCGCCTTGGCGGCAAGCAGGATGTAAGGCAGGAGAACGGCCATCAATACGACGAAGGTCAACGCCAGAAGTGTCGCATATTCCGATGGGCCGATCATGCGGATGTCGATCAGCGTCGGCACCAGCGCCACATAAAACAGCATGGTTTTTGGATTGCCCAGCGTGATCAGCAGGCCGGACAGAAACGACATGGGAATGCTGGTGCTTTTTTTCGCCTTCAGGTCCTGCGGCAAGAGGCCGGCGGTCCAGAGCTTCCATGCGATATAGAGAAGATAGGCTGCGCCGGCAAACTTCAGGACCATGAAGGCCTCCTGAAAGGTCTGCGCCACGAAGGCGAGGCCGAGGATCACGCCGGTCAGGTAGATCATGTCGCCCAGCACCAGCCCTAGGCCCATGAAGAAGGTTTCCCGAAACCCAGATCCCAGCGCCCGCGCCACGATCGCCGTCATGCCGGGGCCGGGAATGGCAGCGGCGATGAAGAGTGCGGTGGCATAGGCAAGAAGGGTTGTCAGCGTCATGATCATTTTCCCCGAAATCCGCCAGATCCATAGCGAAAATCAGGGGTGAAAACAATCGCCCATAAAGGGGGGCTGGTCAAAGCCCCGTGGAGCCGAAACCACCGGCGCCGCGTGCCGTCTCGGATGTTTCGGTCACTTCGCTGACTGTCACCTGCGTTACCGGTGCAATCACCATCTGTGCGATGCGCATGCCGCGTTCGATGACAAAATCGGCCTGCCCCAGATTGGCGAGAATGACCTTCACTTCGCCGCGATAGTCGCTGTCCACCGTGCCGGGGGAATTGAGGCAGGTGATGCCGTTCTTGATGGCGAGGCCGGAGCGCGGACGGATTTGCGCCTCATAGCCTTGCGGAACCTCGAAGATGAAACCGGTCGGCACCAGCGCCCGCTCGCCCGGCTGCAAAGTCAGCGGTTCATCGGCCGGCACTGCGGCGCGCAGGTCCATGCCGGCGGCGCCACGGGTTTCATAGGAAGGCAATTCGAGGTCTGCGCCATTGGCGAGACGCACGAGCCGGAGGAGGGGTCGATTATCATTTTGAACGGTCATGCGGCATTAGTTTGCCGAGATCGCGGCAAGGTCAATTGCAAATGCGGGCCTGAAACGCTAGATACCCCGCAATTCCACAGGATTTGTCAGATGGCCGAAACACTTGCCGAGGCGGTCTCCCGCCGCCGCACCTTTGCTATTATTGCGCACCCGGACGCGGGTAAGACCACGCTTACGGAAAAACTGCTGCTGTTCGGCGGAGCGATCCAGCTTGCCGGCGAGGTGAAGGCGAAGAAGGATCGCATCCAGACCCGTTCGGACTGGATGAAGATCGAGCGCGAGCGCGGCATTTCGGTCGTCACTTCGGTCATGACCTTCGAATATAACGACCGCGTCTTCAACATCCTCGATACGCCCGGCCACGAAGACTTCGCTGACGACACCTACCGCACGCTGACGGCGGTGGATGCGGCGATCATGGTCATCGATGCCGCCAAAGGTATCGAGCCGCGCACGCTGAAGCTTTTCGAAGTTTGCCGCATGCGCGATATTCCGATCATCACCTTCATCAACAAGATGGACCGCGAAAGCCGCGATCCCTTCGAGATTCTGGACGAGGTCGAGGAAAAGCTGGCGCTCGATACAGCGCCGATCACCTGGCCGGTCGGCCGGGCGAAGAGCTTCTGTGGCGCTTACAATCTTGCTGAAAACACCTTTCGTGGCAACGACACGCAGGTGGATGGCCTTTCGGTCAACGGCCCTCAGGCTGTCGCCGATCGTCTGCCGGAAAATGAGCGCAAGGTCTTTGTCGAGGAAACGGAACTGGCTCTGGAAGCCTGCCGCCCCTTCGACCGTCAGGCGTTCCTGGAAGGTCATATGACGCCGGTATTCTTCGGTTCGGCGCTGCGCAATTTCGGTGTGCGCGACCTCATCAATGCGCTGGGTGATTTCGCCCCGCCGCCGCGCGATCAGGTGGCGGATACCCGCACCGTGCATGCGGCGGAAGACAAGATGACGGCCTTCGTGTTCAAGATTCAGGCCAATATGGATCCCAACCACCGCGACCGCATCGCCTTTGCCCGCATCTGCTCCGGCAAGCTGGAGCGCGGCATGAAGGCGCGGCTGTCGCGCACCGGCAAGCTCATGGGGCTGACCGCACCGCAATTCTTCTTCGCGTCACAGCGCCAGTTGGCGGATACCGCCTTTGCGGGCGATGTGGTCGGCATTCCCAACCACGGCACGCTGCGCATCGGTGATACGCTGACCGAGGGTGAAAACCTCGTATTCCAGGGCGTGCCGAACTTCTCGCCGGAAATCCTGCGCCGCGTGCGCTTGGAAGACGCGATGAAGGCCAAAAAGCTGAAGGAAGCTTTGCAGCAGATGGCGGAAGAAGGTGTCGTGCAGCTCTTTTCGCCAGAAGACGGCTCGCCCGCCATCGTCGGCGTTGTCGGGGCGCTGCAGCTCGATGTGTTGAAGGAACGGCTGATGGGCGAATATGGCCTGCCGGTCTCGTTTGAAATGTCTCGCTTTTCCGTCTGCCGCTGGATCTCGTCCGATCAGCCGGCGGAAATGGACAAGTTCCTCAACGTCAAACGCGGCGATATCGCCCGCGATCTGGATGGCGACCCGGTGTTTCTGGCGCAGGATGCCTTCTCGCTGCGGTATGAATCCGAGCGGTTTCCGGCGATCAAGATGGTCGCGATCAAGGAATATCACGTAGCCAAGGCGGCGTGATATCAGCCGGATTGCACTTTGAATGCCAAGGGCTTAGTTTCCCGGTTAAACGGGAAACTGGTCCGGCATCATGACGCTTTCAGGCAAACATATTCTCCTCATCATCTCCGGCGGCATCGCGGCCTATAAGAGCCTCGACCTCATCCGCCGCCTGAAAGAGCGCGGCGCAAAGGTGACGCCAGTCATGACGAAGGGCGCACAGGAATTCGTCACTCCGCTTGCTGTTGGCGCACTGTCCGCCACCCACGTCTTCACCGAGCTTTTTTCGAGGCAGGACGAGCAGGATGTCGGGCATATCCGGCTCGCGCGCGAATGCGACCTTGTGCTGGTCGCGCCCGTCACCGCCGATCTGATGGCGAAGATGGCGAATGGTCTGGCTGATGATCTTGCCTCCACGATCCTTCTGGCGACCGATCGCAAGGTGCTGGTCGCACCTGCCATGAACCCGAAAATGTGGTCGGCAAAGCCAACGGTGCGCAATGTCGAAACGCTGAAAAAAGACGGCGTGTTTTTCATCGGCCCTATGGCAGGCGAAATGGCGGAAAAGGGCGAGGCCGGTCTTGGTCGTGTGGCGGAGCCTTTGCAGATCGTCCAGGCAGTAGAGGCGTTGCTGGATGGCGGGCCGAAGCCTTTAAAAGGCAGAACGGCGATCGTTACTTCCGGCCCCACCCATGAGCCGATCGATCCGGTGCGTTACATCGCCAACCGCTCCTCCGGCAAGCAGGGCCATGCCATCGCAGCTGCGCTTGCGGAATTGGGGGCGGAGGTAACGCTGGTCTCGGGTCCCGTCACGATTGCCGATCCGGCGGGCGTTGCAACGGTCCATGTCGAGCGTGCCGAGGAGATGCGCGATGCGGTGATTTCAAGGCTGCCAGTGGACATCGCCGTCATGGTCGCCGCTGTCGCCGACTGGCGAGTGGCGGGTTCTTCGGAGCAGAAGATCAAGAAGCAGCCAGGCGATTCCCCGCCTGCGCTGCAACTTATGGAAAACCCCGATATTCTCAAAACCGTCGGCCACCACGAAAAGCGCCCGAAGCTGGTGGTGGGTTTCGCCGCCGAGACGCAGGATGTCGAAAAAAACGGCCGGGCCAAACTGGAGCGCAAGGGCGCCGATTATATCGTTGCCAATGATGTGTCGGCGGAAACCGGCATCATGGGTGGAGACCGCAACAGCGTGAAGATCATTTCGAATGAGGGTATCGAGGCCTGGCCTGATATGGACAAGGCCGAAGTCGCCAAACGTCTGGCGGCCCTTATCGCGGAGAAACTCGCATGAGCCTTTTCGATCGCAAGACATTCGACAGGGTGCTCGGCGAATGGCCGGGCGTCCGTTTCGTCGATCAGTGGGATTCCCACGTTGCCAAGGTCGGAGACAAGGTCTTTTCCGTTTTGGGTGAGCGTGACGACTGGCGGCTTGTGGTGAAATGTTCGGAGGAAAGCTTCGAAATCCTCACCTCGCTGGAAGGGATCCATCAGGCACCTTATTTCGCCAAGCGCAAATGGATATCGATCTCCGATCATTCACCGCTGGAGCAAGAGGAGCTGGAACACTATGTCCGCCGCTCCTATGAACTCGTTGCCGCAGGGCTGACGAAGAAGCTACGGGTCGAACTGGGAATTCTCCCGGCCTGAAGGCGGCATTGCCGCCAATCCCTTCAATTTTCTTTCGTGTTTCGCCCGATGATCTGGCGAACCCCTTCCTTGGTGAAGGGCTGAAAAAGTTGTGGCAAAAAGCCCTTTGCAATTTCTCCCTTGATGCCGATGTTGGTTGAGGAAGGGCGATCGGGATTGAAATAGCTGCCAAACAACTGGTCGAAAACGACAAGGTTCTCACCATAATTGGTATTTCCCTCAGGCAGCTGTTTGGAATGGTGCCATCGGTGCAGCCTGGGGGTGCTGAACACGTAGTCCAGCGGACCGGTTTTCATATCCACATTGCAATGGGTCAGAATGCCGATGAAGGCCGTCACAGCCGCGAGCCACCAGAACACCTGCAACGGTGCGCCCATGAGATAAAGCGGAATCTGGCTGAGCGCGATCTTGAACAGCGAGTCGGCTACATGGAAACGGCCCGTATTGACGACCCAAAGACGGACAACGCTGTGATGAAGCGCGTGGAAACGCCAGAAAAACACCGTTTCATGAGCGATACGGTGCGCCCAGTAGAGACCGAATTCAGCGATCATCAGGGCGAGCGTGACCTGAACGATCATCGGCAACTGAGAAGGCCACAGGTCGAATTTCATGGCCGCCAAAGGTTGCAGAAAAATGGCAGTCAGCATTGGAAAGAGAACCGCTGCCATGGCAGCAAGCTGAACAAGCCCCTTGGTCAAGAGCGTGTGGGCGATATTGTTGACGGTTTCACCATCAGACTGAAGCCATTCCGTCTCGTAGGGAATGTAACGCTCAAGAAGAAACAGGCTGGCCACCGCGCCCGCGTAGACGGCGAGGAATGTGGTGATTGGATGCTCACTCGAAAAAGCGAAATAAGCCCCGGTAAGACCGAGAAAAAACACCATGGGCCACGAGCAATAGGTAAGGACCCGTTTTACGGCTTCATTTTTTGCCATCAATCTCAATTCCCGTCCGGCAATCATTTAACTTTCAACCAAGATCAGGTCATTATCCTCGATATGTTGCAGCAGCATGGTACGCATCTATCGAACTGGAAGACCGGCGATTTTCGGTTCGAAAGTGTGCCGCACCGGCGTGAGCGCCGAGTTTGAATATCGTTTAGCTGATCCTGATCGCGATATAGAGAAGCGTCAGCGCAATCACCCAGAGCGCCGCCCGGCCCCATTTGGTATGGCGCGCTTCCGCCTTGCCGATGGCTTCCGCCGTCTGGGCGTCGAAACGCAGGCCGTTCTCGCTCATATACACCAGGTCGGAATGCAGCTTCTCCGTCTTGGCAGCGATCTCGGGTGCCGCCTCCGCAAGCTTGAGAGCAGCCTTCACGCCGTCCTTCAGATCGGTGACGATGCGTTTCGGGCCAAGATTGTCCCTTATCCAGCCGCTGACGACCGGATCGGCCGCTTTCCACATGTTGAAACGCGGATTGAGCATGCGGGATACGCCTTCCACCACCACCATGGTCTTTTGCAGCATCACCAGTTCCGGGCGCGTTTCCATGTCGAAGAGTTCGGTAACTTCGAACAGCAGCGTCAGCAACTTGCCCATGGAGATCGTCTCGGCCGGCTGGCCGTGGATCGGTTCGCCGATGGCGCGGATCGCCTGCGCAAAGCTGGCTTTATCGTGATGGCCCGGCACATAACCGGCCTCGAAATGCACTTCCGCGACGCGCATGTAATCGCGGGTGATGAAGCCGTAGAGGATTTCGGCAAGGAACCTGCGTTCTTTTTTGCCCAGCCGCCCGGCAATGCCCATATCCACGGCTACGATCATGCCCTGCGGATCGACAAAGAGATTGCCGGGGTGCATGTCGGCATGGAAAAAGCCGTCGCGCAACGTGTGCCGCAGGAAGGACTGGATGAGGGTATCAGCCAGCTTGTTCAGATCGTGGCCGGCAGCCTTCAGCCCCTCAATATCCGACATCTTGACGCCGTCGATCCATTCCATGGTGACGACATCGCGGCCGGTGCGTTCCCAATCTACCTCCGGAACGCGGAATCCGGGGTCTTCTTTGGTATTTTCGGCAAGTTCGGAAAGGGCGGCGGCCTCAAGCCGCAGATCCATCTCGATCTTGGTTGTCTGTTCCAGCGTGCGAGTGACTTCCACCGGCCGCAGGCGGCGGGCAGAGCGGACGAAACGCTGTTGCAGGTCGGCGATCAGATACATCGCCTCCAGATCGTTCTGGAAGCGCTGGCGAACGCCGGGGCGAATGACCTTGACGGCGACCTTGCGCGGCCCTTTCGGCGTATCCACTATCGCCGGGTGAACCTGGGCGATGGAAGCGGCGGCGATCGGATCGCCAAATTCCCTGTAGAGTTCCGAAACAGACCGCCCGAGCGAACCTTCGATGTTAGCCTTGGCCGCGGCTGCGGGGAAAAATGCCATGCGGTCCTGCAGGCTCGCAAGATCGTCGGCGAAGTCGGCGCCGACCACATCCGGCCTTGTGGCCAGAAACTGTCCCATCTTCACATAGGACGGGCCAAGCCGCTCGACAGCTACCGCCAGCCGGTCGCTACGCTGCGCCCGCTTGGCCTTGCTGCGGGCGAATGGCTTCAGCAATGCCTTTATCACTTGCGCGGAGGCAGGAAGGTCATCGGATGGCAAGGCCAGCACGACGCCTTCGCGCACGAGAACCCAGCCAACCCTTGCGAGGCGGAAATATGCGCCCAAAGTGCTCATGCTTATGCTTGTCTCCTGCTTTTGCCGGACATGGTCTTAAAGCTTCCAGCCGGAATGCAGGGCGGCGATACCGCCGGTGTAATTGGTGTAGGTCACGCGCGAAAAGCCGGCGGTGCGGATCATCGTCGCGAAATCCTCCTGGTTGGGGAATTTGCGGATCGACTCGACCAGATATTGATAGGGCTCGGCATCGCCGGTGATCATCTTGCCGAATTGCGGAATGGCGTTGAACGACCATGCATCATAGACGCGGTCGAGCAGCGGCATTTCCACTTCGGAAAATTCCAGCACCAGCAGTCGCCCGCCACGTTTCAGCACGCGGTAGGCCTCTTTCAGCGCAACGTCGATGCGCGGCACGTTGCGAATGCCGAAGGCGACCGTATAGGCGTCGAAGCTGTTCGCCTCGAAGGGCAGCTCTTCGGCATTGGCTTCAACGAAGGTTAGATTGTCGGAAAGCTTTCGTTTTACCGCGCGCTCCTCGCCAACGGCAAGCATCGAGCCGTTGATATCGAGAACGGTGGCATGCGCCAGACGGTTGGAGGCTTCCACGATGCGGAAGGCGATATCGCCGGTGCCACCAGCTACGTCAAGCACCTTATAGGAGGCATCCTTGCGCGGTGAAAGCGAGGACACCATGGCGTCCTTCCACAGCCGGTGCAGGCCGGCCGACATCACGTCGTTCATAATGTCGTAGCGCTTGGCCACCTTGTGGAAGACATCGTTGACCAGCCCCTGCTTTTTGCCTTCGTCCACTTTGTGGAAGCCATAGGACGTTTCCATGCCGCCTTGGGCAGTGGTACGGGCGTCGGTCATCGTCTGTCTCCATATTAATTGCGTGGCGGACCATAGCGGAAACGCCGTGGCGACGCTATCTGTTGCCGCATCGCCTGGGCGCGACATTTCGCGTGCATTGTATAGACCACATGGTCCTAACGATAAACTGCCGGATAAGCCAGATGCCAGAATTGCCAGAAGTCGAAACCGTCAGACGCGGCCTCGCGCCCACCATGGAAGGGGCAAGCATCCGCAAGCTCCATCTTGGCCGTCCCGATCTGCGCTTTCCGTTCCCGGAAGACTTCGCGGGACTGATCGAGGGCAAGACGATCATATCGCTCGGGCGCAGGGCGAAGTATCTCTTGATAGAGCTGGAAGACGGGCTGACGATCGTTGCCCATCTTGGAATGTCCGGCTCGTTCCGTATCGAGGCGCGAGAAGATGAGGCAGGGAATAGGAACGCGCCCGGCGCGTTTCATTATGCCCGCTCGAAGGACGGCAAGCATGATCATGTCGTCTTTCATCTGGATAGAGGCGAAGAGCGCATCTGCGTCATCTATAATGACCCGCGCCGCTTCGGCTTCATGCATCTGGTGGAGCGCAACAAGCTCGATCTTTACCCCGCTTTTGCGGAGTTGGGACCGGAACCCACCGGCAACGCGCTGAGTGCTGATTATCTCGCGAGCCGGTTCCAGGGTAAAAGCCAGCCTTTGAAAAGCACGCTGCTGGACCAGAAGGTCATCGCGGGCCTCGGCAATATCTATGTCTGTGAGGCGCTGTGGCGTGCCCATCTCTCGCCTTTGCGGGCGGCGGGAACGCTGGTGACCAAAACCGGAGAGCCGAAGCCGCAGCTCATCAATCTTACGGAGAAGATCCGGGACGTGATCGCGGACGCAATCGCCGCCGGCGGCTCTTCCCTGCGCGACCATATACAGACGGACGGAACGCTCGGTTATTTCCAGCATTCCTTTTCAGTCTACGATCAGGAAGGCCAGCCTTGCCGTACACCTGGCTGCGGGGGTACGGTTGAAAGGATAGTGCAGGCCGGTCGTTCGACCTTTTATTGCGCGGCCTGCCAGAAGTAGCTGAGGCGGAATAATGGCGAGGGAGACTGCCGTGGATTATGAAACGATACTGGTCGAGAAACGCGACGAGGTGGGCGTCATCACGCTCAACCGTCCCAAGGCGCTCAACGCCCTCAATTCGGTGCTTCTGAAGGAGCTGCGGCACATTCTCTCCTCGTTCTCTGCCGACGATTCCATCGGCGCGATCATTATAACGGGGTCGGAAAAGGCATTTGCCGCTGGCGCGGACATCAAGGAAATGCAGGGGCTGGATTTTGTCGATGCCTATGTCGGCGACTTTCTCGGCGGCTGGGACGAGGTCGCATCGACCCGCAAGCCGGTCATTGCCGCAGTCTCCGGCTTTGCGCTGGGCGGCGGGTGTGAGCTGGCAATGATGTGCGATTTCATCATCGCTTCGGACACGGCGAAATTCGGCCAGCCGGAAATCACGCTTGGCGTCATTCCCGGCATGGGCGGCTCACAGCGGCTAACGCGGGCGGTGGGCAAGGCGAAGGCGATGGATCTGGTTCTGACCGGCCGCATGATGGATGCGGCCGAGGCAGAGCGCGCCGGCCTCGTTTCGCGGATTGTCCCCGCAGCAAATCTTATGGATGAGGCGGTGGATGCCGCCACGCGCATCGCCTCGCTGTCGCGCGCTTCCGTTCTCATGGCCAAGGAAAGCGTCAATCGCTCATTCGAGGTTCCCCTTTCGGAAGGGCTGAGATATGAAAGGCGATCCTTTCAGTCGCTCTTTGCAACAGCGGATCAGAAGGAGGGCATGGCGGCCTTCGTTGAAAAGCGCAAACCCGCTTTCCGGAATCGCTAAGGATTCGGAATATCGGCGTTTTCCGCCATTTGCGCGTTGACGGGCGTACGCTTTAGCGGTATATGCCCGCCCACGGTTAAGGAAAGCCATCCGGCTTGTCCGAAATTACTCCCGCATTCTTGGGTTAAGTGAGGTCTTCGAACGACCCGATCCTCTGGTTGCGGAATTTGGTTTGAATTCGAAGAGAGGCATACATGGCCAATACAACTTCGGCGAAAAAGGCGACCCGCAAGATCGCTCGCCGTACCGCAGTCAACAAGGCTCGCCGTTCGCGCGTTCGCGGCTTCATCCGCAAGGTCGAGGAAGCAATTGCTTCGGGCGATCTGGCAGTAGCCACCGAAGCTCTGAAGGCAGCTCAGCCTGAGATCCAGCGCGCAGCGACGCGTGGCGTTCTGCACGGCAACACGGCATCCCGTAAGGTGTCGCGTCTTGCCCAGCGCGTTAAGGCTCTTTCCGCCTAATCCGGCTAATCACAATTAACTATTCAAAAAGCCTGGTCTTTTGACCGGGCTTTTTGTGATTCTAACCCTCCGTTAATCATTCCTGCCGTAACGTGACAAACGCGTGTCAGATGAGCGACAAGAAAAACTGAATAAAAACAATGGATTGCCGGAGGTCTCCCGAAAAATGGGAAGCTTTCTCTACGGAAGTCGCAGCCAGTTTTGAGTCAAGAAGATTTTTATTTTTTTGCCAAAACGGGCTATCGAAAAATGCCAAAATTGAATCTCATTGATTCATAAGCGATTCTGCTTCGGACCTTGCCGGTGATGCAAAACGACCATTGCGAGTCAATGGTCGATCTGAGTTTTTGCAGAAAAAACGCCATTGATCTCTCCCCACGATCCTGCCTAAATGCATTTCAACAAGGGGTGCGGATCTCAGTCCACAGATTATCTCGATGATCGTATCGACGATATTCACCTTCTTGCTGGCGGGTCTTTCGAGGTCCGTTTTCTCAGGTCATTGAGCTTTTTGTGCCGTTTCGGTCTCGGAACGGGCTGGAGCTTTTTGTCCTTAAGAATGCGCCTTACAGTTGTAGCGAAAGGAGCGTTTTTAGCGTGTCGCAGGCCTCTCCATGAAGGGGAGGGAAATGGGATAACCGGCTCGCAAACAAGTAGTAGTCTTTGACGCTCTTTCGAGGGGAGTGCTGGAGGCGGGAAATAATACGAGGGGGATCTCTGGCGATCGTTTTTTGATCGTCAGGCTATGATTGGCAATTTGAAAGGCGGCAATATGCAATTGAATTTGGCGATGGGTGCGGTGGCCGATGGGGACCGCGCACCACAGGCTCGTGATGCAGCTTGCTCAGAAGCGGCAGGGGATAAATCGGCAATGAAGCACGATGCGCTGTTTGAACGTTTTAGCGCGCGGCTGAAGGCACAGGTTGGTCCCGAGGTCTATGCAAGCTGGTTTGCACGGCTCAAACTCCACACCGTTTCGAAAAGCGTCGTCCGTTTTACCGTTCCGACGACCTTTCTGAAGTCCTGGATCAACAACCGTTATATGGATCTGATCACCAGTCTCGTCCAAAGCGAGGATCCGGACGTGCTGAAGGTGGAAATTCTTGTCCGCTCCGCCAGCCGCCCGGCCCGGCCCGCGCAGGTCGAGGAACGGGTGCAGCCCGTTCAGGACATGGGCGCTGTTGCGCGCAACAAGTCCTTCATTCCGTCGCAGCCGGCGACAGCACCTTCTGCACAGCCTGCGGCGGCGCAGGCGACGCTGCGGCAGGGTAGCTCCGGGCCGCTGTTCGGTTCGCCGCTCGATACACGTTTCACCTTTGACACTTTTGTCGAGGGCTCGTCCAACCGCGTCGCGCTTGCGGCGGCAAAGACGATCGCTGAAGCGGGTGCCGGTGCGGTGCGCTTCAATCCGCTGTTCATTCATGCGGGTGTCGGGCTTGGCAAGACACACCTTCTGCAGGCGATTGCCAATGCTGCCATCGACAGCCCGCGCAACCCGCGTGTGGTCTATCTGACGGCCGAATATTTCATGTGGCGTTTTGCGACTGCGATCCGCGACAATGATGCGCTGACGCTGAAGGACACCCTGCGCAATATCGACCTTCTGGTCATCGACGACATGCAGTTCCTGCAGGGCAAGATGATCCAGCACGAATTCTGCCACCTGTTGAACATGCTGCTCGACAGCGCCAAGCAGGTTGTCGTGGCCGCTGACCGCGCGCCGTGGGAGCTGGAATCGCTTGATCCGCGTGTCCGTTCGCGCCTTCAGGGTGGCATGGCCATCGAGATCGAAGGTCCCGATTACGACATGCGCTACGAAATGCTCAACCGTCGCATGGGCTCGGCGCGTCAGGACGATCCGTCTTTCGAGATTTCGGACGAAATCCTGACCCACGTGGCCAAAAGCGTGACGGCGAGCGGACGCGAGCTTGAAGGCGCCTTCAACCAGCTGATGTTCCGGCGCTCTTTCGAGCCGAACCTCTCGGTTGACCGTGTCGATGAGCTGCTGTCGCACCTCGTCGGGAGTGGGGAGGCCAAGCGCGTCCGTATCGAGGATATTCAGCGCATCGTCGCCAGACATTATAATGTGTCGCGGCAGGAGCTGGTTTCCAACCGTCGCACCCGCGTCATCGTCAAGCCGCGCCAGATCGCCATGTATCTGGCCAAGATGCTGACACCGCGCTCATTTCCCGAGATCGGTCGCCGTTTCGGCGGTCGCGACCACACCACGGTTCTTCACGCGGTGCGCAAGATCGAGGATCTGATTTCCGGCGACACCAAGCTCGGCCACGAGGTTGAGCTGCTGAAGCGCCTGATCAACGAAAACAACGCATGAAAAAGCGGCCTTCGGGCCGCTTTTTTATTGGTTTCTCGGTTGTTGATTGGCTCAGGACCAGGCAGTGCTGCCGGTCAGCAGGCGAGATCGGCGACCACGGCATCCAGAATAAGCATGCCGGAAGGGGTGCAGCGCAGGCGGGAATTGCCGATGCGTTCCACGAAGCCGTGTTGCAGGAGGAATTCCTCTTTCTCCGGGTCGAGTTCGCGGCCGGAGAGATCGCTCCAGCGAGCAAGATCAATGCCTTCGCGCAGGCGTAGACCCATCAATAGCAATTCGTCTGCCTGTTCGTCGACGCCGAGAAGCTCCTGATCGACCATGCCGTGACCTTCACGCTCGACGGTCTCGAGCCAGGTTTCCGGGTGGCGCTCGGTGACGGTGGCGAGCTTGGAGGCGCCATTGGTCAGGCGTCCATGCGCACCAGGGCCAATACCGGCATAATCGCCATAACGCCAATAGGTCAGGTTATGGCGGCTTTCCGCACCGGGGCGGGCATGATTGGAAACCTCGTACGCCGGCATGCCGTAACGCTCGGTGATTTCCTGCGTCGCTTCATAAAGCACGGCCGAATGCTCGCCATCCGGCACAATCAGCTTGCCAGCCTTGTGCAGCCCGTAGAACGGCGTGCCTTCCTCGATAGTGAGCTGATAGAGCGACAGATGGTCGACAGCGTAGGAGACCGCTTCCTTCAGCTCAGCGTCCCATTCGGCCACCGTCTGTTTCGGGCGGGCGTAAATGAGATCGAAGGACATGCGCGGAAAAATCTCCCGCGCCAGCCGGATGGCTTTCAGCGCATCGGCAACATCATGCAGACGGCCAAGGAACTTCAGGTCCCGGTCGTTCAGCGCCTGAACGCCGAGCGAGACGCGGTTGACGCCGGCTGCCCGGTAACCGCGAAACCGCTCCGCCTCGACGCTTGAAGGATTGGCCTCCATGGTGATCTCGATACCATCAGGCACATGCCAGAAGCGCGAAACGCCATCAAGAAGCGCGCCTACGGTCTGCGGGTCCATCAGCGAAGGTGTGCCGCCGCCCATGAAAATGCTGGTGACGACACGCGGACCGCTGAGCGCCCGCATCTTTGCCATTTCGCTGAGGAACGCCGCAGTGAACCGTTCCTGATCCACCGGGCGGTGGCGGACATGGCTGTTGAAATCGCAATAGGGGCATTTGGCCGCACAGAAGGGCCAGTGCAGATAGATCCCGAAACCGGGATCGCCCGTATCCGGCAGAAGCGACGCGCCGGGGGCAGAAAGTTGGTGCTCCCCGGTCATCGGGTTCATGCCTCCAGGCAGGTTTCTACGAATTTTTTAAAGGCGCGGGCACGGTGGGAGAGCGCAAACGCATCGCCGTGCTTCCAGCCGTGTTTTTCGTCTGCGGTCATTTCACCGAATGTGGTGTCGTAACCTTCCGGTTTGAAGATGGGGTCATAGCCGAAACCGCTCGTTCCGCGCGGGGGCCACGCCACCGTGCCTTCCACCTCGCCGCGAAAATATTCGACATGCCCGTCCGGCCAGGCAAGGCACAGCACGCTGACGAAGCGGCCCGTGCGGTCTTCCGGCTTCGTTGCACCGCGTTCGGCAAGCGCATCCTCGACCTTCTGCATGGCCATGGCGAAGTCGCGCGTACCGTCAGCCGTTTCCGCCCAATTGGCGGTATAAACGCCCGGCGCGCCATCCAGCGCATCGATCACCAGACCGGAATCGTCAGACAGAGCAGGCAGGCCGGACGCCTTCGCAGACGCGAGCGCCTTGATGGCAGCATTTTCCTCAAAGGTGGTGCCTGTCTCGTCCGGCTCCACGAAGTTCAGCTCCGCAGCCGATTTGGCTGAAAAGCCGAAAGGCCCGATCAGGTCGGCGATTTCGGCGATCTTGCCCTTGTTGTGGCTGGCGACGACGATCGTTCTGGTATCGAGCTTGCGCATGACGTTTTCCTGTCGGCTCAGGCGATTGCCTGTTTCTGAAGGGCGACCAGTTCGCTGCATCCCGCCTTTGCAAGACCGAGCAGCGTCAGGAACTCCTCTTCGGAGAAAGGGGCGCCTTCCGCGGTTCCCTGCACCTCAACGATGCCGCCGGAGCCGGTGATGACGAAATTCGCATCGGTCTCGGCGGAGGAATCCTCGAGATAATCGAGATCGATGACCGGCTGTTTTGCAAAGATGCCGCAGGAGATCGCGGCAATATGGTCTTTCAGGACCTTTTCGACCTTGATCATGTTGCGGGTTTCCATCCACTTCAGGCAATCATGCAGGGCGATCCATGCGCCGGTGATGGAAGCCGTGCGCGTGCCGCCATCGGCCTGAATGACGTCGCAGTCGATGCTGATCTGGCGCTCGCCGAGCGCCTGCAGGTCGACCACTGCACGCAGCGAGCGGCCGATGAGGCGCTGGATTTCCTGCGTGCGTCCGCCCTGCTTGCCGGCTGAGGCCTCGCGTTTCATCCGTTCATGGGTGGAACGCGGCAGCATGCCGTATTCGGCGGTGACCCAGCCCTTGCCGCTGTTGCGCAGCCACGGTGGCGTCTTTTCCTCAAGGCTTGCGGTGACGAGCACATGCGTATCGCCGAATTTGACCAGACAGGAACCTTCGGCATGTTTCGAGAAATTGCGCTCGAAGGAAACCTTGCGCATCTGATCGGTTTTTCTGCCTGAAGGCCGCATATGATCCACTCTCCATGTTGGTTCCTGCCTTCTAAGGTGCGCCCCGGGCTTTTGCAAAGCCAATTTCCATTTTGCCGCAGCGGTGCAACGCATTATATTGGTAAGGACAAGGTTTTTACGATAAAGAACGGATCATATGGGCTTTTCCGCACCGCTTTCAAAAGATCAGGCATCGTTGCTGGATGAACGGTCGCGGGAGATTTTCCGGCGCATCGTCGAAGGCTATCTCGACACCGGCGAACCCTTGGGGTCGCGCAGCCTGTCGCGGCTGTTGCCGATGTCGCTTTCACCGGCCTCCGTTCGCAACGTCATGAGCGATCTCGAGGAACTGGGTCTCATCTATTCGCCGCACATCAGCGCCGGTCGCCTGCCCACCCAGACGGGGCTGCGCTTCTTCGTGGACGCATTCATGCAGGTGGGCGATTTGCCCGCCGATGAGAGAGCCAGCATCGACCGGCAGATCGGTCCGGTCGCCGGCCACGAGCAATCGCTGGAAGGGTTGCTGACGGAGGCAAGCCGCATGCTTTCAGGCATGTCGCGCGGTGCGGGCCTGGTGCTGACGGCCAAGAGCGACGTCATTCTCAAGCATGTTGAATTCATCCGGCTGGAGCCCACCAAGGCGCTTGCCGTGCTGGTAGGGGACCACAATCAGGTCGAAAACCGTATCATCGAATTGCCGGCTGGCATTTCGTCATCGCAATTGACCGAGGCGGCGAATTTCATCAATGCCCATCTTTCCGGGCAGACGCTGCAGGAACTGCGGGGCCAGTTTCAGACGCAGCGTGCCGAATTGCAGTCGGAACTCGGCACGCTCGCGCAGGATCTCATCGAACGTGGTCTCGCCATATGGGCGGGCGACAATGAAGAGGGCAAGCTCGGCCGCCTCATTGTCCGCGGACGCTCCAACCTGCTGGAAGGTCTGGCCGGTGAGGAAGATATCGATCGTGTGCGCCTGCTGTTCGACGATCTGGAACGCAAGGAAAATCTCATCGAGATCCTCAACCTTGCAGAAAGTGGCTCAGGTGTCAGGATTTTCATCGGCTCGGAAAACAAGCTCTTCTCGCTGTCAGGCTCGTCACTGATCGTGGCACCTTATCGGGATGAGGAAAATCGCGTTGTGGGTGCGGTCGGCGTCATCGGTCCCACGAGGCTCAATTACGCCCGTATCGTGCCTATGGTGGACTACACCGCACAAATTATGGCCCGCCTTTCCCGAAAGCAGAGATAGGACAAGCCCGCAAGGTTAGAGAATGCGGCAAGCTTTTCGCCGCAAGCCTTGATTTTTGCCCTTCAAACCTCGATATCGGGCGCAACCAACAATATTCAAATCTGGAGAACGTCATGACCGACGATACGAAAAAGCCCGGACCTGACGCGGACGTCGCCGAAGAGTTTGTCGAACCCGCATTTACAGGGGAAGAGACGGCGGAAGCTGCCGAGCCCGATCCGATCGAACTGCTCAGGGCCGAAAATGCCGATCTGCGCGACAAGTTCCTGCGTCTTGCAGCAGAAATGGACAATCTTCGTCGCCGCACCGAGCGCGAAGTCAAGGATGCGAAGGCCTATTCTCTCGCCGCTTTCGCGCGCGACATGCTTGCCGTTTCCGACAATCTTCGCCGCGCTCTTGAAGCCATTCCGGACGAACTCAAGACCAATGGCGAAGCCGGTCTCAACGGCCTGATCGAAGGTGTCGAGATGACAGAGCGTTCGATGCTCTCGACGCTGGAGCGCCATGGCGTCAAAAAGATCGATGCGGAAGGCCAGAAATTCGATCCGAATTTCCACCAGGCTATGTTCGAAATTCCGAACACGGCGGTTCCGAACAACACGGTACTGCAGGTGGTTCAGGCCGGTTTCACCATCGGTGACCGGGTGCTGCGCCCCGCCATGGTTGGCGTCTCCAAGGGTGGCCCGAAGGTGGAGACCGCCGCAACGCCCGAGCCGGGCACCGCTTCCGTCAATGAGAAGGATGCGTGAGGCATTCTCTCACCTAAAGCGCGTCCGGATGTAAAACCGGTACGCGCTTTTGCTTGAAATGCTCCAATAAAAAACGCGCCTCAAGGGCGCGTTTTTTTGTCCATGGAAAGGGCCGTCGGCAACCTTTGATCAGGCAGCGGTCGCCTGCTCCTGATTGAGGAAGGCGTAGATTGCCGTGTCGGAATCGGTGGCGCGCAGCTTGGCCACCAGCTCGGGGTCGCGCAAAGCACGGGCAATTCTCGACAGCGCCTTCAGATGATCCGCGCCGGCGCCTTCGGGTGCAAGCAGCAGGAAAACCAGATCGACCGGCTGGTCATCCAGCGCCTCGAAATCAACAGGTGTTTCAAGACGTGCGAAGACGCCGGTGATCTGATGGATGCTGCTCAGCTTGCCATGCGGAATGGCAATGCCGTGCCCCACACCGGTGGAGCCGAGTTTCTCACGCTGGAGGATGACGTCGAAAACTTCCCGTTCCGAGACTCCGGTAATTCTGGCTGCCTTTGCGGCCAGCTCCTGAAGCAATTGCTTTTTGGAATTCACCTTGAGGGCGGGAATAATCGCATCTTGTTGCAGCAAATCTGCCAACGCCATTCTCTTTTTCCTTCATGCCATCGAGACGATGCAGGAGGCAGATACGCTTTCGCGCTCTGCCTCCCATGTCTTGTCAGACTGTTCAGCTCTTGATCGTTTCCGCGTCGATCCAGCCAATATTGCCGTCATGTCGTCGGTAGACGATGTTGAGATATTCCTTGCCGGGGCTGCGGAACAGCAGAACCGGTTCGTCCGTCATGTCGAGCGCCATCACGGCGCTGGCGACGGACATCGTCTTTATCTGTTTCGAACTTTCCGCAACGATCGTGGGTGCGTAGTCTTCCGGAACCTCGTGGTCCTCATCGGGGACAGCATCCATTACCGTATAGGCGATTTCCGACATCGCGCCGTTCACCGCGGAACCATTGTGGTGATGGTCCTTCAGCTTCCGTTTGTAGCGACGCAGGCGCTTCTCGATACGCTCGGCGGCGGCATCGAAACTCGCTTGCGGATCATTTGCCTGACCCGCCGCATGCAATACAACGCCCGTATCGAGATGCAGTTTGCAATCGGCTGCAAAACGCGATCCGGACTTCTCTACGGTCACTTGGCCTGAATACCCCCCATCGAAGTATTTGGTAACTGCCAGACCTATATTGTCCTCAATCCGCTGCCGGAAAGATTCGCCGATCTCCATATGTTTACCAGATACACGCACACTCATGGAAAATTTCCTTTTTGTAGTGATTTGCGAGTACCAGCTTACGTCAAGCCGCGCGCGCATCCAAGCGTTTCGAAGGCCTTTAAAAGCCCCCATTCGAATTTTACGCCCATGGACGGTGGAGGTGAATCCGTTACAAATGACCTTGCTTACGTGTGCGGCGGGCTTCTAGCCCTTGCCGTAGCAAGAGTCAATGGTGCGGCTGGAAAGCCCTGAAAACGTGACCAGCGCCACCGCTCAGAACGCCGACAGTCTGGCCAGGGCCTTCTTCTCGCGCCGTCTCTGAACGGAGGATGGGATGTTCATCGCCTCGCGATATTTGGCCACGGTGCGGCGGGCAAGATCGATACCACTCTTTTTCAGATTATCGACGATATCGTCATCGGAAAGCACTGCGTCGGCGGCCTCCTGCGCGATCATCGCCTTGATGCGATGACGCACCGCTTCTGCCGAATGGCTGTCACCGCCTTCCACCGAACTGATGGAAACACTGAAGAAATATTTCAGCTCGAACAGGCCGCGCGGCGTCAGCATGTATTTTTTCGACGTCACCCGGCTGACGGTGGATTCGTGCATCTTGATGGCGTCGGCCACCGTCTTGAGGTTCAGCGGGCGCAGGTGATCCACGCCATTGACGAGAAAGGCGTCCTGCTGGCGCACGATTTCGGTCGCCACCTTCATGATCGTTCTGGCGCGCTGGTCGAGGCTGCGGGTCAGCCAATGGGCCGTCTGCATGCATTCGGAAAGGAAATCCTGATCCTCTCCCTCACGCGACTTGTGCCTTGAAACCTCTGCGAAATAGGTCTGGTTGATGAGCACGCGCGGCAGGGTCTCGGGGTTGATTTCCACAAGCCAGCCGCCGGCAGAGGAAGGGCGAATGATGATATCAGGAACGATTGTCTCGGAAACGGTCGAATCGTAACCAGCGCCGGGACGCGGATTGAGCGTGCGGATTTCCGCCAGCATGTCGAGAAGGTCTTCCTCATCCACGCCGCAGAGCTTTTTTAGAGAAGCGAAATCCCGTTTCGCCAGAAGCTCCAGATTGTCGATAAAAGCCCGCATTGCCGGATCAAGCCTGTCCTTCTGGGCAAGCTGGATCGCCAGACATTCGCTCAGCGAGCGGGAAAACACGCCGGGAGGATCAAAGCCCTGAAGCGTCTCCAAAATGCGCTCCACTGCCGAAGGCGCCGCCCCCAGCCGTTCAGCGACATCTTCGATGGCATCTACGGCGATATATCCGGTCTCATCGAGCTGGCCGATCAGCGCATCAGCGATCATCCTGTCTTCCACAGAGGATATGGCGAGAGGCAATTGCTGATTGAGATGGTCGCTGAGGGTCTGTTTCGCGGCAACGAAGTCGTCGAGATCGTAACTTTCGCCGGACTCCTGCCCGGGCATGGATTTCCACTGCCCCGCCAGTTCGGGTGCGTCGGGCTTTCTGGGTTCGGTATCGTCGGGAAAAACATTTTCGAAGCTGGTGTCGAGCTGCTCGCCGAGATTTGCCGCGCGGTCGCCGTACCAGTCGTCGCTGTCGGCCGTTACCGGCGCAGACTTGTCGGACCCTTCGCTGTCGGCATCGCCGAAATTCTCCGCATCAACAGGGGTATCGTTGCTCAAATCGCCGTCGTTTGCTGCAATTTCAAGCAAAGGATTGCGTTCCACCTCCTGCGCGATGAACTGCGTCAGTTCGAAATGCGTCATCTGAAGCAGCTGGATGGACTGCATCAGTTGCGGTGTCATCACGAGAGACTGGTTTTGACGCAGCAAAAGGCTGGCAGATAATGCCATGGCGGACGCGAAACTCCCCTTACAGCTTCTTCGTCGCCACAAATTTCATAAATTTTGCGCAGGCAACGAAACTTGGCCCAAAAATTGCTTTTTTATTATGTTTGGTCAAGCGTCACTGCGGGGCGCGATGAAGAATCTTTCGCGCCCGGGAGCTTAAAGGCTAAAATTATTGCCGAGATAGAGCCGGCGCACATCCGGATTGTTGACGATATCGTCCGCACGGCCATGGGTCAGAACCTCACCGGCATGGATGATATAGGCGCGGTCGATGAGGCCGAGCGTTTCGCGAACATTATGGTCGGTGATGAGAACGCCGATCCCGCGCGCGGTCAAATGTCTGACGAGGTTCTGAATGTCGCTGACGGAGATCGGATCGACGCCGGCAAAAGGTTCGTCCAGAAGCATGAAGGTTGGATCGGTCGCGAGAGCACGGGCGATTTCCAGACGGCGACGTTCGCCGCCCGACAGCGCGACAGCGGGCGATTTGCGCAGCTGCGCAATGTGGAACTCTTCCAGCAACTCATCGAGCTTGCGGCTGCGCTTGGCGCTGTCAGGTTCGTGCACTTCCAGCACGGCGCGGATGTTTTCCTCGACTGTCAGTCCGCGGAAAATGGAGGCTTCCTGTGGCAGATAGCCGACACCGAGGCGGGCACGCCTGTACATCGGCATGGTGGTGACGTCGTTGCCGTTGATTGCGATCTTGCCGCTATCGACGGGTACGAGGCCCGTGATCATGTAGAAACAGGTGGTTTTGCCCGCGCCGTTCGGGCCAAGCAGCCCCACGGCTTCACCACGGCGCACGACCAGCGAAACGCCGTTGACAACCCGCCGCGTATTATAGGTCTTCGTCAGACCATGCGCGATCAGGGTGCCGTCATAGCGAGCCTTGTCGGCCTGCGACGCAGCGTCCACAGGTCGGTCGCGCCCACCGCCAAATATTTTTGAGATCGAGGCTATCTTCACGAGGTGAGACTACTGTTTCTTCTGCTGCGATTTCGGATCGAGCATGATCCGGACAGGGCCGCCGCAGCTTTCGAGCTTTGCCTGCCCTGAATTCATCAGAACAGTGAGCTTGCAGCCGGTGAAGACATTCGCGCCCTCGGACAGCACAACCTGCTTGCCGGTCAGAATGAAGGTCTGCGCCGCCATGTCGAATTCGCCGTGATCGGCCGTGGCCTTCTGCGTCTCGGACGTCAGGTAGACGTTATTGTCGACGAAGATTTTTTCGATGTTGGCGTCACCGCTGGTGAGCGAGGAACCTTCACCCTTGTAATTGACCGTCATCTTGCCGGCCTGAAGGGTGGTGGTGCCCTGCACAACTTTTACGTTACCTGTGAAATAGGCCTTGCGCTCTTGGTCCCGAATCTCGAGCTGATCGCTTTCGATAGCGATCGGCTGGTCGCCGGAGAGCTTGACGCCTGTCATGTTGCTGGTGGTGTTCTGAGCGAAAGCCACGGTTGCAAGACAGGAAAAAGCAAAAGCTGCGACTGTAACGCCTGCGGATTTGCCAAGGGAAACGGGACGGGAAATTTGCATCATCTGGACCGGGCTCTCACTTGCCTTCATTCTTGATATTGGATGCAGCGATACGTGCGCGTACCTGCCCCGAAAATGTAATAGTCTTGCCATTATCCGCGATATCAATCGATTGCGCAACAATGGCGCCGTCGTTTGTTTTGATCGAAACCGGCTCTTTGCTGCTCATTTTTCCAGCCTTCAGATCGACATCCGCAGATTGGAACTTCGCTTGTATGCCATTGCTGAGATTGATGTCAAAAGGGGCGGTCATCTTCAGCGTGTTGGTGGCCCGGTCGAAAATGCCTTCCTTGGCGATCACCTGGGCGACGCTGTCGTTCACAGGCACCGCAGCCAGAACCCTTTCGAGCGTCATGAGGTTGGGGTTGGCGATGTCCTGCAACGCACGGTCTGCGTTCATGGAGTAGTCGATCCCCTTCTCGTTGCGGCCCGCAACTGCCGGCTTTTCCATCACGATCTTGCCGTCTTCGATCCTTGCGCTTTCAAGCGAGACCTCTTCGGGCGCCCAGGTGCGAATGAGCGAAACGGCGACGAAGGCAAACGAGATGATCGCCGCACCGAGCGGCAGAATGATTTTCAGCCGCTTCACGCGCGCGGAATGCCTCAGCGCGCGCTCGTAAGCGCCGTTCTGGTCATTGGGCAGCGGAAACGCTGGCGCGGGTTGGCGGAGTCTTTCGAGCATAAGAGTGGGTCCGGAAAACTTCCTGGGCGCCACTTTGGCGCGCAACTGAAGCTTATATGTTTATCTTGATGTCTTTGGCATGAGTGCTGTGTCCTGCCAATATGGTTTTTGTCTGGAAAGGTGCAAGGGAAATGCGAATTTAATCGTAATTCTGGTTTCCTTATTGTTTCCTTGCGGCTTCGCGCTAGAAGAACCATATGGCCATGATGCTTATATTACGCTTCAAATGCCGGAAGGCAGGGGTTTTCGATGGATAATATGGCGATAGCGGATCGCAGACGATTGCGCCGCAAGCTGACTTTCTGGCGGATTGCCGCTGTTTTTCTGTTTATCGCCGGCATTTTCGGCCTCTACCGGTTTTTATGGGCCGCCCCGCAGCAAAGCGAGAGACCCCATATTGCCCGTGTCCAGATCTCCGGGCTGATCCAGGACAATACCGAACTTCTGGAGCGGCTCGACAAGATTGCCAAGAGCGACAATGTCAAAGGGCTGATCGTGTCGATTTCATCGCCCGGTGGTACCACCTATGGCGGCGAGCGCATCTTCAAGGCCATTCGCGGCGTTGCGGAAAAGAAGCCGGTGGTGTCCGATGTCCGCACGCTTGCCGCCTCCGCTGGATATATGATCGCATCTGCAGGTGACGTCATCGTCGCTGGCGAAACCTCGATCACCGGCTCGATCGGCGTGATCTTTCAATATCCCCAGATCGGCCAGCTGATGGATAAGCTCGGCGTTTCGCTGCAGGAAATAAAGTCCTCTCCGATGAAGGCAGAGCCTTCGCCGTTCCATGAGGCGCCCGAAGAGGCGAAGACGATGATCCGTTCCATGGTGATGGACAGCTACGGCTGGTTCGTCGACCTTGTGGCCGATCGCCGCAAATTGCCGCGCGAGGATGTGTTGAAACTGGCGGACGGATCGATTTTCACGGGCAGACAGGCGCTCGCCAACAAGCTGGTCGACACGCTTGGCGGCGAAAAGGAAATTCGCGGCTATTTCGAAACGCGCGGTGTTGCCAAGGATCTGCCGATCGTGGAATGGCGCGCACCGTCTTCCAGTTCGCCTTTTTCGCTTTTCAGTGTTGCGCAAATAGCGAAGCTTCTGGGATATGACGATTTAATTCCGTTTGCGGGCTCCGGTCAGCTCGGTGCGGACAAGTTGTTTCTTGACGGTCTTGTTTCCGTTTGGCAGGTTGAGCCGCATTAAAAATCCAATTCTTTCAGGGGGCAACCGTGATCAAGTCTGAACTGGTGCAGATCGTTGCTGCGCGTAACCCGCACCTTTATCACCGTGACGTGGAAAATATCGTCAATGCGGTGCTGGATGAAATCACCGATGCCTTGGCAGCGGGAAATCGTGTCGAGCTTCGTGGTTTCGGCGCATTTTCGGTGAAAAACCGTCCTTCGCGATCCGGTCGGAACCCGCGTACGGGTGAATCGGTTTTCGTCGAGGAAAAATGGGTGCCTTTCTTCAAGACGGGCAAGGAACTGCGTGAGCGCCTGAACCCCGGTATGGGTGACGAAGAGGACGATTGATCGTTCTCACCCGCCGCGCCGGAAACGGAGCCGGCGGAATGCACGCCGCGATGGAGTAATGTCGGATGTCGAAAAAAATCATCAACCTCATCATCCTGCTTCCGCTGGCGATTATCCTCGTCATCCTGTGCGTGGCCAATCGTCAGTCCGTGACGCTCGCGCTCAATCCGTTCCGGCCGGAGGATGGCGTACTTTCCTTCACCGCGCCGTTTTTCGTGTTCCTGTTTCTGGCCGTCATTTTCGGTGTGCTTCTGGGATCTTCCGCCACATGGTTTGCGCAGGGCAAGCATCGCAAGCGCGCCCGGATCGAGGCGAAGGAAGCCGTTCGCTGGCATGACGAGGCGAACCGGCACAAAGCGGCAACAGCCGCGCAGCTTCCGAATGCGGGCCAACTCCCGGCAAAGTGATGGTGCCGACATTCGTTGCGGCTCTAGTCGAGCGACGCTTGGAATGCTATTTGCTGGCGCGATAAGACGCGGGCAGAAGCGGAAAGATTTCCATTGAAGAAAAAAGACAGCCGGCCGGGCAATCGCGTGCGTGCCGGGAGCGAGAAAAAACAGGTTCATGCCGCAAAGCCGGCACGGCGGACGGACGCGGCACCGAAAAAGCGCGAGCCGGACGCGGTGCGTAGCGCGCCGAAACCTGCGCCGAGGGAAAAGATAGCCCCAGTACCGGCCGTTGAGCAGGTGCCTGCGCGGCCCCTCAAGCATCGCACCGGCGAGCGTCCCGCAGAACAGGTTCCGGTTATTCTGGAATCGAGTGGCGCGGGTGATTTTCATCTCATCGACAGCGGCAATGGCCTGAAGCTTGAACAATACGGCGAATATCGCGTCGTCCGTCCCGAGGCGCAGGCTCTCTGGCAGCCGTCGGTTCCCGACCGCGTATGGCAGAATGCCGACGCCATTTTTACCGGCGACACGGATGAAGACGGCATGGGCCGTTGGCGTTTTCCAAAGGCAGCACTCGGCGAAACCTGGCCCCTGTCCCTGCTCGGCGTCGAATTTCTCGGTCGTTTCACGGCCTTCCGGCATGTCGGCGTCTTCCCGGAGCAGATCGTCCACTGGGAATGGCTGAAACATGCCGTCGAAACGGCTGACCGGCCGCTGAAAGTCCTGAACCTGTTTGGTTACACCGGCGTCGCTTCGCTGGTCGCCGCTGCTGCAGGCGCTGAAGTGACCCATGTCGACGCCTCCAAGAAAGCGATCGGCTGGGCAAAGGAGAACCAGGCGCTTGCCGGGCTCGAACAGGCGCCGATCCGCTGGATTTGCGAAGACGCGATGAAGTTCATCCAGCGCGAGGAGCGTCGCGGCAGCACCTACGACATCATTCTCACCGACCCGCCGAAATTCGGCCGCGGCACCCATGGTGAAATCTGGCAATTGTTCGACCATCTTCCGTTGATGCTCGATATCTGCCGGGAAATCCTGTCGCCCAAAGCGCTCGGTCTGGTGCTGACGGCCTATTCTATCAGGGCCAGCTTCTATTCGATGCATGAATTGATGCGCGAAATCATGCGCGGCGCCGGTGGCGTCGTTGCATCCGGTGAGCTCGTCATTCGCGAGGCCGGGCTTGATGGCAAGACGCCGGGCCGGGTGCTTTCCACATCGCTGTTCAGCCGCTGGGAGCCGAAATGACGAACGACATGCGCGAAAACACGACGCGCCGGGTTGGCCAGGTGAAGGAAGTCACCAGCCTTGCCAATCCCATCATCAAGGATATCAAGGCGCTTACCCAGAAAAAGGGCAGGGAAGAGACCGGCACCTTTATGGCGGAAGGCTTGAAGCTGGTTATCGACGCGCTCGAACTGGGCTGGACCATCCGCACCCTGGTTTACGCCAAGGCGGCCAAGGGCAAGCCGCTGGTGGAGCAGGCGGCGGTAAAGACGGTCGCTTCCGGCGGGCTGGTGCTCGAAGTCAGCGAAAAACTCATCGCCTCGATCACCCGCCGCGACAATCCGCAAATGGTTGTTGGCATCTTTGACCAGAGATGGAAGCCATTGAAGGATATCCGTCCGGAAAAAGGCGAGACCTATATCGCGCTCGATCGGGTGCGTGATCCCGGCAATCTCGGCACCATCATCCGCACGGCGGATGCGGCGGGTGCCTCAGGCGTCATTCTGGTCGGCGATTGCACCGATCCGTTTTCGCTGGAAACGGTGCGTGCGACCATGGGTTCGGTCTTCGCTACGCCCGTTGCCCGCGCCTCGGTTGAGGAATTCCTCTCATGGAAAAAATCGGCGAATGTCAGTGTCGTTGCCACCCATCTTGCCGGGTCCGTGGATTATCGAAAAATCGATTATGCCGGAAAGCCCGTCGTGCTTTTGATGGGTAACGAGCAATCCGGCCTGCCACCTGAACTGGCTGGCAAGGCAGACCAACTGGCGCGCATTCCCCAACAGGGCCGTGCCGATAGTCTCAATCTCGCCATCGCAACCGCTGTCATGCTTTTCGAGGCGCGGCGACATCTCCTCGAACTGGCACCGGTGAAGTAATGGCCAAAGCGGCGTTGTTTTCGAAATTTGGCCCGGCTTTCGCGCTTATCGTTGCTGCCCTTGTGCTGGACCAGATCGTCAAGCAACTGGTCGAGACCTATCTGCCGTTGCAGGAGATGGTGCCGGTCATTCCGTTCCTGGCGCTTTACCGCACCTATAATCTCGGTGTGGCGTTTTCGATGCTGGCGGACATGCACGGCTGGTTCATCGTCAGCATGCGACTCGTCATCGTGGTCTTCGTTCTGTGGCTCTGGCGCAAGACGGCGGCGGACCGGACTTTTGCCCATCTTGGCTTCGCCTTCATCATCGCTGGAGCGGCCGGTAATCTTCTCGACCGCTTTTTCTACGGTCACGTCATCGACTACATCCTGTTTCACACCGATACATGGTCGTTCGCGGTCTTCAATCTGGCCGACACTTTCATAACCATCGGTGCCGGTTGCGTCATTCTCGATGAGTTTCTGCACGCCCGGGCGGCTAAAAAGTAAAATTTTAGCGTTTGAGCCAAACATATCAAAACCGCTGCCGTGGTAGCGGTTGTGCATGAGCGAACTGGCACGACTGCGGGAAAAATTATCAGATGGCCTCGCCGCCACCCCGGCGCAGCCGGCGGATCGCGTCGACACGACATCTCAACCTGTCGGTGCGGAGCGCGGGATAGATGCCGGATCGATCACGCTATACGTTGCCGCGTCATTGTCGGTGGGTGCCTTCTCCGCAGCCTTGATCGCGCTTGCGGTGCCTTATGCGGTCACCGTCGCCTTGGCATCCTTCTTTGGTGCGGTGCTGGTCGGTCTCCTGTCCTACGCCATGTTCGGCAAATCCTTCCAGTATTCCGGCAAGATATCTGCTGATGATCTGGATGTACGGCTACGCCAAACTCAAAACCGATCGCTGATTGCCGAGATCCAGGAGGCCATGGGCGATATCATCGTCATCCGCAATATGGATCGGCGCATCGTCGAGGCGAATGCGGTTTTTCGTGAAGTGACGGGCTGCTCGGCCCCCGAAGGGCTGAGCTGTGAGGAAATCGGCATCGCTTTCCGGCCGGGCGACAAGGCCCACGCTTATGATGTGGAAATTGCGACCCCGTTCGGTCAGCGCATTTTCTCCTGGCACGATGTCGTCACCCGCGATCTGGCAAGCAGTCGTCTTCTCATCAGCAGCATCGCGAGAGATGTCACCGAGGAGCGGCTGGCACTCGGCGAACGGGAAGACGCCCGGTTGCGCGCTGAAAAGGCCGATGCCGAAAAGGCAAGGCTGCTTGCCACGGTTAGCCACGAGATCCGCCTGCCGCTTTCCGGCATGCTTGGCATGAACCATCTTCTGTCGCAGACGAAGCTCAACCAGGAGCAACGTAATTATCTCGACGGCATGAAGCAGTCCGGTCAGTCGCTGGTACAGCTGGTCGAGGACCTGCTGGATTATTCGACCATGGAGGCGGGCCGTTTCAAACTCAATCCGCGTGCGGAAAACCTGCGTCGACTGATCGAGAGTATTGTCGAGATGCTGGCGCATCGCGCCCACGAAAAGGGCATCGAAATCACCTCCTTCGTCACGCCGGATGTGCCCGATTATCTGGATTTCGATCCGGCAAGGCTGCGTCAGGTTCTGTTCAACCTCCTCGGCAATGCCGTCAAATTCACGCAGGTGGGCGGGGTCGTCATCCGGGCGCGCATGGTTGAAGGCGAATTGCATATCACCGTCGAGGACACCGGCCCCGGCATGAGCCAAGCGGAACAGGCCCGTATCTTTGGCGAATTCGAACAGGCAGGCCCGATGTCGCAGCAAAGTGGGGGAACAGGGCTTGGGCTCGCGATTTCCACCCGCATCGTGCGGGAATTCGGCGGCAGCCTCACGGTCTTCAGCCGCAAGGGCGAGGGCAGCACCTTCACGCTGGCATTCCGTCCGGGCAGTTCGTCCACCGGCACGCCGGACCCGGACCGGCGCCATTGCCTGCAGCATACCAATGTCCTGCTGATCGCGCCGAGGGGCGTGGCAGCGGCGGTGACGATGGAGGCGATCGAGGCTTTCGGCGGCAAATGCGCTCTTATCCACGAACCGGAGGATTTGGAAAGGCTGCACGGTACGGCTGCCGATCTCACCGATATCATTGTCGACAGGCGTATTTCACCTCTGTTCAGAGACGCGCTAAGGGATTGGCCGCAACAAAATGTCCGCCGCACGTTGCTGGTCAGTCCCGAAGAGCGGGCGTCGACCATGCATGCGTCCTTCGACGCCTGGTTGATCCGGCCGCTGCGCGAAAAGTCCCTGATTGACGTCCTCTGCGGCCGTCTGCGCGGCATAGAACGGCGCGATGCCATCAACGACAACCACCCGGATGTGGGGTTTTCTTCACGGGTGACGGAGGGGGTAAGCGGCATCGATATCCTCGTGGCCGAGGACGACGCCGTCAATGCGCGCATCATCCGGGCCGTTCTGGAAAAAAGCGGTTACATCGTGCGCGGTGTCGACGATTTTCAGGCCCTGCAGCAAGCCGTGGCGCCGGGCACAACCCGCCTACCGCACCTCATCATATCCGATCTCAATATGCCAGGTGGCGAGGGGCTTGAGGTGCTGCCGGAGCTTCTCGGCACGCTGAAGGGTGGAAGAAATATTCCGCTCATCGTGCTCAGCGGCGATGCGAGCGTTGAGACCGCCGAAATCCTGCTGAATGCCGGTGCGGCCAAGGTTTTGAACAAGCCTGCCGACCCGAGACGACTGGTCGAGGAAATCCGCCGCTTGCTGGAGGCGAAACGCCTGTTGCCATCATGACTTGAGAGACTCGCAATGGCTGCATTTTGTCACTATTCTGTCGTCAATTAGTGATTTATGACAGGAAAAATCTTTTGGTGGCGGAGCGATTCCCCATGGTTGCCGAAATCTACAGTCACGACATTTGTGAAAACAAAGTTGTTATTCATCCTCGTCCAGACACCGCTCAGGACAATGAGGGGCTTTTCGGCCGTATCGGCTCGCTGGAAACACGGCTCGCAAGAAACGAGCGGGAGATCGACGCGGCGCAGTCCGTGCGTTACCGGGTTTTCGTTGATGAAATGAAGGCGCGCCTTCCCGCAGACGCGATGCGCCGCAAGCGCGACATCGACGCCTGGGACAGTGTCTGCGACCATCTGCTCGTGCTCGACAAGGCGATTGAAGGCGACAGCGAGGACCAGATCGTCGGCACGTACCGTCTGCTGCGGCAGGAAACGGCGCTTGCCAATAACGGGTTCTATTCCGCAAGCGAATTCGACATCGCCGGGCTGGTAGCGCGCCATCCCGGCAAGCGCTTCATGGAGCTTGGCCGCTCCTGCGTGCTGCCGGAATATCGCACCAAGCGCACGGTTGAGCTTTTGTGGCAGGGCAACTGGGCCTATGCCGTGAAACACCGCATGGATGCCATGATCGGTTGCGCCTCGTTTCCCGGCGTGCAGCCGGAAGCCCACGCGCTTGCTCTGTCCTTCCTGCATCACAATTGCGTTGCAAAGGGCGAATGGGCGGCTTCCGCCCTTCCCGAGCTTTATCACGAGATGGACCTGGTACCGGCTGAGGCGCTGAACGCCCGCAAGGCGCTGAACGCCATGCCGCCGCTGATCAAGGGCTATATGCGTCTCGGCGCCATGTTCGGCTCCGGCGCCGTGGTGGACCACGCATTCAACACGACAGATGTTCTCGTGGTCCTGCCGGTTTCCTCTATAGCCGGCCGCTACATCAGCTATTACGGCGGTGAGACCGAGCGCATCAACGGCTGACCGGTTTTAACTCGGATCTAGCGGGATGTTCCTGTGGGCAGCGGTCCGGTGTGTGTTGTCTTGGGGCGGCCATTGCCGCTAGTGTCGGCGCTCCCTTTCCGCAACACGATATGACATCGGCAAGCCATTGACGGACGTTTTGACCACCGCTTCCCTGATCTCGGAAGAGAGCCGCGCTACGGCCACTCCCATGATGGAGCAATATATCGAGATCAAGGCGAACAATCCCGGTTCGCTGCTGTTTTACCGCATGGGCGATTTTTACGAATTGTTCTTTGACGATGCGGTGGAAGCCTCGCGGTCGCTCGGCATCACGCTGACGAAACGCGGCCAGCATATGGGGCAGGATATTCCCATGTGCGGCGTTCCCGTTCACGCCGCCGATGATTATCTCCAGAAGCTCATCCTGCGCGGTTATCGCGTCGCCGTCTGCGAGCAGGTGGAGGACCCGGCCGAGGCGAAGAAGCGCGGATCGAAATCCGTTGTGAAGCGCGATGTGGTGCGGCTTGTCACACCAGGCACGCTCACCGAAGAAAAACTGCTGTCGCCGACGGAATCCAACTATCTGATGGCGCTTGCCCGTGTCCGCGGCAGTGCCGAAGCGCAGTTCGCGCTCGCCTGGATCGATATTTCCACCGGCGTCTTCCGTCTGGCGGAAACCACCCTGACACGGCTTCTCGCCGATATCTGGCGTATCGACCCACGCGAGTTGATCGTGGCCGACAGCCTGTTCCACGACGAAGAGCTGAGGCCTGTTTTCGATGTCCTCGGCCGCGTGGCGGTGCCGCAACCGGCTATCCTATTCGACAGCGCGGTCGCGGAAGGGCGTATCGCACGTTATTTCAATGTCTCGACGCTGGACGGTTTTGGCGCTTTTTCACGCGTGGAAATGGCGGCAGCCGCAGCAGCCGTGGCCTATGTCGAAAAGACCCAAATTGCCGAGCGCCCGCCCCTTGGCGCACCGGAGCGCGAAAGCGCCGCCTCCACCCTCTTCATCGATCCCGCCACCCGCGCCAATCTGGAACTGGTGAAGACGTTATCGGGTGAAAGAGACGGATCGCTGCTGCATGCCCTCAACCGCACGGTCACGGGCGGCGGCGCGCGACTTCTGGCGGAGCGGCTGATGTCGCCTTTGACCGACCCGGAAAAGATCAATGCCCGCCTCGATGCGGTCGCTTATCTCATCGATGACGTATCCCTCTGCGATGGCCTGCGCGATGCCTTGAAACACGTCGCAGATATGCCGCGTGCGCTTTCACGTCTGGCGCTGGAACGCGGTGGTCCGCGTGATCTCGGCGCTATAAGGCAGGGGCTGGTTTCGGCCGAAAAAATTGCAGCTATTCTCGATGATGGGCTGCTGCCGGATGAGCTGGCGACAGCTCTCAAGGATTTGAAAGCCTTGCCGGGCGGGCTTGAAGCGATGCTTGGCTCGATGCTCGCCGACGATCTGCCGCTTTTGAAGCGTGATGGCGGTTTTTTGCGTGAGGGCGCCAATCCAGAACTCGACGAGGTACGCGCGTTGCGCGACCAGTCGCGTCGTGTGATCGCCGGGCTGCAATTGAAATACGCCGATGAAACCGGCATCAAGTCGCTCAAGATCAAGCACAACAATGTGCTTGGTTACTTCATCGAGGTGACGGCGGGCAATGCCGATGTGATGATGGCGACGGACGAGGCGAAGGCGCGCTTCATCCACCGCCAGACCATGGCGGGTGCCATGCGCTTCACCACCACCGAGCTTGCCGATCTCGAAAGCCGCATCGCCAATGCCGCCGCACAGGCATTGACCATGGAGCTGGAGGCCTTCGCACGCATGGTTGAGGCCGTGGTGCAGCAGGCGGAAGCAATCAAGGCCGGCGCGGCGGCACTTGCAGTTATCGACGTTGCCTCGAGCCTTGCCTATCTGGCGACGGAGCAGGCCTATTGCCGACCGATCGTCGATGCCTCCATGACCTTCGCGATCAAAGGCGGGCGCCATCCGGTGGTGGAACAGGCCCTGCGGCGCCAGTCGGCTGGGCCATTCATCGCCAATAATTGCGATCTGTCGGCTGCTGAGGGCGGCAAAAATGGCGCGATCTGGCTGCTCACCGGCCCGAACATGGGCGGTAAGTCGACTTTCCTGCGTCAGAATGCGCTCATTGCCATCCTTGCGCAGATCGGCTCCTTCGTTCCGGCAGAAGCCGCCCATATCGGCATCGTAGACCGGCTGTTTTCCCGCGTCGGCGCCTCCGACGATCTGGCGCGTGGCCGCTCTACCTTCATGGTGGAAATGGTGGAAACGGCCGCCATCCTCAATCAGGCGACGGATCGCTCGCTGGTCATTCTGGATGAGATCGGCCGTGGCACGGCAACCTTCGACGGCCTTTCGATCGCCTGGGCGGCGGTCGAGCATCTGCACGAGGTCAATCGTTGCCGTGGCCTCTTCGCCACCCATTTCCACGAACTGACGGTGCTGTCGGAAAAACTTGGTCGCCTTTCCAATGCCACGATGCGGGTGAAGGAATGGGAAGGTGACGTCATCTTCCTGCACGAGGTCGGACCGGGTGCTGCGGATCGTTCCTACGGTATTCAGGTGGCAAGGCTCGCCGGACTTCCGGCATCGGTGGTGGAGCGCGCCCGTGAGGTGCTGACGAAGCTCGAAGATGCCGATCGCAAGAACCCTGCCAGTCAGCTGATCGACGATCTGCCACTGTTCCAGATCGCGGTTCGCCGTGAGGAAACCCGCAAGGCTGGGCCATCGAAGGTGGAAGAAGCTTTGAAAGGATTCAACCCGGACGAAATGACGCCGCGTGAGGCATTGGACGCGCTCTATGCGTTAAAGAAAGAACTTGGCAAGGCTTAAGAGGATAGACTGCCTGTCCATCGCCTTTGAAACTCGCTATAGGACAATCCCATCGCAAGCGGTGGCTTTCCCACAGGACATGGATACCGGCATAAATGGCCATCAAGGACCTGGATTTTTCCGAAATTCTCGATGTTTCGGCGCTGAAGCGCGAATGCGACATCATCTTCAAGAACGACGGCAAGCGCATAGCCGATGTCAGGTCCGACCTGCTGCCGATCTTTCGCAAGGCCAGCACGGAAGGCCGGGAAAAGGCTCGCGAACTGCTGAAATCCGACGGCAGCGGCATCGACTGCGCCCGACGTATCTCCTGGCTCCAGGACCGGCTGATCGAAATCCTCTATGATCTCGCCTGCCAATATGTCTATCCGAAAGACGCACCGCAGATCGCCGTTGCAGCGGTGGGCGGTTACGGTCGCGGCACGCTGGCGCCGGGATCGGATATCGACCTACTGTTCCTGCTGCCAGCCAAGAACACGCCGGATATGCACAAGGCCGTGGAGTTCGTGCTTTATCTGCTCTGGGATCTCGGCTTCAAGGTCGGCCACGCCACGCGCACGGTGGATGAGTGCGTCCGCCTGTCGAAATCCGATATGACTATCCGCACCGCCATTCTGGAAGTGCGGGCAATCTGCGGCAAAAAATCCCTGACCGATGATCTCGAAAAACGTTTCGAGTCGGAAGTTGTTACCGGCACCGGGCCGGAATTCATCGCCGCCAAGCTGGCCGAGCGCGACCAGCGTCACCGCAAGGCTGGCGATACGCGCTATCTGGTGGAGCCGAACGTCAAGGAAGGCAAGGGCGGCCTGCGCGACCTGCACACGCTGTTCTGGATCGCCAAATATTATTACCATGTCCGCGATACGGCCGATCTCGTCAAGCTTGGCGTCCTGTCTAAGCGCGAACTCAGGCTGTTCGAAAAGGCCGATGATTTTCTCTGGGCCGTCCGTTGCCAGATGCATTTCATCACCAACAAGGCAGAAGAGCGCCTGTCCTTCGACATTCAGCGCGAGATCGCCGATGCGTTGGGCTATCAGCCACGCCCCGGGCTTTCCGCCGTCGAGCGTTTCATGAAGCATTATTTCCTGGTGGCGAAGGATGTGGGCGACCTGACCCGCATCGTCTGCGCCGCACTGGAGGACAGGCAGGCAAAGGACGTGCCGGGCCTGTCGGGTGTTCTCAGCCGCTTTGCCCACCGGGTCCGCAAAATTCCCGGTTCTGTTGAATTCGTCGAGGATCGCGGCCGCATCGCGCTGGCCAAGCCGGACGTGTTCAAAAACGATCCGGTCAATCTGATCCGGCTCTTTCATATCGCCGATATCAACAATCTCGAACTTCACCCGGATGCGCTGCGTGTCGTTACCCGGTCGCTGTCGCTGATCAATGACGGGCTTCGCGAGAACGAGGAGGCGAACCGGCTGTTTCTAGCGATCCTCACCTCGAGGCGGGATCCGGCGCTCACCTTGCGGCGCATGAACGAGGCTGGCGTCCTCGGCAAGTTCATTCCCGAATTCGGCAAGATCGTCGCGATGATGCAGTTCAACATGTATCATCACTATACGGTGGACGAACATCTGATCCGCTCTGTCGGCGTACTGTCGGAGGTGGACAAGGGGACGGCTGTGGATGCCCATCCGCTTGCCAACCAGCTGATGCCGGGTGTCGAGGAGCGTGAGGCACTTTATGTGGCCGTTCTGCTGCACGATGTGGCCAAGGGCCGGCAGGAGGATCACTCGATTGCCGGCGCGCGCGTGGCCCGCAAGCTTTGCCAGCGTTTCCGGCTGACCGGCAAGCAGACCGAAATGGTCGTCTGGCTGATCGAGCAGCATCTTCTGATGTCCATGGTAGCCCAGACGCGCGACCTGCACGACCGCAAGACCATCACCGATTTCGCCGACAAGGTGCAATCCATGGAGCGGCTGAAGATGCTGCTTATCCTGACGGTCTGCGATATCCGCGCGGTCGGTCCGGGTGTCTGGAACGGCTGGAAGGGTCAGTTGCTCCGCTCGCTTTATTACGAGACCGAGCTGCTTCTCTCCGGTGGCTTTTCGGAAGTCTCCCGCAAGGAAAGGGCGCATATTGCCCGCCAGGCGCTTTACGACGCGCTGGAAGACTGGGGCCAGAAGGCACGGCGCAAATACACCAAGCTGCACTATGAGCCCTATCTGCTGACGGTGGCGTTGGAAGATCAGGTGCGTCACACCCGCTTCATCCGCGAGGCCGACAAGCAGGAAAAAGCGCTGTCGACCATGGTGCGCACACATTCCTTCCACGCCATCACCGAAATCACCGTGCTGGCGCCCGACCATCCGCGCCTGCTGTCGATCATTACCGGCGCCTGCGCTGCGGCCGGCGCCAACATTGCCGACGCGCAAATCTTCACCACATCCGATGGGCGGGCGCTGGATACGATCCTGATCAACCGCGAATTTCCGATCGACGAAGACGAGACGCGGCGCGGCAACAATGTCGGCAAGCTGATCGAAGAGGTTCTGTCCGGCCGTCAGCGCCTGCCGGAAATGATTGCCACCCGCACCAAGAGCCGGAGGAAGAAAAGCGCCTTCACCATTCCGCCCTCCGTCATCATTTCCAACGGGCTTTCGAACAAGTTCACCGTTATCGAGGTCGAGTGCCTCGACCGGCCGGGGCTTCTGGCGGATATGACGGCTGTCATCGCCGATCTGTCGCTGGATATTCATTCCGCACGCATCACCACCTTCGGCGAGAAGGTCATCGACACATTCTACGTGACTGATCTCTTCGGCCAGAAGGTCACCAACGACAACCGGCAGGCCAGCATTGCCACGCGCCTGAAGGCCGTGATGAGCGAGCAGGAAGACGAATTGCGTGATCGCATGCCAAACGGCATCATCGCCCATCCCGATGTGGCGGCGTTGCCCGCCACGCGCACGGCAAAGGCTTGAAATCCCCATGAGCTTGATCGGAAAGTTCGCCACGGTCGGCACGGCCACGCTCGGAAGCCGCATCTTCGGTTTCCTCCGCGAGACCCTGATGGCCGCAGCTGTCGGTACCGGCCCGGTCGCCGATGCCTTCAATGCTGCCTTCCGTTTCCCGAACACCTTCCGGCGTCTTTTTGCCGAAGGCGCATTCAACTCGGCCTTCGTGCCGCTTTTTGCCAAGGAAATCGAGGCGAACGGCATGGAGGGTGCAAGACGCTTTTCCGAAGAAGTTTTCGGCGTTCTGTTCACCGTGCTTCTGGCTTTGACGATCCTGATGGAACTGTCGATGCCGTTCATCGTGCGCACCGTTATTGCGCCGGGCTTTCTGGAAGACCCGGTGAAATTTGACAACACCGTCCGTCTCGCAACCATCATGTTTCCCTATCTTGCCTGCATGTCGCTGGCGGCGATGATGGGCGGCATGCTGAATTCGCTGCACCGTTATTTCGCTGCCGCGATTGCGCCGGTCTTCCTGAACATCATTCTCATTGGTGTTCTGATGCTGGCCTGGTGGAAGCATTACGACCCGCTTCAGGTGGGTTATGCCCTGTCCTGGGGTGTCATGGTGGCCGGTGTGGTGCAGCTTGGCATCGTCTGGATCGCGGTGCGCAATGCCGGCATGCGGATCGGTTTCCGCAGACCCCGGCTGACGAAGAATGTCCAGCGCCTGCTGGTCCTTGCTTTGCCAGCGGCGATCACCGGCGGCATCACCCAGATCAATCTCCTGATCAACACCAATATCGCGTCTGCCGGTGAAGGTGTGATCTCCTCGCTTGCCTATGCTGACCGGATTTACCAGCTGCCGCTCGGTGTCGTCGGCATCGCCGTTGCCACCGTGCTTTTGCCGGAACTGGCGCGGGCTTTGCGTGGCGGACATATGGTCGAGGCGGGAAGCCTGCAAAACCGCTCGGTCGAATTCGTGCTGTTTTTGACATTGCCAGCTGCCGCTGCCCTTCTCGTCATGGCGGAACCCATCGTGCGCTTTCTGTACGAGCGCGGCAATTTCGCGCCTTCGGCCACCGTCACCGTCGCGCAGATCCTCGGTATTTATGGCCTCGGCCTGCCGGCTTTCGTGCTGATAAAGGCGTTCATTCCCGGCTTCTTTGCCCGCGAGGACACCCGCATCCCGATGATCTTCGCGGCGATTTCCGTGGTTGTGAACGTCTCTCTGGCGCTGACGTTGTTTCCGCGTCTCGGAGGTCCGGGCATCGCCATTGCCGAGATTACCGCCGGCTGGGTCAATGCCGCCCTGCTGTTCGGCATGCTGTTGTGGCGCGGTCACTGGCATGTGGACATTCCGCTCCTTACCCGCATTCCGCGCTTGCTGCTGGCCGCCGCCCTTATGGCGGGCTTCGTTCACTATGCGCTGACCTATCTGAGCTTCGAGCTGTCCTCCGCCTCCTCCATTTTCGTCCGGGCCGGAACCATCATGGGCCTCGTGTTCTCCGCCATGCTCGTTTATTTCGTGCTGGCTTTCGTTTCGGGTGGTGCCGATCTTGGCATGGTCAAGAGAGCCCTCAAAAAGCGCCGCAACAAGAATGCCCAGACGGAGACAAGCTGATGTCCTTTGCCGGGAACCGCCGCATCGCCCTCACTACCCTTATTGTGGACGATTACGACCGGGCAAAGTCGTTTTATTGCGAGGTTCTGGGGTTTGACTGCCTTTCCGACCAACCTCTTGATGACGGCAAACGCTGGCTGGTGGTGAAGCCGCAAGGCACCGATGGCTGCGCCCTCTTGCTTGCCGAGGCGGATGGTGAGGCGCAGCGTCTTGCCATCGGCAACCAGACCGGCGGCCGTGTCGGGTTTTTCCTGCATACCGACGATTTCGGCCGTGACTACGAGACGATGCTTGCGTGCGGCGTGCGCTTTCTGGAAGAACCGCGCCATGAGGTTTATGGCTCCGTCGCGGTCTTTGCGGATCCTTATGGAAATCACTGGGATCTTCTTCAGCCGCGCGGCTGACGCGCCCTGAAACCGCTTGATTGCGAGGGGCTGTAGGTGCATAAGCGCGTGCAATTCCAACCACGGGGCGGGGCCCTCCACAAGCCTTTTCGAGGACGACAATGAACGCATTCAAGCCGCTGGTTTTCTCGGGCGTCCAGCCGACCGGCAATCTGCATCTCGGCAATTATCTCGGCGCCATTCGCAAATTCGTGGCTTTGCAGGAAGATAACGACTGCATCTATTGCGTAGTCGACATGCATGCCATCACCGCCCAGCTCGTTCATTCGGACCTGAAGGCGCAGACCCGCTCGATCGCGGCCGCCTTCATTGCCGCAGGCATCGATCCGGTGAAGCATATCGTCTTCAACCAGTCGGCAGTGCCGCAGCACGCCGAACTCGCCTGGATCTTCAATTGCGTGGCGCGCATCGGCTGGATGGAGCGCATGACGCAGTTCAAGGACAAGTCCGGCAAGAATGCCGAGCAGGTGTCGCTTGGGCTACTTGCCTATCCGAGCCTGATGGCTGCGGACATTCTCGTCTACCGCGCGACCCACGTTCCTGTCGGCGACGACCAGAAGCAGCATCTGGAACTGGCCCGCGACATCGCCCAGAAATTCAACATCGATTTCGGCGACCATATCCGCAACGCCGGTCTCGGGCTTGACATCACCGTGGGCAATGAGCCGGTGCATGCCTATTTCCCGATGGTGGAGCCGCTGATCGGCGGTCCGGCACCGCGGGTGATGTCGTTGAAGGACGGCACCAAGAAGATGTCGAAGTCCGATCCGTCGGATCTGTCGCGCATCAACCTCATGGACGATGTCGACGCAATTTCGAGAAAGATCAAGAAGGCGAAGACGGACCCGGATGCACTGCCGAGCGAAGTGGAAGGCCTGAAGGGCCGCCCGGAGGCCGAAAACCTCGTTGGTATCTATGCGGCACTGTCTGACAAGACGAAAGCGGAGGTTCTTGCCGAATTCGGCGGACAGCAGTTCTCGGCCTTCAAGCCGGCTCTCGTCGAGCTTGCCGTCAATGTGCTTGCTCCGGTCAACAACGAGATGCGCCGCCTTCTCGACGATCCCACCCACATCGATGCCATCCTCAAACAGGGTGGTGAGCGAGCGCGCGCGATCGCTGAAAAAACGATGAACGAGGTGCGCGACATCATCGGGTTCCTGCGCTGACCAGGTATCGCCTTGCGGCTCACGGCGGGCGGTTTGCGCCTGCCGTGATTTGATATAATCTCCGCCCGAACCGTCGGGCGGTTTTTCGGATCGCGGCGGACACAGGGAGTGCGGAATGGTTTCAAAACGGCTGTCGCGTCTGGAAGGGCATCGTCGCAAATTTCTCGCTGTTATCGATGACACACCGGAATGCGAAAGGGCCGTGCATTATGCCGGTCGTCGCGCCAAGAACTCCAATGGCGGACTGGTTCTGCTCTACATGATACCGGAAGGCGATTTCCAGCAGTGGCTGGGCGTCGAGCAGATCATGCGGGCCGAGGCGCGCGAGGAGGCGGAAGCAACGCTTGCCAAGATCGCCCAGAAGGTCCGTGAGACCATCGGCATCGAGCCGGAGGCAGTCATCCGTGAAGGCGGCGCAACCGAACAGATCCACGGACTTATCGAGGAAGATCGCGATATTGCCATTCTGGTTTTGGCGGCAGGATCGACGAAGGAAGGGCCGGGACCGCTCGTCTCCTCCATCTCAGGACGCGGTGCGGCCTTCCCCATCCCCGTCACCGTGCTGCCGGATACGCTGACGGATGAGGAAATCGACGCCCTCTGCTGACGTTTGTCGGGCCCTGAAAGACAGGGACGGATTCGGGTAAGAAGTTGGGGCTGACGATTTCTTGAATGTAATTATCATGTCAGGGCTTGAAGTAAGGCTTCGCCAGGCGTATTTTTTGGAAGAATTCTAAATTGCGGGGCGTGAACGGCGACCTCGAAGGAGACAGATAATGTTCATTCAGACGGAAGCCACGCCGAACCCCGCGACCCTCAAGTTCCTGCCGGGCAAGGTGGTGCTGGAAAGCGGCACGGCTGAGTTTCTCAACCCCGCGCAGGCGCAGGCCTCGCCGCTGGCAGAGCGCCTCTTCACCATTCGGGGTGTCACCGGCGTTTATTTCGGCTTCGATTTCATCACCGTCACCAAGGATGACGCCGAATGGCAGCATCTGAAGCCCGCCATTCTCGGTTCGATCATGGAGCATTTCATGTCTGGCCGCCCCATCATGGGCACTGCCATTGCGGCTGAAGTGTCGGATGAGGAAGGCGAGTTCTTTGAAGCGGGTGACGAAACCATCGTCGCCACCATCAAGGAACTGCTGGATACCCGCGTCCGCCCCGCCGTGGCGCAGGATGGCGGCGATATCACTTTCCGTGGTTTCCGCGACGGCACCGTGTTCCTGAACATGAAAGGCGCTTGCTCCGGTTGCCCGTCCTCCACCGCCACGCTGAAGCACGGCGTCCAGAACCTGCTTCGCCATTTCGTGCCAGAAGTGCGCGAAGTTGAAGCCGTATGACGTTGTAAGCTAGGCCGCGCCATGATTGTTCTCGCACTCGATACCTCAGGTGTGGATTGTTCCGCCTGCGTCTATGACAGCGCCTCCGACACGGTGCGTGGCGAGGTGTGCGAAACCATCGGAAAAGGTCATGCCGAGCGGCTGATGGCTGTGATTGATGGTGCCCTGCAGCAGGCGCAGCTGCCGCTTCAGAAAGTCGGGCGCATCGCGGTAACGATCGGGCCGGGTTCCTTTACCGGCATTCGCGTCGGCGTTGCCGCCGCGCGTGGTTTTGCCCTCTCGCTCGGCATAGAGGCAGTCGGCGTAACCACGCTTGAGACGATCGCCTTGCATCATCTGCTGGAAAATCCCGACCGGCCAGTGGCTGTCGGGCTCGACGCCAAACGGGGCGAAGCCTACCTCCAGACATTTGCAGAGGATGGATCGCCGCTCCGCGAGGCCGCGCTTTTGTCTCTGGAGGATGCCAAAACGGCTCTCTCCGGTTTCGATGGTGCCATTGTCGGTTCCGCCGCACCCCTTTTTCAGGGTTTCGACGCGGCGTCAGGGCCCGATCATTTTCCGATTTCCACTGTCGCGCGGGCGGGTGGACGCAAGCCGAAAGGCATGCCGAAACCCGCACCGCTTTACCTTCGCGGCCCGGATGCCCGGCCGCAGACGGGTTTTGCGCTGGCACGCCAGAGCGTTGCCTGATAGGTGGCACCCGTAAATGCGTGCGGATGATTCCTTGTTATGTTTGACGAATATCTAAGCTGGAAGCCTTATTTCGAGATCGTGCCGATGCAGCATGAGGATTGCGCCGGAGTGGCGGAGTTGCATGCGCTGCGCTTTCCGCGCCCCTGGAATGACGGGGAGTTTTCCGGGCTGTTGACGCAAGGCTCGGTTTTCGGTGCCGTCGCGCGGCAGACGAACGCATTTTTCAGCAAACCGCTCGGTGGTTTCGTGCTTGCGCGCGAAGTGGCCGGCGAGGCGGAAATCCTGACCGTTGCGGTGGCCGACAAGTTCGCGCGCACCGGCCTCGGCTGGCGCCTGATGCAATCGGCCGTCCGTGAGGCGATGATGCGCGGTGCAGAAACGATGTTCCTAGAGGTGGACAGCAACAATGCCTCCGCTCTGGGACTTTATAAAAAGCTCGGCTTCAAAACGGTCGCTGAGCGCAAGGCCTATTACACCGCCAAGGATGGCGCGAAGTCGACGGCGCTTGTCATGCGCCGCGATCTTCGCTAGTTCCCTGCGACAGGCATTTTTCGGCGACAGCCCCGAAATTCAACCGGAATACTCAAAAGGCCAGAAGACGTGATAGACCTTTCGAAAACGCTGGAGGAACTTTGTGCCGAACGCGGCATGCGGATGACGGACCAGCGCCGTGTCATCGCCCGTGTGCTGCAGGAATCGGCAGACCATCCGGATGTCGAGGAGCTTTACCGCCGTTCCTCCGCCGTGGACCCGCGCATCTCGATTTCTACCGTTTACAGAACGGTGAAGCTGTTCGAGGACGCCGGCATCATCGAGCGTCATGATTTTCGCGATGGCCGCTCGCGTTACGAGACCGTGCCTGAGGAACATCACGATCATCTGATCGATCTGAAGAACAGTGTGGTCATCGAGTTTCATTCACCCGAGATCGAGGCGCTTCAGGAAAAGATCGCCAGGGAACATGGCTTCAAGCTCGTTGATCACCGGCTCGAACTCTACGGTGTACCGTTGAAGCCCGGCGAACATTGAGACGCTGGTGAGCAAGCGCACGGTTCAATCATGATGTGGATTCGGACAGCCTATATTGCGGTCGTTCTCCTGATCGTCACGCTTATATTGCTGCCGCTGCAACTGTTGGGCCTTGCCTTCGACTTGCGGCTTCGTCGCCGTATTCCCCGCATCTGGCACCGCATAGCCTGCCATGTTCTTGGCATCCGCGTGCATGTCCATGGGGATGTGGAGCGGGCAAAACCGCTGATGCTGGCGGTCAACCACGCCTCGTGGAAGGACATTCTCGTTCTCGGCAGTATTGCCGACGTGGTGTTCATCGCCAAGACGGAAGTGCGTGACTGGCCCGTCTTCGGCTGGCTCGCCCGTCTGCAGAAAAGCATCTTCGTCCAGCGCGAGCAGAAGCGCAGCACCGGTGCGCAGGTCGGCGAGATCGCCGCCCGCATGGCCGATGGCGAGATCGTCGTGTTGTTCCCGGAAGGCACCACCTCTGACGGTAACCGCATGCTTGCCGTCAAATCCTCGCTGTTTGGCGCAGCCTCCACGGCTGCCGAGCAGGTTCCGGGCAAGCTCGTTTATGTGCAGCCGGTTGCAATCGCCTATACGCGGGTGCAGGGAATGGCCATGGGACGTTACCACCGGGTCATTGCAGCCTGGCCGGGCAGCATAACTCTGGTGCCGCATCTGCTCGGTATCATCAGGGCAGGTGCTATCGACGTCGACGTTACATTCGGCGACAGCGTTCCGTTTCACAGCACGGATAACCGCAAGCGTCTGGCGACCGATATCGCCGCTTCTATCCGCTCCATGTTGGCTTTCAGCCTGCGTGGTGGCTGGCGGAAATAGAGCATTGCAGCTTTTCCGGTATTTTTCTGTTTAATCCGGGCGTGAAAAACACTAGATAACCGCCATGACCCAGGAAACGCTTGGCCTCGACGCCCCCGAAATGATTGCCCGCGAGGGCTCTAACAGCAGGAAGGTCTTCATCAAGACCTATGGCTGTCAGATGAACGTGTACGATTCCGTCCGCATGAGCGATGCGCTTGCGAAGGACGGTTACGTTCAGACGGAGGATATGGGCGAGGCGGATCTGGTGCTTCTGAACACCTGTCACATCCGCGAGAAGGCCGCTGAAAAGGTCTATTCGGCGCTCGGTCGCCTGCGCGACATGAAAAAATCGCGCGAAGAACAGGGCCGCGAATTCGTGATCGGCGTTGCCGGATGCGTGGCGCAGGCGGAAGGCGAGGAAATCCTTCGCCGTGCGCCTGCCGTCGATGTCGTCATCGGCCCGCAGACCTATCACCGCCTGCCTGACGCCCTGAAGCGGGTGCGCGGCGGCGAGCGCGTCATCGAGACCGAATATGCGGTCGAGGACAAGTTCGAACATCTGCCGGTGGCCGAAAAGGCAACACTGCGTACGCGCGGCGTCACGGCATTTTTGACGGTGCAGGAAGGCTGCGACAAGTTTTGCACCTTCTGTGTTGTGCCCTATACGCGTGGTTCGGAAGTTTCGCGCCCCGTGCGCCAGATCGTCGATGAGGCGATGAAACTGGTGGATGCCGGCGTGCGCGAGATCACGCTGCTTGGCCAGAACGTCAATGCCTGGCAGGGCGAAGGCCCGAAGGGCGAAAAATGGGGACTTGCCGAGCTTCTTTACCGGCTGGCGGAAATTCCCGGTCTTGCCCGCCTTCGTTATACCACGAGCCATCCGCGCGACATGGATGACCGCTTGATTGGCGCACATCGCGATCTGCGCATCCTGATGCCCTATCTGCATCTGCCTGTTCAGTCCGGGTCGGATCGCATTCTGAAGGCGATGAACCGTCGCCACACGGGTGAGGAATATATCCAGCTCATTGAAAAAATCCGGGCCGTCCGCCCTGATATCGCCATGTCCGGGGATTTTATTGTTGGCTTCCCCGGCGAGACGGATCGTGATTTCGAAGACACGATGGCGATCATCGAACAGGTGAAATATGCGCAGGCCTTTTCATTCAAATATTCCACACGCCCTGGAACGCCGGGCGCCGATCTGACGGATCAGGTTACGGAAGAGGTCAAGGCCGAGCGGCTGGAACGATTGCAGGCGCTGCTCTTGCGGCAGCAGAAGGAATTTGCGGAATCGCTGGTCGGAAAGACGATGGATGTGTTGCTGGAAAAGCCCGGCCGCATGCCTGAACAGTTGATAGGTCGCTCTCCCTGGCTGCAATCTGTGAATCTTGATGCAAAGACTTTGAAAATCGGTGACATTGTTAATGTACGAATCACCGCAACGGGTCCAAACAGCTTGTTTGCCGAGGTGGCAGAGAGTTAGAGTGAGGAGCCGACACTGATTGGGACAGGAGCCTGACCGCTTGAACGCACATGAATTGGTATCACCTTCATCGCGCCAGCCACGCCAAGCCGCGACCGACGCCAATCACTTCGTCCTCACGTTCGAGAATAACAGGATAGCGGGAGAGCTATTCGGTCAGTTCGATCAGAACCTCAAATTGCTGGAACAACGCCTCAACATCGATGCGCGCCCGCGCGGCAATTCCGTTGCCATCACCGGCGATGTCGTTGCCACCAATCAGGCTCGCCGGGCGCTGGATTTCCTCTACGAGCGTCTGCTCAAGGGCGGAACCGCCGAGGTTTCCGACGTGGAAGGCGCGATCCGCATGGCCATGGCGGCAGACGACCAGCTGACCTTGCCGACGATGGAGCGCAAGGCGAAGATCTCCATGGCGCAGATTTCAACGCGCAAGAAGACTGTCGCTGCCCGCACGCCGACCCAGGATGTCTACATGCGGGCGCTGGAGCAATCCGAACTGGTTTTCGGCGTCGGCCCCGCCGGCACCGGCAAGACCTATCTTGCCGTGGCGCATGCGGCGCAACTTCTGGAGCGTGGTGCGGTCGACCGCATCATCCTCTCGCGTCCCGCAGTGGAGGCGGGCGAACGCCTTGGCTTCCTGCCGGGCGACATGAAGGAGAAGGTCGATCCTTATCTGCGCCCGCTTTACGATGCGCTTTACGATATGATGCCGGGTGACAAGGTGGAGCGCGCCATTCAGGCGGGCGTCATCGAAATCGCTCCGCTGGCCTTCATGCGCGGACGCACGCTTGCCAACGCCGCCGTCATTCTGGACGAAGCCCAGAACACCACGACCATGCAGATGAAAATGTTCCTCACCCGTCTCGGTGAGAAAGGCCGCATGATCGTGACCGGCGACCCAAGCCAGGTGGACCTTCCGCGGGGTGTGAAGTCAGGCCTTGTCGAGGCCCTGCAAATCCTCACCGATGTGGAAGGTGTATCCGTCGTGCGCTTCAAGGATGTGGACGTCGTGCGCCATCCGATGGTGGCGCGCATCGTGCGGGCGTACGAATCCCACACGGCGGTGCCGGATGAAAGCCTCGTGAAGGGCAACTGACGCAAGACAATGACAGCTCTGGATATTCAAATCAGCGTCGAGGCCGAAGGCTGGTCCTCGGAAGAGGACCTTCTTGCCTTCGCCACCAAGGCGCTGGATGCAGCGGTTGATTTTTTGAAGCGGGAAGAGAAACAACCCTTCCCGAAAATGCCGGTGGAACTGTCACTGGTCTTTACCGACGATGAAAATATCCGGGAAATCAATGCCGAATGGCGCGACAAGGACAAGGCAACCAATGTCTTGTCTTTCCCCGCTTTTCCGCTGGAACCGGGCGGTATGCCCGGCCCGATGCTGGGCGATATCGTCATAGCGCGCGAGACGGTTGAACGCGAGGCTCTTGAACTTGAGAAGAGTTTCGAGGATCATCTGACCCATCTTCTTGTTCATGGGTTCCTGCACCTGTTCGGTTATGACCACATGGATGAGGAGGAGGCGGAAGAAATGGAGTCGCTTGAGACTCGCATTTTGGCGGTGCTTGGCCTATCTGATCCTTACGCGGGACAGGAACCGCTTTGAATATTGTCTGGAGCCATGAACGAACATTCTGCACGACCTGCCAATGAGGGCAGAGAAAACGGCGAGCAGTCCTCCTCGGAGGAGGGCAGTAGTCATTTACGGAACGACTCCAATGCAAAGCCGAGATCGACGATCTGGTCGCGCATTGGACGGTTGTTGAAACCGTCACAGGGCGAGCGCCTGCGCGAGGATTTGACCGACGCGCTGATGGACGACACCGAAATCGGTGCCGCCTTTTCGCCCGAAGAGCGGGCGATGCTGAACAATATCCTGCGTTTCCGGGAGGTTCGGGTCGAAGATATCATGATCCCACGCGTGGATATCGACGGTCTCGACCAGAATATGACCATCGGCGAAGCTCTGATCCTCTTTGAGGAAACCGGGCGCTCCCGCATGCCGGTTTATGATGAGACGCTGGATAATCCGAAGGGCATGATCCACATTCGCGATTTGCTGGCCTATGTCGCCAAGCAGGCGCGCAACAAGCGCCGGGTGGGATCGCGTGGCGTTGCTTATGGCGAGGCGAAGGCTCCGCGCTCGCCGCGACCGAATTTTGACCTGGCACGGGTGGATCTGGAACAGACGGTCGCCGATGCCGGGCTGGTGCGCAAAATTCTTTTTGCACCCCCCTCCATGCTGGCTTCCGATCTTTTGAAGACCATGCAGGCACAGAGAACACAGCTTGCCCTCGTGATCGACGAATATGGTGGCACGGACGGTCTCGTCAGCCATGAGGACATCGTCGAGATGGTCGTGGGTGACATTGATGACGAGCACGACAAGGACGAGACGATGTTTTCGCGTCTGTCCGCCGACGTGCTGGTGGCGGATGCCCGCGCCGAACTTACGGAACTTGCCGAGGCAATCGGACCGGAATTCGATGTCCGCGAGCATCTTGAAGAAATCGATACGCTCGGCGGCCTGATATTCTTCGCGCTCGGCCGCATTCCGGCCAAGGGTGAAGTGGTCCGGGCCGTACCCGGTTTCGAGTTCCAGATCCTCGATGCGGATACGAGGCGTATCAAGGGTGTCCGTATCGTCCGCGATCACGGCTCGGAAGGGCAGGATGACCGCGCGCCGGGCGATGCCGATGCCGATGAGGTTATTCCGCTGCCCGCGCCGGATGTTCGCCTCATCACCCACCAGCAAAACGCTGACTGAGGTGGGCGACGGGATGCTCCCCGTCGCCTCCGCTCCTTGAACGCGTCATCAAGAGTCCAAAAGGACGCACGGTGCTCCGGCGACCATCCCTTCTGTGGACTGCGAATCTTTTTTCCTTTACGTCGAGTCTAAAGGGAAATTCCTTTGCGCGGCCATGCCGGGGTTGGGCTTTTCCGGGTGGGCATTAAACGGAGATGGCATGGAGCGTCTTGCAGGCAGGGTAATGCTGGCCGGCGGCAAAAGCCGCGCAGTGATGGCGATTGCCGCAGGCGCGGTTGGAGCGCTGGCCTTGCCTCCGGTCGGCTTTTTCGCGGCGCTTTTTTTGTCTTTCACCCTGCTTGTCTGGTTGGTCGATGGCTGCACCGGCAAGCCGGGCGGCGGCATCTTCAGCCGCATCATGCCCGCTTTCGGCATCGGTTGGTGTTTCGGCCTTGGTTATTTCGTGGCGGGCCTGTGGTGGCTGGGCAATGCGCTCCTGCTGGAAGCTGACGAGTTCGCCTGGGCGCTACCGCTCGCCATCCTCGGCCTTCCGGCTTTTCTCGCCGTGTTTTACGGTTTTGCGGTCGCAGCCGCCAATATCGTCTGGTCGGACGGTCTCGGCCGTATCACCGCACTTGCGGCCGCATTCGGCCTTTTGGAATGGCTCCGCAGCTTTATAGCAACTGGCTTTCCCTGGAACGCCATCGGTTATGGCATCATGCCTGTGCCGATCATGATGCAGTCGGCGCATCTGCTTGGTCTTTTTGGTGTCACCACGCTTGCCGTTTTCATCTTCGCCTCGCCTGCCTTGATCGGCACGAAAAAAGGCATGTGGCCGGGTCTCATTGTGGCGGGCCTGCTGCTGGCTGGCCATTTTGGTTACGGCTTTTACCGCCTTCAGACACCGTTGGAGGCACCTGCGGATGCGCTGACCGTGAGGATCGTGCAGCCGTCGATCGACCAGTCCCGCAAGATGCTGAATGCAGACAGGGCCGAGATTTTCAGCGAGCATCTGCGTTTGACGGGCCTGCCGCCCGGCGAAGGAAAAAAACGCCCCGATATCATCGTCTGGCCGGAGACCTCCGTGCCTTTCATCCTGACGCAAAATCCGGACGCTCTGGCGGAAATCGCCAAGACGCTGGAAGACGGGCAGGTCCTGTTTACCGGTGCGGTCAGAATGGAAGATGCCGGTGCCGGCCGGCCTCCGCGTTACTACAATTCGGTCTATGCGATCGACAGTCAGGGCGAGATCATCGGCGCGACCGACAAGGTCCATCTGACACCCTTTGGAGAATATGTCCCTTTCGAAGATATTCTACGGGGATTCGGCATCAATAATGTCATCAGCCTGCCGGGCGGCTTTTCAGCCGCCTCGTCGCGCACGCCCTTGACGCTTCCTTCCGGTAAAACCTTTTATCCCCTGATCTGCTACGAGATCATTTTTCCCGAAGAGATGACCCCTGGTCTGGCGGGTGCCGCAGCGATCCTGAACGTCACGAATGATGGCTGGTTCGGCGATACGCCCGGCCCTTATCAGCATTTTCTGCAGGCAAGAGTACGGGCCGTTGAAACGGGAGTGCCGGTGATTCGCGGCGCTAATACCGGAATTTCCGCCGTTATAGACCCCTATGGTCGTATTATTGCCGGGTTGGACTACGGCCGGGTCGGAATTGTTGACGCCACCTTGAGTGGTGGGTCAAATGATGCTGTTACTTACGACATACATCGGACGTATTTCTGGTTGATTTTTTCTATCATGCTGACCGTTGCGGTATTTTCTGCCTGGCGTTTTGCCCGGCGCCAGAATTGACCGGGAACCCCTACAATTGCATAGTGAATACGTCAGTCGTAAAACAAGTTTAGACGTTATCGAAATGCCAGCTCATTTCTTCGAATAAGCAATGAAACGAGATATCAACCCTTTCCGAGTGTCAGGACCGCATGATGACCGAAAATAAGAAAAAGCCTAACCCCATCGACATTCATGTCGGAAGCCGAATTCGTCTTCGCAGAACCATGCTGGGCATGAGCCAGGAAAAGCTGGGTGAAAGCCTCGGAATTACCTTTCAGCAAATTCAGAAGTATGAAAAGGGCACGAACCGCGTGGGCGCCAGCCGCCTGCAGAATATCTCCGCGATCCTGAATGTGCCGGTTTCCTTCTTCTTCGAGGACGCGCCGGGCGACCAAGCTGTTGGCACGACGGGCATGGCAGAAGCATCGAGTTCCAATTACGTGGTGGATTTCCTGTCGTCTGCCGAAGGCTTGCAGCTGAACCGCGCTTTCGTGAAGATCGCCGACCCGAAGGTTCGCCGCCGCCTCGTTGATCTCGTCAAGTCGCTCGCCGCCGAAGGGGATGCCGAGTAGCACTCGCAGGCGACTCCTTTATTTTCCAGCGTGCGGCGCTGGACACTCAACGGTCCGCAAGGGCCGTTTTTTTGTGCCCAATTAGAAAGGAATTCTCACATAAAGATATATTTATGTGGTTGTGTCCTTGTCTTTCATGGCCGAAATGACTAACAAAACCGAAGACCGTTCTTTGAGGGGAATCCCGCATGCGTGCCAATTACCTGTTCACCAGCGAGTCCGTGGCCGAAGGTCATCCGGACAAGGTTTGTGATCGTATTTCCGATGAAATCGTGGATCTCATCTATCGTGAGGCATCCAAGACGGGTGTCGACCCCTGGACCGTGCGCATCGCATGCGAAACGCTTGCGACGACGAACCGCGTCATTATCGCCGGTGAGGTTCGGGTTCCCGATACCCTGCTGAAAAAGGACAAGGACGGCAAGGTTCTCAAGGATGCTGCCGGCCACCCGGTCATCAATCCCTCGAAGTTCAAGTCGGCTGCCCGCAAGGCGATCCGCGACATCGGCTATGAGCAGGATGGTTTCCACTGGAAGACGGCGAAGATCGATGTTCTCCTGCATCCGCAGTCGGCGGATATCGCGCAGGGTGTGGACAACGCCTCCGACAAGCAGGGCGACGAGGGTGCCGGTGACCAGGGCATCATGTTCGGTTACGCCTGCAAGGAAACGCCGGACCTGATGCCGGCTCCGATCTATTATTCCCACCGTATTCTGCAGCTGCTCGCCACCGCCCGTAAAAGCGGCGAAGGCGAAGCTGCGAAACTCGGTCCCGACGCGAAGAGCCAGGTGACGGTTCGTTACGTCGACGGCAAGGCTTCGGAAGCCGTGTCCATCGTTTTGTCCACGCAGCATCTCGATGCCAGCTGGGATTCGAAGAAGGTTCGCGAAGTTGTCGAACCTTATATCCGCGAAGCGCTGGGTGACCTTAAGATCGCCGATGATTGCCAGTGGTATATTAACCCGACGGGCAAATTCGTCATCGGTGGTCCCGATGGCGATGCGGGTCTGACCGGCCGCAAGATCATCGTGGACACCTATGGCGGTGCTGCCCCCCATGGCGGCGGTGCATTCTCCGGCAAGGACACGACCAAGGTCGACCGTTCCGCGGCCTATGCTGCCCGCTATCTGGCCAAGAACGTGGTGGCTGCCGGTCTGGCCGAGCGCTGCACCATTCAAATTTCCTACGCGATCGGCATCGCCCAGCCTTTGTCGATCTATGTCGATCTGCACGGTACCGGCAAGGTCAGCGAAGATCAGGTCGAAGGCGCCATCCGCAAGGTCATGGATCTCTCGCCGTCGGGCATTCGCCGTCATCTCGATCTCAACAAGCCGATCTATGCCAAAACGTCTTCCTACGGCCATTTCGGTCGCAAGGCGGGCCGTGACGGTTCCTTCTCCTGGGAGAAGCTCGATCTGGTGAAGCCGCTCAAGGAAGCTTTGAGCGCTTGAAGCATTTCCAGTAAAATTGCGTAGCGATTTTACGTCCGGAAAATGCGGGGACTTGTTCTAAGCCTTGTCATTCGACGGGGATTGAGAGATACCGGTTGCACCATTTGTAACCCGCATAGTGCCATTCAAGTGGCCCTGTGCGGGTTTAGTCTATTTGTTCTTGAGAGTATGACATGACGGAAGAGCGGCGTTCGCGCGCAACGGAAGCGTTTTTTGGCAGACGCAAGGGCAAGCCCCTGCGCAATCAGCAGATCGATACGATCGAAAACCTGCTGCCTTTGCTGAAAATCGATCTGGAAAGCGCGCCTCCGAAAAATCTCATCGCTCTCTTTCCGGCGGATGTGAAATCGGTCCGTCTGGAAATCGGTTTCGGCGGCGGCGAGCACCTTGCCCACCGCGCGGTTGAAAATCCTGAGACCGGCTTTATCGGCGTCGAGCCCTTCGTCAATTCCATGGCCAAGCTGCTGGCAAGCGTGCGTGAAGGCGAGTTGATGAATATCCGCCTTTACGATGATGACGCGACGCAATTGCTGGATTGGCTGCCGGATGGGTCGATCGATCACATCGATCTTCTCTATCCCGATCCTTGGCCGAAGAAGAAGCACTGGAAGCGCCGTTTCGTTTCCGACGTCAATCTTGCCCGTTTCCATCGCGTCCTGAAACCCGGTGGCAAGTTCTGCTTTGCTTCCGATATCGATACCTACGTCAACTGGACGCTACAGCATTGCGCCCGCCACGGCGGTTTCGAGTGGACGGCGGCAAGCGCCGAGGACTGGCACACCCCCTATGCCAACTGGCCGGGCACGCGTTATGAGAACAAGGCGAAAAGAGAAGGCCGCAGCTCGGCCTATCTCACTTTCATTCGCATTTAACAGCTCGAACCGTCAGATATTCGCGTCCACTTCGGCTGCGACCGGAATGGAAGGCTGGGCGCCGGCGCGGGTGCAGGCGAGCGAGCCTGCGACGGCGGCGCGCTTCAGCGCCTTTTCGAAATCCATACCCTGATCGAGGCTGGCGGCGAGATAACCGCAGAATGTATCGCCAGCGCCAACGGTATCGACCGGCTCGATCTTGAGACCGGACGCCTTGAAGACCTTGCCGTTGCGAATGGCGATCACGCCATCAGCACCAAGCGTCACGATCAATGTCTGGCCGGTCTGCTCATGCAGGGATTTGAGTTCATTTTCCCGTTCGGAGGCTGAAAGTCCGTTTTTGCCGATCAGCAATTCAAACTCGGTTTCATTGGCGATGACGATATCGGCAAGGCTGGCAAGGCGCGGCCCGTCCGCAGTCAGCGGCGCGGTATTGATGATAGTGGTGATGCGTTTAGCCTTCGCGGCCGTCAGTGCTGCTTCGATTGAGGGTGCGGGCACCTCGAACTGAAGCATCAGAATATCGCCCGCTGCCATCTCCGCCACGGCTCTTGCGGCGTCGGATGCGGAAACTTCGCCATTGGCGGCGGGAATGACCGAGATCATGTTCTCCCCGCCTTCACCGATCAGGATTACGGCGGTTCCCGTGGGGCCGGGCGCGGTCTTGACGAGCGACAGATCGGTGCCGGCATCGCGCAGCAATGTCAGCGCTGGCGCGGCAAAGGTGTCATCACCCGTAGCGCCCGCCATTTTGACCGTTGCACCTGCGCGCCGTGCGGCAAGCGCCTGATTGGCTCCCTTTCCGCCGGCCGCCGTGGAAAAGGTGTCTCCCGTCACGGTTTCACCGGGTTTGGGCAGGCGTTTGGCGGTGGCGACGAGATCCATGTTGATGGAGCCGAAAACAGTAATCATCAGGGCATGTCCGTATGAAATTCAAAGCAAGGCGGCGACTTTGCCCGACGGGATCACTCGTCGTCAACCACCCGCAACTTGGCCGTTCCCGCCCTGTTCTCCGCAAAGCGTCGCGCCTGCTCGATTTCGCTATGGGAGGTCTCTTTTTCCGTCGGCGAAAAATCGAGGCCCTCGATTTTCTGGCCACGCGCCAGCACCTTGTCGGAGGAGATCAGCATCATGTCGACATCTTTCTGCGCCAGCCCGAAATGGGCTTGCAGCTTGCGCGTCCGGTCGTCCAGCCGCCGCACGTCATCCATGAGAAGCGCGACTTCACCCTGAATGAGATGCGCCTGCTCGCGCATGCGCTGGTCCTTCAGCACCGACTGGATAACCTGCACCGACAGCATCAAAAGCGATGGCGAGACAATAACGACACGGGCGCGATGGGCACGCTGCACCAGATATTCGAAATGCTGGTGAATGTCGGCAAAGATCGATTCCGACGGCACGAAAATGAAGGCCGTATCCTGCGTTTCGCCGCGTATCAGATATTTCTCCGCCACGTCGCGAATATGCACTTCCATATCGCGGCGGAACTGCTGGGTCGCAGCCCGTTTGCCCTCGGGCGTTTCATCCGCCTTCAGCGCATTCCACGCCTCCAGCGGAAACTTGGCGTCGATGACGAGGGACGGCGCGTTGTTCGGCATCATGATGATGCAGTCCGGTCGGTAGCCATTCGAAAGTGTAGGCTGAAGCTGAAAGGCCCCGGCGGGAAGCGCATCGGCGATCAGCGCTTCCATGCGCGCCTGTCCGAAAGCGCCGCGCGTCTGCTTGTTGGAGAGGATCGCCTGAAGCCCCACCACGTCCTTTGCCAGATCCTGAATATTGCCCTGCGCGGCATCGATAACCGCAAGCCGCTCCTGCAGGCGGCTTAGATTCTCGTGCGTCGACCGGGTCTGCTCGGTTAGCGTTTCACCCAGCCGCTGCGACATGCCGTCGAGGCGCTGGTTGATCGTCTGGCCCATCTCGCTCTGGCGTGTACCGAGTGTCTCGGCCATCGCCGCGATCCGGCCGTGCAGTTCCGACTGGGTTTTCAACAGATCGGAAATTTCACCATCGGCTTCCGCTTTTTTCCCACGACTTTTCGTGACCATCCAGAAAGCGGAAAGGCCGAAAACGAGAGCCGCAAGAAGCCCGCCGAAGCTGATGTCGACGGAGCCGGCCCGCAAGGCGGGATCGAGGAGAAAAGAGAAATCGATGCTCATGGCTAAATCTACCAGATTTCCAGTGATTCGTAAGATCAAAACAAGAACATTCATGCGGCGGAATTGAGTCGGGCAAAACCGGACGAAGGTCCCATTTCGACCGCGTATTTTTTATTTCCTCCGCGCAAGAGATACGTTATGGGAAGCCATGACTATCAAACCGCTTATCATTTTGCCCGATCCCGTGCTGCGCCAGCAATCAAGGCCCATCGAACAGGTGGATGCCGAAGTGTTGCGCCTTGCCGACGATATGCTCGAAACCATGTATGATGCGCCGGGTATCGGCCTTGCCGCCATTCAGGTGGGCGTGCCGCGCCGCATGCTGGTGATCGACGTTTCGCGCGAGGACGAGGAGAAAAAGCCGGTCGTCTTCATCAATCCGGAAATCCTCAAAGTGTCGGACGACGTCTCGGCCTATGAGGAAGGGTGTCTCTCCATTCCCGATTATTATGCCGAGGTGGAGCGTCCCGCATCCCTGACGGTGCGATATGTCGATCGTGACGGCAAGCAGCAGACGGTCGATGCGGACGGACTTCTGGCGACGTGTTTGCAGCATGAGATAGACCACCTGAACGGCATTCTGTTCATCGACCATATTTCGCGCCTGAAGCGAGAAATGGTCATCAAGAAATTCACCAAAGCAGCCCGCGCTAAGGTCTGATTCGTCTTAAATATGTAGACGGAACGACATAGAGGGCAGGGGGCGATATGGCTCTTCGCATCATTTTCATGGGTACGCCGGAATTTTCCGTTCCGACGTTGCGTGCGCTGGTGGAGGCTGGTCTCGAGGTCGTCGCCGCTTATACGCAGCCGCCGCGTCCAGGCGGTCGCCGTGGCCTCGATCTGCAGAAATCGCCGGTGCATCAGGCGGCCGAACTGCTGGGTCTGCCCGTGCTGACGCCGGTGAATTTCAAGGCCGAGGAAGACCGGCAGCAATTCAGGGAATTCAACGCCGATGTCGCTGTTGTCGTTGCCTATGGGCTGCTATTGCCCGAGGCTATCCTGAGCGGTACGCGCCTTGGCTGCTATAACGGCCACGCCTCGTTGCTGCCGCGCTGGCGCGGTGCGGCGCCCATTCAGCGGGCGATCATGGCTGGCGATGCCGAGACGGGCATGATGGTCATGAAAATGGAAAAGGGGCTGGATACCGGCCCGGTGGCGCTGACCGCCAAGGTCACGATCGGTGAGAATACCACGGCAGGTGAATTGCACGACAGCCTGATGCTAACAGGCGCGCGGCTGATGCGGCAGGCGATGGACAAGCTGGAAGCAGACGATCTTCCTCTCGTTGCACAGCCGGAAGAAGGCGTCGTTTATGCATCGAAAATCGACAAGGGCGAGACCAGGATTAATTTTTCCCGGCCGGCACAGGACGTCCATAACCATATTCGCGGCCTTTCGCCTTTTCCCGGCGCATGGCTGGAAATGGAGATCGGCGGCAAGGCGGAGCGCGTGAAGGTTCTGGCGTCAGAACTGGCGAGCGGTATGGGCGAGGCAGGCGCTGTGCTCGATGACGCCCTGACCATCGCCTGCGGCAGTGGCGCGGTGCGGCTTACCCGTTTGCAGAAGGCAGGTGGCAAGCCGCTGTCGGCTGCCGATTTCGTTCGTGGCACACCCGTTCCGGCCAGAACGAGGCTCGGCTGATGCCGCGTTTCCGCATGACCGTCGAATATGACGGCACGCCTTACTTCGGCTGGCAGAGACAGGACAATGGCCCTTCGGTTCAGGGCGCGCTTGAAGCTGCCGTCCGCTCGCTGACTGGCGAGACCGTGTCCATTCGAGGCGCTGGCCGCACCGATTCCGGTGTGCATGCGGTGGGACAGGTAGCCCATGTCGATCTTTCTCGCGATTGGGCGCCATATAAGCTTCGCAATGCTCTCAACGCCCATCTGGCCATGGCGAAAGAGGGTGTCTCGGTTGTCGACGTAACGGCTGTGACCGAGGACTTCGACGCGCGCTTCTCCGCGCTGCGCCGCCATTATCTGTACCGCATCATTTGCCGGAAAGCGCGGCTGGCACTCGAGCACAAGCGCGCATGGTGGGTATCGAAAGATTTGGACCATGAGCGCATGCATGAAGCTGCACAGATGCTCGTCGGCCGGCACGATTTTACCACTTTCCGCTCGGTTCATTGTCAGGCGAACAGCCCGGTCAGAACGCTCGACCGGCTGGATGTGACACGTAATGGCGATCTTATCGAGATACGCGCCACCGCGCAGAGCTTTCTGCACAACCAGATACGCTCTTTTGCCGGAACGCTGAAAATGGCCGGTGAAGGCAGCATGACACCGGAAGACGTGCGCACGGCACTGGAAGCACGGGATCGCAAAGCCTGCGGCCCCGTCGCGCCGCCGGATGGTCTCTATTTCATGCAGGTCGATTATCCCGACGTCATTCCGCCGCGTGTCTATTCAAAGGTCGAGACGGTCGAAGACACGGACTGAAGTCCGTCTCGTTTCTCAGGCCGGATAAACGCCGAGAAAACGCTGCAGCGCCTCGGACAGAAGCATGCCCGGCACCAGCAGGGTCATGACGATCGCCGAGACAAGCAACGACTGGTCGCGGATGAAGAAGCGCACGATCCGCGAAAAGGCGAAGACCAGCGACAGCAGGAGTGCCAGCCAGAGGATGGCTATCAGCCCCTGCAAGGGCGGCAGAAAAAACGCGATCAGGATCAGAACCGCATAGGCATAGGAAAACGGCAGCGACAGCCAGTTCATGGTGGTGACCAGCGCGGTGAATTTTTCCCGTGCGCCAAAGGCAAACAGCAGCATGCCGATCAACAGCAGCGGCACGATCCAGCAGATAGCCTCGACCATCGCAAGGCGGAAAAAGAAGATGAACCCCGTTCCTGTTCCGGGCGGATAGCTTGCCAGGAACGCAGCGCGCAGCCACAGCCAGGAAACCAGCATGGCCGGCAGGCACCAGAGGGCGGAGTAGAAGGACCGCCACATGCCGCGCTCGGACAGATCCAGATAGCGCGCACCGGTGTGGTCGCCGAGCAGCAGCAGCCAGAGGCCTTTCAGATAGAGCCTTACTTCACTTGCCGTCGGCATGGGAGAACCAGCGTTCGATGAAGGTCTCGTAGATGCGTGTCAGCGTCTCCAGATCGGCGACTTCCACGCGCTCATCGACCATATGCATGGTTTGCCCGACGAGGCCGAATTCCACGACGGGGCAATAATCCTTGATGAAACGCGCATCCGACGTGCCGCCGGTGGTCGAAAGCTTGGGCTCCTTGCCTGTCACGGCTTCCACGGCGCCGGAAAGCGATGAGATGAGCGCATTGTTCCGCGTCAGGAAAACATGGGCCGGCCGGTCCGCCCAGACAATATCATATTTGACCGGGCTGCGGTCGGGACGAAGGTCTCCCTCGGCAGCGGCGGCATCGAGGCGACGGATGATTTCCGCCCGCAGGCTCTCCACCGTCCAGCTGTCATTGAAACGGATGTTGAACGACGCCGTCGCCCGCGCCGGAATGACATTTGTGGCGGCATTGCCGGTGTCGATGGTCGTCACTTCCAGATTGGACGGCTGGAAATCGTCCGTACCGTGATCGAAGGGCGGATGCATCAGCGCGTGGGTCAGCTGCAGCAGCCCGCGAATGGGGTTGTCGGCCAGATGCGGATAGGCGGCATGACCCTGCACGCCATGCACGGTGATGCGGCCCGAAATCGATCCCCGACGGCCGATCTTGATCATGTCGCCCAGCTGGTCGGGGTTGGTCGGTTCACCCACCACGCAGGCATCCCATGTCTCGCCTTTGGCTGCGGCCCATTCCAGCAACTTGGAGGTGCCGTTGATCGAGGGGCCTTCCTCGTCACCGGTGATCAGGAAAGAAACGGAACCTTTCGGTTTTCCGTGTTTCTCGATGTAGCGGGCAATGGCGGCAACGAAACAGGCAATGCCACCCTTCATGTCCACCGCACCACGGCCGAACATTTCGCCGCCCGCAATTTCAGCGGCAAAGGGCGGATGGCTCCATGCCGCCTCGTCGCCCACCGGAACGACATCGGTATGGCCCGCAAACATCAGGTGCGGACCTTCCGTGCCAAGCCGGGCGTAGAGGTTTTCCACGTCAGGCGTTCCCGCTTCCGTCGCCACCATCTTTTCCACCGCAAAGCCAAGCGGTGAAAGCAGGGTGTCTAGCAGGGATAGCGCGCCACCTTCGGCGGGCGTCACCGAAGGGCAACGGATGAGGGCGGCAAGATTGGCAACGGGATCGGTCGTGGTCATGGTATCAGCTTTTATCAGTCGCGCAGAAGCTCGTTGATGCCGGTCTTGGAGCGGGTCTTTTCATCGACGCGCTTGACGATGACGGCGCAATAAAGGCTCGGGCCCGGCTCGCCGTTCGGGAACGGCTTGCCCGGCATGGTGCCAGCAACGACGACGGAATAGGGTGGCACTTCGCCATAGGTGATCTCGCCGGTGGCGCGATCAACGATTTTGGTCGACTTGCCGATGAAGACGCCCATGCCAAGAACGGCGCCTTCGCGCACGATGCAGCCTTCTACGACTTCCGAACGGGCACCGATGAAGCAATTGTCCTCGATGATGGTCGGGCCAGCCTGAAGCGGCTCCAGAACGCCGCCGATGCCGACGCCGCCGGACAGATGCACGTTCTTGCCGATCTGCGCGCAGGAGCCGACCGTCGCCCAGGTGTCGACCATCGTGCCTTCATCGACATAGGCGCCGAGATTGACGAAGGAAGGCATCAGCACCACGTTCTTGGCCACATAGGCCGAGCGGCGCACGACGGCGTTCGGCACGGCGCGGAAGCCGGCAGCGCGGAACTGGTTTTCACCCCAGTTTTCGAACTTCGAAGGGACCTTGTCCCACCAGGTCGATTCACCGGGGCCGCCGGTGACGATTTCCATGTCGTTCAGACGGAAGGAAAGGAGCACGGCCTTTTTCAGCCACTGGTTCACCTTCCAGTTCCCGTCCGCCTGCTTTTCGGCGACGCGGACCTTGCCGCTGTCGAGAAGTTGAAGAGATGTGTTCACCGCGTCGCGAACCTCGCCCTTTGTCGATACGTTCACACCGTCACGGTTGTCAAAGGCTGTTTCGATGATGGTTTCGAGGGAGATGAGATCCGTAAGGCTCATGGAAAATTCCTTAAAGTCGCGTGTGTTCGTGGTCACGGATGGTCCCGCGCCGCTGGAAGGCTCTGGCCATTTGATCTAAGGGAGTGTTGGAAAGGCGTCAATGTGATTTGGGTGATTTGGCGCGTCAGACGAAAGGCATGGAAATGACACGACTGAAAAACGGCAAATTGCGGCGCAAGGACGGGGTATGGGACCCCTTGAAGCGCAGTGCTGCGGACAAACAGCAGGCCGAAGTCGTGCAGAAGACGCCGCAGTCGGATTCCGCGTCCTACCGGCTTGCCTATGTGGACATGGATTTTCTATGCCGCGAGGAATTGCGCCCTGTCAGGCTGCAACTGGAACTTCTGAAGACGGAGATGGCGCTGAGCGAGCGCGGGATCAAATCCACCGTCGTCCTGTTCGGCGGCGCCCGCATTCCCGAACCGGGCGGCGCGGCCTGGGCGGCGCGCAACGAGACGCAGAAGCGCAATCTGGAGCAGGCCTCGGTTTATTACGAGGAAGCGCGCAAGTTCGCCCGGCTTTGCACCGACTATGGCGCGAAATCCGACCACCTGGAATATGTGGTCGTTACCGGCGGCGGTCCGGGTGTCATGGAAGCGGGCAATCGCGGCGCTGCCGATGTGGGAGGCCCGTCGATCGGCCTCAACATCGTTCTGCCGCATGAGCAGGCGCCCAACCCCTATGTCACGCCGGAGCTGAGCTTCAACTTCCACTATTTCGCCATCCGCAAGATGCATTTCCTGATGCGGGCGAAGGCCGTGGTGATCTTCCCCGGCGGTTTCGGCACGCTCGATGAACTCTTCGAGACGCTGACACTGATCCAGACGAAGCGCATGGCGCCCATTCCGCTCATCCTGTTCGGAGAGAAATTCTGGCGCTCCGTCGTCAATTTCGAATTCCTCGCGGACTTCGGAACCATTGCGCCCGAAGATATGGAGCTGCTACATTTCGCCGAAACGGCCGACGATGCATGGAACATCGTCTCCGCCTATTACGAACATTGATTTTTTGCTTGGCGCGACGAAGTAATTTTAGGGGTTAATTAGCAAACATAACCTAATTTTGCCTCGTCGCGATGCAGCACACTGTCCCATTCTGGACGGGCCTCCATGACGGAGATTTCTCATCCGTTGACGCCAGCCTTTTCGGCCGGCGATTTGATCGAGGCCAAAATGTTCAATTTCAAAGTGAAGTCGCTTGCGACCAAGCTGATCCTTGTAACCGGCTGTGCAATCACCACGGTCCTTGTCGCATCGAATTCCTTCCTCATTTCCCAGACCAGCGACCGTGTCCATTCGCTGACCATGGATCAGGCGAACACCGAGGCACGCGCCATCGCCAACGTCATCGCCGCCGATGTCGGTGAACTCGGTAGCGCCGCCCGCTCCATGGCCGGTATCATCGGCCGTGCGCACCAGGCGAAATCGATGGACCGCCCCGGCATCGTCAACATCCTCAAGGCCAATGTCGAGCAGAATGCTTTCGCTTTCGGAAGCTGGTTCTGTGAGCAGCTGGGCCTTTTCGACGGACAGACCACGGAGATCGCTAACAGGCTCGATCTCGGCACCAATGCAACAGGTGCATTTGCCCCCTACTGGTCGAAGACCCAGAAGGGCGACATCCAGTTTTCGACCTTCAAGAACGATTATGCGGCGGAATGGTATTCGCTTGCTGCCAAATCCGGCAAGGGCGCCATTACCCAGCCCTATCTGGCCGAAGGCACGGAAGTGCCCACCACAATGACCTCGCTTGCCTATCCCGTCATGTCTGATGGTAAGATGATCGGTGTGGCGGGGGTCGATATCTCGCTGGCGGCTCTGTCGCAGAAGCTGCAGGCGCTGCATCCTTTCGAAACCGGCCGTGTGACACTCATTTCGCAGGGCGGCCAATGGCTGGTACCGCCGACGCCCCAGCAGAACATGAAGGCCTATGACGGAGAGGGTGCCAGCACCGTTCAGGCGGCGATCACATCCGGCAAGCAGGGCCTGATCGAAAATCTCGGCCTTGATACCGACGCGCCCTATAACCGCCTTGTCTATCCGTTTGCGGTTCCGGGCCTCAATGCCACCTGGGTGGTTCTGGTGGATATCCCGCATCAGGCGTTGAACGCGCCGGTGCAGGAGCAGACTTATCTGATGATCCTTGGGGCGATCGTCATTCTTGCGGCGGTTATTGCCGCGCTCTATTTCTCCGTCCGCTATTTCGTCCGCAATCCGCTCGCCTCGCTGGTCTCTGATGTGAAAACACTGAGCGACGGCCGTTACGATGTGCCGGTTTCCGGACAGGACCGCAGGGATGAGACGGGCGCGGTGGCAACGGCTCTGGAAGGCTTCCGTGCGAAACTTGCCGGTATCCGCGAAATGGAAGCGGATGCCGCCGTGCAGCGTGGCAATGCGGAAACGGAGCGCCACAGGTCCGAATCCGAGCGCAATGAGAACAGCCGGATGCAGCAACATATCGTGAGCGTACTCGGTGCAGGTCTCAATGCGCTCTCGCAGGGCAATCTGACCTATCGCATCGAGGACCAGTTCCCCGGTGAATATGCAAAGCTGCGCAACGACTTCAACTCGGCGCTCGCCAGCCTCGAGGAAACCGTTTCCACCGTCAACGGAACCGTTGCCAGCATCGGCAACGGCACCGGCGAGATCACCCGCGCTGCGAGCGATCTCTCCCACCGCACGGAACAGCAGGCTGCAAGCCTGGAAGAAACCGCTGCCGCCCTCAACCAGCTGACTGCGCAGGTCAATTCCAGTGCGGAAAACGCAGCGCAGGCGGCGACAGCTGTCAGCAATGCCTGCGACGACGCCGGCAAGTCGGGCGAGGTCGTACAGCAGGCCGTCAGTTCCATGGAAGGCATCGCTCAATCCTCGGCGGAAATCTCCCGCATCATTGGGGTAATCGACGAAATCGCTTTCCAGACCAACCTTCTGGCGCTGAATGCCGGCGTGGAAGCCGCCCGTGCGGGCGAGGCTGGCAAGGGTTTTGCCGTGGTCGCGCAGGAAGTGCGTGAACTGGCGCAACGTTCCGCGACGGCCGCCAAGGAGATCAAAGGTCTGATCAACACCTCCGCAAGGCAGGTGGGCGAGGGCGTCCAGCTGGTCGGCAAGGCCGGCGAGACGATGAGAAAGATCGCCGATCAGGTTCTGCAGATCAACCAGCTGATACGGCAGATTTCGGCCTCCGCCAGCGAGCAGGCGGTCGGTCTCAAGGAAATCAATTCCGCCGTCACCCAGATGGATCAGGTCACCCAGCAGAATGCGGCCATGGTGGAAGAAACAACGGCGGCAAGCGTGACGCTGAACAGCGAGGCGGAAACGCTGAAATCGCTCGTTGCCGGTTTCTCCGTATCCGGCGGTCATTCCAGCCAGTCGAGTCAGCAATTGCGCGCCACCGCGGCGGCAATGCGTGCGCCTGTCGCCCCGCCACAGGCATCGGGTCGCTCGGCTGCAACCCAACGTGCCCGCCCAAGAACCAGCGGCGCAAACGCGCTGGCACAGGATGACTGGACCGAGTTCTGAGAATATCCCGTGGTTCCAAATGAAAGGGCCGCTGGTCATGCCAGCGGCCCTTTTTCATGTCTGCGTTCCCATCAGAGGCGGGCGAAACGTTCCGTCAGCAACTCGAAGAAGCCGTCCGCATCCACATTGCGCATCACGCGGGCGTTGACCGGGCGCTCGGTCACCCGCCACCAGTCCACCACCGTCATGCCCATGGTGAGTTCGGAATTGACCTCGATTTCGACATTGCAATCGCGGCCCTGAAACAGCTCGGGCTTGAGGAGATAGGCGATGACGCTTGGATCGTGCAGGGGGCCGCCGTCCGAACCGTATTTCTCGATGTCGAAACGTTCGAAGAATTCCAGCATTTCCGCCATGGCGATTGCCGGGCGTGTGCCGATATCGCGAATGCGGCTTACACGCGCCTTGGTGGTCAGCAGCTGGTGGGTTGCGTCAAGCGGCATCACGACGATGGGCACGCCGGAACGGAAGACGATATCGGCAGCCTGCGGATCGACATAGATGTTGAATTCCGCAGCCGGTGTGATGTTGCCGCCTTCAAAGAAGCCGCCACCCATCATCACCAGTTCCTTGACGCGGCCGGCAATCTCGGGGGCCTTCTGCAAAGCCAGCGCCACATTGGTCAGCGCGCCGAGCGTGCAGAGCGTCACGGTGCCCGCAGGCTCTCGCAGCAGCGTTTCGATGATGAAATCGACGGCGTGCTGCTTTTGTGTCTCCATCGTCGGCTCGTCGAGAACCGGGCCATCAAGGCCGGTGCTGCCGTGAACATGCTCGGCAGTGATGGGCTTTCGCACCAGTGGCCGCTCGGCACCCTCATAGACGGGAATATCGGTGCGGTCGCACAATTCGCAGATGATGCGGATGTTGCGGCTGGTCAATTTCAGCGGAACATTGCCGGCGACGGCGCACAGACCGAGAATTTCAATTTCCTCCGGGCTTGCGAAAGCCAGCATGATCGCTGCCGCGTCGTCCTGCCCTGGATCCGTGTCGATGATGATTTTTCTGCGTTCTGCCATGTCTTGCCCGCCGTTGAGATAAGGCGCTTTTTTCGAGCGGCGGACGCTCACTTGTCAAGTCTCATTCCTCCGCATGCCTGGCTTTGCCTGGTGGCACCGCCTTGCGCATCGTGGTTTTGCTTCCCATATTGCGTAGAGCCGGTAAGATTGACCGGCAGGGTTGCCGGAAGCGGGACCGCGAAACGTCGCTTGGTTGCAAGGACAGAGACGATATGAGCCGCATGACGCCATTCACCCACCCGCTTTTGCTGGGTTTTGATGCCATGGAAAAAACGCTGGAGCGTATGGCGAAGGCCAATGATGGCTATCCTCCATACAACATCGAGCGCCTGCCCGGCGGTGAAGACGTGCCGGAACGCCTGCGTATCACGATTGCAGTCGCCGGTTTTTCGCAGGACGATCTGGATGTGACGACGGCCGACAACCAGCTCGTCATTCGCGGTCGCCAGCAGGAGCAGGAAAAGCGGGATTTTCTATACCGGGGTATCGCTGCCCGACAATTCCAGCGGGTCTTCGTGCTTGCAGACGGCATGCAGGTGAGGGACGCGCGCCTGCGCAACGGCCTTCTTGCCATCGATCTGGTGAAGCCCGAAATTTCAAACGTGGTAAAGAAAATTAATATTTCCGTCTCAGAGTAGAACGTGAACGCCGGAATCCGACACGAATCGCTCGGCGTGAAGAAGGAGGCTGAAATATGCTTTTAAAAGAAGCGCATGCGCGTCTCACCCGGTCCCAGCTCGCTCATATCGGCGAGGGAGAAGTGGGCTATATCCGTAAAATCCGTGCGGAAGACGTAAGCCGCTGTTTCCCGGAAGCGCCTGATCTTGATCCGCAACTCGATCTCTGGGCCCTGTTTGGCGCGGATGGCACGCCGATCCTCCTGACAGACAATCGTTCCAGCACGTTTTTCAAGGCTGCCGAAGACGATCTGAAAACCGTCAGCCTGCATTGAAAGGAAAAAAGCCCGCCGATTGAGCGGGCTTTTTCTTGTGTGATTAAAGGAATGGGCGGTCTGGCATATCATCGATGGAGATGACGCCGTCCTTGTTCCTGTCCAGCCGTTCGAACATTTTTTCGCCGGCTGCGGTGAATTCGGCCTTGCTGACCTGGCCGTTTTCATCGGTGTCGGCCATGCGCATCATCGCGAACGCCCCACCCTTGCCGCCATGCTTGCCCCAGCCCTGACGTCCGCCATGTTCGCGTTCGGCGCGCTTGCCCTCAGGTCCCTTGCCTTCGCCCGCTTTGGCGTCAGCAGCCTCTGGGCGCGGATGAGCCGCACGGAACGCCTCCATTTTGGCCTGGCGGTATTCTCGCATTTCCTTTGGCGTGATCGAACCGTCCTTGTCCTTGTCGATCTCGGCAAAAAGTGCGTCCTGACGTGCGGCGAACTCTTCCTTGGTAATCTTGCCGTCCTTGTTGGTGTCGGCCACCTTCAGCAGCTGAACGAACGCCAGTTCCGGGCGGAACGGCATGCGCTCGCCGTGGCCTTTGCCATGCGCTGGCGGGGCGGCAAAGCTGGCCGTTGCGGCCGAGCCGAGCAAGAGGGCTGCGCCAAGAGCAGAGAGTGCGATCTTTCGTGTAGACATCGTCATTACCTTCCGTTGGTGTCCCTGAAGAGGAAGATAGTGGCGCAGGCGGCAGTCCACTACTTAAACATCCGTAAGGTGCATGAAGCTTCGGTAATGTCGTCTGCGCTCGATTTCGATGTTGCCGGTCAGCGGGTGATCGTTTTGGTCAGGAAACCGGTCAGATCGTCGGTGATGTAGTCGATATGCTCATCCGTCGCAGCGGGGATCTCCCAGCGCTCCATGATGACGCCTTCGAGGTTCGAAGGAACGAGCAGCACGGTCTTCATGCCGAGTGCCTTGGGTGCCGCGAGATTGCGCGGCAGGTCCTCGAACATGGCGGCTTTTCTGGTGTCGAGCTTTGCAAGTGCCGCAAACTTCTCATAGGTCGCGCTGGCCGGTTTTGGCAGATAGTCCGCGGCGACGATATCGAAAATATCCTCGAAATGGTCGAGAATGCCGAGCGCGCCCGCCGCTGCCTGCGCATGTTTTACGCTGCCATTGGTGAGGATGAACTTGCGGCCCGGCAACGCCTTGATTGCCTCGCCGAGCTCCGGATGCGGGCTCAGTGCGGAATAGTCGATGGCATGCGCGCGCTCCAGAAACTCGTCCGGGCTGATGCCGTAGTGGATCATCAGGCCCTGAAGCGTGGTGCCATGTTCGTGGTAATAACGCTTCTGAAGCGCGCGAGCCTCGTCGGGGTCGAGCTTTAAAAGCTCTGCAACATAGGCCGTCATGTTACGATCGATCTGGGAAAACAGATTGACGTGATGCGGATAGAGCGTGTTGTCGAGGTCGAAGACCCATTCGCTGACGTGGGCGAAATCGGCGGCATCGGGCAGGTTTTTCGGCTTTGTGTCCATGGGCAGCTTTATGCCCGTTTCGAATGCCGAAGAAAATCGAAAAGACGACGACAGACGGGAAAATCGGGCTTGGCTGCGGCCTCCGGCGCATGATACCGCCAAGACCATGGAACTCTGGATAGGCATAACCTTCGCAAGCGCGTTCTTGCAGAACCTGCGCTCAACCCTGCAAAAGCACCTGAAGGGCATGATGGGCACCACGGGCGCGACTTTCGTGCGCTTCGTTTTCGGAATGCCCTTCGCTCTTGCCTATCTCGGTTTTCTGCATGGTGTACTTGGCCGGCCGCTGCCGGTGCCGAACATGTCATTCGCTGTCTGGGCGATGGTTGGGGCCATGGCGCAGATCGCCGCCACTTTCCTGTTGGTGCACCTGTTTTCCTTCCGCAACTTCGCGGTTGGCACGGCCTATTCCCGAACTGAACCGGCGCAGGCGGCGTTGTTTGCGCTGATTTTCGTTGGTGAAAGCGTCAACGGCGGCACTCTTGCGGCCATCGCTATTTCGGTGGCCGGCGTCATGCTGATTTCGGTTGCGCGCACGGAAGTGACCCCTGCCTCCATTCTCACCTCCATCTTCAGCCGGACGGCGGGCATCGGCCTCGCCTCAGGTGCGTTCTTCGGCCTCTCATCGGTGGCCTATCGCTCTGCCTCGCTGGCTTTGGCACCCAGCCTGCCGGCACCGGATGCGGTGATGCAGGCCGGCTTTACCCTCGTCGTTGTCATCGTGACGCAGACCTTGGCGATGTTCTTGTGGATCGTATGGCGGGAGAGGGACGAATTGCGGCGGATCGCGAAGGCGTGGAAACCGTCGCTTGCGGTCGGTTTCGTGGGGGCCACGGCGTCATTCGGCTGGTTCACGGCGATGACGTTGCAACAGGCGGCTGTGGTCAAGGCGCTGGCGCAGGTGGAGATGCTCTTCGCCTTCGCCTCGACCGTGCTCTTCTTCAAGGAAAAGATCAACCGGCTCGAACTCTCGGGCTGTCTGCTGATCGTGCTCGGCGTGCTGTCGCTTCTGATATTCGGCTGAAAGTGTCGTCGTGGCGGACAGGCATTCCCGTCCGCCACATGAACCATATCAGGGCACGATGAGCGTGCCGGCGCCTTCCGTGAAGATTTCCAGAAGAACGGAATGGGCGGTCTTGCCGTTGAGGATCACCACGCCCTGAACACCGGCCTTGATGGCCTCGATGCAGGTCTCGACCTTCGGGATCATCCCACCGGAAATCGTGCCGTCCTTGATCAGCGCACGCGCCTGGGAGACCGTCAGTTCCTTGATGAGTTCCTTGTTCTTGTCGAGAACACCAGGCACGTCCGTGAGGAACAGGAGGCGGGTGGCGTTGAGCGCACCGGCAATGGCGCCGGCAAAGGTGTCCGCATTGATGTTGTAGGTGGCGCCATCGCGACCGGGAGCAACGGGAGCGATGACCGGGATCATCTCCGACTTGGCAAGCAGGTCGAGCAGGGTGCGGTCGACCTCGACGACTTCACCGACAAAACCAAGATCGAGAACGCGTTCGATATTGCTGTCGGGATCGACGACAGTCTTTTTCGCCTTTTCGGCGAAGACCATGTTGCCGTCCTTGCCGCATAGGCCAATGGCCCATTCGCCCGTCTGGTTGATGAGCGCGACGATCTCCTTGTTGATCGAGCCGGCCAGAACCATTTCGACGATCTCGACTGTTTTGGCATCGGTGACGCGCAGGCCGCTTTCGAACTTCGATTCAATGCCCATCTTCGTCAGCATTGCACCGATCTGCGGGCCGCCGCCGTGCACGACGATGGGGTTGATACCGGACTGCTTCAACAGGGCGATATCTTCCGCAAAAGCCTTTCCAAGTGTGGAGTCGCCCATGGCATGACCGCCATATTTCACCACGATGGTCTTGTTCTCATATTTCTGCATAAAGGGCAGAGCCTGTGCGAGCAGCCGCGCCTGAGTCTCGCTTTCGGAAGCAGTCATGGAAAAACCTCGGTCTGTGGTTGCGGCCCTTGAGAGCCTGTCATCGCTCTACAGCATCGGCGCAAAAATCGGAATCGATTTTTGCGGTGCAGGATGCGCAGATTCGACATGTCGACGCGTTTGCAAGGACAGGTGAATGCGCGGGGTGGATGAATGAAATAACCTCCGGGCCATATTGTGTCGGCGCATAGTAAAATTCCGCTTTTGGGCCGCCCACGGCGCGTAATAAGATTGACATAAAGCACCAATCGGACCAGCCTTGTGGCAAGCAGGGGAGGGGTTATTCAGCAGAGCGACGGAGGATCGTTGCGCATCGCAAAAACGATGCTGGCCTGAACGACCGAGGAGTTTGAAAACATATGACCGTACCGGATCGAGACAAGCAAAGCGGTTTGCGGGACGAAGTACTCGCTGGCGAATATGTGCTGGGTGCCTTGCCACCGGAAAGCATGGCGGAGCTTGCAAAACGCGTCAAACGCGACCGCCAGTTTGCGGCCATAGTCAGGCGCTGGCGGGACAATCTGGCGGAAACCGAATATCGCGAAAGAGCGGGCGTTGCAGCCCTGCTTGACAGGGATCCGCTTCGTTCCGGTCTGCCATTCAAGGGCCAGCCGCTTCGCAATGGCAGCATATTCGCCGCGATGCTTCTTGAGGTGTGGAATTCCGTGCGTTTCTGGCGGCTTCTGGCATTGACGGCGATGCTCTGGACCGCCGTCCTGCTTTTCACCATCGCCTGAAGGCGACGGTCTTTTAGAGAGAAACCGTTCGTACGATCTCGGCGCGCAGGCTATCCAGCCCGAAGGATTTCTCCGACGAGGTGGCGAGAACTTCCGGATAGGCGGCGGGACGCTTGCGGATTTTCTCCAGCGTCTCACTGATCAGCCGGGGAACGCCAACGTCCTTGATCTTGTCCGTCTTCGTCAGCACGACCTGATAGGACACGGCCGCCTTGTCGAGCAGGCCAAGAACTTCCTCGTCGTTCTTTTTTATGCCATGGCGGGAATCGATCAGCACGTAGACGCGCTTCAGCGTCGCACGTCCACGCAGGTAATCGAAGACGAGCTTCGTCCAGGCATCGACGTGGTCCTTCGGCGCCTGCGCATAGCCGTAACCCGGCATATCGACCAGCGCCATCGGCGGCAGGTCGCCCGGCTCACCGGAATAACCCTCAGGAACGAAGTAGTTCAGTTCCTGCGTGCGTCCGGGTGTGTTGGAGGTACGGGCAAGGCCTTTGTGGCCCACCAGCGCATTGATGAGCGAAGACTTGCCGACATTCGAACGTCCGGCGAAGGCAATCTCCGGCGGGCCTTCGGGCGGCAGGAATTTCATCGCGGGAACGCCGCGAATGAATATCCAGGGTCGCCCGAAGAGGGGCTTTTCGGTTGCCGGGCCGGTTTCACTCATTTCGATTGCACCGGCTTTCGCTTGAATAGCCCTTTGAGATTATCGAACAGTTCGATTTTGGCACCGTGACGCTTCATGATGAGGGCCTGCTGCGAGATCGACAGCGTGTTGTTCCATGCCCAGTAGATAACCAGACCGGCGGGGAACGAAGCCAGCATGAACGTGAAGATCAGCGGCATCCAGGTGAAGATCATCGCCTGTGTCGGATCGGGTGGGGTCGGGTTCATGCGCATCTGCAGGAACATCGTGATGCCCATGACGAGCGGCCAGACGCCGATCATCAGGAAGTGCGGCACGTCGTAGGGCAGAAGGCCGAACAGGTTGAACAGCGAGGTCGGATCTGGCGCGGAAAGGTCGTGAATCCAGCCGAAGAACGGTGCATGCCGCATTTCGATGGTGACGTAGATGACCTTGTAGAGCGCGAAGAAGACCGGAATCTGCAGCAGCATCGGCCAGCAGCCGGCAACCGGATTGATCTTCTCTTCCTTATAAAGCTGCATCATCGCCTGCTGCATGGCCATGCGGTCATCGCCATGCTTGGCCTTCAGCTCTTCCATCTTCGGCTGCATGCGCTTCATGTTCGCCATGGATGCATATTGCTTGCTGGCGAGCGGGAAGAAGAGAGCCTTGACGACGATGGTGGTCAGGAGGATGGCCACACCGAAGTTGCCAAAATAACGGAAGAAGAAATCCATCATTTTGAACATCGGCTTGGTGATGAAGTAGAACCAGCCCCAGTCGATCAACAGGTCGAACTTCGGAATGGAATATTCGGTTTCATAGCGGTCAACCAGCGGCACTTCCTTGGCACCGGCGAAGACAAGGCTCTTCAGTTCGATGGACTGGCCGGGTTCGACTGTCATCGTGTCGCTCTTGAAATCGGCCTGGTAGCTCGGCTGATTGCCCTTGATGTGCGAGTAACGCGTTTCGAACGGCGTCATCTGCGGCGGCACAATGGCAGCGGCCCAATATTTGTCGGTGATGCCGAGCCAGCCGCCGGTCGCCTTGGCAACCGTTACCGGGGTTTCTTCGACATCCTTGTATTTTTCTTCCGTCAGGCTGCCGTCTTTGCCCGAGACGCCGAGGAAGCCTTCATGGATGACGAAAACGGGCGGTATTGCCGGCTTGTTGTTGCGCGTCACGCGGCCATAGGTGGCAAAGGATACGGGCGCCTGTCCGGGGTTCTCGACCTTGTCGTTGACCGTGATCATGTAATGCTGGTCGATCGAAACGGTACGGGAGAAAACGACGCCATTCTGGTTGGCATACTTCAGCGTAACCGGTGTGGTCTCCGTCAGCTTGTCGCCGCTTGCGAGGGTCCACACGGTCGCAGGACCGGGAACGCTGCCGGCATCGGCACCGCCAACGTAACCGAGTTCGGTGAAGTAGCCGTCCTTGGTGTCGGAAGGCGAAAACAGCGTGATGATCGGGCTCGAGTCATCGACGGTCTCATGGTAGCCCTTGAGCCGGATGTCATCGAAGCGGGCGCCGGTCAGATTGATCGAGCCGGCGATGGCGTTGGTGTCGATGGCGACACGCTGGCTTTTTGCGATCGCTTCTTCACGCGTCGCCGTGGCGGCGGCCTGCGTGGAGGAGGCAGGCGGTGCGCCGTCGACGGTCACGCCGGGTGCGGCACCCGGTGCCGGCTGTTGCTGCGTTGTCTGCTGCTGCGCCTGGCGGGCCTCTTCGGCGCGGCGCTGCTGCTCGATGCGCGGATTCATGTAAAGGAATTGCCAGGCGAGGACGATGACAACCGAAAGGGCTATCGCGATGAAGTAATTGCGGTTCTTTTCCATCATTCTTTCCTGGAGCGGGTGTCCTGGGACCGTTTCGGTTTCGCCGTTCCTTCAATTCGCTCGGTAAGGAGAGACTGAAGTTTGGGGAAGGCCGTCTCGAGCACGTCCCTGCGGGCGACAATCACATAGTCATGGCCGGGCTTCATTGCGAATCCGGCAGAAAGCCTGACGGCTTCCTTGAGACGGCGGCGCATGCGATTTCGCTCGACCGCGTTGCCTTGTCTTTTCGTTACGGTGAAACCGACCCGAGGTTCGGTTTCCGGGGTTTTCCGGTCGAGGACCTCCAGAAGAAAGGTGCCTCCCCGACGCTTTTCCCCCGTCTGCACGGCAAGAAAATCCGACCGGTTTTTAAGCCGGCCGGGCAGTTTTTTTGTCTTGCTCATGTGCCCGCGACTTTCATCGGGCCACAGAGACGGCAATTAAGCCGACAGACTTGCGCGGCCGCGCGCACGGCGGGCTGCGAGAACTTTGCGACCGCCGGCAGTAGCCATACGGGCACGGAAACCATGACGACGCTTGCGAACAAGCTTGGATGGCTGGAATGTACGCTTCGACATTTATTTAATACCGCGGTGTGCGGCCCTTCTTGAATTTGCACTATTTGCAAGAGCGTTTCGTTTTTTGCACGGCTAACCCCGCCTGGGCGAGCTTTTAATGGCCGAGCGTGCGCGGCTTATAAGGGCATAGGCCGAGCAAAGTCAATTGCCGAAGGGGTTTTCGCGCTTCACCTTTTGCGGAAGCGCCATGAAATCGGCTTCGCGCACGGGCGCTGCGGGCGCATTCCGATCGCACGATCGGTAAATTCTGAAATTCTTTCTTAAGACGGCATTGATAAATATTGTGGTGGGAAAAGTTATGCCAGCTTCCCATTTTCCATCGTGCGGCTGGCTTTTTGGGGGAACGAAATTGAGAATTCGCGGTCGTATCAATCTTCTTGTCGGGCTTATGAGCCTTGTGGCCTGCACCATCGGCGGCCTGTCCATATATGCGGTCAGCGAATTTCAGGTGCGCACGGTCGGATACGAAAAGGCAGCGGAGCGCGCCTATAAGGGTGAAGCGCTGAACCGGCTTGTGACTGCGGTCGTCATGGAGGCGCGCGGGGTCTACGCTGCGCCTGATATCGAAAAGGCGGCACCTTTTGCTGATGGCATCGTCAAGAACCTCGACGCCATGGAGAAGCTGATCGCAACCTGGACCCCTCTCGTTCCGGCGGAACAGAAGGCGGCCTTCGACAATCTCTCCAGCCGCTTCAAGGAATTCAAGGCCTTCCGTCTGGAAACGGCGCGGCTTGCCCGCGAGGCCGGCCCGCAGGCCGCCAACCAGCAGGGTAACAACGACGCGAACCGGGCCAACCGCAAAGCCTATCAGGCGGAAATCGATGCTGTCGTGAAGAATGACATCGCCGGGCTTGAAGCCGTCAAGGCGGGCATCGACGGCTTTGTGACGACGACCTTCTGGCTGGTCATCATCGTCACCGGCAGCGGCATATTGGCGGGCGCGGCGTTCGGCCTCTACATCGGAGCGCGGCAGCTGAGTGCGCCCATCCGCAAGGTTTCGGAAGTGATGAATGCCGTTGCGGACGGAAATCTGGACGCGGACGTACCCTATCTCGGCCGGACCGACGAAATCGGGGAAATGGCAGCGGCAGTCGAAGTCTTCAAGAAGAACGGTCGTGAAGTGCGCCGCATGAATGCGCAGGAAACCGCCATGCGTGCCAAGAGCGATGACCTGCAGGCCGGCATGGCCGTTGTCGTCGACGCTGCGGCCCAGGGCGATTTCAGCCGCCGCATCAACAAGGATTACGGCGACGAAAACCTCAATCGTTTCGCTGCGACGATCAATGCCCTGCTCACCGGCGTGGACAATGGGGTTTCCGAGACCAGCCGCGTCATCGAAGGTCTGGCGCGGGGCGATCTGACGGAAAAGATGGATGGCGAGTTCCGCGGCGTGTTCGCCGAGCTCCAGACCAATGTCAACGAGACGCTGGCCAAGCTGCGGGAGACGATGCGGGAAGTGCGCAGCAGCACGGAAGGCATCAGCGGCAATGCGAACGAATTGCGTTCGGCGGCCGACGACCTTTCGAAGCGGACGGAACAGCAGGCTGCGGCACTGGAGGAAACCTCCGCTGCCCTCGACGAAATCACCGCGGTCGTTCGCAATTCCACGGATCGGGCACAGGAAGCCAGCACCATGGTGGCCGAGACCAAGCAGAAGACGGCAGAATCCGCGAATGTCGTGCGCGATGCCGTCTCCGCCATGGATCGGATCGAGAATGCCTCGCGGGAAATCAGCCAGATCATCAATGTCATTGACGAGATCGCCTTTCAGACCAACCTTCTGGCGCTGAACGCCGGCGTTGAGGCCGCGCGTGCGGGTGAGGCGGGCAAGGGCTTCGCTGTCGTCGCACAGGAAGTGCGTGAACTGGCGCAACGCTCCGCGACGGCTGCGAAGGACATCAAGGCGCTGATCACCAAATCCGGCGAAGAGGTCGGACGCGGTGTGTCGCTGGTGCAGAGAACCGGCAGCGCACTGGGCGAGATCGAGACCCGCGTTCTGGCGATTAACGAACATATCCATTCGATCGCCACGGCGGCGCGGGAACAGTCGACCGGCCTGCATGAGGTGAATACCGCCATCAACCAGATGGATCAGGTGACGCAGCGCAATGCCGCCATGGTCGAGGAAACCTCGGCCGCAACCCACAAGCTGAGCGGTGAGGCGGGCCATCTCGTGACGCTGGTGTCGCGCTTCAAGGTCGGCGTAGAGGATGGTCAGATCCGCTCTCGCGCAGAACAGCCGATGCGGCCCGTGGCGGTGTCCGGAAGGGCAGCGGCCGTGGCCTCTCCGGCACGTAAATTGATGAGCAGCGTCAGCCGCGCTCTCAACGCCCAACCAGCCGCTGCTGTAGCGAACGGGGACTGGCAGGAGTTCTAAGCCATTCCGCCTGCGGTGTCGCTTGAGACAGGTTCTACGTCAAACGCCGCCCTTCCGGGCGGCGTTTTGTTTTTCAGGCGATGGAAACGTTTGTTTTGCAACGCATTTGAAAAATATCTGTTAGGTCCTATTATCGTGCTTGCATATAAACCGAGCCGTTCCACCGAAGCGGCGGCGCGCATACAGGATCAGGGCCCGGTGTTTTCTAAAGGCGTAGACAGCTTGGACGGCACGGAAGACAATCCGGTGCACTGCATGCCGGGATTGACCGGGGGGCTTTCCGGGCGCCTGCTGTTGCTCACCGTTATTTTCGTGATGATTGCCGAAGTGCTGATCTTCGTGCCTTCGGTCGCCAATATGCGCCTTTCATGGCTGCGGGACCGTCTGAACACGGCCGCAGCAGCCGGCGCGGTGATCGATGGCTTGCAGGCCGAATTGCCGCGGAGCGTGCAGAACGACACGCTGATGGCCACCGGGGCGAAGCTGATTGCGCTGCGCAAGGATGGCACATCGCGCCTGCTTGCCGTGGCGGAAACGCCGCCCGGGGTTGATGAGCAATATGATCTTTCCGATGTCTCGCAACTGGCGGCGGTGCGGGATGCCTTTTCCACATTGCTGTTTGGCGGCAATCGCGTCATCCGCGTTTTCGATGTGGTCGGAGACAGCGACACCATCATTGAACTCGTGCTGGGTGAAAACAAACTACGGGCGGCGATGCTGGCTTATGCCCGCAATGTTTTCCTGATCTCCATCGTCCTGTCGCTTGTCACCGCCGGTCTCATCTTCGTTTCCATCAACCGCATCATGATCCGGCCCATACGTCGCCTGACGCTTGGCATGCAGCGTTTTTCCGAGGAACCGGGCAATCCCGAGCGGATTTTCGTGCCGGAGGAGGGAAGCGACGAGCTGTCCGTCGCGGGCCGTCACCTGGCTGACATGCAGACGGAGTTGCAGAAAACCCTGCGGCAACAGAAAAACCTCGTGGATCTCGGTCTGGCGGTTTCGAAGATCAACCACGACATGCGCAATATCCTGTCATCCGCACAGCTCATGTCGGACCGGCTGGTGGACGCCAAGGATCCGATGGTCAGGAGCTTTGCGCCGAAACTGCTGCGCACGATCGACCGCGCCGTGGCCTATACAACCGAGGTTCTTGCCTACGGGCAGGCGACGGAGGGCGCGCCGAAACGCAAGACGGTGCAGTTAAGTCTTCTGGTACGGGATGTGCGTGACATTCTGGCGCTCGATCCGGAAAGCGGTATCGAGTTTCACGATAGCGTGCCGCCCGATCTCACCGTCGATGCGGATGCCGAGCAGCTTTTCCGGGTGATCCACAATCTCTGTCGCAACGCTGTTCAGGCACTGCAATCCGACACGGCGAACGCGGCGCCTCGGCATCTGTCGATTGCAGCGCAGAGGGCAGGCAACGTCGTCAGCATCGTGATAGACGACAATGGGCCGGGAATGCCGCGCAAGGCGAAAGAGAACCTGTTTTCCGCCTTCAGGGGATCGGCCCGCTCCGGCGGCACCGGTCTCGGCCTCGTCATCGCGCGGGAACTTGTGCTTGCCCATGGCGGCACGATAGCACTTGTCGAAAAACCCGGTCCCGGCACGCAGTTCCGCATCGAGATCGCTGACCGCGCCGCCTCCGTACACGCCGCTCGAACCGCCTGATGACTTCGCCTGAAGAAGGTCCTGCGCAATCGCCGCACCTCGCGGAATATGCGCCCCATACGGCCACTCAAAAATGCCCTTGATGGAATTTATAATATAATCAATAGGATACATGAATTGCTGCGGAAAAATGACAATTTCGAAACGAAATCGCTTGCAATCGGAATGAGGACGTTTTAGAGGATCGCCACGCCACCGGAAATGACCGGAACGGCACGCACCCGTAGCTCAGCTGGATAGAGCACCAGACTACGAATCTGGGGGTCAGGAGTTCGAATCTCTTCGGGTGCGCCATTTCTCTTTCCGCAAAAATATAATGATACGGCCTTTCCCAAGGCTGTTTGTCGTGTCGATAGAATATCGGCACCGTTGGCATCTCCGTAAAACCCACGTGGCCGAACAGATTCCGAATTTCCCGTATATGTGCTAAAGTTCCGGGGTCATCAGCTGACCGCAGGGTGAAAGCCATGTTGGAAACGGACAAGGTTTTTGCCGGGTCTATCCCGGAAAACTACGACCGCTATATGGTGCCGTTGATTTTCGAGCCATTCGCCCGCGATCTGGCACGGCGGGCGGCGGCGTTAACGCCGATCAATGTTCTGGAAATCGCCGCAGGTACCGGGGTCGTCACGCGGGAACTGGCGCCCGGATTGCCGCCCGCGGCAAATTATGTCGTGACAGACCTCAACCAGCCGATGCTCGACTTTGCGGCGTCGCGCAAGGTGCCCAACAATCGCATCCAGTGGCGCCAAGCCGACGCTCAGGCGCTGCCGTTCGAAAATGCTGCTTTCGATCTTGTTATCTGCCAGTTCGGTGCGATGTTTTTTCCCGACCGCCCGTCTGCCTATCGCGAAGCGAAGAGGGTGCTGAAGCCCGGCGGCCATTATTTATTCAACGTATGGGACCGAATCGAGGAGAATCATCTCGCGAATGAGGTGACGAACGCCCTTGCAAGCCTGTTTCCCGACGATCCGCCGCGCTTCATGGCCCGCACCCCGCACGGCTACCACGATACGACATTGATTCGTGGTGAGCTGGAAAGTGCCGGCTTCTCTCTCGTGGTGATCGAGACGATAGCGGCGCAAAGCCGTGCATCGTCACCGCGCATTCCTGCCATCGCCTATTGTCAGGGAACCGTTCTCCGGACCGAAATCGAAGCCAGAGGGCCGGGAAAACTTGAAGCCGCGACGGACTGCGCCGCATCCGCCATTGAAGCGCGCTATGGCAGCGACGAAGTCGTCGCCAGAATTCAGGCTCATGTGATTCTTGCAGCCGTTTAGAAACCGGGCCCGCGAGGCACGCAAGGCCGGTGAACAGGCGTCAAGCTCGGATAGTCGAACTGCCCCCTGATATTAGCAGTTTTTTGTGAAGGTCGGTATCTCAGGGCGTGGCGATGAGCCGGGATTGCCGGGCTTTTCAGTGTCACGGAACTTTCTGCAAACCTTCGTCATATTGTCATACAATATAAGCATATGCGCTCCAGAAAAGGAGCGCAGAATGACGCCACAATCACTTGAACTTTCGGGTATCGGAAAAGGCTTTGGAGCTGACGATGTTCTGAAAGAGATCGATCTCTCCATCCGTCCCGGAGAATTTTTGTCCCTCGTCGGCATGTCCGGCTGCGGCAAGTCAACGCTGCTGCGCATCATCGCGGGGCTGGAAACGCCGGATCGCGGTTCGGTGACGATCGGCGGTCAGGATGTGACGGAGATCGATCCAAGTGATCGCAATCTGGCGATGGTGTTTCAGTCCTACGCGCTTTATCCGCATATGAGCGTGCGCCAGAACATCGCGACGCCGCTTCGGATGCGACGTCTGCCGCTTGCTGCACGCTTGCCGCTGATCGGAAGATTTGCGGCGCCTGCCGAAACTTTGCGCCAGATCGATGCTGCCGTCGAACAGGCGGCCGAGACCCTGCAGATCGCGCATCTGCTGGACCGCAAGCCGGCCCAGCTTTCAGGCGGCCAGCGCCAGCGAGTGGCTCTGGCCCGGGCACTGGTGCGCTCGCCTGCCGCATTCCTGATGGATGAACCGCTCTCCAACCTCGATGCAAAGCTTCGCGCCCACATGCGCGAGGAGCTTGCCGGGCTGCACCGGCGGTTGGGCGCGACGTTTATCTACGTCACCCATGACCAGATCGAAGCGATGACAATGTCGGACCGCATCGCGCTGATGTCGGAAGGTCGTATCGAGCAACTGGGCACGCCGGACGAGCTTTACCGGAAACCGGCGACACTGACGGTTGCGCGCTTCATTGGCACGCCGTCGATCAACCTGCTGCCGGTGGAAATCCATGCTGGAGGTAAAGTCACGGCTTTCGGCCGCGATCTTGGTGTGGAGGCTTCTGGTCGTGATGCCGGCCCGGCGACGCTTGGCCTTCGCGCCGAAGATTTGCGCCCGGGCACCGAAGGCTTCGCAGTGCGGGTGACCCGCAGCGAAACCCACGGTGCGGACCGTTTCGTAAGCTGCCGCCTGTTGAGCGACGAGACGGTGGCCATCACACTGCGTCAGGCAGCAGGTGAGGTACTGGGCGCCGATGAGAACGGCGTGATGAATCTCGGTTTTGCACCGGAGCGCGTGCATCTTTTTGCCGCAGACGGCCTGCGTCGCAAGACGACGGTGCGTGAAATGGTGCCGGCATGACGGCGGTTGATTTTTCCTCGGCCACGCGCACAAAGTCTCGCCCGCGCCTCTCGAAGGCGGACCGGCGGATGATCTGGCGTGGCCTGATGTTCGCAGCACCGGCAAGTCTGCTGCTTTTGGCGATCTATATCGTTCCCATATTCGTTCTGGCCGGTTTTTCCGTCACAGATTACAAGCTCGGCGCACTCTCCACCCGCTTTGTGGGTCTCGACAATTTCGTCAAGGCTTTCCACGATCCGGTCTTCCTGCGCGCGCTGGCGAATACGGCCATTTATGCGGTCATCGTCATTCCCTTCGGCGTGTTCCTGGCGCTCGGCGTGGCCTTGCTCGTTTATAATCGCAAGCGCAGCCGCGCCTTCTGGGAAGTCGCTTATTTCCTCCCCGTCACCGCAACGCTCGTCGCCATGGCGACCGTGTGGCAATTTCTGCTGCATCCTTCGCTTGGCCCGGTGAATGCGGCGATCAAGTGGTTCGGTTTCGAGCCAGTCGCGTTCCTCTCCAACCCCGTTCTGCTCATTCCGACCATGGCGCTGATGGGTGTCTGGCAGGTTCTGGGCTTCAACATGGTGCTGTTCCTCGCCGGCCTCACCGCCATTTCGAAGGATTTGCACGAGGCATCGAGACTGGACGGCGCTAAAAACCCGATCGACCGGTTCCTGACGGTGACTTGGCCGATGCTGGGGCCGACGACGATGTTCGTGGTGGTCACCACCTCAATCTCGGCCTTCAAGGTCTTCGAGACGGTTGCCGTGCTGACCAAGGGCCGCTTCGGTTCCGAAACCCTGCTTTTCGATCTCTATCTTGAAGGGTTCGAATATTCCAACACCGGTTATGCCGCCGCGCTGACGGTGATCTTCCTCGCGATCGTGTTGATCCTCTCGATCGGCCAGACGCTGCATATGGACCGGAAGGTGCACTACTGATGGCCGCGCTTCGCAAATACTTCCCGCATCTCGTGCTGGCACTCGGCGCTTTCGTGATGCTCCTGCCGTTCTACTGGATGATGTTGACGTCGATCCGCTCGCCTGCGGAAATATTCGACGTCTCGCTCTGGCCGATCCCGGCGAAATTCGATGCCGTCGAGAACTACACCCGGGCGGCGAGCCAGGTGCCGATGGCGCGTTTCATGCTGAACGGTGTCATCGTCTGCGTCGGCATCCTTGTCGTGCAGGTCCTGACATCGGTGCCGGCGGCCTATGCGCTGGCGAAGCTTAGGTTTCCGGGTCGCAAGCTGCTGCTGGGTCTCATCATCGCGGCACTCTGCGTGCCAATTCAGGCACTTGCCCTACCGCTTTTCGTCGGTCTGGCGAAGACGGAACTGCTGAACACCTACTTCGCGATGATGATGCCGTTCTTCCTGTCGGTCTTCGCCATCTTCCTGTTCAACCAGTCCTTCCGCAGCTACCCGGATGAAATCATCGAAGCGGCCCGCATGGATGGTTTTTCGGAAATGGAGATTTGCTGGGGACTGGTGCTGCGCGGCTCGCTGCCTTCGCTCGCGGCTTTCTCGATCTTCTCGCTCGTCGCCCACTGGAACGACCTTTATTGGCCGATGATCGTGGTCTCCGACACCAATCTCGCCCCGCCGCCGCTCGGCATGATGCTTTTTGCGGATGTCGAATCCGGCGCCAATTACGGTGCCCTGATGGCGGGCGCAACACTGATTACCGCGCCAATGGTGCTGTGCTTCCTCCTCGCACGGCGGCATTTCATCGCCGGTATTACCATGACCGGCGTCAAGTGACGTCGTTCGAACTCCTCCTCCCAACCCATTTTGGAGAATGACATGAAAATCAACCGACGCGCTCTGATGGGCGGTCTGGCACTCGGCGTGGCCTTTGCAGGCCTCGCTACGCCGGTTCTTGCCAACGAAATCACGCTGAACGTTCTCTACAACCTGCCGGGTTTCACGAAATTCCATCAGCCGCTGGCCGATGAATTCATGAAGAAGAACCCGGATGTGAAGATCAACTTCCTCGCTCCGGCCGCAGGCTACAATGAAGGCCAGCAGCAGGTCTTGCGCTCCGCCGTCACGGGCAATCTGCCTGATGTTTATTTCTCGGGTTACAACCTGACGGCGGAACTGGTGCACACGCTCGCACCGCGCAACCAGATCACCGATCTTAGCCCCTTCATCCAGGCTGAAGGCGGTCAGGCCTTCCTCGACAAGAACTACAGCCCGAAGATGGCCGCACTCGGCCAGATCGACGGCAAGCAGTACGGCCTGCCGGTCAACGCTTCCTCGCCGATCATCTACATCAACTCCGACCTCGTCACCAAGGCTGGCGGCGACCCGGACAAGATGCCGACGACCTTCCCGGAGCTGATCGCTCTCGCCAAGAAGATCAAGGCACTCGACCCGAAGTTTGCGGGCATGAGCTACGACATCAATGGCTGGCCGGATGACTGGTTGTGGCAGGCGCTCGTTTTCGAACAGGGCGGCAAGCTCGTTGACGAAAAGACCAAGACCGTTGCATTCGACAATGAGATCGGCCTCAACGCCCTGAAAATGACCCGCCAGTTCGTCACCGAAGGTGGCCAGAACCTGCTCGACTGGGACCAGTCGCGCCAGCAGTTCGGTGCAGGCCTTACCGGCTTCATCTTCTCGACGCCCGCTCACGTTCAGACAATCCAGGGTCTGGTTGGCGATCGCTTCAAGCTGAAGACGGCAACCTTCCCGCTCGACAACAAGGAAAAGGGCGGCGTGCCGACCGGCGGCAACTCTGCCGTTATCCTGACGCAGGAAAAAGCCAAGCAGGACGCTGCCTGGAAGTACCTGAAGTGGATCACCGGCCCCGAGGCGCAGAACACCATCGTGCGCATCACCGGCTACCTGCCGACCAATAAGCTGGCAACCGGCGCTGACTTCCTGGCTCCCTATTACGCCGAGAACCCGAATGTGAAGACCGCTTCGCTGCAGGCTGACCGTTCTCTGCCGTGGGCCGGTTATCCCGGTGGTGATTCCGTCCGCATCTGGCGCACCCAGCGCGATATCATCGGCACCGTCATGCGCGGTGAAGTGTCGCCGGAAGCCGGTCTCAAGCAGATCGTCGAGCAGACCAACGCCCTGCTGAAGTAAGCGACACCATCGAAAAGGCTGCGGGAAGCACATTCCCGCAGCCATTTTTATGCAGAGAGACCGACAATGAAGATCATCCAGATCACTGATACCCATCTTTTGCCGCCAGGCATCGCGATAAACGGCGTGGATCCCGAGAAGCAGCTGCGCGGGGCGATATCAGATATCGTCGAAAAACACGCCGACGCCGACCTTCTGGTGATGACGGGCGATCTTTGCAATTACGGCGAGCCGGAGGCCTATGACCTCCTTCGCGACATTTTGGCGCCCGTGTCCTTGCCCGTGCGGCTGATGCTCGGCAATCACGATCGACGTCCGGAATTCGTGGCGGCCTTTCCCGAACAGCCACGGGATGAAAACGGCTATATCCAGTCCTTTATCGATACCGAATTCGGCCGGCTGCTGTTTCTCGACAGCCACGAGGCCGATGTCATCGGCGGCATGTACGGTGCGGATCGCCTGACATGGCTGGACAAGGCGCTTGAAGGCGCTGGCGACCTGCCCGTGACGGTTTTCGTTCACCACCCGCCAATGGATTGCGGTATCCGGCATTTCGAAAACATCGGCATGCATGATGACGGCGCGGTTATGCAGCGTCTAGGCAGACATCCGGCCGGCGTGCGCCATATTGTTTTTGGCCATATCCACGTTCCGATGGCGGGCACCAGCGCCGAAGGCATCGCCTATAGTTCCGGCCAGGCCTGCGCGCATCGCTTCATCACCGATATCGAGGTTGTCGATCCCCTGTGGACCGGCGGCAACCCCTGTTACCGGGTGATCAGCCTCGGTGCATTCGGCCTCCGTGCCTATGATGTCGAGGTAGGGCAGGTCGTGCTGGGCCAGGCCTCCGCATGCGAAGGCCCCTGATTGCAGGCAATAGCTGAGGCAACCCTCCTGTATGTGACGAGGCGATCCATACGCCTCATCAGCGGTTGCGGTCGGCTGCGATGCTGCGATGGCCCTGCAGCCTGTCGCGCCGATGCGCCACTTGCGGTCTGTCGATCAGATTTGATGGATCAAAGCCATGGTCCCGTTCACACCCTTGATCTATGTCAGTTTCATCGTTGAAACTCCGCGCCATAGTCACTGGTGAGGTGGCCAGCCACGTGACGCGCCATCTGGAATGCAGATCATGGAGAAGTGCATGCTTGAAAAGCGTATCCGCAACGCGTCCCTCTTGAACAGGATAGTCAGCGCTGAAGAGGCTGCCGGCCTCATTCAGGATGGCATGACGGTGGGCATGAGCGGCTTTACGCGGGCCGGCGAAGCAAAGGCGGTGCCGCTGGCGCTGGCCGAGCGTGCGAAGACGCACCCGATGAAGATCACCCTGATGACCGGTGCATCGCTTGGCAACGATCTCGACAAGACCATGGTGGAGGCGGGCATGCTGGCGCGCCGTATGCCGTTTCAGTCCGACCCTGCTTTGCGCAAGGCGATCAATGACGGCAAGGTGATGTTCATCGACCAGCACCTTTCTGAAACGGTCGAGCAATTGCGCGGCGGCCAGATCCACGGCGTCGATGTTGCCATCATCGAGGCGGTAGCGATTACGGCGGACGGCGGTATCGTGCCCACCACATCCGTCGGTAATTCGGCGAGCTTTGCCATTCTGGCCGAAAAGGTCATCGTTGAGATCAATCTGTCGCAACCCGACGTTCTCGAGGGGTTGCATGATATTTTCATCCCCGCAAAACGCCCGACCCGCATGCCCATTCCGGTGGTGGCAACGGACAGTCGCGTCGGTCTGCCGTTCATTCCGGTGCCGCCGGAAAAAATCGCCGCAATCGTCCTCAGCGACAAGAGCGACAGTTTTTCGACGGTGCTGCCGCCTGATGACGAGACCAAGGCGATTGCCGGCCATCTCACCGAATTCCTGCTGAATGAGGTCCGTCATGGCCGCATGACCCACGAACTCCAGCCGTTGCAGGCCGGTATCGGCACCATCGCCAATGCCGTCATGCACGGTTTCATCGATACGCCGTTTCACGATCTCAAAATGTATTCGGAAGTTCTGCAGGATTCGACCTTCGAGCTTTTCGATGCTGGCAAGCTTACTTTCGCCTCCGGTTCATCGATCACGCTCTCCTCCGCCATGAACGAACGGATCATGCCGCGACTGGCCGATTACAAGAGCAGGCTGATCCTGCGTCCGCAGGAGGTCAGCAATCACCCGGAGGTCATCCGCCGTCTCGGCATCATCGGCATCAACACCGCGCTGGAATTCGATATTTATGGCAACGTCAATTCCACTCATGTCGGTGGCACTCACATGATGAACGGCATTGGCGGCTCGGGGGATTTTGCCCGCAACGCCTATATGTCCATCTTCGTCACCAAGTCGATTGCCAAGGGCGGGGCCATCTCCAGCGTCGTGCCGATGGTTAGCCATGTCGACCATACCGAACATGATGTGGATATTCTGGTCACGGAAATCGGGCTGGCCGATCTGCGCGGCCTTGCCCCGCGTGAGCGCGCTGCGGTCATTATCGCAAATTGCGTGCACCCCCACTATCGCGATGCCCTGACGGACTATTTCGAGCGGGCGGTGGCACGCGGCGGACATACGCCGCACCTCATTGAAGAGGCGTTGTCCTGGCACAATGCCCTTCGCGAACGGGGCACGATGCTGCCGCAGCGATAGAACTCGCCTGCACGTCACAATCAAGTCTCCCGGCTCCGCACAGCGGGAAATTGGGTCTGTTTGGACACACCGGCGCGGAAATCTCCGTGCTTCCGCGATGGTTGCTGGCGCGGCAGTTCCGCCTCCGGTAGAAATTCCTGTCCTCTGGCCGCTATCCGGTTGCCTTTGGGTTGCAGGAGAATGATGTGATGCCCATCCGTTTCGTAGCCATAATTGCGATTGTTGCCCTGCTCGCCGGCTGCGGGGGGCGTCCCATCGGGGTCATGACGCCAACAGGGCAGACCGTGGCGGGAACCACGCCCGTCAATCTTCTGGTCGCCACCACGCGTGCGCCCTCGGACAATGCCGCCGTGCTTTTCGGCGGCGAACGCGGAACCGGCTTGAAGGTCGATGCCGTCACCATCTCCATTCCGCCCAAGGCCAACCGCAAGGTCGGGCAGGTGCAATGGCCGAAGAAGCTGCCGCCTGACCCGCTGAAGGATTTCACCACGGTGGCGGTTGAGCCTGTTCGTTCCGAAGCGGAGACGAAAAGCTGGATCAGCAAACATATCCAGAAGGACCGCCGCGTTCTGGTCTTCGTGCACGGTTTCAATAATCGTTACGAGGAATCGGTCTATCGCTTTGCGCAGATCGTTTATGATTCCGGCTCGGATGTCGTGCCTGTGGTTTTCACATGGCCGTCGCGAGCAAGTATTTTCGACTATAATTACGACAAGGAAAGCACCAATTACTCGCGCGATGCGCTTGAGGAAATGCTGACCCGTCTGGCAAAGGATAAGTCGATCGGCGAGGTCACGGTCATGGCGCATTCCATGGGCACATGGCTTGCCGTGGAGGCGCTGCGCCAGATGGCCATACGCAACGGTCGCGTCGATCCGAAGATCAGCAATGTCATTCTGGCAGCACCAGATCTCGATGTGGACGTGTTCAGCCGGCAGTTCGCCAGCTTCGGCAAGGTGCCGCCGAAATTCACCCTGTTCGTCTCGCAGGATGATCGTGCGCTCAGCCTGTCGCGCCGGATTTCCGGCAATGTCGACCGTCTGGGCCAGATCGACCCTTCCGTCGAACCCTATCGCAGCCAGCTGGAAAAGGCCGGTATCACTGTACTCGATCTGACCAAGCTGCAATCCGGTGACCGGTTGAACCACGGCAAATTTGCAGAAAGCCCTGAAGTCGTGCGCCTGATCGGCGACCGCCTCATTGCCGGTCAGACCGTAACGGATTCCGATGTCGGTCTGGGGGAGGCGCTGGGCGCGGTCAGCATCGGTGCCGCGCAAACTGTCGGAACGGCGGCAAGCGTCGTGGTCAGCGCGCCCATTGCGGTGTTCGATCCGCGCACGCGTGAAAATTACGGCAGGCAGGTGGAGAGGCTCGGCCGCTCTGTCGAAAACACCGTCGGATCGGTTGGTGATACGGCCGGCTCCGTGGTGGACGATCAGGCAGTTCAGTCTTCGAGAGTGAATTGCGACGCCGCCGCCAATCGTAACCGGGCGGAGTGCCGCAATCGCTAGATCACGATGAGAAGTGTATGGCGAAAACCATAAGCGATTTTCGGCATACAGCTCACGCAGATTTGTATACAGCTTGTATTTTTACCTATATGGTCGGGTCAACAGCTCAACTTCCGGAGTAAGATCCCATGCGTTGGAAACGCACCCTGCAGCTTCTCGATGTTCATTGCGAAGGCGAAATCGGCCGTGTCGTCACCGGCGGCGCGCCGAAAATTCCCGGCAACACCGTGGCCGAGCAGCTTGACTGGATGAATACCGATCCCAAAGGGGAAGCCCTGCGCCGCTTTCTGACGCTGGAGCCGCGTGGCACGCCCATGGGGTCGGTCAACCTTCTGCTGCCGCCGAAGCACCCGGATGCCCATACAGCCTTCGTCATTCTCCAGCCGGATCAGGCGCATGCCAGCTCCGGCTCCAATTCCATCTGCGCGACGACAGCACTTCTGGAAAGCGGCATGGTGGAGATGCAGGAACCGGAAACGGTCGTCATTCTGGAAACGGCCGCCGGTCTGGTCAAGGCCACCGCCACCTGCCGCGACGGGCGCTGCGAAAAGGTCAAGCTGACCATGGTGCCGTCCTTCGTGCATGAGCTGGATGTGACCATCGACACGCCCGAATGGGGCAAGGTGACGATGGATATTTCCTATGGCGGCATCTTTTACGCGCTGGTCGATGTGCGCCAGATCGGCCTGACCATCGAAAAGGCCAATGCAGCGAAACTGGTTGCTGCGGGCATGATCCTCAAGGACCTCGTCAACAGTGAAATGACGGTCGTGCATCCCGAAATCCCCGCCATATCAGGCGTGGCCTATGTGATGTTCCGCGATGTGGATGCCGATGGCTCCATCCGCACCTGCACCACCATGTGGCCGGGCCGGGCGGATCGCTCGCCCTGCGGCACCGGCAACTCCGCCAATCTTGCAACGCTTTACGCGCGCGGCAAGGTGAAGGTGGGAGACGAATACAAATCCCGCTCGATCATCGGTTCGGAATTCGATGTCGGCCTTTCCGCCGTCACCGAAGTGGCAGGCCGTCCGGCGGTCATTCCCACCATTGCCGGGCGTGGTTTTACCTTCGGGCTGCACCAGGTCGGACTTGACCCCTTCGATCCCTTTGCTGACGGCTTTGCCATGACGGATGTATGGGGTCCCGAAGCGGGCGGCATCTGAGGCTGGCTTCAAAAAAATGACATTTACAGCCGCCCGATGCCTCTCGGCGGCTGTTTTCCTGCAACGAAAGATGCTAAGCGGGCGCCAATTCCGTCATGCTCCGAGGTATCCCGATGAAGTCGCTCACCCTTCGCCGCCCTGATGACTGGCATCTGCATCTGCGCGATGGCGCCATGCTGGAAGGCGTGATCGGGGATACGAGCCGCCATTTCGCCCGCGCAATCATCATGCCGAACCTGGTGCCACCGGTGGTCACCTGCGCCGATGCCCGCGCCTATCGCGAACGCATCGTCAAGGCCATTCCGGCGGGCGACCGTTTCGAGCCGCTGATGACGCTTTATCTCACCGAGGACACGCAGGCCGACGACGTGGAAGAGGGCAAGAAAAGCGGCCTTATCACCGCCGTAAAACTCTATCCGGCCGGCGCGACCACCAATTCCCACGGCGGCGTGCGCGATTTCAACAAGGCGATGCCGGTTCTGGAACGCATGGCGAAGATCGGCCTGCCGCTTTGCGTGCATGGCGAGGTGACGACGCCGGAGGTCGATATTTTCGACCGCGAGAAAGCCTTCATCGACACGGTTCTGGAGCCGCTGCGCCAGCGCCTGCCTGAACTCAAGGTGACGATGGAGCACATTACCACCCTCGATGGCGTGGACTACATAAAGTCGTCCAAGGCCAATCTCGCCGGATCCATCACCACTCACCATCTCATCATCAACCGCAACGCCATTCTGGTCGGCGGTATCAAGCCGCATTATTACTGCCTGCCCGTCGCCAAGCGCGAGGAGCACCGGTTGGCACTCCGTGCGGCCGCGATTTCGGGTGATGCCCGCTTCTTCCTCGGCACGGATTCCGCCCCGCATGTCGATCCGCTGAAGGAATGCGCCTGCGGCTGCGCCGGCATCTATACCTCGATCAACACCATGAGCTGTCTTGCGCATGTCTTCGAGCAGGAAAACGCTCTCGACAAGCTGGAAGCCTTCGCTTCCCTAAACGGCCCAGCCTGGTACGGGTTGGCGCCAAATGAGGAGACGATCACGCTGGTGAAGCGCGAGGAGCCGGTGTCGTTTCCCGCCAAGATTGAGACGGGCGCCGGGCCGGTGACCGTATTTGATCCGATGTTCCCGCTTCATTGGGACGTGAGCTGATTTTTTTAATGACCGCCGGCACTGCCGGCGGTTTTGTTATGAAGGCCGAAAAAGGAGAACGCCTATGAACCATTTCACATTCACTGACCGCACTGTCGTTGCAGAACTGGTTGCGAAGATGTTGTGGGAAATCAAGGCGGTCCACTTCAATTCGGAAAGCCCGTACACCTTCGCCTCGGGCATGAAGAGCCCTGTTTATATCGACATGCGCAAGCTCATTTCCTTCCCGCGCATTCGCTCTGCGGCAATGGATTTTGCGGCAGCGGCGGTGATGCGCGAGGCCGGTTTCGAGAAATTCGACTGTGTCGCGGGCGGTGAAACGGCGGGCATTCCCTTCGCGGCTTTCCTTGCCGAGCGCCTTGGCCTGCCGATGATATATTGCCGCAAGAAGCCAAAGGGCCATGGCCGCAACGCCCAGATCGAAGGCCATATGCCGGAAGGCGCCCGCGTTCTCGTCATTGAGGACCTGACGACGGCCGGCGGCTCGATGTTCACCTTCATCGACGCCATCCGCGCGGCGGGCGGCATTGTCGATCACGGTATTGCACTCTTCTACTACGGCATTTTCGAACAGGCCGAAGCGCGCTTCGCCAATGGCAATGTCAAGCTGCATTACCTCACAACCTGGCGCGATGTTCTGGCTGTTGCCCGGGCTGAAAAGCTGTTCGACGAAAAGACCCTGTCGGAGGTCGAGGCCTTCCTCGATAACCCGCTGCCTTGGTCTTCAAAGCGCGGCGGCGTCAGCGAATTGCCGCAATCTTGATTTCGGATGCGGCCAGCCAGCTTGTGGCTGGCCTTCCGATCGATCTTCGTCTAAATCGATTTAAGTCCATTTGATTTGCTGTTTGAGGAGGACCGTAATGATCCTGTGTTGTGGTGAAGCCCTGATCGACATGCTGCCCCGGCAGACGACGCTGGGTGAGGCGGGTTTTGCCCCCTATGCAGGCGGAGCAGTCTTCAACACGGCGATTGCGCTCGGGCGTCTCGGCGTCCCGTCCGCGTTCTTCACGGGTCTTTCCGATGACATGATGGGCGATATCCTGCGGACAACCCTGCGGGCGAGCAACGTGGATTTCAGCTATTGCGCAACGCTTTCGCGGCCGACCACCATCGCCTTCGTCAAGCTCGTCGATGGCCATGCCACCTACGCCTTTTATGACGAAAACACCGCCGGCCGGATGATCACCGAGGCCGAGCTTCCGGCCTTGGGCGCCGATTGCGAGGCGCTGCATTTCGGCGCGATCAGCCTCATTCCGGAACCCTGCGGCAGCACCTACGAGGCGCTGATGGTGCGCGAGCATCAAAGCCGAGTCATCTCCCTCGATCCGAATATCCGCCCCGGTTTCATCAAGGACAAGCAGTGGCATATGGCCCGCATCCGCCGTATGGCTGCCATGTCGGATATCGTGAAATTCTCCGACGAAGACCTCGAGTGGTTCGGTCTGGAAGGCGATGAGGACACGCTCGCTCGCCACTGGCTGCACCACGGCGCGAAACTGGTCGTCGTCACCCGTGGCGCCAAGGGCGCGGTCGGTTACACCGCCAATTTCAAGGTGGAAGTGGCTTCCGAGCGCGTGGAGGTCGTCGATACCGTCGGCGCGGGCGACACCTTCGACGCCGGTATTCTCGCCTCGCTGAAAATGCAGGGGCTTCTGACCAAGGCGCAGGTTGCTTCGCTGACGGAAGAGCAGATCAGAAAGGCTTTGGCGCTCGGCGCAAAGGCTGCTGCGGTGACCGTCTCGCGAGCTGGCGCAAATCCGCCCTTCGCGCATGAAATCGGGTTGTAAAGGATATGGTTGAACCGTTTTGAAAAGGCGGTTCACCACTCCTGCCTGGGCCAGGGCCGTAAAAAACCGATATTTGGATATCAAGAAGCTTGTGTCGGCCGGTTTTTCACGAAACAAGCATCGCATGAGCGTTCTAACAACCCATCCTTTCGATTTCGACCCGACCTATGGCATGCAGCGCGAGCAGTTGCTGGCCATTATCCCGCCTGAGGCGCCGCCGGGCTTTGATGATTTCTGGAAGAAGCGCTATCGCCGCGCGCTGGCCACGGATCCGCGACCGGTACTGCGCAAGAGCAAACTCAGCCATCCCCGCTGGCATGTTCTCGACGTCTCCTACACATCCACCGGCGGCTTCCGCATCGGTGGATGGATGCTTCTGCCGCGCGAAGGACAGGTGCGGCGCGGCCTTGTTGTCGGCCATGGTTATGGCGGGCGGGGAGAGCCCGATTTCGATGTGCCGGTGGAAGAAACGGCCGTGCTGTTTCCCTGTTTTCGCGGGCTTTCGCTGAGCGCCTGTCCGCCGATTTCGTCCGACCCGGCCCTTCATGTCCTCTACAACATCGACAGGAAAGACGACTACATCATCGGTGGCTGTGTCGATGATCTATGGATCGCCGTCTCCACGCTCATCACGCTCTATCCATGGCTGGAAGGGCAGGTGGGTTATAGCGGTATCAGCTTCGGCGGCGGCATCGGGGCTTTGGCGATACCATATGATGCGCGCCTTGACCGGGGCCATCTGGTCGTACCGACATTCGGACACCGGCCGTTCTGGCTGACGCTGCCGACCGTCGGCAGCGCAGATGCGGTCCAGACCTATCAGAAGACCCATGCCAATGTGCTGGAAATGCTGCGTCTGTTCGATGCCGCTTCTGCGGCTTCCCGCATAAAAGTGCCGATGCTGGTCGCGCCCGCCCTGTTCGATCCGGCGGTGGCGCCGCCGTGCCAGTTTGCGGTTGCCAATGCCCTGCCGTCCTCAAAATTTAATGAAATCTTCATCCTAGACGCGGGACATTTCGAATACGCTGACAGTGCATCCCAAGATGCGGTCCACAAGGACAAGGTCAGACAGTTTTTCAAGGTGCCATGAAACGCGAATATCTCCGCTGGTATAGTCAAAGGCTTCATCGCGATATGGAGCTGTTGATATTCGGTCATTCTGGCGCCAAGGTGCTGATGTTTCCCACACGCGACGGGCGCTTCTTCGAATATGAGGAACTTGGCCTTGTCGACAGTCTGGCCGATAAAGTGGAGGCCGGTCATCTTCAGCTCTATTGTATCGAGGGGCTGGCCAAAGAGACTTTTTATGCGGCCTATAATCACCCGGCCGAGCGCATTCGCCGCCATGCCGCCTTCGAAGATTATATTCTGAACGAAGTGCTGCCGCTGATGGCGCAGAAAAACCCGCATGGTGATACCATCGTGCAGGGCTGCAGTCTCGGCGCGTTTCAGGCCGCCAGCCTCGTCTTTCGTCACCCACATCTTTTCCGCAAGCTCGTCGCCTTTTCCGGCCGCTACGATCTGACGATGAAGGTGGAATCCTTCCGCGATCTGTTCGACGGTTACTACGATGACGATGTCTATTTCCACATGCCGAGCCACTTTCTGCCGGACCTCGCCTGCGACTGGCGGCTTGAAAACCTCCGCCGCATCGACATGGTTTTCACCATCGGCGATGCCGATCCGTTTTTGGACAACAACTATCATCTGAGCCGGGTTCTTAACAAAAAGCAGATAGGGCATCAGTTGCATGTCTGGGAGGGACGTGCTCATCGGGCAGGCGCATGGCGCAAGATGGCGGCGCTGTATATTTGAGGCGACCGGCGCCGTCTCAGGCGAGGAGAAATTCCATCAGGGCATTCTGCGCGTGCAGAAGAAATGCCTTTGCGGGCCGGCTTTGACAGGCCGGATGCGTCATTGCATCTGCCGTCACTTCCTGACCACGGGCAACCGGCGGGCAGGGTAAAAAAATCACCTCGGCCTGCATCCTGTCGAGAAGGGAAGCGGATATGCGGTAGTCGATCAGGATATGATCCGAACCGGCGGGCCAGGAATCGGTAATGACCACATCCGCGTCCAGCAACTCCGCCATATCAGAACTGGCCCGGAAGTTCGGGTTGATGAGCGCAGCATCCGTGACGTGCCATTGTTCGGGGTAAACTTGTGTGACCTGAATTGGCAGGGAAATCGAGGCCTCGACCCACGAGCGTAAGATATTGGCATCCGGTGCGACGCCGACGATTTTGAGACCGTCGACCCAGCCTCTCACGCTTTTGATGTAGGCAAGATCGCCAAGCGTCTCACATGGATGATTAGACTTGGTCCGCGCGTTGATGACGGGTGCACGCATTTCGGCTGCAAGCGCCCGGAGGGTCGCGAGTTCTTTCGTGCGGATAATCACAAGATCGAACCAGTTGTCGAGATAGCCCGCCAGATCGGCGATTTCTTCACGGCCATTAAAGCTGATCGGGACGGTGACACAAATACCGCCCATGGCCTAAATGCCGAGATCGAAGGCAGCGGTGTTGCGCCAACCGGTGTCGTCGACGATCAGCCCGACGCGTTTTCCCTTAAGCAGCTGTGGCATCGTGCCCTTTGACCAGTCCTGCGCCAGACTGTCTGCACGGTCTAGGATCGACAGCACCGCATCTTCAGGCAGATCATGAAACGCCAGAAAATCCTTGCCCTGCCGCAGTGCCATATGTGCCTCCAATCGGTGTTCCATCGATGCTGAATTGAAAAAGCCGGAAGTTTCCTTCCGGCTTTCGTAATTATCAAGGGAGCAAGGATTTTACCCCGCCAGTCCCGACAGCGCCTTCACCAGACCCTGTGTCGAGCTGTCATGGCCGGCTGCACTTTCCTTGCCTTCAACGACGGGAAGCAGGCCGGTTGCCAGTTCCTTGCCCAGCTCCACGCCCCACTGGTCGAAGGAGTTGATGCGGAACAGCACGCCTTCCACGAAGACGCGGTGTTCGTAGAGCGCGATCAGGCGGCCAAGCGCAAATGGCGTCAGCTTGTCGTAGACGAAGGTGATGGACGGGCGGTTGCCGGTGAAAACGCGGTGCGGCGCGATGAAATCGGCTTGACTGTCTTCCATGCCCTTGGAGGTGAGCTGGGCTTTCGCTTCGGCCAGCGTGCGGCCCTTCATCAGGGCTTCCGACTGCGCCAGGCAATTGGCGATGAGAAGCTGGTGCTGATGGCGCAGTTCCGGTTCGAAACCGTTGGCGGCGATCATGAATTCCGCCGGAATGACGCTCGTGCCCTGGTGGATGAGCTGGTAGAAGGCGTGCTGGCCATTGGTGCCGGGTTCGCCCCAGACGACCGGGCCGGACTGGCCTTCGACAGGTGTCCCGTCGATCGTTACGCCCTTGCCGTTCGATTCCATGTCGAGTTGCTGCAGATAGGCAGGGAAACGCGACAGGCGCTGGTCATAGGGCAGGATCGCCCGCGTGGAATAGTTCAGCACGTTGCGATGATAAAATCCGATGAGACCGAGCAGCATCGGCAGGTTTTCACGGATCGGCGCTTCGCGGAAATGCTTGTCCATGGCATGCGCGCCATCCAGAAACTTGCCGAAATTCTCCGGCCCGATGGCGATCATCAGCGGCAGGCCGATAGCCGACCAGATCGAATAACGTCCGCCAACCCAGTCCCAGAAACCGAAGATGCGATCGCTCTCGATGCCGAAGGCGGCAACCTTTTCCAATGCTGTCGAAACGGCGGCGAAATGGTGCTTCACCGCCTCTTCACCCAGCTTTTCGGCAATGAAACGGCGCGCGGTCGCGGCATTCGTCATCGTTTCGATTGTGGTGAAGGTTTTGGAGGCGACGATGAAGAGCGAGGTCTCGGGATCAACGAGCTTCAGCGTGTCGGCAATATGCGCGCCATCGATATTGGAGACGAAATGCGCACGCGGACCATCATGGAAAGGCGCAAGCGCCAGCGTCGCCATGACGGGGCCGAGATCGGAGCCGCCGATACCGATATTGATGATGTCGGTGATCTTCTTGCCAGTCGCACCTTTCAGGGAACCGGAGCGAATGGCGTCGGCAAACTTGCCCATTGCGGTAAGAACGGCGTTCACATCCGGCATCACATCCTTGCCGTCAACGAGAACAGGCGTGTCGGAGCGATTGCGCAGTGCGGTGTGCAACACGGCACGATCTTCGGTGAAATTGATCGCCTTGCCGGAGAACATTTCCTCGCGCTTTGCCTCGACGCCACCGTCACGCGCCAGCTGTTCGAGAAGCGTTACGATTTCGTCATTAACTGCGCATTTGGAATAGTCCATCAGCAGGTCATCGAATTTGGCGCTGAAACGGCTGAATCGTTTGTCGTCGGCCGCAAAAGCGGCGCGCAGATCGGTTGCGGCTGTGCTGCTTGCCGTTGCTTTCAGTTTTTCGATGGTGGCCTGCATCTCGTGCTCCTCGGCTTCCTGGAAGGATGAGGAAACTATTCTTTTTCAGGCGACCAAATCAAGGCGACTTCGGTAAAAGAAATGGACTGGGAGAAAAGAAAAGAGCCGGTCACCCGGCTCTCGTCCTTCAGTTCAGATTGCGTAACTCACGCCGCAAGATCTTGCCGACGTTCGATTTCGGCAGCTCCGTTCGGAACTCGATGATTTTCGGCCGTTTGTAGTTGGTCAGGCTCTTGGCGCAGAAGGCCTTGAGTTCCGCTTCCGTCAGCGACTGATCCTTCTTGACGACGAAAAGCTTGACGGTCTCGCCGGAATGTTCGTCGGGAACCCCAATTGCCGCGCATTCCAGCACGCCGGGATGGCTGGCGGCCACTTCCTCGATCTCGTTCGGATAGACGTTGAAACCGGAAACGAGGATCATGTCCTTCTTGCGGTCGACGATCTTGGTGTAGCCGCGCTCGTCCATGAAACCCATGTCGCCTGAACGGAAGAAGCCGTCTTCGGTCATTGCTTTCGCGGTTTCATCCGCCCTCTGCCAATAGCCGGCCATGACCTGCGGCCCGCGAATGCAGATCTCGCCGACCTCGCCGGTCGGCAGGCTGTTGCCTTCCTCGTCGCGAATGTCGATCTCCGTCGAGGAAATAGGCAGGCCGATGGTGCCGCTGAATTCCGTGGCATCGAGTCTGTTGACGGTGGCAACGGGCGATGTTTCCGATAGCCCGTAACCTTCGGCGATCGGGCAGCCGACCATGGAAAGCCAACGCTCGGCCACCGGCCTCTGCACCGCCATGCCGCCGCCGAGAACGAGAATGAGCGAGGACAGATCGAGCTTGCGGAAATCCTCATTGTTCATCAGCGCGTTGAACAGCGTATTGATACCCGGAAAAATATGCGGTCGATAATGCGACAACTCTTTCACGAAGCCGGGAATATCGCGCGGATTGGCTATCAGCAGGTTATGGCCGCCAAGCGCAATGCCCATCAGCGAATTCACCGTCAGCGCAAAGATGTGGCATAGGGGCAGCGCGCAGACGAAGTTGAGGACTTCTGGACGGTCCTTGCGTTGGGTGAAAGCAGCATCCAGCCACAGGCTGATCTGGGCCTTGTTGGCCAGAAGATTGGCGTGGGTGAGGATCGCACCTTTGGAAATGCCCGTCGTTCCGCCGGTATATTGCAGGAATGCGATATCCTGCGGCAGGAGGCGGACCGCCTTCAGGGAAAATCCCTGACCTTCCTTCAACACGGCCTTGAAGCTGATGGAGCCGGGAATAGCGTAGGCCGGCACCAGTTTCTTCACCTTGCGAACCACAAGATTGACGATATGTCCCTTGAGGCCGAGGAGATCACCCATGGCCGCAACGACCACATGTCTGACGGTGGTTTTCGGCACCGCCTGCTGCGCCACATGGGCGAAATTCTCGAGTACGAAAAGCGCTTTTGAGCCGGAATCCTTCAGCTGGTGTTCCAGCTCGCGCGGCGTATAGAGCGGATTGACGTTGACCACGATCATGCCTGCCCGCAAAATTCCGTATACGGCGACGGGGTTCTGCAGGATATTCGGCATCATCACGGCAACCCGGTCGCCTTTTTCCAGCCCTCTGGATTGCAGCCATGCGGCCACCGCGCGGGTTTCAATATCCAGCTCCCGGTAGGTCAGGGACTTTCCCATGCTGGAAAAGGCCTTCCTGTCGGCAAATTTCGCGCAGCTCTTTTCGAGAAGTTCGACAAGGGAGGTATTGGCGGATGCGGGGATTTCGGAAGGTACGCCCGGCGGGTAGGATGCCAGCCAGCGCTTCTCTGCGCTGACATTTTCCGGATGTCCCAGGGACAATTCACTCATGCTTCTCCTCCCAGAGTCTCTGTCGCGCCGTGCGTTCGATGGAACGCATGAAAGGCGCTATAAGCTGCCTGATCATCATGAGACCCCCCAATCAACCGGCGTAATGGCCGGATTGAGGGAACCGCATGTGGCGTCACCGGATCGACTGCTCCTCCGCTCCCCGATGACGAATGATAGACGTCTAATCACCTGACGTCCATCGTATCGGCAAAGCCTATTTAACTCTAACGTAAACGTCAATATTCCTGCCGAACATCTCGCAACCTCGTGAATGGAAACCCATTTTCCCCGCCTTTTGACTTTAATCCTGATTTGAGCGATCAACATAATTCGCAAAGCAGGGCAGGATTGGAAATGGCAGGCAACGCAGCGCTTGAACTGAAATCGGTCGGAAAAAGATTCGGCGATACGGATGTATTGTCCGATATCGATCTGACCGTCGAACGCGGCGAAATCATTTGTCTGGTGGGACGGTCCGGCTGTGGAAAATCGACCCTGCTGCGCATTATAGCGGGTGTGGAAACGCCTGATCATGGCAGCGTTTGTGTGAATGGCGCAGTCGTTGCTGGTCCGGCTGGTTTCGTGGAACCGGAAAAGCGCAATATCGGTTTCGTCTTTCAGGATTATGCGCTCTTCCCGCATCTCACCGTCGAACAGAATGTGATGTTCGGTCTCAGGTCATTGCCAAAGGCCGAGGCCCGCCGCCGGGCTGCGGAGATGATCGAGCACGTTCATCTGCAGGAGTTGGCCAAGCGCTACCCGCACACGCTTTCGGGCGGTGAGCAGCAGCGCGTAGCCCTCGCCCGCGCCCTTGCCCCGCAACCCGGCCTGCTGTTGATGGATGAGCCCTTTTCCAATCTGGACCGGGGATTGCGCGACACTGTGCGCGAGGAAACGCTGGGCGTCCTGCGGCAACTGGGCACGACGGCGATCATGGTCACCCATGATCCGGAAGAGGCGCTTTCCGCCGGCGATCGTGTGGTGCTGATGCAGCGAGGGCGTATCGTCCAGAGCGGCACGGGCTACGAAATCCACGATCATCCCAAAAGCCGCTACGCCGCCGATTTTTTCTGCGCCTTCAACAAGATCGAAGGCAGGGTGAGGCAGGGTCGCGTGGAAACGCCGCTCGGGCCTCTGGGCGATGCGTCCGGTCTGGCGGAAGGTCTTGCCGCCACCGCCTATGTTCGCCCCAATGCGATTTCGATCATCGAGGACAGCGCTGCGAAAGACGGGATTGCCGGCGAAATATCAAGTCGTGTGTTCCTCGGCGAGATCGAACAACTCGGCATAGCCGTTCCCGGCCTTCCAGCCGACCTGCGCGTCAGGACGATGCAGCGCACACCCGCCAAGACCAAGGCCGTGCGCTTCGGCATCGATCCGAAGGGTGTCCTGATATTTACCTGAAGTTGAATGAGCGGATTTGCATGTTTATTTTCGCTCTATTTTCAACTGTTGGTGATCGAAACCTGTCTGAAAACGGCCAAATAAAACTTGATTTGATACATCATGTATGATGTTTGCTCCCCCTATATTGCGCCATCGAAGAGGGAGACACACCATGACGAAATTTGCCAAACTTGCCCTGCTTGCCAGCACGGTCGCTGTTGCAGCGGGATCAGTCAGCGCTGCTGAACTGAACATCTACACCACGAGAGAGCCGGCCCTGATCCAGCCCCTGCTGGAATCCTTCACGGCCTCCAGCGGTGTCAAGGTCAACACCGTATTCCTCAAGGATGGCCTTGCAGAGCGCGTTCTGAGCGAGGGCGCAAGCTCACCTGCCGACGTGCTGATGACGGTGGATGCCGGCAATCTCGTCGATCTCGCGGAAAAGGGTGTTACCCAGCCGGTTGAATCCGAAACCCTGAACAAGGCCATTCCGGCGGAACTTCGCGACGCCAAGGGCCACTGGTTCGCACTTTCCATGCGTGCCCGCGTTCTCTATGCGGCAAAGGATCTCGACCTTGCCTCCTTCAACTATGAAGACCTGGCAGATGCGAAGTGGAAGGGCAAGATCTGCATTCGCGCCGGCCAGCATCCCTATAATACGGCTCTCTTTGCCGACTACATCGCTCACTATGGCGCAGCGGACACCGAAAAGTGGCTTGCCGGCGTCAAGGAAAACCTGGCCCGCAAGGCAGGCGGCGGCGACCGTGACGTTGCCAAGGATATCCTCGGCGGAATTTGCGATATCGGCATCGCCAACTCCTATTATGTCGGCCTGATGCGCTCGGGCAAGGGCGGCGAGGAGCAGGTGAAGTGGGGCGACGCGATCAAGGTCGTTCTGCCGACGTTCAAGAATGGTGGCACGCAGGTCAACATCAGCGGCGCGGCTGTTGCCAAGAACGCTCCGAACAAGGCCGAAGCCGTCAAGCTTCTGGAATACCTCGTTTCGGACGAAGCCCAGAAGATCTATGCCGAAGCCAACTTCGAATATCCGGTCAGGCAGGGCGCAGCACTCAACGACATCGTTGCCTCCTTCGGCACCCTGAAGGTTGACAATAAGTCGCTGACGGAGATCGTCTCTCATCGCAAACAGGCGAGCGAGCTGGTCGACAAGGTCGGTTTCGACCAGTAAAGGCCAATTGGCGACAACAAGTTGAAAGGCGTTCGCATCCGCGAGCGCCTTTCCCTGTATTTTCAAGAAGCTCATGAATCCAGACGCCGTTCAGCCATCGATGCCCCGCGCAAGACCAAGGTTTTCATCCTCCTTCTGGTGGCTGAGCCTGTCTCTGGCAGCGGTCTGTGGCGCCATGCTGCCGGTTCTGGCACTCGTCTCACAGGCGGTGCAGGGGTCTGATGGCCTGTGGTCCCATCTCGGTTCCAGCGTGATTTTGACGGCTTTGCCGGATACCGCCGTTCTGATGCTCGGCGTCGGGTTGCTGGCCGGTGTTATCGGCACATTTGCCGCCTGGCTGGTTACGGCCTATGCTTTTCCCGGCCGCAAAATACTGGAATGGGCGCTGCTGCTGCCACTGGCCATGCCCACCTATATCGTCGCTTACGCCTATCTCGATATCCTGCATCCGATCGGGCCGGTGCAGGGGGCGATCCGCTGGCTGCTCGGCTATTCCAGCCCGCGTGAATTCCGCCTGCCGGACATAAGGTCCATGACGGGCTGCATCATCCTGCTCGGTTTCGTGCTGTTTCCCTATGTCTATATTCCCGTGCGCGCCATGTTCCTCACGCAGGCGGGCAACCTGCTTGAAGCGGCACGCACGCTTGGCGTTTCCAGACGCGCGGCTTTCTTCAAGGTTGCGGTGCCCTTGGCACGCCCGGCCGTCGCGGTCGGCATCAGCCTTGCCCTGATGGAAGCGCTGAACGATATCGGCGCATCGGAATTTCTTGGTGTCCGCACACTCACCGTTTCGGTCTATACCACATGGGTCACGAAATCCGACCTGCCCGGTGCGGCGCAGATCGCGCTTTCCATGTTATTCATCGTGGTTGCCCTCGTGGCATTTGAACGATGGGCGCGGCGCAAGCAGCGTTATACCGTGTCGGCGCAGAAAAGCAGGGAACTGGAGCCTGTGCGTCTCACCGGTCTTAAAGCTTTCTGTGCCTTTGCGCTCGGCAGCCTGCCGGTTCTGATCGGCTTCGTGGCGCCGGCAAGCTATCTCGTCACCGAGGCATGGAAGCGTTTCCGGTTCAGCGGCCTGTCGTCCCGTTTTGCCGATGAGGCTCTGAATACCATCCTCTTTGCCGGACTGGCGACGGCGATCACCCTCGTCCTCGGCCTTGCGGTCGCTTACGCGATGCGCCTTGCTCCGGGACGCCTCTCGCTCTGGTCCTACCGGCTTTCCACGGTAGGTTACGCGGCCCCAGGCACGGTCATCGCCATAGGTGTGCTGATTGCGCTTGGCGGCTTCGACCGGTTTGTAGATCAGACCATGCGCGACTGGTTCGGCATATCCACCGGCCTCATTTTCATCGGCAGCGGTGCCGCCCTGATTTACGCCTATTCGGCGCGGTTCCTCACCATTGCGGCTGGCGGCGTTGATGCCGGCCTGAGCCGTATCCCGCAATCCTTCGATCACGCCTCGCGAACGCTGGGACGATCCGCAACACAGACATTCCGACAGATCCATCTGCCGCTTTCAAAGGCATCGCTGGCCGCCGCCGCCTTGCTGATCTTCGTCGATTGCGTCAAGGAACTTCCCGCCACCCTCCTGTTGCGGCCGCTGAATTTTGAGACTTTCGCAACCCATCTTTACGGTGAGGCAGCGCGTGGCACCTACGAGGAAGCGTCGATTGCGGCACTGGCGATCGTCGTCATCGGCATCCTGCCAGTCATGCAGCTTGCAAGGATAGGGCGGCGCAAGACCTGACGCTTGCACCATAAATGACGGGCGCAAAACTGTGCGAGAAGCCAATAAGCTTCAAATCTCCCCAGAAAACGACAAGCATCCGGCCTTAATCCTGATGTAAATACTCAGCTTAATTGAGGTGCTGCGGCCTGCCGTATATAAACGTCGGCCGTGATCTGTTTCGGGGCATATCTTGAAAAATTTGCATGAGATGTTTTTGGGCCGCCTGGCTTTGGGAACGGCTGCCATTGTTTTGATGGCGCCATTGGTAGGTCACGCACAGCAGACGACCGTTCTGCGTGAGATCACCGTCGAGGGGCAGGGCGCGGAAAACGCCACGGGTCCGGTCCGCGGCTATGTCGCGAAGAAAAGCGCGACGGGTTCGAAAACTGAGACGGAAGCGAAGGACATTCCGCAGTCCGTATCGGTCGTCGGCCGCAGGGAAATGGATGACCGCGGCGTCGTGACCAAAATTGACGAGGTTTTGCGCTACACGCCCGGCGTGACGGCGGAGCCTTTCGGCACCGATCCGGATACGGACTGGTTTTACATTCGCGGTTTCCAGGCAACCCAGACCGGCGTGTTTCTGGATGGGCTGAACCTGTTCAGCTACGGTTTCGGCGGTTTCCAGATGGATGCCTATGGTTTGGAGCGGGTGGAGGTGCTGAAGGGACCGGCTTCGGTGCTCTACGGCGGCGCCAATCCCGGCGGCATCGTGCAGATGGTTCGCAAGCGCCCGCAGGATGAGCCGGTTCGCGAAACGGAAATCGGCATCAACAATTTCGGCAACGCCTTCTTCGGTTTCGATCTCGGCGACAAGGTCGACGGTGAGGGCGTATGGAAATACCGCGTCACCGGCAAGGTCTCGGGCGGCGACAATTACACCGACTACTCCGAGGATCTGCGCGGTTTCATCATGCCGCAGATCACCTTCGAGCCGGATGCTCAGACCAGTGCCACGCTCTACGGCTATTTCTCGGCGCTGGATCAGGTCCATGTCGGCAATGGCTTCCTGCCCTATGTAGGCACTGTGGTTGACGCACCCTTCGGCAAGCTCGACCGGAAGGCCTTTTATGGCGAACCGGATATCGACAATGGTCGCGTCTACCAGTCCATGGTGGGTTACGAAGTCAGCCACGAATTCGACAATGGCTGGAAGATCAGCCAGAACGCCCGCTACGGCCACCTTTACAAGCACGAAACCGGGCCCTATGCGGGCGGCTGGGCCAATACCGACGCCAATGGCCAGCCAATCCTCGATGCCACCACCAATGACTATATGCTGACCCGCTTTGGTTATGACGGCCTGTCGAAGGTCGACAGTTTCGGCGTCGACAACCGCGTCGAAGGCCAGTTCGATACCGGCGCGGTCAGCCATTCGCTGCTCTTCGGTCTCGACTATAAATACTACAAGCTGGATCAGGTGCAGGCGTGCTGCGGATCGAATGCGATCGGTGCGCTCAACCCGGTCTATGGCTCGACGCAGGGAACGAATTTCGTCTACGCCAATAACGTCGTGACGCAGCAGCAGATCGGCATCTATGCGCAGGACCAGCTACGTTTCGGCGATGGCTGGCTGGTCACGCTGAACGGGCGTTACGATTACGTCGATACCGAACTGAACAACAGGCTGCCAGCGGGTGTGTCTCGCCGCTCCAATGACGATGCGCTGAGCGGTCGCGCCGGTCTTGCCTATGAATTCGACAACGGCCTGACGCCCTATGTCTCGGCGGCCACCTTCTTCAATCCGCTCATCGATACACTTGCGGATGGCAGCTCCGCCGTACCGGAGGAAGGACATCAGTTCGAGGCCGGTATCAAATACGAGCCCACCTTCTTCGATGGCAGCATCACCGCCTCGGTCTTCAAGCTGGTCAAGGACAACGCCATCGTTTCCTATACCGCCGGCGGCGTAACCACGAGCGGCCAGTTCGGACAGGTGGAATCCACCGGCTTCGAGCTGGAGGCGAAGGCCAATCTCACCGAAAACTGGAAAACCATCGCCTCCTATTCCTATACCGATCTCGATATCACCAAGGACGCCAATCCCAACCTGATCGGCAAATCGCCGTGGATCGTGCCCGCTCACACCGCGTCACTTTGGGTAGATTACGCCTTCACCGATGATACGTTTGAAGGCCTCAGCATTGGCGGCGGCGTGCGTTATCAGGGCAAGTCCTGGGCAGATGCGGCAAACACGCTGCGTGTTCCGGATGCTGCGGTCTTCGATGCCGCGATCCGCTACGAGAAGAACGACTGGACGGCATCCGTCAACGTCGCAAATGTCTTCGACAAGGAATATGTCAAGAGTTGCGCCGGTGTCTCCGTTTGCGGCTGGGGTGACAGCCGCACCATCACCTTCAAGCTTTCCAAGAAGTGGTAACGGGTGGCTGGCAGTTGCGGGAAAAATAGTTTGCCCCTATAAACATGAATAATCTTATCATGTTTATAGGGGCGCCTTTGCGCCTTGCGGGATCGAGAGGCCATGGCTTTCCGCGTTCGGATGGAAAATGAGATCGAGGGCTTTGCCGTCATCGGCGGCCCACGCTCGCGGGTGTGGAACGGCATCGTCGCCGATCTCTGGGACGTGCGTTGCGCACCGAAGGCGGGTGGCCGCTATGTCGGCAAGGACCCGCGTTTCGTTTTCCTGCTCGATATGGATGGGACGGATGATGGCCGGTTCATGATGAACCGTAGCCGCCGCGACAATTACGCGTCATCCGAAGCGAACCGGATTTCCTTCGTACCGGCCGACCTGGATGTACATGCGGAACTCAGCAATGTTTCCTTCGTGCGCCATCTCGATCTGCATTTCGATGCGGGATTACTGGGGGCGCGGCTGGTGCAGGGGTTCGATCCGCATGGGTTGCTCGATCCGCACCTGATGTTCGAGGATGAGCGCCTGCTAGTGCTTGCGCGGCTGATCGCCGCCGAATGTGATAATCCAGACCCTTTGCACGATCTATACGGCGAAAGCCTGGTGCTGGCGCTGTTGACGGATTTCCTCAAGGTGAAGCGGGAGCCAGTCAAAAAACGCAGCAAGTTGGCCTCCTGGCAATTGAGGGCGGCGACCGATTACATTCGCGAACATTGCCTGCGGTCGATAAGGCTGGAGGAACTGGCAGAACTCACCAACCTGTCTCAATCCCATTTCAGCCACGCCTTCAAGGCGTCGACAGGCGTGCCGCCGCATCAATGGCAGATGCAGGCGCGTATCGATCGCGTCAAGGACCTGATGATGCGAACCGACATGGCCCTGACCGACATCGCCATCGCAGCCGGGTTTTCGGATCAGGCGCATTTTTCCCGCGTCTTCCGCAAAATGGTCGGCGTTTCTCCTTCTGTCTGGCAAAAAATCCGCCAATAGGGCTTTTTCCGCGCCTCCTGATCCGCGTCTTCAGTCCGCAGCGCGCGAAAAGCTTCGGAACGAATTTCCGGTGGAGAGGTTTACCAAGCGTAATACTCACGAGGAAAAACCAAGGAGGAAAGACGTTATGTTGCATCAAGAACCCCGTGCCGGGCAGGACCCTTACGTCAAGGATACACCGAGCCTGATCGCCAGCGACAAGGTTGAAGGCACGCGCGTCTATGGCGCCGATGGCAAGCATATCGGCTCGATCCAGCGGATCATTCTGGAAAAACGCGGCGGCCGTGTCGCCTATGCGGTTTTGAGCTTCGGTGGCTTTTTCGGAATCGGCGACGACTATTATCCGCTGCCGTGGGAAAAGCTCCATTATGACGAAGAGCTTGATGGCTATCGCATCGATCTCACCAAAGAGCAGATCGAAAATGCGCCCCACTTCGCCAATCTGGACGACGATGACCTGCTGCATGCGCGAGACCGCAAGGTTTATGACTACTACGGCGTCGCACCCTACTGGATGTAGATCGAACGAAATATGGCAAACATGAAAATGGCCCCTTTCGAGGGGCCATTTGTCGTCTGAATATGGTCAGTGCGGATTTTTCTGCATCTCGGACACCGCATCGGTGAAGCACTTGCGCGCTTCCTCCGGCGATTTGCGTCCATCAAGCGCAGCGCGGCACGCGCTTCTGGCTCTCACGAAACTCAATCCGCGAATTTTGGGCCAGCCTTCCGTCAATAACATCAGTGCCTCGAACGGGCCGGCGATAACGCTTTTGCCCTTCGCCTCGAGATTGACCTCGACAGGCTCTGTCCATCTCTCGTTCTTCATCGTGCACCTCCCAGAGCAACGCGATCCCGAAATACACCCGACAGCAAAGCAACCCATGAACGCAGCCGTGTGTCACCGCTGATTAGAATAAGCGCAAGCGATCGAATTGACAACGGTGATCAACGAAAGCCGAAAAACGACAGAATCGCCAGAACGATGACGACGAGGCCCACGATGTAGATGATCTGGTTCATGATTTTCTCCTTAGCTGGTGTCATCACCATAACGTGAGGGAGAAGATGAGGTTCCAGTCGGCATTGAGAATTTAATCACGTACTAAAATATTGTGGGCATCCGTTTGTGCGCATCTGATGGTTGTCCCCTCATATGCCGCGCAAATCTCATTTGCGCAGGATCACCCAGATCGCATGAATGATGCCGGGAATGTAACCGCAAAGCGTGAGCAGGATATTCAACCAGAAATGCAGGCCAAGTCCGACCTGGAGAAACACGCCAACCGGCGGAAGAATGATGGCGATGAGAATACGAAGGACATCCACGATGGCAGGCTTTCCATTTGATTACGACTTGCTGCTCAACGTGCGGAGGCCTGTTTGGTTTCAAAGGTTTTGTGATTGCAGGCAGCAACGCCAAATGACGATTTCCGCCAGTGGACAACGCCGCGCCAAAGGCAACTAAGTGTCGGAAATGAATTTTTTTGGGAAGAAATGGTGCCGCTTACGTGACTCGAACACGTGACCCCGTCATTACGAAGTATGGGAGCACTTCTAACGAGACATATCAGCGCTTAACACAGAAATCAAATAACACATTGAAAATGCTAAATTTCTGAATTTCTGAAATTCAGGAATTCTGCCTCCATAACTTGACATAACATTCCAAAACAGTGCTTAACATACGGAAGTGTTACCCCGCTCGTTACCCTTGTCGCGGAGTGAGCGGAATAAAGGCTTCCTCATGTCAAAGACCTTAACCGTTAAATTCATCGCCAACGCCAAGCCAGCCGTATTAAGACGGGAAATCCCCGACGCGGCTTGCCCAGGCTTATATTTGATCTTGAACCCGACTGGCGCGAAGTCATGGGCTGTACGCTATCGCTTCGCCGGAAAACCCAAAAAACTCACCCTAGGACCGGTAATTACGGAGCGAGCGGTACCATTACCGGTCGGTACAGCGCCGCAGATTGGCGAAGCGCACACGCTTTCGGAGGCCAGGGTTCGGGCAAACTCCACTATCGCGCTGCTGCGGGAGGGTGAAGACCCGGCACAGGCTGTAAGGACTTCACCTAGGCAGGACGCGGAGTCGCGCGATGACACGGCGAACGGCGCGTTGAATGATTTCATCTTGCGGCACGTCGAAAAGAAAAACCGGCCATCCACACAGAAGGCAACCAAGCGCTTTATCGATATGTACGTGCGCCCGGAGATCGGTGGCAAGAAGGTGCGGCGTGTGAGCAAAGCCGATTTCGTAGGGATCATAGACAAAGCTCATAGGGAAGGCGGCCCGGCCTCAGCAAACCGCGTTCTAGCAATCCTGAAGAAGTTCGGAGCGTGGTGTGTCGCGGAAGATATTTTACTCTCCTCTCCGGCCGAAACGATCCGAGCGCCGGCACCGAACGTATCGCGCGATCGCGTGCTTACAGACGATGAAATCCGGTGGCTCTGGAGCGCTTCAGGGGAATTCGGTTATCCTTTCGGGTTTCTTTGGCGGGTTCTCCTGCTCACAGCGCAACGGCGCGAAGAAGTGGCGGCTGCGCCGACAGATGAATTTTATTTCAAGGATGAAAAGCCCCTCTGGATCATACCACGCGAGCGCACAAAAAACGGGAAGGAAAACGCAATTCCTCTCGTACCGGCCGTCGTTGAAATCCTCTCAGGCATGCCGGTCATTGCCGAGTGCAAGTTCATATTCTCCACTACGGGGGAAACCAGCATATCGGGCTATTCCAGAGCAAAGGGGAGGCTTGATGCACGGATGTTAGAGATTGCACGAGAAGATATTGTTGCGCGGGGCGGCGATCCAGAGAGCGCTAGCATCCCGCCTTGGGTTCTCCACGATCTGCGGCGTACAGCCGCTTCAGGAATGGCGAAGCTCGGCGCGCCGATCCACGTAGTCGAGGCTATCCTAAACCATAAGAGCGGAACAATCTCGGGCGTGGCCGCGATCTATAATCGTCATGATTACGCCGATGAGAAGCGGAAATGGCTTCTATCTTGGACTGAAAAGGTTCTCCTGCTTGGTTCGAATCAAGCAACTTTAACGTTGGATAACAAGTCGTAACGACCGACAACATAATGATATTATTTGATATTTTAGACGACAACCATTCGCGACTTATTTTTGCGACATCAACATCGTGAGGAAAGAATATGCCCAATACAACGACGCCCTGCACTCTGCTTGACAGTGCCGCTATAAAAAAGGTCGCTCCGGTTTCAAACATGACTTTATGGCGATGGATGCGGGAAGGGAAATTCCCGTCACCTTTGAAAGTTGCGGGCCGCAACTTTTGGAAATCCGACGAAATCGAAGCTTGGATAAATGACCTTTCGGCAAAGCGTCATGTCCACATAGCGACATCAGCGAAGGTGGCGTGATGAGGGGCGAAGTCAACACTCTGTGGCCTAGCACCATTGCCGGCCGTGATCAGCGGCGAAAACTCGATCATCCCGACTGCGAGTTGGTCGCGGAGCGAATGGACCGCCTGTACAACGACGCGCCTCTCGAAGCGCATGAACGTGCGGCACTCATTTTTCTCTATTCAGCGAAACTTGTAATCGAAGATTTGAAGCTTCGGACGCATCGAGTCAAAAAAGTTGATCTTATGAGCGGGGCAGCCGTTAGCAATCCTTGGAACGATGTCCTGCTTGATCCCGATCAGTCCCCCGTTACGCTGGCGGTCACTCGGGCGCGAAAGATTGCAGGTTATGTACGGTATCTCGAACTGCGATATTTCGAGAACAGCCCACTTTCTGCCCAACCGGCCGCCATCGCGCCTGCTGACTCATCTCAATACAACGATATCGTTTTCTGTGCCAAAACTGGTTGTGAAATTATGCCCGGCCATCTTCAAAACCGGATGCCATGCGAAGGCGATATTGAACCTGTTACGAGCCAAGGCCCTATACTGGATAATTCGTATCCTTTTGAGATCGGTTTCACGATTGCTGAATACGACGCATCAATGGAACGATACATTCATGCACGTCGCACTCATTTTGAAAGCGGCGGAACTCTTGACGAATGGAACGATCTGGAAAACCGAGCCGTACTCGCGCGCATTGAAAGCGAACGCGCACTTTCGATTAAGAGTCATGAGCCGGAGCCCCTCTGACACCAGAATGCAAAAGGCTTCCTGATCGCCAAATCGGGAAGCCTATTATTGCCAAAAAGCTGACTGCAAACAGCTTCTATGTCTCATGCGGAAAATTTCATGAATAAGATAGCGGAAGACGCGCGTACGTCAAGACCCGGAGCCACGCACGACATAGACCGCTTGCGCCGTGACGTGTCCCTGTCATCGACGGTAGAACACTACGGTTACAAGCTGGAGCGCAACGGCCACGAGTTTGAAACGTGCTGCCCGTTCCATGCCGAAGACACAGCATCGTTCACGATATTCGTTGGGCAAGATGGAGTTGAGCGTTTTCAGTGTTTCGGCTGCGGAGAAAAAGGCGACGTTCTTGACTTTGTTCAAAAGGTGAAAGGCGTCAATCTGCCTGAGGCTATCCGCATATTGGATGGCCGCGACAATACCCGCCCGAACGTCCAGCCGCGCAAAATTCAAGCGCGCAATGCGTATGATGGCATCACGGCAATAACGCCTCCCGCCGACATATTGCAACCTGGTTCACGGGTGCGCCTGTACAATCCAAAACGCAAAGGCGAACGCTCTGAATGGGGCTCTTTTGCGCCTTCAATGGTGTTCCCTTATCGTCATATTGACGGCTCCCTGTTCGGCTATGTGCTGCGCCATGATCTACCTGACGGCGGAAAAGAGACGCCTATGGTCATGTTTACGTGCCTGCCAGACGGAACGGAAACATGGTGCCGCTTCCCCTTCCCAAAACCCCGGCCGCTCTACGGCTTGCATGAGCTTGGTGACCGGCAAGTGCTGATAGTCGAGGGCGAGAAATGCCGCGACAAACTGCGCCGGGCAACTGGCCGCGCTGTCGTCTCGTGGGCAGGAGGAACGCAAGGCGTCAAGCATACTGACTGGTCGCCGCTTGCTGGCCGCGATGTAATCATTTGGCCGGACTTTGATGCGCCGGGGATGGCTACCGCGCTTGAAATTGCCGTGAAACTGACGGAACTCGGCGCGCACGTTCGTTTTGTCGGCCTTACGCAACTCGGCGCGGCTTCGGGTATTGAGCAGTACACGTTCGATGACTGGAAGGTAGGCGACCTTCCCCTTCGCGGTTGGGACAGCGCCGATGCGGCAGACGCCGGTTGGACGAAAGCCCAGCTTGACGAATTCATGCGCCTCACAATGCGGCCGTTCTTGCCCGTCGAGCCTGCCGCCGAGAAATCCCCAGGGCTTGGACAGGAGGAGCGGAAGAGGCCGTCCGCGAATTCGGATACACCTGTGCTTGTTCACGACGATCCGACCAATGTAGTCGATCATACGCGTACGCCAGACGACGACAGGCCGATGATTGCTTTCTACGAGTCTGATATCTCGGAAGTGGTTAGCCGCGCGTGCCAGATGGCATGTGAAAGAGAAGCCCCGCTGTATGCTCGCGGAACGTCGTTGTTTCGGCTTGTGCGGATCGAAGGGGCCGACGCCCCTATTCTCGTACCGGCCGACAGAGTTTCGATGATTGAAATATTCAGTAAAATCATCCGTTGGATGAAGCCGGACGCTCGCGTTTCCCAAGGCTGGAAACCTGTTTCCTGCCCATCTCTGGTGGCGGAAGCCGCTCTTGCTCGGCAAGGTGAATGGCCTTTTCCTCAGATCAAAGCGATTGTATCGACGCCGACCATGCGCCGCGATGGCAGTATTTTGTGCAAGCAAGGCTTTGATCGCCAGAGCGGTATACTTTTCGAATCTGATGAGCGTTGGCCGGCGATGCCTGAGCATCCGACAAAGAAAGATGCGCACAATGCAGTTGCGAAGGTTCGGAAACTTCTTTCGACGTTTCCTTTCGTCAGCGACGTAGATTGCTCGGCGGCAATCGCCTTGATGCTGACGGCGATTATTCGACCATCAATGAAAACGGCTCCACTTTTTGGAATCAATGCCACAGCGCCAGGAACGGGAAAGTCGAAGCTGGTCGATGTTGCTGCGGTTTTGGCGACGGGCCGCGTTGCAGCAGTCGATTCCTATCCGACAGAAGAGGAAGAGCTTAGGAAAACGATTTCAGCGCGATTGATGCAGGGCGGTTGCTTTATCACCCTCGATAATGCGTCTGCTGCGTTGCGCTCAGATTTTTTGTGTCAGGTTCTCAGCCAGGAAGAAGTTAGCTCTCGTGTGCTGGGCGCAAGCCGAACAGTCACCTTGCCCACTGCCGTCACATTCTGTGCGACTGGGAACGGTTTGCGCTTTGCTGGCGATTTGACGCGCCGCGTGGTGCTTGTCAATCTGGATGCTGGCGTTGAGCGGCCGGAAGAGAGGGTATTTGAACAGGACGTTGTTGAAGTTGCGCAGCTACAGCGTGTCGAGATCGTAACTGCATGCCTGACCATCCTGCGAGCGTTTATGGTCAACAAGGGCGAAAAAGTCGTGCCGGCCTTGGGTTCGTTTGAACAATGGTCGAATATGGTTCGCTCCGCTCTTGTGTGGTTGGGAATGCCTGACCCGCTCGGAAACTCCATCAAGGTGCGGGACAACGATCCAGAGAAGGAAAGAACATCAGCCATTCTTTCGGCTCTGCCGACTGATAAGCCTTGGACGGCTTCCGATATCGCCAAGATGGTTGATGAGGGAATTCATGATCCGATCGGCAACCGTAGACATGAAGCCCTTATCGATGCCCTATCCGAATTTATCGAACGCGGGCGGCTCAAAACGACCGGGTTCAGCGGGTTTCTTCGCAAAAATCAGGGGCGGATTGTGAATGGACAGATGATTGTGTCTCCCGGTAAAAATAGACTGAACGCCGTGTTGTGGAACGTTGAAACTGGTCAGTGAATACACCCGACCCATGCCGTGCCAAAGCGATGTTGGACAGCGCGAGCCACGCCATCATCGCAGCCGTCTGAAATCAAAAGCCCGTACGGCTTCATCGCTGGTTCATAATATCCATCTTCCTCCACTACTCCTTGCGGCTCATTGCTGGCCAGAGCGAAGCGGATTGATGCCCACAACGTCCATGCTAGTTCCAGATCGAAGTCGTAGCCGGTATTCGCAGGGTCCGCTGGGAGCATTTTAGTTACGAGTCCCAATTCGCCCAACAGAATCGTCCCAACAACGTGCGCGCAACAGTCGGCAAGCTGAATGCCAACAACCGTTCTCGAATCACAGTCGATTTTCATGTCATAGTCTGGAGGTAGTGCAATGGGCTGGCGTCTCATGCCCTGATCAAGGTAAAGCACTCGCTGGCCTTCGCCTTCGCCAACTAGCGATTGGCCCAGTTGCCCAGCAAGAGACATGAGTTGATCTCGCTCGTGAATCGCGCAGACCCCTATCGCCAACTTACAACCGCCTATGATTTCCTGAAATCGCTCCCTGATGGCTTGGGCCTGCGGATTTCCATTCATCGTCATACTACTCTTGAATTCATCTCTTCCCGGCTCGAAGCCGCATTCGCGTAATGCATTCGTTGCCGCCAATATTTCCTCAGTCGATGCCACGACAGCAGCCAAGACTATAAATTTACCTCGATCATGAATGCTCTCATCAAAATAGATATCCATCGTCCATCCCGTAAATTCATCTCTTGATCTGCATAGGATGCATAGGATGCATAGGATTGTCTCTACTTAAGCTGGGAAATGTCAGCCGTTTATATAAGACGGTATAAATCTGACAGTTTCGAGAAGGGGGCAGAAGGTAACCGTCGACCCTATGCATCCTATGCGCTTTCCAGAAACCCCGGTTAAAAAATGCTGCACTCAGCAAAACTCAGCTTTCCACTTTAGACGACAACCATTCGTGACGAATAGTCGCCTTCATGAGCGACTTGACCAAAAAGCAACGACGTTTTGTCGATGAATACCTGATTGACCTGAACGGATCCCAGGCGGCAATTCGCGCTGGCTACTCGCGCCGGAATGCAAACGACCAGGCCGCCCAGCTTCTCGCAAAGCCTGCGATACGGGATGCCATCGCTTCGGCCATGCAATCCCGCTCTGAGCGCACACAGGTTGATGCTGATTGGGTTTTGCAGCGTCTCGCGAGAGAAGCCGACGCCGATCTTGCTGACCTCTATGATGATGACAATAACCTATTGTCGGTCGAAGAATGGCCGCTGATCTGGCGTCAGGGCCTTGTGACTGGCGTTGATATCGAAGTCTTGTTCGAAGGGCAGGGCGAGGACCGGAAAGAGGTTGGCCGCGTCAAGAAAATCCGCATGTCGGACAGAATTCGCCGCCTTGAACTGATTGGCAAGCATGTTCGCGTGAACGCTTTTCAGGAAACTATCAACGTCAAGGTGTTTGATGGCCTTGCTGACCGCCTGGAGCGCGCCAGAAAGCGCCTCGACCGCATAGAAGACGCAACCTTCGTCGCCCTAGACGCCACGCCAGCGCCGGAGCCTCTGCCGTCGCGGAATAGCACGGCTTCCCTTCTGCCGGGCAATCTGGATGTTGACGGGCCTCCGGCACCCAAACCCAAACCACAGAAGCCCCCGCCGCCTGTCTATCGCCCCATTCTGCCACGCCCGGCTGAGAAACCCGTTTCCGCTGGTGCGGACTATCAATCACCTGATCGCACATTTTTCAAAATCGAAAGGAAGACAGAGTAATGGCTTCTCTTGTTTCAACCCATGCGGCTAACATCGTAGCTTTGGCCGTCCAAGCCGACGCGCTTGTGACCCAATTCCGCGCGTTGCTGCAAAGCCTGGAAGATGAAGAGCGGGCTATCTATCTCGCCACGCAACAGCCGGGCGAGCCGCATGTAACAGATGTGCTCGCCGGCCGCCGCCGTCTTGGCCATTACGTGATTTTGCGGGCGCAGATACCTGCAAACGCGCCCATTCCTTCCGAACACAGCAAAACCGTCACCCAACTCGCGGCCTACGCTTGGTCGCCTTTCCTCGGATGATCGCCATGACAGAACAGAAACACACTCCCGTAAGCTCCGATCATATTGCCGAGCAAATCGACGCAATCGCTGTCACGCTTTCCAGGCTGGAGCGTGAAGCAACGAAGCTTTCGCTCGCGGCAGTCAGCGGTGATGAGAAAGCCGCCCAGCGGCTCGCGGAGATCAATGCGGATATCGAGCGCGCGCAGTCTGACCGCGTAATTTTGCAGCGGGCGGAAAAAGCAGCGCTGCAAATCGAATTGGCCGCCGACAACCGCGCCGAAGAAGCGAAACGGCAACACCACTACATGAACGCGGTCAATGCGGCCGTCGAATTGGTGGGCCGTGCTGAACGGCTTCAAGCGGTTATCGAGGAATTTGGGCAGATGGTCTTGGCTATAGAAGCGGATGAACGGCTTATTTCGTCCGAAATGAGGCTTGCAAAAAAAGAGATTTCTCCGCGTGCCGGCCAATTCAGGACGTATCGGATGGCATCCGTCGCCGTGGAAAACGTGTTCGGCAAGGGGGATTTCGCGAATGAATCGATTGCGAAAATTATCCGGGATGCTTGGGCTCCACTCTTGGAAGATGCTCAGCCCAAGGGGGATGAATAACCATGGCAAGGGTTCCCCTTTACCAAGACACACAGCAGCGGGTAGCGCTCCGGCCCGAATATACAGAAAAGATGACGGTCCTAGCCGACCCGGATGCTTTCGGAGCGGGCATCGGGCGCGGCATGCGGTCTGTCGCGAACGGTCTAGAGGTTGCCGCCGAGGGTGTGAATTCGGTGCGTCAGCTTGAAGATCGAGCAGTTGTCACCGGTGCCAAGACAGACTGGCTGATGCAAAAAGACAGCCTGCTGTATGACCCTGAGAGCGGCTATGCGAACGCACAGGGTAAGCAGGCGGTCGATCAGTACGACACGTACAAGCGTCGGGTGGGTGAGCTTAAAAACGATATCACATCGAAGCTGACACCCTCACAATCGAAAATCTTCGGTCAAGAGATCGATGCATTCGAAGCCGACGCAATACGCAGCGGCTTGGAGAAGCGGTCGAAAGAGTTCAAGTCGTTCGTTCTCCAAGAACACAGTTCGGCGGCGGAAACCCTTATACAGCAGGCCATTCAAGAGCCTTTGAATGAGGGTCGTTGGGAGGGTTTGATTGGTAACGGGCTGCATGAACTCGAACAGAGCGGCCAAAAACAGGGTTGGGGAGAGCAGCGCGCGTCCCAAGAGCGCAGGAGCTATATTAGCACCGCCCGCACTCAGTCCGCATTGCAAATTGCCTTGTCGGACCCGATTAAGGCAGTGGAATATGCCACGACGCACGCCGCCGAGATCGGCCCGCAAAATAATCTTGTCCTTTTGGAAAAACTGAAACCGGACTTGGCTAAGGCTGTTTCCGCCGACGCAATTCATTTCAACGCGTCTAACCCGGCTTCGGGCCAGTTCGCCGCACAGGGGATGAGCCGCGACACTTACGCGCTTCTTTCTGTCATCGCCGGAACCGAAAGCCCCGGATATGACGTGATGAACGGTGGCCAGCGCATCAAAGATTTTGCTGCGCATCCGGGATTTATCGGTGCGGGTGGGACAACGACGGCGAGCGGGCGATATCAGTTTGTCAAGGGAACTTGGAAGATGGCCGCCGAAGCTCTCGGCCTGACCGATTTCAGCCCGGCCAACCAGGATCGCGCCGCCGCTTGGCTGGCTGCAAAGGACTATAGAAGCCGAACAGGCCGTGATATTAACGCCGATATAGCAGCAGGCAATTACGCTGCCGTAAATGCCGGTCTAGGTTCGACGTGGGAGGGGCTTGCAAAGCTCTCCGACGCTGATTTCGCAAAACGGATGGCATCGGCCCGGTCTGCGCCTCTCAAGGTTTCGGCCGGCGCTCCAGCCTCGACGGCTGTCCCTAAACAATCCTCGCAGCCTGCCGGGCTTCAATTCTCGCCCGCGACGACGAAGATACTGGCAGGGCTTCCGCAAGCATATGCCGACGAAATCCGTGCTAGCGCTGTTGATAGCGCACGAGTTTATGCCGCGCACGATGCAGCAAGACAGAAGGCTACCCAAACCGCGCTGACCGATTCTTACAAGTTGAGAATTGCTAACAGCGACCCGACGCTTTCAGTTGCGGATATCAACGACAATACCGTGATCGATGACGGCGACAAGGCCGTTTTGATCAACGCTTTCAACGAGAAGAACAAGAGCGCGATGGAGACGCGCGCGAATGTCGCGGCTTTCCGCGCTGGCAAGTTGATTGTCGATCCATATAGCGAGCAGGGCCGCAAAGCCAACGATGCAGTTTGGAGCGAGATTTCTTCCGTCGCCACGCCCCAGCAGGTTGAGCCGCTGCTTTTAGAGCAGGTGCGCCAGACAGGTGCCGTGCCGACGTCGATATCCAACGCCATGCGCAGCGACCTCGCCGGCCGGAGCCTTGATAGCACGCTTAGTGTCTTGCAGCTTGGCAGCCGGATTGCGCAGGTTGACATTGGAGCACTTACGCGATCCCCGAACGGAACCGGCTTGGCCGATGATGTCGCTCTTTACCGTCACTATACCAACGATCTCGGCCTGCCTCCCGCTGTGGCGGCAAAGCGCGTTCTCGATAAATCCGACCCTGAGAAGGCTCGCCAGCGTTCTGCGCTGATGGAAACCAAGGAAACCAAGAGCGCAATCGAAAAGCAGGCGACGGAAGCTAACGTAAAATCGCTCTACAGCGCCGGGATGTTTTCCAAAAATCCGGCGCTTGGCACGAGCAAATTGCAGTCCGCTGCGATCGTCAGCGACTATAAGGAAACGCTCGCGGAAAGCATGTTCGACGCGGGCGGCGATATCGAGGCGGGTAAGAAACTTGCCGAAGATCGCTTCAAACGCCGATATGGTACGTCTGATTTCGCGATGGGCGGCCCGAACGTCGTAACGCGACTTCCCCCCGAAAAAACCTATCCTGCCGACGCCAATGGCTCGTACGCCTATATCCGTGAGCAGCTTTCTGCCGATCTGAAAGCGGACGGCGTGACGCATGCTGAGGCGTTCCTTGTTGCCGACAGTGCAACGGAAACTGACGTTTCAGCGGGAAATCCCCCGAGATACCAGGTCTTTTTCCGGGATGCGAACGGCGTTCTTCAGCATCATCGTGCGCCCTTCTATGCCAAAGCGCCGACGCCGAAACAGGTCGAGGCCTCGAAGAAGGCAGCAAGAGATAAGGTGCTTGCCGATCTGGAAGCCCGCCGACAGGAGGCACAGCAGGAACTTGAAGCCGGCCGGGATCGCGAAGGCAACCTTGATCGCTTCCTTGCTGGCCCGCCGTCAATTTTCAGCAACCCGCCCGCCGCCAACTGAAAGAGAACACCATGCCTTTTGACGAAACAAGAGCCGCTGACCTCGCTCCATACGACGCCGATTACTCCATGCAGCAGCAGGTTGGTGCGCCGGCTGATGCTGCCGGCGCAGGTATCCTGTCAACGGCTGGGGCGGCGTTCCGCCAGAGCAATCTTATCGGCTCCATCCTGTCATCTGATTCCCTCTACCAAAAAGCGACAGGAAAATTTTACGAAATAGACCCGTCGTTTCAGCCCTTCGCCGCCGACAACATCGCCGGTTATGAGGATCACGCGGACAGGTTCACCAACGTCTTCAACAAACAGGCGATGAGCGCCGTCAAAGCTGACATTGATCAGGAAACGGCGGATCGCAAGACCCTTGCGCAATCCGGCTGGAAGGGGCTTGGTTTGAGTGTCGTCGCCGGCGTGACTGACCCCACAATTCTGCTTCCAGGTGGCGCGCTCGTGCGCTCGGGCAAGGCCGGCTATTCTGCCGGTCGATCTGCCTTGAACACGGCCCTCGCGGCTGGTGGCGCGGCGGTGGCGCAGGAAATCGGGCTCCAATCGAGCCAGCAGCTTCGAACCGAAACGGAGACGTTCGCGAACATCGGCGGCTCCGTGATCCTGGGTGGGGCGCTAGGCGGATCGGTGGCCGCGCTCATGTCAAAGCTGGAACATTCCGTTGCATCACGGGCGTTGGACGCCGCAAAAGCGCCTGACTTCGATCAGGCCACCAACGCACTGCATGCGGAGTTGATACGGCAGGCTTCCCCGCAGTCGGCCGGCGCGGCAGGCGTGGTGCCTGAAACGCTCGATGATTTGTCCATCGCCGGCCGTGCCGCCTCTAAGGCTGCCAAGGCGACGGCGCAATTGAACCCGCTGCTGCGCACCCTGCACAGCCCATCTGTCGCCGTCCGTCAGATTGGATCGCAGATGATGGAGAACCCGATATACCTCCGCAAGAATATGGCGGGTGAGGGAGATATTGCGGCGGAAACGTCCATGCACGAATTCACGCGCGGCGGTGTTGCCCAAGCGGTTGAGGCGCAACGGGCGGCATATGCCAGCGCCCGGAAAGACGGCCTTGCGCTGACAGAAAGCGATTTCCACAAGGCTGTCGGCCGGGCGATGCGGCGCGGCGACAAAAGCGACATTCCCGGCGTCTCGGAAGCTGCCACAGCATGGCGAAACAGTGTCGTGGAACCCCTTAAGAAACGCGCCATTGAAACGGGCCTGCTGCCTGCCGATGTGGAAGTTGCCACAGCAGAATCATACTTCACGAGAATGTGGAACCGGCCGGTCATCGAAGCCAATGAGCGTGAATTCAAAGACATTCTGCGCAATTATTTCGACGGGCAAGTGTCGGCCGCCATGCAACGCGAAGCCGCCAACTCCGAGAAGGCAATCTCCAGCCTCGAAAGCGTTCGGGCTGATCTGAACACAGGCATCGCAAACCGGCAGGCCGGTATAGCAAAGCTGGCGCAGGGTGTTGCACAATATATTCCTGACGAAATGCTCCAGTCTGTTGAGGCCGGATTTCAGCGGATCGCGGGCGGTATCGCGCGCGACATGGATGCGGTGGACTTGGGCAAGGTCGCGAAAGTCGAGCGGCAAATTTCGGATTATAATTCGCGCGGGCAGTTCGAATTTCTCGATGATGCGGACAGGGCGGATTACGTTAGCGGCATCGTGGATGACTTGTACGACATGCTGACTGGCCGCGCGCAAGATGGCTTCCTGCCGCCGAATTTCACCGTCGCGGCGCGCGGACCTCTGAAAGAACGGACTTTTAATATTCCCGATGCCCTGGTTGAAAAATTCCTTGAGGATAATGTTGATCTGGTAGGACGGCGATATGCACGGGTCATGGCGGCCGACACTGAGCTTGCCGAACGGTTCGGCTCGCCTGACATGAAAGAAGCCTTTGAGCGCGTCCGGATCGAATATGCCGAACTGCGCGCCCAGGCGGGCAACGATCCGAAGGCGGTCAAGCGGCTCAACCAGCGCGAACGGGCCGATATCCGCGATCTACAGGCGGTGCGCGACATGCTCCGTGGAAACTACCGCGCCGATATTCAGCACACTGGATGGGCTAGAATCCTCGCTGGAGCGGGTGCGTTCAATTATATGCGAAGCATGGGCGGCGTCCTAATAGGCTCACTGACGGACGCCGTGCGCCCGGCTATGGTGCATGGCCTGACCTCCTACCTCAAGGATGGCATCGGCCCGATGGTGCGCGGGGTGAAGGCGGCGGGCTTGAGCAAGAAGGAAGCCCAGCTTGCCGGTGCGATTAGTGAAAAAATTCTGGCGTCACGTATGGCGTCCATGGCCGAACTCACTGACCCTTATGCTGCGAACTCGCCGTTCGAACGGTTCCTTGAGAACATGACGACGGGTTTCACCCGAATGACAGGCTTGTTGCATTGGGATGATTTTCAGAAAACCTTGTCATCCCGAATGGTGCAGAACCGCATTCTCGCGAATGCGGAGACGGCGGCGAGGAGCGGCTTTTCGTCTCTGCCGGCCAAAGAGCGGGCCTATATGGGTTATCTCGGCATTGGCGGCCAGAAAGCCGAAGATATCGGCCGTTTGTATGCATCGCATGGTGAGGCGAGCGAAGGCGTGAGGGTTGCCAACACTGAGGCTTGGGGCGATGAGCCGATTTCCGCCGCCGCCCGCCGTGCGTATCGTGCCGCTATCAACAAGGACGTGGACAGCATCATTGTGACCAAGGGCGTTGGCGATGTACCTTTGTTCGCTTCAACGCCTGTCGGGCGCGCGATCCTGCAATTCAAATCCTTTTCTATCGCCTCTAACCAGCGCGTTCTTATCCGTGGCCTCCAGGAAGACAAATCCCGTCTTGTGGGTGGCATCGTCGGTATGGCGACCATCGGCGCATTCGTCTACGCGCTGAAACAGATCGAGGCGGGGCGCGAGCTTTCAGACAATCCGGGGACGTGGGCTATGGAAGGTTTGGATCGTTCCGGCATATTCGCTATCGGGTTTGAGGCAAACAACGCCCTTGAAAAACTCGGCGTTCCCGGCCTGTACGTTGGCGCGTCGGCGCTTTTTCCGAATTCTAGCCAAAAGCAGCCGGCAAGCCGATATGCAACGCGTTCTGTCGTCGGCGGATTGCTAGGGCCGACTTATGAATTGTCGTCTGATGCCATCAGCCTTGCCGGGCTTGGCATCGCCAATGCGAAAGGCGCGGTCACGGGCGATGCGCCCGGCATGGCGGAAAGCGATGTTTCGACAATGCGCCGTCTCACGCCTTTTGCCAGCCTGCCATATTGGCGCTGGCTCATTGACGGCATGCTTGTGCCGGAAGTGAAAGAAGCAGTGCGGCACTAGATCGGGTGAGAACGCCGCGGCGGGCAGTGCAAAGGTACCCCGCCGCGAAAGATTTCAGTTCCATTACTGAAACTCTGCTCTCCAACGCCCAAAGCGACGGCGGGGATAGCGGTAACTAACGCCTGACCGAATTTGGACTCAAGGAATTTATCAGTCGGGAGTATCTGACGATTTGCCAGTTATGCTCTCGCGGCGCTCAATTTCCGCGTCAATGGCAAAGCGGATCAGGTCAAGACGGCTCTCGCCTTCTTCTTTGTTTAAGACAGCATCCATCCTTGCTTTAGCCCCTTCGGGCAAGCTCAGGTTGATACTTTCCGGCCACAACATTTTTCGTCCCATAAACCCCATAGATCATATGTACAGTTCTTTTGTCAATAATTTCGGGTACGCGATATTGACAATAATAACGGGTACCCGATATATGCTTAATCATTCGCAAACATGCTCACTGGAGGTTCGGAAATGATTGGCACTCTCGGCTTAAACGACGCGAAATGGATTGAAATGGGAAGCTGGCTTCGCACGGCGGCGCTCGATGCAAGCTTGAAAATAGAGGCGCTTCCTGAGGATATAGAGTCGTATGAGGAAGGAAAACTGATCGATGCAATAAGTGCCGAGGCTTATGCGCTGGCAACCTTGATTGTTGGCAGCGAAGCACTCTCGCCGGCTGCCGCAAAGGTCAGGCAAATGGCGTTGTCTTGGTTGGATGGAAAAGGCTGCGGACAGGAGTATATGATATGAACACTGCATTTCTGCTTTTGGCGCAGTACAATGGCGCGGCCGTCATCCCCTTGGAACTAGTTTGCCGCGACTTTTTCAATCACCTGACGCCCGTGCAGTTTGCCCGAAAATCAACGGAGGGCGACATAGATATCCCGCTCATACGAATAGAGAACAGCCAGAAAGCTGCGAAGGGCGTCCATCTTCAGGATTTGGCAGATTATATTGATAAGCGCCGCGAGGCCGCTCGGAAAGAAAACGACCAGCTTCATGGAAGGCGGTAAAAAGCGATCTGCGATTTTTTACGCCGTAAAATCACGCGTGTTTTTTTTACGCACATAATTCCTGTAGCCATCAGTAGCGATCTGTAGCTGTTAAGCCTGTGATTTTTACGCCGTAAAATCACGCGTGTTTTTTACGCATATAATTCCTGTAGCCATCAGTAGCGATCTGTAGCTGTTTAAGCCTGCGATTTTTTACGCCGTAAAATCACGCGTGTTTTTTTACGCACATAATTCCTGTAGCCATCAGTAGCGATCTGTAGCTGTTTAAGCCTGCGATTTTTTACGCCGTAAAATCACGCGTGTTTTTTTACGCACATAATTCCTGTAGCCATCAGTAGCGATCTGTAGCTGTTTAAGCCTGCGATTTTTTTACGCCGTAAAATCACGCGTGTTTTTTTACGCACATAATTCCTGTAGCCATCAGTAGCGATCTGTAGCTGTTAAGCCTGTGATTTTTACGCCGTAAAATCACGCGTGTTTTTTACGCATATAATTCCTGTAGCCATCAGTAGCGATCTGTAGCTGTGTAAATCCGCGTTGTTTACGTTGTAGATGAGGGAACGGCGCTGAATTAACGATTTAGGAATTCAGAAAAGAAAAACCGAGTAGACCTCACTCATTCACTTCTTCTGCCTTTTTCCTAATGCTAATCCACACAGCGAATGAGCGTGTTGGTAGCCTGTAGTGGCCTGCTCGGCTTTCATCCTGCATAATTATGTCTTTAGCTTTTAACGCTCTGAGAGCATTATCGACAGTTGCGGCTTTAAGGCCGCTATCGCTAATTATCGTAGATCGACTCACCCAAGAGTCATCATGCTCAGACATGGCATCTAATACCTTCCGATAATCATCGGATGCGGGGGTCGAGTAAGATTTATCGAAATATTTAGCGCCAAGCTGATCAAATGCTCCGTTCTCCTCGAACAAGCTTCCCATGAAGTCGTCAGGAGTGATTTCGTTATCTGTATCGGTTTCGAACGCGCAGTAGGCAAACTCCTGCAAAAAATGCGGGTATCCTTCCGAGAAGTCTCCAATCATATCATAGGCGTGATCATGGATCGTCACCGGATCTGCATTTCGTTTGTTAGCCTCCTTAATGCCAGCGTCGAGAACGTGTCTCCGTTCCACAGGTTCTAGCGGCTTCAAGTTGAGGATATGAAACAGACGCAAAGAAGACTCATGACTTTCCCGAAGTTTTGATACCAGTGGAGGCAGGCCAGCAAGGCCGATGCAAATCTTATCGCACCCTCTCATTGCCATTTCTTCTGTAAGCAGCTTGCAGAAAAGTCCCAAGTTTGCATTAGCGTCTGGACGATCAGCTTCATCAATGAGCAGGAGAATGCCGTCTTTTGCATCTCCCATCTTTAAGATAGTTGTTTCGAAATCATCCTCAAGCGAAGCCATGCTTTCTTCTTCGCTGCCAGCCAAGTTGTCACGATTAAATTTAACACCTGCGGCCTCAATTCTAGACAGGAAGTCTATGGATTTGAGGACCATATTCGCAAGAGAGTTCTCTTTTGCGACTTGTTTCCTCAATTCACGTGCCACACGATCAATTATCGACAGAAAGGTATCTTCGCGGCGCAAAGCGACGTTTATAACCATAAAATTGTAGTTGGTGCCGCTAATGCCTGGAACTCTCCCAGACGCCACAGCTTGTTCGAGCAACACAAGTGACGATTTGCCAATCCCTCGCTCTCCAGTGATAAGAAAATGCTTTGGATTGCCAAACTTCGTCTGCCGAAGGCAGCCGTCAATGAATTGAATCTCGGCATATCGGCCTGCAAACATACCAGGTGTGGCAACCTTGTCTGGTCTGTAGGGATTGAACTTGCCGGGCATTCACAAACTCCAAACGCTTTTTTACTCGCCAGCAACTTGCCCGCATACAAGCGAGAGTCAATAGGAGGTTAGAAACTGTATCAAAACCTGTAAGAACGCAGTTTGTTACCCTCGCCGTTACCCTGAGCGCAGGTAATGGAATTGGAAACAGGTAGATATCGATTTAAGTAGTTGAAAAATATGGTGCCGCTTACGTGACTCGAACACGTGACCCCGTCATTACGAATGACGTGCTCTACCAACTGAGCTAAAGCGGCCCGATTGTGACCCGTTTGTTACGGATCAGCTTCATGGCGGGCTGATACAGGCAATGCTGACGGATTTCAAGCCTTGAATGCGCGGGTTTCGAAAAATCCGAAAAAAAGCTTTGCCTGTCCGTTGTTTATAGGTGGCCCCAGCTTCTCGCGCAGATGCGCTGTCTGGCTGCCTCATACTCGCGTACCAGCCGATCGACGAGGTCAGCCACCGGCTCCACCACCTTGACCGCGCCGATGCCTTGTCCGGCGCCCCAGATATCCTTCCAGGCCTTTGCGCCGCCGGTGGCGGTTTCGAAGTCCATCTTGGAAGGGTCCGCTTCCGGCAGGTTGTCGGGGTCCATGCCTGAGGCGACGATCGAGCTTTTCAGGTAGTTGCCGTGTACGCCCGTGAAATAGTTGGAATAAACGATGTCCTTGGCCTGTGCCTCCACGATCGCCTGCTTGTAACCGTCGGAGGCCCGGGCTTCCTGGGTCGCGATGAAGGGGGAGCCTATATAGGCCATATCCGCGCCCATGGCCTGCGCCGCAAGGATGGAGCCGCCATTGGCGATGGCGCCGGCCAGCAGCAGGGGACCATCGAACCATTCGCGGATTTCCTGAACCAGGGCGAAGGGCGAGAGAGTGCCTGCATGTCCGCCGGCACCCGTTGCCACTGCAATCAGCCCGTCCGCGCCCTTGCGGATGGCGGAGCGGGCGTGGCGATCGTTGATGACATCATGCAGCACGATACCGCCATAGGAATGCACGGCCGCATTGACTTCCGGCACTGCACCGAGCGAGGAAATCACCACCGGCACCTTGTATTTGACGCAGAGGCCGAGATCGTGTTCCAGCCGCCGGTTGGACATATGTACGATCTGGTTGACGGCGAAAGGAGCGGCCGGGCGCTCGGGGTTGGCCTTGTTGTGAGCGGCCAGCTCCTCGGTGATCATTGCCAGCCATTCGTCCAGCTGGCTTTCGGGCCGCGCATTCAGCGCCGGGAAAGCACCGATGATGCCCGCCTTGCATTGCGCCAGCGTCAATTGCGGATGCGAAATAATGAATAGCGGTGACGCTATGACCGGAAGACGCAGATTGTCTTTCAGCACGGACGGCAGCATGTCTCCTCCCACGGATTACGTTTACGCGCACGTAAGTCAATATCGTGTTCGGCAGCGGATTGAAAGCGAAAACAGCGTCGCACCGGCCCGCCAGACCTGCGCTCGCAGCGCCACAATGGATCGATTTTCCCCAAGGCAATCCGGTCTTTATCGCAAACGATGCTTGCGGAGGCGCGGCATAGCCGTTACCGAATCGTAAACCAATGGCGCACTGCCATATATTTTTGCGAAGAGCAGTAGAATAAGGATCGGTCGTGAGCGGACTGGAAACGGCAATCAGAAATGCTCTGGAAAAATCGGACAGATCGAACGCCGAAGTTCGTGCACGAATTTACCAATCGTCCCGTCAGGCACTGGAAGCGGGCCTGCGCAAGCAGGGCATAGACGACCCGCAGACTGTGGGCCAGCAGCGCCAGCGGCTCGAAAGCCTGATCCATGTCATAGAGAATGAAGAGCGGAACCGTCTTCTGGACAGGGTGGAGCAGCAGTTGCGGCCGCCTGTGCCGGAAAGTGCGGCGCATGACGACCCCTCGGTCGATTCCGTCTCACAATCGCAGCATCACGGGGATATGGCAGTCGAGCCGGAATTGCGTGGCGAAACGCGCGACGTGCGGCCGGGCGCCGCTGCCGCTCCGGAACCTCTGAGTGCTGGACGTCGCAACGGAAAACCGCCAAGAAGAGGCTCCAGCGCAGGTGACGCCTCGCTCGCGTTTCGTCCGGAAGGTGCCGTTGGCCGCCGCAAGCGCCGCGGACTTTTCGCCCGGCTTTTCATGCTCGTATCGCTCCTGGCCTTTGTCGGTTTCGGCGCCTGGTGGGTCTATTCCTCCGGCCTGCTGCTCACGCCGGAGCAGCGCGATACCAGCGTGCCCAATCCGCCGGCACAAGTCCAGGCGGAGGACTTCAACGGTGCCGAGCCCGCGCCGAGCCTTTCCGCCGGCCGCGGTTTTTCCGACGACTGGGTGGAGGTATTTAATGCGGAGCGCGGCAGTTCCGGCGTTTCGGCAGGCCCCCGCGCCAATGTCGAGAACATCGCCACACCCGCCGGCAAGGCGATACGGGTGACGTCGAGAAGCGTCTCTCAGGACGGCGCAATCAGCGTCGAGGTTCCGGTGGAAGTGATGCGCGACATGGCGGGTAAATCCTCGACCATCTCGATCACGCTGCAATCCTCCAGCGATCGGCAAACGCAGGTTTCCGTAGCCTGCGATTTCGCCACGTTGGGCGATTGCTCCCGTCACCGTTTCACGGCAACGGCCGAGCGTGCGGATATGCTGCTGAACACGACGTTCGAGCGTTCGCTTGCCCCGAATGCGCCCGGCAAGATATTCATCAACAGCGATATCGATGGCAATGCCCGCCCGGTGAACCTGTACTCCGTGCGCATTTTGCCGGGTCAGTAAGAATCCAGCAAGAAGAGGGAACAAGCGCCGCAGCCGGGGCGCTTGTTTTCGTCTCCCAGTCTTATTTCAGAAAACCCGGTCCTGATCCAAGGATCTTGTCGTCGATTTCGCCAATCGCCTTTTTGTCCTTGCCGTCGTAGTCAAGCGTATTGAGGATGTGGCGAATGAGGTTCACCCTCGCGCGGCGTTTGTCGTTGGCGCGCACCACCGTCCACGGGGCGACATCGGTGTGGGTCTTTTCCAGCATCTCGTCGCGCTTTTGTGTGTAGTCGTCCCATTTCGTCAGCGCGGCGATATCCATGTCGGAAAGCTTCCAGCATTTCAGCGGGCTGTGGCGACGGTCATGGAAGCGCTCGATCTGCGTTTCGCGGCCGATATCAAGCCAGAACTTGAACAGATGAACACCCTCATGGACCAGCATCTTTTCGAGGCGTGGTGTTTCCTTGAGAAAGCGCTTGTGCTCTTCCGGGGTGCAGAAGCCCATGACAGGTTCCACCCCGGCGCGGTTATACCAGGAACGGTCGAAGAGAACGAATTCTCCAGCCGTCGGGAAATGCGAGATATAGCGCTGGAAATACCATTGGCCACGCTCGGTCTCGGTTGGTTTGGTCAGCGCCACGACACGGGCATAGCGGGGGTTGAGGTAAGCGTGGGCCGCAAAGATCGCGCCGCCCTTTCCGGCGGCATCGCGTCCTTCGAAGACTGCCATCACCCGTTTGCCGGTGGCCTGCAGCCAGAACTGCACCTTGACCAACTCAACCTGCAGCGCCTCGAGGGTGGCGTCGTATTCCTCCCGCTTCATCTTTTTGTCGTAAGGAAAATCTCCGGCGGAAAGCTTCTTCTCCTCCACCCAGTCGGGAAGAACCGGATCGTCGATGTCGAAGCTGCGCAGCTTGCCGCCAATGGTGATCTCCACCGATCGCTTCTTCGTTTCTTCGCCCATGCTTTCCTCCTGATGTTGTTGTGTAAAGGCAACTCGCTGCCAATGAGTTCATATCCACCCGCAGAATTCAAGTGAAAGAGGATTGGTTAGCCGGAGTGCTGCGGCAGTGACGATTGCGGCGCAGATTTTGCGCATATACGCTGTGGAAAATACGCGATGATGAATCTCTGTCATGAAGCTGGCCTATGAGACTCCGATGCGCTGTCAGGTGAAAGTGGAAAGTGTGCTGAAATGGCAGTCATGAAAGGCGAGAGTGGATTGAAGCTTTTTGCGAAAAAGCTTGGCCGAAACTGGTTGCCTGTTCTCGTCGTCAGCATGCTTGCTGTCGCTGCCGTTTCTGAGTTGCAAACGCCCTACATGCCCGCCGTCCTGTGGCTCTGTGCCGTCATCGCTATTTTGACCGCCCGGCAAAAGCCGGAGGAGCCGGCTAAGGATGAAACCACAGCTGCGGAGGCGGAAGAGCCTGATGTGCCCGGCGAAAACGTCATCTCAGGGGTGAGGGCGGGTCTGGCCGTTCTGGATACGCCCGTCTTCATCCTCGATAAAAACGCAGGCGTGCTTTATCAGAACGGCGCGGCGGAACGCGCCTTTGGCCAGCTTCCGGCCGGCGCGCATATTTCCGCCCGGCTGCGTTCGCCGGGCTTGCTGGATGTCATTCGCGAAACCATCACCACCGGCCAGCCCAACCAGGTCGAGCATTCCGAGCGTTTTCCCTCAGAGCGGGTCTTCATCGTCCGCATTGCCCGGGCGGATGCGGGAGAGGCGGCGGGTCCACCGTTCTACATCCTGTCGTTCCGCGATGTTTCGGAGCTTCGTCGCATCGACCGCATGCGCAGCGACTTCGTTGCCAATGCAAGCCATGAATTGCGCACCCCGCTCGCCTCGCTGCGCGGTTTCATCGAAACCATGCAGGGGCCAGCCCGCAACGACCCCAAAGCGCAGGAACGTTTCCTCGCCATCATGCTCGATCAGGCCACACGCATGAGCAGGCTGGTGGATGACCTCATGTCGCTTTCAAGGCTGGAATTGCGAGCGAATATCGCGCCGGACCAGAAGGTCGATCTCGTCCCCGTCATCGGTCATGTGCGGGATGCGCTGCTGCCGCTCGCCAACGAGTTGGATGTGGTTATTACGCTGCATCTGCCCGACCGGCCGGCAGAAGTGCAGGGCGACCGCGACGAGCTGGTGCAAGTGTTCCAGAACCTCGTTGAAAATGCTTGTAAATATGGCCAGGAAGGCAAGGTCGTGGATGTCTGGCTGCGTGCCGAACCCGGTAAGCCGGTGGAGGTGAGCGTCATTGACAAGGGGCCGGGCATTCCCGCCGAACATGTGCCACGTCTGACGGAACGGTTTTACCGCGTCAGTGTCGCTGACAGTCGCTCCAAAAAAGGGACCGGCCTCGGGCTTGCTATCGTCAAGCACATCCTCACCCGTCACCGCGCCCGCCTCATCATTAAATCGGAACTGGGCAATGGCACGGACTTTACTGTCAGATTCTGACATAGAGTATGTTACAGTCTTTGGCTTCGAAAAATTTTATGAATGAAACCAATAATTTAGGCTGTCACAAATCTTTCACCGAAGTGACATAAAAGGAAGTGGTTACGGTGGTTAAGAAGAGACCGCCGAGCGCATGCTAAGAGCGTCTGCCGCTATCGGCTGCGTCCACAAACAAGCCCACGACGGGAGAGACAAATGAACTTCGTTAAATTTTCCGCAGCAGCTCTGGTGGCTTCTGTCGCCTTCGCTGGCGCCGCCGCTGCTCGCGACCAGATCCAGGTTGCTGGTTCCTCCACGGTTCTGCCCTATGCCAAGATCGTTGCCGAAACTTTTGCTGAGACTTTCCCGAACTTCAAGGCTCCGGTTGTTGAGTCTGGCGGCACGGGCGGCGGTCTGAAGGCGTTCTGCTCCGGCGTCGGCGAAGGCACCATCGACATTGCAAACGCTTCGCGCCCGATCAAGAGCGACGAACTTGCCGCTTGTAAGGCCGCTGGCGTTGCCGACGTTCAGGAAGTGAAGATCGGCTACGACGGCATCGTCTTCGCAATGGACTCTTCCAACAAGGACATCAAGCTCGAGCCGAAGGATCTGTACCTCGCGCTCGCCGCTGAAATCGTCAAGGACGGCAAGCTCGTTGCCAACCCTTACAAGAAGTGGTCGGAAATCAACAAGGAACTGCCTGATGTAGCGATCGCCGCTTACATTCCGGGTTCCAAGCACGGCACGCGCGAAGTCTTCGAAGAGAAGATCATGGCTGACGGCTGCAAGGAAGCCAAGGCGACCGACGCCATCAAGGCGCTGATCACTGACGCCAAGCAGGCTGCTGCCAAGTGCGTTGCAGTTCGCAAGGACGGCGCTGCAGTCGACATCGACGGCGACTACACCGAGACGCTTGCCCGCATCGACGCCAACAAGACCGGCCTCGGCGTTTTCGGCCTGGCATTTTATGAAAACAACGCTGACCGCCTGAAGGTTGCGACCGTTAGCGGCGTTGTTCCGTCCACGGAAACCGTTGCCAGCGGCAAGTACCCGGTTTCGCGCCCGCTGTTCTTCTACGTGAAGAAGGCTCACCTGGGCGTTATCCCCGGCCTCAAGGAATATGTCGAGTTCTTCGTTTCTGACGAAATGATCGGCCCCGACTCCCCGCTCGCAAACTACGGCCTCGTTGCCGCTCCGGAAAAAGAACGCGAAGAAATTCGCTCCAAGTTCGCTGCCGGCGCTTCGATGTAATAAACAAGGAGGGGTGCGGCCTGCCGCGCCCCTCTCTCCGCTCCGGTACCGTTGTGCTTGAGGCGGCTGTCTTCGGTTGACAGTTCCCATCCATCGCCGTCCACATAATTGTTGATGGATTACAGATGGATAGGATGTATCAACCTTGACGCTTGCCAGACTTTGTTACAGTCAGGCGGCAAGCATCTCTGGATGGTCCAGCGGTCTCGTTTTGATGACTTTTTGATTTGCCCGATATCGCACCGTGCTCTTGAGGCACGACGAGGGAACTCTAATGAACACATCGATCCTTTTGCTGATACTGGTGTTGATCGGCATCGGCAGTTATCTGCTCGGAAGCCGCCGCGCCGTTGCTTTGTCTGGTGGGCGTCCCGCCAGCATGCATTCCCGTGCCGGTTATCACGGTTCCTACGCTGTCGTCTGGGCGGTGCTGCCTGCAGCGCTCATTCTCTGTATCTGGCTTGTTATCAGCCCGCTGATCGTTACCTCTGCGGTGCGCGGCGAATTTCCCGAAGATGTGCGCTCCCAATCCGAAGCGCAGCAGAGCCTGACCTACGGCATGGTAACGTCCATCGCCCGCGGTCTTCAGCGTCTGACGCAGGAAGAAACCGCAAAGGTTGATGCGGATACGGCTGCGGTAAGATCTCTTCTGGCATCGAAGGGCGTGGCAATTGCCGGCGAACCCCAGCGTTTCATGGTCGATGCCGCCCAGACGCTGAATGCGATGACCGCCACCAGCCGCCTGGGCATGATCGCCACCGTGCTGCTGGCCGCATTCGCCGGTGCCGCTTATGCACTGCGTTCAATCGCGCCGCGTTTTCGGGCGCGCAACAGGGTGGAGCGGGTCATTCTCGCGGCTCTGGTCGTTGCGTCGTCCATCGCCATCCTGACGACTATCGGCATCGTCCTGTCGATGCTTTCAGAAGCAATCCAGTTCTTTACGATGGTTCCGGCGCACCAGTTCTTCTTCGGAACGGTGTGGGATCCGCGTTTTGCCGCTGCCGGTGCGACCGACTCCTCCGGCCAGTTCGGCCTGATCCCGCTGCTCGCCGGCACGCTCTATATCGGTTTCGTCGCCATGCTGGTCGCCGTTCCGGTCGGGCTGTTTTCGGCGATCTATATGTCGGAATATGCGACGCCGCGCCTTCGCTCGATTGTAAAGCCGCTGCTCGAGGTGCTCGCGGGCATCCCGACGATCGTCTACGGCTTCTTCGCGTTGACGACCGTTGGTCCTTTCCTGCGAGACATTTCCACGCAGATCAGCGGTCTTGCGACAGGCAACTACGCTAACTTCATCCAGGCGCAGAGCGTCATCACCGCCGGCTTCGTCATGGGCATCATGCTGATCCCTTACGTTTCGTCGCTGTCTGACGACATCATCACCGCCGTGCCGCGTTCGCTGCGCGATGGCTCTCTCGGTCTCGGCGCCACGCGCTCTGAAACCATCAAGAAGGTCATCCTTCCCGCCGCTCTTCCCGGCATCGTCGGCGCCGTGCTGATGACGGCGTCGCGTGCGATTGGCGAGACCATGATCGTGGTTCTTGCGGCTGGCGTCGCTGCCCGCCTGCAGCTCAACCCCTTCGAACCCATGACAACAGTGACGGTCAAGATCGTCAGCCAGCTGACGGGTGACCTTGAGTTTACCTCGCCGCAAACGCTGGTGGCCTTCGCGCTGGGCATAACTCTTTTCGCAATCACGCTTTGCCTGAATATCTACGCGCTTTACATCGTGCGCAAATACCGGGAGCAATATGAATGACCGACATCGTTTCCCCGGCGGCCGGTGCTGCCGCCGTGAACAAGGCCACGCGCCGTGATATCGGCATCAAGCGTCGCTATGCTGCTGAACGCCGATTCCGCGCCTATGGATTGGCAGCAATCTCGTTCGGCCTCATCTTCCTCTTTCTGCTGCTCTGGTCGGTCGTATCCAAGGGTCACACCGCCTTCCAGCAGACGATGATTACCGTTCCGGTCGAGTTTTCCGAACTTATCATCGATCCGAAGAACGAGCGCGCAACCAATCCCGCAAAGCTGATGACGGCCAACTACCCCGTCCTCGCCCGTGATGCGGTTGCCAAGGTTCTCGGCGTCGCGCCGACGGATAAGGCCGGTCTTCGCGCCGTCAACGTCATGATCTCCGACAGCGTACGCACCCAGCTGCGTGATATCGTCGTCGCCGATCCTGCCGTCATCGGCACCACGCGCAGCGTCACGCTTCTGGCGTCGGGCGATGTCGACAGCGCCTTCAAGGGCCAGGTCGACATGTCGGTGGATGAAGCAAACCGCCGTATCTCGAACCAGCAGCTCGGCTGGATGAACCAGCTCGTGGAAAGCGGACAGCTTGGCAAGCATTTCAATACCGGCATCTTCGTCAACGGCGCTTCGAGCCGTCCGGAAGCCGCGGGTGTTGGCGTTGCGCTGATCGGCTCGTTCTACATGATGCTGATCGTGCTGGTGCTGTCGCTGCCGATCGGTGTTGCGGCCTCCATCTATCTGGAGGAATTTGCCCCCAAGAACCGGTTGACGGACCTTATCGAGGTCAACATCAACAATCTGGCGGCTGTTCCCTCCATTGTTTACGGTCTGCTTGGTCTCTCCGTCTTCATCAACTTCATGGGCTTTCCACGCTCGGCCTCGCTGGTCGGCGGCCTCGTCCTGACGCTGATGACCCTGCCGACTATCATCATCGCGACCCGCGCTGCATTGAAGGCCGTGCCGCCGTCGATCCGCGCCGCCGCACTCGGTCTTGGCGCTTCCAAGATGCAGACGATTTTCCATCACGTCCTGCCGCTGGCAATGCCTGGCATTCTGACCGGCACCATCATCGGTCTCGCCCACGCACTGGGCGAAACGGCGCCGCTGCTTCTGATCGGCATGGTGGCATTCGTCGCGAACTATCCGACAACGCCTATGGATCCGTCCACGGCCCTGCCGGTGCAGATTTACATGTGGGCGAACGAAGCTGAGCGTGCCTTTGTCGAACGGACATCTGGCGCTATCATCATCCTGCTTCTGTTCCTCATTCTCATGAATGTTGGCGCAATCCTGTTGCGTCGCCGCTTTGAGCGGCGCTGGTAGAGGGAGCTAGAGCAATGAACATGTTGTCGGAAGCAGCAGTTGAAAAGGCGCTGGACAAGAAAATGAATGAAGTCTCATACAAGATGATCGGCAAGGACGTTTCGGTTTATTACGGCGAAAAGCGCGCGCTTTACGACGTGAACCTCAATGTCCGCGAAAACACGGTGACTGCACTTATCGGCCCGTCCGGTTGCGGTAAATCCACTTTCCTGCGCACCTTGAACCGTATGAACGACACGATCGACGGTTGCCGGGTCACCGGCAAGATCACGCTCGATACCGACGATATCTACGATCAGCAGATCGACGTCGTGGAACTGCGTGCCCGCGTCGGCATGGTGTTCCAGAAGCCGAACCCGTTTCCGAAGACGATTTATGAGAACATCGCCTACGGCCCGCGTATCCACGGTCTCGCCCGCAACAAGGCGGATATGGACCAGATCGTCGAGCATAGCCTGCAGAAAGCGGGTCTCTGGAACGAAGTGAAGGACCGTTTGCTGGAATCCGGCACGGGCCTCTCCGGTGGCCAGCAGCAGCGTCTGTGCATCGCACGCGCGGTTGCCGTCAGCCCGGAAGTGATCCTGATGGACGAGCCGTGCTCGGCGCTGGATCCGATCGCGACTGCTAAGGTCGAGGAACTGATCCACGAACTGCGCACCAACTACACCATCGTCATCGTCACGCACTCCATGCAGCAGGCGGCGCGCGTTTCCCAGCGTACGGCCATGTTCCATCTTGGTCATCTTGTCGAAGAAAACGAAACCGACAAGATGTTCACCAATCCGGACGACCAGCGCACGCAGGACTACATCATGGGCCGCTTCGGCTGATCCCCGGCCGGTGCTTTATCGTAACCGTACAAGACTGGTGCCTCTGCCGTGCCCCGCTGTTGGGCACGCGCATGCAGGCCAAGCCGGAGGAATAGACCATGACACAGACAACGACCCATTCGCATATCCTGTCTGCCTATGACGACGAACTGAAGTTTCTGACGCGCCGCATCGCCGAAATGGGCGGTCTTGCCGAGCAGATGTGCGGTGACGCCGTGCGCGCGCTCGTCAATTCCGATGCGGCGCTCGCGCAGAAAGTCATTTCGGACGACACAATTCTCGACCACGCTGAGCGCGAAATCGGCGACAAGGCGATCGTAACCATCGCCAAGCGTCAGCCGATGGCGGCAGACCTTCGCGAGATCATCGGCACCCTGCGTATCGCCGCCGATCTCGAACGCGTCGGCGATCTTGGCAAGAACACGGCCAAGCGCGTCATCGCTGTCGCCGGCACCGGCGTTCCGCGCAAGCTCGCCCGCGGCATCGAGCATCTGTCCGACCTGGCGCTGGTGCAGCTCAAGGAAGTCCTTGACGTCTATTCCACGCGTTCCGCCGAAAAGGCCAATGCGATCCGTGAGCGCGACGAGGAAATCGATGCCATGTACACGTCGCTCTTCCGCGAGCTTCTGACCTACATGATGGAAGACCCGCGCAACATCACCACCTGCACGCATCTTCTGTTCTGCGCCAAGAACATCGAGCGTATCGGCGATCATGCGACGAATATCGCAGAGACGATCTATTACATGACCACCGGCAGCCAGCCGGAGGGCGAGCGTCCGAAAGACGACAGTTCCAACACGCTTGGTTCGGTGACCGAGTAACAGACAAGCAGAAGCTTGCGGAGTTCAGCATATGGTGCCCAAGATTGCAGTTGTGGAAGACGAGGAAGCATTGAGCGTCCTGCTTCGTTACAATCTCGAGGCTGAGGGATACGACGTCGACACGATACCCCGTGGCGACGAGGCGGAAATCAGGCTGCAGGAGCGCATTCCGGATCTTCTCATCCTGGACTGGATGTTGCCCGGTGTCTCCGGTATCGAACTGTGCCGGCGCTTGAGAATGCGGCCGGAAACAGAACGCCTGCCCATCATCATGCTGACGGCGCGTGGCGAAGAGAGCGAACGGGTTCGCGGTCTCGCTACCGGCGCTGACGATTATGTCGTCAAGCCGTTCTCGACGCCGGAACTCATGGCCCGGGTCAAGGCCATGTTGCGCCGGGCCCGTCCGGAGGTTCTTTCGTCGGTGCTGAAATGCGGCGATATCGAACTGGACCGCGAGACCCATCGCGTTCACCGCAAAAGCCGCGAAGTGCGCCTCGGCCCGACGGAATTCCGCTTGCTGGAATTCCTGATGACGTCGCCGGGTCGGGTGTTTTCCCGCTCGCAATTGCTGGATGGCGTCTGGGGTCACGATATCTATGTCGATGAGCGCACTGTCGATGTGCATGTCGGACGTCTGCGCAAGGCCCTGAATTTCTCGCACATGCAAGATGTCATCCGCACGGTGCGTGGTGCGGGATATTCGATGGAAGCTTGAGCGAAGCGGAACCAGATAGTTTAGCTGGCGAAGTAGTGCACCAAAAAATCAGGAAGCCCGAAATCTGAAACGGTTTCGGGCTTTTTCTATATGAATACCCGCCCAACTCGATGCCATTGTCCGTTTTGACCCGAGAGATCGGCGGCGCGTTGAAATCCGGATTGAAGGGTCACGCCCAATAGTAAGGGTAACGGGTGCGTCGTGCTATCAAGCCAACCCCGGAGCCTGTTTGGTTTTTACCATAAAAAAACGGGCCCGAAGGCCCGTAATTTTTGAGTGCTGAATGCGTGCCGCAACACTCAAGCTTTGCGGCGCTCGCTCACCGGCTGGTAGGCGAGTTTCGCATGGAACTTGCAATAAGGCGAAGATTCCAGCGCTTCACAACCGCAGAAATGGAAGTCGTCCTTCAGCGGATCGCCAACCGGCCACTTGCAGGTGCGCTCGGTCAGTTCCGTCAGCGTCAGGCGACGGGAAATCGGCGTGACCACGTTCTTGGAAGGAACGTAATCGAGCACCTGCGCGGTCTCGATATCGATCTCCTCGTGCAGCGCCGTTGCCGCGTTCGAACGGGTGAGGATGCGCGCCGGTGCCGCGTTGACGCGACCTGCGAAAGTGGTCGCGCGCGGCGCAGGGGCAGCGGTGCGCTTCGGCGCGGAGCGTGCCGAAGTCACAGGACCGCCAGCCTTGACGCGTCCCGGCAGATTGAGACGATGGACCTTGCCGATCACGGCATTACGGCTGACGCCGCCCAGCTGCGCTGCAATCTGGCTGGCGCTAAGGCCCTCGGACCACAATTTCTTGAGCTTTTCGACTCGTTCGTCTGTCCAGTTCATGCCGCTTCTCCGCTTGTCGCGTGTATTTTCGGCAGAATCCCTCTCCGTCTCGCGGGCATGCCGCAAGCGTGGTTTCTGCCTGATTTTCGGTGACTAGTTCCGCCGCAATGCAGTCTAGTAATTAGCGATTAACCTAGTGCCAGCCCGACTCCGTGGCAAGAGTCGCGGGAATCATCTGGAATCGATTTTCCGGTTTTCCCCAACTTGCTGGCGTATTGAGTCTGAAAGGCAACACCTTGGGGCTGGTTCGCCGCCGCATACTAGTGCTTGAGAAGCCCGGGAAACGCTGACTTTTGTTGACATCGGCAAACGAAGTGACAATAGTGCCCCTGCCGCCGCAAGGCGGCATTTTGATTTTCAGGCGAGGGATAACCCCGCAAGCCTATTGACAACAGTTTGACAGCGCATCTGCGCAAGGAGTGATACAGCCATGGCCGAAGCCGGCGCGCCATTGTTTGATACGTTTTCAAGAGCCCCCTTGCGCTTCGAGCGCGGTGAGGGTGTATGGCTGTTCACGGAAAGCGGCGAGCGATATCTGGATTTTGCGGCCGGTGTTGCTGTCAACTCGCTGGGCCACGCCCATCCTCACCTCGTTGATGCGATCAAGACGCAGGCCGAGAAGGTCTGGCACGTCTCGAACCTTTATGAAGTGCCGGGACAGGAAAAACTCGCCAGGCGCCTGACGGAAGCGACTTTCGCGGACAAGGTATTCTTCACAAATTCAGGCGCGGAAGCCCTGGAATGCGCCATCAAGACTGCCCGCCGTTATCATTATACCAAGGGCCATCCGGAGAAGTTCCGCATCGTGTCCTTCGAAGGCGCTTTCCATGGCCGTACACTTGCGACGATCGCCGCGGGTGGCCAGCAGAAATACCTCGAAGGTTTCGGTCCCAAGGTCGAAGGTTTCGATCAGGTTCCGTTCGGTGATGTCGATGCCCTCAAGGCCGTCATCACGGCTGAGACTGCAGCACTTCTGATCGAGCCCATCCAGGGCGAGGGCGGCATTCGCTCGCCCAGCAAGGAATTCCTGCAAATCCTGCGCGGATTGTGCGACGAGCACGGCCTGCTGCTGATTTTCGATGAGGTTCAGACGGGTGTCGGCCGCACAGGCAAGCTGTTTGCTTATGAACATACCGGTGTTGCGCCCGATATCATGGCAGTCGCCAAGGGTATCGGCGGCGGTTTCCCGCTCGGCGCATGCCTTTCCACGGCAGATGCCGCTTCCGGCATGACGGCGGGCGTGCATGGCACCACCTATGGCGGCAACCCGCTGGCCATGGCAGTCGGCAATGCCGTGCTTGACGTCGTTCTCTCCGAAGGTTTTCTCGAGAAGGTCCGTGACGTCTCGCTGGTCTTCCGGCAGGGGCTGGCCTCGCTCAAGGACCGGTATCCCGACGTGATCGAGGAAATTCGCGGCGAAGGTCTGCTTCTGGGCATCAAGGCGAAGATTCCTTCGGGCGAATTGCTGCAGGCCATGCGCGCAGAGCATCTGCTTGGCGTGCCTGCGGGCGACAATGTCATCCGTCTTCTGCCGCCGCTCGTGACCACGGCTGAAGAGGCCCGTGAGGGTCTTGCACGTATCGACGCGGCTGCCGCCTCCCTGACGGTTGCGAAACAGGCAAAAAGCGCCTGAAAAAATCAAGAGCGGGCCTCTCTTCAGGGGCTCGCAAGCATGGGACAGATTAGAATGGGTTCACCAAAACATTTTCTGGACCTCTCGGCCGTCGGGTCGGAGGATCTGCGGACAATTCTTGATGATGCGCGCACGCGCAAGATTGCCACCAAAACCGGCACAGCGGAAAAGCCGCTTGCCGGCAAGATGCTGGCAATGATCTTCGAAAAGCCGTCCACACGCACCCGCGTCTCCTTCGATGTCGGCATGCGCCAGCTCGGCGGTGAGACCCTTTTCCTGTCGGGCACGGAAATGCAGCTCGGCCGCGCGGAAACGATTGGCGATACGGCCAAGGTGCTGTCGCGCTATGTCGATGCCATCATGATCCGTACCACTGATCATTCGCGTCTGCTCGAGCTTGCCGAACACGCCACCGTGCCTGTTATCAACGGCCTGACGGACGATACGCATCCTTGCCAGATCATGGCGGATATATTGACGTTCGAGGAACATCGCGGCCCGGTCAAGGGCAAGACCATTGCCTGGACGGGTGACGGCAATAACGTGCTGCATTCGTTCGTGGAGGGCTCCGCCCGTTTCGGTTACCGCATGGCGATGGCAGTACCGATGGGTTCGGAACCGCACGACAAGTTCCTGAACTGGGCGCGCAACAATGGCGGCGAAATCTCGCTGTACCACGATGCCGACAAGGCAGTGGCGGGCGCTGATTGCGTCGTCACCGATACCTGGGTGTCCATGAACCAGGAACACAAGGCGCGCGGCCACAATATCTTCCAGCCTTATCAGGTCAATGAAGCGCTGATGGCGAAGGCCAACAAGGAAGCGCTGTTCATGCACTGCCTGCCGGCGCATCGCGGTGAGGAAGTAACGGATGCAGTGATCGACGGGCCGCAATCGGTGGTCTTCGACGAGGCGGAAAACCGGCTCCATGCGCAGAAGTCCATTATCGCATGGTGCATGGGCGTCATCTGACCGCTATCGGCCGGGTGCTTGAACTCGGCGATGCACATTCCCATCTGTGGGGCTTCGAAGACGCTCGTCGGCTTTTCGCTGGCGGGCTACCTCACGATTTGCACGATTTTCCCCGGAGGCGGTTTCGCTTCCCGGATCTCTGTGCGACAAGCTGAAAAAGTACATTTTAAAAGCCGGACTTTTGGACGGTAGCGGCGCAACGGCTGCGCCAGGGAGTTATGACATGGCAGATGTAACGGTTGAACTGGACAATCTCGATTTAGCTGGCGACGACAAGGTTGTGCCCTTTCAGGTCGAAGGTCTGGACGTGCGCGGTCGCGCCGTACAGGTCGGGCCGCTGTTGAATGCCATCCTCGAACGTCACGAATATCCCGAGATTGTCGCCCGCCTGCTGGCGGAAGCAACGGTTCTGACAGCGCTGATCGGCACATCCCTGAAATTTTCCGGCAAGCTGACCGTGCAGACCAAGGGCGACGGCCCGGTTGACCTTCTGGTGGCGGATTTCACCGCGCCCGAGAGCATGCGCGCTTATGCCCGTTTCGATGAGGAGCGGCTGGCGGAAGCTGTCGCTGCGGGGCAAACCTCGCCTGAACAACTGCTCGGAACCGGCATTCTGGCCTTCACCATCGATCAGGGCGTCGGCATGCAGCCTTATCAGGGCATCGTGCCGCTGGACGGTTCTTCGCTGGAAGAAATCGCCGGGGTTTATTTCCGTCAGTCGGAACAGCTTCCCACCCGCGTGCGCCTCGGTGTTGCCCAGTTCTTCGACCGTGACGGAGAAGGCAAGCCGCGCCATAGCTGGCGTGCAGGCGGCGTGATTGCCCAGTTCCTGCCGCAGGCGCCCGAGCGTTTGCGCATGCGCGATCTCCATGGCGGTGACGGCGACGAGGGCGATTACGAAGGGGCCGAGGACGATGCCTGGACAGAGGCAGTGTCGCTGCTGAATACGGTGGATACCGACGAACTGACCGATCCGCAGGTGCCAGTGGAGCGTCTGCTTTACAGGCTTTTCCACGAGAGCGGCGTGCGCATCTACGATCCGCAGGTCATTTTCGACCGTTGCAGCTGTTCACGGGACAAGATCAAGGGTGTGCTGTCCGGTTTCACCGCCGAAGAGATCAAGGCGAGTGAGGAAGACGGTGCGATTGCCGTGACGTGCGAGTTCTGCTCCACGACCTATCGCTATGATGTCAGCGAGTTTGAAAACGTCTGACGAGGAGAGCCGCGGTTGTGGATCGCGCGGCTTTTCGTCAATTCAGCACCCGCAACAGGCCGGGTGAATCCAGTGAAAAGGCGGGGATGGTAACGTTAAACACTTCGCCTTTGTCCGTTTCCATTTCATAATGGCCGAACATAAGGCCTGACGGCGTATCCAGCGGGCAGCCGGATGAATATTCGTAGCTGTCGCCGGGGTTCAGGTGCGGTTTTTCGCCGACGACACCCGGCCCGTAGACCTCATCCACCTGTCCGTTCTGGTCGGTGATGTGCCAATAGCGGTTGACGAGTGTTATCGGAACATCGGAATTGTTCGAGATCACGACTTTATAGCCCCAGACGTAACGATCGTCATCCGGGTCGGACTGTTCCTCGAGATAATACGGATCGACCGTTACCTCGATATCCCTTGTCAGAGCACGATACATACGCGCCACACCTCGATATTTTCCCTGCTGCCATCATCCTACACTACAGGTTCTGGCTATCGTCAAGAAAATGAATGACTTGACGACCACGTGCATCTTCTGTTGCGCCGTTTTTTCACCGTTAGGGATAACGATAAAGGTAAATATTGGTTGCCCGACGCGGGCTTTCGCCCAGGCGGGATGCGTGCCATGGCCCGACGGGGAAGTCGGGCCATGGCGATATGTCGATTGAATTCTTAAATTGAAACGGCCGCAAGACCCTTAGCCAGATCCTCCAGCAGATCGTCCGTATCTTCGATACCGCAGGAAAGACGCAGGGTCCCGCCGGAAATACCGAGTTCGGCGCGCGCCTCGTCGGTCAGGTTCTTGTGCGTCGTGGTGCCGGGGTGCGTGATGAGGCTCTTGGCATCGCCGAGATTGTTGGAAATCTTCACGATATCAAGCGCGTTCTGTAGTGCGAATGCCGCTTCCTTGCCGCCCTTCAGTTCGAAAGCCACGAGCGTCGAGCCGCCCGACATCTGCCGCGCGATGATGTCTGCCTGCGGATGGTCGGCGCGGCCCGGATAGATCACTTTGGCAACCTTGCCGCTGTCGGCGAGGAAATCGGCGATCTTCGAGGCATTGGCCGTCTGCTGTTTGACACGCAGCGGCAGGGTTTCGATGCCCTTCAGCAGCGTCCAGGCATTGAACGGCGACATGGCTGGGCCGGTGTGGCGGAAATAGTCCTGCAGCTCTTCCTCAATCCACTTCTTGTCGGAAAGGATCACGCCGCCAAGGCAACGGCCCTGACCGTCAATATGCTTCGTCGCCGAATAAACGACGATATGGGCGCCGAGTTCGAGCGGCTTCTGGAAAAGCGGTGTGGCGAAAACATTGTCGACAACCACTTTCGCGCCGATCTGGTTGGCGAGCTTCGCCACGCCGGCAATATCCACCACTTCGAGTGTCGGGTTGGTCGGGCTTTCGAGGAAAAACAGCTTGGTGTTCGGCTGGATCGCCTTTTCCCAATTGTTGAGATCGCGTCCGTCGATCAGCGTGCACTCGATGCCGTATTTGGGTGCAAGCGTTTCCACCACCCAGCGGCAGGAGCCAAAAAGCGCGCGGGCAGCAACGATATGGTCGCCTGCACGCAGCTGGCACATGATGGCGGCTGTCACGGCGGCCATGCCGGAGGCAAGTGCGCGTGCGTCTTCCGCACCTTCCAGCAGGCACATGCGCTTTTCGAACATGTCATTGGTAGGGCTTGCATAGCGGGCATAGATGAAGCCATCCGTTTCGCCCTTGAAGCGCGCTTCGGCGGCTTCGGAGTTTTCGTAAACGAAACCCTGGGTCAGATAGATCGCTTCCGACGTTTCACCATAGGGTGAGCGTAGCGTACCGCCGTGAACGAGCTGGGTTGCCGGGCGCCATTTATTGCTCATGTGATCACCTCAAAACAAAAAAACCGGTCGCAAAAGCAGACCGGTTCCTAGCACCCGGTCTTTTTAGCCACTTGTTTAACGTGGCTGCAAGCCGACCGGCCAAATCACCACGGGATAAGCTTGCCATACTGCCGTTACCGGCTTGCGTCAATGCTTTCCTTTTGGTTTTGTCGCCGTAAAAAGGAATGATGATCATGACCAGAACCACGGGCATTTTGGCGGATGGCGCGATCAGGGCGCTGTTTGCGGGCGGCAAGCTGAAAAGCGAGGCTGATCTCGATGTCGATCAGGTGCAACCCGCGAGCCTCGATCTGCGACTGGGCTCCAAAGCCTATCGCGTGCGCGCCAGTTTCATGCCCGGCCCCGGAACCCGAGTCATCGACAAGCTCAACCGCTTCAGCCTGCACGAGGTCGATCTGAGCGAGGGGGCGGTGCTGGAAACCGGTTGCGTCTACATCGTGCCCTTGATGGAGAGCCTGGAGCTGCCGGCGGATATGTCGGCTTCGGCCAATCCCAAAAGCTCGACGGGGCGTCTTGATATCTTCACCCGCGTCATGACCGACAATGCGCAGGAATTCGACAAGATACCTGCGGGCTATGCCGGCCCGCTCTATCTGGAAATCAGCCCGCGCACCTTCCCCGTCGTCGTGCGTCGCGGCTCGCGCCTCTCGCAAATCCGTTTCCGCATCGGCCACTCGTTGCTCAATGAAGCCGAGCTTCTGAAATTGCACGAGACGGAGATGCTGGTCGCCAGCGAAACCCCTAATGTGACCGGCGGCGGCATCGCGCTTTCCATCGACCTCAAGGGTTTCGGTGAAACAGGGCTGATCGGCTATCGCGGCAAGCATCACACGGCGGTGGTAGATGTAGACAAGAAGGCTCAGCACGATGTTCTCGATTTCTGGGAACCTCTCTACGCCCGCGGCCGTGCCGAACTGATCCTCGATCCGGATGAGTTCTATATTCTCGTTTCGCGTGAAGCCGTGCATGTACCGCCACTTTATGCGGCCGAAATGACGCCCTTCGATCCCTTGGTGGGCGAGTTCCGCGTGCATTATGCGGGCTTCTTCGATCCAGGCTTCGGCCATGCGCAGGCGGGCGGCACGGGCAGTCGCGCCGTTCTCGAAGTGCGCAGCCACGAGGTGCCCTTCATCCTCGAACACGGCCAGATCGTCGGCCGGCTGGTTTACGAGCACATGTTGCAAAAACCTGATGGCCTCTACGGCAGCGGCCTTGGCTCCAACTATCAGGCACAGGGCCTGAAGCTCTCCAAGCATTTCCGCGCGGAGTAATGATCCTGTCGGGTGCTTGACACCCGATAAGAACTATCCGATGTCTTGTGCGCGGCGCGGGTGTAGCTCAATGGTAGAGCAGCAGCTTCCCAAGCTGAATACGAGGGTTCGATTCCCTTCACCCGCTCCATATTTTCAAGGCAATCCAAACAATTTCCTGACCAGCGAAAAGCGCGCATGTCACCGCCATCGCTCCGGCAAAAGTGCGACTATGCGATTTAGCTTGACTGCAATTAAATTACACGTAATAGTTGATCCAGTCGTAACATTATTGGGGGAGTGTTATGAGTCGCAAGCTTCTTTCGGAATTTCTTGGCACTTTCTGGCTCGTGTTCGGAGGTTGCGGCAGTGCGGTTTTTGCCGCTGCTTTCCCTGAACTCGGCATTGGCTTTCTCGGTGTCGCTTTCGCTTTCGGTCTGACTGTATTGACCATGGCCTACGCGGTCGGGGGCATTTCGGGCGGTCATTTTAATCCGGCCGTTTCCGTCGGTCTGTCCGTTGCTGGCAAATTTCCGGCATCGAACCTCGTTCCTTACATAGTGGCGCAGGTTCTGGGGGCGATCGTCGCGGCGGGGGCGCTTTATGTCATCCTTACCGGCAAAGCCGGTGCCGATATAGGCGGTTTTGCTGCAAATGGTTACGGCGAACATTCACCGGGTGGATATTCGCTCGTGTCGGCACTGCTGATCGAAGTCATTTTGACGGCATTTTTCCTGATCGTCATTCTGGGATCGACGCACGGCAGGGTTCCCACTGGGTTTGCGCCGATCGCCATTGGCCTTGCTCTCACACTTATTCATCTGATCTCCATTCCGGTCACCAACACATCCGTCAATCCGGCCCGCTCGACGGGACAGGCGTTGTTTGTTGGTGGATGGGCGCTGCAACAGCTCTGGCTGTTCTGGCTCGCTCCGATCCTCGGCGGCGCAATCGGCGCCGTGGTCTGGAAACTTTTCGGCGAGAAAGACTAAGGCTCAAGGCCCGCTTTCTCCGGCCCGCACAGACATGAATGGGAAGCATTGTTTGCCCGAATGGTCGGGGAAACCTGTGAGGAGGATGACATGGATCTTACTTCGATATTGGCCCAAATTGTCGGCGGTGCGGTTGGTGGTTCGGCCGGCGGAAAAATACTCAAGGATTCCGATCTCGGTGCGCTCGGCAACCTGATTGCCGGCGCTATTGGCGGCATCGGCGGCGGAACCGTGCTCGGATCGCTGCTCGGGACGGCGGGAACTGCAGCAGCCGGCGGCGTGGATATAGGCGCTCTTGCTGGCCAGCTGGTTGGCGGCGGCGTCGGCGGCCTGATTGTCCAGATCATTGTCGGCCTCATCAAGAACAAGCTCGTTACCAAATAGAGCTGCTCGGCCGATCTTTTGCGAAGCGATAGAACCTTGCCGGAGGAGAAGCCTCGTTCGGCAAGGCGTTTTGGTTTATGCCATATCCGCAGTGTCGGCGCTGACGGAACCGGAATTCGTTTGTAGAATCCGGTCGTCAGGCCTTGTTCCTGATGACCGGCATATGCGGCGTCTTGTTCCAGACGAACGGCTTGGTTTTCAATTCCACTACGGCGCGCCATGCGGCGAGTGACAGCATCAGCCAGTAAAGCGGGATCGCCAACCAGCGCCGTCCGACCTGTTGTTTCTCATGAGCTATCATCCTGTTTCTGCCCATCAGTGCGAAGATGGCGTAGCTTCCGAAAATATTCAGCGTATCGATGAAAAACAGAATGCCCTGCCAGGAAAGCAGCATATCCGCGCCGTTTTCCCGGATTGCCATGGCCATGAAGGCGAAGGAAACAAACAGCAAGGGATGGGCCAGGGACGACAGAAGCATACCGCCAATCAGCAGCTGAAAGACGATATAGGCGATCCATCCCATGCGGCGCGCGGTCGCGAAGGGCGAGCGGGTCATGACCAGCCAGCTTTGCAGCCAGCCCTTGTACCAACGCGCGCGCTGGTTCAGCCAGACGGAAAGGGAGGTCGGGGCATCCTCCAGTGTCTGTCGCCGGATGACACCACAGCGATAACCCAGCCTGTGCAGCCGGAGGCCCATATCGGCATCTTCCGTCACATTATAGGGGTCCCATCCTCCCACCCGGCGTAACACGGCGGTGCGGAAATGGTTGGAGGTGCCACCAAGCGGCAGCGGCAACTTGCACGCTGCAAGAACGGGCAAGATGCAGCGGAAAAGACCGGAATATTCCAGTGCGAAACAGGCGCTGAGCCAGGAGGAGTTGGCATTGCTGATAATAAGCGGCGCCTGCACACAGGCCACCTCGTCCGGCTGGTCGCGGAAGGCGGCATAGGCTTCGCGCAGTTGCAGCGGATGCGGCCGGTCCTCGGCGTCGTAGACGGCAACGAAAGTGCCACGCGCGCCGGAAAGCGCATAGGTCAGGGCCTTGGGCTTCGTGCGTGGCATGGATGGCGGCACCCTGACGATCTCGATATGCGGACCGGGATTTATCCGCTGGACAGCCTCTATCGTCGCTGCGTCGTCTGCCTCGCAGACGAGCTTGATATCGAGCCGGGATTTGGGCCAGTCCAGCCGCTCCAGCGCACGAATGAGCTGCTCAACGACCGCCTCTTCGCGATAAAGCGGCACAAGAATGGTGTAGATCGGCAGCTCCCCGTCCTGCTGGAGTGGTATGACGGTTTTCGCATCGTTTCCTTTGGGCGTATGGACGAGTGCAAACAACCTGAAAAGCAAGGTGGAGAGATAAAGCATCGTGAGGGTGACGTGAATATAGACCAGGGCCGCCTGCGTATAAAACAGTAGCGACAGAACGAGCAGGGTAACGAGAATGCCGCTGACAAAACCCTGCTCGCCATGCAGCGTGATCCTTGCGGAATGCTGCGGCGCCGCGTTGAAAAGCTGATGTCGCGTGTCTCGGCAGCGGCGTGCTTCGCCCGCCTTCCAGATTGCGCTGCGCATGGCCTGTGGCGTGGTCACGGCAAGTTCTTCGAGAAGATACGGACGCTGATCGAGGATGCCTTTCAGCAATTCCATCCTTGCCAGTTCCGGCACGATCAGCAGCACTGGCTTACCATTCAGCGGTGTCAACCGCAGGAGCCGTGGTTCGGCTAGTTGCGCGTCCAGGTGATTGATGTCTGCCACCCGACCCGGATCGATTTCCGGTCGAAACGGCAATCGCAAGAATCTGGCAAAAGCACCGTAATACGCATCCGCATCAACAAGGCCGCTCGCCAGCAATTCGTCTTCCACGGTTGAGCCGTTTTTGAGGGCCTGCTCTTCGAATGCGGCGATGTAAGGCTTGCCGAACCCCAGCGAAGAGAGAAAGCGTGTTGGCCCGTGCTCGTCGGGTTCGGGCGCTGTCCAAAGCGGATTGTCGCCAATGAGCGAAAACGCAATTTTTCGCCCTACTGACGTCGTGCGGAACGATTCTCGTGTATAGTGCCTAAAATAATCCATGCATCGCCGCCGCCGCCATGGTAACGCCCCGCTTCTTGTTACGGACAGTATAGATGAGAATTATGAATGTAACGCGAAATATAGGTATTGGTTTTACTTTAGCTATCGCTTTACAATTCGGTGGTAATTTTGGAAAAATTCATGCGGAAGGTCTCTCGGACAGAAACCGCATGCCGGTGCTGTTTGATGCGCAGGAGCGGTTTCCGGGTGGCGATCTGTCCTCCGTGCCCCGGATCAGGTTTTTGATGTCGGTCGATTTCCCACCCTTCAATTTTACCGATCAGGAAGGCCGGCTTGCCGGTTTTCATGTCGATCTGGTGCGCGAAATCTGCGCCCAGCTGAAGGTTGAGAGCAAATGCCAGGTGCAGGCACTGCCGTTCGACGAGCTGGAGGCAGCGCTGGAAATGGGAGAGGGCGAAGCGGTGATTTCCGGTATCGCCACCACCGCCGATCTGCGCAAGAGTTTCACCTTCTCGCGACCCTATCTGCTGTTGCCCGCGCGTCTTGCCGTCAACAAGGCGGCGAAATTCACTGGCTCCGGCGCAGATGCCCTGTCGGGAAAGAAGGTGGGTGTGGTCACAGGCTCACGGCACGAACAGATGCTCAAGGCATTTTTTCCCAAAGCCGCGGCCGAAGGCTTTAATGGCTACGAACCCATGTATGAGGCGTTGAAGACGGGCAAGGTGGACGCCGTTTTTGCGGATGGGCTGCGCCTGCCTTTCTGGGTTTCGGGAAGCACGTCCGGTGGTTGCTGTGCGCTTTTCGGCGGGCCTTATTTATCCGACAGATTTCTTGGCGAAGGCCTTTCCATCATGGCAGTTGATCCGGACGATGTGCTTGTACCGGCCTTTGATCAGGCGCTTGCCGCACTTTCGCGCAATGGCCGGCTGGAGGAAATCTACCGGCGTTATTTCCCCTACGGGCTTTATTAGAGAAATCCGGTTTCACTCGTATCGGTGCCCGGATGACGTTCTATTTGGCGGCCGCAAAGGCTTCTTCGTTGCGCCTTAATCGCAAAAGCGCGATCCAAACGGCGGCGGCGATGGCGGCTTCCACGAAGAAATAGCTGCCGATCGTTCCCGAAATGCTGAAGGACCACGTGAGGAAGGCGACGATGACGGAGCCGATGAGATTGCCGCTGTTCCATATCTTGGCGCGAATATCCTGCCGTCCGGATGCTCCAAGCGCCTCAAGCGCGGTCGCCGCAACGGCCATCGGCAGCACGACCCAGCAAAGTATACGGGTGATGATCGGCAGCGAGACGTATTCGTCGCCGAACAATAGCGGCAGGAAGGGTGCGATGATGAAGATGACCAGCGCGCTGCCGACTGCGATGACAAGCGCTGCCTTCAGCACATTATAGGCGCGCTCTATGGTCTTTCCGATACCCTGCAAGGCGGCTGAGGCCGACCCCGGATAGATCAGCCGGTTGAGAGCCTCGACGGAGAGGTAGGAGCTGTCGAGAATCCGCCGGGCAATGGAGTAGCTGCCCAGAACCTCGGCGCTGGCAACGGCACCGAGAACGAGAATATCGGCATTGCCACGCACGGCCTTGAACAGGAACTGGGTGGAAAACAGGATGCCGATGCGGATTTCATCGCGAACGATCCGGAAGACCGGCCGACCGAGCCTGCCGATCGCCTTCAGCGAAATCACTGCCGCAATCGTATGGGCAGCCAGGTTCCACAGGGCCCAGGCCTCCACCGTCTCCACCTTGAAGATGAGACAGGCGACCACGGCGGCAATTGTGCGGGCGACGGCGAACATCACTTCCAGCTTGTTGGCGGAGGCGAAGTCGGAATGGGCGATGAAGCTTTGGGTGGAAAGCGAAATGACTTTCAAAAGGATGAGGTTCGTCACCAGGATCACGAAAGTGGTGATGAGGGTATGCAGCAATGTTTCCGACGTCGGGAAAAACACCGGGATCGTGACCATGCCGATGATGGTCAGCACAATGCCGGTCGCGGCGCTCAAGAGATAGCTGTGGCCGAGCATCACGGGAAACATGCTGCGATCCTGCGCCACGCGGCGGATCAGCGATTCCTGCGAACCGAAACCACAAATCTGTACGCCGAGATTGGTCACGGCCGTGATCGAGGCATAGAGCGCGAATTGTTCCACGCCGAGATGGCGGGCAAGCAGGGCGAAGGTCAAAAGCTGGGCGGCGCTGGACATCAAAAGCGCCCCGCCGGATGCCATATAGGTCAATCCCAGTCTGACTAGATGGCTGAACCGCGGCGTATTCAACGACACCTTATTCTCCGTGCTTTCCGGCGTCGCCGGGAGAATTCAAAATAACTGCCGTGTTTTTAAAGTTGATGAACTGAAAAACCCGGCAAGGGGGCAATAATTCGAAGGCCGTTGACCTCTATGAATGGCAGTTGCCCAGTCTTAGCCTTCTTGAGGTAAGAGAGGGTTAAAGCAATTGTATAATAATGATGATAATGACTGTTATGGTTATTTGGACATGGCCCGGTTTCAAAGAGGGTTTCGTTGTTCGTCACAAGGCAGGCCAATGATCCGATTATCCTTTTTCGATGTGGCCGACGATGCCGCCTTTTACTGATACGCAGTCCATTCCTGTACAAAGCAACAGCATGTCGCTTACGGGCGGCCGTCGCGACGCGATTTTTTTCGTCGTCACGATGCTTTATATCTGGATTTCCGTTGCGCCTTTCGAAAATCTTGCGGCTGCACCCGTGCCGCACGCCGCCGCAAACCAGCTGACCGGGCTGGTGATTGCGCTGATGCTGGGTGTTTTTGCCCTGCGTCATCGGCTGACGGGGCTTTTGTTGCGGCCGCGTCTGCCCATTCTGATGTTGTTTTCCTGGCTGGTTATTTGTTCGGTGCTTGGCTCCCAGCCCGGCACTTCGCTGCAACGTTTGCTCTTTACGGGCCTTCTGTGCTTCATCACCAGCGTCCTCGTCGTCATGCCGCGCGACAGGCGGCAGTTCGACCGGATGATGGCCATTTTCGCCGTCATCCTGCTGGCGCTCTGCTACTTCGGGGTGATCTTCCTGCGCTCGCGCTCGATCCACCAGCCCTACGATCTCGATGAAACGGCGCTCGCCGGCGATTGGCGCGGTATCTTCAATCACAAGAATGCCGCCGCTCCGGCCATGATCATTCTCGTCATGATCGGGCTTTACCTGCGCAATAGCTGGTCGACGGTTGGCGGCATTGTCATCACGCTCCTGGCAGGGTTCTTCCTCTGGAAAACCAACGGGAAAACCGCAGCGATGCTGTTGCCCGTCACTGTCGCGCTGGTCTGGGTCATGGAAAGACATGCCGGTCGGACACTGCTGATGATCGGAGGTCTTCTGGCTTTCCTCAACATCCTCGCGGTCGGCTCCACCTATTTTCCGAGCATACGGCATGTGGTCGATAGTCTGGGGATCGATTCCACCTTCACCGGCCGAACGGATATATGGCGCCTGTCCTTCGACACGTTTGCGCAATCGCCGATCTTCGGGCAGGGTTTTCAGGCATTCTGGACGAGTGACCGGCTTCTGGCGCAGGCCGATACTGCCGGCACCTGGGCGGTCACCGCCTTCCATGCCCATAACGGCTTTGTCGAAAGCCTGCTGAATGGCGGCCTGCCGGCCTTTATTCTCATCGTCATATGGCTCGTCATTATACCCGCAAACGATTTTCGTATAGCTGTGAACAAGGGTACCGATCCGGCATTAACGCGGCTTTTTGCACGAATTTGGGTGTATGCACTGCTTTCTTCGTGTCTTGAGAGTAATTTCTTTACCGGAACCGGGCCTATCTGGTCTTCTCTACTGATTGCAATCTATTGTTTGAGGCATCAGGCGTACGACATACTTGAGCAGGGGCAGTAATTTGCAGACAGGCCGGGGGGCTTATGCATGACACAAAAAATCGGGACATTTGCAGACAGGATCAATAACCGGCTGGTGCAGTACTTTCCAGGACCGGCGGCGCTGATCAAAACGTCCGAATCAATCGTCTCCTTCACATTCGATGATGTGCCGGCGACCGCCTGGACGAAGGGCGCGCGCATTCTGGAAAGCGAGGGTGTTCGCGGGACATTTTATCTCGCAGGTACTTTTATCGACAAGCACTATGAACAGCAGGACATGATTTCAACCGACGGCTGTTCGGAACTTGCAGCGGCCGGCCACGAGCTTGCCTGCCATACTTTTTCCCATCGTAAACTCTCGAGCTTTTCGCGGCGCGGGCTTGAAGAGGATATTGATCGCAACGAAACCGTACTGGGATCGTTCGCCGAAAATCGTGGCAGGCGGAATTTCTCCGTTCCTTTCGGCATGGCCTCGCCCGTCATGCAACCCCTGTTGCGACGAAGGTTCAAGACCGCTCGCGGCATCATGCCTGGCATCAACCGGGGCAGCATCGATCCGTACAATCTTGCCGGGGTGGAGTTGCGCGCGGATCAAAACTATCTCGATGCCGCCGATCGCTGGCTCGAGGACGTTTTGCAAAATGGCGGCTGGCTCATCATTTTCACCCATGATGTTTCGCAGACACCGAGCTTTTACGGTTGCCCGGAAGACAAACTTCAGAGCCTTGTGCGCAGGGCAGCGTCCGGCGGCGCGAAGATCATGACGGTTGATGCCGCTGCGACGTCACTCGGTCTGTAAAGTGATAGTATCGGCGCCTGCTCTCTGAGTTGTGCCCGGGCAAGTAGGACGCCTGTCTTCGCAATGGCGGGTGTCTATTGGCTGGCCCAGATGATGCGGGCGATCCATTCCACATCGGCCATGTCGAAGCTGCGGTTCGGATGTTCGGGATTGAGCGAAAGAAGCTCGATATTCTTGGGGCTTTGCCGCGCCAGCACCTTGGCCATCACTTCGCCGTCTCGGCTTTTCAGTACCACGCGGTCGCCGCGCCGCACCTGCGCGCCCGGCTCCACGATCAGGATATCGCCGTCGCGGTAAAGCGGCATCATGCTTTCGCCCTGTACTTCCAGCGCGTAGACGCCCTGCTTGCGTTCGGGAGAAGAGGGGAACTCCACCACATCCCAGCCTTGACCGGCCGGAAAACCGCCATCGTCGAAAAAGCCGCCGGAGCCCGCCTGCGCAAAACCGAGCAGGGGGATGGCATTGTCCGCACCTGAAGGCTGCATTGTCTGCGTCCTGCCGAAAGCATAACCAAAAAACTGGTCGACGCTTGCCCCCGTCGCCTCCAGCACCTTGGATACCGATTCCGTCGAAGGCCAGCGTTTGCGGCCATCCGGGCCGAAACGCTTCGATTTGTTGAACGAGGTGGGATCGAGACCGGCACGCTTCGCCAAGGCCGAAGGCGTCAGCTGGTGACGCTTGGCAAGCGTATCGATGGCGCTCCAGATCGTCTCGTGTGAAAGCATGATGAAAGCCCGCAGGTGGAGCCCGTGGCGGAAAAGCTCCTGTCGTTTACTCCACGGAATCTAGACCATATCCCGTCAGGAGTAAAGAAAAGAAAGGAATAAAATCCTTGATTACGCCACCATGGCCGATGTGTTTATCTTGGCGAGCTGGATCACCGCCTGCGTGCGGCTATCGACCTTGAGCTTCAGCAGGATCGCGGAGACATGCGCCTTGATGGTGGCTTCCGAAACATTCAGCGCATAGGCGATCTGCTTGTTCAGCAGGCCTTCGGCCAGCATGCCCAGAACCCGGCTCTGTTGCGGCGTCAGCGTTCGGAGCCGGCCGATGAGATCAGCCACATCAGGATCATGCTCCTTTTCGCCCTGACAGCTTGCCGGTATCCAGACGTCGCCTTCAAGAACCGCGCGAATGCCATCCCTGATATCGTCGATGCCCGAGGATTTGGAAATGAAACCGGAAGCGCCGAGTTCGATGGACCGGCGAACAGTGGTTGCGTCGTCCGTTGCCGAAACGATGACGATGGGCAGGCTGGAAAATTCCGCCCGCAGCGCCATCAGGCCTGAAAATCCGCTGACACCCGGCATGGCGAGGTCCAGAAGCATCAGATCGGCGTCGTTGCATGCCGTCGCGGCACTTCTGGCAGCCTCGAAATCCCCGGCTTCCATGATTGTCTGCTGCCCGTCGAGACCGGATACGGCCTGTTTGAGAGCACCGCGAAAAAGCGGGTGGTCGTCTGCGATGATAATGACAAGTTCCGACATTCTGGCCCCCTCCCAAGGGCGTTATGCGGTTCTTTGAAAGGTATGGTGCACTCCCGTTTGCCGGCAGTCTAGACTGCTTCCGGCTCCTCTGCTGAAAGGTTGCTCTAATCGGTTGCGTATTACAAGAAAAAGCTTGGGAACAGCCGTCACGGCAATAAAAATGCCGTGGAAACTGTGGACAATCGACCCGCTTTGCGGCAAACCGCCCAGACTGAAAAGCCTTGGAAAGCCTTCGGAGAGCCCCATGCAGGAAACGCCCGCGATCATTTATAAAATCGTGCCGGAGACGTTGTGGAATGCAGCCAGGGCACAAGGCGTCTTCGAAGGCGCTGCCATCGATCTGACGGACGGGTTCATTCATTTTTCAACGGCAAAGCAGGCGGCCGAGACTGCCGCCCGGCATTTTTCCGGCCAGACCGACCTGCTTCTGATCGCTGTTGATGGTGCAGCACTTGGCGACAAGCTGGTTTATGAACCCTCGAGAGGCGGCGATCTTTTCCCCCATCTCTATGCGTCTCTTCCCTTGACCGCCGTGCTTTGGGAAACGCCGCTTTCACTCGGCCATGATGGCCAGCACCAGTTTCCGGAGATTTTATGATGAGCGGATTATTTTCCTCAATCGGCCGCAAGGGCCTGTTTCTTGTCGATCCGGAAAAGGCACATGGCCTGTCTGTGGCGGCGCTGAAAAGCGGCTTTCTGCCCACCTGCATGGTGCCGCACGATCCGCGTCTGCAGCAGACCGTTGCAGGCCTCGTTTTCCCCAATCCGCTCGGCATGGCGGCGGGTTACGACAAGAATGCGGAAGTCCCGGGACCGCTTCTGAGGCTCGGTTTCGGCTTTACTGAAATCGGCACCGTCACGCCGCGTGGGCAATCCGGCAATCCCAAACCGCGCATCTTCCGTCTGGTTGAGGATGAAGGCGTCATCAACCGCCTCGGTTTCAACAATGAAGGCCATGCCGCAGCGCTGGAGCGCCTGAAGCAGGCGCAGCTACGCGGCATCGTTGGCGTCAATATCGGTGCCAACAAGGACAGCGAAGACCGCGTCGCCGATTATGTGCAGGGCATCGAGGCCTTTTATTCGGTCGCATCCTATTTCACCGTCAACATCTCTTCGCCCAATACGCCGGGTCTGCGTGACTTACAGGCGCGCGAAAGCCTCGCGGCACTTCTTGGCGCCGTGCTGGAGCGCCGCAGGGCAGAAGCCGAACGCTTTGGCAAACGCATTCCGATCTTCCTGAAGATCGCGCCCGATCTGACCGAGGAAGGGCTGGATGACGTGGCGGAAGAGGCGCTGGCCCATGATCTCGATGGCCTGATCGTCTCCAACACCACGCTCTCGCGTGAAGGCCTGCGGCCCGGTCCGCATAAAGGTGAGGCGGGTGGATTGTCCGGCAAGCCGTTATTCGAGCTTTCGACCACTGTTCTCGCCAAGATGCGCCGGCGCGTCGGCAGCAATCTGCCCATCATCGGCGTGGGTGGCGTTTCTTCGCCGGAAACGGCACTGGAAAAGGTAAGGGCAGGGGCCGATCTGGTTCAGCTCTATTCCTGCATGGTCTATGAAGGCCCCGGCCTGCCGTCGTCCATCGTCAAGGGCCTATCGAAGCTGGTCTCTCGCGAAGGTGTGCAGTCCATTCGTGATCTGCGCGACAGCACGGTCGACCGCTGGGCCGACCGCAAGCTTGGCTGAGGGTGACCTGAACGGTCGAGACGCTGCGTCGGTTAAGATGAGTGCTTATCGTGGTGGAGGGGGTTTTCGCCCCCCGTTATCTCAAGCGCACAGCACCATCGCCCAATAGGGCCGGTTGCGGCTTGCCGCATCATAGGCAACCGCGACGCCAAGGCCATTATATGGTCCGAGCATGTTTTCCAGATGATGTTTCGAGCCGATCCAGGCCTTGACGACACGCTCCACGCTGTCCTGCCCGGCCGCCACGTTTTCCGCTGCCGGTAGCGGCACATTGCCGTCCTTCATGCGGATGAGGAAACTGTCGGTCAGGCCGATCAGATGCGCCATCTTCTGCGCCTTGACCATGCGTCCGGCCTGATAAGCGGCCGCACCACTTGCCGCACTACTGAAGGAGAGCGGCGAAAGCCCCTTCGAGCGGCGCAACTCGTTGACCATTGGAAGCGCTGCCGCGGTCTCATCGCGGGTGCCTGACGGCATGCCCTTGTTTGTGGGCACGGAAACACAGGCGGAAAGAACGGAACCGGCGGAAATAAGCACGAAGCCGCGCCGCGTAAGCGTCTGGAAAGATGTGTCGGTCATGTCAGCGGCGATAGCTCAGGAGGCGCAGGATGATGAAAATGGGTATGACGATCGTCGCGCCAAGGATCAGATAGTCGCCGATTGCGCCAAGCGCGTGGAAACCGCTGCGCCACAGATCGACCACGAAGTCGCGCGCGCCATAGATGATATTCCATGGCGTCAATCCGAAGATCGCCATCAGAAAGCCGACGAGCAATGAAACCACCAGCAGCTTCACCACGGTGCGGGCCACCGTATCACCCAGCATTTTGTTGACCTCACCGGCCATCAGCAAGTCTCCTGTTTTGTCCTGACATATGAAGCACGCTGCTTCGATGCAAGTTTCGGCGCACTATATCGCGTCATATTCGCAATTCCATGAGTGCGCCATGAAATAGGACTTGAGTTTTTTTATGGCTTGATAAATGACAGCCGACATCTTCTCAGGAAATCTTGAATGGCCCCAAACCAGTTTTCTTCCGGTGACGTCATTGCCGACCGCCGGGCGGACTATGCCCGCATGTTGGCGGAGAGCGGTGACTATCCCGCCGCCGCCGAACTCATGGAACAGGCGCTTGAACTTGCGCCACGGTGGACGGCGGGCTGGTTTCGCTTCGGGGAATATCATGAAAAGGCGGGGGAAACGGACAACGCCGTGGCGGCTTACGAAAAAGTCGCCGAACTGGATACGGAAGGGCTGTTTGCAGCCGAACTGAAACTCGCGGTTCTCGGCGCCGCGGACACACCGGAGCAGCCGCCGAGCCGTTATGTGGAAGGGCTGTTCGACGATTATGCCGACCGTTTCGAAACGTCGCTCGTCGAGAAACTGGATTACAGCGTACCGCAAAAGCTGGCGGAGCTGATCGGCAAGGCGGCGGGAGGCGGCGTCTTCGACACCATTGTCGATATCGGCTGCGGCACCGGGCTTCTCGGTGTTGAAATCCGCTCCCTGGCAAGGCGGCTGGAAGGTTTCGATATTTCCCAGAACATGCTCGCCAAGGCGGAGGAAAAGGGACTTTACGACCATCTCGGCCAGGCCGATCTATCGCTGGAAGCTGACGCCTCGGGACTGTTCGCGCCGGCAATGCCGCACCACCGCGCTGGCCTGGTCGCTGCTGCCGATGTGATGATGTATCTCGGCAGTCTGGAAACCGTCATGCCCCTCGTTTCGGCCCTGCTTGCACCCTCCGGCTTCTTCGCCTTTTCTGTGGAGGACGCGGGGGATGAAGATGGTTTCGTGCTGCGGGAATCGCTGCGTTACGCACATTCGAAAGCTTATGTGATCGGCCTTCTGGAGCGGGCGGGCTTTTCTCTTATCGAAATCCGCAAAACCACCATTCGCAAGGATGCCGGAAAACCCCTTTCCGGCATTCTTTTTCTTGCCCGTTCCAAAGCCTGAACATTTCGTTTCTTGCCTTTTTCACGATAGGTCAGTCGTCCTTACGTATCCATCTTGATCGCGTGTTTGTTGCAGTGCAAAATGCGCGGAAACCTGAGGGAAAAAGCGTGAGCAGAACGAGAAGCGTTTACAGCATGTGGAGTTCGGATCCTGCCAAACATGCGCCGGTGGAAGACGTGCAGGGCATCGTCACCGGAGCTATCGTATCGGCGCTCGGTTTTTATCTGCTGAACAAGGTCGGCCTTTTGACCGGTGGCACCGCCGGCGTCGCCTTCCTCATTCACTATGCCTTCGGCATCAGCTTCGGCCTCCTGTTCTTCCTCGTCAATCTGCCCTTCTATTACCTCTCGTTCCGCCGCCTCGGCCTTGCCTTTTCCATCAAGACCTTCATTGCCATCGGTCTTGTTTCGGTGCTGACGGAAGTGGAAGCGCGCTGGATGGTCATTGACAGCATCAACCCGCTCTGGGCGGCGCTGCTCGGTGGCCTGCTCCTCGGTTACGGGTTGCTGGCGCTTTATCGCCATCGCGCCAGCCTCGGCGGCATCGGCATTCTGGCCATCTATATTCAGGATCGCTTCGGCATCCGCGCCGGTCTGATCCAGCTTGCCTTTGATGCTTTTGTGATGCTCTGCGCCTTCCTCGTCATCGATCCGGCCACCGTTATCTATTCGATTGTCGGCGCTTTCGTCCTCAACATGTTTCTCGCCATCAACCACCGCTCGGACAGATACATTGTTGTGCGCTGAATAAAGTACGCTTGAAATCTCTCGCGCTTGGGCGCAATAGCTCGGTCAAGGCCGGAAAATCAGGGGAACAGGCATGGGCGATACAACTACGCGCAAGCGCGTGAATATCTGGGCTTCCGCGCCCGATCGCCATTCGCTGCTGGAAGATGCCCAGGGCGTTCTCGCGGGCAGCATGCTGGTCTCGCTCGGCGTGACGCTGCTTTCCGCTGCGGGCCTCCTCACCGGGGGTGTGGTGGGTATTGCCTTTCTGGTGCATTATTCGATCGGCTTCAGCTTCGGCGCGGTGTTCTTCCTCGTCAATCTGCCGTTTTATTATCTCGCCTTCCGCCGTCTCGGCCTTGCCTTCACGGTCAAGACCTTTTGCGCCATTGCCATGACGGCGCTGCTTTCGGAATATATGCCGGGCTTCTTCGCTTTCGAAAGCATCAATCCCATCGCGGCCGCCCTTTTCGGCGGGTTGACGGTCGCGGCAGGCATGCTGGCATTGTTCCGCCATCGCACCAGCCTCGGCGGCTTCGGCATATTGGCGCTTTATCTCCAGGACCGTTTCGGCTGGCGCGCCGGTCTCGTCCAGCTCGCCTTCGATGGCATGGTGCTGGCCTGCTCATTCTTCGTGGCGACACCCTTCGTCATCCTCTGCTCCATCCTCGGCGCGCTGGTCATGAACTTGACACTTGCAGTTAACCACCGAAACGACCGCTACATCGCCATGTAACGGTCGTCCGGTGCGGGTAAAGCGGATCAGGCTGCTTTTGCTGCCGCTTCGACCGGGTGCTGCGAACGGAAGCCGACGGCGATGCGGTTCCAGGTGTTGATGGCACCGATGGCAACGGTGATCTTCACGATGTCCTCATCGGAGAAATGCGCCTTCAGGGCCTCGAAGGCGTCATCCGGAGCGCCGGTTTCGGCAATCTTCGTCACCGCATCCACCCAGCCGAGCAACGCCCGTTCCTGTTCGGTATATACGGGGGATTCCCGCCAAACGCTCATCAGGTTGATCCACTGTTCGGAAAGACCGTCGTGACGGCTTTCCTTCACATGCATGTCAACGCAGAACGCGCAGCCATTGATGATTGATGCGCGCAGCTTGATGAGGTGAACGAAGCGGCGCTCAAGGCCGCTGCTCTGGACGTAGGTTTCGAGCGCCATCACGGCTTTGAAGGCTTCGGGGGATGCTTTGGCATAGTTCAAACGGGTTTTCATGGGTCTCTCTCCATTGGTGGTTCAGTTTGAGGGGCATGTGTCATCGTTCCGGGAAGCTGCGAAGCTCTCCGGTAGTTCAGATGGTTGGGTCTTTTTAGGTTCTAGCGCGTCGCCGTCCTGCGCTCGTTCAGCTCCAGAAAGGCGCAGCCGCGTGCCGCAATACCGCCGTCGTCAGTGGCGGCAAGGTCGCCCAGAATGTCGGCCATGCTGGTTTTCGCGAGTTCGGCCCGATAGGCTTTCTCCGCCTTCAGCATCGCGGCGTTGATGCCGCAGGGCTTGGTGAAATAACGTCCCGGCAAGGGGTTCGGCCCGCGCTGGCGAATTTCCGCGCAGCGAAAGGCAGGCTGTGGTCCCTCCACGGCCAGAACGATATCAAGCAGGGTAATCTTGTCGGTTGTCCGGGCCAGACGATAACCGCCCTTCGGCCCCGGTACGGTGGAAACTATTCCGGCACCGGAAAGCAATTGCAGGTGCTTCAAGAGATAACTCGTTGAAACGCCATGGAATTCTGCCAGCGCCGCCGCCGAAAGCACGCCGCCTTCGGAAAGTCCCGCTAACATGCCTACGCTGTGAATGGCCTGTTCAACGCCGTCGCCGAGTTTCATCCGATTTGCTCACGTTTGGTTTGCTTTAGTATCGTGGATATTATTTATCCATGATTATGCATTCCTGTCAAGCGGCTCTGTTCCGCTCTTCTTTTTTCAAGGTTTCTCACTACCTTGAAGGCGTGAAACACGCTGAGTCTCCCATTTCCGGCACGCATGTCGGCACCTTGCCCCTTTCATTCCAGAAATGGTTTGCCGAAAAAGGGTGGTCCCCGCGCGCGCATCAATTGGAGCTGATGGCTCGGGCGCGTGGCGGCGAAAACATGCTGCTGATTGCACCGACGGGTGCCGGCAAGACGCTCGGCGGCTTCATGGCGTCGCTCACCGATCTTGCTGAACGCGGCAAGGTGCCGCCGGGCTCCGCCTTTGTCGGCGTGCACACGCTTTACATCTCGCCGCTCAAGGCACTTGCGGTGGATATCGAACGCAATCTCACCAAGCCTGTCACGGAAATGGGCCTGCCGATCTCAATCGAAACTCGCACCGGCGATACGCCGCAGGCAAAACGCCAGCGCCAGAAGGTCAAACCGCCCGATATTCTTCTGACAACGCCGGAACAGGTGTCGCTGCTGCTCGCCAACAAGGAAGCCGAGCGCTTTTTCCGCGACCTGAAATATGTGGTGCTGGATGAGCTGCACTCGCTCGTCACCTCCAAGCGTGGCCATCTGCTGTCGCTCGCGCTCGCGCGGGTGCGCAGGCACGCGCCGCATGTCCGCTTCATTGGCCTTTCCGCCACGGTAGCGGAGCCGATGGATTTGCGCCTTTACCTGGCACCTCAGGGGCAGGGAGAACCGCCCGCAGGTCTTATAACAGTGGAAGGCGGAGCCAAGCCAAACATCGCCATTCTGCAGACGGAGGAGCGTATTCCGTGGTCCGGCCATTCCGCGCGCTACGCCATGAAGGATTTGTATCCCGCTCTGAAGGCGCACCAGACGACGCTCATCTTCGTTAACACCCGCTCGCAGGCGGAACGGATTTTTCAGGAACTCTGGAATGTAAACGACGATAATCTTCCGATCGCCTTGCATCACGGTTCGCTGGATGCCGGACAGCGCCGCCGGGTGGAGGCCGCGATGGCTGAAAACAAATTGCGCGCCGTCGTCGCCACCTCCACGCTCGATCTCGGCATAGACTGGGGCGATGTCGATCTCGTCGTGCATGTCGGCGCACCGAAGGGGGCGAGCCGCCTTGCCCAGCGCATCGGCCGCGCCAATCACCGCATGGATGAGCCGTCAAAGGCAATCCTTGTTCCCGCCAACCGTTTCGAGGTGATGGAGTGCCGGGCCGCACTCGATGCGAACTATATCGGCGCGCAGGATACGCCCCCCATTGCCGAAGGCGCACTGGATGTTCTTGCCCAGCATGTGCTCGGTATGGCCTGCGCCGAACCTTTCGATGCGGATGATCTCTATCGTGAAGTGACCAGCGCTTCACCCTATGCCGATCTACCGCGTTCTACCTTCGACCGCGTCGTGGATTTCACCGCTACCGGTGGATACGCACTGCGCACCTATGAACGTTACGCCCGCATCCGCCAGATGAAGGACGGCCGCTGGCGTGTCTCCAATCCGGCGGTCGCGCAGCAATATCGCCTCAACCTCGGCACGATCGTCGAGGCTGCGGAACTCAATGTACGCATGGTCAAGCGCAATGCCAAGGGCTGGGTCGGACGCGGCGGCATGTCGCTCGGCAAGGTCGAGGAATATTTCCTCGAGCAGCTGGTGCAGGGCGATACCTTCCTGTTTGCTGGCAAGGTTCTGCGTTTCGAAGGCATCCGGGAAAATGAATGCCTGGTGTCGCAGGCCTTTTCGATGGACCCGAAGATACCCTCCTATGCCGGCGGCAAGTTTCCGCTTTCCACCTACCTTGCGGACCAGGTGCGCTCCATGCTGTCAGATCCCGCCCGCTGGCAGTCGCTGCCGGATCAGGTGCGCGACTGGCTGGCAATCCAGAAGGAAAAATCGATCATTCCCAAGCGCGACGAGCTGTTGGTCGAGACATTTCCATTCCGCAAACGCTTCTTCATGGTCATGTATCCTTTTGAAGGGCGGCTGGCCCACCAGACCCTCGGCATGCTTCTGACACGGCGGCTGGAACGGGCGGGCGCAAAGCCCATGGGCTTCGTTGCCACCGATTATTCGCTCGCCATCTGGGCCATGGAGGATATTGGCAGGCGGCTGAAATCCCGCCACCTGTCGTTGGCGGAACTTCTCGACGAGGACATGCTGGGCGACGATCTGGAGGCGTGGCTGGACGAATCCTTCATGCTGAAGCGGACCTTCCGCAACTGCGCCGTCATTTCCGGCCTCATCGAACGCCGCCATCCCGGCAAGGAAAAGACGGGCCGTCAGGTCACGGTCTCCGCCGATCTTATTTATGACGTTCTTCGCAGCCATGAGCCGGATCATATTCTGCTGGAGGCTACCAGACGCGACGCGGCCGCGGGACTTTTGGACATTGGCCGTCTTGGCGATATGCTGAAGCGAATCAAGGGTCACACCACCCATCGTGCACTGGAGCACGTCTCGCCGCTTGCCGTTCCTGTCATGCTGGAAATCGGCCGCGAGACGGTGGCGGGCGAGGCGATGGATCAGGTGCTGGCCGAGGCCGCAGACGAGCTTATCGCCGAAGCCATGTCCTGAAGCATCAAACCGGAATGAAGGAACGACCACAAAAGTGCTGAGCCGACTGACATTGAGCGACAGGTTTTCCAATGGCTTCGAATGCCTTGGCAGCGAAACCGCCATCAACGGCGTCGCTGCCTCGTGCGACCCGCTGGGTGGGCTTTACCTGCCCGATCTGTCGCTGCTGGTTGTCTCGGACCTGCATCTGGAAAAGGGTGCGGCCTTTGCCCGGCGCGGCCGTCTGCTGCCGCCCTATGACACCATCGCTACCCTCAAAATCCTGTCTTCCCTTGTCAGCCGTTACGATCCGAAGATCGTCGTCAGCCTCGGCGACAATTTCCACGATCGGGTCGGGTCCGAGCATCTGCCGCTTATGCTGCGCGAACTGATCCGCGAGATGGCCCGTGGCCGTGACTGGATATGGATCAACGGCAATCACGATCCGGATGGCACGGTCGATCTGCCGGGGTCTTCGGTGGATGAGATGTTTTATGGCAATCTCGTTTTCCGCCACGAGCCGAAGGTAGGAGATGCCGCGGGTGAAATCGCAGGCCATCTGCATCCCTCCGCCACTGTTCGCCGTCGCGAAAAGACGGTGCGGCGCCCCTGTTTCGCCACCGATGGTTCGCGCCTGTTGATGCCGGCCTTCGGGGTGATGAGCGGCGGGCTGGATTTGCGGCATAAGGCCATGCGCGGTCTCTTCGACCACGCTGCACTCGTCGCGCATCTGATGGGGCGGGACCGCATCTATTCGGTGCGGTTTTCAAATCTGCTCGGCTGAGCGCATCGTTCCGCCCGCCTATTGGCGATAGACCAGAACCGGTATCTTCGAGTTTTTCAGCACCTTGGCCGTAACGCTGCCGACAAGCAGCTCGACGAAGCTTCTGCGCCGGTGTGAAGCCATGGCGATGAGGTCGCAGCCGGTCCTGTTGGCGATTTCGACAATCGCCTCATCCGGCCGTCCCGCCCGCGCCAGCAGGGCTTCGCAATCCAGCCCCATCGATGCGGCGTGCGCCTGCGTATCTCTCAGAAAATGCTCCGCCTCCTCGCAACGGTGGAATTCCTCTTCGGCAATGGCGGCAATGTCCTCGACATCGCTGGCAATCACGTGAAAGGGTTCGGACACCGTCACGACGGTCACCTTTGCGCCTGCCTCTCTGGCGAGAGCGAACCCTTGGTCGATTGCGATCTGCGCCAGCGGCGAGCCATCGGTGGGAATGAGAATGTGCTTGAACATGACATTTCTCCTTTTCATCCCGGTCACAACCGCACTTGCCGCCATAAGCTGCGTGCGTGGTTGTAACGTCTTGAATTTTACCGCAAACCATTGAAGGAAGCGAACGCTATCTTTTACGCCGAAGACGAAAGACGCGCTCCTTTACGGGAATGAAAAACACTCAGTCCTTGCGGAAAATAATACTGGCACTCCAGCCCGTGACGACGGCGAGTAGAACGCACAGCGCGCCATAGGCAAGCGGTGTCTGATGCGCGGCATCGGTGATTGCCTGTTCCATGCCGGTTTTGACGACGCGCAGTTTCAGCTCGCGCTGGGCGATGAAATTGCCGCTCTTGAAGAGATAGGCACGGGCGGTATGCACGCCGTTCGGGACGTTGGCGGGCAGGCGCAGGGTTGCCCAGAACAGGCCGGTGCGTTCAAGCCGCACGCCGGTCGTGTCGTTGCGATAGATGCCGCTTGAAAGCCGCAGGCGCCGATAGGCCTCCTGAAAATCGAAAACATTGTCGGGTACGCCGGAAAACACCGCACTTTTGAGCGATAGATGTTCGACACCCAGCCCCATTGCCCGCAAGGTGCCAGGCGAAGCGACGGCGCTGATATCGCGCGTGCTGGCCATGGAATAGGATTCCGGCAGCGGTGTGAAGGTGATGGCGCTGGTATTGATCCAGATACCGGCCACGCGCTCCTTCTTGCGCACCGTCATGTAGTCGCTGGGGCCTTCAAGGGTGACGACGATATCATATTGGCCGATAGCGAGCAGCAACTGGTCGGTATTGTTGAGAGCGCCGAAAAGCGTGAAATCCGCGCCGCGAAAATCGGAGGTGATCGGAATCTCCGTCGTCGATGCGCCGATTTCGATATTTTCCTGCAAGGACCGCTGCTGTGTGCCGGGAGGCAGGGCAAGCGGCGGTGTCTGCGCCGACGCGGTAAAGGCAAGGCAGGAACCGATAAGCAGAAAGGCGCAAAGCAGCAGACGGTGGGTCAATAGCCTAACCCTCCGACGGCGACCGAAAACAGGTCTTCGGGGCGAACAACCAGTGCCACGGCAAGGCGAAGGGCGACTGCAAGCACTAGAAGCGCCAAAAGCGCGCGCAGCTGTTCGCCGCGCAGTTTCTGCCCCACGCGCACGCCATATTGCGCGCCGATGACGCCCGCGACCATCAGGATGAATGCCAGCACCACATCGACGGAATAGTTCGTCGCGGCCTGAACGATGGTCGTATAGGCGGTAACGAAAATGATCTGGAACAGCGAGGTCCCGACAACGACGTTGGTCGGAATACGCAGAAGATAGATCATGGCCGGCACCATGATGAAGCCGCCGCCGACACCCATGATCGAGGTCAGGATGCCGATACCGAAACCCAGCGTGACAACGGGAATGATGCTGAGATAGATCTTCGACTTCTTGAACCGCATTTTCAGCGGCAGGCGGTGAACCCAGTTGTGATGGCCGGGGCGGCGCAGCGTCACCGTCTCATTACGGGCAGCACGGCGCAGGGCGGAAATGCTCTCCTTCAGCATCAAGGTGCCGACAGTGCCGAGCAGGATGACGTAAAGCAGCGAAACGATGAGATCGAGCTGGCCGATGCTGCGCAGGAAGGAGAATATCCACACGCCGACCGTAGCCCCCACGAGACCGCCGACCAGCAGCACGCTGCCAAGCTTCACATCCAGCGTTCCGCGCCGGAAATGCGTGATCGAGCCGGAGACGGAAGAGGCCACCACCTGGTTTGCGCCCGTTGCCACGGCCACCACGGGCGGAATATTGTAAAAAATCAACAAGGGGGTGATGAGAAAACCGCCGCCCACGCCGAACATGCCGGAAAGAAAACCGACGGCCGCGCCCATGCCGAGAATGATGAAAATGTTCACCGACAGTTCTGCAATCGGCAGATAGACAGTCACGGCTCGGACCTCGGGCAAATGGTTCCGGGCGGCAGGGCTTGTCCGGGTGTGGGGCCGCGCCGCGATTTACATTTTCTGTCTGAAAAGACCGGGCATGCCCAGCCTTCATCCGTCATGCCCGCGAGGGTAAGACGTGTCAACATTCAACGGTAAATACGTTGATAATTTGGAAAGATAGCGATCAGGCGTGGGAGCAGCGCCACATTCCGGCGCCAAACTGTGGGGAAGCGGCCGAGGAGGCCGCCTCATCCGTTGCGAAACGGTTATTTGTTGCGGGCGAGCAGCGCTGTCACCAACTCGTTGGTGATGCGCCCGTCGGGCGTCTGGCCAACGGATTTCTGGAAATCCTTGATGGCGGTAACCGTGTTCTTGCCAAGCTTGCCGTCGGGCTGGCCGGCATCGAAACCGTTCTTGTTCAGGATCGCCTGAATGTTGCGGATCGCCTTTTCCATGTCCACGGAGGCGGTCTTTACGCCCTCCTTGCCGGCCCATTCCTCGGGCGGGTTGACACTGTTGGCGTCTTCCGAAAGCGGCTTGACCTTCCATGCGTCGGCTTTCGCACGCGCGCTCTGAAGCTGCTGCGGGTTCATCGCTCCCGCAACCTCGTCGCGCTTCTGGGCAGCGTCGGTGTCGCCATCCTTTGCCGCAATGGAGAACCACTTGTAGGATTCCTCGATATCCTGCTTCACGCCGCTTCCGCGTGCGTAGAGAATGGCAAGGTTGAACTGGCTGTCGCGGACGCCGAGTTCGGAAGCCTTGATGAACCATTGCGCGGCGGTGGTGAAATCCGGCTGGCCGGCCGCATCGGAGGCGAGCAGGACGGCGAGATTGTGCATGGCGCCTGCATTGCCCTGTTCCGCTGCCAGCGTGTAATAGCGCTTCGCTTCGGAAAGGTTGCGCTCGACGCCATTCGCCTTCTCGTAAAGGTTGGCGAGACGATATTGCGCGGGAGCAAGGCCGCGATCCGCAGCCAGCTTGTACCATTTCGCGGCTTCCGCGCGATCGGCGGCAAGGCCGCGACCTTCGGTGTAGCGTGCTGCGATCTCGTACAGCGCCTGCGTGTCGCCTTTCGATGCGGCTTCCGCCAGCGATGCCGGCTCGATACCGGCGGGAACTGCAATCGCGCCCTGGGCGGCGGCAGCCGTGGTAGCGGCCTGCACCGGTGCCTGCGGCTCACTCTGTGCGACAGTGCCTGATGTCGCCGCATCCACAGCGGGCGCATCGGCAACAGGCGGTTCATTGGCAAGCGGCGCGCCGCCAATGGTACGCGGATCGATAGTGTTTTCCGATGGTGCTGCGTTTTCGATGCTGTCGGCGGATGCCGCCTCCTGCGGATCGATAGCCAGTTCGGACGGAATGGTCACGGCCTTTTGGCCGGTCTCGGGAAGTGCGGAGACCGGAGCATCGCCCATCTTCTCTTCGATGACCGGTACCGGGGCTTCCGTGCCGCCCATCATCGTCTTGACAAGCGGCATGGCCATCATCGCAAGAAGAATGGCGCCGATGCCGAGCAGCAGCGGGCGACGATAACGTGAAAGCGCCGAAGCGTCGGGCTTGCGATTTTTCTTGCCGGTCTCAAGCTTCTCCGGCGTAGTTTCCATGGCGGCAGCCTGCGCTGCGCGACGGGCGGCGGCGATGAAATCCGTCCGGCCTTCTGCGTCCGCCGCCTTTCCGCTGGAAGCGACCTGGCTGGCGCGCACCCGTTCCAGTATTTTCTTGATGTCAGGCGCGCCAGAGCCGGGCTCCAGAAGTTCGTTCTCCTGGCCCGTGGGCAGCACGTCGATCGGATCGAGCGAGGGGGCGGGTTCCACCTGCGTGCGGGTGGTGGTTGCCGACACGGGTTCCTCTGCCGATTTGGCGGTCTTCGCCGTACCGGTTTTGAAACGCTTGGTCAGTCCGGCAAGCAGGCTCTTTTTCTCTGCTCTCGCGGGTTTTGCAGCGGCGGGCGGCACGATTGCCATCGCATCCGCGCCGTTTTCGCCGGCATCCCGCGTGTCTTCGAGAATAAGCTGTTCTTCGGCGATGTAGCCCTCTTGCGGGAAGATGGCGGCCGGCATGGCCACGTCTTCGCGGGCGGGCGTGATCATATGCTGCGCGACGTTGCGTGGCGCTGCCTCTTCGCGATAGGCGGGAGCGGGAGCGCGATTATCAAGGCTGTCCAGTCGGCCGGCAATCTGCACCAGCGTTTCGTGCAGCGCCTCGAAGGTGCGGTGCGTGCGTTCTTCCGTGTTACGGCTCAGTGCCTCGAGGCTGCGAAGATCGGTTGCAAGATCGGTCAGCATCGTCATATCGGCGAGGTTTGCGCCGGAGGAGACATTGTTGCGCGTAAAAGCGTCCAGAACGGCCTCGGCCGCCTGTCGAGCCGCTTCGATGATATATTCATCGTTGGACGCCATGTAGTCCTCGATCGCCGACATGCGGGCATCGAGTTCCGGCGACATGCCCGCCGGCTGGTGATGACCCGGCTGGCTGATTAGCGAGGAGAGATGGGCGATCTGATTTTCGAGGCTGAGCAAAGCGCCGCTGTCGGCGGGTGCGGCATGGGCGGTCTCGTCCAGACGGGCCGCGATATCGCCAAGCCGTTCTTCCAGGCGCGAAAAAGTGCCTTCGTTGAAACCAGCAATGGGCTGCGGCTGGCTGTAGCGATAGTCGAGGTCTTCGATGCGCCGAGAAAGCGTGTCGAGCCGTTCCGCCAGGCCGTCATTGACGGTGCCGTGATCCAGCGCGTCGATCTTGCGGGAAATGTCGCTGAGGAACGATGTCAGTTCCGCCTGCTGTGAGGGGCGCTGCGAACGCTCCAGAAGCAGGGAAAGCTGGTCCAGCCGCTCGTGCAGCTGTGCGGCGTCGCGCGCCGTGCTCAATTCGTCGATCTTGGCGGCCAGCGTTTCAAGACGGGCGGTGAGATCCACAGCAGGATCGGGCTTTGCGGCGGCAATACGGTTGATATCACCGAGCTGTTCGGCAAGGCCGTTCAGGCGGGTTTCCAGCCGCTGTGCCAGTGCGTTGTCGGTGGCCTGTGCATTGCTGGAGCGGGCGCCAGTGGCGGCAATGGCGCGGCTGATTTCATCCAGTCGCTGGTCCAGACCGGAAAACTGTTCGGTAAAGGCCGCCTCGTTCGGCTGCATATGCTTGCCGAGCTGCTCCACCGCGCTTGCGATGGTGATCAGCTTTTCCTCAAGCACACGCACGGCGGGATTGTTGCTCATGCCGCCGAGCTGGGTCTTGATGTCGTCGAGACGATAGGCGAGCGAGACGATTTCGTCCTGCAGCGAGGCAGTGTCGAAGCCGCGCAACGTGTCTTCCACGGTGTCCCAGCGACTTTCGATCCGATGCACGCTGTCTTCACGCGCAAGCTGGTCGATGGTGAGGCGCAGGTCATCGAATTCATTGCGCAGCCCGTAGGCATCCGGAGAGGCCAGATTGCCGAGCTGGTCGATGCTGCCGGCAAGCCTTGCAATATCGTCGCGCAGGTCGCCGATGAACTGCTGGTCTTCCGCGATCGCGCGAATATTGCGGATTTCGGCCCGCAGCCCTTGCGCTTCGCGCGCCACGCCCTCTGAGATATCGTGCTTCAGCTCATGCCGCAGGTTGACGAGCGCCTGCGCGATCTCCTGCAGGGCCGCGTCGTTTCGCTGCTGCTCCTGATAGGGCGGGATGGAGCGCGCGCGCGGTGCGGGGTTGGCCGCCGCGTTCTGCACGTCGTTCGGCCGGTATTCAGGCGCAAGCGGTCTGGTAATGGTTCGTTCCGGGCGTGCAACGGGCTCCTGCGGGCGCTGGAAGCTTGCCTCGAGCAGGCGCTGGCGCTGGCGGATTTCGTTGACGGGGTCGAGTTGCGGCGGGGTGACGGTGGCACGTGGCTCGCGCGGCGCGGCATGGGCCTCGTTTTTCGGCTCAGCTGTCGTGGCCCGAGGGTCGCGCGGAAATTTCTGGCTCATCAGCCCTTCGATGCGGGCTTCAAGGCCTTCAATGGTGCGATTGAGAGCATCAAGAGACGACCTGTCGCTCGGGCTTTGGTTTTTCGATCGCAATCCGTTCATCTTCTCGCTCGCTTCGCTTCCGTCCGGCGTGCCCGGTGTTTGTTGCAACGGCTACCCGCCTGATAATGCCGTCGCACAACATGCAGCAATTCTAGAGCCGGTATTTGCCCCCATGGAGGAAAATGCTTCGATTGACGAAGCAGTTACCTCGTGTCGGAGAATTCACGAAACGTGGTAAAGAAGTGGTTAACTATGGTTGGAATTTTTTAACTTTTGCGGCGCGTGACGTTTTTGCGTGGGGCTGGCCAAGCATTGCGCGGAAAAAGGGCCATGACATTCGACCGGAATTTATTTGACGTTTACGCGCACGTCAAATATTGTCATCCCATATCGGCCGGATCGGCTCCGGCTTTCACGATGCGGAGGAACATCGGTAATGCCTGTTTACAAGGCCCCAGTTAAAGACACGCTTTTTATTCTGAACGACGTTCTTGGCCTCGAGCGGTATAACAACCTGCCCGGCTTCGAGGATGCAACCCCCGACATGATCGAGGCTATTACCGGCGAGGCGGCAAAACTTGCCGAGGAGCGGCTTTTCCCGCTGAACCTGTCTGGCGATCAACAGGGCTGCAAGCGTGCAGATGATGGTTCGGTTTCCGTTCCTGATGGGTTCAAGGAGGCCTACGACGCCTATTGTGAAGGCGGCTGGATCGGCCTTGCCGTTCCGCCGGAATTCGGCGGGCAGGGGCTGCCCTATACGCTGCATGCGGCGATTGGCGAATACATGTCCTCTGCCAACCTGTCGCTGATGATGTATCCCGGCCTCACGCAGGGCGCCATCGCTGCCGTCCTCGTCCATGGCACGCAGGAGCAGAAAGAAACCTATCTGCCGAAGATGGTCGAGGGAACATGGTCCGGCACCATGAACCTGACGGAACCCCATTGCGGCACCGATCTCGGCCTGCTGCGCACAAAAGCAGTTCCGCAGGGCGACGGCAGCTACAAGATTTCCGGCCAGAAGATCTTCATTTCGGCCGGTGAACATTCCATGACTGATAATATCGTCCATCTGGTGATTGCCCGCATCGAAGGCGCGTCGGAAGGCACCAAGGGCATTTCGCTCTTCATCGTGCCGAAATTCCTCGTGAAGGAAGACGGTTCGCTCGGCGAGCGCAACGGCGTCACCTGCGGCGCGATCGAACACAAGATGGGCATCCACGGCAACGCCACCTGCGTCATGAACTATGACGATGCGACGGGGTATCTCTTGGGTGCGGAGAACAAGGGTCTCTCCGCCATGTTCGTGATGATGAACGAGGCTCGCCTCGGCGTTGGCCTTCAGGGCCTTTCCGTGGGTGAGATCGCCTATCAGAACGCGGTCGAATATGCCCGCGAGCGCATTCAGGGCCGTTCGCTGTCAGGGGCGAAATTCCCCGATAAAAAGGCCGATCCGATCATCGTGCACCCTGATATCCGCCGCACGCTGATGACTATCAAGGCCTATAACGAGGCTGGTCGCGCCTTCCTTCTGTGGACGGCGCTGCAATCCGATATCGCCCACCGGTCGACCGATGAGAAAGAGCGTCAGACGGCAGACGACCTGCTCGGTCTCGTCACGCCGATCCTCAAAGGCGTGCTGACCGACAAGGGCTTCGACCATGCCGTCATGGCGCAGCAGGTCTTCGGCGGTCACGGCTATATCGAGGAACATGGCATGAGCCAATATGTCCGCGATGCCCGCATCACCATGATCTATGAGGGTGCGAACGGCATTCAGGCACTCGATCTGGTCGGCCGCAAGCTCGGCATGAATGGCGGCCGTGCCGTCATGGCGCTGTTCAAGGAAATCGGCGATTTCTGCGAGGAAAACCGCGCCGACGAAAAGCTCAGCCTCTACACCAAGGGTCTGAAGAAGGGCTTGAACGACCTTCAGGCCGCAACCATGTGGTTCATGCAGAACGCCATGGCCAAGCCAGACAATGCCGGCGCCGGTTCGACCGATTACATGCACCTCTTTGGCATTGTGGTGCTGGGTTACATGCAGGCCCGCATGGCGAAGGCGGCGAGCGAAGCCCTTGCGGCAGGTAGCACTTCGGACGAGGATTTCCTCAAGACCAAGCTTGTCACGGCGAAGTTTTATATGGAGCGCATCATGCCGGAAACGGCGCTGCGCAAGGCCCGCATCGAAACCGGCGCGGACACCATGATGGAACTGGCTGCAGAAGCATTCTGACAGGGCGTGTCACGCGCCGAGGGAGAGAGTTAATGACCGACGTTTACATTTATGACCATGTCCGCACCCCGCGCGGACGCGGCAAGAAGGATGGCAGCCTGCATGAGGTGCCCTCCGTTCGCCTTGCCGCCAAGACGCTGGAAGCCATCCGCGACCGCAACGGGCTCGACACCTCTGCTGTCGACGATATCATCATGGGCTGCGTCGATCCTGTCATGGATGCCGGCGCGGTGATCCCGAAAGCCGCCGCCTTCGAGGCCGGTTATTCCAACAAGGCACCGGGAATGCAGATCTCGCGCTTCTGCGCTTCAGGTCTCGATGCCATCAACTTCGCAGCCGGCAAGGTCAAGGCAGGCTCCGACGATATCGTCATTGCCGGTGGCGTGGAAAGCATGTCGCGCGTTGGCATGGGCATGTCTGGTGGCGCCTGGTACATGGACCCCTCGGTCAATTTCCCGGCCTTTTTCATGCCGCAGGGCGTGTCGGCCGATCTCATCGCCACCAAATACGGCTTTTCCCGTGACGATGTCGATGCCTATGCCGTCGAGAGCCAGAAGCGTGCCGCACATGCCTGGGAAAAGGGATATTTCAACAAGTCCGTTATCCCCGTGAAGGACCGCAACGGCCTGACGATCCTCGATCGCGACGAACATATGCGCCCCGGTACGGACATGCAGGCGCTTGCCTCCCTGAACCCCTCTTTCCAGATGCCGGGTGAAATGGGCGGCTTCGAAGCCGTCGGCATCATGGCCCACCCGGAAGTGGAGCGTATCAACTACGTGCACCATGCTGGAAATTCGTCCGGTATCGTCGATGGCGCGGCCGCCGTTCTGGTTGGTTCCAAGTCGGGCGGCGAGGCGATGGGCGTGAGGCCGCGTGCCCGCATCAGGGCGTTCGCCAATATCGGTTCCGATCCGGCCCTGATGCTGACCGGCCCGGTGGATGTGACCGAGAAGCTTCTGAAGAAGACCGGGATGTCGCTTGCCGATATCGATCTTTTCGAACTCAACGAGGCCTTCGCCGCCGTCGTGCTGCGTTACATGCAGGCCTTCGACATCAGCCACGACAGGATGAACGTCAATGGCGGCGCAATCGCCATGGGCCATCCGCTGGGTGCGACAGGAGCGATGATCCTCGGCACGGTGCTGGACGAGCTGGAGCGGCGCGATCTGAACACCGCACTGGTCACGCTCTGCATCGGTGCAGGCATGGGCACAGCGACCGTTATCGAGCGGGTTTGAAAGGCTGGTCATGAGGCGCAAGGTTTACGAGCGACCCAAGAACGAGATCGAACAGCAGCTGGCCCGGCACAATCTGGAAAAGGACATGGCGCAGGATCACAGGGCATTCGTCAGCCCCGTTTCGTCCGCACATGTCCGACGCCTCCGAGCAGAACGTTGGGGTTTGATTGTGTTTCTCGTTCTCGTGGTCGGTTCTCTCAGCCTTGCCATCGGCCTATCGTAATCTCAGGGAAATTCAGGGAAGAGGAATCCCAAGATGAACACTTATACCAATTTCACCATCGAGACGGACGCAGACGGCATTGCCCTTGTCACCTGGGACATGCCGGAAAAGTCCATGAATGTCTTCACTTCCGAGGTGATGGATGAACTGAACGCTATCGTTGACGCAACTGTTGCCGACGCTGCCGTCAAGGGTGTTGTCTTCACCTCCGGCAAGAGCACGTTTTCCGGCGGTGCCGATCTTTCGATGATCAAGTCGATGTTCTCCTTCTACAATGACGAGAAGGCGAAGGACGCGGATCAGGCAGCCGCCAAGCTGTTCGAACTGGTCGGCCGCATGACCGGCCTGTTCCGCAAGCTGGAGACCAACGGCAAGCCCTGGGTCTCAGCCATCAACGGCACCTGCATGGGCGGCGCTTTCGAGCTGTCGCTCGCCTGCCACGGTCGCGTCGCGTCGAATGCGAAGAGCCTCAAGATCGCCCTTCCTGAAGTCAAGGTCGGCATCTTCCCCGGTGCCGGCGGCACCCAGCGCGTGCCGCGCCTGACCGATGCGCAATCCGCCTTGCAGATGATGACCACCGGTCAGTCGCTGACCGGCGCGCGCGCCAAGGCCATGGGGCTGGTTCATCAGGTGGTGGAGCCGGATCAGCTAGTCGCAACCGCAAAGCAGATGATCAAGGATGGCCTGAAGCCGGTTGCCCCCTGGGATGAAAAGGGCTTCAAGGCCCCCGGCGGCGGCATCTGGACGCCGGCCGCTGCCCAGCTCTGGCCGGCTGCTCCGGCGATCCTGCGCCGGGAAAGCGCCGGCAACTATCCGGCAGCACTTGCCATCCTGAAATGCGTCTATGAGGGCCTGCAATTGCCCTTCGATACGGCGTTGAAGGTGGAGCAGCGTTATTTCACCGAAATCCTTCGCTCGAAGGAAGCCTTCGGCATGATCCGCTCGTTGTTCGTTTCCATGCAGGAACTGGGCAAAGGCGCGCGCCGCCCGGCCGGCCAGCCCAAGACGGAGTTCAGGAAGGTCGGCGTCGTCGGCGCGGGCTTCATGGGCGCTGCCGTTGCTTATGTCACCGCCGCAGCCGGTATCCCCGTCACGCTGGTGGACCGCGATCAGGAAGCCGCCGACAAGGGCAAGGGCCATTGCGAGGAAAGCGTCAAGGCCGCCATCGGCAAGGGCAGGCTGACGCAGGATGAAGGCAAGGCCTTGCTCGACCTCGTTACCCCGACAGCGGATTACGCGGCGCTCTCCGACGCCGATCTCGTCATCGAGGCCGTCTTCGAAGACCGCGACGTGAAGAAGGCCGTCATCGAGGCCGTGGAAGCCGTGTTGCCGCAAGGCGCAATTTTCGCCTCCAATACCTCCACCTTGCCGATCACCGGGCTTGCGAAGAACTCCAAGCGCCCGGCGGATTTCATCGGCATCCACTTCTTCTCGCCGGTCGAGAAGATGATGCTGACGGAAGTGATCCTCGGCAAGGAAACGGGCGACAGGGCGCTGGCCGTCGCGTTGGATTATGTGGCCAAGATCAGGAAGACGCCGATTGTCGTCAACGATACGCGCGGCTTCTTCGTCAATCGCTGCGTGCTGCGTTACATGGCGGAAAGCTACGACATGCTGATCGAGGGCGTACCGCCCGTCATGATCGAAAACGCCGCGAAATTCGCCGGCATGCCGGTCGGCCCGCTGGCGCTGAACGACGAAGTGGCAATCGATCTTTCCTACAAGATCCTGAAAGCAACCGTCGCCGATCTCGGTGACAAGGCTGTCGATCCGCGCCATATGGAACTCGTCAGGAAGCTGGTGGAAGGCGAGGGCCGGTTTGGCCGCAAGAACGCCAAGGGCTTTTACGACTACCCGCCAAAGCCCGCCAAGAAGTCCCTCTGGCCCGGCCTGAAGGATCTCTATCCTCAGCAGAAGCCGGAGGATGTGGATATGGAAGTGCTGAAACAGCGTTTTCTGGTCACCGTGGCGCTGGAAGCCGCCCGCACCGTGGAGGAGGGCATCGTCACCGACCCGCGTGAGGCCGATGTCGGCTCCATCCTCGGTTTTGGCTTTGCGCCCTATACCGGCGGCGCTCTCTCCTATATCGACGGCATGGGTGTGAAGACCTTCGTGGCGCTGGCCGAGAAGCTGAGCGAGACCTATGGCCCGCGCTTCAAGCCGACGCCGCTTCTGAAGGACATGGCCGCCAAGGGCGAGACCTTCTACGGTCGCTTCGATCCCTATGGCAGCACCGCGAAAGCGGCATAAGCCTTCAAGACACACAAATGAACAGGCCCTTCGGGGCCTGTTTTTTTATCGACCTATCGTGCCGATACTGTCGCTTTATGTGCATCCTTTGTCCTGCTGGGGCGTTGAGAAGGCGTGAACGGGCGATGCGCGCCCGGTGCCTCAATTCAGGACGCTTCAGGAGACTGCAATGAAGACATCGCTGCGATCCCATGGTTTCGACAAACCATCGGACCTTGACGACCACTTGGCTGAACTTGATGAAGAAGCTGCGGAGAAAGAGGCAGAAAAGCCCGCTGTCCGAGAGGCGCGTGCTTCCGCTACGGTGGACCAGTCGATACGCGCAGAACTGGACGAACTCCGCAAACAGTTGGAAAAGCTGCGCCGCGATGTGAAAAAGCTGGAATCCGCGTCCCATCCAACCCGCCACAAACCCGCAGATATCAGGCACGAGAAAGACCACGAGAATTCGCGCCTGATGATGGTTGTGCGCTCCGTTGCAGTCGCGTCGCTTGCCAGCCGCATTTTCGCGTCCTCACCCGTCATGGCGGCTCTGGTGGCTGTGGTGCCTTTTGCGCTTGGACTTGCCGCACGGCGCAGGGAAGGGGCATAATTGCCCCAAGCCGCCCAACCGCCGCTCTCCCGGATCAGCCGCGCCTGAACCCGCCACCTGACTGTTGTTGATCAGGTCTGGCGGATTGCGGATAGCGCGTTTCCAGCCACGATAAGGCCTTCACAGCGCACGCATTCCAGCCATCCACAGGCGCCGTGAAAAAACTGTCAAAAAACTTCGCTATGGCGCTTGCCATGTCCGAACAAGATGTTATAACCCCGCTCACTTTCGGGGCACCAAACAGCCCCGCCCGCCAAAAGCGGAGGTTCTTCAAGGACCTGAAGTGCCCGGATAGCTCAGTTGGTAGAGCAGCGGATTGAAAATCCGCGTGTCGGTGGTTCAAATCCGCCTCCGGGCACCATTCTTCTCAATTTCATTGTTTCCTGATTGAATGCGTGTTGCCTCCTCCGTCTGCTCGGCGCTGGCAAGATTAGATTGCTTCCGTTGTCATCGGTTTTTAGCGCGGACGATGTAACTCGATGCGTTACGTCTGCCTACCTGTCAAACAATCGGAAAGCTGCCCGCAAGTGGATCATTGGATACGCGCCTCTCATCTGCCGCCTGGCGTCATGTATTTTGATGACTTCCTTTCTTCAGGGGAGGAGGCATCCGTTATGGCGATGCTGGACGCTGGAGAATGGAACACGGAGCTAAAGCGTCGCGTGCAGCATTTTGGCTACCGGTACGATTATAAAGCGCGCGCTGTTACGGCAGATGCCTATCTGGGCAAGTTGCCGGCGTGGCTGGAAGTCTTTGCAGAACGTCTGGTTGAAACAGGATACTGCAGGAGTTTGCCCGATCAGGTCATCGCAAACGAATATCTCCCCGGACAGGGCATCAGCGCGCATGTCGACTGTGTTCCGTGCTTTGACGACACGATAGTATCGATAAGCCTTTTATCCGCGTGTGAAATGGTCTTTCGCGAATTGCGCGGACCGGACATTAGAAGCGTTGTGCTTCAGCCTTGCTCCATCGTCTTGCTTGGAGATGCCGGCCGTTACGATTGGACTCATGAAATTCCGTCGCGAAAATCGGATGTCGTCAACGGCGTGAGAACAAGCCCGTCGCAGGAGAGTTTCCTTGACCTTCAGGAAGGTAATTCACGCAAAACTTGTGTGAGTCCGCGGTGCTACAGATGCTCCCGATTATCCGAATTCTGCTCCGCCCGGTCCCGATAAAGTGCGGCACGCCCCAGTAGCATCAGCGACACTGGCGTCGTCACCGTCACGAAGATGCCGATGAAGATCTCGTGGAAGGCGAAGCGGTCGCCGGAGACGGAGAAATAGATGATGGAGGCCATGACGATGCCGCCGGTGCCCCAGCTGGTGCCGAGCGTCGGTGCGTGCAGGCGCTCGTAGAAGCTGTTGAGCTTGGCAAAGCCGATGGTGCCGATCAGCGTCAGCGAGGCGCCCAGAAGGACGAAGAACGCCACCAGAATGGCGGCCCAGAGCGGAAATTCTGCGGCATTGGTCATTCGATCACCTCGCCACGCATCATGAATTTGGAAAGGGCAACGGTGGAGACGAAGCCTAGGATCGCGATGAGCAGCGAGGCCTCGAAATAGATGTCGTTGCCGGTGCGCAGGCCGAAGGTCAAGAGAAGTAGCATGGCGTTGACATAAAGCGTGTCGACGCCAAGCACCCGGTCCTGGGCGCGTGGGCCGATGGCGATGCGGTAGACGGAAATCGTCATGGCGATGGCGAGCATCAGCTGCGCGAGCGAAAAGGACCAGAAAAGGATAATCGAACTCATTCGAATATCTCCATCAACAGTTTTTCATATCGGTTCTTGATGAGGCTTATCCAGGCCGCCTCATCCTCATCGTCGAGAACATGAAGCAGAAGCGTGCCCTGGCTGGAATTATATTCGAGCCAGGCGCTTCCCGGTGTCGAGGTGAGGATTGTCGCCAGAACGGCCAATCCCATCGGATCGCGAATGTCGAGCGGCACCGCGAGGAAACCGGATTTGCGGTCTCTCTCGCGCTGAAACAGAATGATCTTCACGACGGAAATATTGGACAGGACGATGTCGTAAAGCACGATCGCGATCAGCTTGACGAGCTTGTGCCAGTTGCGGATGCGCGGCTTTGCCGGCCGGAGAGACGCCATGGCCCAGGAGGCGATGAGGGCCACACCGGTGCCGAGCAGCAGATGTCCGGCTGAAAAGCTGTTGATCGTCATCCAGAAGATGATCAGCGACACCGTCAGCAGCGGGTAGGGCAGGACACGGCTTATCATGGCTGCGCCTCCGGATTGGTTCCCGCTCTCGGGGCGGAAATGACGCCCTGAATGTAGCTGGCCGGCAGATCGAGAATACGCGCCGTCTCCTGCATGTAACGCATCACCGGCCCCGCCTGCACGGTCATGGCGAGCGTCAGTCCGAGCAGCAGCATGATGGGCGCTATTTCGATGACGAGAACACGCGGTACTGTGCCTTCGAGGGAGGCCCAGAAGGTGCGGATGCCCGCGCGGGTCATCGAGATCAACGAGGCGAAACCTGCAAAGACAATCAGGAAGACCAGCCACCAGGAAAGGGTGGAGACGTTGTCATCGGCCTCCAGCCCCGAAGGGTTGAGAATGGCGGTCAGCATGGAGAATTTGGCGATAAAGCCCGAGAGCGGCGGCAGACCGGCGAGGAGAATGCCGCAGGCTGCAAAACACGCCCCGAGCACCGCCATGGTGCCGGGCATGGTCACGCCGACTTCCTCTTCCTCTTCCTCCTCTTCGCCTTCGCCATAGGCTTCCATGGTTACGGCAAGAACGTTCGCGCCGGCATCCTGCCCGCGTTCCACCAGTTCGATCAGCATGAAGAAAGCGCTGATGGTGAGTGTGGAGCTGACGAGATAGTAGAGCGCGCCGGCCGCAACCGTGGGATTGCCGGTGCCCATGGCGGCGAGAAGCGTTCCCGAGGACACCAGAACCGAAAACCCGGCCAGCCGCCCAAGCGCCTGCGAGGCGAGAACGCCGATGGCGCCGAAGATGATGGTGGCGATGCCGCCGACAAGCAGGGCATCATGGCCGAAACCGGCCGATTCCCCGGCCGTCTGCCCGAAAAGCAGGAAGGACAGGCGGGCAATGACGTAGATGCCGACCTTGCTCATGATCGCAAACAGCCCGCCGACAGGTGCTGAAGCCGAGCCATAGGCGGAAGGCAGCCAGAAATTCAGCGGCCACATGCCAGCCTTGACCAGGAACGCGATGCCAAGAACCGCAGCGCCAGTTTCAAGCAGCATGCGCTGGTCCGGGTTGAGGCCGTCGATGCGGTGTGCAAGGTCACCCATGTTCAGCGTGCCGGTGACGCCATAGATGAGGCTGACGCCGATCAGGAAGAACAATGCGGCGACGAGGTTGATGGCGATGTAATGCAGCCCGGCCTTGACGCGCTGCTGACCGGAGCCATGCAACAGCAAACCATAGGATGCCGCGAGCATAACCTCGAAGAAAACGAAGAGGTTGAAGAGGTCACCGGTCAGGAAAGCACCGTTGACGCCCATCAGCATCATCTGGAACAGCGAATGGAAATGCGCGCCTGCCTTATGCCATTTCGCCAGCGAATAGATCAGCGAGGGAATGGCAAGCAGTGCCGTCAAAAGCACCATCAGCCCGGAGAGGCGATCGGCAACGAGCACGATGCCGAAGGGCGCCGGCCAGTTGCCGAGCAGATAGACCCCGCTCGAAACCACCGCCGCAATCTCGGTATTGACCGTCGAGTTCACCTCGCGAAACAGCAGGATGGCGACAACAAGCAATATCACGGTCGAGGCAAGGCTGATGGCGGCCTTCGCCACGCGCTGGCGCTCGTCGAAGAACAACAGGAGGGCTGCGGTGATCAGCGGCACCAGAATGGGCGCGATGACGATGTGGAAGGGGAACGACATCATTTCGATTCCCTCCCGTCCACATGGTCGGTGCCGGTGAGCCCCCGGGCAGCCAAAAGCACGACGAGGAACAGCGCAGTCGTCGCAAAGCCGATGACGATTGCCGTCAACACCAGCGCCTGCGGCACGGGGTCGGCAAGCGTGGAACTGTCGACGCCGTTCACCAGCACCGGCGGCGCATTGGTCTTGATGCCGCCGACGCCGAAGATGAACAGGTTGACGGCATAGGACAGCAGCGAAAGCCCGACGATGACCTGATAAGTGCGCGGGCGCAGGATCAGCCAGACGCCGGAGCCCGTCATGATGCCGATGCCGATTGAAAGAATGAGTTCCATTACACGTCCTCCGCTTTTGCGGCTTCAGGCGTGCGAACGCGGTAGTTACGCAACGATTGGTGTGCCAGTGCTATAAGAATAAGAACGGTGGAGCCGACGACCAGCGAGAAGACGCCGAGGTCGAACAGCAAGGCGGATGCTGTCGGCATTTTGCCGATATAGGGTATCTCCGTGTACTGGAAATAAGAGGTCAGGAACGGATAGCCGAAGTACCATGACCCCATGCCGGTTGCCGCCGCCATCAGAAGGCCGAAGCCCATCCAGCGCAGCGGCAGGATGCGGATGCGATCCTCCGCCCAGCGCGCGCCGCCGGCGAGATATTGCAGCAGGAACGCGATTGCCATGGTGATGCCGGCCGCAAAGCCGCCGCCGGGCAGATCGTGGCCGCGTATGAACAGGAAGATCGAAAAGGTGACGATAACCGGGAACATCCATTGCATGACGATGGACGGCACATAGAGATAGTCGCGCACCGTATCGCCCTTGCTGCGGTCGGGCCGCTCCGCATCGAAGGCGTTTTGCATCTGCTGCTGTTCCGGCACCCCGATGCTTTCGTGCGCAGGGCGGAAACGGCGAAGCAGCGCAAAGACCGTCAGCGCCACGATCGCCAGCACCGCGATTTCGCCGAACGTGTCGAAGCCGCGGAAATCGACGAGGATGACGTTGACGACATTGGTGCCGCCGCCTTCCGAATAAGCGCGCTCAAGGAAATAGGTCGCGATGGCGTTCGGCACGGGCAGGGTCATGACCGCATAGGCGATGACGGACATGCCAATGCCGCTTGCTGCGGCCAGCAGGAAGTCACGGGCGCGGCGAAGCTGCGCCGGCAATTCATCGCTGCTGTCCACCTTCTCGAAGCGTTTCGGCAGCCATCTGAGACCGAGCAGGATCAGAACCGTGGTGACGATTTCGACCAGCAACTGGGTGATCGCGAGATCGGGTGCAGAAAGCCAGACGAATGTGAGGCAGGTGACAAGGCCGGAGACGCCGAGCATGATGAGTGCGGCGAGACGATGATATTTCGCCTGCCAGGCGGCACCCAGCGCGGCGATCATGCCGATCAGCCACAGAATGGCAAAGATCGGATCGAAGGACGTCACGCGCGGCAGCGACAATGAAAATTCCGAGAGGAAAAGCGGCGAGAAACCGGCAAGAAGCGCCACGAGGATCAGAAGCCTCAGCTGCGGCTGCAGGCGCCGGGTGCCGAGCGTGCTTTCCAGCCACCGCGCCCACTTCCAGGACACGGTGACGAGAATGCGCTCGAAGATGCGCTGTCCCCGAAGATGCCGGAAGATCGGCGGGCCGTCGTCGCAGCGGGAGAAATAACCGCCGAGCAGGGCATAGATGGCAACGCCGCCGCCGAGTGCCGCAATACTCATGATGAGCGGCAGGTTGAAACCGTGCCAGATCGACAGGCTGTAGACGGGCGTTTGCGGACCGAGAACGGAAAGCACGGCCGAATGCAGGAATGGGCCGATCGACAGGCTCGGAACTATGCCGACGATCAGGCAGGCGAAAACCAGGAACTCGATCGGGAAGCGCATCCAGCGCGGCGGCTCATGCGGATTGGGGTTCGGCAGGTCAACCGGCTTGGGGCCGAAGAAGACCGTGTGGATGAAGCGAAGCGAGTAAGCGACGGCGAAAGCGCCTGACAACGTCGCGACGTATGGCAAGGCCCGGTCGAGCAGCGAGTCCGCGTGGGTTTCTACCGCCTCGGCAAAGAACATTTCCTTGGAGAGGAAGCCGTTGAACAGGGGCACGCCGGCCATCGCAGCGCTCGCCGCCATGGCGAGCGTCGCTGTTGCCGGCATATAGGTGTAAAGCCCGCTCAGTCGCCGCATGTCGCGCGTGCCGGTTTCATGGTCGATGATGCCGGCTGCCATGAACAAGGATGCCTTGAAGGTGGCGTGGTTGACCATGTGGAAGATCGCCGCAACCGCCGCAAGCGGGCTGCCCAGGCTTAAAAGCGTGGTGATGAGCCCCAGATGGCTGATGGTCGAATAGGCGAGCAAGCCTTTCAGATCCTGCTGGAACATGGCGAAATAGGCGCCGAGCAGCAGGGTGATGACGCCTGCAGCACCCACTAGCCAGAACCATTCCGGCGTGCCTGCCAGCACCGGCCAGAACCGCGCCAGCAGGAAAACCCCGGCCTTCACCATGGTGGCCGAATGCAGATAGGCGGAAACGGGCGTGGGCGCCGCCATGGCATTGGGCAGCCAGAAATGAAACGGAAACTGTGCGCTTTTCGTCAGCGCCCCGCCAAGGATGAGAATAAGTGCCGGCAGATAAAGGGAGTGGGCGCGGATATCGGCACCGGCCGCGATGATCTTGTCCAGATCGTAGCTTCCCGCCATGTGGCCGAGGATCAGAAGGCCGGCGAGCAGGCTGAAGCCGCCGATGCCGGTCACGGTCAGCGCCATGCGGGCGCCATCGCGCGCGCCAGCGTTCTGGTGCCAGTAGCCGATCAGCAGGAACGAGAAGATGCTGGTCATTTCCCAGAAGATCGACAGCAAAATGACGTTGCCGGACAGCACTATGCCGAGCATCGAGCCCATGAAGGCGAGCAGAAAGGCAAAAAACCGTGGAATAGGGTCCTGGGCCGACATGTAATATCGGGCGTAGAGAACCACGAGCAGGCCGATGCCGGTAATGAGGATCGCGAAAATCCAGGCGAAGCCATCCAGTCGCAGGGTAAAATTAAGCCCCAGTTGCGGCAGCCATTCCACATCGTATTTCAGCACGCCACCGCCACTGACATTTGGATAAAGAAGGATGCTGCCGACCAGGCCGAAGAGGGCTACGGCGCTTGCTACGTAGGCCGCGCTTGCGGCCGCGCCTTCGCGCGGCATGAAGGCCGTTATGAGAGCGCCGACGAACGGCAATGCGACAATAAATGGTAGAACGGTTGCAAGTGTCATATGCGGCGGCGGTTTTCTCTCTGGAATTGGAGCCTACGGCGGGTTTCCGACGACTCCGATCCCTCAAGGTTCGCAAGAAACCGAATGATGAGGACCGCCGGAATGACTAAGAGATAATATGCGGAGGTGCTCTTGGAACCACGTTCGCAAAGTCTCGGAAAGTTTGTGGCGCGATGGCAACAGGTGTAGTGGCCGGTTTGGCGTCAGCCACGATCCGCAGGATGGTCGAGGGAAAACCGACTGGGCGAAGCCCCGAAGCACCGTTGTGAGCCTTGCAGCCGTGATCGTCGCCGGTGGTGCAGTCCTTATCGCGAAGCGAGGGGGAGTGGCTGAGGTCAGCCGTCTGCAATCGTTCCAGACGGCTGGTCTTTGAGATTGCCTTGATGCCGGATGGTGCCTGAAAGCCGATGATGACGAGCAGGCTCGCAACCACAAGGCCGATTAACACTTGCGGATGGCGCCTTGAACAGCGGCATTTCTCCATCCGTAACAAGTTGGCATCTCCTTGATCGTAAAGGTCTCTCTAAAGCATCACCGCTGAGCGAATATCCCGTTGATTTGTTTTAGGGGAAGGCGGACACGCTTGTCCAGCGCACAGGCTGGAAAAACCGCCCGTCGCGTCCGATTCCTTTTCGTTTTTGCCCGTTTGCGGCAAAGTAGGGGCGAGAATGGCTAAAAGCTTTTACAAATTTTACCGTTTGACGCCGGTGCTGATGTTTCTTAACTTTCAAGCAAGGAATTAACCATAAAGATTGATGGTATTTCCACGGCGGAATGGGGTTATCTCCCCTTCCAGGCATGACGCCGCACTGCCGTACCGGGCCCGATCCGGTATTTCGTTTCTTGGTTCAAGAAGGTCAGGCAAGCGTCGATGCCGCATCGTCCGCGATGGGTATGTTCGTTCAAAAATCCCCCTTAAGGGTGCTGGCGTTCTGAACCTTGCCATTTGGCCGGGTTTTACCGGCCGTCACATTATTGGGGTCGTCGGTTGGGGCAGGACTTGCCATCAGAACAAGCGCGGAGATCGGCAGGCGCAAGCCTGGCGGGGCGGCTGCGCTTTGCCGGCCTCGACGAGACGCAATCCGATTTCCTGCGCAATTATCGCAGCATGCTGGAGCCTTATGTGAAGGCCGGCCTGCGCGATGTGATGAACCGTTTCCAGTCCATGCCGGACTGTTCGCCGTCTTTCGAAAGCGAAAACCAGCTCGACCGCCTGCACGATCTGCAATCCTCGCACTGGAGCGTGCTGACCGATGCGCGTTTCGATGGGCTTTATGCCGAGCGGGTAAAGGTACTTTCCGACAATGCCGGTCGCATGGGTCTCGATCCGCGCTGGCAGATCGCCAGCCATGCGGTCGTTCTGGAACATCTGCTGGGCGGTCTGGTGACTGAACACGCGCCGCGCTCCATCCTGCCCGGCAACCGCAAAAAGAGCCGCGAACTGGCGGAAGCCGTCAAGAACGTCGTCCGCCTGGTGATGGTCGATACCGAGATTGCCGTATCGCTGCGCTTCAATGAATTGCGCCTGCGCCATGGCCGGGAACTGGCAGAACAGCGCGACAATGACCGCTCTGAAGCCGCAAAGTTGCTGGGCGAAGCGCTGACGGCATTTGCCGCAGGCGATTTGCAGGCCCGCATCGGCGGCGATGTGCCCGACGCCTACCGCGACGTTGCTGCCACTTTCAATGCGGCACTCGAGACGATCGGCGCGTCACTGACATCGGCGCAAAACAGCATCGGCGAGGCCGAGGCGCTGAGCGCGCGGTTTGCCGACATTGGCCGCTCCATGGCGGAGCGCTCCCGCCAGCAGGCCGCAGCCCTTGCCGAGACCTCCCGTGCGATCCAGACGATGATCGGGGATGTGGCCGAAAACGGCGCCCGCATTTCGGCGGCGGAGACGGCGGTTTCCCATGCCCGTGAGGCGGCGGTCGAAAGCGGCAAGGCAATCGGCGAGGCGATAAACGCGATGTCGGATATCGAGCAATCCGCCGAGCAGATCGGACGGATCATCGGCACGATTGACGAGATCGCTTTCCAGACGAACCTTCTCGCCCTCAACGCCGGCATCGAGGCGGCACGCGCCGGTGACAGCGGACGCGGTTTTGCCGTTGTCGCGCAGGAGGTCCGGGCATTGGCCCAGCGTTCCGCAGATGCTGCAAGAGAGATCAAAAGCCTCGTTGGCTCCACGAAAAAGCAGGTCGAAGGCGGCGTGCACATGGTCAACCGCACGCAGGACGCAATCGGCGGTGTTGTCCGGCAGGTATCCGGCATCAACGACATGATCACCGAGGTCTCCCGGCACTCGGCAGAGCACGTCGGCGAATTGCAATCAGTCGCTGCCGACATCGGTGAACAGCAAAGACAGGCTGACCGGAACCTTGCCGATATGGGCAATGGCTCCTCGGAGGCCGATACGCTTCACACTGTCATTCTGGAACTCGGCCGCACCATTCGCGAATTCCGCATTGCCCGTCAGGGACAGGCGGCAACTGTCGCCGCTACGGCTCGGCAGGACACATCATTTGTGGCCCGTGCGGATAACCGCACGGATTACGGCCAGGATTACCAACAATTCAGACGCCAAGGAGTCATGTAATGGCAGCCAGAAAAGCAGCTGAGGCGACGCTGAAACTGTCACCGGTGCTGGATCTCAACGAGGCATCGGCGCTGCACGGCAAGCTGATGACGCTGAGAGGAGCACCTTTGTCGGTGGATGCGTCCGAGGTGGAACGTATCGGTGCGCTTTGCGCCCAGGTCCTGATGGCCGGTGCGAAGTCCTGGGAAGAGGACGGCAAGCCGTTCGGTTTTGCCAGAGTGTCCGATGCATTCGACAAGACCATGAAACTGATAGGCGTCGAAATCGATCATTTGCTCCTGAAGGAGATCAAGAAGTGAAGAAAAAAGTTCTTACCGTGGATGATTCCAGAACGATCAGGAACATGCTCCTGGTCACGCTCAACAATGCCGGTTTCGAGACAATTCAGGCCGAAGACGGCATTGAGGGTCTCGAAGTGCTGGAGCAGAGCAACCCCGACGTCATCGTGACCGATATCAACATGCCCCGTCTTGACGGTTTCGGCTTCATCGAGGGTGTGCGTCGCAACGAGAAGTACCGGGCCATACCGATCCTCGTTCTGACGACCGAAAGCGATGCAGAGAAGAAGAACCGCGCCCGTCAGGCCGGTGCGACCGGCTGGATCGTCAAGCCGTTCGATCCTGCGAAGCTCATCGATGCCATTGAACGCGTAACTGCCTGATACGGGACATTTCACGATGGATATGAACGAAATCAAGGAAATCTTTTTCCAGGAATGCGAGGAACAACTCGCGGAACTGGAATCGGGGCTTCTTAAATTGAATGACGGTGACCGTGATCCGGAAACCGTCAACGCCGTTTTCCGTGCCGTTCATTCCATCAAGGGCGGGGCGGGTGCCTTCGGTCTGGATGATCTCGTGGCCTTCGCCCACGTTTTTGAAACGACCCTCGACTGCGTTCGCTCCAACAAGCTGGAACCGACACAGGACGTCCTGAAAGTCATGCTGCGTTCCGCCGACGTGCTGGCGGATCTGACCAATGCGGCAAGAGACGGTGGCAGCGTCGACGAAAGCCGCACCCGTGGACTCGTCAAGGAACTGGAAGCCCTGGCCAACGGCGAAACCGTCCACGCATCCGCGCCGGTGGCAGCGCCGGTTGTCGCAAAGATGCCGGAACCCGTTGCGCCCAAGCCGACGGACGATAGCGGTTTCGAGCCGATCCCGTTCTCCTTCTCGGACTTTGCCGATGAAACGACGCCGTTGATGGAGACGCCGTCTTTCCAGATAACCTTCAAGCCGCATGCATCGCTTTATTCGAAAGGCAATGAAGCAGCCCTTCTCCTGCGCGATCTCTCGCGCATCGGTGAGATGAGCGTCAATTGCGACCTGTCGGAACTGCCTTCGCTCGACAAGCTGGATCCAGAAGCGTCCTATTTCTCCTGGACGGTTTTGATCGCGACCGACAAGGGTGAAGAGGGTATCCGCAGCGTCTTCGAATTTGCCGAATGGGATTGCGATCTCGAAATCACCCCGATTCTTTCGGAAACCGCTACGGATGCGGAAGAGCTGCCGATGATCCCGGTTCCGTTCGACCTGTCGGCTCTCGACGGTGATGCGGAAGGGGAACCGGCCGTTGTGACCGCCGGGGCGGAAGAGCCCTACGTTGCCGCAGTCGTTGAGGCTGCCGTCGCAACGACGCAGATCGCCCAGAGCGTCAACGCCGCCATCGAAAAGCGCGAGGCTGCGGCAGCGCCCGCCGCAGCGCAGGCGAATGCCAATGCCGCGGCCAATGCAAGCGCCGGCCAGACCATCCGTGTCGATCTCGACCGTGTCGACCGCCTGATCAACCTCGTCGGCGAGCTTGTCATCAATCAGGCGATGCTGTCGCAGAGCGTCATCGAAAACGATGCGAGCGGCACGTCTGCCGTCAACATGGGTCTCGACGAACTCCAGCAATTGACGCGCGAAATCCAGGACAGCGTCATGGCGATCCGTGCGCAGCCGGTGAAGCCTGTCTTCCAGCGCATGTCGCGTATCGTTCGCGAAGTTGCCGACATGATCGGCAAGCAGATCCGCCTCGTTACCGAAGGCGAGAACACGGAAGTCGACAAGACGGTCATCGACAAGCTGGCCGAACCCCTGACGCACATGATCCGCAATGCGGTGGACCACGGCATCGAAACGCCGGAGAAACGCGAAGCCGCTGGCAAGAACCCGGAAGGCACCATCAAGCTTTCGGCCAAGCACCGGTCGGGCCGCATCCTGATCGAGCTTCAGGACGACGGCGCGGGCATCAACCGCGAGCGCGTTCGCCAGAAGGCGATCGACAACGATCTCATCGCTGCCGATGCGAACCTCACGGACGAGGAGATCGACAATCTGATCTTCGCGCCTGGCTTCTCCACCGCGGACAAGATTTCCGACATTTCCGGCCGTGGTGTCGGCATGGATGTGGTCAAGCGTTCCATTCAGGCGCTCGGCGGCCGCATCAACATCTCCTCGCGCCCCGGTCTTGGCTCGACCTTCACCATGAGCCTGCCGCTGACGCTTGCCGTTCTCGACGGCATGGTGGTAACCGTGGCCGGGCAGACGCTTGTCGTTCCGTTGACGGCGATCGTGGAAACCCTGCAGCCGGAAGCGAAGAACATTCACTCCTTCGGCGCCAACCAGCGGCTGATTTCCATCCGCAACTCTTTCTGCCCGCTGGTCGATGTCGGACGCGTTCTGAACTTCCGTCCGACCCAGGCCGATCCTGTGGAAGGCGTGGCGCTTCTGGTGGAATCGGAAGGCGGCGGCCAGCGCGCCCTGATGGTCGATGCGATCCAGGGACAGCGCCAGGTCGTCATCAAGTCTTTGGAAGCCAACTATACCCATGTTCCAGGCATTGCCGCCGCCACCATTCTGGGTGACGGACGCGTTGCGCTCATTCTGGATGTCGACGCCATCGTCAGCGCTTCGCGCGGGCAGCCACTGAAACAGGAAATGTCACTCGCGGCGACGGGTTGAAGGCGGATATCCAATGGCAGCACTTAATCTCAGCGATCAGCGACAGTCTCCCGATGACGTTCTTGCCAGCGGCGAATATCCGCTGACGAGACGCGATTTGTCGGAGATCGCTGCGATGATCTACGCGGATGCGGGCATCTATCTCAACGACACCAAGGCGTCGCTGGTCTATTCGCGCTTGTCCAAGCATATTCGCAATCTCGGACTGGCCGGGTTTCGGGAATATTGCGCACTGGTGTCATCGCCCGATGGAGCGGCTGCGCGCCGCGAAATGCTGTCGCACCTGACGACGAATTTCACGCGCTTCTTCCGCGAGAACCACCATTTCGAACACCTGCGCGACGAGGTCCTACCGGGCCTCATTGCAAGGGCAAAGACCGGCGGACGCGTCCGCATCTGGTCGGCCGCCTGTTCAGACGGGCAGGAGCCCTATTCGATTGCGCTCACCGTGCTCGCCATGTTTCCCAATGCGGCGGACTACGATTTCAAGATTCTGGCGACGGACATCGATCCGAAGATCCTGGCGCAGGCCCGTGCCGGCGTTTACGATGACAACGCGCTCGAAACCGTGTCTCCCGCGATGCGCAAGCAATGGTTCACGGAAGTTGATGCCGGCGGTCGCCGCAAGTTCCGCATCGATGACAAGGTCAAGCGCCTCATCACCTTCAATGAACTGAACCTGATGACGCAATGGCCCTTCAAGGGCAATTTCGACGTCATCTTCTGCCGCAACGTCGTCATCTATTTCGACGAGCCGACCCAGATGCGTATCTGGACGCGTTTTGCGGGCCTGCTGCCGGAAGGCGGTCATCTTTACATCGGCCATTCCGAAAGAGTGTCCGGCGACGCCAAGAACCTGTTCGACAATACCGGCATCACCACCTACCGCTACATTGGTCACACGTCCGGGAGGAAGGCATGAGCGCACTCGCACGGGTCCTCGTCGTCGATGATTCCCCCACCATGCGTGGCCTGATTTCCGCCGTCCTCAAGGCCGATCCGGAGGTTGAGGTGGTTGGGCAGGCCGGCAATGCCATGGAAGCGCGCGCCGCCATCAAGCAACTCAATCCCGATGTCGTGACGCTCGACATCGAGATGCCGGAAATGAACGGCCTCGAGTTTCTCGAAAAGATCATGCGACTGCGGCCGATGCCGGTCATCATGGTCTCGTCCTTGACGCATCGCGGTGCGGATGCCTCGCTCGCCGCGCTTGAAATCGGTGCTTTCGACTGTGTCGGCAAGCCGGCTCCAGGCGATGCGCGCCCCTTCGGCGACTTGGCCGACAAGGTGAAGGCCGCCGCACGGTCGCAACACGCAGCCTACCGCGCGGCGCGCCCGGAACCCGTTGTCGCAGCCCAGCCGACCCCGGTCAGCGATTATCGCGCCGGCCGCAAAGTCGTCGCCATCGGCTCCTCCACCGGCGGCGTTGAGGCACTGATTGCCGTGCTCCAGAAGTTTCCGGCCAATTGTCCGCCGACTGTCATCACCCAGCACATGCCGCCGACTTTCACCAAGAGTTTCGCGGAACGGCTGAACCGCATCTGCGCACCCGTCGTGGAAGAGGCGACGGATGGCGCGCGCCTGCAGACCGGCAAGATCTACCTTGCGCCGGGCGGTGAACGCCATTTGCAGATTTCCAATCGCAACGCGCCCTGCTGCCGGCTTATCGAGCGCGATCCCGTCAACGGCCATCGCCCTTCGGTCGATGTGCTGTTCGATTCGGTCGCCGAGCTTGCCGGACGCAACGCCGTCGGCGTCATTCTCACCGGCATGGGCCGCGATGGCGCGGCCGGGCTGCTGAAAATGCGGCATGCCGGTGCGCGCACCGTCGGCCAGAACGAAAAAACATGTGTCGTCTACGGCATGCCCAGAGTGGCCTTTGAGCTTGGCGCCGTTGAACTGCAATTGCCGCTGGCCTCAATCGGCGAAGAAATCCTGAAACTAACCACTGCCCGCAAAGAAGGTGCTGACTAATGTCTCTCGCAGAAAAGATCAAAGTTCTGATCGTCGACGATCAGGTGACCAGCCGGCTGCTGCTCAGCGATGCGCTGACACAGCTCGGCTTCAAGCAGATCACTGCCGCTGGCGACGGCGAGCAGGGATTGAAGATCATGGAGCAGCAGCCCCATCATCTCGTCATCTCCGACTTCAACATGCCCAAGATGGACGGCCTCGGTTTCCTGCACGCCGTGCGGGCCAACCCGACCCTCAAAAAGGCGGCCTTTATCATTCTCACCGCACAGGGCGACCGTGCGCTGGTGCAGAAGGCAGCGCAGCTCGGCGCAAACAACGTGCTGGCCAAGCCCTTCACCATCGACAAGATGCGCGCAGCCATCGAAGCGGTTTTCGGATCGCTGAAATGATTGAAGCTGCGGCCAAGCGCGTACATATCATTCAGGGCGAGTACAAGGTTGTCAGCGATCCCGACGTGGTCATGACGACGATACTCGGTTCGTGCGTGGCCGCCTGTCTGAGAGACCCCGTTGCCGGCATTGGAGGAATGAACCACTTCCTGCTGCCGGGAACGGGCAACGTGACCGGTGGGGATGCGACGCGTTATGGCGTGCATCTCATGGAACTGCTGATCAACGGTCTTCTAAAGAAGGGCGCACGCCGCGACCGGCTGGAGGCGAAGGTTTTCGGCGGCGCAAAAACGATTGCCAGCTTCTCCAATGTCGGTGAGCAGAACGCCATCTTTGCCATGCAGTTTCTGAAGGATGAAGGCATACCGGTCATCAGCTCCTCCACGGGTGGGGATCATGGCCGCAAGATCGAGTTCTGGCCGGTTTCGGGCCGTGCACGACAGCATCCGCTGAGCGGCGCGGAAACCCAGAAGACGGTCGCCATGGAAACGCGTCCGGTGCCGGCCCCCAAGCCCGTCGCCAACGACATCGAATTTTTCTAGTCACGGAGTTTCCAATGCAGATTGCAAACAACACCGGCACCACTCCGTTCGAAGAAGCCTTGCCCGACGTTCTGATGCGCGTGGTATCGGAACTGCACGATGTCGCCTATCTGATCGAGCGCATCGAGCCGCAACTGCTGGAAGCGACAAGCGGCGAATTGTCCAGCGATGGCGTCAAGCTCTTGCAGGGCATCGACCTTGCCGTCCAGAAAACCCGCGGCCTTGCCGAGTTCATCGATACCGTCACCGGCTCTATTCCCGGTGATTGGATCGTGGATGTCAGTACCGCGCTCAGCCTCGTCAAGCTGGCCGAAATGCAAAAGGCGCTGGGCGCAGCCATCCGCCATGGCCATTCGCAGCCGCTGGACAAGGTCGCCGGCGACTTCGACCTGTTCTAGGCAGCATTCCAGCAGCATTCATCCCAACGGTTCCCTTCCTTTCGCGGATTGCGGATAAAGGCAACGCTCGCGCAAGCTTCGCACCCTATTGTCATTACGGGGCCAAAAGGTCTCGGACTCTATGAATGACGGTGCGGAACAGAATGAATCTGTTAAATCAAATCCCTCAGGTCTTGAAGAATTTCGCGGCGCTGGGTCAGACACGGTTGTTGATGCTGGGCGGCGTGGGCATTTTGTCCATGGCCATTATCCTTGCAGCAGCACTTTACGTGAACCGTCCCGCTTACGAGACCCTTTATGTGGGACTTGAAAAAAGCGACCTCAACAAGATCAGCATTGCACTCGCCGAAGCGGGGCTGGACTTTCAGGTTGGAACGGATGGCGCCAGCCTCCAGGTTCCGGTTGGTCTCACCAGCAAGGCAAGGCTGCTTCTGGCCGAGCGCGGCCTGCCTGACAGTGCCAATGCCGGTTATGAGCTTTTCGACAATGTCGGTTCTCTCGGCCTGACTTCCTTCATGCAGGAAGTGACCAGGGTTCGCGCCCTTGAGGGTGAGATCAGCCGCTCCATTCAGCAGATCGACGGAATTGCGGCCGCACGCGTCCATATCGTCATGCCGGATGTCGGTAATTTCCGCCGCGGTGAGCAGAAGCCCACTGCATCGGTCATGATTCGAGCCAATGCCACCGCCGGGCGCAAGGCGTCCGCTTCCATCCGTCATCTCGTCGCCTCGGCCGTTCCCGGCCTTGAAGTCGATGACGTGACGCTACTCGATTCCACCGGCCAGCTTCTCGCTTCGGGTGACGACGTCACCAACGCTGCCATGAACCGCTCGTTGACGCTGGCGCAGAACGTTCAGCAGGAAATCACCACCAATATCGACAAGGCGCTGGCGCCTTTCCTCGGCATGGACAATTTCCGCTCCAGCGTGACGGCGCAGCTCAATACCGACAGCCGGCAGATTCAGGAAACCGTCTACGATCCGGAATCGCGCGTCGAGCGCTCCGTCCGCACCGTTAAGGAAGACCAGAAGTCCCAGGAAACGCAGCCCGATACGGCCGCGACCGTGGAACAGAACGTACCGCAGGCAGCGCCCCAGGGCGGCGCCGGCGGCCCGCAGTCTTCCGACCAGTCGGCCAAGAAGGAAGAGCAGACCAACTACGAAATCAATTCCAAAACGGTCGCCACGGTCAAGAACGGCTATACGGTCGAGAAGATTTCGGTCGCCGTGGTCGTCAACAAGGGTCGCATTGCCAAGATGGTCGGCGAGCCCGTCGACCAGGCCAAGATCGACGCCTATCTTGCCGAAATGCAGAAGATCGTCACCTCGGCTGCGGGCGTTTCCTCCGATCGCGGCGATATCGTCACGCTGACGGCGATGGACTTCCTCGAAACGCAGCTGCTCGACGAAGCGGCAAGCGGGCCGGGCATCATGGAAGTGCTCAGCCGCAATTCGGCAGGCATCATCAACTCGCTCGCCTTCGTCGCTGTTGCTTTCCTCGTCGTCTGGCTCGGTGTACGCCCTCTGGTTCGTACGGTTACCGGCAACGGTGCGGCGGCAGGCCAGATCAGCCAGGAGACCGCAGGCCTCGAACTGCCGGATTTCTCTCCCGGCATAGATGCGGGTGCTGGTGGTCTCATGGAAGGCTTTGGGGCGGATTTCGGCTTCGACAGCACCGACGATCTTCTGGCGGGTGGCGACAGCGAAGGCACCTTCAACCGCCGGGTTCGCGAAGGACCCGAGCGCAGGCTCTCCCGCATGGTGGAAATCAGCGAAGAACGCGCAGCCAAGATACTTCGCAAATGGGCGGTGGAAAAAGCTGCATGATTTTGAAAAAGGCCGGGGTTATCCCGGCCTTTTGCGCATTTCCGGGTTGTTTGATATCTTGGCGTCGCGCGCGGCCGCATTCCCGTTTCGGGACACTGTTTACAAAAAATTCAGCAACGATACAGTTTGCTGGGAATAGGCTGAGAATGCCGTTTATGGATTGGTCAGCTTTTCAGTATGTTTTTTAGGAATAGACGAACAAGGAAATACGTGGAAAGGCTGGTGTCAGGTAATGGCAAATCCCAGTCCGTTCCATAAAATGAAGTGATTCGGTCTCCGGGGGCTCACCATCCCATTTTGGTAAGCTTCTCGAATGGAATGATTCCATCCCGAGGTATAATCTCCCCATTGGGAGCAAGAGGGCGTAGGCGATTGAAAGTCGATGTTGATATCCGCAGGCTGTCTGCCAAGCCTATGGAGGGCATGGGTAAGCCCTTGCCACGCGACCAGCTTGCCAAGAACGTCGCAGCCTCGGCCGCTGCCGGTAACGTTTCAGGCGCGCTGGATCTGCTCGTAACCTACGCCGGCGCCTCGCACTATCTGCTGGCGCGGGAGGATCTTCTCGAAGAAACCGGATTGAAATTCATCATCACATCCGACTGGCCTTTCGATCTGGTGCGCAGGCTTGGCGCCGAACTCGCCAACAGCCAGAACAGATCGAGCGAAATGGAAAAGTGCCTTTCGCTTCTGCAGCCGCGATTGCTTGTTCTTCCGGACGACGTTTCTGTCCCCTTCGGCATCGACCGGCAATATTCGGCGCTTTCCTTCTGTGTGGGCCGCATTCGTCTTTCGCTTCTGCTGCTGTTTCCAGAACACTCGGTTCCTTCGCCGGACCGTCTGCGCGAAATCGCGCTTCTGACCGGCTATTGCGTCAGCTTCGGTATTGCCAGCGAAGCAAAGGCCGTGCGTGACATAGACCTCACGGAACGTGAGCTTGAGTGCCTGTTCTGGATCGCTGAAGGCAAGACAAGCGACGAAATTGCGATGATACTTGGCATTTCGCGCAATACGATCAATAATTACATTACAAGCGTAATGCGGAAAACCGCGACGAAAACCCGCTCGGAGGCAATCGCCTACGCCGTGCGCAACAACCTCGTATAGATGGTCGGGACCCATGGTACAGACGAAAGATAATGAGGGTACGAGTCAAAGCAGCGGTATGTTTTACCGCAGCCCTGTCGTGACAAGCCGGTCGGATCTGTTTCCGAAGCTGGTCGCCATGCAGAAACTGGTCGGCGCACGGAATTTCGTGGTGACGAAGGCCGCCGCCTCCGGCTTCCCCAACAAGAAGAAGCTGACCTGCGAGCTGGAGAACTGGGGCATGAATGCCGCCGAACAGAGCGCGCAGTTCATCCGCGCTGTCGGCGATATTCTTTTGGATCATATCGAGACATCGCTGCTGCCGGTCATCTGGCGTAACAAGAATGCCGGCGGTTTTGCCGATCTTCCTGACGTGCCGGCTTTGATGCGCCGGATCGAGAACGATACATTGCCCTATGCGGGACTGGCTTTGCCGGTGCGGCTCGGCACGATCGGCAACGGCTACATCGTTTTCTGTGGTAGCAACCTCGTTCTCGACAATGAGGTCGTCATCGAACAGCACATCAAATGCTGCGAGATCATGGTCGATATGCTGGCGCTGGATGAGCGCAAGGTGGCACCGTCTGAAGCGTTGAGCGAAAGGGAAATCGCCTGTCTGCAACTGGCGGGTGATGGCCGTATCAGCGAAGAAATCGCGGTGAAGCTCGGGCTTTCGGTACACACCGTCAACGCCTATCTGGGTTCAGCGACGATCAAGCTCGATTCCGTCAACCGTATCCAGGCGATCGCAAAGGCCATCCGGCTCGGCTATATCCATTGATTGGGGAGGGGGCGGGCTTTCCCGTCCCTGTAAGCCGGCAGGCGCCGGCGCGGCTTGTGTAATCCACCCTAAAAGCTGCTATCGGTACTTCGCGTTTTTTTAACAGTTGCCAACTAGAACTTTTATAAGTTTGGTTTTGGGGAACTGTTTCATGCACAACCGGCTCTTTAAGTCCGTTGCGGGTAAGGTCGTCGTGCTGACGATCGGCCTGATTGCGCTCAGCGTCGCGGCAGTTGGTTTTTCGACATACATTCGCCTAAAGGACAATATCATCACCACTGCGCTGCGTGACACGCACACCGCGATGCGCGGCATGGCGATCCTTTACGAGATGAAGGTCGGCGGCGTGGCCCTCGAAATGGTGGATGGAGAGCTCAAGAGTATCGGCCGCGCCAGCATCGGGACACTGCGCGACAATGATCTAGTCGACCGCACGGCTGCCGGTAATGGCGGCATCGCCACGGTTTTTGAAGCCAAGGCCGGCGATTATATTCGCATGACCACCAATCTGAAGAACGAAAAGGGCGAGAGAGCAGCGGGCACGAAGCTCGCCACCGACCATCCCGCTTTCGAAAAGGTCTCCAAGGGCGAGGGTTATTTCGGCGCCGCCACGCTTTTCGGCACCAATTACATGACCGGATACATGCCGGTTCTCAACAAGTCCGGAGCGACCGTCGGTATTCTTTTCGTGGGCGTTCCCATGGCCGTCTACGAAGCCCAGATTTTCGGCCTGCGCGACCTGATGCTGATCTGTGGCGCGCTTGCCATGGTCGGCGTGGGATTGCTCGCCTATTTCGTCATCCGGCGCACCCTGCAGCCTCTAGGCAAGCTTACCGATGCGGTGAAGTCGCTTTCGGACGGCAATCTCGATACGCCGATCCCCTATGCCACCAATACCAATGAATTCGGCAACATCGCCCGCGCTCTGGTGATATTCCGCGAGAATGCGCTTGAGAAACTCGCGATCGAGGGCAAAAGCGCCGAGGAACGGTCCTTGGCGGAATCGGAGCGTCACCGCAACGATGCCGAGAAGCAGGAGCTGGACGGCCAGATCGAATTCGCAGTCAGCGAGATCGCGTCCGGTCTCGGCAGGCTTTCGCGCGGTGATCTGAGCCGAACGATCGAGACACCCTTTAACGGCCGTCTGGATCGTCTGCGCACGGACTTCAACGAATCCCTTCTCAACCTGCGCGATGCGCTGGGGCAAATCCGCGAGCGCACCTTGGTCATCCAGCATAGCGGTTTTGAAATCGAGCAATCGTCGGTCGATCTGTCGAAGCGCACGGAGAATCAGGCGGCCTCGCTGGAAGAGACGGCAGCCGCTGTCGAGGAAATCACCGCAACGGTCAGATCGTCGGCCGAGCGGGCGCGCGAAGCCAACGAGGCCGTCCGCATCACCAAACAGAGCGCCGACAGTTCCGGTTCGGTCGTCAGCAATGCCGTGGACGCCATGGGCCGTATCGAAGACGCCTCGCGCAAGATCGAGCAGATCATCGAGGTCATCGATGACATCGCGTTCCAGACCAACCTTCTCGCCCTCAATGCCGGCATCGAGGCTGCGCGTGCGGGCGAGGCGGGCAAAGGTTTTGCGGTCGTGGCGCAGGAAGTGCGTGAACTTGCACAACGCTCCGCAGACGCGGCACGTGAAATCAAGCAGCTCATCAACCAGTCAACGCATGAGGTGAGCTCCGGATCGAAGCTGGTGCAGGAAGCGGGCACGGTTCTTTCAGCCATCAGCCATCAGATCGTCGCCGTCAGCCAGCATGTCGAAACCATCGCGACGGCGACGCAGGATCAGTCCTCCGCGCTCCACAACGTCAACGGGTCCGTCAACCAGATGGATCAGATGACTCAGCAGAACGCGGCGCTTGCCCAACAGTCGAGCGCAGCCAGCAGGGTGCTATCGGGTGAAGTGGAAGCGTTGCTCGATCTGGTTCAGCGTTTTCAGATGGAGCAGGGCTCGGCGACCGGCAGGGATCGGCTGAGCCGCGCGGCCTGACATTCGAATTTTTGAAAGTCGAAGAGCTCCCGGATCGCAAGGTCCGGGAGCTTTTTTATTCTGCCGCCGCGCGGGCCGTGCCGGATATCTGGTTGATATAGGCCCGCAGCGCCGCCGGTTTGACCGGCTTATGCTGGACGGAAATCCCGTATTTTTCCGCATCGCTGCGCACTTCCGGGCTGCGGTCCGCCGTCACGAGCAGGGCAGGGATCGTTTTGCCGTAGAATGTCCTGATCAGGCGGATGGCGCTGATACCGTCGCCGTCGTCGAGATGATAATCGGCAATGATGACATCCGGCGCCGCCGACATTGTCAGGAACGGTTCTTCGAGTGTGGCCACCGAACCTGCGGGCAACACCTCACAGCCCCATCCCGTCAGCAATAAAGTCATGCCCTCGAGGATTTTCGGCTCGTTGTCGATGCAGAGTACTCTGACGCCGGCAAGCCGGTCGCTCGCCGTTGGATTGGCGATCCCGCCAGCGGCCTTGGCGGGCGTCAGGCGGTCTGCCTCGCGCGGCAGGTGGATACGGAATGTCGTACCTTTTCCGGGTGTGGAAATCAGCTGTACCGGATGGTGCAGCATGCGCGACAGCCGGTCGACAATGGAAAGGCCAAGTCCGAGGCCGGAGGCCGTTTTTGCACCCTCATCCAGCCGGGCGAATTCCTTGAAAACCGTGCGGAATTTGGATGCGGGAATGCCGATGCCGGAATCCGTCACCTGAATGACGACATCGCCTCCCCGGCGGCGCGCGCCAACGATGACCTTGCCACTCAGCGTGTATTTGATGGCGTTGGAGACGAGGTTTTGTATCAGCCGCCGCAACAGGTTGGGGTCGGAGCGGACGGTGAGCGAGGTGGGCATGACCACGAGATCGAGGTTTTTTTCCTGCGCCATCGGCGCGAAATCGGTTTCGATGCGTTTCAGCAACTCGTTCAGCGGCACCGATGTCATGCGCGCTTTCATCGAACCGGTGTCGAGGCGGGAAATATCGAGCACCGCGCCGAGAATGGTCTCTACCGACTCGAGCGCCGAATCGATGTTCTGGACGAGATCGCTTTCCCCCGAGGCGCCAAGCCGCTCGACCAGCGAGGAGGAATAAAGCCGGGCGGCATTCAGCGGCTGGAGGATATCGTGGCCGGCGGCAGCGAAAAACCGTGTCTTGCCGATATTCGCCTCGTCGGCCGATGCCCTTGCCTCCGCAAGTTCGCGGTTGACGCGGGTAAGCTCGACGGTGCGCTCCGCCACCCGCTGCTCCAGCGTTTCATTGGCCTGTTTCAGTGCCTGATCGCTCGCCACTCTCTGCGTGATATCGGTGAAGGTGGCGACGATACCCTTGTCCGGCATGGTGTTGGAGCGCACTTCGATGATGCGTTCGCCGCCGCCAAGCACTAGCGAGAAAGGCAGGTCCATGGTCAGGAAACTGGTGATCAGCTGTTCCGTGTCGCCCGGCGGCATGTCGCCGCGCTCCTGCAGCATGGAAACGATGTCCGTCAGCGGCAGCCCCACCTGCCCGAATTGCTCAGGTAGATCGAGAAGGGTGCGGAAGCGCCGGTTCCAGATCGTCAGCTGCTGCGAGCTGTCGAAAACGGCGATGCCCTGGTCCATCTGCGCCAGCGCCGTTTGCAGCATGTCCTGATTATATTGCAGCGCCTCGCTTGCCTGATCCAGCAGCCAGGCCGTGTCGGCGCTGGTGTCTTCCGCCTTCTGGAGAATGATCGACAGCACGAGACGGGCTGAGGAGGAGCCGATGGCGCTGCCCAGCAATTGTTCGGAGAAATGGATCAGCGCCATGTCGGCGGGCTGGTCGTCGTTGAGCTTCCTGCCCGCCGTCTTTTCATAGGTCGCCAGTGAGCGCAGCATGCGCTCTTCACCGAGATAACGGGCAATCGCGCTTTTGAGATCGCCGACGCTGACGCGGGTTTTCCAGCCGCGCGTGGCGAATTGTGATTTCGAATGGCGCTTCACGAAGATGCCGGACTGGATGCGCTCCACCGGTCGCGGGTTACGTGAAAGCGAGCCAAGCACGAAAGCCATGCTGTTGACGAGCAGGCTGAGGATGACCGCGTTCACAAAAGGGTCGGCCTCGGGACCGTTGAAGACCGTACTGCCGGAAAACAGGAAGCCGAGCACGGTGGCCGCGACCTCCGAATTATCAGGCCCGCCGAAGCTTGGCAGAAACAGTAGATAGGCCCAGACAAAAAAGCCGGAACTCAAACCGGCAATCGCACCGCGCGCATTGGCGCGTCGCCAGAACAACCCGCCGAAAAGGGCAGGGGCCATCTGGGCGATGGCGGCAAATGCCAGGAGGCCGATGGAGGCAAGCCCGGTGGCGCTATCGGCCGCACGGTAATAGCCGTAGCCCAGAAGCATCACCGCAAAGATCGCTGTTCTGCGGATATTGAGAAGCGTTTTGGCAAAGTTGTCCCGGTGCGGCGAGCGGTTCAACAGCTTCTGCCGCAAAAAGATCGGCATGACGATGTCGTTGGAAATCATGATCGACAGCGCGACCGAGGCAACGATCACCATGGCGGTCGCCGCCGAAAATCCGCCAATGAAGGTGATCAGCGAAACGACCGGCATCTGATGCGCAAGCGGCAATTGCAGGACGTAAAGATCGGCGTTGCCATTGGCGCCGAGCGTCAAAATTCCGGCAAGCGCTATCGGCAGCACGAAGATGTTGATCGCAATCAGATAAAGCGGCAGCAGGAATCCCGCCATGCGCAGCTCTTCCGGCGTGCGATTTTCAACCACGGTGACATGGAACTGGCGCGGCAACAGGATGATCGCGAAACCGGAAAGCAGGGTCATCACGATCCAGCGGCTAATGGGCGTGTGATAGGATATGGCCCGCATGGCCCGTTCATTGCCCGACGCAAGTTCCCACAAATGCGAGGGGCCGTCGAAGAGGACGAACAGAACGTAAAAGCCGACGGTGCACATGGCGACGAGCTTGACGAGCGATTCCATCGAAATTGCCAGAATAAGCCCGTCCTGATGTTCGGTCGCGTCGGTATGCCGGGTGCCGAACATGACGGCGAAGCCCGCCATGACGATGGTGACGAGCAGCGGTAGATCGAGGAAATAGAGGTTGCCGCTGCCAATGCCGTAATCGCCGGGATCGACCATCGTCGCCACCGAACTGGAAACGGCCTTCAATTGCAGCGCGATATAGGGAATGGCGCCGACAAGCGCGATGATGGCGACAATCATCGCCACGGTCGAGTTCTTGCCGTAGCGGGCGGCAATGAAATCGGCAACCGACGTCAGCTTTTCGGTTTTGGCAAGCTCCACGATGCGGCGAATGATCGGCATGCCAATGGTGAAGGCAAGGATCGGCCCGGTATAGATGCCGAGGAATTCCAGCCCCTTGTCCGCCGCAAGCCCGACGCCGCCGAAATAGGTCCAGGAGGTGCAATAGATCGCCAGGCTAAGCGCATAGACGAACGGGCGCCCCTTTTTGGGAGCGTTTCTTTTCCGGCTGTTCCTGTCCCCATAACTTGCAACCGCAAACAGCAGCAGGACATAAGCGAAGGCCGAACCGAATATGATCCACCCAGGAAGCACGCATCCTCCCCATGCAACAATCCCTGAAAACGAGCATAGGCGAATTCCGCGCCGTTGAGAATGAGCGCGGTCTGATCATAAAGTTCAAGACTACCGTGCAAAAAGCCTAATAAATGCAATCTTGACGAATTCCAAATGGGACAGGGAATCTATATGGTTGAACCCGTAGGGACAGTCACATAGCTTCAGCTCGCGAAGCAGGAGAGGGACCATCTGATGCTTAACGAATTTAAAACCTTCATTGCCCGTGGCAATGTCATGGATCTGGCCGTGGGTGTTATTATCGGGGCGGCGTTCAGCAAGATCGTCGATTCCGTCGTCAACGACCTTATCATGCCGATCGTCGGTGCGATTTTCGGCGGGTTCGATTTTTCGAACTACTTCCTGCCACTCAGTTCCAGCGTCACCGCCAGCTCGCTTGCCGCCGCGCGCGATCAGGGCGCTGTCTTCGCTTATGGTAACTTTCTGACGGTCCTCATCAACTTCCTCATTCTCGCCTGGATCATTTTCCTGATGGTCAAAGGGGTCAACAAGCTTCGCGCTTCTGTCGACCGTAAAAAGATCGAGGAAAAGTCGGAACCGGCTCCGCCGCCGGAAGACGTCAAGCTTCTCACCGAAATCCGCGATCTGCTGAAGACGCGTTGAAGCTTAGATTGTCCCGGCGCGATATTGCTGACCCATGGGTCAGCTCCCTCTCGCCGGGCATCCATCCATAAAGAAAATCCATGACTGTCGCACGGAATATCATGCATATCGCCCGTTCGATGCGATAAGAAGACACCAAACGGAGTGTCTTTAATGTCCATTTTGAACAGTCTGAGTGCGCGCTCTCTGGCGGCTCCCAAGAGCGGCATTGTCGAGGTCGTGAATTATGCCCGGGGACGGGACAATCTTCTGCCGCTTTGGGTCGGCGAAGGCGATCTGCCAAGCCCGGACTTCATCAACAAGGCGGCCATCGACGGGCTCAACAATGGCGAGACCTTCTATACCTGGCAACGCGGCATTCCCGAATTGCGCCAGGCGCTCAGCAGCTACTACGAGCGTCACTTTTCAGCCTCTCTATCCGCAGATCATTTCTACGTAACAGGTTCCGGCATGCAGGCGATTGCGCTTGCCGTGCAGGCGCTGACCTCGCCGGGCGACGAGATGATCTATCTCACGCCCACCTGGCCCAATATTGTCGCCGCCATCGGCGTGGCGGGCGCGAAGGCGGTCGCAGTCGGCATCGATTTCCACGATGGTCGCTGGGATCTCGATATCGGCAAGCTGGAAAGTGCGATCACCGGCAAGACGAAGGCGCTCTTCATCAATACGCCTTCCAACCCGACCGGCTGGACCGCAACGCATGACAATCTTCGCGATGTTCTGGCACTCGCCCGCAAGCACGACCTCTGGATCGTGGCGGATGAGATTTACGCGCTTTATCACTATACCGGCACCCGTGCGCCGTCGTTCCTCGACGTGATGGAACCGGATGACAAAATCGTCTTCGCCAATTCTTTTTCGAAGAACTGGTCCATGACGGGCTGGCGTGTTGGCTGGCTTGTGGCGCCGCCGGTCATCGGGCAGGTGATCGAGAACCTTATTCAATATTCCACCTCCGGCGTGGCGCAGTTCATGCAGCGCGGCGCAGTCGCGGCTCTCGACCATGGCGACGGTTTCGTCCGCGAGAACTACGAACGCGCTCTGACATCCCGCGACATTCTCTGCGATGCGCTGATCGCGACGAACCGCGTGGAAACACTGAAGCCGGATGGTGCTCTTTATGCCTTCCTCAAGGTGGACGGCGTGACCGACAGCCGCGCCACGGCTCTGGATATCGTTGACAAGACCGGCGTCGGCCTCGCACCAGGCACCGCCTTCGGCCAAGGCGGAGAGCTGTTTCTCCGCGCTTGCTTCCTGCGCAACCCAAAGCAGATCGAAGACGCAGCCGATCGGCTGGCATCCTATATTCTCGGCAGATAACCGCGATCCTCCGATAGCCCGCCCTGCCGCGCCGAATATTTGGCCGCGGCAGGCAGATTTTCTACCGAAAGAATCATGGCGAGCCGCTAAAACTACAACCTCACGGCGTACCAATCGACGTGCGGGCTTTTCTGTGCTATGCGCCTTGTGTTCCATTTATGAGAACATTTTCATCTAATAAATAAAACACACTTCATTGCGCTAACCAATCGTAAGCCACCTTTTCATAGGGGCGAGGGATAGGTGGGGTATTTGCTGTGCAAGTAATCAATGATGAAGAATTATTGGCTTTGATGGACGCAACAAAAGCAAACAGGGAAGTAATGTCATGGCTGTTCTGGTCACCGGTGGGGCCGGTTATATAGGAAGCCACATGGTGTGGGCTTTGCTCGACGCCGGTGAAGACGTCGTTGTTGTCGACCGTCTTTCGACGGGATCACGTTGGGCGGTCGCGCCAGCGGCACGTTTCTATCTCGGCGACGTCGCCGATCGCGACTTGCTCGGCCAGATTTTCGAACACAACCAGATCGAGACCATTTTCCACTTCGCTGGCTCCGTCAGCGTCCCTGAATCGATCAGCCAGCCGCTGGAATATTACGAAAACAATACCGGCACGACCCGCGCCCTTGTTGCGGCGGCAGTCGGTCATGGTATCCGCAATTTCATCTTCTCTTCGACTGCCGCGGTCTATGGGAACCAACCCTTTGATGGCCCGGTGCCGGAAACGGCAGTTCTCAGCCCGGAAAATCCCTACGGCCTGTCGAAACTCGCCTCAGAAATCATGTTGCGCGATGTCGTGCAGGCGCATGATTTCAACTATGTGGCGCTGCGTTATTTCAATGTTGCCGGCGCCGACCCGAAGGGCCGTGCCGGGCCGTCCCCCACGGGTGTGGCGAACCTCATCAAGGTAGCGTGCGAAGCGGCAACCGGCCGGCGCGACAAGGTGGAGGTTTACGGAACGGATTATCCGACCGCTGACGGCACCGGCGTTCGCGACTATATCCATGTCAGCGATCTGATCGACGCGCATATGCTCGCCATGGCGCATCTGCGTGCTGGTGGCGGCACACGAACGCTCAATTGCGGTTATGGCGTCGGCTATTCGGTACTGGACGTGCTGCATGCCGTGCAGCGGGAATCCGGAAACGATTTCCCGGTTATCCGTTGTCCCCGCCGCGCCGGCGACATTGCCACGATGGTTGCGGATTCGAGCCGCATCCAGTCGGAACTCGGATGGTCGCCGCGTTTCAATGATCTCACAACCATCGTTCGCACGGCCCTTCAGTGGGAGGCCAAACGTCAAGCCCAGCGAAGCGACAGGATTCTGCCTGGGCGGCATAAACTGGCAGCGATAGGCTGACCAGCCGTTGGTTTTCGGGATGCGGTTCTACCTGACGGAAAAATAGAGGACCGGTCGATCCGAAAGGGTGGCAGCGGGAAGCCATTTCTCGCTGTCGAAAAAGCTGCGGGTGAGCTTCAGTCCCGGCAATTGTTCCGTTGCCAGCAAAATCAGGTTCAGCCGATGCGGCGCCGACGGCTCCGGTTTTATGGAAACCGAAATACCGAAATGCTCTGCCTGATAGGGTTGCAGCCTGCGTGCCGGCTCAAGCATGCTGGCAAGGTCCGCCCAGCGGGTCTGCTCGATGATCATCGCCAACGCGTCCTCAAGCTTCGTCAGAATAACGGCACCATCAGGTGTCTGCGGCGCAACCACTTTCATCCTGATAGAGCGAACCTCGTCGGACGCCTCGCCTCTGATGTCGAGAAAAAGCGATGCCCGTTCCGCTGCGTTCGCCGTGTCCCCGACCACAAGATCGGCCATGCATTCGAAATTGCGGATCTTCACCGGGCTTGCGTGCCAGCCTTGCGGGTTGGAAAAGCCCGCCGCGGTAAAGCGGTCGCAGAGGTCCTTGCCGGACAGAACGAAGTCGCGGGCAAAGGATGCCCTGTCGCCGCCTTGCTCGAATTTCAGCAGATGCGGCGGTAGATTGAGCTTTTGGGCGGTAACCTTTTGCCGCTTGACGGGCTTCATCCGGGCTGGTTGCTCGGCGGAGCGTGTGGCAGGCGCAAGGTTGAGATAGCTCAGCAGGCTTTTCAGATGTTTCTTGTCATTGGCAAGCAGCACCGTTGCCAATATGGCAATACAAACTGCCAGCACCGCAAACAGCAGCGCGCCAGGCCTTACTCTTTTCTGCAGGCTTGCGTCCATCGGGGAACCCTAATGGCTGCCGGGGGAGGGGCGTCAACCGGTTTTTGATATGGCTTTCGGGCTGTCGGCAACCCGGTGAATATATTGCGAGCTGAAGGTCTTAAAAAATATTCTGTATTCCACCGCCGGATTTTCCGGCGGCGCAACGTTATTCGGAGGAATTTTTGAACGAGTCCTGCTCGTCCGCGCTGCTTTCGTCGTCGGCGACAGGAATGGCGTAGGAACCGTTCAGCCAGCGGGCGAGATCGAGCGAGCGGCAGCGATCCGAACAGAACGGATAGTCTTCCCGTGTCGAGGGACGCCCACACTCCGGACATGGCTTCGTTTTCCGAAGCGGCGTGACATTTCCCGCACCTTCAGTAGATGATTTTGTCATGGTCTATCCTTCGAGCCAGCCCGACGTCACCTCAAATCCTTCACCGGAAAGAAGCGACATGGTCTCATACAGCGGCAGGCCGACGACATTGGTGTAGGAGCCGGTCAGTTTCTGCACGAATGAGCCGGCAATGCCCTGGATACCATAGGCCCCGGCTTTGCCGCGCCATTGCCCGGAGGCGATATAGGCGTCGATCTCGCGCGTAGTAAGGCGTTTGAAACGCACCTTGGTTTCCACAACCTTCTGACGGATTTTACCGCCGGGCGTCACAAGGCAGATGCCGGTATAGACCCAATGGCTGCGCCCCGAGAGAAGATGCAGCGCTGCGGAAGCCTCCTCGGTATATTCGGCCTTGCCGACAATGCGGCGACCCACGGCCACCACGGTGTCGGAGCCGAGAACATAGGCGTCTTTCCACGTCTGCTCGCTCTTCAGCGCCGCATGCGCAGCCTCGGCCTTCTGTAGCGACAGGCGACGGCACAGCGTGCGCGGATGCTCAAGCTTTACGGGCGTTTCGTCGATATCCATCGGCATCAGACGTGCCGGCTCGATGCCGATCTGATGCAACAGTTCCAGACGCCGCGGCGAACCGGATGCCAGAACGAGCTTTTGTTTTGAGTTGGTCATTGCGCTGCCCGGGCGTCCGAATGCCGAAAACGGATTACTTGAAGCGATAGGTGATGCGGCCCTTGCTCAGGTCGTAAGGCGTCATTTCGACCAGTACCTTGTCGCCCGCCAGAACGCGGATACGGTTCTTGCGCATGCGGCCCGCCGTGTGGGCGATGATTTCGTGTTCGTTCTCAAGCTTCACGCGGAATGTTGCGTTCGGCAGCAATTCGGTTACGATGCCCGGGAATTCGAGGACTTCTTCTTTTGTCATGTAAGGGTTTTCTTCCTGTTGATAGTGCCGGACCTGTCGTGTCCGGGAAAATTGCGCGGAAACTACACAATCCCGGCACATTTGTGAACCTCTAAAGCATCACGGCGAAAATCGGAACCGATTTTCGCCAGATGAGAGGTGCGGATCGAATAAATGCCTGTCCTGTGCGGCGTTTGAAGTGTCTGGTCCGATCGAAACGGACACCCAACCTCAGTCTTTTGAAAGCGTATCCGCCGCCGGCTGCGGCCTACCTGGCAGGCGTTCGGTAATCAGCCTGGCAAGATGGTCCCGCACCTCGCGATAGGCATCCAGAATCTGGTCCCGCGTGCCGGTGATGACGGTTGGGTCCATGGTTGGCCAATAGACAACGTCGAGCGAGTTCGAGCGTGTCAGTTCAAGCGCTGCGTGATGAGCTTCAGGTGTCAATGTAATGATCAGATCGAAAAAATCATCCTCGATCTCGTCCAATGTACGCGGTTTGTGTTTGCCGAGCGAAAATCCCTGTTCTTCCAGCACCGCATCCACAAAAGGGTCACGCTCGCCCGCCCGCACGCCGGCTGACTGGATGTAGATGCCGGGCGCCACCAGTCGTTTGGCGATGACCTCGGCCATGGGAGAACGGATGGAGTTCATACCGCACATGAAGAGGACCGATTTGGGAGCCTGTCCCCCATTTGGAGCCGTGGCGGGATCTCTCATCTCTAACCCCGCCAATAAAGCACACAGACAAGGGTAAAGAGACGGCGCGCAGTATCGAAATCGATTTTGATCTTGCCGGAAAGCCGGTCCATCAAAGTCTGCGAGCCGTCATTGTGAATGCCCCGCCTGCCCATGTCGATCGCCTCGATCTGGCTTGGAGTGGAGGAGCGTATCGCCTCGTAATAGCTTTCGCAGATCAGGAAATAATCCTTGATGATGCGGCGGAACGGCGTCAGCGACAGGATATGGGTTGAGACATCCTTCTCGTCTTCGGTCTTGATCGAGAAAACCAGCTTGGCATCGACCAGCGATATGTGCAGTCGGTATGGACCGCCCTCATGGCCGAATGGTTCGAACGTGTTTTCCTCGATCAGGTCGAAAATGGCGACGGCGCGTTCATGCTCCACGTCCGGCGTGGACCGGCCGATGCTATCGTCCAGAACCACATCGCAGAGCCGGAAATCGCCTGAAGCCATCTCTTAACTTTCCGGGTTGAGGCGAATGGAGACGGAGCGCGCATGCGCGTCCAGCCCCTCCGAACGGGCAAGGGTGATCGCCGCCGGCGCAAGCTGCCGCAGCTGCTCAGGCCCGAGACGCAGGATCGAGGTACGCTTGACGAAATCCAGCACTGAAAGACCGGAAGAGAAGCGCGCTGAGCGCGCCGTCGGCAGAACGTGGTTGGAGCCGCCGACGTAATCGCCGATCACCTCAGGCGTATGGCGCCCGACGAAGATCGCGCCGGCATTGCGGATGTGCGCCATCAGCGCGTCCGGATCGTCAACGGCAAGCTCCAGATGCTCGGCCGCAATGCGGTTAGCCAAGGGAATGGCATCGGTGAGCTTTTCGACGAGAATGATCGCACCGAAATCCGCCCAGCTCGCCGCTGCCGTCTCGGCGCGCGACAGCCGTTTCAGCTGCCGTTCCACCGCCGCCTCCACCGCCTTGCCGAGTTCGGCATTGTCGGTGATGAGAATGGACTGCGCGCCACGGTCATGCTCCGCCTGCGCCAGAAGATCGGCGGCCAGCCAGTCCGGATCGTTGTCCTTGTCGGCAATGACAAGTACTTCGGAAGGCCCGGCGATCATGTCGATGCCGACAGTTCCGAAGACATGCCGTTTCGCGGCCGCCACATAGGCATTGCCGGGGCCGACAATCTTGGCAACGGGCGTGATCGTTTCCGTGCCGTAGGCGAGTGCAGCCACGGCCTGTGCGCCGCCAATGCGGTAGATTTCCTCAACACCTGCGATGCGCGCGGCGGCAAGAACGGCGGGGTTTATCACGCCGCCATTCGCCGGCACGACCATGACGATACGCTCGACACCGGCAACCTTGGCCGGGACGGCATTCATCAGAACGGAGCTTGGATAGCTCGCGGTGCCGCCGGGCACATAGAGGCCGACAGCTTCGATCGCCGTCCAGCGTGAGCCGAGGCCCACACCGATCTCGTCTTCGTAGATATCGTCCTTCGGCATCTGCCGCGCATGGTGTTTTTCAATGCGCCGGGCTGCGAGTTCGAGAGCTTCAATGACGCTGCTGTCAACGGCTGCGACGGCCGCGTCGATCTCTTCCGCTGTCACCCGCATCGAGACCTTCGAGAAATCGATGCCGTCGAATTTAAGGGAGTAGTGGGCAAGGGCCGCATCGCCGCGATTGCGGACGTCATCGATGATGTCGCGAACGGTCGCGTTGACGTCTTCCGAAACTTCCCTCTTGGTTGTCAGGAAGGCAGCGAATTTCTGTTCGAAATCAGCCGATGCCCGCTCCAGCCAGATTGCCACGCCATTACCCTCTCATTTTCCTCGCGGCGATCCCGCGAGGTGCACGAACTCACCGCAGAAAAATGCGGCTCTGGTATGTGGCATAAATCGAAACAGTGACGAAAGGCAACCGTTGCAATGGCGTGGAGAGCTTATTCGCTATCGGGATGCTGCGGTTTGGCGGCAGTTTCCCAGGCGCCGCTCACATCCGTCAGCTGCGCCTCGATGCATTCGACATCGAGTGCGATCGCGCCACCGCCCGAAAGCGTCAGTTCGACGGCGCCATCAGGACCTTCGCCGTTCTGCACGAAGCGGATTGCGAGAAGCGAAAGCACCTGTTCCTTATCAGTGCGATTGATGCCGTGCGAGCGGACAGCGGAGACCCGCTTCAGGAAAACCACGCTGCGGCATCGCTCCGGCGGCAGGTTCTTCTTGTTCGCGCTTTCCCAGACGAAACGATTGGCGGAAAGTGTGAATTGGCCCTGCTTTGCCTCGAAGGCAACGTCCTTCAGTTTGAAGACGCTGTCCTGCATGTGCGTCGAAATGACGGAGAGATCTTCAGTATCCAGCGCGAGCAATTTCAGGCCGCTCATCGTTTTCTTCCTTTTCCGCGGGGCCGCGCCCGCAATGTCTATTCCTTGTACAGGAAATAGGCAGTCGCGGCCCGCTCTGCAACGGGGAGAAAACGAATGAGCGGCGATGAAAGGATCAATCGCTGACGCGTTCGACCAGCGCACCGCAGCGGGTGAGCTTTTCTTCAAGCCGTTCGAAACCGCGATCGAGGTGGTAGACGCGCGAGACCATGGTCTCGCCTTCCGCCACCAGGCCCGCAATGACCAACGACACCGAGGCGCGCAGATCGGTTGCCATGACAGGCGCACCCTTCAGGCGGGTAACGCCTTCGATACGGGCCATCTGCCCGGAGAGCGAAATCTTCGCGCCGAGACGGGCCAGTTCCTGCACATGCATGAAGCGGTTTTCGAAGATGGTTTCGGTAATGTGGGATACACCCTGCGACCTGGTCATCAGCGCCATGAACTGCGCCTGGAGGTCGGTCGGGAAGCCGGGGAAGGGTTCGGTGACGATATCGACCGGCTGAATGCCGTTGCCGTTGCGCACGACGCGCAGACCGGTCTCCGTGTCGCTGATCGACACTCCGGCAAGCCGCAGCGTGTCCAGCGCATTGTCGAGCAGCGATGCACGCGTGCCTTCCAGCACCACATCACCGCCAGCCATGGCCACGGCCATGGCATAGGTGCCGGTCTCGATACGGTCAGGCAGCACCCGGTGGCGTGCGCCGGAAAGCGAGGTAACGCCCTCGATGGTGATGGTGGAGGTGCCAGCGCCCTCGATCTTCGCGCCCATCGCAGTCAGGCAGTGCGCTAAATCGACGACTTCCGGTTCGCGGGCGGCGTTGTGAATGACGGTGGTGCCTCTTGCAAGGCTCGCGGCCATCAGCATCACATGCGTCGCGCCGACGGAGACTTTCGGGAAGGTATAAACAGCGCCGATCAGGCCGCCCTTTGGAGCGCTGGCGTTGATATAGCCGCCATCGATCTCCATCGTTGCGCCAAGCGCCTGCAGGCCCTCGATGAACAGGTCTACCGGACGTGTGCCGATGGCACAGCCGCCGGGCAGGGAAACGCGCGCACGGCCTTCACGGGCCAGAAGCGGGCCGATGACCCAGAAGCTGGCGCGCATCTTGGAAACCAGCTCGTAAGGTGCGGTGGTGTCGACAATGGTGCGGCAGGTGAAGTGGACCGTGCGGGAATAGGCTTCGCCCTGGCTTTCGCGACGGCCATTGACCGAAATATCGACGCCATGATTGCCGAGAATACGGATGAGCTGCTCGACGTCCGCCAGATGCGGCACGTTTTCGAGCGTCAGCGTATCGCTGGTCAGAAGCGAAGCGATCATCAACGGCAGAGCGGCGTTTTTCGCGCCGGAGATGGGAATGATGCCGTTGAGCTTGTTGCCACCCGTAATTCTGATGCGATCCATGCGTCCCTACGGGCCTGTGCCCGCCTTTCTTAATCATGCCTTGCGGAAATGCGCGTCCTTAGACGAGTTTTCGCGGCGTTTCAAATGATGCTGGTGAATTCTCTATGAGGATGATTCGTCCGTTTTTGCGGCAGGCAGGCCAATCGTCTCATCCGCATCGCCGGCCCGGCGCGCGCGAACCTGCTGTTTGCGCTTCTGAAGGTTTTCACGCAGCTTCTTCGCTGCCCGTGCCTTGCGCTCCGCCTCGCGTTGCCGCGCCTTCTCGCCGGGACCGGCCTGCGCGTTGCCGTTTGCCGCAAGGGCAACGGGGTCTTCTGAAGCGTTCACGGAAACCGCCGCCTTTGCCTGTTTGTCATGATGTTCGTTCATAAATTCAGCAATATCCGAAAAATACGTTTTTCAACAGGGGGAACGCTTTTTTGCCCCGCTTGTTGAAGAATATCGTTTTGCGACTTGCGCTCGTCAAAAACCTATGGCAATAGGCCGCCACGCTTGATGCTGAAGCAAACGCTTCGGCACCGGATGCTGCTATAGCTCAGGGGTAGAGCACTCCCTTGGTAAGGGAGAGGCCGAGAGTTCAAATCTCTCTAGCAGCACCATCATACTCCATTGAAATCATTGAAGGCCTTGCATTGTAAGGCTTTATATCCAATCTTCCGTTACAAAACTCGTTACAAACGGAAGATTAAATGGCTCGCCAGCCCAAATATTTGCTCAATCGTGACGGCCGCTATTTTGCCCGGATCGTGATTCCTTATGAGCTTCGCCCCTTCCTCGACACCAAGACAGAGCTTCGCGAAGCCCTCGGGCCAGACCGCCGGGCGGCGCTTGCTAAGCTTCACGCCGCCGTCGCCTTCCTTCAAGGCAAGATCGCTGTCGCCAAACGCGAGGCTCAAATTGCGACCGGCGCGCCTGTCGAAGTGGGCCAGTATCCACTCGCGGCTGATCAGATCGCGGTGCGTGATTACAATGCCCGGCTGGTATCGGATTTGGTTTATCGGAACGCGGGTCCGACATGGGCAAGCATTGGTATTGATGATCTTCGCGTGAAACTGCTTCGCGACGGCCTCGCCGGACGCTTAAACGACGACACCCTTGAAACGGTGATCGGCGACCGCGTGGAACGTTATCGCCGACTTGGCAATACTACGGCCACCAAAGGCACTGAGGAATGGCGCAAGGTCGCCCGTGCGTTGTGCATGTCGGAACTGGAATTTCTGGCGCGGGCCATCGAACGTGACGAAGGTGACTTCACCGGCAAGCCTGAAAACCCGGTGTTGATTGCGGCGGAAGCCGTTCAAGAAGAAGTTCCGCCCGTCATGATCCGCGACCTGTTTGATCGATATGTCGCGGAACTGAAGGCCAATGGCAAAGGTGTGGAGGCCGAAAAACGGTGGCGTCCCATCATCGAAGACCTAATCACTTTCTCGCGCACCACGGACGCCCGCAAGATCACAAAGAAAATCGTGCTGGAATGGAAAGACGCGAAGATCAAAACCCTCTCGCCCCGCACTGTCAAAGACGTTTACTTGACCGCCGTGAACGCCGTTTTCAATTGGGCAGTTTCGAATGACGAACTTACGGAGAACCCGGCTGGCACCGTAAAGCTAAGAGTGGCGCAGAAGGTCCAGAACCGACCGAAGGGATTCACTCGTGACGAAGCTACGGCGATACTGAAATTTACCTTGGCCTACGTGCCGAAGCAGACCGACAATCCGCAGACGCAAGAGAAGCCACAGACCAGCGCCGCGAAGAAGTGGGCGCCGCTCATTTGCGCTTTTACGGGTGCACGCATTTCGGAAATCACCCAGCTGCGAAAAGGTGACATTCGAATGGAGGGTGGAATTCCTGTAATGCGGATCACGCCCGACGCTGGAACCGTCAAGACTCGTAAATACCGTGACGTGCCGTTGCACAGTCAGATTGTCGAGAAGGGATTTCTTGACTTCGTTGACGCGTCGTCCGATGGCCCGCTGTTCTATCCTCCGATGAACGGCAAGCGGAGGGTGGAACCCGCTAAGACCGTATCAGGCAGAATTTCTAATTGGCTGCAAAAAGAAAAGCTCATTCCAGATGAGGTGCAGCCCAATCATGGATGGCGTCACGCCCTGAAAACCACGGGTAGGGAAGTCGAAATTGACAGCCGCATATTGGACGCCATCACGGGCCACGGAAGCCGCACCGCTGGTGACGATTACGGGGACGTGACGGTAATCGCCAAAAAGAAGGCTATCGATAAGCTGCCAAGTTATGCGATTTAGTAAGAAATAATTCCTATTAAGTAGGAAAATAATCATTTTACGGATTCACAAGCGAGTCCTGATATGAGACTCTCTCCTCAAGTTAATTGAGGACGGATCGCTTGCTGCTTGCCAATATCGTATCGACTGCAAAGAAGGCTATTGGCTTACAGGCAGAACAGAAGGCATATTCCCTCACTGATCCTATGATCAGCGAAATCTTCGGATCAATCCCTACTGCAACCGGCGTTATCATTACTGGCAACTCCGCGATGCACGTCCCAGCAGTTCTTCATGCTGTCCGGCTGATCTCCGAAACTATCGGCTCTCTTCCCTGCAAGCTCTATCGGGAAGCCGGTGATAGCAAGGAAGCCGCCAAGGATCACAACGCACACAAGATTGCCCATAGCCGGGCGAACGACTGGACCAGCGCCGGGCAGCTTCGCATCGATCTCACGATCGACGCCCTGCTTCATGGCGCTGGGTATGCGCAGGTTGTCCGCGCCTCCGATGATCGTCCCCTTGAGCTTCACCGCCTTGACCCTTCGAAGGTGCAGCGCAATGTCGAAGACGACGGCGAACCCTTCTATCTGGTTTCGACCGCAAGCGGGCAGGTGCGTCTTTCCTACCGCGACGTTCTCTATATCCCGGCTTTCGGTGGCGTCTCGCCGGTCAAGCTTGGCCGGGAAGCTATCGGCGTCGCTGCCGTTCTGGAACGCCATGCCTCGCAGTTCTTCGGTTCCGGCGCACGACCCAGCGGCATCATCACCAACGAACAGATGCAGGGCGGCGAAGCTGGAACCGCCGCCATCGCCAACATTTTGAAGTCTTTCCGCAAGTGGAAGGCCAGCGTGAGCGGCGACCCGCTTATTATGGATGCAGGTTGGAAGTTCGAACAGCCTGCCATGACCAGCACCGACGCGCAGTTCATCGAAAACCGCCTTGAACAGATCAACGAAATTGCACGCGTCTTCGGCGTCCCGCCGCACATGCTCTATCAGCTTGAGCGTGCGACATGGAGCAATGCCGAACAGATGGCGGCTTCTTTCCTTCAGCTTTGCCTTCGGCCTTGGCTCGACAAGTGGCAGGACGCTTTTGCCACGGTCCTGTTGACCGACGAAGAGCGCGACACCCTCTATTTCGAATTTGTCATTGATGACCTTCAGCGCGCCGACGCCGCAGGCCGCGCTGAAATCTTCGGCAAGCTTGTCGCCATGCGCGCCATGACCCCGAACGAAGTCCGCGCTGCCATGAACCTGCCCGCACTTCCGGGCGGTGACGAACTGGCAAACCCCTACACAACGACAACCACGACCGGCCCGGCAGAACGCCCGCAGCCGAAGGAGAACGCATGACCATCGCACAGCTTGTGGCTTCGCTCGAAGCTCGCCTTGCGGCCTATGAGAAGGCAACGAAGTCCTGATGCAGCACACCGCCTTTTTCGGTGACGGCGAAAAGACCTTCGCCCTCACGACCGAAATGATTCACGAGCTTGAGCGAACGACCGGCAGCGGCATCATGGCCCTGCATTATCGTTACCGCGAGGGCGTTGCACGCTTTAGCGACCTTACGGAAGTCATCCGCACCGGCCTCATTGGCGGCGGCATGTCACCGGAAGAGTCTCACAAGCTTATCAGCATCTACAGCCGTTCGATGCTTATCACCGACCTCTATCATCTGGCATTTGACATTCTGGACGCGCGCTATTTCGGAATGCCGGAAGCCCCGGCAATCCCCCAGGACGATTTGCGACAGGCCGCAGCTATCGGCGACTTGAGCGCAGCCGTCAATGAGGCCCTGAAGGATACCGGCCTGTGATCGAAGCTGAAAATCTCGAAATCAAGGCCGAAGTCTTTATCGATGATACCGGCACCGTGACCGGCATCGCATGGCCTTTCGGTTCCCCGGATAGCGTCGGTGATGTGATCGAGAAGGGAACAATCGCCTTCGCGAACAGCGTGCCTATGGTCATGGAGCATGACCAGCAGAAGGTTGTCGGCGTCTGGGAAACCTGCACCGAAACCGACAGCGGCCTTGAGGTAAAGGGCCGCTTGTTTGTGGAAGGTATCGGCCCCGCCCGCGATGCACACCGGCAATTGAAGGCCGGGAAGATCGGCGGCTTGTCCATTGGCTTCCGCCACACCGGTTTTGATCCGCGCGCCGCAGGTGGCCGCGTGTTCAAGTCCATCACCGTCAATGAAATCAGCCTATGCCGCCGCCCGGTTCATCCGGGCGCGCGCGTCAACGTCGTTAAGTCAATCACCGAAGGAAACCACATGGAAGAAGAAATTCAGAACGCACCGGCAGTCAAGGCTGACCCGGTTATCTCCGCAGAAGAAGTGAAGGCCATCAAGGCCCGCATGGACAAGCTGGAAGCCAAGGCCAATCGCCCGTTTGCGGCAAACAGCAATCACCCGGCAGCAGGGAACGACAACAGCGAACGCAAGGCCTTCGTGTCCTATCTTCGCCGTGGCGACCGTATCAGTCAGGAAGAACAGAAGGCCCTCACGGTTTCGACCGACGCTAACGGCGGCTATCTGGCACCGGGAGAATTCGGCAGCGAGCTTATCAAGCTGTTGAATGAATATTCGCCTATCCGCAGCTATGCCCGCGTCATTTCGATCTCGTCGCCGGAAATCATTTATCCGCGCCGTGTGTCCGGCACTGCCGCGACATGGGTGGCTGAAACGGAAGACCGCACGGAAAGCGGCATGACCTTTGAACAGGTCAAGTTGACGCCGTTCGAGCTGGCAACCTTCACCGACGTTTCGAACCAGCTCCTCGAAGACAACGCATACGGCCTTGAGGGCGAACTTCTCGCCGATTACGCCGAAAGCTTTGGCAGGACCGAAGGCGTTGCGTTCGTCAAGGGAACCGGCGTAGGCCAGCCGAAGGGCATCATGACCGCGACAGGCATCAAGGAAGTGAAGACGGGCGTTTCCGCAGCATTCCCGTCTACGAACCCTGCCGACGTGATTATCGGCATGTATCACGCCATTGCCACGACCCACGCCCAGAATGGCGAATGGATCATGAACCGCAACACGCTGTCCGTCATTCGCCAGTGGAAGGATGGCACGGGCCGTTACCTTGTTCTCGACCCGATCACCGCAGGCGGCGTCATGACCCTGCTTGGCCGTCCGATTGTCGAAATGCCTGACATGGACGATATCGGCGCGGGCAAGTTCCCGATCCTGTTCGGCGACCTGTCCGGCTATCGCATCATCGACCGCGTGGGCCTGTCTACGCTCCGCGACCCCTACAGCCTCGCAGGCAAGGGGCAGGTTCGTTTCCACGCCCGCAAGCGCGTCGGTGCTGACCTGACGCACCCTGACCGGTTCGTAAAGCTGAAGGTTGCAGCCTAAGCCATGACCTACCATCGGCCCGCCTACGAAGAAGTAAGGATCGCGCATGGTGGCAACACCGTGGCGCTTCGCCCTACCTTGCGAGCCGCAACTACCCTTGAAGCACGCTTCGGCTTTCCCGCAATGTTCGGGGCGCTGGACGAAGGCAACTTCACAATCATTTCTGAAATCGTCCTCGCGGCTTCGTCCCCCGCGCAGGATGCGGCGGCTTTCTTGGCTGGCATACCCGGAAAGCCGCTTTCCTCTTTCTTCGACGCCGTGCAAGCACCGCTCTTTCAGCTTGTCATGATGTTACGCCCGTCCCCTATGAGGGAGGCAAGTAAGTCCGCTCTTACTTTACCGGGGAAGCCGGTGTCATGGCCGGATTACTATTCAGACCTCTATGAGAAGGCGACCGGCTGGCTTGGCTGGACACCGGATGCGGCATGGAACGCCACGCCGACCGAAATCGACCGCGCGTATTCCGGCCACATCGCCAAGCTGAAGGCCATTCACGGCAGCGGTGATGCCAAGGAAGACAAGCAGACTGACCCTGAACAGGCCGCACGCAACGTGGAAGCTGGCCTTGATCCCGAATTTGACCGGGCCGGGCTTCAGGCCCTCAAGGCAAAGATCGGTGGTCGCGCATGAGCTTGCCGCCACGCATCTGTTCTTGTGGCCGCATTGTGCCGCATGGCGTTCTTTGTGAATGCCAGCGCGCCGCGACCCGCGAGCGCAACGCCCGCCATGACGCACGCCGCCCTTCGGCCCGTGCGCGCGGCTATGACAACACATGGCGCAAGGCCCGCGCCGAATACCTCGCCATGCACCCGCATTGCGCCATGCCCGGTTGCGGCAAGCCTGCATTCGTCGTGGATCACATCATTCCGCATCGCGGCGACCGGAACCTTTTTAACAGCCGCGCCAACTGGCAGCCGCTTTGCGCACCCTGTCACAATTCAATCAAGCAGCGGCAGGAGCGCGCGCAATGACACTACGCCTTCTGCTTCTCTATCCATTGAAGAGCTTCGGCTCGATTGGAGAACCCAACATCGGAGTTTACCTTGTGGATGCGTCTGCCCTTCACATCGATAATATGCCCGACATCGAAGAATTCGGTCACGCGCCCATCAGCGTCAGCGATTGTTTGCCTGTGAATGTAGAAGTCGCCGTGTTCTTCAATATCCATCGTTCTATGCCCTCCAACGTTTTGAGAGCATACACTTATCTGATTCAATCGCCGGATGTCGAACGTCCTCATCTACCGGATGAGGTTTTAGTATGACCCCGGCAGAACGTGCCCGTCAGATCGATAAGGACGAGTTTGACGCCGAGTGCGCAGCTATCCGACAGCGCGCTTATTCTCTTCTCGGCATTCAGACCCAGCGCGAAGCAAGAGTTGAACGCTGGGTCAACCGCGAAGAGCCTAAGGCTGTCTACAAGCCTTTCATAATTAAGCGCCAAGCGGTCCGCGAAAGACCGCGAGGCCCGCAGATTCATACAGTGCACGGCGTCTCGCTCACTTCAAGACAATGGGCCGAGCGTCTCGGCATCAGCACCAATGCGATGGCACAACGTGTCCACCGTCACGGCAGCGTAATCGCGGCCATCCTCAAGCACATCGATCTCAACGGGCCGGGGGTGGTCTCCGACTTTGAGCGTTCGAAGGGAACCGGCGCGGGGAGCACCTTACAAGAGACGCCGAATATAACTTTTTCTGGAAAGGCCGAAAACGCATGAACAGCGTCCCGCTTTCGCTTGCGAAATCACACCTGAATATCGACGGCACGACCGACGACGAACTGATTTCGTTCTACATCGAAGCCGCAGACGCTTGGCTTTCCAACTATATCGGGAAGCAGTTCGCCGATCTTGATCCCGTTCCGGCAGACCTGAAGCGCGCGGCGCTCTTGCTCGTCGCCTATTATTATGAGCAGCGGGAAGCCATTGCAGCGGGCATTTCTATGCAGTTTGCGCCGCTCGGCGTGACCAATATCGCCAATTCTTACCGTGAAAACTGGTTCGGCAATGGCGAATAAGAACGACAACGGCCTTGCTTCGACCCTTGCGGCCTTCGACCGCATCAAGCGCGCGCCGCGTGAGGCAGTCATTCCGGCCCTCTTGAAGTCCAGCAAGGAGCTTGCCAGCGCCCAGAAGCTTCTCGCCGAAACGTCGCGCGACACTGGCGCGCTGATCGATAGCATTGCCGTGACCATGCCCGGCCATTCGACGCCGCCGTATTCGCAGCCGGGCGGTTCGCGCATAGCAGGTGAGACCGAAGTTATCGTGACCGCAGGAAACAGCGACGTTCGTTACGCGCACCTTGTCGAATACGGCACGGCAGAAGCCGACGCACAGCCCTTTTTCTGGCCCGCGCTCCGGTTGCTCCGCGCTCGCCTTCAGAACCGCATCAACCGTGCCGCCAAGAAGGCGGTAAAGGACGCATGGAATAAGTGATGATTGAACCGACCCTTGCACTTCAGACGGCCATCCGGGCCGCCCTTATCTCCAATCCGGCAGTGAGCGCCCTTGTCCCGGCAGACCATATCCGGGCCGGTGGCTCGCGGCCTGACAAGACGCCTTGCATCATCATGAGCAATGGCACCACCGAATTGCACGGGCAAGACTACACCGCCCAGCGCGCGGCGTGGGTTTACAAGGACCTGCATATCTGGACGCTGGACGCTGGCGAGGATGCGGCCAAGGTAATCGCCTTCGCAGTGACCACAGCACTAGACAAGACCATCACCATCGAAGGCGGGTATTGCGATCATTTCCGCATCACGCGTGCCGTCTATCCGCGCGACCCCGACCCTACCTATGGTCACGGCGTCCTGTCCGTCGAAGCCCTCATTCGGTGGATTATCTGATGCGCGCCGGGAAGCTTGATCGCACCATCACACTCGAACGGCAGGTTGAAACCGTAGGTCCGACCGGCGCGGTTTCACCCGCCTGGACAATTATTGACACCGTGCGTGCCGAGATCGTGCAGCAGTCGGCGACCGAATTCCTTACCGGCTATGGCGAAGCAGAGAACGGGAGCGTCATTTTCCGCATCCGGTATCTGCCGGGCATCACGACCGCCGACAGGATTTCCTACAACGGTGCGGCCCATAACCTGAAGGAAATCACTGAAATCGGCAGGCGGCGCGGCCTCGAATTGCGGGCGGTTGCCACGTCATGACGCATACCCGTGGTGTGAAGCCCGCTGTTTCCCGTGACAGTGACGCGCTCAAGAAGGCACCTTCGGCACCGAAGCACCTATCCGGCTACGCGCGCGACGAATGGAAGCGAATTATGCCGGGCCTCGTTGAACGCGGCATCGTCACGAGGTCAGACCTTAGCGGCATCGAAGAACTTTGCATGTCGCGCGGCATCATCCGTGAGATTGAAGCAGCGCGCCGGGCATCGCCGGACCCGCTCGACAAGGTTCTCTTCGGAATGCAGAACCGCGCCATGCAGACGGCCCGGCAGCTTGCCGCCGAATATGGCCTGTCGCCAGTATCGCGCGCCCGCGTCGGCAGTGCATGCGGTAACGATGACGTCGCCAGCAACCCCTTCATGGTGCAGTGATGGCGGGCAGCACCTATCCGGCATGGGTATTCGACAACAGTCCGATTGACGATCCTTTCGGCCACGGCGAGCGCGCCGTGCGCTTTCTTCGCCTTCTGAAGCATCCTGCCAGCAGTGCGCCGGGCAGCTTCTTCACCTTGACCCGGTGGCAGGAACGTATCATTCGCCGCATATACGGGCCGCGCAATTCTGACGGCACGATGATCGTGAAGACGGTCTTGCTGTTTCTTCCGCGTGGTAACCGCAAGACCAGCCTCGCCGCAGCGCTCGCCTTGCTTCACACCATCGGCCCGGAAGCCGCTCCCGGTGGACAGGCAATCTTCGCGGCAAAGGATCGCGATCAGGGCAAGATTGGTTTCGAGGAAGCCCGGAACATCATCCGTATGGATAAGCGGCTGATTGCCGGAACCCGCATCTATGACGCCAAGAATGCAAAGAAGCTGATCGAATGTCCGGTGAAGCAGGCCACGCTTGAAGTCATGTCTTCAGACGGTGGCAAGGCGCACGGTCTTTCCCCGACCTTCATCCTCGCCGACGAACTGCACGTATGGAAGGGCCGCGAGCTTTGGGAGGCCCTGAAGTCTTCCCGCGTGAAGAAGCGCCCCCTGACGATCATCTGCACCACGGCAGGCGCTGGACACGAAAACTTGCTCTATGACGAGTATTTAAACGCTTGCAAGATCGCTAGCGGCGAGAAGGTGAACCCGTCCTATCTGCCTATCCTGTTTATGGCCGAACCCGGCGACGATTGGGAAGACCCGGCGACGTGGCACAAGGCGAACCCCGGCCTTGCAGACGGTTTTGTGTCGGTCGAAGAATTCCGCGACCTTGTAGCCGACGCCCGCGACCGTCCGCAGGAACGCTATGCCTTCCTTCAGTATAACCTCAACATCTGGCAGGCCGCTTCCCGCGAACCGCTTTTCAGTATGGCCGCATACGATGCCGGGCATGATCCGAACTTCGACCTTACCGATCTTGAGGCACTTCCGGCCTATCTCGGCGTAGACATGAGCGTCAACGGCGACCTGACCGCAGTTGTGGGCGCGTGGCGTCATAGCGACGGGCGTGTTTTCACTCACCCGTGGTTCTTTGTTCCGGGCGATGATTTGCGCGAGCGTGGTATTCGCGACGGTGTTCCTTATGAGCGTTGGCGCGACGACAAGTTCATTATTGCGGTTGATGGGCCGGTTATTCAGCCGGAAGCCGTCGAAGCCCATATTCGCGAGCTTTGCGCCCGGTTCGACGTGCGGGAAATCGCGTTCGACCCGCATCTTGCCCGCATGACGATGCAGCGCCTTCATGATGATGGCTTGCCCGCAATCGAGATGCGGCAGGGACCGCTGACGATGGGACCGGCAATCGGGCACCTTGAGCGCACCGTGAACGGCTTCAGCATCCGGCACAACGGCCACCCGATCATTCGCCATCACTTCGATAGCGTTGTTGCCAGTCGGAACGATACCGGCCTTGTTCGGATGCACAAGGGCAAGAAGACCGACCGCATCGACGGCGCGGTTGCCGCCGCAATGGCCGTGTCCCGTGCCATCGCGAACGATAGCCGCCGCTCAATCCTCAATATGGACCCCGATGAATACGACCGCCTTTGGTCAGAAGCAGCATAAGGAACCACGCAATGAACGACGAACAGCGCCTTGTAGTGAGCCTTGAGGCTCGCATGAACAAGTATGAAAAGGACATGGCCCGCGCCCGCAACGCGACCAACGACAACTTCAAGAAGATGGAGGGCCGTGCTCGGCAATCCGCACAGAACATGGAAAAGTCGATTGGCGGTGTTGCCGGGAAGATCGAAAGCATGTTCACGCCGCTGATGCGCGGCGGTGCTATGGTGGCCGGCATCGGTGGTGCGGCTATCGCCCTCAAGCAGATCGCCGACAGTGTTGCCGAAGTTGACCGCGAGGCCCGCAAGGCTGGCGTCTCGGCGAAGGCTTGGCAGCAGTGGGGCTATGTCGCCACGGCAACCGGGATGAGCATCGACGGCGTGACCGACGCCCTTAAGGAATTGAATATTCGCGGCGACGAATTTGCACGCACCGGCAAGGGTGGTGGCGCGGAATGGTTCGCGACGCTTGGCTATTCCGCCGAAGAAGTTGGCCGTAAGTTGCAAGACCCGAGCCGTTTCCTCGATGAGATCGTTGGTGAGCTTCAGAAGCTTGATCGTGCTGGACAGACCCGCGCCCTCGATGAGTTGTTCGGCGGACAGGGCGCGGAAGACCTCGCCAAGATGCTCGGCATGTCCGTTGCGGAAATCCAGAAGATGCGCAGCGAGGCGGCGACCTTCACCGACGAACAGATTGAGGCCGCGAAAAGGATCGACCGCGAGTTTTCCACCATGTGGCGGAACTTCACGATATACGCCAAGCAGGCAGCTATCGAAGGCGTTAACGTCGCATCGCGCATCATCGGTGCAATCAATGACCCGTCCGGCGGTGCGCGTGACAAGGCTGTTGCAGCCTACAATACGCCGGAACAGCAGTTGAAGCGGCTTCAGGACCAGCGGGAGCGTATCCTTCGTAAGATTGCCGATACCGAAGCTAACCCGCTCAATTTGATGAAGGAAGTCGAACTTCGCCAGCTTCGCGCCGCCTTGTCCGCCGTGGATGCCCAGATTGATGAGGCCAAGGGCGGCAGTAACGAATTCAAGCAGGCGCTTAAGGAACTGTCCGCCGCAAGCAATAGCCTGTCCGGCGCGATGGGTGGCAACGTCGCCGCCGCCGCGAACTTCAAGACCGCGCTCGCCGACCTGAAGAAGCTTGTGCCGGAACTGAAGGCAGAACTGGACAGTCTTGCCACAATTGACGGCATTGATGCCGCCTATCAGCGGGCCGTGGGCAACGCCCGCACCATGGGCGAAGTCATGAATGCAACCGACCTTGCGAACCGCGCTAAGAGCATCGTCCGGTTCGGCAAGCACGATAATTTCCTCGATCTGGTCGCCTCGGTCGAAAGCGGTGGCGACTATAATTCGACCCTCGATAATGGCCGGTGGACCGGCGGCGCACAGAACCTTGTCGGGATGACGCTCAATCAGGTCCGTGATCTTCAGCGCACCATGCTTGCCAATCCGGCGAACCGCGCCCTCTACGGCGACGGCAAGGGTTCGTCCGCACTTGGCCGCTACCAGATCACGGGCGCAACCCTTGAGGGACTTATCAAGGAACTCGGTTTGTCCGGTGATCGGCTCTACGATCAGGATACCCAGGACGAACTTGCCCGCGCCCTCATGCGTCGTCGTGGCAATGATCCGGCTGGCCTTCGCAATGAATGGGAGGGTTTGCGCCGTGTCGATGATGGCACCATTCGCGACGCCTATAACGGCACGCCTACCGCCGCCCAGCCGCTTGCGCCGACCGATAGCGAGAAGGCGAAGACCGATCTCATCAAGCAGCAGGACGCCGCCCGCAAGAGCCTGAACCAGTCGGTGCAGGAGGGTCTTGACCTTGCCCGATTCGAACAGTCGATTTCCGGCATGTCTGCATCACAGCAGCGTATCGAGCTTGCCGTGTATCAGGCCCAGCAGGAAGCCAAGCGGGCAGGGATCACCCTGACCGATCAGGAGCTTGCCAAGATTCGCGAGAAGATCACGCTCACTCAGCAGCTTGACGGCGAAAACAAGAAGGCTGGCGACAGTGCCGAAGGCCTGAAGAATGCGCAAAAGTTCTTTGCGGAGAGCTTCACGTCGTCCCTGTCCGGCCTTCTTACCGGAACACAGGATTTGAATGGCGCGGTTCGCAGCCTCATCAATAACTTGATCGACGCAACGCTTCAGGCCGCACTTCTCGGCAAGGGACCGCTGGCCGGACTGGCCGGAATAGGCACCGGCATTCTTGGCAAGCTCTTCGGTTTCTCCGAAGGTGGCTACACAGGCGATGGCGGGAAGTATGAACCGGCAGGCGTAGTGCACAAGGGCGAATACGTCATGAGCAAGAAGGCAACCAGCCGGATCGGCATCGGCAATCTTGATGCAATGCACCGCGGCGCGCTGGGCGGATTTGCCGAAGGTGGTTTCGTCGGGGATGCACCGTCGATCCGCACGCCCGACCTAAAGGCCGCGAACAGCAGCGCGGCGGTGCAGGCGATCTCTATCAATGCGCCGATTACCGTGAACGGCAGCGCCGGGACGCCGGAGCAGAACAACGACCTTGCCGGGAAGCTGGCGAAGCAGATGGAAACGACCGTTCGCGGTGTCATCGCCGACGAAATGCGCAAGCAGTCGCGGCCCGGTGCCTTCGGCAACAGTAGAAGCCGCTAGTTTGACTCACAGGGAGGTGTAGGCGCGTTTTATGTGCCGGAATGCGTCTATCCCACACCCGGCACCTGAAAGCTTGTGTGTGAGTCTGTATGACGGAAACGCGGAATTTTTGTCCGGGGAGGGCGTTTGCGTCCCCGGAGAGTCTGCTTGAACTACCTTCCGGGGAACGGTGACGAACTGGACAGCGCGAAGCGCTGACAAGGCCGAAGGCCGCGTAGGCGAGCCGCGCCAGCGGCGAGTAATGAACGCTTGCCCGCGTCAGCATTCCGTGTGCTTCGTCGTCTATTACATATCTCTATAATAAGAGTATAAGTATATAGATAGAGAAGCACACGGAATGCTGATGCAAAGACCGAAAAATATTTGCAACAAAAATTATTCCAGCTTTTTGTGCGTTGCCACCATCTGACCCGCTATAAATCTCAATAGATGACGATTGATGATGAGGTGACGAAATGGCAGTTGAATTAGCTTTTGCTGATTCCATCGAGGGCTTCCGGCAACGTCTGGCGCACGACAAGGCAGAGCGCGCACTTGAGCGCACCGAATCTGGAAAGGCTGAACGCGCCGCCCGAGCGTCTGCCGAAGGCCGCGACGATTATAAGCCGCGTCGGTGGTTTGCCAATGACGCGACACGCCAACTCGCCAAGCAGCGCGACAGGGAAGAACAGCAGTCTGTGAAGCGGGCAACGGGTGTCCGTGGTTATACCTTCCATGAGACAGAAGAGGCCCGCCTATCCGCCCGTAGGGAGAGCAATAGGCTGGCCTCACGGAAGCGCCGGAAAAATGCAGCGACACCGACAGCCTGATCAGCGCAGCACTACTATGTTTCCGTCGTGGTTTCGGCCTTCTCGAGCCGCTCTAATTCACGCTCGACAACTTCCCGAATGAATTGCGCCCGTCGGTTCGCGCCAACCAGTGCGTCAATCCTATCCAGCGTTTTCTCTGGAAAGCGAACATTCGTGAGTTTCATATGTAAAGGTGGTCTACCCAAAACAGCCCTCATTCAAAATAAACACTACCGCTTATTGACCCTATAAACGGTAGTGTTTAATGGTCCGTTACCGAAGTAACGGAGACCGGGAAATGACGCAGCAAAATTATATCGCCACCGACGCATACCATGACGTTCTCGACAATCTGGAAGCTCAGGTCCGCAACTTCGATCCGGCAGCGCCCGACGACATGCGCACGCGCCTGATCATGATCCTCGGTGAAGTAGGCGGCATTTGGCCTATCTCGTGCTTCAACGGACAAGATGAGGGCGAAGTGATCCTCGCCGGATAACGCGCCTGCCAACAATCCTGTCATAAGAAATCAATGGCTTACAACACGCCTACGACCGCCCTATTGCTAACCATACTTTCGTGTGACCAATAGGAGGTCCCATTAACGCAGAGGGACGACCCAATGACCCACATGCTCCAGACCAGCGCACCGGCTGCAACGATTGACCGCTACTCCGTATTTTACGACCCCACGGCACTTGCGGTGTCACTGAAGGCCTCGGCCAGTTATATTGAGCATTGCGCAGAAAAGCACAACGTGCCGCTCGCAGAGCGGCGGCTTCGTGAAAGCGTTAAGCGGTGCGAAAGTATCGCCAGCGATATGGAACGGTTGAAGGATAGCAACCCGGCGCTGATCCGCTACCGGAATGCCCTTGGCGATCTTGATACCGTGCAGATTGAAGCGTTCGCTCGGATCGTTATCGATTATCAGGCGAGGATTGGCAGTGGTTTCGTTCCCGTCTCGACCAATCATTATTTGGCTGACCTTACGGCAATGATTTTCGCCGTGGCCGCAATCGATACGCCGGTTTGCATGGGTGGAGTAGGAACCGGATTCGGCCCACGCATTAGGTATTCGGAGGTAGCATAATGCGCTTCAACCCGACCCTTTGCGAAATAATCGATAACGCGAAGGCCAAGTATGGCAACGACTTGCAAACCGCCGCAGGCGCTCTCGACGATTCGGAAGTCATTGCCGCGCTTCGCCTAACCGTGACGGAGCATCTTACCGTTCTCGGATTGCGAAAAGCGTCTAAGAGCGAGTTATGCCGCATCGTCCTTGATGCGCTGGCTACCGAAGCCGCAGATTGAATTATCGGCCCGCCAATCACGGCGGGCCTTTTCATTTCAGGAGCTACCATGTCGAACAGATATGACGGTTTATCGCCGAAGCACGCCGACGACCTGATGATCGGGATAATTGGCATTCTCGTCGCCGACGCAATGGACGAGGCTAGGGCAATGACGCGAAAAGAATGGGATGAGCGCGATATGGGCCATTTGCCAAACTACTTCGCCAGCGCAATTTACTACGCCGTTCAAAATCGGATGCGGGGTGCGCCATGACGCGCTTCAGTGCCGAAGCAGCAGAGAAGCACATTCGAAAGAAGCATCCCGGGTGTCCGGATTTCGCGGTTGCATTCTTTATCGGCGAGATCGTTAGTAGGGACTGGCACGGCGTATCTATGGGCAAAGCAGTTGGCATCACCATGCAAACTAGTTTGCGACATCTTATGACCGACTATGACCAGATGCTTCTTGAAGGTGTTGACCGTGAGGAGGCCCGGCGACGCGTGCAGCCAAAGATAAATGCGATGATTCAGGCTTGGAAGAATAAGCGCGGTTGATGGTTGTTCATCTAAATCCGTCGGTAGATTTTCCCACGCTAGGGGTGCCTCAAAGCAACAAATGAATCGCAATTCCGGCCGGAATGGCGGGCTTATAAAGGATGCTCTGCAAAAAATCTACCTTAGATACAGCATGTTGTAGGCAATCTGTGGATTTCGAAAATTAATGTCTAAATGTAGTTGCATTTGATCGAAAGGACTCGACAACGACATCGAGTCGCATCAATATCTTAGCAGTTCGGGATATAGATTCGCGAACAACGACTGCCAACTGTCTTGCAGGACAGAAGGCAGTCGCTCTATGCGTGACCGCACACGTTGGCAACGCTCTGCCGTGCGGATGTTCTAGCGGATGTAAAATCCATCGTAGCAGATCGATTCTACATACACCGAGTCACTAGGGCAAGGCAGAGTGCAGGCATAAGGACAAAAAATATGCCGACACCAAGACGCTCACCAAAAGTGACGCCCGACATGGCTGCTGCTATCAAGCTGTTGTTGCGGCGGAAGATGATGCAACACGATATCGCCGCTCGGTTTGGGATAAACCCCGGACGCGTCAGCGAAATCAACACCGGGAAACTCTATCCTGAAGTCTCGGCAGCGAGGGACGTGTAACATGGCGAAGAAGCAATCCTCATCGCCGGTGTCCTCGTTAGCTTCGAAGGTGCTTTCCGGTGCCAAGAAAGCTACACCCACAGATGCAAAAAGACTTGCCGCTTCCGTCCTCTCACAGGACGAGAAGAAGGGTAAGTGAAAATGGTGTAGCCCGTGTATTAAACACGGGCTACACCGCGACCAACTGGAAAAGGTGGACCCCGTGACAGATAAAAATAGAACTTTTGCCCAAGATGGTTTTATGCCAACGCCGCGTATAGCGACAGAAGGAAAGGTCGTCGTCCAGAATGGCTATTTGCCGACTCCGACTATCTCGACTGCGCAAGGCCAGTCTCAGAACCAGACATCGGGGGATAAGAAGTAAGAATGGTTATTCGGCGGTTACCCTTCGAACCACTAGGTGGCGTGGTGCTGCCGCGCGGGGGAATCTCGGACCCGCAGGCCGGATACTTGAGCACTCCGCTAATTCGACCACTGACCACTTCCCAAAGTAAGAACGTAGAGGAAAAACCAAAATCAAAAGACGAGGATAAATGATGAGCGAGAAACCTAAGTTGCTGACCGAAGGGTATAAGCCCACGCCACCGCTGGTTTCGTCGGCAGCGAAGCCGGTAGTATCCTCTTCGGCACCGACACAGCCGTCATCCAAGAAATAGAGGTTTGTAATGGCCGATGATAAACCAATAATTTCGCCGGATACTGCTGTGTCGCATGATAGGATAGGCGCGAGTGTTTTGACAGGTGCACACAGCTATCTTCCGACCCCGGTTATGCGTCCATCATCTACCTCGACAGGCCCAAACACCTCTCAGGCCAAACCGCCTTCTACCGAGAAAAAATGATCAAAGGCATTGTTGATCTCTTGACAGCCATGCCACCCGAGAAGGGCATATTTTGTTTCCTATCGACATGCGCGACATCAACGCAGTGGCGATGGTTTCCCGAAAAGCTAAATCTGTTAGATATCGCCACCGCTGTTGGGGCGTTTGGATCATTCTTAGCCGTCATAACGGCTGCTGTCGCGATTTTCCAATCTGCAAAAGCACGTAACTTAGCTACCGTTATTGAGCTAACCCGCCAGTTGTCGTCTGAACGTGAGAAAGCTCACGCCGCTGGCATTTATGGATGGAAGGACGAAGAATTCCACGCCTTTCAGATGGTCCACCTTGTCGAGCAAGCATCAATGATCGTTAATCAAGGCTGGGTGTCGGGAACGAAGTCGAGAGAATTCTTACTCGATTGGCTTCGCGGCGAAATTCCGTCGATGGCTGATCAGGAAGCCTATCAGGCAATGTTCGAAGACGTTTCGGGTAATCAGCTGTGCGAGCTATTCAAGCTGCGCGATCAGTTCGCTGCTGAGCGTAAACTTGCTGAGGAAAAGGCAGAAATCGCGAGAAAAAAAGAAGACCATTTTGAGGGTATTTACCGGCGTTACCAAGCTAAGAAGCGTCGATAATCCCCATGCAAATGTCTAACCAATATCAGGGGAGCTATTGATGGCTGAACCGGCAGACCTTTCGACCGCTATTGCGACAGAGCTTGCCAAGCAAATTCCTGTCAAGGACGCTTACGACGATGCGCTCAAGCCGGGCGCAAAGCAGGTAGGCATGTTAGTCGAAGACGTTACCAAGGTCATCCTGCTGGGCCTCGCGCCGGTCCAACTCGTCGCAGCCCTTCAAGACCGTTACCGCGCTTTTCTGGACACATCGGTTCGCCGCGTGCCCGAAGCTGACCGTGTTTCGCCCGCGCCACAGATTCTCGGCCCCGTCTTAGAGGGCATCAAGTATGAACCAGAGGACAGTCCAATATCCGAAATGTTCTCGCAGCTTCTCAGCTCAAGTATGGACAAGAGCCGCGTGCAAAACGCGCATCCTGCATTTTCGCAGATCGTCCGGCAGCTATCGCAAGATGAGGCAACACTTCTCAATTCGATGTGGCAGCTATTGAACGAAGAAGGGCGATCCTATCGCCAACAATTTAAGCAAGATTTTGACCGCAAGACAGCGACCTTCAACAATACCCAAATGGAACTTGATGAGGTGCCACGCGATAACCTTGCTTTCCCTGAAAACGTTGAATTTTACGGACAGCACCTGTATGCGCTCGGAATCACGGCATTCTTCGACAGCGCTAAGCAAGAACCCTTATGGGACGACGGCACAAAAGGAAACGACGTGATCGATTACAATAGAACGCAGACTGGGATCCGCGTTTTCAAAGAGCTTCGGTTCACCGATGTAGGTCGGAAATTTATGGCGGCTGTCAGCCCGCCGAAGCGAGCATAATCACAACAAATTTCAGTCCGCCACACCGTTACAAAAATACTCATAAATATTTGATTTTATTTATCTAATGTTGATTTCAAATCTCTCTAGCAGCACCATTTTCCCCAATAAAATCAGAAATTTACGCGACGCCTTGGCAGGTATTCGTCGATAATGTCGGTGCGCGTTTTCGCGCATTCTGCACTGGTATCGGTAAATGTGAAAACCGCGCCTCTTGCGAAGCGCGGTTTCCATTTCCGAATATTCTGTTGCTGCCAGAGCGGGACGAAACCGCCCGTAGCCAACGGGCGCCGCTTACTGGCGGAATAGCGACAGGATATTCTCGGAGCTGGTATTGGCGATGGAGAGCGACTGGATTGCCAGCTGCTGCTGGGTCTGCAGAGCCTTTAGCTTGGTGGACTCTTCGTTCATGTCGGCATCAACGAGACGTCCGACGCCCTTGTCGATGGAGTCTGTGAGCTTGTTGACGAAATCTTCCTGCAGATCGAGGCGCATCTTGATGGAGCCGAGATCGGCGCTCGCGCTGATCAGCGATTCCAGCTTGGTGTTGACGAACTGGATCATGTTGTCGAGGCCGTCATTGTCCGTCAGCGGCTGGCCCTTGGCGTCCAGCAAACCGCTGAGATCCTTGGTGATGTCGAGATCGATCAGCGAGTAGCCGAGCTTCTGTGCCATCTGGGAATCTGCGGCGGCGGTTTCGAGGTAAATATTGTTATTGGACGAACCGCCGGTTCCGATTGCCGTTACAGTGGTGCCTGCAGGCGTCGGCGCGGTATTGTTGGCTTTTACGTAGAGGGCTTCACCCGCTGCGTTTTCGCCGATCTTGAAGTAGGTGCCGTTGTTTCGTGCGGTTGTCGCCGCAGCAACGGTTACGAGGCCGGTTACTGCGTCTGGAGCAGAAACTGTGGTCGTCGTCCCCGAGGGGAAACCCAGAAGCTGGGATTGCGTGAACACCTTTGCGGTAGAGGGCGTGTTTGTGGCAACACCTGCGGGTGTGGTCGTGGTGATCTCGAAATTGCGCAGGGAGCCTGTATCGGAATAATGGGCGGCGCTATCGAGGATACCGTTTTTCGCCGCACCGGTCGAGGTATCGAAAAGGGCAGTCTTGTTGTCGACCTGAACGTTGATCGTCTTGACTGCAACATTGCCCGCGCCGTCACGGATGAAGGAGCCGACGATCTGCTTCGTTATCGGGGTGAGGTTGCCGGATGCGTCGCTGATCTTGCCCTTAAGCCAGTTTTCGCCGGAGAAGGAGGCGGATTCGCCGATGCTTTTCAGCTGGTCCTGGAGCTGACGGATTTCTTCCTGGATCTTTGCCTTGTCAACGCCGGCCTCGCGGGCGGCAACCAGCTTCTTGCTGATTTCCTTAACGACATCGACAGTGGTTTCCATGGCGGAATAGGCTGTATCGACCTTTGCGGCGCCGAGGCCGAGGGCGTCCTGAACAGCGGAAAGAGCACCGTTATCCGAACGCATGGTGGTCGCGATAGACCAGTAGGCGGCGTTGTCGGAGGCGGTTTTGACGCGCAGGCCGGAGGAGACACGCGACTGCGTTTCTTCCATGTCGCTGCCGATTGCGCGGAGGGTCTGAAGGGCGGCCATTGCCGCGACGTTCGTCAAAATGCTGGTCATAATTATTTGCCCCTTGATTGGCTGAAATGAAAAGGGACATTCCGGATTGCCGCCGGTAACGATCGCGCGGCTTGATGCCTGTTAACCTCTTTTTCGTCTTGGTTAACCAATCGTTTCGATGGCTAGGTTTTAGGGCCCGAATGGTTAACAAAGCCTAAACTGTCGTTAATAAAAATTAGGAAATAATAATTTCTCTTAACCATGACAGAAAAAGCCGCACCCTTTCGGATGCGGCTCGATTTTCTGGCGATGTCTTTTCCGATTAACGGAAGAGCGACAGGATGCTCTGCGAGTCGTTGTTGGCGATCGACAGGGCCTGAACAGCCAGCTGCTGCTGGGTCTGAAGAGCCTTCAGCTTGGTGGATTCTTCGTTCATTTCAGCGTCGACCAGTCGACCGATGCCCTTGTCGAGCGAGTCGGTCAGCTTGTTGACGAAGTTTTCCTGCAATTCGATGCGCATCTTGACCGAGCCGAGGTCGGCTGCTGCCGATGTCATGCTCTGGAGCTGCTTGTCAACGAAGGAAACCATGGCGTCGAGGTACTGGTTTTCCGAGACTGCCGAGCCGTCGCTGTTCTTGAACGTGCCGGTCAGGTCCTTGGTGATGTCCAGAGACGTCAGGGAGTAGGTGAGCTGCGTTGCGAGCTGGGCGTCAGCGCCTTCTTCCAGGTAGATCTTGGTGGTGCCGTCGAGGCCGACGGCAATGTTGGTCTTGGTTGCCGGAGCTGTCGGCGCAGTCGTGTTGATTTTGACGTACTGGTCGTTGCCAAGATTGAAGTATGTGCCGTTGACGTTCGGAGTGGTCGTATCGGCGTTAGCGATCGTGACGATACCCGTTGCGGCGGCGGTGGTGAAGGTGACGGCGGTGCCGGCAGTTGCTTCCTTCAGGCCCTTCAGCTGAGCTTCGGTGTAAACCTTGGCTGCTGCAACCTTAGTCACCGGCTGTGCGGCGCCTACGCCGTCCGAGTCATTGGTGATTTCGAACAGCTTGTAGCTGCCCGTGGAAGAAAAATAGGCGTAGGAGTCGAGGACGCCCTGCTTGTCCTTTGCAGCGCCCGAAGACGTGTCGAACAGCACCGTGTTACGGCTCAGGTCAACGTTGACGGTCTTTACGGAAACGTTACCGGCGGCATCGCGAATGAAGGAACCAACGATCTGCTTGGTGACGTTCTTCAGTTCGCCAGCGCCGTTGCTGACGGTTGCCTGCAGCCAGTTTTCACCGGAGAAGGACGAGGAGCTCGAGATCGACTTCAGCTGGTCCTGCAGCTGCTTGATTTCTTCCTGGATCTTCGACTTGTCGACGCCGGGTTCGCGGGCGGCAACCAGCTTGTTCTTGATTTCCTTGACGACGTCGATGGACGATTCCATACCGGAATAGGCGGTATCAACCTTGGCGGCACCGAGGCCGAGGGCGTCCTGAACAGCAGAAAGCGCACCGTTGTCCGAACGCATCGTGGTCGCGATCGACCAGTAAGCGGCGTTGTCGGAAGCTTCGCCGACGCGCTGGCCGGAGGAAACGCGGTCCTGCGTCGTTTCCATGTTCTGGCCGATGGAGCGCAGGGTCTGGAGTGCAGACATAGCTGCTACGTTAGTGAGAATGCTCGTCATAGTAAATTTGCCCCTTGAATGGCTGATTAAAGAAGGGACATTCCGGTCTCACCGGGAACAGCGCACAGCATCATGCCTGCTAACCTGCTGATTTTTAATGGTTAGCTCGCCGTTTCGATGGCTCTAGCTAACCTCCATATGGTTAATGAAGAGCTAAGGGTCGCAAAAAAATGCACACGCTGAGATTTTATTATGCAATCTTCGCGCGCATGCGCGCGTAACCTGAAATGTTTAAAAAAATAATAAAGCCGCACCCGTTTCCGGATGCGGCTTTGATAGAAGGGCAATACGCTTGGGTCAGCCTCCGTCACGTTTGCCTGTTTCACGCAATTGCAAGACGGTCAGCCTCCGCTTGCGATCCTGCGTTTAGTGTCATTCAGGCCAGCGGCTATCCGCTTGTCCATGCCCAAAATCTGACAGCCGGTGCTTTCCAATTCCCTAATTTCAGGGCGCTCCCGGCGCTTCGCTCAAATCGTGGTAAATGCTTTCAAAGCAAGGATGGTAAACGAAATCTTCCCGTTTGCGGAGCACTCCACAAATGCAAAACCGCGCCCTTTCGGGCGCGGCTCGACTTTTGTAATTTTCGGTCCGATTAACGGAAGAGCGACAGGATGTTCTGCGAGTCGCTGTTGGCGATCGACAGAGCCTGGATTGCCAGCTGCTGCTGTGTCTGCAGAGCCTTGAGGCGGGTCGATTCTTCGTTCATGTCGGCGTCAACCAGACGGCCGATACCCTTTTCCATCGTTGCCGTCAGCTTGGAAACGAAGTCACCCTGCATCGAGATGCGGTTGGAGACCGCGCCCAGATCGGCAGCAGCGCTGTTGAGGGTTTCAAGCTGCTTGTCAACGTGGGTGATGAGCTTGTCGAGGATGTCGTTGTCCGTTGCAGCGGCAGTGCCGAGCATGGTGGCAGCAGCGCCCTTGTAGATGCTCAGGTCGGAAATATCGAGGTTCGAAACCGACTGCTTAACGCCGTCTGCGACAGCTGCCTTGTCGAGGATGCCCGTACCCTTGCCGTCTGTTACAGCGCCGGTATCGAACAGAACGTTCGAGCCGCTGAGCTGCAGATCGACGCGCTGAACCTTGACGGCGCCAGCGGAGTCACGGGTGAAGGAAGCAACAACCTGCTTCTTCAGGTTGGCAATAGCCGCATCGTCAGTACCGGCAGCGAATGCTGCGCCATCGTTGGATGCTTTCGTCTTCAGCCAGTTTTCACCGTTGAAGGTTGCGGAGTCGGCGATGGACGTCAGCTGCTTCTGGAGCTGGCCGATTTCCTTCTGGATCTTCTTCTTGTCGGCGGTCGGGTCCTGGGCAAGGATCAGCTTGTCCTTGATTTCCTGAACGACCTTGATCGTCGCTTCCATGCCGGAGTACGCGGTGTCGACCTTGGCTGCGCCGATGCCGAGTGCGTCAGAAACGGTGGAGAGCGCCGAAGCGTCCGAACGCATCGTGGTCGCGATGGACCAGTAAGCGGCGTTGTCGGAGGCGGAGCCTACCTTCAGGCCGGTCGAGATACGGCCCTGCGTGGTCTCCATGTTGTTGCCGATCGAACGCAGCGTCTGGAGAGCAGCCATAGAGGAGGCGTTGGTGAGAATGCTTGCCATAGTATTTTGTCCCTTGTTTTTACGAGATACTGGAGTTGGGGACATTCCGGACTTTGTATTACCGGTCACAACGTTTCGGCTTCATGCCACTCGGTTCCGAATTACTTGTCTCTGGAAACCAAACCCGCTGTGTGTAGGGAGAATTTGGCAGCAAAGAATTGCCCAATTGTTAATTTGAGCATTAAGAAATACTAGAAAATACTTATGGTTACTGCGAAGTATATTTAATTGGTAAGTTTTTAATTTAAAATTATAGTTATCCGACCCCTAGCAAAAACGGTAACCAAAGGGTTAAAACGCGAAAACCCCGCAGCCGTGGGGCTGCGGGGTTAACAAACAGGATTAACGAAGATTATTTCGGCACAATTGCCGTCAGTTGAACGATCTCACAAGGCTGCCGACCAGCAGGTTCCAGCCGTCGATCAGCACGAAAAAAAGGATCTTGAACGGCAGGGAAATCGAGGTGGGTGGCAGCATCATCATACCCATGGCCATGGTGATGGTGGCGACGATGAGATCGATGACCAGAAACGGCAGGATGATCAGGAAACCGATCTCGAAACCGCGCCGGATTTCCGAAAGCATGAAGGCCGGAACGAGCACGCGGTAGTCGACCACATTGTCGGTCATCACGACCTGTCCGCGCTCGCGGGCGATATCGACGAACAGCTTCAGATCCTTGTCGCGCGTATTGGCGTTCATGAAGGTACGGAAGGGTTCGGCGATGCGCCCAATGGCCTGCTGTTCGTTGATCTGGTTCTGCAACAACGGCTGCACGCCGTCCGTCCAGGCTTTATCGAAGGTCGGCGACATGACGTAGAAGGTCATGAACATCGCCATCGACAAGAGGATCATGTTCGACGGGGTCGATGCAAGCCCCATGCCGGAGCGCAGGATCGAAAAGGCGATCACGAAGCGCGGAAAGCTCGTGACCATGATCAGGATGCCGGGCGCGACTGACAAGACCGTCAAAAGGCCGAAGGTGCGGATGATCCATGCGGCGACGGATCCGTCTATCTGCGTATTGAACAGATCGGTCGGAAATTGCTGGGCGTTGGCAAGGCCCGGCAAAGCCAGAAGAACAGCGATGGTAACAAGAAATCGAATCATTCGATGACAAAGGTCCGGAACATGACCTTGGATACGCGCCCTTGAGAGCGCAGGTCAACTCGTTCCTGAATGTCATCCTTAAGATATTGAAAGCCGCGCGGCCCTTCCAGCTGCTGAAGGGAAACGGTGCGGACGTAGGCCATGATATCCTGGTGGATATCCTCCGCGAGATTGACCTCGACCGGACCCTTGAACATCAGCGCCACTTCGAGCCGCACCCAGTTCGTAGAAGGGTATGCAAGGTTGGTGGTGATGGGATCGAGCTGGACGATACCGTTCGCCTCGGCCGGGATTTTATCGATACCCTCGCCCTTCTTCTCGCCATGTTCACCGGCGGCAGCCGGGGCATGCGCCTCGGCGCCGGCGATCTTCGGGGCGACCATGCCGCCCACGAACCAGCCGCCGCCCGCACCCAGCAGGGTGAGGATTGCAACGCCAGCGATGGTCATGACCATCGGCGAGGATTTTTTCTTGCCCTCAGTCTGTTCGTTTTCCATTGGTCAGTCCCGCTTTCGCATGTCGGCGTCAGAGCGGCGAGAACAGGTCGACGACCTGCTGACCGACCGGGGGTTGCTGCACTTCCGTCAGGCGGCCGCGACCACCGTAGGAGATGCGCGCCTCGGCGATGCGCTCGTAGGAGATCATGTTCTGCGCATCGACATCCTGCGGCCTGACGATACCGCCGACGTTGAGGATGCGGATTTCGTGATTCACGCGCACTTCCTGCGAACCGCTGATGATGAGGTTGCCGTTTTCGAGAATGCCGGTCACCACGGCCGCCACCATCAGCGTCAGCTTTTCGGAACGCTTGGTCTTGCCCTTGGCCTGGGTGTCTGTGTCGGAGCCGTATTTGATGTTGGAATCTGCCTCCGGCGTCCAACCTAAGATTTCCGCCTTTGCCTTCCAGTTCAGGCCGCTGGAATTGGTGCGGTTGCGCTCGGTTTCGTTGTCGAAATCGGCCTTGTCGTTGATCTGGATGTTGACGGTCAGGATGTCGCCGATGTTAAGCGCACGTAGATCCTTGAACAGCGCACCCTGGCTGTCGCTCCACAACGAATAGCCGCTCGCCATGTGCTTCGGCTGCTTCGGATACATGCCCATCTGCGGCGTCTGGCTAAATTGCAGGCCGCTGCCGATCGGGCTCATCGCGGGAGCGTTGCCAATTTCCTTCAGGGTCTGGTTGTTCTGGCAGCCGGCAAGCAGGGCAAGCGGCAGGAGGAGGGCCGGAAGACGCGGGGTCATGAAGGATCCTTCGAAGTGTTTTTGTCGATTGCCTGCGACATGATGCCGGCGACGATTGCGGCTTTCTGAGCATCCATTTCACTGAGGATGAGGCCCGATTGGCGCGGCGGAAGCTGCATGATGATGGCAGCCGCGATTTCCACATGCATCTTTTCGAGCTGCGGTGCTGCGGCATCCGCCTTCATCGTCTTGTAGATATCGACCAGATTGCTTTTCGCCTGCTCGAGGAAATGATTGCGGCGTGCCAGCCAGTCCTCATATTCCGCCTTGCGGTCTTGCAACGCGGAAATGCGCTCGTTGACGTCAGCCTGAAGCTTTTCCAGCTCCTGCTTCTGCATGAGATAACGCTGGTCGCGGGCCGCGTCGGCAATATTGGTGCAGAATTTCTGGATTTCATCCTGCGTGCTGAGTTCGGACACCACGTTCTGCTGGCTTTCGGCGCCTGCGGCGGGCAGCAGGAAAAGCAGCGAGGCAACGGCCGCGAACCGGGTAAAGCCATTCCTGAAAGCAGTTTTCTTCTGAAGTTCCATCATTGCAGCACGAGCTCCGCCTGAAGGGCGCCGGCGGATTTGATGCCTTGCAGAATGGCGATGATGCCGTCCGCCTTAAGCCCGATGCTGTTGAGACCGGCAACCAGCGTGCGAAGGTCAGGGCCTTCGACGATGGCGACTTTGCTGCCTTCCTGCAGTGCCATGATATCCGTCTGCGGTTGCACCGCCGTCTCGCCGCGCGAGAAGGGCGCTGGCTGGATGACCTGCGGCGATTCCGTCACCTGCACGGTCAGCGTTCCATAGCTCACCGCCACGCGGGAAATGCGTACATCCGCGCCGATGACGATCGTGCCCGTGCGCTCGTTGATCACGACTTTCGCCGGCGTGTCCGTCTGGACCGTCAGGTTTTCGATTTCCGCCATCAGCCGGGTCAGGTCGGCGGTACGGGGCTTCTGCACCGAGATTTCCTGCGAATCGCGCGGTTCGGCGATGCCATCGCCGTAACGGGCGCGGGCAAAGGCGTTAACGACATCGGCGACGCGCACCGCGGTCGAAAAATCGGGATTGCGCAACTGAAGGACCAGATTGACGGAATCCTTGAATTTCGACGGCAGTTCCCGCTCGATGATCGCGCCGTTCGGCACGCGCGCCGAAGTCGTGACGCCCTGCGTCAATGTCGCTGCGTCGCCCTGGGCCGAAAAGCCGTTGACGATCAGTGCTCCCTGCGCGACCGCATAGATCTGCCCGTCTGCACCGGAAAGCGATGTCATGATGAGGTTGCCGCCGCGAAGCGAGGAGGCGTCGCCGAGCGAGCTGACCGTCACGTCTACACGGCTGCCGGGGCTGGCGAATGGCGGCAGGTTGGCCGTCACCATCACGGCGGCGATGTTCTTGGCGTTGGACTGGCCGCCCTGCGTGGTGATGCCGAGGTTCTGCAGCATGGCGCGCATGGACTGTTCGGTGAAGGGTGAAGAGCGCAGGCTGTCGCCGGTACCCTGTAGGCCCACGACGAGACCATATCCGATCAGTTGGTTGTCGCGTCCGGCCTGCAGGGATGCGATATCCTTGATACGGGACGTGTCTGCCTGGGCGGGCGGCGTCGAGAGGAAGGGCAGGGCCGAAATGACCAGAGCCGCACAGAGGATACGAAGCACTTTCATTTCGCCATAACCTGAATGGTTCCGTCCTTCATGACGGTACCGCTGACCATCACGCCGGAATCGATGTTGCGTACCCTTACGACCTCGCCGAGCGAGCCGTCGCTCATGGGCGTTCCGGACGCCATCAGCGTCATGTTGCCGATGTGGAAAACGAGTTTGACGCTCGTGCCGCGCACCACAAGTGACGGTTCACGAAGCGCTGCAATGGGGATTGTGCGGCCGGGAAGCAATGTCTGCTTGGAGATCATGCCTTCCACTTCGCTGATATCGCTCGCGTAACCAGCGGAAATGTTGGGGTTGGTCACTTCCACCGGCTTCACCTGTTCGGGTGTGATCGTCTCGCCCGGATAGATCGTCCGAGTAGGAACCAGCGCCGTCGGTGCCTGTGCAAAAGCGGGTGCCATGGCACCCAGTGAAAAGGCAGACGCAAGGCACATACGGACGAGTGCCGTTCTGCAGCTGCTATGTTTCCGGCCAAACCTCATGTCCGCCTGCCTTTCCGTTCTTACTTCAGGTTCTTGCTGACAATCGAAGCCATTTCGTCAGCGGTGGTGATGACCTTGGAATTCATCTCGTAGGCGCGCTGCGCCGTGATGAGGTCGGTGATTTCCTTGACGGCATCGACGTTCGAGCCTTCGAGGTAGGATTGCTTGATGTAGCCGTAGCTCGGATCATCAGGCACGCCGATAACGGCGGCGCCGGAGGCCGGCGTCTGGGAAAAAAGGTTGTCGCCGAGCGGCTTCAGGCCCGCCTCGTTGGCAAAGTTGGCGATGGTCAACTGGCCGAGTTCAGTGAAATCCGCAGCGTTGCCGATGCGGGCGGTCACCTGACCCGTGCGGGTGATGGTGATGTCCTGCGCGTCGGTCGGGATATTGATGTTCGGGATGACATTGTAGCCATCAACCGTCACGAGGTTGCCGTCAGCATTCTTGTTGAAGGCGCCGGCGCGGCTGTAGAGCGTCGAACCGTCGGCCGCCTCGATCTGAAACCAGCCCTGGCCGATGATTGCCACGTCGAGCTTGTTGCCGGTTTCGATCAGGTTGCCCTGGGTGTGGATGTTGCGCACCGCGGAAGTCTGCACGCCGAGGCCGATATTGGCTCCCTCAGGCACGATCGCCTGGTTGGCGCGGTTCGGCACACCCTGCATGCGCTCGGTCTGGTACAGAAGATCGGTAAACTCTGCACGCGCGCGCTTGTAGCCGGTGGTGTTGATGTTGGCGATGTTGTTGGCAATGACTTCCAGATTGGTCTGCTGGGCGTCCATACCGGTGGCAGCGATGGCAAGAGCTCTCATGTCATTTTTCCTGCGGGGCTAGAGCATTTCCAGTAGAAGCGCAGAGCGGTTCTAGGTCCGGAAAGTGCTTAAAAACAAAGGCCTAGAGCGCGGCCAACGATTGGCTTCAAACCGGACGCGCTCTAGATCTGCATCTTGGTAATGTCGAGATAGGCCGACACGATCTTGTCGCGGAACGCGATGGCCGTTTGCAGCGACTGCTCGGCCGAAAGCACGGCATCGACCACTTCGCGTGTGTTTGCCTTGCCCTGAATACCTTCGAAGGAGGCCACTTCCGCCTTCTTCAGGTTGTTCATTGCATCCGTCGACATATTGCCGAGAACGCTTGCGAAGCTTGCGCCTGTCTGCTGGGCGGGCGTCGTCTGCTGGCTGCCGAAAATGCTGTCGGTCAGCGAAGAGACGTTGCTCGTGCCACGCGTGAGCGAGAGGGAACCGAGTTGTTTGATGCCGTCGATCATTGCGATGCTTTCAGAAGGTCGATGGTGGAGGCGACGAGGTCGCGTGTCTGGCGGATGACCTGAAGGTTGGCGTCGTAGCTGCGGTTGGCTTCGCGCATATCCGCCATTTCGATCAGGACGTTGACGTTCGGCATCTTGACCATGCCGCTGGTGTCGGCGGCCGGATTGCCGGGGTCGTATTCGTGGACGAAATCGCCACGGTCGACGCCAAGCTTCTTTACCGTCACGCGCTGCACGCCGCTCACGCGGTCAAGCTCGGAGCCGAATGTTACGGTCTTGCGGCGATAGGGGTCGGCGCCGGGCGTGTCGCCGGTCGATCTTGCGTTGGCAATGTTTTCCGAAACGATGCGCAGTCGGGTGGACTGCACTTCCAGGCCGCTGCCCGCGATCTTGCTCGCCGCACTCAAGGGATCCATGGTTTACCTCTTTACCGTCATCAGCATCATGCGATGGAAGGATTTGACGAGATTGGCGTTCAGGTCGTATTGCCGCTTGATCTCGCCGGTCTTGGTCATTTCCTCAGCAAGCGCGACCGAATTGCCGGACTCCTGCATGCCGATCTCGTTATTGATCGGGTTGTCGCGCACCGCGATATTTTCGCTGAGCTCGCTCGCACCGAAATGGGCGGGATGGGTCTTCGCCATGCCGACCTGCTGGCTGGTGGCCTGCATGACCGCTTCGAAAGGACTGACATCCTTGGCGTGAAACTTGGGTGTGTTGGCGTTGGCGATGTTGGTCGCCACGACTTCCTGCCGCACGCTCAGCCATTCCGCTTGGCGGGAGGCCAGATCGAACAGTTGAATCGGTTGCATAGACTTCTCCATCTCGTATGGCCCGAACCTACGGTGCTAATCTTGCGTCAGACTTGCGGGGAGGGGCGGAGGTGCGGAAGCACTGGAGAATCTGATCCCGGAGGCGATTGGGAAAACAAAAATGGCGCGCCGGCAAATGCGGCACGCCCTTGGATCGAATAGTGAATTGCGAAGACGTCTCCGTCCTGCCGGACTGGATCCGGCGACGGCAGCAAACTTCAGCAGAGTGCCGGTCTGACTACTTCTCGGGATGATAGGTTTTACCGGAAGAGGTCTCTATCATCCACTCGCCGTCGCGCTGCTCGATTTTGGTCAGGCGCGCATTGTCGGGCAATGTGGAGCCCACCCGCACCATATACATGCCCGATCCGTCCTCGATCAGGGCGCGGCCGTTGGAGACATGCAGCAGGCGGAACGAGGTCTGGCCGGGGAAGGGCTGGTCTTCAAGCCCTGCGGCGAGATTGTTCTGCTTTTCCTTACCCTTTTCGCTGACCGTCGCCGTCGTCAGCATGTCCGGCAATTCGCCGGGCGCTGGCACGTCTTCCTTGTTGCGATTGGTCATGGCGAGGGGCGAAACGCTGAAGACTTCACGCGGACCGGTATGGGGCAGGTCGCGCGTGCGGTCGCCGTCTGCCACCCTCATTCCAAACTTGTCCTCGTTGAAGAACACGTACCAGGGGAAAAATGCGGCGGCGGCGGCAAGTCCTATTCCCGTCCACGCCAGAATACGGTCGGGCGTGAAGAAGGGAGGCTGCGGCTGTACGTTCTCGAGGTCGTTATCGTCGATCTTGTCGATCTGTTTCTTTTTCACGGGTCAGCCTCTCATTCTCGGGTTTACCTGTGGCTGATTATTTTGCACTCCTCCGCGCAACGCAGTCGCCAGATCGGCGTAGGCGTCCTGCGCCGCCGGTTCATTCGGAAGCTGTTTCAGCGTTTCATAGATGATCGGAACCTGTTTCACCGCCATGTCGAGATCGGGATCGGTGCCGGGTCGATAACCGCCAATGAGGCGCAGATCCCGCGTTTCCTCAAAACGGTGCACCAGCGCTTTCAGACGCGACACCAGCTTTTCCTGATCCGGTGTCCATGCCTTCTTGGCGAGACGCGAGATCGAGGCCAGAGGATTGATCGGAGGATAGCGGCCTTCTTCTGCAAGGCTGCGATCCAGCACGATGTGGCCGTCGAGAATACCGCGGGTCGAATCGGCAATCGGATCGTTGTGGTTATCGCCGTCGACCAGAATGGAGACGATGGCGGTGATGGTACCGCTGCCTTCGGCGCCGGGTCCCGCCCGCTCAAGAAGGCGCGGCAATTCGGTGAAGACCGAGGCCGGATAGCCGCGTGCCACCGGCGGTTCACCCGAAGCGACCGCTACTTCGCGGATCGCATGGGCAAAACGGGTCACGCTGTCGATGATAAGAAGGACGTTGTCGCCCCTGTCACGGAAATATTCGGCAATGGTGACGGCCGAAAGAGGCGCCATCTTGCGCAGCATCGGGCTTTCGTCGCTGGTCGCGACAACGGCGACGGACTTGCCCATATTCTCGCCCATCGTATCCTCGATGAACTCGCGCACTTCGCGACCGCGCTCGCCGACAAGCCCGATGACGACCTTGTCGAAGGCATCGGCCTTGGCAAGCATCGATAGGAGCGTGGATTTGCCCACGCCTGAGCCCGCAAAAATGCCGAGACGCTGGCCAAGGCAGAGAGGCGAGAAAATATCGATTGCCCGGACACCGGTCTTGAAGGGCGTCTCCACCCGCTTGCGCGTCATCGACGGCGGTGCATTGCTGGAAATCGGACGGCGCTCCGTGCCTGATGCAAGCGGACCCTTGCCATCGATGGGTTCGCCAAGCGCATTGATGGTGCGGCCGCACCAGCTGTCGTCAGGCGCAACGCGGAAGGCACCCTTGCGGATGACGGTGTCGTGAATGCCAATCGGCTCGCCCGGTTCAATGGGGCAGACGTAGCAGATATCGGGTTCCACGCGCACGACTTCGCCGAGATGGATGCCGGTCGCGCTGCGATGGGCGACGAACTCGCCCAGCCTCACATGCCGCGACAGGCCGGAAACCGTGTAGTGTCCGGCGGCGATGGTGCGGACATGGCCGCCCGGCGCCACCGAAAACTCCGGATCGGCATAGTGCCCTGCAAGGCTGGCCAGCTGGGCGAGCTTCGGTGAAATCGCCTCGACCGTGAGCGTGGATTCCGGCATTGTCATCGCTCAGTTCCTTAACGTGCGCCGCCAAGCGTCTTGATGGCATCGCCGAAAGTGGATTCGGTATCGCGCATCAGCGACGAAATGCTCTCGAAGGCCCGGTTGACCTGGATGAGCTGCGTCATCTGGGAAATGCCGTTGACGTTCGACTGCTCGAGATAACCCTGAACGACGCCGACCTCGTGATTGTTGACGACCGGCGTCGGCGGGGCCACGGGCTTCACGCCACTATTGGGATGGCGCAGGAAGCCTTTCGAGAAATCCGCCTGGAAGATACCGAGCGTGGCGACGATGTTGTCGTTCTGCCTGATAGCACCATCGAGACTGACGGTGATCGGGCCACCATTCGCATTGAGCTGGATGGGACCGCCGCCGGCGTCGAGAACCGGATAACCGCTTGAGGAGATGAGCGCGCCGTCCGGACGCATGGTGAAACGCCCGTCGCGGCTCAGGATCTGGCCGTCGGGTGTGTCCATCGCGAACCAGGCATCGCCCTTGATGGCGAAATCGAAACTATTGCCAGTCTGTTCGAAAGCGCCCTGACGGGTGGAGAGATAGTCGTTACCCTGCGATACGAACGCCACCTTGGCATTCATGTCATTGTGGTTCTTGGCGACCATTTCGTCGAATTTCACTTCGGAACCGCGGAAACCCACCGTGTTCGCATTCGCCATATTGTCGGAAATGGTGGTGAGACGACGCTCCAGCGCAATCTGCGAGGAAAGGGCGACGTATAGTCCGGATTGCATATCATTTGCCTCCGAGTTTCAGGGAGTTGATGGAGATCAGCAGGTCGGGGGAAATGCCGTAGCCGCTGGAGGAGCCGAAAACGGCCAGAGGATCATAGGTCGTCGAGGGATTTTGCATTTCCCACATGATGGTGAAACGCTCGAGCAGCTTGCCGACCTTTTCAGGATTTTGCAGATCCTTGATATTGATGGATTTTTCGATGAGCGCGGCCTGTTTTTCGACGCTTCCTGCCGCAATTTCGTCAGGCAGGTTGTAGGCGGTGCGGAACACCTGCGCGAGCGCGTCGTCGGCCAGAAAATCGAGACCCGATTTGATCGTTGGTGCCTTGCGCTCGAAATAAAGAGCAAGCCGCACACCGTTATTGTCGCCGCCCGCCTCCTGCTCCAGCGTCTGGCGGGTGTATTTGCTGATGATGCCGGACTGGGCCGCTTCGGTTGCAGTTGCCGCTGCACCGAGACTTGCAAAGTCGAGCGATTTCGCAAGGTCCGAATAGCGGCTGTCGGAAAGCTTGTTGGCGAAGGCGTTCTTGTCGGCCGTGCCTTCGGTCAGCACCTTGCGGATGAAGGCTTTCGCATAGGCCATGTCTTCGAGGCCGTTGGCTTTCAGCGCATAATTGTAAAGACGGGTATCGGCCATGAAATCGTCGACGGATTTCACGCTGGCGATCTTCGACCGGTAATATTCGGTTTCACGCGCCACGTCGGGTTGCTTCGACACACGCTCAAGCGATTTGCCGATGTCCTGACTGATCAGTCTGTAGCTGGTGTAGGTGGAAGTCACTGAACCGCCGCTCTCGTTTGATCCCGATACCAAGGCGCACGTCCGCCTTTGTCGGGATAATGCCGGATGTTGCTTGTGCGAAACTGGCTGCGGCGGTGAGGGAACGAGGCCTCGCGGACAGGTTCACGCAAGCCACATTTTCTAGAGATGGCGGCATGGAACACTGTTCGGGCGTGGTCGATCAATGAATATTGTAATTGGACTTATAATCACCTTCGGCTGCATCATCGGCGGCTACATGGCGATGGGCGGCCATCTGGACGTGCTGGTTCAGCCGTTCGAATTGTTGATTATCGGCGGTGCCGGCCTCGGCGGCTTCATCATGGCGAACCCGATGAAGGTCGTGAAGGATTCGGGCAAGGCGCTCGGCGAGGCCTTCAAGCACTCGGTCCCGAAGGAGCGCAACTATCTCGACGTACTCGGCGTACTTTATTCGCTGATGCGCGACCTGCGCACGAAATCGCGCAACGAGATCGAGGCGCATATCGACAATCCGGAAGAATCCTCGATCTTCCAGAGCGCACCCTCGGTGCTGAAGAACAAGGAGCTGACGTCGTTCATCTGCGACTACGTCCGCCTCATCATCATCGGCAACGCGCGCAGCCACGAAATCGAAGCGCTGATGGACGAGGAAATCGAGACCATCCTGCACGACAAGCTGAAACCTTACCACGCGATCACCACCATGGGCGATTCCTTCCCCGCCATCGGTATCGTCGCGGCGGTTCTCGGCGTCATCAAGGCCATGGGCAAGATCAACGAATCACCGGAAGTGCTGGGCGGCCTCATTGGCGCCGCACTGGTGGGCACCATGCTCGGCATCATCCTGTCCTATTCGATCTGCAACCCGCTCGCTTCGCAGGTCAAGATCGTCCGCACCAAGCAGCACCGCCTCTACATCATCGTCAAGCAGACGCTGATCGCCTATATGAACGGCTCGGTGCCGCAGGTCGCGCTTGAATACGGGCGCAAGACCATCTCCAATTACGAGCGTCCGTCCATCGACGCCGTCGAACAGGAGATGATGAACCCCGGCGGCGAAAACAAGGCGGCATGACCATGGCTAAAGCTGCACAGCAAAGAGCACCCGTCATCGACACGTCGCTGCTCGCGAAACTTACGGGCGGGCTTTCCGACCGCAAGACAATCGCGAAGGTCGGTGCCGATATCGGCCATCTCTACAGCGAATTCCTGCCTGATATCTTTCACAGCGAGACCGGCATTGCGATAGACGTCGAATATATCGGCTCCGAATCGGGGCTGATGACCGATCTCATCGCCAATATCGGCGGCAATTTCTCGGTTGCGGATTGTTCTCTGCGCAACTGGTGCCCCAATTTCATGATGGCGGTCGGCAACGGCTTCGTCATCGCGCTCATGGAGCGCATGCTGGGCGCCGCAGCCGACACCATCGGCGAGCCGGACGAGCGCAGCCTGTCCCACATCGAACTCGACCTGGCGGCCATGGTTCTCGGGCGCATCGGGGGTGTCCTGCGGTCGGGCGTCAACGCACCGGGCGGTTTCGAGGCGACGATCGACCCGCCCTTTACGGCCAATGGAAAAAGCGCGTTCGAGGAGATGATCGCCGGCCTCTACGGCGTGACAGTCCGCATGAAGATCGCCATCGGCAAGGTTTCTTCGGAATTCGCGCTGATCGTGCCGCAGCGGCCCCTGCTCAAGACCTCCATCGCCGCTCCCAAGGCTTCAGCCCAGGCGCTGAAGAAGCAGGCGGAATGGGTGGATTTGATCTCGGAGCAGGTGAAGAGATCGCAGGTAACGCTCGAGGCGCGCATCAAGCTCGAAACCTTGACCCTGCGGACGATCTCCAGGCTGGTAGCCGGCGACGTCATTCCGTTTCAGGATCTGAAGCAGGACGACATCGGCGTCGAGGTCAGCGCCAACGGCTCCAAGCTCTATAATTGTGAATTCGGCAAGTCCGGCGACCGCTACATGGTTCGGGTAAAGAACAATGTCAGCACGGACGACGAGATCTTGCGACATCTGATGGGTTAAAACCTGTCCACCTTTTTTGGGTTCTGGGCAGGCTGACGCAAGTTTCAAAGGGAATAATCAGCGCATGGCTACGAAGAAAACACCTGTGACCGATGATATGGCGCTGCCGTCGCTTGAAGATGGCGGTGAGCTCGACCAGGCTATCGGCGATCTGCGTGGCGTCCTCAAGACGGATGCGGAAGGTTCGCTGTCCGACTTTGGCGACTTCGGGGATTTCGGGAGCGTTGACGACGCTTCCGCCGACAGCGACCTTTCCGCCTTCGGTGGCGGAGCGGGCGATTTTGCGATGAACGATTTCGCGGCCACCCCACAGGTCGCGGGCATCAAGGCGCCGCTCGGCAGCGGCCTGTCCGACAATATGGACCTGATCATGGATATCCCGATCGATGTCCAGATCGTTCTCGGCACCAGCCGCATGCTCGTCTCGGGGCTGATGAGCCTTGAAGAGGGTGCAACGATCGCGCTTGACCGCAAGATCGGTGAACCGGTCGAGATCATGGTGAATGGCCGCCGTATTGCGCGCGGTGAAATAACGGTACTTGAAGACGACGATACGCGCTTCGGCGTAAAATTGATTGAAGTAATGAGTACGAGAAAAGCCTGATCCCTGTGGGGACGGAGAGGAAAGACCATGATGGACTTCGAGGATTTCGGTAACCCGCTGGCAGGGAAGCCGTTGTCTCAGGCCGACAAGGCGGCCGCGGTGCTTCTTGCCATGGGCAAGGGCGTCGCCGGCAAGCTGCTGAAATTTTTCACGCAGCACGAATTGCAGATGATCATTTCCTCGGCCCAGACGCTGCGTGTCATTCCCCCTGACGAACTCGCCCAGATCGTGGCGGAGTTCGAAGACCTGTTCACGGAAGGAACGGGTCTGATGGACAATGCCAAGGCGATCGAAAGCATTCTCGAAGAGGGCCTGACACCGGAGGAGGTGGACAGCCTTCTCGGCCGTCGTGCAGCCTTCCAGGCCTATGAAGCGTCGATCTGGGATCGCCTGCAGGAAGCGGAGCCGGAATTCGTCGGCAAGTTCCTGCTGCGCGAGCATCCGCAGACCATCGCCTATATCCTCTCCATGCTGCCCTCGTCCTTCGGTGCCAAGGTCCTTCTGACCATTCCCGAAGAGCAGCGCGCCGATATCATGAACCGCACGGTGAACATGAAGGAAGTCAGCCCCACGGCTGCCCAGATCATCGAGAAGCGTGTGGTCAACCTCATCAACGAGATCGAAGCAGAGCGCAATGCGGGCGGTTCCACGAAGGTTGCCGACCTGATGAACGAAATGGAAAAGCCGCAGGTCGATACGCTGCTCAGCTCGCTCGAAACGCTCAGCAAGGAAGCTGCCAACAAGGTCAAGCCGAAGATCTTCCTCTTCGACGATCTCATGTTCATGCCGCAGCGCAGCCGCGTCCTGCTGCTCAACGATGTCTCGGCGGACGTTCTCACCATGGCGCTGCGTGGCGCAACCATGGAAATCAAGGAATGTGTGCTGTCCAGCATCAGCCCGCGCCAGCGCCGCATGATCGAATCGGACCTCGCCGTGCCGCAGGCTTCCATCAACACCCGCGAAGTGGCGATTGCACGCCGCGCCGTGGCGCAGGAAGCGATCCGGCTTGCCAATTCTGGCCAGATTCAGCTGAAGGAAGCGTCCACTGAGGAACAATCCGCAGCAGCCTGAGCGGAAGCCGGTTGATAACCCGCCTTACAGGTGATGCCGGCCATTGCGATGGCCGGTCTCGGGCGCTAGTTTCGGGATGGCGGCCTGCCGCGATCGGCGGGCCTTTTTTTATCCCGGGAACGTGCCTTGGCAGACGATCAGGACAAGGACAGTAAAACAGAAGACCCAACGGAGAAAAAACTCCGTGATGCGGCGGAAAAGGGCAATCTTCCCTTTTCCCGCGAGGTGCCGATCTTTGCTTCGTCGCTCGCCTTTTACTGCTATCTGGTTTTCTTTTTGCCTGACAGCGCCGGTCGCCTCGGCGTAACGCTGAAGGACCTGTTCGGCCAGCCCGAACAATGGAACCTCAGCACCAGGCCGGACGCCCTGTCGCTGCTTTATTTCCTCGGCACGTCCATGGCATATCTGCTCATGCCGGCCATGATCATGTTCATCGTCTTCGGCCTTGCCTCCTCGTTTTTCCAGAACCTGCCGTCGCCGGTGCTTGAGAGGGTGCGTCCGCAATGGTCGCGCATCTCGCCCGCAAAGGGGTTCGGCCGCATCTACAGCAAGCAGGGATTTGTGGAATTCGGCAAATCGCTGTTCAAGATCTTGATCGTTTCGATCATCATGTTCCTGTCTTTGCGCGGCGATTTCTACAGTCTCATCGACCTGATGTTCTCCGACCCGCAGGTCATTTTCGTCAGGGTTGTCGAGATTACCAAAAAGATGATGGTCGTGATTCTCTTTTCGACCGCGCTGCTTGCCGCCGTCGACCTTTTGTGGACGCGCCACCACTGGTTCAGCCAGCTGAAAATGACGAAGCATGAGGTGAAGGAAGAATACAAGCAATCGCAGGGCGACCCGGTGGTCAAAGCCCGCCAGCGTTCGGTCGCCCGTGACCGCGCCCGCCGCCGCATGATCGACAATGTGCCGCGCGCGACACTGGTGATTGCCAACCCGACACACTTTGCAGTGGCGTTGCGTTACGTTCGCGAAGAAGGCGACGCGCCTGTCGTCGTTGCCAAGGGTCAGGACCTTATCGCATTGAAAATCCGCGAGATTGCGGAAAAAAATAATATCCCCGTTTTTGAAGATCCGCCGCTCGCACGCTCCATGTTTGCGCAAGTCTCGATCGATAGTGTGATTCCACCAGCTTTTTACAAGGCTGTGGCTGAGCTCGTTCATCGGGTTTACGCCATGAAGTCATCGAAAATACGGGTTCAATAAAACCAATGAAAAAATCCGCCTATTCTGAAAAGCGGGAAATGATCGTCGCAGAGGCGATCAACCCGATCGCCACCGAACTGCGCCTGCTCGATCCGGCCGACCTGATTTCATTGCTCAGATTCGAGTGCTACGGCAGCATTGCCGACCTCGTCTCGTCGGCCGCGGAGCTTTATTATCATCCGGGCACGATCAATTTCGGTGCCGGTGGCGAATACAGGCTCGAATGGGAAGGGGCGCCGGAGATCGTGCTCGATCTCGAACTGAAACCGCACGGCGCCACGGTTTATGCGCAATTGATTCTGGCCAACGAGCATGCTGCGGTCGAGATCAATCATGTTTCGTTTCAGAACCCTTCGGAAAATCCGGACGAGAACACCGAGTTTCTCCGTCAGAGCCTGACGGCTGCCCGATTCGTGCCGGCCCGCCAGGGCGAAGCGGCCTGAACCAGTCCAGCGGACATTTTCATATATTATCCATTGCGCCTTCCGAATTCGCGGGCGCAATGGCTTCATTCGGGCACTTTTTCACCCGACCTTGCCTGAAGCGTGCCGGTTTATGCAAAACCGGCCTGTGAAGGCAAGGAACGCCTTGCAAATCAGCGTTGTTGTTTGGTACCTATCGAATTAACGATTTGTTAACGAACGGCAGGTCGCGGTGGCTCTTTTTACCATCGCTGATGCGCATGATGCCTCTGCTCGTTTTCGGCGCAGCGCCGGATTTTTCCTGACAGTACCAATTGGGTGGACCCAATGACCAGCATTTTGACCAATGCGGCGGCGATGGCCGCGCTGCAAACCTTGCGCATGATCGACAAGAATCTCGAGACGACGCAGGCGCGTGTGTCGTCCGGCTACCGTGTCGAAACGGCGGCGGATAATGCTGCCTACTGGTCTATCTCCACAACCATGCGCTCCGACAATGCAGCGCTCTCGGCCGTGCAGGATGCATTGGGACTGGGCGCCGCCAAGGTCGATACGGCCTATGACGCCCTTGCGAACTCGATCGAGGTCGTCAAGAAAATCAAGGAAAAGCTTGTCGCCGCCTATGGCGTCGGGGCTGACCGCGGCAAGATCCAGGACGAAATCAAGCAGCTTCAGGAACAGCTGAAGAGCACGTCGGAATCTGCCTCCTTCTCCGGCGAGAACTGGCTGCAGGCCAGCATCAGCAATGGTGGAACGCCGCCGGTTGTAGAACCCATCACCAAAAAGGTCGTCGCGTCCTTCACGCGCACCGGTTCGGGTAATGTCGGTGTCACCACGGTTGACTATGTGCTGGACGGCAGTGCCGTGCTTTTCGACCTCAGCGGCGGAAAACTCGGTATTCTTGACAAGAGCGCCGTTTTTGTCGCGAAGACGGAACAACAGATCACCCAAACATCGACGACTGCCGGCGTGACTACCAATGCGGGCTACGTCGTCAAGAAATTGACGGACGCGGAAATCGGCACGCTGAATGCGGCGACGCCGGATACGAATGCCGACCCGAGCGTCTACAGCAATGGAACGGTGAATTATCTTCGTTTGTCCGAGAATACCTGGGTCAAGGTGACGGCGACCAACCCTTCGAGCGGCACCACCACCGTCGCGGCGGCCTATCGGGACACGGGCAGCAACGATTGGTTCTATGACACGACCGGTGCGCCGACCTCCGTTGCCAGATCCCTCGGTCTTTCCGTCTCCACGCTCGATCTCGACAATCTCGATGTCGTGGCGGCAGCCATGAGCGGTTTTTCCGGTGGCACCACGAACTACACCGCTTCCGACGCCATCGATGTGATGATGAGTTTTGTCGACAAGCAGCTCGAAGCCATGACCAGTACGGCCTCCAGTCTCGGCTCACTACAGAGCCGTATCAACATGCAGGAAAACTTCGTCTCGAGCCTGATGGACGTGATCGACAAGGGTATCGGCCGTCTCGTGGATGCGGATATGAATGAGGAATCGACCAGGCTGAAGGCTCTGCAGACACAGCAGCAGCTCGGCATCCAGGCGCTCTCGATCGCCAATGCCAACGCGCAAAACATCCTTCAGCTCTTCAAGTAAACCGGCGTCGGTCCGGCGGGTTCGGGGGAGTTGGTTGCAGGGTTTCTGAAAACGGGGCCCGCCTTCATCCTCGCACAAGTTTGAACACCTAACGTCGGGGCAATATCGGGTGGATCGCATGGCGTGATCCGGCCGGAAACAATTGAAGAGACGGGCAGGGTAGCAAGGATGACGGTGGTGCCGCCAAACGGCTTTGATCGCAGGCAACGAAACATGTCTCGCCCCTTTGGCCTGTTTTGCCGGGGGCGGGCATGAGCGCGTCCATTGCAAGATATCTCAAGGATTTCGGTGACGTGCAGCCCGCGGGACTGACGTTCGGCGAACAGTTGGCTGATGTCGACGGCATTTCCGGTTTTGGCGATATAGCGGCCGGTTTCGATGAATTCGAGCCGCTCGACGTCGAAAGCGAAAAACAGGCCGCCTATGCCCGTGGTCACGAGGATGCGACCCGCGAGATAACGGAAAAAATGCAGGCCGAGCGCGAGGAGCTTCTTGCCGCTCATGCCGCTGAACTCGAAGGCTTACGTTCCGTCTATCTGGAAGAAATTGCCGTTTTCCTGTCGCTAAGGCTGCGTGAAGGCATCGATGCGATCGCGACCAATCTCAGCGAACAGACCGCCAATATCCTTGCTCCGGTTCTGACCGAAGAGCTGTCGCTGAAGGCGGTTTCGGCGCTTGCGGACGTCGTTCGCGCTTCCATGCCGGATGGCGAGGCCGTGACCCTTGTCGTGAAAGGCCCGAAAGATTTGTTTGAGCAGCTGAAGACGCAGCCGGGCTTTGAAGAAGAGACGATGAAATTTACCGAGACGGCGGATATCGACCTCTCTGTTGAGTTGGGTGAAAGCGTGTTCGTCACGCGCATGTCCGCCTGGGCGTCCAGTCTTCGCAAGGTGATGAAATGAGTGAAGGCGAAAATCACCACCACGGCAAGAACGAGATCATCATCGTCAAACGCCACAAGGGCGGGCACGATGGCGCCCATGGTGGCGCGTGGAAGATCGCTTATGCCGACTTCATGACGGCCATGATGGCGTTCTTCCTCGTCATGTGGCTGGTCAACGCCGCAAACGAGGAAACCAAGGCCTCGGTTGCCAGCTATTTCAATCCGATAAAGCTGTCCGATGAGAAACCCTCGTCCAAAGGGCTGGAAAAGCCCGTGGACAAGGAAGAGGGCGTCGAGAAGAAAGACCAGTCCAACATAAAGGCGGAAAAGGTCACCCAGGGTTCGGCCGCTGCGACAGGTGAAGACCTGACCTCGCAGACCGGGGAGCAGTCGAACTTCTCCGAAGCGGACTTTTTCGAGAATCCCTATTCCGTTCTGGCGGAAATTGCCCAGCAGGTCGGGCAGCAGGCCAATGTCAGCGCCAAGGGCGAGGGTGGTGCTGCCGATTCCGGCCCGGCGACGGGTGCGAGCGGCGGTGAGGCTTACCGCGATCCCTTCGATCCCGATTTCTGGACCCAGCAGGTGAAGATCACACGTGCGGACCAGCAGCAAAATCCGGTCGAACAGCAGCAATCTGCCGAGAACAAGCAGCAGGACGCTGCCAAGGATAATGAAGCGCTTGCGGCTAAATCGTCTCAGCAGCCAGCCGATGGTGCAGATCACGGCAAGGCCATGGAAGTCGCCGCCGTGGTGCCGCAGCAGCGGCCGGGTGCAGCCGAGCAGGCAGCACTTACGCAGCCTCAGCCGGAGCAGCAGCAGCAAGGTACTGCTGCGCAGAAGGAAGAGGCCAACGAGCTGCGTGAAGAGATCGAGAAGCAGATATCCGGCATCAGCGGCAAGCTCGCCGAAGGTCTGGTGGTGACGCCCGCCGAAGGCGGATTGCTGTTGACCATTTCCGACCAGACGGAAACGCCGATGTTCAATGTCGGATCGGCTGTACCCCGCGGCGAAATGGTCCTGGCCATGGAGAAGATCGGCAAGTTGCTTCAGGAGCGTGGCGGCAGCGTGGTTATCCGCGGCCATACCGATGGACGCCAGTTCAAGGGTGAGGCCAATGACAATTGGCGGCTTTCCATGGACCGCGCGCATAGCGCCTATTACATGCTGGTTCGCGGCGGCCTGTCGGAAGAGCGGGTGAAACAGGTTTCGGGTTTTGCGGACCGTAGATTGCAGGTGCCGGCAGATCCGCTGGCGAATGCGAACCGCCGTATCGAAATCCTGCTTGAGGCCGATCGGGGGTGAGTGTGACGAAATCCTCGAAACGTTGGGTTTTTCTTGCGGCGACACTGTGTGGTCTCGGTGCCGAACCGGCGAAAGTTTTTGCGCAATCGCAAGACAACCTCATGCCATATGCCATGTTGCGGTCCCTGCAGTTCGTGCAGGATTCGGTCACCATGGGAGACCATTCGGCAACCGAAATGCAGCGGTTTCTGCTCCAGACGATCGACGAGCGGCTTAAGAGCGCGCCTTCGGCGATCTTCAAGGATCCGCGCAATGTCGATGCGGCGCTTGTCTACGCGATGAGTGGCGGCAATCCGGCCACGCTCGAATTGCTCGTCGCGCGGGATGTGGACGGCAATTTCGACAGCCGCGTCGCCGATATTCTGCGCAAATATCTGTCCGGCAAGGGAACGCTGGTCGCGCAGAGCATCGCGGCCATGGTGCCGGAGTATCGCGGCACGAGAATTGGCGCCTATCTTGCACTGATCGGCGGCAATGTGACGATCCCCCGCGATCCGGTGGCTGCCCTCGGTTTCTATGACATAGCCCGGCTCGAAGCGCCCGGTACCATCGTGGAGGAGGCTGCACTCCGCCGCTCGCTCGCTATCGCCGTTGAAGACGGCGATGCCGGGCGTGGCGTCGAATATGCACAGCGTTACGCGCGGCGGTTCCTGCATTCGCCCTACGCCAGCCAGTTCGCGGACCTTCTGGTCTCACTGGTGGTCAAACGTGTCGATTCCATCGGGCACGACACGATAGAGGAAACATTCGCCATGATGGACGCGGAGAGGCAGAAGGAAGCCTATCTGCGCCTGTCGCGTCTCGCGGCGATCAGCGGCAAGGATTCGCTGGCGCGCATGGCGGCGCTGAAGGCGAAAGCGCTCTCTCCGGATATGCCGGATCAGCCGCAAGTGCAGGCAAATCTCTATGAAAGCCTTTCCAATATCGGCACGCCCGATGTGGTGAGCGCGATTGAAACAATCGGGCAAATTCCCGAGGCACAGCTTTCGGATCGCGACAGGGCCCTGCGGGACGCGGCAAGGGCAATCGCCGACCAGGTGGTTCGTCCGCCTTCCCCGCAGCCTGGCGCCGATCCCGGTGTCACGGCAGGCCAGGGGGCTGGGTCGAGCGCGCCCGCGAATGAGGCGGCCAGTGCCGAGACCAAGGGCATATGGAGAGTTGAAAACCACAAGGCTGAGGATGAGGGCGAGAACGTCCGGCAACTCGTGACGAGCGGCCGCAGCAAGCTCGATGAAATCGACAGCCTTTTGAAGAAAGGCGAGGGGGCACCATGATCGACGCAACCATTAACGCGATAGTGAATGCGCCATATAACGATCCGCGCGCTGGCAGCGCCAGTGTGAGGGACGACGCCAAAGGCGGAAGTTTCGGCGATACCCTCGCCACGGTCAGGGAAGAGCGCCCGCCGCAGGCACCGCATTCTCGTCATCAGCAGGAAGCGGGATCGGCTGAAGAACAGCATGCGCAACCGGATGACGATGCGGAAAAGACGGATGTGCCGGTTAAGCGGCCCCCGAGCTTCCTGAACGTGATCGTCAAGGACCATTCCGGAGAAGGTCACGGTCACGAGGCTTTGGCGGAGCTTCAGAATGCGATTAAGACGGCGCACACATCGCCTGAAAACGGCAAACCTGGCAAGAAGGTCAAGGACGCCGACAAGGAGAGCCAGACGGCGGCGGATGCAATCGATCCGAAGCTGGCAGAGTTGCAGACGCTCACGGCCAATGTCGGCGATATCGTGACAGCCAAGACGCCCCTTGAGGAAATTGCGCAGGCGATTGCCGGCAAGGCCGATGTCAAATCCGAAAAGGTCGAAACGGTCAGGGGTAAGGCTGAGCCTCTGGCGAAGGACATGCACGCACGGACCGAGCTTGCCGGAAACGAAGCCGGATCCGGGTCGGGCACTGAAGGCGACGCCTCGGCATTCCGCTTCGCATCTCCTCGTTCCGGCACGGCCCGCGCTCTCGATATGAGTACGGTTCAGCGCGATGGCCGCGTCGAGTTCGATGCCCGGGAAAGCAGTGGCAAGGCGACCGAGACGATTACCGTTCTCGATTCGCGGCGGTTCATTGGTCTGGCACCTTCATCCAACGCCTCGGCTCTGACCGGCCTCATCGCCAATGATTCTGAATGGGTTAGCGCCATGCAGCCCGGGTCGTCGCTGTCCAATGAGGCGGCCCAGAGCAGCACCGGCAAAGTCGTCCATACGCTGAAGCTGCACATGACTCCGATCGAGCTGGGATCGGTGACGATGTCGTTGCGTCTTGCCGGCGATGAGCTTGCCGTTCACATGACGGTGGAGAACGTGGCCGCCTACAAAAAGCTTCAGCAGGACAGCAACAGCATCCTTGAGGGCCTCAAGGCGCAGGGTCTGACGGTCGATAACATCACGATCAGCATTGCTTCTTCTGACAAGAGTGACCAAACGGGCACACAAGCCAACAATCAGCAAAATCAGCAGGCGCAGCAGCAGGGCCAACAGGCCGCCGCAGGGCGCAACCGTGACGAGTCCGGCGCACGCGGCGGACGGCAGGGCAATGGTGATAATTTGGGGGTGCATAATGAAGGCATGGATAGCGCTCTTGGCTCTGCCCGCACTTCTGCTGACAACGGCGTTTACCTCTGAAAACGCCTCCGCTTCGGCAACGTCAGGTGTCTGTGAAAGGGAAATTCAGTCCGCCGCCCGCAAATACGGTGTGCCGGAGGGAATTCTCTATTCTGTCGGCCTGACCGAGACCGGTCGCAAGGGTCGGCTTGACCCCAACGCCATGAATATTGAGGGAAAACCGGTATTTGCCTCTTCCACCGAAGAGGCATTGACCACTTTCGAGACGGCGAAGCGCAACGGCGCCAAGCTGATCGACCTCGGATGCATGCAGATAAACCACTATTTCCATGGCGAAAACTTCACATCCGCGCGTGAAATGTTCGATCCGCGCCGCAATGTCGAATATGCCGCCATGTTCCTGCGCAATCTCCACAACAGGCACGAAACCTGGACTATGGCGGTCGCCCGCTATCATGCCGGCCCCAACAACGACCCAGCTCAAAAGAAATATGTCTGCCGGGTGATCGCCAATCTGGTGGCGACGGGGTACGGAAAATGGACCGTCAACGCGAAAAATTTCTGCGACGGATAACAACCATAGATTGTTTTGGTGCGGTCAAGGACTCGCAATTTGAAATGTGGCGAGAGAAAGCCCTAAAAAAGGCGTCGCAAGCGATTTTTTCGGATTTTTGAAATTTTTACACAAAAATTTTGTACCGTATATGGTTAACAACCACTATATATAGATCAAATCGGCACAAAATAGTTAATCAATTATTAATATCTATCGATGATTTCCTACAGTTGTCGCTGAATCTCCCGATTCGTACCAATGCCGCATTGGAAAACACCACACTGATTCGGAGGCGGACGAATGATCGTAGTGGTTGATGAGCGCGAGCTCGTTAAAGACGGCTATACTTCTCTATTTGGGCGTGAGGGCATCCCCTCGACCGGTTTCGATCCGGTCGAATTCGGGGAATGGGTCTCGACGGCAGCGGACAGCGATCTGGCGGCCGTAGAGGCATTCCTGATCGGTCAGGGCGACCGGAGCTTCTCCTTGCCAAAGGCGATCAGGGATCGCACGACGGCACCGGTGATCGCGGTCAGCGACCAGCCCTCGCTGGAATCGACGCTGGCGCTGTTCGACAGCGGCGTCGACGATGTCGTGCGCAAGCCGGTTCACCCCCGTGAAATCCTTGCGCGTGCGGCGGCGATCCGTCGTCGCCTGCAGGTCATCTCGAATTTCACCGATGCGGGACCGATCCGGGTTTTCTCCGACGGTCGTGATCCCGAAGTTGGTGGCGAGGTCTTCGCCTTGCCGCGGCGCGAGCGCCGCATCCTTGAATATTTGATTGCCAATCGCGGACGTCGCGTTTCCAAGGCGCAGATTTTCAATGCCATCTACGGCATCTTCGATGATGACGTCGAAGAGAACGTCGTGGAAAGCCACATCAGCAAGCTTCGCAAAAAGCTACGCAAGAAACTCGGCTACGATCCGGTCGATTCCAAGCGTTTCCTCGGTTACAGCATTGATTGGCAATAATATTCATTCATCCGCGTGGTCTTTTTCAAACGCGGTATTTCAGACAGCTTCACGCAAGCCAAACGCTTTACCTTCTCCCTGAAGATGACCACGAGGGTTTTTGAATGAGTATTTTCGGCACTATGCGAACCGGTGTGTCCGGCATGAATGCACAGGCTAACAAGCTGGGAACCGTTGGCGACAACATCGCCAACGCAAGCACCACCGGCTACAAGCGCGCATCGACGTCGTTCTCTTCGCTCGTTCTGCCCTCCTCGTCGGGCAGCTATGCCTCCGGCGGCGTGCAGTCCAACGTTCGCTACAGCATTTCGGAGCAGGGCAACCTGTCCTACACGACGTCGAGCACCGATCTTGCCATTCAGGGCAACGGCTTCTTCGTGGTTCAGGATGGAGCAGGCACGCCTTACCTCACAAGAGCCGGCTCTTTCGTGAAGAATGCGGAAGGGTATCTGGAAAACTCTGCTGGCTTCCAGCTGATGGGCTACCCTTATGGATCCAACCCGCCAGCTGCCGTCGTCAACGGTTTTACCGGTCTCGAGGCTATCAATGTCAACAACTTCGGCCTGACTGCATCGGCGTCCACACAGGGTAGCTTCCCGGCCAACCTGAACCGCGATGAAGATCCGGTTGCTGCGGGTTCGCGTCCGAGTAACAACGTCGCTACTTCGACAATCGGTGCCAAGACCTCGCTGACGGCGTTCGATAGCGGCGGTGCAAAGGTACTCTACGATTTCTACTATACCAAGACCGCTGCAAACACCTGGGAAGTGGCGGTTTATCGTCAGGACCAGTCCACGAATGGTGGTTTCCCATACACGGCAACAGCACCTGCTACGCTGGTCCAGGGAACTGTGTCGCTGACATTCGACCCGGCCACCAACAAGCTTACGACTGCGTCTCCCAAATCGATCACCATCAACGATAGCAACAGCGGCGTTGCACAGTCGATCAATATCGACCTGTCTGATATGTCGCAGTTCTCATCGAAGTTCACGCCCGGCACCGCGATCCTGAACGGCAATGGTCCGAGCCAGATCAAGGATGTCGAAATCGGCAAGGACGGCGTGGTGACTGCAGTCTATCAGGATGGTGGCCGCCGCAACATCTACCAGCTGGCGCTGGCAACGGTGCCGAGCGTCGACAATCTCAGCCCGCAGAACGGCAACGTTTATCTGCCCAGCAACGAGTCGGGTGTCGTCACCATCGGCTTCGCGCAGACTGGCAGCTTCGGTTACATCCAGAAGGGTGCGCTTGAGGGCTCGAACGTCGATATCGCCAGCGAACTCACCGACATGATTGAATCCCAGCGTATCTACACTGCGAATTCGAAAGTCTTCCAGACCGGGTCGGATTTGATGGATGTCCTGATCAATCTGAAGAGATAGTAATTCTCACGAGGACAAATGAATGTCGCTCACGTCAGCAATGAATACTGCGCAGTCGATCTTCAACAATACAGGTAAGCAGACGGACGTTACTTCGAAAAACATTGCCAATGTCGGTAATGCGAACTACGTCAAGCGAACCGCCATTCTCGGCACGACCATGTCCGGTGCAAGTATTGTCGCCAACGGCCGTGCCCAGAATGAGAGCCTCCTGAGGCAGACGATCTCCAGTGCATCCCTCGCTTCCGGCCAGAAAACCGTTCTGACCGGGCTCGAGGAGATGAAAAGCCTTTTTGGCGGCAACGATTACGAGAGTTCGCCTGCCACCTATATGAAGGAACTGCTGAAGAGCCTTGACGGTTACGCCTCAAAGCCGAGCGATTCCGCGCTTGCGGCGACGGCGGTTACATCCGCCGTGGACGTCGCCAATTCCCTGAACAAGGCTTCGTCCGAGTTGCAGGCGATGCGCTTGCGTGCCGACAAGGAAATGTCCCTTCAGGTCGACAAGCTGAACGGCCTGCTCGCGAAATTCGAGGAAGCCAATAACGAGGTCAAGGCGCAGACCGCGATCGGCGGCAATCCAAGTGATGCTCTCGACCAGCGCGAGACGCTGCTGAAGGACATTTCGTCCATCATCGGGATCAACGTCGTCAATCGTGAAAACAACGACGTGGCGCTCTACACGGCGGATGGCGCGACCCTGTTCGAAGTCGTGCCGCGCAAGGTTACTTTCAAGGCGCAGCCGGGCTACGACGCGACGGTCACGGGGAACGCGATCTACGTCGATGGCGTCGCGATCAAGGCGAGCAGCGGCAGCAACACGACAGCGGAAGGTTCGCTTCAGGGTCTGATGCAGGTTCGTGACGACCTGGCGCCAACCATGCAGAGCCAGCTCGACGAAATTGCGCGCGGCCTCATCACCATGTTTGCGGAAAAGCCGGCCAGCCCGACCAGCACGCTGCCGAAGATGCCAGGCCTCTTCACCTACGGCTCGCCTGCGGCCACAACCATTCCGGCAAGCGGTGTTGTCTCTCCCGGGCTCGCTGCGAGCATTACCGTCAACCCTGCGTTAATTATTTCCAAAGGTGGAAACCCGGAATTGTTGCGCGACGGCGGTATCAACGGTACCGCTTATGTAATCAACAGCACAACTTCGGGCGGAACCGGGTTTTCCGCACTGATCGACAGCTATGTCACTGCTTTTGACGCGCCCATGAATTTTGCCGCGTCGACACGTATCGATACGAATACAAGCATCCTGAAATACGGCACCAACTCGGTGGGGTGGCTCGAACAGGAACGATCCGGCGCAACTTCGGCAAACGAAGCGAAAAGCGCGCTTTATGAGCGCTCCGCCACCTCCTATTCGAACAACACTGCCGTCAGCCTGGATGAGGAGCTTTCGCTGCTCATGGATATCGAGCAATCCTACAAGGCCGCCACGAAGCTGGTGACCACCATCGACGACATGCTCAAGTCGCTGATGGATATGGTGAGGTAATAGATGAAAACGTCCTTCATTTCATCGCTGGCGATGCAGAACAGCATGCGCAGCACCATCCTCAAGGCCCAGCTTGAGATGACGAACCTCAATACCGAGCTGACCACGGGCAAACATGCGGACTTGGGCGTGACGCTGGGTGCCAACACGGCCCGCAGTCTTGACCTTAATCGCGATGTCGATCGTCTCTCTTCGCTCGTCAGCGTCAATTCCATCGCCACGCAGCGCCTCAAATCCTCTCAGGCGGCACTGGATGGCATGGCAAAGGCCGCCCAGGAAATTCAGAAGGTTCTTGTTCCGAATACCAGCAGCGAAGCACCAACGCTGGCAACGGTCGCCAAAACCATTTCGAATGCGTTTAACACCTTCACCGGTTTTGCCAATACGGCAGTCAGTGGCGAATTTCTGTTTTCCGGCATCAATACGGATGTGAAGCCTATCGACGACTACTTTGCCGAAGGATCGACGCTGAAGGCAGCCTATGAGGTTGAGCTGAACGCATTCATGGCGGCACAGACACCTGCGGTCGGCAATGTTGCTAATCTGTCCAAGGCTCAGGCCGCGGCGTTCATGACCCGTATCGAAGGCGTGTTCAACGGTACTACGCCCGTTACGAACCCACCGCACAGCGATCTGACGGCCGGCCAGAATTACGATTTCTGGACGACCTATGGGTCGAAGGCGAGCGACACGAACATGACGAGCCGCATCAGCCAGAACGAGGTGGTCGAGACATCGACCAACAGCAACTCGCAGGGCATGCGTTATTTCGCGATGACAGCAATGACGGCGATGACGTTCCTTGATGACAAGGTCCCAAGCGATGTTCGCGAACTGGTGGCGACCAGGTCGGTGACCAATATAGGCACGGTCATTAGTGGTTTGAACCAGCAGCAGAGCCAGCTCGGCCTTTCCGAAAGCCGTGTTTCGAAAGCGAACGACTCGCTCGCCGCCCAGAAAAAGATCATCGAGACTCATCTGCTGGATATCGAGGGGATCGATACCTACGAGGTGAAGACACGCCTGGATCTGCTCCAGCAGCAGATTGAAATTGCCTACAGCCTTACGTCGCGTCTGCAAAAAATGAGTCTGGTAAACTACCTCTGATGAACAGGGGTGGCGGCAGATAAAGGATACATGAATGTACCAGTTTTCCTACGCCGAAATCATGGAGGATGGTGTCGCAGACGCGAAAGATCGCGAGCGGCAGGCGTTGACAAAATCGATCGATCTACTGGTGGAGGCAAAGGATTCCTCTTCCCAGCGCCACACGATCGAAGCGCTTTTTTACACTCGACGGGTCTGGATCCGCTTCATTGAGGACCTCAAGCAGCCCGAAAACCAGCTGGCCATGGAACTCAGGGCAAATCTGATTTCGATCGCGATCTGGATTTTGAAAGAGTGCGAACTGATCCGGAAACGTCAGTCGACGAATTTCCAGGGTATAATTGACGTGACAACCATCATCAGGGATGGACTGAAATGAAAAGTACACTTCGAATCTCGCTGAAATCGGGCGAAAAGATTTTCATCAACGGCGCGGTTTTGCGGGTGGATCGCAAGGTGGCCCTCGAATTCCTGAACGATGTCACGTTCCTGCTTGAAAACCACGTCCTGCAGCCGGAGCAGGCGACGACGCCGCTCAGACAGCTTTATTTCATCGCCCAGATGATCCTCATCAATCCGGAAGGACGCGAACAGTCGACGAACTTGTTCCGCAAATCCGTGAGCATGCTGCTGAATTGCTTCCAGCATGATGAGATTCTGGCCGAACTCAAGCGTATCGACGGTCTGGTTGCCTCGGGTAAGGCTTTCGAAGCGCTGAAGGCCATTCGTGGCCTGTACCCGACCGAGGAAAAGATCCTCAACAATCAGGAAATGACCCCCGCAACGATCGAACAGATTCGCAAGGAGATCGCACCATGGCGGTAGATGCAGTCACGTCGGCAGCCTCTAACCCCTGGGCAAATGCCGGGGCGAGCAGCAACGACAAAAGCGCGGCGTCGCTTAACTACGATAGCTTCCTGAAGCTTCTCATCGCCCAGATGAAAAACCAGGATCCGACCAGCCCGATGGATGCCGGCCAGCAGATGTCGCAGCTGGCGAGCTTCTCGCAGGTCGAGCAGACGATCAAGACCAACACCCATCTGAAGAGCATGCTGCAGGCCGAAGCCCTGACGCGCGCTTCCGACCTGGTTGGCAAGACGGTCAAGAGCGCCGACGACAAGGTCACCGGCGTGGTGAAGGAAGTCGAAGTTTATTCGGACGGCGTCGTCGCCATCACAGAAGCTGGTGACAAAGTGCTGCTGCAGGCCGGTGTGACCTTCTCGAACGGTCCGATCGCGACTACACCTGATAGCGGCACCGATTCGGATGTGCCTGCAGGTTCCTGACATTGACGAGGCGGCATGACGCCGCCTTTCCGGAATAAAGGATGCGACGATGAACGAGGCCGATGCGCTCGATATCATGCAGGCGGCAGTCTGGACGGTTCTCGTCGCGGCCGGTCCCGCCGTTCTCGCGGCCATGATCGTCGGTGTCGCCATCGCCTTCATCCAGGCCCTGACCCAGGTTCAGGAAATGACGCTGACCTTCGTCCCCAAAATTGTAACGATCATGATCGTTCTCGGCGTTGCCGCCCCGTTCGTGGGCGCGCAGATCGCCCTTTTTTCCAATCTCGTCTTTTCTCGGGTTCAGTCGGGCTTCTGACGCCCGTCCCGTCTGGATGCCATCCTCGCGCAAGCTTCAGCGACTAGGGATAGGCTGAAGCATCGGGCTGAATTGCGTGAGCGATTTTAGAAAACCGGTGCCGCGGAACCGTGCGGCGGCTTTTCCGTCGCCCTTCTCATGAAGAGACAGGACGATTTTATGGCGCAACCACCAGTCATTTCCTTGGCCAAGGTAAGCCCGAGCATGCGGGATGTCGGTTTCGCATTGGGCATCGTATCGATCCTCTGCGTGCTGTTCCTGCCCATTCCGGTCGTTCTGGTGGATGTCGGGCTGGCCTTTTCCATAGCACTTTCGGTCCTCATCCTCATGGTGGCGCTCTGGATCCAGCGTCCGCTGGATTTCTCGTCTTTTCCAACCGTGCTGCTGATCGCGACCATGATTCGCCTGTCGCTGAACATTGCGACGACGCGTGTCATCCTTTCGCACGGCAACGAGGGGCCGACGGCGGCGGGCGGCGTGATTGCGGGCTTCTCCAGCCTCGTCATGTCCGGCGACTTCGTGATCGGTCTGATCGTCTTTCTGATCCTGATCACCGTCAACTTCATCGTTATCACCAAGGGTGCCACCCGTATCGCTGAAGTCGGCGCGCGCTTCACGCTGGATGCCATTCCCGGCAAGCAGATGTCGATCGATGCGGATTTGTCCGCCGGCATCATCGATGAAAAGGAAGCGCAACGCCGTCGCCGCGAGCTGGAGGAGGAAAGCTCGTTCTTCGGTTCGATGGACGGTGCTTCCAAATTCGTGCGCGGCGATGCGATCGCCGGCCTGATAATCACCGCGATCAATATTTTCGGCGGCATCATCATCGGTTACTTCCGCCATGGCATGCCGATCGGCGAGGCTGCCGATGTTTTCGTGAAGCTTTCGGTCGGCGACGGTATCGTTTCGCAGATCCCGGCCCTTATTGTGTCGCTGGCGGCTGGCCTTTTGGTGTCGCGCGGCGGCACCTCGGGATCGACGGATCAGGCTGTCATCAATCAGCTGAGCGGATATCCGCGTGCCTTGATGGTCGCAGCCATGCTGATGGGGCTTCTTGCCGTCATGCCGGGATTGCCTTTCCTGCCCTTCACGCTTTTGGGCGGCATCATGGCCTTCGGCAGCTGGTATATTCCGCGCCAGGTCGAGGCGGAAAGCGCGCAGCGCCGTCAGGAAGAGGAGGACAAGGTTCTCCAGACCAACGAGGCGGAAAAGGACTCCGTCAAGCAGGTCCTCAAGACGTCTGAAATCGAACTTGCCCTCGGCAAGCAGGTTTCGACCCGCCTCCTCGGCGCGCATCAGGAACTGGCTTTCCGTGTCGGCAAGATGCGCAAGAAGTTCGCGACCCAATACGGCTTCGTCGTGCCGGAGATCAAGGTCTCCGACGACATCATGATCCCGGAAAAGGCCTACCAGATCCGTGTCCATGGCACGACGATCGCGTCGAGCAATCTGCGTGTCGGCGATGTTCTTGTCGTGACGGGGGCAGGGCGCAAGCCGAGCATTCCGGGCGACGAAATCCGCGAACCCGCCTTCGGCATGCCGGCCGTTTCCATTCTCGAGACATTCACCGAGGATTTGAAGCGCGAAGGTTTCCACCCGATCGACAATGTCTCTGTGGTGCTGACGCATCTGAGCGAAGTCATTCGCAACAATCTGCCGCAATTGCTGTCCTACAAGGACGTCAAGATCCTCATCGACAGGCTGGACCCGGAATACAAGAAGCTTGCCGACGAAATCTGCTCGTCGCACATGTCCTATTCCGGCCTGCAGGCGGTGCTGAAACTGCTGCTCGCCGAACGTGTGTCGATCCGCAACCTGCATCTCATTCTGGAAGCGGTCGCCGAACTTGCACCGCATGTGCGCAAGACCGAGCAGATCGTCGAACATGTACGGGTGCGCATGTCGCAGCAGCTCTGCGGCGATCTGGCCGACAATGGCGTATTGCGTGTGCTTCGCCTCGGCAACAAATGGGACATGGTCTTCCATCAGGCGCTCAAGCGCGATCAAAAGGGCGAAATCGTCGAATTCGATATCGATCCCCGCCATCTCGAGGAATTTTCCGAGCAGGCATCGAAAGTTATCCGTGAATTCATGGATCGCGGACTACCCTTTGTCCTTGTCACCTCGCCGGAAACACGGTCCTATGTGCGCATGATCATCGAACGACTCTTTGCGACCCTGCCGGTTCTCTCGCATGTGGAACTGGCCAAGGGGCTGGAGATCAAGATTCTGGGCGCCATTTCATGATAACCGACCCGCAAGGGACAATTATCGCATTGTTCCTTGCAATTTGCCGTATCGGCGCCTGCTTCATGACCATGCCGGGCTTTTCCAGCTCGCGCATCTCGCCGCAGATACGCATTCTCCTGTGCGTTGCGGTGTCCATGGCGCTTCTGCCGGTACTGTGGGATACGATCTATCCGAAAGTCTCCGGCGCAAGCCAGGGCACCGTTGTCGGCCTCATCTTCACCGAGATCGTCATTGGCGCGATGTACGGGCTGATCGCGCGGTTTTATACGCTCGGCTTCCAGTTCACGGGCGCGCTCATCGGCGCATCCATCGGGCTTAGCGCTCCCGGCGGAGCGGATGCCGTTGAAGACGTGCAGGAAAACCAGATATCGAACTTCATCACCTTCGGTGGGCTCATGGTGCTGTTCATCCTGGATTTCCACCATATCGTCCTGCGGGCGCTGGTCGATTCCTACGCCACGACACCGGTCGGCGCGCTCATCAGCGGCCAGAAGATGCTGATAACCCTGACAGATACGCTGCGCGCCTCCTTTTCCATCATGCTGCGGCTTGCCAGCCCCTTTGTAATTTACGGTCTGATGTTCAACGTTGCGGTCGGCCTCATCAACAAGCTGGCGCCGCAGATACCGGTCTACTTCATATCGACGCCTTTCGTTCTCGCGGGCGGTATTTTCATGCTTTACCTGTCGATCGCGGCCCTCATCCGGCAATTCGTGGATGGTTTCGGCCCGGTCTTCATCGGCTTCTGATCTGGAGAAAACGCCATGGCTTCGGACAAGCGTTCGGCCAAACTCAAGCGCCTGGTAACGGTCCAGCGCCACATGGAGAAAATGGCCGAGGTGGAACTGGCCGACACCACCCGCGTGCGTGCCGAAGTGGCGCAATCCATGGAGAACGTGCTTGAAGCGATGAGTTCCATGGAGCCGGTCCACCAGACGTTCTCCAGGCACTATTCGGATCGATACGGCCGCCTTGTCGTCAAGGATCGCCAGCTCTCCGGCGTGCAGCAATTGCAGGAAAACAAGGTGCTGAAGGAAAAGACCAAGGCCGACCGGCTGGAGGACAGGATGCACCTCGCGCGCGATCTCGAGGATCGTGAGGCCGACGACAATGCAATCTACGATCTGTTAGAAATCACGAACGCATCCCGGACACCAGCCTCCAGCAAGGTTGGCGATCCATAGTCTGTCCCGTTGTTGCATCGTTGGGCGTCCAGAGAGACGTATTCAGCGGTGTTTCTTGATTGAGCGAACGCCCCGGTTTTAATGCCGCCCGTTCGTCAGCTCGGGAGTTCTGGACGTGGCGATATCGGTTATAAGCGATCTGGTGATGGATGTGGTTCGCGCTGCGGACCCTCAGGAAGTGCAGGTAGCCCAGGAAAAATTGAAGGCGAACAAGGCGGCTTTCGCTGCGACGAGCCTTGCCGATTCGGGCAAGGGCTTTGGCGCTGCCATTGATATGCTTGACAGCGCCACTTCGAAGGCAGGTCTCGGCAATACCAACATCCGCTCTGCCCGTACCGAAGTTCCGGAAACATATCGCAAGTATGAAGCTTCCGTGCTTCAGACCTTCGTTGCCAACATGCTGCCGAAAGACAGCGAGGAAGTCTACGGCAAGGGCAACGCCGGCGAGATCTGGAAAAGCATGATGGCGGAACAGTTTGCCGACACGATCTCCAGAAATGGCGGCGTTGGCATTGCAGAACAGGCCTACAAGGATGCGTTGCGGAAAGCCGAGAGCAAAGGCATTACCGACGTATCCATGAATGACAAAGACCATAATGCTGCAATTCGGATGGTGGCGGAGTTCGAAAGGCAGGTCCTCGGCGTTTCCAATGATAAAACGGACGAGGCTTGAGCATGATAAATCATAACGAGGAGACAAGCATGGACCTTATGTCGAACGACCACCGCATCAAATCCGTTCTCGGCCGTCTTGAAATGATCATCGACAATGAGAATGACAATATCGGTAAGGACCCCCAGTTCGATTTCAAAGTCTCCAATGCCCATAAAAGCCGTTGCCTCTATGAGTTGACGATGTTGTTCCGCGATACGCCCCACGAGGAAATCGCGGCCGGACATCTCGATCAGGTGCAGGGCATCAAGTCCAAGCTCGCGACCAATGCCAGCCGCGTCGAGGCGCATCTGAATGCGGTTCGCGCTGTTGCGGATTTGCTCAAGACCGCGATCCAGGAAGCCGATACGGACGGCACCTATTCCCAGGAACAGTTCATGTACGGCGCAGCCTCCTGATGTTGAAGCTTCTTCTCACCGGCGTCTGGGTTTGCGCCGTCACGCTCGGCGCGGTGTATTTCTCCGTCCAGATGGCGACGGCCCCCTCGTCGGGAGATGAGGCGGGGGCGAAAAAGGCCAGTCTGCAACTAGTCAAAGGCGAAAGCATCACCATCCCCGTCATCAATGACGGTGGCGTGAACGGTTATTTCCTGAGCCGCATTTCCTTGCGTGTCGACAAGGACAAGATGGCGAAGATCGAACTGCCCGCAACGCAATTGATGACCGACGAACTCTTCACGCTCCTTGCGGGTTCTTCCATGGTCAACATCGCCAATATCTCCACCTTCGATCCTGATGTCTTCAAGCAGCGCATCCGCGAGGGGCTGAACAAGAAACTCGGCGACGAGGTGGTCGGGGACGTCCTGATCGAGCAGCTCGATTATCTGTCGAAGGCCGATATTCGCGAGCAAAAGGGCAACGGCTCGCCCCGTTCGGTCAAGCTTGTCGAAGGCGAGAAAGTCGACACCGGAAAAGAAGCGGCCCCAAGCCACTGACGGTGCGGGGCGAGGTGCAGGCCACCGGTCTGGTTAATCGCCCCTTTCTATTTTCCGGAATATTCGATCGGTTGCCTTCAGGGTAAATTCAACCAGCACCTGTATAAACAGACCCATGAGCTGCCGTCCCGCAAACCATGCGCCGGATTGGCAGCGGTGGATTTGGCATTCGGGGGCTGGCATGAATTTCGCGGCAGATTTTGCGCGGACGGGATCGCAACGGAATATTCACGGACTGCGCGTCTGTGATCTGGACTGGAACGGGGCGCTGGAAATGGTCAGCGGCCAGGCTTCGGCTTGTGACGGCCACACGATGCTCTCGTTTCTCACCATCCAGAATGCCAGGCTGTCCCTCAAGGACATTGCTTACAGGCAGATTCTGGAAAGCTGTCTGCTTCTGCCGCAGGGCAGGGGTATGAATGCCGCCGCACGGGCCGAACACGGCAAGCCTCTGCCCGAGACCATCGATGGCGTTGCCTTCGTCATGGCACTTCTGACCTATATGGCGGTGCCGAAACGTATCGGCGTTGCGGGGGATGATGCAGCACAGGTCGGAGAGGTCCTCGCCAAGCTGCGCGCACATGCGCCCTGGCATGATTTCGTGATGCTGAACCGGGATACTTCGGGCGTGAAGGTCGATGTCGTGCTGGCGGGCATGCTTGCGGAAAACCAGGAGAAATGGCTGCATCGCAGCATCAATCGCGATGATGCGCGTCTCGCCATCGCGGTCGGTCCCCTGTTCAAGGTGCTGGCTTCCGAAGTGGCCGGCATGCCCGAAATCTTTCGCAAGCTGCATATGAGTTGGCTTTACAGCCTTTGCGCCGAGCCCTGGCACATCGCGCTCGGCAAGGGCTGAGCCGGGTCCGCAAGGCCCGCGTTAACCATTTGTTTGCCACGATCCTTTAACCTCCCGTAAGGTTTTGAAAGCCGCCTGTTGCGGGCGGCGCCGAGCGTGGCAGACGGCTTCAGATGGTTGATCACAGTCCCGATATGATGGCGACGCGCCCTGATGAGGATGGTGTTGCCGCGCCTGCGTCGCAATTTCGCAAACATTGTCTGCGGCTTCTGACAGCCGGTTGCGTAGCCGCCGCCACCGTTGTGGGGGCTGCACTTCCGCTGCTGCTCATCGATTCCGGTTTTCGCGGATATGTTTCGCAGGCGCGTGTCGAGGTTACCCAGACCGGCTACGACGCTCCCGATGCGGCACGCATTCTTGCCATGGCCCGCCGCACCCTGCTTTCTCCTTCCGGTCTGGACCGTATAACGGGCGACCTCAAATTGAAGCCCGCCGACATGGTCGGCGTTCGCAATCAGGGCGAACTTGGCCTGCTTTTCGACCTTTTGACCGGGGCGGATGCCCGTTCGCTTTCCCCGCGCGAAGCATTGAACGGTGCTGTGGGCGAGGCGATCCGGCTGGAACTGACGCCGGATGAAAACACGCTGATCGTAACCTCGAAGGCAGCAACGCCGGAAACCGCGATGCGGCTTACGGATTATCTTTCGATCCGTGTCATGGCGGATGGCAAGGCCGGCACCATGACGCCCGCCATGCGCGAGACGGAGCGGGCGCGCACCCGGTTGGACGAGGCGGAAGCCGCCTTGAACGGTTTCCAGATGCGCCACGGCGAGACCGTTCTGTCGGAAGTGCAGCAACTCGAGCAGCAATTGCGCGACCTCAATGACAGCCTTGCGGGGACGACCCAGCAGCAGCAGTCGCTTCAGACGGATCTGGCGGTGGCCACCGGCCTCAAGCCGAATGACGTATTGTCAAAGCCCCTGCCGTCAGGCGCTGCTTTCGCTGTGCTTGAGGACATCAGGCAAAGACATGCAAGTGCCAGCATGGCGCTTTCAGGCGTCTCGGTCGATTACGGCCCGAAACATCCCCGCCGCATCGCCGCCCAAAACGCCGTGGATGCCGTGCAGGCGCTTGTCGCTCCGGCATTGCGTCAGCTGGTCGATGGCTTGCGCGCTGATGAGAAGCGCGTCGCACAGGAAGTTGCAATCGCGAACGCCGAACGAACGAAACATCTCGACCGCCTGAACAGCCTTGGTGTCACGCCCGGTGAATTCTCCAGATTGCAGGGTGAACTGGAAACGGCGCGAAATGCCTATCTTGAGGCGAGCGAGCGTCGGGACATGTCCGCATCCACCACAACCGCCGTTGAGACCCGCCTCACCAGGAAGGCCGGACCGGGTGAATTGTCGCGCGACCTGACACAAGCCGCGATGCTGGCAGGCGGTGGCGCGTTGATCGGCCTGTTGGGCAGCCTGTATCTCCTGAGCTACCGTCGCCATGACGAGGAGGAGGCACTCGTCTTCGATGATGCGCACGTTCGGCCCTCCGAAGAAGCGCCTGAGCAATCGGGGCAGTTTCCCGAGTTCGAGCCGATCGAGCCGGATGTGTTCCATGATCTGGACGAACTGGCCGCGGATAGCGAATTCGAGCCGGAGGCTGAGTTCACGGACTATTACGCCGGGGCGGCGAACGATAGCGGATTCGATACCGATGACATTCCGCTGGACGAGCGTGTGCGGCAGGTTCTGATGGGCAACCGCACCGTCAGGAATACCCCCCAGACGACACCGGAGCTGCCGCCCTTGCTCAGTGAAGCCCTTGCCGGGCATTTCGATCACGAGCAGGCCGAAGCCGAGGAATTGGCGGAATTGAGACGCGAGTTGGCGCTCTTGAGGGAGCGCCTCGCCGATTACGCCGAGCATCGCGACGACTATCGCAAAACTGCCTGACGAAGCTGCATTTTTGCTTGCATTCCTGCAAAGTCGGCACCATACGGGGCCAACGTAATCCAGCAGGAGCAGGACGCATGGCAGTTGTGATTGACGGAAAGGCAAAGGCGGCTTCGGTAACGGAGGCGGTCCGCAAATCGGCAGAAACGCTTGAGGCGGAACAGGGTGTGAAGCCCGGTCTCGCGGTTGTCATCGTCGGCAACGATCCGGCCAGCCACGCTTACGTGAATTCCAAAAGCAAGACAGCCAAGCAATGCGGCTTCAATTCCGTTCAGCACACGCTGCCGGAAGAAACAACTCAAGATCAGCTTCTGAAGTTGGTCGGCGAACTGAACGCCGATGCCTCCATCCACGGCATTCTGGTACAGCTTCCTTTGCCGAAACACTTCAATTCCGATGAGATCATCCAGTCGATCCTGCCCGAGAAGGATGTGGATGGCCTGAGCGTGCTGAACGCCGGCAAGCTGGCGACCGGCGATCTCGCAACCGGCCTCATCTCCTGCACGCCAGCCGGCGCCATGCTTCTGGTGCGCAGCATTCACGGCGAAGATCTTTCCGGCCTGAACGCCGTGGTCATCGGCCGCTCCAACCTCTTCGGCAAGCCGATGGGCCAGCTTCTGCTGAACGCCAACGCCACGGTGACGATGGCGCATTCGCGCACCAAGGATCTCGCCACCGTCTGCAAGACGGCCGATATTCTCGTGGCGGCGGTGGGTCGCGCGGCAATGGTGAAGGGCGATTGGGTAAAGCCCGGCGCTACCGTCATCGATGTCGGCATCAACCGCGTTCCCGCTCCGGAAAAGGGTGAAGGCAAATCGAAGCTGGTCGGTGACGTCGCCTATGATGAGGCAAGCGCTGTCGCTGCTGCCATCACCCCCGTTCCGGGCGGCGTAGGCCCGATGACGATCGCCATGCTGATGGCCAACACCGTCATCGCCGCCTATCGCGCGCTTGGAAAGACCGCACCGAAGTTCTGAAATCGGTAGTTACTCTTTCGGAGCCGGTCCTGTGGAGGCGCGGACGACAAGTTCCGCCTTCCAGAGTTCCTGATGAGGTTCGGTCTGGTTGAGCTTGATCCGGTTGATCAGGCGCTGCCCGACACGCACCCCCGCCGCCCGCAAGGATGAGCGGGTGGTGGTGAGAGGCACCGAAAAATTGTCGGGCTTCAACAGCGGCAACACATCGTCATGTGCGATCAGCGAAATATCCTTGCCCGGTTTCAGGCCGCGCTGGTTGAGCGAGCGGATCACGCCGAGTGCCAATGCGGTACTGGCGCACACGATGGCGGTTGGTCTTTCCGGCTGTGACAACAGCGCTTCCATGCCGAGATAACCCTCCTCGTCGGTCATGCTGCTGTGTCTTGTGTTTTCCGGGCGCAATGTCAGCCCATTTGCCGTCAGCGCCTTTTCCACCCCGAGACAGCGGCGGAAGGTGAAGTCGTAGCCCTCCGGCCCGTTCAGAAGCCCGATCCGCTTGTGGCCAAGCTGAAGCAGCAGCTGGGTCGCATCGCGAAATGCGGCCTCATTGTCGACGTCGAGAAAGGGATAATCCTCTTCCACGCCGATGGAGCGGCCATGGACGAGGAAGGGCAGGGAAAGCGATTGCATCATGGCGATGCGGGCGTCGTTCTTCTTCATATAGGCGAGGTAGATGCCATCGACGCTGCCGCTCGCCGCCAGCCCCCGCAGGGCTTCCCGTTCCTTTTCCGGCTCCGTGGGGGTGATGACGAGGTGAAATCCGCTGCGAGCCGCTTCTTCGCCTAGACCGCTCAGGAATTCGCCGAAATGCACATCCGAGCGGTGGTGTTCGCCAACCGGCATGACCAGTCCGATGGAGCCGACCTTGCCGGTCGCCAACCGTTGCGCCGCGGCATTCGGGCGATATCCGGTCTTTTCGGCGGCTTCCATGACGCGGCGGCGCGTCTCTGCGCTCACCTCGGGATATCCGTTGAGCGCTCTGCTGACGGTTGTCTGAGAAATCCCCAGCAGTTGCGACAACTGTTTCAGGTTCATGTTTGTTTTTCCTCCATGCGCGCGCATCGGAAATGGCAAAAGCCTCTCCTCTAACTCCCAAAGCGCTTTAGTTTTTTACCAGTCCCTGCCGATTTTCTCAATCGAAAACGATAGCCGCCTTTCTAAGTAAGTATGACTATTCATACGACAATGCGGCAGGTCCAGCGAAAGAGCCTCTTGACTCCTTCTTAATGACAATGAGATGAATAGGCAGCCAAAGCGCTTTGATTTATGGGAGATGCTTTGAGCCTTTTATGTGATGGGAGGTAAATCACATGCAGAAGACCTTTTTGGCGACGGCGGCTTCGATAGTGCTGCTGTCGGGTTCGGCCTTTGCCGCCGATCTGAAATTCGCGCCCGGTCAGGATGCCAAGTTCAACTGGAAAAGCTACGAAGCCTTCAAGGCGGCCCATGCTGACCTCAAAGGTCAGACGCTGACGATTTTCGGGCCCTGGCGCGGTGAGGACGAGGCGCTGTTCCAGACGGTGCTGGCCTATTTCTCCGACGCGACCGGCGTGAACGTCCGCTATTCCTCCTCGGAAAACTACGAACAGCAGATCGTCATCGACACGCAGGCGGGTTCTCCGCCCAACATCGCCATCCTGCCACAGCCCGGTCTTCTGGCCGATCTCGCCGCCAAGGGTTTTCTGGTTCCGCTCGGCGATGAGACCGCAAGCTGGGTCAAGGACAATTACGGCGCTGGCCAGTCCTGGGTTGATCTCGGCAGCTACAAGGGCAAGGACGGCAACAAGGCTTACTTTGCATTTCCCTTCAAGGCCGACGTGAAGTCGCTCGTCTGGTACGTGCCTGAGAACTTCGAGGAAGCGGGCTATAAAGTGCCCGAGAGCATGGAAGACCTGTTCAAGCTGACGGACCAGATCGTTGGCGATGGCGGCACACCCTGGTGCATCGGCCTCGGTTCCGGCGGTGCGACCGGCTGGCCGGCAACGGACTGGGTGGAAGACCTGATGCTGCGCACACAGCCGCTCGACGTCTATCAGAAATGGACGACGAACGAGGTGAAGTTCACTGACCCGGCCGTGGTTGCGGCAATCAATGAATTCGGCAAATTCGCCAAGAACGAAAAATATGTCAGCGGCGGCGTTGCGGCTGTGGCATCCACCGACTTCCGCGACAGCCCGAAGGGCCTCTTCGACATTCCGCCGAAGTGCTACCTCCACCATCAAGCGTCCTTCGTGCCGTCCTTCTTCCCTGATGGTACCAAGGTCGGAACGGATGTGGATTTCTTCTATATGCCGACCTATGCCGCAAAGCCTGAACTCGGAAAGCCGGTTCTGGGCGCCGGCACGCTCGTCACCATCACCAAGGAAGCGCCCGCCGCCAAGGCTTTCGTCGACTTCCTGAAAACCCCGATCGCCCATGAAGTCTGGATGGCACAGTCCAGCTTCCTGACGCCGTATAAGGGTGTGAATGTCGATACCTATGCCAACGAGCAGATGAGGCGCCAGGGTGAAATCCTCACCTCCGCGACCACCTTCGGCTTTGACGGTTCCGACCTGATGCCGGGCAAGATCGGCGCGGGTGCATTCTGGACCGGCATGATCGATTTCGTCGGGGGCAAGTCGGCCGATCAGGTCGCTGCCGATATCCAGAAGGCCTGGGACGGCCTGAAGTAACCTCAACAGCGCTTGACCCGGCGGTGATGCCGCCGGGCCTTTGCCAACGGAACGGCCGTCGACCGCATATAATCAGCGCGGCGCGGAGAGGATCAAGGGAGGGAACATGGCTCAACAACTCGTTTCTGCCATCGGCGTCATGGTGGCCGGCGTTTTTGCCTGCGCCGCCTATTATTGGCTATCCGACAAACTGTTGCAGGTAATCTTTCCCGTCCGCTCGGGAGACGTGTTGCAGGCATCCCGCAACCTCAACCGCCGCGCAGCGGTCAGGCCCTGGCTGTTCATCGGCCCCGCTCTTCTTCTTCTTCTCGTCTATCTGGTATATCCCGTCATCGCCACGCTGATCCTCTCTTTCTATGACCGGACCGGCGCCGAATTCGTCGGTCTTGCCAATTATCGCTGGGCATTTTTCGATGCCGGCTTCCGGCAATCGATCTTCAACAACATCCTCTGGCTGGCCGTGGTGCCGGCGGCCTGCACATTCTTCGGCCTCGTTATTGCCGTCATGACCGACCGCATCTGGTGGGGCAACATCGCCAAATCCATCGTCTTCATGCCGATGGCGATCTCCTTCGTCGGTGCCTCCGTCATCTGGAAATTCATTTACGAGTATCGCGCCGAGGGTCAGGTGCAGATCGGCCTCCTCAACGCCGTCGTCGAGTTTTTCGGCGGCAGCCCGGAGGTGTGGATTTCCATGCCCTTCTGGAACAACTTTTTCCTGATGGTCATCCTCATCTGGATTCAGACCGGCTTTGCCATGGTCATCCTGTCTGCAGCGCTGCGCGGCATTCCGGAAGAGACAATCGAAGCGGCCGTCATCGATGGCGCCAATGGCTGGCAGATCTTCTGGAAGATCATGGTCCCGCAAATCTGGGGCACCATCGCCGTCGTCTGGACAACCATCACCATTCTCGTTCTTAAGGTTTTCGACATCGTGCTGACCATGACTAACGGTCAGTGGAACACCATGGTTCTCGCCAACCTCATGTTCGACTGGATGTTCCGCGGCGGCGGTGACAGTGGCCGAAGTGCGGTCATAGCGCTTATCATCATGGCGGCCGTCACCCCGATCATGATCTGGAACATCCGCCAGGCAAACCGCGAGATGGAGGGCCGCTGAGATGGATATCGTAAAACGTCTGCGCCGCGTCGGCCTGCCGCGCCTCATCGTCCATGCCAGCGTGCTGGTCGTCGTGCTTCTCTGGCTGCTGCCCACGCTCGGCATTCTCGTAAGTTCCCTGCGCGACAAGGACCAGATCACCGTGTCGGGCTGGTGGACGGCCTTTTCCAGTTCCGAACAGACCGCGGCGGTTCGCCTTGCCGACGCTGCCGTGCAGAAGCAGGACGGGAACCGCTACGTCATATCAGGTAATGTTTTTGAAAGCGGACAGGGGGGCAAGGTTGCAGCCTTCGGCGTTCGCGTGCAGGAGCCGACGGCCTTCAAAGCCGGTGAAGCGGCAGATATCGGCGACGGGGAAACGCTGCTCGTCAATACCGATGGCACCTATGAATACAGCAAGGCCTCGAGCTTCGAGGGCTCGCGCGGCAAGCGCGTCTATATTTCCGTCGCGACGCCGCCGGTCTTCACACTCGACAATTATCGAACCGTCCTGACCTCGGAAGGCATCGGTCAGTCCTTCGTCAACTCGCTGACAGTCACCGTGCCGGCAACCGTCATCCCGATCCTCATCGCCGCCTTTGCCGCCTATGCGCTGTCATGGATGAGCTTTTCCGGCCGCAATTTTCTGATTGCGATGGTGGTGGGCCTGATCGTTGTACCGTTGCAGATGTCGCTGATACCGCTCCTGAAACTCTACAACGAAATCGGCAATATCTTCGGCGTACCGTCCAAGACCTATGCCGGCATCTGGCTGGCGCATACCGCCTTCGGCCTGCCGCTCGCCATCTACCTGTTGCGCAACTACATTTCCGGCCTGCCGAAAGAGATTATCGAAAGTGCGCGTGTCGATGGCGCGAGCGACTTCGAAATCTTCGTCAAGATCATCCTGCCGCTGTCCTTCCCGGCGCTCGCCTCCTTCGCCATCTTCCAGTTCCTGTGGACCTGGAACGACCTGCTCGTCGCCATGGTCTTCCTCGGCACGCAGAAGGATGAGCTGGTACTGACCGGTGCCTTGAACGCGCTGCTCGGTTCGCGCGGCGGCAACTGGGAGATTCTCACCGCCTCGGCCTTCGTCACCATTGTCGTGCCGCTTGGCGTCTTCTTCGCCCTTCAACGTTATCTCGTGCGTGGCCTGCTCTCAGGCTCCGTCAAGGGAGGCTGATTATTCCATGAACGCCCATACCAGACAGGATGAGACTATGACCGCTCCGGTGACTTCGGCTTTGACGCCCAACAAGGATTGGTGGCGCGGTGCCGTGATCTATCAGATCTACCCGCGCTCCTATCAAGACTCCAATGGCGACGGCATCGGCGATCTCAAGGGCATCACCGATCGGTTGGCGCATATTGCCGGTCTCGGTGCCGACGCCATCTGGATTTCGCCCTTCTTCACCTCGCCGATGAAGGATTTCGGTTACGACGTCTCGAATTATGTCGATGTCGATCCGATGTTCGGCACGCTTGCCGATTTCGACGGCTTGATCGCGGAAGCGCACCGTCTCGGTATCCGCGTCATGATCGACCTCGTCATGTCGCACACGTCTGACCAGCATCCGTGGTTCGTGGAAAGCCGCGCCAGCCGCAACAATCCGAAATCGGACTGGTATGTCTGGTCGGACAGCAAGCCGGATGGCACGCCGCCCAACAACTGGCTGTCGATCTTCGGCGGCTCCGGCTGGCAGTGGGACCCCACACGCATGCAATATTACATGCACAACTTCCTGACCTCGCAGCCGGATCTCAACCTGCATAATCCGGAAGTGCAGGAAGAACTGCTCAATATCACCCGCTTCTGGCTGAAGCGCGGCGTCGATGGTTTCCGTCTGGACACCATCAACTTCTATTTCCATGATCTGGAATTGCGCGACAACCCGGCGCTGGCGCCGGAGCGCCGCAATGCTTCCACGGCACCTGCGGTCAATCCCTACAATTTCCAGGAACATCTCTACGACAAGAACCGCCCGGAAAACATCGCCTTCCTGAAGCGCTTCCGCGCCGTGCTGGACGAGTTTCCGGATATCGCCGCTGTCGGTGAAGTGGGCGACAGCCAGCGCGGACTCGAAATCGTCGGCGAATACACCTCCGGCGACGACAAGATGCAGATGTGCTACGCCTTCGAATTCCTGGCGCCGGATGCGCTCACGCCGCAGCGTGTTGCCGATGTGCAGGCGGATTTTGCCAGGGCTGCACCGGAAGGCTGGGCCTGCTGGGCGTTTTCCAACCACGATGTCGTGCGCCATGTCAGCCGCTGGGGCGAGCATGTCGAAGACAAGGACGCTTTCGCAAAGGTGCTCTCGGCCCTGTTGATGACGCAGCGCGGCTCCGTCTGCATCTATGAGGGTGAAGAGCTGGGCCTTACTGAAGCCGATATTGCTTTTGAGGATTTGCAGGACCCCTACGGCATCCAGTTCTGGCCGGAATTCAAGGGCCGCGACGGTTGCCGCACACCGATGGTGTGGGATGCGGGCCACGCACAGGCAGGCTTCTCGACCTCGGACAAGACCTGGCTGCCCATTCCGGCCGAACACAAGCGGCGCGCCGTCAGCGCCCAGCAGGGCAATGAGGCGTCCGTGCTGGAGCACTACCGTCGCTTCCTTTCCTTCCGCAAAAAGCATCCTGCTTTTGCGAAGGGCGGCATCGAATTCCAGCCAGTGGAGGGCGATGTGCTGAGCTACACCCGCACGCTCGGCAACGAAACCGTTCTGTGCCTCTTCAATCTGTCTGCGACGTCAGCAAAGGCGACGCTGCCGGAAGGGAACTGGGAGGTTCTCGAAGGCCACGGCTTTGCAAGCGGTGTGGACGGCAGAAGCGTAGAACTTCCGGCATGGGGCGCTTTCTTCGCCCGTTACGCCTGATAGAGCAGGGAGGAACAACCCATGACAAGTCTCGTTCTCAAGGATATCCGCAAATCATACGGGCAGGTGAAAGTCCTGCACGGCATCGATCTGGAGATCGAACAGGGCGAATTCATCGTTTTCGTCGGCCCATCCGGCTGCGGAAAATCGACGTTGCTGCGCATGATTGCGGGTCTGGAGGAAATCACCGGCGGCGAAATGTTCATCGACGGCCAGCTGGTCAATGAAATCCCGCCCTCGCGTCGGGGTATTGCCATGGTGTTCCAGTCCTATGCGCTTTATCCGCATATGACTGTCTACGACAATATGGCCTTCGGCATGAAGATCGCCAAGGAAAACAAGCAGGAGATCGACCGCCGCGTCCGCGCCGCTGCCGAAATCCTGCAGCTGACGCAATATCTGGAGCGCTTGCCAAAGGCTCTGTCTGGCGGCCAGCGCCAGCGCGTTGCCATCGGCCGTGCCATCTGCCGCAATCCCAAGGTGTTTCTGTTCGATGAACCCCTGTCGAACCTCGATGCCGCGCTGCGCGTCGCAACCCGCATCGAAATCGCCAAGCTCAACGAGCAGATGGCCGATACGACGATGATCTACGTCACCCACGATCAGGTGGAGGCGATGACGCTGGCCGACCGTATCGTCGTTTTGAATGCGGGTCGTGTGGAGCAGGTCGGCCCGCCGCTGGACCTTTACGAAAACCCCGCCAACCTCTTCGTGGCGCGGTTCATCGGCTCGCCCGCCATGAACATCATTGCGGCAAAAATTGCCGTAGCCGGAGAGCGGACTTCAATCGAACTTGCCGGCGGCAAGACGCTGAACGTCGTCGTTCCCACGCTTGCAACCGAGCAGGGCAAGGCCGCGAGCTTCGGTGTCCGGCCGGAGGATTTGAGCATCGTTACCGGCGACGATTATCTTTTCGAGGGAAAAGTCGCGATCGTCGAGGCTCTCGGTGAAGTAACCCTGCTTTATCTCGAAGCGCCCAAGGGGCAGGAGCCGATCATCGTCAAGGTGCCGGGCATCGTATCCGTCGCCAAGGGTCAGACCCTGCGTTTTGCGGCACCACAGGCAAAGCTCCATCTCTTTGATGCCGAGGGAAAGAACTACCGCAGATAGTTGCGGAGACATTGGCCGGTGAGCTTCAGGAAACATGCCCCGGAACGTCCCCGTTCCGGGGTTTTTTCATGATGTTTTGCCGCTGTGGAAAAATGCCGAAAATGTTCCGTCTTCGGTCTGTTTAAGGTGACGCTGATATGAATTGTTAAAGACTACGTTTTAATCTTGGAGACGTTGAAAGAGCATGGAGGTCGGGGCGTGCAGAGCAGTGCGGGTGTTATCAAGAACAGTTACCTGACCAAGGAAGAATCCTTCATGTACGACCGCGAAGGCCGGTTTCGCATGGAAGACACCATGAATGCGGCGCGCATCGAATATACCGAGAAGGCCGTCATGCACATGGCCGCTCGCCGTTGCGACGTCATTCGCATTTCCCAGACCGAGGCCGTGCTGGCACTGCTGACGAAATACAATCTTCCGAACCAGTTCTATCTGGATATTCCCGACGCCCGCATCAACAAGATCGGCTGCGTTATGTTGCGCGTCAACGCCAACAACACCATCCACGTTCGTTTTCTGCGCATGCTGACACAAAAGGAACTCGACCGCATTTTCGTGTTCAGCACGCATCCGGCGCACAAGGACCGGAAGCTCGATATCCGGTCTTTCTGAGGGGCTGGAGAATCTCCGGCTTCAGGAAAGCCCACCCAGAACCGTCTGCTTCAGCTTCACATCCGGCACTTCCGCAAACGTAAGATCGCTGCGGCCGAAATAGGATTTCTGGTTGGTGGCGGACCAGTCGTTGCAGACCAGTTTGTAGCGCTCTCTCGCGACCGGTTTTTCCGGCATGGCGTAGAGATAATCGCCGGTGCGGTCAGCAAGCGGAATGTCGCCGTCCTGGTTGCAGCGCTTGAGGATTTGCGCAAGCGCTTCGCCATCCACTTCCGTCACCATCAGCTTGCCGTCGAAACGCAGCGAGGCGTTGAAATCGTAGCGGCGGATATCACCCTGTGGCAAACCAGCGCCGAAGGAGGTGTGGCCGATGAAGCCGACATCCGCGCCGGTTTTTGCGGCGATAAGTTGCGCCACACGGCGTCCGGCCTCGTCAACTGTCATCGCCTTTTCCGTTTTGCCGACAACCGCCTTCTCTTCTGCCGTCAGATGTTTGTCGAGTGTCTGTTCGATCAGGTCTTTGAGCGCCGGGGAGGAGGGGGCGTCGCTGTCGATGGCAACGGTCTCGATCGTCGACGCCTTGCCGGCGGTCAGGATCGTGGCAATGGCCATGGACGTGCACCATGAGCCCGTGTGGACATAGCGCGTCGCACCCTGTTCATGCACGAAGTTCAGGTGATCGTGGCCGCCGACCAGCAGGGTGCCATCGGGCAGCAATGGCAGGATATCGCGGTCGGCAACAACACCGGCGTGGCTGAGAACGATGTTGATCGCCTCGGGCTTGACGATTGCCGGCAGATTCGCCCTGGCCCATTCCACAGGCTGCGGAATGTCCAGCATCTCACGCGTCGCCTTCGGATAGGTATTGATCGCGTTGGTGGCTAGGCCTGCAACGATGACCGGCCGTCCGCCCACAATCACCTCCGCACTGGCCGGTGCGTAGGGTGCGCCGCTGCGCTTGTCGATGATGTTGGACAGTACGGTGATGCCGAGCGCGCGGGCACGACTGACGAAATTTGCGAGGTCGTTATCAATATCCGGCTCATGGTTGCCGATATTGATGACGGTGGGCGCGAGCCTGGCGAGCGCCGAGAGGAACGTCCACTCGATTTCGCCGGACGACCGTGTCGCCACCGCATTGCCGGTTTCGAACAGGTCGCCGTTCAGAAGAATAATGTGGGGTGACTTGTCAGCCGCGATGCGCATTTCTGTAGCCGCTAGGAGCTGCCCGATGCGCTCATAGGCCGAATGCAGGTCGGCAATCACGATTGCACGCAGGGCCACATCCTGCGCCTCCGCCGGCGTTGCCACCACCATCAGCGGCAGTATGGCGGTGCCAGCCATAAGCTTCAGCACGTCACGGCGTTTGCTTGAGAAAATCGTCATGTCTGGCCCCATCATCTTGAAATGCGTCATCGTCCCGCGGCTTGCTGAGAAGCCCCTATAGGGCGATCATCACAGCCGCATGACAAGTTTGGCGTTTAAGAGACGGGAAATAAAGCGGTTTCAGCGCGGGGTATGCAGGTCATGCCAAGAGGGTGCGGAGGCGAGGCCGAATCCGGCCTTCGCCTCCGGGCGATCAATGGAACAGAACGCTGGCGCCCTGGTCGGCAGGGCCGACATTACGGCGGAACGGGGCGAAAAGTTCGCGGCCCATGCCCCATTCGTTGGCGGAAAGGTCGGCGCGCGCCGGTTCGCGCTTTGCGAGCTCTGCGGCTGGAACAAGCACTTCAAGCGTTCCGGAAATGGCGTCGAGACGGATGATATCGCCATCACGGATGAGCGAGATCGGGCCGCATTCGGAAGCTTCCGGCGTGACATGGATGGCGGCCGGCACCTTGCCGGAAGCGCCAGACATGCGTCCGTCCGTCACCAGCGCCACCTTGAAGCCGCGATCCTGCAGTACGCCAAGTGGCGGCGTCAGGCGGTGCAGTTCCGGCATGCCGTTGGCCTTCGGCCCCTGGAAGCGGACGACAGCGATGAAATCGCGGTTGAGTTTGCCGTCCTTGAAGGCATCCTGAAGCTCCTGCTGGTCGTTAAAGACGATCGCGGGCGCCTCGATGATATGGCGTTCGGGCTTGACGGCGGAGATCTTGATGACTGATTTTCCGAGATTGCCGGTCAGCATTTTCAGGCCGCCGGTCGGCTGGAACGGCGTTTCGATGCTGGCGAGAACCTTGGGGTCGTGGCTCTGCTCGGGTGAAGGCTCGCGGGTCACTGCGCCGTTTTCGTCAAGCTTTGCATCCACGGTGTAGGCTTCGAGCCCCTGTCCGAAGACGGTGCGGACATCGTCATGCACGAAGCCCTGTTTCAAAAGCTGCTTGATGAGGAAGCCCATGCCTCCGGCGGCGTGGAAGTGGTTCACATCCGCAAGACCGTTGGGATAGACGCGGGCGAGCAGCGGCACGGTATCCGACAGGTCGGAAATATCCTGCCAGGTGAGGATGATGCCGGCTGCGCGCGCCATGGCGATCAGATGCATGGTGTGGTTGGTCGAGCCACCCGTCGCGTGCAGGCCGACGACGCCGTTGACGATCGAGCGCTCATCGATCATCTCACCCGCAGGCGTGAACTCGTTGCCCTGCGCGGTGATGGCGAGCGCCCGTTTGGCGGCCTCGCGTGTCAGCGCGTCGCGCAGCGGCGTGCCGGGATTGATGAAGGACGAGCCGGGCATGTGGAAACCCATGATCTCCATCAGCATCTGGTTGGAATTTGCCGTGCCGTAGAAGGTGCAGGTGCCGGGACCATGATAGGATTTGGACTCCGCCTCCAGCAGCTCGGCGCGCCCAACCTTGCCCTCTGCATAAAGCTGGCGAATGCGGGATTTCTCGTCGTTCGGCAGGCCGGTGGTCATCGGCCCGGCGGGGATGAAGATGGAGGGCAGGTGACCGAAGGAAAGCGCTGCGATGACGAGGCCGGGAACGATCTTGTCGCAGACGCCGAGATAGACGGCGGCGTCGAACATGTTATGCGACAGGCCGATGCCGGCAGCCATGGCGATGGCATCACGGGAGAACAGCGAGAGCTCCATGCCCGGCTGGCCCTGGGTTACGCCGTCGCACATGGCAGGCACGGCACCCGCGACCTGCGCCACGCCGCCGGCTTGCGCTGCGGCCTCGCGGATGATTGCCGGAAAGGTCTCGTAGGGCTGGTGCGCCGACAGCATGTCGTTATAGGCGGTGATGATGCCGAGATTGCCAACCCGGTCGCCGGCAAGGAGGTCCTTGTCGGCGGGGGAACAGACCGCAAATCCATGCGCGAGGTTACCGCAGGAGAGAGTGGAGCGATGAACCCCCTTCGAAACCTGCAGCCGCAGCCGCTCGAGATAGGTCTCGCGGTAAGGCTTGGAGCGTTCGACGATGCGGGCGGTAATGGCCTGAATGCGGGAATCGGCGGACATGAGCGTTCATCCTGTTCGTTGGTCGAGAACCGGCGTTCCGGGAGATGAAGGACCGGTTATCGTGTTTTCGTCTTGTGTCGTCGGGCGCTGTCGCGGGGCCGCTTGCGCGGCAACCGCATCCAGTTATGGCGCCCAGTAAATATCCACGGCTGTTTCTGCCCGGTTCAGCACGGCGCGGATCGGCATTTCGTCCTCATCCTCGCCCGACTGTGCTTTTTCAAGCGTCGCCTTTTTTGCTGCACCTTCGATGTGGAGCACCAGAAAACCTGCATCGTGAAGGCTGGAGAAGTTGAACGTCAACCGTTCTTCCCCCGCAGTTTCCGCCGCCATGGTCAAAACGCCGCGCGGTTCGTCAAGGTCGAGCGCTTCGTAGAGATTGTCGCCACCGGGAAAGAACGATGCGGTATGCCCATCCGTTCCCATGCCGAGCACGACGACATCGAAAGGATCGCAGATCGCCTCGGTCTTGACAGTCGCAAGCGTCGCTGCATCCTCAGGCGAGGCCGCGGGCTGGAACAGCGGCACGAAATAGGCCGCCTTCGCCTTGTCCTGCAACAGGTTCTCGCTGACCAGCCTGTGGTTCGAGCGCTCGCTCTCCGGCGGCACGAACCGTTCGTCCACCAGCGTCACGCTGATGTTGCTCCAGTCGAGATCATGATGGGAAAGCGCCTGGAAGAACAGCTTGGGCGTTGAACCGCCCGAAACGGCAATGCTTGCCGTTCCGTATTCTTTCGTCGCCGCGTCGAGACGCGCGGCAACATCCGCGGCCAGGGTTTTCGCCAGTTCAGCGGCTGTGTCGAAGACATGGATTGTTTCGCTCATACCCGCGCCCTCAGTCAGCGTCGTGCCAGGTGCGGCCGTCGCGCTCGATCAGTGCGATCGAGCCGCTCGGACCCCAGGTTCCGGCAGTATAACCCTGTACGCCCTGTCCCAGCTCTTCCCAGCTCTTGAGGATCGGATCGACCCAGTCCCAGGCCGCTTCCACTTCGTCGCGGCGCATGAACAGTGTCTGGTTGGAGCGGATGGTATCCATCAAAAGCCGCTCATAGGCATCGGGGCTGCGCACATTGAAGGCTTCGGCAAAGCTCATGTCCAGCGAGACCTGACGCAGACGCATGCCGCCCGGGCCGGGATCCTTGATGAGCAGCGACTGCTTGACGCCTTCGTCCGGTTGGAGGCGAATGACCAGCTTGTTGGCTTCGATCTTGCCGGCCGCATCGTCGAAGATCGAATGCGGGATCTGCTTGAACGTGACGACGATTTCCGAAACGCGGGTCGCAAGGCGTTTTCCCGTGCGAATGTAGAAAGGAACGCCGGCCCAGCGCCAGTTGGCGATTTCGGCCTTGATGGCGACGAAGGTTTCCGTGTTGGAAACGCCGCCCTCCAGCTCCTCCAGATAACCTTTCACCGGGCCGCCTGCGGAAGCGCCGGCGCGGTACTGGCCGCGAACCGTCAGCTTTTCGACGTTGCTGGTGTTGATCGGCTTCAGCGAGCGCAGGACCTTGAGCTTTTCGTCACGCACGGCTTCCGCGTTCATGGAAGCGGGCGGCTCCATGGCAACGAGGCAAAGCAATTGCAGAATGTGGTTCTGCACCATGTCGCGCAACGCACCGGCCGTATCGTAATACCCGGCGCGACCCTCAAGGCCGACAGCTTCTGCGACCGTGATCTGCACGTGGTCGATATGGGCGGAATTCCAAAGCGGCTCGTAAAGCGCGTTGGCAAAACGCAGTGCCATCAGGTTCTGCACCGTCTCCTTGCCGAGATAGTGGTCGATGCGGAAGATCTGTTCTTCCTTGAAGACATGGCCGATGGTGTCGTTGAGTTCCTGCGCCGAGGCAAGGTCGCGGCCGATCGGCTTTTCGACGACGATGCGGGTCGAGCGGGTGATAAGCTTGTGTTCGCGGATCTTGTCGGCGATATCGCCGAAAATGCCGGGCGCAACAGCGAGATAGAAGGCGCGTATGCGCTCCTTGCCCTCATCGAGCAGCTTCTTCAACACGTCCCATCCGTTGCCGGATTTTGCGTCGACGGGAACGTAGAAAAGCCGGTTGAGGAACAGCGCAACCTGCGCATCGTCATATTCGCCCGCCTTCAGATGCTCCTTAAGCGCGTCCTGCGCGAATTTGCGATATTCCTCATGGCTCATGACCGAACGCGACGCGCCGATGATGCGGGTCGGCTCCGTGAACTGGCCTTCGACCTGACGGTGATAAAGGGCCGGCAAAAGCTTGCGCTCTGCCAAATCGCCTGTGCCGCCGAAAACGACACAATCAAAAGCTTCAACAGGAATGATCTGACTGCTCATATCGATACTCTCGATCTTCAAGGGTTGGGGCATCCATAATCTAATCGATTTAAAAATGCCAGTCTCAGTTATGTGAAATTATGAATTTTGGTTTCGCGGGTCGAAAACCCGTACCGATTGTCATTGAGTGATGCCGGCTAGAAAGCAGGGTTCTTGAACAAGCCTTTTGCCGGCGGCGGAACGGAAAAAAAGAAAAAAACGACGATTGCTGCGATTTTCCCCATCCATGATCGCGGTGATGGCTCATCGACCTTGTGCGAGGCATCTATGCTGTCCAGCAGCAATCTTGCCTCATGCCGCTGCCACTCCGGCACCCGGATTTCCATGCCTCCGAAAGCGACCGTCAAATGCCAGTTCACGGAAACGATATGGGCAGAGGGCACGGTGGTGTGGATGCCATAGGCGCGCAGAAACGAACTCGTTACGGCGGTTTCCGCCATCCCGTAACCGGTCGCAATCGTTACAAGCCTGTCGCTAGGTCTTTCCATCAGATCTCCAGATGTGGGCGGATTTCCTAAAACCTGTCTCGCAATGCGTACCATGAGAGCGCCAGGAAAAGCAGCGGTGCCCGCAGCGACGCACCGCCGGGGAAGGACGGAACCTTCAAACGCGCGAATGGCGCAAGCATATCCTGTCTGCCGAGAACGAGATCGGCATAGAGCTTGCCGCAATAGTTCGAAAGCATCACCCCATGGCCGGAATAACCGCCGATGGAGGTGATCCCCGGCATGACTTCCCGCACGAACACCCGCCGTGGCAGGGTGATGCCAACGGAGCCACCCCAAGAATGGGTGATTTCGACATTTCCGAGTTCGGGATAGATTTCCGCGATCTGCCGGCGAATATGGCTGGAAATGTCGCGCGGCGTATCGGCCGTATAGGCCTCGCGTCCGCCGAACAGCAGCCGGTTGTCGGCCGTCTTGCGGAAATAGCGCACCACGAAACGGGAATCGGCCACGGCTTCCTTGCCGGGAATGATGTCGGGATAAGCGTCAAGCGGTGCGGTCGCGCCGATGAAGGAGCGGATGGGCATGATATGGGCCGCTGTCACCGGTTCCAGATTGCCGATATAAGCATTGGTCGCAATCAGCACCCGCGTTGCAGTCAGCGTGCCGGAGGGCGTTTCGATGATGGTCTTGCCGCCCGCCTGGCGTATGGATTTGGCGGGCGTCATTTCATGGATGCCGGCGCCCGCCTCTTTTGCGGCTTTCGCAAGTCCGACCAGCAGCTTCAGCGGATGGATATGGCCGGTGCCGGTATCGCGTGTGCCGCTGAAATAATGGCTGGAGCCGACACGTCTGCGTGCGTCCGCCCGCTCCATGTAGGAAATATGCGGATAGCCGTAGCGATTGTTCATCGCATCGACGCTTTTGCGGTAATCGTCTTCGTAAGCAGCCTTGTGCGCCACATAGAGCTGCCCGGGCAGATATTCCATGTCGATGCCGTGATCGCGGGCGAAGTTGAGGACGTAATGCTTGGCATCCTCGGCGATATCGAACAGTACCTTTGACTGCTCGAAGCCGATCTCGTCTTCCATCTCGTCGGGAAACGAGCGCTGCCCGGTGCCGAATTGCCCGCCGTTGCGGCCGGACGCGCCGTCGCCGAAACGATGCGCCTCGATCAAGGCGACGGAGACACCGTTGGCGGCAAGATTAAAGGCGGCCTGAAGCCCGGTATAGCCGCCGCCGACGATCGCGACGTCCACTGCTTTCGACCCGTCGAGCGCCGGATATTCCGGCCGCTCCTGGGCGCTTGCCTGATACCAGGAAATCCCCGGCGCTATCGGGCTTTGCCACGTCATGCTTCAGACCTCACACGTTGAGAAGCAGGAATTCCCGCTCCCAGGGGCTGATGACCTGCATGAATGTCTCGAATTCCCCGCGCTTCAGGCCCGCATAAAGGCCGACGAATTCATGGCCGAACACCCGCTCGAACTGTTCTTCGCCTTCCAGCAGCGCCACGGCTTCCAGCAGTCCGCGCGGCAGGTCGATGGAGCCTTCATTGGCCGTATCGGCGGTCGGTTCGGTCGGCTCGATATTGTTGACGATGCCGAGCCAGCCGCAGGCAAGCGAGGCGGCAAGCGCGAGATAGGGATTGGCATCCGAACTCGGCAGGCGGTTTTCGACACGCCTTGCCTGCGGGCTGGAAATCGGCACGCGGAAAGCCGTCGTGCGATTGTCGTAACCCCAGGCATTGTTGACCGGGCAAGCCATGTCAGGCGTCAGGCGGCGATAGGAATTCACGTAAGGAGCAAGCATCACCAGCGCGTTCGGAACATAACGCTGCATGCCGCCGACGAAGGCGAAGAACTCCTTGGAAGGGCCACCGTCCTTGTTGGAGAAGATATTGCGGCCGCTGTCGATCTCCACCACCGACTGATGGATATGCATGGCCGAACCCGGCTGACCCTGCATGGGCTTGGCCATGAAGGTGGCGTAGATGCCATGCTTCAATGCTGCCTCACGGATCGTGCGCTTGAACAGGAACACCTGGTCGGCAAGTTCGATCGGATCGCCATGGCGCAGGTTGATTTCCAGCTGGGCCGGGCCTTCCTCGTGGATCAGCGTGTCGATCTCGAGGCCCTGTTTTTCGGAGAAGTGATAGATATCGTCGATCAGTTCGTCGAACTCGTTGATGCCGGCGATGGAATAGCTCTGCCCACCGACGATGGAGCGTCCGGAGCGGCCCTTCGGCGGATGCAGCGGATAATCGGGGTCGTCATTCATGGCGACCAGGTAGAATTCGATTTCCGGCGCGACGACCGGCTTCCAGCCTTTTTCCGTGTAAAGCGAAAGCACGTTTTTCAGCACGTTGCGCGGCGTATAGGGAACGAAATTACCCTCGGCATCCACGACATCGCAGATCACCTGCGCGGTCGGGTCGCTTTCCCATGGCACCACGGACAGCGTGGAAAGATCAGGCACCAGCTTCAGGTCGCTGTCGCGCGGCTCATAGCGGAAGTTTGCCGTCTCATCCGGATATTCGCCCGAGATCGTGTGGCGATAGAGCGCGGAGGGCAGGGCAAGCGAGGTGTCGCCCGTAAATTTCGCCGTCGGCATCATCTTGCCACGCGCAACCCCGGCAAGATCGGGTGTTATGCATTCAATATCCTCGATACCGCGCGCCCTCAACCATTGCGAGGCTTCGCGCCAGGAGGAAACGCCACGGGTAGAGGAAAGGTCGAGGGGAGGTTTCTTTGCCATGGTTGCCTGCTTCTTCGGGCGGAGCATGGTTTTCTTCGGGGGCATGTATCACCGGGTCTGTGTTTCGACTGGCGCCATCATAACCGGAGTTTGGCAATTGGCGAGGGGGAAAGCGCCATTGACAACGGGCGACACTTCGAAAAGAGGAAAGGGAGAAGCAAACGGAAAACAACTATGGCAGACAAATGTGACGTGCTGATTTTGGGGGCGGGGGCTGCCGGCATGATGTGCGCCATCCGCGCCGGCCAGCGCGGCCGCTCCGTCATCCTCCTCGACCACGCCAAGACGCCGGGCGAGAAAATCCGTATCTCCGGCGGCGGACGCTGCAATTTCACCAACATCCACGCCGGGCCGAAGAACTATCTCTCCGCCAACCCGCATTTCGCCAAATCCGCACTTGCCCGTTACACGCCGCGTGATTTCATCGCTCTGGTCGAAAAACATCGTATCGCCTGGCATGAAAAGACGCTTGGGCAGTTGTTCTGCGACGATAGCGCCAAGGACATCATCCGCATGCTGCTCGGCGAAATGCAGGCTGCAAAGGTGAAGTTGAGGCTCGAAACTGCCGTCTCTGATGTCGCCCATGATGGTGGGCGGTTTCGGGTGACGACCTCCGGCGGCGTCATCGAGGCGGAAAGCCTTGTGGTCGCAACGGGCGGCAAGTCGATCCCGAAAATGGGTGCGACGGGTTTTGCCTACCAGATTGCCGAGCAGTTCGGCCTGTCGCTCATCGAGACGCGCCCTGGCCTCGTGCCGCTGACGCTTGATCCTGCGGCGCTGGAAAGGCTGAGCCCCCTTGCCGGTGTTGCCGTGCCAGCCGAAATTTCCCACGGCAAAACGGCGTTCAACGAAGCACTGCTGTTTACCCATCGGGGCCTAAGCGGCCCCTCAATCCTGCAAATCTCCTCCTATTGGCGGGAGGGCGACACGATCCGCCTGAAACTGGAGCCGGCGCGCGATATCGTTGGCTTGCTCCGGCAGGCGAAACAGAAGAACGGCCGCCAGTCGGCCCAGACCGCTCTTGCGGAAATCCTGCCGAAACGGCTCGCCCAACATGTTGTCGAAAAATCCGGCCTCACCGGCAATCTTGCCGATATGTCCGATAAAGCTCTGGCGACGTTGGCAAATGAGGTGCAGGACTGGCACATCAAGCCTGCCGGTTCCGAGGGATATCGCACGGCGGAAGTCACGCTTGGCGGCGTGGATACGACCGGCCTCGATTCCCGCAGCATGGCAGCGAAAACCGTGTCGGGCCTCTATTTCATCGGCGAATGTGTTGACGTGACCGGCTGGCTTGGCGGTTATAATTTCCAGTGGGCCTGGGCCTCCGGCCAGGCGGCAGGGGAGTTTGCGTGAGACTGCCGCCGATTGTCAGAGCATTCTCGCTTCTCTCCGCCGTCATACCGGCCCTGATCCGCTATCCAGCCAGCCCAAGTCCCTTGGCTAAAAAGGACATCTCGCCGCACGGACGTGCGTCCGCTGGACCCCGGATCTGGTCCGGGTGACGGGGTGCGGATATACGCCTTCGCCAAACTCACTTTCGTTGCCTGAGTTACAGTACGTGCTCGCTCTTTTAATAATCTGTTAATAGGCACGGAGTCATCTTGACAGAATGCCAGCAAAGCCGGATCGCGTTGTGGTTCCGCTGTACATGATGTCATGCTGGAGGCTCTTAACAGGGCATGGGTCGGTTGAGTTTTTCGTCAGGAGCCCGCGCATGAACAGATCCGCACATCGCCGCCCTCGCGCCATTGCCATCGCCCGCGCCGAAAGCGAGAGCAGGCAGTTGGCCTTTCGCCTGACTGCAATCGCAGCCGGTGCCGTGGCTGCCCTGATCGCCCTTTTTTACTAAGGTCAGGCTCTTCGCTTTCGCCCTTGCAGCAATCGCGGTAAAAAGCCGCCCCGGCCAGGATGCCTCAGCCATATCGGCATAGAATTTCTCTTCTTGCCGGATGGCTTCCCGCCGCGTGCGCGGCGTCTGGTTTTCGATGATGGCCAATGCTGAATAAAATACGTGCATGTCGCTCTCCATGTTGCGGAGGGCCATGATGCGCGCCGTTTTTTGTTTTATCTGCGCAAGAAAATGCGCTACGTTTTTCACCAATGAAAAACGTCACTTGGGATTCATACCAACTTTTCCTCGATGTGTCACGCAGCGGCGGCCTGACGGGCGCTGCGGCGCTGACGGGTTTGAGCCCTGCGACTATCGGGCGACGCATGGTCGAACTGGAGGAGCGTATCGGCAAGGCGCTGTTCCAGCGCAGCCAGACGGGATACGCGCTGACACCGGATGGCCGCGCGCTGTTTGACCGTCTTCAGGCGATGGAAAACGCGGCAAAGGATATCGAGGGATGGCAAAAGGCGTCGTCGGCCTCTTCCGTCGTGCGCATTGCTGTCGGCACCTGGAATGCCTGGCTGCTGGCAGTAAATTTCTCCGCCATCTGCACGGATCGCGATGATTTCCGCATCGACCTTTTCATTGCCGAACAGAGGGCGTCTTTGGCGCACCGTGAAAACGACATTGGCATTCGCGCTTTCGAGCCCGAGGAACGCAACCTCGCTGCCGTCAAGACGGGGGAGGTGGCCCATGCGCCCTACAGGTTGCGCAACGCCGCCAGCTCCGTTTCAGACCGGTGGTTGGCGGTGGCGGAAGAAAACGCCATTTCCGCCTACCTGCGCTGGCCGCATGAAAACCGGCGGGACAATATCGTGGTGACCGTCAACAGGCCGACGGCACTGCTCGATCTCACGCTGGCCGGAGCAGGGGTTGCCGTGCTGCCATGTTTCGTAGGCGATGCCGATGCGCGGCTGATGCGTGAGGATGACGAAATCGAAGCGCTTCGTCACAATCAGTGGATCGTCATGAACAATGACGATCGCCACCGCCGCGATATACGGACGGTGGCGGACCGGATGACGAGGCTGATCAAGGGGCATTCCGATTTGTACGCCGGGCGAAAAAGCCGTCCGGCATGAGCGGTGTCACGCAGCAGCACTTCCCTGCGCGACGATGACCGGGATCAGAAGATCGCCCCAGTTGCCGCCCCCGCCGTGATGGCGGGCTGAGCGGACGAGTTCAACGGAAACACCGGCCTCGACTGCCTTCATGACGGCCTGGTTGAGGCGGTGCAGATCGTTGGCCAGCATGCGGATGGCGACCTGTTGATCCTGCGTCATGGCGGAGGACTGTTCCTCGGCGCGTTCCTTGACGTGGGTCTTGATGGGGTTATGGGCATTCATGGCATTTCTCCTCTCTTTATTGGTTGGGGTTCTTGATGCGATTTGCAAGCCCTTCCCGTTCAAGGGAAGGGGAGTTTTACGGTTTATTCCGCCGCCGGGCGGAACTGGTCGTGCTCGGTGGATTCCTTCATGGCGGTGGTCGAAGACGTGCCGCCCGAGATTGTCAGCGACACGGCGTCGAAGTAGCCGGTGCCGACCTCGCGCTGGTGTTTGGTGGCGGTGTAGCCGTTAACTTCGGCCGCGAATTCCGCTTCCTGAAGCTCGGAATAGGCCGCCATCTGCCGGTCCTTGTAGCCGCGTGCCAGTTCGAACATGCCGTAATTCAGCTGGTGGAAGCCGGCCAGCGTGATGAACTGGAACTTGTAGCCCATTGCCCCGAGTTCGCGCTGGAACTTGGCAATCGTCGCGTCGTCGAGGTGCTTTTTCCAGTTGAACGACGGCGAGCAATTGTAAGCAAGCTTCTTGCCGGGATGCACCTTGTGCACGCCCTCGGCAAACCTGCGCGCCTGCTCGAGATCTGGCTTGGAGGTCTCGCACCAGATCAGATCGCAATAGGGCGCATAGGCCACTGCACGGGCGATGCAGGGTTCAAGACCGTTCTTCACCTGATAAAAACCCTCGACGGTGCGGCCGGCATCGTAATCAACGAAGGGCTGGTCGCGCTCGTCAATGTCAGAGGTCAAAAGCTTGGCTGCCTCCGCATCGGTGCGGGCGATGACCAGCGTCGGCACGCCCATGACGTCGGCTGCAAGTCGTGCCGCCGTCAGGTTGCGAATATGCGCCGCCGTGGGGATCAGAACCTTGCCGCCGAGATGGCCGCACTTCTTTTCAGATGCCAGCTGGTCTTCATAGTGAACACCGGCTGCACCCGCCTCGATGAATGCCTTCATGATCTCGAAGGCGTTGAGCGGTCCGCCGAAACCGGCTTCCGCATCGGCAACGATCGGCGCGAACCATGTGTCGACCGAAAGGCCCTTGCCCTCTGCCGTCTCGATCTGGTCTGCCCGTTGCAAGGTGCGGTTGATGCGCTTTGCAAGCTCTGGCGCCGCATTGGCGGGGTAGAGCGATTGGTCCGGATACATGGCGGAGGCCGTGTTGGCATCTGCCGCAACCTGCCAGCCGGAAAGATAGATCGCCTTCAGCCCGGCGCGAACCATCTGCATGGCCTGGTTGCCGGAAAGCGCGCCGAGCGCATTGATGAAATTCTCTTCGTTGATCAGCTTCCACAGCCGGTTGGCACCCATCTCGGCCAGTGAATGGCGGATTTCGACGGAGCCGCGCAGCCGCTCCACGTCGGCGGCGGTATAAGTGCGCTCAATGCCGTCGAAGCGTCCCTGCGGTGCGCCCGGAACAAGTTTGTAAAAATCCGTCATACTTCTCTCTCCCATGACAAATGCGGTTTTAGAAATGTGCTGTCTTCAACTGTGTGAAGCGCCGTTCGATGTGACTACATTTACATTTTCGAGAGTTAGAGCGCCAGAATAAACATAAAAACAGTGACTTGAAAGAGGTTATCCTGTAGTGTGCATGACAGGGTGGAGCTGTAAAATTGTAAATTTTGTAAAAGCCTCATGCCCGGCGATTTTGTAACAGGCTTGTATGAGTCTTTCGATGAGAGGTTGAGGCTTTGTCGGAAAACAAGATTTTTGCTGGCCCGCGCGTGCGTCGTATTCGCAACGGTCTGGCGCTGACGCAAACGGCCATGGCCGAGGCGCTGGCGATTTCGCCTTCCTATCTCAATCTCATCGAGCGCAATCAGCGGCCGCTGACCGTGCAACTGCTCTTGAAGCTTGCTTCAGTCTACAAGGTGGATCTGGACGACATGCAAGGCGAGAGTGCCGGTTCCGCCGGGCAATTGCGCGAGGTCTTCGCCGATCCGCTCTTGGTGGGCGAGGTGCCGTCGCCGCAGGAGCTGATCGAGGTGGCAGATGCCGCGCCCAATGCGGCAAGTGGCGTCGTCAAGCTGTACAGGGCGTATCGGGAACAGGCGCAGCGCCTTTCCGACCTCTCGGATCTTCTGGCGCGCGAGGGACATGAGACGGCGCTTTCCTCCACCCGCCTGCCGATCGACGAAGTGCGGCACGTCTTTGAAAACCGGCCGGCCTATGTCCATTCCATCGATGCGGCGGCAGAAGAGCTCCACAAGCAATTGTTGGGGGGCGAAGATCTCGCCGCGGGCCTTCGCGCATGGCTTCAGAAAAACCACGGTATCGTGGTCAGAACCCTGCCGGTCCATGCCATGCCCAATCTGCGGCGGCGTTATGACCGCCATTCCATGCGGCTGTTTTTGTCCGAGCGCCTGTCGCAGCCGGATCAGCTCAGGGAAATGGCGATGGAAACCTGTCTTCTGGCGCTTCGCGAGGAGATTGGCGCTGAGCTGGAGACGCTTGGCCTGAAGGGGGAAGAGGCACGGCGCATCGCCCGCTTCGAGCTGGCGCGTTATGCCGCCCATGCCCTGATGATGCCCTATGGCGTGTTTTTGAGTGCCGCCCAGCGCGCGAAATACGATCTCGATGTCCTGCGGTCGCGCTTCAATGTGTCGTTCGAGCAGGCCGCCAACAGGCTCGTCAGCCTGCAAAGGCCGACGGCTGCGGCAATCCCGTTCTTTTTGATGGAGATTGACAATGCCGGCAACCGTTTCCGTCTTGCGGGCGCTGGTGGGTTCCCGAGGGCACGGTTTGGTGGCCTCTGTCCGCGTCTTAATATCCACGCAGCTTTTGCCCAGCCGGGGCAGGTGCTGGTGGAGCCGGTGGAGATGCCTGACGGTGACGCCTTCCTGACGGTGTCGCGCACGCTTGAAGGCCCGCAGGCCGGTTTCGGCGAAAGGGTGCGGCGAACGGCCGTGCTTCTGGGCTGCGAACTCGCCCAGGCCGGGGAGACGGTTTATGGGGCTGCCGGCGCAGGTGGGCCGACCATTGCCATTGGTCCCTCGTGCCGGCTGTGTGAAAGGCAGGGCTGTCTGTCGCGGGCGGAAGCCCCGCTGACGAGGCCGCTCGGTCTGGACGAAATGGTGACCGGTCTTAGTGTTTTCGACTTCCAGTAGAGGTTTCGCATCACTTTTTTTCCGGTGGAACACATTCGGTTGAAAATGCTGTGCTGCACATTTCCCGCTTGCTCCCTTTTGTTTTCCTTTCTAGTCTCACTAAAAAAGGGGATCACGCTTCCGTCACGAGGATGCGTTAACAGGAGAAATCATGAAAAACCGTTCGCTCCGTTTCACTTTGGCTCTCACGACGGCGCTCGTTGCTGCAGGCTCGGCAATGGCCCAGGAGAAGGTCGTTCACGTCTTTAACTGGTCGGATTATATCGACGAATCGATCCTTACCGATTTCACCAAGGAAACCGGCATCAAGGTCGTTTACGACGTATTCGACAGCAACGAACTCGTGGAAACGAAGCTTCTGGCCGGCAGCTCCGGCTACGACGTGGTGGTGCCGACCGGCCCCTTCCTCGCCCGCCAGATCAATGCCGGTGTTTTCCAGAAACTCGACAAGTCCAAGTTGCCGAATCTGAAGAACATGTGGCCGGATGTCTCCGAGCGTCTGGCGAAATACGACCCCGGCAACGAGTATGCCGTGAACTACATGTGGGGCACCACCGGCATCGGCTATAACGTCGCCAAGGTGAAGGCGGCTCTCGGTGATGTTCCGGTCGACAGCTGGGATATTCTCTTCAAGCCGGAAAATGCCGAAAAGCTGAAATCCTGTGGCATCAATATTCTCGATGCATCGGACGAGACCTTCGCCATCGCGATGAATTACCTCGGCAAGAACCCGGACAGCAAGGAAACGGCCGATCTGGAAGCGGGCGGTGCCGTCTATTCGAAGATCCGTCCCTTTGTGAAGACCTTCAACTCCTCCGCCTATATCGACGAGCTGGCGAATGGCGACAGCTGCATCACGATCGGCTGGTCGGGTGACATTCTTCAGGCCAAAAAGCGTGCCGAAGAAGCCAAGAACGGCGTCGAAGTGAACTACGTCATCCCGAAGGAAGGCACCTATATGTGGTTCGACAACCTTGCCATCCCGGCGGATGCCAAGAATGTCGAGGAAGCTCACACCTTCATAAACTACCTGATGCGGCCGGAAGTCATCGCCAAGGCGTCCAACTATGTTCAGTATGCGAACGGCAACCTTGCCTCGCAGGCGCTGATGGATCCGTCGGTTGCCAAGAACCCGGCGGTCTACCCCAATGCCGAGACGATGAAGAAGCTCTTCACCATCTCGCCCTACGGACCGAAGGAACAGCGTGTCTTGAACCGCGTCTGGACGCAGATAAAGACCGGTAGCTGATAGCTCCGCGCGCTGGTTGAGAAACGGCCGGCGGGCCTGTTTCTCTGATACCTTGCCGGCAGGTCACGCAACCTGCCGGCGCTGCCCGCCTCATGGCATCGGACCGAAAAGTGTGACGCGGTTTTCGGGAAATCCGATGCTCAAATCTACAAAATCAACGGGATTTGAGGGTAGGGTGAATGGCGAAAACTCTGGGGCCGGTCAAACGCAAATTTAGCCCTTGGGACAATCCCGATGCGGTTCCCTTCATCCGTTTTGAAAACGTCACCAAGCGGTTTGGCGATTTCGTCGCCGTCGATAATCTGACGCTCGATATTTACGAGCGGGAGTTCTTTTCGCTGCTCGGTCCTTCCGGCTGCGGCAAGACCACGCTGATGCGCATGCTGGCCGGTTTCGAGGAACCGACCAATGGGCGTATTCTCCTCCAGGGCAAGGATATTTCTGGCGTGCCGCCCTACAAGCGCCCGACCAATATGATGTTTCAGTCCTACGCCCTTTTCCCGCATATGTCGGTGGAGAAGAACATTGCCTTCGGTCTGGAGCAGGACGGTCTGCCCAAGGCAGAAATATCCTCGCGGGTCGAGGAAATGCTGCGGCTCGTCAAGCTCAGCGAGTTTGCCAAGCGCAAGCCGAGCCAGCTTTCGGGCGGCCAGCGGCAGCGCGTGGCGCTTGCCCGCTCGCTTGCCAAGCGGCCGAAGGTGCTTTTGCTGGATGAACCGCTCGGTGCACTCGACAAGAAGCTGCGCGAGGAAACCCAATTCGAGCTGATGGACATCCAGACCAATCTCGGCCTCACCTTCCTGATCGTCACCCATGACCAGGAAGAGGCAATGACGGTGTCGGACCGGATCGCGGTCATGGACAAGGGCATTGTGGTGCAGGTGGCAACGCCTGCCGAGATCTACGAGGCGCCGAACAGCCGTTACGTGGCGGATTTCATCGGCGACATCAATATTTTCGACGCCAATGTCGTCACTAACGCGTCCGATATCGGCAAGCCGGGACTGGTGACACTCGATTGCGACGGGCTGACAGTTGCCGTGGAGCAGGAATGCGCCGCTGTCACCGGAAGCCGGGTGGCTTTCGCCATCCGCCCGGAAAAGGTCCGCATTTCGCTCGATCAACCCACCGACAGCGCCGTCAATTCCGCTTATGGCGAAGTCTGGGATATCGGCTATCTCGGTGACTTCTCGGTGTTCATCGTCAAGCTTGCCGATGGCCGTGTCATCCGTGCAGCGCAGGCGAATGTCTCGCGTCTCGTGGATCGCCCGATCACCTTCGGCGATATGGTGTGGTTGAACTGGAAACAGGATTCCGGTCTTGTGCTAACGCACTGAGGGAGGCTTTTATGGCGATCACCACTCCTGAAAACCGGCAAAGTCCCTGGCGATGGCTGGTCGTCGCGGTTCCCTATTTCTGGCTGATGCTGTTTTTCGCAGCGCCCTTTTTCATCATTTTCAAAATATCGCTTTCGGATACGGCGATATCCATGCCGCCCTATACGCCGGTCTTCGAAGGGTTTTCGAAGCTTGGCGCGTTCTTCTCGCAGCTGGATTTCGAAAACTACCTGTTTCTGACGGAAGACCCGCTCTACATCGACGCCTATCTCTCGTCGCTGCGCATCGCATTCATCTCCACCTTCCTGTTGTTGCTGATCGGTTATCCCATGGCGCTTGCCATGGCGCGTTCGCCGTCATCCATCCGCCCGACGCTGGTGATGCTGGTCATCCTGCCATTCTGGACCTCGTTCCTGATCCGCGTTTACGCCTGGATCGGTATTTTGAAGCCCGAAGGTCTGCTGACGGTGCTGTTCCAATGGCTCGGTTTTCTGGGGCCGGACCAGCAGGTCAATATCTTCCGCACCGAGACGGCGATCTTCATCGGCATCGTCTATTCCTATCTGCCGTTCATGGTGCTGCCGCTTTATTCGGCGCTGGAAAAATTCGACAATACGCTTCTGGAAGCGGCGGCCGATCTGGGTTGCCCGCCCTGGAAAGCCTTCTGGAAGATTACCTTCCCGCTGTCCCTGCCGGGCGTGGTGGCCGGGTCGATGATCTGTTTCATCCCGATAACCGGCGAATTCGTCATTCCCGATCTGCTTGGCGGTGCGCAGACGCTGATGATCGGCAAGACGCTCTGGACGGAATTCTTCGGCAACCGCGACTGGCCCCTGGCATCCGCCGTTGCGGTGCTGCTTCTACTGTTGCTGGTGGTGCCCATCGCCATCTTCCAGAACCAGCAGAAGAAAGTCGGGTGAGGCCATGAAACGCGGAAAATTCGACATCACCGTCCTGACCCTTGGTTTTGCCTTTCTCTATATCCCGATCATCATCCTGATCGTTTATTCCTTCAATGCCTCTAAGCTGGTCACTGTCTGGGGCGGATTTTCGCTGCAATGGTACAAGTCCATGTGGTCGAACCAGGGGCTGATGGATGCAGCCTGGGTGACGCTTCGTGTTGGTATTTTGAGCGCCACCATCGGCACCATCCTCGGAACGCTGGCGGCGCTGTCTCTGACGCGCTTTGCGCGCTTTCCGGGACGGGTGCTGTTTTCGGGCATGATCTATGCGCCGCTCGTCATGCCGGAGGTCATTACCGGTCTGTCGCTGCTGCTGCTGTTCGTGGCCGTTGGGGTGGATCGCGGCTTCTGGACGGTGGTCATCGCCCACACCACCTTCACCATGTGTTATGTGGCGATCGTCGTGCAGTCGCGCCTGTTGAACTTTGATCGCAGCCTCGAGGAAGCAGCGCTCGATCTCGGTTGCCCGCCGGTCAAGACCTTCTTCAAAATTACCCTGCCGCTGATCTTCCCGGCCGTCATCGCCGGCTGGATGCTGGCGTTTACGCTGTCGCTCGATGATCTCGTGATCGCAAGTTTCGCCACTGGTCCAGGTGCGACGACGCTGCCAATCAAGATTTATTCGCAGGTTCGTCTTGGCGTCACACCGGAGATCAACGCCATCTGCACGATCCTTATCGGGCTTGTCACAATCGGCGTGATTGTTGCTTCCATCGCCTCCAAACGCACGGAACTCCAGCGAATGAAGGACGAACACGCAGCCGCGCGCAACTGATCGAATATTCCTCTCCGATTTCTACGCGTTACTGTTGAGGCGTCGATAAAATTAGAAACCTGTAATTTAGTTTTTGACTTTTACGGTCTCAAAATAGGAATTATCGTCGGTAATTGATCGATTTTGGTTTTAACCGCTTGTTAATAGGAGTTGGCGGAAAGTAAATCCCAACGCAGGGCTGTCAAACTTTCGATAGCCGGGATTGATAATTTCCATATGGCGAGGTTGTCCCCCTTTCTCTCGTTAAAAAAGCACAACTAATACAGGCGGCCGAGAGGCCGCCTTTCTTTTTGCCGCCATGCGGGTTGCCTTCAGCGGTTTTCCGGATGATCCATCGATTTCGACACGAGAAGCACGGGGATAAGCCCGGCAATAATGATGATGATCGCCGGAACGGCGGCATCCTGCACTCTTGAGCGGGACGCGTCTTCATAGACCAGCGTGGCGAGCGTGTTGAAGCCGAAGGGCCGCAGCAGGATCGTCGCCGGCAACTCCTTCATGGATTCGATCAGTACCAGAAGAAAGGCTGTCAGCGCCGCAGGCCGCATATTCGGCAGCAGCACCTTGAACAGTGTCTGCAACCGGTTGCGCCCAAGCGTTCGCGAGGCCATGTCGATATGCGGCGAGAGCTTCTGGAACCCGGCATCAAGCGTTCCCTCCGCCATGGTCATGAAGCGCACCGAATGGGCGTAGATGATGGCAAAGGCAGTGCCTGACAGCAGCAGGCCGCTCGAAAATCCGAAATGGGAGCGGACAAACCCGTCGACGTGATTGTCGAGGCCGGCCAGGGGAATGAGCACGCCGATGGCGAGCACCGTTCCCGGCACGCCATATCCCATGGAGCCAAGTCGCGCGGCCACCTTGGACGTGCGCGAGCGCTCGGTGCGGATGGCATAGGAAAACACGAAAGCCGCAATCAGAGTGACGAAGGCGGCGGAAAGCGAGACCTCGAGACTGTGACCGAGTGCTTTCAGCAGCTTCGGCGCAAACAGCGCATCCAGCCTTTTTGCGGCGTAACCGCCAAGAACGATGACGGGAATGAGGAAACCACTCGCCACGGGAACGATGCAGAAGAGGCTTGCAGACCAGCGCCGCCAGCCGCGAAGGCTTTTCAACCGGTGGCGTTGCGCCATGGTCGTGGCTTTTGGAGCGGCAAAGCGCTGTTTTTCGCGGGCATTGCGTTCGATGAAGATCAACGCGCCGACGATGAGCAGAATGACGGCGGCGATCTGTGTCGCATTGGCAAGATTGCCGCGATTGAGCCAGGTCTCGTAGATCGTAAAAGTCAGCGTCTGGACACCGAGATATTCGACGGCGCCAATATCGTTCAGCGTTTCCATCAGGACCAGCGAAAGACCGATGGCGATCGCCGGCCGCGCCATCGGCAATTGCACGGAAAAGAATACGCCAAGCGGTTTCGCACCAAGCGTGCGCGCAGCTTCGGCCGCAAACCGTCCCTGCATGGAAAAGGCGGCGCGGGCCGACAGATACACATAAGGGTAAAGCACCGAACTCAGAACCACCACGGCGCCGCCAAGCGAGCGTACGTCCGGAAACCAGTAGTCGCGGATGCTGTGATAGCCGAAGGCGGCGCGAAGGGCGCTTTGTACCGGGCCGGTGAAATCGAGGAACTCGCCGAAAGCATAGGCTGCCAGATAGGAGGGAATGGCGAGCGGCAGGACAAGTGCCGCCGACAATACCCGCCGCAACGGGAATTCGAAGGTAGTGACGAGCCAGGCGCAGGCAATGCCGAAGAATGCCGTCGTTGCGGCCGTCATCGCCAGCAGCAGGAAGGTGCGAAACCCGGCGCGCGGCAGAACATTGGCTAGAAGATGTTGCCATCCTTCCGTGCTGCCGGTCAGCGCCAGCCAGAAGACCGCCAGAACAGGCATGGCTGCGATGGCTGCGACGATGACCGCCGTGATGGGCAACAATGAAACGCGTCTTGTTGCCGGAATGGAAACCGTCATGGAAATGCCAGCCTGCTGTCCTGCGAAAGCCTCAACCGGCTGTCCGTTTAGCCGGCGGTTCCCGCATTGCTACGCCCGCATGGCCTCAGTTGGCAAGAACCCGCTGCGAGGGAAAGGTAATTTCCACCAGCGTTCCCTCGTTCGGTGTCGAGGTGATGGAGAAGTTCGCCCGGTTGGCGTCCACCATCGCCTTGGTCAAGGGAAGGCCAAGCCCGGTGCCATCGCCGCGCACGCGCTTGCCTGATGATGCCACCTGCCGGAACGGCTTCATGGCCTGTTCCAGCTCCGCCCGGGTCATGCCGATGCCGGTATCGCGGATACGCAGCGCGACGCTGCCATTGGCCTCATAGGCGGTGGAAACCACGATCTGGCCGCCTGATGGCGTGAAGCGGATGGCGTTCGACAGGATGTTGAGCACGATCTGCTTGATCGAGCGCAGGTCGGCAACGATCTGTGGAACGGATTGCGAAAGCGCCGTGCGGATGATGACGCGCTGATTGTTGGCCTGCGGTTGCACCAGCGAGACCGCCTCGGCCACCGTCTCGTTCAGCGGAACCGCTATGAAATCGACATCCATCTGCCCGGCTTCGATCTTGGAGATATCGAGGAGGTCATTGACGATATCGAGCACATGCCGACCCGAACGTCCGATATCATTGGAATATTCCACATAACGCGGATGACCGATCGGCCCGAAACGCTCGGTCGCCATCATGTCCGCAAAGCCGATGATGGCGTTGAGAGGCGTGCGGATTTCGTGGCTGACACGCGCAAGAAAATCGGTCTTGTGCGCATTGGCGGTTTCCGCCGCGCGCTTGGCGTTGCGTAGCTCTTCTTCCGTGCGCTTCCACTGGGTGATGTCACGGATGACCACGCAATAGCCGTGCGAGGATTTGAGCCGTCCGATCGTCATGAACAGCGGCAGAAAACCGCCGGATGCCTCGCGGCCGATCACCTCGCGGCCATCGTTCAGCACGCTGGCGACACCGTTATTGGCAAGGCCGGAGAGATAGTCCAGCACCGCACGCTGGCTCTCATGCGCAAACAGGGTGACGAAGGGTTTCCCGGCGATTTCGCCATTGTCGTAGTTGAACAGCGCACTGGCGGAGCGATTGAGCGAACGGATTTCGCCGTCGTCTCCCAAAAGCACCACACCATCCGTTGCCGTTTCCAGAATGGAATGCAGTTCCTCGACTTCGCCCTGCAATACGGAAACGCTGCCTGCGTCGGCATTCGCGGTCTCGGCCGCTGACGTATTCTCGTTGGCTGCCGTAACCGGTGCCTGCTTTTCTTCCAGCGGAACCAGCGACAGCATCAGCGCCTTGGTGTCTTCCCAGCGGATGGATTGCAGCCGTGCCTTGACCGGAATGATGTCATTTTCGGCGCTCACGACGACCATGCCGCCTTCGTTATCAGGCATATCCTCAAGCTCCTGCCGTTGCAGCAGGGCTTCCAGTCCGCCGACCTCGTCCAATTCATCGAGAGAGCCGTAGCCCGTCAGCCGCAGGAAATCCGGATTGGCATGGATCAGCCTGTCACCGGCATGCACCAGCAGTGCCACGGGCATCTGGTCCAGCGTTTCGGCGCTCAGCGCATCGGCGGGGCGCAGCGGTGGGCTAACCATCGCAGCGGCGATATCGGCCGCCGGTGCGACTTCGGTTAAGGCGACTGTCTTTTCTTCGATCTGGATTTCATCGGCAGGCTTGTTCGTGGCCGCAGGGCGTTCGCCGCGAACATAGTCCGCGAAGAGATCGTCTTCCTCAGCCGGTTCTGTGGCATTAACGTCTTCTTCCAGCACGGGCGGCAGGTCCACCTGTGTTACGGCGTTTATGTCGTCATGGATATCCTGCGCAGCCGGCGCGGCAGAAGGAGCGTCTTCTTCCGCCTTCGGGTCTTCGTCTGAAACGGCGTCTACGGGTGCCAGCGTCCGGCCGATTTCGCGGAAGGCGGCCTGCTCGCCTGCGGTCAGGCCCTCGCGGGAGCGCCAGCGGCGCTCTTCCAGATGGACGACCTTGTCGGAGTAGGTTGGCTCCGGCTCTGGTTCTGGTTCCGGGGTCGGTACGACAGCCAAGGCCGGCACTTCGAATTCCGGCGGGCTGTAATCGTGGGGCCGCTCTTCGTCCGAAATCTCGGCTGGCGCATCTTCAGCGGCCGGGGTTTCGTCATCGAGCTCATCGAGAAAAGCCAGCAATCCCTCGTCTTCATCCTCGGCAGCCGGCTGCGGCAAAACCTCGGTTTGAAGGGCGTCTTCGCCGTGCAGGAAGGTGAGGCCGGTGGCGTGCGGATCCTCTGCGGCATCGGCCAGCCGCACGATGCCGAAACCACGGAAACCGTCAAATTCGCGCGAGCGCGTATAGGTGGGCAGGGCGGCGAGATCGATCGGCACCATGAGAGACGTGCCTTCGACCGGCCAATAGATCGTCTTGCCCGACCAGGTATCACGGCGGCCAAGAAGCTCACGAATCTTGCCTTCCGGATCGAGATTGAGCAGTGCCGCCACATCGGCAAAACTCATGCCTTCGACAGCTGCCGCCTTCGCGCCCACAGCCTCCGCAAATTCGTGCGAGATCGAGCTGAAGCGGCCCTCGGCATCGATTTTCCAGACGAAACGGGATGCACGCGCGCCGGCGTTGAAAACAAAAGGCCGGGGTTCGTCGGTCGGTTCCACGGCAGCCGGGACATCCTCTTCAACTGGTACAGCGGCCTGCGCCGCTATTGTTTCAGCGACCTCATCTTCCGCCTCTGCGCGCTCCACGTCCGGGGCCTGTTCGGTATGGTCTTCGCTGGAAGCCTGGCCAGTTGCCGGAACCTCTGCCTCATCCGCATCCAGCTCGAAGAGATCGGCAATATCGTCCGTCATCGCCGCATTCGCAGCCGTATCGGCATCCTCCAGCGGGACATCCGCCGGGGCATCCGTTTCTTCTTCTACTGCAAGCAATGGCAGGACGGCTTCCTCATCCTGTTCCACCGTCACTTCGTCTTCGACGTCGGAAGGCAGTTCCGGCACGTCCTCCACATCTTCTATCCCGGCGACGGCGTCGAGCACGGAATCGAACGAGGCAGCCGTTGCGGCAACAGGCGCGGTCTCGGCAACCGGCAAAGCCGGTTGGGCGGCGGCCGGGGTTTCCTGCGGCTTGTCTTCGGCAAAGCCGTTAACGGGATCGAGTGTCCCGAGCGCGGTTTCGACCACGAACAACAGATTGAGTTCTGGCGATGTCGTGATCTGGCCGGCGGCGGCGGGCATGTAACCCTTGCCGGTCGGCACGGGCCGTTTGACGAGGTGGCCAGTCTGACCTGCGGCCATCCTAACCAGCGTCTTTGCCGTATGCGGCGTGATGCCGAGCGACGCAAACTTGGCCGAAGCGGCAACGACCTCGTTATCGCCATTGATGACAGCGATATGGATATCGGGATCGTCAAAGCCTTCAATCATGCGCCTTGCGCATTCCGCCGTGTCGGGTGCGGCCTGATCGGTGAGGGCGGAAAACAGAATAGCAGGCTGGCCCGGTTCGGCCTCGATGATTTCCGCCTTGGCGGTAACGGCAAGGCTGCGGAAGCCGGCATTGATGCGAATGGTAAATAGCAGGCTGTCGCCCGTCTTCGAAAGACGCGCCGCCGTCGCGGCCAGCTGCCGGAAGGTCACGTCCTGCCGTTTGGGTCCCTGTTCCAGAAAATCATAGACCATCGGCGTGCCGAACAGCGCTGCACCGCGCCCATTGGCCCAGAGCGCGCTCTGAAGATCGAGCGAGAACAAAGCCATCGCCTCGCCGCGCCCGAAACCTTCGCGCACCCGTTCATGCACTGCGATATCGATAAAGGGATACTGGACGGCGGGCATGTCGAAACCTATTCTGGCACTACCGGACCTTGCGAGGCTTTCGGCTTCCTCATGAAGCTGAAACGTAAACCCGCTGAGGCACCACGTTAACAGAATTTTAAATAACTTCACAGGGCGGCGCGGTCCACCGCCGCCTGAATGAATCGCCAAATAGAGTTAACATGAACAGGCCCGGCGAGACCCGTTCTGGCCCCGTTCCAGATTACAAGCGGTATACCCGGCTATCGACGGTTGCCAGCTCTGGCGCAATGAAAACCGCTTGCCTTTCCAAGCCTTTTTTCGCAAAATTCGCTGAAGGACTTGCAAATAGCGAAAACACCTTTTATGTCACCCCCCGTGGCGCCGGTTCGGCGTTTGATGTGCGGTTGTAGCTCAGTTGGTTAGAGCGCAGGTTTGTGGCACCTGAGGTCGGAGGTTCGAGACCCCCCAACCGTACCATCTCCAATTTCCTAAAGTTCCTGAAAATCATTGCAGCGATTTCGAGCCCGATTTGGGTTATCGCAAACGCATGTCTTTGCCGCGCGTCGACTGTGCGGTTTTCTCGCTTCCAAAAACCATTTGGCTAAAATCTCTTGCGCTGGTATTGTCCGCCCAACGAAACCTTATGAAAGCCAGCAGCATAGCGTCTACGCTTGTGCGCGGCGAAATGGACAAGACAGTGATCGACCCCGGAAACGGCCCAAAGCCGTCGGAACAAGGGGCGTCGGTGGCAAACAAAGGGAAAGCGAAGCGATCCCGTCGTGGCAAGAAAAACAGGCGTGACGGTAAACCCCGTGACGTTGCTGTGCTGTCGCATGATGTTGCCGCGGATGTTCCGGCCGGTTCCCCCTATGTATCGGCTCTCGAGCCGGATGCCGAACCGCGCAAAAGAAAGCGGCGTCGGCGTTCCCGTGGCAAAGGCACCTCCCATCAGACGCCGCCTGCTGCCAGTGAGCAGCCAGAGGCTGTCATCGCAACGGATGCCACCAATCCATCCTCCGTGCCGCCTGCTGGCGGTCGCAAGTCGCGTAACCGCAAGCGGGCTCACCGTGATCCGCGCAGCCGCGATCCGCAGGGTCGCCCGCTGGTTCCCTCCCATGCGCCCCGACATATCGGCAAGCAGAACGGGCGCGCCAATGGGGCGGCTCAGGAACCGCACCGGCAACAATCCGAAATGTCCGCCCGTCACGGCGCGCGCCATCAAGAGCATGGTTCCGAATTCGCAACGGACATGTATGCGGCGCTCGATCTCGGCACCAATAATTGCCGACTGCTGATCGCGCAGCCGACACGCCCCGGCCAGTTCCGGGTCGTCGATGCCTTTTCGCGCATCGTCCGGCTGGGCGAGGGGCTGGTATCGACCGGCCGTCTTTCAGACGATGCCATGGATCGCGCGGTGGAGGCTCTCAAGGTCTGCTCCTCGAAACTTGCTGGACGCCCGATCAGGCGTATGCGCCTCATCGCCACCGAAGCTTGCCGGGCAGCAACCAATGGCGAGGAGTTTCTGGAGCGGGTTACCCGGGAAACCGGGCTCAAGCTTGAGATCATCAGCCGCGAGACGGAAGCGCGTCTCGCCGTTTCGGGTTGCGCCTCCCTCGTCGGGCGTGAAGCCCGTTCGGTGGTGCTGTTCGATATCGGCGGCGGATCGTCGGAAATCGCGGTCATCAAGGTCGGCGAAAACCGTTCCAACCGGCTCGCCAACCACATCACCCACTGGACATCGTTGCCGGTCGGCGTTGTTACCCTCTCGGAACGCCATGGCGGCCGCGATGTGACGCCGGATGTGTTTGCCGCCATGGTGCGGGAAGTCGAGGGGTTGCTGGATGCCTTCCAGTGCCCGCCTCTGGCGCCGCTTGCGCATCACGAGGATTTTCACCTGATCGGAACCTCGGGTACGGTGACGACACTTGCGGGCGTTCACCTCGATCTACCGCGCTACGATCGCCGCAAGGTGGATGGCCTCTGGCTTTCCGATACCGAGGTGACGGCGATGCAGGACAAGCTTCTGGCATGGGATTTTGCCGGCCGCGCCGCCAATGCCTGCATCGGTCCTGACAGGGCCGATCTGGTTCTGGCCGGCTGCGCCATCCTCGAGGCCATTCGCCGTCGCTGGCCGGCGCGACGCATGCGTGTGGCCGATCGCGGGCTGCGCGAAGGCCTGTTGACGGATATGATGGCGGATGACGGCGCATGGCGGCGTAACCGGATAAGGCGCATGCAGATGGCACGGCAGGACAGAACGGAAGGTTTGACATGAGCAAGGCGCCCACAAGCACCAATCGCACCGGCCGAAAGATCGGTCAGAAGGTCAAGAAGACCAAGCTCAAGGCCTCATCGCGCCGCTGGCTGGAACGTCATATCAACGACCCCTATGTGCAGCGCGCCAAGCTGGAAGGTTATCGCGCCCGCGCCGCCTTCAAGCTTCTGGAAATCAACGACAAGCACCAGATCCTGAAGGGTGCCACCCGCATCATCGACCTTGGTGCGGCACCCGGAAGCTGGTCGCAGATCGCTTCGAAGGTGACGGATTCCACTGAGGATGATATCCGCGTCGCGGCTATCGATTTTCTCGAAATCGATCCCATCCCCGGCGTGAAGATCCTGCAGCTCGACTTCCTCGATCCGACCGCACCGGACCAGTTGATGGAGGCCGTTGGCGGCACGCCGGATCTGGTACTGTCCGACATGGCGGCACCAACCACAGGCCACCAGAAGACGGACCACATCCGAACCATGCATCTGTGCGAAGTCGCAGCCGATTTCGCGGTTCAGGTGCTGGCGGAAGGTGGCCATTTCCTTGCCAAGACCTTCCAGGGCGGCACGGAAAAGGCGTTGCTCGACATGCTGAAGAAGAACTTCAAGCAGGTCCTGCATATCAAGCCGGCGTCCTCGCGCTCGGAATCGGTCGAAATGTTCCTGCTCGCCAAGCATTTCAAGGGCCGGACGGCCGCAACGCAGTCCGTTATGCACGTCGATGAGGCGGACGAAGACTAATCACTCTGCCGGTTGCGAAACCTTGCCGCGGTGGCCGGAAACGGCCGCGCCGGCTTGCGCGTCCATGCGGATGATCGGCACGATTGCAAACAGCGAGACCAGCGCCACGATGGTGAAGGCAACGTGGAAATCGGCAAGCTGCAGATGCGAGCCGGACAACATGCTGCTGACTTCCAGGATGGCGGCTGCGAAAGCCACGCCGAGCGCAAGGCTGATCTGTTGCAGCACGGATGCCATCGAAGTCGCCTGACTTGCCTGGCTGTCGTCTATATCGGAATAGCTGAGCGCGTTGGATCCGGTAAAGAAGAAGGAACGGGCAAAGCCCGCCGTGACCAGGCAGATCATGATCAGCGGGTAGGGCGTTTCCGGCGTGAAGAAGCTGTTGGCGAGCGTCGTGAAGGCGCCGACGATGCCGGCTCCGATCAGCGTTGATCTGAACCCCGTTGCGGCAAAGACCCGCTTGGCCATGAATTTCGTGGTGATCGCGCCGATTGCCCCGGCAAAGGTGATCATGCCTGATTGAAACGGGTTGAGCCCGAAACCGATCTGCAACATCAACGGCATCAGGAAGGGAATGGCGCCCGTGGAAATGCGGAAGGCGGTGCCGCCAACGGTGGCCGCCCGGAATGTCGGGTTGCGGAAAATGCGGAAATCCAGAATGGGGGCAGGGTGGTTTGCCGCGTGGCGCACATAAAGAAAGCCGCAGATGAAACCGATGACCGTCGAGGCGATGCCGATGGCGGGCGGCAGTGCCGGAAGGCTGACGACCGACACGCCGAAAACCACGCCCGATGCTGCAAGGCCGGATAACACGAAACCCTTGCCGTCCATCGGTGGCGGATTGGTGGTCTCGATTTCAGGCAGGAAGATCGTCGACAGCCAGATGCCGATGACGCCGATGGGCACGTTGATGAGGAAAATCCAGTGCCATGAAAAATAGGTGGTGATGAAGCCGCCGATCGGCGGGCCGGTCAGAGGCCCGACAAGCGCCGGTATCGTCAAAAGCGCCATGGCGGAAACCAGCTCGCTGCGTTGCGTCGTCCGTAGGAGGACGAGGCGGCCGACGGGCGTCATCATCGCCCCGCCCATGCCTTGCAGGAAGCGCGAGACGACGAATTCGAATACTGATGACGAGACCGCGCAGCAGATCGAACCGACGACGAAGACGCCGATGGCGAAACGGAAGATTTTCTTCGCGCCGTATTTGTCGGCCATCCAGCCGCTGATGGGAATGAAGATCGCCAGCGACACCATATAGGCCGTCAGGGCGAGCTTGAGCGTGATCGGACCCACATGGAGATCGGCCGCAATGGCCGGAAGCGATGTGGCGATGACGGTAGAGTCCATCTGCTCCATGAAGAGAGCGACTGCCAGGATCAGGGGAATGATGCGGTTCATGAGGCTGCCTGCGGCTCTCCGCTGCGACAATGGTATCGCAGTTCCTCCTACGCCTGATGGGCCGACTTGCCAACACGTTAATTATCAATTTCTGAAGTTCCGATCAAACCTGCGTGAGGCCGGTTTTCTTGCAACTTTCTCGCTCTATTGTCCGTTGGGCAAAGTGACATTGGCGAGAATCGGGAGAAAAATGATGACTCAATCCTTGAGCATGAGCAGACGCGGCCTTATCGGTGTGGCGGGAGCAAGCGTTCTCGGCGCGCCGCTTTTGATGGCGCGCACCGCAACGGCGCAGGCGAACCAGCCGCAAACTTCCATGGAGATCAAACACGCCATGCCGCCTGAAACCAATCGCTTCAAGCTTGGTAATTTCGAAGTGCTTGTCGTGAAGGACGGCGCGCGCGCCGCGCCCAATCCGGGCGAGACCTTCGGCACCGATCAGTCGGCGGAAACCGTCGGCAAGCTGCTGGAAGACAATTTTCTGCCGAAGGAGCAATTCGTCAATTCCTTCTCGCCGGTTCTCGTAAATACCGGCACGGACCTCGTGCTGTTCGACACGGGTTTCGGCGAGTCCGGCCGCGGCGCCGGTAACGGCCGTCTGATCGAAGGCATGGCGGCTGCCGGTTACTCTCCTGAGGACGTGACCGTGGTGGTTCTGACCCACATGCACGGAGACCACATTGGCGGATTGATGGAAAAGGGCGCGCCGGCCTTCTCCAAGGCGCGTTATGTTTTCGGCCAGGCGGAATATGATTTCTGGACGGACGAGAAGCGGGTTGGCACGCCTGCCGAAGGCGGCCAGAAGGGCGTCATCGCCAACGTCAAACCGCTGGCGGAAAAGGCGACCTTCATCGGCGACGGCGCTGACGTCGTTTCCGGCATCACCGGCATTGCGGCGTTTGGCCATTCGCCGGGTCACATGATCTTCCGTGTCGAATCGGAAGGCAAGCAGCTGATCCTGACGGCTGATACGGCCAACCATTTCGTCCTGTCGCTGCAAAAGCCGGATTGGGAAGTGAAGTTCGACATGGACAAGACGGCGGCAGCTGCAACCCGCAAGAAGGTCTACGACATGATCGCCACGGACCGGCTGCCGTTCCTCGGCTATCACATGCCTTTCCCGGCTGTCGGTTATGCGGAAAAGCTGGATACGGGGTACCGTTTCGTGCCGAAGTCCTACCAGTTCGACATCTGATGCATGTCGCGCAAGAGTGTTAAGCAGTTTTGCGATAACGACATGCATAAAAACAAGCAGTTAAAGTGCGTCGTGCGGAGCAGGGATCCACACGACGCGCTTTAACGTCTGCTGCAATGCAGCAACAGAAGAAGCCCGGAAGGTCATTCCGGGTTTTTTCTGTTTCCTTCCTGTCATGAACGTGTTACCAGCCCTCGCCAACTTCCAAGCAATCCTTGCAGGGCGCCGGGGTGAACTTTTCGTTCCGGGACGGCCACGCATTTTCATTATGAAGGAATTTGGTCATGGCACGCATCATTCAAACACCCACTGGTTTGGACGCTCTCACATTTGACGATGTGTTGCTGCAACCCGGACATTCCGAGGTTATGCCGGGACAGACGAATATCGCCACCCGCATTGCCCGCGATATCGATCTCAACCTGCCGATCCTCTCTTCCGCCATGGACACGGTCACGGAAGGCCGTCTTGCTATCGCCATGGCGCAGGCCGGCGGCATCGGCGTCATCCACCGCAACCTTACCCCCATCGAACAGGCCGAAGAAGTCCGGCAGGTAAAGAAGTTCGAGAGCGGCATGGTCGTCAACCCGGTCACCATCGGCCCGGATGCCACGCTCGCAGAAGCACAGGCTTTGATGAAGGCGCACGGCATTTCCGGCATTCCGGTGGTTGAAAACGGCGGTGCCGGCGGCCATAAGAACGGCCGTCTCGTCGGCATTCTGACAAACCGCGACGTGCGTTTCGCATCCGATCCGCAGCAGAAGATCTATGAACTGATGACCCGCGAAAACCTTGTTACGGTCAAGGAAAGCAGCGTCGATCAGCAGGAAGCGCGCCGCCTGTTGCACAAGCACCGCATTGAAAAACTGCTGGTGGTGGATGGAAAGGGCAATTGCGTCGGCCTCATCACCGTCAAGGATATGGAGAAGTCGCAGCTCAACCCCAACGCCACCAAGGATGCGCAGGGCCGTCTTCGCGCCGCTGCCGCCATCAGCGTCGGTGCCGATGCCATCGAGCGCGCAGAACGCCTCATCGATGCCGGTGTTGACCTTCTGGTCGTCGATACCGCGCATGGCCATTCGCAGCGCGTGCTCGATGCCGTTTCGGTGGTCAAGAAGATGTCGAACTCCGTTCGCATCATCGCCGGCAATGTTGCAACTGCTGACGGCACCAAGGCGCTGATCGATGCCGGCGCCGATGGCGTCAAGGTCGGTATCGGCCCTGGTTCCATCTGCACCACCCGTATCGTCGCCGGCGTTGGCGTTCCGCAGCTTGCTGCGATCATGGCCTCGGTCGAAGTGGCCAATGCTGCAGATATTCCTGTCATCGCCGATGGCGGCATCAAGTTCTCGGGCGATCTGGCGAAGGCTATTGCCGCCGGCGCCTCCGCCGTCATGATCGGCTCGCTTTTGGCCGGCACGGATGAAAGCCCGGGCGAAGTGTTCCTCTATCAGGGCCGTTCCTTCAAGGCCTATCGCGGCATGGGTTCCGTTGGCGCCATGGCGCGCGGTTCCGCCGACCGTTATTTCCAGGCGGAAGTGCGCGACACGCTGAAGCTCGTTCCGGAAGGTATCGAAGGTCAGGTTCCCTATAAGGGTCCGGTCTCCGGCGTCCTGCACCAGCTGGCTGGTGGCCTGAAGGCTGCCATGGGTTATGTCGGCGGCGGCACGATCAAGGAATTCCAGGAGCGCGCCACCTTCGTGCGCATTTCCAGCGCCGGTCTGCGCGAAAGCCACGCCCATGACGTGACGATCACCCGCGAAAGCCCGAACTACCCCGGCGCGGTTTGATCTTTCGAACCGAATCCGCGAAAACATAGTCTCAGTATTTGGCGCTCCCCGATTCATGCCGGATCGGGGAGCGTTATTGTGATTGGAGGAAAGCATGTCACCAACGACCGCAATGTTCTGGCCGATGATAGCCCATGCATTTCTCGTGTTCGCTCTTTACGCCCTACTGCTTTACCGCCGCAAAAAATACACTCTGACGGACCGCGACACTGCGCTCAGATATCGCGATACGGGACAGGAAGGGCGCGAAAGCTATCTGGTCAACCGCAACATTGCCAACCAGTTCGAGCTTCCGGTTCTCTTCCACCCCATCTGCCTGCTGCTTTATATTACCGACGCGGACAATATCGTTACCGTCGTTCTCGCCTGGCTGTTCGTGATTTCCCGTTATGCGCACTCCTTCGTTCACGTCACCAGCAACCGTCTGCGTTATCGTGCGCCGTTGTTCGCGATTGGTTTCGCGCTTCTCGTCTGCCTCTGGGGCTGGCTCGCCATCTGGTTGGCGCTGGAGTGAGATGGCACCGTAAGGTTGCTTCATAAGTGAGACAATCGCGCCTCTAAAATGCTGCGATTTGCGATGGGTCAATTCCGTGACGCCCCATCCCCGGTAGTCTCTGCCTCGCCGTCGAGAATTTCAGGCGAGCAGAGATTAGGGAGTATGTCATGGCTAAAACAATGAAGGCCGCGGTTGTCCGCGCATTTGGCAAACCGCTGACCATCGAGGAAGTGGCGATACCGGATCCCGGCCCCGGTGAAATTCTCATCAATTACAAGGCGACCGGAATTTGCCACACGGACCTGCACGCCGCGACGGGCGATTGGCCGGTCAAACCCAATCCACCATTCATCCCCGGCCATGAAGGCGTCGGCTACGTCGCCAAGATCGGTGCTGGCGTGACTGGCATCAAGGAAGGCGACCGCGCCGGCACGCCGTGGCTTTACACCGCCTGCGGATGCTGCATTCCGTGCCGCACCGGCTGGGAAACTCTTTGCCCAAGCCAGAAGAACTCGGGTTATTCCGTCAATGGCAGCTTTGCGGAATACGGACTTGCCGATCCTAAATTCGTTGGCCGACTTCCCGACAATCTGGAATTCGGCCCCGCTGCACCCGTGCTCTGCGCCGGTGTCACCGTCTACAAGGGTCTCAAGGAAACCGAAGTGAGGCCCGGCGAATGGGTGGTCATATCGGGCATTGGCGGGCTTGGTCATATGGCCGTGCAATATGCCAAGGCCATGGGCATGCATGTCGTTGCCGCCGATATTTATGACGACAAGCTGGAGCTTGCGAAAAAGCTGGGCGCGGATTTCACAGTCAACGGCCGGGCGCCGGATGCGGTGGAACAGGTGCAGAAGGCGACCGGCGGCGTCCACGGCGCGCTCGTGACGGCGGTTTCGCCCAAAGCCATGGAGCAGGCCTACGGTTTCCTGCGCTCCAAGGGCACGATGGCACTTGTCGGCCTGCCGCCGGGCTTCATCTCTATTCCCGTTTTCGAAACGGTGCTGAAGCGTATCACGGTGCGTGGCTCTATCGTCGGCACGCGGCAGGATCTGGAGGAGGCGCTTTCCTTCGCTGGTGAAGGCAAGGTAGCCGCTCACTTCTCCTGGGACAAACTCGAAAACATCAACGACATCTTCCGTCGCATGGAAGAGGGCAAGATCGACGGCCGTATCGTCGTGGACCTTGCCGCCTGAGACAGATGACCAGCGGTGGCGCTCACGCAAAAGTGTGCCGCCGCTTGTTCACCGGGCGGCGATCTGCGCTATCCTCCCTGTGCATCTGCGCGTTCAGGGAGAAGAGAGCGATGGACGACAAGCCGAAGATTACGCAGGCCATGATCGACGCTTACGATGAATATACCCATCTCAGCCTCGATCGCCGCAAATTCATGGAAAAGCTCAGCCTGCTTGCCGGGTCCGGCGCAGCTGCGGCCGCAATCGCGCCGCTTCTTTCGGCCAACAGCGCCCGTGCGGCAATCGTCGCGCCTGATGATGCGGGTATCGTTGCGGAAGAGGTGACGTATCCCGCCCCCGGTGGCGAGATGAAGGGCTATCTCGTCACGCCGAAATCGGTTTCCGGCCCCATTGGCTCGGTCATCGTCATCCATGAAAACCGGGGCCTGAACGACCATATCCGCGATGTGGCAAGACGCGTGGCGCTTGCGGGGTTCAGGGCGCTTGCGGTTGATTTCCTGTCGCCGCAGGGCGGCACGCCTTCGGATGAAGAAAAGGCACGGGAGATGTTCAGTGGCCTCGATATGGAGGCAACAGTCGCCAATGGCGAAGCCGGTCGGGTGTGGCTTGCCGCAAGGCAGGGTGCGAACGGCAAGGTTGGTGCGGTCGGTTTCTGCTGGGGCGGCGGGCTGGTCAACCGGTTCGCCACCAAATCGGCAGGCCTGAATGCCGGTGTCGCCTATTACGGCCAGCAACCGCCGGCGGCCGATGTGCCTGATATCAAGGCGCCCCTGCTGTTACAGTATGCCGGTCTGGATGAGCGCATCAATGCCGGTATCGACGCCTATAAAAAGGCGCTGGAGGAAAACGGCAAGACCTTCGAAATCTTCGTTTATGACGGCGTCAACCACGCCTTTAACAACGATACGTCCTCGGCGCGATACGACAAGGCCGCGGCCGATCTCGCCTGGGGCCGGACGACGGAGTTCTTCAAAAAATATCTGGCGTGATGGGGTTTTGGTCCGCTGTGACGGACAACCCCTGAAATCCCGCTCTAGACGCCGCCAGCCCCGCGTTTCAGATGCTCATCAAGCCGGGGCATGATCTCAACGAAATTGCAGGGCAGGTGGCGGTAATCGAGCTGGGCTTTGAGAATACCGTCCCAGGCATCCTTGCAGGCGCCGGGAGAGCCGGGCAGCACGAAGATGAAGGTGGCGTTTGCCACGCCGCCGGTCGCCCGTGACTGGATGGTGGCGGTGCCGATCTTTTCGTAGGAAATGCGATGGAAGATGGCGGAAAAGCCGTCCATGCGCTTTTCGAACAGAGGTTCCAGCGCCTCGGGTGTCACGTCGCGGCCTGTAAAGCCGGTGCCGCCGGTGGTGATGACCACATCCACGCTCCCGTTGAGTGTCCAGTCGCGCACAGCGTTGAAAATAGCGGCCTTGTCGTCGGCTACGATGGTGCGGGCGGCGACCTTGTGTCCGGCTTCCTCTATGCGTGCGACTAGCGTGTCGCCGGACTTGTCATTCTCAAGCGTGCGGCTGTCCGAAACGGTCAGAACCGCGATGCAGAGGGGAATGAAGGGTCTTTCGCCTGCCATGGCCTTATCCTCGAATTGTGTTGTCTTCAGATGGTCCGCGTCGCCTGAAAATACCAGCCGGGGCGCTTGTTTCGAAGCGATGTTTCCGCTTTTCGGGCGGCCTCGAAGGAATGAAATAGTCCAAAACAGGTGGCACCCGAACCGGACATGCGCACAAGGGAAGCACCTTCCTGCGACAGCATGCCGGCGATTGCGCCGATATCCGGCAGGAGCGCCTTGGCGGGGACTTCCAGATCGTTGCGGCTTTGCGCCAGAAAATCCATCCAGCCGCCTTCTTTCCGCTCCGGCAGGGGCGGGTTGGCCTTGTCGAGCAATCGCCGAAAAATCTCCGGCGTCGAGACCGCTTTCAGAGGGTTGGCCAGCACTAGAAAGAATTCCGGCAGATCGGAGACCGGCTCGATATCCTCGCCGATACCTCGCGCGATGAGTGGGCGGCTTTCAAGGCACATCGGCACGTCAGCGCCAAGCGCAAGCGCGATGGGTGCGAGATTTTCAGGAACAATCCCGGCATTCCAGTGCCGCAACAGCGCCCGCAGTGTCGCCGCCGCATCCGCTGAGCCGCCGCCAATGCCGGAGGCGACCGGCAGGTTCTTTTCGAGATGGATGGCAACCGGGCGTGCCGATTGACCTGCCGCCACAAGCGCATCACGCAAAAGGTCTCTGGCACGGACGACGAGATTGTTGCCGCCATCGCCTGCGCGCAGCAGATCGCCAAACGGGCCGGAGATGGAGAAAGCGTCGGCATCGGCATCGCGAACATGGATCGCGTCGCCTGCTTCGGTGAAGGTCACCAGCGTCTCGAGCAGATGATAGCCATCTGCCCGCTGACCGGTTACATGCAATGCCAGATTGATCTTGGCCGGGGCCGCCTCGGTTGTTTCGACAGCCCCGGTAATGTCATCCGCGCGCATGTCGCGTCAGGATTTCTTGTCCGGGGCAGGGGCAACAGGGGCCGGTGCTGGCGGAGCCGGCGGCTGCGGCGCGGCCTCCTTCTTGGCGGTGTTTTCGGCGTCCTTTTCCAGCGGCGGCAGGCCGTTGGCAATCTTTTCCTTCACCTTGGCCTTGTCCAGATCGTCATTGTCGCCAATCAGCGCGCGGTTCCACTGATACACGGCCTCGATCTTGCGGCCGACACGCCAGTAGGCATCGCCCAGATGATCGTTGATGGTCTGATCGCCGGCCTTGAGCTCGATTGCCCGCTCCAGTTCGGTCACGGCCTGATCAAATGCGCCCAGCCGGAAATGCGCCCAGCCAAGCGAATCGACGATATAGCCGTCATTCGGCCGAAGCTCGACCGCGCGGCTGATCATCTTCATCGCTTCATCGAGGTTGATACCCTTGTCCACCCAGGAATAGCCGAGATAGTTCAGCACCTGCGGCTGTTCCGGGTTGAGTTCGAGCGCACGCTTGAAGTCCGGCTCGGCCTTGTCCCATTCCTTCAGGCGCTCATGGGCGATGGCGCGCTGGAAGAACACGGTCCAGTCCGACTTCTGCGGTACGGCACCGATCACCTCGACAGCCTTGTCGTAGTTTTCGGCCATGGCCTTGTAGTCCTTGGCGTCGGAAAGCACGCTGCCATAGGCGAGGTAAGAACGGATATCCTTCGGATCGGATTGCAGCAGGGATTGCAGGTGGTTGCGCGCTTCCTCCACCTTGCCAGTCTGCGCCAGCGTCAGCCCGAGCTGCAGCTCGGAGATGCGGTGCATCGGCGAATCCTTCGGCACGTCGCGGTAGAAGGCGATGGCACGGTCGGGCTGTTTCATCGCCTCGGCAAGTCCGCCGAGAAGGATCAGCGTATCGGCGCTTTGCGGATCGAGCGCCCGCGACGTCTGAAGGTAAAGCGTGACGATCTCTTCGGCACCTTCGCGGTTCAGCGCGCCCGCGATGGAAAACATCACGGAAGCCGCGCCTTCAACGGCATTGGTGATCTGCTGCGGCGGCTTCTCGCCCATCTCGATGGATTGGCGAAGCGCCTTGAGCGGCGCATAGTTCGGCGCAAAGGTGTCGCCGACCGCAATCGCGTCCAGCGCCTTCTGCTTGTTGCCGGCTGAAGCCTCCAGCCGTGCAAGCGCCATCACCGCGCGCATATAGGTGTCGGAAGCGGTTGCCCCGCCTTCACGATCCGTCACGGCTTCATTGAGGCTCTTGCGGGCAGCATCGGTGTTGCCGGAGACAAGGGCGATCGCCGCGGCATTGTATTTCTGGAAAATCGAAATCCAGCCCGGACCCTTCATGTTGTTGACGAGGGCCAGTGCTTCCTTGGGCTTGCCGGAACCGGCGCGCGCCCATGCCGTCAGAAGCGTGTTGACCATGCGGTCGAGATCGTTCGGGCCGGTATATTTCAGGATTTTCTCGGCCTTGACGAATTCCTTGTCCTTGATGGCGTCGAGGCCGCGCACGATGGTCGTCACGCGTTCGACGGAGGTATCGTCCTTCATCGAATCGGCAATCTTGGCGCCAGCCTCGAAATTGCCGCTCAACAGTTCGGCGATCATCAGGCGCTGGCGGATTTCCGAATTGGCCGGATCGAATTCCAGCGCCTTCTTGTAGAGCGAAATCGCGGTGGGGTAATCCTGATCGACATCGGCATTGCGCGCGGCAAGGAATGCGCCGGAGAAGGTATTCACCTTGGCAGGATCGAAAGTAACGGCCTTGGCTTCCGTTTTCGTCTCCGCAAAGCCGGGGCTTGCACCCGCGCCAAGTGCGAGAGCGGCGGCAAGAGCCGCGCTGCAGAGAAGACGAAGTGCTGGTTTACGCCGCATGAGGGAACCTTTGCCTTTGTGCAGAAGCACGGAAAAATCAGTTTCCATTGTTTGGTCACGATAGAATGGCTTTTTTGAAGCAACCCCGCAAGAAATTATGGCCCGCGCCACAATCTCCCCTTGCGGGACACCCGGCCCGAAACAGCGGGCGGACGGTCTTGTCCATCCGCCGTTTGCCTGAGGCCTCCAGCGTCAGTTGAGACGCTCGATGCAGAAGTCGATGACTTCCAGAAGCGCGTTTTTCCACGGGCTTTCCGGCAGCGGTGCAAGCGCATCGCGGGCAATGGTACCGTAATGCGTGGCGCGGCCGATTGTATCGCCAAGACCGTTGTATTTGGTGATAAGGCCGAGCGCCTTTTCGAGGTTCTCATCGCTGCTTTCGCCGTTTTCGATGGCGTTGCGCCAGAAGGCGCGCTCATCCTGCGTGCCGCGGCGATAGGACAGAATGACCGGCAGGGTGATCTTGCCCTCACGGAAATCGTCACCCGTATTCTTGCCGAGATCGGCGGATTTGCCACCGTAATCCAGCACGTCGTCAACGAGCTGGAAGGCGAGGCCGAGATTCATGCCGTAGGATTTCAGCGCGCTGCGGCTTGCCTTGTCGGTTTTGGCGACGATGGGGCCAACTTCCGCAGCCGCTGCAAAAAGGGCGGCCGTCTTGGCACGAATCACCTGCAGATAATCGTCCTCGGTCGTTTCCATGTTCTTGGCGACCGAAAGCTGCAGCACTTCGCCCTCGGCGATGACCGAAGCGGCGGTGGACAGCACGTCGAGGGCATCGAGCGAGCCGACATCCACCATCATGCGGAAAGCCTGGCCGAGCAGGAAGTCGCCGACGAGAACGCTTGCCTGGTTGCCCCAGATGGTGCGGGCGGTGGATTTGCCACGGCGCAGATCGCTTTCATCCACCACATCATCATGCAGCAGCGTCGCCGTGTGCATGAATTCCACGCTGGTGGCGAGCTTGATATGGTGGTCGCCCTCGTAACCGAACATCGAGGCCGAAGCCAGCGTCAGCATCGGCCGCAGACGTTTGCCACCGGAGGAGATCAGATGGTTGGCCACCTCAGGTATCATCTGGACATCGGAACCGGCTCTGGAAAGGATAAGCTGGTTCACCCGTTCCATGTCGGCACGGGTCAGGTCGACAAGCGGCTTGACGGATGCGAGTTTGTTTTTGCTTTCTTCAAGCGGTATGACGACGCCCAAGGGACAGGACTCCTGTTCGAATTTGAGTTCGACAATAAAAACTGGCGCCTGTCGCGGCAAGGGGCGAATTGCCGCTAGCCATTCAAAAAAATGGGAATTTGGGGCTTATCCATGCGTGAACTGATCCGTACCAACGATGCCGTGCTGTTATCCTTCGCCGAAAGCCTGATGAAGGACGCTGGCATCCATTGCCTTGTCGCCGATCAGGCAATGAGCATTCTGGAAGGTTCGCTCGGTCTTTTGCCCCGCCGGTTCCTGGTGGAGGAAGACCGCGCCGGTGAGGCCCGCCGCATTCTTGTGGATGCCGGTCTGGGCGACGAATTGCGCAACGAAGAGGCGTAAACGAACGTGGGCGGCGAGATTTCGGAAACTTTGGATGCGTTTCACCGGGGCCGTTTTCACATTCTCCAGCCCAAGGGAAGGGGGCACCGCGCCGGCATGGACGCCATGCTTCTTGCCTCGCTGGTGGCGGACGAGCGCGCCTGCCGTATAGCCGATCTCGGCGCGGGCGCGGGTGCGGCAGGTTTCGCGGTTGCCACGCGGCTTGAAAAGGCCGAAGTGACCCTGTTCGAACGTTCGCCGGAAATGGTGGAATTTGCCCGCCGCAGCCTGGCATTGCCGGAAAATGCCGCTTTTTCCGCCCGTGTCAGCGTGCGTGAGGCCGACGTGACCCTGCGTGGCAAGGCGCGCGTCGAGGCCGGTCTGCCGGACGGGCATTTTCACCACGTCATCATGAACCCGCCCTATAATGATGCAGGCGACCGCCGCACCCCCGATGCGCTGAAGGCTGAGGCCCACGCCATGACGGAGGGCCTGTTCGAGGACTGGATCAGGACCGCAGGTGCGATCACGGTTCCGGGCGGGCAGCTTTCCCTGATTTCGCGGCCGCAATCGGTGGCGGAGATCATTGCCGCCTGTGGCGGCCGTTTCGGCGGTATCGAGATCACACTCATCCATCCACGCCCCGGTGAGGACGCGGTGCGCATGCTCGTAACCGCTATCAAGGGATCACGGGCGCGGCTGTCGTTCCGGGCGCCGCTCGTCATGCACGAGACCGGCAGCCATGCCTTCACGCCCATCGTAGATGACCTGAATAATGGCCGCACCGCCTATCGCCGTAATGTAAAGGCAATCGGGCCTGGCCTATAAATTCGCCGTTCCTCCGGCCGCAAACCATTGTGTTTTGCAGGGCAATACATACATCCGTGACGAACAGGCAAATGCTGCGAGGAGTGAATTGTGGGTTTTCTGAAGTATCTGGTGCCGAAACGCTTTCGCAAAAAAGAACTCGTCATCCCTGTTGTGCGCATGCATGGCGCCATCATGGCTGGCGGCAACCAGTTCCGCCCCGCTCTCAATCTTGCCTCCTATGCACCGCTGCTGGAAAAGGCCTTTGCCGTCAAGGACGCGCCAGCTGTCGCCATTTCCGTGAATTCTCCCGGTGGCTCGCCGGTGCAGGCGCGAATGATCTATAATCGCATCCGCCAGCTTGCCGAGGAAAAGGACAAGAAGGTCCTGATCTTCGTTGAGGATGTGGCGGCCTCCGGTGGCTACATGATCGCGCTTGCCGGCGACGAGATCATCGCCGACCCCACCTCCATCGTCGGTTCGATCGGCGTCGTTTCCGGCGGTTTCGGTTTCCCTGAAATGCTGAAGAAGATCGGGGTGGAGCGCCGCGTCTATACGGCTGGCGAGAACAAGGTCATCCTCGATCCCTTCCAGCCGGAAAAAGAGGGCGACATCGAATATCTGAAGTCGCTTCAGGTCGAAATCCACAATGTTTTCATCGATATGGTCAAGATGCGCCGCGGCGCAAAACTGAAGGGCGACGAGACGGTCTTCTCCGGCCTGTTCTGGACCGGCATGCGTGGCCTGGATCTCGGCCTGATCGACGGCTTGGGCGACATGAAGGAAGTTCTGCGCCGCCGTTACGGGACGAAGGTCAAGCTTCACCTCGTCACCGGCGGGCGCTCGCTGTTCGGCAAAAAAGTGCCGGGCGTGAATTCGGCACTCGGCCTCAATGCCGAAAGGCTTGCGGCAGGCGCCGTTTCGGGACTTGCGGAAGTCGCCGAAGAAAAGGCATTGTGGTCGCGTTTCGGTCTATGATGTCGCAGGAATAGGGCCTTATGGCGCAGCTTATTACAATTATTCTTCTGGTAGTGGGATCCGTCATCCTCTACCGCCGCTTCGTTCGCGATGCTGAAAAGCTTTCGGCAAAATCGAAGCAGCGCGAAAAGGAACGCGAAACCGGCGCCATCGGCACGCTGATCAAGGACCCCGAAACCGGCGAATACCGCGTGAAGCGTGAGGATGAGACGTAAGCCGGTGTCTCCACGCATAAATCCTTGACCCCTTCGCCATGCCGTGGCACCAGTCCGCATCCGAAGTAAGTCAGTGCTTACTTATCCTCACAACGCCGCGATGACTGCAATGACCGATATTCCAGACCACATGAACCCCAAGCGTTCCTTTCAGGCGCTGATCCTGACGCTGCACAATTACTGGGCCGACAAGGGCTGCGCGGTGTTGCAGCCCTATGATATGGAAGTGGGCGCGGGTACGTTTCATCCGGCAACGACGCTGCGCGCGCTGGGGCCGAAGCCGTGGAAGGCTGCCTATGTGCAACCATCACGCCGGCCTTCCGATGGTCGCTACGGTGAAAACCCCAACCGTTTGCAGCATTATTACCAGTATCAGGTCATTCTGAAGCCCAACCCTTCCAACCTTCAGGAACTGTATCTCGGTTCGCTGAAGGCCATCGGTCTCGATCCGCTGCTGCATGATGTGCGCTTCGTCGAAGACGACTGGGAAAGCCCGACGCTCGGCGCCTGGGGTCTCGGCTGGGAGTGCTGGTGCGACGGTATGGAAGTATCGCAATTCACCTACTTCCAGCAGGTCTGCGGCATCGAATGCTCGCCGGTCGCCGGTGAACTGACCTATGGTCTGGAGCGTCTGGCCATGTATGTTCAGGGCGTCGACAATGTCTACGACCTCAACTTCAACGGCCGGGAGGGTGAAGAGAAGATTTCCTATGGCGACGTCTTCTTGCAGGCCGAGCAGGAATATTCCCGCCATAATTTCGAATTTGCCGATACCGGCATGCTGCATCGCCATTTCATCGACGCGGAAAAGGAATGCCTGGCGCTTCTCGCCGCGGGCGCGCCGGGTGATGATGACAATCAGCGCCTGCATAAATGCGTGTTCCCGGCCTATGACCAGTGCATCAAGGCAAGCCATGTCTTCAACCTGCTGGATGCGCGCGGCGTGATCTCGGTGACGGAACGCCAGAGCTATATCCTGCGCGTGCGCACGCTGGCGAAAGCCTGCGGCGAAGCCTTCCTGCTCACGGATGCGGGCGGGTTGAACTGGAACAGGGCCGCCTGATTTTTTAACGGTCAGCCGTTCCCGAGAGTTTCGATGAATTTGAAAGGCCGTTCTTGACGGCCTTTTATTTTATGTGGATTGGTGCGCTGAATACAGCCACGGATTTAACTATGACTAGCATTAGAAACTTCTGTTTTTTGTTCGTATTTGCACTCGGATGCGCTCTCGGAAATGGTGCGGCTGCGGAAACGACAGAGTGGATAAGCGGCAAGGAAGCCTTTCCCCGTGCCGACAAGCTGCGTTCTTTCGGCATGATCGTCACCCGCATGGATTGCAAGGATAGTGGCCAGCGAACTCTCGATGTGGGTAGCGCGCTCGTTCGCATGCATTACACGCGCAACACGGAAATGCGCGACTGGGTTATAGACGGCTGGAACCACCTGGAAGAAAACAAGAACTATTGGGCCGAGCGCGGCTACAAGCTCGCCTCCCATACTCTTTTTGTACGCAAGACATCCGGCCTGAGACTGTATTGTACCGTCTTTTATAAATAACGGGTGTTTGCGTCCCGCGGTGCGTCTCTTCTGGCAAAAACGCAGAGAACGACCGAAGCCTCATGACTTTGCGCTAATGAGCGGCTATCGTGCGCGCAACGAAGCTGGGAATCGCAATTCATGTTCATCACGCTGGCAATCATCGCGGCAATCGCGCTCTATGTCGTCTTCATCTATAACGGGCTCGTCAAGGCGCGGCAGATGAAGGAAGAGGCGTGGTCTGGCATCGACGTGCAGTTGAAACGCCGCGCCGATCTCATTCCCAATCTCATCGAGACCGTGAAGGGTTACGCGGCGCATGAAAAAAGCACCTTCGAGGAGGTGATTGCCATGCGCAACCGGGCCCAGGCCGTACCGGCTGGCGATGTGGAAGGCCGCGCCCAAGCGGAAGGCATGCTGTCGCAGGCGCTCGGCAAGCTCTTTGCACTCGCTGAAGCCTATCCCGATCTGAAAGCCAACACGAACTTTCTGGAATTGCAGCGCTCGCTGGAAACCATCGAGGGCGAACTGCAGATGTCGCGCCGTTATTACAATGGCGCCGCGCGCGATCTGAACGTCAGGGTGGAAAGCTTCCCATCCAATCTGATCGCCGGCCAGTTCGGTTTTGCCAAGTCGCCTTATTTCGAGATCGACAACCCGGCAGACCGCGCCGTGCCGACCGTGAAATTCTAAGGCCACCGTTCCCCGGGTCCAAATCCTCCCGCCGACATTCCTGTATCCCGGCTCTCTGCCGCATTCTTTGACAAGACGACGATCATGATCGAACTGACCATCACCCCGCCCGGCCACCCGCTTTCCGGCACGGTAGAGCCGCCAGGCTCCAAATCCATCACCAACCGCGCGCTTCTGCTGGCTGGCCTCGCCAAGGGCAAAAGCCGCCTAACCGGCGCGTTGAAGAGCGATGATACGCTCTATATGGCCGAAGCCCTGCGCGCCATGGGCGTTAAGGTGACAGAACCCGACGCCACGACCTTCGTGGTGGAGGCTACAGGCGTGCTTCAACAGCCGGAAAAGCCGCTTTTTCTCGGCAATGCCGGCACAGCCACGCGGTTCCTGACTGCGGCTGCAGCACTGGTGGATGGCGCCGTCATCATCGATGGCGACGAGCACATGCGCAAACGCCCGATCATGCCGCTGGTGGAAGCGCTGCGCGCCCTCGGCGTCGAAGCGGATGCGCCGACCGGCTGCCCGCCAGTTACCGTGCGGGGCAAGGGCATGGGTTTCCCGAAGGGCAGCGTCACCATCGATGCCAACCTCTCCAGCCAATATGTGTCGGCACTTTTGATGGCCGCTGCCTGTGGCGACAAGCCCGTTGATATCATCCTCAAGGGCGAGGAAATCGGCGCGAAGGGCTATATCGATCTCACCACATCAGCCATGGAAGCCTTCGGCGCGAAGGTGGAGCGGGTCAGCAACGCCATCTGGCGCGTGCATCCGACAGGTTACACGGCAACCGATTTCCACATCGAACCCGATGCCTCCGCCGCTACCTATCTCTGGGGCGCGGAACTTCTGACCGGCGGTGCTATCGATATCGGTACGCCCGCCGACAGGTTCACCCAGCCGGATGCCAAGGCCTATGAGGTCATGGCGCAGTTTCCGCACCTGCCCGCTGAAATCGACGGTTCGCAGATGCAGGACGCCATTCCGACCATTGCCGTTCTCGCCGCCTTCAACGAAACACCGGTACGTTTCGTCGGCATCGCCAATCTGCGCGTCAAGGAATGTGACCGCATCCGCGCCGTCTCGCTCGGGCTCAACGAAATCCGTAACGGTCTGGCGCATGAGGAAGGCGACGACCTGATCGTGCATGCCGATCCGGCGCTCGCTGGTCAGACGGTCGATGCCTCCATAGATACTTTTGCCGATCACCGCATCGCCATGAGCTTTGCGCTCGCGGCGCTGAAGATCGGCGGCATCGCCATCCAGAACCCGGCCTGCGTGGGCAAGACCTATCCGGGCTACTGGAATGCGCTCGCCTCGCTCGGCGTCGACTATACCGAAAAGGAAAGCGCTGCCGAGCCGCAGCACTGAAACCGGCTGGAGGAGACCGCCCCGTGAAGACCATCGCCGCAAGACTTCTCGCGCTGCTTGTCTTCTTGGGCGCGGCCTGCCCGGCCTTTGCGGAAGAATTCATCCGCTCCTATCATTCCGTCGTCGAGGTTGCGAAGAGTGGCGAACTGACGGTGACGGAAACCATCACCGCCCGTGCCGAAGGCCAGAACATCAAGCGCGGCATCTTCCGCGATTTCCCGCTTTATGCGCTGGATGCGAATAACCGCCGCACCAAGGTGGATTTTAACGTCGTTTCCGTGGAGCGGGATGGCGCGCCGGAGAACTGGCGCACCGAGAATATCGATGGCGGCATCCGCATCTATACCGGCAGCGCCGACCGTTTTCTGCCGACCGGCGAGCATATCTTCCAGATCACCTACACCACCGCCCGGCAGATCCGTTATTTCAGCGATTATGACGAACTCACCTGGAACGTCACTGGCAATGGTTGGCAGTTTCCGATGGGTGAGATTTCCGCCACCATCACTTTGCCACAGGGCGTGAAGGCCACCGATACTGCCGTTTTCACCGGTCCACTCGGTGCCAAAGGCAAGGATGCGCGCATTTTAAGCGAAGGCAACGAGGTGTTTTTCGCCTCTACCCGCCCGTTTTCAGTGGGCGAGGGCATGACAGTTGCCGTGAAGTTACCGAAGGGCGCCATTGCCGCCCCCGACTCCTCGCAGGAGGCAGGTTGGTGGCTACGTGACAATCTTGCCATCCTGCTTTCGGGCGGCGGGCTTTTCGCAGTGCTGCTCTATTATCTGCGAGCATGGTTCGCGGTCGGCCGTGATCCGGCCAGGGGCATAGTCGTGCCGCGCTGGGATGCGCCGGAGGGGCTTTCGCCGGCTCTGGTCAATTACGTTGATAACAGGGGTTTTTCCGGCGCAGGCTGGACAGCGCTGTCCGCCTCGGCACTTGATCTGGCGGTCAAGGGTTATGTCGTTCTGGAGGATCTGAAGAACTCCATCGTCATCCGCCGCACGCAAAAGCAGGCTGGGGCGGAGTTGCCGAGCGGGCAGAAGACGCTGTTGTCCTCCATCGGTGGTCCGGGCGAGACGCTCACCATCGACAAGGCCCACGGTGCGGAAGTCGAAAAGGTCGGAACGCAGTTCCGCGCGGCGATAGAGAAAGAGCACCGCGGCAAATATTACCGCAGCAATGCCGGTTACATCGTTTTCGGCATCTTCTTCAGCGTCGCCATCATCGTCGCGACACTGGTGTTCGGTGATCTCGATGAAAGCGCCATCGCCGCCGTGCTGGTCTTCGGGTTTTTCGCCTTCTTTTTCAGCATCCTGTCGATCGGCATCGGCCGGCAGTTCTCGCGCGGTGCACCGCTGCGCAAGCGCATCGGCGGCATCGTCATGCTGGCCTTTGCCGGTTTTGTGGCGTTTTCGGCCATTGGCGGCATTGCCACGCAGATCCTGCTGGATGTGACACATGACACCAAGTCGCTGGCGCTGGCCGCCATCGGCGGCATCGTGCTTACCAATGCGCTGTTCCTGTTCCTGATGGGCGCGCCGACGCCGCTCGGCCGCAAGCTGATGGATGGCATCGAGGGCCTCAGAACCTATCTGACGCTGGCGGAAAAGGATCGGATGAACATGGCGGATGCCCCCGCCATGTCGCCGCAGCATTTCGAGACATTGCTGCCCTATGCGGTCGCGCTCGGCGTGGAAAAACCCTGGAGCCGCACCTTCGAGACCTGGCTTGCCACGGCTGCTGCCGGTGCAGCGGCGGCAAGTTATGCGCCCGGCTGGTATTTGGGCAGCAATTACGGCAGCTTCGGAGACCGGATTGGCGGGTTCTCCACTTCCATGGCGAATACAATCGCTTCCACCATTCCCCAGCCTGTCAGCTCATCTTCCTCCAGCTTTTCAGGTGGCGGCGGTGGTGGTTCTTCCGGTTCGGGCGGCGGCGGCGGTGGTGGCGGCGGCTGGTAACGTCCACCGACGGTAATTTAACCGATAGCTGATGACTTTTGCCGCTGGTCTTGCTAAGTCCGCGACACTCTTTTGCAACAGATTAAAGTCCTTATCCCATGCCCGATCTTCTGCTTGAACTTCGCTCCGAGGAAATCCCCGCACGCATGCAGCGCAAGGCGGCGGGCGATCTGAAGAAACTCGTCACTGACGCCTTGGTGGAGAGAGGGCTGACCTATGAGGGTGCGCGCGAATATTGGACGCCGCGCCGCCTGACGCTGGATATTCGCGGCCTCAATGCCCGCTCCGCCGATGTCAGGGAAGAAAAAAAGGGTCCGCGCACCGATGCCAATGAAAAGGCGATTGAGGGCTTTCTGCGTGGCGCTGGCCTTAATGATGTCTCCGAGGCTCAGGTCGTTTCCGATCCGAAGAAAGGCGATTTCTACATCGCCATCATCAACAAGCCCGGCCGCCCGGCGGAAGAGATCATCGCCGAGGTGATGCCCGGCATCATCCGCTCCTTCCCCTGGCCGAAATCCATGCGCTCCGGCCCGGCCTCCATGCCGAAGGGCTCTAGCTATGCCGGCATCGAAGGCAAGGGCTCGGAGAGCCTGCGCTGGGTGCGCCCGCTGCAATCCATCGTCTGCCTGTTCGGCCCCGAACATGACGAAACCCAGGTCATTCCCTTTGTCATCGACGGCATCGTCGCTGGCAACGTCACCTATGGCCACCGTTTCCATGCGCCGGGTCCGATCACCGTGCGCCGTTTCGAGGATTATGTCTCGAGCCTTGAAAAGGCGAAGGTCATTCTCGATGCCGACCGCCGCAAGGATATCATCCTGCACGATGCCAAGGATCTGGCATTTGCCAACGGTCTTGAGCTGGTGGAAGACGAAGGCCTTCTGGAAGAAGTCTCCGGCCTCGTTGAATGGCCGCAGGTGCTGATGGGAACTTTCGAGGAGGATTATCTGCAGATCCCGGCGGAAATCATCCGTCTTACCATCAAGACCAACCAGAAGTGTTTCGTCACCCGTAATCAGGGTGCGGAAGAGGGACTTTCCAATCGCTTCATCCTGATCTCGAACATCGAAGCAAGCGACGGCGGCAAGGAAATCATCCATGGCAACGGCAAGGTCGTCCGCGCCCGCCTGTCGGATGCCCGCCATTTCTGGAACCGTGACCAGGGCGATCTGCCCGATCTGGAGACGCTCAAGGATTCGGCTGCGAAATTCGGCCTCGATCTGAAGAAGCCGCTCGACCAGCGCATGGCGAAGCTCGATGCGCTGAACGTTACCTTCCATGCCAAGCTCGGCACTCAAGGGCAGCGTGTGGCCCGCATTCGCGAACTGGCCAAGGCTCTGGCCCCCGTCGTCGGTGCCGATGCTGCTCTGGTGGACCGCGCCGTGGTGCTGGCGAAAGCCGACCTGCGCACCGAAGCCGTCGGCGAATTCCCCGAGCTTCAGGGCCTGATGGGCCGAAAATACGCAACCTTGCAGGGCGAAAACGAAAGTGTCGCCGCGGCGATCGAGGATCACTACAAGCCGCAAGGCCCATCGGATCGCCTGCCAGCCGACAAGGTGGCGATCACGGTTGCTCTCGCCGACAAGCTCGACACGCTCGTCGGCTTCTGGGCCATCGATGAAAAGCCGACCGGTTCGAAGGATCCCTTCGCACTGCGCCGTGCGGCGCTGGGCGTGGTTCGCATTCTGCTTGAAAAGAACGTGCGCCTGCCGCTCTTGAGCGTCGCGAAGGATACTGACCTCCTCTCCTTCTTCCACGACCGCCTGAAGGTCTATCTGCGCGATCTTGGCGCCCGCTACGATCTGATCGATGCAGTCCTGACACCGGAATCCGACGACCTGCTGATGATCGCCCGCCGTGTCGAGGCGCTGACCGCCTTCATCACCGGCGAAGATGGCCGGAACCTACTGGCCGGTGCAAAGCGCGCCACCCAGCTTCTGGCCGCAGAGGAAAAGAAGGGCACTGTGGTTGCGAACAGCGTTTCAGAAGAACTACTGAAGCTCGACGCCGAAAAGGCGCTTTGCGCGGCGATCAAGACCGCTTCCGCCGATGCCGCAAAGGCCGTCGAGACGGAAGATTTCCGCTCCGCCATGCAGGCGCTTTCGACGCTTCGCGCGCCCGTCGACAAGTTTTTCGAGGATGTTCTCGTCAACGATGAGGACGCGGCCATCCGCGCAAACCGTCTGGCGCTGTTGAAGGCCATTCGTGAAGCCACCGGAACGGTTGCGGATTTCTCGAAGATCACAGGGTGAGAACATGGGGGTAAACGGGCATTGCAGAATGCTGGGTTTCACCCCCCTCTGTCCTGCCGGACATCTCCCCCACAAGGGGGGAGATCGAATCGTTGCGACCGTTCGATCATCCTCAAAGTTAAGGATTTGGCGGGGAGTGTCCCGCTTGCCGATCTCCCCCCTTGTGGGGGAGATGCCCGGCAGGGCAGAGGGGGGTATTTCTGCTTCCACGCTTGCCCGGCTCGTTTTGCAATGACTCACACGCCCCCCAAAATCCTCATCAGCGCCTGCCTTCTCGGCCAGCCGGTCAGATATGACGGCAAGGGCAAACCTCTCGTCCACCCGGCGATAGACCGCTGGCGGGATGAATGGAGGCTGGTGGCGATCTGTCCGGAAATGGCGGGTGGCATGTCCGCGCCGCGCCCGCCGGCAGAGATCGAGAAGGGAGCTTCCGGTCTCGATGTGCTGGAAGGCCGCGCCCGGGTGCTGGAAGTAACCGGCGGCGATGTCACGGCGGAATTTATTGCCGGTGCGGAAAAGGCGTTGGCCCTTGCGGAAGCCAATGGCTGCACGCACGCGCTATTGATCGACGGCAGCCCGTCCTGCGGATCGGTTGCGATCTATGACGGCTCGTTCTCCGGCATCAAACATGCGGGCAATGGCGTGACGGCGGCGCTGCTTGAAAGAGCGGGAATTGTGGTCTTTTCGCCTGCTGATATCGACCAGCTCGATACTCTGACTCGTTGAAACAAAAAAACGCCGGAGTTTCCTTCCGGCGTTTTCGTTTATCCATCACCTCAGCGTCTATCACCCCGCCATGCGCATCTGCTCTGCCATACCGTGAAGCTGGTGGCTGGAGGAGACGCGGAAGCCGCGGATGAGGTTCAGCAGCTCTTCGGTATCCACGGCCAGCGCTTCCGCCGAAGCCGTGGTCTCTTCCGCCATCGCCGCATTGTGCTGGGTGGCGACGTCGAGCTGGTTGAGCGATGTGGAGATCGAGCGCAGCGTCGTGTCCTGTTCGGCCGCCGAATGGGCGATCTTGCCGACGATCTCGTTGGCGGATTTGATCTGGTCCGAGATGCGTTTCAGCGCGTCACCGGCTTCGCCGACGAGACGCACGCCGTTTTCCACCTGGTTGGAAGAGCGGGCGATCTGGTCCTTGATCTCCTTGGCGGCGGCGGCGGATTTCTGCGCCAGTTCGCGCACTTCCTGTGCCACCACGGCAAAGCCCTTGCCCGCTTCCCCGGCGCGCGCCGCTTCCACACCCGCATTCAGTGCCAGAAGATTGGTCTGGAAAGCAATATCGTCGATCACGCCGATGATGTTTGAAATCTGATCGGAAGATTGTTCGATGCCGCTCATCGCCGCAATCGCTTCTTCCACCACCCGGTCGCTGCGCATCGCTTCGGAACTGACTGTCGTGACGCGCTTGGCAGCGTCGGCTGCGCCTTCGGCCGTCTGGCGCACCGCAACCGTCAATTCGTCGAGCGCGGCAGAGGTTTCCTCGAGATTTGCCGCCTGCCGTTCGGTGCGCTGCGAAAGCTCGTTGGAGGCCTTGCGGATTTCTTCCTTCGAGCCGCCGATATCGATGCTCTTGGAATTAACCTTGGCCATGGCGGCGTCGAGATGGGTCAATGCCTCGTTGAAATTGTCGCGCAGCGCGGCGTAACGGTTGCCGAGATCGGCGCAACGCACGGTCAGATCACCGCCGGCGAGTTTTTCCAGCGCCTCGCCAATGGTGGTGACGACACGCGCCTGCAATGCGGCCTCGTCGCGCTGCATGTCGAGGTTGTTCTGGCGCTCGGCGTTGAGCTGCTGCTGCTGTTCTTCTTCCCGGCGCTGCATCGCGTGGCGCTCCCGCACCTTGTCCTGAAGCGAGGCCGTGGCCTTCGCCATCATGCCCACCTCGTTTGTCAGCCCGGTATGGGGAATGGTGAGCGAGACGTTCTCATTGGCGACTTCACCCAGCGCCCGGTGAATGTCGCCGAGCGGCTTCGAGATGCCCCGGATGACGTAGAAGGCGGCGGCAAGTGCCAGCACGAAGATGGCGGCACCGATGGACAGCGCCCTCATCACCTCGCCACGGACCTGGGCATTCAGATCATCGATGTAAACGCCGGTCACGACCACCACCTGCCAGGGCTCAAAAGCAAGGGCGTAGGAGCTTTTGGCGTAGTCATTGCCTTCCATGCCGGGCTTCGGACCGTAGAAATCCGTCTGGCCGCCGCCGTTGCGGCCAAGCCGTACGAGCTCGTCACGATACTGGAAGCCCTTGCTGTCCGGCTTGCCCTTGTAGTTCTCGCCGACACGCTTTGCGTCGGGATGGAATTTCATCGTCACGTCGTAGTCGTAACCGAACAGATAGCCATCCGGGGTGAACCGCATGGCGCTGACGGTGGCGAAGGCCTGCTTCATGGCGTCTTCGCGTGAAAGCGTCCCGGCCTTTTCCTTGTCGTGGAAGGATTGCAGGATGGAAATGGCGGATTGCACCTGTGTCCGCAGCATGCCGTAGCGTTCTTCATAGATCGCGTCGGTGGCGGATTTCAGCTGGTAAAACGTTGCTGCTGCGAAGGCGGCCATAAGGGCCACCACGAGCACGATCAGCTGACGGGAAATGGAAAGATTCTTCATGGGCGCTCACAAGCTTTTGCGTCGCGAGCCGGAAAAAGCCGCGCGCTGCCGAAGTTTCGAAAATGGGAAGGCGCCTGATGCGCTGTGATCAGCCTGAAAAGCAAAAGTCCGCTCCAAGCCCTCATGTCGTGCTGCATCGCACTATGAGGTCACTTAGCGGCGAAAAATTTGAATAAATATTTAATTAGAAAAAGCTTTATGAGCCTGCTTGGCAGAATAATGGATGAAGAATTTAATATTCACCGTATAGTTGCCGTGAACTTTGAAAAATGCAGCGATGACGCGATTATTTGACTTTTGTCATCAAAGACGGCGCCGACACTGTCGGTCAATTGCCGCGCAATTTGAAATCCTGGAAATCGGGTGTCGCTATTACTGATGCGCTTGACGGTGCCGTGGCATTGGCCGCCGAAATTGTCTTCGTCGCTGCCGTGGTCGCCGTCATGTCTATGCCTGCGGGCGTGGCTGCCGTTTCCTGGGGGGGAGTGCCAGCTTCACCCTCATCATAGGTCGCAATTGCGGTGGCAGGGGTTTCCTGCGGCATCCACGCGGGATTGGTGCTGACGAAGGTGACGGGCGCGCCGCCAAGCCAGGCCTCGGTGCGCACCAGCGTGCGCTTACCCTCGATTTCACGCATTTCCGTGTGCTGCGTGCCTGGCTCGATGGAGGGGATGGCAAAGCCCTCGGGGGCAGCTTTATCCTTCACGGGCTGGCAGCCGGCGCAATCGAGACGAACGAAGCTGCCATTGCTGGTGTGGGTGCCGTTTACATATTCGATGGAAGACGCCATCGCCGACCCGCCGGTCAGCGCGACAACCGCTGTCAAAAGAAGACGACGCATCGAAAAACCCCCGAAATGACGGCGCAGCCTCACGATCGAGACAGAATGCGCCCTTCAATGTTCGGCAGATATTATCGGTCTTTCGTTTCCATCAGGTCAGCAAACTTGGTAAAAATTGAGCGAAATCTCCGCTCGGGCCGCTGTATGCCTTAAATGGTCAGACTTTTTCGCGCGCCACGGCCTGCCAGCCGATATCGCGACGGCAGAAGCCGTTTTCCCATTCCACCTTGTCCGCCAGCGCATAGGCGCGCGCCTGCGCCTCCGTCACGTTCTTGCCAAAGGCGGTGACGTTCAGCACGCGTCCGCCCGTCGCCACCAGTCTGCCGTCCTTAAGCGCCGTCCCGGCATGGAACACCTTTGCCTCTTCGCTGGCATCGGGAATATGGGCGATCGGCGTGTTCTTGTCGTAGGCACCGGGATAACCCTTGGAAGCTAGAACAACGGTCAGCGCCGCATCGTCGCGCCATTCCGCTTCCACCTTGTCCAGCGTGCCGGTGGCAGTGGCGTAGAGGATCGGCAGCAGGTCGCTCTTGAGGCGCATCATCAGCACCTGACATTCCGGATCGCCGAAACGCACATTGTATTCGATCAGCTCGGGGCCTTTGGCGGTGATCATCAGACCGGCGAAAAATACGCCGGAGAAGGGATTGCCGTCTTTCGCCATGCCAGAAATAGTCGGTTCGATGATTTCTTTCATGGTGCGCTCCACCATGGCTGGTGTCATCACCGGGGCGGGGGAATAGGCGCCCATGCCGCCGGTGTTGGGGCCGGTGTCGCCATCACCCACGCGCTTGTGGTCCTGGGCTGTTGCCAACGCCAGCGCGGTTTTGCCATCGGAAAGGCAGAAGAAACTGGCTTCCTCACCGTCGAGGAAAGCTTCCACCACAACCTCGGCGCCGGCAGCGCCAAAAGCGCCGTCGAAACAGTCGTCGATGGCGGCAAGAGCTTCCGCCTTGCTCATGGCAACCGTTACGCCCTTGCCGGCGGCAAGCCCGTCGGCCTTGATGACGATGGGTGCGCCCTGTTCACGGACATATTGCTTGGCCGGTTCGGCGGTCTTGAAACGCTGATAAGCCCCGGTTGGAATATCGTAACGGGCGCATAGATCCTTCGTGAACCCCTTGGAACCCTCAAGCTGAGCGGCTGCTTTCGAAGGCCCGAAGGTGGCAATACCAGCCGCACGCAGATCATCCGCCAGACCCGCAACCAGCGGCGCTTCCGGTCCGACGACGACGAAGTCGATCGTCTTTTCCCTGGCGAAGGCGATAACGGCGGCGTGGTCTTCCACGTCAAGCGCAACGAGTGTCGCATGGTCGGCGATGCCGGGATTGCCGGGAGCGGCATAAAGTTCATCGAGCAGGGGAGACTGGGCGATTTTCCACGCCAGCGCATGTTCGCGTCCGCCGGAACCGATCAACAGAACTTTCATGGTCAACACCCCTGCAAATTCGCCTGTAACCTTGTTTGAGGGGCGTTAAGGGCAGGGGGGCGAAAGGTCAAGGAGAAAGCGCCGGAAATGCCCGTCTTTCCCTCGAACTCAGCCTTTCCTGTGAATCGTTGCCGCCTCTTGTTGTCACGCCACAATCAGACATTATGTTCGCCGCTCCAGATGTGACATCAGAGAACCCCATGACCGCAGATAATGCCCGCCTCGCCACGCTCATCGCCTCCGAAATCAACGCCCGCGCCGATCAGGTGAAGGCGGCAGTGGCGTTGCTGGACGAGGGAGCGACCGTGCCCTTCATCGCCCGTTACCGCAAGGAAGCGACGGGAGGGCTGGATGACACCCAGCTTCGAACGCTTGCCGAACGCCTCGTCTATCTGCGTGAACTCAATGCGCGCCGCGCCTCCATTGTGGATACCATCAACGGTCAGGGCAAGATGACGGATGCCCTGATGGTCAAGATCATGCAGGCGGGCACCAAGGCGGAGCTGGAAGACCTTTATCTGCCCTACAAGCCGAAGCGCCGCACCCGCGCCGAAATCGCCCGCGAGCGCGGTCTCGGTCCGCTGGCCGAAGCGATCTGGGCAAACCGCGCAGCTGATCCGGCAAAGCTTGGCGAGGCCTATGTGCAGGGCGAGGTGGCGGATGTGAAGGCAGCGCTTGAAGGCGCGCGCGACATCGTGGCGGAAACCATGACGGAAAACGCCGATCTTCTTGGACGCCTGCGCGACTATATGCGCCAGAACGCCATTTTCCGCGCCAAGGTGGTCGACGGTAAGCAGGCGGCAGGCGAAAAATTCTCCGATTATTTCGATCATTTCGAGCGCTGGGCGACGGTGCCGGGACACCGCGCGCTGGCCATGCTGCGCGGCTGGAACGAGGAAATTCTGACGCTGACCATCGATGTCGATGCGGATGATCCCTCTCCGGTCAAGCCGGCGCAGCGTACCGTCGCGGCCGCGTTCGATATCCGCAATGCCGGCCCCGCCGATCAATGGTTGATGGAAGTGGCAGGCTGGACCTGGCGGGTGAAGCTCTCCATGTCGCTTTCGCTCGATCTGATGCGCGAATTGCGCGAACGTGCGGAAGAAGAGGCGATCAATGTCTTCGCCCGCAATCTGAAGGATTTGCTGCTGGCCGCACCGGCGGGCTCCCGCGCCACCATGGGGCTCGATCCGGGCATCCGCACCGGCGTCAAGGTGGCCGTGGTGGATGGCACCGGCAAGCTGCTCGACACCACGACGGTCTATCCCTTCCAGCCGAGGAACGACGTGCGCGGCGCGCAGGCGGAACTCGCCATGCTCATCCGCAAGCACAATGTCGAGCTGATCGCCATCGGCAACGGCACAGGCAGCCGTGAGACGGAAAAGCTGGTCGCCGATCTGCTGACACAGATGCCGGCTTCGGCTTCCGGCGCAAAGCCCACCAAGGTCATTGTTTCAGAGGCGGGCGCGTCGGTCTATTCCGCGTCGGAACGGGCGGCGGCGGAATTCCCCAATCTCGACGTGTCCCTGCGTGGCGCGGTATCCATCGCCCGCCGCCTTCAGGACCCGCTGGCCGAACTGGTGAAGATCGAGCCGAAATCCATCGGCGTCGGGCAGTATCAGCACGATGTCGATCAGGGCCGTCTCAGCCGTTCACTCGACGCGGTCGTGGAAGATGCGGTGAATGCCGTCGGTGTCGATCTCAATACCGCGTCCTCGCCGCTTCTGGCGCGGGTTTCCGGCCTCGGTGCTTCGATTGCCGACGCCATCGTCGCGCACCGTGACCAGACCGGCCCCTTTGCCAGCCGCAAGGAGCTGTTGAAGGTGCCGCGCCTTGGCCAGCGCACCTTCGAGCAATGCGCCGGCTTTCTACGTATTCCCAACGGCAAGGAACCACTGGATTCGTCCTCCGTGCACCCCGAAGCTTATGGCGTTGCGAAAAAGATCGTTGCCGCCTGCGGTCGCGACCTGCGCACGCTGATGGGTGACAGCGCCACGCTGAAGGGGCTGGATCCGAAGCGCTTCATTGACGAGCAATTCGGCCTGCCCACCGTCAAGGACATCATCGCCGAACTGGAAAAGCCCGGCCGAGACCCACGTCCGAGCTTCAAGACGGCGACCTTTGCCGATGGCGTGGACGAGATCACCGATCTGAAACCGGGCATGTTGCTGGAAGGTACCGTCACCAATGTCGCCGCCTTCGGCGCTTTCGTGGATATCGGTGTGCATCAGGACGGGCTCGTGCATGTCTCGCAGCTGGCCGACCGTTTCGTGAAAGACCCGCATGAGGTCGTGAAAGCGGGTGATGTCGTCAAGGTCCGTGTCGTGGAAGTGGATGTGAAGCGCAAGCGTATTGCCCTCACCATGCGCAAGGACGGTGGCGAGGCGGCACCCCAGCCAATGCGCGAAAAGGGCAATTCGGGCGCCATGCGCCATGCGAATTCCAAACCGCAGGGACACAACGAAGGGTCGCAATCCGGTGGTGCTCTTGCCGCGGCTCTGGCCGAAGCGATGAAGCGACGCTGACCTCCGGTTGAAATGATTTCTATGGAAAAGCCCTGCCGGAAACCCCGGTGGGGCTTTTTGCTTGATGAAATCGTTCAATTTTTTTGAAATAAGACTATCTTGAAACTTGTGCCGAAAGGAATACGGTCAGAAAAATTGATAAGTGAGACTTAGCAATTGGGGGTGCCATGGCGTCGTCTCTGCATGTTCTTCTCGAAAAGATAATCAAGAACGGTAATCTTGTCGTCAATAGCCCGGGTGGTAGCCGTACATTTGGTGACGGTACCGGAACAAGGGTGGTTCTGAATTTCACCGACGAAGCTGCCATGCAGGAGATCGCTGCCGATCCTGCGCTGAAACTCGCCGAGATTTATATGGAAGGCCGTATGCAGCTCGTCGAGGGCGACATCTACGACTTTCTGGCACTGGTTAAAAGCAACACGCTTAGCGAGGCGCTGTCCTTCGGCATGGTGTGGCGTGGTATGGCCCGCATCATCGCCGCCCGCATCAGGATGCATCTGCCGGTCAACCACAACAAGAGCAACGTCGCACATCACTATGATCTGAGCGCCAAGCTGTTCGACATCTTCCTCGATGAGGACTGGCAATATTCCTGCGCCTATTTCAATCCGCCGGGCATCAGCCTTTATGAGGCGCAGGTCGCCAAGAAGCGGCACATCGCCGCCAAGCTGATGACGGAGCCGGGCCAGAGCGTACTGGAGATCGGATCCGGCTGGGGCGGTATGGCGATGTATATTGCCGAAAGTGCAGGTGCCGATGTGACCGGCATCACGCTCAGCGAGGAGCAACTGCGCGTTTCCCGCGACCGCGCAGCAAAACGTGGGCTTGCCGGCAATGTTCGTTTCGAATTGCAGGACTACCGTTACCTGCCTGCCTCGAAGAAATTCGACCGTATCGTCTCGGTCGGCATGTTCGAACATGTCGGGCCGACCCATTACCGCGATTATTTCGACAAGGTGGCGGAGGTTCTGGACGACAAGGGCGTGATGGTGCTGCATTCCATCGGCCAGCCCAGTCCGGCACTGGCGACCAATCCCTTCATCGAAAAATATATTTTCCCCGGTGGTTACATCCCCTCGCTTGCCGAGGTGCTGCCGGCCATCCAGAAGTCGGGGCTGCTGGTGAAGGATATCGAAATCCTGCCCATGCATTATGCGCATACGCTGCGGCACTGGCGCGAACGTTTCGTGGCGCGCAAGGCAGAGGCGGTAGCACTTTATGACGAACGTTTCTTCCGCATGTGGGAATTTTATCTGGCGGGGTCCGAAATGGCCTTCACCCACGAAAATTTCCATATTTTCCAGATCCAGCTCGCCAAGGATCGCGACGCCGTTCCGCATAATCGCGATTACATCAACCGCAACGAGGAGAGGCTTCTGGAGTTCGAAAAGACACGGCCGCCGCTTGAGAAGGTTATGTTCTGACGAGCGCGCGAACGGCGCTCGTACAGATTGCCGACAAATGTCTCCGCAGATTCGACGTCATCCTCGGGCTTGTCCCGAGGATCCACCCACGTTGCGTAAAATCGGGCGGTTGCAGATGCTCGGGACAAGCCCGAGCATGACGGAGGTGAGGTTTTGAGGCCTTGTCGCCACCCCCAACGCAGGAGGCGCATTTCTTCCCGCGCTGGTTAATGGAATGGAAACGGAATCCCTCTAATTCTACGCTTACCTGTTTGTATTGCGTTTCCTGGGGTTATTTTCATGTTCAAGCCATCAGCGGCCGTCGCCGCTTGTGTTTTATCGCTTTTTGCCGTCGGTAACGCCCATGCCGATGGCTGGTTCTCCGGCGACTGGTATCTGAAGCTCGGCGGTTCGGGTTTTTCTGCGCCGAAATATCAGGGTGACAACAAGAACGAATTCGGCTTTTCGCCCATCATTTCTCTCGGCCGTCAGGGTCAGGGCGCGCGTTTCACGTCGCGCAACGACAGCGCCTCGATCTCGCTGCTGGACAATGGCCCGATCAGCATGGGTCTTGCCGGAAAGCTGGTGTCTCCGCGTGACCAGAAGGATTCGGCCGATCTGAAAGGCATGACCCGCATCAAGCGCGGCGGCGAGCTTGGCGGTTTCGCCGAGGCTTATCCCACCGACTGGCTGCGTATTCGCGGCGAAGCCCGTCAGGGCATCCGCAGCCATAGCGGCGTGGTCGCCGACCTCTCGGCCGACGTCTTCACCGATATCGCCCCCGGCATCCAAATTTCTGCCGGTCCGCGCGCCACATGGGTCAGCAGCAAATACAATGAACGCTATTACGGCGTAAGCGCCGCGCAGACAGCGGCCGGCGCGCCATCGCCCTACAGCCCCGGCGGCGGCCTGCATTCCGCCGGCGTCGGCGCCGCCATCACCTGGAAGGTCACGGAAGCCGCTGAAGTCGGTTCCTTCGCCGAATATCGCCGCCTGACGGGCGACGCTGCCGACAGCTCGCTCGTGCGTGAACGCGGCTCCAAGAACCAGTTCGTCATCGGCGTTCAGGCAAGCTACAAATTCGGCTTTACGCTGCCCTGAGGCGAGGCGAATATGGCCACCCCAAGCCCCGCCGCGAAAGCGTTGCGGGGCTTTTTTGTGTCTACGGCCAAGTGCTGAAATCGATTCCGATTCGCCCGCCGATGCTGTAGAACCATCCCCATGGTTCACCACAGCGATTTGTCAGACCGCGTCTCCGACGCACCATCCAACAACTGGGTCTATCGGATTTTGCCGAGACCCCTCTGGCCCTATGCGCAGCTGGCAAGATGGGACCGCCCCATCGGCTGGCAATTGCTGATGTGGCCATGTTTCTGGTCCGCAGCACTCGCGGCCAATGCCGCGGTAGCAAGCGGCGGTTTTTCCTGGGGCACGCTGATCTGGCATCTGGCGCTGTTTTTCATCGGATCGGTGGCGATGCGCGGCGCGGGCTGCACCTATAACGATCTTGCGGACCACAAGATCGACATGGCCGTGGCGCGCACGCGCTCGCGGCCGCTGCCATCCGGTCGCGTGAGCAGGGCGCAGGCGAAGGTCTTCATCGTGTTGCAGGCGCTCGCCGGACTCGTGGTGCTGTTGCAGTTCAACGGATTTGCGATTGCCACCGGCATATTCTCGCTGGTCTTCGTGGCAATCTATCCCTTCGCCAAGCGCTTCACCAACTGGCCGCAATTTTTTCTCGGCCTTGCCTTTTCCTGGGGTGCGCTCATGGGCTGGGCCGGGCAGTTCGGGTCTATCGCCTGGCCTGCTGTCCTGCTTTATGTCGGCTCCATCGCCTGGACGATCGGTTATGATACAATCTACGCCCATCAGGACAAGGAAGACGACACGGCTGTGGGCATCGGTTCAACCGCGCTGCTGTTTGGAGACAACACACATCGCTGGCTGGTTTTTCTTTATGGCACAGCCCTCGTCATGATCGCCCTGTCCTTCTGGGGAGCGGGCGTTAACCTGATCGCCTATAGCGGCCTTGCCGCCGCCGCCATCATGCTTTTCCGGCAGGTCTGGGTGCTTGATATCGACGACGTGGCGCAATGCCTCGTGCTGTTTAAATCCAACAACCGTGTCGGCGTGCTGATTTTCGCCGGTCTCATTCTGCCGCTTCTGTTGGCGTGAGGTTGTTGAAAGGCAAGATGCAAAAAGCCCGGCCGCGATATCCGCGCCGGGCTTTTTATTGTTTTGACTGAAGATTATCAGCTGCGGGCGATGATTTCCTTGCCCTCGATCTTCATGCTCATGCCGAGAGAACCGGTGGAGCGGCGAACGAGAAAGCGCGGGCGGCGCTCCGCGAAATAGGAGTGGCGGCGGCGCGGGCGGGTGTTTTTCGTGCGCACCTTGCCGAGATGTTCTTCCAGCGGACGGGCGACGCCATCGGCCTCCACCATCAGCATCGGAATGCGGTAGGCTTCGGACCAGCTGCGCCAGTCGGCGGCGATGTCGCAAAGATCATGGGCGACGAGAAGCGGAACGCAAAGTTCCGGATCGTCGTGGTGAAGCTCCAGCGTCACCGTCACCTGTCCATCACCATGGTCGATGGCGCGGGCGGCAACGCCCTTGAAAGCGCGGGCTGGCAGGGCGAAGGACAAAGGCAGGCCGGAAGAGGACAGGACCTTTCGCAGAACGGCGCCCCGTTCATCGAGCGTGACGGCAACATCGGTTGCGCCATTGCCCCTGCCATAGGTGACCTGTTGCGGAAAACGTGCCGGGTCGAGTCTGAGTGTGGCGACGGCCCAGTCGGGCTTCAGAACGGTCTTGGTCATGTTTATTCTACCCTTGTTTTACCTGAGAGCCGGTTTCCGGTCTTCTCATCGGGACTTTTCGTCCTCTGATGTCAGGAGAATATCCGCCGCATGTTCGAGACTGCTTAAAAATCGCGGTTAAGAAAACTTTGCATTCCCAAATGGTTAGCAAAACCCACCGTGGCATGGTTTCGCTGAGGTAAAGCCGATTGAGACAATGCGATTTTTCTCAGTCCCGAAACTGTGCTCTTTCAAGCTCCGGGCAAGGCGCGTCATGCACAGTCGCGCCAAGGCCTGCCGTGCGTCCGGATGGAGGTGTGGTGGGCGAATTCAAAACCGGAGAGCGGGCCGCATCCAACGTGATGCGCGGCGCTCCAGGGGGCATTCGCATGGTATCGACTTTTCTGAGCTACGACCTCATCAACCGCGATATGAAGGCAAGCATTTCACGCGTGTCGCAGCAGGGGATCGTCGAGCGGCAGACGAAATATTACAAGGAAAACATCGGCAATGTAAAAAGCGTCGACGAGTTCCTCAATAACTACCAGCTCTATTCCTATGCCATGGATGCCTTCGGTCTCGGCGAGATGACCTATGCCAAGGCCTTCATGAAGAAGGTGCTGGAAAGCGACCTGAACGACCAGAACAGCTTTGCCAACAAGCTGACCGATGAACGTTACCGCGAATTTGCCGCATCCTTCAACTTCACGCAGTCCACCACCACGGTGCAGACGGAGGCGCAGCTCGACAAGATGATCGGGCTTTACGACACCTCGATCACCAACCTCGATGACAGCCTTTCCGAAGAAACCCGTTATTATAAGGCGATCATCGGAACGGTCACGAACGTGGACCAGCTGCTTCAGAACGATAGAACCCGCGCCTACATCTTCGAGGTCTTCAGCGTTGATGAGAAGACCTACAGCTATTCCCACATCAAGGGATTGATGACGAGCGATATCGATGACCCGAACAGCTATCTGAACCAGAAGTTCGGCGCGGCCTATTCCGCTGCCGTGGAGAAGCTTACGACCAAGGGCAATATCGAGTTGCATGGAGATGTGACGGATCGGATAACGGCCATCGATACCGCGCTGGCTGATACCACGCTGACCGCAGAGCAGCGAACCGCCCTTGAAACAGAGAAAACCACCCGGCAGGATCAGCTCACCCAGCTTGAGGGCGTACTGCCGCCGAAGGACCAGTGGGCGGCGACCCTTGCCTCCATCACGGCGGAGCAGACCCAGCTCTCGAATACCGTCTCGCAATATAATACGATGGCGCAGATGGCCCAGGCTTTCGAATTTGCCAATGACGGTACCGTTGCGGCCGGCCAGGCGCAGACCGCCGACAACGTCAAGATCCTGACCCAGGCCTATGTCGGCAGTGCCCCGCGTGTGACCCCGACCGTTGCCACCTTGAACAGGGATTATTTCGAATCGAAGATCGGTTCGATCAAGACCGTCGATGAGTTGATGGCAGACCCGCGTCTGGTAAATTACATCAAGGTCGCATTCGACCTGAATGACTTGACCATAGTCAATGCGACGATCGAGAACATTTTGACCAGCGATCTCAGCGATCCCAACAACTATATCGCCAAGTTCGGCAATGGCGATAAACGTTACATCGCATTGCGTGAAGCGTTCAATTTCAAGGCGGATGGAACGCTTCCGGACGGTACGTCTCCGCAGACGACGACCCAGACCGTTACCACGACCAATGGGTACATGAACCATTATAACGACAAGGACGAAGCCGCTGACGAAAACGCTTTGAAGCTGTTCAAGAGCGATATTGCCAACGTCAAATCCGTTGCGGACTTCCTGGAAAGCAGCGCGGTTTACACCTATGCGCTCAAGGCGGTCGGCCTCGATCCGACGAAGGTGAATATTGCGGACGTTCGTAGAGCCCTGACCAGCGACCTGCTGGACAAGAAGAGCTACGTTTATGCGCTGAAAGACGATCGTTACGTCAAACTCGCGGAACTCTTCAACTTCAAGTCTGACGGATCGCCAGGCTCTCCGGTACTTGCGCAGTCCGAACTTGAAATCCAGAGCATGTCGGTCGACTACATCAAGAAGAAATCAGCCTTCGGAACCGACCAGGAAAAGGAAGCCGCCAAGAAGGAGGCGGAGTTTTTCCGTTCGGAGCTACAGAAGGTCAAGACGCTCAAGGATTTTCTGGGGAATGATCGCCTGACGAAATTCGCGATGGAATCGCTTGGCATCGACCCGACGAAGGTCACCAAGGACCAGCTGCAAAAAATGTTCACGTCCAATCTGGATGACAAGGACAGCTATCTCAACAAGGAGATGGACCCGGCTTTTCGCCGTCTCGTCACCGCGTTCAATTTCGATACGGACGGTAATATCCTGCGCGAGGATCGCAGCTCCATCCAGACGCGTCGCGGCCTCTACGAGACGCTGGACAATTATCTGACACAGACGCTGGAGACGCAGGCGGGTGAAGAAAATGCGGGCGTGCGTCTGGCGCTCTATTTCAAGCGAATGGCGGCGGGAACAACGTCCTATTACTCCATTCTCGCCGACACCGCGATCCAGAACTTCATCACGACCACCTTCGGCATTCCCGATGAACTCGGCAATGCCGGGGTCGATACGCAGGTGGCGATGATGAAGAAATATTTCGACATCGAGGACTTTCAGGACCCCGATAAGGTCAAGAAGCTGATCGCCCGTTTTACCATCATGTACGACGACAAGCAGAACACCACCAACCCGATCATGATGCTGTTCAACGGCAGCGGCTCGGTGGGCATCAGCGGCGACACGCTGCTGGCTGTCGCATCGCTGCGTGCACGGTAGGCTGCAACGCGAAGACGGGCGATGGAAAGGCCGAGCTTACCTGGTTAAGGCGTCTCACACGCCCGCATTTGCGGACCCATTCACCAGCCCGGCAGCATGTGCCCGGCGCGCAGGCGCGGCATCTTCGGGTAGGTCTTCACATCGTTATCCAGCTCATCGGCGACGTTCATCGGAGAGATGTTGTCGAGGCAGGCGGTGATGTGGTCTGTAATGGCGTTCACCAGCGAGGGCGACAGGCCGGGCCGTTTCATCAGGCCGATCTGGACCGGCGGCAGCGGTGGGAAACCGTCCGAGGCGGTCAAAACCTTCATGCCGGTACGCAGCGCCGATTCCGGCAGCACGGAGACCGCCATGCCTGCCAGTACGGCGGCGGCAACCACGGTGGAAGACCAGCTGGTGAACAGCACCTGATAATCCCGCCCGTCGGCATCGAGCGCCGAGCAGGCAAGTTGGCGCCAGTGACAGTCGCGCCGGCCGACAGCCAGCGGCACTGGCGCATCATCCTTCAGCGGATGGTTCGCGGAGGTGACCCAGCAGAGCGGCTCGGTGCGCACGACATCGGAGGAGCGGGCGCGGGGATTGTGGGTGACGAGCGCTATATCCAGCTCGCCGCGTGCCATTTTTTCGGCAAGGCTCACCGAAGGTTCGCAGACGATGTAAAGCTCGACATTCGGATGCGTCTTGGCGAAACGCCCGATGATCTCTGGCATGTAGCGGTCGGCATAGTCATCCGGGGTGCCGATGCGCAACGTGCCCTCAAGCCTGTTGTCATCGAAGGCTGCAATCGCCTCGTTGTTGAGGCGAATGATGCGGCGGGCATAATTCATCAGTTTCTCGCCCTCGGCCGTCAGGCGGTTGCCGCGCCCGTCCTTTGCAAAGAGCTGTTTGCCGATCCGCTCCTCAAGCCGCCGCATCTGCATGGATACGGCGGATTGCGTCTTGAAAACGCGCTCAGCGGCCTTGGTAAAGCTGCCGGTATCGACAATGGCGATGAAGGTGTGCAGCTGGTCTATGTCGAGAGGTGCGGACATTGATACTCATCCATCAGAATGATTGATGTCTCACATTAGAAACATTCGTTGGACTGATCAATAGTCTTGCGACATTTTGACACCTAGCAAATCAATCTCAACCCCGGGGCGGACCATCGTCAGGCCCCCAACCCAAGGCAGCTTCCCGCGCACGGTGCGTCGGGAGCGGTGCCACATCGTGCCGTTACGGAAGGATCATTGTTATGCGCACGGCAGAACGGAAAATGGAACTGGAATTCGCAACCGGCCGGCAGAGCGACACCCTGCGTCGCATCGCTTTCGGTGTTGCTTCCACCGTGAAAACGTTTGTGCAGCGCATCTACAATCGTATCGTCGCAAATGGTCTCACGGAGCTTGACGATCGCCTGCTCGCCGATATCGGGCTGGCGCGCTCGGATGTGACCAACGCGCTCAATACCGGCTTGCTCGAAGATCCGACCGCCCATCTGACGCGCGCCGCACGCACGCGCTCAGTCACGCGGTTCAAGACGCTCTAGGCTTGTGTTCGTGCAATTCCGGTGTACCTCCAGACGCAGGGATTGCTCGCGAACCGATAAGGTTTTCCCCGCAGGGTGATTTGCCAATAACCCTGCCTTTGCCCGGTGTCAGGCCCCTCGGCCGCACCGGGTTTTTTTATGGCAACGCCTTGCCTGTCTTGCGCATTGTCCGGACATAAAGCCGCTGCGCAGTTTCAGCGAAATGCTTTAATACTGATATTCATCGAATACTGGCAGCACCGATCCACCCCAGCGACCGTTATAGAGCGCAAGCAGATCTTCGGCGAGCGTGGTCTTCTTGGCAAGAACCTCGTCCAGCGATGACAGGAACACGGTTTCGTCCTGGCCTTCGCTGTTCAGCCGGTTGCGGTTCTTGAGGCCGGTGCGGGAAATGTCGAGCACCTCGCGGGCGAAACCGAGAAGCGGCTTGCCGGCGATCTCCGCGGCCAGCCCCTTGGCTGGCACGGTATTGCGAAGGGCGATCACCTCGTCGAAACTCCAGCCGGCTGTCAGCGCATCGGCTGCGTCAAGCGCGTCCTGATTATAGAGAAGGCCGACCCAGAAAGCGGGCAGGGCGCAGATGCGTCTCCATGGGCCGCCATCGGCACCACGCATTTCCAGAAAGCGCTTCAGGCGCACATCGGGGAACAACGTGGAGAGATGGTTCGTCCAGTCACCCATGGTCGGTTCCCATTCGGCGATTTCACCCTTCAGCGCCCCATTCATGAACTGGCGGAAGGTGACATGGGTGCAATCGTGATACTTGCCGTCGCGCACGATGAAATACATCGGCACATCCAGCGCCCATTCGACATAATCCTTGAAGCCGAAATCGTCATTGAAGGTAAAGGGCAGCACGCCGGAGCGGCGATTGTCGGTATCGCGCCAGATATCGCCGCGCCAGGAAAGCAGGCCGTTCGGCTTGCCTTCGGTAAAGGGCGAGGAAGCAAACAGTGCGGTTGCCAGCGACTGGAGCTTCATGGAAACGCGCATCTTCTGGCGCATATCCGCTTCGGAAGAGAAGTCGAGGTTAACCTGAATGGTGCAGGTACGGTACATCATGTCGAGACCCTTGGTCCCGACCTTCGGCATGTAGCGCGTCATGATCGCGTAGCGCGATTTCGGCATGCGCGGTGTTTCGTCATAGCTCCACAGCGGGCTGCCGCCAATGCCGAGAAAACGGATGCCCATCGGCTCCGCCACTTCGCGCAGGGTCGCCAGATGCTGGTTGGATTCCTTGCAGGTCTGATGCAGGTTCTCGAGCGGGGCACCTGACAGTTCGAACTGGCCGCCCGGCTCGATGGAGATGGCGCCCATACCGTGCTGTTCGCCAAGTCCGATGATGTTTTCACCATCCATGATCGGCTCCCAGCCGAGCTTTTCCTGCATGCCCTTCAGCAGAGCGGAAATGCTGGCCTCGCCGAAATAGGGAACCGGCCGGTTGCCCTCGCGGAAAAAGGCGAATTTCTCGTGCTCGGTGCCGATGCGGAAGTCGGCTTCAGCTCTGCAACCGCCGGCCAGATAATCTGTAAGCTCCGTGACGGAGGAGAGGGGTGTCTGGTCGGTCGTATCGCGTGCCATGGCTTACCTTGTTATGACGTCTCTGTTGCGGCGAGGCATATGTGTGGCAAATAGAGCCGGATCGTATCCGGAGGCAAATGAATTTCTTTTAAAGATGCATGAAGCGCAATGGTTCAGCGCATGTCGCGTAAAACTGTGCAGCGGTTTTGCGATAACGACATGTGCCAGATAGGTCAATTCCAGTCGCCGATCGATGCCTGAATGACCGCAAGGGCTGCGACCGCAGCCGTGTCGGCCCTGAGGATACGCGGCCCCAGCGGGATGGGGGTGACGAAGGCAAGGCTGCGCAGCAGCTCTCTTTCCTCTTCGGAAAACCCGCCTTCCGGGCCGACCAGAAGAGCGATTTTGCGTTCCTTGATGGATTGCAGGACAGGCAGCGGATTTTGCCCCGCGTCGCCCTCGTCGCAATAGATGATCCGTCGATCCTGGGGCCAGGTCTCGAGCATGTCTTTCAGTTTCACCGGCTCGGCCACGTCAGGCAACGACAGGATGCCGCATTGCTCGGCAGCCTCGATGGCATTGGCGCGCAGCTTTTCGGTATTGTGGATCTTGCCCTGCACATGCTGCGTCATTACCGGCTGCAAAAGACCGGCCCCCATCTCGACCGCCTTCTGCACCAGATAATCCATTCGTCCGACTTTCAGCGGCGCAAACAGGTAGTGCAGATCCGATGCCGGCGGCTGGGGCCGCGTCTGTTCCAGAGGGGTGAGGGTGATCTTCTTGCGGCTCGGAAAGGAGAGTCTCGCCTTCCATTCCCCGTCGCGGCCGTTAAACAGCAGGATTTCCGCGCCGTCGGTCATGCGCAGCACATTGGCGAGATAATTGAACTGTTCGGTCGTCGCTTCCTGCGCCGCGCCCGCAACAAGCGGGGTTTCGACGAACAGGCGTTGCATCCGGAAATTTGCGCGCATGGGACTTTTCGGTTTCAGCGTCAGAGAAAGAGGAAGGACATAAGCCAATATAACAGTGCTGCAAGCGTAGCACTGGCGGGAACGGTCACCAGCCATGCGGCGATGATGGTCATGAAGTGGGATCGCCGGACGAGATAACGGCGGCGTATCTCGGAAGGATTGTCCAGATATCGATCGGCCCGGCGGATTTGACTGGTGCCGGCCTGGACGAGTTCCTGCCGCCGTCGAGACGCCTGCGTGTACCATTCGCGGAAGAAGCCGACGCCGAACACGGCGCCGATCGCCGTATGGGTGGTGCTGACCGGCAGGCCGAAGCGTGAGGCGACGAGAACCGTCAGAGCCGTAGCCACGGAAACGCAGAAAGCGCGCATCGGGTTGAGCTTGGTGATCTGTTCACCGACAAGGCGGATGAGGCGCGGGCCATAGAGAAGAATACCGCAGGAAAGCCCGAATGCGCCGACCAGCATCACCCAGAGCGGCGCGCCGGCGGACGTCTCCACCGCCTCGTCGTGCAGCGCCCGTACGATTGCCACCACCGGGCCGATGGCGTTCGAAACGTCATTTGCCCCATGTGCGAAGGACATGAGGCCAGCCGCAAGAACGAGCGGCCACTGGAACAGCGTTCGAAGCGACTGGTTGCGGTTTTCCAATCCCACCGATTGTTTGCGGATGATCGGCACGCACAGCCGCCAGGCGACGAGGCCGGTCAAAAGCCCGATGCCGCTTGCATGGCCAAGCGAGACATGGACGATCTGCCTCCGCCCCACCCAGATGAGATATGCGGTGAAGACCCCGGTCATGATGCCGATCAGAACAGGAACCCAACGCTTCGCGGCGTCGATCTTGTCCTCGCGGTAGATGATGAATTCCTTGATGAAAGCAAGGAGGGCGATGGCGATGGCCGCGCTTATAAAGGGCGCAAGAACCCAGGCAAAGGCAATGCTGCCAAGCGACAGCCAGTCGACTGCCCGGATGCCATAGGCCGCCATTCCAGCCCCCGCAACGCCGCCAACCACCGTGTGGGTGGTGGAAATCGGCGCTTTCGTCCAGGTCGAGATATTGACGAGAAAGCCGGCGGCGAGAAGGGCCGACAACATCGCCCAGGAAAACACGGTGCGGTCGGGAATGGTCTGGATGTTGACGATGCCGCTGGAAATGGTCTCGACGACGTTGCCGCCGGTGATCAAGGCACCCGCGATCTCGCAGATGGCGGCGATGATGAGTGCCGCTGCAAGCGGCATCGCCTTGGCGCCGACCGCCGGGCCGACATTGTTCGTCACGTCGTTCGCGCCGATGTTGATTGCCATATAGGCGCCGATGGCAACGGCTGCGATGATGATGACGGCGCCCGCCGTGCCCGTGACGAAGGCGCCGGCAAATATCGCTGCCAGAACAACGAACATCACCCCCGCACCAAGGCCGGCAAGCTGCTGCGTGACGTGCAGCGTCGCCTCTTCGACACGGGTGATCTTTTCGAGATCCTTGTCGAGCGTCGGCTTCATGTTCGGTGGCGGCTTTATTGCCATTCAGACCTCGTTCGCCAGCATTCCCATTCGTCCGGCAATGTCGCGGGCTGAAGGCAATTTACAGAAAGACTGTTACATCTCGCACATCTTTCCAAAATGAAAGACAGTAAAAGCCATGTTGGAAAAACAAACTGCAGATTGCCACTATTCAGGCGTGGACGCTATTTCGAAAGCGCCATCCGCTTGTCGAAAGTGAGCATGAGCGCTTTCAGTTCCGGCTCGTTGACCCGTTTGGCGGCCTCTTCGGGAGTGACCCATTCAAGCCGTCTGGAATCCTTTTCGGGAAAGCTGTCCTGCAGCTCCGCCACTTCGAGCAGATGTACCTGAACCTTGCACAGCACATTGATGCCGCTGTTCAGCTTTTTCTCATACTCATAAAAGCCGAAGGGGGCCTTATCCACCCTGCCTTTGACACCGGCTTCCTCGTAGGCTTCCTGTTCGGCAACGGCATGCGCCTTCTTGTTGGCCATGGGCCAGCCTTTGGGAATGACCCAGCGCCCTGTATCCCTGCTTGTCAGCAAAAGGACTTCCGGCTCATGATGTTTTTTGGACGATCGATAGCACAGCGCTGCATATTGCTGTCGCGGCGGTCTGCGCAACATCAAGCCTACATCTGTCGCCAATCGATTCAAAATCTTCAATCCGTGTGGATCCTTCTTCGCCTGTTAGTCGTAACTGCTAATATAGATATCCTTTATGTCCCGCCAATCCCCTCTCACGCATACCCCACGATTGTCTTCATGCCGTTGAAGATCGTAGGCAGCAGGGGATGTGGCAGGGGTGCGAACGAAGGCTTTGCCCGGTACGTAACCGTCAGCGACCGATCGCGGGAATACTGCATTTTTTCTGTTTTACGCTATTCAGAACGCAAAACCGCTATGAATTATTGCCGGAACTGCGTTGGCCAGTGTGCAATCCCCAATTCTGGAGACCTTCGATCACACCGTCAGCTTCGGTCGCGCGCGAGAGGAAAAAACGGCTGTCATGGTTCGCCAGCGAAAGAAGCTCCGGCAAGGCATTGCCAACGATCACACCGCGAATACCGTTCAACTCGAACATCGCCCGATCATTGCCAGTATCGCCTGCAACCACTGATTCGTCGAGACCAATGTGCAGTTGTCCACATAACCACGCCAATGCCGCACCCTTGTCTGCGGCCTTGGGCAATATGTCGAGGTCGCGGTTGCTGGAATAGACGATCCGGGCATCGATATCCGCCGCAACGAGCGTGGCTTCGATATCACTGAGCGTCTTCTCATCCGCACCATGCAGGAACCAGCTGGATTTGAGGCCATGCTGATAGCGTTCCGCCTGCATGGTCACACCCGGCAGGCCGGCCATGACATCGGCGATCTTTTGCCGGTCGAAACCCGTACCGAGCGAATGCGTATAGGCGCTTTCAAGCTCGCCCCGCTCTCTTGCGTGCAGCATGGTGCCGACCCCGCCGATAATGTAGTCGGGCCTCGGCAAGGGAACGCCTTCCAAGAGGGCGAGCTGGTCATCGACCAGCCTGCCGCTGTTGAAGACCAGAACCGGGCGAAGATCGTCCGGCAGCGAATGCCAGAAATCGCGGAACCGGCGCGTAGCGGCGTTATCGCCGACGACGGTTCCGTCGAGATCGGTGGAAAACAGGCGAAGCGGTTTCAATCGCCGTCGTTCCATGGTTCTGCCCAATCGGATTCTTCCAGAACAGGCATCAGCGGCCTGCCTTCCACCAGCGCCAGCAATTGCTGCGCGATTCCCGTCCAGGTGAAAAGGCTGCGCGCCTTGTGCGCCCCCATGCGGGAAAGCCGCCCATACAGCCGCTCGTGCTTGAACGGCTTCATCATGGTGATGCCAAGGTCTTCCTTATCGAAAGGATCGGCAAACAGCGCGTGGCGGCCGTAGCTGACGGCGCGGAACAGCCCGCCGTGGATGGTTACCACGGTCGGAGTTCCGCTCGCCATCGCCTCGATTGCGGTCATGCCGAAGGGCTCGTAACGGCTCGACAGAACGAAGAGATCGGCTGCCCGGTAGATATCAGGCAAATCCTCGTCCTCGACATAGCCGGAAAAGGCCACCTTGTCCTCCAGCCCGAGCGATTTGACCCGCTCTTTCAGCTGATTGAGAATGGTGGTTTCCTGCTCGTCCATATTCTCGCCACCGACGGCCAGATGAAGGCGGGCTTCCGGTTCGCGCGCCGCAAGGACCGAGAAGCCGTCGATCAAAAGGTCGTAACCCTTGTTGGTGGCAAGGCGTCCAAGCGCCAGCACCACCTTGCCCTCGAAACCGAAACGCTGCCGGATCATCTGCCTCGTCGCATCCGAGACGGGGAAGAAGCGGTTGTCGTCATAACCCGGCGGGATCATGTGGATGTGCTTGCGCTTCAGACCGTAATCTTCGATCAGGACGTCGAGCTGCACCGGCGTCGTTGCAATCACCATGTCGCAACTGCGATAGATGATGAGTTCGTGCTGGATACGTTCCTTGAAATTGAACTCCAGTTCGAAGGTATCGGCCTTTTCCGGGTAATCGGTTTCCATCTGGCGTTTTTTCCAGAGGCCGAGCGAATGCGGCGTGTGCAGATGCGGGACTTTCAGCGCCTCGGAAAGCCGCTGCCCGGCAACGCCCGCATCCCAGTAGTGACTGTTGATGAAAGAGTAGTTGAGGTTGTTTTTCTTGATGAAGCGCAAGGCGTTTTCGCACCATTCCATCAGGTGGCGGTGCAGATATTCCTTGGGAATGAAATCGCGCCCGCCGCAGGGAATGCGCACCACACGGACGCGCTCGTCAACCTCGTCAAATTCCGGCTGGTCTTCGAAGCGGCGGGTATAGAGATCAACGGTGTAACCGAGCTGGCCGAGTTTGCGTGCAAGCTCAAGCACATAAACCACTTGTCCCCCGGTGTCCGCTGCGCCGAGTGGCGGGTGCGCGGCGACATAGCCATGCGTCGATATGAGAGCTATCCTTGGATAGCGTTCAGTTTCGCTCGTGGTCGTCATGGGTCCCATCTTGGTAAATTTTTCCAATTAACCCCAGAAAAAGACCAAAGAGGACAAAAGGTTCCATAAAATCTGAAGAAAAGCGATGCCGCATTTCGTCTGAAGCTGTTTTCAGGCGTTGCGCTGCTGTTGCCGCAGGCGCGAAATCCGGTCCCATTCCCTTGCCTGATGCGCCTTGGATGTGGTGTCCACGATGAAATCGATATGGGTTTCCGCCGCGGCCCTTGCCGCTGCCGCATCACCGCCCGCAATGGCCTCGTGGATGGCGATATGCTGTCTCAGCACCTCGTCATGCGCACCTGCGACACTGAATATGAGATGGCGGTTATAGAAGATGTCGTCGGTCAGGAGCCGGTAGCAGGACCGCAATGTGTGCATCAGCACGATATTATGTGCCGCCTCGCCGATGGCGTTGTGAAATTCCACATCGCTTGCGAGTTCTTCTTCGAAGCGGCCAGCCTCATGGGCCTCCCGCATTTTTTCGACGATAGCTGCAAGGTTGCGCCTGTCCGGCTCCGTCGCCCGCTGTGCCGCAAGTTCGGCGGTCATGCCTTCGATATATCGGCGATATTCCAGAAAATCCCGCGTTGCCCGGCTGTGGCGTGTGATCAGCGCGCTCAAGGGATCGGAAAAGACCGGGCCGACAATATCGGCCACATAAGTCCCACCGCCGTGCCGGCTGGTGAGAAGGCCGCGCGTTTCGAGTTCCTTCAGCGCTTCCCGCAGGATCGGTCGCGAGACATCGAGCTTCTGCGCCAGCTCACGCTCGCCGGGCAGCCGGTCGCCATCCCGCAATATGCCGTCGAGGATCAGCTCCTCGAAACGTAAGATCACCTCCTGCGATGTGCGGCTGTGCTCTATTCGGGCGAACAGTGTTTCGTCCATCGCAACATTCTCCGGCGAAATCCCGCCCCGTATTCGATGAGGCAAATTATCAGCGAAGTATCGCACTGGTCAAATATTCTGTCCAATTCTGCCGCAAGCTCTGCGCCGTGCCTGCGGCAACACGGCACCTGCCTTTTTAAACTGGCTTTTGTTAAAGCTGCACCCTGACAGGGTGGTGATGGCGGGTTTTCTCCGTCAGGTGCATCAAAACAATTACATCTACTTCGATTGGCGGTGTCGTCATCGCGATGGATGCTCTAGAAAACCGGCGAAACAGGCGGGGACGATATCGCTATGGCCAAGGGTAGATTTGCTTTCGCAAGCGCGCCGGAAAGATCGCTGGCTCTCGGCGAGGTTCATGCGCGGCCGACCGTGCTTCTTGCGCCGTCGCGCATCATCGTCCAGCTTGCCTTCATGATGGATGGCGGTTCTGCCGTGCATCACTCGGTCATTGCGGAAATGTCGCGCAGCCGGGGTGTCGCGCCGCCGGAACGCGATGCCCGCCACCATGCCATGCCCTGGGGGCAGGGCACGCTGCGCTGGGAGCGGCATACCGAATTCTCGACATGGTTCTGGGATGGCCCCGCGCCGGAAAAATTCGGCGGCGATATTGTCGGCGACCCGTTCGGCGACGGTTTTTCACCACCCGGCTCCCTGATATCAGGCATACGGCTGGAAATCCGTCCAGAAGGCGCAACGGCTCCCAATGCGGAGAGCATGTTCGAGCCGACGAGCCTCTGTTACAGCGATGTGCGTGACGGGCAGGCGGCGATCCTCACCGATTTCCGTCAGGATCGTGACGGGTTGACGCAGATACTGGTGATCGACCGGGGTTTGAGCGATTACAGCCGCGGTGCGCTGGTGCAGCGGCTGCTGGATATCGAGACCTATCGCACGCTCGCCATGCTCGGCCTGCCGATGGCGCAGACGCTGTCGCCGGAAATCCGTCGCATCGAAGATGGCCTGACGGGAATCACCCAGCGCATGAAAAATGGCGCGCGCGACGAGGCCGATGCGCTGCTGGCGGAGATGACCCGGCTTGCGGCGGAACTGGAAGCCAATGCCGCGCTCAGCCTCTATCGTTTCGGCGCCAGCCGCGCCTATGACGGCATCGTGCGTGAGCGTATTCGCGCGCTTGCGGAAACGCCGGTTCAGGGACACGAGACCATGGGCAGCTTTCTGGAAAGGCGTCTGGCGCCCGCCATGCGCACCTGCCAGTCGGTCGAGGAGCGGCAGGCCAACCTGTCGCGCAAGCTCTATCGCGCCACGGCACTCGTCAGAAGCTGGATCGACGTGGAACTGGAGCGGCAGAACACGGTGCTCCTGAACACCATGAACAAGCGCGCCGCCATGCAGCTTCGCCTGCAGCAGACGGTGGAAGGCCTGTCGGTCGCCGCCATCTCCTATTACGTCGTCGGATTGATCGGTTATCTCACCAAGGCGATCAGCCACGACGTGCTGCCGGTTGATCCCGCCGTGGTCACCGGCCTTTCCGTTCCCTTCGCCGTCTTTGGCGTCTGGTGGGTGGTGCGCCGCATTCGCCGCTCCCATGTCGAGGGCGGGCACTGAATACCGGCGTTAATCATGCTCCCAATAGGGTGAAGGGCCGTAAAGCCCGGCAAGATAATCGATGAACAGCCGCACCTTCGCGGGCAGGAACTGCCGGCTCGGATAGACCGCCGAGAGCGTGACGTTTCGCGATCCCTCATAACTGGGTAGAACCTGCACCAGACGGCCGGCCCGCAATTCGTGGCCGATATCCCAGGTGGAGCGCAACGCAATTCCCAGTCCCGATATCACCGCCTCGCGGATCACCTCGCTGGAATTGGTGACCAGCATGCCTTCCGGGCGGATGCTGAGCGCGCCGCCCGGTCCTTCCAGTCGCCAGATATCGTTGTTGTGGGCCGGCAGGCAGCGGTGCTTCTTAAGGTCCTCGATCGTCGCCGGCATGCCGTGGGCAGCGACATAATCCGCCGAGGCGCACAGCACGCGGCGCACCGGCGCCAGCCGGCGGGCGACGAGGCTGGAGGAATTGAGATCGGCGATGCGGATCGCCAGATCATAACCGCCTTCGATGATATCGATGAATTCGTCGCTGAGCACCAGATTGACCGACAGGTCCGGGTGGCGCTCCATGAACGTCTTCAGATGCGGCGCAATATGCATGCGACCGAAGGAGGTGGGAGCTGAGATTTTCAGCGTGCCGTTGACGGTGTTGGCGCGCCCGGACACGAAATCCTCGGCATCCTCCAGCCCTTCCAGCACGGCAAGGACCCGTTCGTAAAAGCCCTGGCCCGCTTCGGTAAGCGAGATCTGCCTTGTCGTGCGCTGGAACAGCCGTGCGCCGAGCTTTTCTTCCAGCCGCTTGATGCGCTTGGAAATAACAGCGGGCGAATAACCAAGCTCCTTGGCGGCAAGCGACATGCTGCCGGAGGCGGCAACGGTTGCGAAGACCTCCAGATCGCCCAGATTTGTCACAGTTGCCTCCCGATTATTTCCAGAACGGAAAAAATCCTTAGCATTTGATTGCGCTCCTTCAAAGTGGTAAAGAAACAATACCACTTGGCAAGACGTGCATGGAGGAGGGGGCGGTGACGCAGCCGATCAAGTTTCTGGAGCCGCGTGCGGCGGTTTTATCGAGCCGTGACCGCATCATATCCGATCTGAAGGATATCCTGGCCGAGGACTGTCTCGTGCACGAGCCGCGTGAGCTCGTGCCTTTCGAGACCGACGCTTTCGTCTCCTACCGCCGCCTGCCGCTGGCCGTCACCTTGCCAAAGACCACCGAGCAGGTCGCAGCGGTGCTGAAATATTGTCACCGTTACGGCATTCCTGTCGTGCCGCGCGGCGCGGGCACCTCGCTTTCCGGCGGCGCCATTCCGCAGGAAGATGCGGTGGTGATCGGCCTTTCGAAGATGTCCGCGATCCTCGAACTCGATTTTTACAATCGCACGGCAAGGGTACAGGCGGGCGTCACCAATCTCTCCATTTCCGATGCGGCCGGTGCGGAAGGCTTCTTTTATGCGCCGGACCCAAGCTCGCAGCTTGCCTGCACCATCGGCGGCAATGTCGGCATGAATTCCGGCGGTGCGCACTGCCTGAAATACGGTGTCACCACCAATAATCTGCTCGGCGTAAAAATGGTGCTTGTCGATGGCACGGTGCTGCAGCTGGGCGGCAAGCATCTTGACGCTGCCGGTTACGATCTTCTCGCCCTCGTTTGCGGTTCGGAAGGCCAGCTCGGCATCGTCACGGAGGCGACGGTGCGGCTGATTGCCAAGCCGGAGGGCGCGCGCCCGGTGCTGTTCGGTTTCGAAACTTCCGAAGAAGCTGGCTCCTGCGTGGCCGATATCATCGGCGCGGGCATCATTCCTGTTGCCATCGAATTCATGGACAAGCCGGCAATCGAGATTTGCGAGGCCTTCGCCAAGGCCGGATATCCGCTGGATGTCGGCGCGCTGCTGATCGTCGAGGTCGAAGGCTCGGAGGCGGAAATGGACGCCATGCTGGCCGATATCGTCGCCATTGCGAAAAAACACGGCGTGAAGACGGTGAGGGAATGCCAGTCGGCCATGGAGGCCGCGGCGATCTGGAAGGGCCGGAAATCCGCTTTCGGCGCAACGGGCCGCATCGCGGACTATATCTGCATGGATGGCACGGTGCCGCTTTCCCAGCTTTCCTATGTGCTGAAAAAGACAAGCGAAATCACCGACCGCCTCGGCCTTCGCGTCGCCAATGTCTTTCATGCGGGCGATGGCAACATGCATCCGCTGATCCTGTTCAACGCCAACGATCCGGAAGACGCCGCCCGTGCCGAAGAGGCGGGCAATGAAATCCTGAAGCTCTGCGTCGATGCGGGCGGTTGCCTCACCGGCGAACACGGTGTCGGCATCGAAAAACGCGACCTGATGCGGCACCAATATGCCGTGGCTGATCTTGCCCAGCAGATGGCGGTTCGCGCTGCTTTTGACGAGGGTTGGTTGATGAACCCTTCCAAGGTGTTTCCGCTGGAGGGGAGGGGATGATGTACTTTAGCTTTGTAGCCTTGGTGGGTGCGGCTCACCCCTCTTTGCCCGGCAGGGCAGAGGGGGATATCTCTTGCTCGGAGCGCACCCCATGCTGACCCCCTATGCAGAAACCCAGGTCGCCGACATCATCCGCGACCACACAACCCGAAAAACCCCGCTGAAAATCATCGGCGGCAACACCCGCTCCGGTTTCGGCAATGCGGTCGAGGCAGATGAAACGCTTTCCTCCCGGGCAATGGCTGGCATCGTCTCCTACAACCCCGCTGAAATGGTCATGACGGTCAAGGCAGGCACACCGCTCGCCACCGTCGAGGCCGCTCTTGCCGAAAACCGGCAGATGATGGCCTTCGAGCCGATGGACCATCGCCCGATCATGGGAACCACGGGCGAGCCGACCATCGGCGGCGTCTTTGCTGCCAATGTTTCCGGCCCGCGCCGTTATGTGGCTGGTGCGGCGCGTGACAGCCTGCTCGGCATCCGTTTCGTCAATGGAAAGGCGGAAGTCATCAAAGCCGGTGGCCGGGTAATGAAGAATGTCACCGGGCTAGATCTCTCGAAGCTTCTGGCGGGTTCACATGGCACGCTCGGTTTTCTCACGGAAGTAACCTACCGCGTGTTGCCGAAGCCGCCAGCGGAAAAAACCGTGGTTGTCTCCGGTCTGGACGACGAGGCCGCGACGCGGATCATGGCGGCGGCGATGGCGATGAGCGTCGAGGTTTCCGGTGCGGCCCATCTGCCGGAAAGCGTTCGCTCCCATTTCATCGCAGGCGCGCTGCCGGAAGGTCCGGCGACAATCCTGCGACTGGAAGGGCTCGGGGCTTCCGTCGAGGCGCGCGCGGCGAAACTCCTTTCCGTCATGGATCGGGTTGGCCCATGGGCGCTGCTGGAAGGCGAGGAGAGTGCTGTTTTATGGCGGCAGGTGCGGAATGTCGCGCCCTATGCCGGGCAAGATGCCAAACCGCTCTGGAAAGTCTCGGTCGCGCCGAGCGAAGGCCACAGGCTGGTTGCTGCCTTGCGCATGGAAGCGGGCATCGATGCCTTTTATGACTGGCAGGGTGGTCTCATCTGGATGCAGATGGAGGCGGACCCCGAAGCGGAATTGCTGCGCGGTGCCATCCGCGCGCTCGGCGGCGGGCACGCCACCTTGATGCGGGCGAGCGACGCGGTGCGCGCTACCGTGCCGGCATTCGAACCGCGCCCGGCGGCGGAGGCTATATTGTCTGCGCGCATCAGGGAAAAGCTCGATCCGGCGGGCATCTTCAATCCTGGCAAGATGGGAAGGGCCGTCTGAACCATGCAAACATCCTTCACGCCCGAGCAGCTGGCTGATCCGCATGTGGCGGAATCGGAAAAGATACTGCGCAAATGTGTGCATTGCGGCTTCTGCACCGCCACCTGTCCCACCTATGTCACGCTTGGCAATGAGCTGGACAGTCCGCGCGGCCGCATCTACCTCATCAAGGACATGCTGGAAAATAGCCGCCCGGCGGACCGCGAAGTCGTCACCCATATCGACCGCTGCCTGTCCTGCCTTGCCTGCACCACCACCTGTCCGTCCGGCGTGGATTACATGCATCTGGTCGATCACGCCCGCGCCCATATCGAACAAACCTATAAGCGTCCTTTCATGGACCGCCTGACCCGCAATCTTCTGGCTGCGGTTCTGCCTTATCCCGGTCGCTTCCGGCTGGCCTTGCATCTGGCACGGATCGCGCGACCCTTCGCCGGTGTGCTCGCGAAGTTTCCCGCGCTGAAACCGCTGCAATCCATGCTCGCTCTCGCCCCGGCTTCCGTGCCCGCCGTTTCAACTTCTGCCCGTCCGGGTGAACGCGCGGCCGAAGGCGAAAAGCGTGGACGTGTCGCCATTCTTACCGGCTGCGCCCAGCCGGTGCTCGATCCTGGTATCAACGAGGCGACGCTGCGTCTTCTGGCACGGCTTGGCGTGGAGGTTGTCGTGCCGAAGGGGGAAGGCTGCTGCGGATCGCTGGTGCATCATATGGGGCGCGAGGCTGAGGCGCTCGCCGCCGCGCGCCGCAATGTCGATGTATGGACACGTGAAATGGAAGATGGCGGCCTTGATGCCGTCATCATCACCGCATCCGGCTGCGGCACGACCATCAAGGACTACGGCCATATGCTGCGGCTTGATCCGGCCTATGCGGACAAAGCCGCACGGGTATCGGCACTCGCGAAGGACATCACCGAATATCTTGCCACGCTCGACCTGCCGCAAAAGGAAAGCCAGGGCCTGACGGTTGCCTATCATTCGGCCTGCTCAATGCAGCATGGCCAGAAGATCACCATGGCACCGAAGCAATTGCTGAAAGCGGCTGGTTTTACCGTCCGCGATCCGGCGGAAGGGCATCTCTGCTGCGGCTCGGCCGGAACCTACAACATCATGCAGCCGGAGATCTCAGGAAAGCTGAAGGCGCGCAAGGTGAGGAACATCGAGGCCACACACGCGGATGTCATCGCCACCGGCAATATCGGCTGCATCACGCAGATCGCGACTGGCACGGAAATGCCGATCCTGCACACGGTCGAGCTGTTGGACTGGGCTTATGGCGGACCGAAACCCGCGAGGCTTTTGGCTTAGAGCGCCGTTCGCGTGTACCGGCCATGGGACCCGACACAAGGTTCGGGCCGGTGCGTCGTTCGCTCTCCTCATCCCTGTGCCTGTCACAGGGATCCAGTCAGCCCGAGTCCTTGGGCTTGAAGGCCTCTTCTCGCCGCGCAGACGCGTGTCGGATGTATTCCCGTGACTGGCACAGGAATGAGGTTTGGGGGTAGCTTGGCACCTGTCGGAAAGCACCCTCTATTTCCATCCCAGCTTTAGAACTTGTAGGCCACGCCGAAGTTCACCGCATTGGTCATGATATCGGTTTTCAGCTTGCCGCCATTGTCGATATCCACGTCGATAAAGGAGTAGGTGCCTTTATATTCCACGAAGGTCGACCAGTTGTCGGTTATGCGATAGCTGAGGCCGGCCTGCGCCTGCAGGGTTGCGCCACCGAACTGGTATTCGAAGGTTTTGCCGGAAGCCCGGGTAACCTCCACATGCGGCACGTTGATGCCAACGCCCGCGCCCACGTAAGGCTTCAGGCGCCAAGTCTCCAGCGGGAAACGATAGAGCGCGTTCAGCGTCAAAAGGTTCAGGCCGTCGGTGAACTCGAAATGCGACCAGCCGGAACGCGCCAGCGTCTGGTCGTCGGCATAGACCTTGTCATGCGTGTAATCGAGCGAGATACCGAGATTGTTGAGCTGGCCTTCCTCGAACCAGTAGGTGCCGCGCACCCCCCAATAGGCCGGGCTCGAAAATGACTTGCCTTCCCACCCGGCCCGGAAGTCCGGTCCGTCCGAAACCGTGACATCGCTGTGCGGGGCGCTTTGCCAGCCGCCGTAACCGGAAAATTCAAATTCCCCCGCGATTGCGGAAGAGAAGGAAACGCCGCTGAGCAGCAGGGCGCAAAGAATGGAAACGTGGCGCAGCATGGGGAGAATCCAGTTTAGTGTTGAGGACACACCAAACCGCTTTTTAGTAACATTCAAATGACAGAAACGAAAAACGGGCGGTCAGTTGACCACCCGTTTCAAGGCCGTTCCATCATCCCCCTGAGAGAGGTCCGGCGCCTGGCGTCCCCCGCCAAGTCTCCTTCAATCAATCTAGTAGCGATTGTACCGCTGCGGGACATCAATTCAAGCGCGATCTGCCGTGGTGTCGGCTGCAAGTCCGCGTATTAGCGGCACCGTTGCCGTCATATCACAATGACCGTCGTTCCAACGTTCACACGCTCGTAAAGATCGGTGACATCCTCGTTGCGCATGCGGATGCAGCCTGAGGAATTGTTGCTGCCGATCGTCCAGGGCTGGTTGGTACCGTGGATGCGGTAAAGCGTGGAGCCGAGATACATGGCGCGCGCGCCCATCGGATTGGCAGGGCCGCCTTCCATGAAGGCCGGAAGGTAGTGTCCCTTCGTCGCTTCGCGGCTGATCATTTCTTTCGGGGGCGTCCAGCTCGGCCATTCCGCCTTGCGGGTTACCTTGTGCGTTCCGGCCCATTCGAAACCGGGCTTGCCGACGCCGACGCCATACCGGCGGGCCTTGCCATCCGCCATGACGAGATAGAGGAAGCGGTTCGGCGTATCGATGACGATGGTGCCGGGCTTCTGAGTGGTCTGGTAGTTCACGATCTGAGGCAGGAATTGCGGGGCGATCTGCGTGCGCACCGGCGCATTCGGGCGAACGGCGGCGTTCTGTACCCGGGCCGGGCGCTGCGAGGTGACGCCGGAGCTTGGGCGCTGCGGCATGGCGGCTTGGCGCTGCTGGAAGAAAGGCTGGCGGGCTGCTGGCGCGCGCGGGTAAACCACGGGCCGCACGTTGCCGCCACCAAGCTGCGTTACCCAGGGGGCGGAAAGGTCTGGACTGACGACGACAGGCGGGCGCTCGCGGTAACGCTCACCAGCGGCGGCAGCCGGGGCGGCGAAGGTGGAAACGAGGCTCAGCGCCAGAAAAACGGACTTCATCGTCATCGGGTGGACTCTCTCTGCGGGATGTCGCAACAATAGAAATTGCGGGATCATTCACCCGCCTTGCCGGCTACGTTCGCACCTTGACGCCAGCGAATCGTAAATGGCTGTTCATTAAAAAGCGCTTGATTAGAAAAAGCTGGATTTAAGGTTAGCGACCCGTTTTGAAACGTGGTGAATGAGTGGTAAGTGCGCGCATCACGCCGGTCACGGGCGGGAGCGAAAAAGGGTGGTTGCGGTATGAACGAGGCGGGACTTGAGACGGGCGCAGATGGCCGCGTGCGCTGTTTCTGGCAGCAGGGACTTGAGGATTACAGCCGCTACCATGACGGAGAATGGGGTTATCCCGTCACCGACGATCGCCGCCTGTTCGAGAAGATATGTCTCGAGGGCTTCCAGTCCGGCCTCTCTTGGCTGACGGTGTTGCGCAAGCGCGAGGCTTTCCGTCTTGCCTTTGCCAATTTCGAATTCGAAAAAGTGGCGGAGTTCGGTGAAGCCGACATTGAACGCTGTGTTGCGGACAAGGGCATCATCCGCCATCGCGGCAAGATCGTGTCGACCATCAACAATGCCCGTCGCGCCATAGCGCTCCGGGACGAATTCGGTTCGCTTGCCCGTTATTTCTGGGGGTTCGAGCCTTCCGCCGCAGAAAGGCCGCAAAGGCTGGACTATGCGACGTTAAGGGCCAACCCCACCAGCGACGCGTCCATTCGTCTTTCCAGGGATTTGAAAAAGCGCGGCTGGACCTTCGTCGGCCCGACGACCGTCTATGCATTCATGCAGGCCATGGGTATGGTCAACGATCATATCGAAGGCTGTCATTGCCGTGAGCCGATCGAGGCCATGCGGCGGGAGTTTGTACGTCCATGAAGGTAAAGTCCCTTCTTCTGGCTTTTGCCATGGCCGTGGCGGCCGTGCCGCATCCATCCCTTGCGGAAAGCCGCAACGTCGACGGCATCTGGCTGGACGACGGCGAAAGGCTCAAGGAAGTTGCCCTGCCGCCCACCGGGCCGCTGAAACTCGATGGCTGGACACGGCGCGGCCGTGGCGATGTCTACCGCCTGAAGGTCAAGGCCGGGCAGACGATGAAGGTCGAGCTTACCTCTTCCAGCGAATTCGTCCTGATGGCGATCTTTGATTTTTCGACGCCGGATCAGGACGCGATCTTTTTCAGCTACTCCGAAGGTAAAATCGCCACGTTGACGCCAAAGGCGGATACCGAATGGCTGATCCGCCCGACGCTTATCCTGGGATCACCGCGCCGCGGGCTCGGCGCGCATTATATCCTGACGGTCAGCACTCAGAAATAACGGCCTGCCGCAACCTTCAGGCCGTTTGCGTCAGCGCGATCAGGCCGAAGCTCAAGATTCCAAGCAGCACGAGTGAGAGGCTGGCGGCGACGATGACCTTGCCGCCGGCATGGCTAAGGCTGCGAATATCGACCGACAGACCAAGTGCCGCCATCGACATGATGGTGAGAATGTTGGAGAGCGAGGCGAGGGGGCCTAGCAGAACCTCGGGAATGAGGCCGAAGGAACGGGCCATGATCATCAGCACGAAGCAGATGATGAACCACGGAACCATCTGCTGCAACTTCAGCCGTCCCTTGCCGGACTGGCCGTGGATAACGGAGAGGGCAGCAATGACCGGCCCCAGCATCAGGACGCGTATGAGCTTGACGATTGTCCCGGTCTGCACCGCAACGGCACCGAGCGGGGCGGTGGCAGCTAGCACCTGCGGTACGGCATAGACCGTCAGGCCCGCGAAGATGCCATATTGGGTGGCATCAAGACCAAGAAGTTGCGGCAGAAACGGCATCAGCAGAACGGCGGCGACACCGAGAACGGCTGTAAAAGCAATCGAGGCGGCGACATCTTCTGGCTTGGCGCCAATGGCGGGCGCTGCCGCCGCGATAGCCGAATTGCCGCAGATGGAATTGCCGCAGGCGATAAGGGTTGCGAGTTTGGGTGGCAGCCCCAGCATCCGCCCGGCGGCATAGCTGAAGATCAGCGACAGGGCGACGATGACAGCGATGCCGCCGATCAGCAAACCGCCGGCGCCTTTGAGAATGGCAAGGCTCAAGGATGCGCCAAGAAGCGCCACCGCAATTTCGAGCAAAGTCTTGGCACTGAACTTGATGCCGGCCGAAGCAACCGCCGGCAGCGACACCAGCGAACGCAAAAGCGTACCGATCAGAATAGCCAGCACCAGATCGCCGAGCCATGCATGCCCGGCAAGCCGCACCTGAAAGCGTTCCGCCAAAATGGCAGCGCAACTGACCGCCGCGCAAAGCAGAATGCCCGGCAGAAGCGGGGTCAGCGAGCGAAGAGAAGACTGGAAGGGATGAGTGAGGGTGCGATGCTGTGCCATGGTCAGAGAATGCCGCAGCTGCCTGTTTTATTCTATCAAATAATATGGCATATATTATTCGTTAAAATCGAATGAAAAAGCCATGACCTTCGAACAACTGCGTATTTTCATCGCCGTCGCGGAACGCGAGCACCTGACAAGGGCCGCGCAGGCGATCGGTTTGACCGCCTCGGCCGTCAGTTCCGCTATCAAGAACCTCGAGGCATTTTACAATGTCGAGCTGTTCCATCGCGTCGGCCGCAATATCGAATTAACCGAAAGCGGACGGGTGTTTCTGGGGGAGGCCAGGGCGACCCTTGCGCGTGTGCGCAGCGCGGAACTGATTCTTTCCGAAATGGGCGGCCTGACGCGCGGCGAAATCACCGTCTGCGCCAGCCAGACCATTGCCAGCTACTGGCTGCCGCCGATCCTGATGCAATTCAAGAAGCTATATCCGGGCGTGACGCTGAAACTCGATATCGGCAATACGAAAACGGTAACGCAGGCCGTGCTCGATGGGCTTGCGGAGGTCGGCTTCATCGAAGGCAAGATCGACGAGCCAGCGCTTATGGTCCAGCCGGTGGTATCCGACAAGCTTCTGGTCGTCACCGGCTCCGCCCACCCCTTCGCCGACGGCCGTTATCTCACCGCCCTCGATATTCTGTACGGAACGTCCTGGGTGTTGCGCGAACAGGGCTCCGGCACCCGCTCCGCCTTCGAGGCGGCGGTGCGGCAGATGGGTGTCGACCCGGCAGATCTTTCCGTGATGCTGGAACTGCCCTCCAACGAGGCCGTGGTGATGGCGGCACGCTCCGGCGGCGCGGCGACGGCGGTTTCCGCTTCCGTCGCTTCCCTGTTCTTACGCCAGGGATTGTTGGTCCGCGCTGGCATCGATCTGCCCGCCCGCAATTTTGCTCTGCTGCGCCACAAGGAACGTCACACCAGCCGTGCCGCCATGGAACTGGAACGCCTCAGCCGCGCCGCCTCGGAGGACTACAAGGCCGGTCTTGCTGGTTTGTAGGTCGAAAGGCTGCGCGGCATTATCTGGATCGCGGCGCGGGCGAAGCCTATCACGTCAGTTCACGCGCAACGACGTGATGAACGATTCGATAGTCCCTGCTTTCCTCTCCCAACGGAGCGAGTGGCCATTCCCATGCGGCGGCCGGCGCGGACAGATCGATGCCATGCAGCAAGTCCTCGTGCTGGTGCACGCTGCCGTTTTTGCCGATAACGTCAAAGGATGTGTCCGTTACCAGACACACCTTGCAGGGAAGTGCGGCCAGCGCATCCAGATGCGTCTGAATGAGTATCGGCAAAAGGTCATCAGGCCCGCCGGAAATCTTCTCCCGCTCCAGCCGATGCCGCGCGCCGGTGCCGATCTGTGACAGGAGGTTGGCCGAGACGACGAAATCCAGATAGGGCACCCGCCGCAGGAACTCGAGCGGTTCCGGTTCTTTACCGGCAACGATATCGTCAAAACCGGAAAGATCGCGGTTGACGATGCGCACATTCTTTTTGGAATTGAAGCGCAGCTTCGCCTGCACGCTGGCAATATGCACCAGATCGACCAGAACCACGGTATCGAACATCGCCACCAGGGCATCGTATGGCACGTCGCGCAGCAGACCCGACCCGAGCACCACCGCCGTCCGTCTCTGTTTGAGTTTTCTCACCGATTGCAGCACAAATTGCTGGCTGTTGCTTTCATGCTCCGCCCATGCTGTGGCGCAGCGGTTGGCGCGCGCCCATAGATTGACGGAATAGCGGATATGCGGCCGAAAAGGTTTCGGCGTGGCCGCCCGTGTGGCGGCATATTGCAGGGCTTCGAGGATCATGGATGCCTAACGGTAAATTTCGCGGCGATGGCCGATTTCCACCACCAGCACGACAAGCTTGTGGTCCTGTATATCGCAGATGATACGGTAATCGCCTACCCGGTAACGCCAGAAGCTGCCGAGTTCTGAGCCTTGCAGGGCGGCACCTGTCTGGCGGGGATTGTCGAGCGCCGCTACTCTCTCTTGAAGGAAAGCGCGGATACGCTGACGGGTCTGCGGATCGATTTTCCGCATCTCTTTCTGGACAAGAACATCGTATTCAGTTGTCCAGATCACGCCAGAACTCCTCGGCGCTTACCACCTTTGATTCACCGCGCTGGATGCGCCGCGTCGCCTCTTCAGCAAGATAGAGATCTTCCATATCCTCGATATGTTTCTCAATCGCCTCGCGGATATAGTAAGCGGACGTACGGCCCGTGCGCTCGGAAAGCGCTTTCAGCCGTTCATAGGTCTCGTCCGGCAGGCGGATGGCCGTCTGTTTGCTCATTGCTTGCGCCCTTTTCGACTAAAATGGGATACATGCATCCCATATAGCATTGTTTGCCCCGTGCGGCCAGTAGAACCAGAGGCTTTGCGGCTTGCCGCACCGGGCTTCATCATCTAATACACCGGCATAATTTCAGGAAAATATCGGATCGGCATCATGAGCGAAAAAGCAAAAAAGCCTCAGAAACTGAAAGCCCGCCTGCCGCGTGGCTTCGTGGATCGTTCTGCTGCCGATATCCATGCCACCAATGAAATGATCGACAAGATCCGCAAGGTCTACGAGCTTTACGGCTTCGATCCGGTGGAAACCCCGCTGTTTGAATATACCGATGCGCTCGGCAAATTCCTGCCTGATAGCGACCGTCCGAACGAGGGCGTATTTTCGCTGCAGGACGATGACGACCAGTGGATGAGCCTGCGTTACGATCTCACTGCACCGCTTGCCCGCCATGTCGCGGAAAATTTCAACGAAATCCAGCTGCCCTACCGTACCTATCGCGCCGGTTATGTGTTTCGCAATGAAAAGCCCGGCCCCGGTCGCTTCCGCCAGTTCATGCAGTTCGATGCCGATACGGTCGGTGCTGCCGGCGTGCAGGCCGATGCCGAAATGTGCATGATGATGGCCGATACGCTGGAAGCGCTTGGTATTGCGCGCGGTGATTATGTCATCCGCGTCAACAACCGCAAGGTGCTGGACGGCGTCATGGAGGCCATCGGCCTTGGTGGCGAGGAAAATGCCGGTCGTCGCCTGAACGTGCTGCGCGCCATCGACAAGCTCGACAAGTTCGGCCCTGATGGCGTGAAGCTGCTGCTCGGTCCCGGCCGTAAGGATGAGTCCGGCGATTTCACCAAGGGTGCGGGTCTCGGTGAAGAGCAGATCGAAAAGGTTCTGTTTTTCGTCGGCATCAAGGATTATGCGGAAAGCGCCGATGATCTCGCAAAACTGGTTGCGGGCACATCCAAAGGCGCGGAAGGCGTCGATGAACTGAACATCATCGGCTCTCTGGTTTCCGGTGCCGGTTACGATGCGACGCGTATCAAGATCGATCCCTCCGTCGTTCGCGGCCTCGAATATTACACCGGCCCTGTCTATGAGGCTGAACTGACCTTCGACGTCACCAACGAAAAGGGCGAAAAGGTCGTGTTCGGCTCGGTCGGCGGTGGCGGCCGTTATGATGGTCTCGTCTCTCGCTTCATGGGTCAGCCGGTTCCGGCCACGGGCTTTTCCATAGGCGTCTCGCGCCTGATGACTGCGCTCAAGAACCTCGGCAAACTCGGTCAGGTCAAGCCGCTCGCCCCGGTTCTCATCACCGTCATGGATGGCGATGTGGAGAGCATGGGCCGTTACCAGCGCTTCACGCAGGCGTTGCGTGCCGAGGGCATCCGCGCCGAAATGTACCAGGGCAACTGGAAGAAATTCGGCAATCAGCTGAAATATGCCGACCGTCTCGGCTCCCCCATCGCCATCATCCAGGGCGGTGACGAACGTGCCGAAGGCGTGGTGCAGATCAAGGATCTGATCGAAGGCAAGCGCCTGTCGGGTGAAATCGAGGACAATGCCAGCTGGCGCGAAGCGCGCGTGGCACAGATTACCGCGCCGGAGACGGAACTGGTGGCGAAGGTTCGCGAGATTCTGGAACATCATGCAGAGGACGTTCGCCGCGCCGCTGAAGGGCGCTGAGGCGATGGCGATCCTCGCGCTCGATCACCTTCAACTGGCGATGCCCGTCGGCCGGGAAGACGAGGCGCGCGCCTTTTATGGCGACCTGCTCGGCTTTGCGGAGCAGGCAAAACCCGTCAATCTGGCGGCGCGCGGCGGATGCTGGTTCTCATCTGGACCGATAAAACTCCACCTCGGCATCGAGCAGGATTTCAGACCCTCCAGGAAAGCCCATCCTGCCTTTCTGGTAGACGATCTCAGTATCCTGCGAAAAACACTTGAAACTGCAGGCTACCATGTGGTTGAGGATGAGCCGCTCGAAGGATATCACCGGTTTTATGTCCTTGATCCCTTCGGAAACCGCATCGAAATGATGCAGCCGCTCGAACCGTGACGAAAAGTACTGTTCCATGCCCCTGATCGACATGCCGGAATTTGCCGGAGAGCTACTGGAAGAATTCGCCGCGCGGCGCACAAGTCGTGTGAACACGCCTGTCATCCAGCCTGCCGAACCGTTTCTGGATATGGCGGGCGAGGATTTGCGCCGGCGTATTTTCATGACGGAGAGCGAGACAGGTGAAAGCCTTTGTCTGCGCCCGGAATTCACTATTCCCGTTTGCCTGCGCCATATCGAGACGGCGACCGGTACGCCGAAGCGTTACTCCTATCTGGGCGAGGTCTTCCGCCAGCGCCGGGAGGGTGCGAACGAGTTTTATCAGGCTGGCATCGAGGATCTCGGTGATACCGATATCGCCGCTGCCGATGCCCGCGCCGTGATTGATGCAACCGCCATCCTGAAACGCCTGCTGCCTGGCCGTTCGCTCGCCGTCACGCTGGGCGACCAGCAGGTGTTCGAGGCAGTAGTTGCAGCGCTCGGCCTGCCGCTTGGTTGGCAGAAACGGCTGGTGCAGGCTTTCGGCGATATGGCGCAGCTGGACGCGCTGCTGGAAAGCCTTGTCCACCCCAAGCCCATGACCGGCCTTGACGCGCGGGTCGCCGGACTTCTGGCAACGGGCGAAGAGGCGGTGCTGGTCGATTATCTCGACACGGTAATGCAGGAAACCGGCTATTCCACCAATGCCAGCCGCTCGCCGCAGGAAATCGCCCGCCGTCTGCGGGAAAAGCTGGCGCTTGCCGCCACGCGTCTGCCGGATGAGAGTTTCGAACTGCTCAAGCAGTTTCTGGCCCTGCAGGCGCCCTTGCCGCAGGCCTCGCAAGTTCTGGCCGATTTTGCCGCAAAGGCGAAGCTGAAACTGGACGGCGCGCTTTCCGCTTTCGATAAGCGTGTCGCGGCCCTTGGGAATGCCGGTGTCGATCTCGAAACAGTCAGCTACGGCGCGGCCTTCGGCCGTCCGCTCGATTATTATACTGGCCTCGTTTTCGAGGTGATGGAAGAAGGTAGCGATAGCGTTCTGGCCGGCGGCGGCCGTTTTGACCGGCTGCTGACGCTGCTTGGCGCGCAGGAAAAAATACCGGCCGTGGGCTTTTCCCTCTGGCTGGATCGCATCGAAACGGTGCGTGGGAGCGATAAGCCATGATCACCATTGCCTTGCCCTCAAAGGGTCGGATGAAGGAAGACGCCTCCGCCGTTCTGGAACGCGCCGGGCTGAAGGTTGCGGCTGTCGGTAACGACCGGTCCTATCGCGGCCGCATCGAAGGGCGCGACGATATCGAGATTGCCTATCTCTCAGCCTCCGAGATCGCCCGCGAAATTGGTGCTGGCAGCGTGGATTTCGGCGTGACGGGTGAAGACCTGGTGCGAGAGGGGCTGACCAACGCCGATGCGCAGGTGGAATTCTGTGCCCGCCTCGGTTTCGGCCATGCCGATGTCGTTGTCGCCGTGCCGGAAATCTGGCTCGATGTGGACAGCATGGCCGATCTCGGCGATGTGGCCTCGGAATTCCGTGCCCGTCATGGTCGCCGTTTGGCAATCGCGACCAAATACTGGCGGCTGACGCAGCAGTTCTTTTCGCGCCAGCACGGCATTCAGCTTTACCGTATTGTCGAAAGCCTTGGCGCCACCGAAGGTGCGCCGGCGGCAGGGCAGGCGGATATCATCGTCGATATCACCTCCACCGGCTCGACGCTGAAAGCTAACCACCTGAAAATCCTCTCCGATGGCATCATCGTCCGCTCGGAGGCCTGTTTCGTGCGCGCCCGCAAGCCGGAGCACGAAGGTGATCCGGCGGTTCAGGAGATCGCGGCGCGCATAAAAGCGGCTGTCTGAAAGCATAAAAGAAAAAAGCCGCCGGATCGCTCCGGCGGCTTTTTTCTTGCTCAGCCTGTTGGCTCAGGCGCGGGCGGTAACGAAGCCGCGCTTTGCGTCGACGGAGTAGGCGCCTGCACCGAACGTTGCGAGCAGGATATAGGCGCCGGCAAGGGTAATGTTCTTCATCAGCATGATGCCGTTCAGCGTGTTGATCCAGCCGAGAGCAGGCTCAGGCCAGCCGGGAACGGCAACGGTGCCGCTGTGGAATACGAGACCGGTGAACACGCAGAATGCTGCAAGCGCCCATGCGGCGATCTTCGTCTGGAAACCGGCGAGAATGGCAAGACCGGCAACGAGTTCGAACAGGCCAGCAAGATAGGCAAGCGCGGTTGCGGCAGGCATGCCGGCGCCCGAGATCATGCCGGCAGTGCCAGCCGGATCGGTGAGTTTGCCGAAGCCGGAATAGATGAAGATGAAGGAAAGCAGAATGCGGGCGATGAGAACGAGAGCGTTCTGGCTGCTGGACATGGAGTATCTCCGGTAAGTGATCGGCGTGTCGCCGGTTAAACTGCAAGGTGATGTCTGGAGATATCAATGACCGAAAATCATGCATCTATAAAGATGAACAATAGAAGACAAATTGTCTTCATTTTGTGAACGACCAATAATGTCGTTCAATGACATTGAGCGCGCATCCTGCTTGAACGGGACCATCCGACTCGATCTATCTAATTGTTTTAACAAATTTTCCTGACATAAAGCCGCTGCGCAGTTTTACTGGAAACACGCTAGGCGGCGAAGCGCATATCCTCGAAACGCGGAAACAGGAAGAGCCCCGAAATGCGCCCTTGCTGGCCGATCTCAAAACCCGAGGATTCGCCCATGCAAATGAGCGGCTGCCGCATTGCCGGCAGGGTGAACAGGCCGGTGGAAAAGCAGAAGCGTGAGGGTGCGGCGGAAGCCTGTTCGAAAATTTCGAGCACGCGGTCGTGGTGACCCCGATCATAACAGCGGATCAGGCTGAGCAGGCCACACTCGCCCTGCGGCAGGCCATGCATGAAAGATGCATGTTCGCCAAGCTTGATGACGCCGCTCGAAAGATCGCCGCTCCATTCCTCCGAAATAAAGAAATGCGACAGGGTCTGAGTATCCGGCATGGTTGTCGCGGCCGCAGGCAGAGCATCGTTGCGTCTTGATATTTCGAACAAATCGCGCCCCCGCATGAACATCGTACCAGCGCTGCAATCTCAAGCGTCGCTGCCAAGTTGATTTTTCATCGCCATCCGCATTCGAGCGTGCTTGCCAAGCATCGAACCCCTTCAATGCTTGCATCCCGCCGCGGCACCCTCACGGGCGCTGACTTATAGTTTATTTTCTTCTACCCACAACAACCTGCCAGAGAGAAAATCAAAAATAATATGTATTCCTTCATCGTAATCGCCAAATATATGAAAAAAGACAACTAAATGTCGTGCTTATAAACTGGAGAGGGCGAAAATCCGCCCCATCGGCAATTGTGATTCGCCTCTATCGGCATCCGATTATTGCACGCGCTGCCAAAAACAAGCCGGCTAAAGTTACCGCTGTTTCAAAAAGAGACAATATTTTTTTAAGCCCGTTCCCGGCAAGTGAAGATATCGCGCCAGCCTTCACAAGGGGCATGGGCGGGACCAAAAAAAGGCGACCCGAAGACCGCCCTTCGCAATTCCAGTGACAGGACTGATTAGAAGTCCATGCCGCCCGTCTGGCGCGCTTGCGACGCCAGACCGCTAAAAGGGCATGGGCGGCAACGAAAAAAGGGCGATCCGAAGACCGCCCTTTCGTATTCCAGTGACAGGACTGATTGGAAGTCCAAGCCGCCCGTCTGGCGCGCTTGCGACGCCAGACCGCTAGAAGGGCATGGGCGGTAACGAAAAAGGGCGATCCGAAGACCGCCCTTTCGTATTCCAGTGACAGGACTGATTAGAAGTCCATGCCGCCCATACCGCCGCCAGGCATCTGGGGCATTGCCGATTCCTTCTTAGGAAGTTCGGCGATCATGGCTTCGGTGGTGATCAGCAGCGAAGCAACCGAAGCTGCGTTCTGCAGAGCGGTGCGAACAACCTTGACCGGGTCGACGATGCCGAGCTGGATCAGGTCGCCATATTCGCCGGTCTGGGCGTTGTAGCCGTAGTTGTCTTCGTTCCGGTCGAGGATCTTGCCAACAACGATGGAAGCTTCGTCACCTGCGTTTTCTGCAATCTGGCGAACCAGAGACTGCAGAGCCTTGCGGACGATGTTGATGCCGGCTTCCTGGTCGTCGTTCTCACCCTTGACGGTGATCTTCGTGGAAGAACGCAGCAGGGCAACGCCGCCGCCCGGTACGATGCCTTCCTGAACAGCAGCGCGCGTCGCGTTGAGAGCGTCGTCGATGCGGTCCTTCTTTTCCTTCACTTCAACTTCCGTCGAACCGCCAACGCGGATTACGGCAACGCCGCCAGCGAGCTTGGCAAGACGTTCCTGCAGCTTTTCGCGGTCGTAGTCGGAAGTGGTTTCTTCGATCTGCGCCTTGATCTGGGCAACACGGCCTTCGATGTCGGACTTCTGGCCAGCACCATCAACGATCGTGGTGTTTTCCTTGGAGATCGAAACCTTCTTCGACTTGCCGAGCATGTCGAGGGTAACGCTTTCGAGCTTGATGCCGAGATCTTCGGAAATGACGGTACCACCGGTCAGGATGGCGATGTCTTCCAGCATGGCCTTGCGGCGGTCGCCGAAGCCAGGAGCCTTGACGGCAGCGATCTTGAGGCCGCCACGCAGCTTGTTGACGACGAGCGTTGCAAGGGCTTCGCCTTCTACGTCTTCAGCGATGATGACGAGCGGCTTGCCGGTCTGAACGACAGCTTCGAGAACCGGCAGCATGGCCTGGAGGTTCGAAAGCTTCTTTTCGTGCAGCAGGATGTATGCGTCTTCGAGGTCCGCAACCATCTTTTCCGGGTTGGTCACGAAGTAAGGCGACAGGTAGCCGCGGTCGAACTGCATGCCTTCGACGACTTCGAGTTCGGTTTCAGCGGTCTTGGCTTCTTCAACGGTGATGACGCCTTCGTTGCCGACGCGCTGCATTGCTTCAGCAATGTCGAGACCGATCTGACGCTCGCCGTTTGCAGAGATCGTGCCGACCTGTGCAACTTCTTCCGAAGTGTTGATCTTCTTGGCCTTGGCCTGAAGGTCCTTGACGACTTCAGCAACGGCCAGATCGATACCGCGCTTGAGGTCCATCGGGTTCATGCCGGCAGCAACTGCCTTTGCACCTTCGCGAACGATGGCCTGGGCCAGAACCGTTGCGGTGGTGGTGCCGTCACCGGCGATGTCGTTGGTCTTGGAGGCAACTTCGCGAACGAGCTGTGCGCCCATGTTCTCGAACTTGTCTTCCAGTTCGATTTCCTTGGCGACCGAAACGCCGTCCTTGGTGATGCGCGGTGCGCCGAAGGACTTGTCGATAACGACGTTACGACCCTTCGGGCCGAGGGTGACCTTCACTGCATCAGCGAGAATGTCGACGCCCTTGAGCATCTTTTCGCGCGCTGTGCGGCCGAATTTGACTTCTTTGGCTGCCATTTTCAAAACTCCTGGTTTCGAATGGCCGGACGGGGTCCGGCTTGAAATTTAAGGAAACGATGGGTTCGGCGAAATCAGCCGATGATACCCATGATGTCGGCTTCCTTCATGATCAGAAGGTCTTCGCCGTCGAGCTTGACTTCGGTGCCCGACCACTTGCCGAACAGGACGCGATCGCCAACCTTGACGTCGAGAGCGACGACCTTGCCGGCCTCATCGCGAGCGCCGGAACCGACGGCGACGATTTCGCCTTCCTGCGGCTTTTCCTTGGCGGTATCGGGAATGATGATGCCGCCCTTGGTCTTTGCTTCGGACTCAACGCGACGAACGACGACGCGATCATGAAGCGGGCGGAAATTGGTGCTTGTCATTGCCTAATCCCTCGATCAAATGACTTCAGGAACCTTTTGAAGGTTCACGTGATGGGTGTTAGCACTCCTCTTGTTAGAGTGCCAGCAAAGCCGAGATAAGGAGGCGTCCCCCCGGAGTCAAGAACGCACTGCCGGAAAAATTTCACGGCCTATGGTTACCAGCGTTCCATGACAGAAAATTTCCACGCTCTGACGGGCGCGGACAAATCGCTCTTTTTCAGGCAACCTTCGTTTTCGGCGTAGAGGGGTTTTATGTTCGGATGGTGGCCGGTGGGCCGGAGGCAGGCCTGGCACCGCTTTTTTCCTTGCCATCGGCGTCCTGCTTTGCCATGTGACGCACACCCTTTTTTCGCACCCGGAAAGCATATCATGGCCCATCGCATTCTCACCCTCGGCGAAATCACTGATGGGTTCGACGTTGTTCTTTCGGATGTCTGGGGCGTGCTGCATAATGGCGTCAGCGCTTTCCCGGATGCGGCGGTTGCGCTGCACGACGCGCGCAAGGCCGGCAAGACCGTGGTGCTCATCACCAATTCGCCGCGTCCGGCCCCCGGTGTCATCGCCCAGCTTCGCGTTCTCGGCGTGCCGGATGAGGCCTATGACCGCATCATCACATCGGGCGACGTCACCCGCGGCCTGATCGCGGAAGGCCCGAGAAAAGTCTTCCTGCTCGGCCCCGAGCGGGACATGCCGCTGCTGGAAGGTCTCGATGTCGAACGGGTCGGCGAGGCGGAAGCGGAATCCGTCGTCTGCACCGGTTTCTTCGATGACGAGACGGAAACGCCGGAAGACTATACGGAAATGCTGAAAGGCTTCATCGCCCGCAAGGCGCCGATGATCTGCGCCAACCCCGATCTGGTGGTGGAGCGCGGCGAGCGCATCATTCCCTGCGCCGGCGCCATGGCCGCATATTACGAACAGCTTGGCGGCGAAGTCCGTATTGCCGGCAAACCGCACGCGCCGATCTATGAAGCCTGCCTTGCGGCGGCGAAAGAAGTGCGCGGCGATTTCCCTAGGGATCGCGTGCTCGCCATTGGCGATGGCATGCCGACGGATGTGAAGGGCGCAATTGCGAGCGGCCTAAACCTTCTTTATATCAGCGGCGGCATTCACGCCGCCGAATATACGCTGAATGGCCAGACGGACGAGGCGCTTCTGAACGCCTATCTGAAGGGGCAGGGTGCGGCTCCCGGCTGGTGGATGCCCCGCCTTGCCTAGGAAACGTCTGGCGTAAGCCGGCGTAAAAAATGGATCGACTGCAATGACCGTCTTTCATCGCAATGAAAAAAAGGAGCCGCTGCCTGAAGGCTTGCGCGGCGGCGTCATCGCGATCGGCAATTTCGATGGTGTGCATCGCGGCCACCGCGCCGTTCTGGACCGTGCGCTGGAACTGGCCGAGGCGCGCGGCGTACCGGCACTGGTGCTGACCTTCGAACCGCATCCCCGTTCCGTCTTCCGCCCTGAAACGCCGGTCTTCCGCCTGACGCCTGCGCCGTTGAAGGCACGTATTCTCGAGGCCATCGGCTTCCGCTCCGTCATCGAATACCCCTTCGACCGCGAGTTTTCGCAGCGCTCGGCGGAAGAGTTCGTCAATTCCATTCTGGTCGACTGGCTGGGCGCCAGCGCCGTCGTCACCGGCTTTGATTTCCATTTCGGCAAGGGCCGCGAAGGTGGCCCGGCATTTCTGATGGCGGCCGGCAAGCGCAACGGCTTCGACGTGACGCTCGTGGATGCCTTTCGCGACGAGGGCGCGGATGTCGTCTCCTCGAGCCGTATCCGCTCGCTTCTGTGCGAAGGGGATGTGGCAGGTGCAGCCGGACAACTCGGGTATCGTTTCACTGTGGAGAGTGAAGTCATCGGCGGCCAGAAGCTGGGGCGGACGCTGGGTTACCCGACGGCCAACATGGCGCTTTCACCCGAAACGGAGCTGAAAGCCGGCATCTATGCCGTGCGGTTCCGCCGCCCCGACGGGGCGATTTACGATGGCGTTGCAAGCTTCGGTTACCGCCCGACGGTCACCGATAACGGTGCGGCACTTCTGGAAACCTACGTCTTCGATTTTTCCGGTGATCTCTATGGTGAGGTCTGTTCGGTATCCTTCTTCGGGCACCTGCGTGACGAGCTGAAATTTGACGGCTTGGACCCTCTGGTCGCGCAGATCAGGCGGGACGAGGAAGAGGCGCGGGCGATGCTGTCAGGCGTACGGCCGCTCAGTGAATTGGATGCGAAGATAGCATTTTGAGCGGGCAGATAATCCTGTCCCGGATTGTCGTCGCTTTTCACTTCCTTTTTGCCGGAAAACCGCATAAACAACCGGCCATGTCCCAATACCGGTTGCTGTTTAAAGTTCAGATAGGCCGAATTATTGGCCCGGCCTTCCGCCCGCTCTGAAGAGCCGGAAGGTCCGGGATTTTGGCGCTCGCCATGGCATTTGACATGGCGCTTTCCGTATTTGCCCTCTTTGAAATTGAGACGGCGCGACCGACACGGCGCGCAACAACGGTACAATTATGAGCGACACCGCAGAAAAATTCGACTATTCCTCGACCCTCTATTTGCCGCAGACGGATTTCCCGATGCGTGCCGGCCTGCCGCAGAAAGAACCGGAAACGGTGAAGCGCTGGCAGGAAATGGGCCTGTATAAAAAGCTCCGCGCCTCCGCCGCCGGTCGCGAGAAATTCGTGCTGCATGATGGCCCGCCCTATGCCAACGGCAACATCCACATCGGCCATGCGCTGAACAAGATCCTGAAAGACGTCATCACCCGCTCGTTCCAGATGCGCGGTTTCGACGCCAATTACGTGCCCGGCTGGGATTGCCACGGCCTGCCGATCGAATGGAAGATCGAGGAAGCCTACCGCGCCAAGGGCAAGAACAAGGACGAGGTTCCGGTCAACGAGTTCCGCAGGGAATGCCGTGACTTTGCGGCTGGCTGGATCAAGGTTCAGTCGGAAGAGTTCAAGCGTCTTGGCATCGAGGGTGACTTCGACAATCCCTACACGACAATGAACTTCCACGCCGAAGCCCGCATCGCCGGTGAACTCCTGAAGATCGCCAGAAGCGGCCAGCTCTATCGCGGTTCCAAGCCGATCATGTGGTCGGTTGTCGAGCGCACGGCGCTGGCGGAAGCCGAGGTCGAGTATCACGACGTTGAGAGCGACATGATCTGGGTGAAGTTCCCGGTGAAGGATGCTGCGCCCGCTCTTTCCGGCGTCTCTGTCGTCATCTGGACGACCACGCCGTGGACCATCCCCGGCAACCGCGCCATCGCCTTCTCCTCGCGGGTCGAATATGGCCTGTTCGAAGTCGAAAGCGCGCAGAACGATTTCGGTCCGCAGCCGGGTGAAAAGCTGATCTTCGCCAGAAAGCTTGCCGATGAGGCTGCTGCCAAGGCGAAGGTGACCTTCAAGTTCGTGCGCGATGTGAAAGCTGAAGAACTGGCCGCCATCACCTGCGCCCATCCTTTGGCGTCGCTTGGCTACGATTTCCCGGTTCCGCTTCTCGATGGCGACCACGTCACCGACGATGCAGGCACGGGCTTCGTGCACACCGCGCCAAGCCATGGCCGCGAGGACTTTGACGTCTGGACCGCGCATCAGCGTGAGCTGGAAGCGCGCGGCGTTTCGCCGGCCATCCCGTTCCCCGTTGGCGATGACGGTTTCTACACCGAGGACGCCCCCGGTTTCGGCCCGTCTGCCGAAGGCGGTGCGGCCCGCGTCATGGATGATAACGGCAAGAAGGGCGATGCCAACGAGCGCGTCATCAAGGCGCTGATCGCGGCCAACAACCTGTTCGCGCGCGGCCGTCTGAAGCACAGCTATCCGCATAGCTGGCGCTCCAAGAAGCCGGTGATCTTCCGCAACACGCCGCAGTGGTTTGTCTACATGGACAAGGAACTCGGCGACGGCACCACGCTGCGCTCGCGTTCGCTTGATGCCATCGACCAGACCCGTTTCGTTCCGGCATCCGGCCAGAACCGCCTGCGCGCCATGATCGAAGGTCGGCCCGACTGGGTTCTGTCGCGCCAGCGCAGCTGGGGCGTGCCGATCGCGGTCTTCGCCGACGAGCAGGGTGAGGTTTTGGTCGACGAGGCTGTCAACGCCCGCATCCTCGAAGCCTTCGAGGCTGAAGGTGCGGATGCCTGGTTTGCCGAAGGCGCCAAGGAACGTTTCCTCGGCAATGACCATGACCACGCCAAATGGCAGCAGGTCATGGATATCCTCGACGTGTGGTTCGATAGCGGCTGCACCCATACCTTCACGCTGGAAGATCGCCCGGACATGAAGTGGCCGGCGGATGTCTATCTCGAAGGCTCGGACCAGCATCGCGGCTGGTTCCATTCGTCGCTGCTGGAAAGCTGCGCGACGCGTGGCCGCGCGCCCTATAACGCCGTCGTCACCCATGGCTTCACCATGGACGAGCAGGGCCGCAAGCAGTCCAAGTCTCTCGGCAACGTTGTTGCACCACAGGACGTGATGAAAGAGTCCGGCGCGGATATCCTGCGCCTGTGGGTCATGACGACCGATTACTGGGAAGACCAGCGTCTGGGCAAGGCCATCATCCAGACCAATATCGATGCGTATCGCAAGCTGCGCAACACCGTGCGCTGGATGCTCGGCACGCTTGCCCACGACAAGGGCGAGGAGATCGCCTATGCCGATCTGCCGGAACTGGAAAAGCTGGTGCTGCACCGCCTGTCCGAGCTGGATAAGGTCGTGCGCGATGGCTACGACGCCTTCGACTTCAAGAAGATCGCCCGCGCCCTGATCGATTTCGCAAATGTTGAGCTGTCGGCTTTCTACTTCGACATCCGCAAGGACACGCTTTATTGCGACGCGCCGTCGTCGCTGAAGCGCCGTGCATCGCTGTCGGTCATCGCCAAGCTGTTCGATTGCCTCGTCACATGGCTCGCGCCCATGCTGCCCTTCACCACTGAAGAAGCATGGCTTTCGCGCTATCCGGATGCGGAATCGGTACATCTCGCCCAGTTCCCGGAAATCCCGGCGGCGTGGAACAACGACGCGCTGGAAGCGAAGTGGGAGAAAATCCGCAAGGTCCGCACGGTCGTCACCGGTGCGCTCGAAGTGGAACGCCGTGAAAAGCGTATCGGCTCCTCGCTTGAGGCAGCCCCGGTCGTCCACATTGCCGACGCCGATCTTCTGGCGGCTCTCTCCGGGCAGGATTTTGCCGAAATCTGCATCACCTCCGCCATTTCGGTGGTCGGCGATGAAGGCCCTGCCGATGGCTTCCGCTTGCCGGAGGTCGCAAAGGTCGTCGTCGAGCAGAAGCTGGCGGAAGGCGCAAAATGCGCACGCTCCTGGCGTATCACCACCGATGTCGGTTCCGATCCGGACTATCCGGAGGTTTCGGCCCGTGATGCGGCGGCACTGCGCGAGCTTGCCGCGCTGGGATGATTTAGAGCTGCTGCGCATCGTTCCTGTCGAAAAATCGATTTCGAGTTTCGGGCCGATGCGCGAGGAAAATGGCCGGATGAATTGCGCTTTAGCTCTTCATCCGGTACACCTGCCTGAAAATGGCCGGATTTGCACGGCAATGCGGGCTACCGCCTGCCGAAAGACGATGTCTGGCGCAATGGGACGGACGGCTGGAAGGGTTTTTATGAAGACGATGAAGGCTTTTGGGCAGGATAACGCGCAGGGTTTGAGCATGGTTCGCACGGTTGCAGGTATCACGGCGATAGGCGTGCTGCTCAGCGCCTGCACGAGCCCGACCTATGGCACGGGCAAGACTGCGGCAGAACAGCTTGTAGACGACCTCGGCAACGCGACCTCGATCACCGGCAACGACCAGGAAAAACGCAACCTGAAATACAGCCCGCGTCCCGGTCTCGTTGTCCCCGCCCAGTCCCGCGCCGAGCAATTGACGACGCCCCAGCAGAACATGGCGAGCCGCGAAAACAACCCGCAATGGGTCGAATCGCCGGAAGAGACCCGTGAACGCCTGCGTGACGAGGCGGATGCCAACAAGAACAATCCGCATTACCGCTCACCGCTGCTTGCGGGCAACGGCACGGCCGGCCAGATGACCGAAAGCCAGAAATGGGAAGCCTTCCGCAAGGCCAAGGCAGATGCCCAGGGTGGCTCTGTCGTCAACGCCCAGCGCAAGTTCCTGACCGATCCGCCGCAGGAATATCGTAGCGTTCCGCAGGATCAGCTGACTGACCTCGGTGAGCCGGAGCAGAAGAAGGAAAAGCGCCGTAAGAAAGAAGCGGCGATGGCAAACACCGGCAAACCCTGGTGGAACCCCTTCTGATAAAATGAAGGGCTTATGGCCTGCGGGAAAGATTGCATCTCCCGCCGGCTGCTTATTCGTCGAGACGTTTCTCGCGAAAGAATTTCCGCAGAATTTCAGCACTTTCGCTTTCCGCCAGCCCCGAATAGACATCAGGCGCGTGGTGGCATGTCGGCTGGCTGAAGAAACGCACGCCACTATGCACCGCGCCGCCCTTCGGGTCTTCCGCACCGTAATAGAGACGACGGATGCGGGCAAACGAGATCGCCGCCGCGCACATGGTGCAGGGTTCCAGCGTTACATAGAGATCGGCACCGGGCAGGCGTTCCTGTTCCAGCGCCTCGCAGGCCATGCGGATCACGGCGATTTCGGCATGCGCCGTCACATCGTTCAATTCACGTGTGCGATTGCCGGAACGGGCGATGACGCGACCGTCCAGAACCAGGACTGCGCCGATCGGAACCTCCTGCCGCTCACCGGCGGCACGGGCTTCCGCCAGCGCCAGTTCCATGAAATGCATCCTTTCGGCCATTGCGTTTCAATTTCCTCTTAACCCTTGTGCTTGGACCTGATAGGACAGCCCAAACAACAGGCAAACAGCAAATGACTTTTAAAGACAAGCCGAAGCGTGACGGTGGCAAGACTTTTAGCCGCGACAAGAAGCCGAAAGGCACCGGCAAGCCCGCCGCAGAGCGTGAAAAGAAACCGGTAGAAGCCAAGGCGGCTCCGGTGCAGGAAGCCGTTATCGGCACCAAGCCAGAGCGCATTTCCAAGATCATGGCGCGCGCCGGCGTTGCCTCGCGCCGCGATATCGAGCGCATGATCATGGAAGGCCGCGTGTCGCTGAACGGCGTCAAGCTGGACACTCCGGTGATGAACGCGACGCTTTCCGACAAGATCGAAGTGGATGGCATGCCCATCCGCGGGGCTGAGCGCACGCGCCTGTGGCTTTACCACAAGCCCGCCGGCCTGGTGACGACCAATTCCGACCCGGAAGGCCGCCCGACCGTTTTCGACAATCTGCCGGGTGAATTGCCGCGTGTGCTCTCCATCGGCCGCCTCGACATCAATACCGAAGGCCTGCTGCTGTTGACCAACGATGGCGGTCTCTCGCGCGTGCTCGAACTGCCGACGACCGGCTGGCTGCGCCGCTACCGCGTGCGCGCCCATGGCGAGGTCGATCAGGCCGCCCTCGACAAGCTGAAGGAAGGCATTGCCGTCGACGGCGTGCTTTATGGCGCTATCGACGCGACGCTCGACCGCACCCAGGGTCACAACGTCTGGATCACCATGGGTCTGCGCGAAGGCAAGAACCGCGAGATCAAGAACGTGCTCGGCGCGCTCGGCCTTGAGGTCAACCGCCTGATCCGTATCTCCTACGGCCCGTTCCAGCTCGGTGATCTGCCTGAAGGCAAGGTGCTTGAAGTGCGTGGCCGCATGCTGCGTGACCAGCTTGGTCCGCGCCTCATCGAACAATCCGGCGCCAATTTCGATGCGCCGATCTACGATGCGCCTGTCGCCGACGATGAAGAAGAAAACACGCCCAAGCGCGCGCCCCGGTCCGAATGGGCAAAGAGCGACGCGCCGGAAGGCAAGCCGCGTTTCGACAGGGCTGCCGGCAAACCGGAAGATCGCCGCGAAAAGGCGCTCGGCCGTCTCGACACCAAGCGCGGTGACAAGCCAGCCGGCAAGTTCGGTGGCAAACCTGCCGGGAAATTCGGCGCGAAAACCCGTGGCGAAGAGGATGGCGAAGAACGCCGCCCCGCCCGCCCGCCCGCGGGCACCAGCCGCACGGCCAATGTCTGGATGGCGCCCGGCGCAAAGCCCACCCGTGATGGCAAGGAGCGGAAGTCTTCTGCCCGCGCGGAAGCGGAAAGCCTGTTCAAGAAGCCTTCCGCCCAGGCGGAAGCGCGCCGCAACGTCGTCAGGCATGCCGATTCCGAGGGCGAGTGGATCCGTTCGGATTCCCCGCGCGAAGAAGAAGGCGGTCGTGGACGTGGCGACGGCCCGCGCGGCGGAAAGAGCTTTGGAGATCGCGCCGGGAAATCCTTCGGCGACCGCCCGTTCCGTGACAAGCCGCGTGAAGCGGGAGATCGCCCGCGTGGCGACGGTCCTCGCGGCGAGAAGAGCTTCGGAGATCGCACCGCACGCGGTGGAAAACCGTTTGGCGACCGTCCGTTCCGTGACAAGCCGCGTGAGGAGGGTGATCGCCCGCGCAGCGACCGCCCACGCGGTGAGAAGAGCTTCGGAGATCGCACAGCGCGTGGTGAGAAACCTTTCGGTGAGCGTCCGTTCCGCGACAAGCCCCGCGAAGACGGTGATCGCCCACGTGGCGACCGGCCTTTCGGTGACAAGCCGAGAGGCGCAAAACCGGGTGGAAAACCCGGCGGCAGGCCCGCATCGGGCAAGCCGTCCTTTGGTAAACCGGGTGAACGTGGCGAACGTTCGGGTTTTTCAGGCAAGGGCAAAGGCCCCGGTGGCGGTAGCGGCCCCGGCGGCGGCAAGCCGGGCGGCAAAGGCCCGGGTGGCAAACCTTCTGGTGGCAGGGGAATGACACGTAATGCGGATCGTAGGCGGTGAGTTCCGCGGCCGAAATCTGGCCGCGCCGAAAACAAATTCCATTCGTCCGACAATCGACAGGACACGGGAAAGCCTCTTCAATATTCTGAGCCACGCCTATCCGGAAAGTCTTGACGGTACGCGCGTTCTGGACGTTTTTGCCGGAACGGGCGCGGTCGGGCTGGAGGCGCTTTCGCGTGGCTGTCGTGTGGCGCTCTTCGTCGAAAACGGCGTTGAGGGCAGGGGGCTGTTGTGGGAAAATATCGATGCGCTGGGGCTGCATGGGCGTGCCCGCATCCTGCGGCGTGACGCAACCAAGCTTGGCGGCGTCAACAATATCGAGCCCTTCGATCTCCTGTTCGCCGATCCGCCCTATGGCCAGGGCCACGGGGAGAAGGCATTTGCCGCTGCCCATGCTGGCGGCTGGCTGGCACCCGGTGCGCTCGCCATTCTGGAAGAGCGCGGCGATGTTGTGGTCAATGTCGAGCCGGTGTTCAAACCGCTCGAGAGCCGCATCTTCGGCGACTCGAAAATGCACTTCTACCGCTACGAGCCCTAGAGCATTTCCAGGAAGACGGCCCCCGGTTTCCGTGCGGAAATGCCGCAAAACAAAGAGTTAGAGTGTTTTCGCGATTTGAAGAAAAGCGAAAACACTCTGACGGCAGCACTTTCCCGTCACGTCACGGTCTTGTCTTGTTTGCCGAATAGGCAGAGGCTTTGCCGTGGAAAGGGTCTTGGGTATTTGGCATGGAGCAGGGTGTAAACGACAGCGTCACAATGGTTCACGCCGGGCAAGAGGCAATCGATGTCAGCCGCGAGAGCGGTCATGAGCCGACATTCGGCCTGGCGCTCGGCGGCGGTGGCGCACGCGGCATCTGCCACATCAACGTCATCGAGGCATTCGACGAACTAGGCATTCGCCCGGTCGCGCTTTCCGGCTCCTCCATCGGCTCCATCATCGCAGCAGGCATGGCGGCCGGCATGAGCGGCAAGGAAATCCGCGAATATACGCTTGAACTCATGGGGCGGAAGGGTTCGGTCGCCAACCGTCTCTGGAGCCTCGGCCCCGCATCCATGCGCCATGCGGTCGATGGTTTTCGTCTTGGCCAGTTCAATCTCGAACTCATTCTGCACGCCTTGATGCCGCAGGCCCTGCCGAAGGATTTTTCCGAACTTGCCATTCCCCTGAAAGTGGTGACCACGGATTATTATGCGCAGACCGAAGTGGTGGTGGAAACCGGCGAGATCATTCAGGCGCTGGCGGCTTCTGCGGCTATTCCGGCTCTATTCATGCCGGTGCGCGTCAACGGCCGCATCATGATCGATGGCGGCATCTTCAATCCTGTGCCCTATGAGCATCTGATGGATCAGGCCGATATCATCGTCGGCATCGATGTGGTTGGCGGCCCTGAAGGTGACGGCACCACCATGCCGAACCGGCTGGACAGCCTGTTCGGCGCCAGTCAGCTGATGATGCAGGCGGCCATTGCCCTGAAACTCAGATTGCGCCCGCCGCATATTTTTCTGCGCCCACCGGTGCACCGTTTTGGTGTGCTGGATTTTCTCAAATCGGAAGAAGTGCTGAACGCTTCCGCCGGGATCAAGGATGATCTGAAACGGCAGATCGAAATGCAGGTGGAACTTTTCCATCGCGGGCAGGGCGTGGAGGCTTGAGCGGTACTCCTTGAGTATTCGCTGGGGCGAGCGCGTGCCGCTTAGTGGGAGACTGCTATTTCACCCTCGTCTTCGTCCTCTTCTTCCTCGCGCTTTTCCACCTTGTTCTTCGGCTTCATCAGTGGCTCGGGCTTCACTTCGCGCACCGGCTTGTTGTGCAGCATCTGCCTGCCGGCGGCGAGCCCTTCCACGGCCTGTAGCTGCAATCTCTCCTCGTCGCGCTCGCGTATGTCGTCGGAAATGGCAAGCGCCCTTTCGCCGTCCATGTCCAGCCCTTCCAGAATGCGGCGGCCAAACAGCAGGCCGGATTCCAGCGTCTCGCGGATTTCGTATTCCACGCCCTTTTTCCTGAGGTCGAGGGAATGAATGCGGTCATAGGAGCGGGCATAGATGCGCACGCTTGGAAATTCCGACTGGATCATGTCGATGATGTGGTCGGTGACTTCCTTTTTATGGGTGCAGACCGCCACGAGATCGGCGCGCTCTATGCCAGCCGCGATCAGCACGTCCTTGCGTGTACCATCGCCGAAAAAGATGCGGAAACCGAAGCGGGAAGCCTGACGCACACGATCGGCCGAACTGTCGATGACAGTCACGTCGCGCCCACCGGCAAGCAGGATTTGCGAGGCGATCTGGCCGAAGCGCGAAAAGCCGATCATCAGCACATCGGCGCCAGCCCCGTCAAAATCCTCGTCCAGCGTGTCCTCATCGGCATCCTCTGCCGTCAGCCGGCGAGAAACCACTGCCAGTAGCGGCGTCAGCGCCATGGAAAGCGTCACGATGGCGACAAGGATGGAAGCCGTCGCCTGCGGAAACAGGCGGGAGGCGGCAGCAGTGGAAAACAGCACGAAACCGAATTCGCCGCCCTGCGCCAGCAGCAGCGCGATACGGCTCGATGCATAACGGGACGAACCGGCGATGCGGCACAGCCCATAGATTACGGCCGCCTTCACAGCCATCATCGCCGGCACGGCGATCAGGATGAGAAGAATGTGCTCGTAGACGATGTTGATGTGCAGCGACATGCCGACGGCCATGAAGAACAGCGCCAGAAACAGCCCGCGAAACGGCTCGATATCGGCTTCCAGCTCGTGCCGATAGGAGGATTCCGACAGCATCAGCCCGGCCAGCAGCGCACCCATGCCCATCGAAAGCCCAACCGCCTCCATGATGGCGGCCGCACCGATGACGACGAAGAGGGCGGCGGCGATCATCACCTCCCGCGCACCCGTGCGGGCGATGATCTGGAACATCGGCGTCAGCAGATAACGCCCGGCCAACACCATGCCCGCCACCGCGACAACGGAGGCGACGAGATCGTAGGCCATCGAATCCGTCGGCACGTCCGGGCGGTTGGAAAGAATGGTGACAAGGGCGAGAAGCGGTACGATGGCGAGATCCTGAAACAGCAGGATCGAGAAGGAGCGGTTGCCATGCCGCGTATTCATGTCGCCATCGTCTTCAAGAATTTGCAGTGCAAAGGCGGTGGAGGAGAGTGCAAGGCCGAAACCCGCAACGAGGCTGCCGCGCGCGTCGATCAGCCCGGCCCACCAGGCAATCAATGCCAGCACGCTGCCCGTCACCAGCACCTGCGCCAGCCCTAGCCCTAAAATATCGCGCCGCATCTGCCAAATGCGCGATGGCTTGAGTTCAAGGCCGATGATGAAGAGCAGGAAAACCACGCCCAGTTCCGAGACGTTGAAGATATCTTTCGCGTCTGTCACCAGATGCAGGAACGGCCCGATGACGATGCCCGCCACCAGATAACCGAGCACGGTGCCAAGGCCGAGTTTGCGGAAAATCGACGCCGCGATGACCGCGCCGGCCAGAAGCAGCAAGGGTTCGGAAAAGAGAGCGTCGTGCTCGGTCATGCTGGCTGACTTTCGAATATGGTGGCGACAAAGCCTTGTCGATGGAGAAAGCGACGTTTCGCCCTTGATGCGGGGTTGATGGCACAATAAATGGAACAGGAATGAAAGGCCAACTCATGTCCTCAGAAATAGATTCTTCCAAACTTCTCGATCGCGCCAGCGAGCTTGTCGATCTTGCCCGCGCTGCAGGCGCGGATGAGGCGGATGCCGTCGTCGTCCGCTCCCGCTCGCAATCGGTCGGCGTGCGGCTTGGCAAGGTGGAAAGTACTGAATCCTCCGAAAGCGATGATTTTTCGCTTCGCGTTTTCGTCGGGCGGCGGGTGGCGAGCGTTTCGGCCAATCCCGGCTTCGACCTGAAGACCCTGGCGGAACGGGCGGTGGCCATGGCGAAGGTTTCGCCGGAAGACCCCTTTGCCTGCCTGGCAGACAGGGAACGGCTCGCGACCTCCTACGACGATCTCGAGCTTTTCGATGCGACCGAGGTCTCTACAGATCAATTGCGTGAGGCAGCGCTCGCCTCGGAAGAGGCGGCGCTTGCCGTCAAGGGCGTCAGCAATTCTTCCGGTGCTGGCGCATCGAGCGGCATGGGCGGCCTCGTCCTTGCCACCTCGCACGGTTTTTCCGGCAGCTACATGGGCAGCCGTTTCAGCCGTTCCGTCAGCGTCATCGCCGGCGAGGGCACGAAGATGGAGCGCGACTACGATTTCGACAGCCGCCTTTATTACGCCGATCTGGATGCAGCCGAAGAAATCGGCCGCCGCGCCGGCGAAAAAGTCGTGCGGCGGGTCGGCCCGCGTCAGGTCGATACCGGCAGCAATATGACCGTGGTTTTTGATCCGCGCATCGCGCGCGGTTTCGTCGGCGCCATTGCCGGCGCGATCAATGGCGCTTCCGTTGCCCGCAAGACCAGCTTCCTGCGCGACAGGATGGGGCAGCAGGTTCTGAAAAAGGGCCTTTATCTGACGGACGATCCGCAGATCGTTCGTGGCCCCTCGTCGCGGCCCTTCGATGGCGAGGGTGTCCGGGGCGAGAAGATGACGATGATCGAGGACGGGGTGCTGAAGCATTGGTTCCTCTCCACCTCGGCAGCGCGTGAACTCGGCCTTGAAACCAACGGTCGCGGCGTGCGCGGTGGCACTTCGGTATCGCCGTCCTCAACCAATCTCGCGCTGGAGCCAGGCGATATTTCGCCGGAAGATCTGCTGAGGAACGTCGGAACCGGCTTTTACGTCACCGAACTGATTGGCCACGGCGCCAATATGCTCACCGGTGAATATAGCTGCGGTGCGAGCGGCTTCTGGATCGAGAATGGTGAAAAATCCTTCGCGGTTTCCGAGGTCACCATCGCTTCGAACCTGAAGGACATGTTCATGCGTGTCACGCCTGCTAACGATATCGACCGTAAATATGGTGTCGCAGCACCGACGCTTGCTATCGAAGGCATGACGATCGCGGGCAAGTGAGGCGACCTGCGGGTTGTTTTCGCCAGCACTTTGTGTGCAAGTGCGAAGGGAAAACAGGCGCGCCGTATGAGGCGCGCGGAAAAGACGGCAAAATGAACGATATGGCTGAGGCCCGCTGGGCTTCCGATTTGAGGCTGGTCCTCGAAGCCGCACGCAAGGCGGGCGAGACGGCCCTCGGTTTCTTCCGCAAGGACCCCGAGGTCTGGTGGAAGAATGGCGGGCTTTCACCGGTCAGCGCGGCCGATTACGCGGCAAACGAAATTCTCGAAACCATCCTGCGTACCGCCCGGCCGGAATATGGCTGGCTGTCGGAAGAGACGGATGACGATACGACAAGACTTGCCCGCTCCACCGTCTTCGTCATCGATCCCATCGACGGAACGCGCGCCTTCATCGGTGGGAGGGATACCTGGTGCGTCAGCGTCGCGGTGGTGCATGAGGGGCGACCGGTCGTTGCCGCCCTTGTTGCGCCTGCACTCGCAGAGGAATTCACCGCACTTGAAGGCGGCGAAGCGCTGAAGAACGGCAAGCCGATTTCAGCCGCCCGCGAAAACACCGGCGTCTTCCATCTGGCCGCACCGGAAGACGTGATTACGCATCTGCCGGAAGAGGTGCGCAGCACCGTCAAGCGCATTCCGCATGTGCCCTCGCTCGCCTACAGGCTGGCGATGGTGGCGGATGGCCGCATCGATGGAACGCTGGTCAAGGCGAACTCGCACGAGTGGGATCTGGCCGCCGCAGACCTTATCCTCGAAAGGGCAGGCGGCAGTTTGGTCGGACTTGATGGAAAACCCCTGATGTATAATCGCCGCGAGGTAAACCACCCCGCATTGTGCGCTGCAGCAGAATATGCGCTTCCCGCGCTTTTGAAAGCGTTTTCACATCTGTCCGATGGTTGACGTTTGCCGGGAAATCCCGCAGATGAGGGGCTCTCAGAGCTTAAGAAAGAGACAAGACATGACGGAATCTGGCAAACAGAAACAGCTGCTGCACCTTGTGTTCGGCGGCGAACTGGAAAATCTTCAGGATGTTCAGTTCCGGGATTTGAATGCGCTCGATATCGTCGGCATCTATCCTGACTACGCTTCAGCGCTGACCGCGTGGAGATCCAAGGCGCAGATGACTGTTGATAACGCCCATATGCGTTATTTTATCGTGCATATGCACCGTCTTCTCAATCCCGACGATAAAAATTGAGTCCTTTTGCCCTTGCGTTGTAATACTATTGGGTGAAGGCGAGTTTTCCCGTGATTCCTGCCCGGAATGGCAGGCAGGAAATTCGGTTGCGAGAAAACGTGATCGCGCTTTTGTTTCCGATGATAAAAAATGACGCAATTTGAGAAGAAGTAGGCGGCGATAACAACAAAGAACAGGGGCAGGGCATTGCGCGGAATGATCAAGGGCAGAATGTCATGAGCAGCCGTATCGCACGTTTCGCTCTTTCCGGTTACAGGATTGCCGGTATCGCCGCTTATCCGTTTGCACGGCCTTATCTTTCCTATCGGGCCGCAAAGGGCAAGGAAGACAAGCGCCGCCGTCTAGAACGTTTCGGTTACGCCAGCGCGGAGCGCCCCCGTGGCCCGCTCGTCTGGTTCCATGCCGCAAGTGTCGGCGAAACGCTCGCCCTCATTCCGCTGATCCGCGAAATACGCAAGCGCGATATCTTCGTGCTTCTGACCACCGGCACCGTCACCTCGGCCGAGCTGACCCGTACCCGGCTTGGCGATGATGTGATCCACCAATATGTGCCGCTCGACATCAAGATCGCGGTCAACCGTTTCCTCGCCTATTGGGCACCGGATGCCGCCATCACCGCTGAATCGGAAATCTGGCCGGTGACGATGATGGAGCTGGAGCGCCGGCACATTCCGCAGATCCGGGTCAATGCGCGGCTCTCGGACCGTTCCTTTGACCGCTGGAACAACCGGCACGACATTGCGGAATCGCTGTTCTCCAAGCTGGCGCTGGTGGTTGCGCAATCCGATGTCGATGCCGAACGCTTCCGTGATCTCGGCTCCTGGCCGGTGGTGATATCCGGCAACCTCAAGGGCGATACGGATCCGCCGCCTTGCGACGAAGCTCTGCTCGAGCACTATCGCAGGCAGATCGGCACCCGCAAGACATGGGCGGCGATCTCCACCTTCGACGGTGAAGAGAAGGCAGCAGCCACCGTGCATGCGGCGATCAAGTCGCGCAACGGTCAATTGACCATCATCGTGCCGCGCCACCCTGAGCGCGGCGACGATGTGGAAGCCATGCTGAAGGGCATGGGGCTGACCGTGGCGCGCAGAAGCCGCAACGACGTGATCACGCCGGAAACCGATATCTTCCTCGGGGATTCCATTGGCGAAATGGGGCTTTACCTCAGGCTCACCGAACTTGCCTTCGTCGGCCGTTCGCTGACGGCGGAGGGTGGGCAGAACCCGCTGGAGCCGGCAATGCTGGGCTGCGCCGTACTGTCAGGCGCGCATGTACAGAATTTCCGTGAGGCCTATCAGAAGCTGATCCGCGCCGGCGGCGGGCGCATCGTCCGCGATGTCGAGATGCTGGCCAAGGCGGTGCATTACCTCCTGGTCAACGACAATGAACGCTACAAGATGATCGATGCCGGCAACCGGGTCATTCAGGACATGCGCGGCGCGCTTTCCGCTACCGTCAAGGCGCTGGAGCCCTACATCAACCCGCTCACAGTCACCGCCAAGCTGCAACCGCGGAGTGCCATCGGCTCATGGTAGCGGATATGGAAATTGATGCGACCCAATCGATTGCCGCTGTCCTTTTCGACAAGGACGGCACGCTGTTGGGTTATGACGCAAGCTGGGGGCCGGTGAACCGCGAACTTGCGGCGATTGCGGCAAAGGGCGATCCCGGTCTTGCGGACCAGCTTCTTGCCGCCTGCGGCATGGATCCGGTTACCGGGCATGTGGTGCCCGACAGTCTTTTGGCAGCCGGCAATACGGCGGAGATAGCTGCCGGTCTCGTCGCCGCCGGTTCGCCCTGCGATGTCGTGGAGCTGACTGCGCGGCTCGACCGGCTATTCACCGAGGCAGCGGATAAATCCGTGCCGGTGACCGATCTCAAGGCATTTTTCGCGAGGCTCAAGGCACGCGGCTACAAGCTCGGCATCGCGTCCAGCGACAACGAAAAATCCATCCGCCAGACGGCGATCCGTTTCGGTTTCGAAAGCGATGTCGATTTCGTCGCGGGTTATGACAGCGGTTACGGCACAAAGCCGCAACCCGGCATGGTTCTCGGTTTCTGCGAAGCGATCGGCCTTGCGCCCGCGCGCGTGGCAGTGGTCGGCGACAATAATCACGATCTGCACATGGCGAGAAATGCCGGCGCGGGATTGCGCATTGCCGTTCTCACCGGAACCGGCTCGCGCGAAAGCCTTGGCGCCGACGCCCATTATTGTTTCGATGACATTACCGCGCTGGAAACCCTGCTGCCGGAACGCGTTGTTTAGGTTATGTCCCCGCAGTGCGCGCCACTTGTCGCACAAGATGGGAAGAGACAAGCTGCGCATGTATAACCGGGTTTTGCAATTCAGGGTTTTTTCTGGCAAATACCCATGTGACTTGTCGAATTTAAGCGCAATGCCGTGGGCGATGCAGCCGGGAGCAGGCATATATGGTTTCTGAAGCGCCGCCTTTCTGGTGGCAGAAAGCAGGCTGGCAAGCCTGGCTGTTATCACCGTTTTCCCTTCTCTACGGCAATATTGCCGGCCGGCGGATGCGCACGGCAAAACGGGCGAGCGTTCCCGTTCCGGTCATCTGCATCGGCAACTTCACCGTTGGTGGTGCCGGAAAGACGCCGACCGCAATGGCAATCGCCCGAGCCGCCACCGCAAAGGGCCTGAAACCCGGCTTCCTGAGCCGTGGTTATGGCGGCACACTTGATGTCACCACCCTCGTCGATCCCGCGCAGCACCGCTCCGCTGATGTCGGCGATGAACCCCTGCTGCTTGCCCGCGAGGCGGTGACGGTCATCTCCCGCAAGCGGGTGGAAGGCGCACATCGGCTGGTGAAGGAGGGCGTGGATCTCATCATCATGGATGACGGCTTCCAGAGCGCACGCCTGACGCTGGATTATGCGTTGGTCGTTATCGATACGGTGCGCGGCATCGGCAACGGTCATCTTGTGCCGGGCGGCCCGGTCCGGGCGCCGCTTGCCGAACAGATGCGGCATATGACCGGACTCTTGAAGGTCGGTAACGGCCATGCGGCCGATCCGCTGGTCAGAACCGCGGCAAAGGCCGCCAAACCGGTTTTCGTCGCGGCGATCAAGCCGCAGGAACCGCAGGATTTCAAGGCAAGGCGCGTGCTGGCCTATGCGGGCATCGCCGATCCCGCCAAGTTTTTCCGAACCGTCGAGGGGCTTGGCGGCGAAATCGTGCTGCAGCGCTCCTTTCCTGATCATCACCATTTCAGCGATGACGAGATCGCCGATCTTCTGCAGGACGCGGATAAGGAAAACTTGCAGCTGGTGACGACTGCCAAGGACGCCGTGCGTCTTAACGGACACCATGGCCGTGCGGAAGAATTGCTGTGGAACAGCTTGGTGATCGAGGTCGACATGGTGTTCGACGATCCCAATGCGGCTGGGACGATCATCGATACGGCGGTGGTGAACTGCCGCGCCCGTTTGCTGCGGGAAAATGCGCGGACGTCAATTTAGAGCATCTCGGAACGTAAGCCGCCGGGTATTTACCCCCTTCATTCCTGTGCTTGTCACAGGAATCCAGCCGACGCGCGTCTGCGCGGCGAAAAAACTCCTATCAGCTCAAGGACTTGGGCTGGCTGGATCCCTGTGACAGGCACAGGGATGAGGTTGGAGAGGTAAGCAACCCTCAGCGCGAAAAGAAGCGTTCTCACACGCGGCCATTTCGGGCGTGCTTCCGCGCCTGATCAGGCGGGCAAATTACCAGCCTTGCGCTCTGCCTCCAGTGAGGCGCTGGCATCCACATAGGCTTCCTGCCGGGCGACGCTCCAGTAGCGCAGCTCGTCGACCGGAATGGTCTTGCCAGTGATGGCGCATATGACATGCGAGCCGGTCTGCACGATCCGGAAGTCACCGTCGAGATATTCGATGACGGCGATGCGGTTTCCGCCTCCCTCAAATCTGTTCATCCGTTTTCGTCTCCTGCTATGTCCTGTCAGTGCATCCAGCCCGAAACGGCGTAGCGTTCTCCTGAACAATCCGGATGCTCCAGTCCCCTGAATTTATATCGCTGAGCTACGCCCAAGGCCAGCCCTGCCTGCTGCCCCCGGGTTAAGGCTCAGCTTCGGCCGAAGAGACGTTCTATATCGGAAAGTTTCAGCTCGATATAGGTCGGACGACCGTGATTGCACTGTCCTGAACCCGGCGTGTTTTCCATCTGCCGTAAAAGCGCGTTCATCTCCTCCGGCCGCATGCGCCGCCCTGAACGCACCGAGCCGTGGCAAGCCATGGTGGCGGCGACATATTCCAGCTTGTTGGCAAGCGTGGAGGCGGCGTCCCATTCGGCGATCTCGTCGGCAAGCTGCCGAACCAGCCCCTGCACGTTGACCTCGCCAAGCATCGCCGGCGTTTCGCGAGCCGCGACCGCCCCCGGTCCGAAACGCTCGATGACCAGCCCCAGCGCATCGAAACCAGCCGCATGGTCCATCAGCCGGTCGCAATCCTCTTCGGGAAGGTCGATGATCTCAGGAATGAGCAGCACCTGTGAAGGCGGGCGTCTGGAATGCAGCGCATTGCGCATTTCCTCAAACACCAGCCGTTCATGCGCCGCATGCTGATCGACGATGACGAGGCCGTCTTCCGTCTGCGCGACGATGTAGTTCTGGTGCAGCTGCGCCCGCGCGGCGCCGAGCGGATATTGTAACGGTTCCAGCGACGGGCTTGCAGACGCCTCGTAAACCTCGCGGGGTTCCGCCCGCGCGGTCGGCATGGTGATGTCGGAAAAGCGCGATTGCACTGCCTCGGCAAATTGCATGTTCCCGGAAACGGCAAGCGGTCGGGAAGGCGAGGCCGCGGCGGACCATGTCGCAGCGGCAGACGGTCGGAGATTGGACGGGCTGTAGCCAGGGCGAAAGGCGTTCATCATCTGGCTGGCACCAGTCGTCGCCGCTCTGTCGCCGTCGCGGGTCAGCGCCTGGCGGATCGCACCGACGATCAGCCCGCGAACGAGGCCGGGATCGCGGAAGCGCACATCTGATTTCGCCGGATGCACGTTCACGTCCACAAAGGCGGGATCGAGCGTCAGGGACAGCACCGCGACCGGATATCGCCCGTGCGGCACGGTTTCGGCATAGGCACCGCGAATGGCGGACAACAGCAATTTGTCCTGCACCGGGCGACCGTTGACGAAGACATATTGATGCGCCGAGTTGCCGCGGTTGAAGGTCGGCACGCCGGCAAAACCGGAGAGCGTTACATCCTCGCGCCCGGCATCGATTTCGATGGCGTTGTCCTTGAACTCGGCACCGAGAATCTGCGCCATGCGGGCAAGGTGATCGTCGCCGGTGGAGGGGATTTCAAGTGTGGAGCGGTCGGTGCCTGACAGCACGAAGCGGATATGCGGAAAGGCAATTGCCATCCGTTTGACGACTTCGGTAATGGCGGCTGCCTCCGCTCGCTCCGTCTTCAGGAATTTCAGCCGTGCGGGCGTCGCGAAAAACAGGTCGCGCACCTCGACGATGGTGCCGGCATTGGCGGCGGCGGGCCGGACCTCGGAGACCTTGCCGCCGGTGACGGAGATCACCGAACCCTGTTCTGCGCCGTGTTGCCGGCTGGTGATGGAAAGCTTGGCAACCGAGCCGATGGAGGGCAGGGCCTCGCCGCGAAAGCCGAGCGTGCGGATATCGTCAAGCGTGGTGGATATTTTCGAGGTGCAATGGCGTCGGACCGCAAGCTCCAGATCGGCAGGCGACATGCCGGAGCCGTTATCGGTGATGCGCACCAGTCCCTTGCCGCCGCCCGCCGTGGCGATCTCGATGCGCGTTGCGCCCGCGTCGATGGCGTTTTCCACCAGCTCCTTCGTGGCGCTGGAGGGTCTTTCGATGACCTCGCCGGCGGCGATCTGGTTGATGAGGGTTTCTGAAAGCTGCTTGATGGCCATGATCGTCATTTTCGCGGATTCGTCACGGCTTCGAAAGCAAAAAACTCAAGTCGTGAAAGTTTGCACATGTTTTGCGGCCTGCCCGGCATTTGATCATTTCCGTCAACGTCAGGTTAAGCGTTAATCCGCCTTTAATCGGCCTTGCATATGGTGAGGCGGCTTGAAATGACTGCAGGAACGAGGCCCCCCTTCGCCGGGTGGTGTGACGTCGTATATGGGTGAACGTCATCTTCCCCTCAAGACTGCTTCAAGTAGCGAACCCTGATGTCTCTTTTTCGGAATTTACCGTTTCATCCCGGCATTTGCCTCGGACGATTCCAATAGAAACATAAGCCTGACCCTGAAAACAGGTGGGAGTTTGCAGTTGAGTGATTTGGCGTCCTCCGGCGCGGGCGTTCATACGGTGATGCTTGATGCCCTTTGCGACGCGCTTGGCGCGGCGATCGTCGTTTACGACCGGAACGATCACATCGTTTTCGCAAGCCGGAAGCTTTTGAGTTTTTTTCCACTGCAAGAGGCCGTTATCGGGCCGGGCGCGCGGCTGCGCGACTATCTGAGCGCGCTTTACGATTGTTATCTTCTGGAAGCGGAAAGCCTGTCCGCCAATGCCCGGCAGCTGGGACGCGAGGAATGGATTGGCGAGCGGCTGGCGCTGCACTGGAAGGAAAGGTCTGAAAAAACCGAGCGGCTGAAGGGGGAGCGCTTCCTGCGCTTCGTCATGAACCGCCTGCCTTCCGGGTTGGGCATCAGCGTCGTTGCCGATATTTCCGAACAGAAGAAAAGAGAAGAACAGTGGCGCATCGACCTTGAGCGCGTGCAGCTGATCGAAGACATTCTCGACAATCTGCCGTTTCCGGTCCTCGTCAAGGACCGGAACCTCGCCTATGCCGCCGTAAATAAAGCCGCCTGCACCATGGTCGAGACCAGTGCAGAGAGCATTCTCGGCCGCACGGTTTTCGATCTGCATTCGCGCCAGGTCGCAGGCCGGATCGACGCTGCCGATCGCAAGGTGCTGGACAGCGGCACGCCGAGCATCCTTCCCGAAAGGGTAAGGCGCGCGAATGGTGAAGAGGTGCTGACGATTACCCGCAAGCAGCGGGTGGGTCGGCCTGGCCGGCATTTCCTGGTCACGACGATGGAAGACGTGACCGCGCTCGCCACCATCGACGCGAACGGCATGCCCGTCATCCCCTCGCTCGAACATGTCGATTTCGTCGCCTCCACCTATGGCAAGGATGAAGATCGCGATGCCGCAGGCGGTCTGCTGAAAAGCAAGGCGGTGCTGGTGGTTTCCGGAAACGGGCGCTTTGCCGAAGCCGCCTGCCACCGGCTGGCCGCGAGCGGCATGGATCATGCCGTGGTGAGGAGCGAGGAAGAACAGCGTAGTTTCATCGATATCGCCGCTTCCGCAGGCGTCGGCATCGATGTCGTCGTCGTCGACGCCCAGATGAGTGTCACATGCCTCGATATCGCGGCTGCGCATGACCTGCCGGTCGTCACCATCGAGGAAGAGGAGATCGACGCTTCGCTGCTGCATTATCTCGCCGTCGGCCTCAAATCGTCTCCGAAGGAAAAATCCTCCGACGAGGACTGGGAGATCATGACCGAAGACCTGCCCAAAATCCTCAAGACCGGCGGCGTCTGCGAGATACTTCTCGTTGAGGACAACAGGGTCAACCAGATCGTCTTCTCACAAATCCTTGACGGATTGGGGCTGTCCTGGCGGCTTGCCACGTCGGGTGAGGAGGCGTTGCGTCTTTTTGCGGAACAGGCCCCGTCCGTCGTCCTGCTCGACACCACGCTCGGCGATATCGACGGTTTTGAGGTCGCCCGCCGTATGCGCGCACTGGCCGGCGCCGAGCGCATTCCCATCGTCGGCGTCATCACCCACGCTTTCGAGGGCGATCTCGACAAATGCCTGGCGGCGGGCATGGAAGACATGCTGCTGAAACCCGTCAGTCCCGATATGGTCGATGCCGTTTTCCTGCGCCTTTTCGGCAAGGATGCCCTGCGGCTGCAAGCCTGAAGCTCCTCCATTTCGGCTTTTTGTGTTAGAGCCGCTGGCCTTGCGGAAACGCCGCCGCATTTTCGATGCGCGGTTCTATGGCTTTTTTAATACTTGCCCTGCATTGTGATCGCGGTCGACACGGGATTCACGAGATGCAGGAATGAAACGGGCAGAGCCGCAGGCGTTGCACGTCAGCCAGAACGAGCTGCAGGCGATGGCTTACAGCGATCCACTGACGGGGCTTGGCAATCGTTACCGTTTGCGGGACAAAATCCGCATGCTCGCCAGCGAGCGTTCCAGCGATCCCGCGCCCTTCACCGTCGGCATTGCGAATATTGACGGCTTCAAACCCATCAACGATCTTTTCGGCGTGCAGGCGGGCGACGAGATTTTGTGCCAGGTCGCGCATCGGCTGAAGGCTTGCATTCCCGATGGCGCCGCCGTGACGCGCCATGATGGCGACGAATTCGCCTTCGTGCTGCCGCTGGTATTCGAGCGCACCGGCGCAGAGCGCATTGGCAACATGATCAAAGACGTGCTTTCTGCGCCTTACGATCTCGGCGACCGCAACGTCCGGCTTTCCTCCTCCTTCGGTTTTGCCATCTATCCCTTCGCCGGCGATGATTTCGAGGATTTGCTGAAAAGCGCCGAGACTGCGCTTTACCGTTCCAAGCGCCGTGGCCGTGGCCAGATAACGGTCTATTCGCGCGAGATTGCGCAGGAAATGAAGCGCGCCACCCAGCTGGAACAGGCGTTGCGTAACGCCATCATCACCGATGCGATCGACGTGCATTTCCAGCCCATCGTCAGGCTGGAAGAAGCGAAGGTCATCGGTTTCGAGGCACTCGCCCGCTGGAACGACCCCGATCTCGGTTTCGTATCGCCCGCCGTTTTCGTTCCGCTGGCCGAAGAACGCGGTTTCATCGACGCGCTGTCGGAAGCGCTGCTGAGGAAGGCTGCGGAAGCGGCGCTGTTCTGGCCGCGAGAGCTTTTCCTGTCCTTCAACCTGTCTTCCGCGCAATTGATGGATCCCGGCACAGCGGATAATATTCTGTCCATCCTGTCGCGTGTCGGCCTTGATCCGCACCGGCTGGAGCTTGAAATCACCGAAACGGCTGTCATGACATCCGCCGATACCGCGCAGCGCATCATCAGCGAATTGCAGGGTGCCGGTGTTCGTATCTCTCTTGACGATTTCGGCACCGGCCAGTCGAGCCTTGGCCGCCTGCGCGACTTCACTTTCGACAAGGTCAAGATCGACCGCGCCTTCGTGTCCCGCATCAGCAGCGACCGTCCTTCGGAACATATCATCAAGGCCATCGTCGCCATGTGCGAAGGGCTTGATCTAGAGGTCGTCGCCGAGGGCATCGAGGAGCAGGCGGAAGAGGAAAAACTGCGCGCGCTCGGCTGCGCCATGGGGCAGGGCTATTTTTACGGCCGCCCCGCCGATGCCGCCGCCACGCAGCGTTACCTTCACGAAAACTATCGCGAGATCCTGTCGGATATTCCCTGAGAAATGGAATGGCCTTGGAAATAAGGCTCTAGGGACCTCCCCAACCTCATTCCTGTGACGAGCACAGGAATGAGAAGGCGGCACGCGCCGCGCTTCACAACCGGTAGAGCGGCTCGAACCTGCCCTTCACCTCAATCCCCAGCTCGAATGTCTTTCCGTGCTGCGGATTGGCGGCAATGGCGTCGTCGTCAAGATTTTCGCGGGCGGATGTGACGAGAAGGCGCGACGCATCGGGCCCGATGAAGGCCGGGCAGGTGGTCTGTCCCGCCGGCACCAGATAGCGTTCGATGTGGTTGCCGTCGGCATCGTAACGATCGACCGCACCCATCCCCCAGCGGGCGTTCCAGATATGCCCTTCCGCATCGCAGACCGATCCGTCTACGCCACCGTCGATCCCGGCGGTGTCAATGAACACCTCTGCCTTGCCGGTGGGAAGTCCCGTCTCGGCATCGAGCGGCACCCTCATCAGCTCGTTGACCTTGGTGTCGACGTAATATCCGGTCGCGCCATCGGGCGAAAAGCAGATCGAATTTGGAATGCTGATATCGGCAAATAGCTTGGTCACGGTTCCCCTGGCAACGTGGTAGATGCTGCCCGCGCCGATTTGCGCCTTGCGGCTCATTGTGCCGATCCACAGCGCGCCCGAGGGATGCATACGCCCATCATTGGAGCGGTTGTCGGGCATGTCCTTTTCCAGCTCCGCATGCAGCGTCAACACGCCGGTTGCCGTATCGCGAAGGAAAAGGCCGTCATCGGAGGCGATCAATTGCTTGTGGTCGCTGATTTTCGCCAGTGCGCTGCCCATGAAGGGCAGGGCGTGCACCGTTTTGCGGCCGGAAGCGAGATGCAATTCATGCAGTTCGCGCCCGATGATATTGAACCACCAGGCCGTGCCGGTCGCCGGGTCGAAAGTCGGGCCTTCGCCAAGCGTCATCGGCGTTTCGTCAAGAACACGTCCGGCAAAGGGATAAACGGTCGCCATGCTCTTATCCTCCAATTGCTGCATCATAGGCCGAAAGCGTGACGATGGCGCGCTCGCGCACCTCCGCAGCCGTCATGCCGGGCTTGTAGAGACTGGTGCCAAGCCCGAAAGCGAGGATGCCGGCGTTGGTATAGTCGGCGAAATTCTTGTCCGAAACGCCACCAACGGCGGCAATGACCAGATCCTTCGGCAGGATCGTCCGGATCGCATTGATGCCGGCCGGGCCGATGATGCTGGCGGGAAAGAATTTCAGCCCGGTTGCTCCGGCCTTTGCGGCAACCAAAGCCTCGGTGGGGGTCAGAACACCCGGCATCGTCACCATGCCCTTGACGCGCGCGGCGGTGATGACGTCGGCATCGGCGTTGGGGCTGACCATCAGCTTGCCACCGGCGGCGTCCAGCGCATCCACGTCTTCCGTGCTGAGCACGGTGCCGGCGCCGATCAGGCAATCGGCGGGCGCCATCTTCGCGGCGATCTCGATCGAGCGGAACGGATCGGGCGAATTGAGCGGGATTTCGATGGCGCGGAAGCCGGTCTCGATCAGCGCGCCGACGACGCCTTCGGTTTCCTCGGGTTTAAGGCCGCGCAGGATGGCGATCAGCGGATATTTCATGGCGGGGAAGGGGATACGCATGGTGGGTCTTTCGTCCTTGAGCGGGATGGCGAAAAGCGTGAGCGGTTTTCGCCTGGAATTCCGCTCCACTGAATAATCTATGACCAGATGGCATTTGCGGCGGCTAACAACCCGCGCCGAACGGCCTCGTCTGCGTCGATGACAGTATATTGAATCTCAAGGGCTGCGAATGCACCCTCGTAAAGCGCACCGAGCGCGCCGGAGCCAATCAGCACCACCGGCGTGTCCCGCCGTACGGAGGAATGCGCACCGGCAATTTCCAGTCCGATCATGATACCGGAAAGCTTGGCCTTGGCGTCTGTCGCGGTGAGGCCGTGCAGCAATTGTCCGGAGCGCAGGGTGAACAGACGGTTGGTGGCGAGCTGCGGATTGGCATAGATGTCACGCACCGCCGCCCTGAATGCCTCGTGCTCGCCGGTAAAGGCTTCGGCTTCCGCCACCGCATGGGAAAGGATGGTCTGTTTCGAGATGACCTCGAACAGCTCACCGGTCATGAAGGTGGCAAAGCCCGTCACGTCGCTGCCATCCACCGTTACCCATTTGGAATGGGTGCCGGGCATGCAGACCAGCTTCCTGCCGCCACCGGCGGAGCTGAGTGCACCGAGCAATTGCGTTTCTTCGCCACGCATCACATCAGGTGCGTTTTTGTCCCGCTGCGCCAACCCCGGCAGAATGCGGACATCCCGCTCCTGACCCGGCACGCGCACCGCACCATCAAGAACCGCTGAAAGCGATGCAGGCACGTCGATATAACCGGCCTCCACCCAGCCCTGCCGCGCACCTGCCATGCCGCAGATGAGAACCGGCAGTTTTTCCGGTGCGCCGATGGCATCGAGATGCGATTGCAGCACCTCTGTAAAGCCGGTCCGCATGGCCGTCGTCATGCCTTCAGCACTTCTGCGCTCAGCCAGCACCGCGCCGGACCGGCTGAGCAGCCAGAGCCGGAAACTGGTCGTGCCCCAGTCGACGGCGATAAAAGCGGGTTCAGACATTATAACAGGCCTCCGTCTACGATTATGGATTGCGCGGTGATCGCGCTCGATGCCGATGATGCGAGAAACAGGCACGGACCCACCAGATCGGCGGCGACAAGCGTGCGCTTGAGACATTGCCGTGCCGTGGTCGAGGTGACGTCGTCGTCCGTCAGCCACAATTCTTTCTGCCGTTCCGTCACGATCATGCCCGGCAGCAGCGTGTTGACGCGGATATTTTCCGGCCCCAACCGTCCGGCCAGGCTTTTCGTCAGGCCGATGATGCCGGCCTTGGCTGCCGCATAAGAAGGAAGCTCGCCCATGTTCAGCAAAAACGAAATCGAGGAGAAATTGATTATGGCTGCGTCCTGCGCCTGCCGCAGATGTGGCAAGGCGGCCTGAACCGTGAAGAACATCTGCTTGAGATTGACGGCCTGATTGGCATCCCAATAGGCTTCTGTGACTGTATCGATGTCGTGGCGGTCGTCCCATGCGGCATTGTTGACGAGCACCTTGATGCCGCCGGTCGCAGCTGCTGCCGCCTCCACGCTCTGCCGGGTCGCCGCAATGTCGCGCAGGTCGGTCTTGAAGAAATGGACCTGATGGCGTGTGCTCTGCGCAAGCCGCGCAACGAGCGCCACACTCTGCTCTTCGGCGATGTCGATGAACGCGACCCTTGCGCCCTGCGCCGCAAAGGCCTCCACCAGCGATGCCCCGATGCCGGAGCCGCCGCCGGTGACGAGCACGCCCGCGTCCTTGAGGTCAGGGAAATGGGCTTGCATCATCGACATCGTCTCGTCCAGTAGGGGATTGATTGTTCCATTATTTGGAACTAGATTTTACTAAGTGGAATTATTCTCTTGGCCGCAGGCTTATGTCAAGACAGATGACGGTGGATGTTGCATGCCCGATCACAAAAACCCAAATGACAGCGAGCATGAGGTGGTTCCTGCCTTTGAGCGAAAAAAGGAAAGCGTAACCGGCACACTCGGTAAGGCCGTCTCGCTTCTGGAGCTTATCGCCCTTGCCGAAAAACCGATGCGCTTCACCGACGTTGTCGAGGCTTGCGGCCAGCCGCGCGGCACGGTGCACCGCCAGCTCGCCCATCTCGTGGCCGAAGGTCTGGTAGATCATGTCGCCGACCAGACCTATGTCGTGGGTCTGAGGCTGCTGCAATTGGCTGCCAAGGCCTGGAGCGGCAATGATCTGCGCAGCGTTGCCGCGCCGCATCTGGCGGCATTGCAGGAGGCGACGCAGGAATCCGTGCATCTTGCCGTTCTGAACGGCGGGCAAGTCACCTATCTGGACAAGATGGAGGGCAGGCATACTTTGCGCATGCATTCGCAGGTGGGCAAGACATCACCCGCCTATTGCACAGGGGTGGGCAAGGCCGCGCTGTCAATGCTTTCCCCTGACGATCTCGCTGCACTTGCCGCAGAGCTGGACTTCCACCGCTTCACGCAAAATACGATCGTTACCCCGCAAATGCTGGCGCAGGATGTGGCCGCCATTCGCAGCAATGGCTACGGTTTCGACCTTCAGGAGCATGAGATCGGCATTCACTGCGTTGCCGCGCCGGTAAGGGCGCCGGGGCGTAATTTTCTCGCTGCGATTTCCGTTACCGGCCCAGCCTATCGCGTGGATGTGGAGCAACTGCGGAAATGGGGTCCTCTGGTGCGCGAAACGGCCGATCAAATTTCGGCGGAACTTGCCTGCAGATTATCTCCGGTTGCGAATGGTTGAGAAAAATGGATGCATGAAGCTGTTGGTTTCCGCTTCAAAAACGGCAGATCGCGCGCCGGTGCGTGTAAGTGAAATCTTATTTTCGATTATTCGGAATTAAGTTTCAACTTTTGTTTGCATGAATCATTTTGGCGAGTAACATCCGCGCAATTTCCGCACGAAGGCAGGCCTTTGCGGCGGTATTTTCTCTTTTTTGAAGAACCGCTTCATGCAGAAAACAGAGACGGCCGCCGTTCAGTCGATTGGTGTTGATTGCGTTCGCGAGATCGCCGGTCTGAACACGCAATTCGATATATTCCGGTTTTTGAAACGGCTGACGGAAGCCTGGGGATTCAAAGCCTTCATGGTGCTGGACCTGTCGGCCGAAATGGCGAGCGAATTGTCGCAATGCACCATCATCACCAGCTGGCCGGCCGAGCTTTTGCAGCGTTATGACGAAGAGGGCATGCTGCAGAGAAGCCGGGTGATGGCGCAGTTGAAGAAATCGACCACACCCTTTTCCGTCTCCCTGGATTTTCTGGTCAGCGGCGATGAAAACGCGCCAAAAAAACCGGTCATCGGTCTTTTTGAGCGGTTCGATATGATCAATTCGGTGTGGTTTCCCGTTCACGACATCACCACGATGCGGGGAGCGGTGTCCTTTTCCGGCAACAAAACGACTTTGCCCACCAGCCAGCTTGCGGAACTTTTTTACATTTCCAGCCATATCTTTGCCCGGCTATCTGAAATCCGCCGCCTTGACCTGCGGGTTCCAGAGACATTGAACGAGCGCGAAATAGATTGTCTCAACTGGACGGCCGCCGGCAAGACCAGCGCCGAGATCGCTGAAATCATGATGCTGTCGGAACATACCATCAATCACTACCTGAACCGTGCGACGAAAAAACTCGATACGGTCAACCGCACCCAAGCCGTCGCAAAGGCGCTCCGGGTTGGTCTGATTAAATAGCGAAACCGCAAATTTATCATTGTGATAAATGGGTTCCTGGGCGATCCTTCTTTCGAATCACCGGGAAGGAGAAATCGTTTGCCGGAACGGCATAGGATAAAAGCGGGGTTTTCTCCGACTGTCGATTGCGCCGTACTGATAGCCGCTGCCGAAAAAGGCTTTGCTGCCGACGAAGGCGTCGAACTGGAACTCATCCGAAAACAATCCGCGCGCGCCGTGCTTGCAGCACTTGGCGAGGACGAGGTTCAGATCGCCCATTTGCCCGCCCCGGTTCCCGTCGGTTCCGCGGTTGGCCTCGATGACCTGCCGGCCGATATTGTCGGCGTCTTCACTCTTTCCCTTGGCGGATCGGCAACGACCGTTTCGCACGGATTTTTCGACGAGCTTTACCGGGAGGGCATGAAGCTGCCAGACCCGGCGGCGTTCGGGCGGGCGATGGCTCGTGTCTGTTCCGCGCGCCGGGCGGCGGGTGAAAAACCGCCGGTCTTTGCGATCGAGGATATCGTGTCCACGCCGTTTTATGCGCTGCGTTATCTGCTCGGAAGCTGCGGCGTGCTGCTCGGCCGCGACATGGAAATCGTCGAAGCCATGCCGAAGGCTATGCCGGCGCTTTTGGAAAGCGGCAAGGTCGATGCGCTCTGTACCGCCGAACCGGCGGGCAGCGCTGTGGTGCTGGGTGGCAGCGGGCGGATCGTCACCACGGGAGCGCTGATCTGGCACAACGCGCCTGAAAAGATACTGGCCGTGAAGCGGCCCTGGGCGGAAGAGAACGCCACTGTGCTGGAAGGCTTGCTGCGTGCGCTTTATCGCGCCGGCGAATGGTGCGCCAACTCCGCCAATATCGAGGAACTTACCGGCATTCTTGCCGCCCCCCATTATATTGACGAGAACGGCGAATTCCTGCTTCCGGCGCTCACAGGCTATATTTCCACTTCGCAAAGGGACATGCAGCGCTTTCAGGAGTTTTTCGTAACAAGCGCCAAGGCCGCCAATTTCCCCTGGCAAAGCCAGGCGCTGTGGTTCTTTAGCCAGATGTTGCGCTGGGGTGAGGTTCCCCCCGATCGCCAGTTCGATGCAGCCGTGGTGGAGGCTGCGCGCAATGCCTATCGGCCGGATATCTTCCGTAAGGCGATGAAGCCGCTTTTCGTGCCGGTGCCGGGCGCGAACCTGAAGCTGGAAGGCACGTTGCGGGAACCGGTCCATGTCGGCGCGTCACGCTCGGGTCTTGTCCTCGGTCCCGACTGTTTTTTCGATGGTCGGGTTTTCGATCCGGAAACGCTTGATATGGACGACGAAATCTGAAGTCTGCGAATAAACCGTCGCGATGATCCGCTGTTTGCGGTTTGGCATTGGCGAACGGGCCGCGTTTGTCTATGGATGGCGCGGAATGCAGCCCATATCCGGCGGGATGATGTAGCGGAGTAAACATATGGCAGAGGTCAGCAAGCACCAGGTCGAAAAGGCTTTGGAGGCAGTCATCTATCCCGGCAGCGGCAAAAGCATCGTGGCGCTTGGCATGGTCTCGGAAATCTTCATCGCCGACGCGAAAGCCTATTTCTCCATTACCGTCCCGGCCGACAGGGCAGCCGACATGGAGCCGTTGAGGCTTTCGGCTGAACAGGCCGCCAAGGGCGTTCCGGGTATCGCCGGTGCCGTCGTCGCGCTGACGGCGGATCGCAAACCCGGCACACAACAACCCGCACCGGCGCGCCCGGCACCGGCACCCGCGCGCCCTGCGGCTGCAACCGGCCGGCCGCCCGCGCAACCCGGCTCGTCGAAGGTCGGCGTACCCGGCGTCGGCGCGATCATCGCCGTTGCCTCGGGCAAGGGCGGGGTCGGCAAGTCCACGACCGCCGTCAATCTGGCGCTGGGCCTACAGGCGCTCGGCCTCAAGGTCGGCATGCTCGACGCCGACATTTACGGCCCCTCGCTGCCACGACTGCTGAAGATTTCAGGACGCCCGCAGCAGCAGGAAGACCGCATCATCATTCCCATGGAAAATTACGGACTGAAGGTCATGTCCATGGGATTTCTGGTGGATGAGGAAGCGGCGATGATCTGGCGCGGGCCGATGGTTCAGTCCGCATTGATGCAGATGTTGCGTGAAGTCGCGTGGGGTGAACTCGATGTGCTGGTGCTCGACATGCCGCCTGGCACCGGCGACGCGCAACTCACCATCGCCCAGCAGGTGCCGCTCGCCGGCGCCGTCATCGTCTCAACGCCGCAGGATCTGGCGTTGATCGACGCGCGCAAGGGCATCACCATGTTCCGCAAGGTGGAAGTGCCGCTGCTCGGCGTCGTCGAAAATATGAGCTACTTCATCGCACCGGATACCGGCGCGCGTTATGATATTTTCGGCCATGGCGGTGCAAAGGCAGAGGCTGAGCGGATTGGCGTGCCGTTCCTCGGCGAAGTGCCGCTCACCATTTCCATCCGTGAAATGTCTGATGCCGGAACGCCGGTGGTTGCCGCCGAGCCGGATGGTCCGCAGGCCGCCATCTACCGCGATATTGCGGAAAAAGTCTGGGCCCGCATCGGTGCTGGCGAAAGAAAAGCCGCGCCGAAAATCGTTTTCGAATAACGTACCGGTTGCGGAAGAAAAAAAGGCCGGGCGGTTGTCCTGCCTGGATATATTTTAAAAACAATATGTTAACTGGTGGCTTCGGGAAAGGCCGATGCATTTGAACGCCAGAGATGCATCGCCTGCAATGCTGTCGCGAGAAAATATTGCTTGATTGGGTCTCGCTTTGGGAGCATAGCCCTGCGCCGTTTGGTTCTTGGTCCGTCAGTCCGGCGGGATGTGAAAATCCCGCTCGTTCCGGTGTTCCCTGAAGTGTCGTCCAAAGGTTTGCCGACCTTGAACAGGATATGTTAAGCAGCATTGCGGCTGAAGCCAGCGATGCGGACCGGAGAAACGGATTGATAAAAGCCTATCGCGCCAACTGCGAGGCGATCAGCCTGTCGCCAGACGACGGCCGTGAACAGATTCCCGACGATATCGTCTGGATCGACCTTATCAATCCGACGAGGACGGAAGAGCAGTACGTTGAAAAACTGCTGGGGCTTGAGCTGCCCACCCGAGAGGATTTGAAGGATATCGAACCTTCCAGCCGCCTTTACATGGAAGACGGCAACGTCTTCATGACCGCCTCTCTGGTTTGGAAGGCAGATTCCGACGGTCCGCGCCTGACCGATGTCGCCTTTATTCTTGCCGGCAAGCGCCTTGTGACGATCCGTTATGCCGAGCCGAAATCATTCCACCTCTTCACCGCCGCCATCACCCGCGTGCCGCACGAGATGCGCAGCGGCACCGCGCTGTTGCTGAAACTGCTGGAAACCATCGTCGATCGCACGGCGGAAATTCTCGAAAACTCGGTGGCAGGCATCGACAATCTCGCCGCCGATCTTCTCGGCAGCCAGGCGCGCAGCAAGCGCAAGGCGCCGCGTTATCTAGAAGACCGACTGACGAACATTGCCGCCTATCATCGGCTGATCTCCAAGGTTCGCGACAGCCTTGCTTCCCTTGCACGCCTGCAGACTTTCCTGTCCACAAGTGCGCAGGTCCAGCAGGACAAGGAAGCGAGGGAACAGAGCAAATCGATCGGTCGGGATATCCAGTCGTTGAGCGAACATGCCTCCTTCGTTTCCGGTAATCTGACATTCCTGCTGGACGCGTCTCTCGGCATCATCAACATCGAGCAGAACGGCATCATCAAGATATTCTCGATCGCGTCGGTCGTGTTCCTGCCGCCCACTTTGGTGGCCTCGATCTATGGAATGAACTTTCAGCTCATGCCGGAGTTGAACTGGACGTTTGGCTATCCACTCGCGCTCGTCGTCATGCTGATGTCGGCAATCATCCCGTTTCTCTTTTTCCGTTGGAAGGGCTGGCTCTAAGGAGCCAGGATCATCATGTCTCAAATCGCAGACAAGGACGTTACCGAGAAGCCGGATTCGGATGACAAGCATCAGAACAAGGGGCTTTATGCCGCGATCCTTGGTTCTATCGGCGTCGTCTACGGCGATATCGGCACCAGCCCGCTCTATGCCTTCCGCGAAGCGCTAAAGCCGATCGCCTATGATGGCGTGACGAGAGAAGAAGTCATCGGCCTGACATCCCTGATGATCTGGTCTCTGACGATCATCGTGACGTTCAAATACATCACGCTCCTCCTGCGCGCCGACAATGACGGCGAGGGCGGCACACTCTCGCTTCTGGCGCTGTTGATGAAGACGGCGGGCACTCACCGCAGCGTTCTCATCGTGCTCGGCCTCATCGGCGCAGCCTTGTTCCTGGGCGATGCCATGATCACGCCGGCGCTATCAGTGCTTTCGGCGGTGGAGGGTCTGAAGCTCGTCACTCCGGCCATGGACGACTTTATTATTCCCATCTCCGTCTGCATTCTCATCGGCCTCTTCGCGATCCAATCGCACGGTACGGGAACGGTAGCGAAATTCTTCGGACCGATCACCGCCGTCTGGTTCCTGGTCATGGGTGTGGCCGGCCTCATTCATATCGCCGATGATTTCGGCATTCTCTTTGCCTTCAACCCCTGGCACGCGGTCGAGTTTCTCGCCAATGAAGGGTTTTACGGCATCGTCGTGCTGGGCGCGGTTTTCCTGACGATCACGGGTGCTGAAGCGCTTTATGCCGATCTTGGCCACTTCGGCCGCCGTCCCATCCAGTGGGCATGGTTCTGTCTGGTTTTCCCGGCGCTGACGCTGAATTATCTCGGCCAGGGCGCGCTGGTTCTCAAGGACCCGGCGGCGATGTCAAATCCGTTTTACCTGATGTTCCCGCAATGGGCGATCCTGCCGGCCGTCATTCTGGCGACCGCCGCCACCATCATCGCCAGCCAGGCGGTTATAACAGGCGCGTTCTCGCTCGTGCGTCAGGCGATCCATCTCGGCTACCTGCCGCGCATGGAAATCCTCTTCACTTCGGAAACCAATACCGGGCAGATCTATCTTCCCGCCGTCAACACCATCCTGCTGTTCGGCGTCGTCGCACTGGTGCTCACCTTCAAGAGTTCGGATGCGCTGGCCACCGCCTACGGCATTTCCGTTACTGGCGCGATGGTCGTCACCAGCATGATGTTCTTCGAATTCGTGCGCAAGCGCTGGCAATGGTCCATCTGGCTGGCGATTGGCGTGCTGGCGCCGCTTCTGCTGCTGGAACTGATTTTCCTCGGTGCAAACCTGCTCAAGATACATGATGGCGGCTATGTGCCGGTGTTGCTGGCAATCGCTTTCACCATCATCATGACCACCTGGCAGCGCGGCTCGAAAATCCTCTTCGCCAAGACCCGCCGCAGCGATGTGCCGCTGAAGGCTTTCGTGGCTTCGGTGGAAAAGGAAAGCGCCCATGCGCCAGTGCGCGTGCCCGGCACAGCGATTTTCCTGACTGGCGATCCGGATGCCGCACCCGCTGCATTGCTGCACAATCTCAAGCACAACCACGTCCTGCACGACAAGAACGTGATTTTGACGATCCGCACGGAAGACCAGCCGCGCGTCCGTCCCGAAAATCGTTACACACTGACGAAGCTGAGCGATCGTTTTGCCGTGGTCGAACTGCATTTCGGCTTCATGGAAACGCAGAACGTCACCCAGGCGCTCGGTTACCTCAGGCGCACGGGTTACAAGTTCGACATCATGTCCACCTCGTTTTATCTCGGTCGCCGCAAGCTGGTGCCGGATCCGAAATCGGGCATGCCGGGCTGGCAGAACCGACTGTTCATCGCGCTTGCCGAAACGGCCGCCGATCCCTCGGACTACTTCCGCCTTCCGGCCAACCGCGTGGTGGAACTCGGGTCTCACGTCGTCGTCTGATCATTAGAAGGTGGTTACACATTAACGTGAAGCCGCGCCCACGCGCGGCGTTAACCAAGCATCAAGGTTAATAAGAGATTCTCGAACACCTGTAACAAATATGGTTCCTGGTGTTCGGAGTGCTGGTTTTGCGTTCGAAAAGAGTAATGCGTCGTCGGTCCTTTGCGTCCCTTCAGGCATGGACCTCACCCGTTGTCTTCGGCCTTGCTGCCTGGCTCGTCTTTCCTTCCATCGCCGCACGCGCGGATTTGGCCTCCCTGCTGGCGGGGCTGGACAATGGCGGCGAGCAATGGCGCATGGTGCTGACCGCGTCTCCGGCAGGCTCCGTCCACAATGCCTCGCTCACCTTTAACGATGCGGAGGGGGAGGCGGCGTTGCATGGCAGCGGCATGACCCTGCCCGATGGCCGCAAAGTGGCTTTCGTCACCAACAAGAAGGGTGACGAGACGACACCCGACAGCGAGCGCGTCAACCGTGCCGCCAAGAAGGGTCGCATCGTCGCAACCGAAATCATGCAGCCGCCAAAGGCCTTCACCGCCGGTTCCGTGCTGGAACGCACCAGCATGCTGGATATAGAGCCGCTGAAGCGCAAGGACCGCACGGCTTTTGTGAAACCGAAACGCGACAGCGACGTCAAACTTGCCTCCTTCTATTTCCGCCGTGAAGAAAAGAAGGCGGACAAAAGCGTCTCTCCGATGCTGGCGGAACTCGTCACCAACAGGACTCCCGACATTCTCGCCACGGCTTACGCGCCGGCCGAACCGGATTTCGCCCGTGAATCTCCGTTCGACGCCATTCTGAAAAAGCCGGAGGCCGGCCGCTTCGTGCCGTTGATCGGCGCGGACGATCACGCATGGGCGGCAACGCCGCTGCCCGCTGCCGTGTTTTCCGCAGCCGAACAGCAATGCCTCGCATCCGGCATCTATTTCGAGGCACGGGGTGAATCGGTCAAGGGACAGGCGGCGGTGGCACAGGTGATCCTTAACCGCGTGCGCAACCCCTCTTACCCGAAAACCATCTGCGGTGTGGTCTATCAGAACAAGGACTGGCGCAACCGCTGCCAGTTCTCCTTCGCCTGCGACAATATAAAGGACCGGGTGAATTCCGAACGTCACTGGAAAATGGCGCGCGAAGTGGCCATGGCCACCACCGCCGGCAAAATCTGGCTGACGGAAGTCGGCTCGGCGACTCACTATCATGCCGTCTATGTTCGTCCCGCCTGGGGAAAATCCATGAAGAAGGTCGGCAGGATTGGCTTGCACGTCTTTTATCGAACCTATGGTGGCGGCTGGAGCTGATACCACCGCCAATTTGTCGCAATTTGCGTGTCAAAAATGCCGATTCCCGGGGGAAACATCGTCGACAAACGGCGATTTGGCGTTAAGCCTTTGTTTTTAAATATTTAATTTGTCAAAAAACAAGCTTCGCCAGTGCCTTGACTAGCGAAGCCCCTAAAACTATGTTGCGCGCGACTTCAGAGCGGGCTGGAACAGGCTTAATCCGTCACCGTTTACAACTCCAAAGGGTTCTGGCATGGCTGGAACGGAGAAAATGGGTGGGATTTTAAGATGACTGGCAACCGTGACGATAGTCTGGACGAGCGTCGCAAGCGCCTTGCCGAAGAGTTGGCAAAGGTGAAGGCGGAGGATGAGGCGGAAGTGAGGGCGGAGACCAATGCCGCGGAAAGCCGGAAAGGCTTTGCGATGGCGGTGAAGCTCTCATCGGAGTTCATTTCGGCCATCGTGGTCGGCGCTATGCTGGGTTATCTTCTGGACTATTTTGTCGGCACGACGCCGTGGGGGATGATCGTTCTTCTTCTTCTCGGTTTCTGCGCAGGCGTATTGAATGTGTTGCGCTCCACGGGCGCGGTGGCAAAGCCGCCGCTGCTTGAGAGAGCCGACAAGCGAGACGAGGGTGGAAAAGACGGCGTTTAAGCTGTTTTTTCTTGCAGTTGAGATGCCGCCATGAGCGGCGACAGGTAAAGAGGGCAGCCGGTGGCAAACGATCCGACCCATCAGTTCTTGGTGCAGCCGATCATTCCGATCGAAATTGGCGGCGTCGATTTTTCCTTCACCAATGCGTCGCTTTTCATGGTCGCGACCGTGGCCGCCGCTTCCGGTTTCCTTTATTTCGCAACGTCGAGCCGTGGTCTGATCCCGACCCGCATGCAGTCCGTTGCCGAAATGTCCTATGAATTCATCGCCTCCATGCTGCGCGAAGGCGCCGGCAAAAAGGGCATGGTGTTTTTCCCATTCGTATTCTCGCTGTTCATGTTCGTGCTGACTGCGAACCTTCTCGGCATGTTCCCGTATTTCTTCACGGTCACCAGCCAGATCATCGTCACCTTCGCGCTTGCCTGCCTCGTCATCGGCACGGTCGTCGTTTACGGTTTCTACAAGCACGGTCTGCATTTCTTCGGCATCTTCGCACCTTCTGGCGTGCCGAAGGCGCTATTGCCGCTTGTCGCGTCAATTGAAATGATTTCGTTCCTGTCGCGTCCGATCAGCCTTTCCGTTCGTCTCTTCGCGAACATGCTGGCTGGCCACATCACGCTCAAGGTTTTCGCAGGCTTCGTCGCCTCCATGGGTGCGCTCGGCGCGCTCGGTATCGGCGGTGCAGTCCTGCCTCTCATCATGACGGTCGCAATGACCGCTCTCGAATTTCTCGTTGCCTTCCTGCAGGCTTATGTGTTCGCGGTACTGACTTGCATGTACCTGAACGACGCCGTGCATGGTGGTCACTGAGAAGTAAAGTCGCTGGCCCCGGCAACGGGCGCCAAAAGATAGCCGCAACAACCAATATCTCAAGGAGTCTCACATGGAAGCGGAAGCAGCAAAGTACATCGGCGCAGGTCTCGCATGCCTCGGCATGGCTGGTACGTCCCTCGCACTCGGCCGTATCTTCGGTGATTACCTCTCCGGCGCACTGCGCAACCCCTCTGCTGCCGACAGCCAGTTCGGCCGTCTGGTATTCGGCTTCGCCGTTACGGAAGCTCTGGGCATCTTCTCGCTGCTCGTAGCTCTCCTTCTCCTGTTCGCTGTCTAATAACGGCATCAGGTCTGGATCACGGCTCGCGCAAATTGCGTGCCGTGATCCTTCGCATTTGCAGTCCCCCTGGAGGTGAGCATGTTCGTGACCGAGGCTTATGCCCAGTCAGCACCGACCGTAGGTGAAACGCATACGGAAACTCCGGCTGTCGGCCAGCCGCAACCGGAAGCCACGCACACGGAAACCGGTGTAGCGCACGGCGCCGAACACGGTGCTTCCGGCGTTTTCCCGCCGTTCGACCAGTCTACTTATGCATCGCAGGTCCTGTGGCTGGCGATCACGTTCGGCCTTTTCTACCTGCTCATGCAGAAGGTCATCGTTCCTCGCGTCGGCGGCATTCTCGAAAACCGTCATGGGCGCATTGCACAGGATCTCGATGAAGCGGCACGGCTGAAAAGCGAAGCCGACGCTGCCGTCGAAACCTATGAAAAAGAACTCGCGGCAGCCCGCGCCAAGGCAAGCTCGATAGGCTCCGCGGCACGTGACGCCGCCAAGGCGAAAGCCGATGCCGACCGCGTCGCTATCGAAGCCGGACTTGCCGAGAAGCTTGCCGCCGCCGAAAAGCGCATTGCGGGTATCAGGGATCAGGCATTCGCGGATGTCGGCGCCATTGCCGAGGAAACCGCGACCGCAATCGTCGACCAGCTGGTTGGCGCCAAGGTCAAGGATGCCGACGTCAAGGCCGCCATTGCAGCCGCTTCGACTGTGAAGGGAGCCTGATATGGCGTTTGATGCATCATTTTTCGCTCTTGTCGGTCTTGTCCTTTTCTTCGTCCTGATCGCCTATCTCAAGGTTCCGGGCATGCTCTCCAAGTCTCTGGACGAGCGCGCGCAGAACATTCAGGACGAGCTGGCCGAAGCCAAGCGTCTGCGCGAAGAGGCACAGCACCTGCTGGCCGAATACCAGCGCAAGCGCAAGGAAGCCGAAGCTGAAGCAGCCGGCATCGTTGCCGCTGCCGAACGCGAAGCGGCCGCCCTGACCGCCGAAGCCAAGCAGAAGACGGAAGAATTCGTCGTCCGCCGCACGGCCCTGTCGGAACAGAAGATCAAGCAGGCCGAAGAAGACGCCATCGGCGCCGTTCGTGCCGCCGCCGTGGATATCGCCATTGCAGCTTCCGAGAAGCTCATTGCCGAAAAGACCACCGCTGCCGCAAAGGCCAAACTTTTCGCCAACACCATTGGCGAAGTGAAGTCGAAGCTGAACTAAGTTCATCTCGGACTATTCAAAACCCCTCCGGCTCCCGCCGCGAGGGGTTTTTTGTTTTATGCCTCAACCGGGGGCGGTCTTGGCAAGCTCGCGGGTGCACACTTGTAGCACCGGCTTGCAGAGTGTCGATATCGATGTCTGTCGGCCTTTGGAGAAAAAGCATCGTCTTTGAAGACTGGATGCTGGCCGGCAATTCGTGGCTGCCGGTTTATCGAGGCTTGCTAAGTAATCGCGGGATAGATTGTCTTGGCCTCGAGCGCGATCAGTACCGCCAGTACAAAAGCTGCTGCTGTGGCAACCAGAAATGCGCCACTGAAAGCCAGGCCTGCTTTCGCGATACCCAAGCCGAGATCCTGCATCAGCCATCGTATCTGTGCCTGCGCATACCAGATCGTGGCGAGCGCGATAATGGCGAGCCCGAACGTAAGGCCATGTTCCAGAGGCATGGATGCAAAATCGAAACCCAGAACCAGGACAAATGTAAACGGCGCAGCCACGTAACATTGGCTGAAGAACGGCGGACGCAGGGAGTTTCGGGTGATCCTTACCCGTTTCCACCGCAGAAGCGTGACGGCCATACACAGCGGATAAATCCCGAATATAACACCACGCGCTATGAGCAGGTTCGAACCCGAACCAAGCTCCCGGGCGGCCAATGTGGGATCGTAAATGGTCGGAAGGGAGGCGGAGAGACCCTGCGAAAATAGCAGAGTGATCAGGAGGAAGAGGGGCGGACTCAGTGTGTCGTCATACTGGTCCTCAAGCCGATCCGCGAGTTCGCTGTCGGCGTAGCGCATCATGCTGAGCGGTGCGACGACCGATCGCCACATTGTCAGCGGATAGAAGAGGAGCCATGAAACCAGCTCGTAGAGAAGTTCTTCGAGCGACTTCAGCAGTTTCATGAAATCCAAATCTCTTCTCCCAAAGCCCTGCGCGTCCATGCATTGAGATAGAATTCTACCAGTGGAGACGGAGATCGTCACCTCATGGAAGGGCGCTGAAATCCGGTGCGAGGCCCGCATTCTCCGCTTCAGGATCGTCGATTTCGATCAGTCCTGCTTCAGTGGCCGGAAACTCATCCGGTGCAGCGGGCAGGGCCCATGGCTTTCTATGGCGCGCAGGTGGGCTGGTGTGCCGTAACCGGCATGGCCTTCGAAACCATAGGAGCTGTGCACTACACCGGCCCGTTCCATCATCCGGTCACGGGTCACCTTGGCGATGATCGAAGCGGCGGCGATTGAGAGGGAGCGGGAATCGCCCTTGATGACGGCCTTTGACTCGCAGGTGATGCCCGGCGGCTTGTCGCGGCCATCTGCCAGCACGAGGGCTGGGGAGATTTCGAGGCCGAGTACGGCGCGACGCATGGCGTCGAGGCTGGCGCGCAGGATATTCATGGTGTCGATCAGGCCGGGGCCGGAGGAGGCGACAGAAACGATCGATGTTTCCATGATTTGCAGAAACAGGCTTTCCCGTTTCAGCTTGGTCAGTTTCTTGGAATCGTCAAGACCATCAGGAATATTGTCGGGATCGAGAATGACAGCCGCCGCAACCACTGGTCCCGCGAGAGGTCCCCGGCCCGCCTCATCCGTGCCGGCCACGGGCCAAAGCCCCTTCTTCCTCGCTTCGAGTTCGAAGGAGAAATCGGGGCCCGTATCGGCGAGATCAAAGAGGGCAGGAGAATCGGGTGCGGTGCGGCGTTTCATGCGGCAGAAACTTGCACACACACCCGATCTCCTGCAAGCCCCCGGAAGCGGGCGATGACGGGCGCGGCCAACCGGGTCAAGGGGCGTGGCCAACCGTGCCCTTAGGTCGTCATGACCTTTGATCCTCCAACGGGGCGGCGGAGGAAAAACGATCGCACGCGAGGCGGCGGGTTCCGGGGGGTGATGTCCGACGGGCCAGGGAAAACCCGCCGGGCATTTCGTCAAGAGCATGGCCCCTTCAACAGGAAAGGGCCGCCACTCTTTATGGGTCTGCACCGCTTGTTATCGTTGCGCGCATCGTACTGCGCCATCGATCGGCCAAGCGGGCCTCATATTTTCAAAGCAGCGACAATTGCACGCCGGCACCTCCCGGCGGCACGAAGATATCGTCGCGCAGGTGAATGCCGCGGCGGATGAGGGCAAGCCGTTTCGTCGCCATTTCGAAACGCCTGCCGATCTGCCATGCATAGGGACCAGCACCCTTCATGCGTTTTCCGAATTCCGCATCGTAATCCTTGCCGTCGCGCATGGAGCGCACCAGCGACATGACATGCCGGTAGCGGTCCGGATAGTTGCGCAGCAGCCAGTCGCGGAAGAGGGGGCTGACCTCCAGCGGCAGCCGCAGCAGCACATAGGAGGCCTCCGTTGCGCCAGCGGCCTTGCCGGCTTCGAGAATGCGTTCGATCTCATGATCGTTGAGTGCGGGAATGACGGGTGCCATCATCACCGCCACGGGAATGCCGGCATCCGTCAGCGCCTTGACGGCTTCCAGCCGTTTTTCAGGCGTGGCGGCGCGCGGTTCCATGCTGCGTGCCAGCTTGCGGTCCAGCGTCGTCACGGAAATACCAACCTTGACGAGACCTTTCTTGGCCATGGGCGCCAGAATATCGATATCCCGCTTGATCAGGGCCGATTTGGTGACGATGGCGACGGGATGGTCGGCCTTTGCCAGCACTTCCAGTATCTGCCGCATGATGCGCCATTCGCGCTCGATCGGCTGATAGGGGTCGGTATTGGTGCCGATGGCAATGACGCGCGGCTTGTAGCCGGGCTTCGCCAGCTCCCTTTCGAGCAGCTTTGCCGCATCCGGCTTGGCGAAAAGCTTCGCCTCGAAATCCAGCCCGGCAGAAAGCCCCATATAGCTGTGCGTCGGACGGGCGAAACAGTAGATGCAGCCATGTTCGCAGCCGCGATAGGGATTGATGGAGCGGTCGAAAGGGATGTCAGGCGATTCGTTGCGGCTGATGATGCTGCGCGGCTTTTCCACCTGCACTTCGGTGCGGAACTCCGGCAGCTCCTCCAGAGTCTGCCAGCCATCGTCGAAAACTTCCCGCTGCAGGGCCTCGAAGCGCCCGCCCGGGTTAAGTCCGGCGCCACGCCCGCGACGACGGTCGATCTCGATGCGCAGGCCCGACGCATCGGCCAGCGCATTGGCAATGTCAGGCGTATGGCTCGGCTGGAAGGCAGCCTGCCCCGAAAGCGTATGGTCTCTCATCTGGATGCTCCCAGGGTGCCGCACGCCTCTCAAGGCAAGCCAACGCCCTAAACCGTTTCCACTCGAACCGGCGTTTCATCGCCTCTTCGAATGATTAAATTCCTACCCCAGAAATGAGAACATTACAAGAACAAAAAAATGCAAAATCGATAGCTGGCCGACCCGCCACCGGGGTGCCGTTCGCGCCAATCCCACCTGAAAGTCGGCTGGAGTTAAGCCTGAACGGTCGCGGATTTTCTGACATCCAGTGCAGTGGCAATTTATTGTGCGATGCGTTAGAGCTATGCATATGTTGACAGTCATAATGGAATGCCGGGATCAGGAACCGGAACTGGCGCATACGCTGTCTGCGCTTGTAACCGGGGCCGTGGAAGGGCTGGTAAGCGACGTTGTGATCCTCGATCACGGTTCGCGCGATGGATCGTCGCGCGTCGCCGATGCCGCTGGCTGCCGTTTTTATGCGCAATGGGATATTGAGGATGTCATGCGCTCGGCGCGCGGGCATTGGATCCTGCTGGTCGAGCCGGGTGCGCGTCCGCAGAGCGGCTGGATCGAAGAGATTCTCGAATATGTGGCTGTCTGTGCCGAGCCCGCGCGTTTCTCGCCGTCCCGGTATCACAAGCGGCCGTTTTTCAGCCGGATAGTGCGCCGCCGGCCTCCCTTGGAATGCGGCTACCTGATGCCGAAAAAACATGCGGTGGCGATCGCAAAATCCGGCATGGGCCTGACACAGCTCGTGCACGCGCAAAAGCCGCGCCGCCTGAATGCGGAACTGGTTCCCGCCTGGACGGCGAGAACTTCCAACTAACCTGCAACGATGATGAAGCTGCTGTCCCTAGCGGGCGGTGAGCACCTTGCCGGGGTTCATGATGCCGGCAGGGTCAAAGGCGTGTTTGATGCGCCGCATCAGGTCCATTTCAATGCCGGGCCGGATCGCGGCCAGCTCGTCGCGCTTCAGCTGGCCGATGCCATGTTCGGCCGAAATAGAGCCGCCGAGCGACAGCACGATGCCGTGCACGATCTCGTTCATATCCCGCCAGCGACCGATGAATTCAGCTTTGTCCGCACCAACCGGCTGGGAAATATTGTAGTGGATGTTGCCATCGCCCAGATGGCCGAAGGCGCAGACGCGGGCGCCGGGAATGGCGGCAAGAACGGCCTTTTCCGCCGTTGCCATGAATTCCGGTATCTTCGACACCGGAACGGAAACGTCGTGCTTGATCGACCCGCCTTCGGGCTTTTGCGCATCCGACATGCTTTCGCGCATATGCCAGAGCGCCTGACGCTGCGCTTCCGATGAAGCGATCACCGCATCCTCGACCAGCCCGGCCGAAAAACCGCGCTCCAGCAGCGATTGCATCATCGTTTCAGCCGTCTCAGCCGAATCGGAGGTGGAGATATCGATGAGCGCGTACCAATCATGCGGCGTTTGTAGCGGATCGCGCACGCCGGGAATATGTTTGGCGGTGAATTCCACGCCGATGCGCGGCATGAGCTCAAAGCCGGTCAACGCCGTGCCGCAGAGGTTGGAGGCCATTTCGAACAGCTTCAACGCATCGTCGGTGGATCGAAGACCGGCAAAACCCACCTGATGGCCGAGCGGCACGGGGAAAAGCTTCAGCACCGCACCGGTGATAATGCCGAGCGTGCCTTCCGAACCGATGAAGAGATCGCGCAGATCGTAACCCGTATTGTCCTTTTTCAGCCGGCGAAGCCCGTCCCAGATTTCACCTGTCGGCAGCACCACTTCAAGCCCCAGGCAAAGCTGGCGCATATTGCCATAAGCGAGCACCGCCGTGCCGCCGGCATTGGTGGCCAGATTGCCGCCGATGCGGCACGAGCCCTGCGAACCGAGCGACAGCGGGAACATCCGCTCCACGGTCGATGCGGCCTTGTGAATGTCGTCGAGAATGCAGCCGGCATCCGCAACGATGGTGTTGGCGACCGGATCGATGTCGCGGATGCGGTTCATTCGCTCGAGCGAGAGGATGATGTCGGTTCCGTCAGCACGCGGCGTCTGGCCACCCACGAGGCCGGTATTGCCGGTCTGCGGCACGATGGGCGTGCCGGTCTCGCTGGCGAGCTTCAGGATGGCTGCAACCTCCTCGACAGTGCCGGGCTTGAGCAGCAGCGGTGACGCACCATGGTAAAGCCCGCGATTTTCCACGAGACGCGGCGCCATTTCCGCAGCGTCGCGTACCGCGTTCTTTTCGCCGACAATGGCAGTGAAGCGGTCGAGGATGTCGGAGGAGGGAGCGGCGATTGTCATTGGCGTCTCGCTGTCATTTGAAACGGTGGGCGAAATGGTGAAGTACCGTCAGCCTCGCGGCGCGGCGGCGCGGGAAAGGCGGTCATTGATCGCCTCTCCAAGACCGTGGGCGGGAATGGTTGTGACCGCGATTGTCGCGGCACCACTCGCATCTGCTGCTTTGAGATAATCGAACAGATTGGCGGCCGCCTCGGCAAGATCGCCGGAAGGGCTGAGGTCGAGAACGGTACGGGCGATCTCTTGTCCCTCAACCGCGATGCCGCCGAACCGGATCAGTGCCTCGCCGGAAGAAACGGACGTCGCGTCGAGGCGAACGGCTGCACCGGGCGCATAATGCGAGGCGAGCATTCCGGGTGCCTCGATGGCGGCTGATGCCTTTTCCGGCCGTTCGAGCTGGGTGCCGGTGATGCGCTCGATCTCCTCGGTGACGACGCCGCCGGGACGAAGCAGCCGCACCCGCCCGTCGTCTTCCACCTTGACGATGGTGGATTCGACACCGACGGAGGCAGCACCGCCATCAAGAATGAGGTTGATCCTGTTCCCGAGATCGGCCTCGACATGGGCCGCACTGGTGGGGCTGATCTTGCCGGAACTATTGGCACTGGGCGCAGCAAGAGGTTTGTCGAACCGGCGGATCAGATCACCGGCGAAACCCTGCGGCACGCGAATGCCGACGGTATCGAGCCCCGCCGTTGCCAGTGAGTGAATGCCGCTTGAGGGTTTCAGAGGCAGAACCAGCGTCAGCGGGCCGGGCCAGAAGGCTTCCGCAAGGCGTCGCGACACGGCATCGAAAACCGCATAACGTTCGGCCATGGCGATATCGGCCATATGGCAGATCAGCGGATTGAACTGCGGCCTGCCTTTCGTTTCGTAAATGCGGGTAATGGCCGCCGCATCGGTGGCGTCCGCAGCAAGGCCGTAGACGGTTTCCGTGGGCAGGGCGATTGGCTGGCCGCGGGAAAGCTCCTCGACGGCCGCCTGCAAGGCGGTTTCCCGCTCGTTTTCGATATCGATATGACGCGCCATGATGCTGCCTTTCAGGGCGTCAATAGCGTATTTCAGGGCCTTATGGAAAGCGCTATCGTGGCTTTTATATTGCCTTGATGATCTTGCGCATCTCGTCCGAGCGGGCGCCGAGCATAAGCACGTTTTTGAGCGCTACGCGCGGGTCGTGGGTCTGGAACAGCAGGCCGCCGCGATGAAAGGAGGTATCGATAGCGATATTCTTGTTGGGAAGCGCGTTGATGGCGACTGCGAAATACATCCGCGAATAGCGCGCATCGATGTTTTCGAAGAAGTTCTCGGTCCCGCTCAACTCGGCGAAGAAATTCGCGAAATAGAACGACCAGAGCACATGGCGCTCGGCGTCGAAACTGGTTTTCGCTGCCGTGACATGGCAATAGCCGAGATGCGGCCGCTCATCCAGCAGATGGTGGAAAACCATCTTGGGAAAACGGATGGACTGGTGGAAGCCATTGAGACGGCTATGGGTGGCATCGGCAGCAGCCTCGAGCTTACGCCCTGTCATCGCCGCCACTTCGTCATGGCTGTAATAGACGCGTTCCCTCGGCAGCCAGCGTTCTTCGTAGCGGCTGATGCGCCCGGTTCGCAGGAAATCCGAATGCGCGGTCTTTGAACGTATCGGCGTGACCGAATGTTTGCCGGCATCGAAATAACGTATGCGTGTCGCCTTCTCCACCCGGAACGCCCTCGTTGTTGTCGATCAGGCAATATAGTTTAGGGCATGTTAAAACTCCGTTGCGCCACAACCCCCGTTTTTTAACGGGTAGAGAGGGAGCCGCGCGACATCATGCGTCATATTGCGACGTGGTTTCCGGCGGGGAATAGCTGCCGGATTTCGCAGCGGAATGGCGTGCAACGGCCATTGGCGCATGTCGCAATTTGTCGCCAATGCGGAAGCCGATGTCGCTGTCTGCGCTGCCGCAAATGAACGCTGATGTTTAGATGGGATCATACTTCCGCAGTCCGATAAATGGTGTGGGGCAGGGCGGTTTGATCGAGGATTTGGCCATGGAATTACGTGATACCGTACTGCGTCAGCTGAAGAACCGCCGCGAAGGCTTCAGCCTGGAACAGTCTTTCTACACGGACCCGGATTATTTCAATCTGGACATGGAAACCATCTGGTACCGCGACTGGCTGTTTGTCGGCCATGATTGCGAAGTGCCGAAGGCCGGTAACTACATCACCGTTCAGGTCGGCGCCTATTCCGTCGTCATCATTCGCGGTCGCGACGGACAGATTCGCGCCCTCCATAATTCCTGTCGCCATCGCGGTTCCCGCGTCTGCTCTTCTCATAAGGGCCAGTCCGCACGCCTCGTCTGTCCCTATCACCAGTGGACTTATGATCTGGACGGCAAGCTGCTGTTTGCCCGCCATATGGGCGATGATTTCGACAAGGCTGAATTCGGCCTGAAGCCGGTCCACTGCGAAACCGTTGCCGGTTACGTCTTCATCTGCCTGGCAGACCAGCCCGCCGATTTCGCGCCGATGCGCGCCGAGGTCGAAAGCTACATGGCGCCGCATCGCATCTGGGAAGCCAAGGTTGCGCATGAAAGCACGATCATCGAAAAGGGTAACTGGAAGCTCGTCTGGGAAAACAACCGCGAGTGCTACCATTGCGCCGCCAACCATCCGGAACTCTGCCGCACCTATCCTGAAAACCCGAGCGTTACGGGTACGGACGGTGGTGCAAGCGATCCCGAGATCGGTGGCCACTGGGCACGCTGCGAGGCTGCCGGCCTGCCGAGCCGCTTCAAGATCGATCCGAAAGGCCAGTTCCGTGTTGCGCGCATGCCGCTGATCGGCGAGGCGGAAAGCTACACAATGTCGGGAAAACGCGCCGTGCGCCGGCCGCTTTCCGATGATGTCAGCATCAGCCATATCGGCGCGCTGCTTCTGTTCCATTATCCGACGACCTGGAACCACTTCCTCGGCGACCACACCATTTCCTTCCGTGTGCTGCCGCTCAACGCCAATGAGACCATGGTCACCACCAAATGGCTGGTGAACAAGGATGCGGTTGAAGGCGTGGATTACGATCTAGAGGATCTCACGCACGTCTGGAACGAAACGAACGATCAGGACCGCCGCATCGTCGAGGAAAACGCCTTCGGCATCCGTTCGCCCGCTTACCAGCCCGGCCCCTATTCCATGGAAGACGAGGGCGGCGTGATGCAGTTCGTCAACTGGTATGCCGATTTCATGGTTGACCGGCTGTCGGGCGACAAGGCCCGCCTTTCGGCAGTAGCGTAACGCGAAGATGAATATGGCTGTGACCTACAAGCACATAGACGAGATGAAGCCGTGGAGCGACAAGCTCCACCTGCTGGAATGCATTTCGGTGACGCCCGAGACGCCTGACGTGATGACATTCCTGTTCCGGTCGGAAGATCAGAACTGGTTCCGTTATCTGCCGGGCCAGTTCGTGACGCTGGAATTGCCGGTAGGCAAGGAGCCGCTCTACCGCACCTACACATTGTCCTCCAGCCCGTCGCGGCCCTATGCGCTGTCGGTCACGGTCAAGGCGCAGGCCACCAGCATCGGCACGCGCTGGATGTTCGACAATCTGAAGCCCGGCATGAAAATCCGGGCACTCGGCCCCCTCGGCGATTTCTCTTATGTCCGGCATCCCGGCGACAAATATCTTTTCATCTCGGCCGGCTCCGGCGTGACGCCGATGATGTCGATGGTGCGCGACATGAGCGACCGTGCGCCGCAAAGCGACATCGCCTTCATCAATTGCTCGCGCTCGCCATCCGATATCGTGTTTCGTCACGAGCTGGAATATCTTGCCCGCTTCATGCCGAAACTGTCGCTCGGTTTCATCGTGGAAAATTGCGGCCGCACTGATCTCTGGTCCGGCTTGAAGGGCATGGTCGACAAGGCCAAGATCGCGCTTCTGTCGCCTGATTTCATGGATCGCACGGTGTTCTGTTGCGGACCGGAGCCTTTCATGGCCGCCATCCGCTCCATGCTGGATGCTTCCGGCTTCGACATGAGCCGTTACCACCAGGAAAGCTTTTCGCCAGCCGCCCCGGTTGCTGTGGGCGAGAGTATTCACACCGTGGCGGATGGCGAAGCACTCTCGATGGTGGGGTTCACGCTTTCCGGCAAGGAAGTACCGTGCCAGCCCGGCCAGACCGTTCTGATGACGGCGCGCGCCGCCGGTGTGCGCATCGGTGCCGCCTGCGAATCGGGAATTTGCGGCACCTGCCGGGTGCTGAAGCTCTCCGGCGAGGTGGAGATGAACCACAATGGCGGCATTCTCGATGACGAAATCGATGAAGGCTATATTCTCGCCTGCTGCTCGCGGCCGTTGACCGACGTGAAGGTGGAAGCCTGAGCGCACGAAATCCTGCGTCTTATGCGGGAATCTATTTTTGAACCGGAACCAAAGGTCTTAAAACTCGTTTGCACGTCATCGAATTCTTTTCGGGTGTTTCAATGGGGCTGCCCCTACCTCCGACAAGACCGAGTAGTTAGAAAGCGCGGTTCAACGCGCTACAGCAAACGGAGGAAAGATCATGATGAATTTCCGCACGACGAGCGTCGCTACGGCGGTTGTCCTGTTCCTGACAAGCTTCACGCCGTCGCAGGCGTTCCAGGCGCCTGTTCCGATGGCGAAGCCGGCAATCTCAACCGAGAATGTAGTGCCGGTGCAGTACCGTGAATGGGACCGCAGAGGTGACCGCAGATACGGCGACCGTATGTATCGTCCGCGCCCGTCGCGGGACGGATATTATAACGGCCATCGTGGCTATCGCGACCGCCGTCCGGGCTACCGCTATCACAACGGAATGTGGTTCCCGCTGGCGGCCTTCGCCACTGGCGCAATCATTGGCGGTGCCATGGCGCAGCCGAGACCGGCTTATGGCGGCAGTCATGTTTCGTGGTGCCAGAACCGTTGGCGCTCGTACCGCGCTTACGATAACAGCTACCAGCCAAACAGCGGTCCGCGTCGCGTATGCGTATCTCCCTACAGCCGTTAAGCACGCCTTTCGAAAGCCCGGGTCTGATCCGGGCTTTTGCTTTCAGGTGGCGAGTTTCGGTAACCGAAGCGTGACAACGCCGTTAATGCTGGGTTCAGGCGAAAGCGCCTAGCCTGCAACCTGTGATGTTCCAGCCAGCACCGACAAACTGGCTGGATAAAAAGAAAAAGGTGTTATTATTCACGTGCAACGGCCTGTCGACCGTCGTGAATGGAGGAAGTCAGATGAGAAGCTATGTGAAGAATATCCTGGCTGTCGGTCTTTCTGCAATCGTGGTTGCAGGAGCGATTGTTCCCGCTGAGGCAATGCCATTGCTGATGGCGCCGAAGAGTGTCGAGACCCTGGGTAACGATGCCAGCAAGAATATCGTCAATGTGCAATACTGGCGCGATCGTGACAATCGTGGCGGCTGGGGCGGCGAACGCCGCGGCTGGTACGGCGGCCATCGCGGTTATCGCGACTACCGCCCGGGTTATCGTCACCACGACGGTTACTGGTTCCCGCTCGCAGCCTTTGCGACGGGCGCGATCATCGGCGGCGCACTGTCGCAGCCGCGGGAAGTCTACCGTCCGGTTCCGGAATATCGCCCGCGCCCGGTATACCGCGAATATCGTCCGGTCCGTCGTGCCGGCATGAGCCAGGCGCATGTGAACTGGTGCTATGGCCGGTATCGGTCCTACGATGCCTATAGCAACACGTTCCAGCCCTACAATGGCCCACGCCAGCCCTGCTATTCGCCTTACAGCTGATAGCACTACTCCGTCATCCGGCCTTGATCCGGCAAGACGGAGTAGGGATTGACCAGCCTGATAGTTACTACGAGCCGCCCGGATACGGGCGGCTTTTTGTTTTCACAGAATGCGCGCCCGCTTCAGCACGTACCAGGCAAGCATAACCGAAATCACGATGAAGATGCTGGCCGCCATCGTGCCGCCGGTGCCGACCGTAAATGGCAACTCATCCGTGTTCATGCCGAAGAAGCCGGTGACCAGCGATGGCGGCAGCAGGAATGCCGTCATCAGCGACAGGATATAAAGATGCCGGTTGGTTTCGGACGAGAGTTTGGAATCGATTTCCTCGTGCAGCAGCCTTGCGCGTTCCTGAAGGGCATAGACATCGTGATCGACGGCCTCGAGGCGGCCCATCAGCCGCGAGGCGACATCCTCGAAACCGTCAGGCATCTCGTCCTCATCGGCGGCAGACGCCCGCCGCATCAGGGTGAGCACCGTGCGCAGATGCCGGTGGAGGCGAACGACCGTGCGCCTGAGCGGCGCAAGACGCCGCCGCTCGTCGCGGTTTTCGCTGTCATAGACCAGGTCCTCGATGGCGTTCAGCTCTTCGGTCGTTTCCATCACCAGGCTGATCAGCGAACGCTGGAATTCCGCGACGAGGCCTTCGAAGACATGGGCCGGCGTGAGGTAGCGGTTGGAATTCTTGTCGACTGCCGCTTTCAGCCGGTCCACTGAGCGCAACGGTTGCAGGCGGGTGGTGATGATGAAACGGTCGCTGACCGCGAAATGCAGCCAACCGAAATCACGCGTTTCCTGATCGAACTCGCGCTGGAAATCGACCAGCGTCCCATAAAGTGACTTTTCATCCACCGTGATGGATGGATGGGTTTCATGGGTGGTGAGGCTTGCCAGCGCTGCCGGATCGAGACCGTCGATCGTTTCGAGAAAGCCCGCCACCCGCTGATCCGCGAGATTGAGGTGCAGCCAGAAGAAGCCCTCGCATTGCGCCATCTCGCCAAAGCCCGCATCGGGCGCAAGCCGCCTGCACGGCGCCGTTCCGGGATGGAATTGATAGGCCCAGACAAGGCCGGGGATAGCGGGTGTTATGAGATCCATCGTGGCAGTCCTGACCGGCGGGAAGGGAGGGGAGGCGTCCGTCGCCCCAAGACGGAAGCGGCAGCGGAGGCACGGCACCTGTCAGCGCATGCTGAGCAAATTCATATGACAGTTTTATAACAATCCCGCTGAAAAGGCGGGAATTTTCAAATTGACGTTTACGTAAAAATCATTTAGCCCGAAAGCAACAGCACGATAGGCAAGAGCTTCGGGAGGAGGCAGCATGTATACCGCGCCGGTGGATGATATCGCCTTTACACTCAAACATGTGGCGGGTCTGCAAGACGCGTTGTCCAGGGGTGCTCTGGGAGACCTCGGTGAAGATGTGGTCGATGCCATATTACAGGAGGCCGGCCGTTTCGCCACCGAGCAGGTCGCGCCGCTTGCCGATATAGGCGACCGCCAGGGCGCGCGGCTGAGCGACGGCAAGGTCTCAACGCCGGACGGCTGGGCCGATCTTTACCGGCGCTGGGCTGAGGCCGGCTGGAACAGCCTCACCGCACCGGAAGAATTCGGCGGCCAGAACCTGCCGCATATGCTGAATGTCGCCGCACTCGAAATGTGGAATTCCGGTTCCATGGCTTTCGCGCTTGCGCCGACGCTCACCATGGGCGCGGTGGAAGCTCTCGTTGCCCACGGTAGCAACGACCTGAAGCGCCTGTACCTTCCCAAACTCGTCTCCGGCGAATGGACCGGCACGATGAACCTCACCGAACCGCATGCGGGATCGGACCTTGGCGTGCTGAAAACCCGTGCCGAGCGTAATGGTGACGGCACCTACCGCATTTTCGGGCAGAAGATTTTTATCACCTGGGGCGAACATGACGCCGCGGACAATATCATCCACCTCGTTCTTGCCCGCCTGCCGGATGCGCCGGCCGGCACGCGCGGAATTTCGCTGTTCCTCGTGCCGAAATTCCTGCCCGAAGACGATGGCAAGCCGGGCAGCCGCAACGACGTCTTCTGCCATTCGCTGGAGCACAAGCTCGGCATTCACGGTTCGCCCACCTGCACGATGATCTTCGGGGACGGAAAGTTTGGCGAAGAGAAGGGTGCCTTGGGCTGGCTGATCGGCGAGGAGAACAAGGGTCTCGCCTGCATGTTCACCATGATGAACAACGCCCGCCTTGCCGTTGGCATGCAGGGCGTGGCGATCTGCGAGGCGGCGACACAGAAGGCAATCGAATACGCCAGGGAACGCACGCAGGGCAAGGCGCCCGGCTGGCAGGGTTCCGGCATGAGCCCGATCATCGAGCATCCCGATATCGCCCGCACGCTGTTGACGATGAAAGCGCTGACGCAAGGTGCGCGCGCCATCTCCTTCAACTGCGCCCACGCCATCGATATGGCGCATGCCGCCGAGGACGTGGCTGAACGCGCCCACTGGCAGGAACGCGCAGCTCTTTTAACGCCAATCGCCAAGTCCTTCTCCACCGATGCCGGTGTCGATGTCGCTTCCATGGGCATTCAGGTGCATGGCGGCATGGGCTTCATCGAGGAAACCGGTGCGGCGCGTTACCTGCGCGATGCCCGCATCGCGCCGATCTACGAAGGCACCAACGGCATTCAGGCGATCGACCTGGTGGTGCGCAAGCTGCCGCTTTCCGATGGCGCACAGGTGCGCGGTTTCATCGCAGAACTGCGTGAAATCGTCGCCCGAACGGCTGCCTCGAACCGCAGCGATCTCGGCGAGACTGCCCGTTATCTCGAAACGAGTCTCACCGATCTCGAAACGGCGACTGACTGGTTGCTGGAACGCCTGAAAGCGGGCGAAACCGAAACCGCGCTCGCCGGTGCCACGCCCTATCAGCGCCTCTTCGGGCTGGCGCTCACCGGAGCTTATCTTGCCAAGGGCGCCCTGGCCCAGGTGGATGACGGCAGGGGAGCGCATCGCGCATCGCTCTGCCGGTTTGCGGCGGAAAACCTGCTGGCGGAAACGGCAGCGCTTAGGGATCGCGTCATTGCCGGTGCAGCAAGTCTCGCCGCCGCCCGCGCCGTGCTGGGTTAAGGAGAAAACCATGTCGGACGACCATATTCTCGTCGAGCGGGTCAGTCATGCGCCTGACGTTCTGACCATCCGCTTCAACCGGCCGGAAAAGAAAAACGCCATCACCGATGCAATGTATCTGCGCATGGCAGAGGCTCTGAAGGCCGCCAATGCGGACCCGGATATCCGTGTCGTCGCGTTTCTGGGTACGGAAGGCTGCTTTTCCGCCGGCAATGACATGGCCGATTTTCTTGCCTTCGCCATGTCTGGCGCAAAGGGCAAGCTCGCGGTGCTCGATCTTCTGAAGGCGCTGGCAACCTTCGAAAAGCCGCTGGTTTCGGGCGTCGATGGGTTGGCCATCGGCATCGGCACGACGCTGAACCTGCATTGCGATCTGACCGTTGCCTCCAACCGCAGCCTGTTCAAGACGCCGTTTGTGGATCTGGCGCTGGTGCCGGAAGCCGCGTCCAGCCTGCTTGCGCCAAAGCTCATCGGCCATCAGCGCGCCTTTGCCCTGCTGGCCATGGGCGAAGGTTTTACCGCCGAACAGGCCTTGCAGGCCGGAATGATCTGGAAAGTCGTGGCGCCGGAACATGTCGAAAGCGAAACGCTGGCGCTTGCCACGCGGCTTGCCGCCAAGCCGCAGCAGGCGCTGAAGATTGCCCGCGATCTCGTGCGCGGCAATCCGGCAGATGTGCTGGCCCGCATCGATGAGGAAGCCCGCCATTTCACCGCGCAATTGCAGAGTGCCGAGGCGCGGGCCGCTTTCGAGGCATTCATGCGGCGTTAAGCGTTCCGGCAGGAATTCCTTGCGGTTAAGGAACCGGGTAATATGGCTGGGGTTAGATAACGCAACGTCATCCTTCGAAGGCCACCCGCTATGCGTCACTTTGTTTTCGCCCTGACCGTCCTCCTCTCCGCTGCGACTGTCGCAGAGGCGGCGGCGACCGTGCCTTTGCCGGGTTCGAGCAATAACGTCATTCTGGCGCAGTCCACGCAAGAGGACAGCCCGAATTATTACTCCGGCAATTCCCGCGATCGCCAGCGCCGCGCGCGTTTTGTTTGCGTCATCACTCCACCGGACAGCGCCAATCGTCGTCGGCCCTATGTCTGCCCCATCGAACAGGGCCGCGTTGGCGGCGCCTGCCGTTGCTCGGGCGTGGTCGGCAACGGCACTGTTGACACCGCCTGGTGATTATTTCTCCAGCGTCGCCACCGCTTCCACATGCGGCGACCACAAGAACTGGTCGACCGGCGTGACGCGCGTGACGCGATAGCCGCCCTCCACCAGAATGGCGAGGTCGCGCGCAAGCGTCAGCGGATTGCAGCTGACGGCGACGATTTTCTTCACCGCGCTGCGCGCAAGTTCCTTGCACTGGACTTCCGCACCGGCGCGCGGCGGATCCAACACCACGGCATCGTAATTCTTCATTTCGCTCGTCATCAACGGCCGGCGGAAAAGATCACGCTTTTCTATGCTGACGGGTTTCAGGCCCTGCGTGTTGCGCGCGGCGAAATCGAGCGCTTTCAGCGGCTTGTCCTCTGCCTCAACCGCATGCACGCGGCCGACGCGCGCAAGCCGCAGCGCAAACGTGCCGGAACCGCAGAAGAGATCGGCGATGCGTTTGGATTTGCCAACATGGGCAAGCACCAGTTCCGCCATGGCGTCTTCGGCCTGTTTGGTTGCCTGCGTGAAACCGCCGGCCGGTGGGGAAACCGGAATGCCGCCGAATTCGATGATCGGCTTTTGCGGTTCGATCAGGATTTCGCCTGATAGCGCGACACGGGCGATGCCACGCATTGCCAGCACCGTTTCCGTCAATGTGCGCCGCTGTTTGTCGCCGACGGATTTGATGCCTTCGACGGAAATGTCGAGGCCCGAAAGCGTTTCAAGAACGGTCATGCGGAACGGTTCGGCATTCGACGCAAGGGAAAGGCCGATTGCGCGCACGGCGTCCAGCCGCGCGACGATACCGGGCGAGGTGACGGGACATTCCTCGATGGCGACGATGTGATGGCTGTTTGCCTGGTTGAAGCCGAGCAGCAGGCCCTTTTCCGTCTTGCGGGCAGCAAACACCGCGCGGCGGCGCTCGCCGGGGCGACAGATGACTAGATCGTCTACTGGCGGCGTCAGGCCTTTCGATCTCAGCGCCGAGACCACCAGCTCCCGCTTGAAGGCGTGGTAGGGCTGGTCGGCAAAATGCTGCAGCGAACAGCCGCCGCAGGTGCCGTTAACGCCCTCGGGGCCGAAGTGGCGGCACACGGGTTCGCGGCGATCCGTGGAGGCTTCCGCAATCGAGATGATGGTGCCGGTATCCTTGACCCTGGCGATCGCCACCGTTTCGCCGGGCAGGGCGAAGGGCACATAGACCGGGCCGTCGGGACAGTGCGCAATGCCGTCGCCCTGGGCGCCAAGGCTCTTGATGCTGACGGTCTGCGTGCTCATGGCTTTTCGCCTCCGAGAAGAAATTCGATATTGCCATCGCCGCCGGAAATCGGCGAGGGGATGAGACCGAGGCTCTTCCAGCCCATGTCTTCAACGAGCCAGCGTTCCAGTTCGGCAGCAACGGCAGGCGCCGTTTCCGGCTCTTTCAACAGCCCTGCCTTGCTGATGGCATCACGGCCTGCCTCGAATTGCGGCTTGACCAGCAGAACCGCTTGCGCGCCGGAGGCGGCAAGTGCGAGTGCCGGGGCAAGGGCGAGCTTTATGGAGATGAAGGACACGTCGGAGACGATGAAGTCCACGGACCGGTCATCAATGTCGTCGGTTGTCAGGAAGCGCGCATTCAGCCCTTCCAGATTGGTCACGCGCGGATCGTTCTCGATCCGTGGATGCATCTGCCCGTGGCCGACATCGATGGAGGTGACGTGTTTTGCGCCGCGATGAAGCAATACCTCGGTGAAGCCGCCGGTGGAGGCGCCGACGTCGAGGCATTCATGGCCCTTCGGATCGAGCCCGAAGTGATCGAGCGCGGCGGTGAGCTTGAGGGCGGCGCGGGAAACATAGGCCTGCGCCGGATCGGTAATGGCGATCTTAACGTTTCCGGCAACGGTTTGGCTGGGCTTTGTGGCCGTTTTCCCGTTGACGCTCACGGTGCCGCGCGCAATCGCATCGCGCGCACGCGAGCGGCTGGCAAAGTGGCCGAGCGAAACAAGAAGCTGGTCAAGCCGTTCATTTTCAGGTGTTTTGGACATGGTCCCGTGTCAATGACCGCCAAACCCCGCAGATGCAAGCGATTTATCGCGCGCAAGGCTTCGCAACGGCACCATTTGCCGCAGCGCAGGGTCGTTTCGTGGTCGTTAAACAGCATATGCGATTAATCCAATATAAAGGCTTGTATTGCACTTTGTCTGCAAGGCCCGTGCGGCCAGTCGGAACCTGCCATGACGGCATCTCCTCCCATTCCCAAAATTGCGACCGTTGCAGCGCAGACGCTTGCTCCGTGGCATCAGGTCGCCGAGAGAGTTTGCGATGTCGCTAAAAAATTTCCCCATCAACATTAAGCTCATTGTCACCTTCTGCGTCTTGATGGGCGTTTGCCTGCTCGCCTCGGCGGTGGTCTTCTGGCAGACGCTGGGGAGCGAGCACGTCACGGTCCAGAACAACAAGGCCAACAAAATCCTGCATGCGGTTGACGGTGCGACGGCCGCAATGCTGGAACAGGCCGTCAACCAGCGCGGCTTTCTGCTGTTTCGCAGCGACAGCACCTACAACGATGTTTTCGCCCAGCGCGATCTGATGCTGAAGAAGCTTGGTGAAGCCCGTGCGCTTGCCGCCGGCCAGCCGGACATTCTGAAATCCATCGATGACATGCAGGCATCCGCCACCGTGTTCTTCAAGGAACTGGCGGAACCGCAGCTTGCCGCCCGCAAGACGACCGAAGCACCGATTTCCGAAATCATCGAGATCGGTCGCAATCAGGCCAAGGGTCAGCTCGACGGTTTCCGCGCCTCCGCCGCCAAGATCAAGGACCAGCTGAATGGCTTGTCGGCAAGCTACGCCGCACAGCAGGATGCTGCCGCACTCAACCTCAAGCTCGCACTTCTGGGTGGCGGCGCGGTTGCCGGTCTTCTTGCTGTGGCCCTCATCTGGGCGCTGTCGCGCTCCATCGTCACGCCGATCGTCGGTATGACGGCGGCTATGAGCAGGCTTGCCGACGGCGATATGACCACGGAAGTTCCGGCTCTCGACCGCAAGGATGAAGTCGGCAAAATGGCGAAAGCCGTTCTCGTCTTCAAGGAAGCCGGGCTGGAAAAATCCCGCCTTGCCGGCGAAACCGAGCGCATGCGCTCCGCAACCGAGACCGAGCGCCGCCGCAACGAAGAAGAGAAGGCCCAGGACGAAGCCGCCAACGCCCTTGCGCGTGACGAGCTTGGCAAGGGTCTTGCGGCTCTGGCGGAAGGCGATCTCGCCTACCGTATCGAAACGCCGTTCGCCCCCTACATCGATCCCATCCGTATCGACTTCAACAGCGCTGTCGAAAAGCTGCAGCAGGCCATGCGCGCAGTTGGCGAGAATGCCGCTGCAATCAATGCCGGGGCTTCGGAAATGCTCTCTGCTGCCGACGACCTGTCGCGCCGCACCGAACAGCAGGCTGCTTCCATCGAGGAAACCGCCGCAGCACTGGAAGAAGTCACCACCACGGTGCGTGACAGCGCAAGGGGTGCTGAGGACGCCGGCAATCTGGTTCAGCGTGCCCGCAGCGGAGCGGAAAAATCCGGCGTCGTGGTCCGCAAGGCGGTTGCCGCCATGCGCGAGATCGAAAAATCATCAGGCGAAATCGGCAATATCATCGGCGTCATCGACGATATCGCTTTCCAGACCAACCTGCTTGCGCTGAACGCAGGCGTCGAAGCCGCCCGTGCGGGTGATGCGGGCAAGGGCTTTGCCGTCGTCGCGCAGGAAGTGCGTGAACTCGCCCAGCGTTCCGCCAATGCCGCAAAGGAAATCAAGACGCTGATCGGCGCTTCCAGCCAGCAGGTGGAAAACGGCGTCAACCTCGTCGACGAGACCGGCAAGGCGCTCGAACTCATCGTGGCAGAAGTCGAGGAGATCAACGCCCATGTCAGCGCCATCGTCGTCGCTGCCCGCGAACAGGCGACTGGTCTGCAGGAAATCAACACGGCCGTGAACACCATGGATCAGGGCACGCAGCAGAATGCTGCAATGGTTGAGCAGCAGACCGCTGCCAGCCATTCGCTCGCCCGTGAAGCGGAAGCGCTCAATAGCCTGCTCGGCCAGTTCAAGGTGGGCGGCGTTCGCGGTGCCGTTGCCGGCGCCGGCGGATATTCTGCTCCTCGCCAGTCCTCAGTGAAGCCTGTCTACCAGTCCGCACCCGCCGCACCAGTCAGAAAAGCCGCAGTGAAGCCTGCCTCCACAACCGCAAGGCCGGTCGCTTCACCCGCCCGCGCCCTTGGCCAAAGCCTCGCCCGCGCCTTCGGCGGCAAAGCGGAAGCGCCGGCTGCCAAGGATCAGGACTGGACGGAGTTTTGAACGGAACGATCAGGACCTTGAAATGAAAAAAGGGGGCCTGCGAAGTCCCCTTTTTGCGACAAGTTTTCTCACGCCCAATATCCATGGCCGATCAACCGAAGTGCAGGCCCTCTTCGCCTATGTGCCCTGTAGCCTGAACATCCGCGCGAAAAATGCCTTATTGGATAGACGGTGAATCAGGGCAGCAATGACGGCGGTTGCCGCAATGGCGAAAACGAGCCGTCCGGCGAGGACGCCATAGATATCGGCGCCTAGAGACATCACGACTATGGTGTCCTCAATCACGCTATGCGCAAAGCCCATGAACACGCATGACAGAAAGACCTGACGCGCCGATATGGTTCCCGATCGCGCCTCGCGGATCAGAAGACCGGCCCCGTAGGAAATCCCCAGGAACAATCCGATTGCGGTGAGATGTTCGGCCTCGCCGCGAATGCCGGCAAGACGCAACACCGGCGAAAGCGCTTTCATCATCAATTTCATCAGCCCGGTCAGCTTCAGGATTTCAAGGCCAAAGGACAGGGCGAGAAGGATGACGAGCATGAAGAGCATGGTTTCACCAAGGCCCCAAAAATAATCCACCCAGTCGGGTGTGGCGCTCATGGCGCTCCAGGCGGGGTTTACCGGAGCCGAAAGCCACCCCGTCGCCTCCAGAAGATGATGTAGCAGAAACGCATAAAGCAATCCGCCAGCGATGCGCAGCAGCGTCGTAGCGACTATTCCGGGGCCAGCCTTTTCAATGATCTTCTGTTCGATGGGCAGGCCGTGTGCGAACAGAATGAGGGCCGAAAAAACCGTTATATCCGCCACATCAAGTGAAGATACGGGAACGAGCGTGAAAACCAACGGCACCGCGCCCCATATTCCCACCAGCATTCCCGTCAACCACGCCAGACCCAGCTCTGGCGGAAGCCCGATCAGGTTCATGACCGGCGCAAAGGCAGGAGCAACCGCCTCGATCGCGCCCATCCTCGATAATATCTCGGTCAGGATAGCGATTGGAACCGTGATCCGGACGAGCACCCAATAAATTTCTAGCGTTTCCAGCGTCTTGCGCCAGACGGGCATCAGGAATGGCATCCGAGACTCTCCTTCAAGGTTGTTCCAATCCACTAGCCCGAGCCGGTTCGCATTTGCGGTCAAAGATTGCGTTTTTATGCAATTTTATTGCAAATTCACTGTCGGACGATATGGTTCGGAAATGGATAGGATCGACCGGAAACTCTTGAACCTCTTGCAGGGCGACGCGTCGCGCACGAATGTGGATATGGCCGACGAGGTGGGGCTATCGCCCTCCAGTTGCCTGCGCCGTCTGCAACGGTTGCGCAAATCGGGTGTGATCGACCGCATTGTCGCGATCCTCAATCCTGCCAAGGCCGGGCGGGTGATCAGGGCTCTGGTGACGGTGGAACTGAAGTTGCATGGCGAGCAGCACATGCGCCGCTTTCTGGACATGGCAAGCGCCGAAGAAGCCGTCTCACATGCCTATGCCGTCACCGGCGCAACTGATGTCGTGCTGATGCTGCGCCTGCGCGACATGGAGGAGTTCGATGCCCTGTGCGACAGGCTGTTCCGCGACCAGAACAATGTCGCGCGCTTCTTCACGATGGTCGTCATAAAAACGGCGAAAGAGGAAACGGCCATTCGGCTTTGAAGAGGCAACAGTTTAGCTTCGATGAGACGGTCCCGTCTCATCGGTGATCGTGCCGCAATCGAGCAAAAATATGGGAATATTGTTGGTTTCAGCCTTCGTTGGGAACGGCGCCGCTACGATCTGAACAACACCATTACCCCGCAAATCCCACACCTGCCTGACGCTGGCCAAGTGCGTTGAACACGGTGGAAACGATGCCGGCGCGGTCGAGGCCGGCATTGGCATACATGGTCTCGGGCTTGGCCTGCTCCACCCAATGGTCAGGCAGGGTCAGGGTCCGAACCTTCGGGCCATGGTCTAGCAATCCTGCGCTTGCCATGAAATGCAGCACATGTGCACCGAAACCGCCGACGGAGCCTTCCTCGATCGTCACCAGCACTTCGTGATGGGCCGCAAGCTGGCGGATGAGGTCGAGGTCGAGCGGCTTGGCGAAGCGCGCATCGGCAACGGTCGTCGAAAGTCCGGCGGCATCGAGGTCTTCGGCAGCCGCCAGGCATTCGGCAAGGCGTGTGCCGAAGGAAAGGAGTGCGACCTTGGTACCCTCCTTGATGATGCGGCCCTTGCCGATCTCAAGAATCTGGCCGCGTGCGGGCATCTCGACGCCCACGCCTTCGCCGCGCGGATAACGGAAGGAAATCGGGCCTTCATCATAGGCTGCGGCTGTGCGAACCATATGTTTCAGCTCGGCCTCGTCGGACGCCGCCATAACCACCATGCCGGGCAGGGTGGCAAGGAATGTGGTGTCGAACGAGCCAGCATGGGTCGGTCCGTCTGCGCCGACGAAGCCGGCGCGGTCGATGGGGAAGCGCACGGGCAAGCTCTGGATTGCCACATCATGCACCAGCTGGTCGTAACCGCGTTGCAGGAAGGTGGAATAAAGCGCGCAGAACGGCTTGTAGCCATCCGCCGCAAGCCCCGCCGCGAAGGTGACGGCGTGCTGCTCGGCAATGCCGACATCGAAGGTGCGGGCCGGGAAAAGCTCGGCCATCTTGTCCAGCCCGGTACCATTAGGCATGGCGGCGGTGACGCCGATGATCTTGTCGTCGAGGGTCGCTTCCTGGATAAGCGCTTCGGCAAACACGCTGGTATAGCTCGGCGCATTCGGCTTGGCTTTCGCCTGCGCGCCGGTAATGACATCGAACTTGTTGACGCCGTGATATTTGTCCGCTGCCGCTTCCGCCGGCGCATAACCCTTGCCCTTCTGCGTCACCACATGGATGAGAACAGGGCCTTTCTGGTTGTCGCGCACATTGCGCAGCACCGGCAGCAGGTGATCGAAGGAATGACCGTCGATCGGGCCGATGTGATAGAAGCCAAGCTCCTCGAACAGCGTGCCACCTGTCACGTAACCGCGCGCATGGGTCACGGCGCGGGTAATGGCGCGATCGATGGTCTTGCCGAGATAGGCGGTGAGTTTCTTGCCAAAATCGCGAAAGCCCATATAGGTGCGGCCGGAGGCCAGCCGAGCGAGATAAGCGCTCATCGCGCCCGTCGGCGGCGCAATCGACATGTCGTTGTCGTTGAGGATGACGATCAGCCGCGCGTCGAGCGCACCGGCATTGTTGAGCGCCTCAAACGCCATGCCCGCAGACATGGAGCCATCACCGATGACGGCGATAACCTTGCGGTCGCTCTGATCCAGCCCCGCCGCCACCGCCATGCCGAGACCGGCAGAAATGGAGGTGGAGGAATGGCCAGCGCCGAAATCGTCATATTCGCTCTCGGCCCGACGCGTGAAACCGGAAAGCCCGCCTTCCTGGCGCAGCGTGCGGATGCGCTCGCGACGGCCGGTCAGGATCTTGTGCGGATAACATTGGTGGCCGACATCGAAGATCAACCGGTCTTCCGGCGTGTTGAACACCTTGTGGATGGCAATCGTCAGCTCCACCACGCCCAGACCGGCACCCAGATGCCCGCCGGTGCTCGACACCGCGTCGATCATCTCGTCGCGCAACTCCCTTGCCAATTCCGGCAGGTCGCGATCGTCGATCTCCTTGAGATCGGATGGAAAATTCACCCGGTCAAGCAATGGGGTCTGTGGCATTCCGGTCAATCGTTCGGCCTTTTCTCGTGTCAGCGGCGGGCGCAAGTGCGTCTTTCATATGGAAAGCCAGCAGTTGAGCCCTGCATGTCGTTCACTTCTATAGAATTTCAACCCTCCGGCAAAGGGACAAACTCTTCTTCGTCGCCGGGAACGATATCGAAGCGTCCGGTTCTCCACTCCTGTTTGGCCTGCTCTATGCGTTCTTTTGATGACGAAACGAAGTTCCACCAGATGTAACGGCGCTGGTTGAGTGCCGCACCGCCGAAGATCATGATGTGACAGCCGCCGCTGCAGCTCTGCAACGTGATATCGTCGCCGGGCCGGAAGACGAGCAACTGGTCGGCGGCAAAAACGTCACCCGCGACATCCAGAGAGCCGGAAAGAATATAGATCGCCCGTTCCTCATGGTCGGCGGAGAAGGGAAATTTCACGCCCGCCTCCAGCGTCAGGTCAACGTAAAGCGTGTCGGTAAAAGCCGAAACGGGGGAAGTGAGGCCTTCGAATTCACCGATAACGACCCGGCCGGATGCGCCCTTGATATCGATCAGAGGCATGTCTTCCCGGGCGGTATGGGCAAATGCCGGGGCGATTTCCTCCATATGATCGGGGAGGGCAAGCCAGGTCTGCAGGCCGGACATGGAAAGCGGATGGCCGCGCAGGTTTTCCGGCGTGCGCTCCGAATGCACTATGCCGCGCCCCGCCGTCATCAGGTTGATGTCGCCGGGCCGGATGACCAGTTCGGTGCCGAGACTGTCGCGATGCTTGATTTCGCCGTCAAACAGATAGGTAACGGTGGAAAGCCCGATATGCGGATGCGGCTTGACGTCGAGCGCTTCGCCTGCCTTCAGGATCGCCGGTCCCATGCGGTCGAAAAAGATGAACGGGCCGACAAGACGCCGCTGCCGCGTCGGCAGCGCGCGCCGCACGGCGAAGCCGCCAATATCGCTGGTGCGGGGAATGATGAGGTTTTCGATGGCGTCGCAGGCGAAAGCATCACCCGCGACAGGATCGTTGCCGGGAAAGAAGGACATCCGAAGCTCCTCGTATCGTTACACGCAAGCTTACCACGAACGATACGACGTGGGAGCGCCGTAATGTTGAACGCTGTGTCGCCCCCGTTCAACAGGACGTGTTTATTCCCCGTCCAGCGGCTCCACGCCCTGCGGTTTTCCGGCGCGGTCGAGACGGATTTTCTCGATACGCTTTTCGGCGGCGTTCAGAAGCGTCTCGCAATGTTTTTTCAGGGCTTCGCCGCGCTCGTAGATGGCGATCGACTCGTCCAGCGCCACGTCTCCGCGCTCCAGGCGTGCGACAATGCTTTCCAGCTCGGCGACGGCCTTTTCGAAGGAATAACCGCTGACATCGGCTGTGTTGGCATTTTCCGTCATTTTCAACCCTTCATCATTCTCAAAATATGCATGGCCGCCGATTCCGCCAGCCCTTCCAGATCATAACCGCCTTCAAGCAGGCTGACGACCCGGTTCGAGGCGTATTTGTCCGCCATTTCCAGCAGCCGCCCCGTCGCCCAGTCGAAATCCTCGCCCACCAGATTGATCTGCGCCAGCGGATCGCGGTGATGGGCATCGAAACCGGCGGAGATGATGATGAGATCGGGCGAAAAATCGGCAATCGCCGGCAGGACGCGGGATTTGAACGCCTCGCGAAAATACTCGCTGCCGGTATTGGGGGAAAGTGGCGCGTTGACGACATTGTTCTTCACGCCGGTTTCGTTTTTATCGCCGCTCCACGGGTAAAGCGGCATCTGATGGGTGGAACAGAACAGCACTGACGTGTCGTTCCAGAAGATATCCTGCGTACCGTTGCCGTGATGCACATCCCAGTCGATGATGGCGATGCGCTCTGCGCCGTGCACCTTCTGGGCGTGACGGGCGGCGATTGCCGCATTGTTGAAGAGGCAGAACCCCATGGCCTTTGCGGTTTCCGCATGGTGGCCGGGCGGGCGGGACGCGACGAAGACGTTGTCGGCCGCACCCGCAAACACGTCGTCCACCGCCGCCATCGCAGCACCTATACCGGTCAGCGCCGCCTGCAGGCTTTTCGGCGAGACATAGGTGTCGGCCTCAACGCGGTTGATCTCGCCATCCTCCTCGGGAATCTGGCGCATGACGGACAGCAGATGCTCCTCCGGATGCGCCAGAAGCACGGCATCCTCGTTGGCCTGCGGTGCTTGCTTGCGGACCAGCCGCTCGAAATTCGGATGTTCGAGCGCAATGTTCAGAGATCGCAGCCGATCCGGCCGCTCGGGATGGCCTTCCGGCGTGATGTGTTCAAGGAAGATCGGATGTTCGTAAAGACGGGTCGCCATTCTCTAATCCTCCCGAAATAAGCTGCTCAGGCGCGCTGCGGCAAAAGCGGATAACCGACCATCACAGCGCGGCCGGCAAGGGCGGCAAGCACGGCCTTCAACGCATCGCCGGGAATGAAGGCGAGCGAACCCATGAACGCCTTTTCAAACCCGAGCCCGACCACCAGCGCCAGATAGGAGATGCCGAAGGCATAAAGCACGACCACGCCGCCGGCGAGGCTGGCGATGAAGAAACCGATACCCTGCGTCAGAGCCGACTGGCCGCGATTGACGAGTTTTTCCGAGAGCGTGCCGGTGACGAAAGCGGCAGCAATCCAGCCGATCAGGAAGCCCGTGGTCGGCGTGGTGAAGATGGAAAGGCCGCCGCGTCCGCCTGATAGGACTGGCAGGCCGATGGCGGCGATGAGGATGGTCAGGAGAACCGCGAGCGTGCCGCGTTTAGCCCCCAGCACGACACCGGCCAGCATGACGCCGAGCGACTGCGCGGTGATGGGCACCGGAATGAAACCAAGCGTGATCGGCGGCAAAAGTCCGAGTGCGATGATGATGGCGGAAAACAGCGAGATCAGCACAAGGTCGCGGGTCGTCATGGCTCGGGAACTCCGGGTGGTTGTTTTGCCGTCAGCTTTGGCCTCTGAAACCGCGCGCGTCAATGGCATCGGCAATGGCATCCGCATCCTTCAACGTCATAATCACGAGCGGCACGATGATCGTGGCCAGTCGAACGGGGAGGCCGCGCGCGCGGTGGGCATCGCGCACGGCATGGTAACGGTTGACGATCTCCGGTACGAACCGCACGACGAGCCCGACCGCGAGCCCGATATCGGCTGCCTTGACCAGCCCCAGCCTTTCCAGCGGGGCGGCAGCAAGCGCGATTTCATCCATGAATTGCGAAATGCTGACGGTGATGGTGACGGCGGTGGCGAGAAGCGCCAGTGCAGTCAGCCGCAAAAGATTGACACTCGCATCGTGTACCGGAAGCAGCAGATAGCTGAAGGCGGCAACGAGGAGAATGGTCAGCATCACCGGGCGTAGCCGCAGGCCAATCTCCCGGAATTGCAGCCGCGTCTCGCGCAGAATGGCGGCGGCCACAACGACGGCGCATCCAAGCAAAAGCAGATCGCGGGTGAGAAACAGCGCAATGCTGAAAACCATCAGCGTCACGAGCTTGAGGCGCGGAGAGACGCGGTAGAGCCAGCCGGTGCCTTCGACATGCAGGGACTTCATCGCGACGCAACCTCCAGATAACGTGCCACCGCCTCTTCGGGGTTGGCGTCTGCAACAAGCTCGCCTTCGTGAAAGACCAGTACGCGATCGAAGCCGGAAAGCAGCGGCAGATCGTGGGTGATGACGACAAGCGCCTGCGACAGCGCAGCCATTGTCTTTTCAACGATGGTGCGGTTTTTGAGGTCGAGCTGATTGGTCGGTTCATCGAGAATGAGGATTTGCGGTTCAGTGACCAGCAGGGCGGCCAGCGCCGCCAGCTGCAATTCGCCGCCGGAAAGCTCGTGCGCGCGTCGTTCTTCCAGATGAGCGATGCCGAGCCGGGCAAGCACGGCCTTGACCCGCGTTTCCGTCTCTGTCTTGCCGATACCGAGCTGCTTGAGGCCGAAGGCGACATCGTCGCGTATGATCGGCAGGATGATCTGGTTCTGCGGATTCTGGAAGATGAAGCCGACCGTTTGCAGCACTGCTCTCGCATCTTCGACGGTGTCGAGACCGTTCACCGACACCTTGCCGTGCGTCGGCTTTGTCAGACCATTGATCAGCCGCGCAAAGGTGGTCTTGCCCGAGCCGTTGAGGCCGATCACGCCTATACGCCGTTCAGTCAATGTCAGTGACACGGGCTGTAAAGCCTGCCTGCCCTCGAAGGCGACGCCTGCGGTGTCGAAACGGATTTCCAAGACTGATGCATCCCTCTATCGCTTTCCGGTTCTATATCGTGTCATCAACAGAAGTGAAACAAAGAACAAAAAAAGAACATTGCAATCCTGAAAAAGCCGTCATACCTTCTGCTTTATGACGATCAAGGTTTCAAACGAAGCGGCAAGGCGGATTTTTCTGGCGCGGCAGGGGCTTTGCTCTCCGCCCGGAAAGGCGCTTTCCAAGGATGGCCTGCTGCAGCTTATTACCGATATCGGTTTTGTGCAGGTAGACAGTATCGGCACGGTGGAGCGCGCCCATCACCAGATAATATTCTCCCGAAACCAGACCTACAGGCGCGAACATTTGACAGCACTGCTGGAAAAGGACCGCGCGCTGTTCGAGCACTGGACGCATGATGCCTCCATCGTGCCGACCGAATTTTACCCCTATTGGAAGCACCGCTTCCGCCGCCGCGAGCCGATAATTCAGGAGCGCTGGCGCAAATGGCATGGTGAGGGGTTCGATGCGGCTTTCGCCGAGACGCTGGAGCGCATCGCCGCCACGGGTCCTGTTCTGGCGCGTGAGTTGAAGGAGGAGGGTCATCAGTCCGGCGGCTGGTGGAACTGGCATCCTTCCAAGACCGCACTCGAATATCTGTGGCACACCGGTAAGCTTGCCATATCCGGCCGCGTGAATTTCCAGAAGGTCTATGATCTGGCGGAGCGGGTCATTCCCGGCGAGCACCACGAAAGCGAAGTGGAGCATACGCAATTCGTAGACTGGGCATGCCGGCAGGCGCTCACCCGGCTGGGTTTTGCCACCCATGGCGAAATCGCCGCCTTTTTCGATCTCGTTACCCCGCAGGAGGCGAGGGACTGGGTCAAGAGCCACCGTGACGAACTGTGTGAGGTCTCGCTTCTCGCAAGCGATGGCGGTGCTGCCCGTCCGTCCTATGCCTTTGCGGATTTCAGCGCCGATGTCGCCAACCTGCCGGAACCGTCGTCCCGCGTCCGTGTGCTGAGCCCCTTCGATCCGCTGTTGCGCGACCGCAACCGCACGGAGCGGCTGTTTGGCTTCTATTACCGTATCGAGGTCTTCGTACCCGAGCCGAAACGGCAATATGGCTATTACGTCTTCCCGCTTCTGGAAGGCGACCGGCTGATCGGCCGTATCGACATGAAGGCAGACCGCAAGCGCAGCACGCTGGATGTGCGCCGCCTGTGGCTGGAACCGGGCGTGCGCGCCTCAACGGGAAGGCTCGAGAAACTAGACGCGGAATTGTCGCGGCTTGCGAAGTTTACGGGGGTGGAGAGTGTGAATTATCTGGAGGGGTGGCGGGAGGTGTAATTGCGCCTTGAGCGGCGACTGTTTCTTCCGTCATGCTCGGGCCCGTCCCGAGCATCTGCAACGGACAATGTATAGGATGCGTTTGCAGATCCTCGGCACAAGACCGAGGATGACGCCGGACGGGCGGAGAGGACGCCAAATCGAAGCGCCCTCGCGACGTCCCTAGATCACCCGATATCCGTTGCCGAAATCTTGATCCCGAAGCCTTCCAGCCCGACATAATGGCGCTCGCGGGTCGTCATCAGCTTGATCGAGCTGATGCCGAGGTCTTTGAGAATCTGCGCGCCGAGGCCGATTTCCAGCCACTCATTTTCGCGGGAGCGGGCCTGTGCGTGCGCCTCGTCGGGATCACGCACCTTGCGCCGTCCGTCCACCTGGCCGACGCCGACAGACCCTTCGCGCAGATAGACGATGACGCCGCGGCCTTCTTCGGCGATCTTCTGCATATAGTGCTGCACCGGCTGCCGGTCGCCGAACACGTCGTCAGCAACGTTTTCAGGGTGCAGGCGGACGGGAATATCGACGCCATCGCGGATATCGCCGAAAATCACCGCCATATGCTGCATCCGGTCCCAGGGCAGGGAATAGGTATGCGCCTTGGCCGGCCCGAACGGCGTTTCGATGGTGAAGGAGGATTCCATCTCCACCAGCGTTTCCTTGCGCTGGCGATAGGCGATCAGATCGGCGACCGAAACATGCTTCATGCCATGTTTTTCGGCGAAATCCAGGACCTGCGGCCCGCGCATCACGGTGCCATCGTCATTGACCAGCTCGCTGATAACGCCGATGGGCGGCAGGCCAGCGAGCCGGCAGAGATCGACGGCCGCTTCGGTATGGCCGGAACGCATCAGCACGCCGCCTTCGCGGGAAATCAGCGGGAAGATATGGCCTGGCCGGGTGAAATCCGACGCGCCGACATTCGGGTTGGCGAGATTGCGCACCGTCAAGGTGCGGTCATCCGCGGAGATACCGGTCGTCGTGCCATGCTTGAAGTCGACGCTGACGGTGAAGGCGGTCGTGTGGGCGCTGTCGTTTTCCGCCACCATGGCGTTGAGGTTCAGCCTCTTTGCCTCGTCACGCGGCATGGGCGCGCAAACGATGCCGGATGTGTGGCGCACGATCAGCGCCATTTTTTCCGGCGTGCAATGAACCGCCGAAATAATCAGATCGCCTTCGTTTTCACGGTCGTCGTCGTCGGTCACGACAACGATCTCGCCAGCTTCAAAAGCGCGGATAGCGTCGACGACACGTTTCTGATCATAGGCCATTTCGGATTTACCTCACTTCAACCGGCCGGTCTGGCCACGATCTCTCAAATAATGGTCGGCAACGGTGCAGGCCACCATCGCCTCGCCGATCGGCACGGCGCGGATGCCAACGCAGGGGTCGTGGCGGCCCTTGGTACGCACATCCACATTGCGGCCGTCGGTGTCGATGGACTGGCGCTCCGTCAGAATGGAGGAGGTGGGCTTGATGGCGAAGCGGGCGATGACGGGCTCGCCAGTCGCGATGCCGCCCAGAATGCCGCCGGCATGGTTCGACAGGAAAATCGGTTTGCCGTCATTACCCATGCGCATCTCGTCGGCATTCTCCTCGCCGGAAAGCTCGGCCGAGGCAAATCCCTCGCCAATCTCCACGCCCTTGACGGCGTTGATCGACATCAGGCTGGAGGCAATATCCTGATCGAGCTTGGCGTAGATCGGCGCGCCGATGCCGGCCGGAACACCTTCCGCCACGACTTCGACGACCGCGCCGATCGACGATCCCGCCTTGCGGATGCCGTCAAGATATTCTTCCCACACCGGCACCATCGCCGGATCGGGGCAGAAGAACGGGTTCTGATCGACCTGGTTCCAATCCCAATTGTCGCGGTTGATCTTGTGTTTGCCGATCTGCACCAGCGCACCGCGCACATTGAGGCTCGGTACTACCTTGCGGGCGATTGCGCCTGCGGCAACACGCGCCGCCGTCTCGCGGGCGGAAGAGCGTCCGCCGCCGCGATAGTCGCGAATGCCGTATTTCAGATCATAGGTGAAGTCGGCATGGCCGGGACGGAAGCTGCGGGCAATCTCGCCGTAATCCTTGGAACGCTGGTCGGTATTTTCGATCAGCATGGAGATCGGCGTGCCGGTGGTTATCATCGTCTCGCCGTCCTCATCCAGCATCACGCCGGACAGGACTTTGACAATGTCATCTTCGCGGCGCTGGGTGACGAAGCGGCTCTGGCCGGGCTTGCGCTTGTCCATCCAGTGCTGCACCTCGGCAAGCGTGAAGCGAATACCGGGCGGGCAGCCGTCCACCACGCAGCCCAAAGCGGGCCCATGGCTTTCGCCCCAGGTGGTAACGCGAAAAAGATGACCGAAGCTGTTATGCGACATATTTCTCTAGACCGGAAAACGAGGGCGCGCCTGCGGACAGGGGCCGTTTAAAACAAGCGGATTTGTCATAGTAGAAAATCGGACCAAGGCAAAAGCCTTTCTTTCATCGCAAGTCCGATAAGAAGGTGACGCACCGTTCACGACGCCGAGCAGCCCGGAAAACGACAGGCGTGGCCATGGCTGACGACTGGGCCGGATGAATGATTCGGCGGAAACGGCGCAGGGTTTTCCAGATGACAAAAGTGTAAAGGTGCTGGTGTTTTCCACGCTGTTTCGCGGTTTTCCAATATTGCCGGGAAATGCGGTGTAAAAATCACTAACGACTTGAACGCGATCCAAAATCCGTTCATCAATTGGGCCGAAAATGTCATGGTTGCGGGCAATTTCCGCCACATTCGAAAGGCAATTCTTCATGCTTGTAAGGTTTTCACGCAAATTCACGAAAGCTAGATCGATGCGTATGATGATTGCCGCCCTTCTGGCCACCGCCAATTTGCTTATGCCCATCAACAGCTACGCCCAGAGCGTCGATGTCGAGGGAACGATCAGCAAGATCGACGTGAATGCGCTGACCATTACCTTGAACGACGGCAAGAATTACCGTGTGCCGGAAGAGTTCAATTTCGAAGGCCTGAAGGCAGGTGTGAAGGTCGTCGTTTTCTACACGGAAGTGGACGGAAAACGCGTGGTCGATGATCTCGAGGTCGTGCAGTAAACTGCGGTTTCGGCTCTGCCTGTTGTCGAGGCGGACCTCTCTAATCCCGGTCGGGAAGCTCCAGAATTTCCATCATGCCGGACTTGATCCGGCATCCAGCCGACGAGCGTCTGCGTGGCGGGATTGGTTTTTTCAGCCTAAAGATTTGGGCTGGACGGGTTCTGGCTCAAGGCCGGAATGACGGAGGAGGAGGATGATCGGTACCCTCACGAAATCCACTCGGCACTGTTCCTGTCGATCTCGACCTTCAAAATCCGGTCCTGCGGGATCTGCGTCGTAGAGGCTTCATCCTTGTCCATGCCGGAAACCAGGCGGAAGATCGAGCGGATCACGCCGCCGTGGCAGACACATACCGTTGGCACCTCGACTGAGGAAAGCCATGCGCCAATACGCCAGGACAGGATTTCATAGCTTTCAGCATGCTGACCGGGGGGAATGAAGTCCCACTTGTTGGCCTTGCGCGCCTTCACCCGGTCGGGAAATTCTTTTTTCAGTTCCGGCAGGGTCTGGCCTTCCCAGTCGCCGAAGGAAACTTCGACGAGGCGGTCGTCCGTGCGGTAGGTGTGGGGATCGAGCCCCATCGCCCCGCGCATCAGCTCCATGGTCTCGCGCGTGCGCCCGAGCGGGCTTGCCACGTAATCGAAATCACGCGCGGAGTCGCCGAGAATTTGCGCCAGAACCTTGCCGTTGCCGACCGCTTGCGCGCGGCCGAAATCATTGAGCGGAATGTCTTTCTGGCCCTGAAGCCGGCGTATCGCATTCCAGTCCGTTTGTCCGTGCCGGATCACATAGACGAGCAAGGCGATACCCCTGTTTCAAAGTTCGTTCGGCTCAGTCCTTGACCACCGAGATATCCGGCGCGTCAACGGCCTTCATGCCGATGGTGTGATAACCGGAATCCACGTGGTGGATTTCGCCGGTCACAGCCGTCGAGAGGTCGGACAGCAGGTAAAGCGCCGACTTGCCGACTTCTTCGATGGAAACGGTGCGCTTCAGCGGCGCGTTGTATTCGTTCCATTTCAGAATGTAACGGAAATCGCCAATACCGGAAGCCGCAAGCGTCTTGATCGGGCCAGCGGAAACCGCGTTGACGCGGATGCCGCGACTGCCGAGGTCTACCGCGAGATAACGCACGCTGGCCTCGAGTGCAGCCTTGGCCACGCCCATGACGTTGTAGTTCGGCATGACCTTCTCGGCACCGTAATAGGTGAGCGTGATGATCGAGCCGCCATCATTCATGATCGGCTCTGCCCGCTTGGCAACGGCGGCCAGCGAGAAGACGGAAATGTCCATGGTGCGGTTGAAGTTGTCGCGGCTGGTGTCGAGATAACGGCCGGTCAGCTCGTCCTTGTCGGAAAAGGCGATGGCGTGCACGACGAAATCGATCTTGCCCCAATGCTTTTCCAGCCCGGCAAAAACCGCATCGATCGTCTCGAGGTCGGTCACGTCACAGTGGCCGGCCATGAAGGCGCCCAGTTCCTGCGCCAGCGGTTCGACACGCTTCTTCAGCGCGTCGCCCTGCCAGGTGAGCGCGATTTCCGCGCCCGCGTCCGCGCAAGCCTTGGCAATGCCCCAAGCGATTGAACGATTATTGGCGACACCCAAGATGATGCCGCGTTTGCCAGCCATAAGGCCGGATGCCTGAGCCATTGTATGCTCCCTGATACTTTCGATTGATCCTGCCTATGGCATAGGCTGCAATCCTGTTCAAGATTGCCGAGGATCATCTACTGTTAGGGAACGTAACAAAGGGTGCGTTGTCCCGCCTATTCGCAAAACTTTTACAAATAAAGGCCTTCGCGCATGTGGCGCATGAGGTCTGTCACCTTCTCGTCCGGCTTTTCGAGCAGGATGATGCGCAATTCGATGACGAGATCGCCATATCCACCCTTGCCGTCGGCAAGCCCCTTTTCGGCAAGCCGCAGCTCGCGATCGGAGCCGGACCAGGCAGGAATGGTGACGGTTTCCTCGCCAAGCGGCGTCCGGATACTCGTCTCGCAACCCAGAACCGCGTCACTGAGAGAGATTGGCAGCGTCGTATGAATATCGAAGCCGCGAAGGGAAAAGGCATCGTCGCGCGCCGCCAGCAACGTGACGGCCAGATCGCCGCGCGCAATGTTCGGCAGCTTCAGCCCCTGGCCCTTTAGCCGCACCACATGACCGTCCGTCATGCCGGGTTCAAGCTGGAAGCGAACCTCGCGTTCGTCGGCAAGGGATACGGTGATCCATTTACGCTCCAGAAGTTCGGTGACCGTAACGGTGGCTTCCGCCGTGATGTCAGGTGCCTTTTCCGGCGGTGTCTGCGGGGGGCGGAAGCGGCGCACGAGAGCGCTGAAGAGATTGGCGGCGAGCGAGGCGGCTGCGGTTTCGCTTGCAGACGTCTGCGTGGTTTCGCCAGCACCGGGCGCATCGCCTTTAACGCCAGTGGCTGCGGCTTTCGCCGCTTCGGCTGCCTGCTGCACCTTGGGGTCGTTCTGCGCGTCGGCGCCGAAAATCCGCTCGACGATATCTTCGGCCGTTTCGGGTTTTGCATCGGCTTTCTGGCCGGTTTGCGCCCTGTTGCGGGCATCCGCACGGGCCAGTTCCTCCATAAGCTTCTCAGCGGCCCTGGCGCGCTCGGCGGCCTCGCGTGCCGCCTCCCGCTGCTGCATGATTGTTTCGCCGCGTTGCTTCTTCTCGGCCGCCTTGCGGGCCTGGTCGTAAAGATCGCGCTTTTTGGGGTCTTTCAAAAGATCGTAGGCCTGCCCGACCTCGGCGAATCGCGCCGACGCGTCAGGGTCGTCGCGATTGGCGTCCGGATGGACGGTTTTCGCCTTCGTGCGCCAGGCAGCCTTGATGTCTTCGTGACGGGCGTCACGTTTTAAGCCGAGGATAGAATACGGATCGCGCATGCGAAACACCAGTTACGTTGGCTCAGGCACGTGCAGCCGCTCATGGCGCAATCCTGAAACAAACCCCTCCGAAAAGGGATGCCTGCGATCATTCGCATGCATGCCCTCGGTTCAAACAACGTCGACTGTGGCAATAAGTTGCTAAGCAGTTGTTTACGGGGAATGCGCGCCGCCATGCGGCCGGATTTATTCCGCGCGCCAGGGTAAACAGTTTATTTCTGTTCGAAGCGGGTGAGTAACCATTCGCCGGTTTCCGACAGGCAGGCCTGCCCGGCATAACTCGCCACACCTTCGAAAGAGTGGCGCGTCGTCTTGAAATCGCGGCAGACGAAACCGCTGGACTTGTCTTCGTGAATGGTGGTGACGACACCGGCGCTGCCGGTTGCGGCATTGGCCCAGGGCAGGGGCTGTTCCGCAAGTTTGGTGAGATCCGCCGATGTCACCGCATTGCGGATGGTCGCGTCGTCGGTCTGCGGGTTATTATTGGGCTGGTTGGGAACAGAGGCGGTGGAAAGCGAGCGATCGACCTTGTCGCCGCCGAACAGGTCAAGGCTGACGCATCCGCTCAGCACCACAAGCATTGACACGATGGCGGAAACTTCCGCTATCGATGAAAGGAGGCCCTTTGTTCGACTGTTCGACTTTGCTATGACGGTCACCATCTTTCGCCAGAGATCATCTCTGGGGTCCAAATCAGCTCGGGAGCATTTTAGTCAATATGTCGGAAACGGGGTTAACATCCAGTGACTTCACTGAAGAAAATGAACCGTTCACGCTTTTTGCCGAATGGCTGAAGGACGCGACGGCCTCCGAAATCAACGATCCGAACGCGGTAGCACTTGCAACCGTCGATGAAAACGGCCTGCCGAATGTGCGCATGGTGCTGCTGAAGGACGTCGACGATCGCGGCTTCATTTTCTATACGAATTTCGAAAGCCAGAAGGGGCGCGAGATCCTAGGCCAGAAAAAAGCGGCCATGTGTTTCCACTGGAAAAGCCTGCGCCGGCAGGTGCGTCTGCGCGGCGAGGTGGAGATCGTTACCGACGCGGAAGCGGATAGCTATTACGCCTCGCGTCCGCGCGGAAGCCGCATCGGCGCCTGGGCGTCGAAGCAGTCGCGGCCGCTGGAAGGCCGGTTCGCGCTGGAAAAGGCGGTTGCCGAATACACCGCTAAATATGCGATCGGCGATATTCCACGCCCCTCCTACTGGTCCGGTTTCCGCATTCGCCCGGTCAGCATCGAGTTCTGGCACGACCGCAAGTTCCGCCTGCACGACCGTGTCGAATTCCGCCGCGAGACGCCGGATGAACCGTGGTCCAAGGTCCGCATGTATCCTTGAAAGCTGCAGGGGCAGGCCATCCTGGCTGCCTATTTCAGCAGCGAATCAAATAGCGGCAGGCCGATGACGGCGGAAATGGCGATCAGGCCGTAGCAGATGCGCCTGAACGCTGCCTCGTCGGCAAGCCCGTGCAGCCGCGCACCTGCATAAAGACCCGCCCCGTAAAACGGCAGGGCCAGCAGGAAAAAAACAAAGACGTCAGCGGTGAACAGGCCACCAAAAAAATAGCTGGTGGCGGAGATCACGGTCGAAATCGCAAAATAGAGAATGACATTGGCGCGCACGAAAGCGCCCTTAAGGGCGCCGCCAAGCCAATAGGCGACGATGGGTGGACCGCCCAGTTGCGCCGCACCCGAAAACAGCCCGGCAACAAGCCCGGTGAACAGGGTGAGCGGCGTTTTCGGCCGGCCGCTGTAACGCCAGCCGGAAACGAGAAATAACAGCAGCACGACAACCACGATGGAAATGATCCAGCGCAGGGTGAGCGGATCCCCGCCGGAAAGCAGCAGCGTTCCAAGCGGGACGCCGACAAGCGCACCGGCCGCCATGGTGAAGACTTCACGCCGGTCGGCCATGCGCCAGGCCGGCGGTATCATGCCGAGCGTCAAAACGCCGTCCACCACAAGAAGAACCACCGAGGCGATGCGCGGCCCGACAATGGCGCTTGCCAGCGGAATGAAGATGAGGGCCGCACCAAAGCCGGAAAAGCCGCGGGCAAGTCCGGCGAGAAAGGCGGCGCCCGCAAACATGGCGATCAGCGTCGGACTATGCGCGGTGATGAGAGCCGAGAAAAAATCGAGGAGAGGCATGGGTGACTGCATGGGTTTCGAATACCTCTTTATCCCGCATGCAGGCACCTGTTGCGGAAATTTCAGCTCATTGTCGCACGATCCGCTTTCGAATCGACGCCGCCCGAGAATCGTGATCAGAGTTGTATCTCACGAACAAAGGATGAACAAATGCTTGCTGTCTTGATGCGTCAGTTTGAAGCTGCCTCACAGAAATACGCCGAGGAAAATGGGATCGTCCCCGATCCCGACTGGTATATGCTGAAGCTTCAGGAGGAGGTTGGTGAGGTCACGCAGGCCTGGAACCGGCTGACGGGGCGTGGGCGCAGCAAAGGCAGAAGCGAAGAGGAGATGAAACGGGATCTTGCCGACGAAACCGCCGATCTCCTCGGCCATGTGCTGCTGCTCGCCCATTATAACGGTCTCGACATCGAAGGATCGATAGAGCGCAAGTGGCGTTTTACACCGTCGGCTTGACAGGTTACGGCAAGGTAACCGGCCTTTGCGCGGCCGGATCTGCCACTGCCGCGATCAAGACAGCGAGACGGTAAAGAACAGAATGGCGAGAATGGCGGCCACTGGCGTCATGACCTGCCGCTCCGCACGGCTTCGCGACATTGCATTCAATCCGATGTTCACCGCAAGCGTGCAGGCGATGATCCAGATGCCGGGTTCGACCCAGCCTGCCGGCCAGAGCGTGATGAGGTCTGCCTTTTGCAGCGGAAACGATGCGGCCAGGATATAGACCGCGACAGCCGCCACGCTGGTAAAGCGCTGCGCGACGGGCAGGACCCTGTGCTCGCCGCCCTAGGCGAAGCGACCGAAGGGCGCACCCGCCGCAAGGACGATCTGAAATGCGCAAAGCGCGAGTATTATTAGCGTCGCGAGCGACACGGCAACAAGCAGCGTGACTACTCCGTTGATGAATGCGCCGGCAAATGAATTCGAGCGGGATCGGCCTGTCAGCCTATATGTGAGGCACCATAAAGACCAATGGCTAAAGGCATGTGACGCGCCTTCATGCCTCTGATAACGGCGCCTGTTGCAGGAGGCCGGCAACCGCATGAAGATCGCTTGAAACGGCGATGCATTTTTCCCGCATTTCCTCGGTCGGCGGCGCGACATCCGGAACCATGATCGTCATCATGCCCGCCGAGGAGGCGGACCGCACGCCGTGCCAGGAATCCTCCAGCGCCAGGCAACGGCCCGGATCGATGCCGAGACGTTTTGCGGCAGTAAGATATGGCATGGGCGACGGCTTCGGCTCCGAATAGTCGCCGCGGGCGACGATGGTATCGAAACGTTTGAGCAGGTCATAGGGGCCGAGATGACGCGTGACGGAATCGTGCCGCGAGGAGGTGGCGATGGCGCGGCGGATATCGAGCCTGTCGAGAAGATCGAGGATTTCGACGACGCCGGGTTTCAGCGCCACGCCTTCCGCCATCATCACGGCAAGATGCCGGAGCCAGGCGTCGCGGAAGCTGTCGATCGGAAAATCCGCGCCATAATCGGCGAAAATGGTGCCGGTGATGACATCCCACGGGCTGCCGCAGACCTTCTGATAGGTCTCGACCCGCATTCTGTGGCCGCCCTCATCTGACGCGGCCAGAAAGGAATCGCGATAAAGCGTCTCGCTTTCGATCAGCAATCCGTCCATGTCGAAAACGACAGCATGCGGGAGAAAAGGCAGCATGGCAGCTCAACCGAACCGGAAGGGGCGTTCGCCGAGGCTTTCGAACGGGCGGAGCAGATAACCGTCCGGATCGGCGACGATGAATTGCCGGTTGCCGACCTCGACTGTGCCGCGCCTGTACCATTTTTCCTCTGACGGCAGGACAAGATCGATTGAGGCCCGCTCAAGCCGGGCGAGGATGGGCAGCAGGGAAGGAACGGCAAGTTGCAGATTCATGCCGCGGCCCAGCGGAAATTCAAGCGCTGCATTTTCCGCCACGAAGGTCCGGGTCGCACCGATCTGGTCGATCATCAGCTGCGCATCACCCAGCGCCAGATAGGCAAAGCCCTCTTCGGCGCGCTCATAAACCACATGAAAACCGATCAGGTCGCAATAAAAAGCGCGGCTTTTCTGCCAGTCGCTGACGGCTAGTTCCGGGACGAGGGCATTTCGTATGATGGTCATGGTCTCCTTTGCCGCGCAGGCCCGGCGATGGGAGGCGTGGCCTGCGGTGATGGGGCGATATTATCGTCTTCCGGGTGACTTGCCAGAGGAATCCTCATCATGGCAGCCATGTGCGGAGTTGTGAGCTGAAGCAGGTTCAACTTTTCGTCCTGCCACAGCTTTTCTCACGTCATGCCGGACATGATCAGGCACCCAGTCAGCCCAAGTCCTTGGGCTGAAAAGACTCATCTCGCCAAGCGGACGCGGACAGGCTGGATTCCGGCTCGAGGCCGGAACTACGCCTTCGTGCCGCCGACGGTGATCTGGTCCATGCGCAGATGCGGCTGGCCGACGCCAACCGGCACCCATTGTCCTGCCTTGCCGCAATTGCCGATGCCCGTGTCCAGTTTCGAATCGTTACCGATCATCGAGACGCGTTTCATTGCGTCCGGCCCGTTGCCGATCAGCATGGCACCCTTCACCGGCGCGCCGATCTTGCCGTTCTCGATGAGGTAGGCCTCGGTGCAGCCGAACACGAACTTGCCTGATGTGATATCCACCTGACCGCCACCGAAGGAAACGGCATAGATGCCCTTCTTGACGGAGGAGATGATCTCCTCGGGCGTCTTGTCGCCTGACAGCATGTAGGTGTTGGTCATGCGCGGCATCGGCACATAGGCATAACCCTGCCGGCGGCCATTGCCTGTCGCCTTCGCACCCATCAGCCGGGCGTTCTGGCGGTCCTGCATGTATCCCACCAGCCTGCCGTTCTCGATCAGCACATTATAGGCCGACGGTGTTCCCTCGTCGTCGACGGTGAGCGAACCACGGCGGCTGTCGATGGTGCCGTCATCCACCACAGTCACACCGGGGGCGGCCACCATCTCGCCCATCAGGCCGGCAAAGGCCGAGGTTTTCTTGCGGTTGAAATCGCCTTCGAGGCCATGGCCCACAGCCTCATGCAGCATGACGCCGGGCCAGCCGGAGCCGAGCACCACATCCATGGTGCCGGCCGGCGCATCGACGGCGCTCAGGTTGACGAGCGCCTGGCGCAGCGCCTCGTCCGCACCGCGCTGCCAGTTCTCCGTGGTGATGAAATCGCCAAAGCCGACGCGGCCGCCAATGCCGTAGGAGCCGCTTTCCTGCCGGTCGCCTTCACCAGCCACCACGGAAATATTGATACGGGTCATGGGCCTGACATCGCTGACGCGATGGCCATCGGCGCGCAGAATATCCACTACCTGCCAGCTTGCGGAAATCGTCGCCGTCACCTGCCGGACATTTGCGTGCCTGTCGCGCAGATAGGCATCGATATCGGTGAGAAGTTTCACCTTCTCCTCAAAGCTCGGGCTGCCGATGGGGTTTTCGTCGCCATAGAGCTTCTTGTTGGTGCGCTGCGGGGCTGCGGCATAGGAGCCGGAATACCCTCTGGTCACGGCGCCAACCGCATCCGAAGCGCGTTTCAGCGCACTTTGAGACAGTTCGCCCGCATGGGCATAGCCCACGGTTTCCCCGGCGACGGCGCGAAGGCCGAAGCCCTGGTCCGTGTTGAACGAACCGCCCTTGAGGCGGCCATTATCGAAGGTCAGCGATTCGGCCTGCGCATGTTCGATGAACAACTCGCCATCATCAGCGCCGGTGAGCGCTTCCGCGACCAGCTTGCGCAACTGCGTCTCGTCGCAATCGAAGAGATTTACAAGGTCGTTGGTCATTGAAGGCTCCAGTCTTTATCGTTCCTTCGATTTAGGCACTGGAGCCGACAGACGCAAGGCTGTCTCTTTAGACGAGGCTTCAGGGAAGGGCGTCATAGCCTTCGGCAAAGCCGGTGAGCTCGATCGGAATACCCACCCGGTCCTGATCCACGGATTCACGCAGCGCGAAAACCGCGTTCTTGCCGGCGCGCAGAACCTTCAGCAGTTCGTCGTCAATATCGACCTCGACATAGCAGCCTTCGGAGAAGCAGCGGGTGAAATAGGCGCGGCCAATATTGTTGTTGTCGATATAAAGCTCCATGCCGTCCTTCAGGAGCACGCCAAGCGGTGCGAGGATACGCAGGATGCGCGACTTGCGGTCGGCGGTTTTCAGGACCACCACCGAAAGCCCCACTTCCGGGCGGTCGTCGGCAATCACGTTCTGCATCAGGGCGCATTGATCTTCGGATGCGCCTGCCGGCTTGTCGCAGATCACCGACCATGCTCCATGCGTCGACTTCGGCGTTCCGGGCGGCTGCTGTTGCGCCAGCGCCGCTGCGGCGGGAGCGATGATGGCAAGACCGGCGGCGGCAAGAAAAGTGCGCGCGAGCGGGGAAAGACGCATGGATACCTCTGGGATTCGAATCAGTGCGGCTATTTTGACGCCATAATCCGGAAAAAAAAGCCTTGGTACCTCAATTCCAGCCGAGTTGGGCGGAAATAGGACCTGTTGCCAGGTGCATGCGCGTGATTTGACCGTGCGGCAGCCGGTGCCTGGTGGCTGAAGCCTGCTGCAAAAGCGCTGCCAGCAGGGGCTGCGCCGGATTTTGACCATTGCCAAGCGCGCCTGAAATATCTTGCGGGATACGGGACGTGGGAAACTCGGCTGCGATGAACAATGGTGAAATTGGCTGACATCCGTGTCCTTACGCATATTGCGGCAGAGGACAAACTGTGGTTTGAAGTTAGTAACATAAGCATGGATTCTGCGTCTGTAATTGATCAAGATCAGACGCGTGAGGGAGAGGGTACCGTGACGAATAGGATTTACGCAGCACTGGCGGGGATGACCTGTCTGCTCACGGCTGTCGGCGCCCACGCCGATCAGCCGGTGCATTGGCAAATGGGCATGCAGGAGGCCGCCACGCCGATCATGCACGAAATACGCTGGTTTGAACAATATACGCTCTGGTTCATTGTTCCGGTTACGCTTTTCGTTCTTGCGCTGCTTATTATCGTCGCCTTGAAATTCCGCGCAGCGAAGAATCCGGTGCCGTCCAAGACCAGCCACAACACCGCGATCGAAGTGGTGTGGACGCTTGCGCCGGTTCTCATTCTGCTATTCCTCGCTTTCCCGTCGTTCAATCTTCTGAACGCGCAGCTGACGCAGCCGGAAAACCCTGATCTGACGCTGAAGGCGACTGCGACGCAGTGGCTGTGGAATTACGAATACAAGGCTGCCGAGGGCGCCGAGCCGCTCGCCTTCGACAGCTATCTGCTGAAGGAGCAGGATCGCGCTGCTGCGGGCAAGGAGGACAAGGCCCGCTACCCGCGTCTTCTCGCGGTAGACAATGAAATGGTCGTTCCGGTCGGCAAGACCGTTCGCCTTCTGGTGACGGCGGCGCCAACGGACGTCATCCACGCCTTCGCCATGCCCGCTTTCGGTGTTAAGATCGACGCCGTTCCGGGCCGCCTCAACGAAACTTGGTTCAAGCCGGAGAAGGAAGGCCTTTATTACGGCCAGTGTTCCGAGCTTTGCGGCAAGGACCACGCCTTCATGCCGATCGCCATTCGGGTGGTTTCCGAACAGCAGTACAATGCCTGGCACGCCGCCGCCGCTTCAGATCTGAACGGCGCGAACCGGGCACTGATGGCCTCCGTCGATGGCGCTCCGCGCACGGTCGACGTTGCCGCCAACGAAACCAACTGAGACCTGGAGTGACGACAATGGCTGGACCTTCCGCACACGACGATCATCACTCGCATGGTCAATCCGCTCATGATGGGCGCGCGCATGATGATCATTCGCATGATCATTCCCATAAGCCGGGCTTTTTCGCCCGCTGGTTCCTGTCGACCAACCATAAGGACATCGGCACGCTCTACCTGATCTTCGCCATCATGGCGGGCATCATCGGTGGCGGGCTTTCGGTTGTCATGCGTATGGAGCTGCAGGAGCCGGGCATCCAGATCTTCCACGGTCTGGCCTCCATGGTTTACGGCTTCGAGGGCGATGCTGCCATCGACGGCGGCAAGCACATGTTCAACGTGTTCACGACAGCGCACGCGCTCATCATGATCTTCTTCATGGTCATGCCGGCGATGATCGGCGGCTTTGCCAACTGGATGATCCCGATCATGATCGGCGCTCCTGACATGGCTTTCCCGCGCCTCAACAATATTTCCTTCTGGCTGATCGTTCCGGCGTTCATCCTGCTGCTCCTGTCGCTTTTCGTCGAAGGTCCGGCGGGCGGTTACGGCGTGGGTGGCGGCTGGACCATGTATCCGCCGCTTTCGACCAACGGCATGCCGGGACCGGCGGTGGATCTTGCGATCTTCTCGCTGCACGTTGCCGGCGCGTCCTCGATCCTTGGCGCCATCAACTTTATCACCACCATCCTCAACATGCGCGCTCCGGGCATGACGCTGCACAAGATGCCGCTTTTTGCCTGGTCGGTTCTGGTCACCGCATTCCTGCTGCTGCTTTCCCTGCCGGTTCTGGCTGGTGGCATCACCATGCTTCTGACCGACCGTAACTTCGGCACGGCATTCTTCTCGCCGGAAGGCGGCGGTGATCCGATCCTCTACCAGCACCTGTTCTGGTTCTTCGGCCACCCGGAAGTGTACATCCTGATCCTGCCCGGCTTCGGCATCATCAGCCACATCGTGTCCACCTTCTCCAAGAAGCCGGTCTTCGGTTATCTCGGCATGGCATACGCCATGGTCGCCATCGGCGCTGTCGGCTTCATCGTGTGGGCGCACCACATGTACACGGTCGGCCTTTCGCTGGAAGCGCAGCGTTATTTCGTCTTTGCAACCATGGTCATCGCGGTGCCGACGGGTATCAAGATCTTCTCGTGGATCGCGACGATGTGGGGCGGTTCGCTGACCTTCTCGACCCCGATGGTCTGGGCAATCGGCTTCATCTTCCTGTTCACGGTCGGCGGTGTTACCGGCGTCCAGCTCGCCAATGCCGGTCTCGACCGCTCGCTGCACGACACCTACTACGTCGTGGCGCACTTCCATTACGTTCTGTCGCTCGGCGCGGTCTTCGCGATCTTCGCCGGCTGGTATTACTGGTTCCCGAAGATCACCGGCTACATGTACAATGAGGTCATCGGCAAGCTCCACTTCTGGGTGATGTTCGTTGGCGTGAACCTGATCTTCTTCCCGCAGCACTTCCTCGGCCTTGCCGGTATGCCGCGTCGTTACATCGATTATCCCGATGCCTATGCCGGCTGGAACCTGGTGTCTTCCTATGGTTCCTATATCTCGGCCGTTGCCGTGTTGATCTTCCTCTTCGGTGTTTGGGAAGCCTTCGCCAAGAAGCGGATCGCTGGCAACAATCCCTGGGGTGAAGGTGCGACGACGCTCGAATGGCAGTTGTCCTCTCCGCCGCCATACCACCAGTGGGAACAGCTTCCGCGCATTCGCTGAATGCCGGACCGGAGTGCGCGGGCAGGGCTTGCGAGCTCCGGAAGCTGAAAAGAGGGGATGGTGTGGGCTTATCCGCGCCGTTTCCCTTGAGGCGGACGGTGTCTGCTGCTGCGTGAGGCATTTTGTCCAAGCGAAGCTTTTCGTGCGACATGATAAAAGCCAAGTACTGCCACTATGAATGGGCAGACGCAGCAGGGCGACGGAACGGGCGTGGCGATATGCCAGGCGCATGGCATCGGGTCTTTGACCCCTGTGCTGCCCGTGCCGGAACGTTCGGACCAATGAATTGACGCACCGTGCATGCCGAAAACGACACTCTGTTTTCGGGCTGGTGCAAGGGATGTCGCGGCAAGCGGCATCTGAAGAAAAACAGGATACGAAATGACCGTCATAGACAATCGCGAAATGCTTGGCCTGGAAAGCTCCGAACTTTCGGAAGCCGGCGCGCGCGATTATTTCGAATTGCTGAAACCGCGCGTCATGTCGCTCGTCGTCTTCACGGCGTTTGCGGGCCTCGTGCTGGCGCCGGGCCACATCAACCCGGTCCTCGGCCTCATCGCCATTCTCTGTATTGCCGTCGGTGCCGGCGCATCCGGCGCACTCAACATGTGGTACGATGCCGATATCGACGCCGTGATGAGCCGCACCGCCAAGCGGCCGATTCCGTCCGGCCGCGTAGCCCCGGGCGAGGCGCTGGCTTTCGGGTTGACGCTCTCGGCCTTTTCGGTGGTCATCCTCGGCCTTGCGGTCAACTGGTTCTCCGCCGGACTGCTCGCCTTCACTATCTTCTTCTACGCCGTCGTTTATACGATGTGGCTGAAACGCTCGACACCGCAGAACATCGTCATTGGTGGTGCTGCCGGCGCTTTCCCGCCCATGCTTGGCTGGGCCTGCGTCACCGGCGGCGTTTCGCTTGATAGCATCATTCTCTTCCTCATCATCTTCTTGTGGACACCAGCCCATTTCTGGGCGCTGGCGCTGTTCAAGATGCGCGATTACGGCTCCGTCGGCATTCCGATGATGCCGAACGTGGCGGGCGAGCGCTCCACCAAGAACCAGATGATCGTTTACGCGGTGCTGACGGCTGCCGCTGCGGTCGCGCCGTATTTCACCGGTCTTGCGAGCCTCGGTTACGGCATTTTCGCTGCCGTGCTGAGCGTGATCTTCGTTTACTGTTCGCTCGATGTCCGGCGCATGCCTGACGGTGACGAAAAAATGCTGCCCGCCAAGAAGATGTTCGCCTATTCGGTGCTTTACCTCTTCGCCATCTTCTCCGGCCTCCTGGCCGATCATTTCGCTCCGGCCCTCAAGGCCGTGATTTCGGGAGTTTTTTGATGGAAACCGTGGAACTGAGCGCGGCGCAGAAAAAATCAAGGCGCGGGCGCAACGTAGCGCTCGGCGTCTTGCTCGCCGGTCTGGTGGTGCTGTTTTACGTCATCACCATCATCAAGATCGGCTCGCATTGACGGCCTGACAGTGAGAGCATGATCGGAGGAGAGGAGGGGACATGGCGAATACCGGGGCAAATATCGGGGCAGACAAGGCAATGGCCGAGACGCAGCGGGTGAGCAATCGCTCCATCCTCGTGCTCTGTCTCGTGTTTTTCTGCGCTATGATCGGTATGGCCTATGCCGCCGTTCCGCTCTACAGCCTGTTCTGCCGCGTCACCGGCTATAACGGCACGACCCAGCGCGTCGAGCAATATTCCGACGTCATTCTCGACAAGACCATCAACGTCACCTTCGACGCAAATACGTCGAATGGCCTCAACTGGGATTTCCGCCCGGTCGACAAGCTGGTCACGCCGAAAATCGGCGAAACGGTGCAGATCAATTTCAAGGCGACGAACCGCTCAGCGGTGGCAACCACGGGCACGGCGGTCTTTAACGTCACGCCCATGGAAGCAGGCGCTTATTTCAACAAGGTGGAGTGTTTCTGCTTCACCGAAACGACGCTTCAGCCGGGCGAAACGCTCGAAATGCCGGTGGTGTTTTTCATCGATCCGGATATCGCCACGGCGCGCGAAACGAAGAACATTCATACTTTGACGCTGTCCTATACGTTTTATCCGGCCAAAACCGAAAAACCGGTTGCGTCCTTGCCGGTAAAGACTGAATCTGGCGAAAGCAAATTGTGAGAGGAGACTCGGGCCTTTTGAGCAGGGCCGGGTCTGGGAAGAGATACCAGGGGATTGTCACACATGGCAGATACGCATCAGAAGAACCACGACTACCACATCATAGATCCAAGCCCCTGGCCGCTTCTGGCCTCGATTGGCGCCTTCATTCTGACCTTCGGCGGCGTCTGTTACATGCGTTACCTGTCGGCTGGCTCCTTCAAGCTGTTCGGCATGGAACTGGCCAATCCCTGGCTGTTTTACATCGGTCTCGTCATCGTGCTCTACACCATGTACGCATGGTGGGCAGACACGATCAAGGAAGCCAATGAGGGTAGCCACACCCGCGTCGTTTCGCTTCACCTGCGTTACGGCATGATCATGTTCATCGCCTCTGAGGTGATGTTCTTCGTCGCGTGGTTCTGGGCCTATTTCGATGCCAGCCTTTATCCGCACGAGGCCATTCAGGCGTCGCGGCTCGAATATACCGGCGGCCAGTGGCCGCCAAAGGGCATCGAGGTCATCGATCCCTGGCACCTGCCGCTCTACAACACCGTCATCCTGCTTTTGTCGGGCACCTGCGTCACCTGGGCGCACCATGCCCTGCTGCACAATGACCGCAAGGGCCTGATCACCGGTCTCGTCCTCACCGTTGCTCTCGGCGTCCTGTTCTCGACCGTGCAGGTTTACGAATACATGCACGCCCCGTTCGATTTCAAGAACTCGATCTATGGCGCGACCTTCTTCATGGCGACCGGCTTCCACGGTTTCCACGTTTTCGTCGGCACGGTTTTCCTGCTGGTCTGCCTGCTGCGCGCCATTGCCGGCGGCTTCACGCCGAAACAGCATTTCGGCTTCGAAGCGGCTGCCTGGTACTGGCACTTCGTTGACGTGGTCTGGCTGTTCCTGTTCTTCGCGATCTACATCTGGGGCGGCTGGGGCGCGCCGCTGGCGGAGTGATGCGGTTTGTTTTGTGACTCGGAGGGCGGCATCTGCCGCCCTTTGTGTTTAAACAGGCGGGCCGGACGGAGGTTTAACCGGCCCAAGGCGGGAGGCCATCATGTCTGAACCCGAAAACGGCGGTTTTGCGCCGGTGGACCCAATAAAAGTCGGGCTGAAGGGCTGCTGCCCGCGTTGCGGCAATGGCAGGCTGTTCGACGGCTTCCTGACCCCGAAACCCGCATGCAGCGCCTGCGGGCTGGATTACGGCTTTGCCGATGCGGGTGAAGGCCCGGCAGTCTTTGTCATGCTGATCGTCGGTTTCCTTGTCGTCGGGCTGGCGCTTTGGTTCGATCAGCGTTTTGCGCCGCCCGTCTGGGTGCATGTCATGCTCTGGTTGCCTTTTGCGGTGATCGTCTCCCTCGTGCTGCTGCGCAAGATGAAGGGCATCATGATTGCGCTGCAATACCGCAACAATGCAAGCGAAGGCAGGCTTGATCGTGAATGAGGTTTCCCACATGAAGGCGGCGGAAAGACGCATCTGGTTTGCCGCGCCGCTCGTCCTTTTGGCACTTGCCATCCTTCTCGGACTAGGCACATGGCAGGTGAAGCGGCTTTACTGGAAAGAAGCGCTGATTGCCGATATCGAGGCGCGGCGCAACGCAAGCCCGGCCACGCTCTCTCAGATAGAGGCCATTGCCAAAAGCGGCGGCGAAATTGAATATCGCAGGGTCAACGTTTCCGGCGTTTTCGATCATGCCCGCGAACGGCATTTCTTCGCCACCCACCAGGGCAGAACCGGCTATTACATCTATACTCCGCTGTCGCTTGCCGATGGCCGCATCCTCTTCGTCAATCGCGGCTTCGTGCCTTTTGAGATGAAGGAGGCGACGAAGCGGCCTGAAGGGCAGGTCGCTGGCGAGGTGGAAATCAAGGGACTGGCGCGCGCGCCGCTCGTTGCAAAACCGTCTTCACTGCTGCCGGATAACGATATCGCCAAGAACATCTTCTACTGGAAGGATCTGGCGGCCATGGCGTCGAGCACCGATATCCCGCCCAACAGGCTGGTCAACCTGTTCGTGGATGCCGACGATGCGCCGAACCCCGGCGGCTGGCCACAGGGCGGCGTGACGCTGATAGATTTGCCCAACAATCACCTGCAATATGCGATTACGTGGTATGGTCTGGCGGCGGCCCTTGTCATCGTCGCCGGTTTTGCCTATTTCCGGAACGGTAAGGCGCAAGGTGACTAACGCGCGCCCTGTCCGGTAAGGCTGGCTACCGGGCAAGGGCAAGGAGCACGCCAAGGAGCACGAATGAACATCGCCGTTTCCAAACCCCCTTTGACGATAAGGCTGTGCGGACCGCGCGGCTTTTGCGCGGGCGTGGACCGGGCGATCCAGATCGTCGTGCTGGCGCTGAAAGCCTATGGCGCGCCGGTCTATGTCCGCCACGAAATCGTCCATAACCGATACGTGGTCGAGGGGCTGGAAGCCAAGGGCGCGATTTTCGTCGAGGAACTGCACGAAATCCCCACCGAACATCGCGAGCAGCCGGTGGTCTTTTCCGCCCATGGTGTGCCGAAATCCGTGCCGGAGGATGCGCAGGCGCGCAACCTGTTTTATCTCGATGCCACATGCCCGCTGGTCTCCAAGGTCCATAAGCAGGCCATGCGCCACCAGCGACTCGGCCGCCATGTCGTTTTGATCGGCCATGCCGGTCACCCTGAGGTCATCGGCACCATGGGCCAGCTGCCCGAAGGCACAGTCTCGCTGGTCGAGACGGTGGAGGATGCCGGCACCTATGAACCGGTGGACCGGGAAAACCTCGGTTTCGTTACCCAGACAACGCTGTCTGTCGATGATACCGCAGGCGTTATTGCCCGGTTGCAGGAACGTTTCCCGGCCATTCAGGCACCAGCCGCCGACAGCATTTGTTACGCCACCACCAACCGTCAGGATGCGGTAAAGCAGGCGGCCCCCGGCTGCGATCTCTTCATCGTGGTCGGCGCGCCCAATTCGTCAAACTCGAAACGGCTGGTGGAAGTGGCGCTGCGTGCCGGTGCCAAACACTCGGTTCTGGTGCAGCGTGCGGCGGAAATCGACTGGGATGCGATCGGCGATATCCGCACCGTCGGTCTTTCGGCTGGCGCTTCCGCGCCGGAGGTCATCGTTGATGAGATCATCGAAGCCTTCAAGGCGCGTTTCGATACGACGCTCGATCTGGCCGTCACGGTGGAGGAAACGGAACATTTCCTCGTCAACCGCGAACTGCGCAGCATCGAGCTGACGACGGACGACATGGCTTTCGTGAACGGCAATGCCAGCAATGCCCTGCCACCGAAAGCCGCCACTGGCGCCTAGACCGGGATGGCGAGATATGTGAGCGGTTCCCGCCGCGCATACGTCATCCCCTCTTCAAATTTTCACTCCATCCTTCATCAAGAGATTTGAAATTGGCAGTTTATACGGACATCACCGAAGATGATCTGAGGAATTTCCTCATACAATACGACGTTGGCAGCCTCACATCCTATAAGGGCATTGCCGAAGGCGTCGAAAACTCCAATTTCCTGCTGCATACGACGAAGGATCCGCTGATCCTGACGCTTTACGAAAAGCGCGTGGAAAAATCCGATCTGCCGTTCTTCCTCGGTCTCATGCAGCATCTGGCCGCCAAGGGTCTGTCCTGCCCCTTGCCGCTGCCGCGCAAGGACGGGGAACTGCTGGGCGAATTGTCCGGCCGCCCGGCGGCGCTGATCTCCTTCCTTGAAGGCATGTGGCTGCGAAAACCGGAAGCGAAACATTGCCGGGAGGTCGGCAAGGCGCTGGCCGCCATGCATCTGGCCGGTGAGGGGTTCGAGATCAAGCGCCCCAATGCGCTCTCCGTCGATGGCTGGAAGGTGCTGTGGGACAAGTCTGAAGACCGCGCCGACGAGGTGGAGAAGGGCTTGAAAGACGAGATCCGCCCGGAAATCGATTATCTCGCCGCCCATTGGCCGAAGGATTTGCCTGCGGGCGTCATCCATGCGGACCTGTTCCAGGACAACGTGTTTTTCCTCGGCGACGAGCTTTCCGGCCTGATCGATTTTTACTTCGCCTGCAACGACCTCCTCGCCTATGACGTGTCGATCTGCCTCAATGCCTGGTGCTTCGAGAAGGATGGCGCTTATAACGTCACCAAGGGCAAGGCGCTGCTGGAAGGTTACCAGTCAGTGCGTCCGTTGAGCGAGGCGGAACTGGATGCCTTGCCGCTTCTGGCACGCGGCTCGGCGCTGCGCTTCTTCCTGACCCGCCTCTATGACTGGCTGACGACGCCGGCAGGCGCGCTGGTGGTGAAGAAAGACCCGCTGGAATATCTGCGCAAGCTGCGGTTCCACCGCTCCATCGGCCATGTCGCCGAATACGGGCTGGTTGGCGAATGAAACATGTCGATATCTTCACCGATGGCGCCTGCTCCGGCAATCCCGGTCCGGGCGGCTGGGGTGCTGTGCTGCGATATGGCGAGACCGAAAAGGAATTGTCCGGCGGCGAGGCCGATACCACCAACAACCGCATGGAGCTGCTGGCGGCCATCTCGGCGCTCAACGCGCTGAAAAGCCCCTGCGAAGTCGATCTCTATACCGACAGCGCCTATGTCAAGGATGGCATCACCAAGTGGATTTTCGGCTGGAAGAAGAAGGGCTGGAAAACCGCCGATAACAAGCCGGTCAAGAATGTGGAGCTGTGGCAGGCGCTGGAGGCGGCGCAGGAGCGCCATAAGGTGACGCTGCACTGGGTCAAGGGCCATGCCGGCCACCCGGAAAACGAGCGCGCCGACGAATTGGCACGCAAGGGCATGGAGCCTTTCAAACGCCGGTAACGGAAGTCTGATTTCTTCCACTCGGCCCTGATCCGGGCCAACCGTGATAAGGGATTGTGAAAACTGAAACCCGATCTATCTTGTCGTCAAACAGTTGGACGATGTTCCAGCGGAGGAGAGACATTCAGATGATCCAGCATTGTGTATTTCTACGGTTCAAGGCTGCAACGGCATCCTCTGAAAAACACGCGGTGTTTGAGGCAATTGCGGCCCTCAAGGACGTGATACCCGGCATAATCGATGTAAAATACGGCCAGAATGTTTCGCCGGAAGGCCTGAACGGCGGTTTCGTCGATGGCTTCATCGTGACACTGGAAAGCCCGGAAGCCCGCGACGAATATCTGGCGCACCCGCAGCACATGGAAGTCGGTCAACGTCTGGTCTCGCTGACCGATGGCGGTCTGGCCGGGCTTCTGGTGTTTGATATGAACGTGTGAAAAAGGGCGGTTTGACCGCCCTTTAATGGATACTGTGCTTCATTCGCGACGACAGAGAGGCGGTTTAAAGCTGCTCGATCATCGCCGCAGCGGCCGAGACCGTCGCCTGACCGGGATTTTCTTCCACGTTGAGCGACGTTACCACGCCGTCTTTCACCAGCATCGAATAGCGCTTGGAGCGCACACCGAGGCCGCCGCCGGAGAGGTCGGCATCGAGGCCGAGCGCCTTGGTGAAAGCGGCGTCCCAGTCGGCAAGGAAGTGAATTTTGCCCTGGCCGCCGGACGATTGTGCCCATGCGCCCATGACGTGCCAGTCGTTGACGGAAACGACGGCGATGTCATCCACGCCCTTTGCGAGAATGGCGTCGCGGTTTTCGAGGTAGCCCGGCAGGTGGTTCAGCGAGCAGGTGGGCGTGAAAGCGCCGGGTACGGCGAAAAGTACCACCGTCTTGCCGCCAAAAAGCGCATCGGTGGTGGTTTCCACCGGGCCATCGGCGGTCTTTTCCTTGAAGGTTGCGGAAGGCAGTTTTTCGCCGATCTTGATAGTCATGTCCATGCTCCTATGGCCGTTTGGTTCGCGCGACTATAGAGCAAGGAAAAGAAAACTGTCATACGGTTTTCGCGGGAAATTCCATGGCTGAGACAGCCGTTCGGGATATGCCGCCGACCCGGTCAGGGCTTTGGAAAGTTGAGCATGGTCTCCATGGTCCGATCGCCGGATTTGACAAGAATGGGCCAGCTGTTGCCCTGCACCTGATAGGTTTTCGGCAAGCCCTTGATGTTCATGTAGAAGGAGAGCTTGCGCTTGTCGCGCACCAGGTTCTGCGGCTCGTAATAGGCAAAACCCGAGGGGCCGGCGATGAATATCTCGGTCTCCTTCGGCGCGTTTTCCGGTAGCTGCAATTGCACGCCGAGCATGGTCTTGTCGGGCGTGATGTGGAAATCGACAACCTTGAAATCGTCGGACGCAGCCTCTGGCAGCGTCTCGCGCGCCTCTTCCAGCAATCGCCGCTCTTCGTGGTCGTCATCGCCCGCATTGCCGCGGCTGATCGAAAACGTCGCCTCAAAGGGAATGCAGATATTCTGGCAGACGCCGATGAAGGCGGTGAGGTCGATGTTGCCTCCCGCTTTGGCGTCAACGGCTTTCAACTGGAAGGGAATGCTGACGGCGTGATCGTAGCCGATATCGGTGATATCGCCGTTCTCGATGAGCTTGGGAACAGGATAGGCCATTGATGTCAGGCTTACACCGCTTGCCGGATCAAGCGTGATCTTGGGCGGTATTCCAGCTTCGCCTGGTTCGCGCCAATAGGTTATCCAGCCGTCTTTCGGCTCGATCTGCAACACGCCGCGCACCACGCCGTCCGCATCCATGGCAAGGCTCGCCACACGCATCTGGCCGCCTTCACTTCTCGCCCAGTCGGTAATTTCGGCCTGCGCTACTTGCCCGCCACCGAGAAGGGCGGCGAAGGCAACAGCGAGGCGAAGATGTGAAAATCGAAAGAATGTCCTGACGCTCATTCTTTCCGTCTAACCCAACATCGCCCGATGGACCAGTTACGAATTCGTGCGGTTCATCATTTTCGGTTGATTGATCGGGCGCGATGCCGCATCCTGTGCTCTGTCGAAGTGCGAACGCCGCTTTCCCGTTCAATGATGGAATTCGGCAAGCTGGAGGCGCCGGTGAGCTTTTCAACCCTGATGGACAAACGCGAACGTGGCTTTTTCGACAGCCAGTTCCTTATCGCTATGCCGGGGCTGGACAATGGCAATTTTGCCCGTTCGGTAGTCTATATCTGCGCCCATTCGGATGCCGGAGCCATGGGTTTCATCATCAATCGGCCGCAGCAGATCACCTTCACGGATATTCTGCTGCATCTGAAGCTGGTGGACAGCAACGATGCCATCATGCTGCCCAACCGCACCCGGGAGTTTCCGATCCAGTGCGGCGGCCCAGTCGAATCCGGCCGGGGTTTCGTGCTGCATTCCGATGATTATTTAAGTGAATCGAGCATTCCCGTCAGCGACGACATTTCCTTGACGGCGACGCTGGATATCGTGCGCGCCATTTCCAACGGTCGCGGCCCGCAAAAGGCCACCATGATGCTCGGTTATGCCGGCTGGGGTCCGGGCCAGCTGGAAAACGAGATCGCCAATAATGGATGGCTGAATTGCCCGGCGGCGGAAGAGCTGATTTTCGACCGTGGACTGGACAACAAATACGAGCGGGCGCTTGCGCTTATGGGTGTGGATGCTCGCATGCTTTCTGCGGAAGCCGGCCACGCCTGATTTTTTCGTGACGCTCCTTTTGTCAACTGCTGGAACCAATCCCAATCCCTGACGTTAACAATCCCGAAAGCCGCACAGACAGTACGGCTCAACTAGGGAGCAGTAACATGGGTAGCACATCAGATAAAATCGCCGGTACAGCCAAGGAAGTTGCTGGCAAGGTCAAGAAAAACGTCGGCGAAGCAACCGGCAACAACGAGCTGCGCGCCAAGGGTGCCGCTCAGGAAACCGAAGGCAAGGTACAGAAGAACGTCGGCAAGGCCAAGGATGCGGTCAAGGGTGCCGTTGATCGTATGTAATGCCGCCTGACGGGCTCCCGTGTCTTTGATGCGGTGCTTTGGAGCGCATGTGTTATCGCACATGCGCTCTTGTCGTCTGGAGGCCTGAAGGGCGGGTTTGTTACGCCTTTCACGTTGGTCTCTTATATTCGCCTTCACTCAACTCATCCACCGCAAGGGTTTCATGAATGAAGCTTTTTTCCTGCGCTTCCTGTGGCCAGCCAGTCCACTTCGATAATCGTTTCTGCGTCTCCTGCGGCCATCGTCTGGCCTTCGTGCCGGATCGCCTCTCCATGGAAGCGCTGGCGCCTGCGGGTGAGCCGAACTGGCAACTTATCGCCCAGCCGGAAAGACAGGTGCGTTTTTGCGCCAATGAGGTGAACGACATCTGCAACTGGTCGGTGCCGGCGGAAAGCCAGAACGCATTTTGCCCGGCGTGCAGCCATAACCGTCTCGTGCCGAATATCGCGACGGACAAGGGCATCGAACAATGGCGCGGCATCAGCCAGGCGCAGCGGCATTTGTTTTATTCGATATTGCGTCTCGGCCTGCCGCATCCCAACCGCGATGCCGATCCTGTCGGTGGGCTAGTCTTTGACTTTCTGGTCGACGAGGTCGCACCTGACGGTTCCGTCATTCCCGCCATGACCGGCCACGACGAGGGCCTGATCGCCATTCGCGCGGCAGAGGTGGATGATGCGACGCGCGAGCAGGTGCGCGCCAACATGAACGAGCCCTATCGCACCATGCTTGGCCATTTCCGCCATGAGGTCGGGCATTTCATCTGGAACAAGCTGGTTCGTGATGAGAACCGACTGGAGGCCTGCCGCGCGGTATTCGGCGACGAGCGCGAAGACTATGCCGCGGCACTACAGCGCAATTACGAGCAGGGGCCGCGCCCCAACTGGCAGGAAACCTTCATAAGCGCCTATGCCTCCGTGCATCCCTGGGAGGATTTTGCCGAATGTTTCGCGCATTATCTGCACATCGTCGACACGCTGGAAACCGCGCGCGCCTTTGGCGTGGCGATAGATCCCGATGGACATGAGGAAATGGCGGCGGAGGTCACTTTCGATCCCTATAATGCCCGTAGCGCCGCACAGCTGGTCAAGGCCTGGATTCCGCTCAGCGTCGCCATCAACTCGATCCAGCGCAGCATGGGGGAGGCGGACCTTTATCCCTTCGTGCTGGCCCCGCCTGTTGTGAGCAAGATGGAGTTCATCCACGACCTGCTACACGGCAGGATCGACGCGATGCCTCAACAGCAGACGCAGCAGTTCGCGATGGTGCAGTGAATAAGGGACACGAGAAGTCATAGTCAGGAAACGCGCCGTTTCCTTCTCCCGTCATTCCGGCTCAATGCCGGAATGACGGCGGTGGATGGAGTAGCCCTTTACCACCCCATATTCCAATACCTTTTACGAAGCCCGCTTCGTCGGCTGGAACCGCTCCCGCAGAAGCTTCAGCGCCGCATCGCCGGAAACCGGGGTGCCGAACAGGAAGCTCTGGCCGAAATGGCAGTTCATGCGTGAGAGTTCCGCCGCATCCTCAGGCGTTTCAATGCCTTCCGCCACCACCTGCATATCGAGCGCGCGCGCCATGGCGATAACGGAGCGCAGCAGCACGTTGCGCTTGTCGCTGGTATTGGCCACCAGTGCCTTGTCAAGCTTGATCGTGTCGAAGGGGAAGCGGGTGAGATAGGCAAGTGACGAATAGCCGGTGCCGAAATCGTCCATGGCAAGGCTGATGCCCGTTTCCTTCAGCTTGGAAAGCACCAGCCGCGCCTGTTCCGGGTTCTCCATCACCACGGATTCCGTCAGTTCCAGCTTAAGCTGCTGCGGATTACAGCGCGTTCGCGTCAGCATGCCGCGCACGTCGTTATACAATTCGTTGTTCAGCAGTTGCGCGCTGGAAATATTGACGGAGATGAAGATCGGCATCTTCTCGATGGAATGCTGCCAGTCCATCAGGTCGGTCGCTGCCCGTTCCAGCGCAAACATGCCGAGCGGTTCGATCAGGCCGGAGGCTTCCGCGATAGGGATGAATTCGCTCGGCGGAATGTTGCCGCGTTTGGGGTGTTCCCACCGCATCAGCGCCTCGAAACCGGCCAGCGCGCCATCGTCAAGCTTGACGATGGGCTGATAGGCGAGCGACAGCTCCTTGCGCTCGATGGCGCGGCGAAGATCGCTTTCCATTTGCAGGCGGTCGGTGCCGGACGTGCGGAAAGCGGGACGGAACGGCTCGACGCGGTTTCCTCCGGCCCGCTTGGCGCGGTACATCGCCAGTTCCGCATCGCTCAAGAGACCTGCGGCGCTTTCCTGCTGGTCGATCCATGAAACGAGGCCGATGGAGGCGGTGAGGATGATTTCGCGGTTGGCGAAATTGATCGGTACCATGATCGCCTTGTTCACCGCATCGGCGAAATCGGCCACCCGTTGCGGATCGCGCTCCGAGGTCAGGATCAGGCCGAATTCATCGCCGCCGAGACGCGCCAGCGTATCCTGCGGTTTCAACAGACGGCGCAGACGCCGCGTCAGCGCGATGAGGATATTGTCGCCCGCAGCAATGCCGAGCGTATCGTTGACCAGCTTGTAACGGTCGATATCGATCGCCATCACCGTCGGGCGCACGCCGTCGCTTTCAGGAGAGAGGTTGAGGATCGATTGCAGGCGGTCGAGGAAAACCTGCCGGTTCGGAAGCCCGGTCAGATTGTCGTTCATCGCATCCTGCAACAGCCGCTCCACCGAGTTCTTCTGCTCGGTGATGTCGGTGATGGTGCCGACGCAGCGGATGATTTCGCCGTTGGAGCCGAGAACCGGGCGGGCGCGGATTTGCAGCCAATGGAAATGTCCGTCTTCAGCGCGAATGCGGAATTCGTGATTGAGGCGGCCCTTGCGATGGTCGAGCAGCACGTCGAGCGTTGCCTTGAACCGGTCGCGATCGTCGGGATGCAGGCGCGGCAGCCAGTTGCGCGCAGCACCATGCATCGTGCCGGGCTCCAGCCCCAGACGGTTGGAAATGTCAGGCGTGGTGACGATGCGGTCGCGCGTCACGTCCCAGTCCCACACGGTGTCGCCGCTGCCCGTCAGTGCGAGAGATTGCCGTTCGAGATCGGAAAACAGGCCCTGCTGATAGGCGCTGCCGGCAAAGGCATGCTGGATGACGGTGAAGCCGATCAGAAGCACGATCAGCACCAGCCCGCCGCCAAGCGCCGGCTGCACGATGTCGTTGTCCAATTGTCCGGTCACCGTCAGCCAGCTGCCGAACAGCCAGACGAGGATGAGCGCCCAGGACGGAACGAGCAAAATCGCCCGGTCGTAACGGTTGAAGCCGAGATAGACGATGAGCGCGATGCCGGCCGTCGCCGTCAGCGCGAAGGAGACGCGCGCGATACCGGAGGCGACCGAAGGATCGTAAATCGCGACGCCGAACAGCAGCGCCAGACCCACCACCCAGGCAAAGGTCGCATAACCCAGATGAGCGTGCCAGCGGTTGAGATTGAGATAGGTGAACAGGAAGACCACGAAGCTGGAGGCGAGAGCCACTTCGGCGCCCGCCCTCCATATTCGCTGATCGCTGGATGTGACGGTGATGAGTTTTTCAAGGAAGCCGAAATCGACGCAGATATAGGCGAGCACCGCCCAGGCGAGTGCGGCCGACGCCGGCAGAACCGAGGTTCCCTTGACGACGAACAGGATGGTCAGGAGCACGGCCAGCAGGCCGGCAATGCCGAGAACGATGCCGCGATAGAGCGTGAAGGCGTTGATCGTATCCTTGTAGGCTTCCGGTTCCCACAGATAGATCTGCGGCAATTGCGGCGTCGACAGCTCGGCGACGAAGGTGATGACGGAGCCGGGATTGAGCGTGATGCGGAACACGTCGGCATCCGGGCTTGGCTGCCGGTCAAGCGCAAAGCCTTCGCTCGGTGTGATCGCGATGATGCGCTGCGAGCCGAGATCGGGCCAGAACAGCTTGGAATTCACCAGACGGAAATGCGGTGCGACGATAACGCGCTCCAGCTGCTCTTCCGAGACGTTGGCGAGCGCGAAGACGGCCCAGTCGCCCTGATGGTCGGTGGAGCTGGCGCGCACCTCGATACGGCGGCGGATGCCATCCGGACCGGGCGCGGTCGAGACCTGAAAGGCTTCACCCTGATTGGCATAGATATCGGTTGTCGCGGTGAGATCGAGCGCCGTATCGTCACGGGAAATCTTCACCGGCTCGAAGGCGTAGGAAAGAGACGAAAAAAGCAGGAAAAACAGGAAGAACGGCGCAGCCAGTGCAATTGCCGCCAGACGTTTCGACAGGCACGGCGCAGAGTGAGTGTAAGTCATGTATCGTACTTCGTTCCACTGGAGCTTTGCTTGTCGGCAAGAAGGGAAAACATCGTATGATCCCGCCATTGGCCGTTGATTTTCAGATATTCCCGCAAGAGGCCTTCCCGCTGGAACCCGGCATTTTCGAGAAGCCGGATGCTTTTGAAGTTTTCCGGAATACAGGCTGCCTCGATACGGTGCAACTGAAGTCCGTTGAAGATATAGGGTATTACCAATTTTAATGCGGCAGACATATGGCCTTGCGCGGCGTAGCGTTCGCCCACCCAATATCCGATCATGCAGCTTTGTGCAGCACCCCGCCTGATATAACCGATGGTGATGCCGCCAACGAGCAACGTCTCCTTCTCGAATAGCAGAAACGACACGGCGGTGCCGGAGGAAAACTCCTGGCCGTTGCGCACCACACGCGTGCGGAAGGAGCCTTCCGTCAGTTCGTCCGGGCGCCAGGTGGGTTCCCACGGCTGGAGAAACTGCCGGCTTTCCGAGCGCAGAACGTGCCACTGCTTGAAATCGCCATAGCGCGGCAGTCTGAGAAGATGGTTGGCGCTGCGCAGTTCCGGGGTGTCGTTATGTCGGGAAAGAAAACGCAGCATTCACCATCCCTGTACGGAAAGAAACCGCAACCCTCAGCCGTTCGCCTTTATCCTTGCGGGCTGCTGCGCGGAAAGCGCGGCAGTAATATCTGAAAGAGGCGGCAGCTGTTCGAGCGGGCCAATTGCAGACAATGTCGGAACTGTATCGAAAAACAGCCGTCCTGCAAGATCGGTAAGGCGTTCCCGCGTGATGTCGTTCAGGCGTTCCATCATCTCCTCATTGGGGATGGGTCGGCCGTAAAGCATCATCTGCCGTGCCATCTGGCCGGCACGGGCTGCCGGGCTTTCCTGACCCATCAGCAATTGCGCGCGGATTTGTGCGCGGGCGCGGTCGATTTCTTCCTGATGAATGGTCTGGGAAGACTTGCGCAACTCGTCGACGATGACGGGCATCAGTTCCGGCAGGTCGTTGCCGCCGGTCGCCGCATGCACGCCGAAAATGCCGGTGTCGGAAAAACCCCAATGGAAGGCATAAACGGAATAACAAAGGCCGCGGGACTCTCTCACTTCCTGGAACAGGCGCGATGACATGCCGCCACCGAGAATATTGGCGAGAATTTGCGAACAGTAGAAATCGCGGGCGTGATAGGCCTTGCCCTCGAAGCCGAGAAGCACCTGCGCGTCCATGAGGTCACGGGTCTCGCGGATTTCCCCGCCGGTATAGATCGCCTTTTCGAGAACCGGCGTTGTGACCGGCAGCTGTGGCAGCGAGGCAAAACGTTCTTCCACCTGCTTCACGAAGCTCTGGTGATCGACAGCACCTGCTGCAACGACGAAGATGCGGTCCGTCGTATAGTTGCGGGCGAGATAATGCCTGATCTGGGCGCTGGTGAAGGATTGCACGGTTTCCGGAGTGCCGAGGATCGGGCGGCCGATGGTCTGGTCGCGATAGGCGACGCCGGAAAAATTGTCGAAGATCACATCGTCAGGCGTATCGGTGGCGGCACCGATTTCCTGGAGGATGACGTTTTTCTCGCGCTCCAGCTCGTCTTCGTCGAAGAGCGATTCCGTCAGAATGTCTGCAAGAATATCGACGGCGAGCGGAACGTGGTCTTTGAGGACGCGGGCGTAGTAGGAAGTTGTTTCCGTCGATGTCGCGGCGTTGACTTCGCCGCCGACATTTTCGATCTCTTCGGCGATCTGCCGGGCGGTGCGGCGCGCCGTACCCTTGAAGGCCATATGCTCGAGAAGATGGGCGATGCCGTGCTCGGCAGTCGTCTCGTTGCGGGACCCGGATTTGATCCACACCCCAAGAGCAACGCTTTCGAGATGAGGCATTCTTTCCGTGACAACGGTCAACCCGGACGAAAGCCGGGTCACATTAACTCTCATATCAAGTCTTTCCGCGTCTCTATTTGCCGGCGCGTGCGTGGCTGCCGATGAAGGTTTCCACCGTCTTCAGCTCTGCGTCCAGAATGTCGAAACGCTCCTCCCGGTTCATAATGTCAGCTAGCCATACTGGAAGCGCCGGGTCGATTGCGCAAGCGGATTTTACGGCGGCCGGGAATTTAGCCGGATGGGCAGTGGACAGGACCACCATCGGGCTTGATGCCTTTTCGTGTTTTTCCGCCACAAAAACGCCGGTCGCCGTATGCGGGTCGATCAGGTAACCGTTTTTCTCAAGCGTGTCGCGGATCGTCGCCGCCACCTGCTTTTCGGTGGCGCGGCCGGCGCGGAAATCCTTCTTGATGAATTTCAGCGCATGCGGCGGGATTTCAAACGCGCCGGATTGCTTGAGGCCATCCATCGACGCCTTTACCGCAGCGGAATCGCGGCCATAGGCTTCAAACAGCAGCCGCTCGAAATTGGATGAGATCTGGATGTCCATCGAGGGCGAGGTGGTGGGCGTGACGCCGCGCATCTCGTAACGGCCGGTCTTCAGCGTGCGCGCCAGAATGTCGTTGTCGTTGGTGGCGATGACAAGCTTGTCGATCGGCAGGCCCATCTTCTTGGCGACGTAACCGGCGAAGATATCACCGAAATTGCCTGTTGGAACGGTGAAGGAAATCTTCCGGTCGGGACCGCCGAGCGACAGGGACGCCGTGAAATAATAGACCACCTGCGCCATGATGCGCGCCCAGTTGATGGAGTTGACGCCCGAAAGCTTGACGCCGTCGCGGAACTTCGCGTCGTTGAACATTTCTTTGACGAGGTTCTGGCAATCGTCGAAATTGCCGTTGATCGCCAGCGCATGCACGTTGGAGGCTGTGGAGGTCGTCATCTGGCGCTGCTGCACCGGAGAGACCTTGCCATTGGGGAAAAGGATGAAGATGTCGGTGCGCTCGCGCCCGGCAAAGGCGTCGATGGCTGCGCCGCCCGTGTCGCCGGACGTGGCGCCGACGATGGTGGCGCGCTCGCCACGCTCAGCCAGCGTATAATCCATCAGGCGGGCGAGAAGCTGCATCGCCACGTCCTTGAAGGCAAGTGTGGTGCCGTGGAAAAGCTCCAGCACGAAGGTGTTCGGGCCGGTCTGCGTCAGGGGTGCTACGGCCGGATGGCGGAAAGTCGAATAGGCGTCGTCGATCATCGCCCTGAACTTGTCGGCCGGAATTTCACCGCCGGTGAAACGGTAGAGAACCTCAAACGCGATGTCCTGATAGGACTTGCCGCGCAGGTTGCGGATTTCCTTTTTCGACATGGAGGGCCATTCGCGCGGCACGTAAAGCCCGCCATCACGGCCAAGGCCCGCCAGAAGCGCGTCGCAGAAACCAAGCGAAGGGGCCGCACCCCTGGTCGATACATATTTCACGAGATAGTCCCTTGTCGTTTACCGGTCTGTCCGTTGCCGTTACCGGCTCTTTATCAGCAGCATCCCGCCGGAATGAGGCGATTGGCGAGGTAATGAAGGGCTTTTTTGAAAATTCAAGCAAAACCAAACATGCCAATCGATTTTTTCCAGCGTCGCTGCTATAGACCATCGCCAACCTGCGTGAAAGGTCAATAAACAGCGTCTCCGGTTCGGTTCCGGGACAATGGAGAGGGAATTAGAAGAGTGTCAGGGAATTTCTTGCGTTTGTCCGCCGCGATGTCGCTTCTGGCCGTTGTTGCAGGATGCAATTCCTCCAATCCGTCAGACTCGCTTGCCGTCAACCCTCCGGCGGCGCAGGCAAATGCCGTTGCCCCGGTGGTGCAGGCCAACTGCCCGGCGGTCACGGTTCTCGATGCCAATGCCGTCCACCGCGTCTATGCGGGTGGCGCAAAGGACGATCCGCAGAAACTCGCCTATCAGGTTTCGCTGTCAGACACGACGCGCTCTTGCACCGCGAACGAAACCACGCTGACGGTAAACGTGCTGGCCCAGGGCCGTCTCGTTCCCGGCCCGATGTCGAAGCCCGGCCGCGTGACCGTGCCGATCCGCGTCACCGTTAAGGACGGCGACGGCGAGATTTACGGCGAAACGACCAATTTCGCCATCGACGTTGCCGCAGGCGGTGCCGGCACGCAGTTCATCTTCAACAACGATCATGTCGCCATTCCCAACGGACCGGGCGGCGCACCGAGGTCGGTCAGTGTCTATATCGGTTTTGCCGAGCAGGGCGCAAAGGGCAAGACCAAGCGCCGGTGATTTGACGGACTGAGAATTAAAAAACCGGAGACTGCTTGCTACAGGCTCCGGTTTTTTGTCGAATGGAAACTAATTTAAAGGCCGGCTGCTTTCCGCAGGGCGTCATTAATGCGGCTCTGCCATCCTTTGCCACTGTCGCGAAAACGCTCTACCACATCTTCATCGAGGCGCAGCGTTACCTGTTTCTTCGGTTTATCTACCGGCGGGCGACCACGCGATTTTCGGTACTCATCAATCGCTTCAAAAAATGCGGGGGGGAGAACCTCCTTGGCGGGGCGAGCATTCGCAAGCTCCTGATCCGTCATTTCCGGGAAATCCACCGCATTCCAGTCCGCTTCGGTATAGCCGCGTCCGGGTTTGAATTGTTTTAGTTTTGCAACTTTGGCCACGGCACCCTCCTTCTTTCCCTGGAACTCGCCCGTCGAAAACTGATGATGGATATCGCTTCTGTTCCTACAGTCGCAAAAACAACGGACATAGTCCCGTCCCGAAAATATCCGATCGCTTTGAAGCGCGAACTTCCCCGTTCGGTCAAGCTTTTCTCGATGATGGCGTTTTCCCAATCAAAGCCATCGATATCTTCAAAGTCGAAGCCGTGCTTCTCGATATTGGCGAGCCTCTTCGGCTCGTCCCATATGATTTTCATGAATTAATGTAGCTACATTTATTAAAATATCAATGCTGCTACTCAGATCATGAAACAAGCCCCGTCACAACTCAAAAAGCGCCTTCCCATTCCGCCATCGCTGCAATAACGGCGGGCAGGTCCTGCATGCGTGAAATCACCGTTTCCGCGCCCGCATCCGTCAACCGGTCGGCATGGCTCGGATAGGTGTGGGATGCGCCAGTGAAGCCGATGACGCGCATTCCGGCTGCCTTTGCACCATGCACGCCGTGCACGGAATCCTCGATTACCACGGCGCGATCCGGTGAAACGCCGAACTGGGCTGCGCCATGCAGGAAGATATCCGGCTTCGGCTTGACGCGGTCGGCTCCGAGATCCTTGGCGGAGTAGATATGAGGTGCGAAATAGGGCTTCAGGCCCACCTTCGTCAGCATCATGTCGAGGCGGTGGCTGGAGGAATTCGAGCAGATGCAGCGCGGTGTCGTCAGGCGCGACAGCGCGAACTTGACGCCCTCGATGATCTTCACGTCGCGTTCCAGCCGCGCGTCGAGCAGCTTTTCCGACTTGTCGAGCAGGGATGCGGACAACGGGATGCTGGCTTCGCTTTCCACCTGCAGGAGGATGTTTTTCCAGGTCATGCCGGCGAAACGCTCGCCCATTTCCTCGACGGAGATCGGATACCCGGCCTCGGTCAGAAGGCGGGACTCCACCTGTGCCGCGATGATTTCGGAATCGACCAGAACGCCGTCACAGTCGAAAATAATGAGGTCGAAGCCGCTCATGGGCGCTCCCTGTATCGGATTTGCCTTGGAAAAAGTGATGCCCGGGCTTTTAGACCAAGTCCGCGTCAAGCTCAACCGGCTGGCCCGCAAGGGTCGGTCGCGCCCGGCTCATAGCTGGGATTTGGCTTTGCGCGTTTCCTGCGTGCAAAAACCGCTACACAGATCAGCGCCGGATGCGTTATGGGATGTTATGCCCAAGACAGCGAAAACCAGACCCGAAGATACCATCGCCGCACGCATCAGCCGCACTCTGGCTGACCGCATCGTGCGCGGTGAGCTGTCGCCGGGTGAACGTCTGAGGCAGGATCACATTGCCGCCGAATTCGGCGCATCGCATGTGCCGGTGCGCGAAGCGTTCCGCAGGCTGGAGGCGCAGGGCTTGGCCGCCAGCATTCCGCGCCGGGGCGTGCGGGTCGCGGATTTCGGCCTCGCCGATGTGCGCGAAGTCGCGGAAATGCGCGCCGCACTCGAGGTTCTGGCGCTGCGCCACGCCATTCCAAACATGACTTCAGCCATTCTCGACCAGGCGGAGGCCGCCACGCTCGAAGGCGATAGCGCGGTCGACGTACAGCATTGGGAAGAGGCCAATCGCCGCTTCCACCGCCTCATCACGGCGCCTTGCAACATGCCGCGCCTGATGGAAGCGATCGACGGCCTGCATGCCGCGAGCGCCCGGTTCCTGTTTTCCGCCTGGCGGGCAGGATGGGAGCGCCGCACCGATACCGATCACCGCGCGATCCTCGACGCACTGCGCGGCGGCCGTGCCGAGGAGGCGGTGCGAATTCTCGACGGGCACGTGCAATGGATCGGCCGCAAGGCAATCCGCACGCCTTCAGGCTCGGTGCACGACGCCTTCGCCATCGTCGGATAGGCCGGGAACGATTGGCTGCGCTCGTTTGGACTCCGCCGGAAAAGTCGGTTATCGATATCCGCCCGCGATGACGATCCGCGGTTTGCGTAGGGAGCATGGATGGCTGCTGATACGGCGAAATCACGGAGCGGATTTTTCCTTTGTCCGCCGATCTGTTTCTTTCATCGGAAATGCGTCCCGTGACTGTCCGCCTTCGCCCCCATCACCTTCTCTGCATGCTGACCTATGTTGGGAAGGGATATACCTCCGGCTTTGTCGAAAACTACGACCGTGTCGCCACTCGGCTGAACGCCGGCGAAGAGGATATCGAGCTGGTCGATGGGCCGGACGATATCTGCGTTGGCCTGTTGTGCGAAAGCCATGCCCACTGTTTCAACGAGGGCGTGGTGCAGAGGGACGAAGCGGCCCGGCTTTCGGTTTCAACGCTTTTGAACGAGACAATCACCGCCGGAAAGCGGCTGCGGGCAACGCCGGAGCTGCTGGAGAAAATGCATCTGGCCTTCGCCGCCGGAGACATCCGGCAGGCCTGTCGCGGCTGTCAGTGGATTAGGCTGTGCGATCGCATCGCGGCATCAGGATTTACCGGCGTGAAGATTGGCGAGCCGCCGCCGCACCCGGCCGGGCAGCGGCTTGCTGCTACTCCGGTACATTCGTCTCGGTTCTCTCGGCGGCCTTGACCGTCGCCTTGATCTCCTTCGGTTCGCGTCCGGATTTCTTGTCGTAGCTCACCTTTACCGAATAATCGCCGGGATGCAGGGTCTCCTGATGCCGCGTGCCGTAACGGCCGGAAATTTCCTTTTGCGTGCCCTGGAGGTCCTTGGTCGTTTCGACGATGTCGATCCGCTCCGCACCAGGTGCCGTGATTGCCAGAACGCCAGCATCGAGGTTGAGGTTGATCTCGGTGCGTTTTCCGGCAGTTACGGTGAAGGGCTGTTCCACCGTGACCTTGCCCAGACGCGCGCGCATCACGAAATCGCCGGCAGGCATTTCCATGGTCTTGCCGGTGCCGTAAACGCCGTTGATGGTCTGGCGCGTGCCATCAAGCGTCTCCTTGGCTGAAAGCGCCTCGAAACGGATATCGTCCGTTTCCACTGCCTTGCCACCGTCCGTATAGGCGGCCTTGGCAACGACCACGCCGCTCGGGATGACAAGCTCGTGGCTGATCGTCTCGCCCGCCTTGATGGCAAGCGTTTCCTGCGCCCGCGCAGGCCCGATGCTGCCGGTAAGGAGGAGTTCGCCCGCCGGCACGAAGGTCGTGTTCTGGCCGTAGACGCTGTCCTTGAAATCGCCCTTTGTGATTTCGGTTTTCGCCTGGCTTTCCACATCGCCGCCGGGGCTGCGTTTTGGCACCACCGTCAGTTCCGCCGCGTCGAAATTCGCCTTTGGCCTTGTTAGGCTTCCCTCCTTCACCTCAAAGGGTATTTCGCGACGGATGTTGCCCAGCGCTGCCACGCCGACATATTTGCCCGCAGGCAGCTTCGCTTCGAAGGTGGCGTCGTAGGAGCCGCCGGCATTGACGTCGCTGCGCACTCCGGCCCGGTCGGCCTTGTAAAAATCCCACCGCACCCTGTCGCTGTTGCCGAGCGAGGTGCCGCCATCGAACAGCACAGCGTCGGTGACGACGTTGTATAGCGGTGCCGGCTCCTGCGCCCCCAAGCTTGACGGCAGCGCCGCCAGAAGAAGAGCCGCGGAAAAGGCATGCACTGAAAAAGAAGCCACTCGCGTTACGGACGTCATTGCGGATTACCCCCTGAATTGCCGGTATTGCCACAGCACCGACATGCGGAACAGGGCAACCCGTTGTGCACAACGTTTTTGCTCCACTTCAGGTTCCCCGCCCGCGCCAGCAAATTGCGCGTGTAGGCCGCAACAGCCATTTATTTCGCATTTTCCGTGACTTGTTCAGGCTTTGATAACCATCTTCGGTAACCATAAGCATCAGTAGAGAGTAAGCGTATGGAGCGAGTACCAATGGCAGCAGTTTTTCCGCTGGCCGATTTTCGGCGTGCCGGTTTTGATCGTGCGGGCGAGAGTGACGCCTGGAAAGACAGCATAATCAAAGGTGATTGTGTCGCTGCCTTGGATGCCCTCCCGAGCCAGTCGGTGGATGCGATTTTCGCCGATCCGCCCTATAATCTCCAGCTCGGCGGTACGCTTCACCGGCCAGATCAGTCGCTGGTTGATGCTGTCGATGACGAGTGGGACCAGTTCTCCTCCTTCGAGGCCTATGATGCCTTCACCCGCGCCTGGCTGCTGGCCTGCCGCCGCGTGCTGAAGCCGAATGGTACCATCTGGGTCATCGGCTCCTACCACAACATCTTCCGCGTCGGCTCCATGCTCCAGAACCTCGATTTCTGGATCTTGAACGATATCGTCTGGCGCAAGACCAATCCCATGCCCAACTTCAAGGGCCGCCGTTTCCAGAACGCCCATGAGACCATGATCTGGGCGAGCCGCGATCCTAAAGCCAAGGGCTATACCTTCAATTACGAAGCGCTGAAGGCCTCCAACGACGACGTGCAGATGCGCTCCGACTGGCTGTTCCCGATTTGCAGCGGCCATGAGCGGCTGAAAGGTGACGACGGCAAGAAGGTGCATCCGACCCAGAAGCCGGAAGCATTGCTGGCACGCATCATCATGGCCTCCACCAAGCCTGGCGACATCGTGCTCGACCCGTTCTTCGGCTCCGGCACCACGGGTGCGGTTGCAAAACGTCTCGGCCGCCACTTCGTTGGTATCGAACGCGAACAGGATTACATCGACGCGGCCTCTGCCCGCATCGCCGCCGTCGAGCCGCTCGGCAAGGCGGAGCTGACCGTTATGACCGGCAAGAGGGCCGAACCGCGTGTTGCCTTCAACACCCTGGTGGAAAGCGGTCTCGTCCGTCCCGGCCAGGTGCTGACCGATGCAAAGCGCCGTTATAGCGCCATTATTCGTGCCGATGGTACGATTGCATCCGGCGGGACTGCCGGCTCCATTCACCGTCTTGGTGCAAAGGTGCAGGGTCTCGACGCATGCAACGGATGGACGTTCTGGCACTTCGAGGATGGCGACCAGCTGAAGCCTATCGATGATCTGAGAACAATCATCCGCAGTGAACTGGCAAAGGCCTGACAGGCTAAAGCCCAAAAGGCTGAAGGCAACGATCCACCGCCCGCCATTGTCAGCATACGTCTCCGTCCGGTTTAGTACCTTCAGTCCCGGATGGAGAACGACCAACGCCCGGCACTTCGGTGTCGGGCGTTGGTATTTTTGAATATCTAAATTTAGCCAGACAAGTTTCGCGCAAGAGAACGGTCATAGTGTCCTACGCAAAGCAATGGTTGTGACAATCCGGTTCGGAAAGTTCACGAAAACATTGCTGTCCCATGCCGCTTGCGGCAGGACTGGCGCAGGCCGGAGACCGCCATTTCCGCCTGCGCCAATTTTCTTTTTGGATCTGATGGTCTGTCAGACATCCACGCCGTAGGATTGCAGATCCTGCTTCAGCTTTTCCGCCCCGGTAAAATGCACCGCCTGCCAGCCGGCGGCCTTGGCGCCTTCGACATTAACAAGCGTATCGTCAATGAAGATGCTTGCGGCAGGGTCGAGACCAAATTCCTTCGCGTGCAGCTCGTAGATCGCCACATCCGGTTTCAGCAGCTTCACATCGCCAGAAACCGTCACGCCGCGCGGCAGGGTGAGGAAGGGGAACATCTTCTGCGCTTCGCGGAAGGTATCGGAGGCGAAGTTGGTCAGCATCGTCACGTCGTGACCGTTGTCGATAAGGCCGGTCATGATCGCGACGCTGTCGTCATAGGAATGCGAGACCATCTCATGCCAGAACTTGCGGAAGGCGCGGATATGCTCTTCCCGCTCGGGAAACCGCTCCATCAGCAGCGCCTCGGCGTCTTCCCAGCCGCGTCCGCGATCCTGCTCGAGGTTCCAGTCATGGGTGCAGACATTCTCGAAGAACCATTTGCGCTCGTCAGCATCGGGAATGAGGCGGCTATAGGGAATATGCGGATCGTAGTGGATCAGTACCTTGCCGATGTCGAATACGATATGCTCAATCTTGGTCATCGAAACTTCCTGCTTTCATCGAATGCGGATGGAATAGCCTGTGCGATGACTTTTTTCATCACCGTCGGCAAGGCTTGCGCGTCAAGATTTGTAACCGGCTCCCACCATCCGTCATCCGGGCCGGTTTCGAGCCCATCCGGCGCCTGTGCCCGATAGACGGTGAGCCGCAGCTCGAAATGGGTGAAGACATGCACGATGACGCCCGCCGCTTGCCAAGACGCGGCAAAAGGCGCGTGGCTCGTGTCGGTGCCGCCGTCCACGCGGGCGGTCCATGCCGTTGTCGGCACCTCCGTCATGCCACCGAGAAGGCCGCTTTCGATGCGCCGCCGAAGCAGAATTTCGCCGCTTGTATTCACCGCCACGAAGGCGGCTCCCAGCCGCACCGGTTTTGCCTTTTTCGCTGCCTTGACCGGAAACCGCTCCGGCTCGTCATGGGCAAGCGCCAGACAGCCGCCGTTGAACGGACAGAGCGCGCAGGCAGGGCGCTTCGGCGTGCAGATCGTCGCGCCGAGATCCATCATCGCCTGCGCAAAATCGCCCGGCCGGTCGGAAGGCGTAAGCTCCGCCACCTTCGCCTTCATGGCGGGTTTCGAGCCGGGCAGGGGTGCATCTATGGCGAAAAGGCGGGAGATGACGCGCTCCACATTACCGTCCATCACCGCCGCCTGCCGGTTGAACGCAATGGCCGCCACGGCAGCAGATGTATAGTCGCCGATGCCGGGCAGCTTCTTGAGGCCCTCTTCGGTATCGGGAAAGACGCCGCCATGGTCTTTCGCCACGGCTTCCGCACATTTTTTCAGATTGCGGGCGCGGGCGTAATAACCAAGTCCCGCCCATGCAGCCATCACATCCTCAACCGGTGCCGCCGCCAGATCGCTGACATCAGGCCATGTCGCGAGGAACTTCAGGAAATAGGGTTTGACCGCCTGCACCGTCGTCTGCTGCAACATCACTTCAGAGAGCCAGACATGATAGGGATCGGCACGTTTTCCTTGTGCCGCCATGGCCGGCGAGGTGCGCCAAGGCAACTCGCGATGGTGGCGGTCGTACCATGCAAGCAGCATCTGCGCGTGCGATGACGGGGCGGTTTTTTGAAGCATGTTTGCCGTTTCTCTTCGATTCGGCCTATAGTTGGGCCATTCATACCGACCTATCAAGAAGCTCCGGACTGTCCGGTCCTGAAACCCGAGTGAAAAATGCGATATCCACGCAAAGGCGTCATCCAGATTGCCGAAATAGCCAATGGCATCATGGATCCCCTCCTGTCGAAACGGGCGGGCATCAACACGGCGCTGCTCGGCTCGTGGGATGAGATCGCCGGCGATGACTTCGCCGATTGCACGCGACCGGAAAAGATCACCTGGCCGCGTCGCGACGAGGGGCCGGATCGCGGCGGTTACCAGCCCGGCGTGCTGACGATTGCCTGCGAAGGCGCGCGCGCTCTGTTCCTCACCCATGCACAGGGCGAGCTCATCGCCCGCATCAATGGCTTTTTCGGCTTTCCGGCGGTACGCCAGATCAGGATCGTGCAGAAGCCGGTATCGCAGCCCGTTTCCCGCCGGCGAAAGCCGCCGCCGCTGCGCGGTGATGCGGCAAAACGTCTCGACGATATGATGGACGGCATCGAGAGCGAAGCGCTGCGCAAGGCAGTGGAAAGGCTCGGCACGGCGGTGATGCAGAAGAAGAAGCCGCGGGGCGGGACGATTTGATGTCGCGCACGGTCCTTGACTGGTCACAATTCTTTGACAAGAAGAGTTCAAAACCCCGCTTGTGATGAACAGGCCGTCGCTATATCGGAATCAACAGACAATAGAGTCTATTACCAACAGGTGCTTTCATGCATTTTTCCGAACTGACCATTTCCCGTCGCAGCCTTCTCGGCGGCGTTGCACTTGCTGCCCTTGCCACGGCCCTGCCGTTTGCCTTCACGCCGGGCGTTGCCCAGGCGCAGGAATTGCCTGAATCCACCGGTGACGTGGATATGGCTGCGGTGTTGAAGCCCGGTCCGCTGCCGGAAGCGGCGCTCGGCGATGCGAACGCACCCGTCAAGATCGTCGAATATATGTCGATGACCTGCCCGCATTGCGCCAATTTCCACAACAAGACCTTTGACGAGATCAAGAAGAAATACATCGATACGGGCAAGGCCTATTTCGTCATCCGCGAATTCCCGTTCGATCCGCGTGCCGCCGCTGCCTTCATGCTGGCGCGCTGCGCACCGGAAGGACAGTATTTCCCGTTCGTTTCCATGCTGTTCAAGCAGCAGCAAAGCTGGGCAACAGCCCAGGATGCCCGTGCGGCTCTGCTGCAATTGTCGAAAATGGCCGGTTTCTCACAGGAGTCTTTCGAGGCCTGCTTGACGAACCAGAAGCTTCTGGATGATGTGAACGCAACGATGCAACGCGGTGCGACGGAATTCGGCGTCAACTCCACGCCGACTTTCATCATCAATGGCAAGAAATACGCGGGAGACATGTCGGTTGAAACCATGTCGGCTGTCATCGACAAGCTGCTCTGATCGCCGAACCCTTGAAGGAACGGGCGGCGGATATTTCCGTTCGCCCGTTTTTTATTGCCGTTATTTCAGGCGGAGCAGGGCGGCATGAAGTTCAACAAGCTCCGCGTCGTCGGTTTCAAATCCTTCGTTGAACCCTCGGAATTCATCATCGAGCCGGGTCTGACCGGTGTCGTCGGTCCCAATGGTTGCGGCAAGTCCAATCTGGTCGAAGCGCTTCGCTGGGTGATGGGCGAAAACTCCTACAAGAACATGCGCGCATCCGGCATGGATGACGTCATCTTCTCCGGTTCCGGCAATCGCCCGGCCCGCAACACCGCCGAGGTCGGCCTTTATCTCGACAATTCCGATCGCACCGCGCCCGCCGCCTTCAACGATGCCGATGAAATTCAGGTGACGCGCCGCATCGAGCGCGAAAACGGGTCGGTCTATCGCATCAACGGCAAGGAAGCGCGCGCCAAGGATGTGCAGCTTCTGTTTGCCGATGCCTCCACCGGCGCGCGTTCGCCCTCGATGGTGGGGCAGGGGCGTATCGGGGAACTCATCAACGCCAAGCCGCAGGCCCGCCGCCAGCTTCTGGAAGAGGCGGCCGGCATTTCCGGCCTGCATTCCCGCCGCCATGAAGCGGAGCTTCGCCTGCGCGCTGCCGAAACCAATCTGGAGCGGCTGGAGGACGTGACCGCCCAGCTTGAAAGCCAGATCGAAAGCCTGAAACGCCAGGCGCGGCAGGCCAACCGTTTCAAGATGCTGTCGGCGGATATCCGTGCCCGCGAAGCGACCTTGCTGCATATCCGCTGGGTAGAAGCCAAGGAAGCCGAAGGCGAAGCGGAAAGCGCGCTCAATCAGGCCACCAACATCGTTGCCGAAAAGGCGCAGGCGCAGATGGAGGCGGCCAAACAGCAGGGCATTGCCAGCCTGAAGCTGCCGGAACTGCGCGAGGATGAAGCGCGGGTCGCTGCCGCCCTGCAACGACTGCAGATTGCCCGCACCCAGCTGGATGACGAGGCGAACCGCCTGCTGCGCCGCCGTGATGAGCTGGCGCGCCGTCTGTCGCAGCTTGGCGAAGACATCGTTCGCGAAGAACGGCTTGTCTCTGATAACGCCCAGATCCTTGCGCGGCTCGATGAGGAAGAGGCAGACCTTCTCGAAATCCTCGCCGATTCCGGTCGCCATGCCGAAGAGATGCGCGAAGCCTTCGAGGCAGCTGCCGCGAAACTGACCGAAAGCGAAACCGTTTTCACTGCCATCACCGCCGAGCGCGCCGAGGCCGCCGCCGGGCGCCAGCAGCTGGAACGGGCGATCCGCGAGCTTTCCGATCGTAAACTCCGGCTGGAACGCCAGTCGCAGGAGGCATCCTCCGAGATCGATGCCGTCGATGAAAAACTCTCCGGCCTTCCCGATCCTTCGGAGCGCCGCGAGGCGGTCGAGGCAGCCGAGATCGCGGTGGAAGACGCGCTGATCGTGGCGGAGGAGGCCGAAGCCGCCGTTGCCGAGGCGCGTTCCGCCGAAGCGCTGGCGCGCGGCCCGCTGGAAACGGCGAGAAACCGGCTGAACGCTCTGGATACGGAAGCGCGCACCATCACCAAAATCCTGGCGGCCAGTGCTGCCGCCAATGGCAGCTTCACGCCGGTGGCGGAAGAAATGACGGTGGAACGTGGTTTTGAGGCAGCGCTTGGTGCAGCCCTGGGCGACGACCTCGAAAGTGCCCTTGATCCCGCTGCTCCCGCCTATTGGGCCGGCAATGGCGATGGTGTGGGCGATCCCGCTTTGCCGCAGGGCGTGAAGCCGCTTCTGAACTACGCGCAGGCGCCGGACGCATTAAGGCGCGGTCTCGCCCAGATCGGCGTTGCAGCCGACACTTCGGAAGCCTTGCGCCTGATGCCGTCGCTGAAGGCCGGCCAGCGGCTGGTGACGCGCGAGGGCGCGCTGTTTCGCTGGGATGGCCACATCGCCAGCGCTGATGCGCCGGGAGCCGCCGCCCTTCGTCTGGCGCAAAAGAACCGGCTTGCCGAAATCGAGACGGAACTGGATGAGGCCCGTTTCAGTCTGGAGGAGGCCGAAGAACAGCTCTCCATCAGGACCGACGACATCAGAAGCGCCGAGTTGCGGCTTTCGGAAGTGCGCGACAGAAGCCGGCTGGTGACGCGTCATCTTGCCGAGGCACGAGAGGCGCTGACATCAGCCGAACGCGCCTCGGGCGATCTTCTGCGCCGCCGGGATATCGTCTCGGAAGCGCTGAACCAGATCGGCGCGCAGATCGACGAGATCGTCGTTCAGGAAGAAAACGCCCGCATCGAAATGGAGGACGCACCGGATCTTTCCGCCCTTGATCTGCGCCTGCGTGAAAGCCAGCTGGAAGTCGCCACAGACCGTGGCCTGCTGGCAGAAGCGCGCGCCCGCCACGAGGGGGTGAGCCGCGAGGCGGAAAGCCGCCAGCGCCGGCTTCAGGCAATCGCGCAGGAGCGGTCCACCTGGGCATCTCGGGCCGCCAGTGCCGCCGATCACATCGCCACCCTGCGTGAGCGTGAGGAAGAGGCGCGCGAGGAAATCGCCGAGCTGGACATTGCGCCCGAAGAGTTCGACGAGAAACGCCGCAACCTCCTGACCGAGCTTCAGAAAACCGAAGACGCCCGCCGTTTGGCCGCCGACCGGCTGGCGGAGGCGGAAAACCTGCAACGCGCCGCCGACCGGGTTGCCACCACTGCCCTTTCCGAACTGGCCGAAGCCCGTGAAAAGCGCGGTCGCGCCGAAGAGCGGCTTGTTTCCGCCCGCGAGAAGCGACAGGAAACCGAACATCGCATCCGCGAAACGCTGAATACCGAGCCGCATATGGCGTTGCGCCTGACAGGCCTTGGTCCCGACCAGCCGAAGCCCGATATTCGCGATGTCGAGCGCGATCTCGACCGGCTGAAGATCGAGCGTGAGAGGCTGGGCGCCGTCAACCTGCGTGCCGAGGAAGAGCAGGCGGAGCTTTCTGCCAAGCTCGCGGCCCTCATCAAGGAACGCGACGATATCATCGACGCGGTGCGCAAGCTGCGCGCCGGCATCCAGAACCTCAACCGCGAAGGCCGTGAACGGTTGATTGCGGCTTTCGATGTGGTCAATTCGCAGTTCCAGCGGCTTTTCACCCATCTGTTTGGTGGCGGCACGGCGGAATTGCAGCTGATCGAATCCGACGATCCGCTGGAAGCCGGCCTGGAAATTCTCGCCCGTCCTCCGGGCAAGAAGCCGCAGACCATGACGCTGCTTTCCGGTGGCGAACAGGCGCTGACGGCCATGGCGCTGATCTTTGCGGTCTTCCTCACCAATCCCGCACCAATCTGCGTGCTGGACGAGGTGGACGCGCCGCTCGACGACCATAATGTCGAGCGCTACTGCAACCTGATGGACGAAATGGTGGCCTCCACCGAAACGCGTTTCGTCATCATCACCCACAATCCCATCACCATGGCGCGCATGAACCGCCTCTTCGGCGTCACCATGGCCGAACAGGGCGTGTCGCAACTGGTTTCCGTGGATTTGCAGACTGCCGAGCAACTGCGCGAAGCCGTCTGAGTTTCCCGTTCCGGACTTGCCCCTTAAGCCTTGTCCATCGCGAATTTATCTGGCCGCATCACCCATTCGGGTGGGCGACAATGCGCGGCATTTTGCTATGTCTTTTTGAAAGGAATTTGGGCTCTTTCCAGACCCCCCATCCGGTTTCCTGTACCGGATGGAAAGCCTTGCGAGGTCGCTGCCGTGGCCTCGCAAGGCTTTTTTTTGGTGTTATGCCTCGCGTCCCTCGTTCCTGTACCAGTCACAGGAAACCAGCCGACTTGCCGCCCTCTTACACCGGCACCAACCGCAGCCGCGTGCCCCACGGATCAATCGCTTCCACAACCTTGTTTTCCATCTCCACCAGCACATAACCGGCCGCCCGCAGCCGCGTTTTCTGCGCTTCAAGGTCCGTGGGATTTTTGATGGCGAGAGAGAACCAGTCGAGGCCGGTTTCGGTGGCGTTGCGCTCTTTCGCGTCCCGGCTATTCCATGTGTTGACGGCCAGATGGTGGTGATATCCGCCCGATGACAGGAAGGAGGCATCCGAACGGGCATCCTGCGTTGGTTTGAGACCAACGGCTTCCTCGTAAAAAGCGCGTGCGGTGGCAATCTCGCCGACCCGCAGGTGGATATGGCCGATGCGCATGCCGGAAGGTGCGGCCTCGTAATCGCTCTTTTTGGTGTCGGTCAGCGTTACGAGATCATCGACGTCGAGCGGTTCGGTCCCCATTTTAACCACGCTGCCGCTCCAGACCCATGTGTCCTTCGGCCGGTCGCTGTAAACCTCGATGCCGTTGCCTTCGGGATCGTTGAGATAGACCGCTTCACTGACATTATGGTCGGCAAATCCCGACAGCGGCACCTGCCTCAAGGCCGCATGTACCAGCCATCGAGCGAGATCCTTGCGGGTGGGCATCAGATAGGCGATGTGGAACAGGCCGGCTGAGGTGGGGCTTTCATAATCCGCCGTTGGCTTGTGAACGAGATCAAGCAGGGGAACGGCGCCGGCGCCTAGCGTCACGCCCCGTGCGTTGCGCGCAACCTCATTCAGCCCGAGCACGGAACGGTAATAATCGATCATCGGATCGAGATCGCGCACCCGAAGCGCCGCCTGACTGACATGCATCGGCGTGGTCAGCGCAAAGGGAAGGACGGTGCCTGCACTTGCTGCGGGTGGGTCGCCTTCTGCTCTAAGAGCACCGGCAAGGGCGGTGGCGGCGCAAGAAATTCCGGCAAATTTCAACGTGTGGCGGCGAGTAAATTGCATGAATAATCTCTTTTTGGGCGATGTGGATGGCTTAGGGAACACTCCGTTTCTGCGCACTACACGAATGCGTCAGTAACGCTGTTATTTTGCTTTTGCGGCAATTCTGGCGCGCAATTCGCCGCAATTATGCTGCACTGCGATGTAAACTGGACGTTGTGGCGTTTCCAACATGCCGCCAATGCTGTAGATGATAGAAAAATGACAACGCTTCTGGGTGGAGAGCGTGGAATGAAAAAGTGGGTTTATACCTTCGGCAACGGTGCTGCCGAAGGCCGGGCAGGTGACGTTGCTATATTGGGCGGCAAGGGTGCAAACCTTGCCGAAATGGCAAGTCTCGGCCTTCCCGTTCCCCCCGGCCTCACCATCATAACCGATGCCTGCGCCCTTTATCACAAGAACGGCCGCGATCTCCCCGAAGAGCTGAAGCTGCAGGTCATGGCCGGCCTTCACGGCATGGAAGCCGTAACCGGCAAGACATTCGGCGGCAGCCAGACGCCGCTGCTATTGTCGGTTCGATCAGGCGCGCGTGCCTCCATGCCGGGCATGATGGACACGGTGCTCAATCTCGGCCTCAACGACCGAACGGTGCAGGCGCTGGGCCACGATGCGGGCGACGCCCGTTTCGCCTGGGACAGCTATCGCCGCTTCATCCAGATGTATGCCGATGTCGTCATGGGTCTCGACCATGAGCTGTTCGAGGAAATTCTCGAAGACGAGAAAGGCCGGCTCGGCCATGAATACGATACCGATATGTCGGCGGTCGAGTGGCAGCATGTCGTTGCGCTTTACAAGCAGCTGATCGAGGACGAGCTGGGAGAGGCTTTCCCGCAGGATTGCCATGTTCAGCTCTGGGGCGCGATCGGCGCAGTCTTTGCCAGCTGGACGAACCATCGCGCCGTGACCTATCGGCACCTGCACAATATTCCCGGCGATTGGGGCACGGCGGTCAACGTCCAGGCCATGGTCTTTGGCAACCTCGGCTCGTCATCGGCAACCGGCGTTGCCTTCACCCGCAATCCCTCCACCGGAGAGGCGGAGCTTTACGGTGAGTTCCTCGTCAATGCTCAAGGCGAAGACGTGGTGGCGGGTATCCGCACGCCGCAATCCATCACCGAGGCCGCGAGGCTGGCGTCGGGTTCCGACAAACCCTCCATGGAAAAGCTGATGCCGGAGGCTTTCGCCGAGTTCATGGTGATCTGCAAGCGGCTGGAGAACCACTATCGCGACATGCAGGATCTGGAATTTACCATCGAGCGCGGCAAGCTCTGGATGCTCCAGACCCGTTCCGGCAAGCGCACCACACGCGCCGCCATGAAGATCGCCGTCGATATGGTCGAGGATGGGCTGATTTCGCAGGAAGAAGCCGTCTGTCGCATCGAGCCGTCATCGCTCGACCAATTGCTGCACCCCACCATCGATCCCGGTATTTCCCGGCCCATCATCGGCTCCGGCCTGCCTGCCTCCCCGGGGGCGGCAACCGGCGAGATCGTCTTTACCTCGGAAGAAGCGGTCGCTGCGGAAGCCGAAGGCCGAAGCGTCATTCTGGTCCGCATCGAAACCAGTCCGGAAGATATTCACGGCATGCATGCCGCCGAAGGCATTCTGACGACGCGCGGCGGCATGACCAGCCACGCCGCCGTGGTGGCGCGCGGCATGGGCATTCCCTGTGTTACCGGTGCGGGTTCGATGCGTGTGGATATGCGCAACAAGGTGCTGATCGGCGTTGGCTGCATGCTGAAACGCGGCGATGTCATCACCATCGACGGCTCTTCCGGCCGGGTGATGAAAGGTGAAGTGCCGATGACGCAGCCTGAACTGTCAGGCGACTTCGGCAAGCTGATGCAATGGGCCGATAATCTGCGCCGTATGACGGTGCGCACCAACGCCGATACACCGGCCGATGCCCGCGCCGCCCGTGCCTTCGGTGCAGAAGGTATAGGTCTTTGCCGCACCGAACATATGTTCTTTGAAGGCGACCGCATTCATGTGATGCGCGAGATGATTCTCGCCGAAAGCGAAAAGGGCAGGCGGGCAGCGCTTGACCGGCTTTTGCCGATGCAGCGTTCGGATTTTACCGAGCTTTTCCAGATCATGCACGGCCTGCCGGTGACGATCCGCCTGCTTGATCCGCCGCTGCACGAATTCCTGCCGAAGAGCGATGGCGAGATCGTAGAGGTCGCCGCCGCCATGGGCATGCCGCAGACCGTATTCCGCCAGCGGCTGGATGCGCTGCACGAGTTCAACCCCATGCTCGGCCATCGCGGCTGCCGGCTTGCCATTTCCTATCCGGAAATTGCCGAAATGCAGGCGCGCGCCATTTTTGAGGCTGCGGTTGCGGCGGCGCGCATCACCGGTGCACCTGTCGTGCCTGAGATCATGGTGCCGCTGGTCGGCCTCCGGTCCGAACTCGATTACGTCAAGGCTGTCATCGACACGGTGGCCGCCGAGGTGGCGGAAGAGACCGGCATGACGCTCGAATATCTGACCGGCACCATGATCGAGTTGCCGCGTGCGGCGCTGCGCGCCCATGTGATTGCGGAAGCAGCGGAGTTCTTCTCCTTCGGCACCAACGACCTGACGCAGACGACCTTCGGCATTTCCCGTGACGACGCGGCGCGTTTCATCAACACCTATCAGCGCAAGGGCATTATTGAACGCGATCCGTTCATCTCGCTCGATTTCGACGGTGTGGGAGAACTGATCCGCATTGCCGCCGAGCGCGGCCGCCAGACGCGGCCGGAGCTGAAACTCGGCATCTGCGGCGAACATGGCGGCGACCCGGCCTCGATCCATTTCTGCGAGGATGCGGATCTCGACTACGTGTCCTGTTCGCCCTTCCGCGTGCCCATCGCGCGTCTTGCCGCCGCGCAGGCGACACTTGCCGCAAGGGCAAGGCAGGGTGAGACCGCCAGCAATGTCGCCTTCATTCCGGTCAGGGGTTTGGTTGGACGATGATCCGCCGCTCCACCACCACCGGCCGGTAGAACATGTCGCGGTTCATCTGCGCCTGCCAGGCGCGGTTGTCGGCGCGGCGGTCGAGATCAAGGTCCAGCAGGCATCCGGCCATCTGATCCGTACCGGTGCGGAAACCATAACCCCGGCATGTTGCCTCATCCCGCGCCCGGCGCTCTTCCGGCGTCAGCGTCTGGCAGGCGGTGAGCGCCAGCATGGCGGCAAGCGAACCTAAGACGATGGAAACGCGCATTTTGTTTCTCCCCGGAGCATGACAGGTGGACGGCACTTTTATGGCCGCGATTGATACGCCTGTTTTTACGCGGGGAAAAGCCGCGTCGGGGCGGAAAGTTGCATCGGGCGATTGTTGCAAGATTGGTCTTGCAGGCGGCCGCAGGATACGGTCGCCTGGAACGTTACTACACTCAGGCAGGAACCGCGTCGCGGTCATCGAGCGCCTCGATGTCCTTGGCGTTGTTGTAGACTGCCTCGTCCAGAATGCCTTCACGTTTGGCGACGATGGTGGGCACCAGCGCCTGACCGGCGACGTTGACGGCCGTGCGGCCCATGTCGAGGATCGGGTCGATGGCGAGCAGCAGGCCAACACCTTCGAGCGGGAGACCGAGCGTGGAGAGCGTCAGCGTCAGCATCACCACGGCACCCGTCAGGCCCGCCGTTGCGGCCGAGCCGAGCACCGAGACGAACACGATCAGCACATAGTCCTGAATGCCGAGCGGCACCTGGAAGAACTGGGCGATGAAGATCGCCGAAATCGCCGGATAGATGGCGGCGCAGCCGTCCATCTTGGTGGTGGCGCCAAGCGGCACGGCGAAGGCGGCATATTCGCGCGGCACGCCGAGGCTCTTTTCCGTCACGGTTTCGGTGACGGGCAGGGTGCCGATGGAGGAGCGCGACACGAAGGCGAGCTGGATTGCCGGCCATGCGCCCGCAAAGAAGCGCGATGGCTTCAGGCCATGGGCGAGAAGCAGCGCCGGATAGACCACGAAGAGAACCAGCGCCAGACCGATATAAACGGCCGCCGCATACCAGCCAAGCTGCGAAAGCGTTGTCCAGCCATATTGGTCAACGGCGCGACCGAGCAGGCCGATGGTGCCGATGGGCGTGAGGCGGATGACCCACCACAGGATCTTGCGCACGATGGTAAGCAGCGACTGGTTGAAGGCAAGGAACGGCTCCGCCGCCTTCCCCGCTTTCAGCGCCGCGACACCAAAGGCGATCGACACCACGAGCAGCTGCAACACGTTGAAGTTCAGCGACGTGCTGGCGGAACCGTTGTTGAGCTTGGTCGAAGCCTCAAGACCGAACACGTTGGCCGGCACGAGACCCTTCAGGAAGTCGAGCCAGGAACCCGTCGAGGAGGGGGCTGCTGCTGCCGTATTGGCAATCGCGGTGTTCACGCCCGGCTGAATGACGAGGCCAAGCACGATGCCGATGACCACGGCGATCAGCGCGGTGATGGCGAACCACAGAAGCGTCTGCCAGACGAGCTTTGCCGCATTGGAGAGGTTCTTGAGATTGGCGATGGAGGCGACGATGGCTGTGAAAATCAGCGGCGGCACCAAAGCGCGCAACAGCTGCACGAAGATGCTGCCGATAGTCTGTAGCGTCACGGAAAGCCAGTTCGGGCTGCCGGCTGCATCAGGGCCGATATTGCGCGCAACGAGCCCGAGCAGCAGGCCGATGACCATGGCGATCAGAACCTGAAAGCCGAAATTGCGATAAAAGGGTTTTGACCCGGATAAGCGGGCTGGCGTCGTTGCCTGTGACATGGCTTGTCTCTTTTTTATGCAAGAAAACGAGGATAATGCACTTTTTACACGCATTCTCGAAGGAAGGGACGAAGAATACGCCGATTTCCTCAGCAATTAAGGGATGAGCTTGCGTATTTGTTGCACTGCCGGTGCATTATTCTCTTAAGGGGAGATAATGCGGAAAAATATTCCGCTCTATCGTGGCCTTGGCCTTTCACGCGCTCAAAACGATGTCGGAGGCTCGAAGAGCGTTTGCGTTTGCCGAGGCCGTTGCGTTCCCACTCCGTCACCCCGGACCAGATCAGGGGTCCATTGCGATCAAGTCCTTGATCGCTGGAGGCTTCTTTCAGGATGCAGATGCGCCGTGGCTGGATGCCGGATCAAGTCCGGCGCGACTAAGGTGGGTTTACGCACTTTACCCGCAGATCAGACCCGTCCTTGTTTTCCTCACCGCAAATCCGGTCTATGACATCATATGCAGGTGATTCCCTTGCCAGATTTCGGGTGCAACGCTTTTACGCCAATGCGATCTAACGGATATCCGCTTCCATGACTGTGCGTTTCGTCCGGCCTTTTTCAGTTGCAGCCTATCTTTCCCGCTATCTCGGTCTGGCGGCGCTGGCGCTTTTTCTTGTCGCCGCCGGCATCCACCGTTTCGGACCGTTGACGACGCCCGATCTCGTCGGCCTGCTGATGATTGCCGCTGGAATCGCTCTGGTGGCGATGCTTCTGGCGTTGGTTGGTCTTGAACGGCTGTGGACCACGGGTGCGCGCGGCGGCCTTTCTGCGCTTGCCGCGCTGCTGTTGTCGGCACTGCCGCTCGGCGTCGTCGGTTACGGCGCTTTTCTGTACTGGCAGCAGCCGAAGATTTACGACATCTCCACCGATCTTGCCGATGCGCCGGAATGGCTGGTGCCGCCCGTCGCTAACCAGCAATGGCTGACAAGACCCGCGGCCGTTTCCAAAGAGGACCGCGACGCGCAGGCGATGGCCTATGCGAGCCTTGCTGGACGCCGTTATGAAGGTGCGATAGACCGCATCTACACGGCTGCCAAAAAAATGGCCGCCGCCCAGAGCATCCGCATCACCCATACCAAAGGCGTCATCGGCACCGTGGAGCCGCCCTCCGTCGGCGTTCCCGAACAGGACAAGTCGCAGCCCACCGAGGAAGCGCCGGTAGAAGACCTGCCCTCCATAGTGCCGGTTCCCATGGCACGGCCGGTCGAGGCGCCGCAGCCCACCTTCTTTAACGGCAGCGGCGTGGTGCTGATGCAGGGCGAAACGCGCACGCGCATCTGGGGCCTGCGTTTCGACATCCTCATCCGCCTGAAAGAAGAGGCGGAAACCACGATCGTCGATGTGCGCGTTGCCTCCCGTTACGGCCCGCACGATCTCGGCATGGGTGCAGCAATCGCAGAGGCCTATCTCGATGCGCTGGATGCGGAAATGCAGGGCCTGAACGACAATTGAGGCCTAGTTTCCTTCTTCGTCATTCCGGCTCAAGGCCGGAACGACGGGAAATGCGACGGTGGTTGAAATCCGTGAACCGGATATGATGACGCCGATCTGAGCGTTGCGCGGAGACGCCTGCCTCACGCCGGAAAATATTCTCCCAGCAATGAAGGCGCACCCTCGGTCCGCACCTCGCCCTTTTCAATCAGGTCTTCGATATGGGCCAGTACGGAAAGTGCCGCAGCCCCGTGCAGGCGTTTGTCGGTGCTGGCATAGATCACCTTCACCATATCGGCGATCCGCCGGTCGCCTTCCCGGATGCGCTTCAAAACCGCCCGTTCCCGCATGCGGCGGTGGGCGCGAAGCCCGCGCATGAAGGCTGCGGGATCGTTGACCGGGCCGCCATGGCCGGGCAGGAACAGCCGGTCGTCGCGGGCGAGCAGGCGCTCCAGCGAGGCCATGTAATCGCTCATCGACCCATCAGGCGGTGCGACGATGGTAGTGGCCCAGGCCATGACGTGATCGGCGGAAAAGACGATGCCGCTGCCTTCCAGTGCGAAAGCGGCGTGGTTGGCGGTGTGCCCCGGCGTGTGCAGGGCCGTCAGCGCCCAGCCGTCGCCGGAAAGGCTCTGCCCGTCGCCAAGTGCCACATCCGGCACGAACGCCGTATCGGAACTTTCGGCAAAGGGATTGGTCTCACCCACATGCAGTGGCCGGGCGGCGCGGTGCGGGCCTTCCGCAACCGTGATCGCGCCGGTCGCCTGCCGCAGCCGCTGCGCAAGCGGCGAGTGATCGCGATGGGTGTGGCTGACGAAGATATGGGTGACCTCGCGGCCATCAAGCGCCGCCATCAGCGCCTGAAAATGCGCCTCATCCTGCGGGCCGGGATCAATGACGGCAACGGACCGGTCGCCGACGATATAGGAGTTGGTGCCATGGAAGGTAAACGCGGAAGGATTGTTGACGGTGATGCGCTGGATGATCGGGGCAACGGGAACCGCCTCGCCATAGGCCGGCCTGAAATCGAGATCGAATGCCGGGTCCGCCATCAAGACCTCCTGAAATATGCCATGCCACGCAGAGCCGCAGCCTCAGCCGCGCAATCGCCAAGCCCTAACATGCCATGTCAGGCACGGCATCCAAAAAGCTTGGATTTTGTGAAAAAATAAGCTGTCAGGTCATTGCCGCGTCGGGCAGGCTTTGCTAATCAGGCCCGGTTCAGGCAGCGGCGTTTCGCCCAAGCTGCCCTGTTGGGGCGTCGCCAAGCGGTAAGGCACCGGTTTTTGGTACCGGCATTCCCAGGTTCGAATCCTGGCGCCCCAGCCATTTTTAATTTTTTAAATAAATTTATAGATTTATAAAGCATTAGAAAACCTTAATATTAGCAGTTTCCCGGTGGATATTTCCGTATCATAACAAAGACATTGGCCTATTTCAGCAAGGCTCCCCAAAATGCTTCTGTATTCAAGCATAAGTGCGGCTGTGAACGTAGGGTGAAGCCGGTGTCCGCAAGTGGAATGTTGCTGTGGATAATGCCGCTTGATTCCAATTATGCGCACCAGAATCAATTTTTTCTATGAAACTCTTGTGTGCCTAGTTGGAGAAGAAAATGCGGTTCGGAGACCTTGCGATTGAGGATGTTGTGAAGCTGGCACTAGTTTGCTTCGGCGGTGCAGCTGCGACGTTCGTGGTCTATACAGCGGGTTATTTCTCACTGGTGGGCCCAGAGTTCTTAGGGATATACTTTGATGGGAATATAATTTCTGGGATAGTTCAGGTAACTCCCATGGTTACTGGCGTTACTTCGATATGTCTTTTTTTGTACTATTGGATTTACAGATTATTTTGCAGTTTTGACGATGGGGAGAAAATAATAGATTTTTTGCTTGTGATTGATAAGGTTTTGATAATACCGATAGTTGCTACCTTATTCATGGATAAGGATTGGTTAGATTTAAAAGCTTTTATTCTTTTACTGTCTGCCTTTGTCATTGCTGGCGCTGTATTTTTTCAAAATATGCACTACGGTGTCGTTAATTATTTAAGTGTTTCTTTTCTTATTTTTACATTATTCAATGCGGTGGACATCTCCGGTAAGGCGTCGGCGTATAGAGACCTAACAAAAGATGCTCCACGTTATTCACTTTATACCACCGATAAAAACTACGTGAATGTTGTCGTGCTTAGATCAACATCTAACGGAGTAATAGTAAAATCTGGCAATGACATTATTTTCTACGGGAAGGATCAAATCGAAAGGTTGGAGCGTGACTTGAAGGGCATAAAGCAGTTCAAGGCTAAGTAGTTTGTAGATTTTAGCTAATATCTTATTATATGTTTTGGATGTTATTCCAACGCGCCATCATTGCATCTATCTTGGGCCGCACGGGGGTATCCTCCCAGAAAAAACGCCGCGCATCCAAAGACACGCGGCGTCCAAACTTAAAATCGCGGCTAAGCCTTAAAGCGCGATATCCGGAACCTTCTTCACCGGCGCGCCAGCAGGTGCCGCTCCCGCGCCCTTCAGCGCGCCAAGATCGATCTGCGGCGGGGTCGGCAATTGCAGGTGCTCGGCCGTATAGGCCCATTCCTGCTGCACTTTTTCCGGGTCGTCATTGAGCTTGGTGCCGTAGCTCGGAACGATCTGGCGGATCTTGGCCTGCCATTCCGGTGTTGCCACCTTGTCCTTGAAGACCTTTTCCAGAACGCTCAGCATGATCGGTGCGGCCGTGGAGGCGCCAGGGGAGGCACCGAGCAGACCGGCGATGCTGCCATCCTGCGCGGCGACGATTTCCGTGCCGAGCCTGAGTACGCCGCCCTTTTCCTCGTCGCGCTTGATGATCTGCACGCGCTGGCCCGCCTGCCACAGGCGCCATTCGCCCTGCTTCGCGTTCGGGAAATATTCCTTCAGCGCGGCAAAGCGGTCGTCGTCCGACATCATCAGCTGGCCGGCGAGATATTCCACCAGCGGATATTCATCGATGCCGACGCGCACCATCGGCCAGGCATTGCTTGTCGTGACGGAGGAGACGAGATCGAAATAGGAGCCTTCCTTCAGGAACTTGGTGGAGAAGGTGGCGAAAGGTCCAAACAGGATGACACGCTTGCCGCCAAGCACGCGGGTATCCAGGTGTGGAACCGACATGGGCGGCGAGCCGACCGAGGCCTTGCCGTAGGCCTTGGCCAGATGCTGCATCGTCACGTCAGGATTGTCGTTGATCAGGAACGAGCCACCAACCGGGAAACCGGCGTAATTGTCGCCTTCCGGAATACCGGACATCTGCAACAGATGTAGCGCACCGCCGCCGGCGCCAATGAACACGAATTTCGCATCCACGGTCTGCTCAGCATCGGTCTTCAGGTTGCTATAGGTGACGCGCCAGCTGCCATCGGCATTGCGCTGGATATCGGAAACCTCGCTGTTGACCTGCAGGTCGAAATTCCGGTCGCTTTGCAGATGCGAAACGAACTGGCGGGTGATCTCGCCGAATTCCATGTCGGTGCCGAGCGGCGACCAGGTCGCGCCGATCTTCTGGGAAGGATCGCGGCCTTCCATCATCAGCGGCACCCATTTCTTAAGCTGCTCGGGGTCGCTGGAATATTCCATGCCGGCAAAAAGCGGGCTTGCCTTCAGCGCCTCGTAGCGCTTTTCGAGATAGGCGATGTTCTCATCGCCCCAGACGAAGCTCATATGCGGCGTGTGGTTGATGAAGGAGCGCGGGTTCTTCAAAACGCCGTTACGCACCTGCCATGCCCAGAACTGCCGCGAAATCTGGAAGGATTCGTTGATGTTGACGGCTTGGCTGATCTTGATGTTGCCGTTGTCGTCTTCCGGCGTGTAGTTCAGCTCGGCAAGCGCGGAATGGCCGGTGCCGGCATTGTTCCAGCCGTTGGAGCTTTCAAGCGCCACGCCGTCCAGCCGCTCGAGCATCTGCATCGACCAGGTCGGCTCCAGTTCACGCAGCCACACGCCGAGCGTCGCGCTCATGATGCCGCCACCGATCAGAAGCACGTCGACCTTCTTTGTAGCCGTATTGGCGAGAAGTGAGGATGTCGGTAGCGCTGTTGCTGCAAGCCCTGCGAGCGCAGTGCCGAGAACCTGTCTGCGGTTCATTGGAAGCGCATGGGAGGGAAGCGCGTCTGAGGAAAGATCAGTGAGCTGGGATTTGTCTTGATCGATGGGAGTCACGGCCATACCTGATTCTTGTTTTGTGTTAAAAACACTCCTCCCAGCCGCCCCGTTACAGCAAAGCGGAAACCGGCACAACCCTGACTTATTCACTCCAGTTCAAGCGTTTTTGCGGGGATTTTGCCGGGACATAAGGTCGCATTGGCGGTTTTTGCCATTTTGCGGATTGTCATTTTTGTGGTCGCGAGGATTAGACGGTGCTTTCAAACGGTTGAAAGTGTCTCAAGCGCGAATATCGCGAAAATGCCGTCAATTCGGCGTTTGCCGCGCCTGGCGGATCAGGCCGCGCTGTCCCGTGTGAAAAAAATTCATGAAAAATGACAATAATCGCAAAAAAGTGAAAAGGCCCGCCGGTTAGGGCAGGCCTTGGCTCGTTTCGTCTGCTGGACGAAAACTCAGTTTGCGGCGAGGAATTCCGCGCAGTAGCTCGGGCCGTTGACGCCGGGGCGGTCGGAAACCGTGCGTACCGAAGTGATCGTGTAGTCGCTGGAGACGGTGAGCTGAACCGTGCAGGAGAGCGAGGCGGTGCGGGCGGGCGAAATCTGGCGACCCTTCTTGCCATCCTTGCCTTCTTCGAACTTGGCCGGAATGGTGGCCTTCTTGTAACCGCCGCGCCAGTTATAGATGGTCGAGCTGCCGGTTTCCGTGTCGCTCAGCGGCGGGCCGAATTTTGCAAAGAAAATACCTGCGGACTGACCGACCCACCGCGTTTCAACGGGGCTCTTCTGGGTGAAGGAAGGGGCAGAGCCCGTCGATGTCGTGCAGGCGGAGAGCGCAATGGCGAGCCCTGCGAGCGTTACGCTGCGAAATAGCATGGTGAAATGTCCTTTGTGCCGTGTCCGGCTTCCCGCCGGTCATTACGTTCCCCTAGCAGATTTGGCGGCGACGGGCAGGGGAGCTGTGCCGCTTGACGAAAATTTCCTGCCACAATTGCTTTTTTGTAACGTTTTCCGGCACGCCGCCCGGTGCGGCAGGCACTTCGCGACCGCCCTGCGCAGCGCGCTGAAAACTTGTCACAAAAAATGCAATATGCCGCTTGTCGAATGCCGGAGGCTGGTCTATAGAAGCGCCGCTGGTCACGGAGTGTAGCGCAGTCTGGTAGCGCACGTCGTTCGGGACGACGGGGTCGGAGGTTCGAATCCTCTCACTCCGACCAGCTTAAGCCCAATATTTCCCGGGGCTTTCAAATGGTCCCAACACTTTCTGAAAATCCTTAAATCAAGGCCTTGTAGCGAAACCTGACCGTTTCAAACCGTACGGGTAAACGCATTTGGCTTCCGCGCCTGCAAATCGCGACTTTGGTGATTGCACGGAAGGTCAATTTCTCATCCTCGCCAACGGGAGAATGAGCAAAACGCAAACAACAGCCGTCGGCCAGAAGTCGGTTAAACCATCCCAGGACCAATTCCAGAAGTAATAACCTTCCAGATGGGGAGGAGGCATTTCTACGGACACCTCGTAGTCCCGCTTTTCCCGGCCATGGAAATGACCGGCGGCGAAGGCCATCCCGATTATCCACGCCATTCGCCAGCTAACGAGCAGGCGAAACAGAACGGCGACAATCGCCGCCATGATGACGGCCTCTAGAATGTGCCCCGCCCAATCCCAATGGTCTTGAATGTAAGTCCAGTCGATCATTAGCGGTAGCGGTAATCACCACGCCAGTCGCGACGATCACGCCAATCCCTCCGGTCGCGCCAGTCGCGACGGTCATAGTCACGGTAGTGGCGATCGCGTTCATAGGTGCGGTAATACACGCCTGTCGTATAATATCCGCCGCTACGGTAGCCCCGATCATCGACACAGCCGCTTAGGATGCCCACCGAAACCAGGCAGATCGCCGCAGTCAGAATTTTCATAATCTTCATCTCCCAATGACGGACACTAACGTGCGCTGAACCACGCAGTTCCATTGCTGAGAGAGTGAGGTGTCGGTCATTAACCGGGCCTGAACACATTCCCATGGCGCTGGCCATCTTCTCGGTTCCGCCAAGCTTCGCAAACTTGATGCGTTTGACGTTATCGACTGCGATGAAGCCGTCGTCAGCGCAGTCGCAGGGAACGCAACCGCGCCTCAACCGTTATCCCACCACAACAACGATGGAGGATAACATGCTAAAAGGTATTGCACTGTGGGCGATGGGTGTTCCGATTTTTGTGATCATTCTGCTTTACATGTTCGTGTTTTAAACGAGGCCTGATCCAAAGGCTTTCAAACGAAAAAGGCGACCGCTTTGACGGTCGCCTTTTGTTGTGCGCGCGTGTCTGTCAGTCCAGATCGCTGATCAGCCGTGAGGCAGTCGCGCCATCTGTGCGGCGGATGTCGATCTCGTCGCGGTGCTTGGCCAGCAGTTCGCTTGCCAGAAGCTTCTCGGCCAGATGGGCAGGCAGGGAGAGAATGACGCGGTCACCCTGTTCTTCCGTCGCGCCAACGCTGCGTTTGCCGGCAATCATGCCACCCGCCACCGTGTTGTTGGTGTCGGGGTCGATCAGGATAAAGGAGCCGGTTGCCCGGTTCTGCTCATAGGCATCGAAGATCGCCGTCTCGTCGAAGGAGAGCCGCACCTTGCCGATGGCGTTCATCGGCAGCGATGTCTCGTGCGCCTGCCATTCGCCTTCTTTCAGGTTGAGCTGGCTGACCGGCTGCACGCTGACGCGCTGGCGGCGGCTGCCGCTTTTCAGCCAGTAACGTTTGCCAGCCTCGATGCCACCCGGCTGCAACGCCACGATCTGCGCGTCGAAGGCAAGCCCTGTCTGCGGTTGTGCCTCGATGGACACGATCATGTCGCCGCGCGAGACGTCCACCTGACGGTCGAGAACGAGCGTGACTGCGTCACCAGCAACGGCGGCGTTACGCACCAGATCGAAAGTGACGATCTGCTTGACATTCGCGACCATACCCGACGGCAGCACGACAACGCTGTCGCCCGGCTTGACCGAGCCGCCGGCAACCGTGCCCTGATAACCGCGGAAACTTTCGCCGGGGCGCGACACGCGCTGTACGGGGAAGCGGAAACCACCCGATTGCGCCGAGCGCACCGTGGCAAGCTCCAGCGTTTCGACCAGCGTCGGGCCTTCGTACCAGGGCATGGAGGCCTTGCCTGATAGCACGACGTTTTCGCCCTTCAACGCCGACATTGGAATGGCTGTGATCTGCTTGATGCCGAGGTCGGAGGCGAAATCGCGGAATTCGTGGGCGATCAGTTCAAAACCTGCCTTGTCGTAATTCGTCAGGTCGATCTTGTTGATGGCCAGCACGAATTGCCGGATGCCCATCAGCGCCGCGATGGTGGCGTGTCGGCGTGTCTGTTCCAGAATGCCGGTGCGCGCATCGACCAAAAGCACGGCGAGATCGGCCGTGGAAGCGCCGGTCGCCATGTTGCGGGTATATTGCTCATGGCCGGGCGTGTCGGCAACAATGAAGGCGCGCCGGTCGGTGGAGAAATAGCGATAGGCGACATCGATGGTGATGCCCTGTTCGCGCTCTGCCTGCAACCCGTCGAGCAGCAGCGCGAAATCGGGCAGGCCGAGATCGTTCTGCTTGCCGCTATCGCGGTGCAGGGTGGCGGCCTGATCTTCCTTGACAGCCTTGGTGTCCCACAGGAGACGGCCGATCAGGGTCGATTTGCCATCATCCACGCTGCCGCAGGTGATGAGACGAAGCGGGCGCGTATCACGCGTCGCCTTCGAATGTTCGGCAAAGGGCAGAATGGTGGCCGTGGAGGCGGTGTTGGTAGCAGCGGCGGTCATCAGAAATAGCCCTCGCGCTTCTTCTTCTCCATCGAGCCGGACTGGTCTCGATCGATGGCGCGGCCCTGCCGCTCGGAAACGGTGGCGATTTCCAGCTCGGCGATGACCTCCTGAAGCGTCGCCGCCTCGGAGTGGATCGCGCCGGTCAGCGGGAAGCAGCCGAGCGTGCGGAAGCGGATCGAGCCGTGCTGGATCTCTTCGCCGGGCAGCAACTCCAGCCGCTCGTCTTCGGCAAGGATCATCATGCCGTCACGCTCGATATAGGGGCGCTCGGCAGCGTAGTAGAGCGGCACCAGCGGAATGTTTTCCGCCTCGATGTAACGCCAGATATCGACTTCGGTCCAGTTGGAGAGCGGGAACGCGCGCACGCTTTCGCCCTTGCGGACCATGCCGTTATAGATGTTCCACAGTTCAGGGCGCTGGTTGCGCGGGTCCCATTTGTGGTCCGGCGTGCGGAAGGAATAGATGCGCTCCTTGGCGCGGCTCGCTTCCTCGTCGCGGCGTGCACCGCCGAAGGCGGCATCGAACTGACCGGCGTCCAGCGCCTGGCGCAGCGCTTCCGTCTTCATGATGTCGGTGTAGAGCGCCGAACCGTGGGTGAAGGGCGTCACGTTTTCGCTCGCGCCGCGCGGGTTTGTGTAGGAGATGAGATCGAGGTCATATTCCTTGACGATCTTGTCGCGGAATTCGATCATTTCCTTGAATTTCCAGCCCGTATTGACGTGCATCAGCGGGAAGGGCACGCGGCCTGGGAAGAATGCCTTGCGCGCCAGGTGCAGCAGCACGGACGAATCCTTGCCGATGGAATAGAGCATCACGGGATTGTCGAATTCGGCGGCGACTTCGCGGAAGATATGAATGGCTTCGTTTTCAAGCGCCTTCAGATGCGGATCGAGCGGCGGCTTGGATGCGACAGTATTCTTGCTGTCCGTCTCGTGGACTGCGTTGGACATTTTAAACTCCGGAACTGGTCTGAATGATTATCGTTGTGGGATGGCGGAAATGGCGGACGCCTGGTCCGCACCGGCGACGTGAAGACCGCATTCGCGCTTCTCGTCGTTCTCCCACCACCATCGTCCGGCGCGCTCAGGCTCACCGGGCTTGATGGCGCGTGTACACGGCTCGCATCCGATGGAGGGGTAACCACGCGCATGCAACGGATTGACGGGAATGTTTTCAGAAGCGACATAGGCCTTGATCTGGTCGATGTCCCAGTCCGCCAAGGCATTGATCTTGATCAGATTACGCTCAGCATCGAACTCGGCAAAAGGCGTTGTCGCACGATTGCCCGACTGGCCGCGGCGGAGCCCGGTAATCCAGAAGGTGGCACCTTCCAGCGCCTTGCCGAGCGGGATCAGCTTTCTGACATGACAGCAGGCGTGACGGGCCTCGATGCTTTCGTAAAAACCGTTGAGGCCGTATTTTTCGGCATAGGCGTCGATATCGTCCTGTTCGGGCCGAAAGCGGCGGATGTCGATGCCGAAGCGTTCCTCGGTTTCCTCGATGAGATCGACGGTTTCCTTGAAGAGCCGGCCGGTTTCCAGCGTCACGACGTCGATCGGCAACCGGTGTGTGCCGATGGCCGCCGTGATGACTTGATCCTCGATGCCGAGGCTGGTGGTGAAGACCGCACGGCCGCCAAGACCGGCGATAAAGGAAAGTCGTCCCGCAAGATCGAGCCCGGCAAGCGTGGCGTCGAGGGATGCGGTATCGGCAGAGGCATTTGCTGAATTGATCGTCATTGTCACGTCCGGGATTTCCATGGCCGATTATTGTTGAAATCGGGCCTCTGGAACAGAAATGACAGTCTTTGTGCGCTGCACTTCAGAGCAAAAATGCCTCACGCGCACGATCTATGAGCAAAAGATGCCCGTTCACCTTCTTTGCAGCTTGGATTTGAATTGTGACAACTTCTGCGCTAAGCCGGAATTGCCGGGTATCCGGGCTTGTGTTCTACTGGTTTCACGATGATTTCGCAGAAGGCAAAATATGCGCTGAGGGCGCTTCTTTCGCTGGCAAAGGCCGACGGCGGCTGTCCTGTGCAAATTTCCGATATTGCCCGCGAACAGGCCATTCCGAAAAAATTCCTGGAACAGATCCTTCTCGAAATGAAGAAGGAACGCATCGTCGAAAGCAGGCGCGGCAAGCAGGGCGGTTATTTGCTGGCGCGCCCGGCTGCCGATATCACCTTCGGCGAGGTGCTGCGCCTCATCGACGGGCCGCTCGCTCCCTTGCCCTGCCTGTCGCAGACCGCCTATCGCCGGTGCGAGGATTGCGATGGCGAAAAGCAGTGCGAGATACGCCACGTCTTCGCCCGCGTGGCCGATGCCACCCGCAATATTCTTTTCAACACCACCGTTGCGGATGCCGTTGCAGGTGTGGAAGTGCCCGAACTTTTGACGGCCTGACGAAAAAATCGTCTAAAACCCCTGAATATTTTTCGCCGTAACGCCAAAAAATCGTCAAAAATGTGAAACGGTTTTGCATTCAGCAAAGTTTTACACGACGCTTGTTGCGCCTTTCGCCTATGCTGCGCTGTATTTGTTGCCCGTGGAAACGCTCTCGGGAAACACTTTTTCGATCGTATTCGGCCTCATTGACCAACTCTACCGGTCCAGTAGAGTTAAGCCATCTTCATCAGGAGGGAATACCGATGTCCAAGCTTCTGTCCGGTTTGAGCGTTTTCGCTCTCGGTCTATCGCTGGCTCTGGGAGGTGTCGGCTCGGCTGCCGCGCAGACCAAGCTGCTTAACGTGTCCTATGATCCGACCCGCGAACTCTACAAGGATTTCAACGAAGCCTTCGCCAAGAAGTGGAAGGCCGATACCGGTGAGGATGTCACGATCCAGCAGTCGCATGGCGGCTCCGGCAAGCAGGCGCGCTCGGTCATCGACGGTCTGGAAGCCGATGTGGTGACGCTGGCGCTGCAGAGCGATATCGATGCCATCGTCCAGAATTCCGGCAAGATCAACAAGGACTGGCGCGGCCGCCTGCCGCATAATTCCTCGCCCTACACCTCCACCATCGTGTTCCTCGTCCGCAAGGGCAACCCGAAGGGCATCCATAACTGGGGCGATCTGGTAAAGGGCGACGTGCAGATCGTTACCCCGAACCCCAAGACATCAGGTGGCGCACGCTGGAATTACCTTGCCGCCTGGGCATGGGCGAATGAAGAGTTCAAGGGCGACCAGGACAAGATCAAGGCCTATGTCGGCGAACTCTACAAGCGCGCTCCGGTGCTCGATACCGGTGCCCGCGGCTCCACGGTCACATTTGCGCAGCGCCAGATCGGCGACGTGCTGCTGGCCTGGGAAAACGAAGCCTATCTGGCCGGTCAGGAATTCGGCGCGGATGCCTTCGACATCATCGTGCCGCCGATCTCGATCCTCGCCGAGCCGCCGGTCGCCGTGGTTGACGCGAACGTCGATGCCAAGGGCACCCGCAAGGCGGCGGAAGCCTATCTGCAATATCTCTATTCCGACGAAGGTCAGAATATCGCGGCGAAGCACTTCTATCGTCCTTCGAACCCCGCAGTTGTCTCCAAGGATCTGCTGAAGCAGCTGCCCGACATCAAGCTCGTCACCATCGACGATCCGCAGTTTGGCGGTTGGGCCAAGGCGCAGCCTGAACATTTCGGTGACGGCGGCATCTTCGACCAGATTTACAAGCCCGCCAAGTAAGCGGATGATGGGCTGAAGACAAATCCGCCCACCCCGCTTAAGGGAACTTGAAAAACGACAAATCGATCGACCGGACACCGTGCCGGTCGATCCTTTATAACAAGGCCGGGGAACACCGGCTCCCAGAGAGCATTTCCAGGAAAAGTGGACCCCGGTTTTCTGTCCGGAAATGTGCCAAACTAAAGATTATCCGGAGCGTTGATGAGCAATAATACATCCGGAAACAGGTGGAAGTGGCGTCAATCGAGCGTGATACCCGGCTTCGGCCTGACGTTCGGTTACACGGTCGCCTATCTGTTTCTCATCATTCTTATTCCGCTCGGCGGCCTCGTCTGGTCCACGGCGAAACTTGGTTTTTCAGATTTTATTGCGATCGCTGTCGATAGCCGTACGCTGAATGCGCTGCGCGTCAGTTTCGGCACCGCCTTCATCGCCGCACTGGTGAACGCGGTTTTTGGCGTCATCGTCGCCTGGGTTCTCACGCGGTATCGTTTTCCCGGCCGCCGTTTCGTTGATGCCATAGTGGATCTGCCCTTTGCCCTGCCGACGGCGGTTGCCGGCATCGCGCTCACCACGCTTTATGCCAATCGCGGCTGGGTCGGCTCGCTGTTCGAACCCTTCGGCATTAAGATCGCGTTTACGCCGACCGGTATCGTCATCGCGCTGATCTTCATCGGCCTGCCATTCGTGGTCCGCACCGTGCAGCCGGTCATGGAAGAAATAGACCGGCAGGTAGAGGAGGTGGCGGCAACGCTCGGCGCCAACCGTTTCCAGACCATCACCCGGGTGCTGCTGCCAAGCCTCACGCCCGCCATCCTGACGGGCTTCGCACTCGCCTTCGCGCGCGGTATCGGAGAGTACGGCTCGGTCATCTTCATCGCCGGCAATATTCCTTACGTCTCGGAAATCGCACCACTCCTCATCGTCATCCGGCTGGAGGAGTTCAATTATGCGGGCGCGACGGCCATCGCCACCATCATGCTGATCATTTCCTTCGCCATGCTGTTCCTCATCAATCTCATTCAGGCCTGGAGCCGCAAGAGGTACGGTTATGTCTGATGCTTCCCGCACCTCGTCCCGACCGTTCCGCGATCCCGCCAGCGAGAGCCTGCCCGCCCGGCTGGTGCTGATCGCCATTGCCTTCCTGTTCCTTGCGGCTTTCCTCGTGCTGCCGCTGGTATCGGTGTTCTTCGAGGCATTTCGCAAAGGCGCCGATGCCTTCTGGGAAGCGATCGTCGAGCCGGATGCTCTCTCCGCCATCCGTCTGACGCTGCTTGTCGCCGCCATTTCGGTTCCGCTCAACCTTATCTTCGGTGTCGCTGCCGCCTGGGCGATTGCTAAATTCGAGTTCAAGGGCAAGGCGTTCCTGATAACGCTGATCGACCTGCCGTTCTCGATCTCGCCGGTCATATCGGGTCTGGTCTATGTCATCCTGTTCTCTTCGCACAGCGTGCTGGGGCCATGGCTGAAGAGTTACGGCATCGAAATCCTCTTTGCTGTTCCGGGCATCGTGCTTGCCACCATCTTCGTCACCTTTCCCTTCGTCGCGCGTGAATTGATCCCGCTGATGCAGGAGCAGGGCAATGGCGATGAGGAGGCGGCGATCTCGCTTGGCGCAACTGGCTGGCAGACCTTCTGGTATGTCACGCTGCCGAATATCAAATGGGGACTGCTCTACGGGGTGCTGCTCTGCAACGCCCGCGCCATGGGCGAGTTCGGCGCCGTCTCTGTCGTATCAGGCCATATTCGCGGCGAGACCAACACCATGCCGCTGCATGTCGAGATACTCTATAATGAGTACAATATCGGCGCGGCCTTCGCGGTGGCGACGCTGCTGGCTGGTCTGGCGCTCGTGACGCTCGTTCTCAAAACCATTCTCGAAATACGCTTTGGCGCGGGCAACGCAGCCGGCAAGCATTGAAAGGCATATTCATGGAAGTGAAAGTTTCCGGCATCACCAAGCAGTTCGATCGCTTTCCGGCGCTGAACGACGTGTCGCTCGACATTCGTTCCGGCGAGCTGATCGCGCTGCTCGGTCCCTCCGGTTCCGGCAAGACGACGCTCCTGCGCCTCATAGCAGGCCTGGAGCAGCCGACCCAAGGCCGCATCTTCTTCGGTGATGAGGATGCCTCGCACCGCTCGGTGCAGGAGCGCAATGTCGGTTTCGTGTTTCAGCACTACGCCCTGTTCCGTCACATGACGGTTGCCGACAACATCGCCTTCGGCCTGAAGGTGCGCCCTTCCGCCTCCCGCCCACCGAAAGCGGAAATCCGCAGGCGAGTTTCGGAGCTTCTGGACATGGTGCATCTGACCGGCCTCGAAAAGCGCTACCCCACCCAGCTTTCCGGCGGCCAGCGCCAGCGCGTGGCACTGGCCCGCGCAGTCGCCATCGAGCCGAAGGTGCTGCTGCTCGATGAACCCTTCGGCGCACTCGATGCCAAGGTGCGCAAGGAATTGCGCCGCTGGCTTCGCGAATTCCACGACCGCACGGGCCACACCACCGTCTTCGTTACCCACGATCAGGAAGAAGCACTGGAACTGGCCGACCGCGTCGTCGTCATGAGCCAGGGCAAGATCGAACAGGTCGGTACGGCGGATGACGTCTACGACACGCCCAATTCCCCCTTCGTCTTCTCCTTCATCGGCGAATCCTCCAGCCTGCCGGTGACGATCCGCGACGGCCAGGTGGTGTTTCAGGGAGAGAGCATCGGCGTCGCCGAAAATGGCGCAGGTGAGGGCGAGCTGTTCTTCCGTCCGGAAGATGTGGTGCTGACCGACGAGAAAAACGCGCTTTACGGCAAGGTTACCACCTGTCGCCGCCTCGCCGGCACCCGCATCGCCGAAATCGACATCGCCAATAACGGCCATGACCCCTATCACCTCGAAATCGAGGTGCCGCTCAACGCCGCCGTGGCGGTAGGTGCCGAACTGCGCTTTCGCCCGACCCGGTGGAAGGTGTTTGGCAAGAAGTAGGGGAGATGCGGCTGCGATTGGCAGCCGGCGGTTTGCGCCTATCCTGAGTTCCCCGCCATACCGGCCTTGAGCCGGTATCCAGCCAACCCAAGTCCTTTGGCTGAAAAGAACCTTTCCGCCACTCAGGCGCGCGTCCGACGGATGTATAAGATGTCTGCAACGCTAGCGTACACACCGTCATTCCTGTGCTCGTCACAGGTTGCCAGCCGGCGCGCGTCTGCGCGGCGGTGAGACTCCATTCAGTCCAAAGACTTGGTCTGGCTGGATCTCTGGGACAAGCACAGAGATGAGGGAGCCGGGTAAACGCGCCGATAACCCCAGAAACGGAAAAGGGTCGCCAGAGGCGACCCTTCCATGAGCTTGGTCCTGTTTACAGACCCGGGACTGTTTCTCAACGTTCCGAAGGCAAGAGGTTTTTACGCCGAGGGCTGCCCCGTCGAAAACCCACCCTTTCCATTGCCTGCACCAGAGACCGAAATCTCATTAGACATTGGATCACCTCCTTCCGATACGTTGAACATAACTAGAAGGTAGTACGATTCGTCATTAATGCAAGAGGTCTGATTAGGACACCCGCATCACTATCTTGCCGATATGATTGCTGGTTTCCATCAGCCGGTGGGCCTCCACAACTTCGTCCAGCGTGAAGACCTTGTTGATGACAGGCGCAACCTTGCCGCTTTCGATGAGTGGCCAGACCTGTTCGATAAGCTCATCACGGATGGCGCGTTTCTCGTCAGCGGTACGTGGCCGCATGGTGGAGCCGGTGACGGTCAGGCGTTTGACCATGATTGGCCGCAGATCGACCTTTTCAGCCACGGCGCCGCCCAGAAAGGCGATGATGGACAGACAGCCATCCTTGGCGAGTGCGGCAATGTTCTTTTCGAAATAGGCCGCACCGATCATGTCGAGAACCACATCGACACCCTTGCCATCGGTCTCGGCCTTGATGACCGTGGTGAAATCCTCGTCGCGGTAATTGATGGCCCGTTTGGCACCAAGCTTGACGCAGGCCTCGCATTTTTCCGCAGAACCCGCCGTCACATAGACATCAGCGCCGAAGGCTTTGGCGAGCTGGATGGCGGTTGTGCCGATGCCGCTGGTGCCGCCGTGGATGAGCACGCTTTCGCCTTCGGTCAGGCCCGCCATCTGGAAGAGGTTGGCCCAGACGGTGAAGAAGGTTTCCGGCAGCGCGGCGGCCTTGACGGCATCGTACCCCTTGGGGAAGGGTAGGGCCTGCCCGGCCGGCACGGTGCAATATTGCGCATAACCGCCGCCATTGGCGAGCGCGCAGACCTTGTCGCCAGGTTTGAATTCGCTGACACCTTCACCGAGCGCCACCACTTCTCCGGCAATTTCGAGGCCGAGGATCGGGCTTGCATCCTTCGGCGGCGGATAGGTGCCCTGCCTCTGCGCGACATCGGGGCGGTTGACGCCAGCCGCCTCGACCCTCACCAGGAGTTCGCCTCTGGCGGGGGTCGGCAAAGGTGCTTGCGAAAGCTGCATCACCTCCGGGCCACCATGGGAGGGAAGGTCGATGAAGCGCATTTTTTCGGGCAGGGTCACATTTTCGGGCATGGCCAGGGGCAATTCCTCAATTGTCGGCGTTACCTGAAGATTTAGGACAGATGTACCGCTTAGGGAAGGAGGCCCTTTGTCGCTGATGTCATTTTGTCTCCCCGAACACCCGGATGACGAGGCCGCCTTCGTTTTCTTTCGCGGCTGTCTTGATGCCGGCGATCTCGCTGCCGATGCGCTCGGGATTGGCGATGATCAACCCTTTTGGCAATGTGAGAACGCCGATGGAGCAACGCAGCAGGGCAAAATCCCGCTCATTGCCGCGACGGTCCAGCCCGACCATGCGACCGGCCTGACGGTCCTCTGGCGAATAGAGTTCGGCTACTTCACCGTGAAAATCGCTGAGCAGCCGCTCGAGGATTTCCGTCAGTTCCTCCACCGCCCAGTCACGCACGCCGACGAAGAAGTCGTCGCCGCCGATATGGCCGAGAAAGCAGTCGCCGGCGAAAAAGTAGCGACGCATCAGTGCGGAAAACAGGGTGATGGCGTGGTCGCCGGCATTGAAGCCGTATTTATCGTTGAAGGGTTTGAAATTGTCGAAATCGCAATAGCAGAAGAAACGGGTCTCATCGCCATCGCCGCAGCTGTCGGCAATGAAGCCGCCGATGGCGCGGTTGCCCGGCAGCGCCGTCAGCGGGTTCTGGTCCTGCGCCATCTTGAGCTGTTTTTCATTGATGACCTTGATGAGCGATGCGGCTGAGACGATGCCGGCGTAACGCATGTTTTCGGTCAGGATGATGCAGGCGCTGCCGCCCATACTGGCGAACATGTTCATCAGTTGATCGGCATCGGCGTCGAGACCCACGATCGGCGCGGGATCGACAAAGTGGGAAATGGTGCGCTCGTAGATCTTGTTCTTGAGGAGATCGCGGCCGAAAGGCCGGTAGATGTATTCCTTGAGGTGATATTCGTTGATGACGCCGCGCGGTTCCCCATTGGCGTTGAGGACAGGGAAAAACGCCTGCTGCGGGTTTCTGCGGAACAATTCGAAGACGCTGTCGACGCTGTCATGCTCATAGACTGTGGGAAGACGCTCTATTTCGCGACGGATGAGGATTTCGTCCAGCGACTGGCTGTTGCGCCGCGCCACGCCCATGCGGTTGAGGTGCGGAAAGCTCTCGGGAAGTTCGCTGGTGAAAACCGTCGGCTTGGCGATCAGCCAGCCCTGCACCAGATCGACGCCATATTCGCGGCAGGTGAGAAATTCCGCTTCGGTTTCGATGCCTTCCGCAATGACCCGAACGCCGAGAACATGGGCGATGTTGACGATGTTGCGCACCAGATGCTGCTTGCGCGGAAGATGATCGACACCGCTGATGAAATGCCGGTCGATCTTCAGGTAATCAAGCGGATAGTCGCATAGAAGCTTCATCTCGCCGTGACCGGCGCCGAAATCGTCGATCGCCAGCTTGAAACCTTCCTTGCGCATGCGGGCGATCAGCGCCTTGAACTCCGGCACGCTGGTATTGTCGAAACGTTCGGAAAGTTCAAAGCAGATGGAGGAGGCCGGAATGCCCGCCCGCGCCAGATGGCCAACGAGCTTGTCGAGAATGGCATCCCCGTGCGGGATAAGCCTTACATCGAGATTGAGGAAGAGGGTGGTGGTGGAAAAATCCGCCAGGGTGGAGAATTTCGCGAGCGCCCGGCTCGCCAGCATCTGCTCGAAGGCCTTCAGCTCGCCATCCTCGGCAGCCTGGTCGAGAAGCGCGAGCGGATTGGAAAACCCAAGCCGGTCATGTCCGCGCATCAGTGATTCATATCCGAAAATCGTGCCCGTCGTCGCCTCGACGATCGGCTGAAACGCGGTTTCAAGCACAAGCTTCGCCATGGGAAACATGTGCCCGGAGGCAAACCGCCTTATGACATCGTTCTCCAGCGTTACGGCCGGCATTTCTGTTCTCCGCTATTGCCAGTTCCCGTTGGTGGCATGACAAGTCAAATGCACACACGGGAACTTGTCTCTTTTCAGCAGACAATCGCAGATTACAGGTCAACAAAAGCTTTCACGACTGTGAAGCTTTAATGAAGGTTTTGTCACGGGCCCCTCAATAGCCAGGGGTATCTGGCAGGCCCTCAGGCCCGGCGCACATGGCCGGTGTGAGCGGCGTAAAGTTCCGCAACATTCAGGCGTTCGCGATCCGCCTCGATAGGCGCTGCAGCCTCTGTATCTGCGCCGGTTGCGGCAGCGGAGGCCGCCCATAGTCTCAGCGCGGCCCTTACGACCTCGCTGCCGGATGCGTAGGCGCCGCTATTCACGGCCTCGCGCATTCTTGCTGCCTGTTCCGGGGAAATCGATACTGTTACCATTGGCATGATATCACTCCCTTGTTCAACCGTTGCGAAGGCATCTCCGGTCCGTGCCGGGACCTGATTGGGATCGCGGTCTTGCGGGCGTTTTTTCAGCTTTCGTCTGGCGCCGCTTCCAACGAAATTTGTATCACTCTGCATATTAGCACGAAACGTGTTCCATTCCCAATTTGCAGTATATCACGGTTTAGTTTTTCCCCTGTGAGCGGCTCCTCAGCATGGAGCGGCTAGTCTTATCCGGCCTTGCCCGGGTTTCTTTGATCCATGGCAAATCAGCGACATGAAATGGCGCGTTTTTTATTGATTGATTGATCAATCAAGAATATTTTGCCCGCCATCAAGGAGACCCTTATGCCCAAGATCGGAATGGAGCCTTTGCGCCGCAAGGCGCTTGTGGATGCGGCGTTACGCACCATAGGCCACCATGGTTCGCTGAATGTGACAATGTCGGATATTGCCAGGGAAGCGGGCGTATCGCCGGCGCTTGCGCATCATTATTTCGGCAGCAAGCAGCAGCTTCTTCTGGAAACCATTCGCAGCCTGCTGCGGGATCTGAGGCGCGATGCGGTGGCGGCGCTGACCCGCGCCAATGGCCCGCGCGAACGGCTGAGCGCCATCGTTCACGTCTCTTTCCAGAGTGACCAGTTCACGCCCGAGACGGTGGCGGCATGGCTTGCCTTTTATGTCGAGGCGCAGCGCTCGGAAGAAACCCGCCGCCTGCTGGTGCTCTATTCCCGTCGCCTGCGCTCGAACCTAATGGCAAGCCTGAACCGGCTATGCCCGCCCGATGACGCCGCGCGCATTGCGGAAGGGGCCGCAGCCCTTATCGACGGGCTTTACATCAGGCACAGCCTGCGTTCGGCCCCGCTTGGGCTCGCCTCAGCGCCGGCCCTTGTCGAGGACTATTTCGACTTGCAGCTCAAACCATATCCTGATGGACAGCGCCCGAAGCCGTCCGTCCGCATTCTCTAGGAGTATTCGACATGACTATCGCGACGTCTCTCCGGGCGCAGCCCAAAGCCTCGCATTTCATTGACGGTGAGTATGTCGAAGACAATGCCGGCACGCTTTTCGAAAGCGTCTTTCCGGCAACCGGCGAGGTCATCGCAAGGCTGCATGCGGCAACGCCGGCGATTGTCGAGCGCGCCATTGCATCGGCCAAACGCGCCCAGAAGGAATGGGCGGCGATGAGCCCCATGGCGCGCGGGCGTATATTGAAACGCGCCGCCGATATCATGCGTGAACGCAACGAGGCGCTCTCCACGCTCGAGACGCTGGATACCGGCAAGCCGATCCAGGAAACCATCGTCGCCGACCCGACCTCAGGTGCCGATGCCTTCGAATTTTTCGGCGGTATCGCGCCTTCCGCGCTGAATGGCAACTACATCCCGCTCGGCGGCGATTTCGCCTATACCAAGCGCGTGCCGCTCGGCGTCTGTGTCGGCATCGGCGCATGGAACTATCCACAGCAGATCGCCTGCTGGAAGGCGGCCCCGGCGCTCGTCGCCGGCAATGCCATGGTCTTCAAGCCATCGGAAAACACCCCGCTCGGCGCTTTGAAGATCGCGGAAATCCTAATCGAAGCCGGTCTGCCGAAAGGTCTGTTCAACGTCATCCAGGGCGATCGCGACACGGGCCCGCTGCTCGTCAACCACCCCGATGTTGCCAAGGTTTCGCTCACCGGCTCTGTACCGACCGGCCGCAAGGTGGCCGCCGCCGCCGCCGGGCATCTGAAGCATGTGACGATGGAACTCGGTGGCAAATCGCCGCTGATCGTGTTTGACGATGCCGATATCGAAAGCGCTGTCGGCGGCGCCATGCTCGGCAATTTCTATTCTTCCGGTCAGGTCTGCTCCAACGGTACCCGCGTTTTCGTGCAGAAAAAGGCGAAGGACCGCTTCCTCGAAAACCTGAAGCGCCGCACTGAGGCGATGATCCTCGGCGACCCCCTGGATTACGCCACCCATCTTGGCCCGCTGGTCTCCAAAGCCCAGCAGGAAAAGGTGCTTGGCTATATCGAAAAGGGCAAGGCGGAGGGTGCGACGCTCGTAACCGGCGGCGGCATTCCCAACAATGTTGCAGGCGAGGGCGCTTATGTGCAGCCGACTGTGTTTGCCGATGTGACTGATGGCATGACCATCGCGCGCGAGGAAATCTTCGGACCGGTCATGTGTGTGCTGGATTTCGACGATGAGGACGAGGTTATCGCTCGCGCCAACGCCACCGAATTCGGCCTTGCCGGCGGCGTCTTTACCGCCGATCTCGCCCGCGCCCATCGTGTGGTCGACCAGCTGGAGGCGGGCACGCTGTGGATCAACACCTACAATCTCTGCCCGGTGGAAATCCCATTCGGCGGCTCCAAGCAGTCCGGTTTCGGGCGCGAGAATTCGGCGGCGGCGCTGGAGCATTATAGCGAGCTGAAGACGGTTTATGTGAGCACGGGGAAGGTGGACGCGCCTTATTGATGGTTGTGCGTGGGGCTTCACCCCCTCTGCCCTGCCGGGCATCTCCCCCTCAAGGGGGGAGATCGACCTGCGGCAAGGTCTCACCCATCTCGGTGTTTGAGAATGAAGTTGCGGTAGTGCGTCTTGCCGATCTCCCCCCTTGAGGGGGAGATGTCCGGCAGGACAGAGGGGGGTAAACCCGCCCGCTGACAGTCAATCGGAACCAACGCTCATTGGAGAGCAAATTATGCACGCAGATTACGTCATCGTCGGTTCCGGTTCCGCAGGCTCCGCCATCGCCTATCGCCTGTCGGAGGACGGCCGTTATTCGGTGATTGTCATCGAGGCGGGCGGCTCGGATTTCGGGCCTTTCATCCAGATGCCGGCCGCACTTGCCTGGCCGATGAGCATGAAGCGCTACAATTGGGGCTATCTCTCCGAACCCGAACCGAACCTCGACAACCGCCGCATCACCGCCCCGCGCGGTAAGGTTATCGGCGGTTCGTCCTCCATCAACGGCCTTGTTTACGTGCGCGGCCATGCCGAGGATTTCAACCGCTGGGAGGAACTGGGCGCGCAGGGCTGGGCCTATGCGGATGTGCTGCCTTATTTCAAGCGCATGGAACACAGCCATGGCGGCGAAGAGGGGTGGCGCGGCACGGATGGGCCGCTGCATGTTCAGCGCGGGCCTGTCAGTAATCCGCTGTTCCACGCCTTCATTCAGGCTGGCGCGCAGGCAGGCTTCGAGCTGACAGACGACTATAACGGCTCCAAACAGGAAGGTTTCGGCCTGATGGAGCAGACCATCCATAATGGCCGCCGCTGGTCCGCCGCCAATGCTTATCTGAAGCCGGCGCTGAAGCGCGGTAATGTCACGCTGGTCAATGGCTTCGCCCGCAAGGTCGTCATCGAGAACGGCCGTGCCGTCGGCGTCGAAATCGAGCGCAGGGGCGGGGTGGAAACCATCAGGGCCAATCGTGAGGTCATCGTCTCGGCATCGTCTTTCAATTCGCCGAAATTGCTGATGCTTTCGGGCATCGGGCCTGCCGCTCATCTGAAAGACATGGGCATAGAGGTTAAGGCGGATCGGCCGGGTGTGGGCGCAAACCTTCAGGACCATATGGAGTTTTATTTCCAGCAGGTCTCCACCAAGCCGGTGTCGCTTTACTCCTGGCTGCCTTGGTTCTGGCAGGGGGTCGCGGGTGCGCAATGGCTGCTGTCGAAAGGCGGGTTAGGGGCCTCCAACCAGTTCGAGGCCTGCGCCTTCCTGCGTTCCGCACCCGGCCTGAAACAGCCTGACATCCAGTATCATTTCCTGCCCGTCGCCATCTCCTATGATGGCAAGGCGGCTGCGAAAAGCCATGGTTTTCAGGCGCATGTGGGTTACAACCTGTCGAAATCTCGCGGCAATGTCACGCTGCGTTCCGCCGATCCGCATGACGACCCGGTCATCCGCTTCAACTATATGAGCCACCCGGAAGACTGGGAAAAATTCCGCCATTGCGTGCGCCTCACGCGCGAGATTTTCGGCCAGAAAGCCTTCGACGATTTTCGCGGGCCGGAAATCCAGCCGGGCGAAAAGGTGGAGACGGACGAACAGATCGACGCCTTCCTGCGCGAACATCTGGAAAGCGCCTATCACCCCTGCGGCACCTGCCGGATGGGCGACAGGAACGACCCCATGGCGGTCGTTGATCCCGAATGCCGGGTGATCGGCGTGGAGGGGCTGCGGGTCGCCGACAGCTCGATCTTTCCGCATGTGACCTATGGTAACCTGAATGGCCCGTCGATCATGACCGGCGAAAAGGCGGCGGATCATATTCTCGGCAAAACCCCGCTGCCGCGTTCCAATCAGGAGCCATGGACGAACCCGCGCGCGGCCGTCAGCGACCGGTGAGGATCAATGGTAATCGTCCTCGCGCTGGTGGCGGACGGCGGCGATGGTGACGGTTTCGGGGCCGTCGATGCGGAACAGCACAATGTAGCCGGATGAGCCGAACGGCACTAACAGTTCGCGTACCAGGCTGTTTTCCGCAGACGCCTTGCGGCAACTGAATGCAAAATCCGTCAGAAGCTGCAATCCGGTTCTAATCGCGTGGATCGCCTGTTCTGCAACATCGATGTCATAAGCGATCAGAAAGTCGTAGATTCGGTCGAAATCACCTAACGCTTCTTCAGTGTAGCGAAGCGAATATGTCATTTCTGCTTCGCAGACTTCGCAGACTTCGCAGCCTTCGCGGCATTTAGCTTTTTTTGCATCATCGAAAGAACGTCGTCGGTGTTATAATAGACCCCCGTGCGTTCCGCCTTTTCAAGCGACGCCAACCCGCGCGCAATGAACTCCGCCTGCGATTTGCGAATCTCCACCTGTCTGCGCACGGAATCCTCAACGAAGGACGAAAGTGTCTCGCCGTCCTTCAGCACGCTTTCGGCTGCCTCGCGAAAATCCGCCGTCACCCGCAGCGAAGGGATCGTTGCCGTTTTCATGGATCGTCTCCTTGCGTTGCAATTGCGATGCATAAGATTGGACATCGGTGGTGATAAGTCAAATGCAAAACCTTGCAATCGCGGGCCTTGAGGCAGATAAACGGGTTTCCTGTCTGCTAAATACCAAAACCACCGACCTGGACCGCCATGCCTGTCGACTACAAGAAGCTGAAAATGCTGCGCCGTTCCCGTGTCGTCTGGGGCTCCTGGCGGGTGTGGAAGCCGAGAGCAGTATTCTGGATCGGCGCGCTTGCAGTCGGCATCATCAGCGTCGGGTTTGCCTGGGCGGCGGATCGCGCCCAGCATCTTTTCTTCTCGGCAACATCTTCCGGCGAATGGGCGTTTCTGCTGCCGCTTGTCGTGACGCCGCTCGGTTTCACGCTGTGCGCCTGGCTGGCATTGACGGTTTTTCCCAATGCTGGCGGCAGCGGTATTCCCCAGGCCATCGCCGCGCGGCACCTGCGTGACGACGCGGATCGTTCGCGGCTCCTGTCGCTGAAACTCGCTTTCGGCAAGGTCGTGCTGACGGTCGTCGGGCTTTTGTCCGGTGCGTCGATCGGGAGAGAGGGACCAACCGTGCAGGTCGGAGCCTCGATCATGCTTCAGGCGGCGCGCTGGGGCGGCATGGCACAGGCAAAGGGTCTTATTCTTGCCGGATCAGCGGCGGGTATTGCGGCAGCGTTCAACACACCGCTGGCCGGCATCGTGTTTGCCATCGAGGAAATGAGCAAGACCTACGAATCCCGGGCAAACGGCCTCGTCCTTACCGCCGTCATCCTGTCCGGCCTTGCCTCGCTGGCGCTGGTCGGCAGCTATACTTATTTTGGCACCAGTTCCGTCATGGCAAAGACCATGATGGACTGGCTGCTCGTGCTGGTCTGCGGCATTGGCGGCGGTGCGATCGGCGCGCTGTTCAGCGCGGGGGCGCTGCGCCTGTCAGCGCGTATCCGGCGCTTCGCCCAGGCCATGCCGTCAAGGCGGATGCTGGCGTTTGCCGCTGCCTGCGGCCTTGCCTCCGCCGTGATCGGCATTGCAACTGATGGCGCAACCTTCGGAACGGGTTACGAACAGGCGCGCGCCGCAATCGAGGGTCAGGCCGCACCGGCCTTCTTCTTCATCGAAAAGCTGGCGGCCACGTTTCTGGCGATGATGTCGGGCATTCCGGGCGGTATATTCGCGCCGTCGCTGTCCGTGGGCGCGGGCTTTGGCAGTACGATGGCGACTTTGCTGGGTACGAGCATCGGCCTTGGCGCCATTGTCGGCATGGCGGGATATTTCGCGGGCGTGGTGCAGGCCCCCATGACGGCTTTCGTAATCATCCTCGAAATGACCGGCAATCATGACGGCGTCATCCCCATCATGGTGGCATCGATGCTGGGATATCTAACCTCCCGGCTGTTCTCCCGGGAGCCGCTCTATCACGGCCTGTCGCGTGTTTTTATCGCCCAGAGCATCCGCGCAAAACGCGCAGCACACGCCGCTGAGACCTGACCCGACTTTAAGCGCGGATACCCGCCACTCCGAAATAGCCAAGTCCCGGTATCTTCACGCCGGGCCGGCTGAAATCGAAACCCGCGACCAGGCCGAGGAAATTGACCTCGAAGCCGCTGCGTGCGCCCGCCGAAATGCCGAACAACCCGCCAAGCGATAGGCTCGCATCCTTCCAGTCGTCGGCGACGTGGTAAAACGCGCCGTTGGGCAGATAGTCGCGGCCCACCGCGTCTGATGGCAGAACCACACCGAGCTCCGGCACGCTGCGCAGCACATGGGCAACGAAAGTGTTGGAGTTGGGACCGGGATAGATACGATAGCCGCCCGGTTTGCCATAGGGATAATCGGCAATCGCCTGTTCGATCTTCGGGATCAGTTTTTCCGCTGCCGCCCCATGAATGGCCACCACCTGACGCGGCGTGTTGGAATACCAATAGGCATCCGCCGGATAGCCATTGTGGCGTATCGGCATTCCCCAGCCCACCTTGTCGTAGCGATCGTAGGCCGTCGCGCCCGGCTTTTTCAGCACGATCCAGGCATGGCTGGCGACGGAGCCTTTAAAGCCACCGGTCATGGCGGAAAAAACGTAAACCGCCGCCTGCCGGTCGGCACCGGCTTGCGGCAGGGTGCCGGAGGAAGACCAGCGCGCGTCACGCCAGCCCTGCGGGTGATCACGCATAGCCCACAACCCCGCCGATGCCAGAGCTGGTAGCAGATAGATGATGGCAATCGCCAGCAGCAGACGTTTTGCAAATTTCACTGATAGCCCCGTGCATCGAAAAATCAATTGCGCTATCAACGACATAAAATCAGAACTTTTTGAGGCCGCAAAAATGAACAATTCCGTTACCGTCGAAGTCCTCAGGGGCAGTCTGGTCGAAAGCCGCCACCAGGGTCTTGCCGTGGTGGTGGATGGCGATGGCGGCGTGGTATTTTCGGCAGGTGATGTCGAGCGTGGCGTCTTCCCGCGTTCGGCCTGCAAGGCCATGCAGGCGCTGCCGCTGGTGGAAAGCGGCGCGGCGGATGCCTATGGCTTCGGCAATCGCGAACTGGCGCTTGCCTGCTCTTCCCATTCCGGCGAGGACGAACACGCGGCGCTCGCCGCCTCCATGCTCGCGAGGGCGGGCAGGGATGTCGATACACTCGAATGCGGCGCGCACTGGTCTTCCGACCAGAAGACCATCATCCATCAGGCCCGCACGCTGGAAAAGCCGACGGCGCTTCACAATAATTGCTCCGGCAAGCACTCCGGCTTCATCTGCGCCTGCTGCCACACAGGCACCGACCCCAAGCGCTATGTCGGTTACGACCACCCCTTGCAGCGGGAAATCCGCGCGACGATGGAAAGCCTGACGGGTGTGACGCTTGGCCATGACAATTGCGGCGTGGACGGTTGCTCGATCCCCACTTATGCCGTGCCGCTTAAGGGTCTGGCGCATGGTTTTGCCAAGATGGCGACGGGCAGGGGGCTTGAGGCCGGGCGCGCGCAAGCCTCCCGCCGGCTCTTTGACGCCTGCATGGCGGAACCCTTTTACGTAGCGGGCACCGGCCGCACCTGCACCAGGCTGATGCAGATCGCGCCGGGCAGGATTTTCGCCAAGACCGGTGCGGAAGGCGTGTTCGTGGCCGCCCTGCCGGAAAAGGGCATCGCCATGGCGGTGAAATGCGAGGACGGCACGGCGCGTGCGGCCGAAGCGATGATTGCCGCCATGCTGGCGAAATACTTCGATGGCGCCGAGAACGAAGCGCTGCTTGCCATGGCAAACCGGCAGATGCGCAACTGGAACGGCATCCATGTCGGCGATATCCGCGTCGTCGGCCTCTAGAGCATCTCCAGTAAAACTGCGCAGCGGCTTTACGTCCGGAACATGCGTAAAGACAAAAAATAAGGCGCGCGACATGCCTTCGGTTAAACGCGACGCGCTTCAGAAATAACCTTTGACGCGGCCCGCTGCCGGCAGGATGATGGTTTGCCCTTGCATGTGATGGTCTGCCAGATCGCCGCCGCAGGGGCTGGCGTCCGCACGCGAGGAGGTGGGCGCCCCTCATTGCCCTGGAGGTTGCATATCCATGTTCACACTGTTTTTCTCCCCCGGTTCCTGCTCCCGCGCCAGCCATATCGTGCTTGAGGAATCCGGCCTGCCTTACACGGCCCATCGCGTCAACTTCGCCGAGGGCGAGCAGCGCTCCGAGGCATTCCTGAAGATCAACCCGAAAGGCCGCGTGCCGGCGCTTGCAACAGCAAGCGGGGTGCTGACGGAAACGCCTGCCATCCTTGCCTTTATTGCCCAGATGGCGCCGGAGAAGAAACTCGCCCCACTCGACGATCCCTTCGAATTCGCCCTGATGCAAGCCTTCAACGCCTTCATTTCCTCCACGGTGCATGTTGCCCATGCGCATGGCCGGCGCGGCAGCCGCTGGGCGAGCGAGGATAGTTCTCTGGCAGATATGAAAGCGAAGGTGCCACAGACCATGACCGATTGTTTCGAACTGATCGAGCACGGCATGCTGCACGGCCCATGGGTCTTGGGCACCGCCTATTCGGTCGCCGATCCCTATCTATTCGTCATGTCCGGCTGGCTGGAAAGCGACGGCGTGGACATTGCCCGTTTCCCGAAGGTGCATGATCACTTCAGGCGCATGAACGATCGCCCGGCCGTGCAGCGGGCGCTGGCGGGTGAGAAGGGGTGATGTGCTAAAAAGCTTGCTTCGTCATCCTCGGGACAGGCCCGAGGATGACGTCGATTGCGGAGAGAGGTCTGCCAACTATCCCCAGCTAGTGCCTTCGTTCACGCCGCCTCGGCGGCCCGGCTGTCCCACATGGACTTGAATGCCGTGCGGGCCTGGCAGCGCTCCAGCCAGGCTTTCAGCGCCGGATGGGCGTCAAACAGCGGCTGGTGGCCCTGCGCGTAACGGACGATTTCCGCCACGTTGAGATCGGCGACGGTGAAACGGTCGCCTACCAGATAATCGTGGCTGGCAAGATGTTGCTCCAGCACCCGGAAGGGCCGCCTCAAGAGGCGCGCGGCGACATCGATCACCGCTTTGCCGGCATCGCTTTCTGAGAGCCCTTCGGCGATGGCGGAGGAAATCTTCAGCGAATTGGTTTCGATTTCGGTCGCGGCAAAGAACGACCATTGCAGCATCGCCGCATCTTCCTTCAGGTCGACCGGTGCGAGCGGTCCGCCATATTTGCGGACGAGATAAAGGTTGATGGCCATGGATTCATAAAGCACCATGCCGTCATCTTCGATGCAGGGGATGGTGCCCATCGGATTGATCGCCAGAAACGCGGGGGACAGCGTGTTGAGCGGCGCATCTGCGGCCAGGGGATCGGCAACGCGGCGGGCCTGCACGACAGGCACGTGCTTGAATTCCATGCCCAGTTCCCCGGCAAGCCAGAGCGTGCGCGTGGCGCGGGAACGGTAGACACCATAGATCGTCAACATCGAAGTCACCCTTTTACCTTTTCGATGGCGGCACGTTAAGGTCTCATCCTTTTAAAGTGAAGTTGTGGATGTCAGGGTCAACTATGATTTTTTCTGATCCGTCAGGAGGTCCGTATCCGGTGACAGCCGGGCCTCGAAACGGTCGATGAACCGATCGAAAAGCCGGGCGAATGTCTCGACATCCTCCTCCGGCCATCCATCCATCACGTCCTGGATGACGCTCATCTTGGTCCGGCGCATTTCCTGCAGCAGACTGGTGCCAAGTGGTGTGATCTCAACGATGCTGCGGCGGGCATCTTCCTGCGAGACGCCGCGTTTCAACAGGCCGCGCCCGACCATATCCGCCACCACCCGGCTACCGCGCGAGGGGTCGATGCGCATGCCCTCGGCAATGGCACCAACGGTGACATCGCCGTCCGCACGGCGCAATATATCGAGAACGTCGATATGGGAGAGTTCGAGACCCGGAGCCACCTTGGCAAGCGCCATGCGCCCGATGATGCGCCGTCCGATCATGATGCGCATGCGCGTCATCGTATTGCCGATGCGCTTGATGTCTTCGGGCAGATCCTCGTTCCAGTCTTCCTCAGTCGACACGCTCAGCCGTTCCTTTCAATCCCGATTTGCGATCACATTTAGCGCCAATATCATGGATGTCAAAAACTTGCCATTGACATATATATGCTAATAGCACACAAATTGTCGCAGCAAAATTGCCGAAACTCAACGAGATTTTTCATGGATATGTCCCTTGCCCCCGTGGCGCCGCTTGTGTCGGATCACCGGCGTAGGCTCATCGTTTTCCTGTTTCTGATGCTGGCCATGTTCATGGCTACCCTCGACAACCAGATCGTCTCGACAGCGCTGCCCACCATCGTCGGCGAGTTCGGCGCGCTGGAGCGTTTCGGCTGGATCGGCTCGGCCTATCTTCTGGCAACCAGCGCGGTCATGCCTGTTTATGGCAAGCTCGGAGACCTGTTCGGGCGAAAATACGTGATGATCGCGGCGGTTATCATCTTCACTCTCGGCTCGCTCGCCTGCGGGCTGGCCTGGTCGATGGATAGCCTGATCGCGGCCCGCGTGCTTCAGGGCCTTGGCGGCGGCGGCATCATGGTGTCGATCTTCTCCGTCAATGCGGATCTGTTCGAACCGCGTGAAAGAGCCCGTTACCAGAGCTATTCCAGCCTCACCATCATGGCCTCGGGCAGCGTCGGGCCCATTCTCGGCGGCACGATGAGCGATCTGTTCGGCTGGCGGTCGATCTTCCTCATCAACCTGCCACTCGGGCTTATCGTCATCACCGGCCTGATTTTCCTGCTGCCCTACCGCCGTCCCGCGCGTCAGCCGAAGATCGACTATCTCGGCGCCGTCCTGCTGGCAGCGACGATCGCAAGCGTCGTCTTCTGGGCCGACAGCAGCGAATTGTTCGGTTCGCTTTTCGCCGGTCCCAGCCTCGGCATTATCGCTTTCGCCGTCATCGCCGCCTTCCTCTGGGTGCAGGTGGAACGTCGCGCGCCGGAACCCGTGGTGCCGCTCAGGCTCTTCAAGGACAGCACCTTTCCGCTGTTGATGATCGTTTCATTGACCAGCGGCGGCATTGGCATCGGCATGGTCAATTATTACGCGCTGTTCCTGCAGACCACGACCGGGCTTTCCCCATCCCATGCCGGCCTGTTCTTCATCGCCGTCACCGGCGGCATCGTCATGGGTTCACTGTCTGCCGGGCGGTTGATCTCGATCACCGGCGTCTACAAGCCGTTTTCGGTGGCCGGGCTCACCATCAATGTCATCGCCATGCTGCTCTTCACGCAGATGCATGCGGGAACGCCGCTTTGGCTGATTGCGATTCTCATGCTGGCGCAGGGTTTCGCCGTCGGCCTCGGCCAGCAGGCGCCGATTATCGGCGTGCAGAATTCCGCGCCGAAGGCCGATATCGGTGCCGCAAGCGGCGCGGTGACGCTCACCCGCATGGGCGGCGCAGCAATCGCCATCTCGGTCTATGGCGCGATCGTCACTTCCAGCCTCAAGGGCGTTGCCGTGACCATTCCGGGTGTCGGAAGGATCGAGGAATTGACGCCGAAAATGCTCTCCGAACTGCCCGCCGCATCCCAGGCCGCCGTTGCCTCGCTCTATTCGGATGCCTTCACGCCGCTGTTCTTCGCAGCCGCCGCAACCGCTGCCATCGGCCTTGCCGCAGCACTGATGCTGAAACCGGTCCGGTTGCCAGCCGCAGCACAGGCGGCCAAGCCGGCGGAAAGTGCGGGGGAGTAGGGAGCGGCTGTCCTTGTAAGGCGCGGTGACTCGAGCTGTGCCTTCCTCCGGCAACTTGCTCTTCCCGCATCCCTGTGAGAAGCACAAGGATGAGGGATGGTTCCGGGCCTTTCCAATATACCCGCGACCTCTGAGCGCGAAAACAAAACCGCACCCCTGGAAATTTAACGCCCGTTCCGCGTTATGCTCGCAGCACTTTAAATTCGCGCGGGCGGCCCTATCTCAATGAATATGAAGCCGGAACAGCTCCTGAATTCCACGCCCAAGGGTCTTTATTGCCCGCCGGGCGATTTTTATATCGACCCGGTGCGGCCGGTGGCGCGCGCGTTGATAACCCACGGCCATTCCGATCACGCCCGCGCCGGCCACGGGGCGGTGCTGGCCACACGCCAGACGCTCGATATCATGCGCATTCGTTACGGCGAGGACTTCTGTGGCAGCGAGCAGGCGGTCGCATTCGGGGAGACGGTGGAAGTGAACGGCGTGACCGTCGGTTTCCACCCGGCGGGCCATGTGCTGGGTTCGGCGCAGATCTCCGTGGAAATGAACGGCATGCGCATCGTTGCCTCCGGCGATTACAAGCGCGGTATCGATCCCACCTGTACACCCTTCGAAACGGTGCCGTGTGATGTCTTCATCACCGAGGCCACCTTCGGGTTGCCGGTATTTCACCATCCGCTGCCGCGGGTGGAAATCGGCAAGCTGCTCACCTCCATCAAGCAGTTTCCCGAGCGCACCCATCTGGTCGGCGCTTATTCGCTCGGCAAGGCGCAGCGCGTTATCAGGCTCCTGCGCGACAATGGTTATGCCGATCCCATCTATATCCACGGCGCGCTGGCGCGGCTTTGCGATTATTACGTTTCGCAGGGCATCGATCTCGGTGATCTGCGCCCCGCGACGCTTGAAAAAAGCGATCCCGCCATCTTCAAGGGCGCGATCGTCGTCGGCCCGCCCTCTGCATTTCAGGAGCGCTGGGCGCGCCGTTTCAACGAGCCGCTGATCGCATTCGCGTCCGGATGGATGATGGTGCGACAGCGGGCGAAACAGGGCGGCGTGGAGCTGCCTTTGGTCATCTCCGACCACTGCGACTGGCCGGAACTGCTGGAAACCATCAAGGAAATTGGCCCGCAGGCCGTCTGGGTCACGCATGGTCGCGAGGAGGCGCTGGTGCGCTGGTGCGAATTGCAGGGCATTGCTGCGAAACCGCTGCATCTTGTCGGTTATGAAGACGAGGGGGATTGAGATGAAAGCCTTCGCCACCCTTCTCGACCGCCTTGTCCTCACCCCATCGCGCAACGGCAAGCTGAAGCTTTTGACCGATTATTTCCGCGATACGCCTGACCCAGACCGGGGGTACGGGCTGGCAGCGATTGCCGGCACGCTGGACCTCAAAAGCGTCAAGCCCGCAATGCTGCGCGAGCTGGTGCTGGAGCGCATGGACGAGGTGCTGTTCCGCTATTCATACGATTATGTCGGCGACCTGGCCGAGACCATCTCGCTGGTCTGGGGCAATATCGGCGGTCTGGATGATTCCGAGGCGCAGGATCCACGTCTTGGCGAAGTCGTGACGCTGATGAATTCGCTCGGCCGCACCGAAGTGCGCGGAGCGGTGCGCGATCTGCTCGACCGGCTCGATACCTCCTCGCGTTTCGCCTTCCTGAAACTCGCAACCGGCAGCCTGCGCATCGGCGTTTCGGCGCGGCTGGCGCGGCAGGCACTGGCGGATTTCGCGGATAAGGACATCATCGAAATCGAAACCCTCTGGCACGGTCTGACGCCGCCTTACACGACGCTTTTCGCCTGGCTGGAGGGCAAGTCCGAGCGGCCGGTTCTGGCGACGCCCGCCATCTTCCACTCGGTAATGCTGGCCACGCCGGTTGCAGACGGTGACCTCGATGGTCTGGACCCTGCGGATTATGCGGCCGAGTGGAAATGGGACGGCATCCGTGTGCAGCTTTCCCGCGCAGGCGAGACGCGTAAACTCTATTCCCGCTCCGGCGACGATATTTCCGGCGCATTTCCCGACGTACTCGATGCCATCGATTTCGAAGGCGTGATGGATGGTGAATTGCTAATTGGCGGCACGGCGCGCTCCAACAATCTCACGCGCACCTTTTCCGACCTTCAACAACGGCTGAACCGCAAGACGGTGACGGCCAAGATGCAGGATGACTATCCGGCCTTCATCCGCGCCTATGACCTGCTGTTCGATGGTGAGAGCGACATTCGCGCGCAGACCTATCTAGAACGACGTGGCCGCCTGTCGGATATCATCGAACATGCCCCGCATGACCGCTTCGACCTGTCGCCGCTCATCGGTTTTTCAACGTGGGACGAGCTGAATACGCTGCGCGCCGCGCCGCCCGATCCGGTCATCGAAGGCGTGATGATCAAGCGCCGCGACAGCGCCTATCAGGCCGGCCGGGCCAAGGGGCCGTGGTTCAAGTGGAAACGCGATCCCTACAATATCGATGCTGTCATGATGTATGCGCAGCGCGGCCATGGCAAACGCTCGAGCTATTATTCCGATTTCACCTTCGGCGTATGGGCGGAAGGTGAGGATGGCGAACAGCTGGTGCCGGTTGGCAAGGCCTATTTCGGTTTTACCGATGCGGAGCTGGAAGTGCTGGACAAGTTCGTGCGCGACAATACCGTCGAGCGTTTCGGCCCCGTGCGCGCGGTGCGCGCCACGCCGGATTTCGGTTTCGTGCTGGAGGTGGCTTTCGAGGGCATCAACCGTTCCAACCGCCACAAATCCGGCGTTGCCATGCGGTTTCCACGCATTGCGAGGCTTCGCGCCGACAAACTGCCGGCGGAGGCGGATCGCCTGGCGACGCTTGTGGCGATGATCGATGGCGTGGAAGGGTAGGGGGCCCCGCTACCTCCCTCATCCCTGTGCTTGTCACAGGGATCCAGCCAGCCCAAGTCCTTGGGCTGATGTGACTCTTCCCGCCGCGCCGATGCGCGTCGACGGGATTCCTGTAACAAGCCCAGGAGTGAGGGAATGTTTCGTCCAGAAAATGCCATGATGGATGCGAATACATTGTTGTCATTCGCGAATCCGTGATTGGACAGCCTCTCGCCGCAGTGCTGAACTGCTTCTAACGTTTTGATCACTCAGGTGCGCATATGCCAGATAAACGCTTTCTCTCCTCAGCATTCGGACAGGAAGAAAGCGGCGCGACCTTAAGGAGCCTGACGCGGCGCAATCTGCTTGTGGGTGCCATGGGCCTGTCAGCAGCGGCACTTTTGCCCGCAGGTGCGAAAGCGGGCATTCCCACGCCCGAGGTGCTGCCGCTGGAAAAGCAGGATTACGGCGAGGCGCGCAAACGGTTCCATACCCATTTGCTACGCAAAATGTCCGCTCCGGAAAAATCATCGCCGCTCGGCACACCGCCGGGTGCGGAACGGGTCACCTATCGTGGCGGGCCGGATGGTTCCATCGAGCTTGTGGCCTGGCTTTCCCATTACCAGCCCTCGACGGTACTCAAACCCGCAGTGCTTTTCCTGCACGGCGGCAACGCCACCGGTGACGGCCATTGGGCGATGATGAAGCCCTATTGGGAGGCGGGTTTCGTGGTGCTTTTGCCGTCCTTCCGGGGCGAAAACGGCCAGAACGGCAATTATTCCGGTTTCTACGACGAAACAGCGGATGCGCTGGCGGCGGCGACCTATCTGGAAAGCCTGCCCGGTATCGACAGGAAACGCTTCTTCATCGCCGGCCATTCCAATGGCGGCACGCTGACGCTTTTGGCCGCCATGAGCCGCAAATTCCGCGCTGCCGCGCCGATTTCGGCCGGCGTCAATTCATGGCGTTACTTCAACCGCTATTCGGACGAACTCTGTTTCGACGAAACCGACGAGCGGGAGTTCATCATGCGCTCTTCGGTCTGTTTCGGCCCCAGCCTCAAATGCCCGGCGCTGTTGCTGCGCGGCACGGAGGAGCGCCCGTTCGACGCCGATCACCAGCTTTTCGTCGATCGCGCCGTGTATTCGGGATTCAAGGTCGACAAAAAACTGCTGCCCGGCACACACAATGGCGTGGTGCCGGGCGCCGTGACGGAAAGCATCCGCTTTTTCAACGAATTTGCATAAAAAAGGGCCGAAAACCGCTTTTGCAGCTTTCGGCCCTCTCGTAAAGTCAGACGCTCTTCTTAAAGTAGCCGAGCAGCCGCATGGCATTGGCGGTGACGAGAACCGTAGCGCCGGTGTCGGCGAAGACAGCGAGCCACAGGCCGGAGAGGCCGGTAACCGTTGTCACCAGGAATACCGCCTTCAGGCCGAGCGCGATCGTTACGTTCTGGTGGATATTGCGCATGGTGGCGCGCGATAGGCCGATCAGACGGGCAGCATCGCCGACATTGTTGCGCATCAGCGCTGCATCCGCCGCTTCCATTGCCACATCCGTGCCCGAGCCGATGGCGACACCGACGCTTGCAGCCGCGAGGGCGGGCGCATCGTTGATACCGTCGCCCACCATCACCACGGTTTTCTTCTGGGCAAGCTTGCGGATTTCCTCGACCTTGTTCTGCGGCAGGAGTTCGCCGCGCGCTTCAAGTCCCAGCTTGTTGCCGATTGCCTTTGCCGTGCGGGCATTGTCGCCAGACAGCATCAGCGAGGAAATACCCATCTCCTTCAGTGCCTTGATGCCTTCTGCCGCATCCTTGCGCGGTTCGTCGCGCATGGCGAAGAGACCGCTTGCCACACCCTCGGCCATGACGACGGCCACGGTCTTGCCTTCGCTTTCCAGTGCGGAAATGCGCTCTGCAAGTTCCGTCGATACGGTCCCGACTTCGGTTGCAAAACGCGGCGCGCCGATGAACAGCCGCTTGCCGCCGACGGTGCCCTGCATGCCACGACCGGAAATCGCCTTTATCTCCGAGCCGGGCAGGGGAGTTACGCCTGCCTTGTTGGCATGGTTGACGATGGCTCTGGCAAGCGGATGGCTCGATTCGTTCTCGATGGTTGCGGCCTGCGCGATCAGCCCGGCCTCGTTGCCGTCAAGAGCCACCACATCCGTCACGACAGGTTCGCCGAGCGTCAGCGTGCCGGTCTTGTCGAAGGCCACGGTTTCGGTGCGTGCCAGCATCTCGATAACCGCACCGCCCTTCACCAGCATACCGTGCCGTGCCGCAGCCGAAAGGCTGGAGGCGATGGCAGCGGGAACGGAAATGACGAGTGCGCAGGGGCAACCGATCAGAAGCAGGGCGAGACCGCGATAAATCCAGGTGTCCCAGTCGCCAAGGCCCACAAGCGGCGGCACGACGATGGTAAGTGCGGAAATCGCGACGATCAGCGGCATGTAATAACGCGAGAAGTTCTGGATGAAGCGCTCGGTCGGGGCGCGGGCGTCCTGTGCTTCTTCAACGAGCGTGATGATGCGGGCAATGGTGTTGTCTTCCGGCGCCCGGTCGACCCGAATGCGCAGCGAACCGTCATGGTTGATCGAACCCGCAAAGACGCGTGCGCCCTTTTCCTTGGCGACCGGAATGCTCTCGCCGGTCATCGGCGATTCGTCGACGCTGGATTCGCCTTCCATCACCACGCCATCGGCGGCAATGCGGTCGCCAGGACGCGCAACGACCACCTGACCGATGCGAACCTTATCGGCGGCCACCTGCCGAAGCGTACCGTTTTCTTCCACCAGTGCCGTTTTCGGCAGCAGGGAACCGAGAGCCTTGATGCCCGAGCGGGCACGCGCGGCGGCAAAGCCCTCCAGCAACTCGCCAACGGAGAACAGCAGCACGACGATGGCCGCTTCTTCCGCCTCGCCAATGATGATGGCGCCGATGGCGGCAATCGTCATCAGCATCTCGATGGTGAAAATCGCGCCGAAACGCGCCGCGTTGAAGGCGTTGCGCGCAATGGGAAACAGCGTGACCAGCGTTGCGACGATGAAGGCGTAACTGCCCCATGCCGGGAAGCCAAGCTCCGCCGCATAGGCGACGGCCACGAGAATGGTGCCGGTGAAGGTGTTCCGTGCCTTGGCGGTGCGCCACCACACACCTTTTTCATCCGCGCCATGGGCGTGGCCTATCTCGGCGCTCTGCGCGACGGTTTCAACGGTCGCGTGGCTGTGCGCGTGCTTCGCATCGTCATGATGGTGGCCGCCGCAGCTTGAGTGGTCGTGGTCGGCGTGGTCATGGCCCGAATGGTCGTGGCCTGAATGATCATGTTTGTGATCGTGATCATCGCCGTGATGACCGCTGCATGATCCATGGTCATGGTCGTGCGCATGATCGCGATTATGTTCTTCGACCTTGCCGAGTGCGGTTTTTTCCTGCGGCAGCAAGGCAGGCTTGAAGCCGAGCTTGCGCAGCGTGTCCTCGATCTTGTCGACCGGGGTTTTGTTGTCAGCCAGTGAAAGGTTCAGCCTTTCACGCGCAACGGATACCTTGACGTCGGCAACACCGGGCAGACGCGAGAGCGCGGTTTCGATCTTGGCCGCGCAGCTGCCGCAATCCATGCCGCCGACAGAGAAGGTCAGGGCATTGTTCTGCTCAATGCTCGGTGCAGCTTCCGCATGGTGATGACCACCGCACGATGAATGGTCATGATCGTGCCCATGATCGTGATGTTCCGCCGCAATCTTTTCGCGCGGTGCCTTGTCCTGCGGCAGCAAAGCGGGCTTGAAGCCGAGCTTGCGCAGCGTATCCTCGATTTTTGCGACCGACGTTTTGTCTTCCGCCAGCGAAAGGTTCAGCCTTTCGCGCGCAACGGAGACCTTGACGTCGGCAACGCCGGGCAGGCGGGAGAGCGCCGTTTCGATCTTCGCCGCACAGCTGCCGCAATCCATGCCGCCGACCGTGAAGGTCAGGTCTCCTGATTCCCCGTTCAAACTGCCGCGTGTCGAAATATTCATGGTTCTCGCTCCTGAATTCCACTCGACAGCCAATCTGGCACCTCTAGCAACTAGAGGTTCAAGAGCAAAAATGCGTTTTTTCGATTTTTTTTGAAAGGCACACACCAGCCTCGCGCCAGCCGCGCAATGCATCATGCCTTCAAACTTGGTTTCATGAAGCGGTTCAGATGACAGCACTCCTATTGAAAAACTGCCGCCGGGCGGCCTCGCTGGCGGTTATTGCGCTGCTGCCTTTCCTGAGCGGCTGCCTTTTCGTGACGGATACGAGCCGGATGAACCCGGACGTCTTCGTTCAGGAAACGGCGCCGGTGTTCAATTTCAATTCCGTAAGCTCCAATCGCCAGCCGGAACTGCCGCCACAGCCGGGTCAGCTTTCCACGCGCCCGCCGGATCTGTTCAGAACCCGCTTCCATCAGGAGTATGGCCCGCCGGTGCGCGGGCAGGGCCTGAGCGCGCCGCAGGTGCAGGGATTGAATGTGCCGCAGGCGCAAGGTCAGGCGATGGCTTATGGCCTTCCGGTCTCCAATCCGCTGCACCGGGTCATGTATGGCCCGATCCGCGATGACGACCGGTCCCTGCCGGCCATTCCCTATGGCCGCATCGATCCGCGTTATCTCCGGCAGGAGGTGAGCTACCAGACGGCGGAAGCGCCGGGTACAATCGTCGTGGATACGAAGCAGCATTTTCTCTATCTGGTGCAGCCGGGCGGCAAGGCTATCCGGTATGGCGTTGGCCTCGGGCGCGACGGTTACGCCTGGTCCGGTCGCGGCAAGATCCAGTGGAAGGCGAAATGGCCGCGCTGGACGCCGCCCGACGAAATGGTCAGGCGCCAGCCGGAACTTACCTCCATCTCCGCCGCCAATGGCGGCATGACGCCGGGTCTCAATAACCCGCTCGGCGCGCGTGCCCTTTATATTTTCAAGGACGGCAAGGACACGCTTTACCGCGTGCACGGAACGCCCGACTGGCAGTCCGTCGGCAAGGCAACTTCGTCCGGCTGCGTGCGCATGCTCAATCAGGATGTGATCGACCTCTACGAGCGCGTACCGAAGGGCGCACAGATTGTGGTTATCTGACCACTTTCTAAAAGAAAGCGCTGCATCGTGGGGTTCCCCCAGCGCCTTCTGACTGGCTTTTAGCGGTCGGTTAACTATTTTCGCAATACGCCTGTGTACGTGGAACAAACGATGTACAACGGCGATATAGCCGTTCGAAATGTGGGACAATCCGGCCTTATGACAAGCACCGACACAGATCTTTCCAGACGCACTTTCCTTTCCCTTCTGGGTATTTCCTCCGCTTCGTTGCTGGCGGGCTGCGCTTCTTCCGGCACGGGTGAAGCCATTCGCCAGCAGGCGAGCAGCATCGGCAGCGATTTCCGCCAGATGTTCTCGTCGGGCGTTAGCGATGCGGAACTGGCCGTCATGTACGGTTCGGTCGAGGATGGCGGTTACGTCATTCCCGCGGTTCCCTATCAGAAGATCGACCGGCGTTATTATCGTCAGCGCGTCGTCGATCCGACCGGCGAACGTCCCGGCACCGTTGTCGTGGATACGCGCTCGCGTTTCCTCTATGTCGTGGAGCAGGGCGGCAGCGCCATGCGTTACGGCGTCGGCATCGGCCGCGATGGTTTCGCCTGGTCCGGCGAAGGCGTCATCCAGTGGCGCCAGAAATGGCCGAAATGGACCCCGCCGGACGAAATGGTCGCCCGCCAGCCGGAACTGGTCAAATATTCTTCCAAGAACGGCGGCATGCCACCGGGCCTGAAAAACCCGCTCGGTGCCCGCGCGCTCTATATCTTCCAGAATGGCAAGGACACGCTTTACCGCCTGCATGGATCGCCGGAATGGAACTCCATCGGCAAGGCCGTCTCTTCCGGCTGCGTACGCCTGATGAACCAGGACGTCATCGACCTCTACGACCGCGTGCCGCAGAAGGCGCGTGTGGTGGTGTGGCAGTAAGCCAAGCATGTTCGGATAAAAAGGCGGCCTTGTGCCGCCTTTGTTTTTTCGGGATTACGGCCGGGCGATATTTTCCTTCAGCGCATTCACCTGGTCCCGCAGCTGCACCAGTTCCTCCAGCCCGCAGCCCGTGGCGTCGCCGATTGCCGCCATAATTTTCACGCCCTCCTTTTTGAGATCGGCGCCCTTGGGCGTTACGGCCACCAGCACCTGCCGCTCGTCAACGGTTCCGCGTTTGCGGGTGATCAGCCCGGCATGTTCCAGCCTCTTCAGCAACGGCGAAAGCGTGCCCGAATCGAGGCCCAGCATTTCACCGAGCGCCTTGACGGTGGAGGTTTCCTTTTCCCACAGGGCCATCATGACCAGATATTGCGGATAGGTCAGGCCGATCGGGTCCAGCAGCGGCTTATAAGCGCGGGTGAAAGCGTGCGCCGCGCCGTAAAGGGCAAAGCATATCTGCTGGTCCAGCCTCAACAGGCTTTCCAAATTGGTGTCGTCGCTCTCTGCGCCCATTGTTCTGCTCCAAAAATCAACCGGGAAGGGAACAATCAGCCCTGCCTTTCGGTTCCTGCCACATGGATGCGCGGCGAAATTTCGTGAAATTATCGCAAAAAAAGATTTTTTATTCAATGTGCAAAATTATATTGCGCACAATTGAATTGCGCATTATAAGAAACCCAACACCAACCCAACGGGAGTAAATGCCATGCCTATTCTCTACACGACCAAAGCATCCGCCACCGGTGGCCGCGCCGGCAACGCCAAGTCGGAAGACGGCGTGCTCGACGTAACGCTGACCGTTCCGAAGGAACTCGGCGGCGATGGCGCACGTGGCACCAATCCGGAGCAGCTTTTCGCAGCTGGTTACTCCGCCTGCTTCCTCGGCGCCTTGAAGGCTGTCGCCGGCAAGCAGAAGGTAAAGATTCCTGAAGACACGACTGTGACGGCAACCGTCGGCATCGGTCCGCGCGAAGACGGCACCGGCTTCGGCATCGAAGTGTCGCTGAAGGTCAACATTCCCGGCCTTGAGCGCGAAAAGGCAGAGGAACTGGTAGCCGCCGCCCACATCGTGTGCCCCTACAGCCACGCCATGCGCACCTCCACGGAAGTGCCGGTCTCTGTGGCCTGATCCAGCAAGTTCTAGCAGCAAGGCCGGGTTCATCCCCGGCCTTCTTGTTTGTGGAAAGAAAAGTGCTATATTCTTTCTAAGGAAAGGATAGATGCCATGAATATTCACGCCAAGACCGCCATGGATCCTGCTTCGCAGGGCAGGGTCGTCACCAAGGCCGTTATGACCGCTGCCGAGCGGCTGGGCCTGAATGCTGCCCGAACGGCGGATATTCTCGGTGTTTCCGCGCCGACGGTGTCGCGCATGAAGCGGCTCGATTTCCTGCTGGAGCCGGGCGCCAAGTCTTTCGAGCTTGCGGTGCTGCTGATCCGGGTTTTCCGTTCGCTGGATGCAATCGCCGGCGGCGATGAGGCGGTAGCCAAAAACTGGCTGCGCAATCACAATACGGCGCTCAACGCCGTGCCTGCCGAGAGGCTCACCACCATTACCGGATTGATCGATGTCCTCTCCTATCTGGACGCCCGACGCGCTCCTGTCTGAAAAACGCGCCGTATCGGGAAAATACTGGCGGCTGGTGGAAGCGCAGCATCAGGTTTCCACCATGAAGCTGGTCGATACGGTGGAGGAGCAGTCGCTGCTGGAAGATATTCTGGAGGCGAGCAAGCGGCCCTTTCCGCCGGAATGCGCCGGGCTCGATTATCTTCTTGCCACGCCCTTCCGGTATGGTGCGGCCTATCCGCATGGCTCGCGTTTCCGCCGGGCTGGCTTTACCGAAGGCGTTTATTACGCCGCAGCCAAGGTGGAAACCGCGCTTGCCGAAATGGCCTTCTACCGGCTGCTGTTTTATGCGGAATCTCCCGGCACACCGCTGCCTGCCAATCCCGCCGACTATTCCGCCTTTGCCGCCCGTATCGCCACCGATGCGGCGCTGGACCTGACGCAACCGGAATTGAACCGGGACGAGGTGCTGTGGACCGACCTGCAGAATTACGAGCCATGCCAGGCGCTGGCCGAGCAGGCGCGTCTGGCGAAGATCGAGGCGATCCTCTACCGCTCGGTGCGCGATCCCGCAGACGGCCTCAATATCGCGGTGCTGTCGCCGAAAGCCTTTGCCGAAAAAATGCCGGTGGAACGGATGAGCTGGCGCATCCGCCTGTCGAAGACCGGGGTGCAAGCACTGTGCGAATTTCCGATGCGCAGAACCGGGTTTGCGGTCGCGGATTTTTCCGGTGATCCACGCCTCGCCAGCCTGTTGGGCTGACGGGCGTTTCGCTTGTTTTACTCTCAGCCCGTTTGACGGGCCTCATGCCGACGCGAAAAACGGTTCGGGATCGTCGACTTCCACCAGCCTGCGCTTGTCGATCAGCCAGAAACGTGTTCCGACCGTCCGCACGAAACTCCTGTCATGCGAGACGAAGACGCAACTGGCCGAACGGTTGATGATTTCCGCCTCAAGCGCTTCCTGCCCATCTATATCAAGATGGTTGGTGGGCTCGTCCAGCAGGTAGAAATTCGGTTCCGCCAACCGCAGCGCCAGCATGGCGAGCCGGGCCTTCTGGCCGCCGGAAAGCGTTGCGATGCGACGTTTCTGCATTTCCATGTCGATACCGGCACCCGCAAGCAGGCCGTGTATGCGCTGGTCGCCAATGTCGAATCGGCGGGTCATGAGCGCAAATGGCGTGCTGTCGTCGTCGATTTCGGCAAGCGACTGATCGACATATCCGGCCACCAGCGAAGGCGTGGTCTTTATGCCGTCCTGTATTTGGCCTTCATCCATCACCGCCGCTTTCAGAAGCGAGATCAGCCGCGTCTTGCCGACGCCGTTGCGGCCGAGAATGACGATGCGGTCGCCCTGGTGGACAAATTGCCGGCCGGTGCGAAACAGCAATGTCCCGTCCGGCGTCGAGACTGGCACATCCTCCAGAGTGACCAGAACCTTGGCATGGGTGCCGCGATTGGCGAGCTGGATCTTGCCGGCGGAGCGCTCGCTATGTGCTGGGCGCGCATTCTCCTCCAGTTTCTCGGCACGCTGGCGCAATTGCTTGGTCTTGACGGTCAGAAGATCGCTGCCCGAATTGATACCAATATTGTTGAGCTTGGCGGCCTGCCGGCGCAATTGCTGCGCGGTTTTCATGTCGCGCTGGAAACGCCGCTCATCGGCGGCATCCTCCTCTTCGAGTGCCGTGCGCGCATGGCCGTAAGGCAGCCGGAACAGTGCCGAATTTTCCGGCCGCAGGAACAGCGTGGTCTTCGTGACATTGTCGAGAAAGGCGCGGTCATGGCTGACGATGACGACCGCCGTGTCGCGCGGCAATTGACCGAGCCAGCTTTCCAGCACGTTGATTTTTTCGAGGTCGAGATGGTTGGTCGGCTCATCGAGCAGGAGAACGTCAGGCTCGGTGATCCACGCCCGCGCCAGCATGGCAAGTCGCTGCCAGCCACCGCTCAGTTCTTTCAAATGGCGATGACGATAGGGTTCCGGCACCAGCATGGCATCAAAAATAATGTCGGCGCGCCAGCTCTCATTGTCGATCTCATCCACCGGCAGCGCGGAAAGTACGGCGTCCCGCATCGTCTTTTCCAGAAGCGGGGAGGGCAGGTGCTGGTGGACGATGGACTGCGTCAGCCCGCGCAGCCGGGTGATATCACCGCTGGTAGCGTTCAGTTCACCGGCAAGGCAATTCAGCAGGGTGGATTTGCCGTGGCCATTCGCAGCGACGATGCCGATGCGGTCTCCGGCATTCACGGTGAGGCCAAGATTGGAAAAAAGCGGCTTTCCCAGAATGATTCCGAGGTTTCGAAGCGTGATAAGGGTCATGAAATTGTCTCTGGCAAAACGGATCTGTGACGAACCGTGGTCTGCGACAATGCAGTACGGGATATCGGTTCGAGGTGATCCGTCGTGAAAACATGCGCAACGGCAGACAAGCTGCATTCTGCGCGGCCTTTCGGGCAAACCAGAGTTTTGGTGTTCCGGTCAGCCCTGCAAACGCGTCTGCAGGGCAAAAAGGTGGCAGATCTGGCGGTTGCGCCAGAAGCAGGAAATATCCATGCGAAGCCTCCTTTCTTGATACGTGTTGAACCGTCCAACAATTAACAGCGGCAGGGGTTCGAGGCAATGGCTTTTGGAGAGGCGGGTGGTGCCGGAGAATACGGCGACCCGCATTCTCCAGCCCTCTAGCGCGGCGCCCCTACTGTTTTGCCACGCGCTCGCGCAGTTTTTCCACATGTTCTGCGATTTCAGGTGTCACCGCGTCGCCGAAATCCTCCATTTCGAACATCGGGCGGATTTCGATTTCGCTGCGCTCCAGCATCGGGTTGGGGCAACGCTTCACCCACTCCACGGCCTCATCCATGTCCTTCACCTTCCAGAGCCAAAAGCCGGCAACCAGCTCGTTGGTGTGCGGGAAGGGACCGTCGATCACGCTGCGGCTGTCACCATCGAAAACAACTCTCTTGCCTTTGGAGGAAGGGTGGAGGCCATCACCGGAAAGCATGATGCCGGCATTGACCAGTTCCTCGTTGAACTTGCCCATGGCTTCCATCAGTTCGGTGGTCGGCATTATGCCATCCTCACTGCTGCGGGTGGCCTTTACGAAAACGATAACACGCATGGTTTCCTCCCTTGTTGCGTCTTCCTCGTTAGTTTCGCCGTCCGGCACGACGGGTAGATGACATTTCCACGGACAAAAGTGGCAATATGCCGCTTTCCCGTCAGCCGAGATCAATGAGGTCGCGGCGCAGCCGGTCGGGGTCGCCGCTGCCGATGCGGGCCTCGATTTCGGCGTGGGTCTGTTGCCAGATGGGGAAGGCGGCGGTGAGTACGGCCATGCCTTCCACCGTCAGCCGCAGCCGCTTGCCGCGCTTGTCCTTTGGGTCCTGCTCGATACTGACCAGCCCGCGCCGCTCCAGTGGCTTCAGCGCTGCCGTCAGCGTCGTGCGGTCCATGGCCAGAAGATTGGCGACCGGCCCCATCGGCGGCGGCTCCGGCCGGTTGAGCGACATCAGCAGGGAAAACTGGCCGTTATTGATGCCCACGGGCTTCAATGCGTTATCGAAAAGCCGCGCCAGCGCCCGCGCCGCACGCTGCGCATGCAGGCAAAGACAGGAGTCCCGCACTAAAAGAGTTGCCGAAAAGGGAATCACGCTGGCGTTTGACATGGACTATATATGTTGATATCAACGTAATTAGTCAAGCGGAACCTGTCGCCTTGCTGATGGTTTTCCTGGCTTCAATGCAGACACAGGCGGCGCCCACCATGGAAGAGGAGCGGTGCCGTGGTGAAAGACGGATCCAAGGAGGAAAGATCATGTCTCATCCCGTCGTTTCGAATGAGGAGTGGCTTGCGGCCCGCCGCGATCTGCTGGTGAAGGAAAAGGAATTGACCCGCGCGCGCGACAGGCTGAACGAGGCGCGCCGTGCATTGCCCTGGGAAGAGGTGACGAAAGATTATATTTTCGACGCGCCTTCCGGCCCGAAATCGCTGAAAGAACTCTTCGGCAATTGCAGCCAGCTCATCGTCTACCACTTCATGCTGGCACCCGACTGGGAGGAGGGCTGCACCGGCTGTTCCTTTTTCGCCGACCACGTCGATGGTGCGATGGTTCACCTGAAGCACGGCGATGCGGGTTTCGTTGCGGTCTCGCGGGCATCGCTCGAAAAGATCGAGGCCTATAAAAAACGCATGGGCTGGAAATTCCCTTGGGTTTCGGCCGACGGCAGCGACTTCAACTATGATTATCAGGCCTCCTTCCGTGATGAGGATATCGAGAGCGGGGCGATTACCTACAATTACCGTGAGATCGAGCCGATGGGCGACCTGAAGGACCTGCACGGCGTCAGCATTTTCGCCAAGGGTGAGGACGGCAGGATTTACCATAGCTATTCCGCCTATGCCCGCGGCATGGAAGAGACGCTCGGTACATTGATGCTGCTCGATCTGGTGCCAAAAGGCCGTAATGAAGAGGGTGTAATGGATTGGGTGCGCCGGCACGACCAGTACGAGGACGAGCCCAAGGCCGCATCTTGCTGCCACTGAAATAAGGACGAGGAGGAGGATACGACAATGGAAAATGCCAAGCCGCAGAAGGAACACGCGTTCCTGGGCAGGATCGTCGGCGACTGGGTCATGACCGCCAGTTCCGGCCATGAGGGATACGATCCCGATGACCCCGCCCAGCGGTTCACCGAAACCGTCAGCTCCGTCGGCGGGCTTTGGATCATCGGGAACGGCTCCGGTAAGATGCCTGACGGGACGGAGATGACGGCTGTCATCACCGTGGGTTTCGACCCGGCCAAGGGCCATTTTGTCGGCACCTGGGTGGGGTCCATGATGACCAATCTCTGGGTCTACAAGGGCTGGCTGGAAGACGACGGCAAGACCCTGACACTCGAAGCGGAAGGACCGGCCTTTGACGGTTCCGGCCGCATCGATACCTATCGTGACGTGCTGGTGCTGCACGACGACAATAACCGCAGCTTTTCCGGCAGCGTCCGGCAGCCGGATGGCAGCTTCAAGACCTTCATGACATCGGAATTCCAGCGCAAGGCGTGACGCCACGCCGGAATTTGCCCGATCACGCCTGATAATGCGCCGCCGCGTCCTGCGGCGGCCGATCGCCAGAAAAATGACGCCATAACCCCGGAGAGATTCAATGTCCGATACACACGGAAAATTCATATGGGTTGAACTGATGACGCCTGACATGGAGCAGGGTGCCCGCTTTTATGGCCATGTCGCCGGCTGGCAGACCAAGGATTTCGGTTCGCCGGAAATGCCCTATCTGGTGCTGGAAGCCGATGGCAAAGGCATGGGCGGCATCATGGAACTGACCGAAGAACACAAGGGCCAGGGCATTCCGCCCAACTGGACCGGTTATGTCGGCGTTGACGATGTGGACGCCACGGCAAAACTTTTCGCGGAAAAGGGCGGTTCGGTCAGGCGTCCGCCGCAGGATATCCCCGAGATCGGCCGTTTCGCCGTGGTGGCGGATCCTTCCGGTGCGGTTCTGTGCATCATGACGCCGCTGCCGATGGAAACCGGCGGTTTTCCGCAGGAGACGCAGAACCTGCCGGGTCACGTCGGCTGGTACGAGCTTGCCACCAACAATGTCGACGACGCCATCGCCTTTTACGGTGAGGTCTTCGGCTGGACCAAGGACCATGATTTTGACATGGGCGCAGAAATGGGCCCGTATCGCATCTTCGCCCACAACGGCAAGGTCGTCGGCGGCATGATGAAATGTATGGCGGGGGCGCCCACCTGTTATTGGGGTTATTACTTCAACGTCGACGGCATCGATGACGCCATCACCCGGGTCAGCACCGGTGGCGGCAAGGTCGTCAACGGCCCGATGGAGGTTCCCGGCGAGAGCTGGATCGTCAATTGCCAGGACCCGCAGGGCGCTTTCTTCTCGCTGCTGTCGCAGAAGAAGTAACCCTTCCTGGGCTGACATACCGATCTGCCGGAGGCTACTCCGGCAGATTACCGGTTTCTCGGTAGCCGAACGTGATCGATAAAGGCGCGGAGCTTCGGCGCAAGATGACGTCGATTGGGATAATAGAGATAAAATCCCGCAAAGGTCGGAGAATGGTCCTCCAGCATGGAAACAAGCTGGCCGCTCTCCAGGTAGGGACGGAAGGTCTCTTCCATGCCGAATGTGATGCCGGCGCCGGCACAGGCCAGCTTTATCATCAGCTGCATGTCGTTGGTGGTGAAGTCCGGCTGCACCGCGACCGCGAATTCCCGGCCATTTTCGGCAAATTCCCACCGATATGGCGCAACGTCCGGACGAGGGCGCCAGCCAATACATTTGTGATGGATCAGTTCGCGCGGCTGCGTCGGTAAGGTGACGCGATCTCGATATTGCGGAGAACAGACGGCGAGCTGCCGCTGCGGCCCGGAAACCGGAACGGCAATCATATCCTGCGCGATCAGCTCCCCCAGACGCACGCCGGCATCGTAGTGTTCGGCGACGATATCGAATTCCTCGTCCGTCACGACAATATCGAGTTGCACTTCCGGATGGATTTCAGCAAAGCGCGCCAGTAATGGCCCGGACAAGAAGCGCTCCGCTATGGAGGAAACGGCAAGCCGCAATTGCCCCCGAGGCGTTCCACTTAAGGAAGAGGCGGCCTGTGTTGCTTGCATGAGGTTGCCGATGGATGGCGAAACATCGGCGTAAAGCTGTTGCCCCGCTTCCGTCAGGCTGACGCTGCGCGTTGTGCGCTGAACGAGCGCTATCCCCATCGTTTCTTCAAGCCTGCGGATGGTCTGGCTGACGGCCGACCGTGTTACGCCGAGCCTGTCCGCTGTAGCCCGAAAATTGCGTTCCTCGGCAACCATGCAGAAGGTGGAAAGCGCGTTGAGATCAACATTCATTGGTTAGTAAATCTATCCATAGAGGTTATCATTGAGGTAATTATCACGACAATGGCAAAGCTTTATCTTTCCTGCAACGGCCTCCTCTCAAAAAAGCGGGCCGTAAAGCCAAGGAGAAAGCCATGACATTGAACAAAGTTATTCTCATAACAGGTGCGTCTAGCGGGATAGGTGAGGGTATCGCCAGAGAACTCGCCGCTGCAGGCGCAAAACTGGTTCTGGGCGCGCGTCGCATGGACCGTTTGCAGGCTTTGGCCGACGAACTGCGCCAAACGGGCGCCGAGGTTGTCGTCCATCCCCTCAACGTCACGGAAAGGCAGAGTGTCGAGGCTTTTGCCGAGGCGGGACGCAAGGCGTTCGGACGGATCGACGTCATTGTCAACAATGCCGGTATCATGCCGCTTTCGCTGATGTCGTCCCTCAAGGTCGATGAATGGGACCGAATGATCGACGTCAACATCAAGGGCGTGCTTTACGGGGTTGCCGCCGTTCTGCCTGAGATGACCGCGCGTGCTTCCGGCCACATCGTCAACATCGCTTCCATCGGCGCACTGGCCGTTTCGCCCACCGCTGCCGTCTATTGCGCGACGAAATTTGCGGTACGCGCCATCTCAGATGGGCTGCGGCAGGAAAACCGTGATCTGCGTGTCACCTGCATTCATCCCGGCGTGGTGGAAAGCGAACTCGCCGACACCATCACCGATCCGGCCGCCGCGGAGTTGATGCAAAGCTACCGGGCCATAGCATTGAAGCCGGACGCCATTGGCCGCGCAGTCCGCTATGCCATCGAACAACCCGACGACGTGGACGTCAATGAAATCGTCGTCCGCCCGACCGCCGCGTAGGGAGGATCGGGCCAATGAAGATTGTTTCGACATCGCTTGCCCTTGTACTCGCAACGGCCGCCGCCGATACCGGCCACCATCAGGACGGTCGTGCCGTGAAAGGGAATATGGACAAGATGGCCCAGAGCGAAAGCCACCCTTATATCGGCATGTGGGTCACCGGCGACGGCCATATCCGTCAGGAGCTTTTGCCTGATGGCCGCTACGACGAGGCGCGCGGCCAACGCAAAAGCGCCTATCAGGGGCGTTATGAGGTGAGGGGCAACCATATCGACTATTGGGATGATACCGGCTTTACCGCCAATGGCGAGTTCATCGACGATGTGCTCTACCACGGCGGCATGATTTTCTATCGCGAGCCGTGAACCGTCACGCTAACAGGAAAAAAATCCGCCCGGCTGATCAAGGCCGGGCGGCTTATCTGTTTTACCGCTTCAGGCTTCCCAGGATGCCGCGCACGATGGCGCGGCCCACGGATGTGGCAACCGAGCGGGCGGCACTTTTCATTGCCGCCTCGATCACGGTTTCGCGCTGATAACCGCTCGTCTTGCGGGCGCCGGTGGTGGAGGCCTTTGTGGGTTCCTCGTCGCCGAAACCGGGCAGGCGCCAGCGTCCCGAGGCACTGTCGGACTGGCTGGAGGCATTTTCCTCTTCCGCGCGCTTGGCGGCTTCGGCTTCCGCAGCCTTCTGGGCGCGTGCGTTGAGGATTTCAAAGGCCGATTCCCGGTCCATATCCCTGTCGTATTGACCGGCAAGCGGGCCGGTATCCATCAGCAATTTGCGCTCGGCATCGGTGAGCGGCCCGACGCGGCCCGAGGGCGGCCGCACAAGGGTGCGCTCGACGATGGAGGGCGCGCCCTTGTCATGCAGGGTCGAAATCAGAGCCTCGCCCGTACCGAGCGTGGTGATGATGTCGGCCGTGTTGAAGGCCGGGTTCTGGCGGAACGTATCTGCTGCGGTGCGCACAGCCTTCTGCTCGCGCGGCGTATAGGCGCGAAGCGCATGCTGCACGCGGTTGCCCAGCTGGGCAAGAACGGTTTCCGGCACGTCCAGCGGGTTTTGCGTCACGAAATAGACGCCCACACCCTTGGAGCGGATAAGCCGCACCACCTGCTCCACGCGCTCGACGAGCACCCTTGGCGCGTCGTTGAACAGCAGATGCGCCTCATCGAAAAAGAACACCAGACGCGGCTTTTCCGGGTCGCCCACTTCCGGCAGTTCCTCGAAGAGCTCCGAGAGCATCCACAACAGGAAGGTCGCGTAAAGGCGCGGGTTCATCATCAGCCTGTCGGCGGCGAGAACCGAAACCGTGCCACGCCCGTCCGTGCCGACGCGCATGATGTCGGCAATATTCAGCGCCGGCTCGCCGAAGAAGTTTGCGGCACCCTGCTGTTCGAGAACCAGCAGCCCGCGTTGCAGCGAACCGACAGAGGTCTTGGAAATCAGGCCGAACTGGCTGGAAAGCGCACTTGCATTCTCGCCCATGTAGTTCAGCAGCGATTGCAGGTCTTTGAGATCGAGCAGCGGCAACCCGCCCTGGTCGGCGATCTTGAAGGCGATGTTGAGCACGCCTTCCTGCGCTTCCGAAGCATCCATCAGCCGCGCCAGCAGCAGCGGGCCCATTTCGGCAATGGTGGCGCGCACGCGATGGCCTTTTTCACCGTAGAGATCCCAGAAGATCACCGGCGATTTGCCATAGGAAAAATCCGTGAAACCGATCTGTTCGGCACGTTTCTGCACCCAGTCCTTGGCTTCGCCCTGGGCGGCGATGCCGGAAAGGTCGCCCTTGATATCGGCGCAGAAAACGGGAACGCCGGCTTGCGAGAAACCTTCGGCAAGAACCTGCAGGGTCACGGTCTTGCCCGTGCCCGTTGCGCCGGTGATCAGGCCGTGGCGGTTGCCGAATTTCAGCTCCAGATATTCACCCTTGTTCAGGCTGTCGTCCGGATTGCGGCTGGTCCCGATATAGATCTGTCCGTCCTGCAACATCGACCATTTTCTCCTGCGACTGACGCATGACCCTTAAATCGCGATCGATTTGAAGATGGTCATGTCCGAATTGAACTTTTACGGCACCCTCTGGCCGCTACTGCCAAAGCGGCCTTTTCATAGTATGGTTGTGATGATCTTATAAGGACAGTTTCAAGGCGCAACAACTGCTTGATGGCGATGAAGAAAAACCGCTTCATGAAAGTTGCCGCACCCGCCTGCCGCCCGCTTGAATGCGGCATGAGATTGTTTTACGTTGACGTTAACGTCAGTTATTCGGTGTTGGCGTCGTTTTTCAACAGGAGGCAAGAATGAACGAAGTCGTTGACCAGATCGCCGCAAAGGCGGGCATAGACCCTGCGCTGGCCGAAAAGGCTGTTGGCATGATTCTGGGTTTTCTCCAGCGCGAGGCGGCAGATGGTCCGATCGCCCGCATGATCGAAGCCATTCCGGGTGCCAGCGATCTCGTGGCACAGTATAATGGCGAGGGCGCCGGTGGCGGCGGTCTGCTGGGCGGCCTGATGAGCGCGATCGGCGGCGGCGGCATCATGGGTCTCGGCCAGCAGCTGATGAGCCAGGGCATCGGCATGAGCGAAATCACCACGCTCGCCAAGGAAACCATCGCCGTTGCTCGCCAGCACGCGGGCGATGAGACCGTCGATCAGGTGATCGCTTCGGTTCCGGGCCTCAGCCAGTTCGCATAAGGCGACATTTTATTCCATAACGGGGCGCGGCGGCTGGTCATTGAACCGGCGCCGCGCCTCTTCTATTTCCGCATGGTGGGTTTCCGCCCATATCCACACGCCGCAAAAGGCGCTGCCAAGGGTCTCGCCGAGAGACGTGAGGCCATAATCCACATGCGGCGGAATGACGGGGTGCACGGTGCGGCGCACCAGTCCGTCGCTTTCCATCTGCCTCAGCGTTTTCGTCAGCATCTTCTGGCTGATGGTGCCGACCAGCCTGCCGATCTGCGTAAAGCGAAGCGTGCCATGCTCTTCCAGCACCTCAAGGATCAGCATCGTCCATTTGTCGGCCACTTTCGCGATGATATCCTCAACCAGCGCCTCGATGACCGGGTCGGTTTCCGTGGGCGGCGGAGACTTGCGCCTGTTCTCGATCATGGGATCGGCGACATACCGTTTCATCTCACACTCTCCTTTGGGTAAGTATAATTCTTTTGGGTGCCTACTTACGAATGGAGAGTATAGCCGCTAATTTCCCGTCATCCAACAGGCAAAGGATTTTTCGATGAAAACGACAGGCAACACCATTCTCATCACCGGTGGCGGCTCCGGCATCGGGCGGGCGCTGGCGGAAGCATTTCACCGGCTGGGCAACAAGGTCGTCATTTCCGGCCGCCGCCAGAATGTGCTGGATGAGGTAACGGCCGCCAATCCCGGCATGGCCGCGATGGTCATGGACGCGACCGACGCCGAAGGCATCCGCTCTTTCGCCGACAATCTCATCAAGACACATCCGACGCTCAACGCCGTCATCAACAATGCCGGCATCATGCGGCCGGAGGACATCTCCTCGGCCCCGGACTATCTGGACACGGCGGAGGAAACCATCGCCACCAACCTTCTGGCGCCCATTCGCCTGACGGCGGCGCTGCTGCCGCATTTCCTCAAGCAGCCCGAAGCGACGGTGCTGACGGTATCCTCCGGCTTGGCCTTCGTGCCCATGGTGGTCACCCCAACCTACAGCGCCACCAAATCGGCCATCCATGCCTATTCGGTCGCACTTCGCGAACAGTTGAAAGAAACCTCGGTTGAGGTCATTGAAATCGTGCCGCCCTATGTGCAGACGACGCTGATGGGAGAAGGCCAGGCAAGCGACGAAAGAGCCATGCCGCTCGAGGCCTTCATTTCGGAAGTGATGGACATTCTTGGCGGTCGCCCGGATGAGAAAGAAGTGGTTGTGGAACGCTGCAAGCCGCTACGTTTCGCCGCGCAGAACGGCAATTTCGATCAGGTGTTTTCGATGGTCAACGGCATGCATCCGTAAAGGTCCGGCCCTGTCTCGGACGCATCGCCTGTGATAACGTGGCGCTCTTTAAAGGGAGCGCCAGCTTTTCATGGGCAGCCGTCAATTCCTCATGCCGAAAACCGCCATGCCGGGTATTGCTGCCGTGGTTGCGGATAGCGACCGCTCTTTTCCACGTCACATGCACGACCAGTTCGGCATCGGCCTTGTGGAGCGCGGCGCGCAGAAATCGCTGAGCGGGCGCGGCATGGTGGAGGCTGAAGCCGGCCATGTCATCACCGTCAATCCGGGTGAGGTGCATGACGGCATTCCGCTGGGAGAGGGTGGGCGCGCCTGGCGGATGATCTATCTCGACATCGATATCGTGCAGGCCGCCATTGCCGATATCATCGAAAAGGATCACGGCACTTTCGAGTTCGCCTATCCCGTCGATACAAGGCCTCTGGCGGACCGGTTCCGCACGGTTTTTTCGGCCATGACGGCAACGGATCGGCCGGGGGATACCCTTCGTTGCGACGAGACCCTGCTGATGCTTCTGGCGGGAGCGATGGAGACTGCGACAACGCGGCGCGAACCGGCGGCAACCGGCAGCGTAAGACGGGCGAAAAGCAGGATCGATGACGATCCCACCCGGCCGTTCCGTCTTGCCGATCTGGCGCAGGAGGCCGGCATCAGCCAGTTTCGCTTCCTGCGCTCTTTTGCCAGGGCCACGGGGCTGACACCGCACAGCTACATTCTCCAGCGGCGCCTGCATCTGGCAAGGCGTGCACTGGCCAAGGGCGCACCGCCCGCCGAGGTGGCCTTTTCCGCAGGCTTCTCCGACCAGAGCCACCTGAACCGGCTTTTCGTGCGGCAGTTCGGGGTGACGCCCGCGGCGTATAGGGCAGCCGTTTCGTAGTGCAGGTTGGGGTAATAGGGGTACAGACGCGAGCCTCCAAGCATCAACGCTGCAATTTCATCCAAGACCCCCGCGCCGGACACAGTCATGCTCCTGTCCTCCATTCAACAGGACTTGCAGCATCCATGACGCCCGAATTCCTCATCACATCCCTGATCATCGCCGCTTCTCCCGGAACAGGCGTGGTTTACACGCTGGCCGCTGGCCTATCCCAAGGGGCGAGGGCGAGTGTCGTCGCGGCTTTCGGCTGCACGCTCGGTATCGTGCCGCATCTGCTGGCCGCCATCACCGGACTTGCCGCCATTCTGCACGCGAGCGCCCTGGCCTTCGGCGTGATCAAATATCTGGGTGTCGCCTACCTGCTCTACATGGCGTGGAACACGCTTCGGGAAGATGGGGCGCTGAAGATCGATGACAAGCAGGAACACCGCAGGGCGGGGCGGGTCATCGGTGAGGCGATCCTCATCAATCTCCTGAACCCGAAACTGTCGATCTTCTTTTTTGCGTTCCTGCCGCAATTCATCGCGCCGGAGGAGGTTTCTCCGACGTGGCGCATGGTCGATCTCGGGCTGATCTTCATGGCCATGACGTTTCTGGTCTTTGCGCTTTACGGCTGTTTTGCCGCCTCGGTCAGGCGGCAGGTTGTGGCGCGCCCGGCCGTGCTCACCTGGCTGAGACGCAGTTTCGCCGCCGCGTTTGTGGCGCTAGGGGCGAAACTGGCGTTGACACAGCGGTGAGACCGGACCGGGTTCACGCAGTCAATCGTCCCAGTCGGGCGCGAGGTGACCGGGGTTGACGATGCGGCCATCGGGTTTGGCAAGTGCGTGGATCGCCTGCATTTCCTCTTCCGAGAGCGCAAAATCGAAAATATCGAAATTCTCCTTGAGGCGGCTTTCGGTCGCGGTCTTGGAAAGTGCCACGACATCAGGCTGCTGCACGGCCCAGCGCAGCGCCACCTGTGCGGCCGTCTTGCCGTGCCTTGCACCAATATCCTTCAGCACCGTATCATCAGGCACCTTGCCATCCGCCATCAGATAATAGGCGGTGACCGAAAGCCCGTGTTTGCGCGCGGCCGCAATCACCTTCGTCTGGTCCAGATAGGGGTGGTATTCGATCTGGTTGGTGGCAAGCGGCGTGTCGGAGAGTTTGACCGCCTCTTCCGTCAGCGCCACGTTGAAGTTGGAAATGCCGATATTGCGCACCTTTCCGGCCTTGCGCACGTCGTTCAGCGCGCCGATCCTTTCCGCCAGCGGCACATCGCTTTTAGGCCAGTGCAGCAGCAGGAGATCGACATAATCCGTCTTCAGCTTTTGCAGGCTTTCATCGACGGAGGCGAGAAAATCAGCGTGGCGGTAGCGGTCCACCCAGACCTTGGTGGTCAGGAAAATATCATGCCGGGAAATGCCGGACTTTGCGATCACTTCGCCAACCGCACCTTCATTCTTGTAGATCTGGGCCGTATCGACATAGCGGAAACCGAGTTTCAGCGCCTCCGGCAAAATGCGCCTGATATCCTCTTCCGGAATGCGGAAGGTGCCGAAACCGAGGGCGGGAATGTTCGCGCCATTCGCGTTGACGTCATACATGCATGTCTCTCCTGTTTATTGCAAACATGGCCGGCAAGGAATGCCGGATGGGGAAGCGGTCTTTTATTAACTGGTGTCCGCGCCATTGGTTTCAAGCGTCTCGCCATTGCGAGGCGCTGTGCGCGAGGCTACCAGTCGATGGTGAAACTTCGTAGATGGCATGATCGTAATGTGGAGGAACCACGCGTGTCGCGCTCACAACGGCTTCTTGATCTGTTGCAGATCCTGCGCGCCCACCGCATGCCGGTCAGCGGCACGGCGCTGGCCGCGCAAACCGGCGTCAGCCTGCGCACGCTTTACCGCGATATAGCAACGCTTCAGGCGCAGGGTGCTGACATCGAGGGCGAGGCGGGTGTGGGTTATGTGCTGCGTCCCGGTTTCCTGCTGCCGCCTCTGATGTATTCGCAGCAGGAGATCGAGGCGCTTGTGCTCGGGTCGCGATGGGTCGCGGGCCGTGCCGATGAGGGGTTCGCGCAGGCCGCCCGCGCCGCACTCGTCAAGATCGCCGCCGTTTTGCCCGATGCCCTGCGCGAGGAACTCGATAATTCCACCCTGCTTGTCGGCCCCGGGCAGGCCATGGCCACCATCCATGTCGATCTCGCCGCCATTCGCGATATTATTCGAAAGGAGAGCAAGGTCGTGATGACCTATCGCGACGAAAAGGGAGAATTGACGGAGCGGGTGATCTGGCCCTTCGCGCTCGCTTTTTTCGATCTGGTGCGGGTCGTGCTGGCATGGTGCGAGACGCGGCAGGATTTCCGCAGTTTCCGGGCCGACCGCATCGAGAGCGTCAACCCTCTGGACATGCGTTATCCCCGCCGCCGCCAGTCCCTGCTGAAGGAGTGGCGCGAGCGGGAAAAACAGCGAAGGCAACAAAATCATGCTGACAAAAACTGACAGCATGGGAGGCTAGAACCTGTTCATCCGCAACTCAAGGAGAACAGCCATGACCCACCCCGATTTCACCATTCTCTACGTCGACAACCCGCCGGCCAGCACGGAATTTTATAAAGCCCTGCTCGGCGCAGAGCCGGTCGAAGCCTCTCCGACATTCTCCCTGTTCGTGCTTCAAAACGGCATGAAGCTCGGCCTCTGGTCCCGGCATACGGTGGAGCCGAAGGCATCGGTAACGGGCGGTGGAGGCGAGCTTGCCTTCCGCGTCGAAAGCGGTGCGCAGGTGGATGAAGCCTTCGGCGACTGGAAGGCAAAGGGCATCGCCATTTTGCAGCAGCCCGGCAAGATGGACTTCGGCTACACATTCACTGCCGCCGACCCCGACGGCCATCGTCTGAGGGTCTATGCCTTCGCGGGTTAGAGATAATGCGTTGAGGCCGATTGGCTAAATAGTGCCGTAGCCATGTCGTACTCTAAGCTCTCCTCATCCCTGTGCTTGTCACAGGGATCCAGCCGCCGCGCGTCTGCGCGGCGAGAGAGCCTTTTCAGCCCAAGGACTTGGGCTGGCTGGATTCCTGTGACAGGCACAGGAATGAGGGGAGGCGAAAACTACGCTACTTCTTCACCGCCACCACGAACAGGCGCGGAAAACGCAACAGCAGCCGGCCGTCCGCCATCGGCGGATAGGCGGCGGCGATGCGCCTCGTATAGTCGTTGAGGAAGGCCTCGCGGTGTTCCTCGCCGGCGGCGGCAAGATAGGGGCGCAGACCCGTGCCCTTCACCCATTCCACAATGCTTTCCGCATCCTTCATGGGGTGGTTGTAGATGGTGTGCCACACATCCACCCGCGCGGATTTCGGTGTCAGCGCATCGAAATAGGCTGATGGCGCGGGCAGGGGTTTGCGGCGCAATTTGCCATCCGCAAACGTGTCCTTCCAGGGGCCGTCTGCTCCCGTTTCCTCCATGGCGCGATGTGTCGGCTCCTGCAGATTGTCAGGCATCTGCACGGCAAGCACGCCGCCGCTTTCCAGCTCGTCCATCAGCTGCGAAAGAACGGCAAGATGATCCGGCACCCATTGGAACACCGCATTGGCATAAAGCAGGTCCGCCTTCTGGCTGGGCCGCCAGTTGCCGAGATCGGCCTTGCCGAAACGGGTGTTGGGCAGCCGGTCCGCCGCCTTTTCCAGCATGTCGTCGTCGCTGTCGATGCCGGTGATGACGTTGACGCCGTAACGATCGGTCAAAAGCTCGGTGGAATTGCCCGGGCCGCAGCCCAGATCGTAACCGTTCAGCACGCGCTCCAGCGGCACCTGCGCCAGAAGATCCCTTGCCGGGCGTGTCCGCTCGTCTTCGAATTTCAGATATTGCTGGGCGGACCATGCCATGATTTTCTCCTGCTGACGTGTCGCATTCGGATGGGCGAACAAGAATGGTAAAGGGCGTTGCAAGCGCCGTCAGACTGCCAGCATCGCATGGGCGAAATCGCCCCGCCATCATCCAATGCATGAATTATTGTGATGGATCTATTCATCAACCTTTTGTTTCGCCTCACAAAACGTCTTTGTCAGGGCATGCATTTGTTATTTTCCATCAAAATAAGACATGGCGGCAATTAAAACTTGACCTCACCCGGTCAGAGGCATTCACTCCCGCCGATTTCAGAGCATTGCCAGCAAAAGTGCGAAGCGGTTTTGCGTGCGGCAATGTGGCAGGACGAAAAAGATGGAGCTCTTTCGCTTTTTGCAGAAAGGCGGAGATGCTCAAGACAGGAGACAGTCATGACCGTCGATACCGCACCCCGATCAACCACCTGGACCTATTTTGATGGTCAATGGCTGCCCGGCAATCCGCCGCTCATCGGCCCGACCTCGCATGCCATGTGGCTGGCCTCCACGGTGTTTGACGGCGCGCGCTGGTTCGATGGCGTGGCTCCCGATCTCGATCTGCATTGCCAGCGCGTCAACCGCTCGGCCACCAACATGGGCATGAAGCCGACCATGACGGCGGAAGAGATCGAGGCATTGGCGCTGGAAGGCATCAATAAATTCGACGGCAAGACCGAAATCTACATCAAGCCGATGTATTGGGCAGAACACGGTTCGCCGGGCAGCGTCGTCGCGCCCGATGCCAATTCCACCCGTTTTGCGCTGTGCCTTTTCGAAGCGCCGATGAATGCCGGCGCATCGCTGACACTCACTGTCTCGCCGCTGCGCCGTCCTTCACCGGAAACCGCGATGACGGATGCCAAGGCCGGTAGCCTTTACCCCAATAGCGGCCGCGCCATTCTGGAAGCCCGTGCACGCGGTTTCGACAACGCCCTGATGTGCGACATGAACGGCAATGTCGCTGAATCGGCATCGTCCAACGTCTTCATGGTCAAGGACGGCGTCGTCTTCACCCCGGTTCCGAACCGCACCTTCCTTGCCGGCATCACCCGTTCGCGGGTGATAGGCCTTCTGCGCCAGGCCGGTTTCGAAGTGCGCGAAGCGACCCTGTCGGTCGAGGATTTCCGCGGGGCCGATGAAATCTTCTGCTCGGGCAATTATTCCAAGGTTTCCCCTGTTGTGAAACTGGATGACCGCGCATTGCAGGCAGGCCCGGTCGCCCGCAAGGCGCTCGATCTTTACATGGATTGGGCACGTCTCGGCGCAGACGTCTAGAGCGCCGTGCGTCCTGCCGGACGCTCTGACTCTCTTTAATCTGCGCATCGTTACGGACGAAAATCGAAGGTGATTTTCTGTCTGGTGGGCAAAGCTGACACGTATTTCGATCAGGGCCATGGCAGGCGTTCCGCTTGCCATGGCCTTTTGTTTTTGCAGTGCAGTATTTTCCCGCGAAAACTGAGGGGAATTTAATCCAATTTTAGACAAACCACCCGTAGTTTGCAGCATCTTCCCTTCCGGCTAACGAGGGCCGCCAGATTAATGTACTTGTAGGATTTTTTCTTACCATCAGCCTCGCGCTGGCCGGTTTGGTCGGCAACGAGTTGTGGCGGTCGGCCAATCGCGCCGGCACCTTTTCAGAGGTTGCGCAACTCGTCTCGCTCGACAAGCTTCTTTTCAACGCTCTTTTGAATTTCCGCAGTGAACGCGGCGACAGCGCCACGGCACTGACGCTCGATCCGTCGAAATCGACGGGCAGCGTCGCCAGCGTGCAGGCCGCACGCCAGAAGGTGGATGCCGCCATGACGGCATTCCTCACGCAGTCTTCGTCGCTTGAAGACACGCAGCTTCAGGTACCGCTGAAGCGCGTGAAAGATGTCTACGCGCAGTTCGTCGAATTGCGAAAGAAGGTTGACGCCAATGTTTCGCTGCCGCTCGACCGGCGCGAAGGCGGGCTCGACAAGACGGTCATGGCGCTTGGCGGCGATTTCCTCGCCTCGCTCGAGGCGGGCTCGACGGCGCTTGAAGGCACCGTTCGCTCTCTCGATCAGGGCCAGACCGGTTTGATCCAGTTGCGCTCCTACGGCTGGTCTGCCCGTGCCCTTGGCGGCAGCGCCACCGTCATTCTCAACGCTGCCGTTGCCCAGAACCGTCCACTGACGGCGCAGGAAATGCAGCAGCTCGGCGCATTCGATGCCGGTGCGGCTTTCGCCTGGAAAGCGACCGGCGATCTGGCAGCGCATGAATCGACGCCGCAATCGCTCAAGGATATCTACGCCACGGCGGACAAGACTTACTTCAAGGGCGATTTCAGCACGCAGCGCGCCAAGCTCATCGACGATCTCATGAATGGTCGCACGCCTGCCTTCACCATGGACAGCTGGCGCACCACCGTCACCGAAAACCTCGGCACGATCGCGAAAATCGCCTCTGCCGCCATGGATGTTCTGGACGCAAATGCCGCACAGGCCAAACAGGACGCCTTCATCGATGCAATGATCTATCTTTTCGTCTTCATCGCGACATTGGCGCTCTGTATCCTCTCGCTTGCCGTCATCGTCGGCCGCGTCACCCGGCCGATCAGCCGCCTGACCAACGCGATGATGGAGCTTTCGGGCGGCAATCTTTCGATCGATGTCGCCGGCGCAAAACGCGGCGACGAGATCGGCGAGATGGCCCGCGCCGTGGAAATCTTCCGCGAGGCGGCAATCCGCAACAGGCAGCTGGAATCCGAAGCCCTGGCCAACCGCGAGCGGGCCGAGCGGGACCGTATCGAGTTGCAGCAGCGCGCCGAGGCCGAGGCCGAAGAACGGCTCAATCAGGCCACGGGTTCGCTGGCGGGCGGTCTTCGCCGTCTCGCTTCCGGCGACATGGTCTGCGAGATCGCCACGCCGTTCGCACCGCAGTTCGAGGCGCTGCGGCACGATTTCAACAGCTCCGTCGTTCAACTGCGTGAAGCGCTGACAAGTGTCGGCCAGTCCGTGCAGACGGTAAATGGCGGCGCTCACGAGGTTTCGTCGGCATCCGACGATCTTTCCCGCCGCACAGAGCAGCAGGCTGCCTCTCTGGAAGAGACCGCTGCCGCGCTGGAAGAGATCACCGCCAATGTTTCGGCCACCTCCAAGCGGGCAGGCGATGCGCGCGACACGGTGCGTGAGGCAAGGGCAAAGGCCGATCTTTCCGGCAAGGTGGTGCGCGATGCCGTTTCCGCCATGGAACGCATCGAGCATTCCTCGCGCCAGATCGGCCAGATCATCGGTGTTATTGACGAAATCGCCTTTCAGACCAACCTTCTGGCGCTGAATGCGGGCGTCGAGGCGGCGCGGGCGGGCGATGCGGGCAAGGGTTTTGCAGTCGTTGCCCAGGAAGTGCGCGAACTGGCCCAGCGTTCCGCCAAGGCCGCCAAGGAAATCAAGCAGCTCATCAACACGTCAGCCGTTGCGGTGGGTGAGGGCGTGAAGCTTGTCGCCGATACTGGCGTCGGGCTTTCCGAGATCGAGCAGCTCGTACTGTCCGTCAACACCCATATGGACGCCATCGCCACCGCGGCGCAGGAACAGTCCGCCGGTCTCTCCGAGGTCAACACCGCCGTCAACCACATGGATCAGGCCACGCAGCAGAACGCCGCGATGGTCGAGGAAATGAATGCGGCCGGTGCGGGTCTTGCGCAGGAATGTGCCAATCTCCAGGCTTTGTTGGCGCAGTTCCAGCTCGGCCCGCAGACCTCCGCATTGCGCGAGACGGCAAGGCACATGCAGCGCGCTGCAAGCTCTGTTCACGCGCCTGCTGCACCCGTCGCTGCACCTACTAGGGCCCGCCCGGTCGCTGCCGCGCGCGGCAATGCGGCGCTGGCCGTGAAGGGTGACGACTGGACGGAGTTCTGAGTTTTGCAAGCATTGCTCGCGTCATCGGATGGCGCGAGCAATGCTGGTGACGAAGCATCCGACACACTCAACGTTGTGCTCTGGCCTGCCGCCTCGAACCGGACACCAAAAGAAAAGTAGCGTCATCAGATGGGAAGGCAAGTCGGGCCAACCACGCCGACGTCATCCTCGGGCCTGTCCCGAGGATCTGCAACGTATTGATTTTATTCGACGTGTTTAGATCCTCGGGACAGGCCCGAGGATGACGTCGCGAGAATGTTGACCCTCCACGACTGACTTCAAAAGGGGGGCTGCGGGTCGTCCGGAATTTAAACCGGACAGCAGTGGGACAAGCCCAAGGATGACGCTGAGGCGGGCGCACTATTCGCCATCAGAAGCGATGGCTGGCCTGCCCTCGCAACCCGGCGCAGGCCTCACCGTTTCCGCACATCCGGCAGCGCAGCAGCGAGCGCCCTTAGTGGCGCGGTCATGTGCTTGTCGCGTCTGAGGGCAAGGGCGATCCGCCGTTCGAGCGGTGGCTCGAGCGAGCGCCATTCAAGCCCCGATGCAGCACCTTCATGCTCTATCGCCATGCGTGGCACGATGGCAAGGCCAAGGCCCGCGCCCGCCAGTTTCTTGATGGCCTCGACGCTGCCCAGTTCCATGGCGGGTTGCACGGTGCGGCCGCTTGCCGAAAACCATTGATCCACGAGCTTGCGCGTATTGCCGCCCTCGTAAAGCAGCAAAGGCTGTGTCGAAAGCGTCTCGGCATTCAGGATTGTTGCGTCGCTGATGGTGCCATGCGGGAAAACCGCAACCAGTTCATCGAGATGGATGTCGCTGATATCGAGGCTGCGGCCGCTGGCCGGCAGGGCCACCACCGCCGCGTCGATCGTATTGGCTTCAAGAAGCCTCAGTATATCGTGGGTATTGCCGGTCTGCACGACGATGTCTATCCCCGGCATCACCTGGCGGATTTTGCCCAGCACTGGCGGCAGAAGATAGATGCAGGCGGTGGCACCCGTGCCGATGCGCAGGCGTCCCGTCACCCCGCTGCGATGAGGGGCTACGGTATCGATGGCATGCGCCACTTCTTCCGCAATCCGTCTTGCATGGATGAGAAAGTCCCGGCCTGCCGCCGTCGGCTGCGCGCGCCTGCCGACCCGTTCGATCAGCCGCACACCGAGCTGCTTTTCCAGCAGCCGGATGTGCAGGCTAATGGCCGGCTGCGTCAGCCCCGCCTTGTCGGCTGCGGCGGAAAAGCTAACGAGATCGGCGACATCCATGAAGCTGCGCACCTGCCGCAGATCGAGGTCCATCATCAAAGAAAACCTTATCGTTTGTATAAGACAGATAATCTTTATTTTGACTGAGCCGCAATGCACAATAATGCCGTGAATGACCACAGGACACGAGAATGACCCTTCCCACAATTTCCAGCCTTACCATTCGCCCCTGCGAGGAGGCGGATATTCCAGCCATTACCGAAATCTACCGGGATGCCGTGCTGCATGGCCGCGCCAGCTTCGAGATCGATCCGCCAAGCGTGGATATGATGCTTGAGCGCCGCCGACTGCTGGTGGAAGGCAACTACTCCTATCTCGTCGCAGAAATCGACGGAAAGATAGCCGGATATGCCTATGCCGGCGCCTATCGTCCGCGCCCGGCCTATGGTGCTGCTGTGGAGAATTCCGTTTACATCGATCCGGCCATGAAGGGCATGGGAATTGGCCGCAAGCTGCTCGATGCGCTGATCGAGGATGCGACTTCGCGCGGCTTCCGGCAGATGATTGCGGTCATCGGCGATAGCGCCAACGCCGCCTCCATCGGGGTTCACCGCGCCGCCGGTTTCGAGCATGTCGGCACATTCAAGTCTATCGGCTGGAAACACGGCCAGTGGCTGGACACGGTGCTGATGCAGCGCGCGCTGGGCGATGGCGACACCACGCCCCGTTTCTGAAACCTCAGGGCTTGGTGGAGCCGGGGATTTCAACCTTCAGCGTATCGCCGGCAAGCTCGCTGCCGAGTTCGACGGCCTTGGTCTTCTTGTCGTAAACGCAGATATGGCTGATCGTCGCATCCGCGCCCCCATTCTGACCGGTGAATTTGGCCTTGCCGGTGAGGACGGCGAGGCCATAATTCTCGCTGCCCACCGGATCGACCACCACCTTGGCGTCCTCGATCATGTCTTTGCCGGCGCCAAGGCACGCCGTCTGCACATCCGCCACGAATTCCTTCCACGCATCGTCAGACGATGCGACGGCGGGTAGCGCCAGCGAGGAGAAGGCGGCGAGAAGCAGCGCGCGCTGGATCATGGGGCGGGTCATGGAATTTCCTTCCTGCAATTTCATCAAAAGCGAACCGATAGGGTGGAAAACGGTACGCCAGGGTTGTGAAACAAATGTGGTGGCGGCTGGCTTGAGAGGAATTTTCTCTTTTGTCGGAACATTTTGATATTTCACAGGTTGCCCAAACAGAGGTTCGCTCCTATGGTCCGCTCACACGGTTTCTAGGAGCGGTAACCCGCTGCAAAAAGGAGTAAAAACCATGGCCTTCGAACTTCCTGAACTCCCATACGACTACGACGCGCTTGCACCATACATGTCGCGCGAGACGCTCGAGTTCCATCACGACAAGCACCACAAGGCATATGTCGACAACGGCAACAAGCTGGCGGCGGAAGCCGGTCTTTCCGACCTTTCGCTTGAAGAAGTCGTGAAGAAGTCCTTTGGCACCAATGCTGGTCTCTTCAACAATGCTGCCCAGCATTACAACCACGTCCATTTCTGGAAGTGGCTGAAGAAGGACGGCGGCGGCAACAAGCTGCCGGGCAAGCTGGAACAGGCATTCGCCTCCGATCTCGGCGGTTACGACAAGTTCAAGGCTGATTTCATCGCTGCCGGCACCACGCAGTTCGGCTCCGGCTGGGCATGGGTTTCCGTCAAGAACGGCAAGCTCGAAATCTCCAAGACCCCGAACGGCGAAAACCCGCTGGTTCATGGCGCAGAACCGATCCTCGGCGTCGACGTATGGGAACACTCCTACTACATCGACTACCGCAACCTGCGTCCGAAGTACCTCGAAGCCTTCGTCGACAACCTCATCAACTGGGACTACGTCCTGGAGCGTTACGAAGCCGCTTCCAAGTAAGTTTTGCGGATTGTAATTTTTTGAGCACCCGGCCCCCCAAAGGCCGGGTGTTCTGCTTTTGAGGTCGACAATCCAGCATGTCGCTCCCACTTGTCACAAGCCTGTCATCCGCCCGGTTTATCGCGGCGCATCATGACTGAAAAAACCACACCGCTCTTCTCCTTCGGCATCGTTGCCGATCCCCAATATGCCGATGCCGAGCCCCGCCCGGATATGGGCCGGTATTATGCCGAAAGCCCGAAAAAGCTTGGCGAGGCGATCGACGCCTTCAATCGCGAGGAACTGGCCTTCGTGGTGACGCTGGGCGACATCATCGATCGCGGTTTTGAAAATTTCGATGCGATCCTTGGCGTCTACGAGCAGCTTCGCCACCCTTCGGTGATGCTGCCGGGAAATCACGATTTCGCCGTTGCCGCCGAACACCTGTCCGCCATCCATGCCCGCCTCGGCATGGCGTCGCCCTGGCACGATTTCACCATCGGTGAGATACGTTTCGTGGTGCTTGACGGCAACGAGGTCAGCCTGTTTGCCCCGCCGCCCGGCGATCCGCGCCGCACGCTGGCGCAAGAGCGTCTGAAGCGCCTGCAAGAGGTGGGTGCGATCAATGCGCAGGACTGGAATGCGTCGCTCAGCGACGAACAGTTCGAATGGCTGCGAACCGTTCTGCAAAAGGCGGATGCGGCGGGTGAAAAAGTGGTCATTTTCTGCCACTATCCGGTCTATCCGGAAAACGCCCATAATATGTGGGATGCGCCCCGCATCCTTGATCTTCTGGATGTACACCCTTCGGTCGTCGCATGGTTCAGCGGCCATAATCATGAGGGCAATTACGGGGTGCAGGGCAACACTCACTTCGTCAACTTCAAGGGCATGGTGGATACGCCCGACCAGAACACCTTCGCCATTGCCGATGTGTTTGCCGACCGAATCGTCATCCGCGGTTTCGGGCGCGAGGACGATAGGGTGCTGGAGCATTTGCGGCATAACGCTGCCGTGCTTTGAAGCGAGCATAACCCTCTCAACCGTCATTACTCTCCCTGTCACAGGAATGACGGTTGAGACGGGGGCACCGACACAGAACGAAGGTTGAAAGACGCGCTAAATCAGTTGCTTTACGCGCCTGCTTGATTCGTCGTTCGTTCCGAAGTCCTCAGCTGATTGCTCTGCCAGCCGCTCATCCACAATTGCCGCAACCTTTCGCCTTCCATCTTGAAAAAGCTGCCGGTTGTCTTGCAGGTCAGAACGCGGTCGGAGCGGAAATTGCGGATCGCTTGCCTTAGCTCGCACCAGGCGACGATATTGGTCGTCTCCGAATAATAGATCATGGCGATGGGCCGGATCTGTCGCCGGGTCTCCGCGCCGGTTTCATCGCCATAGGTTATGTCCAGCCGCTCCTCGTCGCGCACCGCCCGCCTGACCATGGCAAGATCGACGCCGGCGGGTGAGGGCGCGATGCTGCCCCAGGCGTGCAGGGCATTGGCGGACAGGGTTTTCGACAGGGGTTCGGGCAGGGATGCGGCAATCTTGTCGCTGACCTTTTTGGCCGCCTGCCGCAATTCGGTATCGCCAGTGCGCGCGACCATGGCGAGTGCAAGCACGATCGCCTCCGTCTCCTCGATGGAAAACATCAGCGGCGGCAGGTTGAAGCCGGGACGCAGGATGTAACCGACGCCGCGTTCCCCTTCGATCGGCACGCGCATGGTCTGAAGGGCCGAAATATCGCGATAGACCGAGCGCACCGTGACCTCCAGTGCCTCGGCAATGGTCTGCGCGGTGATCGGCCTGCGCGCCACCCGCAGGATCTGGATGATCTCGAACAGTCTCGATGCCTTGCGCATTGCCGTTTTCCCGGAGGTTTCCCAACGCAACTGACACAACGCTGTCAGTTGGCTTTTCCTATAAGCAGCAAAACACATTGAGAAACATGAGTTTTCCCGAATGTGTAGCAAACTGTCTTGGGAGATACTGACATGAGTTACGCCGAAAATCTCTGGCTTTTCTTTCTGGTCCTGTTCGGCATCATCATCCTGCCGGGCATGGATATGCTGTTCGTGCTGGCAAGTGCGTTGACGGGTGGCAAAAGAACCGGGCTTTCCGCCGCAAGCGGCATGAGCGCCGGCGGCATGGTGCATTCGCTCTACGGTGCGTTGGGCGTCGGCATGCTTGCCGCCTGGATGCCGTCGCTGTTCCTGCCGCTGCTGGTCGCCGGTGCCGCTTACATGGTCTGGATCGGCGTCGGCCTGATGAGCAGCGCTATCACTGTCAATGGCGATGAGGCACAGGCGAGCGCCTCTGTCAGAAAGGCGTTCTGGCGGGCCGTGCTCACCTGCCTTTCCAATCCGAAAGCCTATCTCTTCATGATGGCGATCTATCCGCAATTCCTCAAACCCGACTATGGTCCAATCTGGATGCAGGGGCTGGTAATGGGCGCGATGGTGGCCATCACGCAGTTCACGGTCTATGGCGCTCTGGCGCTGACGGCGGATAAAAGCCGGGCATGGCTCGTTTCCTCGCCTGCCGCGACGATTTTCATCGGCCGCGCCGCTGGTTTCATGCTGATTGCCGCAGCCCTGGTTACGCTTTGGGAAGCACTCTCCTAGACTTCTGTTTTCTTGGGGAAATTCACTGCAATGTGACTTCTTTTCGCCATGCGGAAAGGGCATCCTCGCGCCGTTCATCGCGCGTTCGGCATCTGCCGGAATCAAGGAGAAAGTGTATGAAACTGAAAACCATCGCGGCGGCCATGCTTTTCGGCTGTCTTTGCGCCGGAGCGGTCTACGCTGCCGGCGAAGTCGAAAAACGTGAAGGCATGATGAAGCAGATCGGCGGCTCCATGGGTGCGCTTGCTGCCATCTCCAAGGGCCAGAAGCCTTATGACGCCGAAGTCGTAAAGGCTGCCGTGACGACCATCAGCACCAACGCCAAGGCTTTCCCCGACCAGTTTCCCCCAGGCAGCGAGACCGGCAGTGCTGCGGCACCCGCGATCTGGGAAAATTTCGATGACTTCAAGTCCAAGGCCGCCAAGCTCGGTGCCGATGCGGACAAGGTCCTCGCCAGCCTTCCGGCCGATCAGGCAGGTGTCACCACCGCCATGCAGACCCTCGGTGCCGATTGTGGTGCCTGCCACCAGACCTACCGTCTGAAGAAATAATCCTATTAAGAACGCCGCTTCACGGCGGCGTTTTTTCAGCGGGAATGACGCCTGATCTCATCAGGTGATAATGGGGAGAGGGGTCATGGCCTCCATTTGGACGAAGCTCGCGGGCGGGATCGCGGTGGCGGCCATTGCCGGTTTCGGCATTTTCGCCTGGGTGACCGCGCCTGTGCGTCAGGCACCCAGCCACTGGGTGAGCCTTGGCGAGCCGGACCTTGCCAATGGCGAAACGCTGTTCTGGGCGGGCGGCTGCGCAAGTTGCCATGCGGCACCAGATGCCAAGGGCGATGCGCTTTTGACGCTCTCGGGCGGGCAGGCGCTGAAAAGCCCCTTCGGTACCTTTCATGTGCCCAATATTTCCTCCGATCCTCAGCATGGCATTGGCGGCTGGACGCTTTCGGAATTCGGCGATGCGATGACGCGCGGCGTCGGCAAGAACGGCGAACATCTCTACCCGTCCTTCCCTTACGCCTCCTATGCCCGCATGACGCAGAAGGACATCAACGACCTCTTCGGTTATTTGCGGGTTCTGCCCGCCAGCCAGAATGATGCGCCGGATCATGAACTGCCGTTCCCCCTCAACATGCGCATGGCATTGGGCGGCTGGAAATTCCTCTATTTCGATACATCCGCGCCACCCCGCGTCGAGCTTGCCGATGCCAATGCCGAATTGCTGCGCGGCCAATATCTGGTGGAAGGCCCGGGCCATTGCGGCGAATGCCACACGCCGCGCAATGCGCTTGGCGGTTTTCTGGATGGCAAATGGCTGGCCGGTGGTCCCAATCCCGAAGGCGAGGGCCGCATTCCCGATATCACCCCCGGCTCGCAGAGCGTAGGAGGCTGGGAGGCGGCCGATATTGCCAACTATCTGGAAACCGGCTTCACCCCGGAATTCGACAGCGTCGGCGGCTCCATGGTCAAGGTCCAGCAGAACATGGCGCATCTGACGGCCGATGACCGCAATGCGATCGCCGCCTATCTGAAGGCCATCCCGGCGCGGTAGCCCTTTGCCGTCATGTCTGACTTGATCCGGCATCCAGCAACAGTGCGCAATTCTCACGCCGGCCTGCCATTGACTCCCACCCGCACCCATCGGATAACGATCGTGTGATGGTTCCTTCCGGGCGTTCCGGAAGGTGAAAAGGGAACACGATAGGGAGACATCCTCATTCGTGGCTGCCCCCGCAACTGTGAGCGGAGAGCCTGAAACGAAATGCCACTGGTAAGCATCTCGCCGGATATGGGCGAGGGCAATGCCGGGAAGGTGTTTCAGGTTTTGACCCGTAAGCCAGGAGACCTGCCATCACGGAAATGTCCATGCCGGCGGGGTGTCCGGAAGAGCGGAATTTCAGGGTGGTTGCGCTTGAACGTGCCGCCCTGTGTCAGTCTCGTATCCCCGTGGTGAAGTGTATCGCATGCGGCTGCACGGCGTTTTGCCGTTCCGCCGCGTCTAAAGGCGCGGGGTCGCGCCGTAAGAGGGGTCACCATGTCCATCAACCAGAATACGGCAAATGCCGCCGTTTCAGCAAAAACGGGCAGCTTCGCGCAATCGCTGACGGCGATCGTGCTTGGCCTGTTCGTCGTCGGTTTTGTCGGCTTTTCGCATGTGGAAGCCGTTCACAACGCCGCGCATGACACACGTCATGCCAATGCTTTCCCTTGCCATTGAGGGGGAAAGCATGTCGTTCTTTCGCAATATCGTTTTTACCGCCGTCCTCGTCGGCATCGTTGGCGGCTTCGCCGTTTCGGCCATGCAGGCTTTCGGCACCACGCCGCTGATCCTGAAGGCGGAAGCCTATGAAAATGCCGGTGGCGAAGCGCCCCATAGCCATGATGCTCCGGCCACGACCGGTGCTGCCATTCCCGCGCACGAACATAGTGAGGAAGCCTGGTCTCCGGCAGACGGCTTCGAGCGCACCGCCTATACGGTAGCCGCCAACGTGCTGACCGCCATCGGTTATGCGCTGGTGCTCACCGGCCTCATCTCGCTGCGCGGCACCAATGCCGGCTGGCGCGAAGGCCTTTTGTGGGGTGTGGCCGGTTTTGCCGCCGTCATGCTTGCGCCGATGATCGGCCTGCCGCCGGAACTGCCGGGCAGCCCGGCCGCCGCGCTTGAGGCGCGTCAAATCTGGTGGCTTTCGACGGTTGCCGCGACCGCAGGCGGCATTGCGCTGATCGCATTCCGGCGCGAACCCTGGGCAATCGTGCTCGCACTGGTGTTGATCGTTGCTCCACATGTGGTGGGCGCGCCCCTGCCGCCGGAAGGTGAACATGCGCTGGCACCGCTGCCGCTGGAACGACAGTTCATCGTCGCCGCCACCGTGACCAGCTTTGTCTTCTGGGCCTTGCTCGGAACATTGAGCGCGTTTTTCCTGAAGCGCTTCCAGTCGGCTTGAAACCATGCAGGACGCAGCCGAATGGAGTGACGAACTCGATGCGCTGCGTTTTGCCGTTCCCGGTCACGGCGCTTCCTGCGCCGTGCATCGCCTTGCTTTCAAGGCAGTCCTCGGCGTCAGCCCGGAACGGGAAGCGGCGCTCGCCTATTTTCATGAGAATGAGGCTGCCTTTACGGCCGCAGCCCTTGCCAAAATAAAACGCTCGGCTTTGCCGGCCGGTCGCAGTCTGCATCTCAACAGCCGCGATATCCGCCGTGCGATTGCGGGGGAGGGAGCGGAGCCTGCGCCCCGCGCGTGCAGGGTGCTTGATCGCGGGTAATGCGCGATATTGTCCGGACGCTCATGCTTTGCGCGCCCTCATTCCTGTGACAGGCACAGGAATGAGGATGAGAGGATCCGCAAAACTCTCGACACCAAGGTGAGCTTCACCGGTGTTCCGCCGCAAAAATTCCAAGTTCCGCCTCGGCTTCCGGACCAAAGAGGCCGAGGTGTTTCAGAATTTCCACAGCGAAACTGACCGGTGCACTGCCGGCTGCGGTTACGATACCGCCATCGCTGACCGCCTTCGGCTGGTCGCGATAGAGCGCTTCGCCGCGATAGGACGGATAGGCCTTGTGCGAGGCGAGCGAATTGCCGGTATGGGCGACGTCATCAAGGGCGCCCGTGCCTGCAAGCGCGCTGGCAGCCGCGCAGATGCCGGCAACCAGTCGGCCCTTCTCGCGAAACCGCTGTACCAGCCCGCCAAGATCGACAGCCGTTCCCTTTTCCCAGCTGAGGCCGCCGGGAATGACGAGCGCATCGATGTTAGCAGGATCAAGCGCGTCATAGGATGTGTCGGGCGTAACGTTGAGCCCGCCCATTGAAACCACGGGCCGGCCGTCCGGGGTTGCGTAAACGATCTCGACGCCGAGATAGCCGCGCGCGGCGGCGGCAAGCAGCGCCGGTTCCCAGTCAGCAAAATCCTGCGCAAGCGCAATGGCAATCCGTGTCATGGCCGTCTCCGAAGGTTGCAATCAGGCGATAGACTGCATGTAGCGCATGCCGGTGACCGGGCGCGGCGCGAAATCCATGCTTTCGTAGAAACGATGCGCGGCGACATTGCCGGTCGTGGCGCTGACGGAAAGATAGTCGCAACCGAGGCGCTTGGCGATATCGCGGGCGCGGGAAACCAGGTGCTGGCCGGTGCCATGGCCGCGGTGACCGTCACGCACGAAAAGATGGTGCAGCTCAAGCCCGCGGCGGCCTTCCTGCGCCCTGTAGAGCGGCAGCATCAGGGCGTAACCGATCAATGCGCCGTCGGCTTCCGCCACCAGCCCATGCACCCAGGGAAGCGGGCCGAACAGGTCGCGTTCCAGTTTCGCCGGCGTAATCGCCGCCGCATCGCCATGAAAGGTGGCAAGCAGGGTGATCATCTCATTGAGCTCAGGCAAATCGGTCTTGCGTGCGCCACGAATGATGACGACGGGCGGTCTTTCCAGCGTAAGGGAACTGTCTTCGGTCATTTTTCTGGTCCTTCGGTTTTATCGGTGCCGTCAGGACGCTTGAAAAACAACAAAGCCGCCTGACGGCGGCTTGTTGACAAAATGATCTGTCGAGCCGCCCTTTACAGGTAGGCCCAAAAGTACGAGCAGGAGATGGGTGCGCGTTCGTTGATCATGTCCATGCAATGCGCTCGAATCTGAAATCTGTCAAGCCTGCTCTTCAGCCTCAATGCTCCCCTTCGCACATGCCATGGTCGGAAAGCGCGCGGATGACGTAACAATCCTCGATCGAATGACCATGGCAATGGGAGACGATACGTTCCAGCTCATGCTCGAGCTTCTTGAGGCTGCTGATTTTTTCGCGCACATGGGCGAGGTGTTCGGCGGCAATGCGGTCCGCACCCTCGCACGGCATTTGCCGGTGCTGGCTGAGCGCGATCAATTCTCTGATGGCGTCGATATTGAGCCCGATATCGCGGGCATGGCGGATGAAGGCCAGCCTTTCGAGATCGGATTTTTCGTAACGGCGCTGGTTGCCTTCCGAGCGGTCTGCCTCGCGGATGAGGCCCATCTGCTCATAATAGCGGATCGTCGGAACCTTGACGCCGGTACGTTTGGACAATTCACCGATGGACAGCATTGCCTTCTCCATATCCTCAAGAGCAGCCGGGACAAGAACGAACCGGATGCTCTAGTCTCTAGAGATATAGCTTTTCAGCCTGCCGTTCAATGGGTGTCAGGCGGCAGCATCCACGCCGAGTGCCTGCGCCAGGGCTTTGAGAACTTCTGTCTCGATGCTGGCGGCGGCGTCAGGCTGCGCGGATGCGGCGATCTCTACCGCCGGTTCGGTTCTGGCCTGTGCGCCGCTGTCGAGGTTCCAGAGTGCTGCGGCAAGGCCGGCGGAAACGCTGGCGGCGGCAGGTGCGGCGGAAACGGCAACGCTCTCGGCGCTGGAAATCGCGCGGTGTGCCGCCCGTGTCAGTTCCAGCAGGGCCTCGGTGGTTGCATTGGTTTCCCTGGTCTTCGTCGGCTCAAGGGTCCGGACCGGAGTTGCGTAGTAGCTGCTGGTTGTTGCTGCGATAGTCGTCATGACTGAGTCCCCTAAGTTTCATGGGGTATTTTTAGGGGTCGAAACATTCGCGAAGATTGCGTCGCGCAGGGCTTGAACCGAAAAACATCGCAATATAGTATACCCCCCTATAGTATATGAGGTACTCATGTCCCATACGATCCGCAACAAGGAGAAGCTTCTCGCTCGCATCCGTCGCCTCAAGGGGCAGATGGAGGCGGTGGAGCGTGCCCTGGACGATTCCAAGCCCTGCGGCGAGGTGCTGCAATTGCTGGCCTCGGTGCGCGGTGCGCTCTCAGGCCTGACGGGGGAGGTGATGCAGGAACATCTGCATGAGCACGTCGTGCACGCCGAAAATGAAGACGAGCGGGCGCGTGCGGCGGAAGAGCTGGCCCAGGTGCTGAAGACCTACATCCGCTAGCCTCTCTCCCAAAAGTGTCCGCGGCTTTGGGAAAAGACATGCGTGAAACAGAATATTCCAGGATCGAACAGGATTAGCGACATGACGACGACATCCGAATTTCCCGCAGCGTCCGGCCACGACCATGTTTTCCTCGGCCGGAACCATGAGCGTAACGAAAAGCGCGTGTGGATGGTGATTGCGCTGACCACCGTCATGATGGTGGCGGAGATCGTCGCCGGCCACTGGTTCGGTTCCATGGCGCTGACGGCAGATGGCTGGCACATGTCCACCCATGCGGGCGCAATGCTCATCTCGGCGCTGGCCTATCTCTATGCCCGGCGTGAGGCGCGCAATCCGCGCTTCACCTTCGGCACCGGCAAGTTCGGTGATCTCGCCGGTTTTGCCAGCGCCATCGTGCTGGCGGTGGTGGCGCTGCTCATCGCCGTCGAAAGTGCGATGCGGCTTTTCAATCCTGTTCAGATCGACTTCAATCAGGCGATCCTCGTCGCCTTCATCGGTCTTATCGTCAATCTCGTCAGCGCCGTGCTGTTGAAGGATGACCACGATCACGGCCACGGGCATGGTCACGCACACGGTTCGCATGCCCATCACGGCCATGGCAGCCACGCCCATCACGATCACGGCTCGCATGCGCATCACGGCGAACACGGTGCGAAGGGCGGCAGGGACAATAACCTGCGCGCAGCCTATCTGCATGTACTCGCCGATGCGCTGACTTCCGTTCTCGCCATTGTCGCGCTGCTGCTTGGCAAGTGGAACGGCTGGTCCTTCCTCGATCCGTTGATGGGTATTGTCGGCGGTGTGGTGATTGCCCGCTGGTCATGGGGACTCATTCGCTCCACGGCAACGACGCTGGTGGATGCGGTTCCGCTGACGGAGGACTTGCCGCAGGAAATTCGCGAAAGCGTGGAAACGGAAGAAGACCGCATCACCGACCTGCACGTGTGGCAGGTGGGGCCGGGGCATCACGCCGCCATTGTCGCCATCCACTCGCAGGTGCCGAAGGCACCGGCTTTCTACAAGCAGAAGCTTGCAGCCATACATGAACTCTCACATGTAACGGTGGAGGTCAGCCCGGCAAGGGCCTGATCGGAATCATCTATTCGTATTCGGAATAGGCGCTGCGCACCCATTCGGCCTGCGCTTCTGCCTTGTCCTCTGCGGAGGTCGCAGCCGGCGTGTGGGCCGGTGCGCTGCCATTGCCGACGGCCCACAGCACGTTGGCCAGCGAACGGGAAAGAACGGTGCTGGAAACGGTCGGGTTGCCGGGGCCGCGTTTTACGGCCTGTTCCTCGGGCGCGCTCTGCGCGCTGCCGGGTTTTTCGATGTCGCGGACACGAGCCTGATAATTGTATCCGCCAATATTGCTTTCGATCTGCATGCCAGTGATTCCGCGTTCAAAAGTTAACAAATGGTTAACGGCGGCGGCTTGCCCGAAGCTTGCGCTTGCTGCATTGCAATGTCGTTCCCGGCTTGACACGTGGCAAAGGGGTGCTTCGTTTTTGCATGGCTGGACGGGAAGGCGGGCATTGCCGGCCTTGCCCCACACTTCGCGTCGTGCTCGCCATGGCGACCCTGTTGTGCCGCTCAAACTCTGGCGCCAAACACCCCACTCCCGTCATGCCGGCTCTAGGCCGGTATGACGAAAGAGCGTTTTGACGCGGCCAGCCAGCTCCGATGTCTTTTGCGCAGCGGGGCGGGGGGGCTGTTTCGGTCCTCTGAAAGAAAGGCAAATCCTGTTGGTGCCGGATTACGCAGTTTCCTTCTCCACCGGCGCCGCCGGTTCCGGGATTTTTGCCACTTCCTCCACGACTGCCAACCTGGCCTCCGCCTCCTGAGGTGCCGGCGTGACCATCGCCGCCACCAGCGTGTCGAGGCCGATGGCGCCGACTGGCTTGCCGTCTTCATCCACCACATGGGCGCTGGTTTCGTTCGCCTCCGACATATCGCGGGCGATGGTTTCCAGTGTCGCGTTTTCCGGCACCGACATGCCCTCGGGTTTCGCCGTCAGCGGTTCCATCACTGTGGTCGCCTGAAGCACGCGGCTGCGATTGACGTCACGCACGAAGTCGGTGACGTAACCATCCGCAGGGGAAAGGATGATGCTCTGGCCGTCGCCCTGCTGCACCACTTCGCCGTCTTTCAGAATGGCAATGTGGTCGCCGAGCCGCAAAGCCTCATCCAGATCGTGGGTGATGAACACCACGGTCTTTTTCAGCTCCTGCTGAAGGTCGAGCAGCATCGTCTGCATATCGACACGGATCAGCGGATCGAGAGCCGAATAGGCCTCGTCCATCAGGAGAATATCGGCATCGTTGGCAAGCGCGCGGGCAAGGCCGACGCGCTGCTGCATGCCGCCGGAAAGCTGGTTCGGATAATAATCCTCATAGCCGGCAAGACCGACACGCTCCAGCCAGTAACGGCCTTTCTCTTCGCTGTCCTTGCGTGGCATGCCCTGAATATCGAGGCCGTAGACGCTGTTTTCCAGGACGGTGCGATGCGGCAGAAGGCCGAATTTCTGGAACACCATCGCCGTTTTGTGGCGGCGGAATTTCCGCAGTGCCGAAGTGCTCATGCCGCAAATGTCCTCGCCGTCGTAGAGAACCTCACCTGCGGTCGGGTCGATCAGCCGGTTGATGTGGCGGATCAGCGTCGATTTGCCGGAACCGGAAAGCCCCATGACCACGGTGATCTTGCCGCCCGGCATGGTGATGTTGATGTTGTTGAGGCCAAGCACATGGTTGTGTTTGTCGTTCAGCTCGACCTTGTCCATGCCTGATCGCACCGCTTCGAGATATTTCTCGGGATGCTTGCCGAAGATCTTGTAAAGATTCCTGATTTCGATGCTTTTAGCCATGGGAGACCTCGCGGTATTTCTGCAGGCGCTTGCCGAAAGCCTGGCTTGCCCGGTCGAACATGATGGCGATGGCGACCAGAGCGAAACCGTTCAGGAAGCCCACCGTGAAGAACTGGTTGTTGATGGCCTGCAGCACATTCTTGCCGAGCCCGCCGACACCGACCATGGAAGCGACGACGACCATGGCGAGCGCCATCATGATGGTCTGGTTGATGCCGGTCATGATGGTGGGCAACGCCAGCGGCAGCTGCACATTAAACAGCTTCTGGCCGTTGGAGGAGCCGAAGGCATCGGCGGCTTCCAGCACTTCCCGGTCTACCAGGCGGATGCCGAGGCTGGTCAGGCGGATGACGGGTGGAATGGCGTAGATCACCACTGCGATCAGGCCCGGTACCTTGCCGATGCCGAAAATCACCACCACGGGGATGAGATAAACGAAGCTTGGCAGGGTCTGCATCACGTCGAGCACGGGATTGATGATACGCTGCAACCGTTCGGAGCGTCCCATCAAAATGCCGAGCGGCAGGCCGATGACGATGGCGATCAGCGTGGCGATGGCGACGATGGAAAGCGTCGTCATGGCGTCGCGCCAGAGGCCGACTGCGCCGATCATGAGCAGGGAGATGGCCGTGCCACCGGTGATCTTGAAGCTGCGCCCGGCCAGATGCACGATCGCCAGAATGACCAGCATGGTGACGATCCACGGAGTCTGGATGAACAGCCGCTCCGAGGAGTTGAGAAAGAGCTGCAGCGGATGCACGATCACATCGATCGCATCGCCGTAATTGCGCACGATATCGCGAAAACCGTCATCGATGGTCTTGCGTGCCACACGCATCGTGGAGTTGTCGATTGCCGGGAATTTGCAGAGCAAATCCGGCAGGTAGTTGCAGAGGGCCATTATTGTTGTTTTCCCTTTGGGTTATGGGCGGTGGGGGCTGGAGCGCGCGGGGCACCCCCCTCTGTCCTGCCGGACATCTCCCCCACAAGGGGGGAGATTGATCCGAGGCAAAGTCTCGCCCATCAAACAGGTTGCGGATTTGTGAGAAGGGTGCGCCCAGCCGATCTCCCTCCTTGTGGGGGAGATGCCCGGCACGGCAGAGGGGGGTAGGCGGCTTGCGCCGACTCCCCCATCAACCAACCAATCACATCGAAGCCTTGATCTTCTCCGCCACCTCGGGCGAAACCCACTTCGTCCAGATATCTTCGTTGTTCTCGAGGAAATATTCCGCGCCGTCTTCGTTGGTGCCCTGGTTTTCATCCATCCAGGCCAGAACCTTGGCGACGGTCTCGTTGTCCCACTGCCGCTTGCGGATATAGTCGATGGAAGGACCGGCCTTCTCGGCGAAGTCCTTGGTGACAACGGTGAATACCTCTGCCACCGGATAGGCGTTTGGCTTGGGATCGGCGCAATCAGGCTTGGCGATGCAATTGTCGTAGGCCTCGCGGTCGAGTGCCACGCCATCGTCCAGCTTCACCATGTCGTACTTGCCAAGAATGGCCGTCGGGGACCAGTAATAGCCGAGCCAGCCCTGCTTTTTCTCATAGGCATTGGAGATCGAGCCATCGAGACCTGCAGCGGAGCCGGTGTCGATCAGGGCGAAGCCTTTCTCGTCGGCCTTGCGTGCCTTGAAAAGGTTGGCGGTCGTTGGCTGGCAGCCCCAGCCCGGCGGGCAGCCAAACACGGCACCCTTGCTGGCGTCTTCCGGCGCCGGGAAAAGCTCGGGATGCTTGAGTGCGTCCTCAACTGTCTTGATATCAGGGTGTTCGTCGGCGAGATATTTGGGAATCCACCAGCCTTCGACGCCACCTTCACTCAGGATTTTGCTTTCCTGGATCAGGTTGCCCTTCTTGACGGCGTCCTCATAGGGGGCGCCAAGGGTATTCACCCACATTTCGGGCGCCATATCCGGCTGGCCCTTCTCGTTCATGGAGGTGAATGTGGGAGTGGTGTCGCCGCTGATGACGTTGACCGTGCAATCATAGCCGTTTTCCATGATGAACTTGTCGACGTAAGCCGCAACACCGGCGGATGCCCAGTTCATTTCGGCGATGGTGACGCTGCCGCATGTTTCTGCGGCGTTGGCGGAATTTGCTGCACCGGCAGCGATGGTAAAGCCCGTTACGAGAATGGTCGAGGCCAGGAGTTTCTTCATGGGAGACCTCCAAGTCTGATGCAGTGTTTTCAGTTGGCAAAGCGGGAGCACTGCAAAGCCCGGATTGCCAAGGGCGAACTGACATGGCGCATGAAAAAGCCGAAAAAATCCGGCGATAAGATTATCCGCAAGACGTACTGCAGGATTGCCGCGAGAAAAGCGGCGAAAAGGCGCATGAATATGTCAACGGCCCGGATAATACGGCCGAAAAGTGATATTGCAATGCGAAATGGTGCAACGCAGCCATGCGTTCGATTTACGGAACATTTTTTCCGGTGACGCAATACATGGGAATTATTTGCGTTTGTAAAAGATATATTATGAATTGCAGCAACTGGAAATAAAAATTCAATGCCTGTGAAGATGCTATTTAAATAAAAGATACGTCTGATAATTTGTGGAAAAAATATTCGATAACGAGATTTTTGCAGGTATTTTCGTCCAAAATAAGATCGGGCGACGATTGGATCGCCGCCCGTTTCTGCATGCAGCGTGTCAGACGGCGTCCTTGCCCGCCACCTTCAGTGCGAAGGCATATTCGAAGGCAATTTCTTCCAGCCGCTGGAAACGGCCCGACTTGCCGCCATGGCCAGCCGCCATGTTGGTCTTGAGCAGGATCGGGGCTTCCCCCGTCGTCTTTTCGCGCAGTTTCGCCACCCATTTGGTCGGTTCCCAATAGGTCACGCGCGGGTCGGTGAGGCCGGAAAGCGCAAGCAGCGGCGGATAGGGCTTTTCGCCGACATTGTCATAGGGGCTATAGGCGGCGATCCACTGATATTCCTCTTCCGATTCCAGCGGATTGCCCCATTCCGGCCATTCCGGCGGGGTTAGCGGCAGCGTGTCATCAAGCATGGTCGTCAGCACGTCCACGAAGGGAACCGCAGCGATGATGCCGGCAAATTTTTCCGGGGCCATGTTGGCGACGGCGCCCATCAGCATTCCCCCTGCCGAACCGCCTTCCGCGATGATGCGGTCGTAGGAGGTAAAGCCTTCCTTGACCAGATGATCGGCAGCCGCGATGAAATCCTTGAACGTGTTCTGTTTGTCTTTCATCTTACCGGTTTCATACCACTCGAAACCCTTGTCCTTGCCGCCGCGAACGTGGGCGATGGCATAGATGAAGCCACGGTCTGCCAAAGACAGCGTTGTGGTGGAGAAGGAAGCGGGAATGGTGATGCCATAGGCGCCGTAGCCATAGAGCAGGCAGGGGGCTGAACCGTCGAGCGCCACATCCTTGCGGTAAAGCAGCGAGACTGGCACCAACTCGCCGTCATGGGCAGGCGCCATGATGCGGCGGGTAATGTAATCGTCGGAATTGTGGCCGGAGGGCACTTCCTGCGTCTTCAGCAGCGTGCGGTCGCGCGTCACCATATTGTAGTCGAACAACTGGCTCGGCGTCGTCATCGAGGAGTAGGAGAAGCGGATGACATCGGTGTCGTATTCTGCAGCGCCATGCAGGCCAAGCGAATAGGCTTCCTCGGCAAAGGCGATGGAATGTTCCTCGCCCGTGCTTCGATCGCGGATGACGATGCGCGGCAGGCCGTCGCGGCGCTCCAGCCAGATCAGATGGCGGGCATAGGCATCGACGGAGAGAATGAGGCGACCCGGCTCATGCGGCACGACCTCCTCCCAGTTTTCCTTGCCCGGCGCGTTAACCGGCGCTTCCATGATGCGGAAATCCTTGGCATCGCCGTCATTGGTGAGGATGTAGAAGACATCGCCGCCTTCGCACATCGAATATTCGATACCTTCCTCGCGCTCCGCAACCACGACAGGCTCGGCCATCAGGTCCTTGGTGGAAAGAATGCGGTATTCGCTGGTCTCATGGTCGTGAATGTCGATGAAGATGAAGTCGTCGAGCACGGACGCGCCAACGCCCATGAAAAAGCCGGGGTCCTTTTCCTCATAGACCAGCCGGTCGGCCGATTGCGGCTCGCCGATGATGTGGTGGAAGACCTTCGAGGGGCGGTGGTTTTCGTCCTGCAGCGTATAGAAGAAGCTCTTGCCGTCAGGCGCCCATGCCCCGCCGCCGCCGGTATTTTCCACGACATCGGCAAGGTCTTCACCGGTTTCGAGATTACGGATGCGCAGCGTGAAATATTCCGAACCCTTGTCGTCATAACCCCAGATGCCGTGACTGTGATCGGAGGACTGGTCGAGGCCGGCAAGACGGAAATAATCCTTGCCTTCCGCTTCCCTGTCGCCATCAAGCAGCACGTGCTTGTCGCCGCCATCACGCGGGGTGCGGAAATAATGCGGCTGCTCGCCGCCGGTCACGAACAGGGTGCCATAGGCATAGGGTCCGTCATTGACCGGCACGGAGGAATCGTCCTGCTTGATACGGCCTTTCATCTCCTCGAACAGCTTTTCCTGAAGCGCCTTGGTGTCACCCATTGCGGCTTCCATATAGGCGTTCTCGGCCTCCAGATGGGCGCGGATGGCTGGGTCGAGCAGGGTAGGGTCCTTGAACATGGCCTGCCAGTTATCGGCCCGGAACCATGCGTAGTCATCGGTGCGGGTGATGCCGTGATGCGTATCCTGGACGGGCCGTTTTTCGGCGGTCGGGGCGGCGGGCAGGTTCTTGAAAATCGGCAAGGGAAACTCGCTTTCGTATGATGAACGACGCTAAAACAGATTCGTTGGGGACGACCCTAACATTTTTTTGCGCCCCGCCTCACCCTCGGATTGGTACTTGTGGTGTCTCGGGTTCTGCTCATCACGAATGGCCGTGTTAGTCTTTCCCTCTCGCAATGTAACCAATACCCACCCTGGGTCCATATTCCGAACTTCGAACCTCGATGCGCATTAGCCAATGCTCCGGCTTGGCCGGCCCGGAAGGCACGCATTTTATCAATATACCGGCCCGCTTTGTTACAGGATCGTAGAGCGGAACAGGGTCATCAAATAGCTTTACAAAAACGTGTAGATCCGGGCAAAGCCGCTTGGCATTGAGGTACATATTGACTTGCTTGGTCAGTCCAGCCTGATTTATGTCGCCAATATCTGGATTTTGCTCAATGTTCTTCAACTCCACAACATAATCGCCCAGTTTTCCGAATGTCTTGTCGGCCGGTCGGTGAGAAATGGGGTAGGTTGTCGCGATCGCCTTTATATAGGCCTTGTTGAGATTAAGTGCTTTGTATTCAGTATCTGCCGCCGACACCTGCGTGGCGAGGTCTGCACCGAGAGTGACGTTGGCAACGGTCCTTAAAAGCCGAGATTTAGCGTTCTCTTTATCTGTCTGGGTACAGCCGGAAAGCAAAGCGGCGATAATCGTGAAATTAATAATTGTATTTTTCATAATTTACCGAAATTTAAATTAATATAGGAATTTTATTTATTCGAAAAATCAATTTGTTTCTCAAGTTATTCTTTAAATTTTGGGGGATGGCAAGATTTTTAGGGCAGTTTCTTCAAAAGAATCCCAGCCGATATTCCTCTCCCAGCCGATCAAGTTTCAAATCTCCACAGGCTTGATGGCGTTCGGGCACAATTTCGTCAGTTTTCGATCACATTTTGGCAATATCCGGCAAATCAGCGATGATACGCGCCTGCCACCGGCCTGCCGTGCATCGATAAGAACAAACGAAAACTGACAGGATCCCATGCGAAAGTTTCTTCCCGCTGCTCTTTCTGCGTTTTTACTTGCCTTGCAGGCATCGACACCCGCTTTCGCAATAGACGCCAACGTCATGCGGCAGCTGAACGTGCTTGCCCCCGAGGAGCGTCTGGAGCAGCGTTGCGACATAGAGGCGATGGAGCGGATCGCGACCGAGCAGAAGGGCATGAAGCCGGATAAGGTCATTGCCTATACCTTCGGTGATCCCGAGGTTGGCAAGAATTCGATTAAGGCGTCGGGTGCAGTCTTCAGAAGCGCCGGTGAATGGTACAAGCTCAAATACAAGTGCCAACTGAAAAGCGACAGCCTCTCCATCCAGTCCTTCGATTACCGTGTCGGCGACAAGATCCCTGAAGAGCAGTGGAAGAAGTTGTATCTTTATGACTGATCGAGGAATTCTTCGTCCGTGGTCGCCGGTTTAAACCCCGCTTTTCTTGCCGCCCTGCCAATGGGTCTGTAACGCTGTCCTTCGATCGAAGGGAGGGGCGAGAACATGGCGAAGCAATTCAAGGGACTTTCGGCTTTTCCGATCACGCCCGCTGACGAGGCCGGGCAGGTGGATAGCCAAGCCTTTTCCGCCCTCGTCGAGCGGCTGGATGCGGCGGAGGTCGATTCCATCGGCATTCTCGGCAGCACCGGAACCTATATGTATCTGTCGCGTGCCGAGAGGCGGCGGGCGGTCGAGGCAGCCCATGCCGTCCTCAAGGGCAGGCGCACGCTGATGGCAGGCGTCGGCGCGTTGCGTACCGATGAGGCCGTGGCGCTGGCGAAGGATGCCGAAGCTGCCGGTGCCGATGCGCTGCTTCTGGCACCCGTTTCCTATACGCCGCTGACTCAGGAAGAGGCCTATCACCATTTCGCCGCTGTCGCCGGCGCAACCGATTTGCCGCTCGCCATCTACAACAACCCGACGACGACGCGATTCTCCTTCAGCGATGAGCTTCTGGTCAGGCTCGCCTATATCCCGAATATCCGTGCCATAAAGATGCCACTGCCGGCCGATTCCGACTATGCGGGAGAGCTTGCGCGGCTGCGGCCGAAACTGACGGATGATTTCGCCATCGGTTATAGCGGCGACTGGGGATGTGCGGAAGCAACGCTTGCCGGCGGCGATGCCTGGTACAGCGTCGTTGCGGGCCTGCTGCCGGTTCCGGCATTGCGGTTGATGCGCGCCGCTCAGGCCGGGGATGCGGAGGAGACGCACAGGCTCGATCTGGCGTTCCAGCCGCTCTGGGCGCTCTTTAAGGAATTCGGCAGTATCCGCGTGGTCTACGCCGCCGCCAATGCTTTGTCGGTAACGGCATGTGAGCCGCCCCGGCCAATCCTGTCGCTCACCAGCGCGGAGCGCCAGCGGGTGGAAGAGGTGCTCAACGCTCTGTCCACGCTGGAAGCCGCGCCATAATTCGGGCGTTTTGCAGGCGGATTGCCACATCTTACCCTTCGGAAACTGAAAAATGCTGCGTAGCCTGCCCTTTGCCGCTCTCTTCCTGTCGCTCTCGACTGCCGCCTTCGCGGGGACGGGTCTCGTCGAGCCGACGCTGAAAATGACGCCGAGGCATGACGGCAAGGTGCGGGTGGCGATGACTCTGGACGCCTGCATGGGCAAGACCGACCATCGCATTCTCGATACGCTGGTGCAGGAAAAGATACCGGCAACGATCTTCGTCACTGCCCGCTGGCTGAAGCACAACAGCGACGCACTTGCCGTAATGATGGCGCATCCGGATCTGTTCGAGATCGAAAACCACGGCGAAAACCATGTGCCCGCGGTGGATAAGCCCGTTGCCATCTACGGCATTGCCGCTGCCGGTTCGGAAGCGGCAGTCGAGCAGGAGGTCGAGGGCGGCAGGCTGGCAATTGTCGCGATGACCGGTCTTCAACCGCAATGGTTTCGCGGTGCCACGGCGAAATATACCACCTCGTCCATGGCCACCATCAACAGGCTCGGCATGCGGGTGGCGGGTTATTCCGTCAATGGCGATGGCGGCTCGCTTCTGGGCGCGGCCGCCACGGCAAAGCACATCGCTTCGGCCAGGGACGGCGACGTCATCATCTCCCACATCAACCAGCCCACCCACGAAGCGGGTGAGGGCGTGGTGAGGGGCCTTCTGGCGCTGAAGGCGCGCGGCGTGGTGTTCACAAGGCTGGACGACCCGTCGTTTACGCCGCCGGGTAATTGAGCCGGGCGGCTCTCTTCTCATTCCTGTAACAAGCACGGGAATGAGGAACTGCGCATCCCACATCCACGCCCGTTTTTCGGCGGCATACCGCTCAAATTTGCGCTAGCTTCCTCACATGCTGTTCAAACGCCCCGACACCGAAACCCTATATTCCGCCCTTGTGAACAAGGACCCCGCCTATGAGGGCGTGGCCTATGTGTGCGTGACCTCGACGAAGATTTTCTGTCGCTTTACCTGTACGGCGAGAAAGCCGAAGATCGAAAACTGCCGGTTTCGCGAAACCATCGCCGAATGTCTGGAAGCTGGCTTCCGCCCCTGCAAGCGCTGCAAGCCGATGCTTTCCTACGGCACGGCGGATGAAACCGTCACCACGCTTCTGATGGCGCTGGAAAACGAACCGGCGCGGCGCTGGCGCGAGGAGGATGTGGTGGCGATGGGCCATGACCCTTCCACCGTGCGTCGCACCTTCAAACGCCGTTTCGGCATGAGTTTTCTGGAAATCGCAAGATTGCGGCGGCTGGGAGATGCGGCGACAAGCCTTGCATCAGGAGAAGCCGTGATCGGCGCGCAGATCGATGCTGGATATGAATCCGGCAGCGGTTTCCGCTCGGCCATCAACCAGTTCTTCGGCACCTCTCCCGCCGCCATGAAGGGCAAGGGGTTCCTGAAGGGCGACTGGATCGACACGCCGATCGGCCCGATGCTGGTCGTTGCCGATGATCACGCCCTGCATCTTCTCGAATTCGCCGACCGGCCAGCGCTTCCGGCCGAATTGAAGCGGCTGAAGGCCCGCACCGGCGCGGATATGGTGCTGGGCAGGACACCGGTCACCGGCCAGATCGCAGCAGAACTCGCGGCCTATTTCGCCGGGCACTCGGCTGACTTCGAAACCCGGCTTGCCGGACACGGCACACCCTTCGAGCGCGATGTCTGGCACGCATTGCGGGAGATACCGGCGGGAGAGATCGTCAGCTATTCTTCGCTTGCGACGTCGATGGAACGGCCATCCGCCGTGCGTGCCGTCGCCCGCGCCAATGGCGCCAACCAGATTGCCATCGTCGTTCCCTGCCACCGGGTGCTGGGCGCAGATGGCAGCCTGACCGGTTATGGCGGTGGGCTGTGGCGGAAGAAATGGCTGATCGAGCACGAGCGGCGCATGGCCGATAAGCTCCGCATCCCTCTCGCCTCCTGACCGGCCTTCAGGCCGGCAGGTTTGGAACGATGCGGCGTGAGGGAAACAGCTCGCGCGTTACTGTCATGGCGATCAGCGACAGCGGCAGTGCCAGCATGGCGCCCGCAGCACCCCACATCCACGTCCAGAAGATGATCATCACGAACACCAGGAAGGGGTTGATCTCCATGTTGCGGCCCACCACCGCCGGAAAGGCCAGGTTTTCCATCAACAGGTGAATGGTGAAGAAGATTGCGGATGGCAGCAGCGCCAGCATCATGTTGTCATGCGTGATGATGCCTGCCACCGCGAGCGACACCGTCATGGCGGTGATGCCGAGAAACGGCACGAAGCTGGAAAGGAAGGCGAAAAGCCCCCATAGAAGCGGCATGGCCAGCCCACCGAAATAGGCGATCGCCACCATCGTCACGCCCAGTGCCGCATAGATCAGCGCTGCCGTGGCAAAATAGGTGCCGAGCACTTCTTCCACCGAAGCGATAATGCGAATGGCCCTCAGACGCTGGTGCCGGGCCGGAAAGGCCATGATGATCGCCTTGCGCAGCCGCAGGCGGCTGTAGAGGAACATCAACAGCGCGGCGAGGAAGATCATGCCCTGAACGACTGCGGGGGTGACGTTGGAACCGAGCAGGGAAATGATCTCGCCGCTGCGCGAAATCAGCGACTCCATCGAAATCGACCCCATGCTGAAGGTCGCTGCCGAAATGTTCAGCCATCGGATGCTTTGAAGATAGGGCAGGAAGCGGTCCATACTGCGTTCGATCAGCGCCGGTCCTTCGGAGGCGAGCTGCGACAACGGGTCGATCAGCGAATTGATCACGAAAAACATGACGGCCGCGACAAGGCCGGAGAGAATGACCGCCACACCGGCACCAGGAATGCCATAGGAACTGAGCTTTTCCGCCGCGATGCCGAGGATCATGCCCACGACAATCGCCAGCACCACCGGTATGAGGATGAGCGACAATTCATGAATCACCGCCATCATCACGACGAGAAAAATGCCGATCACCGACCATGCGACGGCCACATCAAGCGCTTCGCGGCCGAGCGGTTGCTGGCTGCGCGCGTCGTCACGGTGTGACCCGGACGCCAGACCCTCGAAAGGGTCGGCCCTCGTCGACGGAGCGTTTGCGGCGCGCCGCCCGATATTGCCCAATATGCCGGTTTTTTCCGGCCTGGCATTTTCATTCATCGAACTGTCCCCCAATAAGACGTCAAACGTTCGAAAAATGAGGCGGTTCCGGAGCGGCAAAAATTTCTGCCGCCCCGTCGTGTTTACGCGGAAAGCTTCAGGCCGATGCCCCACGGATCTTTGAGAACAATACCGTCGCTCTGCCGTTCCGTAGCTATTTCCAGCCGGTCGAGAGCGGCCATTGCCGTATCGAGCGCCGCACTGTCGTTGAACTTCAGCGAGTAGCCCGAAAGGCCGGTCATATTGTCCTTGCGGGCCGTGGCGCCGCGGCTGTTCCAGATATTGGCGGCCACATGGTGATGATAAGCGCCGGAGCCGAAGAAGCTGGCACCCGGATAACGCGCCATGATCTTCAACCCCAGCACATCCTGATAAAACTCATCCGCCTGCGGAATATTGCCGACCTGCAGATGCATGTGGCCGATGGCCGTTCCATCGGCGGCGCCCTCGAACGCCGTTTTCGGCGCACTGTCATACAGCGCCTGTAGGTCGAGGCGGAGCGTGGCCATCTCCACCGTGCCGTCCTGCTGGTAGGTCCATTCCGAGGGCGACCGGTCGCGATAGACCTCGATGCCGTTGCCTTCGGGGTCGGCGAGATAGATCGCCTCACTCACCAGATGGTCGGATGCGCCCTGAAGCTGGATATTGTTGTGCGCGGCATGGGCTAGCCAATGGGCCAGATCCTCGCGGCGCGGCATCAGGAAGGCGGTGTGGAACAGGCCTGCGGCATTGCGCGGCGCGCGTTCAACCGTGCCGGAGGTGGAAAGCGTCAGCAGCGGCTGGCCGTTGACACCAAGAACCTCGCCGCTCGGGCTTTTCTCGATGACGGAAAGACCGATGATTTTCTGGTAGAATTCCGAAATGCGCGGCAGATCGTGAACGACAAGATGAGCCTGACCGACATAAGCCGGCCGCGTCAGGGCGAATTGTTTGATTTCACTCATCATAATCTCCATATTGAATCCGGCGTGCTGACGACGCGGATTTGCGCGTCTGCATCAGCCGGCGCCGCTTTGCGGCGTTCATTTGTGGTGAATATGGGCGGGTTTTGTCGTTCAGCAAAGATCGCCATCTGGCGATTGACCGTCCACTATTCGTTGACAATGCCCCTGTTGCTGCCCCGACGCGGCTTTGACTTCAATCAAGGCGAAGGGTGCACCGGCAGGGAAATATGAGCCCGACACGTGAACGGCAGATTACGCCAAAGGAGATAGCCATGTACAAGAAAATCATCGTACCGGTAGACCTCAGTGCCATCGACAAGGGAGAGAAGATTCTCGCCAAGGCCAGGGCGCTGCTGGATGCCGATGGCGAGATCGTCCTCATCAATGTGGTTGAGGAACTGCCCGGCTATATGGCGATCGACCTGCCGGTAGACCTCATCGAAAATGCCATCAAGGATGCCAAGACGAAACTTGCGGATATTCAGGCGAAGGCCGGCTTCAAGGGCAAGCACGAAATCAGAAGCGGCGCGCCCGCGCGTGAAATCATTGCCGCCGCCGAAGAGCACAAGGCCGATCTCATCATCATCGCATCGCATATGCCTGATTTTACCAATTATTTCATCGGCGCCACGGCAGACCGCGTGGTGCGCCATGCCAAGTGCTCGGTGCTGATCGACAGGTAAAGTGAGTTGAAATCTTGGGGTTGCGGGCGATTTTCGCCCGCACCGGCTGGAGGAGAAGACCATGAATGTCGAAAGTTACGAGAAAATCCTGCGCGACCGCCAGCGCGAGCTTTACAGCCGCCTGCACAAAATCGAGGCGGATTTCGAAGAACCGCGCAACCCCGATGATGACGACCGCGCCGCTGAACGCAGCAATGACGAGGTGCTGGATGAAATTGGGCAGGTGGGTCAGGACGAGCTGCGTGGCATCGACGCCGCACTCGACCGCATCGCGAACGGCACCTACGGCACCTGCGTCAAATGCGGCAAGAAAATTTCGGAAGACCGCCTGAAAGCCGTGCCCTATACGCCGTTCTGCCAGGAATGCGCTGCGGCCTTGTGAGGGCGCTCCTTATCTTCCCTCTTTATTCCTGTGACAAGCACAGTAATAAGGGGAAGGGCGAGGCCGCCACTCAACCTCTCCTTTCGCAACAGCCCGGAACGCAATTTGATCGCCGTTAACCCGCTGCTGTCTTGTTCCTGTCTAATATTGCCGTCATGCTTCAGCCGAAGCAGGCAAATGGATATGGACTATGAGTAACGTGTGGCGGTTTGGGCGCCAGTATGATTTTCATGAGATCGTCGCCGACGGCATCGTGCACGGCGTCGGCATTGTGTTCGCGCTGGTCGGCGCCACGGCGTTGATTTTTTACGCGACCGTCTGGGGCAGCCTCAGCGCCATTGCGGCGGCCTGGATTTACGGTCTTGGCCTCGTCGCCTGCCTTTCCGTGTCCTTCACCTATAATATCTGGCCGCATTCCAACGTAAAATGGTTCCTGCGCCGGCTGGATCACTCGGCGATCTTCATCCTGATCGCCGCCACCTACACGCCGTTCCTGATGCGCGGTATCCACGAGCCGCTGATTGCCACCATGCTGGGGCTGATCTGGCTTGCAGCCATCTGCGGCATATTGCTCAAATGCGTGTTTCCCGGCCGTTACGACCGGGTCGCCATCGGCCTTTATCTCGCCATGGGTTGGAGCGGCATCATGGTGGTGCAGCCGCTCTCGACGCATCTGGCCCCCGTCACGCTCTGGCTGATTGTCGCTGGCGGTGTCATCTATTCGCTCGGCGTGGTCTTCCATGTCTGGGAAAAGCTGCGATTCCAGAACGCCATCTGGCACGGTTTCGTCGTTGCCGCCGCCGTTGTCCACTATTTTGCCGTGGTCACTTCCTTCAGCCTCGTTCCCATGTCTTCCTGAGCTAGAGAGCACTGGACAGCCATCCGCGTCATCGCCTAATGCTCGCCTGAAGGTCGTGTCCCGGAACGTCAGGGGCGCGATGCAGACAGGAAAGAGGGCGAACGATAATGAGTTTGGAACTGCGCGATGCCACCGTGGACGATCTTTCCGGCATCATGGAGATTTACAACGACGCGGCCCTGAACACGACGGCGATCTGGAACGAAGTGCTGGTCGATCTGGAAAACCGCAAGGAATGGTTTTCCGCCCGCAAGTCACGTGGCTTTCCTGTGATCGTCGCCATTCTTGACGGCAAGGTCGCCGGCTATGCTTCCTATGGCGACTGGCGCGCCTTCGACGGTTATCGCCACACCCGCGAACATTCGGTTTATGTCCACAAGGACGCGCGCGGCCACGGCATCGGCAAGCGGCTGATGCAGGCGCTCATCGACCACGCCTCCGGCAACGATGTGCATGTGCTGATCGCCGCGATCGAATCGGAAAACGCCGCCTCCATCCGCCTGCACGAAAGCCTCGGTTTCACCGTTGCCGGCCGGTTTTCGGAAGTGGGCACCAAGTTTGGCCGCTGGCTGGACCTGACCTGCATGGAGCTTAAACTGAACTAGGATGCGGGCCGGGATTTCTCTCAGGCGGGGCGCCGGGCGAAGGCCAGCATGACACCGAAAGCCATCATCATCGAGCCGCTGATTCGGTTGACGCGCTTCAGGGCGCGCGCATTGCGCATAAGACCGGACAGTCGCGAACCGACAAAGGCATAAACGGTGATCGCCACCACCTCGAGCAGCAGGAAAATTGCGCCGAGCGTGGCGAAGCTCTGCCAATAGGCGTCCTGCTGGATGAATTGCGGGAAAAAGGCCGTGAAGATCAGGATGGCCTTCGGATTGCCGGAGGCGACAAAAAACTCCTGCCGCAGATAGGTCTTGAGAATATTCCCGTTGTCCGAGGAGATATCGGGAGCGGTGACATCCGCCCTTGAGCGGATGAGCTTGAAGCCGATCCACAGCAGGTAGAGAACGCCGATCCATTTGATCAGCGAAAACATCATTTCGGAAGCCATCAAAAGTGCGCCGAGGCCCAAAGCGGCGATCGCGATCATGCCCGCAAACGCAACCAGCCGGCCGCTCGCGGCCATCACTGCCGTTGCCATGCCGTATCGCGCACCAACCGTCATCGACAGGAGATTGTTGGGCCCAAACGCCATGTTCAGGGCAAAGCAGGCGGGAATGAATATGAGGATGGTTTCGAGCGCCATGATGGTGATCCGGAAGGAGTGAGATCGCGATAATCTCATTCTCCGGTCCGGCTGTCGAGACGGTCATTTTCTTCGCAAAAACGGCCGGCAGGCAGCCGGCCGTTACCTGTCTCTCATCAGATCGGTTCGAACACCATCGAATGGCCGTTGATGCAATAACGCAGGCCGGTGGGCGGTGGGCCGTCCGGGAAGACGTGGCCGAGGTGGCCGCCGCAATTGGCGCAGCGGATTTCGGTGCGCACCATGCCAAGCGTCGCATCGCGATGTTCCGTCACCGCACCCGGTTTCACCGGTTCGAAATAGCTCGGCCAGCCGCAACCTGCATCGAATTTGGTATCGGAGAGGAACAGCGGTTCGTCGCAGGCGGCGCAGCGATAGAGGCCTTTCTGGAACGTGTCCCAGTAGGGACCGGTAAATGGGCGCTCGGTGCCGTGTTCACGCAGGATGCGATATTGCTCCGGCGTCAGCTGCTCGCGCCAGTCGGCATCGCTCTTGTTCACTTTCGGGGATGTCAGATCGCTCATGGAATGATCCTTTCTGTTCCTGCCAGAAATAGGCATCGCCGCTGCCGATTGAAAGAGGGCAGCTGTCATAACGAGTACGTTATGGGCAGGTGTGAGAGTCGATTTGGGTTGAGATGCCGGTGTCTATGCCTTAACTGAAAAATACGATTTGAAAAGAACGCCATTGATGGGCGTACAGGGGTAGGGGAAGCCCTGGGAGATGTGAATGACACCCGATGTCACGCAGCTGACATTCCTGTCGCTGTTTTTGCCGTTTCTGGCAGCGCTTGCCGCACCGATGCTGGTGAAAAGATTAGGTCACAATGCCGCGTGGATATTGGCGATCGCGCCCGCGCTGGCTTTTGTCCATTTCGCACTGATGCTGCCGCAGGTGGCGGCTGGCGGTGTGGTCACGGGCGGTTACGTCTGGGTTCCAAGTTTCAACCTCAGCTTTTCGTGGTTCATCGACGGCCTGTCGCTGACCTTTGCACTTCTGATCACCGGTATCGGTCTGCTGATCGTGCTCTATGCCGGCGGTTACATGAAGGGGCATCCGCAGCAGGGCCGCTTCCTGTCTTTCCTGCTTCTGTTCATGGGCGCGATGCTGGGCGTCGTGGTGTCCGACAGCCTGTTGATGCTGTTCGTTTATTGGGAACTGACCTCGATAACCTCGTTCCTGCTGATCGGCTTCGACCATGCGCGCCCGGCCGCACGCCGTGCCGCCTTGCAGGCGCTGGTGGTAACGGGTGGCGGCGGTCTGCTGCTGCTCGCCGGGTTGATCTTCATCTGGGACATGAGCGGCATGACGCAATTGTCCATGCTGGTGCGTGGCGGCGATATATTGCGCGACAGCCCGTTCTATCTGGCTGCGCTGCTGCTGGTGCTCGGCGGCGCCTTCACCAAATCGGCGCAGTTTCCGTTTCATTTCTGGCTGCCCAACGCGATGGAGGCACCAACGCCGGTTTCGGCCTATCTGCATTCGGCGACCATGGTGAAGGCAGGCGTCTATCTTCTGATGCGCCTCAACCCCGTTCTCGGCGATACCGCTGCCTGGCAGATCCTGCTGCCGTTCTTCGGCGGGTTGACCATGCTGACCGGCGCGCTGCTGGCCGTGCGCCAGACCGACCTGAAGCTGATGCTGGCCTATACCACCATGTCCTCGCTCGGTCTGCTGGTGATGCTGACGGGCTTCGGTTCGGACCACGCGATCGAGGCGGCTGTGCTTTATCTGGTGGCGCATTCGCTGTTCAAGGGCGCACTGTTCATGGTCGCCGGTATCATCGACCACGAGACCGGAACCCGCGATGTGACGAAGCTCGGCGGCTTGCAAAAAGCCATGCCGATCACCTTTGCGGCAGCACTTGCTGCGGCCATCTCCATGGCCGGCCTGCCGCCCTTTTTCGGCTTTCTCGCCAAGGAAGAGATTTATTATGCGCTGGCGCATGGCAATCCGCGTGCCGTGCTGTTCACCGGCATCGCCATTCTCGGCAATGCGCTGATGTTTGCCGTCGCTTTTGCCGTGGCGCTGAAACCTTTCCTCGGCAAGCCCGTGAAAACCCCGAAACACGCGCATGAGGGACCACTGCTGCTGTGGCTCGGCCCGGCGCTGCTGGCGATAAAGGGGCTGACCATCGCTCTCTTCGCTGGCCTTTCGCATTTCTACATTTCGACGCCGATGGCAAGCGCGATCGCGGGTGAGGCGCGCCCGGTGGAAATCTCGCTCATTCCCCATATCGGCGTGCCGCTCGGCCTGTCGCTGCTGACGATCGCGCTCGGCATCGTCCTGTATATGCAGCTTTCCGCCGTTCGCGGCCTGATGGTGCGCACCTTCAAGGCGCTAGGTGCAGGGCCGGACAGGGGCTTCGATGTTTTCATCGAAACGCTGGTCAAAATCTCGTTCCATGTGGTCAGGCTTATCCAGCCCGGCAGGCTGGAATTTTACGTCACCGCCACTTTTGCCGTCATTGCCGTCGTGCTGCTTGCGCCGCTGTTTCTCTATGGTGAACTGCCGTCCATGCCGGCGTGGCCGCACGACATGAAAATCCATGAACTGACCTTCATTGGCATCGCGGTTGCGGGCCTTGTCGCGGTACTTACGGCGTCCAGCCGGCTTACGGCCATCATCGCGCTCGGCATTCAGGGGTTTGCGGTGGCGGTCATCTTCCTGCTGTTCGGCGCGCCCGATCTGTCGTTTACGCAATTCATGGTCGAAACCCTGTCCGTGGTCATTCTGACGCTGGTGATGACACGGCTTCGCCTGTCGCCGTCAGACCACCGCGGCCCTGGCCAGAAGCTTCTGGACAGCACCATCGCCATTGCCTGCGGAACCGGCTTTGCCCTGTTCCTGATGCGGGCGACGGAAGCGTCGTTCGATAATCGCCTCACCGATTTCTACAACACCTATTCCAAGGTCATCGCCCACGGGGCGAATGTGGTGAACGTCATCATCGTCGATTTCCGCGGCACGGATACGCTGGGCGAGATTGCGGTGGTGATGATAACAGGCCTGGCCATTCTCGCGCTCATCCGCATCCGCCCGGCTGCTGCCATCAAGGGACCAGCAAAAATAGCGAAGAAGAAGGGAGCGCGGGCTTGAACACGCTTATCCTGCGCACCGTCGCCCCTGTAGTCACCAGCCTCATGGTGCTGTTTTCCATCTTCGTATTGCTGCGCGGCCATAACGAGCCGGGCGGCGGTTTCATCGGCGGGTTGATTGCGGTCTCGGCGCTGGCGATCTACGGCATCGCTTATGGTGTGGCCGCAGTCAGGCGCGCCATCGTGTACCATCCGCTGTCCATTGCCGGCGCAGGGCTGCTGTTGGCGATGTTGTCTGGTCTCGTCTCGATTGCAGCGGGCGTGCCCTTCATGACCGGGCTGTGGGTCTATCCGAGCCTGCTCGGTGTGGAAGTGCCGCTCTCCACCGTCATGTCCTTCGATATCGGGGTTTATCTCGTGGTGGTCGGTGCCATCACCTCCATTGCGCTGGCTCTGGAAGAAAGGGATAGCGACTGATGGAAGCGGTTTTCTCCATTCTCGTCGGCATCTTCTTTTCGGTGGCGATCTATCTCATGCTCTCGCGTCACAGCATCCGCATGCTGCTCGGCATCGCCATTCTCGGCAACGCAGTCAACCTCCTGCTGTTTACGGCGGGAAGGCTGACGCGCGAAGTGCCGCCGATCATTCCGCCCGGCATGGACACGCTGCCGGCCGGTGCCGCCAATCCGCTGCCGCAGGCGCTTATCCTCACGGCAATCGTCATTTCCTTTTCCTTCTTCTGTTTCCTGCTGGTGCTGACCTGGCGCGCGTTCCAGGAATTGCAGACCGACGACACCGACGAAATGCGCACCGCAGAACCTGCAGGCGAGCCTTTGCCGCCGCTCGGTTATTGAGCGGGGCGGGGCACAGACACATGGCTTCATCCACCACTTCCGCAATATCAGATCTTTCCGCAGCGCTGGTCACGGCACCCGTGCCGCTATCCGACTGGCTGATCATCCTTCCCGTCGCGCTCTCAATCGGCGCAGGTGCGGTGCTGATGATGCTGCGCCACACCATGCGCCTGCATGCGCCCATCGCAATCACGGCACTTGTTCTGCTGGTACTGCTCGATGCCGCGCTTCTGTGGAAGGTGGTGACCCAAGGGCCGTTCACCATGGTCATGGGCCGCTGGCTGCCACCCTTCGGCATTGCCTTTACGGCTGATCTGACCGGCACGCTGCTGTCGCTCGCCGCCGCCATCGTAGCGCTGGCCGGTGCGATCCATGCCAGCGCCGATATCGACGCCAGCGGCAGGCGATACGGTTTTTATCCATTCCTGATGCTGTTGATGGCGGGTGTCACCGGTGCGTTCCTGACCGGCGACCTCTTCAACCTCTATGTCTGGTTCGAGGTGCTGCTGATCTCGTCCTTCGGCCTCATCGTGCTGGGCTCCACACGCGAGCAGATCGATGGCGCGCTGAAATACGCCATCCTCAACCTCATCGGCACGACGCTGTTCCTGATCACGGTCGGTTATCTCTATGCCATCTTCGGCACGCTCAATATGGCCGATATCGCGCTGAAGGCGACGCAGCTGCGCGGCACGGCTCCGCTGATGACGCTTGCCAGCCTGTTTGCTCTCGCCTTCGCCATGAAGGCGGCGGCCTTTCCGGTGAATTTCTGGCTGCCCGCCTCCTATCACACGCCGCGCATCGTCGTTTCCGCCCTGTTCGGCGGCCTGCTCACCAAGGTCGGCATCTACGCGCTGCTGCGCGTCATGGTCATGCTGTTTCCTGTCGAGCGGGAGGAGCTGAGTATCGTCATCGCCATCTCTGCGGCGCTGACAATGGTGCTCGGCGCCATGGGTGCGCTGGCACAGAACGATATCCGCCGCATGCTCGGTTACATCGTCATATCAGGCATCGGTTACATGATGGCGGGCATCGCCATCGGCACGCCCTCCGGCGTTGCTGGCGCGATCTTTTACGCGCTGCACTCCATGGTGCTGATGACGGCGCTTTATCTCGCCGCCGGCCACGCTGCCCGCCTTGGCGGCAGTTTTACCCTGACTTCGCTCGGTGGCCTTTATCGGCAGGCGCCGTGGTTTTCGGGCCTCGCGCTCGCCTTGTTTTTCGCCGGTTCCGGCCTGCCGCCGTTTTCCGGCTTCTGGCCGAAAGTGGTTCTCGTCAAATCGGCGATCGATATCGGCGCCTGGTGGCTTGCCGCCGCCCTTCTCCTGTCCGGCTTCATCGCCACCATCGCCTTCGGGCGGGTCTTCCTCTTATGTTTCTGGCGCCCGGCAGTGGCCTCCACCGGCCAGGCGCCGTCGCTGCCTGTGTCGCCTCTGGCGGCCCCTTCTTTCGTCCCGCTGGTCGGGCTGACATTGCTGGTGGTGTTCTTCGGTCTGTTTCCGGAAAGCCTGCTCAATCTCAGCCAGCAGGCGGCGGCGGGGCTTGGCAACCCCGAAGCCTATATCCAGTCGGTGTTTCCCGAAGGGAGCAGACCATGAGCCGATACATCCTGTTATTGCTCTTCGTTGGCGTATGGCTCTCCGTAAGCGGCAGCGTCACGCCGGCGAACATTCTCTTCGGCCTCATCGTCTCGGCGCTGGCGCTCGGCCTTATTCGTCACCAGATCCCCAAGGGCCGCCGTCATCGGCTGCGTCCCCTCCGCGTGCTGTCGCTGCTGCTGCTGTTCTTCAAGGAGCTGGCGCTGTCGGCCTGGAAAGTGGCGGTGATGGTGACGCGGCCGAAGCTCGATGTGCAGCCCGGAATCTTCGCCTATCCGCTCAGGCTGACGACGGATTTCGAGATCACGCTGCTTGCCAATCTCATCACGCTGACCCCCGGCACACTTTCGGTCGATGTTTCCGAGGATAAAACAACGCTCTACGTCCACGCGATCGATTGCAGCAATATCGAAGCCGCCAAGAATGACATCAGAAACGGCTTCGAAAAAAAGATCATGGAGGCGTTTCAGGGATGACGCCGGAACTCATGGTTTCATTTGCAACTGTACTTGCCACGGTTGTACTGTCCGCTGCCTTTTTGCTGACAGTATATCGCGTCGTCGTCGGTCCGACCTTGCCGGACCGAATCGTCGCGCTCGACATGCTGGTCGGTATCGCCATCGGCTTCATTGCGGTTATCGCCATCCGCACCGGCGTCGATCTTTATGTCGATATCGCCATTGCGCTCGGACTGGTGGGTTTTCTCGCAACGGTGGCTTTTGCCCGCTTCGTCCTGTCGCGCGGTGCAGATGACAGGCGCAGGACAAAGGCTGTGCTGGACGGCGAGCGGGCATCGGAAGTCGTTGAAAAGCCTGAAAAACAAATATCCAGGCGTGGAAAAAGAAGGGGCGGGCGATGATGGGCTGGATCGTGGCTATTCTGGTTGCGGCACTGACGGTCTCAGGTGCTTCCTTCTCGCTGATTGCGGCAATCGGGCTTAATCGCCTGCCGGATGTCTACACCCGGATGCATGCGGCTTCCAAGGCGGGAACGGTGGGCTCAGGCCTGTTGCTGCTGGCTGTCGGCATTCATTCCACGGAAATATCGACGCTGGCACGGGCACTTGCCGGTTTCTTTTTCTTTGTTCTGACAGCACCGGTCTCCGCACATCTTCTTGCAATGGCTGCACACAAGGCAGGTTATCCACTTGCTGATAAATCGGTAGTTGATGACCTAAAGAAAATTTGAAGTTGAATTACCCCCTAATAATGGGGGGTCTTCGTTTTCCATTACTACTTGGCATAGTATTTTATTACCCGTGATTTTTTGTATTCCAATTAGACTGTTTTGAACTGAAAAAATCATAATAGGAATTTGACTTTTGCTGTTTTGATGCTATCCAAATTAAGTGTAAAATTGCTTATTGCGATTTGCATCTAGCCTCTTCATGGTCGGCATAGGCATTTTATTAATGTCTAATCTATGGTTGATCAGACCTTTGTTGGCCATGTCGCGGGCTACAAGTTGAATCTCGGATCAATTCGTTTCCGGTTTCGCTTGAAATCTAGGGGTAGATTTCTCGTTGGTTTCAACAGGGCGAAGGAGGGGCACCGGGTAACTTCACATCGCTCGATGCGGCGTTCATCCGTGTCTGGAGATAAATAACAGGAGATACTTAAATGACGGAAACTGCATACGGTAACGCCCAGGATCTGCTGGTCGAACTGACGGCGGATATTGTGGCTGCCTATGTTAGCAACCACGTCGTTCCGGTAACTGAGCTTCCCGGCCTTATTTCGGATGTTCATACGGCACTCAGCGGAACATCGGCACCGGCATCGGTGGCGGTCAATGTTGAAAAGCAGAAGCCTGCTGTGTCCGTTCGCAAGTCGGTTCAGGACGATCATATCGTCTGTTTGGAATGTGGTGGCTCGTTCAAGTCGCTCAAACGCCACCTGACGACGCATCACAGCATGACGCCGGAAGAATATCGCGAAAAATGGGATCTGCCGGTCGATTATCCGATGGTTGCTCCCGCCTATGCCGAAGCCCGTTCGCGGCTCGCCAAGGAAATGGGTCTCGGTCAGCGCCGCAAGGCGAACCGTTGATTTTCTAAGACGGATTGTGTCGCGGCTGTATTTTCTCCCCATCCGGGGAAAGATGGCCCGAAGCGCCGGATAAAGGGGACCTTGGCAGCATATTGCTGGCCTTGCCCCTTAACTCGCCGCCGTGACCTTTTCCCCTAGCAGAATATGGCGGCAGGGCGCGCATGCCCGCTCCATACACATCTTGCACCTAGTGTTATGTCCAGCTGGTCCTTCGACCAGCTTTTTTATTGCCGCGCGCAATTTCGACAGAGGAAAAAAATCCTTGTCCGGGCGTCACCTTTATTCAAAAACAAAGCGAAATCAATCGCATGTTTTTCGCCGCCAAATTTGCGCTTTCCCGCGCCCATCCTCAGGTGTATGAATTAATTCCTATTCGTAAAGGAGTTGCATATGCCGCCGGACATATCGTCTTTGCCTGCCCCCTCGCGGCCCTGCCTGCAGGTTGCCGATAGCAATTTCCGCCGTTTTCCGCCTGCTGCCGGGCGGGATGAGATTTCACGGATTTGCCGGCTGGTCCGTCAACTGGCCGGGGAAATGGTGCAATTGACCGGCGATCGTGTGGCTGCGCGCCGGGACAGGCGGCGCACCGAATGCCATATCCGCCAGATCGCCATGTATGTGTGCCATGTGCAGCTCGGTATTCCGATGTCAGATATCGGACCCTGTTTCGGCAGGGACAGAACGACAGTCGGCCATGCCTGCCAGGTGGTTGAGGATCGTCGCGACGAACCCGCCTTTGACGAGTTCGTCGCGACACTGGAGCGACTTTCCGGCAGCATTTTCAACGTGATGAAGGGTGTTCGGGATGAGTGAGACAAAAAGCGCTCCAGCCATGCCTCCCGATCCTGTCCTGTTGCGGCTCCTGCGCTGCATTGCTGCGGGCACGGCTGAGATATCGGAGGATCGCGGCAATATGGTACTGCGGCGACCGGAGGCCGGGAAAGGCAGGACAGGGCGTCCGGCGTTGCGGTTTCCGGCCGCCACGGTGCAGCTCGCCCTCTCTTCGGGGCTGATCGAGAGACGCGAAAACACGCTCTCCGCCGCGCCGCCGCTCGCCTCCTATTTGAAGCGCGCTATAGCCAGGGATCGCGACGAGATTTTTCAGGAACAGCACTGGGATTTGCAGACGGTGGTTCTGGATGTCGGCAAGGACAGGCAGCCGGCCCGGCGCAACCTCAATAGCTCGCCACTGACAGGCCTTTCACGGCTGAAGGAAAAGGATGGCACCGCATTTTTTCCGAGTGACGCCTTGCAGGCGGGCGAACGCCTCGCCGCCGATTTTCACCGCGCACAATTGAACCCGAAGGTGACGGCAACGTGGGAACCGAAAATTGCAAGCCGCACGAAGGGGGAGGCGGGTGGCAGGCACGATCTTACCGATGCGGCGATTTCCGCCCGGGCGCGGTTTTCCCGCGCGGCCGATGCTATGGGGCCTGAACTTTCAGGTGTCGCCATCGATATCTGCTGTTTCGAAAAGGGGCTGGAGGCCGTGGAGCGCGAGCGGCAATGGCCGGCGCGTTCGGCAAAACTGCTGCTGCGGGCCGCCTTGCTTTCGCTTGCCCGCCATTATGCGCCGCAAGCGCAACGCAGCAGAAGGGCAAGCCACCATTGGGGCGACGAAGATTATCGCCCGCCGATGGCGCCAACGATGGCCAAAGAGTGAAGGCTCAGGCGGTCAGAAGTCTCGCTTCCTCGCGGATACGCTTGACCATGGAACGCAGGCCATTGGCGCGCTGCGAGGACAAATGTTCCACCAGCCCAATCTTGTCGAACACCTCAATGGCGTCGAGACCGGCGATTTCGGAAGCTTTTTTACCGGAATAGACGGCAAGAACGATGGCGACGAGGCCGCGCACGATATGCGCATCGGAATCGCCCTCGAAGGTCATGAGAGGATCTTCCGCACCATCGCTGTGGCTGACGAGCCAGACCTGGCTTGCGCAGCCCTGCACCTTGTTCTCAGGCGTGCGCTTGTCTTCCGCAAGGTCGGGAAGCGCCTTGCCGAGTTCGATGACGTAACGATAGCGATCCTCCCAGTCGTCGAGGAAGGCGAAATCGTCAAGGATCGTATCGAGAGAGGCCATGTTGCGCGCCGTATCGTCCGTTATTGTCATGCTTCGCTACGATATAGGGCAAGTGCGGACGGTTTTGAACCATGCGGACCATGAAAAAGCCCACGGAAAACAGGTTTCCGTGGGCAAGTTTGGCAGGCAGTCACGCAGGCGGACATATCCGGCTGCAGAGAAGGGGCGGCGCCGGGTTAAGCGGCGGCGCAAAATATCAGGGGGTGGGGCGCTTCTGCGGCAGGGGAATGATGGTGCCGGTCTTCAGCATGTCGGCATTCCCAGGGAATTCGACGCTGATCGCCGGTGCTGCGGCCAGTTTTTCGCTCTCGCTGGCGAGTTCGGCTGCGGGTGCCGTTTTATCACCGGAAGCAAGCTGCGCGTCGAGCAATTCATAGGCGACCTTGGCGCCTTCCTTTGCCCGTTCACCGAGCGCGTGGAAGGTTTCGGCGCCCTTTACGCAGACGTCGGGTTTTTCGATGCAGATGGCGCTGACATAACGATAGGCCTCACCGGCTGCCGAAACGGCGCTGGGAATATCGAATGCCGAAGGTTCCCTGGTCGGATCGTTGCTGCTGCCGAAATAGGACAGCGCGACCAGCACCAGCGAAAACCAGAATGTTCCTTTGATCAGAAACCACATTGTCAGACTACCCTGCCAGATGATCTTTGTTTTGAAGCCCCGCCCGTTTCGGGTCATCGGCCTTTGTCCCGTTTTTCGGGCTTGGAGAGAAGCTACAGGCGACCGGCGAACAGCCAATTGCAAAAAGCCGCGCAATTTAATTCAAATTGTATCTATTCTCCTCGCATCGGGACCGGCTCCAGCAATTCCGTCGCATTTTAACAGTCCATGTTAAGCATAATTGCGACAGATGCCGTCTGTTCCGGGCAAAAGTGGTCGCCCGTGCTGCCACAAAGGTTAACGCGATGGCAAAAATAAAGCGAAATCCGTCGCTTACCCGTCATTAACCATGATTGGCAAAGCTTGGTTGAAATGCTCCGTAATGGGACTGCGGCGCATTTCGCGGGTGTTTGGCGCCGTTCTTTTTATCCATTCCTTAAGCCGCGGCCTTCTATTGTCGGAGCCGTTAGATCCGTCTCAGGGATTCAGGTTTGGTATTGCGTAATATGAGAGAAAAAGCGGTCGCATTGGTCGACCATGCCGCAGGCAGATGGCTTGCGCGTATGGAGGAGGACGCCGAAAGGCGCGCCGGCACCGTTGCGCGCCTGCGCCGCCTGTTTGCCTTCAGCGCCGTCGGCTTTCTGGTCGTTCCCGCCCTGTTCAGCCTCGTCTTCAGCCCCGCCATCGCGCTGCCCATCGGCGCCGCTCTGGTGCTGGCGCTCTATCTGGCCGCAGCCGCCCTGTTGATCGCCTTTTCGCGTCCTGCCCGTGGCGCAGCGTCCCTGTCCGCTCAAGCCGGCGACGATGACCTCATTGCGGCATCGCAGGTGCCCGGCCTCGTACTCACCATCAATGAAAACGGCCTCGTCGAGCGCGTCTCCGGCCGCGACCTTGAAACGTTTCCAGCCGATCTTCAGGCCTGCAAAGGCCATGTCTTTGCCGAATATGTCTATGTTTCTGATCGCATCGAGCTGATGCAGGCTTTCGACCTTCTGCGGCAGGGCGAGGAAAAGTCCAGCGTGGAACTGCGGTTCGAAACCGGCGCGAAATCGCGCCAGGCGCAGTTCATTCACGCGCGTATGGAAATGACGGCGATCCGCAATGCGGCCGGCCGGCTGCGCCGCGTCGCCGCCCAGCTCTCCGACGTCACCGAGATGGAGCTTCTGCGCCGTGATGTCGCCCGCAAGGCGGCGGAGGCGGAATCGGCCAACGACGCCAAGTCGCGGTTCCTCGCTGCCGTCAGCCATGAGCTGCGCACCCCGCTCAACGCCGTCCTCGGCTTTTCCGACATTCTGGCGGGCGAATATTTCGGCCGGCTGGAAAACGACCGCCAGCGGGAATATGTCGGCTTGATCCGCCAGTCCGGCGCGCATCTCCTGTCGGTGGTCAACACCATGCTGGATATGAGCAAGCTGGAAGCGGGTCGTTACGAGCTGATAATGGAAAGCTTCCCGATCGGCGAAACCATCTCGTCCTGCGAGGCCATGCTCGGCTTGCAGGCGAAGGAAAAAGGTCTGACATTGACCAGTCGCATCCAGCGCGGTATCGGCGAAATCTCAGCCGACCAGCGCGCCATCCGCCAGGTTCTCATCAATCTGGCCGGTAACGCCATCAAGTTCACCGATGCCGGCGGTGTGGTGTCGATCGATGCGGCGCGTGAAGGCAGGATGCTGAAACTGACGGTCAGCGATACCGGCATCGGCATCGCATCCGACAAGATTGAACTCCTGGGCCAGCCCTTCATGCAGGTCCAGAATGAATATACCCGTCGCTATGAGGGCACGGGTCTGGGATTGTCCCTGGTCAAGGGTCTGGTAGCACTGCATGGCGGCACTTTCGCCATCACCAGCCAGCCCGGCGCGGGGACGGTCGTAACGATCATGTTGCCTGCCGACGGTTCCGGCATGGCTGGTGGCGAAAATGCTGAAACCGAATGCATGGTGGAGTTTCCGCCGCGCATCAAACGGCTCGGCGAAATGGCCGCGATTATGAAGAAGGATGGTGACGATGGCCCCGCGAAAGCGAAAATCGCCTAAGAAAACAACGGCCCAGATTGGCGCCGGGATTGTTTCCTTGGTGGTTTCGGCCATCGGGCGCGAACTCCTGCGCCGTCCGAAACTGGTGGGCGGCTCAGGCGCCTTCGTGGTCGTCTTCGGTTTTGTCGCCGCCAACGCGCTCTGGTACCAGCCGGGCGTTCACCCGTCTCCTTTCCTGCGTACCCGCGATGCGGCAAACCCGAACGGCATTGCCGGCTATCGCGCGGCAGAGCCGCTCGGCACGCAGGGTCATGTCACGACCTTCCGCATAGAACGCCCGAGCGAAACCGAAACGGCACAGCAACCGGCGGCCGCAACGGCGACGCCTGCGACATCGGTTGCGGTGGAAAACCAGAAGCCGCAGCAGATCGTTGCCGATATTCAGGCCGAACTTAAAAAACGCGGGCTTTACGAAGGCGAGGCGGACGGCAAGATGGGACCGCGCACGGCTGCCGCCATCATGTTCTTCGAAGAAACGCTTGGCATGGAACAGACCGGCGAACCGACGACACGGGTGCTGGCGGCGCTCAGGATCGACGGCGCAACCGTCGCCGCAATCCCGAAGGATCGGCCTTCCGACGCCAACATCGGCGGCGGCGTCGAGATCGACCCGGTCGCGGCCGCAATCCGCAAGGCTGAAGCACCGCGTCCCAAGGCCGAACCGGTCTCCTTGAACAGCGCTGCTGCCGCTTCAAAGCCGGTGAGCCGCGATCTGATTGCAAAGATCCAGCAGGGACTGATCAATATCGCCTATGCCGATGTGAAGGTGGACGGTGTGGCCGGCGAGCAGACCCGCAACGCCATCCGACATTTCGAAAAACACTACCGCCTGCCAGAGACCGGTGAACCGAGCGAAGCCGTGCTGAAGAAGCTGAAATCGATCGGGGCGCTTTAGGGGGCTAGGTCTCAACTCTCCTCATTCCTGTGACAAGCGCAGGAATGAGGAAAGAAGAGAGCATAACAACACGGACAGGCAGCGGCCTGCCGCCTCCATCGAAAGCACCCCCAATGCGCCTCAAATCCGAAATCTTCGTATCAGCCCTTATCCGCCGCGTGTTTTCCGCTGGTGGCTTTGCCGCTGTCGAAAAGAAGGGTGCGGAAGAGGCCGGTGCGATCTTCATCCGCCAGCGCCTTCGTGATGGCCGCGAAAACCTCTATGGACCTGCGCCGCAGAGTTTTGCCGAGGACGAGGAAGTCCGGGCCGAACGCCGTTTCGAGACGCGCCTTGCGGGTGTGGAGGGGGAGGAAAGTGCTGCTCTTCTCGAAAGGGAGCGGCGCTTCGACAGCGATCTATGGGTCGTCGAGATCGAAACGGACGAGATCGGCACTCTCCTGACGCTGGTGGACCAGCCGAAGATTTAAAGCCTGCAGCAGCTTTGCGCCCGGAATTGCTCCGGGCAAGGGGTGGCCGCTTTAACCCTCACGTCCCCGTTCTGTGAATGACAGGTGCGCTTTGGTTCGGTCGTTCGCGGCCGTGGGTGTAGCTGTCGGCGCGCCGCCAGCTTTCCACCCGCTCTTCGCATTCGATGATTTCGAGGCGCTCGAGCAGGGCCTCAGCGCGGCTCATGTCGCCTTCTGCGGCGGCAAGATGCGGATAGAAGCATTGCAATATGAAGGCGGCTTCGGAAAATTCCATGCCGAGCCCGATCAGGGTGGTGGCGAGCTGCGTGCCTGATATGTCGAGCATGATGCGCTCCGACAGCCAGTAGCTGGACGACAGCGAATCCGCCAGCGTCACCGCAAACTGCCGCGCGTCACGCTCGCGGGCGAACCGCACGAGCAGCGCTTCCTGCACGTCGCTCAGGCGGCGCAGGCCAAGAACGTCGCTTTCCGGGCGGCTGAGCTGATGCGCCATCCGTTTGATGCGCTGGCGCATTTCCTCTTCCACGGCGGTGGATTTGATCTCGACGTCTGCCGGCTGCGCAATGGCGGGCTCCGGCATGGCGGGAGGCGTCGCGTCATCGGGTCGCTTCAGGTCTTCCATGTGCCGCAGGCCGACAAGCGCGTCGATGACGGTCGGCGACAGGTCCTCGCGCCGCACGATGGCGCGGGCATGGGCGGCCCCTTGCGTGCGGGCAATGGTGATCAGCGTGTCGTCATCGAGGCACTTCGACGAAATCAGGAAGGGGGCGGCAATGGAAATCGGCTGGCAGGCGATGAAGAAGGCAACCGCCGAAGGCACGTTTGGATGCTGGGAAAGCGCTGCAATGGCTTCCCGCTTTGCCTCTTCGGTGGAAGCGTTGAAAAGCGGCATGAAAAGCTCGGCAAACTGCCGAAGGTCCGTTTTTGACGGATGGGGAACAGTCTCAAAATTCGTGACAGTGGCCATTAGCACCACATCTTTCTTCCTCACGGCTCTTGGCCTCTCAAGTTCTCGAAACCGGTCGGTCAACGCACTACCCAACAAAAACGCAAACACAATATCGGTTCAAATTAGAGCAAATCCGTTGACACCCTGTTAACTATGGGGGGTGGCAAGCGTTATTGTGCGTTTATCAACAAGGAAATTTTAAAACCTTCGTGACGGACAAAACGTCATGGAACCTTGCCGTCTCGCCTTTGTTTTAAACGGGTGCAGCTTTATGAAGGATAAGTTGGCGCCCGGCGATTAGGGTTAACGGATCATTAACCTCTGTCTGTTTCTAATTTCATGGGCAGTATTAGGATTCCATGTTATTCTGATTGATAGAATAATTTCGAAAATGGCATGCCGAAGCCTTGATATGCGCACGACACCTTGCAAAATCGCCATCGATTTGTGGGTCGTGCGAAAACCAGTCTGTGGGCTGGATTATGCGCAATGTGATGGTGATGAAATTCCCGACGCAAGACGAGGCTTGCGCGGTTCCCATGGGCAACATTGACTCCCGAAGAGGAGACGAGCATGGCAGTTATTATTCCAATCGCCGAAGCCCGACGAAGCCTGCGCCCGGCCGGAATGTCCGGCAAGGTTATGGGCCCGGCAAAGGTCGTGCTGTTTACCGGCGTGCGTTATGAAAAACGCGATACGGAACCGGCCGGCAAGGATGTGCGCAAGCGCAAGCCCGCACCGGAAACCGCCTTCAAATCCTGATTACGCTTGGTAGACCGGCGCTATTTCCAGGGTGTCGGCTGGCATTTCGCCTCGTTCAGGAACCGTTCCGCTTCTTCCCCGAAGCTCGGCTGCGGCACCATGGTCCGCAACACCACATACCCTTCCGTCTGATCCGATTCCGCCAGAATGGCCTGTGAGAGCGATGGCGGCTGCGCCTTGCGAATGGCCGCGATCTGCACCGAATCCGCCACCAGAATATCCATTACCCCGCCTGCGGACGTGCGGTCGTTCATGCTGAACACCTCGTTCGACGCCTTGTCGTAAACCGCGACCGACCAGAAGGGCACCGCGCCGATGGCCGTCAGCCTGACGGGCTTTTCCTCGATATTGAAGGTGCAGACAGCAACCCGCATGAAGGGATCGCCGCTTCCCAGTGTCTTTTTCTCCGTCGTTTCTTCGAGAAGATGAAACTGATACGGCTTACCTTCCGCCAAGGCGCGGGTATAGGCGTCGCGATTGCTGAAATGCGGTATCGCCAGAAGAATGACGACATGGAGCACGGCGGCGGCGACAAGGCCGGTGAGGATGGCGAGCAGGGTCCTAAGCATTGCCACACCCCAGCTTGCGGATTTGCGGCATGGCGATGTCGATAAGGCCGGAACTGCCGGCAACCGGCGTGTCGAGCAGCGTCATGACCAGCTTGAATGTCTGCCCCTGCGGCACGGCCAGCCAGTTATAGGTCTGGGCATCGGGCGCGATGGTGATGTCGATGCCGCCATCGGCGCTGCGCAACAGCGTGCGCGAATTGAGCGCAAACGGTCGTCCGGCATCTTCCGCCAGAACATTGCCCTGCTGGTCTGCGGTATAGAGCGTCCAGAACCGCGAGGGCGGCACGGCGCCCGCCAGCTGGTAACGGCATTCGCCGGTCAGGCGCTGGCCGTCGCTGTCGACGGAGGCGGTGAAGGCCAGCCCCTCGGCCGTTCCATAAAGCAGCTTGCCGGCATCGGCGCGGTGCGACTTGGCGTAGGGATCGGCTTCGATCGTCTGCGCTTCCGGAAAGGCATCCCATGAGCCGATGCGGATCGAGCCGAAGCCGGATGTCGCCTCAAGTGCTGCCAGCGTCGCGGCAATGCCGCCGCCAAAGGCGATCAATAGGGCGATGCCGACAAGGAATGGAACTCGAAACACGCTGTTTTCCCGTTTTTGAACAGGTCGAGGACTATCACTGATTCCCTGTTTGGAAAATGGTACGCCTTGTTTAGTCTTGATGGAAATGACCAGAAGAGGGATTCCACCATGTCGCGACAAGCCGCCATAGACCACGCCACCCGCTTTTTCGACGATGGCAGGTTCGAGCAGGACTTGGCGCGGCGCGTTTCGCTTCGCACCGAAAGCCAGGATGAGGCGCGCGGTGCCGAGCTGGCGCTCTATCTGGAGCGCGAAATGCAGCCCGCTTTCACCGCCATGGGGTTTTCCTGCACGATCCTGCGCGACCCGGCGGCGGATTTGCCGTTTCTGATCGTCGAACGTTTCGAGGATGAAGATCTGCCGACCGTGCTGGGTTATGGCCACGGCGATGTGGTGCGTGGTCTTGACGACGGCTGGGCAGAAGGCCTTTCGCCTTTCGTGATGTCCGAGCGCAATGGCAGGTGGTACGGGCGCGGCACCGCCGACAATAAGGGGCAGCATTCGGTCAACATGGCGGCGCTGAAAGCGGTGCTGGAGACGCGCGGAAGACTTGGGTTCAACGCCAAATATCTGATCGAGATGGGCGAGGAGAGGGGTTCTCCCGGCCTGAGGGAAGTTTGCCGGCACTATGGCGAGCGGCTGAAAGCCGATCTTCTGATCGCTTCCGACGGCCCGCGCCTGAATGCGGAGCGGCCGACAGTTTTTCTCGGTGCGCGCGGCGGCATTACCTTCGATCTGGTGATCGAGGCGCGGGAAGGGGGCCATCATTCCGGCAATTGGGGCGGGGCGCTGTCCAATCCCGGCGTGCAGCTGGCGCATGCCATGGCAAGCCTCGTTGGCCCATCCGGGCAGATCCGGGTGCCCGAACTGGTGCCGGAAGAACTGCCGCAGGCGGTGCGTGATGCGCTTGCCGATTGCGAGATCGATGGCGGCCCGGATGGTCCGAAAATCGATCCTGACTGGGGCGAGCCCGGCCTTTCCACCGCCGAACGTGTGTTCGGCTGGTGTGCGCTGGAGGTGCTGGCCTTCGAGACAGGAAATCCGCGCGCGCCCGTCAACGCCATTCCGCCACGGGCATGGGCGCGGCTGCAATTGCGCTTCGTTGTCGGCATCGATCCGGAAGCGGTGCTGCCCGCCATCCGCCGCCATCTCGACCGGCAGGGGTTCAGCATGGTGCGGATCGCACCCGCCGGCGACGAGATTTTCCGCGCCACCCGGCTCGATCCGCAGGACCCATGGGTCGGCTTCACGCTGAGCTCCATTGCCCGCACGACGGGCAAGAAACCGGCACTTCTTCCCAATCTGGGCGGATCGCTGCCCAACGATATCTTTGCCGATATACTGAAACTGCGCACCATCTGGGTGCCGCATTCTTATCCCGGCTGCTCGCAGCATGCGCCGAACGAACATCTGCCGAAAGAGATTGCCCGCGAGGCGCTTGCCATCATGGCCGGGCTCTACTGGGACCTTGGAGAGGGAGATACCCCTCCGCTTTAGGCGCCCATGACCAGCTTGAAGGCGATGGCCCACATGGTGATGGCGATAACCCCTTCGAGGATGCGCCAGGCGGACGGCTTTTCGAAGATCGGGCGCAGCCAGCGCGCGCCGTAACCCAGCGAAAAGAAGAACAGCAGGGAGCCGGTGGCGGCACCCGCCGCGAAGGTTTTTTCAAAGCCGGGAAATTGCGTGGAGATGGTGCCGAGCAACACGACGGTATCGAGATAGACATGCGGGTTGAGAAAGGTCAGCGCCAGGCAAATGGCAAGCGTCTGCCACAGGCTCGCCTCCCGCCTTTCCGCCACCGAAAGCACCTCCGATGAACGCAGGGCCGAATGTAGGCTTTTCGCGCCATACCAGATGAGAAACGCCGCACCGGCATACCGCATGATGGGATCGAGCGCCGGCATGACGGCGCTTATCCGCTGAAAACCGAAGACGCCGACGGTGATCAGCAGCGCATCGGAAATCGCGCAGGTGGCACAGACGGCAAAAACATGGGAGCGCGCCAGCCCCTGCTTCAGAACGAAAGCATTCTGGGCGCCGATGGCAACGATGAGGCTGAGACCCATCGTCAGGCCGGTGAAGAAGATCTGAATGTCCATGTGCTGGCTGCTGCCTTTTTGTCTCTGCCTGTGCGGATGGATGATGCCACCGCTTCCAGACCGAGTGCTTTGATATTTCCCTCACATGGTTTAATCAAATTAAACAAACTCAGTTCAAGTAAGTAAAACTAATGACGGGCAAAAACGATGCGACAGGGCGGTTTCATGTGCCGGCACCTCGCCTGACCCTCATTCCTGTGCTCGTCGCGGGAATCCAGTCGACGCGCGTCTGCGCGGCGGAAGAGTCGTTTCAGCCCAAGGACTTGGTCTGGCTGGATTCCTGTGACAAGCACAGGAATGAAGGAAGAGGAGAGTGCTACGGCTACTGCTACTGCCCGGCCGCTTCCCGCCCACCACGCCCATATCAACCTTTACAAGGAGGCCTTTGATGCTGGACTATCCTTCCATGCGCGCCGTGGCGCTCGTGGCCCAGACCGGCAGCTTTGAGAAGGCGGCACAGGTGCTGTGTGTCACGCCCTCGGCCGTTTCCCAGCGCATCAAGCAGCTGGAGGAGCGCCTCGGCGTGGTGCTGATCGTGCGCGGTAATCCTTGCGTGGCGACGGAAAAGGGCGAATGGCTCTGCAGGCACATGGACCACGTCGGCATGCTGGAAAGCGAACTGTTCCGGCAGCTTCCGGTTCTTTCGGAAGCGGGCGCGGCGGCGGAGCGTGTCACGCTCAACATTGCCACCAATGCCGATAGTCTCGGCACATGGTTTCTCGACGCGGTTTCGAAATTCACCGGTGGCAGCGACTATCTCGTCAACATCGCGGTGGACGATCAGGACCATACGGTGGAATGGCTGCGCGGGGGCAGGGTGCTCGCCGCCGTCACCGCCCATGCCAAGCCTGTACAGGGCTGCCGGGTCTTGGCTCTCGGCGTGCTCAGATATCACGCCACCGCCAGCCCTGCTTTCATGGCGCGCCATTTCTCCGATGGCGTCACGCCCGCCACGCTTGCCCGCGCGCCGGGGCTTACCTTCAACCAGAAGGACAGGCTGCAGGCCAGTTGGATCAAAAAAGCGCTGGGTGAGGATATATCCTATCCCACCCATTGGCTGCCCTCGACCGACGGTTTCGTGAAGGCAAGTCTTGCCGGCATGGGCTGGGGCCTCAATCCGGTGCAGCTGGTGGGAGAGCACCTCCAGGCGGGGCGGCTTGTGGAAGTCGTTCCCGGCACGCCGCTCGATATCCCGCTTTACTGGCAGGTCAATCGGCTCGCCGCTGAACGCCTCGGCACGCTCACCGCCCATGTGGTGGAAACAGCACGGGCGGCGCTTCTTTCCTGAGGCAGATCAAATAGTCTGCCATTCGCTCCAGTTCAACACGCGCGGAATCTGCGGTTTTGCTTCGCCGCCAAGAAACGCGATATATTCCAGCGAGTGGCCGTCGGGATCCTTGAAATAGACGCTGGCTGCCGGCATCCATGGAAAGACGACGGGCTCGTCGATCTCCTTTTCGCCGTCAAAACCGAGCGGAGTTACGCCGTTTCGGCGTAGATAGTCCGGTGCGGCGAGAAGCTGATCAAAATCGACGCTGAAGGCGATGTGCAGTCTCATATTGATGGGTGCGGAATGGATGGACCATAGGCCAAGCATCGAATGCCCACGTTCGCCGGTCCAGAAGAACGCCACATTCCGTTCAGGGAATCGTTGTGCCAGCTCCAGACCGACAACATTACGATAAAACTCAACCGAGCGTTCCAGGTTCGAAACCGTCAAATGCGTCTCGAACAATGCTTTTACTTTCACCATTTCCTGTCCTCAATTGCCTAGCGCTGCGCCTTTCGGGCATTCGCTTTCTTGCAACCGGACTGTGCAACCTCAACCACGATTGAGGTCAAGCACCAAATGTGGATTTTTCTAAAGCCGAGTGCAGGCAGCAATCTGGAGGGAAAAACGCCTTCAGCATTATGAGCCAAGGTTGCCAAGCCGTCACCGCCGGGCCGCATCCCCCGGGCCATCCCGCAACGACGCATCCGCAACCTTCTGCGTCGTGACAGTCAAAGGCGCGGCTTCCTTCATCTTCTTGGCGATGGAACGGATGACGCGGGTTGCTTCGGCTGAGAGCGAGCGTGGGCGGGTAAGTGCCGGCATGGCGGGTGCAGCAGTGGCGGATGCGGCAGCGACCTGGGCCGAAGGCTGCGGGCGCGCGCCAGTCGGCAGCGGGTTCTGGATGCCGGGAATGGGGCGAAGCTCCATGCCTTGATGGGCGTAGTCCATAAGCCGCTTGAAGGTCATGGCGGGAAGCGCGCCGCCGGTCATGTTGTTCATCGGCGTGAAATCGTCGTTTCCGAACCAGACCGCCGTGGTGTAGTTGCCGGTGAAGCCCACATACCAGGCGTCGCGGTAAGCCTGCGACGTGCCGGTCTTGCCGCCGGAAACGATGCCGTTTTCGAGTGCGCCGCGCCGGGCCGTTCCCATCACGGGAATGGTCACCAGCATCTGGTTCATCTTCGAATTGGCCTCTTCGGAAAGCACCCGCTTGGCAGGCTCCTCGTCACGGCCGAAATCGTAGAGAACCTTGCCCTCGTAATCCAGCACCTGCTCGATGCCGTGGCGGCGCGATTGCATGCCATCGGCCGGGAACACGGCATAGGCCGTCGCCTGATCGAGAACCGTCAGTTCCGATGTGCCGAGCGGAATGGTCTTGTCGCTGCGCAGTGGCGTGGCGACGCCCATCGCCTTGGCGGTGTCGACGATCACCTGCGTGCCGAGCACGTCTTTGGCGAGACGCACCGGCACGGTGTTGTAGGATTTGGCAAGCGCCACCTGCAACGTCACCTTGCCCGCGTAGGAGCGGCCATAATTCTGCGGCGACCAGCCGCGCCAGGTCACGGGCGCGTCGGAAATCAGCGTCTCCGGCTTCATGCCCTTTTCCATGGCGGCCGAGTAGGTATAGACCTTGAAGGAGGATCCCGGCTGGCGCAGCGCCGCCGTCGCGCGGTTGAACTGGCTTTCGCCGTAGTCACGCCCGCCGACCATGGCGCGCAACGCGCCGCCGTTTTCGATCATCACCATCGCGCCCTGCTTGACGCGGTAGCCCTCGCCATACTCGCGCAGCTCCATTTCCATCGCCTGCTCGGCTGCCTGTTGCAGCCCGGTATCGATGGTGGTGCGCACGACGACGGTATGGTCCTTGAACCTGCCCTGCGCCGCCAGCCGCTGTACCTCGTCAAACGCCCAGTCGAGGAAATAATCCGGGGCTTTCACATCGGCGCGGTCGATGACGGTGGCTGGATTGCGCCGCGCGCCGATCACCTGACCCTCGGTCATCAGCCCGCTCTGCACCAGGTTGGAAAGCACGGTGTTGGCGCGCGCACGTGCGGCGGGCAGGTTGACATGCGGTGCGTATTTGGCCGGCGCCTTGAACAGGCCGGCGAGAATGGCGGATTCGGCAAGCGTGACATCGGTCAGGTTCTTGCCGAAGTAAAATTGCGCCGCCGCTGCCGCCCCGAACGTGCCGCCGCCCATATAGGCGCGGTCAAGATAGAGGCTGAGGATTTCCTTCTTCGACATGTTGGCCTCGAGCCACAGCGCGAGGAAGGCTTCCTTGATCTTGCGCTCCAGCGAGCGCTCATTGGTAAGGAACAGGTTCTTGGCAAGCTGCTGCGTCAGCGTCGAGCCGCCCTGCACCACGCCGCCGGCGCGGGCATTCTCGCTCATGGCGCGGGCAAGGCCGATGAAATCGATGCCGAAATGGTCGAAGAAACGCCTGTCTTCGGTGGCCAGAACCGCCTTGATGAAATGATCCGGCATCTGGTCGATCGGGACGGAATCCTCATGGATGATGCCGCGATGGCCGATGGTGTTGCCGTAACGGTCAAGGAAGGTCACGGCAAAATCGCCGCGATAGCGCCAGTCCTTCTTGGTTTCCTCAAAGGCGGGCATGGCAAGCGCCAGAAGCACGACACAGCCGGCCGTTCCGAAGGTCAGCGCGTCGCAGGTCAGGTTGACGAGAAGCTTCTTCCAGCCGCGCACATGCAGTTTGCGCGAGGCAATGGTGACGTCTTCCCAGAAATCCACCAGCCTTGCCGCAACCGTCCACAGGCCGGAGTCGATAAAGCTATCGATTCTCAGCAGGATGTGCCGCTTTTTGCGACTGTTTTTATCGTCTTTTTCTTCCTGCACCTGGCGATGTTTTCCTGTTCAACGCAACGCGGATTGTCAATGTTTCTGTGCTTCATCCAATTCCGGACGCAAAACCATGACATGGTTCTGCTGGAATTGCTTGACGCGGCGGCCTCTCGCGGGTCAATGACCCTTTGCCACTCGCCAAAATGCTAAAATATCGTACAAACCAGCCCTTGGCGATACGATATTAAGGATTAGGGATCGGTTAAACCTTGCCCTCCAAGAGATCAAAATGGAACGGAAATGTTAACGATGAATGACGCGCCGTTCTGGAAAACCAAATCACTTGAAGAGATGAGTGGCCAGGAATGGGAAAGCCTGTGCGACGGCTGCGGCCTGTGCTGTCTGAACAAGCTGGAAGATTGGGACACCGGCGAAGTGGTGTTCACGTCGGTCCGCTGTCAGCTGCTTGACGGTGAAAGCTGTCGGTGTTCCGACTATGAGAACCGCCGCGCCACCGTGCCGGACTGTATCCAGCTGGATTTGAAAAAGGTGCACGAAATCGGCTGGCTGCCGCCCACCTGCGCCTACGCGCTGGTACGCGATGGCAAGGACCTGTACTGGTGGCACTATCTCGTCTCCGGCGACGTGAACACGGTGCATCAGGCCGGCATTTCCGCGCGCGGCCGCACCGTCAACGAGCTGGACGTGGAGGTTGACGATTTCGAGGATTATGTGGTGGACTGGCCGCTCACAGTGGGTGAGACGGCGGGCGAAAAAGAGAATAGCTGACGGAAGTCGCCAATTTTCGTGTTGGTCCTATTCCTGCCCCATCGTTTTCTTAAGGCATGTTTCGGAAGAACGGCATGCCTGAAACAAGGGCCGCCGTTCATCCATTCCGGCATATGATCCGCAAAATGCGGACGAGGGACATCAAAACGCATGCGCTATCGGCTGCCCGCCATCGTTCTTTCGTGCATTGCCCTTCAGGGTATTCTGCCGCTTTCCGCCTCCGCACAGCAATCGCAGGCTTTTGAATGCACGCTGGTCACCTCCATCGAGACCGGCGCTGTCATCAACCAGCAGGGCGCCTGCGATCAGCGCGTGGCGCCGGCCTCCACCTTCAAGGTACCGTTGGCCCTGATCGGTTATGACGCCGGCATCCTGCTGGATGACAAGACCCCCGCATGGGACTGGAAACCTGGCACGGAGGCCCGCGCGCAGGACCGCAAGACGGTTGATCCGACCATATGGGAGCAGGATTCGGTGCTGTGGTATTCGCGCGAACTCACCCGCCGCCTCGGCCCGGAAAAATTTGCCGCCTATGTGAAACGTCTGGGTTACGGCAATGCCGATGTATCCGGTGAACCCGGCAAGAATAACGGTCTCACCCATTCCTGGCTCGGCGCTTCCCTGACCGTTTCCCCGGTCGAGCAGGTGGGCTTCATCCGCCGCCTTCTGGCCGGAAATCTGCCGGTTTCGCGCGACGCGCAGGCGAAGACGCGGGCGATCGTGCCGGTGTTTGACGCGCCGGAGAGCTGGAGCGTGCACGGCAAGACCGGCACGGGCTTCATGCGCGACGAAAAAGGCAACCCCGACCGCAGCCGCCCCTTCGGCTGGTTCGTCGGCTGGGCGGAGCGCGAAGGCCAGCACATCGTCTTCGCAAGGCTTCGCGTTGCCGACAAGCCCTCGACTGAACCGCTCGGCCCCGCAGTGCGCGACGCCTTCCTGCGCGATATTGCCCGGCTGGCGGTGCACAGATGATTATACGGCCGTCCAGCCCCAAGGAAAAGCGGACATGGTGGATGCCTCCAACGATGTGATCAAGCTCTACAACGACCATGGGGCCGATTTCGACAGGCTGCGCGGTCGTTCCCTTGCCGAAAAACCCTGGCTGGATAGGTTCACGTCGCTTTTGCCGCAGGGCGGATCCATCCTCGATATCGGTTGCGGTTCAGGCGAACCGATTGCCGGCTACTTCATCGGCAACGGATATGATGTGACGGGCATCGATACGTCATATCCCCTGATAGAAATTTGCCGCACCAGATTTCCGGAAAAGCGCTGGGTGGTTGCCGATATGCGTGAACTCGTTTTGAGTTGCCGTTTCGACGGGTTGATTGCCTGGCATAGTTTTTTCCATCTGAAGGCCGACGATCAGCGCCGCATGTTCGGTATTTTCCGGCAGCACGCCAATGACGGCGCCGCACTGATGTTTACGGCCGGGCCGGCACACGGGGAAGCGACGGGGACCCTTCAGGGAAAGCCGCTTTACCATGCCAGCCTCGCTCGCGAAGAATATGAAAGCCTGCTTGCCGCGCACGGGTTTCGACTTCTCGACCACATCGTCAACGATCCCGATTGCGGTGGGGCGACGATTTATCTCGCCAGACGTGTGGCGGCGTAACCATCGAATTCAGAGCATTGCCCAGGCACTCACGATTGTGTGTGCGATAAAAAATGTCGTTATCCCTTGACCTTCCCATGATGGGAATCCTTACATAGTAGCTATAAACGGGCGAGGTCGCCCCAGGGAAGTGGCGTTATGAATATCGGACAGGCTTCGGATGCATCCGGCGTTTCCGCCAAGATGATCCGTTATTACGAGCAGATCGGCCTCATCACCCCCGCCGCCCGCACCGGCAACAACTACCGGGTTTATGGCGAGCAGGACGTGCATAATCTCCGCTTTATCAAGCGCGCGCGCACGCTTGGCTTTTCGCTGGAGGAGACCGAAACGCTCCTGAAACTCTGGCAGGACAAGAGCCGCGAGAGTTCGGCGGTGAAGGACATTGCGCTTGTACATATCGCCGATCTCGAACAGAAGATTGCCGAGATGAAGGGCATGGTGAAGACGCTGTCCCACCTTGCCCATTGCTGCGGCGGCGACCACCGGCCGGATTGCCCGATCCTCGATGATCTAGCGGCAGGCGTCGAAAAGGCCGCCCACAAGCCTGCGAAGGCCCACTGACGGCCGCATCCCGCCCCGCCGCCAGTCCCTAAACCTCGTCGAACGCACCGCCTTCGCGTGAGGGATTGCGGTCGATCACGCGCTCTTCCTCGTCATCGGGAAGGGCCTCGTCGCTTTCCTGATAGGGGTCGTCCTCGCTCTCGGCCTCTTCTTCCTCGATTTCATGTTCGATGGACTGCGGAATTTCTCCCTTTGCCGGAAGGGCGTCGATATCGAGATCGAGCAGTTCCTCGTCCATGGCGTCTTCGTTGAGAGGTGTGATTTTCTTGCGGTCCATGGTGGTATCCTTTCTGTCTGGTCATTGCGCAAACGACCGGGGAGGCAGAGGGTTCCTGATGCCTGCAAGTTCGCTCGAGCGGAATAGGTGAAAAGGCACCTTGACCTCAATGGTGCTTGAGGTTCTAGTTTGCCCGCCGTATCGCAAAAATGGAAAGGATACGGCTTTGACGAGTATGGAAATGACGGAGAAAAATAGCTGGTCGGAATTGCTTGGTGGGGCGAACCTCTCGCTTCTGACCGTCATTTCCTCCGGTATCGGCCTGCATGCCTTCAACCAGTTTGCAGTAGTCACGGCCCTGCCGGTCGCGGTGCGCGAGATTGGCGGCGCGGCCTTCTATAGCTGGGCCTACAGCCTATACTTCGTCGGTTCCGTGGCAGGCGGTGTCACTGCCGTTCTGTTTCGCGAGCGTTTTGGCGCACGCAGCGTTCTATTCCTGTGCTGCCTTATCTTTTCCTTCGGCTCCGTCATGTCGGCGCTTGCTGACAGCTTTTTATGGGTCGTCATCGGCCGGGCGTTGCAGGGACTTGCCGATGGCCTGATCGTGGCCGTGTGTTACAGTCTCATACCCGCCGGCTTTCGCTCGGCTCTGCTGCCGAAGGTCTTTGCCATCGAGGCGGCCATCTGGGCGGTCGCGTCCTTCGTCGGGCCGCTCACCGGCGGGTTTGCCACGGAGCACATCTCCTGGCGCGCCACATTCCTGCTGTCTGCGCCGCTGATCGTGCTGCTGCTGGCCTACACGGCGATTGCGGTCTCGGCGGAACGGTCGGTCGCGACCTCGCGAAAGCCGCTGGTGCCGCTGCTCCTTTGCCTCGTCGGCGCATTGGCCTTCTCCGCACCCTCCGCCTTTGAGGATACTGGCCTGCGCATCATGTCGCTGCTGGTCGGTGCGGCACTGTTGTGGGCATCTCTGAAGGCGGGCACCCGGCCTTCCACCGGCCTGTTCCCCAGGGATTCCTTCCGGTTGAAAACGGTACTTGGCAGCGGTTTCTGGGTGTTGTTCCTGATGTCCTATGCCCATGCACTCGGCAGCGTCTATCTCGCTTATGTCGCCATCAATCTCTGGCACCATGAGCCGACCTTCGCCGGTTTTATTGTCGTGACGATGCCGCTTGCCTGGAGCTTCGTGGCAATGCTGATCGGCAGCCTGCGTTCGGGCCGCCTGCGGGAGCTTTGCCTGCATTACGGACCCTACCAGATGGTGCCGGGCTGTGCGCTGCTCGGGCTTGGGCTGGCGACGGGGAACTGGCCGGAAATGCTGATCGGGCAGATATTGATCGGTTCGGCTTTCGGCATGTCCTGGGCAGGCATCAGCCAGGCGGCCATGGAAGCCGCGCCGGACGAGGAGCGCAAGATGACCGGCGCGCTGCTGCCTACGGTCGCGACGCTGGGTGCCGCGGCCGGTGCGGGTGCAAGCGGCACCGTCGCTGCCGCGAGCGATCTCGTTTTGCAGATCGATCGTGCGGATGTGACGATGCCGATGGTCTATCTCTATGGGCTGGGTGTCATCGTCTCGCTGCTGGCGATCCTGACAACCCGCGGCTTGCGAAGCGCACAGCGCTGACGCCTCTGCGGCGTATGCGCGGTTAAGATTGCGTGGTGGCGATGGTGATCGCCGCCAGATAAACCACGAAAGCCATGATCGCGATCGCGCCGATGATGATGACGACACCCTTGCCCGCGCGTTTTTTCTCGGCCTTGTTTTCGTTGGCTTCTGTCGGAAACAGGATGGGATCGCGGGAATCGCTGATTTTTGTCATGCCGTTTCTCCTTTGAGCGGTTGCTGCTTATCAACAGCAGATCCGCCAAAAGGTTCCTCACGGACGCAGCGCCCAGCTGGTGGCATGCACTACAGCCCCCGGCGCGGCCTTGAGAAGCGCCGAACGCACGGGTTCGAAACCCTCTATGCGTTTTGTGCCCACATACCGGCCCCGGTTGGCGAACACCTCGATGGATCCGTAGTCCAGAAAGACGCGGATGTGCGAGGCCCGTGCTCCTCTGGCGATATAATGCGGCGAGGGGCCATCGCGCCCGTCCTCGTGGCGGATCCACAAACCCGTTTCATCGGCGACGAGGCCCAGTGTGACCACGGGATGATCGAGCACCAGCTCGAACGGTGCGCCGGGCGAGGCAAGCTCGATCAGCATCTCCACCGCACCGTTGATGAAGGTGACGCGCTCACCGGCCGCCAGCCGCGTGCGATCGACAATATGGCTTCGCAGGCTTTCCGCCGCACCGATGGGCGGGGTCAGTAGCTCGCCGTTCGAATAGTGGATCCGGCGCGGCAGCGTCATGGATGTCGGGAAATCGATCTCCGGATTGGCATCCGCCCAATTGGCGAGCCAGCCGATGCCGATGATGCTGTCGCCATCCAGAAACGCCTGGAAGGCGTAATTGTCGGTGCCGAAATCCAGCTCCTGCCCGAATTCCTTGGTGAAAGTCTTGCCGTCGAACCAGCCGACATCTGCCATGGTCAGGTTCTTGCGGCCGGTTTCAGGGTCTTCGGAATGCATCAGCCCATAGACCAGAACCCAGCGCGTGGAGCGGGCATTGGCCGGGCCGTCGAGGGGCAGAAGGCAGGGGCATTCAATGGCAGTGGTCTTGTAGCGCGTTTCCACCCAAAGCTTGCCCACATAGGTCCAGCCTGACGCCGCCGTCGGGTCCAGCGTCTCGTAAAGCAGGATGACGCCGCCACCGTCGCTCTGACTTCCGAGCAGCATTTTCCAAAGTCCATCCGGGCCGCGAAAGACGTAAGGATCGCGGAAATCCGGCGTCAGCCCCTGTCCGTCCGGACGATGGCCGAGAATGACTTCGGCCTGTCCGGCCATGATGAGATCGGAAGAAGTGGCGGTGAGCTGGATCTGCTGTTCGGGAATGCGATCCTGCACCTGCTCGGTGAAGAACACGCGGATGCCCGAACCTTCGACCAAAGGAATGGTCGAGCCGGAATAGGCGCCGCCGCGCTTGTCCGGCCGCGTCGTCAGGTCCTCGGAAGGGAAGAGGAAGATCGGCAGATGCCGCCAGCGCAGGTAGTCGGAGGAAACCGCGTGGCCCCAATGCATGGTGTTCCAGCGCAGCCCGTGTGAATAATGCTGGTAGAACAGATGCGGCCGGCCTTCGAACCGGCCAAAGCCGTTCGGATCGTTCATCCAGCCGAAGGGCGGGCGGAAGTGGTAGCTGTCAGGCAATTCCGGTGCGGCATTGTCCGGCTTGGTATGGACGACGGTTATGCCGGTTTCCAGCACGTCGGCGGCGGTGAACCAGTAGATGACGGAAACGGCTGTGGTAACGGTGTCGTAGCTCAGTTCCACATGGCCGCCGCCGAACACCTGATAGATTCTAAATCCGAACTCTTCCGTGTTGAGGCTTGAAACCTCAGCGAATTTTCCATTCGCATTGGAAAAGGAGACGGCGCCGGGTTCCGCCGGTTTTTTCGCCTTCAGCCACACATGGAAAGTGGCGTTAACAGGCAGATCGGTGTGCAGGATGCGGATTGCGCTTTCCGGCTCGGCGGCTACGGCTTCAACGACGGTCATTCCCGTTCCTTTCGTTGCGGCTACTTTGGTTCAGGAAACGCAACGAATGGGACGAAAGAAAGTTCAACCGCCAGAGGTTTCACCGTCGCCAGCCTCGTATTTGCCATCCAGCTCGAACAGCAGCCCGTCTGGATGATAGAAGGTGCGGCCTTCGCCGGAGAAGTAAGCCGCAACGATCTGGTTGGTCAGCCGCGAGCCGAAACCCGTACGCGTCGGCGTCCTGACCGCAGGTCCGTCCGTCTCGCGCCAGCGCAGTTCGAAGTGGTCATCCTCGTCCAGCGTCCACACGATTTCGATTTTGCCGCTCTCGTTGGAAAGTGCGCCATATTTCAGCGCATTGGTGGCCAGTTCATAAATGGCCAGAGACAGGCCCAGCGCCTGTTGCGGCGCGATTTCCATGTCCGGTCCGGAAATCGTTACGCGCGCCTTGTCGTCAAGATGCGGATAAACGGAATCGCGGACAAGCGCGGAGATGCTGGCCCCCTTTCCCGAAGCGTGAATGAGGTTCTGGGCGTTGCCGAGTGCTGCGATACGCCTTTTGATGGTGTCGCGCGCATCCTCAAGTGTCTGCGAGTGGCGCAGGGTGGCGCTGACGACCGCCGTAGTGATCGCCATCGTATTCTTGACCCGGTGGACGAGTTCGCGCCGCAGAACCTCTTCCCGGCTGCGGCTCTGGACGCTGTTCGTGGTATCCACCGTGATGTTGATCAATCCAGCCACCTTGCCTGCATCGTCATAAAGCGGGCTGTAGGAAAAGGTCCAATAGGTGTCCTCGGGATAGCCGTTGCGCTCCATGACGAGGTGCAAGTCCTCGGCAAATGTGCCCCTGTCTGAAAGGGCTGCGTCCACGAACGGTTTGACATCGTCCCAGACATCGGACCAGAGAATGTGAAACGGCTTGCCGAGCGCATCCTGTTCCTTCAGCCCCAGAAGCGGCCGGTAGGCATCGTTATAGATGATGTTCAGGTCAGGACCCCAGAACAGGCAGATCGCATGACCTTGTTTTAGGATCATTTGCACGGTGGCTTTGAGCGATACCGGCCATGTCTCTATCGGTCCCGTGCTTGTCGACGCCCAGTCGAAGCGGCGGATGGCCTCGCCCATTTCACTGTCGTCATAGGGGAACTCTGGCACGAATTTATCCTGCTTGCACTGCGGCTCATTCATTGGATGTTTGTATGTTTAAATATACCTGTAGTTCAAATTGATTTTTCCAAACTTCGCTGCGGCTTCCCGTAATTGTGGCTATTCACCCCTCGCAACCGGGCGGAAAAAGCGCCATATCAGGCAAAAGCAGGGAGTTTACCCGTGATCACATTCGACAATTCCTATGCCCGCCTGCCGGAAAGGTTCAGCGCCGCCGTATTGCCGACGCCGGTGAAGGCGCCACGCCTCATCGCCTTCAACCGCGCGCTGGCAGACGAGCTTCTTCTCGACGTCTCAGGCCTCGACGACGAAAGGCTGGCGGCGATCTTTTCCGGCAATGTGGTGCCGCAAGGGGCCGAGCCGCTGGCCATGGCCTATGCCGGCCACCAGTTCGGCGGTTTCGTGCCGCAGCTCGGCGATGGCCGCGCCATTCTTCTCGGTGAAGTCATCGACAAAAACGGAAAACGCCGCGATATCCAGTTGAAGGGCTCCGGCCCGACGCCGTTTTCGCGAAGGGGCGACGGGCGCGCAGCGCTCGGCCCGGTGCTACGCGAATATGTCGTCTCCGAGGCAATGTTCGCGCTCGGCATTCCCGCGACAAGGGCGCTCGCCGCCGTCCTGTCCGGTGACAGGGTGCAGCGCGAGGTGGGTCTGCCGGGCGGGGTTTTCACCCGTGTTGCGGCAAGCCATATCAGGGTCGGCACCTTCCAGTTCTTCGCCGCGCGCGAGGATGAAGAGGGGATCAGAAATCTCGCGGATTATGTGATCGACCGCCACTATCCCGAAGTGAAAAACGCGGACAATCCCTATCTCGCCCTGTTGCAGGGCATCGCCCAGAGGCAGTGCGAACTCATCGCCCGCTGGATGATGGTTGGCTTCATCCACGGCGTGATGAATACCGACAATATGGCGATCTCCGGCGAGACGATAGACTTCGGTCCCTGCGCCTTCCTTGACGAATACAATTCGAACAAGGTGTTCTCCTCCATCGACGCACAGGGGCGCTACGCCTTCAACAACCAGCCGGGCATCGCCCAATGGAACATTGCAAGGCTGGCGGAATGCCTGTTGCCGCTGCTTGACCCTCAAGTGGAGAAAGCAGCCGAACTCGCAAACGCCGTGCTCGCTGATTTCGCGGCCGCCTTTCCCAAGCGCTGGCTTGCCGGCATGCGAGAAAAGCTCGGGCTGACGGGCGAAGAGGAGGGCGATATAGAGCTGGTGCAGGCGCTTCTTTCGCTGATGCAGGCATCGGAAGCCGATTATACGCTGACCTTCCGGCGTCTTTCCCACGCGGTAGAGGGCGATGCCGAGCCGTTTCGCGGCATGTTCATCGATATCGCGGCGGCGGATGGATGGCTTGCACGCTGGCGGGAGCGGGCCGGGCGGGAAGAAGTTTCTGCCTCCGAGAGGTCGCGGGCGATGCTCGCCGTCAACCCGGCCATCATTCCCCGCAACCACCGCATCGAGGAACTGATCGAGGCGGCGGTGGAGGACGGCGATTTCGAACCGTTCCACGCCATGCTGGCGGCGATTGCCACGCCATTTGAGGAACGGCCGGACAATTTCGTCTACATGCAGCCGCCGATGAGCGATGAGAAGGTGTTTCGGACCTTTTGCGGGACGTGATTTGGGTGCGGCATTCCGCCGCTCGCCGTCATGCTCGGGCCTGTCCCGAGCATCTGCGACCTATCGATTTCGTGAGACGTTAGCAGATCCTCGGGACGAGCCCGAGGATGACGGTGTCGGGGCCGATTGCTCCCCTTAACTCACCCAACCCGGGCCAGCGGCTCATGCGCGCCGTAATATCTTCCAAACCGGTTTTCCAGGAATTTCGGCAGGGCGACTTCTTCCTGCCGGACAAACCCCTTCTGCGGCAGGGCGCCTTCCGCAAGCAGATCAAGAACGGTGCAGATGCCGGCTGCGGTGGTGATCTGGATTGCGCTCATCATCCGGCCGGAAACGGGGCCCGCATAGACCTTGTTGGCATAGGTTTCCTGCAGGAAACGGCCGTTGCGGGTGCCGCAGACGGTGACGAAGACAATGACCACGTCCTGCATGGTGCCGGGCAGGGCGTTTTCGAACAGGTCCTTCAGCACATCGCGGCGGTTGCGCAGGTTGAGGTCGTTCAAAAGCGCCTTCATGATCGCGACATGGCCGGGATAACGGATGGTGCGGTAATTCATCGTCCGCACCTTGCCTTCCAGCGTCGCACATAGCGTGCCGAGGCCGCCCGAGGTGTTGAAGGCCTCATAGGTCACGCCGTCGAGCGAGAACTCCTCGCGCTCTTCCAGCGCCGGAACGGCGGTGAGGCGGCCTTCGACGATGGCTTCGCAGGGCTCGATATACTCGTTGATCAGCCCGTCCGTGCTCCAGGTGAGGTTGTAGTTGAGCGCATTGGACGGATATTGCGGCAGCGCGCCGACACGCATGCGCACGCTGTCCAGCTTGTCGAACCGGGCAGCGAGATCTGCGGCGACGATGGAAATGAAACCGGGGGCGAGGCCGCATTGTGGAATGAGCGCGGTCTCAGCCGTTTCCGCCAGTGCCTTGACCTTGCGGGTGGATTCGACGTCTTCAGTCAGATCGAGATAATGCGTGCCGACGGCAACCGCAGCTTCCGCAATGCCCGCCGTCAGGTGGAAGGGGGCGGCGGAAAGCACGGCGAACTTGCCTTTCAACAGCGCTTCCAGCGCCGGACGGTCGCCAATGTCGACGATTTCAGTATCGACGCGCTCATGCGCCGGCACATTCGTCAGCTGGTCTGCCGAGCGATCGGCAACCGTGATGCGATAATCGCCGGTGACAGCCAGCATCCAGGCGATGGCTGAACCGATATTGCCCGCGCCGATGACGACGATGTTTTTCATGTTTTTGTTCCCCGCAGTAAATTTATATGCCTCTGCGCACCGGATGCGCTTCATAGACAGAATGCCAGCTTTTTTGGACGATTCGCAGCTTCACTATGTGCGGATAGCGGGTTAATATTGGACAATTAGACGACAGGATTGGTCATTATGACGATTGCCGACAAGGACCGGGCGCTGCTCGCCCTGCTTTCCGAAAACGCCCGCATGCCGGTGGCGGAACTGGCCCGCAAACTCGGCCTTTCGCGCACCACCGTGCAGGCCCGCATCGAGCGGCTCGAGGCCGAAGGGGTGATCGCCGGTTATGGCCTGAGGCTTTCGGAAAGCTATCTTTCCGGGCTGGTGCGCGCCCATGTGCTGATCACCATCGGGCCAAAGGCGCTGCCCGGCGTGACGGCGGCGCTCACCGCCATCAAGGAGGTGACAACGCTGCATTCGGTCAGCGGCACTTTCGACCTGATCGCCATTCTGGCAGCACCTTCCATTCTGGACCTTGACCGGTTGATCGACAGGATCGGCGCGCTGGACGGTGTGGAACGCACGCTATCGTCGATCATTCTTTCCACGCGGATTTCGCGGTAGGCGTTGGAGGGTGTGGCAGGGCGAAAGGTGGACGAGTGCGCGCGATGCTCTCGTCTCCCTCATCCCTTTGACAAGCACAGGAATCAGGAAGGCGGGGGTCTGCCTTACCCTACCCACCCCTCTCGTCATAAGCCTTCTGCGCCGCCAGCACCGCGTCCATATTGCCCTCCGCCCAGTGGGCGAGTGCCGCAACCGTGTCGGTCAGCGTGCGCCCGAGCGGCGTCAGGGAATATTCGACCGTGACCGGCACCGTCGGAAAGGCCTGCCGCGAAATCAGGCCGTCGCGCTCGAGCTTTTTCAGCGTCTGCGACAGAACCTTCTGCGAAATGCCCTTGATTTCCCGCCGCAGCAGGTTGAAGCGCACCGAGTCCACCCGCAGCTTGTCTAGGATCAGCAACGCCCATTTGTCAGCGATCCTGTCCAGCACCATGCGTGTGGGGCAGCGATCCTCGTAAACGTCATAGACATGTTCCATGGGTCTCATCCCGTTCTCAAAAGGCCGGGTCGGTTTCCTTGAGGATACCAAATAACCGGAAAGTGCTCTCTTTTCCTGATTTCGAATACGCAGTACGTATGTTTTCGAAACATGGTTTCTATTGGATACTACGGAGATTTGAGATGACTGGCAAGATACTCGTAATCGGTTCCACCGGCACCATCGGCACGCCGCTGGTAAAGGCGCTTCTGGCCAAGGGCGAAAGCGTGAAAGCGGCCTCGCGCACCGGCAAGGCAGCCGAAGGCGCGGAAGGGGTGCGCTTCGATTATACCGACGCCTCGACCTACACGGGTGCCTTCGATGGCGTTGATCGTCTGTTTCTGATCCTGGCTGGCGGGCGTCTGGATGCAATCGACGCGCTGACGCCGGTTGTCGAGGAAGCTGCCCGCCGGAAGGTGAAGATCGTGTTCCTCAGCGTCTTCGGCGTCGATGCCGACGACTCCATTCCCTATCGCCAGGTGGAACTGAAGATCATCGCTTCCGGCGCGCCTTACGTCATCCTGCGCCCCAACTGGTTTGCCGATAATTTCCACACCTACTGGAAGGCCGGCATTGAACACGGCCAGATCGCCGTGCCGGCAGGCGAGGGCAAGTCGAGCTTCATCGACGTGCGCGATATCGCCGACAGTGCAGCGTCAGCGCTGACCTCGACGGCTTTCGACAATAAGGCGTTCAACCTGACCGGGCCGAGAGCGTTGGGTTACGGCGAGGCGGCCGCGATCATCTCGCAGGCCATCGGCAAGCCGGTCGGCTATAGCGCGGTTTCGGACGATGTTTTCATCGGCATTCTGACCGGCGCTGGCGTTCCGAAGGATTACGCCGCCTTCCTCGCGTCGATCTTCTATCCGGTGCGCGAAGGCTGGACGTCGGCGGTCACCGGTGATGTCGAGACTTTGACCGGCCACGCACCGCGCTCGCTGGAAACCTATGTGGCCGAGCATGTGGCCGCGCTGAAGGACTGACGCTCAGAAACGACACGCCCGTCGCGTCACGCCGGATCGGTGGAGCCGCGGCGGGCCTTGAACAACATCTTGAGCCGCTGGATATCATCCGCATTCCAGCCCTGCGGTGCGGTTACCTCCATCCACGCATCGATATAGTGCTCCGGCGCATAGACATGGCCGTAACCGATCGGCGCCGTGGTGGCGGCGGCAACATCAAGACCGAGTTGCAGCAGGGTCACGACGGGGAACCAGCGGAAGGATGTGGAGACGTCAGGGCCGTGATGAACCATCCATTGCGGTCGCCGGTAAAGCGATGCGGCCTCGAAGAAGGTGATCGGGTCGCTGGCATATTGCAGATAGACGATGCGCATCGGCCCCCACTTCGCATCAGGCATATGCGCGGTGGTATATTGGTTGGCGAAGCGGATGACCGAGGAATCGCGGAAACGCGGCAGCCATTCCGGCGTACCCGCCACCCGCCCATTGGTGGCCATGCGCCATGTGGGGCTGGAAAAGGGCGGACCGCTCCACAGCGCACCCTGGAACGGGTCGGAGAGCACGTCGTAAAGATCGGATGATTTCTGCGAGTTCAGCGAACCGAGGCTCAGCCCATGCAGATAGAGTTTCGGGCGCGTTTCCTTCGGCAGTGTGGTCCAGTAACCGTAGACGGCCTGAAACAGCGCGCGCGCCGTTTCCACACCGTAATCCGGTTCGGTCAGAAGCGCGATCCAGCTGGAAAGATAGGAATATTGCACGGCAACGCTGGCGATATCGCCGTCATGCAGATATTCGACCGTATCAAGCGCTTCCGGATCGATCCAGCCGGTGCCGGTGGGAATGACGACCAGCAACACCTTGCGCTCGAACCCGCCAACCCGCTTCAGCTCGTCCAGCGCAAGTGCTGCCCTTTCCTCGGGCGTTGCCGCAGAATTCAGGCCTGCATAGACCCTGAGCGGTTCCCTGGCAGGGCGGTGGGTGAAGGCGGAAATCTCTTGTGCCTCCGGCCCGCCGGCCACGAATTCGCGGCCTCTGCGGCCAAGCGATTCCCATGTCATCAGGGAAGCGCTGCTGCCGGTTTTGAGCGCATCGGAAGGGCGCGGTACATCCGGCTCGATCAGCGCATCCACCTGTTTCAGCGAGGAATCGGCAAACTTCAGGCCGATATCGAAGATCAGACCGTTCAGCAGCATCCATGACAGCACGATGGCGGCGGCGATACCAAGGACATTTGCGAGCCGGCGCGGCAGGAAGTGACGGCTGCGCACCGAGAAGAATCGCCGGATGAGCTGGAAAAGCCGTCCAGCGCCGATGAGGAGGGCGGAGACCAGCACCGCAACGCCGCCGGTCTTGGTGGGGTGGGCGCTGGGCAACGGATCGAGCTCCATCAGGATACGGATGGAATTCTGCCAGTCTTTCGCCTGCCAAAGAAACGCGATCGCCGTTATCGCGCTGGCAAGGGCGATGAGAAAGCGGATGCTGCGCCGGTTATGGCGCGAGGGGTGGGGCAATTCCAGATAGGTCCAGATGGCGGTGAGCGCCACGCCGATCAGATAACCGATGGCAAAGGAAAATCCGCACAGCACACCCTGCATCAGCCATGTGCGCGGCAGAAGAGACGGCGTGAGCGAAGCGCAGAACAGAATAGTGCCAAAGACGATGCCGGTTGCCGAAAGACCCGCAAACAACCGCCCAACCCATTGTTTCAACAACTTGACTTGCCCCTTTTTCCCGCCGTCTCGCACGAGTGTAGTATGCGCCGGGCGAGGGTGCAAACCCTGTTACAAGGATAAAAATCACAATTATAGGAAAATAATCCTTTACAGCGTGACGGTGGTTTGATAGGTTTAGGTCACAGTCGGAGATTTGCGGCTGAGCGGCAAAGGTCGGTTTAGCCGATGCTTTTTCCGCGACACGTCATTCTCTCGCAGGTCCACCTCATGGCAAATATCCGCAATTGCGATCTGGCGCTCCACGGCGTCTGGCAGGAAAGCTGCGCCTATGGCAACGAGGGCAGGCTGGAGGCCGCACCTGAGATAAAATCGCGGGCCGACAAGCTGGCTGCCGAAGATGCGGCGCGCAATGGCAATCTGCGGCAATTGCTGAACGAGCTGACGGTGGAGATGCGCGAACAGTTCTGCATGTACCGCAACCTGCGGCAGACAAGCGAAGCGGCATTTTTATCAACGGTGGAGGATGCCTCGGGCAAACAGGCGCGCGCCGACGTGAAGGCCGCAACGGACCAGCTTTCGCTGATCGTGCGCGCACTGGAACGGATCGACGCCCTGCAACGCGTGCTGGCAGAAGAGAGGCAAGCTCTTGCCGGTGAGGACGAAGCCGATACCGAAGATTACGAAGTGGCGGTGGCGCATTTCCTCAAACGCATCGACGAACTGGCGGAACAGAAATGCCGCGCGAGGCTGGAGGCCGATCTGGCCCGCATCACATCCGCAGAAGCTGACACATGACGGATGTTTCGAGCGCACCCCAACTGCAGAAGCAGGTCTTCACCCTTCTGCGCGACTGGCGTTTCATAGGTAACCTCCCGCAACAGCCGCCTGAAGGTGACTGGCGGACGTGGCTTCTGATCGGCGGGCGCGGATCCGGCAAGACCCGCGCCGGGGCCGAATGGGTGCACAGGATTGCGTCCGCCGACAAGCAATCTGATTTGCGCATCGCGCTTGTTGCGGAAACGCTGGGGGATGCCCGTGAGGTGATGATCGACGGCATTTCCGGCATCTGCCGTATCGCCCGCCGTCGTTGCCGCCCCGCCTTCGAGGTATCGCGCCGCCGGCTCATATGGCCAAACGGTGCTATGGCGCAGGTGTTTTCCTCGGAAGACCCAGAAAGCCTGCGCGGCCCGCAATTTCACATGGCTTGGGCCGATGAACTTGGAAAATGGAAATATCCGCAGGAAACCTGGGACATGCTGCAATTTGGTCTGCGTCTGGGTGAGGCTCCACGGCAATTGGTGACGACGACGCCACGGCCCCTTCCGCTCCTGAAGGCGCTTCTCGCCGACCCTTCGAGCCGGGTGGCCAAAATGCCGACGGCGATGAATGCGCAAAATCTCTCACCGGGTTTCCTGAAAGCCATGCACGACCGTTACGGCGGCACGCGGCTGGGGCGTCAGGAAATCGGTGGCGAACTGATTGATGAGCGCGAAGGCGCGCTGTGGAAACGCGCCGATCTGGAAGCGATTGTGGAAACCGACCATGAGCCGCTGGTGCGGATCGTGGTCGCGGTAGACCCGCCCGCCGGTATCGGTGAAAATTCCTGCTGCGGCATCGTGGCGGCCGGGCTTGGCATATCAGGCAAGTTGGTCGTGCTTGCGGATTGTTCGGTGGAAGGTGAAACACCGGCCGGCTGGGCGCGCGCCGTTGTCGCTGCCGTTCGCCGTCATGAGGCCGACCGGGTGGTGGCCGAAGTCAATCAGGGCGGCGAGATGGTGCGCGCAATGTTGCAGAGCATAGACGCCAACCTGCCGCTGACCCTGGTGCGTGCAAGCCGGGGTAAGTTCACCCGCGCCGAGCCGGTGGCGGCACTTTACGAACAGGGCAGGGTGCGCCACGCCGCACGGTTTGAAAAACTAACCGACCAGATGGCGGATTTCGGACCCGACGGTCTTTCATCCGGACGCTCGCCCGACCGGCTGGATGCGCTGGTGTGGGCAATAACGGCGTTGACGACGACTGTGGCGAGCGAGCCGAGGGTGCGCGGGATGTGATATCGGCGATTGTTGGCCCCATGAATGAGAGCCAATTGCCTATCTAGCCGATGCATATTGGTTCTTCTCCCCCGGCGGGGAGAAGAAATTCGGCACCGTCAACGTCCAAAATCGGGCGCCTGGCAGATGCTACTTCTTCGGAGACTGCGCGGGTTTTGGCTGAGAACCGGTTTCGCGCATCTGGCGCCACTCGTTTTCGAGCCGGTCATAAACGGTCTGGGGGATTGTCGCTGTCATGGTGGCATTCCTCCTTGAATGGTCAACGCTGCGGAAGTGCGCGGTGAATGGAGTTAGCGCGCTAAGGTTCCGCAACTCAAGGAATTTTTTACCTCAAAACCCCGGTCAGCGGATTAAAATCGATTAGGATTTTTTCAAATCGATTTAGTTCTGACGGCCGTCATGTGGAAAAACCCGAGGGTGATATCGCCCCCGATTTTCAGGAGCCGGCTATGGCCTATGAAGAGGCGCGATTCTTCGCGTCGGTGCGAATTTCCATCTACGGTGGTCGCCTGCGAGCTGCACAGCTTGCCGGGACCAAGACGATCCTGGCCGGCTTTGGCAAGGCCCTGCCGGGCGGTGATCCCCGCTGGCTCGCCTACATGCTGGCCACCACTTTTCACGAGACGGCTGCGACCATGCAGCCGGTGCGCGAGACATTGGCGGCAAACGATGCCGAGGCGATCGCAAGGCTGGACCGGGCCTTTGCGGCAGGCGGGCTGCCCATGGTGCGCAAACCGTATTGGCGGCCAGACGCCGACGGCAAAAGCTGGCTCGGGCGCGGTTTCGTGCAACTGACGCATCGCCGCAATTACGAGGCCATGTCGCAGCTGATCGGTGTAGACCTTCTGGCGCGCCCAGAACGCGCCATGGAACCGGATGTGGCCACCGCGATCCTGATCCACGGCATGGTAGCCGGCAGCTTTACCGGCCGGAAGCTTGCCGATGTCTTCGAGGGCGAGCGTGAGGACTGGGAGGGTGCGCGCGCCATCATCAATGGCCGCGACCGGGCGCGGCTTGTCGGGGACTACGGCCGGGCATTTCATCGCGCCCTTTTGGCGGCGCGGATTGAACCGGCGCGGGCCAGATGATAACCCGTTAGCAAACGCCGCAAGGGCCATATTCGAATTTTGCATGACAGGTGACACCTTGATCCGCCATATCGTTTTTTTCACCGTTCCCGAGGAAAACCGCGACGCCGTGCGCAAGGGGCTTTCCGGCCTTACCGCGATACCGCATTCGCTGAAGCTGGAAATCGGCGAGAATGTGAAGAAGGACCAATGGGGCAATTCGGTCGATTTCATCGTCTATGGCGAGTTCGAAAACGAGGCGGCGCTCGCGGCCTACAAGGCCGACCCCGCTTATGATCTTTCGACGCGTACGGTGAAGCCGCTGCGCGAGACGCGTGTTGCCGCTGATTTCAACAGCGATACGGCAGTGAAAGCGCCAATCCGGTAAGTTTCGTCGGGACTCGGGCCCTCCACCTTCATTCCTGAGCCTGTCACAGGAATCCAGCCGACGCGCGTCTGCGCGGCGAAAAGAGTGCTTTCAGCCCAAAGACTTGGGCTGGCTGAATCCCCGTCACGAGCACGGGGATGAGGGCCTGGCGGGAAACTGAGCCCGCATTAAAACAAGGACAATTCAATGCGATTTCCGTTTTTCCTGCCGTGGCGGCGCCCGGCGGATGGCAGAGCCGTGCCTGAACGCAAGACAGCGGCGGGCGGCTTCATGGCGGTTGCGGCGCAGGGTGGGCAGGCATTCTGGACCGGCCGCTCCTATGCCGCACTCGCCCGCGAGGGCTTCATGAAAAACCCCGTAGCGCACCGCGCCGCCCGCATGGTGGCAGAAGCCTCCGCATCGGTGAGCTGGCTGCTTTACGATGGCGATGAGGAGATCGGCGATCATCCGCTGCTCGCACTTTTAGGCAAGCCGAGCGCTCATATGGGTGGGCCGGATTTTTTCGAGACGCTGTATGGCCATCTGATGTTGGCTGGCAACGCCTATATCGAACCGCTAGTGGTCGGCGAACGACTGCGCGAGCTGCATCTTCTGCGGCCGGACCGGGTGAGCATCATCGAAGGCGCGGATGGCTGGCCCGTGGGTTACGATTATCGTGCCGAAGGCCGCGCCATCAGGCGCATTGCCGCTGAACGTGACGGGCTGGGGCTGCTGCACCTGAAGCTTTTTCATCCGCTGGACGATCGGGCCGGGTTCGCGCCACTTGCTTCGGCGGGCGCGGCTCTCGATCTGCACAATGCCGCAAGCCAGTGGAACAAACGTCTGCTCGACAATTCCGCCCGCCCTTCCGGTGCGCTGGTCTATCAGCCGAAGGAGGGTGGCAATCTCTCCACCGAGCAATATGAGCGGCTGAAGCGCGAGCTGGAGGAAGGTTATCAGGGCGCGATGAATGCAGGCCGGCCGCTTCTTCTCGAAGGCGGTCTCGACTGGAAGGCCATGGGGCTTTCGCCGCGCGACATGGATTTTCTGGAGGCGCGCAACGGTGCGGCTCGCGACATAGCGCTTGCACTCGGCGTGCCGCCGATGCTGATCGGCATTCCCGGCGACAATACCTATGCCAATTACCAGGAGGCAAACCGCGCTTTTTATCGTCTCACCGTGCTGCCGCTCGTCAACCGCACGGCGGCACGGCTCTGCGGGTGGCTATCACCGATTTTCGGCTCCGGGCTGCGGCTGGAACCGGATCTCGACAGGATCGCCGGGCTTGCCGGTGAGCGGGACGCGCTGTGGACAAGGATCGGCGCAGCATCGTTTCTGACCGACGAGGAAAAGCGGGAGGCTGTGGGGTATTAGCCACCGTGCTTGAGCCACCGGACCGCGTCTTCGACCAACTTCTGAACCAGCGGAATCGTTTTGTGAGGTTCGCCGTTCAAGCGATTCTGAAGACTCGCGAAATGGCGTTTTGAAACTGCACACCCGACCTGCGGGCGACGCGGCGCGTCTGCCCGATTTTTCACATCCTAAACCGGAATGATTACCCATGTCTGAATTCGCCAATGAAGGCGGCATCTGGGCCGCCCGCATCACCGGTGCCGTCGCAGGCGCGGGTGTGTCGCTCGTCTACCTCCTGCCGAAAAGCAAACGCGAGGCGGCGAGCCGTTTCGTGACCGGCGTCTCCTGCGGCATGATCTTCGGCGGCCCCGTGGGCCTGTGGATCGTGCAGCAACTCGAGATTGCCGGCGCGCTTTCAGGCCGGGAAATCATGGTGGCGGGCTCTGCCGCTGCCAGCATGGTGGCCTGGTGGGGGCTTGGCCTGCTGGTGCGCGTGGCCGACCGTTACAACGCCCGTCCGCGCGCTTAGCCCCCACGCGGCACCCCCTTTTCACATCGCAGGAGTTTCCCATGCACGTCTATCGCGGGCCGCGCCCCGCCACGCGCAAATTCGCCAATCTGGAACTGCGCGGCATAGCTGGCGACGGCACGTTTTCCGGTTATGCCAGCGTCTTCGGCGAGGTCGATCTCGGCCGCGACGTGATCGAGCGCGGCGCTTTCCGCCGCTCCATCGAGGAACGCGGTGCGGGCGGTATCCGGATGCTCTACCAGCACGATCCGGCCGAGCCGATCGGCGCATGGCGCACCATCCGCGAGGATGAGCGCGGGCTTTACGTGGAAGGTGTTCTCGCCCCCGGCGTCGCCCGCTCGCGAGAGGTCCATTCGCTGATGAAGACAGGCGCGCTGGACGGGCTTTCGATCGGTTTTCGCACGGTACGTTCCAGCAAGGACGGGCGCTCCGGCAAGGCGGCACGCTCTGGCGTCAGGCGCATTCTGGAGGCCGATCTCTGGGAAATCTCGGTGGTGACCTTTCCGATGCTGCCGTCCGCGCGGGTCTCGGATGTCAAACACGCCCGCTTCTTCCGCGACCGCGAAACCGAGCTGGTGCGCACCATGCGCCGCGCGGCGCGTTCGCTTTTCGACACAGCCTTCAAACGCTGACTTCCTCCCAAACACTTCCGAAAACAAGGATGGCGACATGACAGACCAGATGACAAAACCGGCCGCAATGACGGTTGCGCCGCAGGTGAAGGCCGTGCCCGATACGATGACGGCGGCCTTCGACGAGTTCATGGAAGCCTTCGAGGCCTTCCGCGACACAAACGACCAGCGGCTTTCCGATATCGAACGCAAGATGGGGTCCGACGTCGTGACCCGCGACAAGCTCGACCGCATCGACAAGGCGCTCGATGACAACCGCAAGATCATGGACGATCTGGCGCTCAAGAAAGCGCGCCCGGCGCTCGGCCGCAAGCAGGCGCATTCCCTCGATACGGATGAGCACAAGGCCGCCTTCGAGGCCTATATCCGCCGGGGTGAGGAGGGCGCGCTGCGCGATCTGGAGGCCAAGGCCTTTGCCGGATCGACAGGCGCCGATGGCGGTTATCTGCTGCCCACCGAAACGGATGGCGAGATCGGCCGCCGCATGACGGCGATTTCACCGATCCGGTCGTTGGCGACCGTGCGGCAGGTTTCCACTGCCGTGCTGAAGAAACCGTTTTCGCCGGGCGGATTTGCCACCGGCTGGGTCTCTGAAACGGCGGCTCGCCCCGAGACGACGACACCGAAGCTCTCCGAACTTTCCTTCCCGACCATGGAACTCTACGCCATGCCTGCCGCAACCCAGGGGTTGCTGGATGATGCGGCCGTGGATATCGAGGCCTGGATCGCCTCGGAAGTGGATATTGCCTTTGCCGAACAGGAGGCAGCGGCGTTCATCACCGGCGACGGCACCAACAAACCGAAGGGCTTCCTCTCCTATACGGCCGTCGCTAATGACAGCTGGAGCTGGGGCAATATCGGTTATGTCGCCACCGGTGTTGCGGGTGGCTTCGCCTCCGCGGGGCCAATGGATGTGCTGCTGGATGCCGTCTATGGACTGAAGGCAGGCCACCGCCAGAACGGCAACTTCGTGATGAACCGCAAGACGCAAGGGGCGCTGCGCCGCTTCAAGGATACCAGCGGCGCCTATCTCTGGCATCCGCCCGCTGCCGCCGGGCAGCCCGCCTCGCTGATGGGCTTTCCGGTGATGGAGGCCGAAGACATGCCGAATGTCGCGGCAAACAGCTTCGCCATCGCTTTCGGTGATTTCCGCGCCGGTTACCTCGTGGTGGACCGCACCGGCGTTCGCATCCTGCGCGATCCCTATTCGGCAAAACCCTATGTGCTGTTCTACACCACCAAGCGCGTGGGCGGCGGCGTGCAGAACTTCGAGGCGATCAAGCTGGTGAAGTTCGGGGTGAATTGACCACAATCTTCCCCGTCACCCCGGACCAAGTCGGGGGTGACGGCGTGCAGATGCTACATTTTCGCCAAACGCTTTCAGCCGGAATTCTTTCTGTCCCATCTCCGGAGACCCCATGACCTATGCCCTCATTCATCCGCCGCAGGCGGAGCCGCTGACGCTTGCCGAGGTGAAGGCGCATTTGCGTCTCGACGGCGGCGAAGAGGATGCGCTGCTTGCTGCGCTGATCCGCACCGCCCGCGAGCATCTGGAACGTACGACGGGACTTTGCCTGATACGCCAGACCTGGCGGCTCTATCTCGACCGGTGGCCGCCGAGTGGCATGATTCTGATTGGTAAGGGACCGGTGCAAACCATCGAAACGATTCTGGTTTTTGACGGTCAAGGGCGCGCGGCCGACATCACAGCCGCCAACAGATTGCTTGACGGCGAGGCGCGCCCGGCGCGGCTGTGGCTGCGCGACCCGCCAGCCCCCGGACGGGTGATGAACGGCATCGAGATCGACTTCATTGCCGGTTACGGTGAGGCGGGAACCGATGTGCCCGATACGCTGAAACGCGCCATGCTGATGCATGTGGCCCAGATGTTCGCCTTCCGCGGTGCCGTTGCTCTGGAAAATCAACCCGCAGCGGTTCCGGCCGGTTACGAGCGGCTGGTGTCGCCGTTCTGCCGTGTGGGGCTCTGAGCCATGAACCTCGTTTTTCTCGACCCCGGCAAGCTGACGGCGCGGTTGGAGCTGGAGGTGCGCAGCGAGGCACCGGACGGGCAGGGTGGGGCAGCGGAAAGCTGGAGTTTCCTGCGTTCGCTCTGGGCGGCTATCGAACCTGTTTCGAATGCCTCCTATGAGCGGGCCTCGGCTGACGGCGTAACAATTACCCACCGCGTCTGGCTGGTCTGGCGCAGCGACATTGCCGCCGGCATGCGCTTTCGCAGGGGACGGCGCATTCTGGCGATCCGGGCCGTGATGGATCCGGACGAGACCCGCCGTTTCATCGTCTGCCGCTGTGAGGAGGAAAGCCCGTGAGTGCCGCAAATGTGCTTTTACAGGCGATTTTTGCAAGACTTTCCGGCGACGCTGCTCTGATGGCGCTTATCCCCGGCGGTATCGTCGACCGGCTTTTGCCGCGCGCCGTCCTGCCCTTGATCGTTATCGGCGAACTTGAAAGCCGCGATTACTCGACGGCGACGGAAAAGGCCGAAGAACATTTTCTGTCGCTGGACATCTGGAGCGATGCCAATGGCCGCAGGTGCGCGGGTGAGATTGCCGGGCGGGTGAAAACCCTGCTCGACGATGCCGCCTTTCCACTTGTCGGTATTTCACTCGTCAATCTGCAGCTTCTCTCCAGCCGTTCGAGGCGCGAGCCGAAGACACGGAACTTCCTCGCGGAAATGCGTTTCAGGGCGGTAACGGAATAGTGTCGGTTCAGGAATTCTGTTTGCGCACGGTGCGCCAGAGCACGATCAGCAACAGAAACGAAATGCTGATTAGCACGGCGGCGATGGTGAGCATGGCCGCCACTCCGCCGCGATCCAGCGCCAGCGTGAAAATGACGGGCGCCACGGCAATCGCAAGGTTCTGCGGCAGGGAGATACGCGCGGCCTGAAGGCCATATTGTTCCGGTGAAAATACCGCGAGCGGCAACACCGCGCGACTGACGGTGAGCACGCCCGCGCCAAAGCCGAAGAAAATGATGAAACCGATGAAAGCGGGCATGGCCGGGGCAAAAACGAGCAACAGCACGAAGGATGCGAGCAGCATAGCTAAGCCGATCATGCAGGTGACGAAAGGGTTGCCGTGTTTTCCAAGCAGAAAATCCAACCCGCGCGCCATGATCGCAAGCACGCTGCGCACGGCCGCCAGTTGCACGGCGAGCGATTGCGATGCGCCGGCATGGACCAGCAGCAGAGGCAGGAGCGGCGAAAAGCCAAAGGCTGTGAAGGCGCTAAGCGTCGTCATTGCCGCCAGAAGCAGAAAGGCGCGCCGCGTATCGACAGGCGATGTCGAGACCGCAGCGGTTTTCGAAGTCCCCGGAGTATTGCTCGTCCTTCGTCCGGGAAGGACAAAAACATAGAGTGGCAGAAGCAGGAATATCTGCAGACAGCCATATACTAAAAGGGTGCCGCGCCAGCCCAGGTGCTGATCTGCGACGGTGGTGACGGGCAGGAAAACGGCTGCCGAAAGCCCGGTAAACACCATCAGAAGCGTCAGCGATCGGCCACTTTCCGCGCCGACACGTTCTACCACAGCCGTATGGGCCGCCGTCGTCAGGCCGCAGGTCGCGGCCAGACCCATCACGACCCAGCCGAGGACATAGCTGATCACGCCGCCCGCAGAGGCGAGCACGACAAAACCCGCCGTGAACAGCAACGAACCCGCCACAAGAACGGGGGCGGCACCACGGCGCACCAGCGTTCTTCCCAGAAGCGGGCCGCAGAGGGCGCTGATCGTCATCATGACGGTGAGACCGGCAAAAACGACTTCGTTTGCGATGGCCAGTTCCTGTCCGATGCGTGGTCCCAGTATGGCCAGCATGTCGAAACCGGTGCCCCAGCTGACGACCTGCCCAACCGCAAGCACGCCGATAAGGCGCGCGCGAGACGTGAAGGGGGTGGCTTCAGACATGATGAAAATCGCGGGTGCGAGATGCGGGAATGCTTTTGGTAGCAGGCCAGTTGCGACCCGGCAACATCAAACGAGACGACATCAATCGAAACGAGAGGGAGAACACCATGGTGGCGCAGAAGGGCAAGGACCTGCTGCTGAAGTTCAACAACGCCGGCTCCTATGTGACCGTGGCGGGGCTCAGAACCAAGCGTCTGGCCTTCAACGCGCAGGCGGTCGATATTACCGACGGCGAAAGCGCCGGGCGCTGGCGCGAGCTTCTGGCCGGCGCCGGCGTGCAGCGGGCGTCGCTGACGGCGTCCGGCATCTTCAAGGATCAGGCAAGCGATGCGCTGGTGCGTGGCGCATTTTTCGCCGGCTCCATTCCGGGCTGGCAGATCGTCATTCCTGACTTTGGCACGATCACCGGGCCGTTCCAGATCGTGGCGCTCGAATATTCCGGTCGCCACGATGGCGAAGTGCAATTCGAGACCGCGCTGGAATCGGCCGGTCTCCTCAATTTCGGAGCACTGTGATGCCGCAAGGGCTACGTTACGGGCGGGCGAACCGCCATCGCGGCGAGATCGAGGCGCTGATCGATGGCGAAAGGCGCGTTCTTTGCCTGACGCTCGGCGCTCTAGCCGAACTCGAAACCGCCTTTCAGGCCGATGATCTCACCGCGCTCGCCGAACGTTTCGCAACCGGACGTATGAAGGCGGCCGATATGATACGGGTGATCGGCGCAGGTCTGCGCGGCGCGGGCAACGTGTTTTCCGATGAAGACGTGGCCGCAGCCACGGTGGAAGGCGGCGTTGTCGGCCACGCCGCCATCGTCGCCGATCTCCTGACAGCCACCTTTGCCGGTTCGAGGGGCACGCCGCCGGACCCCTGAGTGCCGCAGCAGGTGAGGTGGGCGATCTGACGCCGCGTCCTTTTCCCTGGGAGGCGGTAATACACACCGGCTTCCACCTGCTGCGGCTTTCCTCCGAAACCTTCTGGCGGCTGACGCCAAGGGAATTCTTTGCCATGACCGGCGGCATCCGCCCCGCTTTCCACACCCTCGACCGCCCGGCGATGGATGCGATGATGCGGCGGTTTCCGGATGGGTGAGCGTGGTTTGCTATTTTGGGGAACGTATATCTTTCGTGAAAACGACCAGGCAATTCAAACATCTACGGCTCCGTTTTGAATCAGAAAGGCAAGCGTGATGGCAGGCGAAGGATCGATTGTGGACAGTCGCGAGGAAGCGGAAGCGCTCTCGGAGGTGATGGGTGATCTCGAACGGCGTTCCGAGCGGTTCGGGGCGGCGTTGACTTCTGCCATGCAGGCCGCGGTGACGGGCGGCAAGGGGCTGGATGAAGTGTTGCGCGGGCTTGGCGAACGGCTCTCCGGCATTGCGCTTTCCGCCGGGCTGAAGCCGCTTGAGAACATGATCGGCAATGCCGTGGGCGGGCTTTTGAATGGCGGCGGTTCGCTATTTGCCTTTGCCGATGGCGGGGTGCCGGGACGCAGCATCACGCCCTTTGCCGACGGCGGTGTGGTCGCAAGCCCGGCCTTCTTCCCGATGGGCGGCGGGCTTGGCCTGATGGGCGAAGCGGGTGCCGAGGCGATCCTGCCGCTGAAGCGTGGTTCGGATGGGGCGCTCGGTGTTGCCGCACCGGCGGGTGGCGGCGGCGCGCAGATCGTTTTCAATGTGACGGCGACGGATGCGGCGAGCTTCAGAAAAAGTGAAGGCCAGATCGCCGCCATGCTGGCGCGCAGCGTCGGGCGTGGCCAGCGCGGCCTGTGACGGATTGAACCTCCTCCCCGCACGACCTCTGTTTCGAGCGTGATCCTTCCATCTTTCCCAGACTATCAAAACGAATCCAGGAACAACGACATGGCGGCATTTCATGAAGTGCGGTTTCCGCTGAGGCTGGCGCTTGGCGTGAGCGGCGGGCCGGTAAGGAGAACCGATATCGTCAACCTCTCCAATGGGCGGGAGAACCGCAACCAGCGTTGGAAGAATGCCAGACGCGCCTATGACGCGGGATCGGGCATTCGCTCCGTTGCCGATCTTTACGAGGTGCTGTCCTTTTTCGAGGCGCGGCGCGGTGAACTCCATGGTTTTCGGTTTCGCGACCCGATGGATTTCAAATCATGTCCGCCGGGCCAGGCACCTGATGCAAGCGACCAGAAGATTGGCACCGGTGACGGTACGACGACGGCTTTTCAGCTGGTGAAGACCTATGTCGATGCGGGCGGTTCTTTCACCCGGCGGGTGGAGAAGCCGGTCGAGGCTTCGGTCATCATCTCAGTCGATGGGGTGAAAGCCGTCTTGTCGGATTTTTCGGTCGACCATGCGACCGGTACGGTGACGTTTCGCGCCGGTAAGGCGCCGCCTGCCGGTGCCGCAATCCGGGCCGGTTTCGAATTCGACGTGCCGGTGCGATTTGCAATCGACCGCATCGACGTGAACCTTACCGCCTTCGAGGCGGGCCGCATTCCCTCCATTCCATTGATGGAAATCCTGCCATGAAGACCATTCCTGCCGCTTTTGCCGAACATCTGGCGGGCGAAGCCACGACCACCTGCCATTGCTGGAAAGTGACGCTGAAGGACGGCGAGGTCATCGGTTTCACCGACCATGACGAGACCCTTTCCTTAGCCGGTACTGCCTATCTGGCCGCAAGCGGCTTTGGCGCGAGTGACAGCGACAGCGAGGCCGGACTTGGCGCGAGTGCGGGCGACGTGACGGGCGGCTTTTCCAGTGAGGTGATTTCCGAAAGCGATCTGGCCGCCGGACGTTTCGATGGTGCGCAGGTGGCGCTCTACCTCGTCAACTGGCAGGTGCCGGAACAGCATGTACTGCTGAACATGCGCGAAATCGGTGAGGTGACACGGGCGGGCGGGGCGTTTCGCGCTGAGCTGCGCAGCATCGCCCATCGTCTTTCCCAGCCGCAGGGCAGGGTCTATGGGCGGCGTTGCGATGCCGCCCTTGGTGATCGGCGATGCGGGGTCGATCTCAAGCGATTCACCGGCACCGGCAGCGTTGCGGGCGTGGATGCGGCGGGCAACCTGCTGGTGACAGGGCTGGACGTTTTCGCCGATGGTTTCTTCAGCCGTGGGAAATTGCAGTTTCTGAGCGGCCAACTTGCCGGCAAGGGTTTCGATCTCGACGGCCACGAGAAACGCGATGGCGGCACGCTTCTGTCCTTGTGGCTCGCTCCGGAGCAACCGCCGCAACCGGGTGATGTTTTTTCCGTCATCGCCGGCTGCGACAAGAGTTTTGCGACCTGCAAGGCGAAATTCGCCAATCACCTGAACTTTCGTGGCTTTCCGCATCTGCCGGGGGCGGATTTCGCCTATTCCTACGCCAGCGGCGGCCAGACCCATGACGGCAAGGCGCTGTTTCCATGAGTGGTACCCCAGAAAAAGTGCTGGCGCTGGCGCAAGGCTGGATCGGCACGCCCTACCGGCATCAGGCGTCGTTGCAAGGCGTTGGCTGCGATTGCCTCGGCCTTGTCAGGGGCATCTGGCGCTCGCTTTACGGCGAGGAACCGGAACTGCCGCCGCCCTACGCATCAGATTGGGCCGAGCGCGGCGGCGAGGACCGGTTGCTGGATGCCGCCAAACGTTATTTTTCGGCGGTGCCTGATATGGAAGAGGCGATGCCGGGCGACCTGCTGCTGTTCCGCTGGCGGGCAGATGCGGCGGCGAAACATCTCGGCATTCTCGCCGGGCCGCAGCATTTCATCCATGCCTATGAACAGGCGGCAGTGGTGCGCTCAGCTCTGGTGCCCGGCTGGAAGCGACGTATTGCCGGCGTCTTCCGTTTTCCCGAACCCTGACATTTTTCGAGGCGACCATGGCGACCATTCTCTTTCAGGCGGCGGGTGCAGCACTCGGCGGCGTTTTCGGCCCCGTGGGTGCCATCATCGGCCGCGCGGCTGGCGCGCTGGCGGGCAATGCCGTCGACCGCGCGCTGCTTTCCAGCGGCCGCACGGTGTCCGGCGCCCGGCTTTCCACAGCGCGTATTCCGGGTGCGGACGAAGGCGCTGCGATCAACCGGCTTTACGGCACGGCGAGGATCGGCGGTACGCTGATCTGGGCGACGCGCTTTGAGGAAAGCGTCGAGGTGACGCGTCGCGGCGGCAAGGGCAATCGCGGCCCGAAGGTGGGGACCTTTCGCTACTTCGCCAATCTCGCCGTCGGGCTGTGCGAGGGCGAGGCGGCCATGGTGCGGCGCGTCTGGGCCGATGGGCGGGAACTGGACCTGAGCGCCATCGAGATGCGCTTTTATCCCGGCAGCGAGACGCAATTACCGGATCCGCTGATCGAGGCAAAACAGGGCGCAGGCAATGCGCCGGCCTTTCGCGGGTTGGCCTATGTCGTGTTTGAACGCCTGCCGCTCGATGGCTATGGCAACCGCATTCCGCTGATGCAGTTCGAAGTGGTGCGACCGGTCGGCCGGCTGGAGAAATCCATCCGTGCCATCACCGTTATTCCCGGTGCGACGGAACACGGTTACGCCACGGCGCAGGTTTCGGAACGAACCGGCATGGGCGAAAGCCGCATCATGAACCGCAATTGCCTGACGGCCCTAACCGACTGGCAGGCCGCGATCGACGAATTGCAGGCGCTGTGCCACAATCTGCAAAGCGTGGCGCTGGTGGTGAGCTGGTTCGGCACCGACATGCGCGCGGGCGAATGCCGCATTCTGCCGGGTGTGGAAGTGGCAGGTCGCGACAGGGAAAGTGCGGAATGGTCCGTCGCCGGTGTTTCGCGCGGGCAAGCGCATCTCGTCAGCCATCACGGCGGCGGCCCGGCCTATGGTGGCACGCCGGATGATCAAAGCGTTGTGCAGGCGATAGCCGACCTCAAGGCGCGTGGTCTGAAGGTCTGCCTTTATCCCTTCGTGATGATGGATGTACCCGCTGGCAACGGCTTGCCGGACCCCTACGGCAAAGGCGAGCAGGACGCCTATGGCTGGCGCGGCCGCATCACCTGTTTTCCGGCACCGGGCCTGGCAGGTTCGCCCGACCGCAGTGCAGGCACGCGCACGGAGATTTCCACCTTCTGCAACAGCACTGAGGGGTATCGCCGCATGGTGCTGCATTATGCGGCGCTGGTGGCGCAGGCGGGTGGGGTGGATGCCTTCCTGATCGGCTCGGAGCTGCGTGGGCTGACAAGCCTGCGCGACCATAACGACGCCTTTCCTTTCGTGGAGGAACTGGTGCGGCTGGCGGCGGATGTGCGCGCCGTTGTCGGGCCGGCAACGAAACTGACCTATGGCGCGGACTGGAGCGAATATTTCGGCTATCAGCCGGCGGACGGTTCCGGCGACGTGTTCTTCAATCTAGATCCGCTGTGGGCAAGCCCTGATATCGATGCCATCGGCATCGACAATTATATGCCGCTTTCCGACTGGCGCGACGAGGATGCCGCAAACGGCAATCCTGATGGTATGAGCGGCCCGGACGATGCTAACGCCTTCCGTCGCGCCATCACCTCGGGTGAGGGTTTCGACTGGTATTACGCCAGCCATGCCGACCGCGCGGCGCGGCGGCGCACGCCCATCACCGATGGTCTCAAGGGCAAGCCGTGGGTATTCCGCTACAAGGACCTGCGAAGCTGGTGGCAGAATGCCCATTTTGACCGGTTGCGCGGTGCCGAGAAATTGACGCCAACCGCATGGGTGCCGGGGTCGAAACCGATCTGGTTCACCGAACTCGGCTGCCCGGCGGTGGACAAGAGTGCGACGCGCCCGAATGTCTTTCCCGATCCGAAATCGGCGGAAAACGCCTTTCCCTATTTTTCCAGCAGAAGCCGCGCCGACAGCCAGCAGCGACAGTTTCTGGGGGCGCATCTCGACCACTGGAGGGGGAAGGGCGATGCGGCGATGGTGGATCAGAACCGCGTCTATATGTGGACCTGGGATGCGCGGCCGTTCCCCGCCTTTCCGCAGAACGGCGCGGCCTGGAGCGATGGGGCCAACTGGCGTACCGGCCATTGGCTGAACGGCCGGCTTGGGACTGCCACACTTGCCGATACCATCGCCGCGATCTTGACGGACCATGGTTTTTCCAGCTTCGACGTCTCCGCCGTCAGTGGCGATCTCACGGGATATGTGAAGGGCGACGTGACCTCGGCCCGCAACCTCCTCGAGCCGCTGATGGCGGCGTTTCAGGTGGATGTGGCAGAGGACGGCGGAACCCTGCGCTTCCGCTCTCGCAATACGGCGGTTCTGCCCGTGCGTGACGCCGCCGTGCTGGCCGATCTGGACGACGAACCGCTGTGGTCGGAAAATCGCGGCCATGACAGCGATTTCGCCGCAGAGGTCGTGCTGACCTCGTTCAATCCGGCGCTGGACTACGAGCAGGCGAGCGTGCGTTCGCGCCGTATCGACAATGCCGGCAGCCGCGTCATGCGGCTCGACCTTAACGCCGCACTCCCGGCGGAAACAGCGGAAGTCGCGGCTGAGGCCCTGTTGCGTGACAACAGGCAGGCACGGCGCACGCTGCGTTTTGCCCTGCCGCCCGCAGATATCGCTCTGGAACCCGGCGATTGCATTCGTCTCCCGCAGAATGTGTTTTCGGAGGCTCCGGCAGGGAGGTTTCTGGTCAGCCGGATTGAGGACGGTGCTGTACGGCAGGTGGAGGCGCGCGCCTTTTCCGCCGCATCCGCCGCTTTTTCGGGCGCTGTGGATGAGCGTCGTGTTGGCGGGGCAAACGGCGCGTAAGGCTTTGCCCCGGAGTTGCTGTTTCTCGACCTGCCGCGCCATGACGGCACAGCGTCTGAAAATTCGGCGCAGATTGCCGTTTTTGCACGGCCATGGCGGCCAATCGTCGTTTCGTCCTCCGCAGGCACGGAAGGCTACCGGCAGCGCGCCGTGCTTGACCGGCCCGCGATGATCGGCACGTTGGCCATGCCGCTGACATCAGGCCCCTCCGGCCGTTTCGACCGGCAAAACACCATCCTGATCGATCTGCCATCCGGCGAGCTTTCCTCGGCCACGGAGCTTTCGGTGCTGAACGGCGAGAACCGCATGGCGGTGAGGGCCGCAAACGGTGTTTGGGAGATCATCGCTTTCGCGCGCGCAGAGGAAATTGCGCCTGCGCGCTGGCGGCTTTCCGCTTTGTTGCGGGGGCTTGGCGGCACGGAAGATGCGTTGGCCGTTGGCGCGCCGGTGGGCGCCCCTGTTGTGGTGCTGGACGCGGCGGTGCAGCCGCTCGGTCTTGCCGCGACCGAGCGCGGACGGCGTCTAAACTGGATCGCCGAGGCGGCGGGAATGGCGGGCGCTCCCGCCGGGCCTTTCGTCTTCGAGGGTGGCTTGCGGTCTGAAACGCCGCTTGCGCCGGTGCATCTTGCGGCCGAGCGGCGCAGGGACGGCGTTTTGCTGCGCTGGGTGCGCCGAGGCCGGATGGAGGCCGATGGCTGGGACGCGAGCGAGATACCGCTGGAAGAGCCGTTCGAGCGTTACCGCGTGGAGGTGCTGGATGGCGAGGCCGTGCGACGCACGGCAGAGGTCTCCGAACCCTTCTGGTTGTACCCCAAAGCGGGCGAACTCACAGATTTCCCGACCTTGCGGGATCACATTTCCGTGCGTGTCCGTCAGCTCGGCCGCGCGGTGCCTCTGGGAGTGGCGGCGCAAGCCGTTCTCCCACTCTGACAACTACCTGAAAAACAACGCAAAGGACGAGATTATGGAGAGTACCAAGGCATGGTATCAATCGCGCACGATCTGGGGCGCCCTGGTTGCGGTTTTCGCACCGCTTTTCAGCGTTGCTGGTCTTGATCTTCCCGCCGGCCTGCACGGCGAGCTGGCAGAGGGACTGGTGACCGTTGCGGGCGGAATTGGCGGCCTCGTCGCACTTTACGGCCGCCTTTCGGCAACCCGTGCCATCCGCTGACGCCACTTGCGCCCTTACCGTCCCCGCCGTGCGTCGTGGCGTCGGGGGCGGCATTCATTTGCCATTCAGACGCTTTGCGCTACATATTCGGTCACAATACGGTTCGAGACGCAGCCGATTTTTTTGGAAGATTTGTGCAATGGCATCACCTCTCATCATCGCGACGCTTGCAGCCGGGCTTTCCGGTTTCACGGCGCCCGAGGCTGATTTGCAGGGCCATTACATTCTGGTTGCAAGCGATTGCGGCGCGGCCGTTGCCCGCGTGGTGCGCGAAACCGGTGGTCAGCTTCTTTCGGTCTATCCCTCCGGTGACGGTCAGTCCTGTGTCGTTACCGTTCTCGTCCAGGGGAATGGCGAGCGCCCGCGCAAGGTAACGATGCGCGTGCCGATGTAGCCTTGCCCGCATCGCCGAAATATCGGAAAACAATCCGAGACAGTTAGCATGACCGGCGACGCGCGCGCGGGCCGGGACGTAAGGAAAGGGCGGATAATGCGTATTCTCGTGGTTGAGGACGATGCCAATCTCAATCGTCAGCTGACCGACGCGCTGAAAGAAGCCGGTTATGTTGTCGATCAGGCATTTGACGGCGAGGAAGGCCATTATCTCGGCGATACCGAACCCTATGACGCGATCGTTCTCGATATCGGCCTGCCGCAGATGGACGGCATCACCGTCGTCGAGAAGTGGCGCGCGGCGGGCAAGGCCATGCCGGTCCTCATTCTCACCGCCCGTGACCGCTGGAGCGACAAGGTGGCGGGCATCGATGCCGGTGCCGACGATTACGTGACCAAGCCCTTCCATGTGGAAGAAGTTCTTGCCCGTGTGCGTGCGCTCATCCGCCGCGCCGCTGGCCACGCTTCCTCCGAACTCGTCTGCGGACCGGTCAAGCTCGATACCAAATCCTCCAAGGCAACGGTCAACGGCGTGACGCTGAAGCTCACCTCGCACGAGTTCCGCCTGCTTTCCTATCTCATGCATCACATGGGCGAGGTCGTCTCGCGCACGGAGCTGGTCGAACATATGTACGATCAGGATTTCGACAGGGATTCCAACACGATCGAGGTGTTCGTCGGACGTTTGCGCAAGAAGCTCGGGGTTGATCTGATCGAGACCATCCGTGGCCTCGGTTACCGGATGCAAGCGCCGGCAGATGCGAAGTAGCTCTCTTACCGCCCGCGTTCTTCTTCTCGCCTCGGCCTGGTCGGCGCTGGCGCTGGTGGTCATTGCCGTCGTGATCTCGACGCTCTACCGGCAGGGCGTGGAGCGCAGCTTCACCGATCTTCTGCGGGCGCAGCTTTATAACGTCATCAATTCCGTGACGATTTCGAACGAAAATACGCTGGCCGGCAGCCCGCAGCTCGGTGATCTCAGGTTTTCGCAGCCCGATACCGGCTGGTACTGGGTGGTGGAGCCGCTCGGCAATTTCCAGACCGCACCGCTGGTCTCCTCTTCGCTCGGCGTCGCGTCCTTGCCGGTGCCGAGCATTATCGATGCTCCCTTCGATAACAGATACGAGCGGTTTTATGCCGTGACGGATGAGGCGGGCAACAAGGTGCGGGTGGCGGAAACGGAAGTCGTGCTGGATGGTGAAGGCCGTGCCGCGCGTTTCCGCGTTTCCGGCAACCTCAACGTCGTTGAAGACGATGTGCGCAATTTCTCCAATAGTCTTTATCTGGCGCTCGCCGTCTTCGGCGTCGGCAGTCTGGTCGTCAATGGCCTTGCGATTCTCTACAGTCTACGGCCGCTCGATCAGGCCCGTCTGGCGCTCGGAAAGATCAGGGGCGGGGAGGCGGAAAGCCTCGAAGGCGAATTCCCGCGCGAAATCCAGCCATTGGCGAACGAAGTCAATGCGCTGATCGACAGCAACCGGCGCATCGTCGAGCGCGCCCGCATGCAGGTCGGCAATCTCGCACATTCGCTGAAAACGCCGATTGCCGTGCTTCTGAACGAGGCCCGCACGCTGGAGCCGCAGCATGGCGATCTGGTGCGCGCGCAGGCTGACGCCATGCAGGCGCAGGTGCAATCCTATCTTTCCCGCGCTCGCATCGCCGCCCAGCGCGGCTCGATCCTTGCCCGTGTCGAAGCGGAGCCGGCGCTGGAACGGCTGGTGCGCGTCATGCGCCGCCTCAACCCCGACAAGCAGTTCGAGCTGAATTTCGAGCATCCAGGAGCGGTGCTGGGTATGGAACAGCAGGATCTGGAGGAGATCGTCGGCAATCTTCTCGAGAATGCCGCACGTTTTGCGCAGACCAAAGTCGTCGTCACGCTTGCGACCGGCACTCACCCGTCCTCCGACCCCGAAATGGGCCGACGCTCATGGGTGGAGTTGATCGTTGAGGATGACGGGCCGGGGCTGGAGCCCGGGCAGATCAGCGAAGCGATGAAGCGCGGCAGGCGGCTGGACGAAAGCCGTCCGGGCACCGGCCTCGGATTGTCGATCGTTTCCGAAGTGGTGTCTGAGTACCATGGCCACTTTTCCCTCTCGCGCAGCGCGATAGGTGGCCTGAAAGCCGATCTGATTTTGCCTGGCCTCTCGAAAGAGCTTGCGTGAGGCAAGAAAAAAGGCAAGAAATTCAATGCCGATATATTACGTGCGGTGCGGTAAGGAAAAGAGGACAGGGTTTGGTTGACGTGTATGATGGCTGCCGCTCCGTGACGATGCGTTCGCTGGTGTCACGCCCGGCACTTCTCTCGATCCTGTGCGTATCGATGCTGAGCGCCTGCACCACCACGGGCACCCGCTCGGCCGGTGGCAGCCTGTTCGGCGGTTCGGCACAACCTTCGACGCCGTTCCTTGCCAACATGCAGGGCGGCATTGTCGGGCGAAGCGGTCTGGATCTCGAAAAGGGCGACCGCACCAAAGCGCTGGAGGCCGAATATCGCGCACTGGAAACCGCCCCGGTCGGTACGCCGGTGACATGGACCGGCGAAGATGCCAGCGGCCAGGTGGTTGCCAATGCGCCCTATCAGGTGGGCAACCAGAATTGCCGGCAATATTCCCACACGCTGACTGTCGATGAAAAGGAAACCCGGGTACGCGGTGCAGCCTGCCGCAATGCCGATGGCAGCTGGTCTCCTTTGACGTAAATCAAGGTCATGGACCTTTCCGAGTGACAGGAAGGGCTATAGCGGTGCAGCTGGACGCCGGGCGGTGCGGCGTGATGTCTCAAATTCGCGTCATCTCCGCGCTTCATGTTTCCATGTGCCGTGCATTCGAGTAATTGAGCCTTATGTTCTGGATTGTCGTTGCGATATTGACGGCGGCTGTCGCCATCGTCCTGATGTACCCGCTGATGCGGAAGACCGAAGTGTCGCAGACGCGCCGCGACGGCGAGGTTGCAGTCTATCGCGACCAGCTTGCCGAACTGGACCGCGAGCGTGCAGCCGGCCTGATCGGCGATACGGAGGCCGAATATGCCCGCGCCGAAATCGGCCGCCGGCTGCTTGCCGCAGCCGATACCCGTCAAGACGCTGAAAGCAGCGCCCGACCGCTGCGGCACAATCTCGCCGTAACCCTGATTACCGTTTTGCTGCCCGCACTTGGCCTCTGTCTTTACATCTGGAAGGGAAGTCCGGAAGTGCCGGACATGCCGCTCGAGGCACGTCTGGAGCAACCCGGCAACGATATGAACCTTCTGGTCGCCCGGGCCCAGCGGCATCTGGCCGAAAACCCCGACGACGGTGCAGGCTGGGATATTCTGGCGCCGATCTATTTCAAGACGATGCGGCTTGGCGATGCCGAGCTTGCCTATCGCAACGCGCTTCGTCTGCAAGGGCCGAGCCCGGAACGGCTGACGGGACTTGGCGAAACGCTGGTGGCGAGCAATGACGGCATCGTCATCGAGGCTGCGCGTGACGCCTTTGCCGAGGCCGAACGGCTGAAGCCCGGCAATCCACGTGCCCGCTTTTATCTGGCGCTGTCACTGGAGCAGGCGGGCAAGGCGCAGGAGGCGCGTGCGGCCTTTGCAGCACTGGCGGCGGATGCACCCGCCGGTGCGCCATGGTTGCCGCTGGTGCGGGAACATATCGCCAGAACCGGCGGCGAGGTAGCGCCCGGCCCGACCGCAGGCGACGTGGCAGCGGCGAAAGACATGACGCCCGCCGACCGGCAGGCAATGATCGAGGGCATGGTGGCGAGTCTCGACGCCAAGCTCAAGGAAAATCCCGGTGATTTCGAAGGCTGGATGCGCCTCGTGCGCGCCTATTCCGTCTTGAACAATGCAGCGAAGGCGGGCGAGGCACTGAGAGCCGGTTTGCAGGTTTTCCCGCCTGAGGGCGAAGAGGGTAAGCAGCTACTGGCGCTGGCGAAGGAATTGGGAGTTTCCGCCGGACCTGTTCGCATGGATGGGCAAGGGCGCGCGATGCCGCAGGGAGTGACGCAATGACCCGCAAACAGAAACGGCTCGCAATCATCGGCGGCGGCATGAGCTTCATCGTCGCGGCCGTGCTGCTCGTCATGTTCGCCTTCGGCCAGTCCATAGCCTATTTCTACATGCCGGCCGATCTGGAGAAGACGCCGGTCAATCCCGGCACCCGCATTCGCCTTGGTGGGCTGGTGGCGGAAGGCTCCGTCAAGCGCGGGGAGGGCCGCACGGTCAGCTTCACGGTGACTGACGGTGAAGCAAACGTGCCCGTCAGCTATACCGGCATTCTGCCCGATCTTTTCCGCGAAGGGCAGGGCGTGGTGACGGAAGGCGTTTTCGATGCCGCCACCCATGGCTTCGTCGCCGACAGCGTTCTGGCCAAGCATGACGAAAACTACATGCCGAAGGAAGTGGCCGACCGGCTGAAAGACAAGGGCCTGTGGCAGAACACCGGAGAGGGTGGGCAACCTTCCGGCGCAGCGCCTTCTCCTGCGGGGGCTTCAGCCGACAAGACCGGAGCGATAAAATGATCAACGAGATCGGCCATTACGTTCTGGTTCTGGCACTCGCCGTGGGGCTGATCGTCTCGACGCTGCCGGTGATCGGCGCGCGCCGCAACGACCGGGCGCTGATGGATATCGCCTCGCTCGGCTCCGTCGTGATGTTCCTGCTCGTGGCCTTGTCCTTTGCGGCGCTGACGCGGGCCTATGCGGTCTCGGATTTCTCCGTGCGCAACGTCTGGGAAAACTCCCATTCGCTGATGCCGATGCTCTACAAGTTGACTGGCGTCTGGGGCAACCATGAAGGCTCCATGCTGTTATGGCTGCTGATACTGGTGTTTTTCAGCGCGCTCGTTGCCGTCTTCGGCCGTAATCTGCCGGAAACGCTGAAAGCCAATGTACTGTCCGTACAGGCCTGGATTTCCGTCGCCTTCCTGCTGTTCATCCTGCTCACCTCCAATCCGTTCATGCGTCTGGAGCGGGTGCCGGCCGAAGGGCAGGACCTGAACCCTATCCTTCAGGACTTCGGCCTCGCTATCCATCCGCCGCTGCTTTATCTCGGTTATGTCGGCTTTTCCGTCTGTTTCTCCTTCGCCGTCGCAGCGCTTCTGGAGGGCCGGATCGATGCGGCCTGGGCGCGCTGGGTAAGGCCGTGGACGCTCGCCGCATGGACCTTCCTGACGGCAGGTATCTCCATGGGATCCTACTGGGCCTATTACGAACTCGGCTGGGGCGGCTGGTGGTTCTGGGATCCGGTTGAAAACGCCTCCTTCATGCCATGGCTAGCGGGCACCGCGCTGCTGCATTCGGCACTCGTCATGGAAAAGCGCGAAGCGCTGAAAATCTGGACCGTGCTTCTGGCGATCATGACCTTTTCGCTGTCGCTGCTCGGCACCTTCCTCGTGCGCTCCGGCGTCTTGACCTCCGTGCACGCCTTCGCCACCGATCCGAGCCGCGGCATCTTCATTCTCGGCATCCTCACCGTGTTCATCGGTGGAGCTTTCGCGCTGTTCGCATGGCGGGCGCCCTCGCTGAAGGTGGGTGGATTGTTTGCGCCGATCTCGCGCGAAGGGGCGCTGGTCCTCAACAATCTGATCCTGACGGTCTCGACCGCGACCGTGCTGATCGGCACGCTCTATCCGCTCATTCTCGAAACGCTGACAGGCGAAAAAATCTCGGTCGGCGCGCCGTTCTTCAACCTCACCTTCGGCCTCCTGATGATCCCGGTCCTGATCGTCACGCCCTTCGGGCCGATGCTCGCCTGGAAACGCGGCGATCTTCTCGGCGCTTTCCAGCGGCTTTATGTGGCGGCCGCCATTGCAGCCCTTGCGGGGCTGACGCTCTGGTACGTGGAAAACGGCGGCCCGGTGCTGGCCGCACTCGGTATCGCAGCCGGTTTCTGGCTGATCTTCGGGGCGCTTGCCGATCTCTGGTATCGGGCCAATTTCGGCAAACTGGCCTTCGGCATCGCTTTTCGGCGCCTCAAGGGCCTGCCGCGTTCGGCCTTCGGCGCCGCACTTGCCCATATGGGGCTTGGCATCACCGTGCTTGGCATCGTCACTGTCACCACCTTCGAGACCGAAACCGTTCTTGAAATGAAGCAGGGCATGGAGGCAAAGGCGGGCGGCTACAGTCTCACCTTCGACGGTATTCGCCATGCCGTCGGCCCTAATTTCACCGAGGATCGCGGCCATTTCACCATACGCAAGGCGGGTGTGGAAGTGGCCGACGTCTGGTCCTCCAAACGGCTCTACACCGCACGGCGCATGCCGACCACGGAAGCGGGCATTTTGACCTTCGGCCTCAGCCAGCTCTACGTCTCGCTCGGTGACCCGATGGCGGATGGCGGCATGGTAGTGCGCATCTGGTGGAAACCCTTCATCCTGTGCATCTGGGGCGGCACGTTGTTCATGATGGCCGGCGGTTTGATATCGCTCTCCGACAGACGGTTGAGGGTGGGCGCACCGAGCCGCAAGGCGAAGCCCGTGCGGGCTGCAATGCCGGAGGCGGCGGAATGAGTGGCGAACTCTCCTCATTCCTGTGCTTGTCACAGGAATCCAGTCGACGCGCGTCTGCGCGGCTGGAGAGCCTTTTCAGCCCAAGGACTTGGGCTGGCTGGATTCCTGTGACAAGCACAGGAATTAGGGAGGTTGTGGCGGGGCTCACGCTCCTTCTCGTCCTCATGTTTACGTCATGGCCGGCCTTCGCGTTCAATCCCGACGAAGTCCTCAAAGACCCGGTGCTGGAACGGCGCGCCCGCAATCTCACGTCTCAACTGCGCTGCATGGTCTGTCAGAACCAGTCGATCGATGACAGCAATGCCGAACTGGCGCGGGACCTGCGCGTTCTGGTGCGGGACAGGCTGGTGGCAGGCGATAGCGATCAGGCTGTAGTCGATTACGTTGTGTCTCGTTATGGCGAATTCGTGCTGCTGAAACCGCGTTTCAGCCTGCGCACCGCACTTTTGTGGGGCGCGCCCATCGTTCTGGCGCTTGCGGGAATATTCGCCATCCTCGTTTTTTCGCGTCGGCGCGCCACCCAGGAGCGGCCGGAAAAACTGAGCGCGGACGAAGAAGAGAGAATTCGTAATCTCATTGAAAAATAACCGATTTTCATATCCATCCTCGGTTCTTTTTCAACATTACGGTTTTTTCATTCGTCAGACACTTCGCTGTAAGGTGTCGCCTCCTATATCTTCATCATCCACCGCTTCTCCCCCGGTCAAACGGGTTCCAGTCTGAATGAAGAAAGAAGGTACACCATGTCTCACTCGCAAAACGGACGCTCCTCGCTGAAGACGGTTCTGAAGGCAACGACCGTTGGCGGTCTTGCCGCGCTGATGCTTTCCACAGGCATCGCCGCACCGATCGTTCATTCCTTTGCCGCTCCGGTCGAGGTGACTGCGCCGCAGGTTCCGAGCTTCGCCAATGTGGTCGAGGCGGTTTCGCCCGCCGTCGTCTCCGTTCGCGTCCAGTCGAACGTTCAGCCCGCTTCCGATGATTCCAGCAACTTTTCCTTCAATTTCGGCGGCCGTGGTCTCGACCAGCTGCCGGACGACCATCCCCTGAAGCGCTTCTTCAAGGAATTCGGCGGCCCCAACCAGGACCGTTCCGACCGTGGTCCGAACCGTCACCGTGACGGCAAGGGTCCGCTGCGCCCCGTCGCTCAAGGATCCGGCTTCTTCATCTCCGAAGACGGTTATGTCGTCACCAACAACCACGTTGTCGATGACGGCTCCGCCTACACGGTGGTGATGAATGATGGTACCGAACTCGAAGCCAAGCTCGTTGGCCGTGATCCGCGTACCGATCTGGCGCTGCTGAAGGTCGATGTGAACCGCAAGTTCACCTATGTGCAGTTTGCCGATGACAGCAAGATCCGCGTCGGTGACTGGGTCGTAGCCGTCGGTAACCCCTTCGGCCTCGGCGGCACGGTAACCTCGGGCATCGTTTCCGCCCGTGGCCGCGATATCGGCTCCGGCCCCTATGACGATTACCTGCAGATCGACGCCGCCGTGAACCGCGGCAACTCCGGTGGTCCCGCCTTCAATCTCAACGGTGAAGTCGTTGGCATCAACACCGCGATCTTCTCGCCCTCCGGCGGCAATGTCGGTATTGCTTTCGCCATCCCGTCGTCCGTTGCCAAGGACGTGATCGCTGACCTGCAAAAGGACGGCAAGGTCGAACGCGGCTGGCTCGGTGTGCAGATCCAGCCCGTCAGCAAGGACATTGCCGAGTCGCTTGGTCTTGCCGAAGCGAAGGGCGCGCTCGTCGTCTCGCCGCAGTCCGGTTCGCCGGGCGACAAGGCTGGCATCAAGCAGGGTGACATCATCACTGCCGTCAATGGCGACCCGGTCAAGGATGCCCGCGATCTGTCGCGCCGCATCGGCAGCATGACGCCAAACAGCAAGGTTGAAATCTCGCTCTGGCGCGGCGGCAAGTCGCAGTCGGTCACCGTGACGCTTGGCGATCTCGCAAGCGACGATGCCTCCAAGGCAACGCCGGGCCAGGAAAACGACAGTGGCAGCAAGCCTTCCAGCGCAAAGGTGTTGTCGAGCCTCGGCCTGACGGTTACGCCCGCTGACGACGGCAACGGCCTTGCAATCACCGATGTCGATCCGGACAGCGACGCCGCTGCCCGTGGCCTGAAGACGGGTGAGAAGATCACCTCCGTCAACAACCAGCAAGTGGCTTCCGCCGCCGATATCGAGAAGGTTCTCGAGCAGGCGAAGAAGGACGGACGCTCCAAGGCGCTGTTCCAGATCCAGACGGACAGCGGCAGCCGCTTCATCGCACTGGATATCGACCAGGGTTGATAATCTGAGATGCGACGTCGGTTCTTTTTTGAGCCGGCGTCGCTCGGGACTGTGTCTCACCTTGAGGGCGGGACAGAGTATGTGGAACGCGCGTGCCGCTTGTTTCTTCTCCGCTAGGGAGGAGAAGGTCGCGGCAGCGGGATCAAGGGCAAGGCCAGCGATAGACCGCGCCCTTGCCCCCTCATCCGACCCTTCGGGCCACCTTCCCCCCGGCGGGGAGAAGACAAGGACCCACAAAGCCGGTCCAGTCAGCACCGAGGAGGAAATCTCATGGAAAACAAGGTTCAGGAAATGTCTGTCGCATCTGTTTCCGGTTGTGCGGAAAAGGGCGAGGGCGCTATTGTCCCGCACATGAAGATTCTTGTTATTGAAGACGATCTCGAGGCTGCGGCCTATATGACCAAGGCGTTCCGGGAAGTCGGTATCGTTGCCGACCACGCGAGCGATGGTGAAAGCGGCCTGTTCATGGGCTGCGAGAATTCCTATGACGTGATGGTGATCGACCGCATGCTGCCGCGCCGCGACGGACTTTCCGTCATCAGCGAGCTGCGCCGGCGCGGCATCGAGACGCCGGTTCTCATTCTTTCGGCGCTTGGGCAGGTGGACGACCGCGTGACCGGCCTGCGTGCCGGCGGCGATGATTATCTGCCCAAACCCTATGCCTTTTCCGAACTTCTCGCACGCATCGAAGTGCTGGGCCGCCGCAAGGGCAAACCCGAACAGGACATGGTCTACCGTGTCGGCGATCTCGAACTTGACCGGCTGTCCCACGATGTCCGGCGCGGCGGCAAGGAAATCCTGTTGCAGCCTCGTGAGTTCCGCCTGCTGGAATATCTCATGAAGAATGCCGGCCAGGTGGTGACCCGCACCATGCTTCTGGAAAACGTCTGGGATTATCATTTCGACCCGCAGACCAATGTCATCGACGTGCATGTGTCCCGCCTTCGTTCGAAGATCGAAAAGGACTTCGAAAAGCCGCTGCTGAAGACCATTCGCGGCGCGGGTTACATGATGAAGGACGAGGGCTGATTGGCGAAAATGGTCCGCCTCAGAATATTGTTCCGGTCAACAGCGGTGCGCCTTTCGGCGCTTTATATCCTGCTGTTTGCGCTCTGCGCCGCCTTTCTGGTCTTTTATGTCACCGCCCTTTCCGAACGGCTGCTCAACCAGCAGACGCGTGACGCGGTGCTGCAGGAAGTGTCGGATGTGCAGCGCATCTACAATCGCGGCGGCATCAACCCGCTGTTGCGGATGATGGAGCGCCGTGCCCGCCAGCCGGGGGCGAGCCTTTACATCATCGCCGGCCCCAATGGCGAAATTCTTGCAGGCAACGTCGCTTCCGTGCAGCCCGGCGTGTTTGACAAGGAGGGCTGGACGGGTTTCCCCTTCCGTTACGAACGTTATTCCGAAAGCGGCGACAGCGTGCAGCATATGGCGACCGCCAATGTCTTCATGCTGGACAATGGCCTGCGCATCCTGATCGGCCGCGATCTCGGCGAACCCACCAAATTCCGGGCGCTGGTGCGCAATGCGCTGATGGTGGCGCTTGCCATCATGAGCGCCGGTGCGCTGCTCATCTGGTTCGGCATCGGCCGCAATGCCTTGAAACGCATCGACCGCATGTCGGCGGCGACCAAGAAGATCATGGCCGGTGATCTTTCGCAGCGCCTGCCGCAGGGCCGCTCCGGCGACGAGTTCGACCGGCTGTCCGGCTCGCTCAACGCCATGCTCGGCCGTATCGAAAAGCTGAACGAGGGCTTGCGGCAGGTGTCCGACAACATTGCCCATGACCTCAAGACACCGCTGACGCGGCTGCGCAACAAGGCGGCCGCCGCTTTGGATGACGACGACGAGACGAAACGGCGCGCGGCACTCGAAGGCATCATTGCCGAATCCGACCAGTTGATCCGCACCTTCAATGCGTTGTTGATGATTTCCCGCGTCGAGGCGGGTTCCATCGCCGCCGAAATGACCGATGTGGACATGTCGGCAATCGCCGCCGACAGCGCCGAACTTTACGAACCGGTGGCCGAGGACGCGGGACTTACGCTTGAGGCTGAGATCGAACCCGGTCTTTCGGTGCAGGGCAACCGTGAGCTGATCGGCCAGGCGCTTTCAAACCTCATCGACAACGCCATGAAATATGCCTGCGAATGCGAGGGCGACAAAAAACTCGTCGTGCGTCTGGTGAGCGAACCGGACGCCATCGTGCTTTCCGTCTCCGACAATGGCCCCGGCATCCCCGCCGACAAGCGCGGCGAGGTGCTGAAACGTTTCGTGCGGCTGGACGAAAGCCGCTCCAAACCCGGCACGGGGCTCGGCCTGTCGCTGGTGGAGGCCGTGATGGAATTGCACGGCGGATCGCTCGCGCTGTCGGACACCGACACTACAAATTCCGTCTGCCCGGGCCTGACCGTCTCGATGATCTTTCCCGTTTCGACCTCGTAAGCCGCGCTGTCCAACGCCGCCGACACCAGCACCGGTTGGTCACTGCTATTTGTGCGGAAATTCGTTCACCGTCGAGAAATAATCGTCTCTCGAGATTGAATTGAAAGATGATCGGAAGAATATCTTATAAGGTTCTACAGCTGCACTTTATTGGGGGATCGCATCGCGATCGGCAAAAGGACTTATAACGGATGGCAAACATGGCTCCCTTGGTCGGCGACCACCATGGCCCGATCATTCTGTTCGATGCCGAATGTGTGCTGTGCTCCGTGAATGCGCAATTCGTACTGCGGCATGACAAGGCCGGATATTTCCGGCTGGCCTCCATGCAGGGAGCCGCCGGCACGGAAATCTACCGGCGGCACGGAATGGACCCCAAAAATCCGGTCAGCCTGCTCGTCGTGGATGGCGACAGGGTGCGACAGGATAGCGACGGCGTTCTTGCTATCTATGAGGCGCTTGGCATGCCCTGGCGGCTGCTTGGCATGTTGCGCATAATTCCCGAATTTCTGCGCGATCCCGTCTATCGTTTTGTCGCCCGCAATCGCTACCGTTGGTTCGGAAAACGTGAGCAATGCTGGGTGGCACCGCCGGAATACAGGGACAGGATTCTCTGAACTTAGCGACGATCCTCCGCCCAGGGCAGGCGACAACTTCACGCGGCGGGACAGAAACGTCACGGCGTTGCGGAGATGGTTACGCATCCCCGCAACGCCACGTCGCCATCGGCTCAGAACGTATAAGCCACGCCAATCATCGCGAAGGGCTGGATGTCCTTTTTGGAGAGCGGGCTTTCCTTGGCATCGCCCAGCAGGAAGCCAACACCGCCGGCGCCGGTGATCGACCAGTTCTCGGTCATAAGGTAAGTGAGGGAGGCGCTGGCGTCGATGCGCTTGAAGCCTGCCTTGGCGTCATAGCGGCGCAGGCCGGAACGGGCGGATTGGGCTGAGGTGACGCCGAAATAGGATTTCATGTGCTTGTCGTCCGCCCAGGTGGCGGAGAGGTCCGCGCCAAGGATGAACTGGTCGACTTTGTGCGAAACGCTGGCGCCGACGGTTGCGGTCAACCCTTCGCTGCCGCTGATGGTCTTGTCCACCTTCGCATAGACCTCGAAGGGATCGATGCCATAAGCGATAACACCGCCGACCACGCCGCCCGCCTTGATGTCACCCATTCCGCGAAGATTTTTCTTGTCGTCCTTTTCCTTGCGCCCGGCTTCCCAGCCGCCCTTGACGCCCAGTCTGAAGCCGTTGCTGTTCAGCAGGTTGACGGTGACGCCGCTGAAATCGATGCTCAGCGTATCTCCATACTCAACGGAAACCAGGGGAACCGCGCCTGCTTCCAGCTTGTCCGAGCCCTCATATTTGGGAGCGTAGGCAGCACCCACGCCAAGTGTGATTTTCCACTCGCTGGAACTGCTGTAGCGGGCATTGTCGAAATTGCCCTGCGGTTCGGCGAGCCTGTCCGATTTACCGAGATCGGCGGCGAGGACGGGCGTGCAGACGGCCTGCGCCAGGGGCAGCGCGGTCAGGCACAACGCCATCGCACGCAGGTTCTTTTGCCATTTCACTGTAAAAATCTGTTTCATGATCATATCCGTTGCAGCATCAAGCGTTGCAAAACCTGGGAGTCGGGTTTCGTTGAGGAGGACGCTACGTGGGCATAATTGCGGAGACATTACGCGAGATTGCCGGCCACGACTGAAATGGCGCTTCTGCAGGCCGGGCCTCGGAAAAGATCGGCAAAAGCGGTTTTCCTGATCGCAAAGCGCCACGCATTTGTTACAACGCGGAGTGTATGCGCCCGGAAGCTTCGACAATGCGTGGCGGCAGGACGATTTTGCGGGAAGCGATCCTTCCTGAGAATCAGGCACGGTCGAAGCGCAAGGATGGGTCGCTCGGGAGAGGGAGAGAGACAGTGACGAAACGGGAAACCGCTGAAAGGCGGCTGAGCGAGGTTCTGCCGGGCGTGATCCGCCCCTATACGCAGACGGAACTGAAATCCGTTCTCTCCACGCTGAAGGATATCGCCAAGGGCGAGCCAGCTGTGGCCGCGCTTCTTGCCGCCGAAAGCCCGCTGAAGGACTTCATCGCTGCGGCTTTCACGCTGTCGCCCTATCTGCGCGACATGGCCGCGGCGGATGAGGGGTTGCTGACGCTGGCTATTTCAAAACCGCTGGAGCCACTGCTGGCCGATCTCGTCCGTGAAGCGCGCGATTGCTGGAAGCCGGGGCAAGAGGGCGGCGTGCCCGTCGAAAACGAGGTGATGTCGCGGCTGAGGATCGCCAAGCGTCGGCTTTCCTTCGTCGTAGCGCTTGCCGATCTGGCGCGCATCTTCACTGCCCGCGATACCACGCGCTGGCTGAGCGACATGGCGGATGCATCGCTTTCCGCTGCCATCGACCACCTGCTGCTTGTCGGCCATGAGACCGGCAAGCTCAAACTGAAGAACGTGGCCGCGCCAAGCGAAGGTTCCGGCCTGATCGTGCTTGGCATGGGCAAGCTCGGCGCTCGCGAACTGAACTATTCCTCGGACATCGACGCGGTGGTGTTCTTCGAACCCTCGGCGGGCATTATCGACGATCCCTATGCTGCGACAGAGAATTTCGGCCGCATGATGCGCCGCCTCGTGCGTATCATGCAGGAGCGCACGGCAGACGGTTACGTCTTCCGCACCGATTTGAGGCTCCGGCCAGACCCCGGCTCGACGCCGCTCGCCATACCCGTGGAAGCGGCGCTGCTTTATTACGAGGGCAGGGGCCAGAACTGGGAACGCGCCGCCTATATCAAGGCGCGGCCGGTGGCGGGCGATCTGAAGGCCGGCGACAATTTCCTGCGCGAACTGACACCTTTCATCTTCCGCAAATATCTCGATTATGCGGCGATTGCCGATATTCACTCCATCAAGCGGCAGATCCATGCGCATAAGGGCCATGGCGCGATTGCGGTTAAGGGCCATAACGTCAAGCTCGGACGCGGCGGCATTCGCGAGATCGAGTTCTTCGCGCAGACGCAGCAGCTGATCGCCGGCGGCCGTATGCCGGCGCTCAGGGTCCGCGCGACGCAGGAGGCGCTGGCGGCGCTCACCGAAGCGAAATGGATCGATGCCGAAACGCGTGACAGCCTGACTGAAGCCTACTGGTTCCTGCGCGAAGTGGAACACCGCATTCAGATGGTGCGCGACGAGCAGACCCACGTGCTGCCCGACACCGAAACCGAACTGAAGCGCATCGCCTTCATGCTCGGTTTTGAAGATACCAAGGCGTTTTCCGAGAAGCTGGAAAAGGTGCTGCGGCTGGTGGAGCGCCGTTATTCGGCGCTGTTCGAACAGGAGACGAAACTCTCCGGTGAGGCCGGTAATCTGGTCTTCACTGGCCAGAAGGACGATCCCGATACGCTGAAAACCCTCTCAGCACTTGGTTTTCAGCGGCCGGAGGATATTTCCCGCGTCATCCGCACCTGGCACAATGGCCGATACCGGGCAACGCAATCGGTCGAGGCGCGCGAGCGGCTGACGGAGCTGACGCCGGATCTGCTGCGCTCCTTTGGCGAAAGCAAGCGGGCGGATGAGGCGCTGCTGCGCTTTGATAATTTCCTCTCCGGGCTACCGGCGGGCATCCAGCTCTTCTCGCTGCTCGGCAACAATCAGGCGCTGCTGTCGCTGCTGGTGACGATCATGTCGTCGGCCCCGCGCCTTGCGGAAATCATCGCCGCCCGCCCGCATGTTTTTGACGGCATGCTGGACCCGGCGCTGATGAGCGACGTGCCGACGCGCGAATATCTCGCCCAGCGCATGGGCAATTTCCTCTCCAATGCCCGCCATTACGAGGACATTCTCGACCGGCTCCGTATTTTTGCCGCCGAGCAGCGCTTTCTCATCGGCGTGCGACTGTTGACAGGCGCGATCCGTGGCGAGATCGCCGCCCGCGCCTTCACCCATCTTGCCGACCTGGTAATTGAAGCGGCCCTGAATGCCGTTCTCTCGGAGATGGAGACGGTGCATGGGCCATATACGGGCGGGCGCGTGGCCGTGATGGGCATGGGCAAGCTCGGCTCCTTCGAGCTGACCGCGGGTTCGGATGTCGACCTCATCCTCCTCTACGATTACGACGACGCCGCCCATGAATCGACCGGCGCAAAACCGCTCGATGTGGTGCGTTATTTCACTCGCGTCACCCAAAGGCTGATTGCCGCGCTGTCGGCGCCCACGGCCGAAGGCGTGCTTTACGAGGTGGACATGCGGCTTCGCCCCTCCGGCAACAAGGGGCCGGTGGCGACGCGCATTTCCGCCTTTGAAAAATACCAGCGCGAGGAAGCCTGGACCTGGGAACATATGGCGCTTTCCCGCGCTCGCCTGATCTGTGGCGAAGCCTCGCTGATGGAAGATGCGCGCGGCATCATCGCCTCGGTACTCTCCCAGAAACGGGATGTGGCGAAAGTCTCAGCCGATGTGCTGGAAATGCGAAGCCTCATCGAACAGGAAAAGCCGCCGGAAAACATCTGGGACTTCAAGCTCATCAATGGTGGGCTGATCGATCTGGAATTCATCGCCCAATATCTGGCTCTGGTCGGGCCCGCCAGGGGTCTCCAGCCGCACGAACCGGGTCGCAACACGGCAGAGGCATTGCAGGTGCTGGCGGCTCCGGTGATGGAGCAGCAATCTTTCGACGACTGCATGGCGGCGACGGCGCTTTACACCGAGATATCGCAGATCGTGCGGCTGTGCATCGACGGTGCTTTCAATCCGAAGGAAGCGCCTGCCGGTCTTATCGATCTGGTTTGCCGGGCCGGGGATTGCCCGGATATTTCCACGCTGGAGGGCGAGGTGAAGCGGCTGGCGAAGGTTGTCAGGAAGGCGTTTGTGGCAACGGTGAAGAATGGCGGGTGATGGCGGGTATCGCGCGTTCTGCCTTCACTTACTGCAACGCAGCGGGCACACCCCGATATTCCTCAATGCACCGTGCCACAGCACCCTGCCGCGTGCGGGATGATGATCGTCACCACCGTACCTCTGCCTTCGCAGGAGCGGATTTTCATCGTGCCGCCATGCAGCCTGACGAGCGAGCGCGAGATGGCGAGCCCGAGGCCTGAGCCGCCCTGGCTTTTGGCGTATTGGCTCTGCACCTGCTCGAAGGGCTGGCCAATCTTGTCGAGCGCCTCGGCGGGAATGCCGATGCCGGTATCGGCGATGGTGAGGATCATGGCGGCCTGATGCACATGGGTGCGCAGCGCTACGCGGCCGCCATTGCCGGTGAACTTCACAGCATTGGACAGAAGGTTGAGCATGATCTGCTTCATGGCGCGGCGGTCGCCCTGCATCGTCAGCCCGGCGCAGACCTTCTGCTGCACGGTGATGTTCTTCTGTTCCGCCTGGATGGCCGTCAGCCGCAGGGTTTCCTCGATCAGCGGCGCGAGATCGATCGTCTCGCGGTTGATCCGCATATGGCCCGCCTCGATCTTGGACATATCGAGAATGTCGTTGATGACGTTTAGGAGGTGCTTGCCGCTGTCGTGGATATCCCGGGCATATTCGGAATATTTCGGCGAGCCAACCGGGCCGAACATCTCGTTTTGCAGGATGTCGGAAAAGCCGAGAATGGCGTTGAGCGGCGTGCGCAGCTCATGGCTCATATTGGCGAGGAATTCGGACTTTGCGAGGTTTGCCGCCTGGGCGCGCTCTTTTTCGGCGAGATAATTGGCGTTGGCGTCTGAAAGCTCCGTCTTCTGCCGCTCCAGCTTATGCTGCGAGGCGGAAAGATCGCCGATGGTGGCCATCAGCCGGCGTTCGGAGTCGCGCAGGCGCTCCTGATGGCGCTTCAGAAGCGTAATGTCGGTGCCGACGGAGACGAGGCCGCCGTCACGGGTGCGGCGTTCATTGATCTGTAGCCAGCGATCATCGGCAAGCTGCACTTCCGTCATGCGCGAAAGGCCAGACTGATCGGGGTCCGCAACGCGCCGCTCCACGACCGGGCGTGCCGCAGCCGCCTGCACGGCGCTCTTTTCGGTGCCCGCTACCAGAACGCTGTCCGGCAGGCCGTAAGCCTTCTGGTAATGGGTGTTGCACATGACGAGACGGTCGTTCTTGTCCCACAGCACGAAGGCTTCCGAGGTGGATTCGATGGCGTCTGCAAGGCGCTGGTCTGCCTCGGCATAACGTTGCGCAAGGCGGTGCTGCTCGGTCACGTCCATGGCGATGCCGATGACGCGCGGGCCGTTATTGGTGCGGATGACCTGGGCGCGGGCGCGCAGCCAGACATAGTGGCCTTTCGCGTGGCGCATGCGGAAGATCTGGTCGATCTGGCGCAGATCACCGCAGCCGACGGCACGGGCAAGCTCGTAGAGGTTTCCATCTTCGGAATGCATCATGCGCGCCGCATCGGAAAAGGACAGCGGTGCGGCCTTCGGCGGTCTGCCGAGGATTTCGTAGAGCGATCCGGACCAGAACATGCGCCGCGTGGAAAGATCGAAGTCCCACAGGCCGCAGCGGCCACGTGACAGCGCCGTCTCCACCCGCAGGTTCGATTCGGCGAAGATGTCGTCGGCATCGCGGGCGCGTTTGACCTGCATGTAATAGGCGTAGAGCACGACGAGAAGGATCGAGGAGATCCCGGCAAACAGCGTCACGTTCATAGCGATTTCGCTGCGCCAGAAAGAACGGATCGGCTCAAGCGAGCGCGCCGCGATGACCATGCCGCCATCGTCGCCGAAGGGGATCATCGTCGCATAATGCGGCTGGTTGTCGATATTGGTTTCGATGGTGCCGGGGGCACCGGGAAAACGCTGTACAATGGCGATTTCGGGAAGCAAAGCGGGCAGGGAGGTGCCGATATAAAGCGTGGCGCCCTTGCCGGCGCCGGCAAAAATCCGGCCGTTACTGCCCGACAGAAGCACCATGGTGCCATCAGCAAGGCTGCCCGAAGGCAGCGCTGCGGCAAGGCTCGCCTCGGCGCGGGTGCGCTCTTGCGAGGCAAAGACAATACCGTTGTTGATAAGGGCAGCTTTTGCCGTCAGCGCCGTCAGTGCGGTGGAGTGGCGGGCTGCCTCTTCCATGCGGCTATATTCGGCAACGATGCCCAGCATGCGTGACGCCGCGATGACGACGAGAAATGCAAGAATGAGAATGGGAATGAGGCGCTTCAGCAGGGTCTCGACCTGCGGCATCGGGCGGTCGGAGCCGTTCATCAAACCCATCAGGTCGCTGGAAAGCCTTTCGCCCCAGGCCGCAAGATCAGAAAATTTGGCATACGGCCGCTCATCGCCCGCAGTCGCCCGCCGCACGTTCGTCATTGTCCCGCCTTCAAGATATCCCCACTGATTCGAAGCGCCGCCGCTCGAATATGCATAGTGAATCAAATGCGATTCGCTGTGTCCAGAGGCAAAAGTTAAAAGAATTTTAACCCCTTGAACCGACTCCGTATTTTTTCGGGACAGCGCGTTACGGTCTGCACAGCGGCGCCAGGCATTGGAAAAACCGACACCCGGATGGCCGGTCTGGGACGTTCCGGTGTGTTACGGCCGGTGGTTCTCAAGCCTTGTCGAAAGCTTCGAGAGCAGGTCCAAGTGCGCCGAGAACGCCGTTTCCGGCGGCAGGAAGCCCGGTCAGCACCGCGCTGATGATATCGTCACGGCTTGCGCCATGCGCTTTGGCTTCCAGCACATGAAATGCCACACCGCCTTCCAGCCGCAGTGCGGCGAGAATGCCGATATAGACCAGGCATTGCGTCTTGGCATCCAGCGTGGACGCTGCACCCAGCCCCTGCACGGCCTGAAGCCAGACAGCCTGATGGGCCGGGGCCTCGGTGATGAAACGCTGGAACGAATTGCTGGTGTTGGAAATATCCGTCATCTGAAGTCCCTTTCCGTTTGCGGCCGCTCCCGGGCCTGTCGCTGACGATTGTGTCGCGCAATGCGTTGCGCCGCCTTGACGGAAATCAAGACGGCGCACAGGCATTGTCCGGAATAGGGCAGTTGGCGAATGTTCGCCGGGTATTATCCTTTCAGAATACGCCCGACGATATCGCTGACATCCGTCGAAAGACCTTTTGCTTCGGCGATCGTCGAAAGCGCTGCCTTGGCGTGTTCGGCGCGGCTTGCTTCCAGCGACCGCCAGGAGCGCATGGAGGTGAGAATGCGCGCGGCAAGCTGCGGATTACGCTTGTCGATGGCTATGATCTGCTCGGCGAGGAACCGGTAGGCAGCACCGTCGGCGCGGTGGAAACCGGTCGGGTTGGAGAAGGCGAGCGTGCCCACCAGCGACCGCACCCGGTTGGGATTGGAGGCGATGAAGTGTTTCGACGTCATCAGCGCCTTGATACGTTCCAGCGCGCCGTCGCCGGGAATGGCGGCCTGCAGCGAGAACCATTTGTCTAGAACCAGCGCGTTGTCGGCAAAGCGGGCTTCGAAGGCGGCAAGCGCTTCCCTTGTCTCCGTGCTGTCGGGAAAACGCTGGGTCAGTACACCAAGCGCATGGGCAAGATCGGTCATGTTGGTGGCGCCGGCATAGGCCTTTGCCGCCCTGTCAGGCGTTCCCTCGGCAAAAGCAAGGAAGCTCAACGCGCCGTTGCGAAGCGAACGCCGTCCGGCGCTGTCGGCATCGGGGCTATAGGCTTCACCGTTGCCGTCGCTGTCGGCGAGCCCGCGGAGCGTTTCAATACCGGCCGTGGCAATGGCCTTGATCGTCGCGTTGCGTGCCTTGTGGATGGCGTCCGGGTCGGTATTGCCGCCCAGTTCGCGAGCGATGTCCGTTTCGCTCGGCAGCGCCAGCGCCTGTGCCCGAAAAGCGGGTTCAAGCGAAGCATCGCCGACGATTTCGATCAGCGTTGCGATGAGGTCGGCGTCCGAGCGCACCTCCTCGCCGTTCTGCACGGCTTTGGTAGCGGCAATCAGCGCCGGCAAAGCGAGATCGGTAAGCGCCTGGAAACGGGCAAACATATCCGTCTCGTGCCGGGCTACCTGCACCAGATCGGCAGCACTCTGTTCGAAATGCAGGTTGATCGGCGCCGAGAAGCTGCGGTTGAGCGACAGCACTGGGCGCGATGAAATGCCGGAGAAGGAGAATGTCTGGTTGCGTTCGGTCAGATGCAGCACGCCGTCGCGGTATTCGCCGCCCGTGACAGCCTGCGGCTCGGCGATCTGGCCGTTATCGAGAATCAGCGCCAGCGACAGCGGAATATGACGCGGTTGCTTCACCGGTTGGCCGGGCGTTGGTGCGACGGTCTGTTCCAGCGTCAGCCTGAAGGTCGCCTTGGCGGCATCGTAGGCGGAGGAAACGGAGACGAGCGGCGTGCCAGCCTCGGTGTACCACAGCGAAAACTGCGACAGGTCGCGGCCGCTGGCATCGGCAAAACTCTTGACGAAATCCTCAACAGTCGCTGCTTCGCCGTCGTGGCGCTCGAAATAAAGGTCCATGCCTTTCTTGAAGTCGTCTTCCCCAAGGATCGTGGCGATCATGCGGGTGACTTCGGCGCCTTTTTCATAGACGGTCGTTGTGTAGAAGTTGTTGATTTCGCGATAGGTATCGGGGCGCGGCGGGTGTGCCAGCGGACCGGAATCCTCCGGAAACTGCTCCGATTTCAGGTGGCGCACATCGGCGATGCGCTTGACCGGGCGCGAGCGCATGTCGGCGGAAAATTCCTGGTCGCGATAGACCGTCAGGCCTTCTTTCAGGCACAGCTGAAACCAGTCGCGGCAGGTGATGCGGTTGCCGGTCCAGTTGTGGAAATATTCATGCGCGATGATGCGCTCGATATTGGCGTAGTCTGCATCGGACGCGGTCTCCGGGTCGGCCAGCACGAATTTGTCGTTGAAGACGTTGAGACCCTTGTTCTCCATCGCGCCCATGTTGAAATCGGACACGGCGACGATCATGAAGATGTCGAGGTCGTATTCACGGCCGAAGCGTTCCTCATCCCATTTCATCGAGCGCTTCAGTGCATCCATGGCATAGGCTGCGCGCGGCTCCTTGCCATGCTCGACATAGATCTTCAGCGCCACTTCGCGGCCGGAAAGGGTGGTGAACGTGTCTTCCACCACGCCGAGATCGCCGGCGACAAGCGCAAAGAGATAGCTGGGTTTCGGGTGCGGATCGAACCAGGCTGCAAAGTGGCGGCCTTCATCGTAATTGCCGCCGCCGAGGAAATTGCCGTTCGACAACAGCAGCGGATTGCCCTCCTTCGCGGCGATGATCGTCACCGTATAGGGTGCCAGAACATCCGGTCGGTCCGGGAAATAGGTGATGCGGCGGAAACCTTCCGCCTCGCACTGGGTGCAATAAACGCCGTTGGTGCGGTAAAGCCCCATCAGCTGCGTATTGACCTGCGGGTTGATATAATTGGTGACACAGATCTCGAAGGGCGTCTCCGCAGGCAGATCGCGGATCGTCAGGCTATCAGGCGTCGCGTCATATTGGCTTGCGGGAATGTCCACCTGATCGAGCAGCAGGCCCGAAAGCGTCAACTCGTCGCCATCGAGAACGAGCGGCGCTGACACGTCGACGCCCTCTCGGCGATGAAAGATCAGACGGGCTTCGACCTTGGTATTCTTGGGGTCGAGTTCGAAGGTGAGATCCACCCGCTCCAGAACGAAATCGGTGGGGCGGTAATCTGCCAGGTGAACGATCTGGCCCGTGTCTGTTCGCATGACTGTTCCTGAATAACTTTGTCGTTGTCCTCCGGGCATCATGTCGTCATAAGGCCCGGATGTAAAATAGGTAGAGTATTCGTCACAATCATGTGCGCATCGGGAGGACGTTCTGTCCTGCCATGGAAGGCTTTGCCGGCCCTGCAGACGATCCTATCGCTGCCGGACCTGCGGACCATGCCAGCAAATGTTGAACGATTGCTGAAATTGTATTTTATTTTCTTCAAATTTTAGCGCGTGTCGCTTTTGGCCTGATTCTCACGTCGCCATCGGGGCTGAAGGCCTGAACAATGGAGGCGACGAGGCCACAAGCCAGGAAAGCAATACTGCGCCTCACCAGATCAACCGAATTCATGGGTAAATAACATTTTTTGTTGTAAAGCGCTTCGGGAATGCTCTAGCCTTGTGCAAATCCAATTCCCCCGCGTCGTCCTCCCCGCATGAACAATCTCCCGATGGCGTGTTTGCGCAGCCGATATGAGTAACTGCCGATGAACGCCGAACCGACAAATCCCTTTCGGGGGATAAGCCTGAAGCTGATTTCGGTTGGCTTTTTTCTGGTGATGCAGACTTGTATCAAGGCCTCCGGTCCTGATGTGCCGGCCGGTCAGATCACTTTCTTCCGCTCCGCTTTCGCCATCATCCCCATCGTCGTTTATCTTGCCTGGCTGCATGCGCTGACGAGCGCGCTGCACACCAACAATCTCATCGGCCATTTCAAGCGCGGGTTTCTCGGCATTCTCTCCATGGCTTGCGGGTTTTACGGGCTGACGCTGCTGCCGTTGCCTGAATTCATCGCCATCGGTTATGCCTCACCGCTGCTGGCCGTCGTGTTCGCCGCCTTCATCCTGCGCGAGAAGGTGCGCATCTACCGCTGGAGCGCGGTTTTCGTTGGCATGATGGGCGTGCTGGTTATCCTGTGGCCGAAGATGACCCTGTTGCGCGAAGGCGGTTTTGCTGCGGGCGAGGGGCTGGGCGCGATTGCCGTGCTCTGCGGGGCAGCACTTGGCGGTCTCGCAATGATCCAGGTGCGGCAACTGGTGGAAACGGAAAAGACGCCGACCATCGTTCTCTATTTCTCGCTCACGGCCACCTTGCTGTCGCTCGTCAGCGTGCCCTTCGGCTGGAGCGCTCTGGATACCAAGCAGGCCGTGCTGTTGATCACCAGCGGCATTTGCGGCGGCGTCGCGCAAATCTTCCTGACGGAGAGCTATCGCCACGCGGAGGTCTCAACCATCGCGCCCTTCGAATACAGCTCCATCGTTTTCGGGATAGCGGTCTCCTATATCCTGTTCGGAGACATTCCCACGCTCACCATGCTGATCGGCACGGCAATCGTGATTTTCGCCGGCATCTTCATCATTTTCCGCGAGCACCAGCTGGGCCTGGCCAGACGCGCGGCACGCAAGGCCTCCACGCCGCAGGGGTGACGCACCAAATTTGGCGGAGGTCGCAAACATGCGGCATCGTCGATGCCAGAGCCGTTGTCGTGTCGGCGCCTAGTCCCGCAAATGCAAAAGGCGCCTTCCCGAAGAAAGACGCCAGCGCGCAATCATAGATATGGACCGGTTTTACACCGGCCTGAGTGCTCTCAGCGCTCGCGGAAATCCGCAAAGACAGCTGCAGGACGTGTGACGCGAACCTGCTGCATGGCAGCACGTGCGGTCATCTGTTCGTTAGCGGCAGCGCCGAAACGATGGTAACCCTGACTGGAGCGAGGGCCGAGGCCCGCCAGTCGGAGCGTTTCAAAGCCGGAATGTACCGGACGGAAGCGAGTGGTCATTGCCTTGGTTCCTTAAACCGAATTCCTCCCAAGACACAGGCTGGCTTATCGCAGTGCAGCATGGATTCGGCAAGCCGGCTCAGCGCGCCGCTGTTATGCGTAATACGCATGGCTTTTTTCATACTTCGTTTACTCTGAGTAAGAATCAGGCAATCAGCCTTCGGAGATTTTTGCCTGAAACGCCAATAAATCCTGCCATGCCAATGACTTGCTGGCAGGTGCGTTTAGAAGTTCCTGCGGATGCAGGCTCGCCAGCGCAGGTAAAACCAGGTGCCCGGCTGCGACATCACGCCACTGTCCGCGCAGCGTATGGATCGTTCCGGTGCCGCCGAAAAAGAAACGTGCGGTCAAGTTGCCAAGAAGCAACAGGTGTTTCGGCTCCGCAAGGGCGATCTGGCGCTCGATGAAGGGGCGGCAAATATCCATTTCGGCCTGAGTCGGCGGGCGGTTGCCCGGTGGACGCCAGGGCACGACATTGCCCAGCATGATGCGTGCGCGGTCAAGGCCGATAGCGGCCAGCATACGGTCGAGCAGCAGACCGGTCTTGCCGGCAAAAAGCTGGCCCTCGCGGTCGTCATCCGCATCCGGCATCGGGCCAATGACCATGACGGTGCAAGCAGGGTCGCCCTCGGTGAATACCGTGTTGCGGGCGCTGTTCTTGAGGTTGCAGCCGCTGAAACCCTCAAGCGCGATTTTCAGTTCGGAAAGCGACCTTGCGCTCTCAGCCGCAAAACGGGCAGCCGCCACGGCCTGTTCGTCCGGCATGGCGACATTCTGCTGAAGTGCCGGAGCAGGCGGCGCGCCTCTCGTCGGCGCGCTGCGACCTGCCGTCTGCCGCTGCGGAGCATCGGCACGACGCTCCGTGCCGCCGTCCATCTGGCGTGCGGGCGCAGAACTCTCCTGACGCGCTGCCGGTCGGGCAGGGCGGGAGGCGGCAAATTCAGCGAAACGGTCAACAGGTCCGTCTTCCAGCAACCAGTCCACGCCCGCATCCGCATGGAAATGCAGAAGCGCGGCGAGTTCGGCCGGGGAGAGGTCGTGAGCGGCGATCATGGGGTGAAATTATCCCATGTTCCCCGCCCGGGGAACCCGTAAATCACGCTGTCCAGCGCTGAATGTCACCGCTTTCGCCGATCATGGCCAGACCATGGGCAATCGAGAGCAGCTCGCCGCCGGTTTCGATCCGGTCCGCGTCGAAACGACGGGTGAAAAGCTCGCGCACCGCCGGCACGAAGGAGGTGCCACCGGTGAGGAACACCTTGTCGATTGCCTCAGGCGCGACTTGCGTCTTCTCCAGAACCTCGTCGAGCGCGCCCTCGATCTTTGCGAGGTCGTCGGCGATCCAGTTGTTGAAATCGCTGCGCTTGACCATCTTGCGGCCGGCCTTGCCGAGCGGCGCGAAGTTGAATTCCGCCTCTTCAGCCGAGGACAGCGCCATCTTGGTGGCGGAAATCGACTGATAGAGCGGATAACCCTCGTCATGCTCCACGAGATCGATGAAGAGTTCGAGCTTGTCCGGCTCCAGCGCCGAGCGCACCAGCGATTTCAGATCGGTGAATTCCTTAGAGGTCTTGAAGATAGACAGCTGGTTCCAGCGACCGAAATTCACGTAGTAGCCGGAAGGCACGTCCAGCACCTTGTCGAAGCTCTTGAACTTGCTGCCCTTGCCGATTTCCGGCGAAACCAGATTGTCGATCATGCGGAAGTCGAAATGGTCACCGGCGACACCGACGCCGGAATGGCCGATGGGGGTGGCGGAAAGCTTGCCGGCATGGGTCTCGAAGCGGATCAGCGAATAGTCGGTGGTGCCGCCGCCGAAATCCGCCACCAGCACATTGGCGTCCTTCTTCAGGCTCTGGGCGAAATAATAGGCGGCCGCCACCGGCTCGTAGACATAGTGGATTTCCGGAAAGCCGGCACGCGTCAGCGCTTCGTTGTAGCGGGAGAGCGCCAGCGTCTCATCCGGATTGCTGCCGGCGAAACGCACGGGGCGACCGGCGATGACTGTCGAGACGTCGCTTGGCCACTCTGCGCCTGCATAGGTTTTCAGCTTGCGCAGGAACACGTCCATCAAATCCTCGAAGCTCTGGCGCTTGGCAAAGATCAACGTGCCCTGGAAGAGCGGCGAGGCCGCAAATGTCTTGATCGACTGCAGGAAGCGGCAATCGCCCGCATTGTCGATGAATTGCCTGATGGCTGCGTGGCCCGCTTCCACGTGCAGGGCAGCCGCACCAAGGCCCGAATCCTTCATGAAGGAGAGCGCGGTGCGCATGCTGTCATCCGTGCCCGCGCTGCTGGTAAACTGCATGGAGCGGCTTTCGCCGCCGCCGTCGGAAAGAGCCATGACCGTGTTGGTCGTGCCGAAATCGAGGCCCAGTGCCCGCTTTTGCGTCATCGCCATATCCTTGTCGCCGATAGAAATGCTCGCCCGGCCAAAAGGCGGCCCGGCGTGAGAATAAGGGACGCATTTGGCATCCCGATGTCAGAGGAGGGCGGTTGATTGCACAGGCCCGGCAGAATGGCAAGCGCCACTTCTCGGTTTATTAAAACATTAGAATAAAGTAATTTTCTGTTATAAATACAGTTTTTCGATACATATTAAATATTTTTTCGCAATCGCAAAGTATAAATAAAGGCTATATCCTCAGGGAGCGTTCTTAATTGTAGCTGTCGCGTCGTAACCCGGAAGTCCAGATGTCCCGCAAGCAGGCATGTTCCGCCCTCCAAGATGTGCCGCCCGGGCCGGAGGTCCTCATTCGCGGCGACGTGGAAATTTTCCATTCCCAGCTTATGAACCTCATGGCGTCATCGCAGCAGGGTTATGCCCTTTTCGATGGCAGCGATGAGTTGCGCTTTGCCAATGCGGCCTTCCGCGAGGCGCTGGGCATGGCTCCGGACGGTTTTCCGAGCTGGATGGAGCTGATGCGCGGCGGGTATCGCAGCTCGACAGGAACGGCGGTCGAAACCACCGATTTCGAACTGTGGTTGCGCTCGGCGCGGACAAGGCGTGGCAAGTTGCCTTACCGCACCATCGAAACCAGCCTGAACGATGGACGCTGGATGCTGACGACGGAAACGACGCTGCCGGGCGGCTGGATGTTGTGTGTCGTGACCGATGTTTCCGAGCTTGGCATCCAGTTGCGCGATCTGCGGCAGGAGCGCGACAGGGCGCTGAAATCGGCGCTGAGCGACGAACTCACGGGCCTCGGCAACCGCCGCTATGCCATGGATATCCTCAACCAGATGCTTGGCCCCAACAAGGCGCAGGCGCTTGCGGTGATCATCATGGATATCGACCACTTCAAGGCGGTGAACGACCGTTTCGGGCATGCCTGCGGCGATCTCGTCCTCAAGGATTTCGCCACCCGGCTTTCCGCCGCGATCGGCCGGGACGATCTGGTGGGGCGGATCGGCGGTGAGGAGTTTCTGCTCGTTCTCAGCGGTTCGCGAATGCTGAGCGCGGAAAGCACCATGCAGAAGCTGCTGGCGACGTTGACCGAGGCATCGCCGCTGGGCGATGTGCCGGATTTCCGTTACAGCTGTTCGGCCGGCATTGCCTTTGCCGATCCCGGCGAGAGCGCGAGCGATGTGCTGCGCCGCGCCGACACGGCACTCTATGAAGCCAAGAATACCGGCAGAAACCGCTTCGTAGTCTACGGAGCGGCCTCTTGACCGCTCCGATGTCTCACCGGTGTCAGTTGGATTTCGCTGCTCCGCCATCGACCCGCAGCATTGTGCCGGTGATGTAGCTTGCCGGAACCGAGCATAGGAAAGCCCCGGCGGCTGCGAATTCTTCCACCGTGCCAAGCCTGCCTGCCGGAATGCTCTTGACTGACGCCTCGCGGATTTCCTCCATGCTTTTACCCAGGCGCTTGGCATTGGCGCCATCCAGCTCGTCGATGCGGTCGGTATGGATGCGGCCGGGCAGAAGAAGGTTGGAGGTGATGCCGAAACCGGCCACTTCGCTCGACAATGTCTTGCTCCAGCCCACCAGCGCCCCACGCAGCGTGTTGGAGAGCGCCAGATTGGGGATGGGTTCGAACACGCCGGAGGAGGCAACGGTCAGGATGCGGCCAAAGCCCTGTTCTTTCATCTGCGGCAGCAGCGCATTGGTGAGCGTGATGACGCGCAGCACCATCGACTGGAAGAAGCTCTCCAGCTTCTCGGTCGTGATCTCTTGTGCAAGACCCGGCGTCGGGCCACCGGTGTTGTTGACGAGAATGTCAATGCCGCCGAGCTTGTCGTTCACGGCCTGCACCATGGCCTCGACGAAATTGTCATCGCCAAGATCGCCCCGCACCCAGTCGGCCTTGCCCTTGCCCAGCGCGTTGATCGTCTTGCAGTTCGCGTCCAGCTTTTCGCTGCTTCTGCCAACGAGAAGAACATTCACGCCTTCGTTCGCCAGCGCCGTGGCGATGCCCAGCCCAAGGCCGCGAGAGGAGGCGAGAACGAGGGCGCGTTTGCCGGAAATGCCGAGATCCATGGGTTTTGTCCTGTCTTGTTTGCAGCAGATCAAAGAATCGAAGCGTGACTGCAGGCGAAAACCTTACACAGTTTTCGCTATCCCGCTCCATCTGTGCTGTTTATAGGAAGGCGGCGCCCGCTTTTGAAGGTTAAATACGCGTCATGACCGAACAATCTCTGCTGAAATTCTCAATTGCCATCACGGTTCTTCTGGCCGCGTTCGGCATTGGCGCAGGCCTGTTTTCCGGTTCTTTCGCGGTGGTGTTCGATGGCGTTTATGCCCTGACGGATGCATTCATGACGGTGCTGGCGCTACTGGTGGCGCGGCTGATCGCGGCTTCCGCCGCCCCACGGCCCGGTGGACGGCTAGCAGAGCGTTTCACCATGGGCTTCTGGCATCTGGAGCCGATGGTCCTCGGCCTCAATGGCACGCTTTTGATGGGCGCTGCGATCTATGCCCTGATCAACGCCATCGACAGCCTGATGGACGGCGGCAGATCTATCGAGTTCGATTACGCCATCATCGTCACCTTCGTCAGCTTTGCCGTTTCGCTCGTCATGGCATGGTTCGTCAAACTCCAGAACCGCAGACTGAAATCGGCCTTCGTGGCGCTGGACGCCAAAAGCTGGCTGATGAGCGCGCTCCTGAGCGCAGCCCTGTTCCTCGCCTTCGCCATCGGCTACGGGCTGACGGGAACCGCGCATCAGTGGATCGCGCCCTATATCGACCCCGCCGTGCTGGCGCTGGTCTGCCTCATCATCATTCCCATGCCGCTCGGCAATGTGAAGCAGGCGCTCGCCGACATCCTTCTGGTGACGCCGTTTGAATTCAAGCAGCATGTGGACAGGGTAGCGGCCGAAACCGTCGAAAAATTCGGCTTCGCCTCGCACTATTCCTATGTCGCCCGCGTGGGCCGAGGCCGCCAGATCGAACTCTTCTTCATCGTCCCGAAAAACTGGCCACCCCGGCGTCTCGAAGAATGGGACGCGATCCGCGACGAGATCGGCGATGCACTCGGCGGCGAGGGGACGGATCGGTGGCTGACGATTGTGTTTACGACGGATGAGGAGTGGGCGGTTTGATGTTGGGGAGAGTGATCATAGCTAAATCGGCTTGAAGCAGCAGCTGCCTATACTAGCGTGGGATACAGCGTCGTGCTCCGGCTCAGGGCTTTTAGCCCAGAGTACCGTTCTAGAAAATGGAACATCCACTGTGGCTCACAGCGACGATGGATATCGCCAAAGTCCTGAGGGCAGAACTATATACCTGCTTAACCATTACTTGGGACCCTCAAGCAAACGGAACCAGTCTTTCACCGTCAATTTGAGACGATCAACCTCATCCTCTGCCAGAAGTCCGCAGTGGGCGATCGGGCCGCGAAGATTATTGAGCGAAAACATTACCCTGCCCATAGCCTTCTGGTTGCTCAGTATACCCCCAAACAAGGCATAGTTGGCGCGAATAATGTCCCCCAGTTGACCGAACGTTACATAGTCTAAGGGATTTTCCGATCGTGGGGTAAAGCCCGCTTCCTGCTCCCTTTGCAGATTCCCCTTATATTCGACCTTTGCACTGTCGGGAGCATATTTGTCCCACCAATCAGGCCCCTTATTGTCTTCAGTAAGCGTGTCATCGATTAGCCGACGGATGTCATTCTCTAACATATAGAACAGCTTGTAATGCTCAGCCATCATCAAAGCGTTATCACGGACCTCCGCCGAGAATTGTGATACGGATGCCTTCACCGATGCATCTTCATTGGCGACTGAGTGACTGACGGTTGGGCGGGGATTTACTCCATCAACTGCCAACTTTATTGAGGCGCATTTAAGAAGAAACAACTCGACCGTATCAGCTTGATCCATCACAGAAGGTTCTCTTTGATGCTGCGAAAGATCGCATTTAGAACCTTTAAATCTGAGGTCTCTGGAAGCACTATATTGATATTATAGACGAGGCCGACCGGCTTCGAGCCTCTGCCGACGGTGCGGGCAACCTCACCCTGACCATGCTGATTTGCTGTAGTACCAGCCAATTCGTCCTGAAAACTCGTATCCTCACCGCCATTGCTTAAATCAGCCCCGGCAGGAATGAATGTCTTCACAACGTTGAAGGTAGATTTGATCGCCTGAGCAACCGGATCACTTGCTTTCAGTCCGGTTATTTCGAGGATAATATCCCGCAGTTTGTTGTCATCGACAGTGTGGGCATATTCACTTCGCTTGAATATTTCGGGAAAGCCATTGCGCAATCCAGCCAAAGCCGCTGCAGGCCGGCCACCTTCCGTGCGGAATTTAGCATAGAGGTCCGTTGGCACAGCGTCGCTAGACAGAAAGCCCATTTTCTTCATGATCGGGATTGTCGCACGCGCGGCACCGCCGCTTAGCTTAAGGACATTCTCCATGAAATCTGCATTGAACTTGTCTGGGCGAGAAGCATCAATAATTCGCTCAAGCGCCCTTTTCAGGGTTCCCGAGGCTGTAAGGTAAGGAAGATTTCCTGGGATCTTTCTTGGGGCAGATGCCTTGGCCGTGGCAGTTTTCTCCTCTGCTCTAGCTTTTTCTTCATCTTGCTTGGATTCAGCCATTCAATCCCCCAACCCTTTTGGCATCTTCTACCGCCACTACTAATGATGGCAACGCCGTTTGCTAAAGTCAAAAGGAACATACTCTGTCACAATCTTGGATGACGCAAATGCTGCACGGGAGAAGCAGTCAGACACGGGAGCACGGCAGTTGATGACGGTAGCCGAGTGACGTTTAAGTTTCGGCGCTAAACGCAATAGTGGTACAAATGCCGGTGACTCTTGACGGCTGCGCTCCTAGCTTCTAGTTTTAAATTACGTGTACGTAAAAGTAATAAATCAATCATCAGGTTGTCTGACAATTGAGTGGCGTGCGACATGTTTTGCCGCTATGGAAGCTCGACAAAGGCGTCGTGCTTTGCGAAGACAGGCTAGGGCGAATGTGTTGTCGCAGACGGGCTTTTCGGCCAGTGCAGGCAACACGGTGCGAATGCCGGAAGCGGATATAACAACAGCCGGATGGGACCGGCGAGGTGAGAGGACAAGATGACGGAAGCGATGGAACTGCCGGAACGCGAAGCGATGGAATTCGACGTTGTGATCGTCGGTGCTGGTCCTGCGGGCCTTGCCGCCGCGATCCGTCTGAAGCAGGTCGAGCCGGAGCTTTCGGTCGTCGTTCTGGAAAAGGGCGCTGAAGTCGGCGCGCATATTCTCTCAGGTGCCGTGGTTGATCCCATCGGCATCGACCGGCTTCTGCCCGGCTGGCGTGAGGAAGAGGGGCATCCCTTCAAGACCGAGGTCAAGGACGACCAGTTCATGTTCTTAGGCCCGGCCGGCTCCATCCGTCTGCCGAACTTCATGATGCCGCCGCTCATGAACAATCACGGCAATTACATCGTCTCGCTTGGGCTGGTCTGTCGCTGGCTGGCGGAAAAGGCGGAAGCGCTCGGCGTCGAGATCTATCCGGGCTTTGCCGCCACAGAAGTGCTTTATAATGACGAGGGCGCGGTGATCGGTGTCGCCACCGGCGATATGGGCATCGAGAAGAACGGTGAACCCGGCCCCGCCTTCACGCGCGGCATGGAGCTGCATGGCAAATATGTGCTGATCGGCGAAGGCGTGCGCGGTTCGCTCGCCAAGCAGCTGATTTCCAGGTTTGACCTTTCGAAAGATCGTGAACCGCAGAAATTCGGCATCGGCATCAAGGAACTCTGGCAGGTCAAGCCGGAACACCACAAACAGGGCCTCGTGCAGCACTCCTTCGGCTGGCCGCTCGGTTTCAAGACCGGCGGCGGCTCGTTCCTCTATCATCTGGAAGACAATCTCGTTGCCGTCGGCTTCGTGGTGCATCTCAACTACAAGAACCCCTATCTTTATCCGTTTGAGGAATTCCAGCGCTTCAAGACGCATCCGGCCATCCGCGACACTTTCGAGGGCGGCAAGCGCATTTCCTATGGCGCGCGCGCGATTACCGAGGGCGGTTACCAGTCGGTGCCGAAGCTGACTTTCCCCGGCGGCGCGCTGATCGGCTGTTCTGCCGGTTTCGTCAATGTGCCGCGCATCAAGGGCAGCCACAATGCGGTGCTGTCGGGCATGCTGGCGGCGGAAAAGATCGCCGCGGCTATTTCCGCCGGTCGCGCCCATGATGAAGTGGCCGAGATCGAGGCGGAATGGCGCGACGGCGATATCGGCAAGGACCTGAAGCGTGTGCGCAACGTCAAGCCGCTCTGGTCGAAGTTCGGCACGCTTGTTGGCGTCGGCCTTGGCGGTCTCGACATGTGGACCAACCAGCTGTTCGGTTTCTCCGTTTTCGGCACGCTGAAACACGGCAAGACGGATGCGCAGAGTCTTGAGCCGGCCTCCAAACACAAGCCGATCGCCTATCCGAAACCGGACGGCGTTTTGACCTTCGACCGGCTGTCATCGGTGTTCCTGTCCTCCACCAACCATGAGGAAGACCAGCCGGTGCATCTTCAGGTGAAGGATATGGACTTGCAGAAGCGTTCCGAACACGACGTCTATGCCGGTCCCTCGACACGTTATTGTCCTGCCGGCGTTTATGAGTGGGTGGAGAAGGACGGCGAGGAGGTCTACGTGATCAACGCGCAGAACTGCGTGCACTGCAAGACCTGCGATATCAAGGATCCGAACCAAAACATCAACTGGGTGCCGCCACAGGGTGGCGAAGGGCCGGTTTACGCCAATATGTGATGGTGATGCCGGCCTGCCGGCAACCTTCGTCTTGCCCGGGCTAGTCCCGGGCATCTGCAACCGATTGATTTCTCGATACGTGGTTGGATCCTCGCGACGAGCGGGAGGATGATGTCTCGTGCGCGAGGCATCGAAAGTCTCGTCCCCCCTGGTATTTGTGGATTGCCCTTCGATTTCTTACATATAGGATGTTGGGGTGTTGTCGCTTCGCATGGTCCATGGATTGTGGGCCAGGGATGCGGTAACGCCTTGAATGTGCATATGTTGCGTTTGGGCCGTCGCCCGGCGGCAGGAGTGATGGAATGTCCGGCTTTCAGAGGCTGAATATCGTGCGGAATACAAGGATCGTCGCCAGTCTGGCGGCAGGTATGGTGGTTGCCGTTTCGCTCAGTGGCAGCCCTCTGATGGCCGCCAGCTGCCGCGCCGACGCCATGGCCGGCATCGACTGGCGCGAATGCAACAAGCGCCTCCTGATGCTGGGCGGTAGCAACCTCGATTCGGCGATGCTTTACGGCACGGATTTCACCTATACGGATTTGCGCGGCTCCTCGCTGAAGGGCGCCAATCTTGAAAAGGCGAAACTCATCCGGACGGCTCTTGGAGAGGCGAACCTGCAGGGCGCCAACCTGACGAAGGTGGAAGCCTACCGCAGCGACTTTTCCGCCGCCGACGCCACCAGCGCAAAATTCATCAATGCGGAAATGCAGCGGACCAATTTCAACAAGGCCAAGCTGGACGGCGCGGATTTTACCAAGGCTGAACTCGGGCGTGCCGAGTTTCAAGATGCCAGCCTGTCCGGCTCGAAATTTTCGCTGACCAACCTGTCGCGTGCCAGCTTCCAGGGCGCAAAGCTCGGCGGTGCGGTGGATTTTGCCAACGCTTTCCTGCTGTTGACCCGCATAGAGGGGGTCGATCTTTCCGCGGCCACCGGCCTTGAGCAGAAACAGATCGACATCGCCTGCGGCGACGCCAAGACGAAACTGCCGAGCGGCCTGACGACGCCTGCCGCATGGCCATGCCCGGAAGATCCGGAAGACGATTGACCGGGAAGGGCGCGCTTTATCAGGCGCGCACCTCCCATTTCGTGTGACGTGTAGATCAAAAGCCCGAAAGCACGATCTTGCCCTTGGCCGTGTTGCTTTCAATCAAGGCGTGGGCCTTGATGAGATTTGCGGCGTTGATGGTGCCGAAAACCTCGGTCAAAGTCGTCTTGATCTTGCCGGCATCGACCAGTTCCGCAACGTGATTGAGCAGCTTGTGCTGTTCGATCATGTCGGGCGTCTGGAAAACCGCGCGGGCGAACATCATTTCCCAATGGATTGAAACGCATTTGCGCTTGAACGCCATGGCGTCGAAACCGCCGGCCGGATCGTCGATCAGCGCGAAACGGCCCTGCGGCGCAATGGTCGCCACGCTGTCGGCGGCGTGAATGTCGCTATGGGTGGTCGAGAATACGAAGCCCGGTGCACCAAGGCCAAGCGCCTCCACCTGCGGGGCAATCGGCTTGCTGTGATCGACGACATGATGCGCGCCGAGGTCTTTGGCCCATTGCATCGTTTCCGGCCGCGAAGCCGTGGCAATGACGGTGAGATCGGTCAGTGCGCGCAGAAGCTGGATGGCAATCGAGCCGACGCCGCCGGCGCCACCGATCACCAGAACGGCATTTGCCGCACCCGGAACGGGCTCTTTCACCCGCAGCCGGTCGAACAGCGTCTCGTAGGCCGTGATCGCGGTCAGCGGCAGTGCCGCTGCTTCCTCGAAATTCAGCGATTTCGGTTTGGCGCCAACGATGCGCTCATCGACCAGATGGAATTCGCTGTTGGAGCCGGGGCGGTTGATGACGCCAGCGTAAAACACCTCGTCGCCGGGCTTGAACAGCGATACCTTGTCGCCGACGGCTTTCACCACGCCCGCCGCATCGAAGCCCAGCACGCGGGCAGCACCGTTTTCCGGCGCCTGGTTGCGGCGAACCTTGGTGTCAACAGGATTGACCGAAACGGCCTTCACCTCCACCAGAATATCATGCCCCGTCGCCTCCGGCTGCGGCAGGTCGAGGTCGATAAGGGCATCCGTTGCGGTGATGGGCTGGCTCGTCTTGTAACCGATGGCGCGCATGAACAGTCTCCTTTGCTTGTTTGCGTGCCTCTTACTTGATACATATGAACATCGATCGCAAGAATGCACATTTTGTGATGATACATACAAAAAGGATACTGTGATGTCGCGACCGCGCGCCAAGCTTACCGGCAATTTTCCCGGTTGCCCGGTGGAGTCTGCCTTGAGTTTTCTCGACGGCAAATGGAAAGGCGTGATCCTCTATCACCTCATCAATGAGGGCACCCTGCGCTTCAACGAGTTGCGCCGCCACATCCCAAGCGTCACCCAGCGCATGCTCACCAAGCAGCTGCGGGAACTGGAAGAGGCGGGCCTGATTTCGCGCACCGTCTTCCCGGTTGTGCCGCCGCGCGTGGACTATGCGCTGACGCCACTTGGCGAAACCATGAAGCCGGTGATCTCGGCGCTGAAAAGCTGGGGCGACGCCCATGTTGTGTGCAAGAACGGTGCGAAATACACCCTTCATCCCGAGGCTGCGGAGAAGGCGGCCTGAAAAATAACGGGTAAAACCAAGCCCTCCGGCACTTCTTTTTCATGGTGCGATGCAACACGGATTTGCCCGGTTTGATGCATAATGCTGCGAATTCGATTCGCAGCAGGGACATCAAATCACATGAGCATCGGTTGGTTGGAGGCCGGATTTCTCGGCCTTTTGCAAGGACTTACGGAATTTCTTCCGGTTTCTTCAAGCGCGCATCTGAGGATAGCCGGGGAGTTTCTGCCCTCCGGTGCGGATCCGGGAGCCGCCTTCACGGCGATTACGCAGATCGGCACGGAAGCGGCGGTGCTGGTCTATTTCTGGTCCGATATCATGCGGATCGCTGCCGCCTGGCTCCGGCAGAACCTTCGCCTCGGACCCTATGACAAGTCCGATGCGCGGCTTGGCTGGCTGATCATCGTCGGCTCGGTGCCGATCGTGCTGCTCGGCCTGTTCTTCAAGGATGCCATCGAGCATTCGCTGCGCAATCTCTATATCACTGCCGTGATGCTGATCGTCTTCGGCATCATTCTTGGTGTCGCCGACAGGATCGGCAAGAAGCGCTACAAGCTGAACCAGCTGATCTGGCGTGATGGCATCCTGTTCGGTTTCGCGCAGGCCATGGCGCTCATCCCCGGCGTTTCGCGCTCTGGCGGCACCATCAGCGCCGGCCTGCTGTTAGGCTACACGCGCGAGGCGGCCGCACGGTATTCCTTCCTGCTCGCCGTTCCCGCCGTCTTCGGTTCCGGTTTCTACCAGCTGTTCAAAAGCATTGGCGAGGAAAACCCTGTTGGCTGGGGCCAGACGGGGCTTGCAACCCTGATCGCCTTCGTCGTCGGTTACGCCGTGATCGTCGTCTTCCTCAAGCTGGTCTCCACCAAGAGCTACATGCCCTTCGTCTGGTACCGGGTGGTCATCGGCGTCATTCTTTTGGGACTTCTCGGAACGGGCGTTATCAGCGCCGGCGGTTGAGGGGCATTTGCCCTGTCGAAAACTCCGCAAATGAAAAGGCCCGCTCTTTCGAGCGGGCCTTTTGTGTTTCAGAGCAGCGTGCCGCTGAGGATCACCAGCGCCACCGAGAAGTAGATGACGAGGCCACTGACATCCACCAGCGTGGCGACGAACGGCGCAGATGCGCTGGCTGGATCGAGCCGCAGACGCTGCAGCAGGAAGGGCAGCATGGAGCCCGCCAGCGAGCCGAAGGTGACGATGCCAACGAGTGCGGCAAAAACGGTAGCGCCCACCAGCAGCCAGTGGTCGCCATAATCATAAAAGCCTGCCTGCTGCCAGATGGTCAGACGCAGGAAGCCGATGGCGCCGAGAATGCAGCCGAGTGTCAGGCCCGTCGGGATTTCCCGCAGCAGCACCCGCCACCAGTCCGAAAGCTTCAGTTCGCCGAGCGCCAGCGCCCGGATGATGAGCGAGGTGGCCTGCGAACCGGAGTTGCCGCCTGATGACATGATGAGCGGAATGAACAGCGTCAGCACAACGGCTTTTTCCAGCTCGCCTTCAAAATGCTGCATGGCGCTTGCCGTCAGCATTTCACCCAGGAACAGGGCAGCCAGCCAGCCTGCGCGCTTGCGGATCATGTCCGGAAAGCCCATTGCCATATAGGGCTTGCCGAGTGCTTCCATACCACCGAACTTGTGGGCGTCTTCCGTGGTGTCGGCGATCATGGTGTCGATCACGTCGTCGACCGTGACGATGCCGAGAATGTGCGAATGATCGTCAACGACGGGAAGCGCCAGAAGGTCGTGCTTGCGGATGAGCCGGGCAACATCCTCCTGCGACATCAGGGGGCTGGCACAGACGATGCCTTCCTTCGATGCGACGGAGAGAATGGAGGCACCGGCCTCGCCGGTCAGCAGGCGACGCAGCGTCACGACGGTGGACAGCGTTCCGTCCTGCGCCAGCACATAGATGGCATAGACCGTTTCACGCGACCGCTCGACGACGCGGATGTGCGAAAGGGTCTGTTCCACCGTCCAGCTATCCGGCACGCTGACGAATTCCGTGGTCATGATCGAGCCGGCGGTGCGCGGCGGATAACCCATCAGATGTTTGATGGAGAGCGCGGTCGTGCGGTCCAGCCGGGAAAACAGCTTTGCGCGCGGCTCTTCGTCCATTTCCGCCATGACGTCGGCAACGCGGTCGTCAGACATCAGGTTGACGAAGCGGGCGGCCTGGTCAAGCGGAATGCCGGCAATGATGGCGGCTGCGTCATGCAGTTCCGGCCGGTCGAGAATGGCGACGGCCTTTGCCTGCGGCATGGCGAGCAGGGCGGCGACTGCCTCATGCGTATCGAGTGTGTTGAGGTGCTCGACGCGTTCTGCAATGGTGGTGGAACCGGCATTTCCGCTGCGGAGAAGACGTGCGGCCTTGCTGGCTCTCTGGGAGAGGGTGTGGAAGTTCATGATTGCTCACCTTTCCGTCGATTCGCCGATTACGACGAACGCGGTGGTGAGCCGACAGGTGCCGGATCAGTTCCCGTTCGCCGCTTTCGGCAAAGGCAATCGACTACTACTGTCGCTAGACATCAAATGATGCTCCGTTAAAATCCGCGCTGTGCCGGGTCACGGCCTGCGCGTAACGCCGTGTTGCGCCCGAAACCAAAAAGAGTCAAGCGAGCCGATCGTGAAATTTCCGTAAGGTTTATTGCGGGTGCAGGAGCGGGTGTTCCGGCCGCTGAAAAACCGGCTTTCAGCCGGCTTTTGCGCGCCGTTCGACGGTGACGGACACAAGGAAAACGCCAAGCCCGAGAAGCGAAAGAACAGCGCCCACATAACCGGTGGAGGCATATCCATAGCCCATGGCGATGACCATGCCGCCAAGCCATGCGCCGAGCGCGTTGGCGATGTTGAAGGCGGAGTGGTTGGAGGCAGCCGCAAGCGTCTGCGCATCCGCTGCCACATCCATCAGCCGCGTCTGCACGGCGGGGCAGGCGGCAAAACCGCAGCCGATCAGGAAGACGCAGAGACACAGCATGAACGGGTCATGCGCCGTCATGCCGAACACGGCCATGACGACCACGTTAAAGGCCAGCATGCCGCCGATCGTGCCGTTGAGCGAGATATCGGCCAGCCGCGAGCCGACCACATTGCCGACATTCATGCCGATGCCGAAGAGGGCGAGCACCATCGACACCGTGGAAACCGGCATCATCGCGACATCGGTGGTGGTCTTGGCGATATAGCTGAAAACCGAGAACATGCCGCCGAAACCGACTGATGCGATGGCAAGCGTCAGCCACACCTGCACGCGGCGGAAAGCCCCGAGTTCACGCCAAACGCTGGCACCTTCCTCTACCTTGTCGCGCGGCTGGAACAGCCACAGCAGGGCGACGGTCAACAGCCCGATGCCGCCGACCAGCATGAAGGCTGCGCGCCAGGAAAGCATCTGCCCGAAGAAAGTGGCAAGCGGCGTTCCAAGCAGCGTGGCGATGGTGAGGCCAAGCATGACGCGGCCAACGGCGCGGGCACGTTTGTGGATTGGCGCCATGGAGGCGGCCACCAGCGCCGCAACGCCGAAATAGGCGCCGTGCGGCAGGCCGGTGATGAAGCGCAGCACGGTAAAGCTCAGGAAATCAGGTGCGACGGCGCTTAAGATATTGCCGAGTGCGAAAAGTCCCATGAGGCCGAGAAGCAGGGTGCGCCGCGTCATGCGCGCAGCCAGCACCGCGATGATGGGCGCGCCTATGACGACACCCAGCGCATAGGCCGTGATGACGTAACCTGCCTGGGGCACCGTGACGCCATAGGTCGTTGCGACGTCAGGCAGCAGGCCCATGATGGCGAATTCGCCGGTGCCGATGCCGAAACCGCCGGCGGCAAGCGCCAGTTCGATGAGTGCGACGGCAAACGGCGTCAGTGCCACTGCAGGCCTTGCCGCAACAACGGTTTCACTCTCCGCCTCGAGGCGGGCTTCCGACAAATTCGAATGGCTCATTGCGACCTGAAAAGGGGGAGGACCCCACAGAAAAAAGGGCAAGACCGTATGGGAACGGCCTGCCCTGACTGGAGATGCGCGGTCATGAAAATGACCTTAAGTGATATCTAACATGAAATGATGCATTGCGGTAGAGCGATTCTCGGCAAAAGAGCATCTTCACGCGATGGTGTTTGGAACCCTATATAAGCCCAAGCATTTACGCGCGGCTGCCTCACAGAATCAGGTTGGAAATATGAAGCTCATTGCAATTTTCAATCGTGACGGCGGCACCTTCCGCACCACGGATATGGATGCCTATTGCGACCACGCCCGCGAGGTCTTTTCACGCGCCGGCCACACGATCGACTGCCGCGTGGTCTCCGGCAAGGAAGTCGTCGAGGAGATGGAACGCGCCGCCGATGAGCCTGATATCGAAGGCATTATCGCCGGCGGTGGTGATGGAACGATTTCGGCCGCTGCCGGTATCGCCTGGAAACACGGCATCGCGCTCGGTATCGTACCGGCCGGCACCATGAACCTGTTCGCCCGCTCGCTGAAGCTGCCGCTCGATATCCGCCAGGTCCTGGAGACACTGGCGAATGGCGAGATCGCCAATGTCGATATCGCCAGCGCCAACGGCCGTCTTTTCGTCCACCAGTTTTCCGCAGGCCTGCATTCGCGCATGGTGCGTTATCGCAACAACCTCGCCTTCGCCTCCCGCCTTGGCAAGATCAAGGCAAGCGTCCGCGCCGCCATCAGCGTCATTCTCAATCCGCCGGTCTTCGAGGTGGAATATACGGTCAATGGCAAGACGCAGCGCCGCAAGGTGTCAGCAATTTCCGTCTCCAACAATGAATTCGGGCAGAACTCGCTTCTGGTCGCGGATAATGTCTCGGGTGGCCATCTCGGCTTCTATCTAACCGATCCCCTGCGCCCCTCGGGCGTCGCGAGGCTCGCTTTCGACATCCTGCGCGGCAAGCTCAAGGAAAACGCTGCGGTAACGGCCACGACCGTCACGGATGTGGAACTTCATTTCCCCAAGAAGCGCCATGACGTGCGCTGCGTCATCGATGGCGAATTGCTGCCGATGGAGCGCGACGTGGCACTTGAAGTCCATGCCGGCGAATTGAAGGTGCTGGTGGGGCGAGGGGTCTTGACGTAGCGCACCATCTCCGTAACGGTGCAATCGAACCTGCTTCAAGGTAGCGGCGCATTTCTTCTCCCCGGCGGGGAGAAGAAACAAGCGGCAAGGCCGAGTCATCATCTCGATCCCCCAAAAAACGCCAGTCTTGCCAAATCGAAGCCGCCCGGCCATGTTCGGTTGGGTGCGGCTCCGGAAGGCGCCGTCGTCTTTGCGGGAGTGCGATCTGTCATGAATGAAGTCTCCAAGCCGGTGTCCAACCTTGCCGCCATCGATGCCGCCCATCACCTTCACCCCTTTTCCGATATGGGTAAGCTGAACGCGAGCGGCACCCGCATCATCGAGCGTGCAGAAGGCGTCTTCATCTATGACAGCACCGGCAAGAAGTATCTCGACGCCTTTGCCGGACTATGGTGCGTCAATATCGGTTACGGACGCCGCGAGATCGCCGATGTCGTGCAGCGCCAGATGAACGAACTGCCCTATTACAACGCCTTTTTCGGCACTACGACACCAACAGCCACACTTCTGGCTCAGAAGATCGCTTCCCGTGCCGGGCCGAAGATGAACCATGTGTTCTTCACCAATTCCGGTTCGGAAGCTACCGACACCTGGTTCCGCATGGCGCGGGTCTACTGGAAGGCGCTCGGCCATCCGACGAAGACCAAGGTGATCGCTCGGCGCAACGGCTATCACGGCTCTACGGTCGCCGGCGCTTCGCTCGGCGGCATGAAGTGGATGCACGAGCAGGGCAATCTGCCGATCGAGGGTATCGCCCATATCGGCCAGCCCTATTGGTATGCGGAAGGCGGCGATCTCTCACCCGCGGCATTCGGCCTGAAGGTGGCCCGCGAACTGGAAGCGAAGATAGACGAGCTCGGTGAAGAGAATGTCGCTGCTTTCGTGGCGGAACCCATTCAGGGCGCCGGTGGGGTCATTGTGCCACCGGAAACCTACTGGCCGGAAATCGCACGCATCTGCAAGGCGCGCAACATTCTGCTGGTGTCCGACGAGGTGATCTGCGGTTTCGGCCGCCTTGGTTCCTGGTTCGGCTACCAGCATTTCGGCGTGGAGCCGGACCTCGCGCCCGTCGCCAAGGGCCTGTCATCCGGTTATCTGCCGATCGGCGGGGTCCTCGTTTCCGACCGCGTGGCGGAGGTGATGTTGTCCGAGGTCGGTGATTTCAACCATGGCTTCACCTATTCCGGCCACCCCGTCTGCGCCGCCGCCGCTCTGGAAAATATTCGTATCATCGAGGATGAGGGGCTGGTGGAGCGGGTGCGGGATGATATCGGCCCTTATTTTTCGCAAGGCTGGAAAAGCCTTACCGACCACGAGTTGGTGGGTGAGGCAGTGAATGTCGGCCTCATGGGTGGCCTGCAGCTTGCAGCCGACAAGGCGACCCGCAGGCGTTTTGCCAAGCCGGATGACATCGGCACCGCCGTGCGCAACCATTGCCTGGCAAACGGCCTCGTCATGCGTGCCACCGGCGACCGCATGCTGGCCTCACCGGCGCTGACGATCAGCCGCTCGGAGGTGGACCAGATCATCGAGACTCTGCGCAAGGGGCTCGATCACCTGCGCGATACACCAGAGCATTTCCAATAAAAGCGCGTAGTTGCTTTACGTCCGGGAAATGCGACAAAAAACTCTAAGGGAGAAATGACATGGCAGGACAGGAACATCACTATGCCGTTCAGGTGAAGTGGACCGGCAATCGTGGCAAAGGGACTTCCGGCTACCGCGATTATGAACGCGACTACACGATTTCCACGGCAGGGAAAGCGGATATCGCCGGCTCTTCCGACCCCGCCTTTCGCGGCGATGCCTCCCGCTGGAACCCGGAAGACCTGCTTGTTGCCTCGCTCTCGGCCTGCCACAAGCTATGGTACCTGCATTTCTGCTCCGTCAATGGCATCATCGTTGAAGACTATGTCGACAATGCCGAAGGCACGCTGGTTATGGAAAAGGACGGCGCCGGGCAATTCAGCGAGGTGGTGCTGAAACCGGTCATCACCATCTCGAAGGGTGATCCCGAAAGGGCGGACGAATTGCACCACGATGCGCATGACAAGTGCTTCATCGCCCGGTCAGTGAATTTTCCGGTGCGTGTCGAGGGAACGGTGAAGGTGGTTTGAAAGATCAGGCCAGTCGCAGACCGAGATGATCGGCCATGGGCTGAAAGTCTCGGTCGTTGTGCAGTCGTTCGTATCCGTTTTCGATACAGTAAGTAGCGACGATGATCGCGTCCCAGCCTGTCCGCATCTCATCTAGATCGCCTTCCCAGCCCATACCCTCCAATGTATCAGCGCACGCATTTGACGATGAATGCGCACGAGATCCCGCAGCTCCTTTTCCACTGTCGCCTTTTCGGTAGAGAGACCGGTAATTTTCCATCGCCTCGGCGATCAAATCATCATCGGGTTCAATGTTGGTGCGCATGGGAAAACCCTTGGTGTATCGATTTTCGAAACAATACACCGAGGCGCTTTTAGCGATGTCTGTTTTTACTGGAACGCCGTCTCGTAGAAGCTTCTGAGCTTGCGCGAATGCAGCGTTTCCGTTGGCATGGCGGCGAGTTTCTGCACGGCGCGGATGCCGATCTGCAGATGCTGGGCAACCTGCGTGCGGTAGAACTCCGTCGCCATGCCCGGCAGCTTCAATTCGCCGTGCAGCGGCTTGTCGGAGACGCAGAGGAGGGTGCCGTAGGGCACGCGGAAACGGAAGCCGTTGGCCGCGATGGTGGCCGATTCCATGTCGAGTGCGATGGCGCGCGATTGCGACAGGCGCTTGACCGGCCCCGCCTGGTCGCGAAGCTCCCAGTTACGGTTGTCGATCGTGGCGACGGTGCCGGTACGCATGATGCGCTTCAGCTCGAAGCCCTCGTAACCGGTGACTTCCGCAACCGCACCTTCCAGCGCCAGCTGCACTTCCGCCAGAGCCGGGATCGGCACCCAGACCGGCAGGTCGTCGTCCAGAACGTGATCCTCACGCACATAGGCGTGTGCCAGCACATAGTCGCCAAGGCGCTGACTGTTGCGCAGCCCGGCGCAATGGCCAACCATCAGCCAGGCATGCGGACGCAGCACGGCGATATGGTCGGTGATCGTCTTGGCGTTGGAAGGGCCGACGCCGATATTGACCAGCGTAATGCCGGCATGGCCCTTTTTCTTCAAGTGATAGGCTGGCATCTGTGGCAGGCGGCCAAGCGCCGCATCCGTTTCCGGCCTGTCGGAGCCAGCGGGGGTGATGATGTTGCCCGGCTCCACGAAGGCCGTGTAGCCTTCACCACCATTCTTCATCAACTGCCGCGCCCATGCGGCGAATTCGTCGATATAGAACTGGTAGTTGGTGAACAGCACGAAGTTCTGGAAATGGCTGGCGCTCGTTGCCGTATAATGGCTGAGGCGGGCCAGCGAATAATCGATGCGCTGCGCGGTGAACGGCGCAAGCGGCGCGGGTTCGCCGGGCACCTGATCATATTCGCCATTGGCGATGAGATCGTCGGTGTTGTTGAGATCGGGCGTGTCGAAAAGATCGCGCAACGGCACGTCGGACAGCGAGGATGCCGCCGCCGCCTCGACATAAGCGCCTTCACCGAAGGCGAAATGCAGCGGAATGGGCGTGGCCGATTCGGCAACCGTCACCGGAACGCCGTGATTCTTGATCAGAAGCCCCAGCTGCTCTTTCAGGTAGTGGCGGAAAAGCTCCGGCCGGGTGATCGTCGTCGTATAGACCCCTGGGGAGGTGACATGGCCATAGGAAAGGCGCGAATCGACATGACCGAAAGTGGATGTCTCCAGGCTGACCTGCGGATAACAGGAGCGGTAGCGGCCGGTAATCGGCGCACCCTTGGCAAGTTCGGTGAAGGAGTTGATAAGGAACGCCGTATTGCGTTCGTAAAGCGCGGTCAAAGCCTCAACAGCTTCTTTCGGGTCCGTGAATGTCTGCGGCGCGAAAGGCTCGGGGCTGATGAAGGAGAAGGGCGGAATCGTTCGTTTTGCTATTGTCATGGCCCATTATAGGAGGCCTATTTCGACAGGCAAGCGACAGAAATACGAAGAAACTGAAAAGAAACGGAAAAATGGCTGCGGCAAAGGGCAGGCGGTGAAATCTCAGCCGAGCGCGCCGCGTTGCAGGCTCATAAGCAGCACGAAACCGGCGCCTTTGGATGCCGGGCGGGGATCTGACTTGTAAACTGCAAGTCCCGCCACCGGGCCTAGAAAGATCGATGCCATCAACACCAGTCTTAGTGCGGAAAACAGGCCGTTGGAAAAGCTCGTCGTCATCGGCCTGTCCTCACAGCACGACGGGGCAATTGGCGGCGGGTGCCGGGCCGTGCTGGCAGGCAAGCGCAGCACCCGCATTCACCCGCTGAAAGCTGCGGTTGGGATTAACAACGAGCGAGGCGAAGGACATGGCGAAGATCGCCATGAGAAACGCGAAGATTGCCAGCCGGCTGATCAACTTTGTCATGTCCATTCCCCTTTATTGGAGTTCATGGACAGAGTTTTGCCACACTCGGACTGAACGGACCCTGAGACCCCGGTTCATATGGTGTTCAGGGAGATTAACGGGATGCTTCCAGTGTGAATTGGGGCGGTGGATGGCTTCAGCGGCCTCAAATCGCCTGCTTTTGGATCACGCCGGAGAGGCTACCGCACGGGCTGTGAGTTCATTGACGAGGCCATCGAATGCTTCGGGATTGGCGATGTCGACGGTCGGTACGTGATGGTGCCGCGCGGATGCCAGCATTTCGGTATTTTCGCGCAAGGACCGCTCAATGAAGGCGTCCATGATCCGGCGCTGGCCCGCCGTCGCATCTTTATATCCTGCATGCGCGCGCATTCTGTCGGAGAGAAAGTCATTCTGTGCATGAAGAAAGACCCCGGCTACCGCGCTGCCCAGCAGGGGCGCTATAAATTCCGGCCGCAAGGCCGCGCCCTCGAAGACGACGATATTGCCGGTGCCTGTCTTGCTGTCGATCAGCCCGCGCACAAGCGGCCAGATATTCTGGTGATGCACCTTCAGAAACCAATGGATCGTTTCTGCCGACAGCTGCCTGTAATATTCCTCCACAGGCGCGGGTATGCCGGGCCATGGCCTCCCCGGGTGGCGTGCCAGGCTGTCGGTTGAAATTGCCTCGCAGTGGAGCTTTTCGATCAACAGGCCGGCTAGGGTGCTTTTGCCGACATGGGACGTACCCGAAATCAGGATTATGGAAAGGGTGGTGGGCATGCGTCGCTCTTAAGAGTGTTCGTTCGGGCCGCGACGATACATCAACGGATATATGCGTTACACACGACGTCCGTCTGCGACGACGGACAGGCTGTTACAAGCCTGTCCGTCGCATCTTATATCACAACCGCGTCCAGGTCTGGGATTTGCACAGGATTTTCAGCACGCAGCCCTTCATACTCAGCGAATTGCCGGAAACGGTGCCGGAGCCGCTATAGGTCTTGTCATTGGCGGGATCGGTAATATCGCCCGAATAGCTGTTTCCCTTGCCGGAAAGCTTGCCGATCTGTTTTCCCGCATGTTTGCCTGTCTTCAGCGTCACGCAGAAAGCTGCGCCGCAGGGGCCGATTACGGCTGTCTCGCCGCTTGCCGTCTTCCAGTTGCCTTCAATGGGCTCAGCAGCAAAAGCAAGGTTGCTGCCAATCAGCAGGCCTGCGGCAATCATCATCACACGCTTCATAAAAACTCCTCCGTCCATGTCGCGCTTTCTTTGCCCGTTTCGTCCTCCGCACGGGCATGCGGATAGTATTTGACGTTCACGTAAAAGGAAACAGAAAATTCCAGCTGCGAGATGGCATTTGTGTCGGTTAGGAGAGTGGGAGAGGGGCAATTCGAAAAACCGTTGTTTGGATCGTGGTGAATGAAGGGTTGAAATCCAATTCTAAAGTTTTCGTAAAATTCGCTCGAAAATCCTTAATTTCCGCACCTCGTGATATTTAACAAAAACCCAATTTTACCAATCGTTTGCAGTTTGTTTGCGGCCCATTAATCATGCCTTTTAAGCGCCCGTTGAAAGCCTCATGACATATTGGGGTCATCAAAAGCGCAGGGAAAACCTGCCGGCCGGAAGAACAAAAAAGCCGCAAAAGACGGCAGTTCCAAAGGTTAGCCTCGACAAGAAGGCAATTGATGAAACAGGCGAGAAGACAGGGATAAAAACGATGGCACGCTTTGAAATTCGCGATATCGAAATGGCAGTTGCCGGTGGCGAAACCCGCGCCGACACCCTTTGCAATCTCGGCCTGGTCTATGCGACCGGCCGGGGATGCAAGGTGGATCTGGTCGCGGCCCACAAATGGCTCAACATCGCCGCGATCCGCGGATCGGAAAGAGCCGCTTCGCTGCGAGCAGATCTTGCTCGCAACATGACCAAGGCGGAACTGGCCGAAGCGCTGCGTGCCGCACGCGACTGGATGACGATGCACTGACGCACCTTATCCGCGACAGAATTTCCGGTCCGGTTCCCTCCAGTCCCGATGACCGGTACAAACGAAAGTAAACCCGAAGGGGAATGCGGCGAGGGCTTTGAAAAGGAGCTTTTGCGCTGACACATCAAACCGCGACCGGCAGGAACAAGGCCGGCGCGGTTTTCTTATGTCTGGCGATGTCGGTTGATGGAAAACGATTCGCGAACAGTGGTTTGTGAGGGGAAATTGAATCGATGCGTGCAACCCGCGGCACTCTCCAACCCTCATTCCTGTGCCTGTCACAGGAATCCAGCCGACGCGCGTCTGCGCGGCGAAAAGAGTCCTTTCAGCCCAAGGACTTGGGCTGACTGGATTCCTGTGACGAGCACAGGAATGAGGGTGGGTTGGGAATTTACCCGATCGCCTTGAGAACCTTCGGCAGCGCCTGCTCGAAAAGATCAAGCTTGTCATCAGGTCCCACACTCACACGAATGCAGCGGTTAAGCGGCGCCACGCCCGGCATGCGGATGAACACGCCATGTTCCATCAAGCCGTCGACGATGGCGCGGGCGTAAGTGCCGTCGCGCTGGCAATCGATGGTAACGAAATTGGTGGCCGAAGGCAGGGGCGAGAGGCCGTTATTGCGGGCAATCGCGGAAATGCGATCTCGAGCCACCGCAATTTTCCCAACGACGTCATGCAGATAGGCCTGATCCTTCAGCGCCGCCAATGCGGCGGCGACCGAAACGCGTGCCATGCCGAAATGATTGCGGATCTTGTCGAAGGCTTCGACATTGCCGAGCGTGCCGATGGCATAGCCCACGCGGGCGCCGGCAAGCCCATAGGCTTTCGAGAAAGTCCGCATGCGCAGGATGTTCGGCTGGCCGATGAGGGCGTCGATGACTGGCACGGCGCTGGCAGGTGCGGTCTCGCAATAGGCCTCGTCCAGAATGAGCAGGCAGGTTTCCGGCAACGCACGGGCAAACGCCACAACCTCGCTTGCCTCCCACCAGCTTCCCATCGGATTGTCGGGATTGGCGAAATAGACCAGCGGTGCATTTTCCCGGATGACCAGATCGAGAAGTCCGTCGAGGTTCTCGTGATCGTCGACATATGGCGTGGTCACGAGTTTTCCGCCAAAGCCGTTCACATGGTAATTGAAGGTGGGATAACCGCCGAGCGAGGTGACCACCGGCGTGCCCGGCTCGACGATCAGCCTGGCGATCTCACCCAGCAAACCATCGACACCGCCGCCAATGGCGATATTGCCACGCGAAATGCCGTGGTGGATGGCGAGTGCTTCCTTCAGTTCGAAATTTTCCGGATCGCTATACATCCAGGTCTCGGCCGCAGCATCCCGCATGGCCATAAGCACGGAGGGGGCAGGGCCGAACCCGCTTTCATTGGCGCCTATCCGCGCTTCCACCTTCAGGCCGCGGCCCCGCTCGATGGCTTCCGGGCCGACGAAGGGAACGGTTGAAGGAAGAGAGACGGCAAGCGGCGTAAGACGTGAGAAAGCGGACATTGGCTGAGATTTCCAGTACCTGTTTGAAAACCCGGCACACAATAGGTGCAAAAAAACCGGACGCAAGTCGCGCCCGGTTACCGGATGGCTGTTTTGGAACAGTTTTTTCCACCGTCGCGCCGTGAGAGAAAAACTCGGCCGCGAATCGGTCGATGCGGCTCAGACGCTGGTCTCGAAACTCAGTCTGCGCACATGGTGCAGGAATTCCGCGTCGATCAACATGTTGAATCCGATGGTGACCTTTTCCTCTTCCCTGCGGATCAGGTTGCAGCCGATCTCATCGCGAATGCCGAGAATTTCCAGATAGAAATTGGTGGGCATCTCCAGATGCGGACTGACCTCGATCTCCGCGCCATAAAGCGAGATGCTGCGCACCAGGCAGCGCATGGTATCCTTGGCGCTGAGGTGATGCCCGATGAAGGTGATCTTTCCGGGCCGGTCGATCTGAAACTTCTCGTATTGCTCGTCCTGCGGGACGCTTTGACGGGGATCCATATGTAAAGCCATGACAACCTCCCGGATTGCCTTTTCCTGATGCCGATTTTAACGCGGCTTCCTTGCCAGTGCGTGAAGGAAATCCGCGCAATTGTCTGTTGTGCGTCTCGACATGGGCCAGACCGCCTGTCGGAAGCCGATGTTTCCCTTGAGGAAATGCACCCGGCTCCTTCCGGTTGCAAGGGTGTCGCAGTCTGGGGTGATAATGTGTCATGCTTGCACCGGGCTGGTGGTGTTGTGCGGTTGACGCGGGCCGTACTTGGCGTTACGCCTGATCCCGAAATATGGCTTCGCAGGGTGCGGCAAATCTGCCCATTGGCGATTGTTCTGGGAGTGGAATGTGGCGGGAAGGCTGGTAATCCTCGGGGCGGGGCAGGCCGCTTTCGCGCTGGCGGCAAAGCTCAGGGCGCTGAAGGATGAGCGCCCCATCACCATCATCGGCTCGGAGGATGCCTATCCTTACCAACGGCCGCCATTGTCGAAAAAATACCTTTTAGGCGAGATGAGCTTCGACCGGCTGATGTTCCGGCCTGAGGAGTGGTACGCGGAAAACAATGTCGATATCCGGCTCTCCACCTTCGTGGAGGAGATCGACCGCGCTTCCAAATCCGTGCGCATGCAGGATGGCAGCACGCTTTCCTACGGCAAGCTGGTACTGGCGACCGGTGCTGCACCCCGCGAGCTTCCCGCCAGCATCGGCGGCGATCTCGAAGGGGTTCTGACCGTTCGCGACAAGCGCGATGCTGACCGGCTGTTTGAGGAAATGAAACCCGGCCGCAGGCTGCTGGTCATCGGCGGTGGTTATATCGGTCTGGAAGCGGCAGCCGTCGCCCGCAAGCTCGGTCTCGAGGTCACGCTGATCGAAATGGCCGACCGCATTCTCCAGCGCGTGGCGGCAAAGGAAACCGCCGATATCATGCGCGGCATCCATCAGGCGCACGGCGTCTCCATCCGCGAAAAGACCGGCCTCGTGCGGCTCGTCGGCATGGATGGCCGGGTGGCCGCTGCCGAGCTTTCCGATGGTTCGATGCTTGACGTGGATTTCGTCATCGTCGGCATTGGCGTAACCCCGAACGATCGCCTTGCCCGCGAATCGGGCCTCGATGTCGGCAATGGCATCGTGGTGGATGAACACACCCGCAGCTCGGACAAGGATATCCACGCGGTGGGCGATTGCGCGTTGCTGCCGTGGCGGGGCCAGCTTGTGCGTCTCGAATCAGTCCAGAACGCCGTTGATCAGGCCGAGGCCGCCGCTCATGTACTGGCAGGCGCCGAAGTCTCCTATGATGCCAAACCTTGGTTCTGGTCGGATCAATACGAGGTGAAGCTGCAGATCGCCGGCTTCAACCTCGGTTATGACGAGACGGTGCTGCGGCCCGGCGCGCGCGAAGGCAGCTGGTCGGTCTGGTATTTCCGCGACGGGCGATTCGTGGCGGTCGACGCGGTCAACGATGCCAAGGCCTATGTTTCCGGCAAAAAACTGCTCGATACCGGCGCTGAGCCGGATCGCGCCATCCTGGCGGACCCGTCCGCCGATCTGAAATTACTGCTTTCCTGAGGACATCATGCCCGCTCCCGAAAATCGTTTCAAAACAGCCATCCACGCCGGCAGGCCGCAAATCGGCCTCTGGCTCGATATGGGTGAGGCCATCACGGCGGAAATTGCCGGAACAGCGGGTTTCGACTGGCTGGTCATCGATGGTGAGCACGGCCCGAACGATCTTCGCAGCATTATCGACCAATTGCGCGCTCTCGCCACATCACCCGCCGAACCGGTGGTGCGTGTGCCCGTTGGCGAAAGCTGGATGATCAAGCAGCTGCTGGACGCAGGCGCCCGCACGCTTCTGGTGCCCATGGTCGATTCGGCGGCGCAGGCTGAAGCTTTGGTCAGTGCGATGCACTATCCGCCGCGCGGCATTCGCGGCATGGGAGCGGCAGTTGCCCGCGCCTCAGCCTTCAACACCATAACGGATTATGCCGACAGTGCGTCCGACAGCGTGTGCCTGCTGGTGCAGGCCGAAACGCGCGCAGCTATCAACGATCTCGACAATATTCTTGCGGTGGAAGGTGTGGACGGCATCTTCATCGGCCCGGCCGATCTTGCTGCGGATATGGGCTATCTCGGCAAGCTGGATGAGCCGGAAGTGCAGGCCGTAATCGAGGCAGCGATCGTCAAGATCGTCGCGGCCGGCAAGGCCGCAGGCATTTTGACCTTCAACGAGACCTTCAATCGCCGTTATCTAGAACTCGGCGCATCTTTCGTGGCCGTTGGCGCCGATGTCACGGAGTTTTCCAATACACTTCGTACGCTTTCCAGCCGCTACAAGGGCGGGGCAGCGCCTGCGCCATCCAAATCCGGATATTGAGTCCTAGTCATCGTTGCTGGCGTTCAGCTTTTCCGGCGGAATGCCTTCTTCGCCGGAAGCGAGATAACCGTTATTGATGAGTGCGGCGCGGACGATGCGCTGGATGGCTTCATCCCTGTCAATGCCGTAATCTCTCGCGAAATCCGACAATGCCTCTTCAAGATCGCTGCTGAACACCATTTCCGCCCCCCGTTCGTCAATTCTTAGAAATAAATGCGAACAGGCAAGGCGGAACGTATCCCGCCTTGCCTGAATTCTAGCCTCTAGTGCGGCAATCAGCGCCAGCGATAAAGGCTGCTGTTCGAAGAACTCTGCTGAGTACCAGCGCCGACCGCATAACCGATCGCAAAACCGAGTGCGCCGACGATCGTCAGCAACGAGGTTGCAGTACCGGGGTTTTCCTTGACTGCTTCCACAACGTTCTGACCCTGGGCGCGCACATTGCTTGCCGCCTTGCGAACGCGGCCACGAGCCTCATCCAGAAATTCGGATGCATCTTCACCAACGCCTTCCGCACGGGCGGAAACGGACTTGGAGAGAGACGAAATCTGCGAACGCAACTCCGCAATCTGGTTTTCGATCGTATCTTCGACAACATTCAGTTTGGTCTGAGCCATTAGAACACCTCTTTTTGTTACCTAAGTCAGAACGTGCCGGAAGAGAAGAAGTTCCCCAATAGCCCGCAAAGTTTCGCTATCGGGTGTTCGGCCAACAGGTTTTTCGGCTTCTTGGCGAAAAACCCTTGCATTCATTTTTTTAAAGCAATAATCAGGCCGCACCGGAGAGGTGGCCGAGTGGTCGAAGGCGCTCCCCTGCTAAGGGAGTATACGTCAAAAGCGTATCGTGGGTTCGAATCCCATCCTCTCCGCCATGACCCTTGTTTTCATTGCATAATTTGGCTTTTTTCGCCGCTTGCCATAACTTGGCTGGCGCGTTTTCTGCTGTGGATATGTCGTCCAGATAGCGAAAACCCGCCAGTTGGTGATTCTGGCGGGCCTTCTTGGCGCTGTGTTTTGGAACTTGTCGGTGGGGTTTCCGAAAATCGTTCGGGTTACTTCCCGCTTTTTTTGGGTTGTTGATATCTAGCACACACGCTTGATTTGTATCCATCAATCGGTGATTGTCGGGACCGGGTAAAGGTTCAGATATGAAAAAGAAATTACAGGTTTTTGTTTCGAGTACATTCACTGATCTGCAGACAGAGCGACAGGCAGCTGTGCAGGCGATTTTGAAAGCCGGGCACATTCCGGCAGGAATGGAGCTTTTCACGGCTAGCGATAAGTCGCAGTGGGAGATCATTAAGCGTTGGATCGATGAGTCCGATGTCTACATGCTCATTCTGGGCGGAAGATACGGTTCGGTCGATAAGGAAACCGGCGTTAGCTACACTGAGATGGAATATGATTACGCGGTGACGCAAAAGAAGCCGCTGTTTTCTGTTGTGATCGAAGACGAAGCTCTAAAAGATAAGGTCCAAAAAGTCGGTATCTCGGCGATCGAGCAAGAGAACCCGCAAGCCCTAAAGAAATTTCGCGAGAAAGTTCTCAGCACTATGTCGGCTTTTTTTGCAGATGGCCGCGACATCAAATTGGCCATCCACGAAAGCCTCGGCGAACTTGGCCATCAGACTGACTTAGTTGGGTGGGTGTCTGCATCTGAGATCGTAGATGTTTCTGCGCTTCACGCGGAGATATCGCGTTTGAAATCGGAACTCGATAAAGCAAAAGAAATTAAGCCGGTAGCTAGACGATCAAAGACCAGCGGCGATGAATTGGAGGATTTCAAGAGCGTCCTTGAAGTACTCGATCTCACGACAATAGAAATTCCAGAGGATGTGATTGGAAGGGAGGGCGAAATACGAACGCTGTCTTCCCTAATGATCAGTTTCTCAGGTCAGCTCGTAAATGGCGTAAGTCAGGGCAGCAACTCCGTTGTCAGATTTTTGTACAACACAGTTTTCCCGAAATTAATAATCCACGACCTTGCAGCCAACGAAAAACCCGCTGGAAGCACGCTGAGGAGGAGTTACCTAACAGAGAAAGGCAAGAAGATCCTGGCTTTACTCGATAAGCAACGACTCATAGACACGCAGGCAGAAGCAGAATAATTCACCCGCCGCCTTGGTGGGCTGACGGGTGATAAGCTGTGGTGGCGCTTGATCCCAGACGCGAAGTGCGTCTAGGTCTCCTCGGTGATGAAAGACCGGGTGCAGCCCGAAGGCGCACACCGGCAAGGTGGCTGGCCCTGCATGTCAAAAGGCCAGCGGGAAACTTTAGGGGAAGCGGACAGCGTCAGCTATAAGCGGCAGGATCTTGGCGTTGACGGTGAGCATCAGTTCACCGCGCTGGTAGAGGTCGAACGCAGAAAAGTGCGGATTGTGCTTCACGGCAAACTCGAGTCCGTCGATCGTGACCACGCTTCATTCTGGGATATCCTGGCGCCTGTCGTTCATGACCTAGCCTCCCTCATAACCGAATTCCATTCCTCGGCGCGAAAACGCTTGAGGTCCGCCAGTGCCTTGGCAATTGCGGGCTGCTCGTCGTGGTACTCGCCATGGGGGCACTCCACTAGCAGGGCGGCATGCCGCAGCTTACCGGCCACGTCCGCCTCACAAGTGACTGGCGCATCGATAATGGCCTTGGAGACGATCCAGTGAGCTTCTGTGATATGGTCCATGGCGTCGTCCGGCATTTCGCCAACCCGCTCGCCGATGGTGTGGAGCTCAACGAAGAGGCGCGACATTCGGGAGATGAAGGATTCTGGCATGCCTTCGGCGTTCGCCGGTAAGACGTTGTTTACCATAATATCGGTTCCGTGTTGCGATTTATATATCGTGGTGATAGGAATATATCAAATCCGGCGCGCGTCAATAGGTTAATATCACAATGATAGAAAAATATCACGTCAGCGGTCGTCAGGTGTCGGCGGCGCGTGCTTTAGCTGGTATCTCTCAATCGGACCTTGCTAATGCGGCGAATATATCGCTCCCAACACTTAGACGCATGGAGGCGTCCACCGGCCCAATGTCGGGTATGCCCAACAACGTCGCTGCTGTTGTGCAGGCCTTGCTAGATTTCGGAATTATCTTCATCCCGTCTAACGGCAACGGACCAGGCGTCCGGTTGCGCGATCGCACTTGACCAGCACGCCTCGCTGAATCATCTTGCTCCCGAGGTTTGGGGGACAAGAATGAAGTTGCTATTGGCGCTCGCGGTTATCGTTATCGCATCTATAGGAATATGGATGGGCGGGGTTAGGATCATCGTTGTTCAGCCAATAGGCGCGCTCCCTGAAGGCACAACAATTGTTGTGGCTGGGTTACAAAACGCGCGATTGATTGATAGTCCGGACGCGATATGCAACCGGCACCAAGGAGGCGTAAGCCTGCTTTGCAGGGCCGGCACACTAGGCGCAATAGCTGAGAATGGTAAAATCTTGCTGCGCCTACCCTACAGCGAAACATTGTTCCGGATCACCGGCGGCCCGTTTCGAGACGGGTAGTGCTCAGGCTTAAATGCCGTTGGGGAAGCTTCATACCATCGTGGATGGCCGTAAGTGCTGATATTTAGTGTGAGATTCGGTGCTTCTCCGCGCACCAAACCATATTGCAAGCAGTAATAGAGGCGACGTTACGACACTATACACGCCTATCAACAGGCCATGCATACTGAATATAGTATTAGCGCATTCTTTCGATTCCAAATTCCAGCATATTGTGGGATAACTTTTCTCGGCAACATCCGGAGGAATAAGGAGAGCATTGAGCCATCGCGGGATGACCTAATGCTGCCAACGGATGCGGGGTCGGCCTGATAAACCGACAATCCACCCGGCCAAGGAAAGGAGCCGAAATGGGTCTTGAAGTAATACTACTGGTTTTGGCTGTGCCGCCTGCGGCATTGGCCGTTGTACAGTTAGTGGCTTTGATTAGGCGCCGCTAAGCACAACGCTGCAGGAGATTGCCCGCGTGTCTCTCCTGCAGCAAAAAACCCACAGGGTGATAAGGCCTGTGGGTTTTAAGATTATCCAATGTTGGAGCCTTGGACGGGGCCTTGAAGTAGCTTTTTGATATACAAATTATTTGTAGCAGTCAACCAAATGTTGATTTTGTTGCACATTGATTGTTACAAAACCTGTAGCATGATCTGCGCAATTAACTGCACAAAGACGTGGTGAGTTCCACCCTGCACGACAGCTACATCCTATTGCGCCTGCCTTTCAGCGAAACGCTTTACAGGTGGTCTGGGGCAACCCATTTATTTCAGTCGGCAAAATTGCGTTGAGTTCACTCCTGAACCCACGCCCAAAGCTCATCTATTTCCTGAGTGCTGAGCGCGCCGTCGTCTTGGCTGTTCGCGTCAACATATCCCTCCACCGCGGCCGCAAATTGCCACAGGGATAGGTCGCCCACCGCCTCCGGGCTAAACCCCATCACAGCACCTAATCCATAGAATGATGAGAACCTGATTTTGCCGTTAGGGAGGTCAGCGGGTGGGCTCTTGGATGGCTTTCGCCGCTTTTCAGTAGTGGGCTCATCCAGAGCACCCACAATGCCGGCAGACAAAATGACTTGAGCGGAAATCAGGTTCTCAAGTGGTGACCGCCGCTCCACATGCCGACTTACTAGAGCAGACGCTAGCGGTGGGCTGACCCCACCACCTATTAGGCCAAACAAGATGACATGCGAGATATCAGATACCCGCCATGTGCCCCCATCCAGCCGACTGAAAAGAAGGTACGGACCAGAGTCCGTAGCCTCCTGAAGCTCAATCAATGAGCTAATTGGCAAGCGAAACAATCGCCTCTCACCCGCCCACTCAAAGGAAATCGTGCCGCGACGGGACAATTACGCCGCCAGCGGCTGGATTTTCTCGCCAACCTTATCTTCTGGCCATTCGTGCACTGCGGTGATTTCGCCTGCGCCGCAGCCCGTCACAGCGCAGTGGTATACGCCCCCACCGACTGAGTACCCCATGTTAGGTTCCTCGCGCTCACCACAATGCAGGTCATGTGGCGTCTCGCGGAAGCGCCGGAACGCTTCGACTGCACCAGCAGGTGTGAAAGCCTGTGGATCCGGAACGTCTTCCCAGTCAACGCCGAAGCAAACCCGACCTTCGGTCCACTTGTAACACTCACCCCGCGCAAGCTGGTCGGTATCGCTGTGCGACTGTCGTGCGTAGATTTCGCCACGATTGCGGATCTCTGACCAGCCGGCAACGACGATTTCTGACCCTTCCTTGCCGAACAGCCTCAAGTAAGAATCATGCAGGTTGAGCAACGCTGGAAGGACCGCCACCACCTCGTCGAACTTACGAAACTGACTGGCCTCACAGATCGCCTCGAAGATGGGGAATGCGATTGCGGCACCGCGACTGGAATAGACCGCCGGCACATTCGGAATCCTTCTGACCTTACATTCAAGGCCAGTAACAAGACCGGTTTCGGGATCGTAGAAAGCGCCATCGGCAAGCAAATGGACGGCGTCTGGCTGAATAACGGCTGCTATAGCGCTCACGCGTATACCTCTGGTTTGTTTGAGAATGTGATTGATCCGGTCCGGCCACCGTCGTTGTACAGGCTGCCTGTAGGTGCTGCGGGGAAGTAGCTTTTACCTCCTCCACCACCACCAAACAGTCCACCGAAAAGGTCGAACAATCCTCCACCGCTGCCACCGGCGTTGTTAATTTTGAAAATGTTGTTCAGCACGTCATTGATCAGCGAGTTACCAATCTTCTTGAGGCTGTCAGCCAGAATGTCTGCCGCGCTTGCGCCTTCAATGAAGCCGTCAATCATGCCTCGTGTGACGCCCTTGGCGGTTTCCATGGCCTCTTCGGCGCGCTGGCGGATTTCATCCTGCTTTTCGGAAAGCCGCTCGGATTCGACAACAGCGTTCGCGTAACCTGCCGCTAGATCCTCGATACTGGCCGTAAGTTCAGGCGTGATTTTAACGCCAGCCTCTTGCGCCGCGGTCAAGAGTTCCTGTTTGGCGCGGGCGAACTCAATGGAATGCCCGTAGTCGTTCAGGAGAGGATTCAGGCCAGCCTGCGCTGCCGTCTCAGCGTTCAGAGCTGCGGTGCGCTTTGTGATCTGCTCGACCTCGCGGGCGTACTCATCAGCACGCTTCCTGCTGGATTTGCCGTCTTTGTCGGCTGTGACCTGATATTTCTTATCGGTGATGTCGACGGGCGTGAATTTCTTGCCGTTGACGGTTTTGGTCTCGCCTCCACCCACAATTACAGGTGCACTGGTGGGGTACTTGAGCGGCTTGTCGTTCAGCGTGTCCTGAATGATGCTGGACGCAGTTCTGGTCTGCGCTTCTTGCAGGGCCTTGATCTGCCCCTCAAGCTGCCTGATTTCAGCCTGACCGAGAACGTTGGCCGGATTGGCCTTGATCTCCGCAATCTGCTTTTCCAGTTCCAGCCGCCTCTGGGTGTTGTCGACGAGCTTGTCGCTGGCTTTAACGGTTGAGTTGACCGTCAGCGCGCCGCCCAGCGCAGATAGCTTGCCATCGCCGTCGCTGTCTAACGCGCTTATAGCACCTTGACCAATGTTCTGAAGGCCGCTTGCCTTTCCGACCCACTCGGCGAAGTCTTGAGCTGCTTTTGCACCAGCGTTGAGCTTTTCGATAACGTACTGAATATCAGATGCTAGGCCATCCATGTCGACGCTGTTGACGAAGTTCGCCATGTTGTCGATCGCGCCGCCGAACGTGTTCGCAGCCTGGGTGGATTCGTTGAACCTGCGGACAGAGTTCGTCAGGGCGGTGCGAAGGTTTTCAAGTCTCTGGTCGACCGTCAGCACCGCACCGGCAACCTTTTGCTCAAGCACCGGTGCGCCAGCATTGATGCCGTCGAAGAATGCCTTTGAGGAAAGCTTGCCTTCCAGCATGATGTTGCGGAGCTTCGCGACCGATCCTTCGGCCTGCTTGATGCCGGCGGCAGCGGCCTGCAGGATGGTTGGTGCACCCTCCAAAATTGAGTTGAATTCCTCGGCGCGGACTACGCCGGCGCCCAAAGCCTGCGACAGCTGCAACAGGGCGCCGGATGCTTCCTGGCTGGATTGGCCAGATGCGCGCAGCGCCAAGGCAACGTTGCTGGACAGGCCGATGATATCGTCCGACGAGACGCCCAGCTCTTTTTGCACCAGCGATACGCGGCCGTACAACTGCACCAGTGTTTCGAGCGGGGCGGCATTCTTCTGTGCCGCCGTGAAAAGCTTCTGATACACGCCTTCAAGTTCTTCGCCAGCGAGGCCCGCTACCTTCAGGGAGTTGGTGATGCGCGTTCCGCTATCCGACAGCTGGCGAAAGCCCTGGGCACCGCCGATAAGGGCAAAGGCCTTCGCCGCGCTGGCAGCGATCCCCGAATAGGTCGAATTCAACCGGGCCTGCATTCTGGCGGAAGTGGTTTCGACTCGCTTGAAATTGCGCTCGGCGTTGCGCGTGGCACCGGCAATTTTTTTCTCGAAATCCGCAACGCGGGCCTCGAGCATGACGGCAAGTCTTTCATATTCAATTGCCATTCTTTGTGCTCCTTATCGCCTTCGACATCGCCCGCTTGATTTTCTGGCCAGCCTTTTTCTTTGCTGTGCGGAAACCCGAGAAAAAGAATGGATGCGCGGGGATGGCTGGTATCTCTGCGCCTTCAAACTGACCGCCGGCGATATGCGCGCGAGTGCCGAACTCGACGAGATGCGCATAGCGTACCTTAGAATTGCCGGCTGTGATCATTGCGGCGTTCTCAGGGACGACCATAGATCGTCCAGGCAGACTATAGGGCGGAGTTGACTGCCCGCCGCCGGTAACTTCGATGCTGTCCCGCAAATCGCCATCGTATTTCGGTGCTAAAGCCCTAATCACTTCCGCCACATCATCGGCAGCGGAAGTGATTGACGGTTGTGTCTGCTCGCGCACCGCTTTCGGGATTTTACCAAGCCTACGCTTTAGACGATCCCATCCTTGGACTTTAGCCATCGACGACGGCCTGTTCCGGATCGAATTCGGGAACTCCCTTGCCATGAAAAAACGCATCCACGATCTTCACAACCAGGCTGAAATTCTCAGCTGCAGGCCGCTCCTCGACATACGTGCGCACCATGCGCAACGCGTCAGAAGGAGCCATGCCGCCCCCAATAAGGCCAAGACGGACTAGCTCGCGGGTGTCATGGAGCTGTGCGATACCCGTGCGCATGATGTGGATAAGCGTGGCGTATAGACTACGTTCCGTCGTCTTCTCCCATTCTGATGCAAGGGGCCACGTGAGGCCGAATGTGTAGGTGCCGTCGGCGAAGTCGGCATCGATAAGAGCAAAAGGTTGTGCTGTCATCTTGGGTTTTCCTTGTGGATAGCGAGTTCTCGCTATGGTGGCAATCTGGATGCGAATCGCGTTTTGGCTCACTCTGTCTGAGAGCTGCCCCTGACAAATTCTTCCAAGGCCGAAACGGCTGCTCACACGGGGCACGGTCAACAGTTCGTTGGCTGAGAGGGCGGTCTCTCCAACCGCTAAGAAGAAGGAAGCAGGTATGAGAAATATCAAGGCAAGGCTGGTACGTGTGCGAGCATATGTTCGTAAGCGGTTTGGACGTCAGGAGACCGTCTGCGCTCACTTTCGCTCTATGCCGAAACAGCTCTCGTTCAACTTCTAGAAAGTCAGGCGCGTAATCTGACCCATCAGGGGCAGCTCACCAGAAGGACGACTAAGTGCCGTATTTGAGATCAAGCGCGATATCGCGAGTGGAATACAACGATGCCACGTCTACAATGAGCATCTGGTTCGTTGAGAGCGGTGGGCCGTACGACTACTACCGCGTGCCAGAAAGAGTTTATCTTGGGATAATCAAAGCGTCTTCCGCAGGCACCTACTTCAATATGCATATCAGAGATAGATACTCATCAAACCGATGAATTCAGGCGAAAAAACTCAGTGATTTCTCGCGCGCGTTTGCGCGTGCGCGAGGCAAAAATCTGTGTTTGCATTAAAAGAGCATTCCCGCGCCGGTCCGTGGCCGAGGGGTCTCGGACTTTTTGACCACCCCCGGGTGGGTCATAGGTATGCTGCCTCGCCCCACGTCGTCACCTCGCGGACGTTTACCGCTTTGGTGCGTCCATCCATGCCGGTGACGCGGTCAAAGTCGAAGCGCTGGCCAATGCGCGGCGCATCAGTGTCTGGCATTGCGCTGATGTGTACGAAGTCGCCAGCATTGCCGCGCTCTCCGTCTTCCTGAATGAAGCCGAATCCTCGGTCAGTCATCCACTTGATAATTCGCCCTGACGGCATTGTTTAATCCTTATATGTGAAGGGGTGGCCAGCCGCAGGGGGCTAATACGGCTGGCCTTTGATAGCGGGGCGGAATCACACCCCACTATCTGGATGGCGTTAGGCTGCGAACGTACCTGTGATCAGGCTCTCAGGACGGTAGACCGCCAAAGCCAGACGTTCTTCAACGCGCGCAGTCGCCATGTTCTTCTCGAAGTCATCAGCGTTTTCGGTGCTGATTTCGAAAGTAACCTGCTGTCGGTCGAAGACCTGCGCGGCAGTAGCGAGAGCACCGACAAGGAACTGGCCGGCGGGCATGGCGGTGGTGTCGACAATCGGCAGGCGCCAGACGCGGTCAAGGCCGCCGTCAATTGGATTGCCGATGATGTAGTTTCCGCCTGCGTCCTTGGTCAGCTCCAAAGCCTCAAGGTCGTCAGGGTGGAGCACAATGCCAGTTGCGCGATACTCGGCGCGCCGCACCTGAAGGATGGCGTGCCTCAGCGTGTCGATGCGCGTGTCGCCTGTCTTACGAAGCGCATTGTCGAACGCCGTAGCCTGTGGAACCAGACCAGCGATATTCTGACCTGTGCCAGAGCCAAAGAGGAGCTGGTTTTCTTCCTTGATCTTGAGGCCGGTTGTGCCGCGCAGATCGAGGTAGGAAATCAGGCCAGGGCCATCAGCGAGCATCTGGATGCTGATCTTGAACAGGTGCGCGATTGTACGAACCGGCGCAGTCTTCATGTCGAACGTCAGATCCGAATACGGCTTGGCGGTTGTCTCGGCCACGGGCGCAGCGTTGTTCGTGTAGCCGGTTTCCTGAACGAATTCGATTGAACCAGCCGTAGTGGTGCCAGGGGCGATGAGATCGCGCACGGTCAGAACACGGTCAGGCTTGGCGATGATGCCAGGGCGGCGGTCAGCAGGTACAAGCGAAGTTGCCGCAGAACGGCCTGTGCCGACCGTGGTGTTGCCTGAGGTGATGGCCGCCATCTCTACCGACGCACTGCCACGCACGCGGCCTTCATTCAGATCCTTGAAGGCTGGGCTGTTCACCAATGAAGCCGCAAGGGAGTTGGTAGCATCGTAGTTGTCGTTGTCTTTTTCGCGGGCGGCTCGTTTTTCGAGCCCAGAAATTCGCTCAGACAGGTCGGCTGCCCAGGCGTCAAATTTGTCGCCAACTTCACGGATAAGTGTTGCCAGATCAGTCATATTTTAGTCCTTGAAAATTGAGGGGTTTTCTGCGCGAACTCGATCGCGTCTGGCGTTGTCGTCGGCCAATTCTTCGGCCAACGCCTTTTCCGTTGCTGCGACGGCGGCGCGGAATTCTGTGGTGCTTGCGGCCAGCTTTTCGGCTAGTCGCTCTCGTTCGGGGGTGCTGGCGTAGTGCCACTCCCAAACATGGGCGCGGGCAGCGGCACCGTGTTTCACAAGGGCCACCACGTCGGATGCAGGTGATTGCTGGCTGGCCACGTCTGCGGCTGCCATGATGAGGTCTTTGATGGACATCAGTTTTTTCCAATGTTGATGATTGCGGCCAGGGCGTCGGCCTGAGCTGGTGACTGGCCTTGGAGTTCAGCAGCTATGGCAGCGACTGCTTCACCCGGAACTATGCGAGCTGGCGAGGCGCTGTCGCGGGATGGCGGGTCGCCGAAAAGCAAGTGCTGGTTATCGACCGTGACGGATACGCCAGCGGGTGACTGGCGAACCATGAGGTGGCGCACCTGCCGTGGTGGCCCGAAGAGGAGTTCGCTTAGGAGCGTATCGAAGCGCTGGCCGTCTGTGGTGGTCAGGGCGCCGAAGGTCTTTGATGCCAGCGGGCCTGTTCCGATTCCCGATTCCCCGAGAAGCGCCAACAGAAGCGTGACGACCTCGGGCTCTGAAATATCAATTGGAAAACGGCGGCTTCCTTCGGTCTTTTGAAGCTTGCAGTCGTCTTGCAGCTTTCCGGCGATAGCCTGGACCCTGCCGACTTTCATGCCGAGCCGGCGCGCGAAAAGGTGCACGCATTCGTACAGGCGCATAGTGCACCTCCTATTTCTTGACAATTGGGATTACTTGAGCAAAAAAAATCGCAGGCGCTCTGCCGGTCATCGAGGAGACAGACGTCGGCAGAGCGCGCGATCGAACCGCGATACCACTCGCGGGATTTCAGGGTGGCAGTACATCCGTGCGCACCATGATTGGTGCCGGAGCCTGCTCGCTCCGGCTTCCGATAGCGCGACCCAAGGCCCTGCCGTCAGAAACAAAAAAGGCGGCCCGAAGACCGCCAATTGAAATTCATAGAACCATTATATCACATCAGGCCAGACCGACCCCCACCCCCTATGCGACTTTGAGAATGGCGGCGCGATTGTCATTTGCGGCCGTGTGCCATGTCTTCGGTAGGTCGGTGGACTTGCGCCCCAATGTCGAGACGTGGGCATCCTTGATGGTCGTCCCGTCTGCCTCGGCTTCGCGTTCGCGCCTCTTCATGTCGGTCATATCGGCGAAACATTCCTTCGCGATTAGCAGGGCGTCAACGACCTTCTGCCGGCCAAGCTTGGCAGCATCTTCCTTGTTGCCGCCGTATTCCCTGCCGATAGCCGCCATCGTCTTCCCGAAGACAAGAGCATCGACCAGCGGACGCCAGAGGTGCATCGTGCGGTAGCGAATGAATGCTGCAGCATGCCTTGCGTCGATCCGTCGCTCACAGATGGCTGTGCCTTCGCGGTTTGCCGTTTCGTAGACATCGACAAAATCCGCGGCGATGTTCCGAAGATTTTCGGCGATGCGTCCCGTCCGAAACTCTGCCTCAACCGGCAAACCTTCTCCAGCCCATTTTCGCTCTTCCTGTGTCGCCAGCAGGGGCTTGGCTTCTTCAAGAAGTTCGCGGCTTGCCTGGGGAGCGCCGATATTAGCCCGAACCGCGAGCCGGTAGCGCTGGGGGCGCATTGCCTGCCGTTCATCCTCCACCTTCCTCGCCAAAACGATGCGGTTCGCCTCAATGGGGTCGCGCTCCTGGGTATCGAATAGGTGGGCGTCTGCCCATTGGATGTCGCGCTTTTGCACGTCCAGTTTGATGTGGGGCAGTGGGTGCGAGAAATCCCATTTGCCTGAAGCATCCCGACCGTATCTCACTGCCAACCGATATGGATGGTTCTCGACATCGCGGAAGCCGAAGCCGGCGCCGCGATCGATGTCTCCCAACCAGTGTTTGCGGTCGGCAATAGGAACGTCATTGAAATCTACGGGATTGTCATTTGCGGGAATGTGCTTAAGCGGATTTTTCGCAAGCGTGATCTTCTTCAAGGTGAGCAGACCTTTCGGAAAGAGGAAATTTTCTATGTGCGGAAGCGCCGAAAATCAGCGAGTTACACCCTAGACCAATTTTACAAATTTGTCAATATTTGCTTGACTTTTGCTGTGAATTGTGAAGTCAGCAGCAGCGCGTACCAATCTTTCGATTAGTAATTTTGTGGAGACCTAAGATTTAAGCTGGCGCATTTTTTACTTACGTGAGAATTTTCTTGCATTGCCGCTTAGAGTAGAAAAATGGCTTTCTTAATCACTGATTGCGTAAGGTGCCCCGCCACTCATGTTCAGCATACCCTGATCGGGGAAAAAATGAACGACGAGTACGGATACGATTGGGAGTTGGCGTTAGCGTGCCACGCGTGCCAGAGGGTGTCAGTCTATGGTTGTCGCCTTCAAGTGAACGGCTACACGCCGTCGGGATATGCGGGCGAGGGTGACATCAAGCCGATAGTGACACGCATCGAAGCAGTGAAGATTGGAGTTTCCGAGCTCGCGGTTTCTGATTCCATTCCACAGCGCGTTGCCGATCTGTTCATTGAGGCCAATGCGTGCCGGCAAATGATGAGGTACGAGGCGGCTGGAGCAATGTTTCGCAAAACCGTGGATGTTGCTACGAAGTTCATCTACGCAAATGATGGGCGCCTTGCTAATAAGTCGCCAGCGCAAGCGCTCCGCGTCAGAATTAAGTCTCTCGGAGAAATGAAAATTCTGGACGAAGAAATTGTCGAACTTGCCGATGTTGCCGCTTTAGACGGCAACGATGCAACGCATGACGTTGATCCATATACGATGGAAGAAGCAGAGGCCCTCGAAGAACTTACCCTCGACCTTCTTGACCGTCTTTTCGTAAGGCCAGCGCGGCTTGCAGCCGTCAAAGCGAAACAAATCGCGTCGGGCCAGAGGTTGTCAATATGACACTTGCACCTCAAACAAAACAATTCATGAAGGAGCGACACGAGGTCGCCGATATCGTCTACAAAGACTACAAAGAGATGCAGCGCGCGACGTTTGATGTTGCAAGTCAGTGGGGGCGCTGGCTACTCGCAAGCCTGCTCTTGATCCACGGCGGCGCGCTGTTTGGTCTCTTTACATTTCTTAGTGATCTCGCCGAGAAACCCGAAGCCTTGTCCAAATATCAATGGACGGTTTGGTGGTTCGTCGCCGGACTGATGCTAACCTTGTTGTCTGGCTTCATGGCTTGGATAAATTGGTCGATGCACAGTGACAACTATGACGCTTGGGCCAATAAGCCAATGCTATGGGACCCTGAACAGTGGACAGGTCAAAGTGTCCATACGTGGGGTCTAGATGTGACCAACTGGGGCGCGATCATTTTCGGCGCTTTATCTGCGTCGTGCATTCTTGGCGGCGCCTATTTCACTATGAACGGTAACTGGGTGGAATCCATAAGAACAGCGGTGGTTTAAAAAAACGGCCGGTGCAAAATCGCCCCGACCTTCCTGTCTGCTTAGACGGTGATAAATACACCGCAGACCCGGCGCCGATCCCGATATCGCACCTCGAAGGTTACATGATGCGTAAAATAATCCTCACCATCTCGCTCGCGGCCATCGTTGTCATAGGGGCTTGGATTTACTGGGCGTTTCACTCAGTTCAAATTGCGCATTGGGCACTAAATTCGATCTATATTCCGGAGCAAGCCGGTCCTTGGGGGGATTCGTTTGGAGCCTACAATGCGTTGTTCGGTGCCTTGGGGGCAACCGCCGTTGTTGGAACGCTTTTGCTACAGGGTCGAGCCCTTAGATTGCAGCAGGAGGACCAGCATAGGCAGCGCTTTGAGGCAAACTTCTTTCAGCTCCTAGGGGTGATTCGCGAGAACAGGAGGGATGTTAGATTCGCAAACTCAGAAAAATACCTGTTGGCCAATCCTAAAGCCAAAGACCAGGTAAAAAGAGAACATTTTGCCTTCAGGGCGGCCTATCGCGAAATGCGTTACGCCATCATTGGGGCGCTTCGCCAGAAACAAGATATTACAGTCGAAGAACTCGCGAAATTGTATGCCGAGAACGTTCACGTTCGCTACGAGAGCACGTTAGGTGCGTATTTTCGATTGGTTTACGAAACTCTTGATCGCGTCGAACGCGACGATCGTCTCACTTACGAGGAAAAAAACGAATTTGGAAATCTCGTGCGCGGCCAAATGACAAGTTTTGAAGTTGCTATTGCGGGCTGCAACGCTTTGAATGATTTTGCCAAAGACTTTAAACGCTTAATTATAAGATTTCGCCTTTTGAAGTATGCCAAAAAGGGCGAGGTCTACGACGAACTTCTCAAGCACTATCCGCCCGAGACCTTTCAGGGCCGAGAGACTAACCGCGCTCCAGATCCAGAGTCGGTCGAAGATGTTGATGACGACAATGGATGGGATGAGTGATCGTCAAAAGGATCACTCATCGCAGTCAAAGCGCCCCTAAGCCGCCCTAGCAAACACCGCCAGTTCCCGCCCGACATCGCCAGCAGGTCGTCGAGCGAGTGTATGTCTCGTGGACTGGTCATGTGGCCTCCAATGGAAGAAAGTCGTCGCTGGCCGTAAGAAGCAACGGAACACCTATCACGTCGCTGGGCTCACCGATTTCGTCGATACCCAACGCGATCTTGAGCCTCTCTATCCTCTTCGTGCCACGGTCCTGCGTTGCCTGGTCATTGCTGTGGATACAGATCGCATATGGCTCCCTCGCGCCCCCGTCGACCTCAAACTCCATATGAAGCCACAATGAGTCGTCTTCTTCATCCTTCTGGATTTCACTCGCCACAATCCTCGTCACGCGATCAGACGCACGGGCCGGGGCGGCCGACAGGCCCGACCCCGTGCCCGCTGCGGATGTATCTCTTACTTTGTCACCGGTTGTAACCGGGACAAGTAAGAGGGATTCGGTATTGCCTGCGATACCGCTAGACCGATTAGAGGTATCGCCTACAGAACCACTAGGGGTATTGCCTGCAATACCGCTGGTTTCCGTAGTGGTATCGTACACAATACCACTACTAGAGGTATCGCCAGCAATACCGCTAGAAAAGCCGAAGTTTGGCCTGTATTCGCTGGGGCGGGTTCCTTGACCTTCGCGTACGAGCTCAATCGCGCGGTTATCCACTAACCTGCGAAGGGACGCCACGACATTGGCGCGGGTCGCGTTGGTCGCCTTTTCCAGATACCTGAGGCTTGCCCGCGCATTCCCATGTCGTGAAACGTAACGCTCAATCAATTCGGCCATCACCTTGTGATCGAGTTTGGTTGCCCAATCTGTGCGGATCACCATAAGGAGCAACATATGCTTCGCCAGAAGGCCATCTGGTTTATCGCTCATATTTAGCCATCCGTGCGTCATGTGCCGCCCGCCATTCATCCCCGCGCTCGACGACAGGGATGTACATCGCGCGGCCGTCCTCGGTGCGCCCGATCTCCTTGATGAAACCGGCATCGATCGCGCCCTTGATGGTATTCCACATGGTTTTGCGGCCGACGCCGTAGCGCGCAGCCAGGGCGTTTGTGCGCAGGACGGCAAAGCCGTTTTCTCGCCACTGGTCGACGACAAGGCCGGGAATGCGAAAGCCGTTCTTTGTCTTGAGCACATAGGCGCCAGCGGTCATGTAGTCGGTTAGACGCTCGATATCGTCATCGTTGAGCGATTGGTGGTCCATCTCAATCCTTTCAGGAGAGCGCGCGAATGCGTTCCTGCCGGTGGGCGCCGGCAGGGTGTTGTCTGTTGGCGATTGTGAGGGTGGTTAGGCGGCTGCGATCGTGCGCAGGTTCGCGATGATGGCGCGCCAAGCCGATACAGTGAAGTCGATACATATCGGCGCGTCTTCATCTTCAAGCTCTTCAAAAGAGCACTCTCGGCCCTCAGCCTCTTGCTCGAATTGCTCAGAGAATTTGTAGGCCAGTCTTTTCGCTAACGTCCCAAGGAACTCCGCGGACGTAACAGGGGGGGGCAAGATGGTATCGAAATCGCAAGCGGTGAGGACTGTCGATTGTGTTTCAGTCATAGCTTCTCCTTCGCCGGCAGCGCCGGACGTTGCAGTTTATGATGATGTTTGGGGTTGGTTTAGGCCACCCTCGCGCCGATCGCTGTCTCGATCCAATCCTCCACCTCGGCACGGACGTAGGCGATGCGCTTAAGGCCGATCTGCACCGGCTGCGGGAAGCGGTTTTCTTTGGACATGCGGGCAAGCAGCACGCGCGACATAGTCGTTGCGGCCGCTGCTTCTTTCGGCGTCATCAGTCGTGGCTTGTTGTCATTCGCTGGAATGGTCATGGTGTCTCCTCGAAGGCAAGACAGAGTCATGGCGTGAAATGGAACGATGATTTTTTGAGAAGGTTCGGTTGCCGGCTGATACCGGAGAAGGTTCGTGGCGCTGGGCGCCAATTAGCCGGTTTTCCCGGCGCTGCGTCTTGGCGGGAACCACCCCGCCGAATGCCGCAACCACCACAATTGCGACGCTCATTTAATAGACCGATTTTACAAATTTGTCAAGATTTGGAAACTGTTGAAACCTTGCTTTCGCAGTATTCGGTCCAGTCCTCCATCATGGCACGACGCTTCGCGAGCGCGTCACTTCGGCGGTATGCTTGTTCAACGACATCACCCACGGCGTGGGCAAGGGCAGCTTCCGCAACCTCTCGGGGGTGGCCAGTGGTATCACCCGCCCAGTCGCGGAATGATGAACGCAGGCCGTGCAAGGTGATTTTTTTATCCTCTGACGCGGCACGCAGGCTCTTCACCATGGCTGTGTCTGATATAGCTGCGCCTTCTTTGCCGCCTTCAAATATCAAGTCACCAGTCGCCACCTGCTTACGCGCCTCAAGGATAGCCAGCATTCGGCCGGTGAGCGGAACGCGGTGCTCGCGGCCAACCTTCATTCTCTCAGCTGGCACAATCCAAACCGCCTGGGCGAAATCAATTTCAGACCAGACGGCGCCGCGGACTTCGCCAGAACGTGAAGCGGTGAGGGCGGTAAACTCCACGGCCCGAGCCGAAACAGCGTCACTTGCCCGAAGCTTCGCCATGATAGCAGGCATGTCTTTATATGCCGCCGCTGCATGGTGGCCGCGCGTGAGCTTGCTTCGTGCGGGCAGAAGCTCTTTCAAGCCACCGCGCCAGCTGGCCGGGTTATCACCGGTGAACAGCCCGCGTGCCCGCGCATGGTCCAATACCGCTGCGATTCGCATTCTGGTTCGGTCGGCGGTTTCCGGAATGGTGGTCCAGATAGGTTTGAGGGCTTCAACAACGTCGTCGCGTGTGATTTCGCCAACCGGCTTCTTGTGGAGCGCCTTCGCGTATTCATCGAGCGTCATTCGCCATTGCGCCTTATGCTTCTCATTCTTGAAGCTGGCTTCCTTCACGGCAATGACGTCTTCCATGACGTCGGCGAATGTTTTGCGCGTCGCCAGATCCTCGCCGCGCGCCAACCGCGCACGGACCTCATCCGCCTTTTCGCGGGCCAAAGAAAGTGGCACGGGCGCCGTGCCTTGGCCGTATCCGCCCAGACCGATCTCAACGCGCTTACCTGCACGTTTGTAGATGAACACCCACTGACGGCTGCCACCGGCGCGCACGCGAAGAAACAAGCCATCACCGTCGCCGTATATGCCCGGCTTCGTTAGCGTCTTGATCTTGGTTTCTGAAAGCTTGTTGCGTGCCATGCTTCGCCCGTTGTCATAACTTTATGCAGGAAACTATGGCAAATATGGCCATTGTCAATCAAATCGTGTCAGTAATTTCAATAGCTTACGGAGCGTGGCGGACATCCTCTCCGCCATTTCGGCACGAAGCCTGAAATTATAAATCTCCCTAAACAGCTACTTCTTCGCAGCAGACACCCAACGCATGCGTTTCGGCATGCCAGTTCGTTCTTCAGCGCGTTTCGCGAAACGCCGGACCCCTGCGATAAACCGCAGGATAGTGGAGAGAGCTAGTGCGTCGAGGCGATTCTGCCCCTCGTTTCTTGCAGGCAGTTACAAAGTACTCTGTACCCAAATGACACACACTCGTATCGCGCGCCGTTTTGGCGACTCGTCCCGTAACGCTTGCGGACGCAATCGGCCAAGCAATTGAAGTGCCGGAGCCTGTGAGCCGAATCGTTGATCGGGGAATCGGTGGCGAACCGCGCGGGTTTCACTGTTGTTTCTCTGTGCGCGCCGGGGTGCCATACTAAGGGTGGGGCCGGAACGGGGCAAAAGTTTCCGTCGCCCTTGCCCGGCGGGGCAAGGGATCTCGGAAAAGGCCTATAGTTTAGAAAGACCTTGTTAACCGCGCTAACTAACGGATTTTCAAGTCATTTCTTAACGCATGGTAAAGCCACCTGTGGGCCGCGTGCCCACTGTGTGCTGTTTCCGCAACAAACCGAAATGAAGCATGTACGTAAATGCGCTTTATCGGATGTTGGCGATTGCAAGCGGCGAAACGTTTTGTATTTTCACGACCAGAAGCGAGGCGGTGGATCGTTTGGCTTCTAAGAACACGGGAATGGGGCAGGGAATGCTGTCCTTCGGCAAAAGTACCCAGACCCACTTAAAAACTTTGACTGGAGGTCAATCATGAACATCAAGAGCCTTCTCATCGGCTCCGCTGCGGCTCTCGCAGCAGTATCCGGCGCTCACGCTGCCGACGCTATCGTCGCTGCTGAGCCTGAGCCCCTGGAATACGTTCGCGTTTGCGACGCTTTCGGCACCGGCTTCTTCTACATCCCCGGCACCGAAACCTGCCTGAAGTTCGATGGTTACATCCGTTTCCAGACCGACTTCGGCCGTAACCTGTCCGGTTCGTCTGACTGGAACTCGTTCACCCGCGCTCAGTTCAACATCGACACCCGCACCGACACCGAACTCGGCGCTCTGCGTGGTTACATCGGTCTTCGTGGTCAGGCTAACAACGACTCCGCACGTGGCGTTGTTGTCGACCAGGCTTTCATCGAGCTCGGCGGCCTGAAGGTCGGTTACTACTACAACTGGTGGGATGATGGTCTCTCCGGCGAAGTCGATAGCCTTTCTTCGAACGCTACGCGTCTGAACGCTATCCGTTACACCTACGACGCTGGCTCGTTCTACGTAGGCGTTGCAGTTGAAGAGCTGGATGCTGCTCGCGGCACTTCCAACATCTCTGCAGCTCTGACAAAGGGCGGTTCGTTCGAATCTGCTAACAACGTTGGCGTAAGCGGCATCATCGGTGCTAACTTCGGTGCCGTTAAGGCTAACCTGCTCGGCGGCTACGACACCGACCAGGAAAATGGTGCAATCCGTGCAATCGTCACGGCTGACATCGGTCCGGGCACCTTCGGTATCTCTGGTATTTGGGCTTCTGGCGCAAACAACTACTACGAAGAGTCCGAGTGGACTGTTGCTGCTGAATACGCAATCAAGGCAACTGACAAGCTGACCATCACCCCCGGCGCTCAGTACTTCAGCAAGATCGACATCGGCGCTGACAACGACTTCGTTGGCGATCGCGATGCATGGCGCGCTGGCGTAGCTGTTGGCTACAAGATCACCCAGGGCCTCTCCACGCTCGTTTCGGTTAACTACCAGGACGTAGACGGCACCGAAGGTGTAAACGGCGGCGGCGACAGCTGGGTTGGTTTCGTTCGCCTTCAGCGCACGTTCTAATCTGATCTGACATTGTCAGTGATGGAAAGCCCGGCTCTTGAGCCGGGCTTTTTTGTTTGATGCACATTGGCGAGGGGCAGGCAAAGCGTCGATTGGCCGGCGTTTCGATATCCCGGCGACTTTCCGTTACGGCTTAGGTCGGTTTGTATCGTTGTTGATTCGTTTGCCACTCAACTGTTTTGGGCCTGTCGAACTGGGAACTGATTCTCTCCTGCTGCGGATGGAAGCCTTGCTGCCGACAGCCCGATTTCCCACCAATGGCACCGCGTTTCCGACGCTTTCCCATGGCGCAGCGATGTCAGAATTCTGGCGGCGGGATGAGGATTGACTTATCTCATTTATCGGCATTTCGCTTAAGTCGCTGAAAAGCATGAATTATTAACGTTTTGTTAGGAAGTGCTGCCCGTCGGTTAGAATTGTAGCTATTTCGCAACAATGCAAAACTAAGGTCCCCTTACTGTCTTCCTTTTGTCATCATTGGGATTGCCTCCCCGACCGGTTTTGGCTCTAATCATCTCCATAAGCGGCACGCATTTAGTTGTGTTTCCCCACCCGCTGCTTAGAAAATTAAGCGTTTGACTGGAGGTCAACCATGAACATCAAGAGCCTTTTGATCGGCTCCGCTGCGGCTCTCGCAGCAGTATCCGGCGCTCACGCTGCCGACGCTATCGTCGCTGCTGAGCCTGAGCCCCTGGAATACGTTCGCGTTTGCGACGCTTTCGGCACCGGCTTCTTCTACATCCCCGGCACCGAAACCTGCCTGAAGTTCGACGGTTACATCCGTTTCCAGACGGACTTCGGTCGTAACCAGTCCGGTACGTCTGACTGGAACTCGTTCACGCGCGCCCAGTTCAACATCGACACCCGCACCGACACCGAACTCGGCGCTCTGCGTGGTTACATCGGTCTTCGTGGCCAGGCTAACAACGACTCGAGCCGCGGCGTAAACGTCGACCAGGCTTTCATCGAGCTCGGCGGCCTGAAGGTCGGTTACATGTACACCTGGTGGGATGATGATCTCTCCGGCGAAACCGACATCCTGTCTTCCAACACCACCCGTGGCAACGCTCTGCGTTACACCTACGACGCTGGTTCGTTCTATGCTGGTATCAGCGTTGAAGAACTGGATGCCGGTCGTGACGTTTCCAACCTCACGGGCGATATCAAGGGCGGTTCGTTCGAAGGCCCGAACAACGTTGGCGTCAGCGGTATCGTTGGTGTCAAGTTCGGTGCTGTCACCGCCAACCTGCTCGGCTCCTACGACACGGACCAGGAAAATGGCGCAATCCGCGCTATCCTGTATGCTGACATCGGTCCCGGCACCTTCGGTCTCTCTGGCGTTTGGGCTTCTGGCGCAAACTACTACTACGAAGAGTCCGAGTGGGCAGTTGCTGCTGAATACGCAATCAAGGCAACTGACAAGCTGACCATCACCCCCGGCGCTCAGTACCTCGGTACGATCGATATCGCTCCTGATGGTGACTTCACCGGCGACAACGATGCATGGCGCGCTGGCCTGACGGTTGATTACAAGATCACCCAGGGTCTCGATGCCAAGATCGCTGCAAACTACCAGGACGTCGATGGTCCGACCGGCGACAGCTGGACCGGCTTCGTTCGCCTTCAGCGCACGTTCTAATCTGATCTGACATTGTCAGTGATGGAAAGCCCGGCTCTCGAGCCGGGCTTTTTCGTTTGAGTGCTGTAAATCCTAAAAACAAAAAAAGCACCGGGCGTGCCGGTGCTTTGATATTTTGACAGTGATCAACTGATAAACCGGCCTTCTATCCCGCCCGGCCATGACGCAGGTCATCGACAATATCGGCCTGTTGCCCCAGCCTCGTCTTGTAGACCTGATAATTCTCCATCACCCGCTGCACGTAATTGCGGGTTTCGGGGAAGGGGATGCGCTCGATCCAGTCCACGACGTCGTCGATCGGCTTGCCACGCGGGTCGCCATAGCGGGCAATCCATTCCGGCACACGTTTCGGGCCGGCATTATAGGCGATGAAGGTGAGGATGTAGGAGCCGCCGAAACTGTCGATCTGTTCGCCGAGATAATGTGCGCCGAGCGTGGCGTTATATCCGGCGTCGCTGGTCAGCATTGCCTGAGTGTAGGGCAGGCCGTGGCGCCCGGCCACGCCCTTGGCGGTTCCCGGCAGCAATTGAAGCAGCCCGCGAGCATTGGCAGCGGAGACGGCGGCCGGGTTGAAGGCGCTTTCCTGCCGGGCGATGGCATAGGCAAGCGCCTTGCCCGAACCGGCAATATTGGCACTGGCGGGAATGACACCGAGCGGATAGGCGAGTGCCGCCGCATCGATGCCGCGGCTGAAGGCCGTCTTGCCGATTTGCAGTGATACCTGATGGTTGCCGTTGCCCTCCGCCCTTGCTGCCAGAATGGCAAGCTCGCCCGGGCTGTCGAGCTGATCTGCCAATGACCTGTAGAGGCTGTCGGCCCGCCAGCCGTAGCCTGCGGCTTCCAGCCTGTCGATGGCCCGCACGGCTTCGCGGCCGGCAAATCGTTCACGGTCGGCAGCGCTCGGAGCAGGGTATGTGACGTTCAGCGTCTTTGCATCGATTCGTGCGGCGGCAAGCTGGCCGTAAAAGGTGCCGGAATGGGCAGCCGCCTTGGTGAAGAAATCGCGGGCATTGCCCGGTCCGCCGGCTTCCGCTGCCCGCCCGAGCCAATAATAGGCCCGCGAGGCGGAAAGTGGCCGGTTCGAGGTCTGCAAAAGGGTGTTGAAGTGGCGTGAAGCCGTGGCGGGATCGCGCAGTGCCCGCAACGCGTACCAGCCGGCATGGAATTCCGCATCGGCAACATCGACGGCTGATGTGGCCGAATGATTGGCGACGATGCGATAAGCCTCGGCAAAATCGCCGAGATCGGCGACGCCGCGCGCGATGATTCGCCGCTCGTTCCACCATTCGCCGGGATTGACGAGTTTTGCCGTGTCCTTCGGGGCCTGCTTTAAAAGTGCTGCGGCTTCCGGATATTTCTGCTGGTTGCGGATATTTTCGATGCGCGCGAAGAGAAAAGCAGGGTCGCTGCGCAAGTTGGCGTCAACCTTGCCCAGCAGCGCCACGGCATTGCCTGAGCGCTGCAGGACGGCGGCCCAGGCATTGTAGAGCGACTGCGCCTTGCCGAGATCGCCGAAACGTTTCGCCTGGCCGATTCGGCTGCGATACATCAGATAATCCATCCGCGCCTTGTGGTCTGCGGGCGTCAGATAGGTGGGGAACTCGGCAAGAACACGGTCTTCCATGTCCTTGTCCATGCCTTCGCTCACCCAGAGATGGCGAATGAGGCGTTGTGCTTCCAAAGCCTTGCCGGAAGAGGTGAGGGCCTTGGCGAGCACCACGGTGCCCTCGGCTGTTTCCGGCCGGCCGCTGCCAAAAGCGGCAAGCACCTGGGGTGACGGTGGATTTTCGCGGTAAAGCGCCTTTTCGGAATTGGCGCGCAGTGTCGCCGCACCCGGCCACCCCGCCAGCTCGCTCTGGGCTGTAGTGATTTCGGCGGAAGGCACGTCCTTCTGCCCGGAAATGGCAATCGCCCAGGTAAGAATATGCCGGTCAAGACTGCCTGTCTGCATGGCGTTGCGAACGGCGATGGCGCGTGTCGTGTCACGGCTGGAAAGCGCATCCAGTCCGGCTTTAAGCTGGTTCGCATCGTCAGGCCGGTTAAGGCGTGGTATGGCGCCGGTAATTTCGGGCGAGGCCGGCATGAAGGCGGGAACAGCAGACGCATTCGGCTTCACATAGGGAAGCGGCACGGCAGCTTCCGGCACGGGGCCGGCAAGCGCGTTCCAAACAGTCGCGGCAAGACCTGCCGCCATCAATCCCCAAACTGTCTTTTTCATACCGCTCTTCATCACCGGACGGAAACAATCGACCTTCTTGTATTGTCGTTTCATTGCAGCGGGATTGCGAAATGCGCCAGTGCGTTGCACCTATGAGTTTCGCCTCAGATCCCGCTCTGGAATCTACGGAGACTGTGCTTAACGAAACCTTACTTTCCGCTCGGCACTCCAATCAACTTTTATTCACCGGTCTGCGAGCGGCGTAAAATTCCACCGCCTCGTTTTTTGCCTGCCGCGTGAGCTTCCGCGACTGTCACACTTCCGACAATTTCGGACAAAATAGGCTGCCTTTGCGCTTGTCGGCGCCAAGGGCTGGCACTAATGTGTGCCGGTTTTAATCATCGAATGCGGCCGAAGCATGAACCGGCTCGGCGCCAGGAGCTTTGTATGTTCAAGGGATCAATTCCCGCCCTCATTACCCCGTTCACGGACAATGGTGCCGTGGACGAACAGGCATTTGCCGCCCATGTGGAATGGCAGATTGCCGAAGGCAGCAACGGACTTGTGCCTGTGGGCACGACGGGGGAATCTCCAACCCTGTCCCACGACGAGCACAAACGTGTCGTCGAGCTGTGCATCGAGGTAGCGGCGAAACGGGTTCCTGTCATTGCGGGCGCGGGCTCCAACAATACCGATGAAGCGATCGAACTTGCCCTGCACGCGCAGGATGCTGGCGCGGATGCGCTGCTGGTGGTCACCCCCTACTACAACAAGCCGACGCAGAAGGGGCTTTTCGCCCATTTTTCCGCGGTTGCCGAAGCGGTGAAACTGCCGATCGTCATTTATAACATCCCGCCGCGCTCGGTGGTGGATATGTCGCCGGAAACCATGGGTGCGCTTGTGAAGGCGCACAAGAACATCGTCGGCGTCAAGGATGCGACGGGCAAGCTCGACCGCGTCTCAGAACAGCGGATTTCCTGCGGCAAGGATTTCATCCAGCTGTCCGGCGAAGATGGCACGGCGCTCGGCTTCAATGCCCATGGTGGCGTCGGCTGCATTTCGGTCAGTGCCAATGTTGCGCCACGCCTCTGTTCCGAATTCCAGGCGGCCATGCTTGCAGGCGACTATGCCAAGGCGCTGGAGTATCAGGACCGCCTGATGCCGCTGCACCGGGCCATCTTCATGGAACCTGGTGTCTGCGGCACAAAATATGCGCTTTCGAAGACCCGTGGCGGCAACCGCAAGGTCCGCTCGCCGTTGATGAGCACGCTGGAACCGGCAACGGAAGCGGCAATCGACGCGGCGCTGAAGCATGCCGGCCTGATGAACTGAGGGACGCCTGAAACCCGAAAGGCGCGCAATGGGACTGCTTCGCGACAGAAGCCGTTTCGCGCGCCTTTTCTTTTCGTAACGACGATACTAAATAGAAACGTGAAAACCGCTCGTGGCGGACAAGCCGCAGGCGCAATAAGAAAAACAAGGGATTGAAATATCATGGCCCCCAAAGGCAGCCAGCGCGTGGTGAACAAGATCGTTGCGGAAAACCGCAAGGCTCGTTTCAACTACGAAATCATCGACACCTATGAGGCGGGTTTGGTGCTGACCGGCACCGAGGTCAAGGCGCTGCGCGAAGGCAAGGCGAACATCGCCGAGTCCTACGCATCGGACGAGGGCGATGAAATCTGGCTCATCAATTCCCACCTTCCGGAATATCTGCAGGCGAACCGGTTCAACCACGAGCCGCGCCGCCGTCGCAAGTTGCTGCTGAACAAGCGCGAGATCAACCGTCTGCGCGCCGGTATCAACCGTGAAGGCATGACGCTGGTGCCGCTGAAGGTCTATTTCAACGAAAAGGGCCGTGCGAAGCTGGAACTGGCACTGGCCAAGGGCAAAAAGCTGCACGACAAGCGCGAGACGGAGAAGGAGCGCGACTGGAACCGACAGAAGTCGCGGCTGCTGAAGGGCAACAACGCCTAGAGCTTACTCCCTCATTCCTGCGCTTGTCGCAGGAATCAAGCCGCCGAGCGTCTGCGCGGCGAGAGAGTTGTTTTCAGCCCAAGGACTTGGGCTGGCTAGATTGCTGTGAGAAGCACAGGAATGAGAGTGAGGATGCTTTCGCCTCTTCAATAGACAGCTCTCACGCCGCCCTATAAGTCCGCTCCACATAGGACGTGGACGCCGAAACGCTGAATCGGCTGACCAGTGCCGCCAGATTGGCGCTCACATCGCTCAGATTGTGCGTGGCCGCGTTGGTTTCTTCCACCATGGCCGCATTCTTCTGGGTCAGATTGTCCATGCTGTTGATGGCGGCACTGATTTCCTGAATGCCGACGGACTGCTCCTGGGCGGCCTTGGTCAGTGAGGTGATATGTTCCTGAATATGATCCACCTTGTTGCCGATCGTATTCAGCGATTGCCCGGTTTTATTGACCAGCGATACGCCCTGCATCACATCCTCCGAGGATTTGGTGATGAGGGTCTTGATCTCCTTGGCGGCGTTGGCTGAACGCTGCGCCAGCTCACGCACTTCCTGGGCGACGACGGCAAACCCCTTTCCTGCTTCACCGGCACGCGCGGCTTCCACACCGGCATTCAGCGCCAGAAGGTTGGTCTGGAACGAAATCTCGTCGATGACGGAGATGATCTGAGTGATCTTCTGCGACGATTCCTCGATGGCGCCCATCGCTTTTACCGCTTCCGTCACCACATCCCGTGACCGCGCCGCTTCGGCGGCCGAGCTTTCGACGATGGCCTTGGCTTCTCCGGAGCGCTGCGCCGAAAGCTTGGAAATGGTGGTGATTTCCTCGACGGCGGCGGCGGTTTCCTCAAGGGCTGCTGCCTGCTGCTCTGTTCTGCGGGCCATGTCGTCGGTCGCGGATGTCAGTTCGCGCGTATTGCCTGATATCTTGTTGGCTTCCTCGACGATCTGCGAGAATGCACCCGAGAGATTGCCGACCGCAGCGTTGAAATTGGCAATCAGCCCCTCGAATTGCGGTGCAGTCTTTTCATTGATGCTGGAGGTGAGGTCGCCATTCGCCAGCTTGTTCAGGGCGTTGTTGAGCAGTTCGAGAACCTGCTCCTGCTCCTTCTTCATCTGCGCCTGTTGTTCCTCGACCTTCAGCCGCTCGGCGGCAAGCACGTCGAGGTAGACGGAGATCGAATAGTCCATGTCGAGAAGGGCGGCCTTGATCGTTACCGTCAGGGCGTCGTTCAGCTTCTTGGCCTTCTTTTCCTGGAAAAGGCCCTTCAGTTCCGAATTGACGACGGCTTTGACGATGCCATCAAGCATCAGCGCGTAACCGCCAATATACCATCTCGGCTCCAGCCCCAGCCTTGCATGGGTACGGCCGATGGCCGTCACGGCATCGGTATAGTCCGAGTTGAAAGTGCCGGAGGCAATTCTTGCCCAGTGTTTCATCTGCATGCCTTTTGCATGCTGGACATGTGCTTCGCTTGCAAAGAACTTCGCCGTTTCCGGCACGGAACGCGCCTTCGCATAAAAACGGTCGAGAGAGGCGTCGAGAGAGCCTGTAATGACGCCCTTCATGTCCGAAAGGTTTTGCCGTTGCTCCTGGCCAAGTCCCAGAAAATTAAGTCTTTCGTCGAGTTGTTGATTGGTTTTTACTTGGCCATGCATGTCTGAACATCCTGATTTGACACCGAAATCATGTCGTTGGTGCCGTTGGGTGATTTAGACACGTCTAAAATTAACCAAGATATAATTTTGACTGGCTGAATTTGATGTTTGTTAATTTTAAGAGGAATTTTCCGGCAGGAATACACGGTTGTGGCGCCAAACAAAAACGCGCCCGCCTTGCAGACGGACGCGTTTTGATTGTGTCAGCGGCTTAAAAACCGGGATCAGATCGTCTCGGGGCTTTCGACGTGCCGGGCAGGGCGCTCGTTGGGGTCACGCCCGATTTCGGCCTTCAAGGTCATGAGATCAATGAAGTGATCTGCCTGCCTGCGCAGATCGTCGGCGATCATTGCGGGCTGCGTTGCCATGGTGGACACCACGGAAACCTTGCGGCCCTTGCGCTGAAGCGCGTCCACCAGCTTGGTGAAATCGCCGTCACCGGAAAACAGAACCAGATGATCGACGGTCTCTGACTGTTCCATGGCATCGACAGCAAGTTCGATATCCATGTTGCCTTTGATCTTGCGGCGACCGAGCGCGTCGGTGAATTCCTTCGCCGGCTTCGTCACGACCTTGTAGCCGTTATAATCCAGCCAGTCGATCAGAGGGCGGATCGAGGAATATTCCTGATCCTCGATCAATGCGGTGTAATAGTAGGCGCGCAGCAGGTATCCGCGCTTCTGAAACGCCTTGAGAAGCTTGCGATAGTCGATATCGAACCCCAGGCTTTTAGATGCTGCATAAAGATTGGCTCCATCTATAAAGAGCGCAATTTTCTCCCGTGGATCGAACATTCCATCCCATTCCTTTTTTGGAAAGGCCATTATCTGGCTTTTATTTCCGGTCGCAAATGCGAAAAATCATGTCGTATCAACGAATTTTGCGTAGCGCCGTTGCGTTTTAAGTAAGGTAACTTCACCCGTATTCCAAGACAATTCTTCTAGACATTTTGTTCATCAGACGCCAAACAAGGGCAATAAGGTGCCAAAAGACGCCAAAGACAGGAAAAACTTGAATTCCGCGGCCAATGGCTGTATCGGAAGCTGGAAGGCTTCGTCGCGAGGAATCCAAAGCGTTTTTCGCAAGGCACGAAGCGCAGATTCAATAGGTTAGAGCATCCCTTGTGCATCCTCAAGAAAGCACGGCGCTCTGATCCACGACATTACGACTCGCAAAGGACAGGCAATGGCCCGCGTCACAGTTGAAGATTGCATTGATAAAGTAGACAACCGTTTCGAGCTGGTCCTTCTTGCCAGCCACCGTGCGCGCCAGATTTCCCAGGGCTCGTCCATCACGGTTGACCGCGACAACGACAAGAACCCGGTCGTCGCTCTGCGCGAAATCGCCGACGAGATGCTCTCGCCCGACGACCTCAAGGAAGACCTCATCCATTCGTTGCAGAAGCATGTGGAAGTGGACGAGCCCGAGCCCGATCCGGTTACGCTCGCAGCCTCCGCTACTGCCGATGGCGAAGAGGACGACCAGCCGGAAACCGTTACTTTCGACCAGATGTCGGAAGAAGAACTGCTGGCCGGTATCGAAGGCCTTGTGCCGCCGGAAAAAAATGACGACTATTGATCTGACTTTATGACGCCATTGGCAGGCGGTGGTTACCGTCTGTCAATATTTGCCGTCATAATCTGATCCCTATTGATGCAGCATTGTGCGCCGACCCCAAGGTTGGCGCGCTTTCTTTTTGTGGAATATCGCATGATGCGGCAATACGAACTCGTTGAGCGGGTTCAAAAATATAAACCGGATGCGAATGAGGCCCTGCTGAACAAGGCCTATGTTTATGCAATGCAGAAACATGGCCAGCAAAAGCGGGCCAATGGCGACCCCTATATCTCGCATCCGCTGGAAGTTGCCGCCATCCTGACGGAAATGCATCTCGACGAATCGACCATCGCGGTGGCGCTGCTGCACGATACGATCGAGGACACCACCGCCACCCGCGCTGAAATCGACGAGCTGTTCGGCGAGGATATCGGCAGACTGGTGGAGGGGCTGACCAAGCTCAAGAAACTCGATCTCGTCACGCGCAAGGCCAAGCAGGCTGAAAACCTGCGCAAGCTGCTACTTGCAATTTCCGATGACGTGCGCGTTCTTCTGGTCAAACTGGCCGACCGCCTGCACAACATGCGCACGATGGAATATATGCCGGCTGACAAGCGCAGCCGCATTTCCGAAGAAACCATGGAAATCTATGCGCCGCTGGCAGGCCGCATGGGCATGCAGGACATGCGCGACGAGCTGGAGGACCTGTCCTTCCGTTACCTCAATCCGGAAGCCTATGAGACGGTGACCAACCGCCTTCAGGAACTGGAAACGCGCAACGAAGGGCTCATCAAGAAGATCGAGGACGAGCTGCGCGAGCTTCTCGTGGCGAACGGCCTGCTCGGCGCCAGCGTAAAGGGGCGTCAGAAGAAGCCCTATTCGGTGTTCCGCAAGATGCAGTCGAAATCGCTCTCTTTCGAGCAACTGTCCGACGTCTACGGCTTCCGCATTCTGGTGGACGATATTCCTTCCTGCTACCGGGCGCTCGGCATCGTCCACACGCGCTGGCGCGTGGTACCCGGCCGCTTCAAGGACTATATCTCCACGCCGAAGCAGAACGACTATCGCTCCATCCACACCACGATCGTTGGCCCTTCGCGCCAGCGTATCGAGTTGCAGTTGCGCACCAAGCGCATGCACGAAATCGCCGAATTCGGCATTGCCGCCCATGCGCTTTATAAGGACGGGGAAAACGGGGAGGGCGATCTGCTCTCGCCGGAGAGCAACGCCTATTCCTGGCTGCGCCACACCATCGAATCGCTGGCAGAAGGCGACAGCCCAGAAGAATTCCTCGAACACACCAAGCTGGAACTGTTCCAGGACCAGGTGTTCTGCTTCACGCCCAAGGGCAAGCTGATTGCGTTGCCGCGTGGCGCCACCCCCATCGATTTCGCCTATGCGGTGCACACCAATATCGGCGACACCACTGTTGGCGCCAAGATCAACGGGCGGATCATGCCGCTTGTGACCCGGCTCAACAACGGCGACGAGGTGGAGATCATCCGCTCCGGCGTGCAGGTTCCGCCCGCCGCATGGGAAGAGGTGGTGGTGACGGGCAAGGCCCGCTCGGCCATCCGCCGCGCCACGCGCATGGCCATCCGCAAGCAATATTCCGGTCTCGGCTACCGTATTCTGGAGCGCACTTTCGAACGTGCCGGCAAGGCCTTCTCGCGTGAAGCGCTGAAACCTGTGCTGCATCGTCTGGCGCAGAAGGATGTGGAAGACGCTATCGCCGCCGTCGGGCGCGGCGAGGTCTCCTCGCTCGATGTGCTGCGTGCGGTCTATCCGGATTATCAGGACGAGCGCGTGACGGTGAAGATGACCGGCGACGACGGCTGGTTCAACATGCGCAGCGCCTCCGGCATGGTCTTCAAGATCCCCGGAAAGTCGCGCTCCGTTCTGGAGGACGATGGCGCAACCGAAATGCTCGATGGGCCGGACCCGCTGCCCATCCGTGGCCTTTCCGGCAATGTCGATGTGCATTTCGGTGCCGCCGGCGCCGTTCCGGGCGATCGCATCGTCGGCATCATGGAAAAAGGCAAGGGCATCACTATCTATCCCATTCAGGCGCCGGCGTTGCAGCGTTTCGACGATGAGCCGGAGCGCTGGATTGATGTCCGCTGGGATCTTGATGAGGCGAACAAGTCGCGCTTCATGGCGCGGGTGATGATCAACGCGCTGAACGAACCCGGCACGCTCGCCTCCGTGGCGCAATCGATCGCGACGCTGGATGTCAACATACGCGCCCTGAATATGGTCCGCATCGGCACGGATTTCTCCGAACTGGCGTTGGATGTCGAAGTCTGGGATTTGCGGCAACTCAACCAGCTGCTGTCGCAGTTGAAAGACCTCGATTGCGTATCGACTGTCAAACGTGCCTTCGATTGAGGCATTTTTGATCATTCGCACATTCCAAAAGGCCGCTGTTATGCATTGGGTGCATGGCAGCGGCCTTTTACTGTCTCTGGTCTCGCATGTGGTTTGCGACTATCTTCCTTTCAGAAATTGAAAACGGAAAACGCGGCGTGCCGGTGGTCCTACACCGATGAGAAACGCCATTTCCAAACTGAAAGGACATGAAATCATGTTTACTCCGCTTCGCAAGATCGCCCGTGCAGTTCGTGGCAAGACGACTCAGGAACGCGAATTCGAATATCTCAGCGGCTCCGTGTCGAATGTAGACCTCGAGTTCCGCCAGCGCGAAATCGACCGCGGCCTGTTCCGCCGGTAATGCACTCAGCGCATGGCAGCCGTTCGCCATGCGTATGGGACTTGGAAGGTGGGTGGCCGTTGTCGGACAACTCCTTCTCGTGTCTCGTAAGACTGTATGATTGCGCGCTACGAACGGGCGTTCACCGTTGTCCGGTCTAAATGATAGGACACGCTGCTTTTGAAACGAATTTGACGGCGAGAGGGTGCTTGTTTCCTCGACGTCATCCTTGGGCTCGTCCCAGGGATCTGATAACCTTGCATTCAATCAATCGGTTGCAAATCCTCGGGGCAAGCCCGAGGATGACGTCAGAGTGTTCGGCAAGATTCGTATTCTCTGGTGACGCCACGTGGTGTTGGCGGAATTCCAGCTATAGGCCGGAATGACGGGGAAAATACGCCTGCAAAAGAAATCCCCGTGACGTATACGATGCTCTTGGCTCAGCCGGGGCGATGAAATAGACTGCCCTCATGCCGTTTCGCCGCCGTGAACCCGTTGGTTTTTCAGAGAAGATTCGTGACCTCTTTTGGCCGCGCACGGGTTTTACCCGTTCGCTGCGCTATATGAAGCTGCGTCTGCTGCGGTTGTCCGCGTCTCCGCATTCGATTGCTGCCGGTGTCGCGCTCGGTATCGGCGTGGCGTGGACACCATTTCTCGGCGTCCATATCATCATCGCCATGGCGCTCGGTTTCCTCATGCGCGTCAATCTCGTTGCGGCGGCACTCGGCACCACCTTCGCCAATCCCCTGACATTTCCGTTCATCTGGGCGTCCACCTGGGAACTCGGGCATTTCCTGCTCGGACGACAGAAGGAGGCGGGGGGTGTGCATGTGGATTTCGTTGCGCTGTTCAGCCACCTCGAATTCCGGCAGATATGGAGGCCGGTGCTGGAACCCATGACCGTCGGTGCGCTTCTGCCTGCGGCCGTGAGTGCGGTCATCGCCTATATCACCGTCTACAGCCTCATCAGCGGTTTCCAGCGCCGCAAGATGGAAAATCTCGCGCATCGCGCCGCCAATAAAAACGCGTCTCTGGAGATGTTGAAATGATCCTTGGATTGGGCAGCGACCTGATCGATATCCGCCGCGTCGAACATTCGCTCACCCGTTTCGGTGAACGTTTCACGCACCGCTGTTTCACCGATATCGAGCGCGCCAAGTCCGATGGCCGCAAGAACCGCGCGGCATCCTACGCCAAGCGTTTCGCCGCCAAGGAAGCCTGTTCCAAGGCGCTCGGAACCGGCCTTGCGAACGGCGTTTTCTGGAAGGATATGGGGGTCGTCAATCTGCCGGGCGGCAAGCCGACCATGGCGCTCACCAACGGTGCCGCAGAAAGGCTGGCGGCCATGCTGCCCGCCGGTCACCGCGCCAATATCCATCTGACCATCACGGACGATTACCCTTACGCTCAGGCATTTGTGATTATCGAGGCGCTTCCCGTGAGCGACTGAGACCGGCGGCTGCCGCATTGGCGGCCTATTTGCAGGCGTATGACAGAAGCGCTTCCCTTCCGGCTGGAAAGGTTCTAGAGAAGTCGCAGAAATATGAAAGCGTCGCTGGCTGCGTGAAAAATTGCTTCACCCCGCCGCAGTCGCGAGCAACAACGGCCCGGACGCCTCCGTCAAATCGCAGGAACCGGTAAACAATCAGGCAGGTCTTTAAGTGTCCGAAAAAGCTGAAAAGAAGCAGAACGCCCTCTGGGAAAACGTCAAGGTCATCATTCAGGCGCTGCTGCTGGCCATGGTCATCCGCACCGTGCTGTTTCAGCCCTTCACGATCCCTTCAGGGTCGATGATGCCGACGCTGCTGGTAGGCGACTATCTTTTCGTCAACAAGTTCTCCTACGGCTATTCGAAATATTCGCTGCCCTTTTCGCCGAACCTGTTTTCAGGCCGTATCCTCGAATTCAGCAAGCCCAAGCGCGGCGATGTCGTGGTCTTCCGCCTGCCGCCCAATCCTGAAGTCGATTACATCAAGCGTCTCGTCGGCTTGCCCGGTGACCGCATCCAGGTAACGAACGGCGTGCTGTTCATCAACGGCCAGCCGGTTCCGAAGCAGCCTGACGGCACCTTCACCTCCGATTACCGTGCCGATCCGGGCGCCAATGTACCGGTGTTCCGTGAAACGTTCGATAATGGCGTTACCTTCGACACGCTCGACCAGTCGCCCGATTCGCGCGGCGACAACACCCGCGAATTCCTGGTGCCGGAAGGCCATTATTTCATGATGGGCGATAATCGCGACAACTCGCTCGACAGCCGTTTCGATGTCGGTTTCGTGCCGGAAGAAAACCTGATCGGCCGCGCCAGCGTCATCTTCTTCTCGCTGGGCAATGACACGCCGTTCAGCCGCATTTGGGACTGGCCGTCCAACATGCGCTGGGACCGTCTCTTCAAGGTTGTGGGATGAGTAAGACCAAGCCGCTGTCGATTGCGGAGATTTCCCGTCTCGAAGCGTTGATCGGATATGAATTCAAGGAAAAGGCCCGGCTCGACCGGGCCTTGACCCATGCGAGTGCCCGTTCCGCTGCGGCGGGCAATTACGAGCGGCTGGAGTTTTTGGGCGACCGCGTTCTCGGCCTTTGTGTTGCCGAGCTGTTGTTCTCCACCTTCCGCAACGCCAGCGAAGGTGAGCTTTCGGTTCGCCTCAACCAGCTTGTCAGCGCCGAATCCTGCGCCACTATCGGCGACGAGATGGGCCTGCATAATTTCATTCGCACCGGATCGGATGTGAAGAAGCTGACCGGCAAGGCAATGCTGAACGTGCGCGCCGATGTGGTCGAAAGCCTGATCGCCACTCTTTATCTGGATGGTGGTCTGGAAGCATCCCGCAAGTTCATTCTGAAATACTGGCAGGGCCGCGCAACGCGCGTGGATGCCGGACGGCGCGATGCCAAGACTGAATTGCAGGAATGGGCGCATGCCAGATTTGCGGTGACGCCCGCTTACCGGGTTGACGATCGCTCCGGACCGGATCACGATCCAAGCTTCACCGTGACGGTGGAAATTCCCGGCGTAAAGCCGGAAACCGGCGTCGAGCGCTCCAAGCGCGCAGCCGAACAGGTGGCAGCAACCAGATTGCTGGAACGCGAAGGCGTCTGGCAGAAAAGCTCCACCTAGAACTGAGCGCCCAAAAGATAGTGGCGCTAAAATCGAGCGCATGGCGAGCCTTGTGGCCGCATGTTGAATACCTCAGACCTTGAATGGATATCATGACCGATCACGAAAACCCCGCCGTTGCCGGCGAAGACATCGCCCTTCCGACCCGCTCCGGCTTCGTGGCCCTCATCGGCCCGACCAATGCCGGCAAGTCGACGCTGGTCAACAGGCTGGTGGGTGCAAAAGTTTCGATCGTCAGCCACAAGGTACAGACGACGCGAGCCGTGATGCGCGGCATCGCCATTCACAAAAATGCGCAGATTGTTTTCATGGACACGCCCGGCATCTTCAAGCCGCGCCGCAGGCTCGACCGCGCCATGGTCACCTCGGCCTGGGGCGGCGCGAAGGATGCGGATCTCATCCTGCTGCTGATCGACAGCGAACGCGGCCTGAAGGGTGATGCGGAAGCGATTCTCGAGGGGCTGAAGGATGTTCCGCAGAAGAAAATCCTCTGCCTCAACAAGATCGACCAGGTGAAGCGCGAAGACCTGCTGAAGCTTGCCGCCGCCGCTAACGAGCACGTAACCTTCGACCGGACCTTCATGATTTCGGCCACCAACGGCTCTGGCTGCGAAGACCTGATGGATTATCTGGTCGATACCCTCCCGGAAGGTCCGTGGTATTATCCGGAAGACCAGATTTCCGATCTGCCGATGCGCCAGCTCGCCGCCGAAATCACCCGCGAAAAGCTGTTCCTGCGTCTGCATCAGGAGCTTCCCTACGCCTCGCATGTCGAGACGGAGAAGTGGGAAGAGCGCAAGGACGGCTCCGTGCGCATCGAGCAGGTGATCTATGTCGAGCGCGACAGCCAGAAGAAGATCGCTCTCGGCAAGAACGGCGACGCGATCAAGGCGATCTCCACCGCCTCGCGCAAGGAACTGTCTGAAATCCTCGAACAGCCGGTCCACCTCTTCCTGTTCGTCAAGGTTCGCGAAAACTGGGGCGACGATCCCGAGCGTTTCCGCGAAATGGGCCTGGAATTTCCGCGGGGATAAGGCACATCCGGTTCCTCCCACATTCCTGTGACAGGCACAGGAATGTGGATGTGCCGGCCGGAAACGGAACGACACACAACGAACATTCTGAATATCTTCAACCTTTTATCGGGAACCGAATGCATTCGGGTGGGTTGTTCCAAAACGATTGGGCGCAACCTTTTTTCGATGATGGATATTCATGTCGCCAAAAAAACCGAACGGAATTTCCACCACCCCGTGTCAGCACTGTCCCTTGCGCGACCTGCCGCATTTCAGGGACTTTTCCTCTTCCGAACTGGATTTCGTCTCCCGTTTCAAGACGGGAGAACTGGCGGTCGAAAGCGGTTCCGTCATTTTGATGGAAGGGTCGCACAGCGCCCATCTCTACACTGTCCTTCAAGGCTGGGCTTTCCGTTATAAAACACTGGAAGACGGCAGGCGGCAGATCCTCAATTATGTCATGCCAGGCGATCTCGTCGGCCTGCAGGGCACGGTCATGGGGGAAATGCAGCATTCGGTGGAGGCGCTGTCGCCGGTGACGCTGTGTGTCTTCGAGCGCTCGCGACTCAACAACCTTTTCACCGATCATCCGACACTTGCCTATGACCTGACGTGGATTGCAGCAAGCGAGGAGCGCATGCTCGACAACCACTTGCTCAGCATCGGCCGGCGCACAGCGATCGAGCGTGCCGCCTACCTCATCGCGTTCCTTTACAGCAAGGCAAAGGCGGTTAATCTCGTGCAGGGCGAAACGCCGATCCCGGTAACCCAGCAGCATGTTGCCGATACGCTCGGCCTCTCCATCGTCCACACCAACAAGACCTTGAGAAAGCTTGTCGATCGCGGTCTGATTCGCTGGACGGACAAGGGCTGTCTGGTGCTGGACGATGCCGGACTGAGCCATGTTGCCGGTTGGCAAAACGATGAAAAGCGGCCAAGACCCTTCATCTGATCTTTTTTTGACATGTCTTTTTTAAATGACGTTGGGTCCGTAATTTGCGAACTCTATCGACATGGCGCTTGAAAATCACAGTGGCGACAGCGGCGCAAATCCGTCTGGTTCCCTTCACGTTGAAAGAAGAAGAAACATGGTGCCACAACGCTGCATCATCGTTGAAGATGAATATCTGGTGGCGCTTGACGTCGAGGCGGTTCTCCAGTCCATCGGCGTTGAAACCATCACGATTGCGACGACACTTGCGCAGGCACAGGACGCATTAGGTCGGGATGGCGCCGATTGCGTGCTTCTCGACGTCAGCCTTTCCGACGGCAAGAGTTACGATTTCGCCCGCCACCTGCGCGATCACGGAATTCCCTTCGGTTTCGTCAGCGGTTATGGCGACACGAGTGGTTTCCCCGAAGATCTCGTGCATGCGCCTCTGCTGGGCAAGCCTTTCGGTGAAAACGAAATCGCCGATTTCGTGACGACGCTCGTTGCTGCGGCGCGCGACACCGTAAAAGAATAACGTTTCGCCGTCAGATCGGTTATGATCAGGCTTGAATCGGAATTCGGACAGATTTCATGCAGTGGCAGGACGAGGCAATCATTCTCGGCGTAAAGCGTCATGGCGAGACCAGCGTCATCGCCGAGGTGATGACCCGTTTGCGCGGCCGCCATCTGGGGATGGTGCGCGCCGGGCGCTCCCGCAGCATGCAGCCGGTGCTGCAGGCGGGAAACCGGGTGGATGTGATCTGGCGGGCGCGGCTTGACGACCATCTCGGCGAATTCCGCATTGAGCCTTTGCAATTGCGGGCGGCGCAACTGATGGAAACGGCAACCGCCGTGTATGGCGTGCAGGCCATGGGCGCGTTGCTGCGCCTTTTGCCGGAGCGTGACCCGCATCCGCATCTCTATCAGGCGCTCGACGTCATTCTCGACAATCTCCATGATCCGGTCGATGCTGGCGAATTGTTCGTACGGTTCGAGCTGGCGGTGCTGAACGATCTCGGTTTCGGTCTCGATCTCACGGAATGCGCGGCAACGGGCCTGCGCACCGATCTCATCTATGTATCGCCCAAAACGGGCAGGGCGGTCTGTAGTACGGCGGGGGCGCCCTATGCGGCGCGTATGCTTTCGCTTCCCGCTTTCCTGAGCGAAGGTCAGTCGAAGGCCGCCGATCGCGACAGCCTCGCGGCTGCCTTCCGTCTCACCGCCCATTTCCTCAACCGCCATGTCTATGATCCACGCGGCCTCAATGAAAACGCCGCCCGCGACGGTTTCGTGCAGGCGGCGTTGAAGGCACTGGAGCGCAAGGCGGTGCTGCCTGCGCTCGATAAGGCGGTATAGCCTCAGGCCATTGCTGGCCGAGGTGCCGGTCGTTCCTGGATAGGCCAATGCACGATGGCCGCAAAAATACCCATGCCGACGCCGAGCCACCAGACGAGATCGTAGGAGCCGAGCTTGTCGTAAAGGAAGCCGCCCAGCCAGACACCGAGGAACGAGCCGATCTGATGCGACAGGAATACGACGCCACCCAGCATGCCGAGATGGCGCGTGCCGAACATGATCGCCACCAGCGCATTGGTCGGCGGCACGGTGGAAAGCCACAGGATGCCCATCACGGCCGCGAAGATGATGACCGAAAGCGGCGTTTGCGGCAGAAGCAGGAAAGCCGTGACGGCGATTGAGCGGGCGATATAGATATAGGCCAGCAGATAGGGTTTCGAGTAACGCTGGGCAATGACGCCGGCGGCCAGCGATCCGATGATGTTGAAGAAGCCGATCAGCGCCATGGCGATGACCGCATAGCGGGGTTCGATGCCGATATCGCCGAGATAGGCCGGAAAATGCGCGGTGATGAAGGCCACCTGGAAACCGCAGACGAAAAAGCCGGTGGTCAAAAGCAGATAGCTCTTGTGGCCGAGCGCTTCTCTCAGCGCCTCGCCTGCCGTCTGCTTGAATTGCGTCTGCGACTGGCTGCCGGACGAGGAATTGCCGCGCATCGGATAGGCCAGCAGCGGCACCAGCATCATCATCACGGCAAGCCAGACGAGACTGTCCGACCAGCCATAGGTGGAAATCAGGCCCTGACTGATTGGCGCAAACAGGAACATGCCCGCCGATCCCGCCGCGGTGCCGATGCCGAAGGCAAGCGAGCGTTGCTGCGGCGTAACATGCCGCGCGAAGGCCGAAAGAATGACGCTGAATGAACCAGCGGCAATGCCAAGCCCGACAAGCACGCCACCACCGAAATGCAGCCAGAAGGGCGAAGTGCCGAAGGACATGCAGATGAGGCCAGCCGCATAGAGAAAGCCTGACAGCACGAGTACGCGCCCCGTACCGAATTTATCGGCGATGGCGCCGAAGAAGGGTTGGCCGAGACCCCAGAACAGATTCTGCAACGCCATGGCAAGTCCGAAGGTGGAGCGGTCCCAGCCGGTATCGGCCAGCATGGGTAGCTGGAAAAAGCCCATCGCCGAGCGTGGCCCGAAGGTCATGACCGCGATCAGCGACCCGGCGACGATGATCGCCCAGGGCATGGTTTGGCGTGTGGCTTGCGACATGAAAACTCTCCCGATGCAGCGCCTCGCCCCGTGGGACGCTGTGCCGCAAAATTCCCCTTTGATGAGAGGAATATTATCTTTTGCAAGGCTGGCCCACTAGCAACTTTTCTTGACGGCACTATTCGTGCGATTGATGAGACACTCAGGTGAAATGCCATCGGGCAAGGTGAGGCAACGATGAAGCAGAATATTTACGACGACCCGCAGTTTTTCGAGCGCTACAGCGCCATGCCACGCTCTCTGGAGGGACTGCGTCAGGCGGGCGAATGGCATGAGCTGCGCGCCATGTTGCCAACGCTGAAAGACAAGACCGTTCTTGATCTCGGTTGCGGTTTTGGCTGGCATTGCCGCCATGCCGTAGAGCAGGGCGCGGCGCATGTCATCGGGGTCGATCTGTCGGAAAATATGCTGCGCCGCGCCGCAGAGATAAACGGCGGCCCCGGCATCGAATATCGCCGCGCCGCGATCGAGGACATCGATTTTGCGCCGGAAAGCTTCGATCTGGTACTGAGCTCACTCGCTTTGCACTACGTCCGCGACCTGGATGCGGCATTCGCGAGAGTTTTCTCCGTGTTGAAATCCGGCGGCGACTTCATCTTTTCCATCGAGCATCCCGTGTTCACGGCGCTGGATAAACAGGACTGGTTCTACGGCGAAGATGGCGAAATACTGCACTGGCCGCTCGATAGTTATCAGAACGAGGGCGTGCGCCATTCCAACTGGATGGCGGATGATGTCGTCAAATATCACCGCACGGTGTCAGGCATTCTCAACGCCCTGCTGACTTCCGGCTTTGCGATCACGCGGCTCGCGGAACCGAGGCCCGATCCCGCCCTGCTGGCGGAGCGGCCGGAGATGAAACACGAAGACCGCCGCCCGATTTTCCTGATCGTCGGTGCGAAGAAGCCTTGATAGGAGAGCGGCGTTGCACGGCGTGCGCGATATGATGGATTGAGATCGGTGCGTCGGGCTGGATGCTTGCCGTCGTCCATAGTGCTCCGTGGTATCCTCATCCCTGTGCTTGTCACAGGGATCCGGCCAGCCCAAGTCTTTGGGCTGAAAGGAGTCTTTCCCGTCGCGCAGACGCGCGTCGGCTGGATTCCGGTGACAAGCACAGGAATGAGGGAGCGAGGTTGGACCGGCTCTAGCGCCTTTTGATCGCCCAGCCGTCGGCGCGTTCCTCAACCACCTTTGCCACATCGCCGACAGACAGCCTGCCTTCGCCGCGCGGCGTGACATTCCAGCCGAAGAGCGGGCCGGGCACCCGCCGGTCGCCGGACATGCGGATGCGGCCCATGGCTTTCATGGGCGAGGGCACGTCGCGGGAGCCGGTGATCTGGTCCTGCGTCGTCATGATGCAGCGGGCGCAGGGCTTGACGAGGTCGAAGCGGATGCCGCCGATCTCGATCGCCGCCCAGCGATCTTCCGCCCACGGCTCCTCCGTTTCCAGCACGATATTGGGCCGGAACCGCTCCATGCCAACGGCGTCCTCGCCATTCGCACGCATATTGTCGTTAAGGGCTGCAAGTGAAGCGGTGGTGGTGACGAGGATCTGGTAACCGTCGGCAAAAGTGACGGGCGTTTCGTTGCCGGTCCATTCAAGGCTCGCGATGCGTTTTGCGATGTCGTCGAAGAACACCAGCTTCACCTCACGCCCAAGCCACTCAGACAGTGTGTCGTTGGTTTCGCTATCGGCGATATTGGCGCTGACGACCGATTTCCACACCGCCACATCCATGCGCTCGCCGGAAGGCCTGGCGAAAATCTCGCCATTCGTTTCCCGCGAAAGCACCATGCCGCCATCCGCGTGCTGTGCCAGAACCGTGGCGATGACAGGCAATTCGCGCTGGGTGATGAAGTGGCCCGAAGGGTCGGTCAGCATGGCGCGCCGGTCGCCAGGCAGGCCTTCCGCCGAAACATCGCTTTTCGAGAGGACAATGCCGCGCGCGCTTTTCAGCGGGTAGATGTTGAGTTCGGTAACACGCATTCAGGTCTCCTCAGATTTCGTCGAGAAACAGGTCCAGCACCTGTTTCAGCCGCTCATGGCGGGCCTTTGCCAGTTCTCGCCCGGTTTCGGTGCGGAAACCATCAGCAAGCTTGAACAGCTTGGTTTCGAAATGGTCGATGGCAAAGGCGCGATCATCAAGCGGACGGTCCTTTGCCAGCGGATCGGCCGGGTCGTAAAGCGCCGAACCCATGCGCCCGGCAATATAAAAGCAGCGCGCTGCCCCCACCATGCCGATGGCGTCCAGTCTGTCGGCATCCTGAAGGATTTTTGCCTCCAGCGTCTGCGGCTCGATATTGGCGGAAAAACTGTGGGTGGTGATGGCATGCGCGGCAGCGTCAATATCGGCCTGACGCCAGCCAAGCCCGGCCAGAATGCCGGAGGCTTTTTCCGCCGCAAGACGTGAGGCCTGCGCGCGAAGCGGCGAGTTCTTCTCCACCGCCACGCAATCATGCAAAAGCACGCTGGCCGCCAGCACCGTGCCATCGCCGCCTTCGCCCGCATGGATGCGCATGGCGTTGCGGAAGACGCGGTGGATATGGGCAAGATCGTGCGAGCCGTCGCCCGCATCGGCGGCATGCGGGATAAGGTCCTGCGCAAGCGCCGCATAGGGCGCAAAAGCCTCAGCCGGGATCATGTCTTCGGCTGCCGGGTGAGGATTTTCTGATAGAACAGACCGATGCCGATCAGCACGGCGCCAAGCCCGATGAAGGACAGCGCCCGCAGCACGCCCTCAAGATTGCTCATGTCGATCAGGAATGCCTTGGCGACGGAGATCAGTACGAAGGCGGCGGATGCCAGACGCAGGCTGCGCGCATTGAAGCGCGAACCGACGATGAGCAGCAATACGCCTATCAACAGCCAGACCACCGAGTAGCTGTAGGTCTCGCCCTGCAGGAAGCCTTTCCAGTTGGCAATGTCTTCACCCTGCCAGAAACGGCGGACCGAAAGCGTGGCCCAGGCAAAGCCGAGTGCGGCACCCGCCACGGCCAGCAGGCTGACATAGGCCGCAGGCCGCTTGCCGCGTGCGTAATAGGCAAGGCCGCCATAGGCGAGCGCCGGCAGCAGGTAACCGATCAGCAGCAGGTTGAGGAACGGGATGCGGCCGGTATTTTCGCCGGTGAAATAGGGGTTCAGCGTGAAGAAATGCATCACCAGCACGTTGATGACGGCGATAACGCCTGCAATCATCGAGCCGTAACGGAAGACGGGGCTGGGGCTCTTCAAATCGAGCGTCATCAGAACGCCTGAAAAACCGATGGTCAGCAGCGTATAGATCGACTGTTCGCCAAGCGTCGGCACGCTTTCGTCCAGTGTGCCGCCATTCATCGCATGGCGGATGAGGATTGAGACCGCCAGCAGGCCCATCAGGCTGGCGATGGCCTGCAGGAAGTTCTTTGCCCGGAAGCCCGGCCAGTCGCGCAGCATCCAGGCGGAGACGATGGCGAGCAGCGCCGGAATGCCGTAACCCGGCAGAAGCGCGTTGAAGACCGGCGTGAGCCCAAGATTTTGCGGCCCGACGATGGTCGGCTCCCAGGCGATGCGGCCAAGAACGGCAACACTTGCCACCGCCATGACCCAGGGCAGCACATCCCAGTTGCGCTGGCGGGTTGCCAGCACATAACCGAAACCGATGACGGAAAGCAGTATGGTTGTCGTAAGCCCCTCAGTCAGCGTGTGCAGGCTAAGCGCGAATGCGGCAAACGAGCCGAGCACGAGGATGTTGAGCGGCTTGCGATAGGCCTCGTTGTTTTGTCGGTGCAGCCATTCGGCAGCGGCGATCAGCACGAAACCGAGGCCGAGGCCATAGGCCGCGTGCAGCCAGTCACGACCGAGATTTCCATATTCGACGAAGCTCGCGGTTCCGAGCCAGACCGGGAAGAGAGCTGCAATCCCCGCCCAGAGCTGGGCGAAATCCGGATCGTCCGCGCCCTTGCGTTTCAGGAAGGAAAAACCGCAGAGCAAAAGAATGGCGCCAAGACCAAGCGCCATGGCAATTTCAGCCATGTAGCCGGTTCGCACCGGCGGCAGCGCAATCGAGGTATCGTTGATGATGCCGATGAAATCGAGCCCGGAGCGAGACATCAGCGAGACCGCAGCCTGCGCGCCAAGTGCTGCGATAATGGCGGGCCAGACCGCGTTGCGGCGGGAAGCACCAAGGGCCGCCAGCCCTGCGATGAGCGCTGAGACAATCACGGCCGGATGAAGGTCGATGCCGGCACCGATGACGAGAAAGCTGAATGCAGGCAGGATCACGGCCATTGAGACGGTGAGATTGATGGAAAGCGACGGGCGCAGCAAAAGCCGCATGGCGCGAACGGCGCGCCGCCCGGAAGTTACGGTTTCTCCCGTTTCGGCAGGTGCTGTGTCGACATAGCGTCCGGGCCAGAGGAAGGTCGTACCCGCCAGCATGACGAGCAGCGCAAGGACCGGAGGTGCGGCACTGATCGTATCGGCGATGGCGATATAGCCGAGCGCCCAGAGGCCGAGACCGGCATTGGCAAGCGAGGGAGCCACGGTCCAGCGCTGCCTGCGCGCAGCAGCTGCTGTCGCGAGCCAGGAGATCGTGAGGAAGATAAACAGCGCCCAGACATCAGGCGTTTCGGTGGCGATCAGCGCAGGCGTCAGCATCGAGCCCAAAAGGCCAAGACCGGCGAGCGCCTGCCCGTGCAGAAGTGAAAGGCCAATGGTGCCGAAGGCGACAAGCCCGAGCAGGATGAAAGCGGTGGTGGGGCTTATGTAGTCGTAAATGCCGTAGGCGGCATAGATAACGCCGAACAGTGTCAGTGCACCTGCTGCCGTCAGCACGCCAGGTATCATGGCGTTGGAATAGGTAGTGGCGATACCAGGTACGGCCCTGCGGCGGATTGCTTCGCCGGCAAGACCGAGGCCGAGGCCGAAAATGGCGGCGAGCGAAAGCCGCACGGCCGGGCTCAGGAGCCCAGACTCGATCGAATATTTGATGAGGAAAATGCCGCCGAGCGCCAGCGCCAGCCCACCTGCCCACACTGCCCAGCGTGCACCCAGCAGGCTTTCGAAGCTTTCCTTCGGGGCTGACGCGGATGCGGCCTCAGTGGAAAGCGCACGTGTCTCTTCCCCGCTGGCAAGGTTCTCCGCCGGCGCCATGGCAGCGGCCACTTCGGTTTCGGACGGATATTCCGTTTCGACGAACTCGTCTTCCGGCAAAGCCCGATCTTCTTCTTCCGCCCTGAAATCCGGGTTTTCCGCGGCTGCATCCACCTCCGCCTGTGCGGCAAGAGGAGAGGCCGCCCCGGTGGCTATCAGCCGCTTCAGGCCGTGAACCTCACGCTCCAGCGACTTGATGCGGCTTGAATTGCGGATGCTTGCGACCAGCGTATAGATGAAGGCTGCGATGACGGCGAGGATGAGAAACGGGATTTCCAAACAGACTCTCCAATTACTAAGCTGTTTTTAAAGCCGTTTTGGCGAATTTATGCAAGGCTTGGTTGAGGGATGCGGGAGGTTGCCGTTTGTTTCTTCTCCCCTCCGGGGAGACGGTGGCCCGAAGGGTCGGATGAGGGGAAAACGTTGCCCATCTCACGGCCTTTGCCCCCTATCCCGCTGCCGTGGCTTTCTGCCCTGCGGGGGAGAACAAACCACGAGGCAACGCAGTATCGTCAGATGTCACGCCGCAAGCCAGTGCCGTGCCGCTTCGATATCGGCAAACCCGAGATCGTGACCGTCATCGATCATTTGCACTTCTGCCCGCGCGCCGCCGGCCACAAGCCTGCCTTGCACATCTGCCGCTCTGTCGCGATATTTGTCGCGTTCTCCGGCTACGAGCAGGAAGTTGCGTCCGGTAAGATCACTTTCCGGCCATCTATCGAGAATCGGCAACGGGCGGTAAAGCAGCGCATCCCCGGCAAGCTCCGGGTAGAGTGCCGCAAAGGCCGCATAGAAATTTGCGCCGTTGGAATGGCCGATGAAGCGCAGCTTCGAACGATCCAGACCATAGGACCGAATGGCGCCGTCAATGAAGGCGGCAAAGGCTTCCGCTTCCGAGACGATATCCTTCTGGTCGAAGCTGAAATCGGGCAGACGCCGGAACCAGCGGGCGATGTCTTCCTCCGTGCTGCGGCCACGAACGCCGAGAAGCGTGGCGCCCGGAGCAGCCCGGTGCGCCAGCGGCATCAGGCTGGTTTCACTGCCGCCGGAACCGTGCAGCAGGATGATGGTGCTGCCATCCGGCTTTTCGGGCGTATAGAAGCGGTGCACGAAGGGCAGGTCGCGATAGACGATACGTTCTTCGCCAGGCATCGAAAATTGTGGCAGCGCAACGCGCACATCCGCTTCGTCCTTCATGAAGAGTGGCGGGATGAACAAATTTTCGCCGAGTGCCTCCAGCGGTTCGTCCACGGTCATGCCGGGAGCGTCGGTCGCCATTTCAATCAGCACGCCGCCCGGTTCGCGGACATAAAGCGAGTGGAAATATTTCCGGTCGTGGGCATTCGTGGTGCTGGAATTAAGCGATTTCAGCTCGGCCAGAACCGCGTTCAACTCTTCCAGATCCTTCGCGCGGAAAGCGATGTGGTCAACAGTGCCGGTGCCCGGCGCGCTGGACCAGAAGCCGGTCGCATCGCGCACGTCGATGATGTCGCCACTTTGCGCTACGAGCCGGCGGATCGCGCCTGTCTGGCTTTCCTGCCGGTAGCCGAAATATCTTGTGAGGAACGCCACGGTTTCTTCCGGCACCTCGCTCAGCATCGTCGCGCCATAAATCCGGCGAATGGCGTCTTCTGCGGGGATGTCGTTTGTCACATGCGGCGTGGCATCGGCGAAGGCGTTCGTGCCGACCAGCTTGACGATCAGGCCGTCAGGGTCTTTCAACCGGATGACAGGGGTACCGAATTCGTCGGATGGTCCCTCGGCGCGGATGCCGAATTTCAGCGCGCGCGTCAGCCAGAAACCAATGCTGGCAGGGTCGATCGCCAGTGAAACTTCCAGCGTCTGACCATAACCCACGCGGCCCTGCCCACCGTCTTCCCAGACGAGGAAGGTCAAAAGCGAACCGGGCGAGGCGTTTCCGTCGCCGTAAAGCAGGTGAAGCTGCATGGCATCTTCAAAACCGGCAGTACGTTTGACGAGCCTTAAGCCCAGAAAGCCGGCGTAAAAATCGACATTCGCCTGCACCTTCCGGGTGATCATCGTGATGTGGTGTATGCCCAGTGCAGAATTCATCTTGCCGTCCCCGCCGTTTTGCCTGCTGTTTGTGGCCCTATTTGTCCCACGCTGCGCCTGATCCGCAACCCCGGCAAGTGAGAACGCTGTGTTCGCGGCGTGAACGATATTGCTGTCGCTTCGTTGCATGCGTGATGGGCAAAAATCGGGCTTTTTGCCTGCCGGTTGACCATGGGTGCCTTTAAAATAAGCATACAAAATAACGGCTATTTTGTATGCAATTTTATCTTGCCTTGATGGCTGGAATTGGGTCTTATGCAACCAATCCAACCATAACCATCAGGGGGAATAGATGATATTAACGCGTAGGTTGTTGTCGAGAGCTCTGGCCATTGCTGCAGTCGGTGCCGCTGCCGGGCTGTCGCTGCCGGTAACGAGCGCCCATGCCGAAACACCGGTGAAATTCACGCTCGACTGGAAATTCGAGGGACCTGCCGCAGGTTTCCTGCTGGCGTTGGACAAGGGATACTTCAAGGCCGAGGGCCTCGACGTGACGATCGACAGCGGCAACGGCTCGGTGGAGGCCATTCCGCGCGTGGCGACCGGCGCTTACCAGATGGGTTTCGGCGACATCAATTCGGTGATTAAGTTCCTCGATGAGGATCCGAGCCAGAAGGTCAAGGCCGTTTACATGGTCTATGAACGCCCGACATTTGCCGTCGTCGGCCGCAAGTCGCTTGGTGTCACTGGCGACCCGAAGTCGCTGGAAGGCAAGAAACTCGGCGCGCCGCCGCCGGATGGCGCTTTTGCGCAATGGCCAGCCTTCAAGCAGGTCGCCGGGCTGGACGACAGCAAGATCAAGATCGAATCGATCGGCTTTCCGGTGCGTGAGCCGATGCTCGCCAAGGGCGATGTCGACGGCGTCTTCGGTTTTGCCTTTTCGGTGATCCTCAACCTGAAAAAACAGGGCATTGCCGATGACGATATCTCGACCATCCTGATGGCCGAGCATGGCTTGAATCTTTATGGCAATGCCGTGCTGGTAAACACTGATTTTGCTGAGAAAAACCCTGATGCCGTCAAGGGTTTCCTCAAGGCGCTGGCCAAGGGCTTCGCCGATTCCGTCAAGACCCCTGAAGAGGGTGTGGCGGCCGTGCTCAAGCGTAACGAGACGCTCGACAGCGCGATTGAGCTGGAACGCCTCAACATGGCCAACAGCATGAACATCAAGACACCCTATGTGGTGGAAAATGGCATGGGTGGTGTCGATCCGGCCCGGCTTGCTGCCTCCCTCGAGACCCTGAAAGTTTCCATGGGTCTGAAGGGCAACGTCAAGGCAGAGCAGGTCTTCGACGCGGCTTACCTGCCGCCCAAGCAAGAGCGCATGCTCCCCTGATTGAGGTCACGGCGACCGCTCGGATCGCTTGCCGGTCCGGGCGGTTTGCAATTTTTAAATAGCTTGGGGGGCTGAAAAGGGGACTGCGATGTCACATCTCGTGGAAATAGACAATGTCGACATGCGTTACGGCGGGGCGGCCGGAACGCTGGCTGTATCCGGCCTCAACCTGACGGTCGACAAGGGGGAGTTCGCTGCTGTCGTAGGCCCGTCGGGCTGCGGCAAGTCGACCCTGATGAAGCTGGTAACGGGGCTGCATATCCCGCAAAAGGGCAATGTCATCGTTGCCGGGCGGCAGGTCACGGAACCGGTTTCCATCGTCGGCATGGCGTTTCAGAACCCGACGATGCTGCCCTGGCGCACGACGCTCGAAAATATCCTGCTGCCGCTGGAGATCGTCGAGAAGCACCGCCGGCGTCTTCGCGCGCACAAGGCCGAATATGTCGCCAAAGCCGAACGCCTGCTGGAAATCGTCGGCCTCAAAGGCTTCGGCTCGAAATTCCCCTGGCAGCTTTCCGGTGGCATGCAGCAGCGCGCCAATCTCTGCCGCGCCTTGATCCACGAGCCGGATCTTCTGATGCTGGATGAGCCCTTCGGCGCGCTCGACGCCTTCACCCGTGAGGAACTGTGGTGCGTCATTCGTGATCTGCATACGGCGCAGCGGGTTACCATCATTCTGGTGACACACGATCTGCGCGAAGCGACCTTTCTCGCCGACAAGATTTTCGTGATGAGCGCAAGGCCGGGCCGCGTGCTGGCGGAACACCGCGTGCCTTTCGCGCGGCCGCGCCAGCTGGATATCATGTATGACAAGGGTTTCAACGACATGGTGCAGGAACTGCATGGCGAGATAGCGCAGGCGAGGGTGGCTGCATGAGTGCGTTTGTGGAAAGCAGCATGGCAACCGCGCCGTCGAAACCGCTGATCGCCCGGGTCAACTGGGTGAAGGCCGCCCCCTGGCTATATACGCTGGCGCTGTTTGCAATGTGGGAATTGCTGGTCTACGCGCTGAAAATGCCGCCAACCATTCTGCCGTCGCCCGTGCGTGTGGGGCAGGCCATCGTGCAATATTGGTCGCCGATCTGGAAGAACTCACTGCAGACGCTCTATACCACTACGCTCGGTTTTGCGATTGCCGTCGCGGCGGGTCTCGCCATCGGCCTCTTTATCGGCTGGTCGAAAACCATCTATGCCGGGCTTTATCCGCTGATGATCGGTTTTAATGCCATCCCCAAAGTGGCGCTGGTACCGATCCTCGTCATCTGGTTCGGCATCGGCACTGTTCCTGCGGTTCTGACTGCGTTCCTGATTTCCTTCTTCCCCATCGTCGTCAACGTCGCGACCGGTCTGGCCACCATCGAGCCGGAAACGGAGGACGTGCTGCGCGCACTTGGCGCCAGGAAGATGGATATCATGCTGAAGGTCGGCATTCCGCGCTCCATGCCTTACTTCTTCGGCTCGCTGAAAATCGCCATCACGCTCGCCTTCGTCGGCTCGGTCGTATCGGAAACCGTCGCCTCCAATTATGGCCTCGGTAATATGATGAGTTCGGCGCAAAGCCAGTTCAACGTTCCACTGGTCTTTGCCGGTCTGTTGATGCTCGCCGTGGAAGGTATCGTCATGTATGCGATCATGGCCTGGCTCGAAAAGCGCATGACCGGTTGGGCGCATCGCTCGACCATGGGGCAGTGAGCGGGGAAAGGGCCGTATCAACTCGCATTGGTTGCCTTCTCCCCACTGGGGGGAAGGCGAAATCGTGACAATTCAAGGTTTGACCACATGCTGCGGAAAACCAGGAAGAGTGCGGTCTTAATGCGCCGCCATTTCCTCGACGATCTCAGGGCCATCCATCTGGAACGGATAATAGGTCGGCCAATTGGTCACCTCGTCCAGAAGCGCCTTGCGGTCATTGCCCCAGTAGAGGTGGTAATGGCCGGCTTTTTTAGGCGCGATGGTGTGATCGCTGAACTGAATGAATTGCGGTGCATCCGCATCGCCGCCGGTCTTTTTAAAGATGTACCGCACGCCGCGATTACCCTTCTTGTAGGTCAGGATTTCCTGGCCGTCGCTGACATAAGTGCCTTGCGCTGGTTTGCCTTCCTTATAAAACGCCACGTTGTCGCCCTTGATGGTGATGCGATTGACATCCGTTTTGTAGCCGATTTCGTAATAGGCACGATATTCGGCTGCTGTCTTGTCGCCGTGGGCTGCCTTCTCCGCCATGATCCCATCGAGAGAACCGTTCAGCAGATAGGGATAGACGGACTGCCAGTCACCTTCCCAGTCTGAAAGCGTGCGTGGCTTCACCTGCGCATCCTCGAAGTAACCCTTGTAGATCTGTTTCTCGGCTTCGGTCTGGCCATGGCTGTGGTCGTGGCTGTGACTATGCGCGGTGGACGTCTTGTCTTTTCCGGCCGCCAGTGCCGGGGCTGTCATCAGCAGCATGGAACCGATTGCAAGCGCGCCGGTGACGCGGGTGATGGTTTTTTGCATTCTTCTGGCCCTTATGTGGTTATAAATTGAAGGGTAAGTTATGTAATAACATTACGCATAGGTCGTATAAACACGTCCTTCGCCAGACGCAAGAGCGCCTGCCGCCACCCTTGCGCGAAAAATGGCGAAATCCGGCTCAGGGCCGGCTTTCATATGGAAAAAAGTTGTATGGAGAAGGGAGCGGCTGGGACGCTCCCAATTCACGCGGTTTGTGCGGTTAATTCCGCCTTGCGCTCATCGAAAGCGAGCTTCATTGCCTTCGTCACGTCACGCGTGGTTGCGAAGTAATTGTCGCTGCGCGCCCAGTAGCGCAATTTCACGGTGGCGCTGTCGGCGCTGACCGAATCGACGAAGGTAACGGGGGCGGGGTCCAACAGCACCCGGCTTTCCGAGCGCACCACACGCATCAGCATGTCCTGCGCCGCAGCCAGATCCTCGTCGCTCTTTACCGTCAGGCTCAATTCGTGGCGGCGCGATGGGAAGCGGCTGTAATTGGTGATCGGCACGTTCCACAGGGTGGAATTTGGCGCAAGGCGGTAAAGCCCATCGCTGGTTTTAAGCTCGGTAGCAAACAGGCCGATTTCGATCACCGTGCCGCTCACGGCGCCGGTCTCGATATATTCGCCAACCCGGAAGGGACGCAGCACCAGAAGCATGATGCCGGCGGCGATGTTCTGCAATGTGCCCTGAAGCGCCAGACCGATGGCGAGGCCGGCAGCGCCAAGTGCCGCAAGAATGGAGGCCGTCTGTACGCCGAACTGACCAAGCACCATGACCAGCACCAGAATAAGCACCACGTAACGGATGGCACCCGCGAAGAAACCGGCAAGCGTCGCATCGAAGCCGCGGATGCGCGACAGGCCTTGAAAAGCCCAGCGCTGCAGGAAAGTCGCGGCCAGCCAGCCGATGATCAGAAGCAGGAGCGCACCGATGATCGAAAAGGAATATTGCACCGCCAGCGTGCTCGCCTGTCGTACCGCTGCCTGCGATGCGACGATGATATCCGTTGCCTGTTGTTCCATGAATTATCCCGTGATTCTTATTGCTGTTCTACTTTGGTAACGACTGGATGCCGCAGGGGTTCCGCCAAAAACGGAGGCGTCAGTTGGAGAGAGGCAGCACGAAGGGCACGTTGCCGTCCGTATCCGCACCCCTGCCGATCGTCTTGATTGCCGCCACCAGCCTGCCATCCCGCCCAAGCAACCGGTCACCGATTGCGATGATCCGGGCATTGGGGGTGGCGTAAGGTGAGGCGGTGCGCAGGCTGAGCGCAAGCGCCATCTCGTCCTGATCCGGATAAAGGCTGAGTGCTGCAATGACGGCTGCGGCGGGAGAGCGCGACACGCCCATCCAGCAATGGATGAGAAGCGGTGCGGACTGGTCCCATTCGCGGGCGAAATCGATCAGCCGCAGCACATGCGCATCGTCAGGCGCGATGAGATCGCCGGTGCCCTTGAAGCTGATGTCGTTCATGGCAAGGGTCAGGTGCCTTTCGGCTGAGATCACCGCCGGGCGGTGAAAGGTCTGCTCCTTTGCTATCAGCGTCACCATTTCGCGGGCTTTGTGCTTCACGGCCATTTCCGCGATCCTCGACAACGGCGATACGACGATAGAAGTCATTTCACCCCTCCAGCCGCGTTGCTGGTTTTGACCACGCGCATTGCCTCGATCGCCTCGAAGCGTTCAACGAACCGCTTCTGCGCCTCGGTCGAGGGAAGTGGGATAATGTCGAACATATCGCGGGTGATGCCGCGCGGCAGGCCGAAGAATTTCTGTGCCTCGGCAATGGAAAAACCGGCAAGCTCTGTCGCCTCGAAAAAAGCGGCAACCGTATCGGCTTTCTTGATGCGGTCCTTCAGCTCGCGCGAGGCATGCGGCGGCAGGCCAAAGCGCAGATGCACGGCCGCTTCCAGCCTTTTCTCCACGGTTTTATAACCGCCGCCGACCACGGATTTGAACGGCGAGATCATGTCGCCGATGACATATTCCGGGGCGTCGTGCAAAAGCGCCATCTGCATATCGTCGGGCGTCGCATTCACACACATGCGGCAGAAAATGTTTTCGACGATGAGGCTATGCTGGGCGACGGAGAAGGCGTGATCGCCGCGCGTCTGGCCGTTCCAGCGGGCGACGCGGGCAAGACCATGGGCGATATCGGCGATTTCAACGTCGAGCGGTGAGGGGTCGAGCAGGTCGAGCCGCCGTCCAGAAAGCATGCGCTGCCAGGCGCGCGGACTTTTAGCGGGCGCCACGCCTATTCCTCCGCCTGTACCGCAGGATCGACTACGGGGAAGGAGATGCCGCTCCAGGCCGGCAAGGCCATAGTCACGGGAACATTCTCGGCAATGAGCGGCGTGGCGGAGGCGAGCGCATCGGCAACGCGGTCCGTCCGCACGATGGCAAGTCCCGTGTTGCCGCAAACGGTTCCAAGCGCCCCTACCGGTTTTCCGTTGGCGGTGATGTCTGTTCCGGTTGCGGGAAGCGCGCTTTCAGCCGAAACGGTGACGACCCGCCGTCTTGCCGTGCCGCGATGTTTCATGCGCGAGACGACTTCCTGGCCGACGAAGCAACCCTTTTTGAACGAGACGCCGTCATTCACATCCATCAGCACATCATGCGGAAAAGCATCCTGCAACGCATAATCGCGGCCGGATTCGGCAATTCCGTACTCAATGCGCAGGGCATCATATGCCGTTATGTCGCCCGAGGCCGAAGCACCCGGAACGCGGAACAGATTGATGCCGGCCTTGGCGAAACGGCCGTCCGTCGCGCCCGCCTTGGGCACGCTTTCGCTCCAGAAAACGCTGACGCCTTCTATCGGTTCGGCCTTGAGATCGACGGGCGCGCGCAGCTTGTACATGGTCAGGCGGCGCAGCAGCGCATCCTGTTCGGCAGCACCCGATTCGATCAGATAATCCGGGCCATCGCGCGCGATCAGGAAATCGAACAGGATCTTGCCTTGCGCCGTCAGAAGTGCCGAGGCGCGCGCCTCGCCTTGCGGCAGGTTTTCAACATCGGCCGTGATCAGATTGTTCAGAAACTCTTCGGCACCCGTGCCGGAAACTCTGATCAGGCGGCGGTCGGCAATAAAGGCGGAAGGCATGGCATCACCGTTCGGTTCATCGAAAGCATTTCCGGCCAGGGTCGCTGAGGGCTGCCCGAGGCAATCTGCAAAAATGCTCTCTTTTTGTTTTCGCGCAGTTTCCTTTGCAGAACCGCGACGCGCTTCTGCTGAATTGCTCATGCCGCACAGTTAGGATTTTTGCAAAAGAACGGCAAGCACCGCCGCGCGATCAATCGCCGGCGGTGAAGAACTTCCACTTGCCGTCAGGCGAAATGCCGATGCGGTAAAAGCTGTAATTACCGTATTCCTGCATATCAGCCAGATCGCCCGCCGTGATGATACGCAGCAGCTCCACCTTTTCCGGCGCGGTCAGCGTATTGAGCGGCTTTCCGGCGAAATAGGGGAAAACATAGGCTTCATCCGGGGTGCCGGCGTCGACATGGGCATAACCCGTCGAAAGCAGATCGATGATGATCGCCAGCACTTCCAGACCGTCGGGATCGCCGGAATAGCTTTTCAGCGCTGCGATCGGGTCGTCGCTGTCATTGCCGTCGATACGGAACTGCTTGTCGCTGGCGGCGATGAAAGGCCGCAGTTTTTCGATATCGCCCGAAGAGGCGGCGTCGATGATCTGCTGGCGAAGCTTGCGCACTGCTTCCGGCGCCTTGGAAATATCATGCTCGATAACGACCGACATTTCCGGCGTGTTGCCCGGCTTGGCGGGTTGCTGGGTCGATTGACCGGCGGAACGGTCGACCAGAGGGTCGGGCAGGGGAATGCCGTCCGAATCACCTTCGATCTCGTCGGGCTCGGGAGCCTGGGGCCGTTGCGGCTGTTCGCCACTTTGGGCTTGCGGCTCGCCTTCGGTATTTTGTGCGGGTTTCAGCTCGGAAAGCGCAAAGGCGCGGCTGGGCAAGCCAATAGACCCGGCGGTCAAGGCAGCCAATATGGACAGCATGGCGGAAGAGAGCAAAAGCCCCTTGCTCAGGCAAGACATGACAGACCCCGACTTTACTGTATCACACGCTGCGGGGAAAATTCGCCTTCAAGCATGCGCTGGCGCAGCGATTCCAGCATTGCTTCAGCACCGGCTTCGCCGTGCATACGGATGGTTTCGCGCATGGCCAGAGCGATTGCGGCATCGGCGATGATCTCCGGCTCGATGCCGTCGGCCATGCCGTCAGCCCATGCCTCGTTCTGGTGTTCCAGAGCGACCTGCATCTTTTCATGCACGATCATGTCGTCGATTTCGTTACGGCTCGTCTGCATTTTTCATCCTCGACAGGGCGGGCAAGTCCTTACCACCCTGTTAACAACACTAGCAGCCTTTTATCAAAACGGCACGGGCTGCGGCGAAAAGAGGTTAACAATCCGCTAATTTCCGAACCTGGACGCAATTTCTTGGGCGAGTGTTGCCCCTTCGTTACGGTAGCCCTCTTCTGCCATGACGGCGGCGCGTGTGCAACTGGTGTGGATGGCCGCAAAGGAACGATATCCACGGTTGAATGCAGCCGTCATGCGCTGGCGCCTTTCCGGTTCGTTGGCCGTATCGGCCGCCAGAAGATCGCTCATCGATTTGCGCCAGTCCTCCGGACCGGAGGAAGGGCACAGGGTTCTCAGATATTGCACCGCCCCCAATATCTCCGACAGCCGTGCCAGCCTGTCGTCATAGGGAGCGGGTTTGGGCGGTTGTGCTTCCGGCGGGCGAACCTCACTGGAAGCAGCCTTCGAAGGCTGCGCATGAGCGACGCCGTCTTGCCCGGCGGGTGCAAGCATGGTCAGGAAAAAAGACAGGAAAATGGTTGGCCTTATCAAAATTTTATTCTGCCCCACACATACTCGTGAACACCCGGCGGGCGGATCGGTCCTAAAGCCATCGCGGTCTTTCAGACCGCTCCGTCAGCTTTAGGTCTATATCATGTCGTTATCGCAAAACCGCTGCACAGTGTTGCGCGACATCCTCTAGATAATAGCGATTCTGGCTGGCTGGCAATCATGCAAGCAGCCGCTCGGCGCATTCGACGACGCTTTCCGGTGCCGGCAACCGGCGGATTTCCGCCAATGTGAACCAGCCCGCATCCGCCGCGTCGTCGGCCGCCGTCACCTCCGGGTCCGCGTCCGTTTCCACGGTAAAGACGGAGAGGAAATAGTGGCTCGTCAGCGCACCTTCGGGGTCGCGCGACGGCAGGTCATAGGTCGCAAACAGCTGCGGTTTACGCGCGACGATGCCGGTTTCCTCCTGAAGTTCGCGCAGCGCCGTCTCGGCTGGCGTTTCACCCTCTTCGCCGCGCCCGCCCGGAAAGGCGAACATGTCCTTCGACGGCGGATTTATACGGCGCACGAGCAGCAGCCGATCTCCATTCCGGACGATGGCGGAGGAGGCGGGGCGGGGCTTGATACGAAGGGTCATGAATGGTTTCGCTTGTTTCAGCCGTCTTGGGCCTGTCTATATTGGTCCGGGAATACCGATGGTATATTTGGGAATCGGATCGATTGTGCACGCAGAAGACGGTGGAATGAAGGTCTATCTTATTTATGCCCTGGCGGCTGTTGCGGAAATCGCCGGTTGCTTTTCCTTCTGGGCCTGGCTGAAGCTTGGCAAGACGGGCTGGATATTGCTGCCAGGCATGCTGGCGCTCGCTGCTTTCGCCTGGGCTTTGACGCTGGTGCCGACCGAGACCGCGGGCAGGGCCTATGCCGCCTATGGCGGGATTTACATTGCTGCATCGCTTCTCTGGCTCTGGGGCGTTGAGGGGCAAGTACCGGATAGATGGGATATCGCTGGCGGTGCCGTCTGCCTCGCGGGCGCGGCTATCATTTTATTCGGTCCCCGGGCCTGAGGAGCAGACAATGTGCGGACGTTTCGTGCTCAAAGCGACACCGGAAGAGATTGCCGATTATCTTGATCTGATCGGCCTTGAGGATTTTCCCGCCCGTTTCAACATCGCGCCCACACAGCCGATCCTGATCGTGCTGGAGGGTGAACGGCAGGAGCGCGGCAGTAACCTGCCCAACCGGCGGGCCATGCTGGTGCGCTGGGGTTTTCTGCCCGGCTGGGTCAAGGACCCGAAGGATTTCCCCCTGCTCATCAATGCGCGTTCGGAAACGGCCATTGGCAAGGCATCTTTTCGCGCCGCCATGCGCCATCGCCGCGTGCTGGTGCCTGCCACCGGCTTTTACGAATGGCGGCGCCCGCCGAAGGAGGAGGGCGGCAAGTCGCAGCCCTATTTCATCCGCCCGAAGAACGGCGGCATCGTCGCCTTTGCCGGCCTCATGGAAACCTGGTCCTCTGCCGATGGGTCCGAGGTCGATACCGGCGCCATCCTCACCACCGCTGCCAACGCCGCGATCGGCCGCATTCACGACCGTATGCCGGTGGTAATCGCGCCGGAGGATTTCAGCCGCTGGCTGGATTGCAAGACGCAGGAGCCGCGCGAGGTGGCCGACCTGATGCGCCCGGTTCAGGATGATTTTTTCGAGATGATCCCGGTATCGGACAAGGTCAACAAGGTCGCCAATGTCGGCGCTGACCTTATCGAGCCGGTGCCGGAAAGCGCGCCACTCGCGAAAATCAGGCCACCTAAGGATGATGGCCAGATGTCATTGTTCTGATGTGCTTGCTTGCTGGCATTCGAGGCTGGTCATCGCGGATCGACACCCGGTCACTCCACAGTTGCCCATCCTGCGCCCGTCTTACCCGTTCCGCCCGATTTTCTGCAGGCCTTCCTGAATCATGATGTCGGAATAGACGCGGTTGCGGCCGTTCGCCTTGGCGAGGTATAGCAGCTGGTCTGCGGCATTGAGCTGATTGTCGAAGGGTTCGCCCTTTTCGATTTCCACAACGCCGAGCGAAATCGTCAGCGCCAGGCTGCTGCCGCTCAGCTGGCGGCCGTTCTTTTCGACGGCGCCGCGCAGCTCCTCGCAGAATTGATAGGCGGCATGCGCATTGAGCCCACGCAGGAACACGGCGAATTCCTCGCCGCCAAGACGCGCGGGAATGTGGCGCTGCTCATGGCACATGTCGTGCAGCAGTTCGGCAAGCTTCTTCAGCGCCCTGTCGCCGGCATCATGCCCCAGCGTGTCGTTGATCTTCTTGAAATGGTCGATGTCGAGAATGGCGACTGCGCCGTTCTCTTCATTGTCGTTGATGACGTCCATCAGCGCCCGCGTACGCTCGAAGAAGGAGCGGCGGTTCGGCAGACCGGTCAGATGATCCCGCTCTGCCAGTTCGCGCAGCCGTTTGAGCTGTTTCAGCGTTTCGATATTGTTGTCGATGCGGCACTGCAATTCTTCCGGCACGAAGGGACGGTAGACGAAATCCGACGCCCCGGCCTTGAGGAAGCTTGCCGAAAGCAGCCGGTCCGTGGAGGACGAGATGCCGATGACCCGCAGGTCTTCCGAGGAACGGCTGTCGCGGATGCGGCGCGTCAGCTCGTAGCCGTCCATGTCAGGCATATGGTAATCGGTGATGACGAGCTGAATCGATGGATCCTGCGACAGGATTTCCAGCGCCTGCTTGCCCGAATGGGCTTCGCTGACCCTGAAATTCTGCCGTCCGAGGATTTCCACGAGGCCGGAACGCGCCGTCCGCACGTCATCCACCACCAGCACGGAAAACAGTCTGTTGGTCAAAATCCGGTCGACCGTTTTCACCACGGCATCAACGGTGCGATGGCCATCCTTGACGATGTAGTCGATGATCTTCTTTTCGGCGTAGCGCTTGCGCGCCTCTTCATCCACCGTGGCGGTGAAGACGATCGCCGGCACCTTGTGGTCGGCAAGAAGTGCGAGAATTTCACCCTTCGGCGCATCCGGCAGATTGAGACCGGTGAGTGCCAGCGTGAAATCATGGGCGCGCAGCAGTATATCGGCCTGCGCCATGCTGTCACAATGGATCACTTCGGCTGCCGTTTCCTCCGAAAGCCGCGACTTCAGCAGCATGGAAAGAGCAACGGAATCTTCAATCAGAAGGATTTTATCCTGCATGCCGTATGAAGCCCCCCATGGCCCGTCTTCGTTGGTTTTCCCGCAACATCCGAATTTGTCCGATACCGCCTGTCAACGGCATCGAAAATCGGCCTTGTTCGCTGTAGCAGGAAGAATCGCTAAAGTAGAAATTTTTTTGATGCTCAGTAGTCGATGCGAGACTATCCGTACAGTCGTCCCGTGGAAGTCGAATACTTTACTTCGTTTTGGTTGCAGCTTCGTTACGGATTGGGAAATTTTATAAAACACGCCGGTTATGCGGTTCTCGATGGGGGCCGCACAAATGGAGACGGCGCTAATATTAGCGCCGCACATTTATCCGGATGTTTTTTCGGATTGACCGTTACCATCGCAAAGTCTGCCAGGCCTTGGATGCTGTGCTTTTAAGAAAAGCGAATGTTTTCAAGCAGTTTTGGCGGCGGGCTTGCGCTTCAGCATCAGGGCTGCGGCCGCAACGGCCTTCAGTCCGAGCGGTCGGTAGTGGCTGTTGAGGTCGGGCTTCGCCTGCGGCTGTGCCTTCGTCTCGTTCGTCATTTCTCTTTCTCCACAATTCACGTCAATCGCCGTTTCGATACGTGTGAGCTACTTCTTTCGTGGGTAATCTTGACGGATTCGAGGCGAAAGAACGCGAAGCCCGCTTTTCGGGCTGCGACATTTTGCGTCATGTCAAACGCCGGTTCGTGGGAGAAAAATAATACCTGCGGTTTCAAATACCGCGATCGAGGCCGTTGCCGCCATTGGCGTCGTCATGCGCGTCTTCCTCAATCGTCAGCGTGCCGTAACGGCGGTGCCACAGGCGGGCGCTGATGGGGATGAACACGAGATAGGCGGCAACGGTCAGAACCAGTACTTCCCAGGTGAAGCTCATCAGCATCGCGACGTAAAGCACGACGACGAGGATCATCGGCAGCACCAGATCGCGGCGAATGCGGCTGGTACCTGACTTTCCCGACCAGACCGGCAGGCGGCTGATGAGAAGATAACCGATCAACACGGTGTAGGCGGCGGCGATATAGGCGAAGGGCTTGCCCGGCTCGACACCAAGGAAGCCGAGATAGACCGGCAGAAGCACCAGCATGGCGCCCATCGGCGCCGGAACGCCCACGAAAAATTCGTTCTGCCACGGCGCCTTCACCGGGCGCTCGATCATGACGTTGAAGCGCGCCAGACGAAGGCCTGCGGCAATCACGTAGATAAGGGCGGCGATCCAGCCGATCGAACGTGCCTGATCAAGCAGATAGATATAGACAACGAGGGCAGGGGCGACACCGAAATTGACGATGTCGGCCAGACTATCCATCTGTTCGCCGAATTTGGATGTCGCCTTCATCATGCGGGCGATGCGCCCGTCGATGCCGTCGAGGAAGGCGGCAAGCAGCACCATGCCCACAGCCAGCTCGAACCGGCCTTCAATGGCTAGGCGCACGCCGCTCAGGCCCGCGCAGATGGCCAGAACGGTGATGAGGTTGGGTATCACGAGGCGAAAAGGAATTTCCCTCAGGCGCGGCCCACGGCCGCTATCGTTGCGGCCCTCATGTTTTCCGTTCTGTTGCGGCTCCGAGATCGGCGTTTCCATGGCGCATGCCCTTCCTGTTTTCGTCAGCCGCGACGGCTAAGGACCGGACCCTTGGCGGAGCCGAACTCGGCCAGAACCGTTTCGCCGGCAATTGCCGTCTGGCCCACCGAAACGCGCGGCTGAAAACCTTCGGGAAGGAAGATATCGAGGCGCGAACCGAAACGGATAAGACCGAAACGCTCGCCGGCATCAACTGGTTCATTCGGCTTGACCCAGCAGACGATACGGCGGGCGACCATGCCGGCAATCTGCACCACGCCAACCTTGCCATGCGCTGTCTCGATGACGAGGCCGTTGCGCTCATTGTCTTCGGAGGCCTTGTCCACTTCCGCATTAAGGAAGAGGCCGGGGCGGTAGGCGACATTGACGATGCGGCCGCGCACGGGCGCGCGGTTCACATGGCAGTTGAACACGTTCATGAACACCGAAATGCGCACCATCGGCTCCTTGCCGAGTTCCAGCTCCAGCGGCGGAACGACGGTCTGGATGGCGGACACCTTGCCATCGGCAGGGCTGATGATCAGGTCGTCATCCTGCGGCGTCACGCGCTCGGGGTCGCGGAAGAAGTAGGCGCACCAGGCCGTCAGCACCAGACCGACCCAGAACAGCGGTTCGGATATCCAGCCGAGCACCAGCGATGCGACGAAGAAGGCGGCCACGAAGACGTAGCCTTCCTTGTGGATCGGTACGATGGTGTTGCGAATGGTGTCGAACAGATTCATAAGTTTCCTTGCTCCGGTTTCCGCCTGCCGCGTCTGTATATGGTCGTGATACGACATCATCCATACGGGCATGCGACAAAGTTCGCTTAGCTGGTTACAGCCAAACTCCCCGCCCGGCAATGGTCCGGTTGGTGTGCCGCCCTGTTGTCAGGGGTTTATGCCCGTCAATGCGCGGGTTCGCCGCGGTCCACAACGCCAAGATCGTCGGTTTCGCGAACATGGCGCAGCATTTCCTCTGCGCGAATGGCTTCGCGCTGGCGGCTCCACATCGAGGCATAAAGCCCGTTCTGCGCCATCAGCGAGGCGTGGGTTCCACGCTCGGCGATTAGCCCTTCCTTCAGCACGATGATTTCATCGGCACTGATGACGGTGGAGAGGCGGTGGGCGATGACCAGCGTCGTACGGTTTTTCGAAACGATATCAAGCGCGCTCTGGATTTCCTGTTCCGTATGGGTGTCCAGCGCAGAGGTCGCTTCATCGAGAATGAGGATCGGCGGCGCTTTCAGAATGGTTCGGGCAATCGCCACGCGCTGCTTTTCGCCGCCGGAAAGTTTCAAGCCCCGTTCGCCGACCATGGTGGCGTAACCCTCCGGCAGCTTGCCGATGAAGGCGCTGATCTGGGCCGCATCCGCCGCTGCCGTGACCTCCTCGGTCGTTGCCGAAGGGCGTCCGTAACGGATGTTGTAGGCGAGCGTATCGTTGAACAGCACGGTATCCTGCGGCACCATGCCGATCATCGAGCGCAGGCTCTTTTGCGTCACGTCGCGAATGTCCTGCCCGTCGATGGTGACGGCGCCTTCCTGAATATCGTAGAAACGATAAAGCAACCGCGAGATCGTCGATTTTCCGGCACCCGAAGGACCGACGATCGCCACCGTCTTGCCCGCCGGCACATCGAAGGAAACGCCCTTCAGGATCGGTCTTTCCGGATCGTAGGCGAAATGCACGTCGCGGAAGGAGATAGCGCCCGGTCCGGCCACAAGCGGCTTTGCGTCCGCCCTGTCGGTAACCTCGGCCTCGACCTCGAGAAGTTCGAACATCTGTTCGATGTCGGTCAATCCCTGGCGAATTTCACGATAGACGAAGCCGATGAAGTTCAGCGGTACCGAAAGCTGCAGCAAAAGCGCGTTGATGAACACGAAATCGCCAATGGTCTGCTCGCCGCGCTGCACGGCCATCGCCGACATCACCATCATGACCGTGGAGCCGATGCCGAAGATCACGCCCTGGCCGAAGTTCAGCCAGCCGAGCGACGTCCAGATCGAGATCGCTGATTTTTCATAGCGCTCCATGGCGACGTCAAAGCGCTTCGCCTCCATCTCCTCATTGCCGAAATATTTGACGGTTTCGAAGTTCAACAGTGAATCGATCGCCTTGGTGTTGGCATCGGTGTCGCTGTCGTTCATGGCGCGGCGAATGGAGATGCGCCAGTTGCTGGCCCGCACGGTGAACCAGATATAAGCCCACACGGTGACAACCGTGACCAGCACATAGGAAAAGCTGTAGGAGGTCCAGAAAATGATCGCCGTCAGCAGGAATTCGATGAAGGTCGGTGCGGTGTTAAGAATGGTGAAGCGGACAATGGTTTCGATGCCCTTGGTCCCGCGCTCGATAACCCGCGAAAGCCCGCCGGTCTTGCGCTCCAGATGGAAGCGCAGGGAAAGCCGGTGCATGTGCACGAAGGTTCGGTAGGCGAGCTGGCGCACGGCATGCTGGCCGACGCTGGCAAACAGCGAATCGCGCAGCTGGTTGAGCCCGACCTGTATCAGCCGCGTCAGATTATAGGCGATGACAAGCGCGACAGCACCGAGCAGAAAGGCCGGAACCAGCCCGACCATGTCCAGCTTGCCGTTCAGCGCATCCGTTGCCCATTTGAAGAAATAGGGAACGAGGATCAGCACCAGCTTGGCGACAACGAGAAACGCCGTCGCCCAGATTACCCGCATTTTCAGGTCAAGGCGGCCTTCCGGCCACATGTAGGGCCAGAGGTTGATGAGGGTCTGCGTGGGATTGCTGGAATCCGCCGAAATGGTTTTTTTCTTAGTGGCCATCATTTGCTCCGGGCACTGCCGGAAGCCGACAGCAGGGCGGCGGCTCTGGAAAGCCGCCGTGCTTGTCACAGGTAGGGTTGTTGCGGGGTCACCGCAATGTCTTGAACGATCAGGAACCGCTCTTCAGACGCTTGCGATGAAGTTCTTCCGCATTCGGCAGTGCCTTCTCCGGCACACCGAAAATCTGGCCGGGCTCGATCAGGTCAGGATTTTTGATCTGATCCTCGTTGGCGAGGTAGATCGTGGTGTAACGCACGCCCTGTCCGTAAACGCGGCGGGAAATCTGCCACAGCGTATCGCCGCGGCGGATGATGACGCTGTTCTGGCTTTCGGCAAGCGGCGGCTGCTCGAAGGTCTGCGGACCGGCGGGCGCCTGCGGTGCAGGTGCGGGCGGCGCGATGATGTGGAGGTCGGCAAGACGGCTTGCCAGCGTGGCGATGCCCTTGCCGATCCCGGCAACGTCGTTCGGCCACGCCTCTACCGATGTCAGCAACTGACGTGCCTTGGCGGCGATATCGCCGGCAAAGGCGGTAAAGGACGGCTCGGTGCCGGCGGCAGTGCGGAACTCGGAGAGCGACTTGAGGCCGATCACCACGGCGGAGCGGCCCGCAATGGCCTGGTCGAGCGCCGGTGTGGCCTGATCCTTGTAAAGATTGGACAGAATGCCGAAGGCCTTGGCGACATCCGTGCGCAGCTTTTCGAATGCAGCGCGGTCGCTTGCTGTGCTCTGATTTTCAGCGGGTGCGGTCGTCGTGGCGACGGAGGGCGTTGCGGACGGTGCCTGCATGGCGACGGTTGCCTGGTCGGTCTGCGGGCGCTCGAAAGGAACGCGCACGCGCACCTTCACCGTGCCGTCGGCATTCAGCTCTTCGACAGTGATGATATGGCTGCCGACGGAAAGATCGACATTGCCCTCGATGACGAAATGGCCGGAGGCCTCCGTGGTGCTTTTGCCGATTTCCTTGTCATCGACCAGCGCGCGCACGCTCGAAGCGGCAGGCGCGGAACCCGCAACGAAAATCTTCGAGCCTTCGAATTCGACGGCGGTCACCTGAACGGTCGAAGTCAACGGGGCGGCGGCAGCGGACGGAGCCGGGGTACCAACGGCAGTCGCGGGCGTCGCGGTGGCGGCAGCTGTTGCCGACTGGCCCGGTTGCGCGGCTTGCGGGGGCTGGAGTGCTGAAGGTGCCGCCTCCGGCATTGCCAGCACGCGGCTTGCTTCACCGGGCTTGGACACCATTGCCAAGAGTTCGCCCGCCTTGCCGTTGGGCACGGAAACGGTTGCGACTTCTTCGGATTGCGTTGCCTTGCCGCTGGCGTCGGTCGAGCGCAGCACCAGCTCATGGTCGCCTGGTGGTAGCGGATTGTCAAAAACGGCGGCGAAATCGCCCGATCCGTCGATGGTCGTCTGCGCGATCACCTTACCGTTGCTGAGGATTTCCAGCTTCGAGCCGGGCTGTGCCTTGCCCGCGACCACAGCCGAACCATCAGGTTCTACGCGAAGCACGTCAAAGGTCGGTGCGCCTGATGTGGCCTGCGCTGCATCGGCGGCAGGAGCCGCGGGTTGGGGCTGCTGTGCAGCGCCATCGTCGGTGCCGGTGAAGACACCCGCCAGACGGCGAACCTGTGCTGCCGCCGCCGCTGCACTATCGGGCAGACCGCGCAGGAAAGCGGTGGTGCGTTCGGCCGCAGTGCGCGCCGTGGTGATGAGGCGCGACGTCGTTTCATCCAGCGTCTCGGGAATTTCGATATTGGTCAGTTCCTTGAGCGATGCCTCGACCTTCTTGCGTGCTGCCGCAAAGTCGGCGTCGGACGGAACCTTGCTGTCGGCGAAAAGCGTGGTCAGATCCTTGATCGACTGGGTTGCGGAAGCCGCGAGGCGCCCGACCTTGTCGGCGATATTGGCGGTCTCCTGAGCGGCGTCGGACAGGATGTCGCCCGCCTTGTCGCTGCCCATTTCAACGCTGTTCTTTACCGCGTTGCCCGCTTCGTTGATGGCATCGCCGATCGGTTTGCCGTCATTGGAAATTCTAGGCAGGACGAAAAAGATCATGAGCAGGGACGCGATGCCCAGCACGATCAGTGCCAGCAAACCGGCTTTATTGTTTTTCATCCTGGAATCTCCGGGTATTGTAAGCTTTTTACACGAGTTGAGATTGCTAGCGTCTTACCTTGCCCCAGACAAGCGGCGTGGCCGTAAAAGGCCATATTTGCAAGGGATTTCCCAAATTTTCTTGACGTGTCGCATCCGGCATAGTTCCTTCCCCTCATGACGGACAAAAATACAGCGATTCGATCCATCTGCGTTTATTGCGGCTCCCAGCCCGGACGTGATCCGGCTCACATGGAAGCAGGCCGCGCGCTTGGGAAATCCATTGCCGAAAACGGCATTCGCCTGGTCTATGGCGGTGGCACCAAGGGCATCATGGGCGCGGTCGCCAGCGGCGTTCTTTCCAACGGCGGCGAAGTAACGGGTATCATACCTGAATTTCTGGTCGATATGGAGGCTACACGCCATTCTCTCGGACAATTGAACGAGCTCATCGTCACCAAGGACATGCATGAGCGCAAACATATGATGTTCGAGCGCTCGGATGCTTTCGTAACGTTGCCGGGCGGTGTCGGCACGCTGGAAGAGATCGTCGAAATCATGACCTGGGCGCAGCTCGGTCGTCACGCCAAGCCGATTGTCTTCGCCAATATCAACGGCTTCTGGAACCCGATGCTGGAACTCGTGCAGCATATGCGCGATCAGGGTTTCATCCATCGCGCCCATCTTCTGAACCCGCTGGTCATCGATGAGGTGAAGGACATCGTGCCCGCCATCATCGACCGGGCGCTTGCGCAGCAGAACCCGGAAGGCGACCCCTCGGTAATCTCCCGTCTCTAGGCATCGAATAAATGTTAACGGGCCGCCACGCGGTTCGTTACAATTTTAAGTGTATATTAATAGAGATTTGACTGCGGCATCGCCCCGCCCGCTGTTTTCATGGCTCCGCGCTCGATCCTGTGCCAGCGTCTACAAGGCGTAGGCTGAGCGCGGAATTTGATTTTCGCCGCCATGATAGCGGGGCTCATTGGGGAATGATTGCTTTTTTGGTGCGGCTGAAAAGCCGGACGCATTTTATTATTCAGAGAAGTCCGTTTCAGGGCAGGGATGCGATCCTCGGTTCCGCTGCCCGCCGCCGGGTGGACGCGAAAAAGCGGCTCGGAATATTGATCGCCGTCTTTGCCGTTATCTATGGCGTCGTTGCGGCGCGACTGGTCCAATACGGCCTTGCCGAACCCATTGCGACCGCATGGATCAATACCGGCGCTACCGCAGTCGCGTCCCGTCCCGATATCCTCGACCGCAACGGCACGCTGCTCGCGACCGATCTCAACATGGTGTCGCTTTATGCGGATCCGCGCCGGGTCGTGGACGCGGATGAGGTTGTCGAGAAACTCGCAACCGTCATCCCCAATCTCGACTGGCGCGAGACGCACCGCAGATTGCGCTCGGACACCGGCTTTCAATGGCTGCGGCGCCAGCTGACGCCGCGCCAGCAGGCCGATATTCTCAACCTCGGCATCCCCGGCATCGGTTTCCGGCCGGAGAAACGGCGCTTTTATCCGGGTGGCCCCGCAGCCTCGCATATCATCGGCCACGTCAATGTCGACAATCAGGGCCTTGCGGGGATGGAACGTTATCTCGACCAGCAGGGCCTGGCCGACCTGCGCGCGACCGGCCTTGCCAGCGGTGCACCGCTGGAGCCGGTGAGGTTGTCGATCGATCTGCGGGTGCAGAACATCGTGCGTGAGGTCGTGCTCAAGGCGAAAACCGCCTATCAGGCGGAGGCTGCCGGTTCAGTGATACTGGATGTGGAGACGGGCGAGGTGCTGGCCATGGCGTCGGTGCCGGATTACGACCCGAACGAGCCTTCCCCCACCCTTGCCGATGGCAGCATCGACAGGGAGTATGAAAAGGGCTGGTTCAACCGCATGAGCAATGCGACCTTCGAGATGGGATCCACCTTCAAGAGCTTCACACTTGCCATGGGACTGGATGCAGGGGCCATAACGCTCAACTCGGTAGTTGACGCGTCGCGGCCCATCCGCATGGGCGGCTTCACCATCAAGGATTTCAAGGGCCGGAACCGCCCGCTGTCGATCCCGGAAGTGTTTCAATATTCATCGAATATCGGCACGGCGGCTGTTGCCGACAAGGTCGGGGTCGAAGGCCACCAGCAGTTCCTGACGAAACTGGGACTTCTCTCCAGAATGGACACGGAAATGCCCGGCGTTGCCACGCCCACCCAGCCGAGAACATGGAAGAAGATCAATTCCGTCACCATTTCCTTCGGCCATGGCGTTGCCACTACGCCTTTGCAGACGGCGGTGGCGGCAGCTGCGCTCATCAATGGCGGCAACCTTATTTCGCCGACCTTCCTGCCGCGCTCCCGAGAGGATGCGGCTGTGCTTTCTCGCACCGTCATCAACGGAAAGACGAGCGCCGATATGCGTTACCTTTTCAACTGGAACGGTATCAAGGGTTCGGGCAGGGGTGCGCAGGTGGAGGGATTTCATGTTGGCGGCAAGACGGGAACCGCCGACAAGGTCATCAATGGCCGCTATGCCAAGGATATCAATTTCAACGCCTTCGTTGCCGGTTTTCCGATGCACAAGCCGAAATATGTCGTGCTGACGATGATCGACGCCCCCAGGACCGGCGTGAACGGAGGACGCACGGCTGCCTCGACGGCCGCACCCATGACCCGCGAAATCATCACGCACACGGCTGGACTTCTCGGCGTCAAACCGCGCTTCGGTTATGACGCGACACCGCAATTGCTGGTCGATTATTGAAGACCCACATTCCCGTGACAGATACGGGAATGTGGAGAGGTGGCATGACGCGGAAGGTTATCGCTTCAGCCGCATCAGGCTCGATGCGGTATAGATCGCCAGCGCCACCCAGATCATTGCAAAGGAAGCCATCCGCACCATGTCGAACGGTTCCTTGAAGATGAAGATGGCGATGAGGAAGATCATCGTCGGCGCGATATATTGCATGATGCCGATGGTTGACAGCCGCAGAAGCTTTGCACCATTGCCGTAAAGAATAAGCGGAACGGCGGTGACGATGCCGCTGGCGGCAAGCAGCCAGGTATCGGTCGCATTGCCGGCCATGAAATGCGCCTGTCCGCTAATGGCAAACCAGGCCAGCACCAGCACGGCCGGAACGGAAAGAAGCATGACTTCAAGCAGGAAGCCCTGTGTGGCGCCGATTGGCAGCGTCTTGCGGAAGAAGGCGTAGAAACCCCAGGACACGGTAAGCGCGATGGAAACCCATGGCAGGCTGCCCGCATGCCAGGTGAGGATCGCAACGGCCAGCCCCACGAGGCCGATGGCGGCGATCTGCGCCGGATAAAGCTTTTCCTTGAGCAGTACCGCGCCGAGGAAGATGCTGAACAGCGGATTGATAAAATAGCCGAGCGCGGCATCGAGTGCGCGGCCCGCGCCGATCGCCCAGATATAGATGCCCCAGTTGATGCTGATGAGGGCGGCCGTGAGGCTTGCCATGGCGAGCATTTTAGGGGTTTTCAGCGCAGTGCGGATTTCCGCCGTGCGACCGAGAGCGATGAGGACGGCGGCGCCGATCGGCACCGACCAGATGACGCGGTGCACGATGACCTCTAGAGGCGAAATATGCGCAACCGCCTTCATGTAGATGGGAAGGAATCCCCACAGCAGATATGCGGAGAGCGCGAAAGCAAAACCGCGTGCGCTATCGCCGCCCTCTTGGGCCGGAAGCGTTTTATCGAGTGCCATGGGAGTACCGCCAATTATTAGGGATGGCCCTTCATAACGGATCGTCGTAGCGCGGGCCAATTCATTTCCGTGAAGCGTTCATGAGAAAAACTGCATGAATAAAAGGCGATTTGCCCTTGAAACAGGCGACTTTGCGACAGGAGGGATGATCCACGCACGAAAATCTGCGTGAATCGTTGTCTCATCAGGTCGCTTCAAGCATCTGAAAGGCCTGCCTATTTCCCCCCGAAACGATCGGTTGCGCGGATCAGCTGGTCAAGAATACCAGGTTCGCTCAGCGCATGCCCGGCTGCCTCGACAATATGGAAATCCGCCTTCGGCCAGGCCTTGGCAAGCTGCCAGGCATATTTCAGCGGGCAGGGCATATCGTAACGCCCGTGCACGATGACGCCCGGAATATCGCGAAGCTTGTTGGCATCGCGCAGCAATTGCCCTTCCTCCAGCCAGCCGCCATTGACGAAGAAGTGGTTCTCGATGCGTGCGAAGGCGATGGCGTATTTATCCTCGCCGAAATCCTCGACGCGCGCCGGATCGGTCACAAGGGCGATGGTTGCGCCTTCCCATTGGCTCCATGCTCGCGCGCATTCGAGTTTCTTGGCTTCGTCCGTACCGGTGAGATAGCGGTTATAGGCCTGCATCATCTCGCCGCGCTCGGTTTCAGGAATTGGCGCGATAAAGTTTTCCCAGCGATCGGGATACATTTCAGAAACGCCGAACTGGTAATACCAGTCCAGTTCCGGCCTGGTAACCGTGTAGATGCCGCGCAGCACCAGTTCGCTCACGCGTTCGGGATGAGTCTCGGCATAGGCAAGCGCCAGCGTCGAGCCCCAGGAGCCGCCGAAAACCAGCCATTTTTCAAAGCCGCACAGCGCACGGAGCCTTTCAATGTCGGCAACCAGATGCCAGGTGGTGTTGGCTTCCAGTTCCGCATGCGGCGTGGAGCGACCGCAGCCGCGCTGATCGAATAGGATGACGTCGTAAAGTGCCGGGTCGAAAACGCGGCGATGCGTGGGGTTTACCCCGCCGCCAGGACCGCCATGCAGGAAAACCGCCGGTTTTGCACCGCGTGTACCAACTCGTTCCCAATAGATCGTGTGCCCATCGCCGACATCGAGCATGCCGCTCTCGAAGGGTTCGATCTCGGGGTAAAAGCTGAGCAATTCTTCGGTCATGTCTTACTTTCCTTCGGGTGGCCATTCGGCCGTGTCACGATCCGGGTGTTGCCGGTTGTTGACCGGTAGCCGGTTTTCATCCGGCGCAGCTTCCGGCTCGACCGGCAAGCCGTCAAGCTCCCCGAACCAATGCATTTTGCTGTCGAGATTTGATTGAGCCTCGGGCTTTATCCGCTCCGGCTCGTCCAGCGAACCAAGCGTGATGTTGATGAAATCGGCGTCCGGCATGTCATAGAAAAGCGGCGTGCCGCACCGTCCGCAAAAACCGCGCCGCACGTGATCGGACGACTGGAACCACGAAGCCTCGCCACGGGTCATTTCAAACTTCGCGCGGGTGCTTGCTGCAAGCGGCATGAAATAGTTGCCCGATGCCTTCTGGCACATGCGGCAATGACACAGATGCGGATAGCGCAACCCGCCATCGATCCGGTAACGCACGGCGCCACACTGGCATCCGCCGCTGAAGCTTTCTGAACCGTTCATGCGCGGTCGTCTTCCGGCGGCCAGACCTTGGTGTCGTGGTCCGGGTGCTGGAAGGAGGTGATATCAGCCTCATCGACGCTCTGCTCGATTGCAGGTTTGGAAAACAGCTGCTCGATCCAGGGCATGCGCTTGTGGATATTGACCTGCACCTGCGGTTCGATCCGCTCCGGCTGATCGAAAGCGCCGATCGCGATTTCTACGCCGCCAGGATAATGGTAGGTCAGCGGCGTGCCGCATTTGTTGCAGAAGCCGCGATGGATTTTCGCAGATGAACGGAAGAGGGAAGGCTGGCCGCGCGTCCATGTCAGATGCGCCTGATCGGCGGTGACGAGCGCACCGAAGAAATTGCCGAAATGCTTCTGGCACATGCGGCAATGGCAAATGGAGGGGCGACCGATCTTGCCCGCATGAAACCGCACGGCGCCGCACTGGCAGCCGCCGGAAAAGCCTGTTTCGCTCATCGTTTATTCTCCGGGGGCCAGCTCTCGGTGTCGTGGTCGGGGTGCTGGTAGGAAACGAGGTTGGTCAGATAGTCGACCGAGGTCAGATCGTCTTCCGTTGGGACGGCGGGTAGCGTGTGGATGCTGTCGACGAAATCGATCTTGCGTTCCACACCCCACTGAATGGTGGGCGGCAAGGCGGCGGGATCGTCGAAAGCACCGGCCGCAACCGCCATGCCATCCGGCGCCTCATAGGTCAGTGGCGTGCCGCATTCGGGGCAGAAGCCGCGCTTGACGACGCTGGAGGACTGGAAGCGCTTGGGTTCGCCGCGCGTCCATTCGAATTCGACCTCACGCACCGAAACCAGCGGCGCGTAATATGCCCCGAAAGCCTTCTGGCACATGCGGCAGTGGCAGACGGAACTGTCTTTCAACTCCCCGCTGGCGCGAAAACGGATCGCACCGCACTGGCATCCGCCGGTGTAGGTGGTCATGGTTGGCTCTCCTCTGTCACGCGGAGTATGTGCAGGCAGACGTTATCGATGTCTTTCACAACATCTTCGTTCCAGAAACGCAGAACCCGCCAGCCACACTGCTCCAGCGTCTCCGTTCGTTGCCGATCATAGTCTGCCGCAGCATCTTCCGCATGCTGAAACCCGTCTAACTCGACAATGATCTTATGCGACGGGGAGGCGAAATCAACGATGTATCCTGCGACAGGCAGCTGGCGTCTGAAAGATAGACCTGCAAGACGATGGGCACGGACGGCGTTCCAGAACTTGAGTTCGGCGCCGGTCATGGCCTTGCGCATCTGCCGAGCATGTTCCCGATGTCGGGGTCTGACCTTGGCATGGGGCATTGGGATGCTCGCGACTTGAACGGTTGCCGCGAGATTGTAGCATGGTGTGGACGAAATCAAGGGCCTGTCGTGGGGGATCACCCCCCTCTGCCCTGCCGGGCATCTCCCCCTCAAGGGGGGAGATCGACAAGCGGCTAGCACCCTGCCTATGGAATGCGCGGGGACTTATCGTACTAGCGCGCGGCATCTGATCTCCCCCCTTGAGGGGGATATGCCCGGCAGGGCAGAGGGGGGTAAGCCGCAGACGCGACGCTACCGCTTCAACTCCCAGGTCGTCGTCCGTTCCCCGGTTTCCTTGTCCTTGCCATCCTTCAGCTGGATACCCTTTTCAGAAAGCTCGTCGCGCAAACGATCAGCCTCCGCAAAGTTCTTCGCCTTCAGCATTTCAAGGCGCAGCTGCACCAGGGCATCGACTGCCGAAACGATGGCCTCGTCCACTTCCGCTTTCTTCGGCAATACGCCGAGCAGGGCGGCGCTGGCCGCGAAGGCGGGCAGGCGGGCAGGATCGGTGTTGGCGGCATGTGCCAGCGCATGAAGCGCCTGCACGGCGGCAACCGTGTTCAGGTCGTCGGCAAGCGCATCAAGCACGGTTTCGTCCGGCGCGGCGTCTGAGGCTTCGGCCGCCGGCCACTTGGCGAGCAGACGTTCGGCCTCTTCGAGACGCTTCACCGAAAAATCGATTGGCTCGCGGTAATGCGTCATCAGCATGGCAAGGCGAAGAACCTCGCCCGGCCATTGGCGGCCGCCGAATTTTTCGGTGTGCAGCAATTCATAGATGGTCACGAAGTTGCCCTCGGACTTCGACATCTTGCGGCCTTCCACCTGCACGAAGCCGTTATGCATCCACACATTGGCCATCACCTGCGTGCCATGGGCACAGCGGGATTGCGCGATTTCGTTCTCGTGATGCGGGAAGATGAGATCGAGCCCGCCGCCATGAATATCGAACACTTCGCCGAGGTAGCGACCGGCCATGGCCGAGCATTCGATGTGCCAGCCCGGACGGCCTCGGCCCCAGGGGCTTTCCCAGCCCGGCTCATTATGAGAGGAAAGTTTCCACAGCACGAAATCGCCGGGGGTCTTCTTGTGGGCTTCCACCGCCACGCGCGCGCCGGCCTGCTGTTCGTCCAGCGGGCGTTTGGACAGCTGGCCGTAATCGGCCATCGAGCGGGTGTCGAACAGCACTTCGCCGCCCGCCGCATAGGCATGGCCGCGCGCGATCAGCTTCTCGATGATGTCGATCATCTCGGCGATGTAGTCGGTGGCGCGCGGTTCAACGGTCGGCTGCAGGCAGCCGAGTGCTGCCACATCCTCATGGAACTGGTCGGCGGTCTTTTTCGTCACCGCGTGGATGGCGTCGTTCAGCGGCAGATGCGGATAGTCGCGCAGCGCCCTTGCGTTGATCTTGTCGTCGAGATCGGTGATGTTGCGAGCGTAGGTCACATGGCTTTCGCCATAGACGTGGCGCAGCAGCCGGTAAAGAACATCGAAAACGATGACCGGGCGCGCATTGCCGATATGGGCGAAATCGTAAACCGTTGGTCCGCAGACATACATGCGCACATTGTCGGCGTCGATCGGCGCAAATTCCGTCTTTTCGCGTGTCAGGGTGTTGTGGAGTTTCAGGCGCAAGGACATGCGGGCGTTCCCTAAAGGCAGTCAATTGTCCTGGCCGGACCGTTTGTCTGTTGGACCTTGCGGGGAGACGAAAACGATCTGGCCGGTGGTGAACCAGCAAAAATTATTCAGCAGCAGGTGCAGATCGTTGTTTTCATGCCTTGCCTTATGGCGTGCCGGTGTTTCGCGGTCAAGCGTTTCTCGCAGGCGCCAGAACCACCTTAAGAGACCGCCTTGACCAAAAGCCTATTCAGGCTGGCGATAATCCAGGAATTTGCCCTCGCGTACCACGAAGAGCTTGCCGGTTTCGTTAAGCTCAGGCGAAGCGAGTTGAACAATGGCGGCGGCAACTTCAGAAGGGTGCGGCACGTCTGCGGGGTCTTCGCCGGGCATGGCCTGCGCGCGCATGGCGGTGCGTGTAGCGCCGGGATTGATGCTGTTGATGCGCAGCGCGGTTTTATCGGTTTCCGCAGCCCAGGTGCGGGCAAGTGCCTCAACGGCGGCCTTGGAGGTGGAATAAACGCCCCAGAAGGGACGACAGCTGTGGGCAGCACCCGAAGACAGGATCAACGCGCGGCCGGCATCCGATCGCAGGAGCAACGGTTCGACCGAGCGGATCAGCCGCCATGTAGCGGTGACATTGATGGTCATGACCTTTTCGAAGACTTTCGCCTCGATATGGCCGACCGGCGAGATGACGCCGAGAACACCGGCATTCGCGACCAGAATATCGAGCTTGCCCCAGCGCTCGAAGATATTGGCGCCCAGAGCATCGATGGCGTTCATATCGGCGAGATCGAAGGGAACCAGCGTCGCGGTGCCGCCGACGGCCTTGATGGCGTCGTCCAGATCCTCGAGACCGCCGACCGTGCGGGCGCAGGCAATGACATGCGCACCGGCCTTGGCAAGTTCCAGCGCCGTGAAATAGCCGATACCGCGCGACGCGCCGGTGACAAGCGCGATCCTGCCCTTGAGATTGATGGTCATTTTGCCCCCTCCGAAATTCATTCCGCTTGTTTTATGAAGCCCCTGACGCCAACCGCAAGCGATCAAAACGCCGCAGCGGGCACTGTTTCAATCGCCCGCCACAAAAAAAGCGGCCACCGGAAGCCGGTGGCCGCTTGTTATTTCAACATTATCAGCCGTTGCTGGCCAGCACGGAAATCTTGCTGCCCATCGCCTCGCCATTCTGGTCGAGAAGGCGGGTAGGGTAGTCGCCGGTAAAATAATGGTCCGTGAATTGCGGACGCGCATTGTTGCGGTTCTCGCCACCGACGGCGCGGTAAAGACCGTCGATCGACAGGAAGGCAAGCGAATCGGCGCCAATGAATTTCGCCATGGCGTCCACATCGGCATATTGGTTGGCGAGCAGCTTGTCAGCATCAGGTGTGTCGATGCCGTAGAAATCCGGATGGAAGATCATCGGGCTGGCAACGCGGATATGCACTTCTTTCGCGCCCGCTTCGCGGATCATCTGCACGATCTTCAATGAAGTCGTGCCGCGCACGATCGAATCATCCACCAGCACCACGCGCTTGCCTTCAATCATCGCCCGGTTAGCGGAATGCTTGAGCTTGACGCCAAAAGCGCGGATCTGCTGCGTCGGCTCGATGAACGTACGGCCGACATAATGGTTGCGGATGATACCGTATTCGAACGGAATACCGCTTTCCTGCGCAAAACCAAGTGCTGCCGGCGTGCCGCCATCGGGCACCGGAACGACAACGTCAGCTTCCAGCGGCGCTTCCTTGGCAAGGTTCATGCCCATGTTCTTGCGCGTCGTATAGACGTTGCGGCCGCCGACGACGGAATCGGGGCGGGCGAAATAGACATATTCGAACAGGCAGAGACGTTCCGGCTGCGGCTTCGAAGGCTTGCGCGCATCGATGGTGATCGAACCATCAGGCTGAATTTCGCAGATGATGACTTCGCCGTTTTCGACGTCACGCACGAATTTCGCGCCGATGATATCGAGAGCGCAGGTTTCCGAGCAGAAGATCGGCTTGCCGTCCAGCTCACCCATGACGAGCGGGCGGATGCCGATCGGGTCGCGGGCTGCGATCAGCTTGGTGCGGGTCATCGCCAGCATCGAATAGCCACCTTCCATCTGGCGGATGGCGTCGATGAAACGGTCGGCAGTGGAGCTGTGACGCGAACGGGCGATGAGGTGCAGCACGACTTCGGTATCCGACGTCGACTGACAGATGGCGCCGGTGGCGATGATCTGTCGGCGAAGCGTCAGGCCATTGGTGAAATTGCCGTTATGGGCAATCGAAATGCCGCCTTCTTCCAGCTCGGCAAACAGCGGCTGCACGTTGCGCATCGCCACTTCGCCTGTGGTGGAGTAGCGGGTATGGCCAATCGCGATGGAGCCGGGCAGGCGGGCAAGGGTTGCCGGATCGGTATAATGATCGCCGACGAGGCCCATATGGCGTTCCTGATGGAAGCGCTTGCCATCGAAGGAGACGATGCCTGCTGCCTCCTGGCCGCGATGCTGAAGCGCATGCAGGCCGAGTGCAGTCAGGGCGGAGGCATCGGCGTGGCCGAGAATGCCGAACACGCCGCACTCTTCGTGCAGCGTGTCGCCGTCGATCTCTTCATTGAAAGTGGAATGCGAAAGCGGCTCAATCATCCGGCTTGCCCTTGCTCTCTACCGAGAAAAACGAAAGACCTCTCCGGTGAGCTTGTCTCCCGGTCGGCCTGTCTGTGTCGTGCTTGATATTTAGCACAAATAGCGCGCCTTGCATGCATTGCAAGGCGCGACACTGTGTCAATTATTCGTTGCCGGCGCATTTGTCGCCGGTGCATCTTCCGCAGGCGTCTGCGCAGCTGCCGGTTCCTGCGGTTTTCCGAGGATACGGGCGCGGATCTGCGGCTCGATATCGTCAGGCAGGACCGCTTCCAGCTTGCCCACCAGCCCGTCGAGGAAAGGCTTGGACTTGGCCTGTGTTACCCATTGCGGCTGCGTCTTCACATCCACCAGCCAGTTCCAGAAGGCAACCGCGACGACCAGCAGCAGAATGCCGCGCGCTGCGCCGAACAGGAAACCCAGCGTGCGATCCAACGCACCGATGCGGCTGTCGATGATGAAATCGGCAATGCGCGAGGTGATGAAGGAAATGACGACGAGGGAGATGAGGAAGACGACGCCTGCCGAACCGGCGATGGCGATCTTGTCGTCATCGGTATAGTTGCGTGCATAGGGCAGCAGGATCGGGAAAAGATAATAGGCGGCGGCGACCGAACCGGCCCAGCTCGCGATGGACAGAATCTCGCGGGAAAAACCGCGCACCATCGCGAGAATGGCGGAGAAAAGAACAACGGCGATGACGATGCCGTCGAAAATTGTAATGGGCATATACCAACTCCGGAGGTGCGACGCCCTGTCAGGCGCTGCCTTGCCAATTGTGCGATCCTCTTACACCACTGTTTCCCTTGGCGAAAGGATCAATCTTAGTCGTCCTCAACCTGTTTGAACCGGTTGCCGGAACCGGCGATGCGCGCCACGAGGTCCGGCAGGCTTTCTATTTCCGTCCAGCGCCCCTTGCCCGCTTTCGGCAATTCAGCCGAAGCAGACGGCAGAAGTGCGGCGGAGAAACCGAGTTTTTCAGCTTCTTTCAAACGCTGGCCCGTATGCGAGACTGGCCGTACCGCGCCCGACAGGCTGATCTCGCCGAAATAGACGCAATCGGCGGGCAGGGCAAGACCGGCAAGCGAGGAAACCAGCGCAGAGGCTATCGCCATATCCGCAGCCGGTTCGGAAATGCGGTATCCGCCGGCGACGTTCAGATAAACGTCGTGCTGACCGAGCTTCACGCCGCAATGGGCTTCCAGCACGGCAAGGATCATGGCGAGCCGCGAACTGTCCCAGCCGACCACGGCGCGGCGCGGCGTGCCAAGCGAGGTGGCCGCGACCAGCGCCTGCACCTCGACCAGAATGGGACGGGTGCCCTCCATGCCGGCAAAGACCGCGGCGCCGGGAGATTTCTCATTGCGCTCGCCAAGGAACAGTTCGGACGGATTGGAGACCTCGCGCAATCCGCGGTCGGACATTTCAAACACGCCGATCTCGTCCGTCGGCCCGAAGCGGTTCTTGACGGTGCGCAGAATGCGGTAATGGTGGCCGCGGTCGCCTTCGAAATAAAGCACGGCGTCGACCATGTGCTCCACCACGCGCGGACCGGCGATCTGGCCTTCCTTGGTCACATGGCCCACCAGCACCATGGTTGCGCCCGTCTGCTTGGCGTAACGGATCATTGCCTGCACGCCGGTGCGCACCTGCGTTACCGTGCCGGGAGCGGAATCGGCCGTGTCGCTCCATAGCGTCTGGATGGAATCGATGATGACAAGATCGGGGCGTTTGCCCTCGGAAATCGTCGCCAGAATATCCTCGACATTGGTTTCTGCCGCCAGCAGCACGTCGGTTTCAGCCGCACCCAGCCGCTGGGCGCGCAGACGCACCTGCGCTACCGCTTCTTCGCCAGAAACATAGATGACGCGATGTCCGCGCCGCGAAAGGGCCGCCGCCGCCTGCATCAGCAGGGTCGATTTGCCGATGCCGGGATCGCCGCCGATCAACACCGCCGAACCGCGCACGAAACCGCCACCGGTTGCCCGGTCCAGTTCGCTGATGCCGGTCGGAATGCGCGGTGCCTCCTCGATCTCGCCCGAAAGCGCCGTGAGCGCGACCGCCCGGCCCTTTTTCGGCGTCTTGCCGGGGCCGGAGCCGATGCCACCCATCGGGTCTTCTTCGACGATGGTATTCCACTCGCCGCAGCCTTCGCATTTTCCCGCCCAGCGGGTATGAACCGTGCCGCAGTTCTGGCACACGAATTGGGTCTTGGCTTTGGCCATCTATGTCAGTTTTCTTCTTGTTTGAAATCTTTGGCGGAAATGTCCTGGTGGCCGTGCAGCACGCTGCAGAACGGTTAAATCAACCTCGTCAATCCGAAAGAAGATGACGCGCTCGCGAAAGGTAATGCTGCGGAGCCCGGCTCCATACCCGCTTCTTGAGACGCCGGACAAGCCGAGCGTCGCTATCGATTCGATTTTGTTGAAGATATCGAGAACGAGGCGATCCGTCGCAACGGGATTTTCGGTCTCGATATAGGCGTGGTCTTCGGCAAGATCGCGCCTTGCCCGCGTGGTCCAGATAGAGGTCCGGATTTTAATGATCGGTCCCCGTTTTTTGCTGCGCGGAAACGCGTTTGATATCGCTCAGGAAGTCGTCTTGGGAGGCGTAACGGTGAACCCGGCCCGCCTCCGCGTCATCGAGGCCCTCCTGTATCAGCAATTTAAGCGCGGCTCTCTTGCCTTCGTCGCTGCTCAGCAATTGCAGGCTCGCGTGAATAACCGCATCCGCATCGCTGTAGATGCCCGCCGCCACCTGCTCTTCGATGAACTTCTCGTCCTGTTCGCTCAAATGGATTTCGGGCACTTCGATCTCCTTTTGTTCTCTTTTAGCACAGGTGGCATCGGCTTTCCAAGGGCTAAAGGCGAGGCTTAGTCATCGGCAATCAGATATTGCCGCTCGTAACGCAGGCCAAGCCCCGTCAGCATTTCATAACCGATAGTACCGGCGGCCCGCGCCACCTCATCGAGCGGCACTTTCGGGCCGAAAAGCTCGATATAATCGCCGGTGCGGACGGCGTTTGCCGGTATGTCCGTGATGTCGAAAATTGTGAGATCCATGGTTACACGACCGGCGACCGGCGCCTTGTGGCCGTTGACTATGCCGTAAGCGCCGCCATGCCCCATTTCGCGCAAGGGTATGCCGGAACCGGAAAGCGACCGCTGGTATCCGTCCGCATAACCAACGGAAGCGATGGCAAGGCGGCTTGCCCGTTTCAGCAAATAGGTGCCGCCATAGCTGACGGTCTGGCCTTCGCCGGCCTCGCGAATCTGGATGATCCGCGCTTCGGCCTTTGCGACGGGCCGCATCGGGTTTGCCACATCGTTGATTGCCTCGCCGCCGTAAAGGGCGATGCCGGGGCGGGTGAGATCGAAATGATAGTCCGGTCCCATAAAGATTCCGGCAGAGGCGGAAAGGCTTGATTCGATACCTTCGAAAGCGGCGCTAACCTTGTGGAATGATTCGAGCTGAACCCTGTTCATCGGCGAAGAAGGCGTGTCGGCGCAGGCGAGGTGGGAGAGCACCAGAACCGGATCGAAACTCGCCGGCCGGGTCACGTCGTCGGCCAGAAACAGCGCGTCGTCCAGCGGCAGGCCAAGCCGGTTGAAGCCCGTATCCACATGCAGCGCGCAGGGGTGTTCGCCGCGTTCGGCAACCGTCGCCATCCAGAAGGAGAGCTGTTCCTCCGAGGCCAGAACCGGCACGAGATCATTGTCGAAGACCTGACGCTCCTGGCCCCGCCAGATGCCTGACAGCACGAAGATGCGCGCTTCCGGTGCATAGGATCGCAAGGTCGCACCTTCGGACACCGTGGCCACGAAGAAGTCGCGTGCGCCGGCATGGTAGAGCGTCGCGCCGCAATCCTCGATACCGAGCCCGTAGGCATCCGCTTTCACGACGGCCGCCGTCCGCGCCTTGCCGGACCGCTTTTTCATGTCGCGCCAATTGTCGGCAAGCGCGCCGAGATCGACGGTCAGCCTCAGCGGCGCATGTTCGAAAGCGTCGGTTTCGTGTTCGGGAAATGTGTCTTCGAAGTCGTCTGTCATGCCATGCGTCCGGTTGATTGGAACCGGTTCGGACCCTAGCACTTTTGTTCAAGACGGTAATGACCGATTGGTTTAAAGTCGTTCTATGCACAATGTTTCGCAGGAACAGGCCATAGACGTCATGCCGGTTGCAGCGACGGAAACGACGCGTTTCTGGCGCGACCCACGTTTTGGCGGCATGGAATGTCTGAGCGCGACGTTTCTGACGCATGAATATTCGCCGCACGCGCATGATACCTTCTCGATCGGCGCGATCGAAAGCGGCTCGCAGATTTCCACCATTCAGGGCACCAGGGAACAGACCGGGCCGGGGCATCTCTATCTCATCAATCCGGACGAGATTCACGATGGTGCGCCGGGTGGCGGCGGTTATCGTTATCGGATGATCTATCCCGACGCAGCACTACTGCGTGATATTATCGAGGATGTGACGGGCAGGGCCTTCCACGGCATGCCGTCCTTTCCACGGTTTCTGCCGCGTGATCCGCAGATGGCCGCCGCTTTTCAGATGGCGCATCGCAGGCTGGAGGCCAAGTCCGGCGCTCTTGAGGCGGATGAGGGCATGTTCTCGGTTCTGGCGGCACTGTTCGGCAGGCATGGCAGCGCCATTATCCTGGCCATTGAAACCCGCGAGAAGACGGCGGTCTATACCGCTCGCGACTATCTCTCCGATAATTACGAGACCGATATCGGCCTTGAGGAACTGGCGTCCATCGCTGGTCTCAGCCGCGCGCATCTCATCCGGGCCTTCCGCAAGGAGTTCCACATCACCCCGCATGCCTATCTGACGGATGTGCGCATAAGGCGCGCGCGCCGTCTTCTGCGCGCCGGCGAAATGCCGGCGGATGTAGCGGCGTTGTGCGGTTTTGCCGATCAGGCGCATTTTACGCGGCATTTCAAGGCGCGCACCGGCGTCACGCCGGGACAATTCCGGACGGCGTGATTTTGGTGGCCATTCCGAAGCGCAACGTCACTTTCATTCAAGACTGGAAAAACTTGCGGGCGTAATCGCATGTCTCTGAAAAGGAGAATGCAATGTCCGTACTGGAAAAACGTGCAGAGCTTGGCGCAGGCCTGAGAGCTGCGGCACCCCTGCTGGTCGCCATGGTGCCGATCGGCGCCGTGTTCGGTGCAGTCGCGGTCGGCAAGGGATTGTCGCCGCTGGAAGCCTCGCTGATGTCGATTCTCGTCTTTGCAGGTGGCTCGCAATTCGTCGCCATGGATCTGTGGACGCATCCGGCAAGCTGGAGCGCGCTCGGTTTTGCCGCGCTGCTGGTCAATCTTCGCCATGTGCTGATGAGCGCTTCCATCGCCGGCAAGCTCGATGACTTTACCGGCTGGCGAAAATATGCGGCCATGCTGGTGCTGACGGACGAATCCTGGGCGCTATCGGAATTCAGGGCAGTTGCCGGCAGGCTGACGGCCGCATTTTTCACCGGTGCTGCGCTTTCGATTTACCTCGTCTGGAACCTCGCCACGCTCACGGGCGCACTTTTAGGCTCGGTGATGGGGGACATGACGGTCATCGGTCTGGACTTCGCTTTTCCGGCCGTCTTCATCGTGCTGCTGATGGGGTTCTGGAAGGGCAGGGAAACGGGCCTGGTGCTGCTGGCAAGCGCTGCCGCCGCCTTTGTCACGCACGCGCTGGTCCCAGGCGCCTGGTACATAGCCGCCGGTGCGCTTGCGGGACTTTCCGTCGCAGCCTTCGGCCGCGGGGACGAGGTGGAGCAGCCGGCATGACGCTTGATACGAACACCCTGCTGGCGATCCTCGCCATGATGGCGGCCACCGTCGCTACGCGTCTTGGGGGTCTGCTGCTGGTCAACCATTTCACCCTGACGCCGCGTCTGAAAAAAGCGCTCGGCGTGGTTCCGCCTGCGGTCTTGATGGCTGTGGTGACGCCAACGGCATTCTCAAGCGGAATGGCGGAAACAATCGCCTGCGCGGTGACGGCAGTCGCGGCATTCCGCCTCAGCCTGCTCCCAGCCGCAACGCTCGGCGTCGTCACCGTTGCGCTTTTGCGCGGAATCGGATTGTGAGGCAATCCCGCCAAAGTTCTGAAAAGATTCCCCAGTTTCGATTTAGAGCATGCAGGGCGAAACGCTGACCCGGTTTCGCCCTCGGTTCAGATCAATGCTCTTCGTACTGGCTGAAGCTCGGGTCGGCCAGATCCGCAAAGCGGGTGAATTCGGACTGGAAGGCGAGTTTCACCGTGCCGGTCGGTCCGTGACGCTGCTTGGCGATGATGACGTCGGCGGTGCCTTTCACCTTGTCAAACAGGGCTTCCCACTCGGCATATTTCGGATCGGAAATATCGCGCGGCTCCATGTTCTTGACGTAATACTCCTCACGGAACACGAACAGCACCACGTCGGCGTCCTGCTCGATCGAGCCCGATTCACGCAGGTCGGAAAGCTGCGGGCGCTTGTCCTCACGGCTTTCCACCGCACGGGAGAGCTGTGAAAGCGCGATGATGGGAACGTTGAGTTCCTTGCCGAGCGCCTTAAGGCCCGTGGTGATCTGGGTGATTTCCTGCACGCGGTTCTCACCGCTCTTGCCGGCGCCGGTCATCAGCTGAATATAGTCGACCACCAGAACGTCAAGACCACGCTGGCGCTTCAGTCGACGGGCACGGGCGGAAAGCTGGGCGATGGAGATACCACCGGTCTGGTCGATGTAAAGCGGCACCTTCTGCATCATCTGGGAGCAGGCGACGAGCTTCTCGAAATCGGCCTCGGTAATGTCACCGCGGCGGATTTTCGAGGAAGACACTTCCGTCTGCTCGGAAATGATACGGGTTGCCAGCTGTTCGGACGACATTTCGAGCGAATAGAAGCCGACGACGCCGCCGTTTTTCGCCTTGAACGAACCATCAGGCTGGACTTCCTGATCGTAGGTCGCCGCGATGTTGTAGGCGATGTTGGTGGCAAGCGAGGTCTTGCCCATACCCGGACGACCGGCAAGTACGATAAGGTCGGAACGCTGCAGGCCGCCCATGCGGGCGTCGAGCGAATGGATGCCGGTGGAAATGCCTGAAAGATTGCCGTCACGCTCGAAGGCGGCGCCCGCCATGTCGATCGCCAGCGCCACCGCATCGTTGAACGACTGGAAGCCGCCATCGTAGCGACCGGTTTCCGCCAGTTCGAACAGGCGGCGCTCGGTGTCTTCGATCTGCGTCTGCGGCGGCATGTCCAGCGGCGCATCATAGGCGATGTTGACGACATCCTCGCCGATCTGGATCAGCGCGCGGCGCAGCGCCAGATCGTAGATCGCCCGGCCGTAATCTTCCGCATTGATGATCGAAACGGCTTCTGCCGCCAGACGCGCCAGATATTGCGCCACCGTCAGGTCGCCGACCTTGTCGTCTGCGGGCAGGAAGGTCTTGATGGTCACCGGATTGGCGGTCTTGCCCATGCGGATGATGTCGCCCGCCACTTCGAAAATCTTGCGGTGCAGCGGTTCGTAAAGATGCACGGGCTTCAAGAAGTCCGACACGCGGTAATAGGCGTCGTTGTTGACGAGGATGGCGCCCAGCAGCGCCTGTTCGGCCTCGATATTGTTCGGCGCCTCGCGGTAATGCGGTTCCGCCGGTTGCGCGGGGGTGATCTTTCTCACAGCGTCGTTCATGGTTTGCACGATCTCCCTTTGCCTTGCCACTACACTTCGGGTTTGGCTTCCTTGGCCATGGCAGTCAATGATATTGTTGCAACACTCTATGGCAGCCTGACGTCCTGTCTGCGAAGCTGGATCACATCTTCAGTTGTCCCCAGCAATCCACAGGCGGGTGGGGACAAGGGGCGGGAAATTCCCGGCAACGTGATTCGCTGCCATGAGTTTATCGCATGGCAGACCCGACGTGAAAGAAACTTGAAAATCGGCAGGCTTCCAAATAAATAGGTAGAAAATAAGTAGTGTGCTAATTATAAGGCTTGCTGACATGTCCCGCGAAACCGACAAGGAACAGCTTCTGGACGAGGTGTCCGCCTTCACCCGCAAGCTGCGCGCATTTTTTGACGCGCGGGTAGGGGAAAGCGGCCTGACTTTGGCGCGTGCGCGTGCGCTTTTCGCGCTGTCGCGACGGGGGCCGCTGACCCAGACGGAGCTTGCCGAGGAGATGGAAATCGAAACGCCGACGCTGGTGCGCGTGCTTGACGGCATGGAGAAACAGAACCTCATCGAGCGCCGCTCCGACGAAACCGACCGCCGCGCCAAACGAATCCACATGACGGAGGAGGGCGAGAAAACCTCCGAAACGGTGCAGGCGGTGGCAAAATCGCTCCGTTCTGAAATCGCCGCCGATGTTTCCTCGCAGGATCTGGCGATGGCGCTGGATGTCATGCGCAGGCTTTCGGCCAATCTGCAAAATCTGGCAAGCGGGAGGGCGCAATCGTGAGTACCGTGGTGCCGCAAACGGCAGATGAGACCGCCTCTGAAAATGCCGACGTGACGGTAAAGCCGGCGAGCGCGCCGGAATCTGCCGCCGCCGCCGCGCCGCAGCCGGTGGAGCGGCCAGTGTGGCTGCGGCTGTGTTTCATCTTTGCGGGCCTGGCGTTCTTCATCACGCAAGGGTTGGGCATGAACCTCGTCATGGCCAATCTCTACCAGTTGCAGGGCGAATTTTCCGCCACGGTGGCCGAGGTCGCCTGGCTTTCCGCCGCCTATATGGCCCCCTATGCCACGTTTTCCATCGCGCTGTTCAAGGTGCGAACGCAATATGGCCTGCGGCCCTTTGCCGAACTTTCGATCATCGTCTTCGTCGTCGCCTCATGCCTCAACCTGTTCGTGACAGACCTGCATTCGGCGATCGTCATCCGCTTCCTCAGCGGCATGGCGGCGGCACCTCTTTCTTCGCTCGGCTTTCTCTACATTCTGGAGGCCTTTCCGCCGGCGCGGAAATTCTCGCTGGGCTTCAGCATCGCGCTCACTGGAACCTTGCTGTCTGCACCGCTCGCGCGCATCGTCTCGCCTTCCTTGCTGCAAATCGGCGGCTGGAATGCCCTCTACACGATGGAAATGGGCTTCGCGCTGATCTCGCTCGCCTTGATCTACCTGTTGAAAGTCACGCCGCCGCCGCGCGCGAAAGTCATCGAGCGCACGGATATTCTGAGTTACCTTCTGTTTGCGGGTGGCCTTGGCTGTCTTGCGGTCATGCTCACGCTTGGCCGGTTTTACTGGTGGTTCGAAACATGGTGGCTGGGCGTGCTTCTGGCCACGTCGATCACGCTTCTCACGCTGATGGTCGTCATCGAGTTGCCGCGCAAGAACCCGCTGCTTGACCTGCGCTGGATTTTTTCGAAAACCAACCTGCATGTCATAGCGGTCCTGCTCATCTACCGTGCGGTTTCCTCCGAGCAATCCTCCACGGCGGTGAGTTTCTACCAGCAGCTTGGCCTTTTGAACGACCAGACGATCACGCTTTATGCTCTGGTGCTTTTGGCGACGGTTCTCGGCGGTGCGGCCTGTGCCTGGCTGATGCTGACGAAATATGTCGATACCGCTCATGTGATTGCGCTTACCCTGATTGCGGCCGGCGCTTTTCTGGACAGCCAGTCCAACAATCTGACGCGGCCAGCGCAGATGTATCTGAGCCAGATGATGATCGCCTTCGGTGCGGCCATGTTCCTGCCGCCCGTTATGGCCAAGGGGTTTGCCGCCGCACTTGCGCGCGGAGCGCCCTATCTGGTGAATTTCATCACCATCTTCCTGTTCACCCAGATTACCGGATCGATGTTGATGACCGGGCTGCTCGGCAGTTTTGTGACGCTGCGCGAAAAATTCCATTCCAATATTCTGGTAGAAAATATCCTGCTCACCAACCCTTTGGTCGCCCAGCGCGTGTCGCAGCTTTCCGGCGCCTACAGCCACGTCATCACCGATCCGGCGCTGCTGAAGGCCGAGGGGCTTTCGCTCCTTGGTCAGCAGGTTACCAAGGAAGCCTATGTGCTCGCCTATAACGATACGTTCCTGTTGATTTCCACCGTTGCGGCGCTGGCGCTCATGGCGCTTTTGCTCCACCTTGCATGGCTGCGCATCCGTCCCCGCTTTTTCCGGGACAATGTCGATGCCGCGCCGGCGCCACAGTCTTGAACCTCCAAGAGTGATAATATGCTGAAGAAGATTTTTACCCCCGTTTCCATTCTCGTTCTGCTGGGCGGCCTCGCCGGCGTCGCGCTCGTGCTTTATGCATGGCGCCTGCCGCCATTCCTCTCAACCGTCGAAATGACCGACAACGCCTTCGTGCGTGGTTACGTGACGACGATGAGCCCGCAGGTGAGCGGTTATGTCGTGGATGTGCCGGTGAAGGACTATCAGGAGGTCAAACAGGGCACATTGCTGGCGAAGATCGACGACCGAATCTACCGCCAGAAGCAGGCGCAGGCGGGAGCCGCGCTGGATACGCAAAAGGCGGCACTGGACAATTCCCGCCAGCAGGAAAACGCCGCCAATGCCAATATCCGTTCCAGCGAGGCGGCTGTCGATAGCGCGCAGGCATCTCTGAAACAGGCGCAGCTGGCATCAGACCGTCAGGACAACCTCATCAAAAGCGGTGTCGGCACCTCCAGCCTGCAGGAAGAGGCGCATGCCGCGCTTGAAAAGGCGAGGGCATCGCTCTCGCAGGCGAAAGCGGCACTTGAGGTCTCGCGGCAGGATTTGCAGACGATCATAGTTAACCGCAGTTCCCTGCAGGCCGCTGTAGCCAATGCCGAGGCTGCGGTCGAACTCGCCAGGATCGATCTCGACAATACCGAAATTCACGCGCCGGTGGACGGCAGGCTCGGCGAAATCGGCGTACGCACCGGTCAATATGTGACGGCCGGAACGCAGTTGATGGCGGTTGTGCCGCATGATGTCTGGGTCATCGCCAATTTCAAGGAAACCCAGCTCGCGGGCATGCAGGTCGGCCAGCCGGTTACGATCTCGGTGGATGCCCTGCATCGCCGCAAACTCAACGGCCGTGTCGAGCGGTTCTCGCCCGCCACGGGTTCGGAATTCGCCGTCATCAAGCCCGACAATGCCACCGGCAATTTCGTGAAGATCGCCCAGCGTCTCGGCGTGCGCATCGCAATCGACGCCGATCAGCCGCTGGCAGCGGATCTGTCGCCGGGCATGTCGGTGGTTGTGCATGTGGACAAGAGTACGTCGCCTGAGGGTGCGGAGACGGCGGCGAAGTAGTCTGGCTATTGAGTATGCCGAGAGGCACCCCCTCTGTCCTGCCGGACATCTCCCCCACAAGGGGGGAGATCGAATTGTGGCTTGCGCTCGACAACCTCAACGTTGCGGCTATTAGCGATGTGGGATCGCCCTGCTGATCTCCCTCCTTGTGGGGGAGATGCCCGGCAGGGCAGAGGGGGTAACCTCTCCGCACACTCCACGCCACCGCCAAAAAACGAAAAACCCCGGATGTCGCCATCCGGGGTTTTCCTTATGACCACAAGGCCAAAATCTTATTCGTCGTCGTCGTTGCCGTCAGCTTCCGGATCGAAGAAGTCTTCCGGACGCAGGGCGTCTTCGTCAACGCCGTAGATGGCGTCGGCGGAGGTGAGGCTTTCGCCCTTGGACTGACGCTCGGCTTCTTCGGCAGAACGGGCAACGTTCAGCTCGACCTGAAGCTCGACTTCGGCGTGCAGGTGCAGGGTAACGTTGTGCAGGCCGATAGTCTTGATCGGCGTGTTCAGTTCAACCTGGTTGCGGCCGATGTTGAAGCCTTCGGCGCCGAGGATTTCAACGACGTCGCGAGCAGCAACAGAACCGTAAAGCTGACCGGTTTCGCCAGCCGAGCGAACGACGATGAAGGACTTGCCTTCGAGTGCTTCGGCAACCTTCTGGGCTTCCGACTTGCGCTCGAGGTTACGGGCTTCAAGCGTTGCACGCTCGGTTTCGAAACGGGTCTTGTTGGCGGCGTTGGCGCGCAGCGCCTTGCCCTGCGGCAGCAGGAAGTTACGTGCGTAACCGTCGCGAACCTTTACGGTTTCGCCCATCTGGCCGAGCTTGTTGATGCGTTCGAGAAGAATAACGTCCATCTTCTTGATCCTTTCTATGTGTTGGTTTCGTTCGTATTGTCAGTTTTCCGCGTCGGGGTGAGGGAGATCGTGCTGCGCACGTCGCTCAATCCCAACACGAGAATGATAAGCAGCGGGAAGACAAAGACCGCCGAGAGATAAGCGAGGATGAGAACCGGCAGACGCCAGTCCTTTCCACGCGCGCGTTTGTGCAGCGAGGCGTAACCCGCCATCAGGAAGCCCGCGCCGAAGGTGCCGCAGACGACTGCGCCGACCATGGCGGCAACGCCCCCGAAGAACATGGCGACGATGCCGCAGAGAAAAACGAAGATGGCGTTGCGGTGCATGCGCAGTGCGGAAGGAATGTCCTCGCGCGGGCGAAGACCCTTGCCGAAGGAACCGACCAGCCGGGCCGCGAAATAATAGGCCGCAAACAAAAGGATGACCCACAGGCCGCCCTGAACGATCGGCAGCATCAGAACCAGCAGCGACTTCGTCTGCGCCAGTGCCTCGACATTGGGTTCGAACAGCGGTTCGCGGCTCTGCACGGAGGTCATCATCAGATCGACCATGCGCGCGACGAGATCGGGACCGTAACCGATCATCCAGCCGAGAATGACGACGGCGACCGAAACCAGAAGGCAGAGATGCAGGACGATGCCGGACAGCGGATACCAGGCAAGCAGGTCATCCGGACCGCCGAGTTCCGAGGCCGGGCGCGCCAGATTGGCAAGATGCGAGAGCCAGCCCGCCGGGATCAGCGTGAAGATCGCGATGGTCAGCGAGAAAAGCGGCGATATGACGAGTGCGCCGATGATAGCCGTGGTGATAATCGCAACGACGGCTGCGCGGTTGCCCCAGCCCATGCCGGCGATGAAGATGGGCATGGCGGAACCGGCGTAAAGCAGGAAGGAAAAGGACGACTGTGCCGTTGCGCCAAGCGTTAGAAACGCGGCGCATATGCCGGCGAGAACGCCGGTGATCAGCACTGTCTGGTTCAACTTTTGCACTTCGCTGTCCTGCTGGAAACTTGAGCAGTTAGAGGACCGGTCCAATCAGGATCGTCGTCCCCAACATGGGATTTATGGTATCGATCCGCGCCCAACGCGGAAGGATTTGAACTCGCAACCTACTGATTAAAAGTCAGTTGCATCGTGGAAGACGAGGCCGCGCCAAAGCGCGGCCTCGTTTCAAATCATTACGCTACGACGTAAGGCAACAGGCCGAGGAAACGGGCGCGCTTGATCGCCTGGGCGAGTTCGCGCTGCTTCTTCTGGGAAACGGCCGTGATGCGGGAAGGAACGATCTTGCCGCGCTCGGAAATGTAGCGCTGCAGGAGACGAACGTCCTTGTAGTCGATCTTCGGAGCGTTTGCGCCGGAGAAGGGGCACGTCTTGCGACGGCGGTGGAACGGGCGGCGTGCCTGGGAAGAGGATGTATCAGCCATTGGTCAATTCTCCTTATGCACGGTCTTCGCGCGGACGGCGCGGACGGTCTTCGCGGTCGCCGAAGCCACCTTCGCGCGGTGCGCGGGGACCACGATCTTCACGCGGGCCACGATCCGGACGGTCGCCATCGCGGCGCGGACGGTCGTCACGGTCGCGCTTCTGCATCATCGCGGACGGGCCTTCTTCGTGGGCTTCGACGGCGATGGTCATGTAACGAAGAACGTCTTCGTTGATGCGCATCTGGCGCTCGATTTCGTGGATCGCAGGCGCCGGAGCGTCGATGTCCATGAGAGCGTAGTGAGCCTTGCGGTTCTTCTTGATGCGATAGGTGAGGGACTTCAGACCCCAGTTCTCGACGCGTCCGACTTTACCGCCGAACGATTCGATAACGCCCTTGTACTGCTCGACAAGTGCGTCGACCTGCTGGGCAGAAATATCCTGCCGGGCAAGGAAGATGTGTTCGTAAAGAGCCATTTAAGCTTTGCCTTTCTTGCGTTTCGTCCTTCACCCGGCAACGGCGCTAAGCCTCAACGACTGCTCCTGGTTAGGCTGCGAAGCCTTAAAGCAAGAAAAGCGTTGTTCGAGACGGTCGAGAGCGGAGACACGGGAGGCCGGAAAAACCTTATGGTTCCTGCTGTTTCGTTACCGAAACCAGCCCTCCGTTCAGCCACCAGCCAATTGGACCGGGTGTTGTGAACAGCGCGCTTATACGGATTTTTCACATTTTGGCAATGGTTTTGTCAGTGAAGCGCGTTTTTCTTCAAAACGACGAACCATTTGTGCGTGGTATCGCCGATATGACCGCTTTCAGTGAGCGGGATCGTCTTTTTCGTCACCGAGTCTAGAACGTTGAAGCCGATGACGTCGATCTCTCCGGGTCGTCTTGCGACGACAATGTCAGTATGCGACCTATAGGTCCCGACTTTATCATAGTAGCCCTGCGCTTGCTGAAAGCTCACTTTTTCATAGGTATAGCCGATGATATCGCCAACATCCGGAGTCGCGCCAGGCTCTTTGAGGCGGTAGCCGTGGTAGAGGGCGCTTGTCGAGTTTTGCTGGCGCGCCTTTATAAAATGGCGAATCCAGACGGAATGCGCTTGCGCGAAGGGAAACTCTTTTTTGATGAATTTCGCGGCATGGAAGACATAGGAAATCCCGACGGCGGACCAGAAATACTCGTCGTTCATAATCTCGTCTTCAGTCGGCGTTCCGCCGCCTACAGCATTGTAGTTCTTGATGACGTGTTTTGCGAATAGGGGATCGTCATCTTTGTGACGGATGTTCTTAGCGCCAGTAGAAAGGTTCCATATGGAATTTCCCCAGTGGTTCCATTCCTGATTTGCGATGCTGAGAATATCTGCGACTGTCTTCGCCATCGGATTCTCCAAATTATAATATAATTATTACTGTCGTAAAATATATATAAAATTCTGCATGTTCGATCGGTAATTCATCGACGCATATTATGGAGATGCGTCGATGAATACGATAATACAGAGTTTAACAAGTATTGAAAGACAGTTTATTTGGATTTCCGGTTTGACGATAGTTCAGATCGGCATCGGATACTGCCGATGGATCGCGGCGATGCCTTTCAGGACGTCGTCGGACAAGGTGACGTCGGCTGCTGCGATATCCACCTTCAACTGCTCCATGGTCGTTGCGCCGATGATGGCAGAGGCCATGAAGGGGCGTGTCAGGCAGAACGCGATGGCGAGCTGGGCCGGATCGAGGCCGTGTTGTGCGGCAAGCTCCAGATAGGCCTTGACCGGCGCTTCCTGATGCGGCTGCAGGCGACCGCCGAGGTCCTTGTTGATGGTGCCGCGCGAGCCCGCAGGCCGTGCGCCGTTCTGATACTTGCCGGTGAGCAGCCCCGCCGCCAGCGGCGAGTAGGCCAGCAGGCCGACATCTTCGTGATGGGCGACTTCCGCCATGTCGAGATCGAAGCTGCGATAGAGCAGGTTATATTCGTTCTGGATGGTTGCGACGCGCGGCAGGCCACGGGCCTCGGCAATATCGATATATTTCTGCGTGCCCCAGGCGCTTTCGTTGGAAAGGCCGATAGCGCGGATCTTGCCGGCCTTTACCAGCTCGCCGAGCGTGTCGAGCTTTTCGGTGATCTCGGCAAGCGTGCGCTCCTTTTCCTGACCGGAAGCATCAAAGCTCCAGGCGCCGCGGAAGTGATAGGTGCCGCGGTTCGGCCAGTGGATCTGATAGAGGTCGATGTAATCCGTCTTCAGGCGCGTGAGGCTGGTATCTACCGCCTCGCGGATGGCGCTCGCATCGATATCGCGCCCGCCGCGAATATAGTCACGCCCGGAACCGGCGACCTTGGTGGCGAGCACGACCTGGTCACGCTTGCCGGTCTTTTCGAACCATGTGCCGATATAGTCTTCCGTCCGTCCCTGCGTTTCGGCGGAAACGGGGGTGGTGGGGTAAAGCTCGGCCGTATCGAAGAAATTGACGCCGTTCTCCAGCGCGTAATCCATCTGCGCATGCGCTTCGGCTTCAGTGTTCTGCGTGCCCCACGTCATTGTGCCAAGGCAAATTTCGGACACGGAAATGCCCGTGCGGCCCAATAGTCTCTTTTTCATGGAAATGTCCCGGTGCTTGGCCAGATATTTTGAAAGGTGGCATGAAAGTAATCGGGAATTGCCGCAGTGCAAGAAAAAATATGATGAAAAGAAAGGGGAAAATAGATCGGCAAAACCGCGTCGATGGGGTGCCGAAGGGCTTCAAGCCTTGACTCCGCAGGCCGGAATGTGAATGGAAGTCGAAAAGAATAAAGGCAAGGCCAGACAAGAAGGACCACATCCCATGGGTATTGCATTCACATTTCCCGGTCAGGGAAGCCAGGCCGTCGGCATGGGCAAGGAACTCGCCGACACCTATCCGGAAGCACGGGCTGTGTTCCAGGAGGTCGATGACGCGCTCGGCCAGAAGCTCTCCGACATCATGTGGAATGGCCCGGAAGAAACGCTGACGCTGACGGCCAACGCTCAGCCGGCGCTCATGGCGGTGTCCATGGCAGTCATGCGGGTTCTGGAAGCGCGCGGTCTGAAGCTCTCCGATGCCGTTTCTTATGTCGCTGGCCATTCGCTCGGTGAATATTCGGCGCTCTGTGCTGCCGGCACCTTCTCGATTGCCGATACCGCACGGCTTCTCCGCATTCGCGGCAACGCCATGCAGGCTGCCGTGCCGGTGGGCGAGGGCGCGATGGCCGCGATCATCGGGCTGGAGCACGATGCTGTTTCGGCAATCTGTGAAGAGGCTTCCATTCTCGGCGTCTGCCAGATCGCCAACGACAATGGCGGCGGCCAGCTGGTCATCTCCGGCGGCAAGGCGGCTGTCGAGAAGGCGGCTGCGATCGCTTCCGAAAAGGGCGCCAAGCGCGCCATCATGCTGCCGGTTTCCGCGCCCTTCCACTCCGCGCTGATGGCGCCGGCGGCGGAAGCCATGCGCGAGGCGCTGGCGGCTGTCGAAAAGAATAACCCTGTCGTGCCTATTATCGCCAATGTGCGTGCCGCCCCCGTTTCCGACGCCAATGAGATCGCCGCTTTGCTGGTCGAGCAGGTGACGGGCCAGGTGCGCTGGCGCGAGACGGTGGAATGGTTCGCTGCCAACAATGTGACACAGCTTTACGAGATCGGCTCCGGCAAGGTGCTGACCGGTCTTGCCCGTCGCATCGACAAGACGGTGAACGGCGTTGCCGTCAACGGCGCTGCCGACATCGACCAGCTTCTCGCCACTCTTATCGGCTGAGACGGGTTTCGCCCCGCATCGGCTTTTTGTTTTACGGTAATTCCCGATGCAATTCCGCTAAAAGGCTTTTTGCGGAATTGGTCTAAAGAAGGAACGGAACATGTTTGATCTGACAGGCCGCAAGGCTCTCGTAACCGGCGCGACCGGCGGCATTGGCGAGGAAATCGCCCGCCTTCTGCACAGCCAGGGCGCAACCGTCGGCCTGCACGGCACGCGCGTTGAAAAGCTCGAAGCGCTGGCGGCGGAACTTGGCGACCGCGTCAAGATTTTCCCGGCCAACCTTGCCGATCGTGCCGAGGTCAAGGCGCTGGGCGAAAAGGCAGAGGCCGAGCTGGAAGGCGTCGACATTCTCGTCAACAATGCCGGCATCACCAAGGACGGCCTGTTCGTGCGCATGAGCGACGAAGACTGGGACAACGTCATCGAGGTGAACCTGACCGCGATGTTCCGCCTGACGCGTGAACTGACGCATCCGATGATGCGCCGCCGTTTCGGCCGCATCATCAACATCACCTCCATCGTCGGCGTCACCGGCAATCCCGGTCAGGCGAACTACTGCGCCTCCAAGGCCGGCATGATCGGTTTTTCGAAGTCGCTGGCACAGGAAATCGCCACCCGCAACGTCACCGTCAACTGCGTGGCACCTGGCTTCATCGAAAGCGCGATGACCGGCAAGCTGAACGACAAGCAGAAAGACGCCATCATGGGTGCCATTCCCATGAAGCGCATGGGAACGGGCGCCGAAGTCGCTTCGGCCGTACTTTATCTGGCTTCCAATGAAGCTGCCTACATGACCGGCCAGACCTTGCACGTCAATGGCGGCATGGCGATGATCTGACGCCACCTGAAAGGCGTCTTGAAACGATTGCGGCGCTGTTTCTGCACCTTGTTTGGTGTCGGGCGCCGCAAGACCCTCCATGCCGGTTTCCGGCGAAATTGCCTGTCATACGTTGTGCTTAGCGCGTTTTCAGGCTTTTCGACCGGTTGAAACCGTGTTAATCGGGCCAAGACTGTGAACAGTCGTCCCGGAGAGACAGGAAGCCGTTGCGATTTTGCGCGACGATGTCTAGCTTGGACCGGGTTGAACGGGTTTGCCAGCAGTGCCGGATTTGAACGGCGCATGAGGGCTTCTAACAGGGCAGGGTGCCGTAAGGCATTCCCTTCAAAATAAAGGTCGAGGAAACCGACATGAGCGATATCGCAGAACGCGTAAAGAAAATTGTAATTGATCATCTGGGCGTCGACGCCGACAAAGTTGTTGAAGGCGCAAGCTTCATTGACGATCTGGGCGCTGATTCGCTCGATACCGTTGAACTGGTCATGGCTTTCGAAGAAGAATTCGGCGTCGAGATCCCCGACGACGCAGCTGACTCGATCCTGACTGTTGGCGACGCTGTCAAGTTCATCGAGAAGGCCCAGGCCTGATCGACCTGTATTGGGGAGGTGTAACAACCTCCCGTCTTGGCCCGGCTTGTCCGGGCCAATATTTTATCGTGAAACAGAACGCGCCCGAAAGACGTGCGTCCTGACGACTGCATAAGTTTCCGAACCGGCTCTGGCCTGCGGAAGATTATGCGGACATTCAAAATGGTGCAGCGCCTGTTCCCGCCATTCCATGGTGTGTGGCGTTGCAAAAAGACCGATGATTTGGATAAGGGCGGAGCGTTGGCGATGAGGCGTGTCGTTATCACCGGTACCGGCATGGTATCTCCTCTTGGATGCGGAACGGAAATCACCTGGGAACGGCTGCTTGCCGGCCAGAACGGTGCCCGTCTCGTGACTGAGTTCGAAGTCGAAGACTTGCCCGCAAAGATTGCCTGTCGCATTCCCGTCGGCGATGGCTCCAACGGCACGTTCAATGCCGATGACTGGATGGAACTCAAAGAGCAGCGCAAGATCGATCCGTTCATCCTTTACGGTGTGGCCGCCGCCGACATGGCGCTTGCGGATGCCGGCTGGCATCCCGAAACGGACGAGGACCAGATCGCTACGGGCGTTCTGATCGGCTCCGGCATTGGCGGTCTGGAAGGTATTGTCGAGGCGGGCTATACGCTGCGCGACAAGGGCCCCCGCCGCATTTCTCCATTTTTCATTCCCGGCCGTCTGATCAACCTGGTTTCCGGCCACGTTTCCATCCGTCACAAGCTGCGCGGTCCGAACCACGCCGTAGTGACGGCTTGCTCGACCGGTGCGCATGCCATCGGCGATGCTGCCCGGATGATCGCGTTCGGCGATGCCGAGGTCATGGTCGCAGGTGGTGCCGAATCGCCGGTCTGCCGCATCGCGCTTGCCGGCTTTGCCGCCTGCAAGGCGCTTTCCACCCAGCATAACGACGATCCGCAGAAGGCATCCCGTCCCTATGACCGCGACCGTGACGGTTTCGTCATGGGCGAAGGTGCCGGCATCGTCGTTCTGGAAGAGCTGGAACATGCCAAGGCGCGCGGCGCAAAGATTTATGCCGAAGTCGTCGGTTACGGCCTTTCCGGTGACGCCTACCACATCACTGCACCGTCTGAAGATGGCGATGGCGCGTACCGCTGCATGGCGATGGCGCTGAAGCGCGCCGGCCTGACGCCTGACGATATTGACTACATCAACGCCCACGGCACCTCCACCATGGCCGATACGATCGAGCTTGGCGCGGTCGAGCGGCTGGTTGGTGACGCGGCGTCGAAGATTTCCATGTCTTCCACAAAGTCGGCCACCGGCCATCTTCTCGGAGCAGCTGGCGCTATCGAGGCGATTTTCGCCACGCTTGCGATCCGCGACAACATCGTTCCGCCGACGCTGAACCTCGACAATCCCGACGTAGAGACGAAGATCGATCTGGTGCCGCACAAGGCGCGCAAGAGGCAGGTCAACGTCGCCTTGTCGAACTCCTTCGGGTTTGGCGGCACCAACGCCTCCCTCGTACTGCGTCGCTACGAAGCATAAATCACGACGAAAACCCGGCGCCGCAAACCGCCTAAAGCGGGTGCGGCTCCCTCCCGCCGGGTGCCTGAGAGCGCTCTTCTTTGAAGAACGCATTGCGGCTTGCGAAAGCCATTTCGATTTTCGCGCCGATATTGTAGTCGTTTACGGAAGACGGTTTGCCGGTTTCGGAATGATTTGCTGCTGCGGATGAATTTCCCGCCGCAGATGGCTTTCTTTGACCGGCTTTGCCGGAAACGACGATTCGTGAAGGAGGACAATGAGGTCTTCACGATGTCTCTATGTGGTGCAGGAAGGCATTCCGAACCTGTTTTTGCCGCATTACCTGCGCAAAAAGCGCTGACAACGCCGAACTGAAAAGGACCGACGGTGAGCGACACGAACCAGAACAGCCAGGGACCATACGGACGAGACGGCGCGGGTGAGGGCAATCGCGGCCCGATCATCCCGAAATCCCCGACCGAAGCGCTTCGGCCGGAAAAGGTGCCGGCTCCACCGAAGCGCTCCCGCAAGGCCCATGGCCAGCTGGTGATCTTCCTGAATTTTCTGATGACGCTTGCGGTTGCCGTCTGTGTGCTTGCTGTCGCAGCCTTCTATTACATGATCAATGCGTTCCAGGAGCCCGGTCCGCTTCAGACGAACACACATTTCACGGTGCGCAACGGCGCAGGCCTCATCGAGATCGCTAATAATCTCGAGCGCAATGACGTCGTATCCAATGCCCGTGTTTTCCGCCTGATGACGGGCAGCTACCTGCAAAAGGACCAGACGCTGAAGGCGGGCGAATACGAAATCAAGGCCGGCGCATCCATGAAGGATATCATGATGCTCTTGGAGTCCGGCAAATCGATCCTTTATTCCGTGTCGTTGCCGGAAGGTCTGACCGTCAAGCAAATGTTCGCGCGGCTTGCCGCCGACGAGGTGCTGGATGGCGAATTGCCCGCCACCCTGCCGCCGGAAGGCAGCCTTCGCCCCGATACCTATCGCTTTACCCGTGGTACGAAGCGTGAGGAAATCATCAACCAGATGAGTGCGGCGCAGGAGAAGCTGATCGACATGATCTGGGAACGTCGTGACCCCGACCTGCCAATCAAGACGGTCGAGGAATTCGTGACGCTCGCCTCGATCGTGGAGAAGGAAACCGGCAAGGACGACGAGCGCGCCCATGTCGCTTCGGTGTTCTACAACCGGCTGAAGAAGGGCATGCGCCTGCAATCCGACCCGACGATCATCTACGGTCTCTTTGGCGGCGACGGCAAACCCTCCGACCGTCCGATCTACCAGTCGGACCTGCAAAAGCAGACGCCGTTCAACACCTATGTCATCAAGGGCCTGCCGCCGTCTCCCATCGCCAATCCGGGCCGGGCCGCACTCGAGGCGGTTGCTAACCCGTGGCGCACCGATGACATCTACTTTGTTGCCGATGGCACCGGCGGCCATGTGTTTGCGAAGACGCTGGACGAACATAACGCCAATGTGCGCCGCTGGCGCAAGATCGAGGCCGAAAAAGCGGCTTCCGGCGCCAATCCCGATGTTGTCGTGGATGGTCAGCCCGGCGGCACCGAGGCGGAAAAACCGGCCAATAACTGATAGTTCTGACCGGGCCTTGTCATTGCAAGGCCCGGTTTTTTGCACGGCATGATGGGGGCTTTCTGAATATGACATTGCAATCGATGACCGGGTTCGCGCGCAGCGAAGGAACCTCCGGCCGTTACCGCTGGGCGTGGGAATTGCGCTCGGTGAACGGCAAGGGGCTCGACGTGCGCCTGCGCCTGCCAAACGGTCTGGAAGCGCTGGAAACGGGCCTGCGGGAAATCGCGGCACAGCATCTTTCCCGCGGCAATGTTCAGGCGGGATTGACGCTGGCGATTGCGGAAAACCGGCTGGAGGCAGTGATCAACCGCGATGCTCTTGCTGCAGTTCTCGCTCTCAAGAAAGAACTGGGTGACGTCGTCGACGACAAGCCGCTGAGCTTCGATACGCTGCTGTCGCTGCGCGGGCTCGTCGATTTTCGCGAGGCGGAAGATGATGCCGAGGCGCAGGCCGCGCGCAACACTGACGTGCTTGCGGGCTTTGCCGCCGCCGTCGAGAAGCTGAAGGACATGCGCGAGCGGGAAGGGGCTTCCCTGTTTGCCATCCTGTCCGGGCAGATCGACAGGATCGAGCAACTCGTGAACCTCATCGAAAACGATCCTTCCCGCCAGCCGGAACAGATCGCGGCAAGGCTTGCCCAGCAGATTGCCCTTATTGGCGATGGCATGCACGGGCTCGATCGCGACCGCCTGCACGCCGAGGCCGCACTGATCGCTACCAAGGCGGATCTGCGCGAAGAGGTCGACCGGCTACACGCACATGTCCAGGCATCGCGCGAACTTTTGGCTCATGGCGGGCCGGTTGGCCGCAAGCTCGATTTTCTTGCACAGGAATTTAACCGCGAGTCGAATACAATCTGTTCCAAATCGAACGCCAGTGCGGTAACCGCAGCAGGCATAGAGCTGAAAGTGGTTATCGACCAGTTCCGCGAGCAGGTCCAAAATCTGGAGTAGACCCATGGTTCCGGTGAACAATTCCCCTGTTACGATTGCCCGCAGAGGGCTGATGCTGGTGATTTCATCGCCATCGGGCGCTGGTAAATCCACGATTGCGCGCAACCTGCTCGACAAGGACAAGAACATCAGCCTGTCCGTCAGCGTGACGACGCGCCCGCGCCGCCAGAGCGAGATTGAAGGCATCCACTACCACTTCATCTCCAAGCGCGACTTCGAGCGCCTGCGTGACAGCGATGAGCTTCTGGAATGGGCAGAGGTTCACGGCAATTTCTACGGCACGCCGCGCGAGCCGGTGGAAGTGGCGATGGCGGCCGGACGCGACATGCTGTTCGACATCGACTGGCAGGGCGCCGAGCAGCTTCAGGACAAGATGAAGGCCGACGTCGTGTCGATCTTCATCCTGCCGCCAACCATGACCGAGCTGCAATCGCGCCTGCACCGCCGCGCCGAAGACACCGAAGCGGTGATCCAGACCCGGCTTCTCAATTCCCGCGCCGAGATCGAGCACTGGCGCGATTACGACTACGTCATCCTCAACGACGACCTGCAGGCGGCCTTCGAGGCCGTAGAAGCGATAGTCAAGGCCGAACGTGTGCGCCGCGACCGCCGCCATGGCATGTTCGATTTCGTGCGCGGACTGCTTGCGGAAGAACCGCAGCTCTGATTTGGCGGTTAAAGCGGCGTGTTATCTCTAACGCTGACGTAGCCATTGCCGGGACAGCCGCTCGTCTGCCGCGTCTGCTGCCCAGCCATGGCCTGTGTCGAGTGTCTCCAGTACCACATCCGCGCCCGCAGTCGAAAATTGATCGGCCAAATGGGGCGCATCATCGCGATGCCGCCGCTCATCATGTGCACCTGCCAGCAGGAGCGCAGGATATCCGGTGAGCTTCGGAAAATGCTCGTTATTGCGGGGGGATAGTGGCCGAAGCAGAATGGCACCCCTCGACAGATGACGATTCTGGCAGATCGTTTCAGCTGCGATGATCGCACCGTTTGAATATCCCACGAGAAAGGGTCTTTGCCCCGTCTGCTGAAATACGAATTCGATAAACCGGCAAAGCCCGCCGGCTTGATGTTTCAGGTCGTCGATATCGAGTTGTCTGTCGGGCTTTCTGCGAAAAAACGCAAAGCCATTTTCCCATGGCACAATGCCTCTCGGAGCATAGAGAATGCCGTTGGGAAAAACGGCACGGCCAAACGAAGCGAGATCTTCCTCCGTTCTTCCCGAACCGTGTAGCAACACGACCGCGCAATCAGGCGATCCGACGGGAATGGGGAGCTTGTAGTGAAAACCGGCACTCTCCACGCGCTTGTTCCCTAATTCTGTCACCCGCGTTAGAAGTGCCGAAACGTCGCCTTCAATTACAGGCAGTTCGCCAGCGTCACAAATTCCTCGACCGACAGCGTTTCCGCTCGCCGTGTCGCGTCAATGCCTGCCTTTTCCAGCAGAACTTCACCGCCAAGGCTTTTCACGCTCTGGCGCAGCATCTTGCGGCGTTGGCCGAAGGCAGCTTCCGTTACCTTTTCGAGCTTCGCGACATCGCAGGGCAGCGGCTTTTCCTTTGGCAGCAGATGCACGACCGTCGAGGTGACCTTAGGCGGTGGGCTGAAGGCCTGCGGCGGGACGTCGAAGGCCATTTCCGAAACCGTGCGCCAGCCGGCGAGAACGCCAAGGCGGCCGTAATGGTTGTCGCCTTCTTCCGCCACGATGCGCTGGCCGACTTCCTTCTGGAACATCAGCGTCATGGAGAGCCAGAAAGGCGGCCATTCTTTCGGCAGCAGCCAGTTGACCAGCAATTGCGTGCCGACATTGTAAGGCAGGTTTGCAATGATCCGCACCGGTTCGCCGGCGGGAACCAAAGCCTCGAAATCGGTCTTCAGCGCATCACCCTCGATGACCTCAAGACGTCCGGGATAATGTGCTTCGATCTCCGCAAGTGCCGGCAGGCAGCGGCTGTCCCGCTCAATGGCGATAACCTTTTTGGCACCGAGCGATAGAATGGCGCGGGTGAGGCCGCCAGGCCCGGGGCCAACCTCGATGACCGTCACGCCGTCAAGCGGCCCAGCGGTTCGGGCGATCTTCTGGGTGAGATTGAGATCGAACAGGAAGTTCTGCCCGAGCGATTTCTTAGCGTCGAGCCCATGGCGCTGAATGACATCGCGCAGCGGCGGCAATCCGTCTATGGCGGCCATTATGCGCCGACCCGGCTGCGAAGAGAAATCTCCGCCGCCATCTTCAGCGCTGCGACAAGGCTCGTCTCGCTGGCAATGCCTTGGCCGGCGATGCCGAAGGCGGTGCCGTGGTCGGGCGAGGTGCGGATGAAGGGCAGGCCGAGCGTGACATTGACGGAATCGTCAAAGCCAAGCGCCTTGGCCGGGATAAGGGCCTGATCGTGATACATGCAGACGGCGACATCATAGCGCCTGCGGGCGGCATCGTGGAACATCGTATCGGCGGGCAGGGGGCCGAAAGCGTCGATCCCGTCTTTCCGCAACCGTATGGTCGCAGGGTGAACCACATCGCGGTCCTCCGTGCCCAATGCCCCATCTTCACCCGCGTGTGGATTGAGACCGGCGACCGCCAGTCGTGGTGCCTCGATGCCGAATTTCTGCCGCAGATCGGCATCGATAATGCGGCAGGTGGTGACGATGAGGTCTTCCGTCAGCGCCGAAGGCACCTCTTTTACGGGGATATGGATCGTTACCGGCACGACGCGGACCTTGGGTCCGGCAATCATCATCACCGGCATCACCTGTTTGCCGGTCAGACGCAAAGCCAGATCGGCGAGAAATTCCGTGTGACCGGGAAAACCGAAGCCTGCTTCGTAAAGCACGGATTTCGCAATCGGATTGGTGACGACGGCGGAAGCCTTGCCCTCGACCGTCAAGGCAACGGCGAGCTCGATCGCCTTGATCGTCGCATGAGCGGCTCCGACATGCGGCTGGCCGGCCTGAACCTCGAAACCGACGGGAAGAGGAAGAACGGGAAAAGCACGGTCGAACACGCCGAGGGCATCCGCCGCTTCGCAGGTCTCGATATTGACCGGTATACCAAGCAGCGCCGCACGGCTCGCCACCACATCGGGATCGCCGATGAAGATGAAGGGCGCTACGCCGTTCTCCCGGCGCTTGGCCCAGGCGGCAATGGCGATATCAGGGCCGATACCGGCTGGATCTCCCTGTGTCAGGGCAAGCGGCAGGGATGCATGTGTCACGGAAAGGCCGGCTCTCGTATCAGGTGTTGACGATCTGCGCCTTCTTGCGCAGCTCATCCATATATTTCTTCTCGTTCGGGTTTTCGCCACCCTTGGCCTTCATCAGGTCTTCGGACTTGAACACCATTTCCGCTGCGTAATCGTCGGAAACCTGACGCTGCTTGCAGATTGCCAGATATTCGACACCCTTTTCGGTCACGCGTGTTCCTGTGGTGCCGCCTTCCTTGGTCTTTTCCACCAGAGGCTTCCACTCTTCCGGCAGTTCGGGCGCCAGAATCCGTCCGAGATCCTTGATCGCCACGTCCCGCATGGTGGCCGCGAAAGTCATGGCCTGGTCGCAGCCGGGATAACGCTTGCGCGAGGCTTCAGCCTCAGCCTTGCGCTTGCCGGTGATGGCATTGCGCTTCGATTCCGGAACGACAAAGATCACCTGTTGCAGGAAATATTCCGTCGTTACCGGCTTGTCGCCGCGTTCCCTAAGGCGGGTGACGAGGTCCTGGTTAGACATCTTGCCACGCGCACCATAACGGGCGTTCACAAGGCGCGGCCAGCTCATCTGCACGGCGATGAAGGATTTGAAATGGTCCGCACCGACACCGGCCTTGGCGAGGATCTGCGTCAGCTGTTGCGGGTTCATCTTGTTGTTTGCAGCAAAGCGCGCAAAAGCCGCATCGACTTCTTGGGTGCTGACGGACATTTTCACACGGCCGATTTCTTCGCGCTTCAGCGCCTCATCAACCAGTTGCTCACGCGCTTTTTCGGCGAGATTGCCGGATTGACGCTGCAACTTCAGAAAGGCGACACGCTTGGCAATATCGTCATTGGTGATGGGCGTCTTGTTGACGACGATCTTGACCGTGCTGTCGGCGAAGGCCTGGCTGGCAAAGGGCGCAACGGCCATGGGAACGGCGAATATCGCAAAGGCGAAAGCAGCGCCACGCAAAGCCGTCTTTCCGAAATTCATCATATCCTTCTCCCTTTCGTCGGGCGGGGTTCTGTTTCCCCGTCCCGCCAATCTGTTCTGTCTGCCAATGGGGAATATTCCTTACCCCGGCTTTTCAGATCTGCACCTGTGCATCCGCACCGCGAATTTGCCACGTATATATCATCGCGATCTGCAAGACGGCAATGTGTCGGTTTGTTGAAAGAAACCCGATGGTCCTATACCGGACGAACCCTGGCGCGTTGTTGCGGCAAAACCGTGACTTTTACTGGCTGGATGGCAAAAAGGCAGGCCACAATGCTGTATGGCCTGCCTTTAAACTCAGTAATTGTTCGGTTTCCAGCCGATATCCATATCGGCCCAGTCCTCGTTTGCGGAGCCAATGCTGACATCGCCGAGCGTGCGGAACGCCAGACGGGCATTGATCGACCAGTCATTGGCGGCCTGCCGGCTGGACGTGATATTGCCCTCATCGGAGTAGCTGACCGTCAAGATCGTGCATTCATCCTGATAGGCAATGCCAATACGGCGCTCGGCGGCAAATTTTCCGTTCAGATCGTAGTTGATCGAGCCGAACAGCGACCAGTTGTCGTCCATGCGCAGCGTACCGGAGGCCTGAACGATATCGCGGTCTTCATTGTAGCCGTACTGCGGCTGCGCCTTGACCTGCGTATAGCTGAGCTTGCCGGTGAGGCGGCGGTCCGAATAGCTGACGCCTGTCTCGGAACGGTTGATCTCGAGATTGTCCTTGTCGAAGCGCAGGCTCGACGACAGCGATAGGCCGATCGGCGCATCGAAGGCTGCCATGGCGACGTAGTCAGACCGGTCAGATTCGAGACCGGAATTGGCACCAACATTGAGCAGATCGTAAGAGGCGAAGGAATTGTCGCCCGCCAGATGGAAAGACTGGCCGGCAATGGCGCGAATGCCGTAGCCATTGTCAAACGTGCCGTTGTAGCGGAGGCCGATGTTTGCGCGCGTGCCGCCTTCGATCCGGTCGAAACCGGAGAACTTGTCACGTTCGAACAGGTTGGTCGCGTCGAACACGAAAGCCTGCGCATCTTCATTGGGGAAGCGGCCGGCATATTGTTCGTTCGGACGCACGAAAATCTGCGCAATCGGCTCGATCACGTGGTTGCTGTTAAGCGCCGTGAACAGCCAGGGGTAACGCACTTCCAGACCGCCGGTTACCATGCCGCGCAACGCCGCATCGTCCTGCATCATGCCCTGATAGGCATAGGAAGTGCCACCCGATGTAAAGCTTGCCGCCGACATATCCGTCCATAGCGCATCGCCACGGGCGGCAAGGATCGGCGTGATCTGCAGGCCGCTATCCATCGTGAAGGTGCGCTTCCATTCGGCTTCGGTGGAAAGACGCGTATAGTTGCCTTCAAGCCCGTTGAACCGCGAATAGCCTCCAAGCGCGTAGGCATCCTGTTTCTGGCGGGTGATGCTGGTCAGGTTGGTGGTCAGCGAAAGTTCGCCGCCATAGATCGGATCCGGTACGAAATAACGGTAGTCGACAACCGGATGAACGATGGCCTGCTTGCGTTCGTTGGACTCGTTGTTGTCCGTATCCTGAACGTTGAAATAATAGCCGCGGGCATCGAAACTGTTCCGCTCGCCTGTGCCAGCCAAATAGATCTGATTGGTCTGGACGTCGTTCTTGTAACCCTTCAGCCCATAGGTGCGCGAAAAGTTGTTGTCGGTCTGCACCATGGCATCCCAACCGAACGCCCAGCGCGGATTGATGGAGAAGTTACCCTTGCTGGCAATCATGCCGCGATTGTCGTTGAGGGCGTCACTGGTTCCGGCAGTAAATGTATCGGACTTCAGCTGGCTGATGCCGGCGACGGTCACGGTGTGCATGCCGGTTTCGAAACGCTGGCGCAGTTCCGCCTGCAGAAGCAGACCCTGCGTCGTGTAATAGGTCGGGGTAACGGTCACATCCGAGGTGTCGGACAGAACCTGAAAATAGGGCACGCCGATGCCGAAACCGAGGTTGTCGGTAATGCTCATTTGCGGGAACAGGAAACCCGACTTCCGCTTCACCGTATTGTCCGGAACCGTCAGGAACGGCACATAGGCGATCGAATGGCCAAAAAGCTGCAAGCGGGCTTTTTCCAGCCGGATCGTATGGGTCTTGCCGTCCTGAATGACGCGTTCAGCCTTGACCTGCCACAGCGGCGCCTTTTCGGGCCGTTCGGCGCAGGGCAAACAGGCGGTATAGACGCCGTTATTGAGGACCATGCGGTCGCCTTCGAGCCGTTCGGCACTTTCACCCGCGATGCGGGTATTGTCCGGGGTCTCGACGCGAAGCGCATTGACGAAGCCCTGACCGAAATCGTCAGTGACATCCATCTCGTCGGCATAGATCTTGTTGCCGCCGGGCTCGATCAGCTCGATGTTGCCATGCGCAATCACGCGGCCCGTCTGCTGATTATATTCCACTTGCTGGGCCACCATACGGTAGCCCGAATAATGCATGCGAACCACACCCTTCGCGATGACCCGCTGGGAATCGCGATTATAGGTCAGTTCATTTGCCGTAAGCAGGAGTTTCGAATCGTCTTGGCTTCCGGGCGCAAGCAAGCCACCCTGGCCGAAAGCGACCGGGCTGGATGCCAAATATGCGCACACAGCGGCACCTGTCAGAAGGGCCGTCCAAAGCCGCCTGATATTCCCGCGGTCATATACCGCCACTAGCCGTCCTCCTGATGAAGCAGAATGGTTGCCCCCAAAGCCAACGCCACGATGACTGGAACCCAGACCGCGACGGTGGGAGGGACAACGCCACCACTCCCGAATGCCCTTACGAGCACGGTTACTACATAAAGCACGAAGCCGGAAACGATTCCACCCAGAATCACGGAGCGCGACTGGGCGAAGCGGCTGAACTTTAATGAAACTGTCGCGGCGATCAAGGTCATCGCAACCAGAAGCAGGGGCGTCGATAGCAGGAAATGATACTGCGTCTCAAGCGCTTTCGAAGACAGTCCAAAAGACTTTGCAACTTCGATCTTGTGAGAAAGATCAAATAAAGCAACGGTTTCCGTCTGTGTCATGCGTTCCTGAACGAATTCCCGTCTCAGATTGGTACTGATCCGCGTGCTCTCTTGCCGAACTGGCACATGTCCCGCGCGGGTTTCCGCGACGCCGTTAAGAAGCCAGTAACCATCTTCCAACTTTGCCGACTTCGCGTCCTGCCGGGAGACAATGTTTCCGTCCTTGTCGAGGTGGATCAGAACCACATCGAGAAGCATGGTTCCGTTGTCTTCGAAGCTCTTGGCGCCGATGATCGTATCCTGGCCGCCACTCGACTGGCGCATCCAGGGAATGATGTCCTGCTGGCGACCGCCGCTGCCTTCGTTACGCCAGCCCGCCTCCATCGACAGCGAGCGGTTCTGGCCCCATGCAGCGATTGGATTGAGGACGAGGACGGACAGGATTCCAAGAAAGACCGCACCAAGGACAAAAGGAAGAATGAATTGCCAGGCGGAGACGCCCGCCGCACGCGTGACGACGAGCTCGTAACGCCGGTTGAGCGAGATCAGCGTCGTCATGCCGACGAAGAGCGCGATGAAGGGAATAGTCTGCTGCAAGATCAGCGGCAGACGAAGCGCGGTGAGGCCAAGTGCGCCCGGAACCGAATAGCCTGGCACGCTGGACATGCGCCGCGCCGTTTCGCTGAAATCGGCAAGATAGATGATTGCCGATACGCCGAGCAGGAACCAGATGGCCGTGATCAGATACCGTTTGAGGAAATACCGGGCGAGGGTGCTGAAAATCATGCGTTGCCGCTCCCCGAGCTTCGCGCCAGCCGGCTGGAGAAAAGACGGCGCAGACGGCTGGCCGTATCCGCGATGATCTTCGGCATTCTCGGCTTGCGGCCCGTGATGAGAATAAAGGCGGCGGCGGCGCCGCTGAGACCCGGCACGGCATAGACCAGCGGAATGAAAGCCGCGCTCTGCTTGACCTGGTTGGTGACGTAAAAACCGAGCCAGCGCAGCATGAAGGCCGTCACCAGCGCAGCGACCATCGGATGCATCCGCGCTTCACGATGCGAGCGCGCATCGGCGGCGATGACCAGCGATATCAGTGCGAAGGCGAAGGCGAACATCCAGTCCGACAGGCGCTTGTGCAGCTCACTGCGGAAGCTTTCGGGAGACCGCTTGTAACTCGCGTTGTTCTCGTCTGGCGAGAGAAGGAAACCGAGGCTCGCATCGCCCGGAGAAAGCGACGGTTCGGAAGTCTGCTTTTCCGACATGGTCGAAAGGTCGAAGGCATAGGACAGGAACTTGACGATGGAGACCTTGCCATCAGGTGTCTTCTGCTGGACTTCGCCGTCGCGCATCGTCAGCGACGTGCCGCTTTCATCGATCATGCCTTCCTTGGCGTAATAGATAAGATCGAAATTCGGATCGCGGCGGTCGGCGACGAACAGGCCCTTGAGGATACGGCCCTGACGCTGGGCGATCTGCACATAGAGGCCGTCCTGAACAGCGCGGAAGGTCTTTTCCTCGATCACCGACGAGAGGAGGTCGGCATAGGCAGCCGCCACCATCTGCCTGGCCGAATTTCGGGCAGGCGGCTCGATGAAGTTGGTGATGGTGAAGGAAAGCGCACTTAGAACGGCAGCCAGAATGATAACCGGGCGAAACATCACAGAGCGCGACGATCCTGCCGCATCGATGATGGCAAGCTCGGAATCGTTGTTCATCGCCGTGAATGTCTGGGTGATGCCGATGACGAGGGCGAAAGGCAACACGACGGGGATCAGCGTCGGCAGGATCATCGTCGCCAGCGCCATGAAGGAACCCATCGACTGGCCGGTATCGGTGACGAGGTTGATTCTCTGGAGAACCTGGATGGTCCAGATGATGGCCAGCACCGGCAGCAGCGCGACCAGAAACATCTGCGTTGTCCGTCGCAGGATATAGTTCTCGAGAAGCTTCATACTGCCCTTGTCGACATTGTTTTTCTGCGCGATCGCTCGCCGGATTTCCGCCTATCTAATCGCATCGTTTGCAATTGGCTATTCCGGCACGCTCACAAATATGTTTTGCACGATGATTTTTCCACCGCCTGTGTCTTTTTGTGGAACAAGCTGTCGGTTTCATGACGCGATCGGCCATTCCACAAAAATGCCTTTCCTTTAGCGAATGTCGGCCTTTAAAGAATGTGAGCCTTTAAAAATGCAGGGTTGCGCCGGGGGCCGAAAAGGCCATGATCGGGCGCACACGCAAGTTATCCACGAAGAGCAGGAAAACATGTCCGCCAAATTCGATATTTCTTTCGCCAATTCCGCCTCGCTTGAAAATACCCTTGCCGTTGTGCTGCAAGCCTCGGGTGAGGCGCAGGCAGCTGCCGGCGCATCGGAAGCCGATCCGGGCGGCGTGCTTGAACGGGCGGCAAAGATCTCGGGCTTTTCCGCAAAGTCCATGACGACACTCGACGTGATTGCGCCGCAGGGCTCGAATGCCGACCGGCTTCTCGTCATTGGCCTCGGCAAGCCGGCGAAACTTGTCGCCCATGACTGGCTGCGCGCCGGCGGCATTGCTGCCGCCAATTTCAGGAAGGCGGACAAGGTCGCCATCTATCTCGATGCCCCGGGCGTCGATGTCGGTGCGCAGGCGGCTGCGGATTTTGCGCTTGGCCTGCTGCTGCGCGCCTATAGCTTCGATGCCTATAAGACCAAGAAGAAATCCGATGATGAGAAGTCGCCGAAGAAAGTAGAAATCGTCATCGTGACGGCAGTCCATCAGGAGGCGGAAAAGGCCTTTGCCGTGTCGGATGCCGTCGCGGGCGGCGTTGTCCTGGCGCGTGATCTCGTCAACCTGCCGCCGAATGTTCTCGGTCCTGTCGAGTTCGCCGAAAAGGCCGAAGAGTTGAAGAAGCTCGGTGTCGAGGTCGAAATTCTCGGCGAGAAGGAGCTGAAGAAGCTTGGCATGAACGCGCTTCTCGGTGTGGCGCAGGGTTCGGCGCGTCCGCCCCGGCTTGCGGTCATGCAGTGGAACGGCGGCTCCAAGAAGGACGAGCCTATCGCCTTCGTCGGCAAGGGCGTCGTGTTCGATACCGGCGGTATCTCGCTGAAGCCCGGCCTTAACATGGAAGACATGAAGGGCGACATGGGTGGCGCTGCCGCCGTGACCGGCCTCATGCACACGCTTGCGGCCCGCAAGGCGAAAGCCAATGTGATCGGCGTCATCGGTCTGGTGGAGAACATGCCTGATGGTAACGCCCAGCGTCCCGGCGATATCGTCACCTCCATGTCCGGCCAGACAATCGAGATCATCAATACCGACGCCGAAGGCCGGCTGGTTCTGGCTGATGCACTCTGGTACACCAAGGAGCGTTTCAGCCCGAAATTCATGATCAACCTCGCCACCTTGACGGGAGCGATCACGGTTGCTCTCGGCAATCTTCAGGCTGGCCTTTTCTCGAATGACGACGAGTTGGCTGCACGTCTTTCGCAGGCGGGCGATGTTACGGCGGAGAAGCTGTGGCGCATGCCGCTCGGCAAGGATTACGACAAGATTATTGATTCCAAATTCGCCGACATGAAGAACAGCTCCGGCCGTCTGGCGGGCTCGGTCACCGCCGCTCAGTTCCTCAAGCGTTTCGTGGGCGAAACACCCTGGGCGCATCTCGATATCGCCGGCACCGCCATGGGTTCGCCGATGACCGAGATCAACCAGTCCTGGGGATCCGGCTACGGTGTGCGGCTGCTGAACGAACTCGTTCGCGCCCACTACGAAGATTGATGCGACCGGAGCTGCAAGTCCGCAGATGACTGAAATCCTGTTCTACCATCTGACGGAATCCAAGCTGGAGGATGCATTGCCGCCCTTGCTCGAAAAATCGCTGGAACGCGGCTGGAAGGTCGCGATCCAGACGGTGGACGAGGAGCGCCGCGATTTCCTCGACACGCATCTGTGGACCTTTCGTGACGACAGTTTTCTGCCGCACGCAACGGATACCTCTGCCTCGCCGCAAAACCAGCCGATTCTTTTGACGGCGTCGGATGCGAACGGTAACGAGGCGAGTGTCCGCTTTCTGGTCGACGGTGCCGAACCGCCAGCGGTGGAGGGCTATGAGCGGATAGTGTTCATGTTCGACGGATACGATGCCTACCAGCTGGAAATGGCGCGGAATCACTGGAAAAGGCTGAAGACCGAAGGTCATGCGCTGACCTATTGGCAGCAATCGCCGGAAGGCCGCTGGCAGAAGAAGGCCTGATCACAGCTCCCCACACAAAAAGACTGGCAAAAATTCGCATGTGGCGCCGCCTGTCGGTTTTCGCATTATGAGCCGAATCGGACATAGCTGTCTGATCCGGCCGACAGGTGACGGAAGGTGGCGGCTGCCACAGACGAAACAGCAGAAGGACATCATCATGGGACAGGCGATTTCACGGCCCGACGGGGAAATAGAGCGTCTTGTCGCGGTGCGGTCAATCATGTCCGTCAAGAATGCCGAGATGCCGGAACTGGAAGTGCTGTCTCGATTGGGGCAGGGCGTCTTTGACGTCCCGCGTGCGGCCGTCCATATCGTCGATGAGGACTGGCTCCATATTGCCGAACAGGCGGGAATGCAACTTTCGGAATGCCCGCGCGATCTGTCGATCTGCAACCGAGTAATTGCCAGGCAGGATGTCGTGGTCATTTCCGATCTGACCCAGCATCCGGATTTCCGCTTCATGTCTTATGTGAAAGGCGGTCCCGGATTGCGTTCCTATGCCGGCGCGCCGATTGAGCTGGAACCGGGTCTTGTGGTCGGCGCCTTTTGCCTTGTCGATACGGTGCCGAGAAAATTCTCTCACAGCGAAATTGACAATCTGAAGCACTTCGCGCTGCTGGCGGCCGCACTCCTGCGTCTACAGAAGGCCAACTTCACAATGAGTCTGGCGGAGCGTGAATTGCGGGATGCGGTGATGACTGATCCGTTGACCGGCTTTTACAATCGCAAGGCGCTGGAGGCGATTGTCGATGGCCAGCTCGGCGCGGCCCTGCGTGAGAACGAGGCCTTCGGCGTGCTCTATCTCGATCTGGACGGTTTCAAGGCGATCAATGACACGTTCGGCCACCCGGCGGGTGACCGGGTGCTCACCGCCGCCGCCGACCGCATTCGTAATTCGATCCGCAGCGAAGATACGGTGGTGCGCATGGGGGGCGACGAATTCGCCATTTTCATACCCCGTCCCAGCAGGTCTGAGGTGATGAACGGACTGGCAGACCGGCTTCTGGCGGCCTTCCGTGAACCCTTTGATGTTGACGGGCAGGCGGTCGGTGCGCGTCTCAGCATTGGCGGCGCCATCGCCCCTCAGGCCGGTGCTGACCGCGCCACGCTTTTGCGCAGCGTAGACGAGGCACTGTATCAGGCAAAAAAGTCAGGGCGCGACCGTTTCGTCAGCCGCGCCCTTTGATGCACCTGTCTTCCGGAAGGCTTCCAAAAGCCTTTCGACTTCTCAGTCGTAGAAAGAATCCACGAATTTGTGACGGCCGAGCAGGAAGGCATCGGCCACATGGGTCAACGGCGCAAGATCGACATCAGAGCGTCCGGCCTTGATGATTTCCGCAAAACGCTCGTAGAGCGCCGGATATTCCCGCTCGGGTTCCGACACTGCCTGCTCGCCATTGATGGAGAGCTTCGCGCCGCCTTCCGAAAGCACCATCTGCCCGGCCGCCGTTTCGGCAATGATATCCCAGCTCTGCTTGCCGGTCTGGCGCCAGTCGAACTCGGCGCGCACGGGCATTTTCGTCACGTCGGAAAAATGCAGCTCGGCAGCGATGGGCGCGTCGCGGTTTTCCGGGAACTCAAGCGTTGCCTTGGTCAGGAACAGCGCGCGGGGCAGGATGTGGGTGATGATCGACAGCGCGTTGATGCCGGGATCGAACACACCGAGACCGCCCGCCTGCCAGATCCATGCCTGGTTGGGGTGCCAGTGGCGCACATCCTCTTTCCAGATGACATGCACGCTGTCGATTTTTGTCGAGGCCAGAAACGCCTTTGCAGCTTCAACGCCCGGCGCATAACGCGAGTGCCAGCTTGCAAATAGCGAAAGACCCTTCGAATCCGCAAGGCGAACGAGATCCTGAACTTCCGAAAGCGTTGCGCCCGGCGGCTTTTCGAGGAAAACGTGCTTGCCGGCATTCAGCGCCGCATAAGCAGCCTCGTAACGGTACTGCGGCGGCATGCAGAGCGATACGGCCTCGATATCCTCGACGGCCTCGAGCATGGTCTCGATGGTGCCGTAAGAAGCGACGCCATCCACGGTACCGTGGCGGCTGGCCGTGCAGATCAATTCAAAATCCGGATTGCCTGCGATGGCGGGAAGGTGCTGGTCGCGAACGATTTTGCCGACGCCGACGATGGCAAGCTTGGTGGCTGACATGAAGTGGAACCCATTTGTATGATGCGTGGGATAAAGTGTGACTTTACGAGTTTTTTAACAGAAACGCTCAAAGGAGCAAGGCGATCGTCCTTGCAGGTCTCGTCTTTTTTCCGTGCGTAAGGGTATGGCAAAAATCGGTATGCATATTTTATGTTGCCTAATATTTGAAATGTGAAAATATTCTTTCAAATTTAAAAGTATTGATTTTTATAACTTAATGCCTTTAAGATTCGAACTTGAAGTTACGTTCCGAAATATTAATGTATATTTTACATGTAAATCAATTTAAATTTCAGTATTAAAAGTATGATAATTAAAATTGAAAATACATCTTTATATGGATTTTGTCAGGATTTCAGCGAAGGCAATTGTCAAATAAATACATACAGCGTAATTCTTGCATCGTTATCTACACTCCGTTCTTTAAGGTCGACGTAAAATTCGTGCGGTAGACTATCTCGTTGGTTTTTTCGTCCGGTTGTTGGTTGGCGCTTCGCTCCGTTGCTTGATTTTCCTGCTCGGCATTGTCCGACGCCGGCGGTGAGGAGGTACCCGAACTCGTGACTTATCAGTCACTCGCTGCTGGCTCCTGTCCGGTGATTTCGCCCGAGGGCAGCCCGCGATGGAGCGACAGGTCGTGTGGAGCGATTGGCTATATGTACTGATTTTCCTGCGTAAACGCGGGATTTGTGAAGGTCAAACGCCGGAATCACGGCGACAGAATAAGTAATGACCGGGGGACATGCAGAGATGATGGAATTGATCGCCGCCCAAGCGGCCGCGTCAGCCGCCGAGTTGCCGTTCCTGCTGCTCCAGGCTGCGGCCCTTGTCGGCATGGTGTCAGTGCTGATCCTTCTGCAGCGAAACATCGCTCTCGATGACGCTCGTTATAAAATCTACTACGGCATCATCTTCGGAGTTACCGGTTTTTTGCTGACGCTGCTGGTATCCGAGTTCATCAAGCTGCCTTCCAAGCCCTATATCCGCTCTGACCTGCTGTTCCTGGCTGGCGTGTTGGGGTCCTGGCAAGGCGGTTTGATCAGTCTGGCGCTCGTCTCCGCCGGGCGGCTTTTGTTCGGTGGTCCGGCACTCTTTGGGGCTGCATTTCTGGATATGAGCATCATCTCGGCTTTCGGGATGCTGATGTATGGCTGGATGCGCAATCGCAGTCTTACTGAACTCGGCGCCCGCGAGGTCTTCGGCGTATTTGCGGTCAGGATTTTCGCGGCGTTGTTCGCTGTTTGCGTGACCTACAGTCTCAGCATGATAAATCAGGAGGTTTTTCTCAGTAACGTCGGACGTCGCATCTTCGGCTCGTTGGTCGGGCTGCCGATGATCGCCTGTCTGTTTTTGTTGCTGCGCAGCGAGGCGCGGGCGCGTGAGGAGGCAAGAAAACGCGATGCTGCGGCGCGGACGGATTCGTTGACGGGCCTGCCCAACAGGCGCGCCCTCAAAGACCATATCGAAGCCGTAATGCGGCAGGAGCCGGCCGTTCCGCACGCTCTCCTTCTCATAGAAATCGTCAATATCGCCGATGTCGCCGCCTGCCAGGGCGAGGATTGGGGCGATCTTTTCTGGCCGAGGCTGGCACAGGAAATCTGCAACACCGACAACGGCCTCCTGTCGAGCTCCAATGCACCGCGTAGCTTCATGTTCGGCGATACCACCCTTGCAGTCGTCATTGCGGGGATTTCGCTCGAGAAGTCGGAAAGCACAAGGCTGATGATGCGCCTCCATGACGGGCTAAGTACATTTTCACGGTCTGCAGACGCCGAGCCGGTGCCGCATCTGAAAATAGGTGCTGCTAATCTGGATAAGCTTTCCCGGCAGAACGTGGCTTCCTTCCTCCGGCAGCTTAGTCTTGCGCTGAGGGGAAGCGAAAATCCGGTGCAGATATTCCCCTTCTCCTTTGCCGATAAGGCCACGCGGGACGAGGGGGTGCGCCAGATGCTGGTCAACTGGATCAGATCCGGCAAGCCGCCGATATTTTATCAGCCGAAATTCGAAATGTACAATCGCCGCATGATTGGCGCGGAGGCTCTTTTACGGGCTGTGGATGCGCGCGGACAGCCGCTTTCGCCCTATTATGTGCTGGAGATTGCCGAGCGTCACCGGCTGCTGGTGGAGTTTGAATGGTCGACGATCGAAGCCGTCGTCCGCGATCTCATCGATCTGCGGGGCCTCGACCCGGACTTTCATCTGGCGGTGAACATTTCCGCATCGTCTTTTGCCACTGCGGGCTTCGGAGAGCGGGTTGTGGCCTTTTTGAACGAGATGGGGGTCCCGGCGCACCGTCTGTCGATCGAGGTGACGGAGATGAGCAGGATACCGGCTATCGACATCGTGCAGCAGAATTTCGACAGGCTGAGCGAAGCGGGCGTGCGGCTGGCGCTCGATGATTTTGGCACCGGTTATGCGGCACTCACCCTGCTTGCGAGGTTCCCCTTCGAGGAGGTCAAGATCGATCACTGGATGACGTCCCGGCTTGAACAGTCGCGGTTCAGGGAGGCCATCGCGCTCGCCTTCGAAAGCGCCGAACGTTACGGCGCCACGCTGGTGACGGAAGGTATAGAAACGGAAGAGCAGAGCAGGCTGCTCATGCAGATGGGAATCCGTTTCGGTCAGGGCTATCTTTATTCGCCCGCCGTGCCGCTCGAGCGGCTGCAGCCTCGCAGGGAATGCGCTTAGCTTTTCGCACGAGCATCATGACGCATCACTGCGCCATCGCATCCTCATATTCGCTTGAAAGCATCAGCCACTGCTCCTCGGCGTCCGAAAGCTTGCTCGCGGCTTCGCCACGCTCTTTGACTTTCTGCGCGGCCTTGGCAGGTGCCTTTTCGTACAAGGCCGGGTCCGCCAGTTCCTTGTCGAGCGCCTGAATCATTTTCTCAAGCTTCGCCGTCAAAGATTCGATTTCATTGATCTTTTTCTTCAGCGGCGCAAGCTGGGCGCGTTTTTCGGCGTTGGCCTTGCGCTGGTCGGCTTTCGATGTCTGGTCGGCGGCGGCTTCTGTCTTCTCTTCCTTCTTTTTTCCGGAAGAGACGACGAGGTCGCGATATTCCTCCATGTCACCTTCGAACGTCTTCACCGTGCCATCGGCCACCAGCCACAGGCGGTCGACAGTTGCCTCGATGAGATGCCGGTCGTGCGAGATGAGGATGACGGCGCCGTTATAGTCGTTCAGCGCCTCGATCAGCGCCCGGCGACTGTCGATGTCGAGATGGTTGGTCGGTTCGTCGAGGATGAGCAGATTTGGCGCATGGAAGGCCGCAAGTCCCATCAGCAGCCGGGCCTTTTCACCGCCGGACAGGTCTTTCGCCGCCGTCGCCATCTTCTCCGTCGCAAGGCCCATCTGCGCCACCCGTGCCCGCACCTGCGCTTCGGACGCCAGCGGCATCAGCTTGCGCACATGTTCGACCGGTGTCTGGTCCGGCACGAGATCGTCCAGCTGATGCTGCGCAAAGAAACCGATCTTCAGGCCGGGGGCGATGCGAAGATCGCCCGCCTGCGGCGCAAGCCTGCCGGAGATGAATTTCGCAAAGGTCGATTTGCCGTTGCCGTTGGAACCGAGCAGCGCGATGCGGTCGTCATTGTCGATCCGGAGATTGAGCTGCTTCAGAATGGATTTGCCCGGCTCGTAGCCCACGGCACCGCCATTGATGGCGACGATAGGTGAGGCGGGCTGTTTTTCCGGCTCCGGGAACGTAATCGGCTGGACGTGGTCCTCGATCACGGCGGCGACGGTGCCCATGCGCTCCAGCGCCTTGATACGGCTCTGCGCCTGACGCGCCTTGGTGGCCTTGGCGCGAAAACGGTCGATGAAGCTTTGCAGATGTTTGCGCGCGGCGTCGTTTTTCACCTTCGCCTTCATCTGCAATTCGTCTGCTTCGGCTTTCTGGCGCTCGAACTGGTCGTAACCGCCGCGATAGAAGGTCAGTTTCTTCTGGTCCAGATGCACGATGGAATTGACGGCATTGTTCAGGAGATCGCGGTCGTGGCTGATGATGATGACGGTATGTGGGTAACGCCGGATATAGTCTTCCAGCCAGAGCGTGCCTTCAAGGTCGAGATAGTTGGTCGGCTCGTCGAGCAGCAAGAGGTCGGGTTCGGCAAACAGCACGGATGCCAGCGCCACGCGCATGCGCCAGCCGCCGGAGAAGGAGGAGGCGGGGCGAAGCTGCGCCTCGTGATCGAAGCCAAGACCGGCAAGAATGCTGGACGCGCGGGCTTCGGCCGAATGCGCGTCGATATCGACCAACCGCACCTGGATTTCGGCGATCCGGTGCGGGTCTGTTGCGGTTTCCGCCTCGGCCAGCAGCGCGCTGCGCTCCTTGTCGGCGGAAAGCACGATGGAAATCAGCGATTCTTCCGTTCCCGGCGCTTCCTGCGCAACCTGGCCGATGCGCGCCAGTTTCGGGATCGTTACCGAACCGCTTTCCGCTGAAAAGTCACCGGTGATGACCCGGAAAAGAGTGGATTTGCCGGCGCCGTTGCGGCCAACGAGGCCCACTTTCACGCCAGCCGGAAGCGTCACGCTGGCGTGGTCGAGAAGCAGGCGGCCGGCGATGCGGGCGGAGAGATCGGTAATCGTAATCATGGCGCCGTTTTGGCCGAACTGCGTGGCCAAGGCAAGAGCGCGCGCGCCACACCAGATCAGATATGCAGCTTCAACAGCCGAGCTGTGCCAGATAGCTGCTGCGGCTGTGTTGAGCCACGTCCCGGGAGTAGCCTATGACGCAATTGCGCGTGCCGCAGCGTGCGGATAGCAGGGCGAGCTCGGCATGGCTGAAAAATTCGGCTGATGTCGTGGTGCAGTCCACTGCCGCAACGCCGATCGAGACGGTCAGATGCTCGCCGTCGCCCTCACTGGTGACGAAACGCAGCGCCTCGACGTTCTGCCGCAACCGCTCTGCAATTGCTTCAGCTGTATTTTGCGAGACGCCAGCAAACAGAAAAGCGAACTCGTTTCCGCCGATGCGGGCAACGAAATCGTCCTTCTTGATCGTCTTGCGGAAAAGCGCTGCCAGCCGGCGCAGCGCCTTGTTGCCAGCGGTGGGGCCGTATTTGCCGTTGATTTCGCGGAAATGGTCGATGTTGAGCAGCACAAGCGATGTGGCGGATGCTCCTTGATCGCCCGAAAACAGGTCGCCGAGCTTCTCGAGGAAAGCCGCCCGGTTGGGAAGCGCCGTCAAGGCATCACGCAGGGAGTTCGCCTGAAGATCGGTCCGGCTTTTCTCAACCTCGCGGATTTTCATCAGCCCCATGGAAACGAAATGCCGGAGGCTCGTTTGTTCCTCGTGAATATCGCCGATCAATTGCGCAAGCCGCTCCGTTGCAGGCAGCTCGGAGTGATCTTGCCCGGAAAGACTGGAAATGAATGTTTCGGTGCGTTGCAGGCCGGCTTCCAGCCGCGCGGAAATCTGCTTCAGCGTTTCAAAAGCCGTCGCTGCCATCTGCTCGGCCTCGATCTTCGAAAAACCCGGCAGATTGTGTCTCTGGCCGACAATATCGATTTCATGCTGTTGCGGCGCGTTGCCAAGGGCGAGAATATCGCGTCCCATCGCCGGGTTGTGCCCCGACAATATTTCGTAAATCAGTTCGTAGTTTCGCGGCAGCGGCGCAATATTCATCTTGTCGATGAACTGAGCGATTTTCGTAAAGACGAGACCGTTCCTTGCCTGTTCGCGTTTTTTATCGCCCGCTGTTGACGTCACTGACAGCCCCAATACCAATAGATTATGAATGCACCGGCGATAACCGATTGTTGAACACGATTATTCTTACAAGCAACGGTTTAAATAGGCTAAACCTGGTGAGGTTTTCATCGCCGCGAGACCCAAATTCCCGTGGAAGGGACGGTTACGCGCCGGAAGCGTTTTTTGATCAGTAGTATGACAAATCCTGATTTGATTTCACGCGGTGGTCGTTTTTATATCTCATCATCGATGTAGCAGAAGAGGGTGCAGCCTATGACGACCTCCAGAACCTTATATTCACTTTGCGGAAGCGATAGCTCACGGCCGTTTTCTCCCCATTGCTGGAAAACCGTGCTTTCGCTGGCGCATAAGGGGCTGGATTTCGAAGAGCGCCCCCTGCCATTCACGGTTATTCCCACCGTGGAGGACGGTTTTTCGAAGACCGTGCCGATCCTTCGTGACGGCGATCATCTGGTGAGCGACAGTTTCGAGATCGCCCTTTATCTGGATGAGGCCTATCCGGAGCGGCCGTCGCTGTTTAACGGGGAAGGCGGCAAGGCCATGGCGCGTTTCGTTGAAAGCTGGTCGCAGACGGTGCTGCACCCGGCCATCGTCCGTATCGCTGTTCTCGATATTCACGACATGCTGAACGAACCGGACCGGAATTATTTCCGCGACAGCAGGACAAAGGCGCTCGGCCGCCCGCTTGAGGATGTGGTGGCGAACCGCCAGGCCGAAATTGCCGCCTTTCCGGCATTGCTGACGCCGATCCGCCGCATGCTGGGCTTCCAGCCTTTCATCGGCGGCTCATCGCCGCTGTTTGCGGATTACATCGTTTTCGGTGCGCTGCAATGGGCAAGGATCACCGCCGGAGCGGATCTGTTTTCGGAAAACGACCCCGTCCGTGACTGGTTCGAAGGATGCCTCGACCTCCACGACGCCAGAGGCCGCAGTGTGACAGCGGCGTGAAATGTCTGCAGCCATCGTCGCAATGTGGTTGATCCCCCTTGTTTTCGGGCCTTTGGGCGGGTAAAGACCGCCCACTTTCTCTATAGGAAAAGGAAACGGACACATGGCGATTGAACGCACATTTTCGATGATCAAGCCGGACGCAACCAAGCGTAACCTGACTGGCGCGATCACCAAGGTATTTGAAGACAACGGTCTGCGCATCGTCGCCTCCAAGCGCGTCTGGATGAGCAAGCGCGAAGCCGAAGGCTTCTACGCCGTTCACAAAGAGCGTCCCTTCTTCGGCGAACTCGTTGAAGGCATGACATCCGGCCCGACCATCGTTCAGGTTCTGGAAGGCGAAAACGCTATCCTCAAGAACCGCGAAATCATGGGCGCAACCAACCCGGCCCAGGCTGCTGAAGGCACCATCCGCAAGAGCTTCGCGCTTTCCATCGGCGAAAACTCTGTTCACGGTTCGGACGCTCCGGAAACCGCCGCACAGGAAATCGCCTACTGGTTCGCCGAAACCGAAATCGTCGGCTGATTCAAAATATCAACGGCTTGAATCGCCCTCTCAGGCGATGGCATGAAGCCGCTGAAAAGACTCGATGAAACGGAGCCGAAAGGCTCCGTTTTTTTTGTTTTGTTGCCGATAAAAGTTTACACCGAAGCCATCCACACGGACCTCAGTCCTGTGACGAGCACAGGTATGAGGGGAGGTCTTCACGACGCCGGACACCCCTCGACAGGCCGCATATCCGTCGTGCCGTCCGCTTTGAACACGTCCGGGTTGGGCGTGTAGAGCGGGCCGACCGTGAGCGGTTTGGCGGGAAGGAGCGATTGGTCGGTGTCGGAGCGGATGGTGGTCTCTATCGTCTGCAGTACATCGCCTTCCGGCCCTTTGATGCGGATCGTGACCTTGTAGGGGCGGTCCTGCTTGACGCATTCGACCGGTGGGCTTTGAACGGCGATCTTTTCATCTGCCGGGAAAATCTTCTCCCTGGTCGTCAGCTCGGCGCCGCCGCGGGGATTTTCGAAGGTCGCCTCCAGCGTGCTGCCGTCGCGGATGGGGGCGATGCGCTGCAAGGTCACGAGATAGGTGGCAATCGCCACACGGTAGTTGAAGACGAACATGCGGCCGGAAACCTTCGCGACATCGCGTGGCTCGTCCCGCTGACAGCCGGAAAGACCGAGCACCGCCGTGATCGCAAGCAATGGAATGGTTATTCCTCTCATGCCTGCGCCTCCTTCTTGCGGTGATAGTGCCGGCTGGCTTTCTGCCGGTTGCCGCACACCGTCATGTCGCACCAGATGCGGCTTCTGTTCTTGCTGCGGTCGATGAAAAGCCAACCACAATTGCCGCAAATCCGCAGCCGCTTCCGCGTCTCCGCCGCAAGCAGCGACAGAGCTGAATGGGCGGTCGCATTGGCAAGGCTCTCTCGCAGGGGAAACGACCGTAGTGCCGTGCCACATGCGAAGAGAAGCCCGGCAAGCCGCCCGTCGTCATCGCCGCCGCTCGTCATCGACGAGCGGAAATAATCGTCGATCGCCTCGCGAAGATCGAGAAATACCTGCCTCATGTCCGCTTCGGGTGCGATGAGGGCGGGAAACCTGTCGCGCTCCGCTCCGAGCCGGGTCGACGCCTCGGCAAAGGTGGCAATCTGCTCAGGCGTGGCGAAACGGTCGACTGATTTTGCCGCGTCGGCGCGCAGGATGACGCTATTGGCGACATCGAGGGCCAACGCGCCGCCTGCGAAACGATGTTCTGTCCAGCGAAATGTCATGGCGACATTATAACTATCAAAATGGATTTTAACAGTTATAATGCGATGGGGAGAACGGATTGGCTTATTTCCTGCAACAATTGCTGAATGCCGTGCCGGTCGCCTCGCTTTATGCGGTTCTGGCCTTCGGCTACGCCGTCGCCTTCTCGGTCACGAAACGGGCCGATGTCACCTATGGCGCGATTTTCGCTTTCGCCGGTCAGACCTGCCTGCTGTTTGCCGATTTCGGCTGGAACCGGCTGTGGCTGATCTTGCCTGCAACACTCGCGCTTGGGGCAGGGGCCGGTCTTTTCGGCGGTCTGTGGGCGGCGGCTTTCATCGGCAGGGCGGTGATGCGGCCCCTGGCGAAAGCCTCCCCCAATGCGGTGACGGTCGCCTCCATTGGCGTGCTGATTGCGCTCACCGAAAGTGCCAGACTTGCCGCCGGCACGCGGCAGTTGTGGCTGCCGCCGCTTTTGTCCGAACCGGTGCGATTCTGGGCCGATGGAAGCTTCGCCGTCACCCTGACGTCGATGCAGATGCTGAACACGGCTGTCTTCTGCCTGCTCGTTCTCGCAGGCACTTTCTACCTCCAGCGTTCCGGCTTTGGCAGACGCTGGAAGGCGGTGTCGGACGATGCTTTCGCCGCGTCACTGTGCGGGGTAAATGCAGGCAGGGTGTTCCTGCTGTCTTACTGTGCAGCGGGTCTGCTTGCCGCCATCGCCGGCGTCCTCGCCACGTTTTATTACGGCACCATGGATTTCGGTGCCGGTCTGGTGTTCGGCCTGAAGGTCGTGCTGATTTCGGCAGCGGGCGGTTATGCAAGCCCGCTCGTCTGCGCGCTCGGGGCTGCTGCCGTCGGGTTCGCGGAAACGCTATGGGTCGGTTACGGCCCGGTTATCTGGCGGGATGCGGCGGTTCTGGCGCTTCTGGTGGGCTGGCTGATCGTCATGCGCAGCAGGGTGGAAGCGCCCTAGAGCATTTCCAGGAGGGGTGGCGTCCGGTTTTCGTGCGGAAATGCGGGAAAACACAAAGCGTTACCGCCATTTGTCCTTGGCCGTGTCGTCGGTCGTCTTTGCGGCAACCCAGTCACCCGTCATGCCATCCTTGCCATGTTCCTTTTTCCAGAACGGGGCGGACGTCTTGAGGTAGTCCATCACGAAATTTGCGCCGTCGAAGGCGGCCTGCCGGTGCCGGGAAGCGGCAATGACGAGGACGATATTCTCGCCGGTGGCGATCTTGCCATGGCGATGGATGGCGGTGAGGCCAAGAAGTTCGAAGCGTTCGATGGCGAGTTGCGCGATGCGGGTCATTTCCGCTTCGGCCATGCCGGGATAATGCTCGAGTTCCAGCGCCGCGAGCGTACCGCCATCATCGCGACAAAGCCCGGTGAAGGCCACCACCGCGCCGATGCTCTTGTCGCCTTCCGTCAGCCTGCGGGTTTCTTCCGCAGCGTCGAAATCCTGTGCCTGCACGCGGACCGTCGGCTGCATCCGGTTATCCCCCCGTCATGGGCGGGAAGATGCCGATCTCGCGCGCACCGGCAATGCTCTCGTCATGTTCGACATGTTCCTGATTGACCGCAACGCGGATCACATCCGGAAATTCGAAGGCGGCTTCGTAGTTTTCACCAAGGGTTGAGAGATAAGCGATCAGCTCGCCGGCCGTGGTAACGGAGGAGGGGATATCCAGCTCCTCCTCAGCCGTGCCGATCTTTTCGCGAACCCAGGCGAAATAAACGATCCGCGCCATCATTCTTCGTCCACGATGTGCTTGAGGCCAGCCTTGAAGTAGTCGTAGCCGGTGTACATGGTCAGCGCTGCTGCAAGCCAGAGAAGCGTAATTCCCATCTCGGTCGTGTAGGGCAGAACCTTGTCGCCTGCGGGACCGGCGAGAAGAAAGGCGATGGCCACCATCTGGATGGTCGTCTTCCACTTCGCGATGCGGGTGACGGGAACGCTGACCTTCAGCGCCGCCAGATATTCACGCAGGCCAGAGACCAGAATTTCGCGGCAGAGAATGGTAATAGCGGCCCACAGCGACCAGCCGGCAATGGTGCCGTCGGCTGCCATCAAAAGCAGCACCGAGGCGACCAGCAGCTTGTCGGCGATCGGGTCCAGCATGCGGCCGATATTGGAGGTCTGGTTCCAGATACGCGCCAGATAACCATCCAGAAAATCGGTCAGCGAGGCGACGATGAACAGCCAGAGTGCCGTCCAGCGCGCAAAATCCGAGCTTTCCAGCTTTCCTTCGATGTAAAAACACAAAACGATGACGGGAACCGCCAGAATGCGGGCATAGGTGAGAAGGTTGGGAATGCTGTATGCGCGCGAAGCCATGGGAAACCTGTCAGTCTGGATAAGCTGCCTTGATGCCGCCCCTGACGCATAGGGTCAACACGTTATTATGTTTTTTTAGCAGTTCGTTGCGACAGTGAGCCTTCAATCGCCACTGCTCTCATGGAAGTGATTGTAGATTTGCCGCGCTACGGCTTCTGAAATGCCGGTGACATTCATCAGATCGTTGAGGCCTGCGCGTGAAACCGCCTTGGCCGTACCGAAATGCTGCAGCAGCGAGCGCTTGCGTCCTGGGCCGATCCCCGAAATTTCATCCAGCGGATTGCGCACCATTTCCTTCTTGCGCCGCGCCCGGTGAGAGCCGATGGCAAAACGGTGGGCCTCGTCGCGCATGCGCTGAATGAAGTAAAGCACGGGATCGCGCGGCGGCAGGGAAAAATCGCTGCGGCCATCCGCGAAGAAGCGCTCGCGGCCCGCCTCGCGGTCCACACCCTTGGCGACGCCGATGGCAATCACGCTGTCGCGAATGTCGAGCTCATCGAGGATGGCACGCACCGCCGTCATCTGTCCCTGACCACCATCGATCAGGATAACGTCCGGCCAGGCGGGGAAGGGCATGTCCGCGGCTTCCTCGGGTGTGGGCGTCAGCGTCTGCGCGCGGTCGGGCTTGCCCTCTTCCTTCAACAGGCGCGAGAAGCGGCGGGTCATGACCTCACGCATCATGCCGAAGTCGTCACCGGGAGTGATGTCGGTCGATTTGATGTTGAACTTGCGATACTGGTTTTTCACGAAGCCTTCCGGCCCCGCCACCACCATGCCGCCCACGGCATTGGTGCCCATGATGTGCGAGTTGTCGTAAATCTCGATCCGGCGCGGCACGTAGGGAAGGTTGAAGGTTTCCGCGAACCCCTTCAGCAGCCGCGCCTGAGACGAGGTTTCCGCCAGCTTGCGGCCATGCGCCTCGCGGGCATTGGCAAGAACATGGTCGGTGATGTCCTTCTTCTCGCCGCGCTGCGGCACGCTGATCGTGACCTTGTGTCCGGCTTTTTCACCGAGAGCAGCGGCCAGCAATTCCTGTTCCTCTACGGTTTCGGAAAGCAGGATTTGCTTCGGCACCGGTTTGTCGTCGTAAAATTGCGCCAGGAACGCATTGAGGATTTCCGAGCCGGGCAGGGACGGGTCGGCCTTTGGAAAATAAGCGCGGTTGCCCCAGTTCTGGCCGGTGCGGAAAAAGAACACTTGGATGCAGGATATGCCGCCCTCGTGATGGATGGCGAAAACATCCGCCTCCTCGATGCCGGCCGGATTGATGCCCTGATGGCTCTGGACGTGCGAGAGCGCCGCCAGCCGGTCGCGATAGACGGCGGCGCGCTCGAAGTCGAGATCCTCGGCCGCCTCGTTCATCTGTCGGGCAATCGCGGTCTTGACGCTCTGGCTCTTGCCGGACAGGAAATCCTTGGCTTCCTTGACGAGTTCCGCATACCCCTCATCGCTCACCTCATGTGTGCAGGGGCCGGAACAGCGCTTGATCTGGTAAAGAAGACAGGGCCGCGTGCGGGTTTCGAAAACGCTGTCGGTGCAGGTGCGGATCAAGAACGCGCGTTGCAGTGAATTGATCGTGCGCCCGACGGCTCCGGCAGAGGCGAAGGGTCCGAAATAGTCACCCTTGCGCGCCCGCGCACCCCGGTGCTTGAAAATCGCCGGTGCACGATTGTCGGCGGTGATCAGGATATAGGGAAATGACTTGTCGTCGCGCAAAAGCACATTAAAGCGCGGCCGCAAGCGTTTGATGAGGTTAGCTTCCAGGAGAAGCGCCTCGGTTTCCGTGCGGGTGGTGACGAATTCCATATGGGCGGTCAGCCGCACCATCTGCGCAATGCGGTTGGAATGCACGCGACCCTGGGCATAGTTGCCGACGCGCTTCTTCAGCGAGCGCGCCTTGCCGACGTAGAGAACGTCGTTCGCCTCGTTGAACATGCGGTAGACACCCGGCGAGTTCGGCAGGTGTTTGACGAATTCGCCGATCAGATCCATGCCCTTCAGGCCGGATTCGTTTTTCCAGCCGGCATTCCAGTCCATGCCGGCAACGTCGCGCGGTGCCTCGGCCGCGTCTGTCGCGGCAAGGTTTGCATCGTCGTCTTCGTCATCGGTTTCATCGAAGAGAATACCGCCGTCAGGCAGCTTCTTTCCGTTCATTCAGGTATCTCCGCCACATCAGGGGTTTCCCAGCCAAGATGCTGGCCGCCATCGAGCGCGATCATTTGTCCGGTGATCGACGGCGTATCAAAAAGAAAGCGAATCGTCCGCCCGAACTCGTCGGGTTCCGGACCGCGCTTTAATATAAGGCCGTCGATCTGCGCCTGAAAGTCCTCCGGCGCCTGTCTTTCGCTTTTGAAGGAGGGACCCGGCCCGATGGCGTTGACGCGCACCCGCGGCGCAAAACTCTGCGCCATCGTCCGTGTGGCTGTCCAAAGGGCCGATTTCGAAAGCGTATAGGAGTAAAAACGCGGCGTAAGCGCAAGTACACGCTGATCGATGATGTTGACGATCAGTCCGGATTTGTCCTGAGGCAATTGCTGAACGAAGGCGGCCGCGATGAGGGAAGGCGCCCGCACATGCACGGAAAAATGCGCGTCGAAGATCGCCGGATCGGGCGTTTCTGCCGAATCGTCCAGAAAAATGGATGCATTGTTGACGACGACGCCTATCGGGCCGAGCGCCGAAGATGCCTGTTCGACAAGCGCCATCGTTGGCGATGATTGTGTCAGATCCGCCTGAACGGCAACGGCCTTGCCGCCTTTTTGCCTTATTTCGTTAGCGAATTCCTCGGCTTGCCCCATAGAGGCATTGGCGTGGACGGCAATCGCAAAGCCATGCGAGGCCAAATCCGTGGCGATCGCCCGCCCGAGCCGCCGGGCGGCACCCGTTATCAAGACTGTCTTCGGTATATTTTCTTTCACAGCGGACCTGCATTTGCTCATACACGCCCTATTTGCTGGATATAATCGCAAATCGCAAGCTGTCCGTGGGCCGTAAAAGAATTGTGTGGATTTTTATTGGTAATGTAATTTAAATTTAATTTGAATATAACTAAGTTTAAATTCGATATATTGGAAATTAAGTTTCCGGTAGGGTTAATAAAACCCTTGTGGCAATTAGGCAACGTCTAATTCTAGTCACGTGTCTGCCCCAAACAATTCACATTTTGGCTCTTTGATCTCCGCATTCTCCCATCAAATTCAATTTTCAGAGGGGCGATTAACCCGACGAATTTACCGCGTCTAAAAACAATGTTTTGAGTACGGCGCGGTCCTGAAAGGAGAATAACATGCGTATTTTCGTAGCAACCATTATGGCTTCGACCATTGCAGCCGCCGGTTTCTCGGCTGCTCACGCCGCTGACGCCGTAAACGACGTGCCGCAGGCACCGGTAGCCTACGACCAGCCCGCTCCGGTCAAGAACTGGACCGGCGCTTACCTCGGTGGTACCGCCAACTACGATTGGGGCCGTTTCAGCTCCAGCAACGACGGCCGTGACGCCAAGGGCGCTGGCGGCGGTATCTACGGCGGTTACAACATGCAGAACGGCCAGATCGTTTACGGTGCCGAAGCAGATGTTAACCTCGGCCGCGAGCGCGGTTCCGCTGGTACGGTTGGTGGCAACGCCGTCGAAGGCAAGCAGGGCGTCAACGGCTCGCTGCGTGCCCGCGTCGGTTACGACATGAACCCGTTCCTGCTGTACGGTACGGCTGGTCTCGCAGCCTCCGACAACAAGGTACGTGACGCGACCTCCAAGGACAGCGCAACCGCCCTCGGCTACACCGTTGGTGCCGGCGTTGAAGCCATGGTTACGGACAACATCACTGCCCGTCTGGAATATCGCTACAGCGACTACCAGAAGAAGGACTACAGCCTGGACTCCGGCGCGTTCTCGCGCGGCTTCGACGACCACTCCGTCAAGGCCGGTATCGGCGTCAAGTTCTGATCCTTCAAGGATCGGTAAAAGAAAAGCCGGGGTTTACGCCCCGGCTTTTTTGTTTTTGCCATCAGTGACCACATCCATGCCCGGCGATCAGGCCAGGCATGGCGCTCACATTGGCGTCAGGCGGCGGCCTTCATGTCCTTATAGGCTTCGAAACGCTTGCCGAATGTCTCCGGCCATTGCGCCAGCGCCTCGTGTCCTTCGGCCCATTCGCCTGCAAAACGCAGATCGAGATAACCGATCAGTGCCGCAAGGGCGAAATGTCCGCCATGCAGCTTCTTGCCGGTTTTCGGCAGGTTGGCGTTGAGCTGATCCAGACCCTTCACCGCCTTTTTCCACTGCTTGTCGATCCATGGCTGGTGAACTCTGTCTTCCGGGCGGGAACGGCGCTCGTAAACGATGGCCAGCAGGCAATCCATGATACCGTCGCAGAGCGCTTCCAGAATTTCCGCTTCGGTGCGCTTGCCGTTCTTTTTAGGGTAGAGCTTGCCGCCCGAAAGACGGTCTAGATAGTGCATGATCGCGACGCTGTCATAGACGGACCCGCCATCGTCCAGAAGCAGGACCGGAATTTTGCCGAGCGGATTGTTGTCAACCAGCGTCGCGGGCTCGGCATTGGTGTCGACGGCGACATTGGCAATGTCGATGCCAAGATGGCGGGCGGCCATGCGCACCTTGGCGGAGTAGGGGGAAGTGACGGAATAAAGCAGTTCCATAGTCGGGTCCTGACGTATGTTGATGTGTGAGTATTAGCGTATGGGGACGATTTCGGTAGCGCTGACGCGGCAGCCCTTGCGGTCAAGCTCAGGGCAATCGCGGAATGTCATGTCCTTGTTGAGGCAGATACGGACTTCCTCAAGGCGTTTTCCGTCGCAACTGATCGAGACGCCGCGTTTCGACATGCCGGGGTTGGCGTCGGTGAAGGCGGTTTCGATGGCGTCGGCGGAAAGGGTGGCGCCTTTAGCGCCCGAAGCAATCGTCTCCGGCAGCTTGACCGCCTCGAAGGCGGTTCGTGTTGCCGAAAAATAATCCTTCTGCGAAAGGCCGGAGCAGGCGCCGTGCTTGCGCCACTGGTGGCCGATCAGGCCCATGGAGGGCATGATGTCGAACATCGTGCGGCCGATTGCGTCGGGCACACGGTCCGGCTCGCTGCTCGTGCAGAATTCGGGGTATCCGGTTTCGTTTTGCGGCCAAAGCCCGTGCACGACGAAACCGTAACGCCTGTCGCTGCCGCATTGCTGGCGATTGCCGGAACCTTCGGAACTGGCGCAGAACGCCGGCGACCAGGAGAGCGAAAGCACATAAAAATCGAAGCCCGTTCCGGCGGGCACAGGGTTTTTGCCCGTGTCTCGCCGGGAAATTCCCGGCTGGGATGTTTCGGGCCTGGAATTGCCGGCGGGCTGCGTTTGGGATTGGGTCTGCCGGTTGGTTGCAGAACCGGTCGGGACCGGATTTTCCCGCGAGAACCACAGGGCCGCAAGCGACAGAAGACCGAAGGCGATGAAACCGGCATAACGCTTCATTCCGTGCACGCTCTCCGGAAAATGGACGACCTCGTATCGCCCGCAGACGACAAAGCGGTCTTACATAAATTTGTGAACGAGGCAAACGGGCAAAAAGGTTGAAAGCTTCGCCGCATAACGAATAGAGTCGAACGAATCTTCTGCGGAGTGCGGAAATCGGGTTGGGGTGAAGCTGGGGGAAATAGGCGGGCATGACCGCATGACATTGAAGAAATACATCTGGCCCGTCATTGGTCTGGCAACGATCGGTTTTTCGGCCTGGCTGCTCTATCACGAGCTGCGCGGTCTTTCACTCGATGATCTATGGGAAAGCCTCACGGCCATTCGCGCGCGGGACTGGGTGTGCTCCGGCCTGTCGACGCTTGTCGCCTATGCCGCCCTTGCCGGTTACGACCGCATCGCTCTCCAGCATCTCGGCCGCAAGGTAAACTGGTTCTTCATCACGCTCACCTCCTTCACCACCTACGCGCTTTCCCACAATGTCGGGGCATCCGTGTTTTCCGGTGCCGTCGTCCGATACCGGGCCTATACGTCCAAAGGGTTGAGCGCTGCCGAAGTCGGCATTCTCGTCGGCCTTTGTTCCTTCACCTTCATCATCGGAACGATCATGCTCATCGGTCTGGTGCTGGTCTACGAACCGGACATTACCGAGCGCTTTACCGGCATCCTGCCCGTGGAAGCATCAACGACAACCGGCGTCCTGCTGCTCGCCATCGTCGCACTTTATGTGCTTGGCAGCCTTTTAAAGCTGCGGCCGCTGAAAATCGGTTCGTTTTTCCTGCCCTATCCCGTGCCGAAACTGGTGGCGCAACAGCTTGTCATCGGTCCGATCGAACTGATCGGAGCGGCGGGCATCATCTATTTCGCGCTGCCGGAAGCCGGAAATCCCGGTTTCATGATCATTCTCGGGATTTTCCTGATTTCCTTTTCAGCGGCGCTCATCTCGCACGCGCCGGGCGGGCTTGGCGTGCTGGAGCTGGTGTTCGTCACCGGGCTGCCGGATATGAACCCGGCTGACGTGATTGCGGCGCTGCTGGTGTTCCGGCTGTTCTATCTCATCATCCCGTTCATCATGGCGCTGTTCGTGATCCTGTTCTTTGAGCGATCGCAGCTTGCACAGGCGCGGAAGGGGTGAGGTAAGCCCTCAATCCTCTTCCGGCTTTTCCTCGCCGCGCAGCCAGAAGGCGCGGTGCGAGGCGTATCTGTCCTGCGCCATCACCGTCTTCAGGAATGGCAATAGCGTGTGCAGCTCGTCCTTCAGCGTGTAGGGCGGGTTGACGACGATGAGGCCGGAGCCGCTCAAGCCTTCCAGGCGGTCACTTTTCACGGAAAGTTCCGCGCACAGCATCTTCGGAATATCGAAGGATTGCAGCCGCTCGTGGAAATCCTTGATCGGTGCGCCTTTTTTGAGCGGATACCACAGGCAATAGGTGCCGGTGGAGAAACGCCGATATGCCTTGTTCAACCCATCCGCCAGCCGCTGATATTCATTTTCAAGCTCGAAAGGCGGATCGACGAGGATGAGGCCGCGTTTTTCCTTCGGCGGCAGATGCGCGCCAAGCGACAGCCAGCCATCGAGCTCCGTCACCCGAACCTGATAATCTCCCTCGAACAGACGCGCCAGCGCGCGTGCGTCGTCCGGGTGCAGTTCCATGGCCGAAAGCCGGTCCTGCGGGCGGAACAGCATGCGCGCGAGTTTCGGCGAGCCGGGGTAGAATTGCATGCCGCCTTCGGGGTTAAGTTCCCTGACGGTGGAAAGATAGGGTTCCAGCAATTCGGCGATAGCGGCCGGCAGATCGGCGTCCATCAGCTTGCCGATGCCAGTCTGCCATTCGCCAGTCTTCTGCGCCTCTTCCGACGACAGGTCGTAAAGGCCGATGCCGGCATGAGTATCCAGCACCCGAAACGCCTTGTCCTTGTTCTGCAGGTAACGGACGAGACGGGCGAGAACGGCGTGTTTGAGAACATCCGCGAAATTGCCGGCGTGGTAGATGTGGCGATAGTTCATGGGATGTGTCTCGCTTGCCGATGGGGATGATGAATATTCTTGATGGACGTCACTTCGGCCTTTTTGCCGCGTCGCTGATGCAATATAGAAAAGACATGAACCTTGCGACCCCGATTTCCGCTAAAAACGCCGCCCCGAAAGCCGAAAGTGCCACGCGCATCGGCCACACGGTCTGTCCGCATGACTGTCCGAGCGCCTGCGCGCTGGAAGTGGACATCAACGCCGATGGCCGCATCGGCCGCGTGCGCGGCGCCAATGCCAATACATACACTGCCGGCGTCATCTGCGCCAAGGTGGCGCGTTATTCCGAGCGTATCTATCATCCCGGCCGTCTTTTGACCCCGAAGCGCCGCAAGGGTGCGAAGGGTGCCGGCGACTGGCAGGAGATATCCTGGGAGGCGGCACTGGACGAGGTTGCCGACGCCTTCGTCAAAGCCGAGGCAAAGCACGGCGCCGAGGCCATCTGGCCCTATTTCTATGCCGGAACCATGGGACAGGTTCAGCGCGATTCCATCGAGCGCCTGCGTCACGCCAAAAAATATTCCGGCTTTTTCGGATCGATCTGCACCAACATGGCCTGGACGGGTTATGTGATGGGTACAGGCGCGCTTCGCGGACCCGATCCGCGCGAAATCGGCAAGGCCGATGTCGTCGTCATCTGGGGCACGAATGCGGTCGCCACGCAGGTCAACGTCATGACCCATGCGGTAAAAGCCCGCAAGGAACGTGGCGCGAAGATCGTCGTCGTCGATATCTATGACAATCCGACCATGAAACAGGCCGATATGCGCATCGTCCTGCGTCCCGGCACCGATGCAGCGCTCGCCTGCGCCATCATGCACATTGCCTTCCGCGATGGTTATGCCGACCGCGATTACATGGCGCGCTTCGCTGACGATCCGGTAGGACTTGAAGAGCATCTGAAGTCGAAGACGCCGCAATGGGCGTCCGAAATCACCGGTCTTTCCGTGGAGGAAATCGAGGATTTCGCAAGGCTCGTGGGCACGACGAAAAAGACGTTCTTCCGGCTGGGTTATGGTTTTGCCCGCCAGCGCAATGGTGCAGTCGCCATGCATGCCGCCCTTTCGATCGCGACGGTGCTCGGCTCCTGGCAATATGAAGGCGGCGGCGCCTTCCACAATAACGGCGATATCTTCCGGCTCAACAAGGCGGAACTGATGGGCACAGCCTATGCCGACCCCGACGTGCGCCAGCTCGACCAGTCACAGATCGGCCGTGTGCTGACGGGAGATGCGGAAGCGCTGCGACACGGTGGCCCGGTGACGGCGCTGCTCATCCAGAACACCAACCCCGTCAATGTCGCACCCGAGCAGCGGCTGGTGAAACAGGGTTTCCTGCGCGACGATCTTTTTGTTGCCGTGCATGAGCAATTCATGACGGAGACGGCCGAGCTGGCCGATATCGTGCTGCCGGCCACCATGTTCCTTGAACATGACGATATCTACCGTGCGGGAGGCCAGAACCACATTCTGCTCGGCCCGAAACTGGTGGAGCCTCCGGAAACCGTGCGCACCAATCTCTTCGTCATCGAAGAACTGGCGAAACGTCTCGGTATCGACCATATGCCGGGCTTCGGCCTTTCCGCCCGCGACCACGTCGATCATATGCTGAAAGTCAGCGGCTGGGGCGATTTCGATACGTTGGCGGAAGAAAAATGGATCGATGCGCAGCCCTCTTTCGAGGTGGCGCATTATCTCGAAGGCTTTGGTTATGGCGACGGAAAATTCCGTTTCAGCCCCGAATGGGCGACGGGGCCATCTCCGAACAAGCCGCCGAAAAATATCGGCGTGATGGGGCCGGTTGCGCAATTTCCCAAGTTTCCGGATCAGGTAGATGTCATCGAAACCGCTGACGGAGAGCATCCTTTCCGACTGGCGACATCGCCAGCGCGCAACTTCCTCAACTCCACCTTCGCGGAAACGAAAACCTCCGTGCAGAAGGAAGGCCGTCCGGAAGTGATGATCTGTTCCGAGGACGCCACCCGTAACGGTATAGCCGATGGCGACATCGTGCGTATCGGCAATGGCCGCGGCGAAGTGCGTCTTCACGCGAAAATCGTGGAGGGTGCGAGGCCCGGCGTTCTGGTTGCCGAAGGGTTGTGGCCCAACAAGGCGCATCTGGACGGCGAGGGTATCAATGTTCTGACGGGTGCCGATGCCGTTGCCCCCTATGGCGGCGCGGCTTTCCACGACAACAAGGTGTGGCTCCACCGCGACGACGAAGCCTGAAAGGCTTGATATTGCACCGCAACAGGGCCAAGCTGAACACTTCCGCGACAGGCAAGGGAATATCCGGTGACACAGACGCAAGCGAAAAACGTTCCGGGCGACACTGATTCCGGCAGGGTCCGGCTGGTGGAAAAGGAAACGGTGTGGAAGGGCTTCGTGCATATGCAGAAGCTCGTTTTCGACCAGCGCATGCCGGATGGCAAGACAATCCGCATCGTGCGGGAAGTCCACGATCACGGCAGTGCCGCCGCCATCCTTCTATATGATGCCAAACGCGACAGCGTGGTGATGGTGCGCCAGTTCCGTCCTGCCGTCTTCGTGAACGGCGATCCAAGCTTCATGATCGAAGTGCCAGCGGGGCTCCTCGATGACGACAATGCCGCCGACGCCATTCGCCGCGAGGCGATGGAAGAATCTGGCTACGCGGTGGAAAAGGTCGAATACCTGTTCGACATGTATGCCAGCCCGGGAACGCTCACCGAAAAAGTCAGCCTCTTCGTTGCCCGCATCGATCTTGACGTGCAGGCCGGCAGCGGCGGCGGTCTGGAAACGGAAGGCGAGGATCTGGAGGTTCTGACCTACGGCCTCGACGAAGCCTTCGCGATGATCGCGTCCGGCGAAATCACCGATTCCAAGACGATTATTTTGCTGCAATGGGCGATGTTGAACCGATCGAGGCTTTCAGGGCGGGCGTGACACGTCCGCCGCAAGAACTCAGAAGCGGCCCTTGACGCCAGCGCTCACGAGAAGCGACTGCATGTCGCCGCCACCGGCATTTTTGTAAAAGGAGCCATTAGCGCTTCCAAACCGTGTGACCGTTTCGTCTCCGCGACCGAAACTCGTATATTCATAAGCGCCGTCCAGATAGAGCGAGGCAGTATCGGTGAGGTTGTAGGCGATGCCAGCTTTGGCCCCGAACATGCCACCGATGTCGAAGTTGTCGGTGAAGCGGAGCGATCGCATCCAGTGATCGTCGGTGGCTTTAGCGTACACCATCGCGCCGCCTTCGAGACCGGCATTCAGCGACCAGTTGCCGATTTTGCGCCCGCCTGTCAGATTGCCGTAAAACACTGGTATTTGCTGGCGATAGGTAATTCCTTTTTCGCCATTGTTGAACTCACCGACGTTGTTGCGAAAGCCCCCCCAGCTGTAGATATAGTTTCCGCCATATGCTGACCACTGTACGTCGGTATAGCGAAAGCCGATACCGGCGCTGAGATGCTGCACTTGGTCTTCAAGCAGAGTTCGGTTAAGTTCGATGCTTCCGGTTAAGTAGTGATCGAGCCGGGTGTCGCCATGCTGTGAGCGGTCGCTCCATCCATTCTTCGACGTATCCCTATAATAGGGACGCAGCCAATCGTAGTCCGTCATGTAGCCATCGCCAGCAAAGCCAATGCGGCCCTCTGTTTTGACGCGCCAGTCGGGTGACAGTTCAAATCCGAGCGATCCGCGCAAGGCCATGGCATTTGTTGTCTTCCAGTCGAGATGGCTGATTTTGTGGCTGCCATCGTAGACGGTTTCCGTGGCCTTTAGGTTTAGGACCCCGACATCGAGCGAGGCAGTTATGCCGCTGTCTTGAGCTGCAAGCGGCAGGCTGCTGTTCATCAATAAAATGGCCGAAAGCGGTAGGGAACATTTCGGAAACAGCATAATCGCTCCTTAAGTGACGGAGGCCTGAAGAGGGCCGTTACCGATACTAAGGATGGTTGTGGTAAACAATCAGTTTATTCAGGTGGAAATACTGCTCAGGAAAAGTTTATATTAGAGATTTATTTATCAATTACATGAAATAAGGCTCGAATATTCCTGTTTAATTATGCTGCTGCTGGAGACGGCTTTGCCGCCTTCCATCCGCACCTTGCCTTCTGCAAGCTGCTTGAGGGCCAGCGGATAGAGCTGATGCTCGACGGTGAGTATCCGCGCCGCCAGCGTTTCGGCCGTGTCATCGGAAAGAACCGGCACCGCGCCTTGAGCGATAGTCGGGCCTTCGTCCATGCCTTCGGTTACAAAATGTACGGTGCAGCCGGAAATCTTCATGCCGCTGTCGATGGCGCGCTGGTGGGTGTGCAGGCCGGGGAAAAGCGGCAGCAGGGAAGGGTGGATATTGATGATGCGGCCTTTATAGGGGGCGATGAAATCCCCGGAGATCAGCCGCATGTAACCGGCAAGGCAAATGATATCCGGCGCAATCTCGCCAAGTGCGGCCAGAATGGCGCCCTCATGCTCGGCTTTGCTGGCATAGGTCTTGCGCTCGAAAACGAGCGTGGGAATACCGAACGCCTGCGCCTTTTCCAGCCCGCCTGCCGACGCCTTGTCTGAAATTACACAGGCGATCTCGGCCGGAAAATCCGTCTCCTGACAGGCCTTGGCAAGCGACACCATGTTGGAGCCGCTGCCGGAAATGAAAACGACGACACGTGCGCGGCCAGATCGAGAGGCGGCGCTCATCATAGGCTGAGGGCGCCCTTGTAGATCGTGCCGTGCCCACCCTCTTCGCGGGCGACCATGCGGCCGAGCGGGAACACGGTCTCGCCTTCCGCCGTCAGGGCGTCGGTGACCTTGGCGGCATTTTCAGCCGAAACGACCACGATCATGCCAACGCCGCAGTTGAACGTGCGCAGCATTTCTTTGGCTTCGACGCCACCAGTTTTTGCAAGCCACGAGAACACAGCCGGAACCTCGATCGCGTCGAGATCGATCTCGGCGGCGAGATGCTTGGGCAGAACGCGCGGAATATTCTCCGGGAAGCCGCCGCCGGTAATATGCGCCAGCGCCTTCAGCGCACCGGTCTCGCGGATTGCCTTCAAAAGCGGCTTTACATAGATGCGCGTCGGCGTCAGCAGCGCTTCGCCAAGCTTCTTGCCATCTGCGAAGGGTGCCGGGGCGTCCCAGTCAAGGCCGGAGACAGAAACGATCTTGCGCACCAGCGAAAAACCGTTGGAATGAACGCCGGAGGACGAAAGCCCGAGAATGACGTCGCCTTCGGAAATATCGCCGGCGGGCAGAAGCTGGCCACGTTCGGCAGCACCCACGGCAAAGCCCGCGAGATCGTAGTCGCCATCGGAATACATGCCGGGCATTTCAGCGGTTTCACCACCGATCAGCGCACAGCCGGATTCGCGACAGCCGGCAGCGATGCCGGAAACGATGGCAGCGCCCTGGTCTGGGTCGAGCTTGCCGGTCGCGAAATAGTCGAGGAAGAACAGCGGTTCTGCGCCCTGCACAACGAGATCGTTGACACACATGGCAACGAGATCGATGCCGACGGTGTCATGGAAATTCGCGTCGATGGCGATCTTCAACTTGGTGCCGACGCCGTCATTGGCGGCCACCAGAACCGGATCGTTAAAGCCTGCGGCCTTCAGATCGAACAGGCCGCCGAAGCCGCCGATTTCGCCATCCGCGCCGGGACGCCGCGTCGAGCGCACCGCCGGTTTGATCTTTTCGACCATCAGGTTGCCGGCGTCGATATCCACACCTGCGTCACTATAGGTAAGACCGTTCTTGCCCGACTGGCTCATCGCTCTCGTCTCCGCTGGTTCCTTTGGCGTCGCCATTCGCACGGGACGGGGCCTGATGCAAGGGTTTGAGTGGCAAAAGCTCCGGTTTTTAACGGCTTTGCGACGGTTTGACGTTTTGTGTGCCTCGGGCCTCTCGACGGCGATATGCGCAGCGCAGACTTGAAAACCCGTCGTCGTTGCACAGACCTGGTAACCGCCGTGTCTATCGCTGCCCGACCACCGGCCTTGACCATGTGCATATGCGCATCCTATCTCCATCATGGGCAATGACGGCACGGCGACAAGAGGATGAACGGATGCAACCCCATGTGAGCGGTACGAGCCTGCGCCGGCAGGTTTTTTTCTGGATAGGCGTGCTTGCCGTCTTTATCTTTTTCCTGATGGTCTTCAGCTCCATCCTCCTGCCTTTCGTGGCGGGCATGGCACTTGCCTATTTTCTCGATCCGGTTGCCGACTGGCTGGAGCGGCGCGGCCTTAGCCGGTTGATGGCCACCGTCGTTATCCTCGTCTCCTTCGTGCTGATTTTCGCGCTGTCGCTCATCATCATCATTCCGTTGATTGCCGCACAGGCATCCGAATTCATCACGCGCATCCCGCAATATATCTCGTCCCTGCAGCAGTTGATCGCCGGTGCGGACGCCAATCTGCTGCCTGACTGGGTGAGCAACCAGATCAATGCGGTGAAGGAGAATTTTTCCAAGCTGCTGACCGAAGGCGCGGGCTTCATCGGCACCCTGCTGACGCAGATCTGGAATTCCGGCAAATCGCTGGTCGATGTCATGTCGCTGCTGGTCGTTACACCCGTCGTCGCCTTCTACCTGCTGCTCGACTGGGACCGGATGATCGACAAGGTCGATAGCTGGATACCGCGCGACTACGTGCATACGGTCCGCCAGATCGCCCGCGACATGGACAGGACAATTGCCGGATTCGTGCGCGGGCAGGGGTCGCTCTGCCTGATCCTCGGCGTTTATTACGCTGTGGGCCTGTCGCTGGTGGGTCTGAATTTCGGCCTGCTGATCGGCCTTTTCTCCGGCCTTATCAGCTTCATTCCATATATTGGTTCGATGGTTGGCCTCATCCTTGCCGTCGGCGTTGCCATCGTGCAGTTCTGGCCTGATTATATCTATGTGTTTCTGACACTTGCCGTGTTCTTCTCCGGCCAGTTCATCGAAGGCAACATCCTGCAGCCGAAGCTCGTCGGCAGCAGCGTCGGCCTGCATCCGGTATGGCTGATGTTCGCATTGTTCGCCTTCGGTGCGCTTTTCGGTTTCGTCGGCCTTCTGGTCGCCGTGCCGGCGGCGGCGGCCGTTGGCGTGCTTGTCCGCTTTGCATTGTCGCGATATCTTGAAAGCGATCTTTACCATGGGCACGCCGCCAACCTTCCCTGGGAAGAACAGGAAACGTCCTCCGGCAAGGTTGACTCTCAGGGCTAACGATGACTGACCAAATCAAAAACGACAACGCCCGGTCGAAGGCCGAGCAGCTGCCGCTCGCATTCTCGCACCAGTCCGCTTCCGGAAGGGACGATCTTCTCGTGTCCGACTCGCTCAAGGCTGCCGTCAGCCTTGTGGATGAATGGCCGAACTGGCCTTCGCCCGTGGTGGTGCTGGCCGGGCCTCCTGGTTCGGGAAAATCGCATCTCGCCAATATCTGGAAAAATATCAGCAGCGCGCAGGATATCCACCCGCAAGCAGGCGCAGGCGCCGCGCGACTTGCCGAAACCGGACCGGTTCTGTTTGAGGATGCCGATCGCCGCGGTTTTGACGACACCGAACTTTTCCATGTCATCAACAGCGTGCGCCAGCACGGCACCACGCTTTTGATGACCAGCCGGCAATGGCCGGCCGCATGGCCGGTGACATTGCCGGACCTGCGCTCACGCCTGAAAGCCGTGACTGTGGTGGAGACAGGCGAGCCCGACGAGGGTCTTCTGGCACAGGTTCTGGTGAAACTCTTCGCCGACCGGCAGCTTTATATGGATGACAAACTCATAGGCTACATCGTCAACAGAATGGAGCGTTCACTCGATACGGCGCAGACGATTGTGGACCGTATCGACAGGCTGGCGCTCTCGCGTGGAACGAGGATAACCCGTCCCTTGGCGGCGGAAGTCCTCAACGCGATGGGCGAAGGGACAAGGGGTAGCGGGCTGGAGGTCGATTGACTGTCACAGTTCCGTCGTCAAACTGTTATACGGGCAAGAGGGACGATCGCGGGATGCAGCAGGATCACGGGACGGAAAGTCAGGGGATGGTACAGGACATGGACGCTATTGTGCAGGACGACTTCAACAAGGTTCAGCCGGTCAACGAGGGCGAGAACCTCTGGGACAGCCCCGCGCGCTTCATCAACCGCGAATTCTCCTGGCTCCAGTTCAATCGCCGTGTTCTTGAAGAGACGCTGAACACGGATCATCCGCTGTTGGAGCGGCTACGTTTTCTGTCCATCTCCGCCGCCAACCTCGATGAATTCTTCATGGTCCGCGTCGCCGGCCTCGAAGGCCAGGTGCGCCAGAAGATTACGGTCAAGACACCTGACGGCAAGACACCGGCCGAGCAGCTGGAAGACATTCTGAAGGAAATCGACAATCTTCAGATGGAGCAGCAGGCTTCGCTTGCCGTTCTGCAGCAATATCTCGCCAAGGAAGAAATCTTCATCGTGCGGCCTGCCGCACTTTCCGAAGCGGATCGTACCTGGCTTGGCACCGAGTTCGAGGAACGTATTTTCCCGGTGCTGACGCCGCTGTCCATCGACCCTGCGCACCCGTTTCCCTTCATTCCGAACCTCGGTTTCTCGATGGGCCTGCAGCTCGACAGCGTCAACGGCCGCGAGCCGATGACGGCGCTGTTGCGTCTCCCGACCGCGCTCGACCGCTTCGTTCGTTTGCCGGATGAGAAAAACGCCATCCGCTACATCACGCTTGAAGATGTGGTCGGCCTGTTCATTCACCGTCTTTATCCGGGCTATACCGTCCGGGGATTCGGCACGTTCCGCATCATCCGCGACAGCGATATCGAGGTGGAGGAAGAGGCGGAAGATCTGGTCCGCTTCTTCGAAAGCGCGCTGAAGCGCCGCCGCCGCGGTTCGGTTATCCGCATCGAGACCGACAGCGAAATGCCGCAGTCGCTCCGCCAGTTCGTGGTGCACGAGCTCGGCGTGCCTGATAATCGCGTCGCCGTTCTGCCCGGCTTGCTCGCGCTCAACACCATCTCGGAAATCGTGCGCGCACCGCGCGACGACTTGAAGTTCGAGCCTTACAACGCCCGTTTCCCCGAGCGCGTGCGTGAACATGCCGGCGATTGCCTTGCCGCCATCCGCGAAAAGGACATGGTGGTTCACCACCCCTATGAAAGCTTCGACGTGGTTGTGCAGTTCCTGTTGCAGGCTGCGCGCGACCCCGAGGTGCTCGCCATCAAGCAGACGCTTTACCGCACCTCCAACGACAGCCCGATCGTTCGCGCGCTGATCGACGCGGCGGAAGCCGGCAAATCCGTCACCGCGCTGGTCGAATTGAAGGCGCGTTTCGACGAAGAGGCGAATATCCGCTGGGCGCGCGATCTGGAGCGTGCCGGCGTGCAGGTGGTGTTTGGCTTCATCGAACTCAAGACGCATGCCAAGATGTCGATGGTGGTGCGCCGCGAGGACGGCAAGCTCAGAACCTATTGCCACCTCGGCACCGGCAACTACCATCCGATCACGGCCAAGATCTATACCGACCTGTCCTTCTTCACCTGCAACCCGAAGATCGCCCACGACATGGCGAATATCTTCAACTTCATCACGGGTTACGGCGAACCGGAAGAGGGCATGAAGCTCGCCATTTCGCCCTATACGCTGCGTGCGCGCATCGTGAAGCACATCAACGAAGAGATCGAGCACGCCAATCGCGGTGCGCCGGCGGCGATCTGGATGAAGATGAACTCGCTGGTCGATCCCGAGATTATCGATACGCTTTACCGTGCCAGTGCGGCTGGCGTGGAGATCGATCTTGTCGTGCGCGGCATTTGCTGCCTTCGCCCACAGGTTGCGGGTCTGTCGGACAATATCCGCGTCAAGTCGATTGTGGGCCGCTTCCTCGAGCACAGCCGAATCTTCTGCTTCGGCAATGGTTTCGGCCTGCCTTCCGACAAGGCTCTGGTCTATATCGGCTCCGCCGACATGATGCCGCGCAACCTTGATCGCCGCGTTGAAACGCTGGTGCCGCTCACCAACCCCACCGTGCACGAGCAGGTTCTTTCACAGATTATGCTGGGCAATCTCATTGACAACCAGCAGAGCTACGAGATACTTGCGGACGGAACGTCGAGGCGCATCGAGGTGCGTAAAGGCGAAGAACCGTTCAACGCGCAGCACTATTTCATGACCAATCCCAGCCTTTCCGGACGTGGTGAAGCCCTGAAATCAAGTGCGCCCAAATTGATTGCCGGGTTGATTTCTTCCCGCAAGAAACAGGCTGAATGACTCGATCAGAAGCACAGGGGCGGCTGACCGGCCTTGCCCCCGTTTCCGTCATAGATATTGGTTCGAACTCCGTTCGTCTCGTCGTATATGAAGGTCTTTCCCGCGCGCCCGCCGTGCTGTTCAACGAAAAGGTCCTTTGCGGTCTCGGCAAGGGACTGGCCCTCACGGGCCGGATGCATGAGGAAGGCGTTAGCCGGGCTTTGATGGCACTGCGTCGCTTCCATGCGCTTTCCGAACAGGCGCAGGCGCAGCAACTCTACGTGCTGGCGACAGCGGCAGCGCGTGAAGCGGAAAACGGCCCGGATTTCATCCGTGAAGCCGAAGCCATACTTGGTTGCGAGATCGAGGTACTGTCCGGGGAAAAGGAAGCGCTTTATTCCGCCTACGGCGTGATCAGCGGTTTCCACGACCCGGATGGCATTGCAGGCGACCTGGGCGGCGGTTCGCTGGAACTCATCGACATCAAGGGCAAGAACTGCGGCGAGGGCATCACCCTGCCGCTCGGCGGCCTTCGGTTGTCGGAGCAATCGGATGGCTCGCTGGAGAAGGCGACGACCATTGCCCGCAAGCACGTCAAATCCTTCGCAAAGCTGCTGGCGGCCGGCGAGGGGCGTACCTTTTATGCCGTGGGCGGCACGTGGCGAAACATCGCCAAGCTGCACATGGAGATCACGGGTTATCCGCTGCACATGATGCAGGGATATGAATTGCCGCTGGCGGAAATGCTGAATTTTCTGGAAGAAGTCATCGTCTCCAGGGACAGCAAGGACCCGGCCTGGCAGGCGGTCTCCAAGAACCGCCGTTCGCTTCTGCCGTTCGGCGCCATCGCCATGCGCGAAGTTCTAAAGGCAATGAAGCCGGCAACGATCGCCTTTTCGGCGCAGGGCGTGCGCGAAGGTTATCTTTATTCGCTGCTGACGGAAGCGGAGCGGGATACCGACCCGCTGCTGGTCACAGCCGACGAGCTGGCCATTCTGCGTGCCCGTTCGCCCGAACATGCGCGCGAACTGGCCGACTGGAGCGGCCGCACCTTTCCGGTCTTCGGCATCGAGGAGACGGAAGAGGAAAGCCGTTACCGGCAGGCGGCCTGCCTTCTGGCCGATATCAGCTGGCGCGCACATCCGGACTATCGCGGCCTGCAGGCGCTCAACATCATCGCCCACTCCTCCTTCGTGGCGATCACCCATCCGGGCCGCGCCTATATCGCGCTTGCCAATTATTACCGCTTCGAAGGGCTGAACGACAACGGCACCACACAGCCGCTCGCCGCCATGGCGGGTGACCGCCTGCTGGAACTCGGCAAGTTGCTCGGCGGCCTGCTGCGTGTCGTTTACCTCTTCTCAGCCTCCATGCCTGGTGTCGTCGATCACCTGAAATTCCGCAAATCCGCCAATCCGGATCTGGATCTGGAATTCGTCGTACCACACGCCTATTGCGATTTTGCCGGCGAGCGTCTGGACGGACGCCTGCAGCAACTGGCGAAGCTGACGGGCAAGCGGTTAGCGTTTGTGTTCGAGTAGACCAACCAGGTGGTAGTTGATGATTCAGTCAACTATGGCTTTGGAATTCGTCATCGATAAATGGGGTGAGGCACGAAGAAATGGCAGAATACAGTCATGATATATTTAGTGCGTCACGGTGAAACCGTCTGGAACACGCTCGGTCGCTATCAGGGCATCAAAGATTCACCGTTAACCCCTCACGGCGTCCGGCAAGCGAATACCGTAGCGACTTTGCTGCGTCGCGAGATTTCCGGGAGCGGACAATCGTTCGAATTATGTGTTAGTCCGCTTGGTAGAGCGCAGGAGACCGCTGCGCTTCTACAATCCGTCTTGCAGATAAACAAAAGTGACGATGAACGACTTAAGGAGGTTTCGGCGGGTTCTTGGGATGGCCTGACGACGTTCGAGATCGAAAATGAATTTCCCGGAATGCTTCGCGGATCGACTGCCTATGACTGGTACTTTAAATCACCGGATGGGGAGAGTTTTGATCAAGCGTGCGATCGGGCAACAGCATGGTTAAAGAATATTCATAAGCCAACGGTTGCCGTCTCCCATGGACTTTTCGGAAGAATTTTGCGGGAAGTTTATTCAGGTCTTTCTAAAGAAGAAATGATTGAACTTACGGTTCCGCAGGACGGTTTTTTTGCTTTGGAAGACGGTGCGGTACGCGCTGTCAGCTGTTAGGCGAGCCTCGTAAACTCGAAACATAGTACAACTATTTCAGCTTCCCTGTTTGTAACGGTAGCGACCGTTCAGCAGTGCCCCAGCGCCTTCCTGATACAGGCGCTGAGATAGGCATATTGCAGGGGCGTGGCCCTTGCCATCGCCTCCGTGCGGGTGGCGGGCCTGTCCTCGTAACCGACCGGAATATCGAACTGGGTGAAGGTGAAATCCCAGCGGGTGCCGTTGACGATATTGTAGAAATGGTCGGCGCCGCTAACGACGGTTTGGGCGAGGTCGCCACCGAAAATATCTTGCACCACAAGTGCTGTAACGCCGCCTTGCCCCCTGGCTGGGTTTTCCCTTGACCACAGGCTGCTGGTTTCGAGCGACCAGCTTTTCCTCAGGGCGTAATACAGTCGTTCGGCATTGTCCTGCATGAAGGGTCTTTCCTGTTTCGGAACCGGGTTCCGGGTCAGGTTGGGTCGGTACAGGAACGGAGCGCCGCGCTTCCTTTTTCAGGCCGCAGGGACGCTCCGTTCAGTTGAGATTGCGCCGATGCGCTGATGGTGCCGGAACGAATTCCGGCACCGTTTTCCTTACTTCGCGTCGAGCAGGTCCTTGACTTCCAGCAGGACGAACTCGTTGTCGTCGGCCTTGTCCAGCGCACGGCCAGCCGAGAAGGGCAGGTTGTTGTCGTTGCCGACGATGATATGGGTGGCGTCTACACGGTCGACATTCTCGATGGTCACGAACGGCATGTCGTAGAAACCGTTGCCGCCGCCCTGACGCTTCCTGTTATCAGGATCGGAGATTTTCAGCAGGTCGATATAGCCGATCTTGCGCGCCGCCTTGCCGGCATTGGCGTCGTTGAATTCGATCTTGTAGATGCGCTTGACCTTGGAAGGCACGGCAAAGCAGTTTACGTCCGGCTTCTTCGGGTCGGCGCAGGCCTTGTCGGCGGTGCCGGCGCCATTGTCACGCTCGATGACCAGCGCGGTGCTCTCGTCCAGCATGTTGAAATCGCCGATGGCTTCGCCACCTTGCGCCAGCGGGTAGAGCCAGGTGCGGCCTGTCCATTCCTTCTTGGCGGTATCGAGTTCGATGATGCGAAGGGCGGTTGAGCCGTCTTCGGTCTTTTCGACCTGACCTTCGGCGTTGTAGAGCGGGCCTTCGAGAAGGCCGTAAAGCTTCGAGCCGTCCTTGGACAGTGTCATGCCTTCATAACCACCTGATCGTTTCAGGTTGAAAGCGGGCATTTTCTGCGTCGGGTTGCCGGGCAGTGCCAGGGTCGGATGATCGGGGACTTCACCTCGATATCGCCGACCTTGGTGGCGATGACGTCGGTCAGCTTGCCGTCGCGGGTGAATTTCAGGATATAGGGACCGAACTCCTCGCCCACCCAGAAGCCGTCGGCAACGGGCTGAATGGATTCCACGTCGAAGTCGGCGCCCGTCAGGTAACGTTTGGCCGAACCTTCCATGACGATAGGGAAGGGAGCTTTCTTGTCCGGGTCGGAAAGGAACACGGTCTCCAGCGCGTTGACCTTGCCGGCATCCCAGTCGAATTTGATGTGGTGGAGCATCAGCATGGCGTCGCTGGAGTTGAGCTTCGAGCCGAAACCATTATCGGAAAGGCTCCAGAAGCTGCCGTCCGCCATGGCCTTGATGCCGGAAAAGCCCTGCATGGCCTGGCCGTTGAACGGCATGGAGAGGCCGGTCGGGCGAACGCCATCCTTGCCGGGCACCGTGCCGAGACCCTCAGCGCGCTTGCGGTCGGCCGTCGTGAACTTGGCGGATGTCTTGAGGTATTCCGGCGCATCGGCAGGTGCTGCGATGATGGTGTTGGCGGGCAGAATGGCGTGCGAGACCAGCTTTGCCGGAAACTCCTGCTCTGCATGGGATGCGGTGGCGAGCGCAAGAACGGCGAAAGGTGCGAAAAGAATATGCTTCATGGTGGAGACCCCTCAATACCTGTAGAAGACAGGATTGAGGCGATAGGGGTGCTGCATGACAGGCAGGTGATTGCAGTTTGAAGCTTTGATGAATTTTGATGGCGGGCACCGTTGGAAACGAGGCTACCCGTTTGTTTTCAGGGTTTTTTTCAGGCGGCTGGGGCCTGATATTGGCTGAGCGTACACACGCCGAGCGTCTGCCCGCGTCCCTTGACTGCATGTTCGCCGAGATATTCGCTGCGCACACCTTTGGGTAGCACCAGCTGATGGGCGAGATCGGCGGAAATCAGCACGGGATGGCCGAGCATCTTGCTCAGTGATTCGAGTCGCGAAGTGGTGTTCACCGTGTCGCCGAAATAGGTGATCTTGTGGTGATCGACGCCGATTTCGGCGGTAATGACCGGTCCGCCATGAATCGCAAAGCGAAGGCGCGGCACTTCGCCGAAACGGGCGAGCCACATGTCGCGCTTGTTCTCGATGGTCGCCTGGATATCGAAAACACAGCGCACGCAGGCTGCCCGCCTTATCGCCATGTGATAGGGCCAGGTGATGATGGCCGCGTCGCCGATATAGTCGTCAATGACGCCGCCATGTCTTCTGACGGGGGCTGCGTAGCTCGCAAAGATTTCGCCCAGAAACTCCTGCGCCTTTAGGTCGCCATGGGTTTCGGCGAACGAAGTGGAGCCGACGAGGTCGATAAAGATGAAGACGCGGTCTTCGCTGACTGGACGGCGATAGCGCCCGAGAATGAGATCGATGAAGATGTCACGGCCCAGCAGTTCGCGCACGCGCATGATGAAAACGATGATGCCGCAGACGATGAGGGTGAAGATCAGTGTCTGCACCTCGGCATGCACCGCCCGTTTCCAGGTGCCGGGAAATATGCCGCTAACCCACAGAATGGTACCGCCAAGCCCGAAGCCACAGAAGACGAGGACGGCGTAGATGATGAGGCCGACGGCAATGTAGGCCGGTGTCGGCAATGCGCTGACTTGCCGCGACAGGCCGGGCAGCACGTAACCACGCTCGAAGGCGAGGATGGGCGCGCAGGCGAACAGCGCATAGGTGGCGCCAATGAGCGCGCCGCCGCCATATTCCAGAAACGCGTAGGCCACACCGCTGCCGGCCACGGCAACGAAGAGCACCACGTAATCCAGAATGGGCAGCAATTTTCTCATGTCGGTTCTTGATCTCGGGGAAGGGAAGCGTCGTGCCCCCGTCAGGCGAAGCTTCTGTTCAGGTCATATGCGACATTAATGTGGAAAATGCGCTGCAAAAAGTGACCATTCGGTAAGGTCACATGAAGGATTGGAAAGGCTGTTGCCCCGTTGCCGCAAAACGGCTGTGCACCCGGCTCTACTACTTAATAGGATGTTCTGTAATAGACCGTTTCAAGCGGGGATTGCGGACGGTCGTCCGGCGAGCGGTTCGACCATGTGACGGGGAAAGCGGCAAAACGCAGCCGGTTGCCGTCTATCCATGCCCGGTCGAACAGGGTTTCTCCCTTGCCGGCAAAGGTGATCGCCGCGCAGGTCCGGCCATCGACATCGAAGGGAATATTCTCTTTCCAGCCAGTCAACCCGCAGCCGGTACCCTTCGGGTCGCCATTATAATGCTCGACAACCGCGGGGTCGTTGGGTGTCATGGCGATCGAGGTGACGGTATGGGCAAAGAGCAGGCTGTCGTTGTCCTTCAGGCCACCATCCAGCGTGCCTTCGTAACGCACCTGCACCGTGGGCTGCTGGCAGCTGCTGCGGGCGTAAATCTGTGAGACGGCATGCATGCGGCCACCGCGTATGGTGATGCGCGTGACGATGCCGTGACGGTCGTTCTTGCCGATCTTAAGGCAATCGGTCGTCCATTCGCCCTGAAGATCGACCTTGCCGTCATCGGCGCGCGCTGACGTGGGTGAAAGAGTAGGGAGAATACCTGCGGCCGCGATAGATGCGGCCAACAGCAGAGCACGGGCAGGTTTCATGGAAATACCCTCAAAGCGAGACCATCTGCAAAGAGATGGACCGCGATGCGGGCGAAATTTGGGTTGGCGCATGTCCGGTAAAAGCAGAAGCGCTTTCGCGTCCGGACAACGCGCAAAACTGCGCGAGGCGAGGGCGATCAGGCCTCGCTCACCGCCACCTCAACTGCCTCGACCTTCTTGCCGGCGAAACGCAATGCCACTTCGCCATTGATGAGCTTCAGCGCCACGTCGCCAAACAGTTCGCGCCGCCAGCCGGTCAGCGCTGCCACGGTGGCAGCCTCGCCCTCGGAAGCGATCTTGTCCAGATCTTCGCTGTTGGCGATGACCTTTGCTGCGACGCCATGCTTGTCCGCCGTCAGCTTCAGGAGAACTTTCAACAGCTCCACGGCAGCGCCGGAGCCTTCCGGTGCGTGGCTGTGACGCGGCGCCTTCGGCATTTCCTCTTTCGGAAGTGCCAGCGCCGCATTCACGGTCTCGACGATGGCCGTGCCGGAGGAGGAGCGCTCCCAGCCCTTCGGGATGGTGCGAAGCCGCGACAGCGCCTCGGTGTCCTTCGGCTGCTGCTGTGCGATTTCGAAGATCGCATCGTCCTTCAGCACGCGTGAGCGCGGCACGTTGCGCGACCGCGCCTCACGTTCACGCCACGCGGCGACAAATTTGAGGATGGCGAGTTCCGTCGGCTTGCGCAGGCGCGATTTCAACCGCAGCCAGGCATCGTCGGGATGCATGTCATAGGTTTCGCGCGATTCCAGAATGTCCATCTCTTCGGTCAGCCAAAGCGAGCGGCCTTCACGCTCGAGCTGCGCCTTGAGCGCCAGATAGACATCGCGCAGATGGGTGACGTCGGCCAGCGCATAATCCAGCTGCTTTTCCGTCAGCGGGCGGCGGCTCCAGTCCGTGAAACGTGAGGATTTGTCGATCTGCACATTCTTGATCCTCTGGACCAGCTGGTCGTAAGAGATCGAATCGCCGAAACCGCACACCATGGCCGCGACCTGCGTATCGAAGATCGGGTGCGGAATAAGCCCGCCAAGATGATAGATGATTTCGATATCCTGACGCGCCGCATGGAAAACCTTCACGACATCAGGATTGGCCATGAGTTCGAACAGCGGCGTAAGGTCGAGACCCTTGGCGAGCGGGTCGACCAGTACCTCAAGGGTAGGGCTCGCCATCTGTACGAGACAAAGCTCGGGCCAGAAGGTCGTCTCACGCAGAAACTCGGTGTCGATGGTAATGAATTCCGATTTCGCCAGTTCCGTGCAGGCTTCGGCGAGGGCGGCAGTCGTTTCAATCATTGCAAATGGCCACTCGTGAAAATTATCCGTCTTACTTTCCCTTTGCCGGGCGCATGTCAATACAAAGCCCGCTTTTGAAGGCTCAAGGATCGTTTTTCTCAGGTTGTTTTGGCGTCGGCCCGTCGTTTTTGGGCGGTGAAGGGGCCGCCAGCTTCTGAAAATAGGCCGAGGTGCGCAAAAGCGGGCGGAACCGCCAGTTCCGCTCCTCAACGGGTACTCCCTCGCGCACCCGCAGCCGGTATATGGTGTAGGCGATGAAAACGATCTGGATCGCGGCCGTATAGCTGAACAGCGCTTTGGGACCGAACTGGTCGATCAGGACGGAGGCGAGCAGCGGCCCGACGGTTGCACCCACCGACCAGAAGAACAGCAGCCCGGCAGACACCATCGCATGTTCGCCCTCTTTCGCATGGTCGTTGCCATGGGCGGAACTCAGTGAATAGAGCGGCAGAGCAAAGGCGCCGAACACGAAGACGCCGATGATGTTGCTCCATTCGTCCGAGCCGGCGAACAGGGCGAGAAACAGACCGACAATCACGGAGCACGCCGTGGTGGCGAGAATGATGATGCGGCGGTCGTAACGGTCGGAATAGACGCCGAGCGGATATTGCAAGACCACGCCGCCGATGATGCCCGCACTCATGAAGGTGGCGATGGCGGTGACGGAAAGGCCGATCTGTTCGGCATAGATTGGCCCGATATTGCGAAACGCCGCCATGCTGAGGCCGACAGCGACGCAGCCGACGACGGCAAGCGGTGAGATGCGCCACACCGCGAAAAGATTGAACGGGATCTGTTTCGGCGGCGCGGGGTTGGATTTGTCGGCAATCGAGATCGGCACCAGCGACAGCGTGAGCGCCATGGCGATCAGCGAAAACACGACGGGCCCGTCAATGCCGGCGACGGGAATGATATATTGGGCGAGCGTTACGGAACCGAGATCGACGAAACGATAGATGGACAGCGTGCGCGCACGGTTGGAATTCGTCACCTGCGCATTGATCCAGCTTTCGATCGCGGCGAAAAGACAGGCGACCGCAATACCGATGACGAAGCGCATCAACATCCAGAACAAGGGATGAAGGACAAGCGGCATGGCGATCGAGGCGGCCGATGCGACCGCAGCCATGGTGGCGAAGGTTCTGATATGGCCAATCTTGCGCAGAAGGCGCGTCACCGAAATGCAGCCGAGCGCGAATCCGATGCTGTAGGCGGCGCTGATGAGGCCGATGGTGCTGGCCGAAAACCCTTCGGACAGGCCCCGCAGCGCGATATAGGTTCCCTGGAGACCGTTGCCGCCAATCAGAATGCCGGCGGTAACGAGAAGCGGGATAAGAGGTCTGATCTGGCTCATTGCGGGCCGACTCGGTTTGGCGGGCTGAATAAGCACTATCTAAAGCGAAGGTGCGCGAAAGGACAGGCTGAACGCGACATTGTTGTGCTTTGCCTTGACAAATCGGGCTGGTCATGCGCTTTTCCGGCAAATTTCGACAGTGCCGCCCATCTGGCCCACGACACGCTCCAGGATAAAAAAATGCATCGTTACCGCAGCCACACCTGTGCCGCTCTCCGCAAGTCCGACGTCGGCGAAACCGTTCGCCTTTCCGGTTGGGTTCATCGCGTGCGAGATCATGGCGGCGTTCTCTTCATTGACCTTCGCGACCACTACGGCATCACCCAGGTCGTGGCCGATCCGGACAGCCCGGCCTTCAAGGTTGCCGAGACGGTGCGCGGCGAATGGGTGATCCGCATCGACGGTCTCGTCAAGGCGCGTTCCGAAGACACCATCAACAAGGGCATGGCCACCGGCGAGATCGAGCTTTATGCGCAGGAGATCGAGGTTCTGGGCGTTGCCAAGGAACTGCCGCTGCCGGTCTTCGGTGAGCCTGAATATCCCGAAGATGTACGCCTGAAGTATCGCTTCCTCGACCTGCGCCGCGAAACCCTGCACAAGAACATCGTCAAGCGCACGCAGATCATCTCCTCCATGCGCAAGGGTATGGGCGATCTGGGCTTTGCCGAATATACGACGCCGATCCTCACCGCATCCTCGCCGGAAGGCGCGCGCGACTTCCTCGTTCCCTCACGCATCCACGAAGGCCAGTTCTTCGCGCTGCCGCAGGCCCCGCAGCAGTACAAGCAGCTTCTGATGGTGGCCGGTTTCGACCGCTACTTCCAGATCGCTCCATGCTTCCGCGATGAAGACCCGCGTGCAGACCGTCTGCCGGGCGAATTCTACCAGCTCGACGTCGAAATGAGCTTCGTGACCCAGGAAGATGTCTGGACCACGATGGAGCCGATGATGACGGCCGTTTTCGAACAGTTTGCCGAAGGCAAGCCGGTGACGAAAGAATGGCCGCGTATTCCCTATGACGAATCGATCCGTAAATACGGCTCCGACAAGCCGGACCTGCGCAATCCCATCGTCATGGAAGCCGTGACCGAACATTTCGATGGCTCGGGCTTCAAGGTTTTCGCCAATATGATCGCCTCCAACCCCAAGGTTCAGGTCTGGGCTATCCCGGCCAAGACCGGCGGTTCGCGTGCATTCTGCGATCGCATGAACGCCTGGGCGCAGAGCCAGGGCCAGCCGGGCCTCGGGTACATCTTCTGGAAGGAAGAAGAAGGCAAGGTTGCCGGCTCCGGTCCGCTTGCCAAGAACATCGGCGAGGAACGCACCGAGGCGCTGCGCCAGCAGCTTGGCCTTGAGGCGGGCGACGCCTGCTTCTTCGTCGCGGGCGATCCCGCAAAGTTCTACAAGTTTGCCGGCGAGGCGCGCACCCGTGCCGCCGACGAGCTGAACCTGATCGATCGCGACCGTTTCGAAATGTGCTGGATCGTCGATTTCCCCTTCTTCGAATACAACGACGAAGAAAAGAAGATCGACTTCGCCCACAACCCATTCTCCATGCCGCAGGGTGGCATGGAAGCGCTGGAAGGGCAGGATCCGCTCTCCATCAAGGCCTTCCAGTATGACGCGGTCTGCAACGGCTTCGAAATCGCCTCCGGCTCGATTCGTAACCAGTCGCCTGAACTGATGGTCAAGGCTTTCGAAAAGGTCGGCCTGTCGCAGAGCGACGTGGAAGAGCGCTTCGGCGGTCTCTACCGCGCCTTCCAGTATGGCGCGCCTCCGCATGGCGGTTGCGCTTTCGGTATCGACCGTGTGGTCATGCTTCTGGTCGGTGCGAAGAACTTGCGCGAAATCACGCTGTTCCCGATGAACCAGCAGGCGCAGGACCTGCTGATGAACGCGCCGTCGCCGGCAACGCCGACCCAGCTTCGCGAGCTGGCGCTGCGCGTGGTTCCGTCCAAGAAGGACTGATCTCAACCGCCACGGGTTTTGAACAAAAGGGCTGGCGGCGACGCCGGCCCTTTCTGTTTCTGCAACGAACGTGGGAAAGTCACAATTTTACCGCGAGTTTAACGGAATTCCGAACGTAATCAGCCGGAATCCGATCCCAGTATAGTTTTGCGCTCATTTTGGGGACGCAAAGACTATCAGGGATTTTAAACTTGGGACAGCGCCGGCCGAACTTCGCTTGGGGTTGCGGCGCGATCATATTTATAAGGATTTCAGAATGGCACATGAATCGGAAAAAGACCTCGCCCCGGCCGGTGGGCAGATGCTGCCAGCCCCGCCTCGCAACGGCTTCGCCGTCAGCCTGCGCTCACCGGGCGCCAAGTTTCTGATGATCGGTTTCATATCGATGGTTCTGCTCGTACCGCTGCTTCTCGTCTGGGCGCTGACGGAAGAGCGCGCCTCGCGGGCCGAGGATGTTTCGGGCCGTATCGCCAGCGGCTGGGGTGGCGATCAGGTGGTGAACGGCCCTTATCTCGCCGTGCCTTTCGACGTGGAAAGACGCCGCGAGGTGAACGGCCAGAGCATCGTCGATCGCACGACCGAATGGGCGCTGGTCATGCCGGAAACGCTTGATGTCACGGCCGATCTGAAGACCGAGGAGAAGCGGCTGTCGATCTACAGCCTGCCGGTCTATAATGGCGACCTTGTCCTCAAAGGCCGGTTCGGTGCCGGTATCCTTCAGGATCTCGCCCGCTTCTCCGGCACGCCCCGCCTCGACAGCGCCATTCTCGTTCTCAGCATACAGGATATGACCGGCATTCGCTCGAGCGCCGGTGTCAGGATCGATGGCGGTTCCGTATTGCCGTTCGATCCCGGCATGCGTGATATCTCTGTCATAGCGCCCCGCACGGGTGCGCAGGACATGTCCATCAGGTCCGATGCCGGCGTGCACAGATCGATCGAAAGAGGCCTTGTCGAGAAAGGCTTCGATTTCGATATAGCCTTCTCCCTGAATGGTTCCGGCAGCTTTGCCGTCGCGCCCGCCGGCCAGACCACCAGTTTGGCGGCCAAGGCCAACTGGCCGCATCCCGGCTTTGAAGGCCTGTTCCTGCCGGAGGAAAAGACCGTCACAGCCTCGGATTTCACGGCCAACTGGACAATCCCCTATCTCGCAAGGGGCATAGACCGCGTGGTCGAGAGTTCGCGCCTGCCGCTGACCGACAGCCTGATGAGGATCAACCTCGTCGAGCCCGTGAAATTCTACCAGATCATCGCCCGGACACTCAAATATTCGATAGGCTTCATCTCTCTGGTGTTCCTGGCCGTCTTCATCGTCGAACTGAGGGGCGGCAGCAGCGTGCACTGGATCCAGTACGTGCTGACGGGGCTGGCGCTGATCGTTTTCTACGTGCTGCTGCTCGCACTTGCGGAACATACGGGCTTCACCATCGCCTATGCTGCGGCGTCGCTTCTGACAGCGCTCCTGATCTCCTCCTATCTCGGAAGCGCAACCGATAGCCGTCAGAACGGGATAGCCCTGTTCACGGTTCTGGCGGTGGCTTATGGGGTCATGTATCTGGTTCTGAATGAGGATGAATATGCGCTGCTGGCCGGCGCGTTGATATCTTTCATCGCCATTGCTGCCACCATGTTCGCAACCCGCAGGGTCGACTGGTCGGGAACCGGCCCAACCCAGCACAACACCAATATTGGTCGGCACGAAGCCTCTTGAGGCGTCATCGCCGGCATCGAAAAGCGGGCAGGCAACTTGCTGCCCGCTTTTTTGCCGTCTATAGGTGGACCACTCACCACGGACCCGGTGAAATTCCGGGTGGCTCTTCTGGCCGCCGATCCGCCAGACAACGCAAAGCACCGACATTCTTTTTCAATCTACCGGACATGTTTCCGGCCGGTGCGTCATATTTTGCGAAAAAATCAAATGAACAGATTTCAGACTTACAGACGTGAGTGGTTTTCCAATATTCGCGGCGATGTGCTTTCCGGCATCGTCGTCGCACTCGCGCTCATTCCCGAAGCGATCGGCTTTTCCGTCATCGCCGGCGTCGATCCCAAGGTGGGGTTGTTCGCCTCTTTCGCCATTGCCTGCGTCTGCGCCTTCACCGGTGGCCGTCCGGGCATGATTTCCGCGGCAACCGCCGCCACAGCCGTCCTGATGGTGACGCTGGTGAAGGAACACGGCCTGCAATATCTCTTTGCGGCGACCATCCTCATGGGCGTGCTGCAGATCGCTGCGGGCTTTGCAAGGCTCGGACGGGTGATGCGCTTCGTCTCGCGCTCGGTCATGACCGGCTTCGTCAATGCGCTGGCGATCCTGATCTTCATGGCGCAATTGCCCGAGCTGGTAGGCGTGCCTGTCGCAACCTACGTCATGATCGCGGCTGGTCTTGCGATCATCTATCTCTTTCCTCTGGTCACGAAAATCATCCCGTCGCCGCTGGTCGCCATCGTCCTTTTGACCTGCGTGGCGGTGTTTTTCGGCATGGATATCCGCACCGTCGGCAATCTCGGTGAGCTGCCCTCGACGCTGCCGGTCTTCGCCCTGCCGCAGGTGCCGCTGACTTTCGAAACGCTTCAGATCATCTTTCCCTATTCCGCAGCGCTGGCCGCCGTCGGTCTCCTGGAATCCCTGCTGACGGCACAGATCGTCGATGACATGACGGATACCGGCAGCAACAAGAGCCGGGAATGCATCGGGCAGGGGACAGGCAACATCGCTTCCGCGCTGATCGGCGGCATGGGCGGCTGCGCCATGATCGGCCAGTCCGTCATCAACGTCAGATCCGGCGGCAGGGGCAGGCTCTCCACCTTTGTGGCGGGCGCCTTCCTGCTGTTCCTCATTCTGGTGCTGGACGATCTTGTCCGAATCATTCCAATGGCCGCTCTTGTGGCTGTCATGATCATGGTTTCGATCGGCACCTTCTCGTGGCGTTCGATTCTCGATCTTAGCCGCAATCCACCGTCTTCCAGCATCGTCATGCTGGTAACGGTCGGGACCGTGCTGGCGACCCATGATCTCGCAAAAGGCGTGCTCGCAGGTGTGCTTTTCTCCGGCGTGTTTTTCGCGGGGAAGGTTTCAAAACTCTTCCACGTTCGTCCAGAGCTTGCAGCCGATGGTCGGCACCGCATCTACCGCGTCGATGGGCAGATTTTCTTCGCCTCGACGGAAAGCTTCATTGCCGCCTTCGATTTTGCCGAAGACGTGGAAACGGTCACCATCGACGTCACACAGGCGCATCTGTGGGATATTTCGGCTGTCGGTGCGCTGGACAAGGTGGTGCTGAAATTCCGCAAGACCGGCAAGACGGTCGAGGTGATCGGCGTCAACGAAGCGAGCGCTCATATGATCGACCGTTTCGCCCTGCACGACAAGCAGGATGGAGCGACAGCCCCACTCCACTGACCAGAAGTAAAAAGCCCCGGCGTAACCGGGGCTTTTTTGTTGTGCTATTCGTTTGCCGTCACCGTGACGCCCAGCATTGTCGGCAGGGTGTTCGGCGCGCCCATGGCGGCGCCCATGATCATCGGGAAGGGAACCGGCTTTTCCGGTTCGGCCGAGATGGAGAAGCTCTTCGGATTGTCGACGTAGGCGTTGATCGCAGCCGACACCATGTTCTGCAATTCCGGAACGTTCAGCGAAGCCATCATGATGGGCGCCATGCCCTTGATGGTCTGGGAAAGCTGCTCGCTGGTCATGCCCTGCTGGCTTGCAGCGTAGTCGATGGCGCGCTTGGTGATGCTGGCATCTTCGAAGCTGATTTCGGCATTAATGAAGGAAAGCTGCTGCATCAGGCCGAGCATGGCAAGGCCCGCTGCCTGTTCCGCCTGTTCCTTGTTCGGATTTGCAGCCTGCGCCTTCACCGTCTCCTGCATCGATTTGATGAAGGCGAGTGTGTAGCCCGAGAAACCGAACGACATGTTGAGACGGCCGACCTTGTCGAGGTCGATGGCATATTCCTCGACGTCTACGGTGCCGGAGGCGACTTCCCAGCTTCCGCTCATGGTCATGTTGCCGGAAAGGGCCTGCAGATTGAGCTTTTCAATCGCGTCCTTCGTGGCCGGATCGTTGACTTCGCTAAGATCGGCCTTGAAGCCGGATGCATCGAGATCGAAGCCGATCGAGGCCTTGTCGTCGCTGACGGACATCGTTGCGCTGCTTTCCTCGAGCGAGAAAGCCTGCTTGCCGTCGATGGAAACGGAAATCGGACCGCTATGCGCCTCGTCGTAGAACATCAGCGCATCAATCGTGCCCGTCGTCGCATCGGCAGGGATGGTGAGACCCGACATGTAGATGTCGTTGGCCTTGATCTCCACGTTTTCCTGCTTGTAATCGACATTGTCGAAACGCGCGTTCTTGATCTTGTAGCCGCCGTTGTTTTCCTCGACGCCTTCAAGGGTGACGTTGCCGACCGGAATTTTTTTGGCCGGATCGGCAGCTGCATTGAAGGTCACGCCGTTCAGCGTCACCGTGTCGCCGTTGACGGCGACGGACCCGGCGGCGATTTCACCGCCCTGCGCGGCGTAGGCGGCGTTGATCTTTTTCAGAACGTCGCCGCCATCCAGTGCGAATGCCGGTGCGGAAAGCGCGAGAAGCGCGGCACTTGCGAAAAGAATCTGCCGGGTGGATTTCAGTCTCATAGTGTTTCTTCCCTCAATGTGCGGATGTGCACCGTGTTCTAAATGTGAATGGTGACATTTATATTCGCGATTATTCAAAGGTCTACAGGATTTAGATCGATTCGTATGACGGCGGCATTGCGGCATTCGTAACGCAGTTAATAAAAATCCTCACAAAAGGCGTCGTTTCGTCCACAGCCGAGACCCCCGAATTCCTTGCCGGGAATCGGCATTTCCGCTAGTCAAGCACCATGGGAAAAAATCTTGTACCTCCGTCAGGCGGAGACGATAACATTCATCCGGTCGATTTGAAGGCGGCGCTTGAAGAGCGCTACCTCGCTTACGCCTTGTCCACGATCATGCATCGTGCGCTGCCGGATGTGCGCGATGGCCTGAAGCCGGTTCACCGCCGCATCATCCACGCCATGAGCGAAATGGGCATCCGCCCCAACTCGGCTTTCAAGAAATGCGCCCGTATCGTCGGTGACGTTATCGGTAAGTTCCATCCGCATGGCGACCAGTCGGTCTACGATGCGCTGGTGCGTCTTGCGCAGGATTTCTCGCAGCGTTATCCGATCGTGGACGGGCAGGGCAATTTCGGCAATATCGATGGCGACGGCGCCGCCGCCTATCGTTATACCGAAGCACGCATGACCGATGTGGCAGCGCTGCTGCTCGAAGGCATCGGCGAGGACGCGGTTGATTTCCGCGCTACCTATAATGAGGAAGACGAGGAGCCGGTCGTCCTCCCGGGCGCCTTCCCCAATCTGCTTGCCAACGGTGCCTCCGGCATCGCCGTCGGTATGGCGACATCCATCCCGCCGCACAACGCCCATGAACTGTGCGACGCAGCTCTGCATCTCATCAAGCATCCGGATGCGACGGTTGAAAAGCTGGTGGAATTCATTCCCGGCCCCGACCTGCCGACCGGTGGCGTGATCATCGAAAGCCGCGAGAATATTCTCGAAGCCTACAAGACCGGGCGCGGTGGTTTCCGCGTGCGCGCCAAATGGGAAACGGAAGACCTCGGACGTGGCGGCTATCAGATCGTCATCACCGAAATCCCGTTCCAGGTGCAGAAATCGCGGCTGATCGAAAAGATCGCCGAGCTGCTGCTCGCCCGCAAACTGCCGCTGCTTGAGGATGTCCGCGACGAATCGGCCGAAGACGTGCGTATCGTGCTGGTTCCGAAAAACCGCACCGTCGACGCGACGCTGCTGATGGAATCGCTGTTCCGTCTGTCCGACCTTGAAAGCCGCCTGCCGCTCAACATGAACGTATTGTCGCTTGGCAGGGTGCCGAAGGTCATGGCGCTGAACGAGGTGCTGAGCGAATGGCTGGCACACCGCAAGGACGTGCTGGTCCGCCGTTCCCGCCATCGTCTCGCGGCCATTGATCGCAGGCTCGAGATTCTGGGCGGCCTGCTGGTCGCCTATCTCAATCTCGATGAGGTGATCCGTATCATCCGCGAGGAGGACGAGCCGAAACAGGTGATGATGGCCAAGTGGTCGCTCACCGACAATCAGGCCGAAGCCATCCTCAACATGCGTCTGCGCAATCTGCGCAAGCTTGAGGAATTCGAAATCCGCAAGGAGTTCGACGAACTCAGCAGCGAGAAGGCTGAAATCGAGGGGCTGCTCGCCTCCGATGAAAAGCAGTGGCAGACCGTCGCGTGGGAAATCGGCGAAGTCAAAAAGAAATATGCCAAGGCAACCGAGATCGGCCGTCGCCGCACGCAGTTTGCGGATGCGCCGGATGCCGACATCGAGGCCATTCAGCAGGCGATGATCGAAAAGGAACCGGTCACCATCGTCATCTCGCAGAAGGGTTGGATCAGGGCGCTGAAGGGGCATATGTCCGATACGTCGGCTCTGACCTTCAAGGAGGGCGATGGCCCGAAGCTCGCCTTCCCGGCGCAGACGACCGACAAGTTGCTGCTGCTGACCACCGGCGGCAAGGCCTACACGCTCGGCGCCGACAAGCTGCCCGGCGGGCGTGGTCACGGCGAGCCGATCCGCATCATGGTCGATATGGAGAACGATCAGGACATCCTGACGGCCTTCGTCCACGATCCGTCGCGCAAGCTTCTGCTCGTCTCGACTGGCGGCAACGGCTTCATCGTGGCCGAAAGCGAAATGGTCGCAAATACCCGCAAGGGCAAGCAGATCATGAATGTCGCCATGCCTGACGAAGCCAAGCTCGCCGTACCTGTTACGGGCGACCATGTCGCCGTCGTTGGCGAGAACCGCAAGCTTCTGGCCTTCCCGCTGTCGCAGGTGCCGGAAATGTCACGCGGCAAGGGCGTGCGCCTGCAACGCTACAAGGACGGCGGGGTCGTTGATGTGAAATGTTTCGCGCTTGCAGACGGCTTGAGCTGGTCCGACACGGCTGGGCGCCTCTTCACCAAGGTCGGTGAGGAATTGCGCGAATGGCTGGCAGACCGCGCCACCGTTGGCCGCACCGTACCGAAGGGCTTTCCGCGTAGCGGGAAATTTGGCGGGTAAAACCGTCCGACGCTCATAGGCATCCAAGACGCGCCGCATATCGAAAGATGTGCGGCGTTTTCGCTTACTGGAGCGGGATGGTGTGATCGTTGAGAAAACGGTATGCGCCTTCCTCATCAATCTCACCTGCAGCAACATCAAGAACAAAAGCCACGATGTCTGCTTGCTCGGCAATGACTTCAAGTCCGTTGATAAAAAGGAAGGTGTAGGCTGCAAGAAAAGCCGTGCGTTTGTTGCCATCGCAAAACGGATGGTTGCGCGCTACACCGTAAAGATAAGCGGCGGCGAGTTTCAGTGGCTCCTCTTCTCCAAAGGCAGCTTTACGCAATGGACGTGCCAAAGCTGCCTCAAGCGCATTTTCATCCTTGAGGCCCGGCAAGCCACCGTGTTCGGCGAGTTGCTCCTGATGTATAAATTCGACGGCGGCACGGGAGAGCCACTTGATACTGCTCACTTGGCGAGTTCTCTCAGCGCTGTATGGTATTTTTTCATACCACGCCGGGCGGCTTCAAGCTGTTCCCTCAGTTCCGCATGTTCGGGGACGAGTTCGATATTGCCAGCGGTTTCTCGGAGTTCCAGCGCGTCACCAGCCTTGAGACCCATGCGATCCAGAACTTCCTTCGGAATGATGATACCTTCGGAATTACCGATTTTGCGGATCGTAATGTTCATGATGACAGCTCCTGTTATAACTGGCGTTATAACAGGACTGGAATTCGTACACAATGTACGATTTCCGGGGAGTGTCAGTACGACGTTTCCAAACGCGGGTTACTTTTCTTCCGGTGTATAAACCTCCCACCCACGCGGTGTCAGATGCTCCTGCGGGTGGTAGCGGGTCTTGTAGCCCATCTTTTCAGAACCATCGACCCAGTATCCAAGATAGACATGCGGCAGGCCGAGTGCGCGCGTGCGGGTGATGTGATCCATGATCATGAAAGTGCCGAGAGAGCGCTTTTCTAGATCGGGGTTGAAGAAGGAATAGACCATCGACAGCCCGTCGCTCATCACATCGCTCAGCGCTACGGCGAGAAGTTCACCTCGTTTGCTGGAATCGATGCCGGAGCCGGGCTCTCGCACACGGTATTCGATGATGCGGGTGTTCACATGCGTGTCTTCGATCATGATCGCATAGTCTAGCGCCGACATGTCGGACATGCCGCCCGACTGGTGCCGATGGTCGAGATAGCGGCGAAACAGTGAGAACTGTTCGGTGGATGGCTCAGCGGCGTGAACGGTGGCGACGACATCCTTGTTGATGGAGAGAACGCGCCGCATCGATTTCGTCGGCTGGAACTGTTCGGTAAGGATGCGCACCGAAACGCAAGCGCGACAGGTTTCGCACGCCGGGCGATAGGCGATGTTCTGTGAACGCCTGAAGCCGCCCTGGGTGAGAAGGTCGTTCATTTCCGACGCACGCGGGCCGACCAGATGCGTGAAAACCTTCCGCTCCATCTGGTTCGGCAAATAGGGGCAGGTGGCCGGTGCCGTAAGATAGAATTGGGGAGAGGGCGTCGCCTGCGTGTTCATCGAACCGTGATCGCCTCCTGCGTCTGTTGTGAAAGCGCGCCGCGATTTCACGGGGTGCGGCGACGCTTCAAGCGACATGCATAGTGTCACAGAATGGCAAAATGACGGAAAACGTCAACTGCACCATGCGGTATTTGCCTGATATGGAAGCCACGTTTTCGTGGCTTTCCCCTATATCAGTAGGTTCTGACCATGACGGTGCCGAGCAGGAAGTCGTGAACGAGGCGCGAGCGCTCCGTAAACAGGCCTGCAAGCAGGATAAGCGGCGTCAAAACCGAGTTGATGACCCAGAAAAGCGCGATGTGCACGGTCGCCAGAAGGAAATCGATTCGCCGTCCGTCCATACGCGCCATCGCGATTCCCATCGCCCGCATGCCGGGTGAGGCCTGCGACGGGCCACTGAGCGTCACGCCGAAATAAAGGACCGCGACGATGACGAACAAGGCCGGATAGAGGAAGAAGCCGAGACCCAGCGTAATCACGCCGAGAAAGAAGACGATCACGGCGGCTGGAATGCACAGCAAGAGAACGATCGCGTAATCGATCAGGAAAGCGAAGATGCGTCGGCTCAGCACGCCGCTATAGGCGCGCCAGTCGTCCGGTGCGACATAGGTAGGGTTCTGGTCGAGGTTCATCGGTCGTTTTCTCCTGAGAAGACATGACAGCTCGAAATGCGCTTTTCGTCAGCATTCCGTGTCAGCAAACAATATGGGAAGAAAACGACCGAATACAATAAGCGTCCGCTGTCAGCCCTTCGCGAGTTTGCGTGCGGCTTCCACAGCGAAATAGCTCAGAATGCCATCGCAGCCCGCACGCTTGAAACAGAGAAGCGTTTCCATCATCACGCGCTCGCCATCGATCCAGCCATGCATGGCCGCTGCCTTGATCTGGGTATATTCACCGGACACCTGATAGGCGAATGTCGGCAGCCCGAAATTCTCTTTCAGCCGCCAACAGATGTCGAGATAGGGCAGGCCGGGTTTGACCATCAGCATGTCAGCACCTTCTTCCACGTCGAGCGCTGCGTCGCGGATTGCCTCCATACCGTTGGCGGGGCTGATGTAATAGCTGTTCTTGTCCCCCTTCAGCAGTCCGGCCGTCGAAATGGCCTCGCGATACGGACCGTAATAGCCGGAGGAGAATTTCGTGGCATAGGCCATGATGCCGACGTTCTGGTGCCCGGCCGCATCCAGGCCGCGGCGGATGGCGCCAATGCGGCCATCCATCATCTCGGACGGAGAAATAATGTCCGAACCGGCATCGGCCTGAAGGATTGCAGCACGAACGACCTGGTCCACGGTCTCGTCATTGACGATTTCGTCGCCGCGCAGAATGCCGTCATGCCCATGGCTGGTGAAGGGATCGAGCGCAACATCGGTGATCATGCCGATATTCGGAACCGCTTTTTTGACCGCAATGGTCGCCTGATTGATGAGGTTGTTGGCCTCGAGCGCATTCGAGCCGGTCTCGTCACGCAAGTCCATCTCGATATTCGGGAAGGTCGCAATCGCCGGAATGCCGAGATCGGCGGCTTCCTTCGCCGCTTCGACCAGCTTGTCGACGCTCATGCGGTTTACGCCGGGCATCGCCGGTATGGGATCGAGGATGTTGCTGCCCGGCACGATGAAGACCGGCCAGATGAGATCATCGACGGTCAGACGGCTTTCCTGAACCAGACGGCGAGTCCAGTCGGCCTTGCGATTGCGGCGCATGCGGCGATGGCCGGTGATCGCGTCGACCAGATGCGTTTTGTCCTGCATGTAAGAATGTCCTTCGTATCCCACCCAAGTCAGGAAAGCTGCATAACACGAAGCAAGCGCCGTGCGAATGCGACAATGTTTCCCCCTGGACTTCCCCGGCGGGCGAGGGTGCTTTGACAAGGCAAGCCACGGAATTCAATATGGGCTGGTCGCCCGCCCGTCGAAACCGTATCTTCCGGCCATGGAACCTGATTCTCAACCTCTGCCGAAACGTCCGCTGACGGAAATCCTCTTTCTGGTCTTCATGAGGCTGGTCGCGGTTTCCTGTTTCTGGTTCGGCCTGCAATATTGGGCGATGCTGACGGGATATTCTCTCGGCGGGCATGGGCGGTTCGATATGCTTAACCTGCCATGGCGGGTGGCGGGTAGTGCGCTTGCGGTGATTTTCCCGGTCGCGGCGCTCGGTCTCTGGCTCGGCGCCTCCTGGGGGGCGGTCATGTGGGTCTTGGGTGCCGGCACCCAGATCGCCATGTATAAGGTGTGGCCATATATCTTCGGCGCCAACACGCTTGTACCCGTCATGCACGGTCTCGTGGCAACCATTTATATACTATTCCTGGTCGCTTTTTGGCTCGATCAGCGCCAGAATGAAGAGCGCGCAAGAATTGATTTACCATAAGAATAAAGCAATTCAGCCTGGTTTTCGGTTGAATTTTATTGCTAAGTAATTGATTTGTAATGCATGGCGATAAGCCAGTCCCGCTTCGCCACAAGTTTGACCCACTTGAGAAAATGCAGGTAAGCATTTGTTAATCGTAGCTTTTAAGTAGAATTTTATGCGCATTGATTAGGTTCTCACTCAAGGCGGGAGACAAACAAACACACCGCCAAACAAAACAGTGAGGCAGTCATGATCAATAGCAAAGCAAAGCCGCAGGCCGTTGTTGCCGACGCACATGAAGATACCATCCGTTCGCTCTACATGGAGTCGCTGCACCTGGTGGAACGTCTCCACCGCCGCCTCCTCGATGTCATCAAGGACGAGTTCGATCGTCAGGGTCGCGATGACGTCAACGCCGTTCAGGCGCTCCTGCTGTTCAACATCGGCAATTCCGAGCTGACGGCCGGCGAGCTTCGTTCGCGTGGTTATTACCTCGGATCGAACGTCTCATACAACGTCAAGAAGCTGGTAGACCTCGGTCTCATCAACCACCAGCGCTCGCGTGTCGACCGCCGCTCGGTCCGCATCAGCCTGACTGAAAAGGGCCAGGAAATCGCCGAAACGGTTGCTCACCTCTACGAGCGCCACGTCGGCTCGATCGAAAAGGTCGGCGGCATCGGCACTGGCGAGTTCTCCGAAATGAACAAGCTGCTGCAACGCCTCGATCGCTTCTGGAACGACTCGATCGCTTATCGTCTCTAATTCGCGACGGTTTCACTGTTAGAGCCGGGGGCATCGGTTTGCCTCCGGCTTGCGGATTCGCGTTGGAGGCGCCGTTCACCTGTGCGTGTCAAGCCCGGTCTCTCAGGTGCGTTTTCGCCCTGTTTTGCAGGCATACACAGCTTCGTGAGAAAAGGCCCGTGACACGAATTGGCCATATTGATATGGGACCCGCAAAGGTGAAGGAGCCGGCGGTTTCTCCTGCTGTCGTGGCAAGTCCCGACTGTTCTGCCAGACAATAGCGCCCAGACGATGGGTGTTGAGCATTACCGGCCGGCAGACACGTTGTACGTGTTTGTTAATCATATTGATTTAGGCATTGTTGAGAATGCCGAAGAGAGTGGCTGGTAGGTAGAATGACAAAAAAATCCGTTTCCGAATCCGTATCGCGCCGTGCGCTTCTGCGCTCGGCTGTTTCCGTTGGTGTTGCCGCGCTTGCCGCGCCGGCCCTGGCGCAGAATGCGCTCAACGATCTCATGGGCTCATCGCGCCGCGGCAACTGGGATGACCAGTTTGACGCGAATTCGTCGCGTTCCGCCGTTGGCGTCGTTTCCAACAACCCGGTTCTCGGACGGGAAGCGCCTGTCTACATGCAGCAGGCGATCATGCAATATCAGCAGATCGTGCAGAATGGCGGCTGGCCGGACGTGCCCGTCACCCAGCAGCGTCTCCAGATCGGCGTTTCCGATCCGTCCGTTCAGGCGCTTCGCCAGCGACTGATGGTCTCCGGCGACCTGCCGCGCGAAGCTGGCATTTCCAGCGCCTTCGATTCCTACGTCGATGGTGCGTTGAAGCGCTTCCAGGCCCGCCATGGCCTTCCCGCCGATGGTGTCAGCGGCGAATATACGACCAAGGCGCTCAATGTTTCGGCCCAGATCCGTCTGGCGCAGTTGCAGACCAACCTCGTGCGCATCCAATCCATGTCCGGCGATCTCGGTCAGCGTCACCTGATGGTGAACATTCCGGCCGCTGCCATCGAAGCGGTTGAGAATGAGCGCGTCGTCCTGCGCAACACTGCCGTCGTCGGTCGCGCAAGCCGCCCGACGCACGTCATCAATTCCAAGATTTACGAAGTCATCCTCAACCCTTACTGGACAGCGCCGCGCTCGATCGTCGAAAAGGACATCGTGCCGCTGATGCAGAAGGACCCGACCTATCTGGAGCGGAACAACATCCGCCTCATCGACGGCAAGGGACAGGAAGTTTCGCCGACAGCGGTCGACTGGTTTGCGCCAAAGGCACCGAACCTGATGTTCCGCCAGGACCCCGGCAAGATCAACGCCATGTCCTCGACGAAGATCAACTTCCACAATCCCAATAACGAATATATGCACGACACGCCGCAGCAGGGTCTGTTCAACAAGCTGATGCGGTTCGAATCGTCCGGCTGCGTGCGCGTACAGAACGTGCGCGACCTCACGAGCTGGCTGCTGCGCGACACGCCCGGCTGGTCGCGTCAGGAAATGGAACGCGTCATCGCCACCCGCGTCAACACACCGATCAAGCTGGCGCAGGAAGTGCCTGTCTATTTCGTCTACATCACCGCATGGTCAGCGAAGGACGGCGTGGTGCAGTTCCGCGACGACATCTATGAAAAGGACGGCAACGCCGAACTGGCGCTCAACACCACCACCGGCATCGAACAGCCGGCTGGACCCGTCGACGACGACCTGTTGCCGCGCAACTGATCCGGTACTGCCGTCAGGTTTTTATATCGAAGTGAAAGGCCGCACCCCGTCGGGTGCGGCTTTTTTCATTTTCGCTGCTGGTTTTGAAAAAACAGCTGCCGTTTTTTGTCGCAACGTCGCAGTTTGACGGGCAAATCTCGCTGCCCGTATTGCTCTTGGTCGGGCAGGGCGCTAAGACGCCATCGCATTACTGTTTCAGGAGCCTTCACCATGTCGAACACAGATGCTTTCTTCTCCCGTCCGCTTGCCGAAGTCGATCCGGATATTTTCGGCGCGATCGAGAAGGAACTGGGTCGCCAGCGCCACGAGATCGAACTGATCGCCTCGGAAAACATCGTTTCCCGCGCTGTGCTTGAAGCGCAGGGTTCGATCATGACCAACAAATATGCGGAAGGTTATCCGGGCAAGCGTTATTACGGCGGCTGCCAGTTCGTAGACATTGCTGAAGAGCTTGCCATCGAGCGCGCCAAGAAGCTGTTCGGCGTCAACTTCGCCAATGTCCAGCCGAATTCCGGTTCGCAGATGAACCAGGCCGTGTTCCTCGCGCTGCTCCAGCCAGGCGACACCTTCATGGGTCTCGACCTGAACTCCGGAGGCCATCTGACGCACGGTTCGCCGGTCAACATGTCCGGCAAGTGGTTCAACGTCGTGTCTTACGGCGTGCGCGAAGGCGACAACCTGCTCGACATGGACGAGGTGGAGCGCAAGGCCAAGGAAACCCGGCCGAAGCTTATCCTTGCCGGCGGCACCGCCTATTCCCGTATCTGGGACTGGAAGCGCTTCCGCGAGATCGCCGATGAAGTCGGCGCCTATCTGATGGTCGATATGGCCCACATCGCTGGTCTCGTTGCCGGTGGCCAGCATCCGTCGCCGTTCCCGCATTGCCACGTTGCCACCACGACGACGCATAAGTCGCTGCGCGGCCCGCGTGGCGGCATGATCCTCACCAATGACGAGGATTTGGCCAAGAAGTTCAACTCCGCCGTTTTCCCCGGCCTGCAGGGCGGTCCGCTGATGCACGTCATCGCCGCAAAGGCAGTTGCCTTCGGTGAAGCTTTGCAGCCGGAATTCAAGGATTACGCCGCACAGGTCGTCAAGAACGCCAAGGCGCTTGCCGAAACGCTGATCGAAGGCGGTCTTGATGTCGTCTCCGGCGGCACCGACAACCACCTGATGCTGGTTGACCTTCGCAAGAAGAACGCCACCGGCAAGCGTGCGGAAGCAGCCCTTGGCCGCGCTTACGTCACCTGCAACAAGAACGGCATTCCTTTCGATCCGGAAAAGCCCTTCGTCACCTCTGGTGTGCGTCTCGGCACGCCGGCCGGCACCACGCGCGGTTTCAAGGAAGCGGAATTCCGCGAAATCGGCAAGCTGATCGTCGAGGTTCTCGATGGTCTTAAGGTCGCCAATTCGGATGAGGGCAACGCTGCCGTTGAAGCTGCGGTGCGCGAAAAGGTCGTCGGCCTGACTGACCGTTTCCCGATGTATCCGTACATGTAAGGACGTAAAAAGATGCGCTGCCCATTTTGCGGTTCCGAAGACACACAGGTCAAGGACTCGCGTCCGGCGGAGGATAACACCTCCATCCGCCGGCGGCGCATCTGCCCCGATTGCGGCGGCCGCTTCACGACCTATGAGCGCGTGCAACTGCGCGAGCTGATGGTCATCAAGAAAAGCGGCCGCAAGCTGCCCTTCGACCGGGAAAAGCTGGTGCGATCCTTCGAGATCGCGCTACGCAAACGCCCGGTTGACCGGGACCGGATCGAGCGGGCCGTCTCCGGCATTGCTCGCCGTCTGGAAAGTTCCGGCGAGACGGAAATCCCCTCGGAAGAAATCGGCCTCCAGGTACTTGAAGCGCTGAAGAGCCTCGATGACGTGGCCTTCGTACGCTACGCCTCGGTCTATCGCGATTTCAGTCATGCCGAGGATTTCGAGAACGTGATTGCCGAAATCAACGCCAAGATCGCCCGAGATACAGACGCCGGAGCATAGACGTGACGAGCCGCGCCGATGACGAAAAATTCATGGCCCGGGCAATCGAGGTTTCCCTGCGCCATCAGGGTCAAACCCAGACCAATCCCTCCGTCGGTTGCGTTCTCGTCAAGGACGGAAAAATCATCGCCGAAGCGGTGACCGCAATTGGCGGCCGCCCCCATGCCGAACGCCAGGCGCTGGAAATCGCCGGCGAAGCGGCGCGCGGTGCAACAGCCTATGTCACCCTCGAACCCTGCTCACACTGGGGCAAGACGCCGCCCTGCGCCAATGCGCTGGTTGAATACGGCGTGGCCCGTGTCGTGGTAGCGGTTGACGACCCGGACGAGCGTGTTTCCGGTCGCGGTTACTCCATCCTGCGGGAGGCGGGCATTGTCGTGGAAACCGGCCTGCTGCGCGAACAAGGCAAGAGAGCGCTTGCGGGTTACCTCACACGCCAGGTGAAAAAACGCCCGCATGTGATTCTGAAGCTTGCCATTTCTGCCGATGGCATGATCGGCAGACAAGGGGAGGGGCAGGTAGCGATCACCGGTCCGCAGGCCAGGCACGCCGTGCATGAACTGAGAGCGCGCTGCGATTGCATCCTCGTGGGCATCCGTACCGCGATAGCGGACGATCCGGAACTGACCGTTCGAATTGCAGGTCTCGAAGATCGTTCTCCGGTCCGAATCGTGCTTGATCGCAAGTTTGAACTACCGTTGACGTCTAAGCTGGTTGATAGTGCACGCGAAGTGCCGGTAATCGTCGCGGCGTTATCCCCCTCTGCCCTGCCGGGTATCTTGCCCTCAAGGGGGGAGATGCCCGGCAGGTCAGAGGGGGGTAGCCACGACCGTCGCCAACAACTGACCGACGCAGGCGTGGAAATCCTTCAAGCACCAACCCTCGAGAACCTCCTTCACATTCTCGCTGAACGCGGCATGTCGGAACTTCTGGTCGAAGGCGGCGCTTTTGCCGCAAAATCGTTCCTTGAAGCTGATCTGGTGGACCGTATCATGCTGTTTGAAAGCCCGGTCGTGGTTGGTGAAGGCGGGATTGAAACGCCGCTCAGCCGTGCCGATATTCCGGGCGATTATGTTTTGGTCAGCGAAACCGCCTACGGGCCGGATCGCTGCTTCGATTATGAAAGGCCGCTTTGATGTTTACCGGAATTGTCACCGACGTTGGAACCGTGTCCGAGCTGGAAGCTTTGGCGGAAGGCATTCGTCTGCGGGTGGCGACCAATTACGATCCCAAGACCATCGATATGGGCGCATCGATCTCCCATGGCGGCGTCTGCCTGACGGTGACCAAACTGCCGGAAGACGGCAGCAACGAGCGCTGGTACGAGGTCGAGGCCTGGGAAGAGGCATTGCGCCTGACGACGATTGCGGGCTGGCAGAAGGGCACGCATGTCAATCTGGAGCGCGCCCTGAAGATTGGCGACGAGCTTGGCGGTCACATCGTTTCCGGCCATGTCGATGGCAAGGCGGAGATTCTGTCGGTCGAGCCGGAAGGCGAGGCGGTCCGTATCCGCCTGCGCGCGCCCGACCATCTGGCGAAATTCGTGGCGCCCAAGGGTTCCATTGCACTCGATGGCACTTCTCTGACTGTCAATGCGGTCGACGGAACGGATTTCGACGTACTCCTGATCCGCCATACGCTCACAGTCACCACATGGGGTGAGCGCCAACCGGGTGATTTCGTCAATTTCGAAGTCGACACCATGGCGCGATATGCCGCAAGGCTTGCGGAGTTCCCCTCGGCGTAACAACGTTCGGCATTTATCGTGCTGAAATACACTCCCGGCCTTGAGCCGGTATCCAACCAGCCCAAATCCTTGGGCTGAAAGCACTTTCTTCGCCGCGCAGATGCCCGTGACTGGATCCTGTGTCAGCTTACAGTCCTCCGCCATCGCGACAAATCAGTTGTTGTCCCGCACTCCGCTTTCGATTGACGGGCAAACACTGTAAAGACGTCCTTAGGCCCAAACGGGTAGGGGGATTACGACATGCCGTCTTTCGAACTGCTGACAGCCTTTTTCATCACTACCGCCCTGTTTGCCTATATTCCCGGCCCGGCCATGCTTTATGCGGCGGCGCAGACCATGGCGCGCGGCCGGTTTGCCGGGCTGATGGCGGTGCTTGGCATCCATGTCGGCTGCTATTTCCATATCGTTGCCTCTGCGGCGGGGCTTTCGGTGCTGTTCCAGGCGGTGCCGTGGCTTTATCTGGCCGTGAAGCTGTGTGGCGCGCTGTATCTCATCTGGCTCGGTTTCTCGATGCTGCGCAGCAAGCTTGAAGGTGAGGCCGTCAATCTGACCATCGAACCGAAATCGGCAAGGCGCGCCTTTATCGACAGCATTATCGTCGACGTGCTCAATCCGAAGACGGCGCTGTTCTTTCTGGCGTTTCTGCCGCAATTCGTTGATCCGGCGGCGGCCTTTCCGATCTGGCTGCAATTGCTGATCCTCGGTATCGCCGTCAATTTCATTTTTTCCTCCGCCGATCTCGTTGGCGTGCTTCTGGCGGGCGCGATGGTCGGGAGGCTCAAGCGTTCCAGCAGGGTGCAGGTGCTTGCCCGTCGCACTGCGGGAACGGTGCTGATGGGGCTTGGCGTGCATCTGGCTTTCCAGAAAACCTGATTTCCGTAAGCCGCGCCGGATAAGGCGAAAACCTGGGCAATTGTCTTGCAAACGGGGCCTCTTGCGCGGGTGACACATGAAATTACTTGCCAAAAACGGCCAGCCGTGGTTTGACCGCCGCAAAAGCCGGTATGATCCGGCCCGAACCTTTTCAGGAAAATCCCATGTCCAAACCCCATCTCCTTATCGTGGAAGCACGCTTTTACGACGATATGGCAGACGCTCTTCTCGAAGGCGCGAAGTTCGCGCTGGATGAGGCTGGCGCAACCTATGACATCATCACCGTTCCCGGCGCGCTCGAAATCCCCGCTGCCATTGCCATGGCGCTGGATGGCGGCGACAACGAAGGTACGGAATATGATGGTTTCGTAGCGCTCGGCATGGTCATTCGTGGCGAGACCTACCACTTCGACATCGTTTCCAACGAATCCTCCCGCGCCCTGATGGATCTCGCCGTCAGCGAATCGCTGGCCATCGGCAACGGCATCCTCACCGTCGAAAACGACGATCAGGCATGGGCACGTGTTCGCCGTTCTGACAAGGACAAGGGCGGTTTTGCGGCCCGCGCGGCGCTGACGATGATCGAGCTCAAGAAAAAACTGGGTGGCTGAACGCATGTCGGATGTTGAAAATGGCGGCGAACCGCGCCAGCCTTCGGTAAAGCCCGCCAACCAGCGTGGCGCTGCGCGCCTCGCGGCTGTGCAGGCACTTTATCAGATGGATGTCGGCGGCACCGGCGTGATGGAAGTCGTGGCGGAATACGAGGCACATCGTCTCGGTCAGGAAGTCGATGGCGATACCTATCTGAAGGCCGATCCTTCCTGGTTCCGTTCCATCGTGTCCGGCGTCGTCCGCGATCAGACGAAGATCGACCCACTGGTGCGCTCCGCACTTCTGGAAGACTGGCCGCTGTCGCGTCTCGATGCCACCGTTCGCGCTATCCTGCGTGCCGGCGCTTTCGAGATTCTGGAGCGCAAGGACGTGCCGGTCGCCGTCATCGTCACGGAATATGTCGAAATCGCCCGTGCTTTCTTCGAGCATGACGAGCCGAAGCTGGTGAACGCGGTTCTGGACCGCATTGCCAAGCAGGTGCGCGGCGAGGCAAAACGCTGAAATACGTTAGGTGAGGAAGATATGAGCGCCGTTTCCGTCCCCGGACTTGAAGTTCAACTGGACGAGGCGAAGCGCAACGTCTTCCTCCTGACCGCCGCACAGGCGATCATGGGCTCGGCAGCACCTATGAGCTTCTCGGTCGGCGCGCTTGCCGGTTACCAGTTGCTCGGGGCTGACAAGTCGCTGGCAACGGCGCCGCTTACCGGTTTCAACATCGGCGTGGCGCTGGGCGCCATCTGCGTTGCCGCAGCATCGCGTTTTCTCGGCCGCAAGGCGGGCTTCATGGTCGGCGCGCTGATGTGCTCCATCGGCGGCGGCATTGCTGCGGTGGCACTCTTCCGCTCCGACTTCTGGCTGTTTGCGATCGGCCTGCTGCTGATCGGCATTTCCGGCGGCTTCACGCAGAAAATCCGCTTTGCTGCTGCCGACGCATCCCCCTCTTTCTACAAGCCGAAAGCCATTTCCTGGATATTGGCGGGTGGCATCGTCTCGGCGATCATCGGGCCGCAGCTTGCCATTTTCGGCAAGGATGTCTTCGCACCGGTCACCTTCGCCGGTGCTTTCATCGCGCTGGTGCCGCTCGGCATCATCGCGATTGCCATTCTGGCATTCCTGAAATTGCCGGACCCGAAGGCCGCCTCTATCCACGCGCAGGCGGCACGGCCTTTGTCGGAAATTGTGCGCACGCACCGGTTTGTCACCGGCATGGTCTGCGGCATCGGTTCCTATGCGTTGATGACCTTCATGATGACCGGCGCGCCGCTCGCCATGGTGGTCGGCTGCGGGTTTCCCACCGAACTTGCGACGCTCGGCATCCAGTGGCACGTTCTCGCCATGTTCGGCCCGAGTTTCTTCACCGGTATGTTGATTGCGCGATTCGGCGCGGAAAAAATCGTTGCAGCCGGTCTCGTCGTGCTGATGGCCTGCGCCATCATCGCCCATATGGGCATCGAATTGTGGAATTTCTGGGCGGCGCTCATTCTCCTCGGTCTCGGCTGGAATTTCGGCTTCATCGGCGCCACCGCCATCATCACCTCGAGCTACCGCCCGCATGAGGCAGACAAGGTACAGGGCTTTCACGATATCGTGCTGTTCGGCACGGTAGCGCTGTCGTCCTTCTCTTCCGGCAAGGTGTTTACGGCTTGGGGCTGGTCGGTCATGAACCTCGTCATCTGGCCGGTTGCGGGCCTTTGCCTCCTGCTGGTGGTGTCGCTGCTGCTGACCCCGCGCAGAAACGCCGCGTAAGATCAGCTTCGATCTCTACCCCTTTCATGTTTCAGGCAAATTTGTGGGCTTGACGCCACGCCTTTCGCCAACGCAATCTTGCCGCGCAGGTCATTTTTCCTTGGGAGGGGAATAATGGCCACGACAGGACAGGCCGCGGATTTGATCGCCCCTGTCCTTGCACATGGTTCGCCACGCCGGGGAGGGAGTGAGACCCGGCCTTTTGGGAGGTAAGTGCGCATGACCGTAATACCCATAGTGATTTTATGTGGGGTCCTGTCCGTGGTTTACGCGGCATGGACGACCAGGAGCGTTCTCGCTGCCGATCAGGGCAACGAGCGTATGCGTGAAATAGCAGGTTTTATCCGTGAAGGTGCGCAGGCTTATCTCACCCGTCAATATCTCACCATCGCCATCGTCGGATTGATCGTCGCCGTTCTCGCCTGGTATCTGCTGTCGGCTCTCGCGGCCATAGGGTTCATCATCGGCGCCGTGCTTTCGGGTGCTGCCGGTTTCATCGGCATGCATGTCTCCGTCCGTGCCAATCTGCGCACCGCACAAGCCGCATCCCACAGCCTTGCCGCCGGTCTCGACATCGCGTTCAAGTCGGGCGCCATCACCGGCATGCTGGTGGCGGGCCTGGCGCTGCTTGGCGTATCCATCTATTATTACGTCCTAACCTCGGTGCTCGGCCATGCGGCTGGTTCGCGTGAGGTGATCGATGCGCTGGTGTCGCTCGGTTTCGGCGCTTCGCTGATCTCCATCTTCGCCCGTCTCGGCGGTGGCATCTTCACCAAGGGTGCAGATGTCGGCGGCGATCTCGTCGGCAAGGTCGAAGCAGGCATTCCAGAGGATGATCCCCGCAACCCGGCAACCATCGCCGACAATGTCGGCGACAATGTCGGCGATTGCGCCGGCATGGCGGCCGACCTTTTCGAGACCTATGCCGTCTCGGTGGTCGCAACCATGGTGCTTGCGGCGATCTTCTTTGCCGGAACGCCGATACTGGAAAGCGCGATGGTCTATCCGCTGGCCATTTGCGGCGCCTGCATCCTGACCTCGATTGCCGGCACCTTCTTCGTCAAGCTCGGCACCAACAACTCCATCATGGGCGCTCTCTATAAAGGGCTGATTGCCACCGGCGTCTTCTCGATTGCGGGTCTTGCCGTGGCAACTTACGCGACCGTGGGCTGGGGTACCATCGGCACGGTGGCCGGAATGGAGATTACCGGCACAAACCTCTTCCTGTGCGGGCTGGTCGGCCTTGTGGTGACGGCGCTGATCGTCGTCATCACCGAATATTATACCGGCACCAACAAACGGCCGGTCAATTCCATCGCACAGGCTTCGGTCACGGGCCACGGCACCAACGTCATCCAGGGTCTTGCAGTCTCGCTGGAATCGACGGCGCTGCCGGCGCTCGTCATCGTCGGCGGCATCATCGGCACCTACCAGCTCGGTGGCCTGTTCGGCACCGGCATCGCGGTCACCGCCATGCTTGGTCTGGCGGGCATGATCGTGGCGCTCGACGCCTTCGGTCCGGTGACGGACAATGCCGGCGGCATTGCCGAAATGGCCGGTCTCGACCCGGATGTGCGTAAGGCGACCGACGCGCTGGATGCCGTCGGCAACACCACCAAGGCCGTGACCAAGGGTTACGCCATCGGCTCTGCCGGTCTCGGCGCGCTGGTGCTGTTTGCCGCCTATTCCAACGACCTGTCCTATTTCGCTGCCAATGGCGATACCTATCCTTACTTCAAGGATATCGGCGAAATATCCTTCAGCCTTGCCAATCCTTACGTCGTTGCCGGTCTGCTGTTCGGCGGCCTCATTCCGTATCTCTTTGGCGGCATCGCCATGACGGCGGTGGGCAAGGCGGCAAGCTCGATCGTCGAGGAAGTTCGCCGCCAGTTCCGCGAAAAGCCTGGCATCATGGCAGGAACGGAAAAACCGGACTACGGCAGGGCGGTCGATCTTTTGACCAAAGCGGCGATCAAGGAGATGATCATTCCGTCGCTGCTGCCGGTTCTGGCGCCGCTCGTCGTTTATTTCGGCGTGCTGCTTATCTCAGGTTCCAAGGCCTCCGCCTTTGCCGCACTCGGTGCATCGCTGCTTGGCGTCATCATCAACGGCCTGTTCGTGGCGATTTCCATGACCTCCGGTGGTGGCGCGTGGGATAACGCCAAGAAAAGCTTCGAGGATGGCTTCATCGACAAGGACGGCGTGCGCCACGTCAAGGGTTCGGACGCCCACAAGGCGTCGGTTACGGGCGATACAGTGGGCGATCCCTACAAGGATACTGCCGGCCCCGCCGTCAACCCGGCCATCAAGATCACCAACATCGTGGCGCTGCTGCTGCTTGCGGTTCTTGCCCACTGAAGGCTGAGGTTCCGACGAATGAAAAAGGCCCGGGGAGCGATCCCCGGGCCTTTGAATTTCCGTTCCGTCTTCCGATCAGGGGGTGTTGCCGCCCTGGCCGAGAATGCTCTTGGCGATGTTGGCGCCCGAGGTGCCGCCGGACAGCAGCTGCTGCAGGAAGGTGAGATCCTTGCCGCCTGTCGGGGTGGTACGCGAAATCGTGTCGAAGACCTTGCCGTCCTGCAGCGCGTAATTGGCCTTACGCTCGATTACGCCGTCCTTGTTGAAATAGATCGCGAGAATGTTCTGTTCGACCAGCGTCGGCTTCATGAAAGCGGCGCGGCGCACGCGCTTCTGCGAGATGTAATAGAAAACCTCGTTGCCGAAGGTCGCCGTGGTGGAGGGCGTGCCCATGGTCAGCAGAACCTGCTCGCGGCTGGAACCTTCCGGGATCAGCTGAAGCGACTGCTCGTCCATGACGTAGCCGTTGTGGAACACATCGGTGGTGCTGGTGCAGGCGGAAAGCAGGGTGGACGCGACGACGATTGCGATGGCGGTCTTGCCCAGAATTTTGCCGTGACTTGCGGATTTCTGCTTGCTCAACTGCTTTTCCCCGACTGCGATCATGAATGGCACCTTCCGGCATTGCGTGGTGCACAGTGTCTGTGCACATGATTGTGTCAATCCGGGGACGGAAAATCCCGATCACCCCCCAAATTCAATGCTTTCACGGCCTTTGGAAACTCCTCCGGTCTCTTAGACTGTTTCAGCCGAAAGACGAACGTGACCGCGACAGCATTGCAATTCGTGGATGCTTCGGTAAACCAGCTTTGGCGATCATGCAACAAGTGCGATAGGCGGGTGAGCGAATTCACCAGCCCCGTTCGGAAAAAAACGATGATATTCGGGCTGTTCAGACAGAAAAACAACAACCGCGCCATAGTAGACCGGCAATATGCGATCCTGACGGCTGCGGCCCGCACGCCCGCTTTTTATCTTGATCTCGGCGTTCCAGACACCGTGATGGGCCGCTTCGAGATGCTGTCGATCATCATGATTCTCTATTTCCGCCGCACCAAATCCTCCGGTGTGAGCGGGCAGGAAATCGCGCAGGAGATCGTCGACGCCTTTTTTCAGGATATCGACCATTCCATCCGTGAGCTCGGCATTGGCGACCAGGGCGTGCCGAAGCGGATGAAGAAATTTGCCGGCATGTTCTACGGGCGGCTCGAATCCTATGCGGCGGCGCTGGATGCATCCGACCCCGTTGCCCTTGCCGCAGCGCTCCGGCGCAATATATACCCCCAGACAGATGAGAAGGCACCGGAACTGGACGGGCTTGCGGGCTGGATGATGGATGCGTCTTCCACCCTTTCCGCAGGCTCCGAAGAAACGATAGCAACCGGAAGCCTGAAGCTGCCTTTGCCTGGACTATGAGGTTTACGATGAACGCGCGACACGCCGCAAATGACGATCTGCCTTTTTCCTACCCCGTAAAGGTAGGCCATATTTCCGCCAATCCGGTGAGGATTGGTCTTGAAGCCAATGCCGAGGAACTGAAGGCGCTGGCGAAATTCTGGGATGTGGTTTCCGTCGAATATCTGAAGGCGGAATTGCAGGTTACCCGCTGGAAGAGGGATGGCGTGAAGATCAAGGGCGAGGTGCATGCGGCCGTGACCCAGTCCTGCGTCGTGACGCTGGAGCCGGTCTCCAGCAAGATCGACGAGAGCGTCGAGCATATTTTCGTGCCGGAAGGATCGAAGCTGGCGCGGATGGTCACCAATGAGGAAGGGGAGATCGTACTCGACCCCAATGGCCCTGACATTCCCGACCAGTTCACCGGCGACAGCATCGATGTTGGCGCAACGGTTGCGGAATTCGCGGCCCTTGCGATCGATCCCTATCCTCGCAAATCGGATATCGAATTTACCGATACGACCGAAAATGAGCCTGAAGAAGAAAAGCGTCCGTCGCCTTTCGCCGTGTTGAAAGACTGGAAAAAAGACTGAATGCGCCGCCGGGCTGAAATAATTTTATTGTAACACAGGCCGGAACAGGTATTTTCGCGCAAAATCCGCTTGAGTGGCGGCAAAAAGGATAAGGGACGAGTGATCAGAATAGCGATTGACGTCATGGGTGGCGATTTCGGCCCTGATGTTGCCATACCCGGTGCCGCCAAGGCGCTTGAACGGCACAACGATGTGACTTTTCTGCTCTACGGGCAGAAAAGCAAGTGTGACCCCATTCTGGCACAATATCCCGCACTTCGGGAAAAGTCGGTCTTTCACGATTGTGAAATCTCGGTCGCCATGGACGAAAAGCCAAGTCAGGCGCTTCGTCGTGGCCGCTATGTCTCCAGCATGTGGCGCGCCATCGAGGCCGTGAAGCTCGGTGAAGCGGACGTCGTCGTATCCGCCGGCAATACCGGCGCGCTGATGGCTATGGCCAAATTCTGTTTGCGCACCATGGCGCGGGTGGAACGCCCGGCCATCGCCGGCATATGGCCGACGCTGAAAGGCGAAAGCATCGTGCTCGATGTTGGCGCGACGATTGGCGCCGACTCCCAGCAATTGCTCGATTTTGCCCTGATGGGCGGCGCCATGGCGCGTGCGCTTTTCGATATCGACCGTCCGACCGTCGGCCTGCTGAATGTCGGCGTCGAGGAGGTGAAGGGTCAGGAAGAGGTCCGTGAAGCCGGACGGCTGATCCGCGAGGCCGATCTCGGCACCATCGATTACCGCGGTTTCGTCGAGGGCGACGATATTGGCAAGGGCACGGTGGATGTGGTGGTGACCGAAGGTTTCACCGGCAACATTGCGCTCAAAGCCGCCGAAGGCACGGCGCGCCAGATCACCACGCTTCTGCGTGAGGCGATTTCCCGCAGCTTCTTTGCCAAGATCGGTTATATTCTCGCGAAAAGCGCTTTCGATGTGCTGCGAGAAAAAATGGACCCGCGCAAGGTCAATGGCGGCGTGTTTCTCGGCCTGAACGGCATTGTCATCAAAAGCCATGGCGGCACGGATGCCATCGGTTTTGCCTCCGCGGTCGATGTCGGCTACGACATGGTCCATAACGGTCTTACGGCAAAAATTGAAAACGATCTGAAGATTTACCACGCAAGACGGCTTCCGCCCCCGGCGCCCGAAGCTCTCGTGGCTGACGAGGAATAAGGGAATGATCCGCTCTATCGTACGTGGTTTCGGGGCAGCGCTTCCGAAGCGTGTCATGACCAATAGTGAAATCGAAGGGGTCGTAGAGACTTCCGATGAATGGATCGTGCAGCGCACGGGCATTCGCCAGCGCTACATAGCGGGAGAAGGCGAGACCACCGCTTCGCTCGGCGAGGCTGCGGCGCGCGCGGCGCTCGACAATGCCGGCCTGACGCCCGATGATATCGACCTCATCATTCTGGCAACCTCGACACCGGACAATACCTTTCCGGCAACGGCGGTAAACATCCAGAACCGTCTCGGCATGACCCACGGTTTCGCCTTCGACATGCAGGCCGTCTGCTCCGGCTTCGTCTATGCCGTGGCCACCGCCGATCTTTACATCCGCGGCGGCATGGCCAAGCGCGTGCTGGTGATCGGCGCCGAAACATTCTCGCGCATTCTTGACTGGAAGGATCGCACCACCTGCGTTCTGTTCGGTGATGGTGCAGGCGCGCTCGTAATCGAGGCCGACGAAGGCGAGGGCACTTCCAGCGATCGTGGCATCCTCACCTCGCAGCTGCGCTCCGACGGTTCGCACAAGGACAAGCTTTATGTCGACGGCGGACCTTCCACGACCGGCACGGTCGGCCATCTGCGCATGGAAGGCCGGGAAGTGTTCAAGCACGCTGTCGGCATGATCACCGACGTCATCGAACAGGCTTTCGAGGCGACAGGCACGACGGCTGATGATCTCGACTGGCTCGTTCCTCATCAGGCCAACAAGCGGATCATTGACGGATCGGCGAAAAAGCTCAACATCGATCCGGAAAAAGTCGTCATCACCGTCGATAAGCACGGCAATACCTCGGCCGCATCCATTCCGCTGGCGCTTGCCGTTGCGGCCAGTGACGGGCGCATCAAGAAAGGCGATCTGGTCATGCTGGAAGCCATGGGCGGCGGTTTCACCTGGGGCGCAGTGCTGCTACGCTGGTAACGGCAAATTTTAGCGTTTATCGGGGCGCTGGCACAAAATCGGTTGTGATTTTTGCGGCAGTACCCCGTTCAAACGCCCTGAAGCGACCCCCGCTTGCGGCAAAACCGCGTCGGTCGCTCTAAGCCATTGCACTGATTGCCGAAAGCCTCAAATGAATCTGGAACAATCCCTTGACCGGTCGCCACAAGGGAAATAATCTCGGCGGCTCCTAGAGAAAAATTCAGACACGGTTTGTGGGGAAAAATGGCCGGGAAGACAGTGACACGCGCAGATCTTGCAGAATCTGTGTTTCGTAAAGTCGGGCTGTCCCGCACCGAATCCGCCGAACTGGTCGAAACGATCATCGACGAGATTTGTAATGCGATCACGCGCGGCGAGGTCGTCAAGCTCTCGTCCTTCGCGACATTCCAGATCAGGGAAAAGAACGAGCGTATCGGCCGCAACCCGAAAACGGGTGAGGAAGTTCCGATTTCGCCACGCCGCGTCATGACCTTCAAGGCATCAAACGTGCTGAAACAGCGAATCCTGAAGGCGCATACGGCTCGCAAGACCAAGCAAAAGGGTCAGAAAGCCGGGGCGTAAGCCAGCTGCGACAGGGGTTTTTTGCCGCATGGCAAGCCTTTATCCCCATTCTTCTTGTGAACATGCTTGAATTTCGACGTGCAAGCCGTTGAAATCTGGTCGACTCGCATCATAATCAATTTTAGATAAATGGTATCTTGCCGCCACGGGCATCGGTGCGAGGATCGGGTTCGATTTTTCGCAAGACATGATGCACGGTATCGGCTGGTGAAAAGCGTTCTTGTTCAGTGTCCGGCTGGGTGCATGGCGCTCAAGGTCCGGATGGGAGTGGAAGTTTGGACAAAAGCCCCGACGCGTTTCGGACGATCAGTGAAGTGGCGGATGAGCTGAACCTGCCGCAGCACGTGCTGCGTTTCTGGGAAACGCGCTTTCCGCAGATCAAGCCGATGAAACGGGGTGGGGGCCGCCGTTATTACCGCCCTGATGATATCGATCTCCTCAAGGGCATTCGTCATCTTCTTTATGACCACGGCTACACCATCAAAGGTGTGCAGAAACTTCTGAAAGCCAACGGAAACCGTTTCGTGGCGGCAATCGCGTCGGGCGATCTTGCGACCATGGAAGCCATCATGGCAGCGAGCGGCGAAAAGGAAGTTGCCGAACCGCGCGTGCTGGATCCGGACGGGGACGAGGTCGTCGGCCGCCCGAAAGCCAAGCCGAGTGGCCGATTTTTCGGCTTCGGCGGCGGTAACAGCGATACCGAGATATCGGTCGGCAAATCCGGCATCGGCAAGGATGACCAAGCGCTGTTGCAGGAGGCGCTGTTCGATCTTCTCGAATGCAAGCGGCTGCTTGATCAGGTTCGCTGATCGTTTATCCACAACTCTGTTCGAGCATTTTCAGGAAAAGCGAAGGCGCTCTGGAATGCCAACCTTTCAGAAACTCTCTTGACCGATAATGCGGCTCCGTAAAAAGGAGTCTGATCGTGAGCAATCGAAAACCGACAACGCGACGCCGTACGGCGAAGAAATCGGCCGGCGGCAGCGTTTGGCCCTGGGTGCTGATGCTGGGCGTCGTGGCTGGCGGCATTCAGGCTTACGAACATCGCGACAGTCTTATGCCGCAGCGGCATGTCGCGAAGGCAACATCCACGACGACAAATTCCCCCAAGATCGCCGTAGCCGCCAAACGCGAGACGGCCGCACCGGAGAAGGTGGCGGCCATCCGCCCCGCATCGCCGGTTTCACCGATCAATGGTCCGGTGCCGCCACGCTCGATTGCCATGCCGCCTGCGGCACAGCAAAGCCAGGTTGCCGCTATCCTGCCGGAAACACGCCCTTCGGTCGAAAAAGTCTCGCTGGGAGAAAAAAGCGGCGCCTTTGCCTTTTGCGGTCGCTCAGGTCTCACCAATTGCGTGGCCGATGGCAATACCTTCTGGATGAAGGGCGTGAAAATGCAGCTCGCCGGCATCGAGGTCCCGCAGATCGACCGGGCGCGATGCATGGAAGAGCGTCAGCGCGGTTTCATTGCCAAGGTGCGGTTGCGGGATATGCTGAATGCCGGCGCATTCGATGTGGCGTCGTCGGCAACAGCCGGCGGGCAAGCCATGGAACGCAAACGGATTTCACGTTCGGGCGTATCCTTTGCCGATCAACTCGTGCGGGAAGGCCTGGCTCATCCGGTCTCGGCAAAAAATCAGTCCTGGTGTGGCTAAGGCCCGGTTGACCGAAACGGTGCGGCCTGTGTAGATGTGGCGCTGTCGGTGCTTGGGGTCAGGGTCTCGTTGGATCCTGCGCCTGAGGAATGACAAAGTAATTTTGTAGCGCCGGGGCCTATTGGCACGCGGCGCGACAATGCGGACGTGGCGAAATCGGTAGACGCAGCAGACTTAAAATCTGCCGACCATTGGTCTTGCGGGTTCAAGTCCCGCCGTCCGCACCATTTCCATCTCCAATTAAAAGATTTCTCTGCCGTTTTCCTGAGACATGCGGGCATTCAGGATGGATTCTGCACCGGGATAGTCGATATCCGGGCAATCGATTGCATCATGACGCATGAGTTAGCCTAAAAAATGGGCTTGTTCACGCTCGCGGCATTTCTCCGTGAAAATCATCCAAAAGAGCCTATTGACCTTGCCACGATGGGAAGCCCTATCTTTTTTTTGTAAAGAGAAAAAGAGGTCATGCGCATGTCACAAATCCAGATACAGGCGAACCATTCGATAGCCATTGAGGGAATGACATGCGCCTCCTGCGTCGGTCGTGTCGAGAAGGCTATTGCCAAGGTGCCGGGGGTCGTCAAGGCTTCGGTCAATCTTGCAACGGAGCGCGCCGATATTGCTTTTTCGGGAGCGCCCAACGTTTCGGCCGTTGTCGATGCCGTGCGAAATGCAGGCTATAGCGTCGACGAAAAAACCATCGAACTCGATATCGAGGGCATGACTTGCGCGTCCTGCGTCGGCCGTGTCGAAAAGGCGCTGAAGGCCGTTTCCGGTGTCTCCGACGCGAGTGTCAATCTCGCAACGGAGCGCGCGACCGTCCGCGTCGCCGGCAATGCCGTCTCTGCCGCGAGGCTGGCCGAAGCAATCAGCCAAGCCGGTTACAAGGCAAACGAGATCGTCGCCGACAAGGCCAAGGGTGACGAGCCAGACCGGCGCGAAGCTGAATTGCGCGGTTTAAAAATCAGCCTGGCCACCGCTGTTGCCCTGACGCTGCCGGTCTTCATTCTGGAGATGGGCTCGCATCTGGTGCCCGCCATCCATGATTTCGTGATGGAAACCGTCGGCATGCGGGAAAGCTGGTATCTGCAATTCGCGCTGACCACGCTTGTCCTCTTCGGGCCGGGCCTGCGGTTCTTCAAAAAAGGCATCCCCGCACTTCTGCGGCTGGCGCCGGATATGAATTCGCTGGTGGTGCTGGGCACTGCCGCCGCCTGGGGGTTCTCGGTCGTCGCCACTTTCGTGCCCGAGATCCTGCCGAGAGGCACGGCCAATGTCTATTATGAAGCCGCAGCGGTGATCGTCACGCTTATCCTGCTCGGCCGTTTCCTCGAAGCGCGCGCCAAGGGCCGCACCAGCGAGGCGATAAAGCGGCTCGTCGGCCTGCAGGCCAAGTCGGCCCGCGTGATGCGCAATGGTGAAACCATCGATGTGCCGCTGCAGGATGTTGCGACCGGCGATGTCATCGTTGTCCGTCCCGGTGAGAAAGTGCCAGTCGATGGTCTGGTGCTTGATGGTTCTTCCTATGTCGACGAATCGATGATTACAGGCGAACCGGTGCCGGTGACCAAGACGGCTGGGTCCGAAGTCGTGGGCGGTACGGTCAACAGAAACGGCTCCTTCACGTTCCGCGCCACGAAGGTCGGTGCCGACACGCTGATCGCGCAGATCATCCGCATGGTCGAAGAAGCGCAGGCCGACAAGCTGCCGATACAGGCGCTGGTGGACAAGGTGACCAACTGGTTCGTACCTGCAGTCATGCTCGCTGCAATCGCCACCTTCATCGTCTGGTTCATTCTCGGGCCGGACCCCGCCTTGACCTTTGCGCTGGTTAACGCCGTCGCTGTCCTCATCATCGCTTGCCCCTGCGCCATGGGCCTTGCCACCCCGACCTCGATCATGGTCGGAACCGGACGCGCCGCCGAAATGGGCGTGCTGTTCCGGCGCGGCGATGCTCTCCAGACTTTGCGTGATGCCGATGTCATCGCCGTCGACAAGACCGGCACGCTGACGCTCGGCAAACCGACACTGGTGCATTTCACCACGACCGAAGGCTTCGATCGGGATGAGGTGTTGCGCCTTGTCGCCTCGCTTGAGAGCCGTTCCGAACATCCCATAGCCGAAGCGATCGTCGAGGCGGCAAAACATGGTGGCCTGACGCTTGCCGACGCGGCCGGCTTTGAGGCGACCCCCGGTTTCGGCGTTGCGGCAACGGTTGACGGCCGCAAGGTCGAGGCTGGCGCCGACCGCTTCATGGTGAAGCTCGGTTACGACATTGCGAAGTTCGCCGACGATGCCGACCGGCTGGGCAGGGAAGGGCAGTCGCCGCTTTATGCCGCTGTCGATGGCCGGCTGGCCGCCATCATCGCGGTTGCCGATCCGATCAAGCCGACGACGCCGGAGGCGATCGCAGCGCTGCATGCTCTTGGTCTCAAGGTCACGATGATAACAGGCGATAACCGCCGCACGGCCGAAGCCATTGCCCGCCGTCTTGGTATCGACGAAGTGGTGGCGGAAGTACTGCCTGACGGCAAGGTCGAGGCCGTGAAAAGACTTGCGGCCGGCGGCCGGCGGGTGGCCTTCGTCGGTGATGGCATCAACGATGCGCCGGCCCTTGCGGCAGCCGATGTCGGTCTCGCAATCGGCACGGGTACGGATGTCGCCATAGAAAGCGCCGATGTGGTGTTGATGTCTGGCGATTTGCGCGGTGTCGCGAATGCCATTGCGTTGTCCAAGGCGACGATCCGCAACATCCGCCAGAACCTGTTCTGGGCCTTTGCCTATAATGCCGCGCTCGTTCCCGTGGCGGCCGGAATATTGTATCCTGCCAACGGTGTTCTGCTGTCGCCTGTCCTTGCTGCCGGAGCCATGGCGCTTTCCAGCGTGTTTGTCTTGACCAACGCGCTGCGTCTAAAAAGCTTCCGCCCGCCGCTGCTGGACAGATCGTCCGGCATGCAACTCGCAGCGGCAGAATAGGGGGGCGGATGTGATGACGCCTGGAAACACAGTCTATTTGCCACGTATCGGACGCAGCATTGTGGCAGTGCAGGGCGAGACCGTCCTTCAGGCCGCCCTTGCCGCCGGAATTTCCTATCCGCACGGCTGTCGCATGGGCCGGTGCGGGGCGTGCAAATCGCACCTCGTCTCAGGCGAGATCGACCTTCTCAAGCATACGCCTTTTTCATTGACCGAAGAGGAAAAGGCGGAAGGACTGACACTCGCCTGCCGCGCCGTGCCGTTGAGCGACGTGACAATCGGCTGGCTCGACGGCGAGGATGAGTTTGCCGATATTCCGACCGGCCGCTTTGATGGCGTCATCGCGGAAGCGGTGGATGCGACGCATGATATCAAGCTCATCCGCATCAGGCTCGACGATCGCGAACTGTTCACCTTCAAGGCCGGCCAATATGTGCGCCTGCTTTATCCGGACTGTTCGCCGCGTGACTATTCCATTGCCAGCCGCATCGATGAGGACTTGATCGAATTCCATATCCGGCATGTCCCCGGCGGCGTCACGAGTGGCCATATTTTCGCGAACGCCAAGGCGGGTGACCCTGTCGCGCTGGTCGGTCCCTTCGGGTCTTCGTATCTGCGGGAAAAGCATTGCGGACCGATCCTCGGCATTGCCGGCGGTTCGGGGCTGGCGCCGGTCAAGGCGGTGGTCGAGGCAGCTCTTGCCACTGATCGGACCACGGGCCGGGAACGCCCGATCCATGTCTATTTCGGCGCCCGCGCCGAGCGTGACCTCTATATGGTCGACCGTTTCGAAGAACTTGCCACCAGCCACGGCAATCTGAGTTTCGTTCCGGTTCTCTCCAATGAAGACCATGCGCAGATGCGGCGCGGTTATGTCGGTTCCGCCGTGGCGGACGACTTCGACGATCTCGATGGCTGGAAAGCCTATCTGGCCGGACCGCCGGCGATGATCGAGGCAACGGTGCCGCAGCTCCTGGCAAGGGGCATCCGCACCGCCGACATTCATGCAGACGTGTTTTTCACCCCGGAAAGATAGGAGCAGGATCGATGAACATTGGTACAGCCGCCACCGCATCCGGTGTTTCCGCAAAGATGATCCGTCATTACGAGACGATCGGGCTGATCAAATCGGCAAACCGCACGGAATCCGGTTATCGGGTCTATACGACCAACGATCTGGAGACGCTGCGTTTCATCCGCCGCGGCCGCGACCTCGGTTTTTCGATCGAAAAGATCAGGCAGCTTATGACCCTGTGGCGCGATCCCGGCGGTGCATCCTGCGACGTCAAGCGCATCGTCATGGAACATGTCGTAGATCTCGAGGCCAAGATGCATGCGCTTCGAGAGATGGCCGACACGCTGCGAAATATCGCGACCTATTGCCCTGATAATGGTGAGCCGGATTGCCCGATCATTCAGGATCTTGCCCAATCTGAAGACCCTGATTTTACGCCGGTGGCGATCCTGCCCAAGCGTTCCGGCATGCTGAAGGGCACGTCCGGTGTGGTGACGGATTTGCCGCGCCTCATGAAATAAACCGCATTTCCCCGGCGGGGACCGATCATCAATTGCAGTGCAATGGCCATTTGCGGCGAAGGAGAACAGGCAATGTGGATACAGATAATACAACGCTTCCTTATTCTGTGCCTTATGCTGATGATCGTCTCCGTCATCGCGTTTCTTTTGCCCTACATGGCCGGTGGCGATCCTGCCCGCACCATTCTGTTTTCGCGCATGCGCGATACGGCGCTCGATCCGCATGCGGTCGAGGCCCTGCGGTTAAGCCTCGGGCTCGACCGGCCGCTTTACGTCCAATATTTCGCATGGCTGTCGGGCGCTCTGCGCGGTGATCTGGGCTTTTCCTTCACCAGCAGCCAGCCCGTGGCGGGTGAGCTTTTGCGCTCTCTCGGCGTGTCCGTGACATTGGCACTGACGGCGCTGGCGATTGCGGTCGCCGTTGCCCTGCCGCTCGGTACATTGGCGGCGATGCGTCCGGGTGGCCGGCTGGACAATTTCGCAACGCTGATGATCCAGACCTTCGTTGCCACGCCGGAATACTGGTTTGCGCCGATGTCGGCGCTCGTCTTTGCGCTTTATCTCGGCTGGTTGCCGTCCGCGGGCTGGGATAGCTGGCGCTCGCTGGTGCTTCCCGCATTGACGTTGACGCTGCGCCCACTGGCCTATTTCACGCAGGTGACGCGCGCCGCCATGGCTGAGGTTCTGCGCGCGCCTTACATCACGGCGGCCCGCAGCCGAGGTCTCGGCATGCATGGCACGGTCATGCGCCACGGCATTCGCAACGGTTCGCTTCCGATCGTCACCTTCTTTGCCCTGTGGCTTGCGGGCCTGCTTGGCGGATCGGTGGTCGTGGAGGTGATATTCGCCATCCCCGGAATGGGCCGGCTTCTTTACGACGCCGTGGTCAATCGGGACATCCCCATGCTGCAGGGCGGTTTCATCTGCATCGTCGCCCTTTCCATCCTGATCAATACCCTGGCCGATGGCCTCTATGTCCTGATCAATCCAGCAATGCGAGGTCAACATGACCATTAGTCACTTCCCGAGCGCGCCGGTAGCCGCCATGCCAATGACCTTGCCCAAGCGCCCGTCGACACTTTTCCGGTTCACGGATTTCATCCGCCGGCGGCACTGGACGTTCTACGCGGGTTCGGCGATTTTTCTCGTCATCATCGTGCTGCTCGTCATTGCGCCGTGGATTTCACCCTATAATCCCGCGCAGCAAAGCCTTCGCCTGCGGTTGAATGCGCCAAGCGCCGCCTACTGGCTGGGCACTGACCATCTCGGGCGTGATGTCTTGAGCCGGCTGCTTATCGGCGGACGCTTCACGGTCACGATTGCCGCCATCACCGTCATTCTGTCGGTCGCCATTGGAACATTCATCGGCATCATCAGCGGTCGCAGCCGCGGCGTTCTCGATGAAGTCCTGATGCGGGTGGTGGATCTGCTCATCGCCATCCCTGACGTGGTGATCGCCATTTTCCTCGTCGCCATCTTCGGCCCGGGATATGGAACATTGATCGCGTCGCTGACGATCGTCGGCTGGACACCTTTTGCGCGACTGGCACGCGGGCTGACGCTTTCGATCAATTCCCGAGAATATATGCGCGCCGCCGAGGTACTTGGATGCACACGCCGCTTCATCATCTTCCGGCATGTCATTCCCAACACGATCTGGCCCATCGCAGCCGTTGCCTTCCTGCGCTTCGGCCACAAGCTGATCACGGTGGGCGGACTGTCGTTTCTCGGCCTCGGCGTGCAGCCGCCGGCCGCAGACTGGGCGCTGATGCTGGCCGATGCGCAGGCCTATGCGGAACGTATGCCCATTCTCGTGATCGCACCGGGTCTGGCGATTTTCCTGTCGGCCTTGAGCGTGACATGGATCGGCCACGGCCTGAACATGGATACCAGGAAACCGAACGGCCATTGACGCCTGCGGTTAGAGCAATGACCGGCGCCCGCGCCGATCAAACATATACAGGGCACGATAGCCCCAAGGAGAGTATTATCGTCTGAAGCCGCTTGAAAATACGCCCATGCCTCCGATGCAATAATAATAAGGGGAACTCTTATGAATATCGAAGGACACACGCATGCCAATACGGCCATCGCCCCCGAGCGGACACCGCTTCTGGAAATCGAGGATCTGCACGTTTCGGTGCCGTCTGCAAATGGCCGCAAGTTTGTTATCTCTGGTCTGACGCTCTCCGTCGATGCCGGAGAGGTCGTTGCACTGGTCGGCGAATCCGGATCCGGCAAGAGCATGACGGCTCTGTCGCTGATGCGGCTGTTGCCGCACGGCGCGGAAATCAACTCCGGCCGCATTTCCTTTGCCGGGCGCGACATTCTAGCACTCTCGCCCTCCGAGCTTGATGCGTTGCGCGGCGCCGATATCGGAATGCTTTTTCAGCAACCGCAGGCCATGCTCGATCCGACCAGCCGGGTGAGGACGCAGGTTGCCGAGCCACTGTGGGTCCACCGCAAGATGAGCCGGCATGCGGCACTGGGCCGGGTTGTCGGCATGCTGTCGGATGTTGGAATTCCCGATCCGTCGGCGCGGGCGCAATGCTTCGCACATGAACTCTCCGGGGGCATGGCGCAGCGCGTCATGATTGCTGCAGCACTTTCCGGCAATCCGCAACTGCTCATCGCCGATGAACCGACGACGGCACTCGATGTCACCGTCCAGGCACAAATATTGCGCCTGCTCGACGATGAGCGCCGGAAGCGGCGGCTCGCCACGCTGCTCATCACCCATGACCTCTCGGTCGTTGCCGCTTTCGCGGACCGGATTGCGGTGATGTATGCCGGTCGCATTGTCGAGGAGGGGCCGACGCAGGCAATCCTCAAGGCGCCGCAACATCCCTATACCAAGGCGCTCATCAGTTGCTCGCTTCTGACGACCGACAGCGAGGGGCAGCTGCTGACGATCCCCGGCTCCAGCTCGCAGGCCCATGACATGTCCTGCGGTTGCCGTTTCCATCCCCGCTGCGCGCTTGCCCAGTCGGCCGGCATGGGCGGTCGTTGCACCGCAACAGAGCCGGATCTGAATGCCTTGCCGGAAGGTCGCAAGGCGCGGTGCTGGGCGGTCGACGACGACAATGCCGGCAGCCATGCCAGTCACACAGTCTGCTGAAGGAGGGTTGCGATGCTATCGACAGTGAAAACACCGAACCGGCCTCAGGCGGATGGCAAGATCAAGCCCTATGTGGTCGCAAACAACCTGTGCAAATATTATCCGATATCGGGTTTCGGCAACCGCGTGGTCAAATCCGTGGACGATGTTTCCCTCACGATCGGCGAGGGCGAGGTTCTTGGTCTCGTCGGCGAATCCGGCTGCGGCAAAAGCACTGTCGCCGGGCTGATAACGCGGTTGACCAACGCGACGAAAGGCGAGGTCAGCATCGGAGACCACGATATTCTGCACATGCAGGGCGAGACGCTGCGGCGTATGCGCCGTGTCGTGCAACTGGTGTTCCAGGATCCCTATTCCGCGCTCGACCCGCGCATGCGCATAGGGCAAAGCATGGAAGCACCGCTTGCCCAGCACGGCATCGGCACGCGCGAAGAACGCATCGCGCGCGTGTTCAAGATGCTGGAGGAGGTCGGCCTCGATGCCTCCTATTATGACCGTTATCCAAGCCAGTGTTCCGGCGGGCAGTTGCAACGCGTGGTCATAGGCCGCGCGCTTCTTCTCAATCCAAGCTTCCTTGTGTGCGACGAACCGACATCGGCGCTCGATGCCTCCATGCGCACGCAGATCCTGAACCTTTTGATGGACATGAAGCGCCGTCACGGTTTGACGGTGCTGATGATTTCCCATGATCTGCGCGTGGTGCGTTACCTCTGCGATCGCATCGCGGTTATGTATCTCGGGCGGATCGTTGAAATCGCCGACCGGGAGGAGCTTTTCCGGGCGCCTAAGCATCCCTATACGAAGGCTCTTATTGCCTCGTCGATGCTTGATGAAACCGGCCTATATGCACCGGAAATGCTTCTGGATGGTGATTTGCCAAGCCCGCTCAATCCTCCAAGCGGCTGCAAATTTCACACCCGCTGCAAGCATGCGACGCAGATATGCGGTGAAAAGGAGCCGGTTCTGGAAGACGTCGCCGGGGAGCATTTCGCTCGCTGCCATCACTGGCGGGAATGGGGTTGAGGAGCAGCGCAGTTACAGTCTTCTGGTTCTGTAAAAACAGATGAATTGTGCGTTTGTGAATTAATATCGGAATTAAATTCCGAGTATAAAAACATAAAATGAATGATATTCGAGCGGATGTTCGTGGGGCGTCCGAAGGATATTCTTATGCCTTGCGAGATTTATTTTTGTGACGATCTTAAATCTCGTTAGACGACTGACTTTTGAGCATTGTCATCAAAAATAAAAGGGGAATATTCAATGATAAAGCACGTACTTTTGGCGACAAGCGCCATTATGGTTTCGTTTTCAGTTCAAACGGCCAAGGCCGATACGATTACCTATGACGACAATTTCGGTGTCAAGACCGGCTGGCAAATGGCGTCGGACGACGCCTATCTCGGCTCACGCGCGGGTTGTTTCGAAAGCTTCGTGCGCGTCGGCTACGACATGAAACTGGAGGCCAGTCTTGCCGAAAGCTGGAAGCAGACGGACCCTAAAGTCTGGGAATTCAAGCTGCGCAAGGGTGTGAAGTTCCAGAATGGCGAGCCGCTCAATGCCGCAACCGCAGTCAATGCGCTGACCAATCTTCTGAAGGCGCCGGTTCCGGCCCGCGCCTTCTCTCCGAAATTGATCGCTTCAGTCGAAGCGAGCGGTGACGACAGCGTGAAGATCACCACCATCGAACCATCGGTGATGCTGCCGGCGCAAATGGCGAGCCCTGCCACGTCAATCCTTGCCCCCGCCGCCTATAAGGACGGGAAGGTCGATCCGGTCGGGACCTGCACCGGACCTTTCAAGATCACGGAGGTCGACCCCAGCCAGTATATGCTTCTTTCCGCCAACCACGATTATTGGGGCGGTATGCCGAAGCTTTCCGGAGGCCGCGTCAACTTCGTTCCCGATGCCGACACCCGCGCCACCCAGGTCCGAACCGGCGAAGCGCAGATTTCGCGCCTCGTGCCACCATGGACGGTCAAGACCATCGAATCCACCGATGGCGTCAAGGTAGCGCCAATTCCTTCGCCGCGCATTACGGAACTCCTGCTGAACAACGCGAAGGCGCCTTTCAATAATGTGAAAGTGCGCCAGGCGATCCAGGCGGCCATCGACACCGCCGGTATCGCCGACAGCATTTATGAAGGCGCGGTAAAGGGTGCTACCCTGCCGTTCGCAGCGGGAGAGCCATGGGCCGCAAAGGAAGTCGAGCCCGCCTATAATGTCGAGAAAGCAAAAGCTCTGCTGAAAGAGGCAGGCGTAGCGCCAGGCAGTCTGAAGATCGCGCTCCTCGCCTATACGGCAAAAACGGAACTGAAGGATGTCGCGGCCATTATCCAGGCCCAGTTGCAGGAAATCGGTATCAAGGTTGATGTTCGCGTCGCCGATTACAGTGCAATCGAGCCAGATCTGCTGTCCGGTAATTTCGACATGGCGCTCCTGTCCCGCGGTTATGCCACAGATGTTGCCGAACCGGCCGGCTTCCTCAATGCCGACTATACCTGCGGCGGCAGCTACAATATCTCGCATTATTGCAACGAAGACACCGACAAGCTGATCAAATCGGCCTATGCGACGGCCGAACCTGCCAAGCGGTATGCAATTTACGGCGAGGCGGCAAAGAAGCTGTATGAGGAGGCCGTCACCGTCTTCCTGATCCATGAGACCGTATTCGACGCCTATTCGGAGAAGCTTGCAAACTACAAGCCCCATCCCGTCAACTACTTCGTCATGACCAAGGATCTGGCAACGAAGTAAGGCATGCAACATTGCCGATGAAGCCCAGCCCGGCTCGCAAGAGCCGGGTTTTTCGTGGGCACAGAGACGGTTGATGCCGGCGTTTGATGAATATGGGTTTGAAATCCGGAAAACCTCCGCTGTCATCCCTGGGAAGGGAGAGGGCATATGCAGCCTGGGGGAGGTAAGAAGGGGCGGACGTTGGTATCGTCCAGCGGCTGTCACGCAAGCTTGGCGTGAAGCGGGGGCAGGCAAGTCTATCCGGCGGCAGGGATGAAAGCCGCCGCCGGCATCTCGTCAAATCAGGCGCGCGCTTCCGGCGTATAGCCCGCAGCGGTGATGATTTCAGCAATACGTGCCGCGTCGGAGACGCCGCCAACCACAACCGTGCGGCTTGCCGGATCAGCATGAACGGCGGCACCGGGAACGGTCTTTTCGATTGCGCCCTTGATCACACCGGCGCAGTGACCGCAGGTCATGTCTTCAACGTGGAAAGAAAGGTCGGCATCAACAGGTGCGGCAGCGGTTTCGGGGTGATGCTGGTGGGCGGTGCACATAGGCGGTTCTCCTTGGGTTGGAACTCGTAACAGCAGGAGCCTGGACTATTCCAACGTGGGAAGGTCAAGCGCTTTATTCAGGCAGTCAAAATAAGCGCACCGGCATTTTAGTTGCGCCAGAAAATCGGCATCAGCAGCACGAGAACGGTGAGGATTTCCAGACGTCCAAGCAGCATCAGGACAGACAGGAGATAGAGCGCCGGATCGCTGATCGTGGAGAAATTGCCGACAGGCCCGATGATCGGGCCGATGCCGGGGCCGACATTGGCAAGTGCGGTCGCAACGCCCGAGGTCGCAGTCAGGAAATCGTAACCCATCAGGCTCATGGCAAGGCTGCCGGCGATCCAGAGCGCGATGAAACAGCTGACGAAAAGGAAGATCGTCCGGATCGTGTCGGGATCGACCACCTGCTGGCCGTAACGGACCGAATAAACCGCGTTCGGATAGATCAGCTTTTTGAGGCCCGCCCGAACGACATTGAACATGATCAGGAAACGATAGGCCTTGATACCGCCCGCCGTCGAGCCGGAACAGCCGCCCATGAAGGTTGCGAAAAAGGCAACGACGACAACGAACGGACCCCACAGCGTGTAGTCGTCGCTCGCAAAGCCACCGGTCGAGAGGATCGATGTCATGTTGAAGAAGGAATGGCTGAGCGCAGTATCCAGCGGCACGCCGTTTCTAAGGTGGTGATAAACGCCGACAGCGATGGAAATCGCGCAGAGATAGCCAAGGAAGACGGCTATCTGCGGGTCGCGCAGCGTCTCCAGCCTGCGGCGCACCGCAAGCAGGATCATCACCGAGAAGGGCAGGCTGCCGAAGATCAGGAAGACGGTGGCAATCCAAAGCAGCGCCGTGTTGTTGAAATAGGCAAACGAGGCGTCGTGGGTGGAAAAACCGCCGGTCGCAACCGTCGACATGGCATGGTTGAGGGCATCGAAATGCGACATGCCGGCAAAATCGAAAGCCACCGTGCAGGCGATGGTCATGATGATGTAGATCGCCACGAAAGCGCGGGTGAAGCTTGCCAGCCGCGCGAAGGGCCGGTCATTGCCGGTGTCGGATGATTCCATGCGGAAGAAGGTCATGCCGCCGACGCGCAAGAGCGGCAGAATGAAGAGGCCAAGCGCGACAATACCGATGCCGCCGAGCCAACAGAGCAACGACCGCCACAGAAGAATGCCCTGTGGCGCGTTATCGAGGCCGGATATGGCGGTCGATCCCGTCGTCGTGATGGCCGAGACCGATTCGAAAAGGGCCTGACCGGGCGTCAGGTCAAGCTCGGACAGATAGAGCGGAACCGCTCCGACAATGGAAAATACAAGCCACAGCACGTTGACGAGCAGGAAGCCGAAACGTTTGTTGAAGGACGCGATCGGTGCGCGCGTGGCCAGCGCGCAGGCAAGTGCAAAGCCGCCGCACATGAAGCCCGAAAGCGCAAACACCATCCAGTCGTCATTGCCGTAATAAAGGTCCGTCAGCGCGGGCAGGAACATGGCCGTCGCGAGATAGAGCCCGAAGATGGACGCCACATATATGACCGAGCGCAGAAGATTGCTGTTCAAGAAATGAAACCCAGGGTTCGTGGCAGCGTGAAATGAGTCTTTGTCTCTGACGCCTTCCTATGGCATAGCGGGTGCCATTATGAATTTCAATGGATTGACAATCGTGGACAAGCAGCTTGTGGAGGCAGCGCGGCGGGAAGTGCGGGAGATATTCCCGGAAACGCCGTTGCAGTTGAATGAACATCTCAGCCGTCGGTATGGCGCGTCGATTTGGCTGAAGCGTGAGGATCTGTCTCCGGTTCGTTCCTACAAGATTAGAGGCGCATTCAACTTTCTCCGCAAGGCGGTGGCGAAGGCTGGCAAGGACAAGGTTTTCGTCTGCGCTTCGGCCGGCAACCATGCGCAGGGCTTTGCTTTCGCCTGCCGCCATTTCGGCGTTCACGGTGTTGTTTTCATGCCGGTGACCACACCGCAGCAGAAGATCGACAAGACCCGCATCTTCGGTGGTGAATTCATCAGTATCCGTCTGGTGGGCGATATTTTCGACCAATGTTACGCCGCCGCGCGCAAATACGTCGAAGACAATGACGCCTACATGGTGCCGCCCTTCGACCATCAGGATATCATCGAAGGTCAGGCGACGGTTGCTGCCGAAATCATGGACCAGCTTCCCGAAGGCACCAAACCGGATATGGTTGTCATGCCGGTTGGCGGCGGCGGGCTGTCGGCAGGCCTTACCGGCTTTCTGGCGGGCACCGCTGAAAAGGGCAACTTCGTGTTCTGCGAGCCGGAAGGCGCGCCGAGCCTGAAAAGGAGCCTCGAGCGCGGCGAAGCGGTAACGCTCCCCAAGGTCGACAATTTCGTCGACGGCGCCGCCGTTGCCCGCATCGGCGATCTGAACTTCCAGGCGCTGAAGGATTTTCCGGCCGAGCAGGTTTTGCTCATCCCCGAAAACGCCATCTGCGTGACCATCATCGAGATGCTGAACCTCGAAGGCGTGGTGCTGGAGCCAGCGGGTGCGCTGTCCATTGCCGCGCTGGAGAAGCTCGGCCGCGAGAAACTGGAAGGCAAGACGGTTATCGTCGTCGTCTCCGGCGGCAATTTCGATTTCGAGCGCCTGCCTGACGTCAAGGAACGCGCCATGCGTTACACCGGCGTGAAGAAATACTTCATTCTGCGCCTGCCGCAGCGCCCCGGCGCGCTGCGCGATTTCCTCAATCTGCTTGGCCCGGACGACGATATCGCCCGTTTCGAGTATCTGAAGAAATCGGCCCGCAATTTCGGTTCGATCCTTATCGGCATCGAAACCAACGCGCAGGAAAACTTTGCAGGGCTTCTGGAACGTTTCGAGGCTGCTGGCCTCGGTTATGAGGATATTACCGAAAACGAGATCCTGTCGAACCTGATCATCTGATCGGGGTGAGAGCGACGGGGAAGGGCGGAGCATATCCGCCCTTCGAAATGCGAGACAGATTAAGGGAGTGAAAGCCATGGCATCGTTTTTTTCCAAAATCCTTTCGGCCTTCGGCTCCGGCCAGTCCGCGGATGCGCCGCAGAAGGCAGCGCAGTCGGAACCGCATGTGCATGGAGACTATCTGATCTATGCGACGCCACTGAAGGAAGGCGGCCAGTTCCGTTTGGCGGGCCGCATCGAGAAAAAGGACGGCGAGGAAACGCTTGTGCATGAATTCGTGCGCGCCGATGTCTTCACCAGCATGGACGATGCGGTTGAGTTCACCATCCGCAAGGCAAAGCTGATCATCGATCAGAACGGTGCATCGCTTTTCCCAGGAAAATGATGGCGGTTTCTTCTGCTGGACATTAAGATTCCGTTGGTTGCTTCGGCCTATCGTCTTCGGAGGGCATGAAGTCGCGCCGATGAACCGGCGCGATGTGGATCGATAGGGCGTATGCCGATGCAATGGGCAAATCTGGCCCTCTTCGTGGCGGAAGCCATCGTCTATTTTTCGGTAATGACGGCATTCCTTCATTACCGGCATATTCTCGGCATCGGTGTTTTTCTCACCGCGCTGGGCGTCATGCATTTCCTGGAAACCTACCTGGCGGCGGTCTTTTACGTCGAGCTGCCATTTGGCGTGGTATCACCCGGCTCCTCGATCCTTTTTGCCGGCAAACTGATGATGATCCTCATGCTCTATATGCGAGAGGATGCGGCAGTCGTCCGCCAGCCGATCTACGGCCTGTTTCTCGGCAATATACTCACCGTCATCATGGCGCAGATCATCCGCTTCCATCCGACGGTGGCAATTGTCCCCGGACAGTCGGTAAATACCGGATTTCTGGATGAGATGGGCGTGCTGATGGTCTGGGGAACCAGCCTGCTTTATATCGACGCCATCGCCATCATTCTGTTTTACGAAAAGCTGGGACGCTATTTGCAGCGCCATATTGTCCTGCGCTTTGCAATCTGTGGCGTGGCGATTTTGAGCCTGGATCAGGCAGGCTTTTACGCGGCGTTGCGATATATGCTGAACGCGCCGGTCGATGTCTTTTACGATGGCTGGAAAGCGAAGATGGTGGCCGTGGCCATCTATGCTCTGCTCTTTGCCATTTATCTGAAGCTGACGGCGGCGAAGGGCCGCTTCCTGACGCGCCGCAGCGTTGCAGATGTCTTCAACGACCTCACCTTCAGGGAACGCTACGAGGAGCTTTTGTCCCGTTCCGGCCGCGACATGCTGACCGGTGTGTCTGACCGCGCCCGCATGGAACTCGATGCGCCGTCCGTCGTCGTGGAATGTCTGGAAAAGAAACGTCCCGTCAGCGTGCTGATAGTCGATATCGATCACTTCAAGACCGTCAACGACACCTTCGGGCATTTGCAGGGCGATGAGATATTGCGGGAATTCGCCGCCGTTCTGAAACGCATCGTGCAACCGCACGGCCATCTCTACCGGTTCGGCGGCGAGGAGTTCGTGGCCCTGTTGCCGACGATGGCCCATGAGGGGGCACTTGCCTTTTCAGCAGGTCTGCGGACGGCGATCTTGAAGGATCTGCAACGGCCGGACGGTTCGCCGCTGACTGTCAGCATCGGCGTCGCCACGGCTTTCGAGGACGGGCAGCTTTTCCGCGCGCTGCTGTCGGAAGCCGATGCGCGGCTATATGCGGCAAAAAATAACGGCCGTGATCAGGTGCACGGCCGTTACGGAATGTGGGTCGGCTGATACCGGCAATCGTGCCGGCATCACCATGTGTCAAATGGCGCCTCAGGCGGCCTGCGCCAGTTCGGCAACCTTTGCTTCGGCTGCCGCAACGGCCTTTTCAACGGCTTCCGGGCCAAATGCCAGACCTTCGACATAGATCACTTCAACATCCGTCATGCCCATGAAGCCAAGAACGGTCTTGAGGTAGGGAACGGCGTGGTTCATCGATACAGCCGGGCCTTCGGAATAAACGCCGGCGGCGGCCAGCACGATGTAGACCTTCTTGCCGGTGGCAAGGCCAACCGGGCCGGTTTCGGTGTACTTGAAGGTCTGGCCAGCGCGGGCGACGTTGTCGATCCACGACTTCAGGCCGGAATAGATGTTGAAGTTGATGAGGCCGGTGCCGATGACGACAGTGTCGGCGGCCATAAGCTCTGCAACCAGCTTGTCGGAATAATCGGCTGCAACCGCTTCTTCAGCTGTGCGCTGGTCGGGAGCCTTGCGGATCGCAGCGGTCTTGACGGTGTCGAGATGCGGAATGGGGTCGGCAGCAAGATCGCGGTGGACAAGGGTGTTGGAAGCCGACTTGGCCTTCAGCTTGTTTGCGAGTTCGCCGGAAAACTTGTTGGAAATCGATTCGTCGCCACGCGGGCTGGAGGTGATGAGCAGAATATTGGACATGGTCTTTCCTTGCATAAGCGATGAATTGACGGGCGCCTTGGGAGGGCGGGAGAGCACGATGCCCTTCCTTTGCCCCCTATATGACCAATTGATGCCATCAAGAAAACTGTGATAATGTGGAAGCGACCTATCGATGAAATGGATGGAACATGGACGCGAACCCGACGCTCGACCAATTGCAGGTGTTTTTGACGGTTGCCGAAACCGGAAGTTTCTCTGCCGCGTCACGGGCGCTCAATCGCGCCCAGTCTGTTGTCAGCTACACCATCGCCAATCTCGAGGCGCAGCTTGAAGTCAGCCTGTTCGAGCGCAATGGCGTACGCCAGCCACGATTGACGGACGAGGGTCGCGCCATGCTGGAAGATGCAAGGCGCATCGTCGCCGGTCTGCAGGAAATGCGTGCGCGCGCCAAGGGTTTGAAGCAGGGGCTGGAGGCCGAGCTTTCTGTCGCCATCAGCACCATGGTGCCGGCGGAAGCTGTCGTTGCGGTGCTTCGCGATTTTCGCAAGGAATTTCCCACCGTTACCCTCAGCCTCAATGTGGGTGAGTTGGGCATGGTGATGGATATGGTGCTCTCCCGCAAGGCTGGCATTGGCATCGGCGGGGCGCTGCTGCGCCAGGATGACGAACTCGTCGTCGAAAAGGTCGGCCATTCCTTCATGCTGCCGGTCGTCGCCGCCGATCATCCGCTGGCACAGATCGAGAGGCCGCTGGTTCTGGGCGATGTCCGCGAGGAGGTCCAGCTCGTCGTCACCGATGCATCGGGGCTGACCAAGGGCCGTGATTTCAACGTGCTGTCCTACAAGACATGGCGGGTCAGCGACATCGCCACGAAATACCAGCTCATCAAGGGCGGTCTCGGCTGGGGCGGTCTGCCCGCATCGATCGTGCGCAACGACCTGACCAATGGTAGCCTGAAGGCACTTGATCTCGAAGCCTATGAGCAGGGCGAATATCCGATCTTTGCGCTGCGCCGGGTCGATTCACCCGCCGGTCCCGCTGGCCAGTGGCTTGCCACGGCCTTTCAGCAGCGTCTGTCGGCATGCCCGAACCAGAAGGATTTCAACACAATAATTGCCGGAGGCAAACAGCGGACTATTTCTGTCGCCGCCGAGTGACATGGGTTGGCTGAGTGACCAATTGACGAAGGTGAATGGCCTGCCTTATACAGGAAACACGGTCAGCAGTTCACCGAGGCATCGCCGTCCCGCAAGGGAAGCTAAACCTGCATTTTGAAAGATTGACAGCACTTATCCCGTGCCTAGTCGGAAGCCGGCGATCAGCGACACCTCTTCGGAATGGCACTTGAGGGTAAGTCATGCCACGTTCGATCCTTTCCATTGATATCGCCGACCTCTCCACCTTTGCCAAATCGCTACGCGAACAAATCGGCAGGCTGGACCGCCAGCCAAGCCATGTGGAGATGCTCAATCTCCTGAGCCGGGCTGCCGGGTTTCGCAACTTTCAGCATCTGCGTGCCGCGCGCACGCCACCCGTGGAAAGCGGCTCGCCGCCACCGCAGACACGACCGGAGACAATGCCTGCCAATGAGGGCAGGGTGCTGAAGACCGCGCGGACTTTCGATGCTGCCGGTAGATTGGTGCAATGGCCGGCCCGCCGCTCCCAGCAGGAACTGTGCCTCTGGTATCTGTGGGCAAGAATCCCAGCCGGTCGCAGTTTCTCGGAACGCGAATTCAGCAGCTTTCTCGATGGTCTGCACCTGTTTGGAGATGCCGCGATGCTGCGGCGTGACATGGTGGGTCTCCGGCTCATCCGCCGTAACCGCGACGGCAGCGACTATCAACGCATCGAGCAGAAGCCACCGCCGGAACTGCCACTGCTGTTACGTATCGTCAGTGGCCGCAATTGAGTAAATGCCCTCCCGGCCAATGAAACGCCGGGAGGGCTGCAAGCTCTAGAGAACGAGGCGGAACTTTGCGAAACCTTCGGCGCCGTCGCCCGCATCCTCGATTTTTGCGCCCTTGATGTCAGCCGCGTAATTACGACCCTTCGGGCCAGTCTCGAAGATGGCGGTCGTATTGGCAACCGGGGCGAAGGACCAGTTGGCATCCGCCGACGGGTTGATGGTGCCCTGATCGATGATATAGCGCACGATCACGTCGCGGTTGGTATCGGGCGCCACGAAGATCACTTTGTCGGCGGCGATATCGGGGAATTTTCCGCCGCCACTTGCCCGGTAATTGTTGGTCGCCACCACGAATTTCTGCTCGGGATCGATCGGCTTGCCGTCGAATTGCAGGTTGACGATGCGGTTGCTGTCAGGATTGACGGCCTTGCCGTCCTTGTCGAACTTCGCCGGTTTGGAAATGTCGATCTGGTAGGTGACACCGTCGATGACGTCGAAATTATAGGACGGGAAATCCGCGTTTAGGAGCGGCGCATCCTTTGCGCCGGCCTCGACCGTGTTGAACATGCCGGCGGACATTTCCAGCCAGTTCTTCACCTGCGCACCGTTGATCAGTACCGCCTGCACCGTGTTGGGGTAGAGGTAGAGATCGGCGACGTTCTTGATGGCGATGTCACCGGCAGGGACATCGGTATAATAATCCGCACCACCGCGACCGCCAGACTTGAAGGGCGCTGCTGCCGAAAGCACGGGCAGATCCTTATATTGCCCTTCCTTCAGCATGTCCTTGATGTACCACGTCTGGGCATTGGAGACGATCTGCACGGATGGATCGTCGGCCACAAGCGCGAAGTAGGAATAGAGCGGCGCCGACGTCTTGCCGACCGGGCGGCGAACATAGGCGAGCGCCGCTTCGTGATCTGCCTTGGCGGCGGCTATGACCTCCGGCTTGTCCGTGACATCTGCAACGACCTTGCGATTATCGTCGCGGTGGTAGATCGGCCGGGCCTCGGAGGTGAAATCGACGATCTTCCAGCTCTTGCCGTCCTTTTCGAGCAGAAGGTCGATGAGGCCCATATGCGAGCCCCAGAAACCCGCCATCACGGCCGGCTTGCCCATCAGCGTACCCTTGACCGCATCCGCACCCTCGATGCCGTCCCATGTCTTCGGACCGGGGAAGACCAGATGCTGGTGGCCGGTGAAGATGGCGTCAATGCCTTCGACGCCCGCCAGATAAAGCGAGGCGTTTTCCATGCGATCGGTCTGGCCCTTGCCATCTATGCCGGAATGGGAAAGGGCGATGACGATATCGGCACCCTCTTCCTTCATGACCGGAACCCAGGCTTTAGCCGCCTCGACGATATCGCGCGTTTGGGCCTTGCCCTCGAGATTCTTGGAATCCCACATCATGATCTGCGGCGGCACGAAACCGATGATACCGACCTTGACCGGGCTGGTTACGCCTGCACCATCGCGGATCTGTTTCTCGAGGATGACGTAAGGCTTGAAGAACAGCTCATCCTGCTTGGGATCGGAAGCCAGCTGACCCTTGGTGAGGTTGGCGCAGACATAAGGGAAACCGGCGCCCGCCAGCGTATTGGACATATAGTCGAGGCCGTAATTGAATTCGTGGTTGCCAAGCGTGCCACAATCATAGCCGAGGACGTTCATGGCGTTGATGGCGGGATGCTTGTCGCCAGCCTTCATGCCGCGCTCATAGGCGATGTAATCGCCGAGCGGATTGCCCTGCAGGAAGTCGCCATTGTCCACCAGCATCGAGTTTCCGGCCTCGGCACGGATGGCGCCGATGATCGAAGCGGTGCGCGCCAGACCCATCGTGTCGTTCGGTTTGTCGGCGTAATAATCATAGGGAAAGACGTGAACGTGGATGTCAGTCGTTTCCATGATGCGCAGATGCGCCTGGTTGGCTGCGGCGCGCGCGGCGAAGGGATGCAACAGCACCAGAGCCGAAGAGGCGGCGATGCCACCCAGAAGCGAACGGCGAGTGATGGGGTGGAGAGCGAGAAGCGACGACATGGGAACTCCTTCGTATGAAGCTTGCTCTGTCAGGAAAACGACAAGGTAGAAGCAATCCCCGAGGAGTCCATCATCAAAATGACAAGCCCGTGACGGACGGGCCAGTTTTCAACCGTTTGATAAATTTTTTGTCACAAGGTGGCCGCGCGCGCATGGCGCGCTTCGGGAATGCGCTATGTCCGGTCTGCGCATTCCCCTTGTTGGAAACGTCTGCTTAGCGGGCGAGAGTCGGTTTTACTTCTTCGTGGAAGAAGCGGAAATAAGACGACAGCTGTGCCAGCGTGTTGGTGGAAAGCTTGAGTTGCAGGCCGAGCCGGTTCATGTGCTGCCATTGCACGACACCCTCGATGAAACCCAGATCTTCACTCTGCACCTTCACCCGGCTTCCCTTGGCGGCAGCGAAAGGCCCGTCCAGTTCGAGCGCCATGCCGGTGGCGGACAGGTCCACCACGCGGCCTCGGGTCGAATGGCTGAAATAGTGCACGGTCGCGTAGATCCGGGTCTTGCTACGGGTCGCAGTGCGGGTCGCCATATTGAGGTTGTTTGTCATTTCGCTACTCAAATCAATTGTTTCCGATGCTTGCATCATGACGTAGAAAGTTTGAGAGCCGTTTAGCCGTTTGCTTAAAATTGCAAGTAATCGCGCGATTATGCTGTGTCGATACGGCACTGGTAGCAATTGTTGCGGGCGGAGCGCACATGCACATAAGCGACGTCTGCCCGCTCCAGAAGATACGCTGCGCGTGAAAGGATCTCGTCCGTCGCCGTCACCGCGCCGGTGCCGTAGACGATGCGGTCGTTAGTGCCATAGCCGCGAACGATATAATCGGGGCTGTTAAGCATCGGGGGAAGGGCATCCGTCTGCGGATAGTGCTCACAGGCCTCAGCGTGAAGAAAGATTGGCCCCGTTTCCGCATAGGGCTGGAGCAAAGGGAAGGGCCGGTAGGCGAGGATCAGCATCCCTTCGCCTTCATTAATCTGGGAAAGGCAATGGCGGCACGGCATGCCGCCTGGAGAAACGGCCTTTTCCGGCGGGTTACCATAGGCGTCGGCGGCTCCCGCCCGGAAAGCCTCAGCTTCCTTAGCCGGCATTGCTGTAAAGACGAGATCGGTCATGGCGAGGTCCTTCTGTTGGGATCGGCGTTGCTTCTTTGCAGCTATGATCCCGAAACAGACCTCTATCCACCCGATTCTTGACGGGTGATGCAACCAGCCCATTGCGTGACTCGTTAGCATCGGGAATCAGTGGCGCTCCTCGATCCCGGAAGGTCTGATTTTATGTTCCGTCGTTTTCTGGCCGCCGTTCCGCTGGCTTTCGTTTCTTTGACGGTTCCGATCGACACGCAGGCGCAGGTCGCCTCCGGTCTCAATGGCCTGTCCGACGATCAGCTCCAGCAGGCGGTCAATTTCGTCATCGGCAATGCGATCTTCTCGCTTTATCACGAGGGTGCACGCATGCTGATCTCGGATTTCGGTGCGCCGGAGACCGGCAGCGCGCAAGCACCTGCCGATCAACTCGCGGGCACGCTCATCCTTCAGGCCAACGAGGAATGGCTTGATACCGCACTCGTCAATGCTACCGACAGCTGGTATCTGGCGCGCGAGACGGAGGCTTTGCCCCAGCACGAAGCACCGGTGTTTTCGGCGCTTGTTCCCGACAGGAGCCGCGATCGCAACATGGCCTGCCTGATGGTCGGCCGCGACAAGGACGGCTATGGCGATCTTGCCACCATGATGGGGCTCGCCAATGACGAATTTGCCAAATGTGGCGCCGCCTATCCGCGTATCGCATCGGCGTGGGAAGATTTTCTGACGCCCCACCGCGCGCAGACGCCATCCAGATTTACCGTGAGCTACGTGCCGCCGCGCGATCCGGAGCTGGAACCTTACGCCATCATGGTCAAGGAATCGAAGGTTCTCGATCTTATCAGCCGCAGTTTCGGCGCTTACGGCTTGAAAGGCGAGGTCAAGTTGACGGCGAAGTCCTGCGGGCGTCCCGATGTCTACTGGTCGGCCGAAAAACGCGAGATCACCTATTGCTACGAACTGGGTAAATTCCAGGCGGAGCTGATTGCCGATCATCTCCTCAACAGCGTTACCGAAGACAAAGGTTCCGCCGGCGGGCATACCCCGACGGCCGTTACTCTGGAAAGAGAAATCTGAGGCCAGTTACCGGATGCGCGGCAACCTGTCCTCTTGAAACGGGAGGATATTGCCATGCCGAAGGTTGTCGTTCGAAATTTCGTCATTTCGATTGACGGATACGGTGCCGGGCCGGATCAAAGTCTTCAGAACCCGCTGGGTGTGAATGGCGAAATGCTGCATCAATGGGCGTTCAAGACCCGCACCTTTCACCGCATGTTCGGCAAGCAAGGCGGCTCGACCGGCACGGACGAGCAGTTTTCCGAGAAAAGTTTCGAAAATATTGGCGCCTGGATCTTGGGCCGCAACATGTTCGGCCCTATCCGCGGTGCCTGGCCGGATGAACACTGGAAGGGCTGGTGGGGGGAAGAGCCGCCTTATCACGTGCCGGTTTTCGTACTGACGCACCATGCGCGCGCCTCCTTTGCCATGAAGGGCGGCACCGTGTTTCATTTCGTCAACACGGGCATCAAGGCCGCCCTCGACATGGCGTTGGAGGCGGCAAACGGCAGGGACGTCCGGATCGGCGGCGGCGTTGCGACCATTCGGCAATATATGGCCGAAAGCATGATCGACGAACTGCATCTGGCGCTGGCCCCGGTCTTTCTCGGTAAGGGCGAAAATCTCTTCGAGGGGCTGGATTTGCCTGCGCTTGGTTATCGCTGCACCGCAACGGTGGCAGGCGAGGGCGCTACCCACTTGACGATCGACAAGGCGTGAATGCTCGCCGTTAAAGGTATCCCCACCAACATTGCACAGCGGTTTTCTGCGCTGGCAGTTTCCCCCACGCCCTCCTTCCTGTGCTCGTCACAGGAATCCATCCGACGCGCGTCTGCGAGGCAAGAGAACCCTTCCAGCCCAGGGACTTGGGCTGGCTAGATTCCTGTGACGAGCAGAACAAGGGAGAAGGGACAACACGCGACTGAAGAATGGCGTGCGTCGCTCCCAATCGCCGGCAACTCAGTTGCGCAGCGAAATTTCCAGAAGCTCGGTATCGGACAGCGGCTCCACCCAGGCCTCATAGGTACCAACAGGCGAAAATCCCATCATCTGGTAGAGTTGCAGCGCGCGCGGATGGTCAAGCGTGTTGGTGGTCACCGTCACGCGCTTCGGATTGTCCTGCCAGGCGGCGTAGAGCGCCTGCAACAGGAACCACTTGCCGACGCCAGCACCGATCGCCTCTTCGAGAAGCCCGAAATAGGAAAGCTCGGTCACCTCGTCGCTTGCCTTGTTCAGCTCGAAGAAACCGGCGGGTGCACCGTTCATGTAAAGGACGGTAACGCTGTTCTTCGGGTCCTTGAGGACGGCGGACAGTTCCGCATCGCTCATGCGCATGCGTTTCTGCCAGTGCCAACGTTTTCCCACCCGCCAGTACATGTAGCGGTAAAAGTGCAGGGGAATATCGGTGACCCGCATCAGTGCCGTCTGGATGTTGACGGGGATAGCAAGGCTGACCTTGGGCGGCGCCGTCATTTCCAGCTGCGTGACATGCGCCTTCAACGGCCCATGCGACACCACGGGAAGAGGTTCGGCAGGGCCGGTGACAACAGGCGTGTCTTCCAGTCCACCCCATTCCGACCAGGAACCGTCATAGAGCGAATTATCCTGATGGCCGAGCGATTCCAGCGCCAGCGTAATGACGGCGGCGGTAACGCCCGAGCCGCAGCTCGTCACCACAGGCTTGCCAAGATCGATACCGGCATCCGCCATCATCTTGCGGATGGCGGTGAGGTCCTTGAAGTGGCCGTTCTCGGAAAATGCGGTGGCGGGCAGGCTGCGAGCGCCAGGCATATGGCCAGAACGCATGCCGGCACGCGGCTCGGCCTCGTCGCCGGTGAAACGTCCCGCGCCGCGGGCATCGGCAATCTGCTTTTCGCCACTGTCAACGATGCCGCGCATGGTTGAAAGCGAGGTCACGCGCTTTTCGTTGAAATCGGGTGTGAAGGTGGCAGGCTCGATTTCCGGCGTGCCGGTTTCTAGCGGCCGGCCTTCGCGCTTCCAGCCGTCAAGACCGCCATCCAGCACGTAGGCCTTGCGCACGCCCATCACCCGCAGCATCCACCACACGCGCGGTGCGGAAAAGAAACCGGGGCCGTCATAGACCACGATCGTATCGGTGTCGCTGAGGCCAAGCTCGCCCGCCTGTTCCGCGAAGAACTCCGGCGAGGGCAGGGAATGCGGCAATCCGGTTGCATGATCGGCAATCTTGTCCTGATCGAAGAACACGGCACCGGGCAGGTGACCCGCCGCAAATTCTTCCGCACCGTTGCGTTTATGCGCCGGCAGATACCACGAGGCATCAACGAGACGAAACCCGGCCGTGCCGAGCTGCTTTTCTACCCAGTCCGCCGAAACGACGAAACGGCTCTTATCCGTGCTCACGATGTCTCTCCTGATTTCAGGCAGCAGCTTCAGGCGTGCCGAAACGAATGCGGAACCGCCTGTTCTCCTTGCCCTTCTTTTCTATCTTGGCAATGTGAATATCGCCCACTTCCTGCGTTTCGGAAACATGGGTGCCGCCGCAGGGCTGGCTGTCGATGGTAGAGTTTTCGCCGATGCAGACAAGGCTGACCCGGCCAAGACCGATTGGCGGGCGCACATTCTTGGATTTGACGATGCCCGGATTGGCCTGAAGTTCTTCGTCGGTAATCCACTGCAGGAAAACGGGATGGTTGGCTTTGACCAGTTCCATCAGCTTTGCCGTGACTTCATCCTTGTCGATGGTTTCCGACATGTCGAAATCGACGCGCGATTCGTCTTCGCCGACGGCAGCACCGGTGATCGGCCACTGGCAGACGACGGATAGCAGATGGCAGGCCGTGTGCATCCGCATCAGCTTGTAGCGGCGCGGCCAGTCTACATGCAGGGTCAGTTTTTCACCGACCTCGGGGGAAGGCTGACCTTCCAGCGGCACATGGATGATCACGCTCTTGTCGGAGCCATTTTTGGTGATGCCGAGTTCGATGCGCGACCCATCGGCCCGCTCGAGAAAGCCGCTGTCGCCCGGCTGGCCGCCGGACGTGGCGTAAAAGCAGGTCTGGTCGAGTTCGATGCCGCCATCCTCATGCACCGCCGTGACGATCGCTTCTGCGGTGGAAAGATAAAAATCGTCACGGAACAGGGCATTCACAGGCATTTCGGCATGTCCTCAAACGGTTTCGTACGGAACCGCAATCTCGCTTTTCGTCGCCAGCCACTGCGGAACCGGAAGCCCCTTGGAGCGCAGGAAATCCGGATTGAACAGCTTCGACTGATAACGATTACCGTAGTCGCAAAGTATCGTCACGATTGTATGCCCCGGACCAAGCTCGCGGGCAAGGCGGATTGCGCCGGCAATGTTGATGCCGGAGGAGCCACCGAGGCAAAGACCCTCTTTCGTGACCAGATCGAACAGCACCGGCAGGGCTTCCGCATCCGAAATACGATAGGAGAAATCCGGCGCGAAGCCTTCCAGATTGGCGGTGATGCGCCCCTGTCCGATGCCTTCGGTGATAGAGGAGCCTTCCGACTTCAGGACGCCATGCTTGTAAAATTCGTAGAGGGCGGCCCCCTCAGGATCGGCAAGGCCGATCTTGATGTCGGGATTGAAATCGCGCAGGCCATCGGCCACGCCCGCAAGCGTTCCGCCGGAACCGACGGAGCAAATGAAACCATCGACCTTGCCGTCCGTCTGGTCCCATATTTCCGGTGCGGTTGTCTCGATATGGGCCTGGCGGTTGGCGATATTGTCGAACTGGTTGGCCCAGATCGCGCCGTTTTCATCCGTCGCGGCCAGCTGTTTTGCCAGGCGGCCGGAAACCTTCACGTAATTGTTCGGGTTGGAATAGGGTGCCGCCGGAACCTCCACCAGCTTTGCGCCGAGAAGCTTCAGCGCATCCTTCTTTTCCTGACTCTGCGTCTCGGGAATGACGATGACAGTCTTGTAGCCGAGCGCATTGGCCACCAGCGACAGGCCGATGCCGGTATTGCCTGCCGTGCCTTCCACGATGGTGCCACCCGGCCGCAGCTGTCCGCGCCGTTCCGCATCGCGGATGATGTAGAGCGCGGCGCGATCCTTCACCGATTGGCCGGGATTGAGAAACTCCGCCTTGCCGAGGATTTCACACCCCGTCGCTTCAGAGGCAGCTTTCAGACGGATAAGCGGCGTATTGCCGATAGCACTGAGCGCAGAGGGATGAATGGTCATGATTGAGCCTTCTTGTCTGAGCGGAAATTAGGTGCCGTTATGTCCCGTTACAACCGCCTCAAGGCAAGAAATTATCTTCCCGCCTCAGGCTTCGCCACGCAAAATTTTGCCGATACCCAATTTTATGCGTTGTTCTTCACTGCGGCATAGGCCGCAAGTGCTCTTTCCCGTGCCTTCCCATGGTCGACGATCGGCAGCGGATAGGTCTTGCCGAGCTCGATACCCGCCTTTTTAAGCACCTCTTTCGGTGCTTCAAACGGCTTGTGGATGTATTTTCGCTCGAGCTTTTCAAGCTCCGGCACGAAGCGGCGCACGTAGTCTCCCTCGGCATCGAATTTCTCCCCCTGCAATATGGGGTTGAAAATGCGGAAGAACGGCGAGGCGTCCGCGCCCGAACCCGCCACCCACTGCCAGTTGGCGGCGTTGGAGGCCGGATCGGCATCAACAAGCGTATCGCGGAACCACTTCTCGCCTTTGCGCCAGTCGATGAGTAGATGTTTGATGAGGAAGGATGCCACGATCATGCGCACCCGGTTGTGCATGGTGCCATGTTTCCACAATTGCCGCATGCCGGCATCCACGATCGGATAACCCGTCATGCCACGCGTCCAGGCGTTGAAGGATGTGTCATCGTCCCGCCAGCCGAAGGCGTCGAAACTGTCGTTCCAGTTTTTCTCGTCCAGCGCGGGGAAGTGGAACAGCAGATGGTAGCAGAATTCCCGCCAGACGAGTTCCTTGCGGAAACGGCTGATATCGTTGGACGCGATATGGCGTGAGAGCCCCTTCGTCGCATGCCACACGGCGGCGGGCGATATTTCGCCGAGCGCCAGATGCGGCGCAAGAAACGAGGTAGCGTCCTTCGCCGGAAAATCGCGGCCTTCCTCATAACCCTTCAAGGCACCATCGATGAAATCATCGAGTTTTTCCCGAGCGGCATTTTCACCTGATGTCCATATCTCGCTGAAATCTCTGGCCCAGTCTGGTTTGACCGGCAGAAGCTTCCAATCCTCGAGTTTCTCCGATTTTGGCCATGTCTCAGGTGCCTTCAGGCTCTGGGGTGCATCCGCCGGCGCATGTGGCTCCTCGCCGCCCTCCAGCGCCCGCCAGAAGGGCGTGTAGACCCGGTAAGGACCGCCGGATTTGGTCTGCACCCGGGATGGTTCATGCAGCAGGTGTCCGGCAAAGCTGCGAACTGTCAGTCCGTCGTCCCCAAGCGCCTCTTTTAGTGCCTTGTCCGTTGCCATGCCGGTCGGCTCATAGCGACGGTTCCAGAGGACTGCATCCGCGCCGGTTTCTGCTATCAGCCGGCGCAGCGTCTCCTCTGCGTTGCCGCTCCTGAGAAGTAGACGGCTGCCGCATTTTTCCAGCGCCGCGGAAAGAGAGGCAAGCGAATGGTGAAGCCACCATTTCTGCGCGCCGCCCAGCGGGCCGCAGGACGCCTCACGGATATAGAGCGGTATGACGGGGCCGCCATGCTCCACCGCTGCGAGTAGGGCAAGATTGTCCGCAAGGCGCAAGTCCTTGCGGAACCAGACGATAACAGGAGAGGAATTTGTTGGCATGAAGGGATCCGGTTCACTTCCGCTTGAACGAGTGTTGAAACGCTTTGTTCCTCAAATCGCGTAGGATGGAAAGCTGGAGGCACATGGTTTTTAGAGGGCTATTTTTTCGACCTTGAAACCGAAAGTGAAGGGAACCAACTGGAGGAGCCGGCGTTTGTCGCTGGTTAATAGAGCATGGAAGTACAATCAATGTTGCTGAAAGACGTTAAGTGGGAAAAGCCTGTTACCATATCCTTGGAAAACGGTGCTCCCCGGATTTTCAACGGCGTTTACGAGGCCTTCGATTTTCTCCAGCACGAATGGCCACAACGCGGTGACAAGGCGCATGAGCAGGCCCTGCGTCTGTGCCGCGCCTCGCTGATGGGGGACGTGGCGGGAGAGATTGCGCGCGCCGCATTTGTTACCGCAAGCCGGCAGGCGCAATGCCTTGTGGAGGCCGGAAACAAGGTGGAAGATCAGGGTAAACTCGCATCCTGACAGCGTTCCCGGATTGAGATGTGAAAGGCCACCCGTAAAGCCGGGTGGCCTTGTTTTATCCGCCGCCAGAAACGGGTTGTGTCGAACGCAGGATATGGCATCGTGCGCGTGCAAAGCGGATGAATACGGCAATGACCAACCACTACGGCTATATTGTTTTCCCGACAGCTCTCGGCCATTGCGGCCTCGCATGGGCAGAGCGCGGTATCGCCCGTCTGCAATTGCCCAGCGCAGATGCCGGTGAAACCGAGAAACTTATCCAGAAACGCCTGCCGTCGTCTTCCATTGCTGTACCCGACACACGGGCCCGTGAGGTGATTGCGATGGTTGCCCGCTATTTCGATGGTGAAGAGATTGATTTTACGCCCGTGGAACTCGACCTTGCCGGGCAGGAGCGGTTCTTTCTCGATGTCTATGAGGTGGCACGGCATATCGGCTGGGGTCGCACGACGACCTATGGCGGTATCGTAAAAACGCTGGGCCTCTCCATGGAAAAGGCCCGCGACGTTGGGCAGGCCATGGCGAAAAATCCCGTGCCGCTGATCATTCCCTGCCATCGTGTTCTGGCGGCCGGCGGCCGGCTGGGTGGATTTTCCGCGCCGGGCGGAACGAACACCAAATTGCGCATGCTGGATCTCGAAAATGCCGGCCGCAGCCGTGCTGACGATGCACAGGGTAGCCTGTTTTAAAGCAATGGCAGATCAGTCCGCATGAATAGCGGTCTGATTTCTGCCCTTTTCTCGTCAAATTGTCGCTAAATTGTCACAATACACGGACGCCCTCTAACATAAGGGCGAGACGTTTGAGAGTATCCGCGTTAATTCTATCCGCTGCCTTGGCTTTTACAGTCGTTGCGCCCGCTTCGGCGGGCATGCTGAACCAGGCTGAAAAATACACCGGGCTGCATGAATCCAAAAACAATAAAAGCCTGAAGAATATTCTTGGCGCAAATCCCCGCAGCACCCCGTGGTGTGGCCTGTTCCTGCATGCCGTTGCGAGCAAGGCCGGGCGCGCATCTCCCAAATCCTACGGATTTGCAAAATCCTGGACGTCATTCGGTTATGCCGTTCCCGTCGCCGCCGCCAAACCGGGCGATGTTGTCGTCATTCGCAACGGTCGCGGTTATCACGCCGGAATATTGAAGAGCATGAGCGGCAAGACAGCGCAAATTCTCGGCGGCAATCAGTCCGGTCGGGTGCAGGTGTCGAACTTCAACCGCAAGGCCATCGTTTCCGTGCGTCGCTGAAGACCGGACCAACTTAGTACGATCCTTATAAAGGCGGGCTGTGGCCCGCCTTATGCGTTTTAAGGCCTCTATGGCTGTTCCCTTGTGCCGGGCGCCGCATCGCGCTGGTCATCGTCCTCAAGGTCTGTAGCGACGATGAAGGCATCCTCGTGTTGCCGAGCCGCCTGCCGGCGTGCGCGCAGGCTTATGGATTCATCGGGATAAATCTCACTTTCTTTCGATTTGAGTTCGCTGTCGGTTTCAAAACGCGGCAAATCCTCGTCTTTGATATCGAGAGGTTCGTTTTTCTTCTGTTTCGGATCGCTCATGGATGGTCCTCCTGCGGGTTCGTGCGGGGCAAACGATCCTGCAGTGAGTAGGGTTCCCTTTTTTCGGGGAAATGAGCATCCGCAATCTCGGGACACGGAACAATTTCCGGCCATTTCTGTTTTTCATTCGGCACAGTCAAAGCCGATGCGACGCAAAGAGGAGGACGTTATGAACCATGATCGCGAAGCAGCAATCCGCGAAAAAGCCCGCGCAATATGGGAGAGGGAAGGCAGACCGGAGGGACATCACGAACGCCACTGGATGGAGGCGGAACGGGAGGTCTCGGCAAGCAAAGAAACCGGAAAGACCAACGGCAAAAATGGCGCGAAAAAACCCGCTGCCGCCAAGTCCTTGGTGCAGAAGAAGGTGACTGCGGATAAGGCGTTGGCAAAAAATGCCAAATCACCAGCGGTAAAATCTCTTCAGAAAGAGCAAAAAGCTGAGACCCGCCGAAAAGACGACGACCTGACCGAAAGCCTTGAGGAAAGTTTCCCGGCAAGCGACCCGCCGGCACTCACCAACGCGTCTACTGCGACGAAGCGTGTGGCGAAGAAGACCTGAGGTCAATAGCGCCCAGCTACGCGCATATGCCAAGATCGATATAGAGCGAATGCTGCGGCATCTCGCTCATCATGCCATGTTTTGGAAAAAAAAATGGCTCCCCGGGCCGGATTCGAACCGGCGACCTGTCGATTAACAGTCGAATGCTCTACCGCTGAGCTACCAGGGAACGTGCGCTGCTTGGCGCGGTGTGAGCGGGGTAATACAAATGCTTTTCCGATTTGCCAAGCGCTTTTTTCAAAAAAAACGCATTCATCTTGTTTTATCTCGCCGGAGTCCCGATTTTCCGGGCTTATCGACGGTGAAAAAATTATCCACAGGCCAGATGTTAAAGGGCAGTATGGAATGAAATTTGGAATGGACCACAGAACGGGTCGTCTCAATCTCGGAAAATGGAGCGTTGCCATGCCGCGTTCGCGCGTCGGCAGGATCGCCACCGGCTCGGCGCTGGTGGTGGGCGGAACGCTTGGGTTTTTGCCCATCCTCGGTTTTTGGATGGTCCCGCTTGGTCTTATCGTGCTTTCCCACGATTTGCCGGCGGTTCGCCGCAGGCGGCGGCGGCTGGCAGTCTGGTGGGCATCGCGACGCAATGGTCGCAACACCCGCAATAGAGGTGGACAATAAGGCTCAGCCGCCCATCGAGCTGCTGAGGCCCTGTCCGGCCCAGAAGGCGGCATAGGCGAGTGCTGCGAAATAAATCGCCGTCAGGATGAGAAACAGATACCCGCCAAGCACGGTCACGCCGTCCCTCTGGATCATACCCGCCGAAAAAAGCAGGATGGCGACGCCCGGCAGGGTGTTGGAGAAGGGAATGAAGCCGAGCGGCATCATCAGCAACACGCCAGCGGTCATCAGCGCAAGTCCGTTTACTCTATTGGCGACGATGCCCGCCGTCAGCGCCGGAAGGCGCGGGCGAATGAAGCGATCGAGCCTGGAGACAATGGCGACGCCTTTCTGCAATGCCGGCACCAGCTTTGCCGTTTCCATCTGCCGGTCGAGAATCCTGGCCGGCAGCCATGGCAGACGGTTGAGGGTTATGGCCAGACTGACGAGAATGATCGCTGCGCCAAACACGGTGCTGACGCCGGGAATGGAGACCGGAATGAGGAAGGGCAGGGAGGCTATGGCACAGATGAGCAACAGGCCCTGTTCGCCGATTGCCTCCATCAGCTCGCGCAATGTGATCGTCTGACCTTGTAGTTTCCCAATCAGCTTTTCGAGCGTGGTGCTGAGCTTTTCAGACGTATCAGTGAATGCGAATTCGTTCGACATCAGGCTTCCCGGAAGTTGCTTTAACTCCGGGTTTGATACCATTCATCCTGCCGAATGCCTACCGCCGATGGAAAATCAGCGTCTTTTCGGACCGGTGCTGCTGCCCGCCTTTGTCAGTGGGAAACCCAGCTGCTATAGGCACCTGCGAGAAGAACAATCAGCAGGATGACCAGTATGACCGGATTGATCGACGTAATGAAGCTTACATAGTCCATGATAACTTCCTCCTCTTTCCGCCACACCTTATTCTACCGCAAAAAGGCCGGTTTATCTACCTGAGGATGAAATTTCGCATCGCAGCAACCATTCGCCGCTGCGGTCTGGAATTGTTTGTTTTTCTCATTTGCCGCAATGCAAAAATAAATCTTCCAACATTTGCCATTCTCTTGCGTTGTCTCTAATCCTGATTTGTCGGCGGTCGATAGTCAGACCGTCCGCCGCTGACAAACCGCCACTGAGATGCCTTGGCTCCCGCCTTGCCGTCGGTCTAAAACGATCTTCCCCGAGGACATGAAATGCTGAAAAACATCTATGCCTGGACGATGGCGCTTGCCGCGCGCAAAAGTGCCGTGTGGTGGCTGGCGATCGTGGCCTTCGTCGAAAGCTCCGTCTTCGTCGTGCCGGCGGATGTGCTTTTCCTGCCCATGGTGCTGGCAAAGCCAAAAAAGGCGATGTTTTATGCGCTCGTCGCAACGGTCGCTTCCGTTCTCGGTGGCATCGCCGGCTGGTTCCTCGGTCACTACGCTTTCGAGAGCATCGCGCGGCCAATTCTGGAATTTTACGGCAAGCTGGACAGCTTCGAGCAGCTCAAGAATTCGGTGAATTATGAGACCATCATTCTCCTGCTGGTGACATCGGGCTTTGCGCATCTGCCGCCGATAAAGGTCGTCACCATCCTCTCTGGTGCGGCCAATATCAGCCTCGGCCTGTTCATTCTCTCGGCTGTCGTCACGCGCGGCGCACGCTTTTTCATCCTCGCCGGGTTGCTGCAAAGATACGGTGAACCGGTGCGCCACTTCATCGAAAAACGCCTTGGTGTTATTGCCGCCGCAGTGGCCGCAGCGCTCATCGCCATCTATGCGGTCTACGTTTTCGTGCGCTGACGAAACGCAGTTTTTCTACTCTTACAATACTGTCGCATAACTTTCAGCCTACTGTCAGAATCCAGCTGTATCGGTTGTCTCGTCCAATGAGAGAACCGATTTATTATGCGAAGATTATGGAAGTGCTCCTTGGGGGGTATGGGTATTGCTGTGCTTGCCGCAGGCGGTTATCTCCTCGCCATCCAGCTTCTCGGCAACTTTCACGAGGTGGTGGCAGGGCAGCTTTACCGCTCCAACCAGCCAAGCAGTGAGCAGCTGGTCCGCTATGCCAGGGACCATGGCATCAAGACGGTCATCAATCTGCGCGGAGAGAATGAATCCGAGGACTGGTACAAGGATGAGATCAAAACCTCGCGCGAGCTTGGGTTGACCCATATCAATTTTGGCATGTCAGCCCGCCACGAACTCGACATGACCAAGGTGAACCAGTTGGTCGCGATCATGCGTGATGCGCCGAAGCCCATCCTCATCCATTGCAAGTCCGGTGCGGACAGGACGGGCCTTGCCACCGCGCTTTATCTCGGCCGCGTCGCGTATCTCGGTGAAAAGGCGGCTGAGAGCCAGCTTTCCGTCCGCTACGGCCATATCGGCATCCCCTATCTGTCTGAGACCTATGCCATGGACCAGACCTGGGAAAATGTCGAACACATGTCCATCGCGGACGACTTCACAATTGCTTCAAACGAGTTTTGAAAACGGTCGGGCGTAGCGTCCGCAAAATTGCAAATCGAAGCGGCATGTTGAGTTCCGTTGTGATCGCGCAACGGTCCGGACGGGCGCAAACGCGTGGTTTCCTAACTGTTGAGTTCTCAACGACGCAGCCTGTCTTTCATCAGGCGACCGGATTTCTCCCTCTCAAGGTTCGTCGGAAATTACATTTTTTGTCTATATATTAGTAACTTATGCGATCCAACAATTAAGTTGACTCCTTTAATCATCTTTTATAGAGCGACGTTGTTTCAACTTCTGGATCGCATCATGACCCCAAAATCATTTATGAGCGGCCTTGCCGCATCGCTCTTGTCTATTCTCTTTACCGCCCCTCATGTAATGGCTGAACAAAAGACCATCACAGATGTCATCGGACGCGAGGTGAAGGTTGACCTTCCAGCAAAGCGTGTTGTTCTCGGTTTCTACTTCGAGGACTACATGGCGGTCGGCGGCGAGAAAGCCTATGATTCCGTCGTCGGCATTTCTCGCGAAGCCTGGGAAGGCTGGGTACCCGCCAACTGGAAAATGCATCTCGCGCATCGCGCCTCACTTGCCGACATTGCCGATGTCGGTGAAGTGGAAGCGCAGACTTTCTCGGTCGAAAAAGTGTTGAGCCTCAATCCCGATCTGGTGATTCTGGCAGACTGGCAATACAAAGCGCTTGGTCTCGATGCCGATCGTCTGGAAGAAGAAGGCATTCCCGTCGTCGTCGTCGACTACAACGCCCAGACGGTCGAGCGGCACGTCGCCTCGACCCGGCTTTTTGGCGACCTGACCGGCCAGGAGAAGCGTGGCAAGGAAATTGCCGACTTCTATGCCGGTTCGCTGAAAGAGGTCGCTGACCGGGTCGCCAGGTCCGGAAAGCCGAAACCGAAGGTCTATGTCGAGTTCGGCAACAAGGGTCCGGCCGAATATTCTTTCACCTACGGCAAGAACATGTGGGGCGCCATGTCCACGGCGGCTGGCGGCGACAACATTGCCGCTCCCTTCGTCGAATGGTGGGGACCGATCAATCCAGAACAGGTTCTGGCGTCCAAGCCTGACGCCATCTTCATTTCCGGTCGCGAAAACAACAAGAACCCGGCAGCGCTGCCCATGGGACAGGCGGTGAAGGCGGCAGACGCAGGCGAGAAACTCAAGGCATTTGAGGCCCGTCAGGGCTGGAGCGAATTGCCCGCCATCAAGAACGGCCAGCTGTTCGGCGTCTATCAGGGTGCGTCGCGCACGCTCTCCGATTTCGCCATGGTTCAGTACATCGCAAAGCAGCTATATCCCGAGCAGTTCAAGGATGTCGATCCGATCGCCAACTATCTCGGCTATTACAAGAAGTACCTTCCGGTAACGCCTCAAGGCACTTTCGCCATCGCCGTCAAGGATTGATATCGCGCTTGCCTGCGGCGGCGCAGAACCATGCTTTCTTCGCCGCCACAGTGGCGAAATCTCGCGAACGCCGCCGTTGCGGCGTCCGCTTTTCAAGACAGTCCTTTCAGGCAGGTTTTCATGACAATTGCTGCCCGCAACGCCGAGGCCATCGGTGCGCACCGGCTGCGCGAGCGCCGTCGCTGGCGTGTCGTCTCTATCTTCTTCGTATTGATGGCGGTGAGCCTTGTTCTCGATATCGCCACTGGTCCTTCGCTGCTGTCGCCCGCCGAAGTGGTGAAGTCGCTGACCGGCCTTGGCGAACGGGCCGCCATGACCGATTCCATCGTGCGCGGCCTTCGCCTGCCCATGGCGCTGATGGCGCTTGCCGTCGGTGCGGCACTCGGGGCAGGTGGCGCGCAAATGCAGACCCTGCTCAATAATCCCATGGCGAGCCCCTATACGCTCGGTATGGCCGCAGCCGCCGGTTTCGGTGCGGCGCTGGTACTGGCGCTTGGCGGTCTCGGGCTGGATGCCATGATTGCCGTTCCGCTGGGCGCGTTTGTCTTTTCCATGCTCGCAGCACTTTTTCTCTTCATGCTGGCCTCCATGCGGCAGATGACGACCGAAACCATCATTCTCGGCGGCATTGCGCTTCTCTTCCTGTTTCAGTCGCTGCTGTCGCTCATCCAGTTCCTGTCCTCGCCGGAGCTGTCCCAGCAGATCCTTTTCTGGCTGTTCGGCAGCCTGACCAAGGCAACATGGCCGACGCTTGGCCTGACCGCTGCCGTGACCGCCCTCTGCTGCGCCCTGTTGATGGCGGATTGCTGGAAGCTGACCGCGCTCAGAATGGGGGAGATGCGGGCGGCAAGCCTCGGCATCAATGTCCGCTGGCTGCGCATGAAGGTTCTCGTCATCGTCGCCATCATGACCGCGACGGCCACCAGCTTCGTCGGCGTCATCGGTTTCATCGGGCTGGTCGCGCCGCATATCGCCCGCATGACGGTGGGCGAGGATCAGCGCTTCTTCCTGCCCATGTCGGTGCTGAGCGGCGCGCTGATGCTGTCGGCTGCCTCGATCCTCTCCAAATCGATCGTTCCCGGTGCGCTGTTCCCGGTTGGCATCGTCACGGCCATTGTCGGCGTACCGTTTCTGATGTGGCTGATTTTCGCTCCGAAGAGGCGCGGCCGATGATGGTTCTCGATTCGATTTCCGCCGAGCGCGGCGGACAGACTGTAGTGAAAGGCCTGTCGGCACGTCTGGAGGCGGGGCATATTCATGCCGTCATCGGCCCCAACGGAACGGGCAAGACGACCCTTCTGAGAGCGATCTTCGGCGATCTGCCACTTGCTGCCGGTTCGATCAGCCTCGGCGACCGCCGCCTTCGGGCCGGGGAGAGGGCGGGGCGGTATATAAGGCAGTGGCGCGACGGCTTTGCCTACATGCCGCAAGACACCACGGCCGATATTGCGCTCAGCGTACTGGAGGTGGTGGCACTCGGCCGGTTCGGGCGTCTGTCGCTGCATATTGACGACGAGACGCTCGACCTGGCCATGACACGCCTGCATCAGGCGGGCATAGCGCATCTGGCGGGCAGGGAGATTGCCTCGCTCAGCGGCGGGCAGCGGCAGATGGCGCTTTTCGCGCAGGTTCTGATGCGCGAGCCGCAGGCGATGCTGCTGGACGAGCCGGTCAGCGCGCTGGACCTCAAACATCAGGTGGCGCTTCTCGATCTGGTGCGGCAGGAAACCCGCGCCAATGGCTGGGTAACGCTCGTCGTGCTGCATGATCTCAACCTCGCCTGCCAATATGCCGACAACCTGCTGGTGATTTCCGGTGGCGCATTGAAGGCGACCGGCGCGCCGGGAGATATCGTCACGCCGAAACTCATTTCCGAGACCTACGGGGTGACGGTGGAAGTTTTGCGGGACAGGCGCGGCAATCCCGTCATCCAGCCGGCTGGCGACCCGCTGCCCGAACATTTCAAAACCCTTGAAGGAATAATTGCATGAAACGATTTTTGATGACGTTTGCCGCGGCTTTGGCCGTAACCTTTTCTGTCGCGCCGTCCTTTGCTGCCGAACACAAGGTGCTGATGCTCAATTACGGCACGGACGGCAGCATGGTGTTCGAGCCTTCCTTTGTGAAGGCAGAGCCCGGCGACACCATTACCTTCGTGCCGCAAAATTCCAGCCATTACGTGCAGTCCTATGCCGTTCCGGAAGGCGTAACGCCCTGGAAAGGCAAGCTCGATGAGGCCTTCACCGTCACCGTCGAGAAGGAAGGCGTCTATCTCTATTATTGCCCGCCGCATCTGATGATGGCGATGATCGGCGTGATCCAGGTCGGCAAGCCCGTCAATCTGGAAGCGGTCAGGCAAAAGGCGGAGAAGCTGCGCCCCAAACTGGTCATGAAGGGCGAAAGGCTGGACGCGGCTCTGGCACAGGTAACGCCGGCGCAATGACGCTGTCTACATGCTCGACCAGATGGGACGCTCGATCCCTCGAATCTCGCTCGCCGGGTGTGTGAAGCAGCCCGCACGAAAAAATTGGCTGCAATCACCATAACAAGGATAAACCAATGGCAAATAAACTAGTCGAAACGACATTGAACGATCTGCTCAACGGCGAATTGCGCGCCCACCACGCCTATCTTCAGGCGGCCGCCTGGGCGGCTGAGCGCAATCTCGATGGTTGCTACAAGTTTCTGCTTGGCCATGCTGCCGAAGAGCTGGAGCATATGCACCGCATCTTCAGCTTTCTGAACGATCTCGGAGCTCCAGTTATTTTCACCGAGCTGCCTGCCCCACAGGTCACCGCAAACGATATCAAGGGGTTGTTTGCAATTGTCGCGCAACACGAATCGCGTGTCACCGCCGCCATCAACGCGGCGGTTGATCTCGCGCGGTCTGAAAAAGACCATGCGACCACATCCTTTCTGCAATGGTTCGTGAACGAACAGCATGAAGAGGACAGCCTGTGCCGCACGATAATGGGCAAGATCGAGCTGATCGGTGACGGTCCCAATGCGCTTTATCTGATTGACCGCGAAATCGGCGAACTGGCTGAAAAGGCCTGAAGGCTGCGCAGCATTCATTGATATTCCACAAGCTGCATCAAACGCAGCTTGTGGCTGGTTCAGTCACTTCCCAAATCCGGCGTCCATCCACGCGTATAGCCTTTTCCCATGATGGCAACCGCAAGGGAAAGCTGTTCCTGCAAATGTTCGATTTCGCCCAGCAGCGTTTCAACAGCCGCCTTCGCATCGCCATCATGACACTGGATGACATATCCAGCTATGTCGTCAGGCCGTACAGGGGTGATTTTTTCCGCATCGGGCATATCGGTTGACCTCTCGTTTGTTCACTAAATGTTCTAATTTTAGCGGAGAGTCAACAAGGCAAATGCGTGCCGTCTCTGGACGGTCACAGGCTTTGCAATAAGGGTATATTTCAGGAATTATCGTTGAATGCACTCGCGCCCGCCACGGCCTCGCACCGCAGTGTCAAGCGTCAATGAACGGATGGATCTTCGCCGTCCAGGAAGCTGCGAATTCCATCTTTCTCACAGGTGGCCAGGAATTCTTCCCAGGCGTCCTTGTCTGTCGTAAAAGGTTCTTCCCAGGTGGTGACATCATCGTGCTCGCTGATAACCTCGAGCGTCCAATCCTGTTGGGTGCCAGCCGGCCGGTAGATATCAACCAGAACCGTGATACCGTCGTCTTCAAATTCGCCTGAGAATTCCGAGTGTTCAATTTTTGTTTTTTTGACCATCACAGCACACCTCGTTCTCAGGCTTGGATAAACGCACACCCACACCGCATCTTGTCAATTCGCGCATGGCGCCGGCGAGAATGTGGCTGAAAAAATTATAGCCAGCTCTGGGGGAACTGGCTATCTATCTGTTTTTAATGGTCGGAGCGGCGGGATTCGAACCCACGACCCCTTGACCCCCAGTCAAGTGCGCTACCGGGCTGCGCTACGCTCCGAACCTGAAAGCCGTTTATATATAAGCCTGTTAGGGCGCAAGCGGAAAATAGCCTTTTCTTGAAAAAAGGAACAAAGGCTGTGGACGGTGGGCAGGGGACTTTCTTCCCGACGATGTTGCCCGTCAAACGCGTGACACATCATCCTTCCATCATGGCGGGAACCTGCCGTGTTCTTTGGCGTTCCAATCTAAGCGAAACTGAAATTCAGGGAGATGAAACATGTCCGAACTCGTCGTTGTCGGTTTTGACGGAACGGAAGAGGCCGACCGGGTCCTTCTGAAACTTGCTGGAATGAAAAAGGAATATCTGGTCGATCTGGAAGATGCCGTCGTCGTCGTTCGCGATGAAAACGGCAAGGTGCACCTGAAACAGAGCGTCAATCTGACGGCGATCGGTGCAAGCTCCGGTTTTCTCTCCGGTGGTCTCTGGGGCGGCCTCGTTGGCCTGCTGTTCCTCAATCCGCTCGCGGGATTTGCGATCGGCGGCGCGATCGGTGCGGGAACGGGTGCGCTTGCGGGGTCGCTGACGGATTACGGCATCGACGACGATTTCATCAAATCTCTGGGTGAAACCATCCCGAATAGCTCTTCGGCGTTGTTCGTGCTGATCCGCAAGGTGCAGCCGGAAAAGGTGATGGCGGAACTGGAAGGTCTTCGTGGGCGGGTCATCAAAACCTCGCTTTCGCCTGAGCAGGAAGCGCAACTGCAAAAGGCGCTTTCCGGCGGAACGAAACAAGCCGCAGCACCTGCCGTCTGAACGCGGCAGGGAGAAGATGCTGCGGCATGATTTATGTCGCAGCAGATCGATAAAAGGGCGGCGGCGCTCCCTTCGACCCTTGCCGGAAACGTTGGCTTAAACCGTCAGCGTTCCGGTTTTCGCCTGCGGCCAGGTCAGATAATAATAGCGACTGCCGACATTGCCAAAAAATGCGTTGTCGCCGGAAATACTGTCGACATAGGCGCCACCGGTGGTCTTGGCATAAGCGGAACCGTCGCGCTTGAGGTGGTCCTTCAGAAAATCGCTCCAGCCGGTCGTGGTGATCTCGGTTGCCGGTTTTGAGGTGGTTGTCTTGTCGGCCTCCACGTCCCAGGCTTTTATCTTTGCGCCTTCGGTCGGATCGGAGACGGTCAGCGTTCCAGCGGCCAGCGCTTCCAGCATTGCCTTGGCTTGCGTAGCCTTGCTCGGGTCCTTGGAGAGTTCTTCCAGCGTCGCCTTCAGGCTTGTCATGAAACTGGCCCGTGTAATGTCGCCGGAGGGCGCCTGCGTGCTTGTGTCGTCGGTCTCCGCGGCAGTGCCGGAAACTTGCGCATATTGCGCCAGAAGCTGTGTCAGCCGCGTATTAGTGGAGGAGGGCGAGGTGTCGATCCCGTAGGAGTCGAGGATCGCAGTTCGTGGCGAGGAGGTCGAAGCGGAATTGTCCTCCTGCTCCTTGATGGCCTTGAGTGCGAGTTTGGTGGCATTGATGCGTGTGGACAGGTCGACGGAGGAGACCATTGCGCTCACTGTTTCCATGATCAGGCCGATACACGTCATGCATACCGAACCGGCTCGGCGAAGATTCTCGATCCCGCCTTTCGTCTCCTCTCATAAGAAGACCGGGTGCATCCCCAGCCGTCTCAAGCTTGGGATGCACCCGGTCTAATAGCCGAACTTTGCGCGACGCTTGCGGACATATGGTGCGTCTCTAATGAACGGAAGCGTTGGACGCGCTCAATGCCTTGGTTTCAGTCATGAAACCGCTACGCAGTTTTACTGGAAGTGCTCAGTTTTCCTGCACGGAAACACCGTTCGGGCCGATATTCATCTCGATCCCCTTCGGTTTGCTTTCCTCGTGCCAGACATAGGCTCCAAGGCCGACAAGAACCACCAGGAGTGCGCCAATGATAAAATAGAGATTGTTGGTCTGCGTCATAGGATGTCTCCCCGTTTGACAATCATGATCGCGGGCTAAACGCATGAAATAATGTAAGGTTCCGTAAGGGTAAGGACTTTAAGCGGCACTTCTGCTTCGGCGCAGGTTTTCGCGCTTTTCCAGCGCCATGCATCCCCACAATATGCCGAGCAGCAGGAAGAAATGCCGCCAGTGGTCGGTGTCGATGACGTTGCCGATCATCACATGCCCGACAAAGGTTACCCAGGAAATGATGAGAAACGGCTGCCACGGCCGCTGGCGCAGCAGCAGTTTGAAGCAGGCGGCAATGGTCCAGCAGATCAGCGTGAGATAGATGACGAAGCCGAACCAGCCATGCGTGGTCAAGCTTTTCAGCCAGATATTATGTTCTGCGGCGGGGAAGATGTCATCGAACACCATGGGGCCGATGCCGAGCGGATGTTCCATTGCCATCAGGAAACCGAGATAGTGGCGGGCAAAACGCCCGAGATGGCCGCCATCATAGGATTGCACCGCCGAGGCGCGGCTGGAGAACAGGTCTGCCACCTGCTTGAATTGCAGCGCGATGATGACGGCTGCCACCATCAATGCCACGGCGACGAGAAACAGAACGAGGATTTTCAGCCGGAATGCCGCCGTGCGCTCTTTCAGCAGCATGACGAAAACCAGAAGCACGGCCGAAAACAGGAAAAGGCCCCATGCGGCGCGTGAAAACGACAGGAACACGGCAAGAGACAGAATGAGCAGGCCAAGGATCCGCCATGGCGCATGCATTGCCTTGCCGGAGAGCAGGCCGTAAATCAGGTACAGCGACGGCGTCACCAGGAAGGGGCCGAAGACGTTAGGGTCCTGAAAGGCGCCCTTGGCGCGATCGTAAAGGGTAAAGACCTCGAAACCGGGAATGGCGTGAAAATATCCGATGATGCCGAGCAGGGAGGTAATCAGCGCTGCGGCGAGCCAGGCCCGGAAAATCAGCAGCAGCCGCTGGTGCTTGTCCTCGATGATGGCAGCATAAAAGACCGAGGTCAGCGCCAGAAAGGTCGATACGGCGAGATAAAGTGGCCCCTCGTCGAGATTGGCCATGGTGGTGAGCGAAAGATAACCGCCGACATTGAAGGCAAGCAGCAGGCACAGAAGCAGGACGACGGTGCGCGAGAGGCGCAAGCCCAGCAGGAACCAGATGGCCACTTGCCCCACCATCATCAGCTCGTAGGGCGCCGGTTCGGAAATCACGAAGCCGGAAAGAAAGACGCCGAAGGCAATGAAGAACGCGCCGACCAGCCGCATGGCGGCAAGCGGTGCGTCAAAATCCGGTGCGTGCTGGTAACCGGTGTGGGTCAATAGGCATTTTCCGATTTGAGCAGCCGGATCGGCGTCAGGAACAGGATCTTGAGATCGAGAAGCAGCGACCAGTTCTCAATATAATAGAGATCGTATTCGGTGCGGAACTTGATCTTGTCGCCGTGGTCGATCTCACCACGCCAGCCATTGATCTGTGCCCAGCCGGTAACACCGGGCTTGACCTTGTGCCGGGCGAAGTAATGCTCCACCACCTCGGTATATTTCAAGTCGCCCGTCTGGGCATGCACCGCGTGCGGGCGCGGGCCGACCAGTGAAAGATCGCCGTAAAGAACGTTGAAGAGCTGCGGCAGCTCGTCCATCGAGGATTTGCGCAGGAACCGCCCGACCGGCGTGACGCGCGGATCGTTTTTCGTGACGGCCTTTTTCGCCGTGGGGTCGCTGAGTTCCGTATACATGGAACGGAACTTCCAGACATTGATCGTTTCATTGTTGAAGCCATGACGCTTCTGCTTGAAGAACACGGGGCCTTTGGATGTCGTCTTGACGGCAATCGCCGCGCCCAGCATCACCGGCCACAACAGAACGATGCCGATAATGCTGAAGACGATGTCGAACACCCGTTTCCCGACCGAATCCCAGTCGCGTATCGGCTTGTCGAACACGTCGAGCATCGGCACCGCGCCGACATGGGAATAGGCGCGGGGGCGGAAACGCAATTTGTTGGCATGGGCCGCGATACGGATGTCGACGGGTAGCACCCACAGCTTGCGCAGGAGCTGGAGGATACGCGCCTCGGCACTGAGCGGCAGGGCGATGATCAGCATGTCGAGCTTCGTCAGGCGGGCGAATTCCACCAGTTCCGCGAAGGTGCCGAGCTTGGGATAACCGGCAACCACATCGGGCGAACGCTCGCTTTTCCGGTCGTCGAAAATACCGCAGATGCGGATATCATTGTCCGATTGCTGTTCGAGCGAGCGGATGAGGTCCTTTGCGGCATCGCCGCCACCGACGATCACGGCGCGGCGCTCCATCACGCCGTTGCGGCCCCAGTGGCGAATGGCGAAGCCTAGGATCAGCCGTCCCGTGAAAATGGCGATTGCGCCCGTGGCGTACCAGATGGCAAAAGTCTGCCAGGAATGCAGCGCTTCTGGCAAAAACAGGAGAAGGATGCCGGCGACGGTGACGAAGGACAGGCAGACGGCGCCCTGAATGCGGGCAAACATTTTCAGCGGCGCGCGCAGCGTCGGCAACTGGTAACAGTCGCCGGCCTGCAAAAGAAACACGCAAACCGCCGCGCCCAGCACCCCAATGCCGAAAACCCCAAGAAAGGTTTCAAGCCCCTGCCGGGCAGCGATGCCGTTGACGATGGCCGCGATGATCGCAAGCATCGAAAATTCGAGAAGACGCAATTGGCCGATGACCATGTTTGGCGAATGGTTGCCGGCGCGAAGCTGGTTGGCGATCTGCCGGGCAAGCGGATTGAGAACGACGCTTTCCGATGCGGAAGGCTCACCCGCATCGCGCTCGGAGATTTGCTGGCGCAACGTTGCCAGATCGAATTCAAGTCTTCCCTTGTCAGCCTTGGTCATTGCTTTGGTCCGCACCCTCCAGCCCATCGGCCCGAAAATCGGAATCGATTTTCGAAGGGAACGATGCGCAACTTCAAAGTGGTAGAGCACAGTTTTCGCATCCGCGAGGATATGTGCGCTCTACGAGCAGGAAACTAGCCGAAACATGCTAAGAAACGTTTATGATGAGTTTCTACAGGACGGCGGAATATACAATTAAAAATCGTGTTTTTGAAATGTTTCTAGAGCGAAAGCAGGTGACGATAGAGCTTCATCATGTCGTCGGCCATGACAGGCGTTGAAAATTTCGCCTTGAAGCTGTCGGGGCGGGGCATCACCCGTTTTCCCCAGTCCGGGTTCTCGGCATCCTTGACCATTATCTTTGCCAGCGCATCGGCGTCTCCAGCCGGAACGAGCGCCTCGCTGTCTTCTCCCAGAACCTCAGCTATGCCTCCAACATGCGAGGCGATGACGGTTTTCCCCGCAGCAAGCGCTTCCAGCACGATATAAGGCATCGCCTCGGCGCGTGAGGGAACGACAACAGTCGACGCCAGCGCGAATGCCTGTCTGGCGGGCATGGCGGCATGCATGGAAATTCGCTGCGAAAGTCCGGCCTTGGCGATCATATCAGCATATTTGTCCCTGTCCGGCCCATCGCCGACGATGACGCCGGACATGGGCTGGCCGATGCTGCGTTCCATCTTGGCAAATGCCTTGATGAAGACGTCGGGCCCCTTCAGATCACGCAACATGCCGATATAGAGAAAGCGCGCGGCCCCTTCGCGGGCGGGCACTGTTTCAAACTCGCTTTCCTGCACGCCGTTATAGATCATCGCCGTGCGGGTGCGTGGTTTGCCGACTTTGGTTTCGTAGGTTTCCTGTTCAAAATTGCAAACGAAACACAGGGCGTCGGTGAAATGCTCCTGAAACCGCTCGATACGCAGGAACAACTGCCCTTTAAGGCTTTTGCGATCGTAATGCAGGCTGCCGCCGTGCGGCGAATAGAGGCGGGCTACGCGATACTTGTTCACCCGCAACAGTGAGCCGATCAGCCGGGCCAGAGCGCCACCCTTGGCGCTGTGCCCATGCAAAATATCCGGCCGCAAACTTTTGATATGGTTGTAGGACTTAACGAGCGCCCATAGGTCGCCGGGGCTGATCGACCGCTTGATCGGCAGGCGGGTCAACCCTAGCTCCAGCATCGGGGCGATCTGCGCGAAAAGCCGTTCCTCATGCGCGCCGCCGGTCGAACTGTCACAGACGATGCCGACCTTGTGGCCCTGCTTGACGTGTTCTTCGATCAGGTCACGCACATGGCGGAACACGCCACCGACGGGAGAGCGGAAACAGTGAATGATGCGCAGGGGAGGACCGTCATCCGCCATGTCAGCCGCTCCGTTTTTCAGAAGAAGCGTTCACGCACATAGACCGTATCGCCCGCAAGAATTGGTGCGGTGATCCCGATCCGGCCGGTCATCACCTCGGTATTGATCTTGCGGGTGATATCGACATCGGCCTGATTGGCGCGTGGCGTGAAGCCGCCGGCGATGGCGATGGCGTTCTGCGCCGTCATGCCCGGCACGTAGGAATATTGGCCGGGACGGCCGACTTCGCCCATGATGAAGACGGGGCGATAACGATCGATCTCGATCGTCACATCGGGATCGCGCAGATAACCCTGGCGCAATTTGGCGGCAATGGCAGCTTCGAGCTGCGGCAGCGTCTTGCCTCGGGCGGGAACCTGACCGACGAGCGGGAAGGCGACATAGCCGGCCTGATCGACCGTATAGGTATTTGTCAGCCCGGTCTGTTCGAACACGTTGATGCGCAGCCTGTCGCCGCTATCGACATGATAGGGCTGCAGGGCGCCCTCATGAAACGCCTTGGGCGCAGGTTGATATGCCGCGCAACCGGAAAGGGCCGTTAGAACGGCAAGCGTCAGTGCGGTGACATGTCGTGATCCGGCGAGCGGCATCTCATCTGGCTCCGAGTCGAACTATGAGCATTCTTATCGTTCTGTTAGGGTTAATGGGCGGTAAACAGCCAGTCGCAAGGATGGTAATATCGGCTTTATTTCGTCGGCTTCGTCACAATTAACTGTTGTGTTACCGGAAAGACTTAAACTTCGCGAAAATTGGCCCTCTATATTTGAGCGCCCGAGGTGTGTCTCGGTTACGGAGCCCGTATGAACGGCGATCGCATTGATGACAGGGATGTGGATATCGATCTCGCGCGGCTCGTCGCTGCCATATGGCAGCGCAAGGGCAGGATAGCGGCGATCACGCTACTTGCCGGGGGCGCCGCCTTCGTTGTCGCAAGCATGATGTCGCCCGCGTACAAGGGCGAGGCGCGCGTCCTCATCGAATCGCGCGCGGCCTCCTTCGGTGCGTCGCAGCAGTCGAACGCGCCCGCCGAACCCGTGCTCGATGAATTGACCATCTCCAGCCAGGTGCAGATCCTGCAATCGGTCGACCTCATCAAGCAGGTCGCGAAAGATATGAAGCTTTATGAGCGGCAGGAGCTTGACCCGGCGGCGCGTCCTTCTCTCGTCTCGAAGCTGCTGGTTGCTGTCGGCGTCAAGAAAGATCCGCAGCAGGTGCCGCCAGAGGAACGGATTCTGAAGGCGTTCCAGGAGAGGTTGCAGGTCTACCAGGTCGAAAGCTCGCGCGTCATCACGGTCGAGTTCTCGTCCGAGGACCCGATGCTTGCGGCAGCAGTCCCCAACGCGATGATGAAGGCCTATATCGCGCTGCAGAGCGGCGCGAAACTGGACACAAGCACGGAGGCGGCACGCTGGCTCGAGCCGGAAATCGTCAATCTGCGTGAGAAGGTTCGCGATGCGGACAGGAAGGTCGCGGATTACCGCGCCTCGTCCGATATTCTGTCGGCAGGGCAGGGCGAAACGCTCGCCACCCGGCAACTCAGCGATATCTCGACCGAACTTGGCCGTATCCGCGGGGAGCGGGCAAATGCGGAGGCGCGGGCAGAAGGCGTGCGCAACGCGCTTTCGAGCGGCCGGCCACTCGATACTTTTCCGGATGTCGTCGCCTCGCCGATGATCCAGAGACTGAAGGAAAGCGAGGCTGCCATGCGCAGCCAGATTTCCGATCTGTCTTCCTCGCTGCTGGAAGGCCATCCGCGTATCAAGGCGCTGCGCAGCCAAATTGACGGCATACAGCGGCAGATTCAGGAAGAGACCCGCAAGGTGCTCGCAAGTCTCGAAAACGAGGCCAATGTGTCCCGCCTGCGGGAGCGGCAACTGGTTCAGCAATTGAATGTGCTGAAAACGGAAAGTGTACGCGCCGGTGAGCAGCAGGTTGGCCTCAACGACCTGGAGCGCGAGGCCTCGGCCCAGCGCCAGCTTCTTGAAACCTATCTCGCCCGTTACCGCGAGGCGACGTCTCGCGCCGGTTCAGCCGAATCCACGCCCGCCGATGCCCGCGTGATTTCAACGGCAGTGGAGCCGCGCGAACCCTATTTCCCGAAGACCGGCGCCATCACCATCGTCGTCACGCTGGCGGCCTTCCTTCTCTCCTGCATCGTCGTCATGCTCGTGGAACTGTTCACCGGGCGGGCGTTGAAGCCGGTTGGCAAGACCCATGTCCCGCCGCTGTCCGATCCGCCACCGCCCGCCAAAGCGCGTGCTGACACGGATGAGACACCGGATACGCCGGAACAACCGCTTCCCGCACGTCAAGAGGAAGCGCCGCCTGCGGTTCGTTCCATGCCTGCCGCTGCGCGCCAGTCCATTGTCGAGCAGGAAGCGCAGATACCGGTCGCGGCCGTCGCTGCCACATCGGCCGTGCCGGTTGCAGACGCCGTGGCTGCGAAAGCGGACGCTGCGGAAGAAGAGATCGACAACGCCGACAATTTCTCGATCGACGCCGTCGCGGCCTTCCTCGCCACTCGTCTTGCCAAATCTGTGGCAGCGGTTGTGTCTCCAGCTGGTGATAGTGGTTCGACCACCACCGTCATGCTGGCGCGCGCCCTGTCCGAAATGGGCCGTTCGGTCGTTCTCGTCGATATGACGGCATCGGCCTGTCCGACGCGCCTGATGGCGCCTGAGACCGGACTGCCGGGCGTTATGGACCTTCTGGCGGGTGCCGCCGCCTTTGGCGAAACCATTCACGGCGACCGGCTTTCCGACGCCCATATCGTGCCGCGCGGCAATGCGCAGCCGCGTGAGGCCATGCGCGCCATCGACCGGCTGACCATGATCCTTAGCGCGCTTTCCGACGCCTATGACACGGTTCTCGTGGAGTGCGGCGCGGTGCAGATATCGAGCCTTGAGAAAATGCTGCGCAATCTGCCGGCGGAAATCGTTGTGTCCGTTCCCGGTAATGATAGCGAATTGCTGGAAAAGACCCTCGGAGAACTGGTTGCCCACGGCTACGAGCAGGCATTGCCGATGACCGGCATGCGCAAACCGGACCGTCTGAGCGCCGCCTGAGATGCCGCGGCCGATAACCGGTCAGTCGGCAGCGGGCGTTGCGTCCATGCTCGGCCGACCGGCGCGGAAACGCTGAATGAACGCATAGAGTGCCGGATTGGATTTGATCAGGCTCTTTGTCCGGGCAATGGCAACATAGGCAGAGGCCGCCGCGCGGCCCTTCAACGTCACCGGCAGGAAAATATCATGCTGTACGGTGAAAAGCGGACACCAGCTGCGCTTGTACGGCTGGTCACCGACGCCGAAATCGAAGATCGCCGCATTTTCACTGCAAGCCCGTTCGATCATCAGCCAGAACAGCAGCTCACCGGGGCTGATTTCCGCGAAGGTCTCGTCGATAGAACCGAACTGGCAGATGATGTGATCCTGCTTGCGCGAAAGGCCGGATATGGCAGCGATGAAACCTTCATTTTGACCATGCAGACGAATGGCGTGCAGTTCCAGAAGACTGTCTGTGCCGATCTCCGGAAAATTTGCGAGGTCATAGAAGAAGTCTTTTACCGATTGATCGCGAAAAACATCCGGAATGCCCTGCGATGCGAACCGGGCTGCCTTCTGCCGGAAAAACGTCTGCAATAATTCGCACTTTTCCCGTGGCGAACGGGCGATCACATGGCTGTAACCACCCATCTCCTCGGCTCTCCGGCTCTGGATGCGGAATTTCTTCCGGCGCCTCTTGGCGTTGATCTGCCGAAGCGTGGTCTCAAAATTTGCAAGTAAGGGAATCTGAAAGGCCGGGTTCTGGTTTTCGACGGACGCCAGATGCGAGAGCGGGTTGGTCCTGCCGCGCCAGATCAGCGGTATGTTCTGCAAGGCCAGAATATCCGCCTGGCCACGCAGCAGCTTTCGCGCTTCGCGGGCAATGGCTGCCGCCGTTTTGTGGCTGGCTGCTTCGGCGAAGGACCGGTCGAAAAGCCCGGTATTGATATTGTTGAAACGGCCGCCGGGAAAACGTGCCTTGCGGATGCCGCCTTCCAGAACGATTTCGAGCGGCAGCAGGAACACGGTCTTTCCGCTTTGCCTGCCGCGAATGATGAGGAGGCGTCTGTCCTGCGTTTGCGCCCAGATGGAGCACCAGCCGTAACCCTGATGCAGCGAATTGAGCGGGTCGCTCTCCAGCTGTTCCCAGTCGGCGCGGATGGTCGAGGCATCGTCGACGAGATCGATAGCCAGGCGATCGGCGCCCCGCCGCTCGTTTTGCACGGCGGCTGGTCCTTCACCCTCGCTGACTATGACCGGCGCTTCAGCCGCCATCCACGCTCTCCGGTTGTTTCGGTGAGACTATATCGTTGAGCGGCAAACAAGAGGTTTATAAAATTGCGACCTCTGGATGTCCCGTAGAAGGCAGGTGCCTATCCCTGCTTTTTGGAGCCGGCCATCCATTTGATGACCAGCATGGCGGGCAGTATCCACAAAAGCCCACTCAGCACGAAGTAGGCAAGATGCACCCACCACGGCGATTGCGCCAGCGTCGCCGACGCGATGGCCGTCGCCGCCACGGCGTAGATGACGACGAGGCAGATGATGACGATGGTGCCAATGAGCGATCTGAGGCGAGGGTGCATGAAATCTTCCATAACCGAGCATGTATCCCAAAAGTGTCATCGGTTTTGGGGAAAAGACATGCGTAAAACAAAAAATCTAGATCGTCTTGGTGATTCGAAGAAGAGACAGGACGATCTAATGTCTGGCGCAACTATACCGCCGCGACCGGATGCCGCAAACCCTGAGGCCTTGTTTTGTGGTGCCGGTTGGGGCTAATCAACATGACTGTATGATGGAGACCTCAAAGATGCGTTCGAGCGGCATGACGATGGCAAATGGTTCTGCGGAAATGGTGGTGGAGGCTGCCCTGCAGAAACAGGAGAAGGATCGCCGCCTGCTGCGCATCTGGCTGCGCGTCGTTCTCTTCACGCTGTTCTGTCTCGTGCTTGTCGGCGGCGCCACGCGGCTGACCGAGTCTGGCCTGTCAATTACCGAATGGAAGCCGATCCACGGCGCCATTCCGCCGCTTTCCGTTGCCGAATGGGAAGAGGAATTCCAGCTCTACAAGCGTATTCCCCAATATCAGGAAATCAACCGGGGCATGTCGCTTAATGAGTTCAAGACGATCTTCTGGTGGGAGTGGGCGCATCGACTGCTTGCCCGCGCCATCGGTCTCATCTTCGCCCTGCCGCTCGCCTTCTTCTGGCTGACCGGCCGCATCGAAAGGCGCTCGCGCCTGCCGCTCATCGGCCTTCTGGGGCTTGGCGGCTTTCAGGGCTTCGTCGGCTGGTGGATGGTGTCCTCCGGCCTCGTCAACCGTACGGATGTCTCGCAATATCGCCTGGCAACGCATCTGACGATCGCATGCCTCATCTTTGCGGGCTGCATGTGGATATTGCGCGGCCTGTCGCACCATTCGCCCGATGCTGCCAATGAAACGACCGGCCGCCGTTTTGCCGCACTGCTGACCTTCCTCTGTCTGTTCCAGATTTATCTCGGCGCGCTGGTGGCGGGGCTGAATGCCGGCCTGTCCTACAACACGTGGCCGCTGATGGACGGCTCCCTGGTGCCCGGCGATCTTTTCCTGCAACAGCCCTGGTGGATCAACCTGTTCGAAAACCCGAAGACGGTGCAGTTCGTCCACCGCCTCGGCGCCTATACGCTGTTTGCCGCCACGCTGTGGCATATGGTGTCCTTGGCTCGCGCCGTGCCCGGCACGCCGCATGCCCGCCGCGCCGTACTGTTCTTCGTGTTGATCTCCATTCAGGCGGCGCTCGGCATCACCACGCTTCTGATGCATGTGGATATTCATGTGGCGCTCGCCCATCAGGGCATGGCGCTGCTCGTGCTTGGTTTTGCAGTCGCCCATTGGCGAGGCTTCCTCGGCGAATACCCGGCACCTCTCGCGGTTGAGATCAGGGACTGAAAACCCTTAAAATTGCTTCAGGACAGACTTGATGGTTGTCGCGACGGCCAGTTCGTCGTCGCGTTCGCGCGTGTTGCCATCTTCCTCGTGCCATGCCGCCGAAAGGCAGCCGTAGGCGAAGGCATATTGCAGAAGCACCCGTTCGTCCCGTTTGAGCGCTTTCGCAAAAATCGACGCCATGGAGGCGATGCGTGCCTCGCTGCGTGTCAGATCGAAGCGGTCGAGCGGATTGGAGAACATGTTGGCGACGTCGAGTGCTTCATCGCCGATCAGGCCTGCCGGGTCGATGATGATCCAGCCACGCGCACTGCGCATGATGTTTTCGTGATGCAGATCGCCGTGCAGCGGTCGAATATTGCTTTGGTGCCCGATAAGCTCCTCAGCAAGCGAAGCGGCTTCGATATAGGGGCTGTCGGTGCCTTCGCTGCGATCGTGCTCGGCTTTACGGAACAGACTTTCGAAATATTGCGGCAGCGTCAGCAGGCTTGCTGGTGGCGTCTGCGTTGAAGGCTGGTGATAGTGAAGGAGAACATCGGCGGCGATTGCTGTCGTGGCATCATCGTCGCTGTCGCGGAACAGCACGTCGCGCAGCGTCTCATTGCCGGCATGTTCCATGAGCAATATGTCGTCGGAGCGATCGAGCAGCTTCACGCAGCCGACACCCGCCCGCCATTCGATGAAATCCGCCCCGCGAAGGCTGTCTTTCAGAACCTTTTGTTTAAGTACCTTGGCGATGGCAAGGGAACCATTGCCAAGTCTGACTTCGTAAACCACCCCGGCCGGCGTATCGGCGATCTGTTTTCCGGCCTCGATATTCCACGAGGCCGGAAAAAAGGGGATAGCTCGGCTCACGCAGAAAGCCTCATGCCGAGAGCATCAGCTCCATGTTCTGGACAGCCGCACCCGATGCGCCCTTGCCGAGATTGTCGAGCAGCGCGACGAGATTGATGTGTTCGCCGCCCGGCGTGCCGAAGACGAACAGCTTCATCGTGTCCTTGCCCGCCAGTTCCTCGGCATCGATGCGGGACAGCCCCTTGCTTTCGGCAAGCGGAACGACGCTGACGATGTCCTGTCCGGCATAATGGGCAGTGAGCGCGGCATGCACGGTCTCGATGGTCGCGCCGTCCTTGAGGTCGGCGGCAAACAGCGGAACCTGCACGATCATGCCCTGCGGGAAGCGCCCGACGGAGGGCGCAAACAGCGGCGCGCGGTCCAGCTGGCCGTGAATGGTCATTTCCGGCACGTGCTTGTGCGCAAGCGTCAGGCCATAGAGAAAATTATTGGCGCTGATCGCGTCGTCCCGGCTCTGATCTTCCATCTGCGCGATCATCTGCTTGCCGCCGCCGGTATATCCGGACACGGCGTTGACGCTGACGGGATAACCATCGGGCAGAATGCCGGCGGCGCGCAACGGACGCAGAAGGCCGATCGCGCCGGTCGGGTAGCAGCCGGGATTGGCGACGAAGCGGGCGGAACGAACCTTTTCGCCCTGTTCCTTGTCCATTTCGGCAAAACCGTAAGCCCAGTCCTTATGGATACGATAGGCTGTCGAGGTGTCGATGATGCGGACATTGTTGTTGCCTGCCACCATGGTGACAGCTTCCCTGGAAGCATCATCCGGCAGGCAGAGAATCGAAATGTCGGCGTTGTTGAGCATGTCCTCGCGGATAGCGGCGTTGCGGCGCTCGGCTTCGGGAATGGACAGCAACTCGATATCGCGGCGACCAGCAAGGCGCGTGCGGATCTGCAGACCCGTTGTGCCGTGTTCGCCATCGATGAAGATCTTCGCTGTCATGTCCTTGTCCTGACTTTTCAGAGGGTTGCGAGGGTAATCGGATTCAGTTTGCTAAGCGCCCGGGCGTCGGTTCAGCCGGCCTTCGCCAGCCGTTCGGCGCGCAGGCCAAGCATATACATTGCAACGGTCGCTCCGGCAATGGCGGTGATATCAGCATGGTCGTAAGCGGGCGCGACCTCCACCACATCGGAGCCGCGAATATCCAGCTGGCCGAGCCCGCGAAGAACGGACAATATCTTGGCGCTGGTGGGCCCACCGGCCACAGGCGTACCGGTTCCGGGCGCGAAGGCTGGATCGAGGCAATCGATATCGAAGGTCAGATAGGTGGGCATGCCTGCCGTGTGCTTGATGATAAGCGAGGCGATGTCGCTCGCCCGCATCTCCTCCACCTCGTAACCGTGGAGAATGCGGATACCGAAATCCTCAGGCGCATGAGTGCGAATGCCGATCTGGATCGAGCGGTCTGGATCGATCAGGCCGTCGCGCACGGCGCGGGCCACGAAGGAACCATGGTCAATGCGTTTGCCGTCGTCGAACCAGGTATCCTGATGCGCATCGAAATGCACCAGCGCCAGCGGGCCGTGCTTTGCCACATGCGCCTTCAGCAGCGGCCAGGTGATGAAATGGTCGCCGCCAAGCGTCAGCAGATAATCCGTCTTTGAGATGATCTTGCGCGCTTCCTTTTCGATCGTATCAGGCGTTTTCCAGTGATTGCCGTAGTCGAGCAGGCAGTCGCCATAGTCGATGGTCGGCATATGGGCGAAAAGATCGCGGGCGAAGGGATATTGCGGGTCGTTGTCGAAAATCGCGGAAGCCCGGCGGATCGCCTGCGGCCCGAAGCGTGCACCCGGCCGGTTGGATGTCGCCGCATCGAAGGGGACACCCCAGACGGCCGTCGATACGCCCTTGAGGTTCTTGGTATATTTGCGCCGCATGAAGGAGAGGACGCCCGCATGGGTCGGGTCAGTTGCAGCTGATGTCAGCGTGGCGGCGGTGAAGGCATGGTCGATGGTTTTTGATGGCATTGATCACCCCATTGCGGTTCGCGCTGAGGGTGCTGTCTTCTCGCCGAAAAAACAAGGAGGATGGCAATGAAAAAAGGCGGAGTCGAAGCTCCGCCTTTCGAAGTTTTGAACGAACGGTTCCGAAAAGCGATTAGCGCTTAGAGAACTGGAACGAACGGCGGGCCTTGGCCTTACCGTACTTCTTACGCTCGACAACGCGGCTGTCGCGGGTCAGGAAGCCACCCTTCTTCAGAACGGCGCGCAGGCCCGGTTCGAAGTAGGTGAGGGCCTTGGACAGACCGTGACGAACGGCACCGGCCTGACCGGACAGACCACCACCGGCAACGGTAGCGATGATGTCGAACTGGCCCGTGCGTGCAACGGCAACGATCGGCTGCTGAAGGATCATCTGCAGAACCGGACGTGCGAAATACGTGGTGAAATCGCGGCCGTTGATGATGATCTTGCCAGAACCCGGCTTTACCCATACGCGGGCAACGGCGTTCTTGCGCTTGCCGGTCGCGTAGGAGCGGCCGAGAGTGTCAACCTTGCGGACGTGCACGGGAGCAGAAGCTTCCGATGCAGGGGCGAGGTCTTTCAGAGAGGAAAGATCGGCCATTATCAGGCGCTCCTTACGTTCTTCTTGTTGAGCACGGCTACGTCGAGAACGACGGGCTGCTGTGCTTCGTGCGGGTGGTTCGAGCCAGCGTAAACGCGCAGGTTCTTCATCTGACGACGGCCGAGCGGGCCGCGCGGGATCATGCGCTCGACGGCCTTTTCAACGACGCGCTCCGGGAAGCGACCTTCGATGATCTGGCGAGCCGTACGCTCCTTGATGCCACCCGGGTGACCGGTGTGCCAGTAGTACTTCTTGTCGGAGTACTTGTTGCCGGTGAAGGCAATCTTTTCCGCGTTGATGACGATGACGTTGTCGCCATCATCGACGTGGGGGGTGTAGGTGGCCTTATGCTTGCCGCGCAGGCGGGTTGCAATGATGGTGGCGAGGCGACCAACAACGAGGCCTTCGGCGTCGATGATGACCCACTTCTTCTCCACCTCAGCAGGCTTCTGAACGAAAGTAGACATGGATTTCACTTTCTAACGTGGACCCGTCATCCTCTTTTAAAGTAAGAGCATACGGGCGTTTCTTGTTGCTTGGTTTGGTCACCCGAAGGCGACCGCAAATGACCATATTCCCTTTGGAATCCGATCTGGCGCGCTTATACGGTGTGCTGGATGAAGCGTCAATATGACGGATTTTGCTGACTGTAAAAATAAATCAATAAAAACAATTAGTTATTTGTGTGGTATTATTTTACCCCATAGATTTGCCTGTTTCATCCCAGTCGCATGACCAGAACACCCGCTGCGATGATGCCGCCAGCGAGATAACGCCAGATGCTGGCGCGTTCTTTGAGGATGACGACGGAGATCACCAGCGCAAACAGAATTGAGGTTTCGCGCAGCGCCGCGACGACGGCGACGGGGGCCTTGGTCATGGCGTAGAGCGCCAGCCCGTAGGAGAGGATGGAGCCGCCGCCGCCGATCAGGCCGCGCCACCAGTTTCGCCGCACATGCTGCGTAACCACGCTTACGCCACGCTGGTAAAAGGCGAAACCGAAGAGGAGGACGGGCGGCAGAAGCGACATCCACAGCGTATAGGAAATCGCATTGCCGGAAAGCCTTGCGCCGACGCCATCAACGAAGGTGTAGGAGGCAATCACGAAGGCGTTGATGAGCGCGACAATGATCGCCTTTCCGCCGCCGCGTCGCGCCTCGAAGGCAAGCGTCAGGATGCCGCTGGAAATGATGGCAATCCCGGCAAGCGCAAGCGGGCTTAAAATCTCGCTGAGGAAAAGGCTGCTCGTCGCTGCGACGATCAGCGGTGCCACGCCACGCATGACGGGATAGACGAGGCCGATATCGCCGATCGTATAGGCAGCTGCGACAAGGCGGAAATAGGCAAATTGCAGAAAAGCCGAGGCGATGAGGAACGGAATGGCCACCGGCGCGGGAAACGGCAGGAAGGGCAGAAAGGGTAAAGAACAAGCTGCGGCGCCCGCCGCGATCAGCGAGGCGTCCAGCGACTTGTCGGATCCGGATTTTACCAGCGCATTCCATCCGGCATGCAATATCGCGCCCAGAAGCACCAGAATTAGAATGTCAAATGTCACAATAGAGACTCGCTCATGGGCTATTCTAGGCAACTTACAGCATCGGCTTGAAAACCGGAATCCATTTTCCGTGGTGGCTATGCGAGGCGCAAATCCTCCTGTCGTAAGCGGCTGCTTCTTTGCAGATTATGACGCGTGTCAAGTTTCGGGTTTGTGCGGGTTGCGGGGTGGAGTGGGCAACTGTGCGAGAGGCGATATGCGGCCGTGCTCACTATTTCATCAGCAGGACAGACGCGCCGATGCCGGATGCACAGCTTATGGTTTTGCTGTGGAACGTGTTTTTTCAAAAAATGCGGCCGATTGCGGCGATTATTCCTGCTCAAAATTGCCCATATCCAGAGGATGAAACTGTAACAATCAAGCGAGCACATACAGGCTCATAATGAAAAGAAGTTTCAATTCATTACTGAATGGCCGGCTACAACGTTACAGTTTTACCCATAAGTTGATTTATAGAATAACTTTCTGAAAATTAGATACGCCTAATGCATCGGTGAACGGAATGAAAACAAACAGGAGACGAAGGGCGCATAAGATGCACGCAAATGTTGTTTCAGCAAACGTTCATCGAAATGTATGCTTTTGCAAAACTGGATAAAAATACTCAGCACAACGCCGCTTAAGGTATTTTTGTGAAATCATTTTGCGCGAACCTAGTTGTACTTTCGTGACACCACGAGCCCGTCTTGTTCAATATTTTCATTCGGGTAGGGGTTCAAGAGAACGATGGGGGTTCCTAGATTTAGGAAAGCGGCCGCAAAAAAGCGGTGCGAAAAGCTCGTCCGCGGATTTATGCGGGAGAGGCAATTCTCGCTGGGCCATTGAGCGTCGAGCCGGCGCATGAGGTCCTTGAACCGCGCGATATGGCAGAGGGAAAAGTTGACATGCAGCATGATACCTACGAACCGGATTACCTCAGAAAAATTCTGACGGATGTCAGGACCATCGCCCTGCTTGGCGCCTCTCCCAATCCGGATCGGCCGAGCCACGGCGTCATGCGCTTTCTGCTGTCCAAGGGTTACCGCGTGTTTCCGGTCAATCCCGGTCAGGCGGGCAAGGAGATCTTGGGGCAGAAGGTGTATGCGCGGCTTGCCGACATTCCCGAACCCGTTGATATGGTCGATGTGTTCCGGGCGCCGGAGTATTTGTCGGCAATTGTCGGAGAGGCGATATTGCTGCCGCAGCGGCCATCGGTGATCTGGGGCCAGCTTTCGGTCAGAGACGACAATGCGGCTGCCAAGGCCGAGGCCTACGGCATGAACGTGGTGATGGACCGTTGCCCCGCAATTGAGTATCCGCGTCTCAATATTGTGCGATAGTTGGTACGGATTGGACTTATCATTTGGCGGCAAGGCATTATGATCCCTCCAAAATATCATTGGAGGAAACATCATGCCGAGCAGCAATCCTGGGTTCTCAACGTTGGCCGTGCACGCGGGCGCACAGCCCGATCCGACCACCGGTGCGCGCGCGACGCCGATCTACCAGACAACGGCCTATGCCTTCCGTGACGCCGATCACGCCGCCGCGCTGTTCGGATTAAAAGAGTTCGGCAATATCTACACGCGCATCATGAACCCCACCCAGGCGGTTCTGGAGGAGCGTGTCGCAGCGCTTGAAGGCGGCACGGCGGCACTTGCCGTTGCATCCGGTCACGCCGCGCAATTGCTGGTCTTCCACACATTGCTGCAACACGGCGACAATTTCGTCGCGGCACGCCAGCTTTATGGCGGCTCCATCAACCAGTTCGGCCACGCCTTCAAGGGTTTCGACTGGCAGGTGCGCTGGGCCGATGCGGCTGATCCGGCAAGTTTCGAACGGCAGATCGACGACCGCACACGCGCCATCTTCATCGAAAGCCTCGCCAACCCGGGCGGCACATTCGTGGATATCGCCGCGATTGCCGATGTCGCCCATCGTCACGGCCTGCCGCTCATCGTCGACAACACCATGGCAAGCCCCTATCTGTTGCGGCCGCTGGAACATGGCGCGGATATCGTATTGCATTCGTTGACGAAATTCCTCGGCGGCCATGGTAATTCCATGGGTGGCATCATCGTCGATGGCGGCACTTTCGACTGGTCGGCCACGGATAAATATCCGTCGCTGTCGCAGCCCCGCCCGGAATATTCCGGCGTCGTGCTGCACCAGACCTTCGGCAATTTCGCCTTCGCGATTGCCTGCCGCGTTCTTGGCTTGCGCGATCTCGGCCCGGCGATCTCACCCTTCAATGCCTTCCTCATCCTCACAGGCATAGAGACCCTGCCGCTGCGCGTTCAGCGCCACTCCGACAATGCGCTGGCCGTTGCCAAATGGCTGAAGGCGCACCCTAAGGTCGGCTGGGTGCATTATGCCGGGCTTGAGGATAGCGACAACTACGCAATCCAGCAGCATTATTCGCCAAAGGGCGCGGGTTCCGTCTTCACCTTCGGCATCAAGGGCGGTTATGCCGCCGGCAAGGCGCTGGTGGAAGGTCTGCAACTCTTCTCCCATCTCGCCAATATCGGCGATACCCGCTCTCTCGTCATCCACCCGGCTTCCACGACACATGCGCAGCTGACGCCGGAACAGCAGACGGCGGCGGGTGCCGGACCGGATGTCGTGCGACTCTCGATCGGCATCGAGGATGTCAAGGACATCATCGCCGATCTCGAACAATCGCTTGCGAAGCTCTGAGAGACCGGGGTCGTCATGACGAATTTTCTCGCATTCGAAGATACACGAACCGCTACGGCCGGTGATGTCGAGGCGGAGGTGGAGCACAGTGCACCCGCGCCGGAAAGGCTGATTTCCGGCGACCCCAGATTCACCACGTGGAATCTGGAGGAAGCGCCCGGTGGCATCTATGCCGGCATCTGGCAGTCGACGCCCGGCAAATGGCGGGTGGTCTATGACGAATGGGAATATTTCAACATTCTCGAGGGTCACTCGATCCTGACCGAGGATGGCGGATCCCCGCGCGACCTGAAACCGGGCGACAGGCTGGTGCTGCGGCCGGGCTTCAAGGGAACCTGGGAGGTCGTCGAAACGACCCGCAAGGATTATGTCATCCGGTTGTAGGGACCGGATGACTTTTATAGGTCCATCGCCGGGATAAAGGTTGTTCCCGGCGTGGCTGTCACCAGCTGAGATCGAGCCGTTCCAGACCATGGAAGTGATAGACGTCCTTGACCCTGGGTGGCTCGGCAATCTTCAGGCCCGGCAGGCGCTTGAAAAGCAGAGGCAAGGCTAGGTTCAGCTCCAACCTTGCCAGCGGCGCGCCAATGCAGAAATGGATGCCGGCGCCGAAGGAGACGTTGGCGCCTTCGTTCCGGTCCGGCCTGAATGCCAGGGGATCGGAAAACTTGGCCGGATCGAGATTGGCCGCCGCCAGAATGAGGCTGACCTTGTCGCCGCGTTTGAATTCCACGCCATCGATCTCGACCGGCTCCAGAACCCAGCGCTGGAAAATATGGACGGGCGCGCAGATGCGCAGTGTTTCTTCCACCGTGCGTTCCGTTGCCGTCTCGTCGTGGAAAAGTATGTCAGGCGAAATGCCGCTTTCCAGAATGATGCGCACGGAATTGCCGATCTGGTGCACCGTCGCCTCGTGCCCGGCGTTCAACAGAACGATGGTGGTCGAGATCAGCTCGTCGTCGGTCAGATACTGGCCCTTGTGCTCCGTATGGATCATGTGGCTCAGCAGATCGTCTTTCGGCTCCGCCCGGCGCTCCGCGATCACACTGCGCACATAGTCTGAAAACTCACGTGCGGCCTTGTCGGCCAGAAGCTCGTCCTCGGGCGTGCGCTTGAACATGTACATGCCGACATAGGCATGTGACCATTTCAGAAGCTGCGGCCCCATTTCCTCGGGAATGCCGATCATGCGTGCGATCATCGTCACCGGGATGATGTCGGCATAGGAAGAGAGCAGTTCCGTCTCGCCGTTTCGTTCGAAGGCGTCGATCAGCCGGTTGGCGAGTTCCTCTATTTCCGGCTTCATCTTGTCGACATGCCGCGAAACGAAGGCGCGGTTGATGAGGGTGCGCAGCCGCGTGTGTTCCGGCGGCTCCAGTTCCAGAAGCGAATGCTGCTCGGCGGCGTCGAAATGCTTCACATGCTCGAGCGGCTCTGCCAGACCGATCTCCTCGCGGCTCGCGACATGCAGGATCTGCCGTCCAAACCGGCGGTCGCGCAGGAGGGCGCTGACATGGTCGTATTCGGTGAAAAACCACTGCTTCTGCTCTTCCCAATAGAAAGTGGGACATTGGGCATGCAGGGCAGCATAGACCGGGTTCGGATCGTTGTAGAAAGCCGGATTGCGTGCATCGAGTGAAACACGACGCGTGTCGGGATCGATTTTGAGAAAGGGAAATGTCGCTGTCATGTCCATGGTTTATTCCGCGCGCCGCACTTTGGGAAGGGCGTGAAAATGCCGTTCCATGTGTTTATTCGCATGTCACTGTGTGGTTACTTTGTCACCGGTTGGCGATGGCCGCTATCCGGTTCAGCGCCGCAACCTGCCGGTTGGCATTGTTGTCCATCGGGTTTTCGTTCCGGTCCGGAGAGGGGACGACGACATTGGCTGAATTGACGTGGATCACGGTCCGGTTGCGGCCGGCCTTCTTGGCCGCGTAAAGCGCACGGTCGGCCTCCGTCATCATCACGCTCAGGTCCGCGTCCTTGATCATGGCTTCGGATATGCCGACGCTGGTCGTGACCTCGATGTTTTCGCCACGTGCGCTGATCTTCGAAAGGCGCAGATTGCTGCGGATGGCTTCCGCAAGCGTCACGGTGCTGGAGGGGCTTTCCACTTCGGCGACGAGCGCGAATTCTTCGCCGCCCATCCTGACGAACAGGCCGCGCTCACCGATGACCCGCTGCGCCATATTGCAAAAATACACGAGCACCGCGTCGCCCGACTGATGGCCGTATTTGTCGTTGATCTTCTTGAAATGGTCGATGTCGAACAGCACCAGCGCCACATAGCGGCTGGAGGCAGGTGACCTTTTTTTGATGTGTTCGAACTCTTCCATAAGACCGCGCCGGTTGAGGACGCCGGTCAGATGGTCGGTCATGGCCAGCCGGTGCAGGCGGATTTCGGTGTCTTCCATGATGATCTTGGCGCTGAGCATGACGATGACGGTGAAACCGAGAATGCCTGAAAAGGCGAGCGCCGCCGTCAGCGGAATGGCGTTGGGGGAGGCGACATTGATGGGAATGACGATGGATGCCACCAGAGCCCCGCAAAATGACTGCAGGATGAAGATGGCCGCCAACACCTTGCGGCTGAGCGACGCGCGTGCCTTGCTGGCCAGAAGTACGCCGGCCAGCATGAAATAACCGGTGGCCGCACAGGCGTGATAGAGCAGGATGCGCGAGACCATGCTTTCGCGCACGGGGGTGATGAACATGCCCGCCACCCATAAAAGTGCCGGAATGGCGATCCAGCCGGCGGGCTTGCGCTGTTCGAAAGACAGGAGACCGGCAAGCCAGAAGCTGAAAGCCGAAAGGGCAAGAGCGTTACCGACCTCGATTGACAGGAAGTTGGGAATATCGCCGCGCAGCGCCACCATCACCGTGCCGACGCTGGTGGCGGCGAAACCGGCGGCGAAATAGATATTGTGCCGGCGGGCAGGGCGGTGCAGCCACAGGGTTCCCAACAGGAGGGCGAGCGTCAGCGTTTCCGACGCCCAAAGCAGCATGCCCGTCTTTGCATCCAGCATTGCAAAATCCTATCTGCGCTATCATGCCGTAAAAGCGGGTTCGCGGCACGATGTGCGCAATGCCCGCCGAATTGGTGGAGATGCCATTTCGCCTCAAAAGAGGCTCCCGCCCCCTGACGGGAAACCGGAAATTCGCGGACGTAGTATCAGCCGCAAATACCTAACGAGTTCTTGCCAGTGAGAAGTTATATCTGGGCAACACACCGGTTTTTGCGTTTGCGGTTTGCTCCTGTTAAAAAAATAATGCGGGCGACAGAGAATGGTCCGGCTGGCATCGGCTTGTCCGTAGCCGTCACCCCGCGGGTGGAAAACGCCCGCAAACGGTTAAGGATATGCGGCTTCGTGTCTTGAAGTACCGGGCAGGGACACTCTATGTAGGGAGAACGAAGGTTAGAAGTGATTCCGGAGCGGTTTTCCGCGAAGGGCAGAGTTTGACAAAGGACGGACATGAAAAATCCAGTTGATACCGCCATGGCTCTGGTGCCGATGGTCGTAGAGCAGACCAATCGCGGCGAACGCTCCTATGACATATTTTCCCGTCTTCTCAAGGAACGCATCATTTTCCTCACCGGACCGGTGGAAGACCAGATGGCCTCGCTCGTCTGCGCGCAGCTGCTTTTCCTCGAGGCTGAAAACCCGAAGAAGGAAATCGCGCTCTATATCAATTCGCCGGGTGGCGTCGTAACCGCCGGCATGGCCATCTACGATACGATGCAGTTCATCCGCCCTGCCGTTTCGACGCTTTGCGTCGGCCAGGCCGCATCCATGGGCTCGCTGCTTCTGGCCGCTGGCGAAAAGGGAATGCGTTTCGCAACTCCGAACGCCCGCATCATGGTGCATCAGCCCTCCGGCGGCTTCCAGGGTCAGGCTTCGGATATCGAGCGTCACGCCCGCGACATCATCAAAATGAAGCGTCGCCTTAATGAAGTCTACGTGAAGCACACCGGCCGTACGCTGGAAGAGGTTGAAAAAACCCTTGATCGCGACCACTTCATGGATGCCGACGAGGCCAAGGATTGGGGTGTGATCGACAAGATCCTCACCTCACGCCAGGAAATGGAAGGCGCCGCCGCGAATTAAGGCGCGACGCTTTTTGACGGTTGTTTAACCCCGCAAAGTAATTTCGGGGCTTTCAACCGCAACAGAAAGCGATATTAGTATATATAAAGGCTGTGTTGAATTTTTATGACGTGGCCTTTGGTTTGATGGGGAATTCGTTGCAGCCGGTTGTCAGCTCATGTATCTGATACCGGTTAGTACCCCGGGAAACGAGGCGGATACGGCGATGCACCCAAGGGCGGCCGTATCGGCGGGCGGTAAGTTGACCGCGATCCGTTTGGCGGACCTGCGGCGTGCTGGAAGGAAAGTGATATGAGCAAAGTCAGCGGCAGCAACGGCGGCGACTCTAAGAATACACTCTATTGTTCATTCTGCGGCAAGAGCCAGCACGAAGTCCGGAAACTCATTGCCGGACCGACGGTATTCATCTGCGATGAATGCGTCGAATTGTGCATGGACATCATCCGCGAGGAGAACAAGACGTCGATGGTGAAGTCGCGCGAGGGTGTTCCCACCCCGCAGGACATCATCAAGATCCTCGACGAATACGTCATCGGCCAGAAGCAGGCGAAAAAGATCCTGTCGGTGGCCGTTCACAACCATTACAAGCGCCTCGCGCACGCCTCCAAGAATGGCGATGTCGAGCTTGCGAAGTCGAACATCATGCTCGTCGGTCCGACGGGTTGCGGCAAGACCTATCTTGCCCAGACGCTCGCCCGCATCATCGACGTTCCCTTCACAATGGCGGACGCAACGACGCTGACCGAAGCCGGTTATGTCGGCGAGGACGTGGAAAACATCATCCTGAAGCTGTTGCAGGCTGCGGATTACAATGTCGAGCGCGCCCAGCGCGGCATCGTCTATATCGACGAAGTCGACAAGATTTCCCGCAAGTCGGACAACCCGTCCATTACGCGTGACGTGTCGGGCGAGGGCGTTCAGCAGGCGCTTCTGAAGATCATGGAAGGCACGGTCGCTTCCGTTCCGCCGCAGGGCGGCCGCAAGCATCCGCAGCAGGAATTCCTGCAGGTGGATACGACCAACATTCTCTTCATCTGCGGCGGCGCGTTTGCCGGCCTGGACAAGATCATCTCGGCCAGGGGCGAAAAGACCTCGATTGGCTTCGGTGCGACCGTCAAGGCTGAAGACGATCGCCGCGTTGGCGAGGTGCTGCGCGAACTGGAGCCGGAAGATCTGGTGAAATTCGGTCTCATTCCGGAATTCATCGGCCGTCTGCCGGTTCTGGCGACGCTGGAGGACCTTGATGAGGATGCGCTGATCCAGATCCTGTCTGAGCCGAAGAACGCGCTGGTCAAGCAGTACCAGCGTCTGTTCGAGATGGAAGATGTGGAACTGACCTTCCACGAGGACGCGTTGCGCGAGATTGCCCGCCGGGCGATTACCCGCAAGACGGGTGCCCGCGGTCTGCGCTCGATCATGGAAAAGATCCTTCTGGATACCATGTTCGAACTGCCGACGCTGGAAGGCGTGCGCGAAGTGGTGATCTCCAACGATGTCGTCAGCGGCATCGCTCGCCCGCTCTACATCTATGCGGATCGTCAGGAAGAAAAGGCCAATGTTTCGGCTTGATTGACCGATCCGACGCTTTGATGAATTCAAAAGGCCCGCACTCGTGCGGGCCTTTTCTGTTGTGGCAGGTGCGAAACTTGCCGCTAACTTGGAGTAACCCGATTTTGCGTTTGGAGCGGATTGCGCTTTGCTGATAAAGTCTTAAAACTGATTTGCAGCGCGATATGACGGAAATGTGAATTACCGTCGGCGACCCGGTTCCTGATCCTGTGGGATAACCGGAAATGTCGGGAGTAATAGCCGGCGCTGTATTTGTTTGAATTTTACGGCCGTGCCGGTGCGCGGGGTCGTCTCTTCCGGTGACTTGAAATCGGCGTTTCGAAACTCCACTTTCAGTCTCGAGAAATGAATATGCCGGACGCCCCAAGACGTCAGGCAAAGTGTCCTGAAAGGGACCATGAAAGGAAATGATATGACGAACATCACGTCTGCGGCATCCGGCGGTATCTATCCGGTACTTCCCCTGCGCGACATTGTCGTTTTCCCGCATATGATCGTTCCCCTGTTCGTCGGGCGGGAAAAATCCATTCGCGCTCTAGAAGAGGTCATGGGCTCGGACAAGCAGATCATGCTTGTTACCCAGATCAACGCCAGCGATGACGATCCGTCCCCGGAAGCCATCCACAAGGTAGGTACGGTCGCCAACGTTCTCCAACTGCTGAAGCTGCCCGACGGCACCGTGAAGGTGCTTGTGGAAGGCAAGGGCCGCGCCCAGATCGAGGCCTATACCGACCGCGAGGATTTTTACGAAGCGTCTGCGACGCCGCTGCAGGAGCCTGCGGAAGACCCGGTTGAGATCGAGGCGCTGTCGCGTTCCGTCGTTTCGGAGTTCGAGAGCTATGTGAAGCTCAACAAGAAGATTTCGCCCGAGGTTGTCGGCGCTGCCGGCCAGATCGACGATTATTCGAAGCTGGCCGATACGGTTGCTTCGCACCTGTCGATCAAGATCACCGAAAAGCAGGAAATGCTGGAAACCGTCAGCGTGAAGCAGCGGCTTGAAAAAGCGCTCGGCTTCATGGAAGGCGAAATTTCCGTGCTTCAGGTCGAGAAGCGTATCCGCTCGCGCGTCAAGCGCCAGATGGAGAAGACGCAGCGCGAATATTACCTGAACGAACAGATGAAGGCGATCCAGAAGGAGCTCGGCGACGGCGAGGACGGTCGTGACGAGATGGCCGAACTGGAAGAGCGCATAGCCAAGACCAAGCTTTCCAAGGAGGCCAAGGACAAGGCCGAGGCGGAAATGAAGAAGCTTCGCCAGATGAGCCCGATGTCTGCGGAAGCGACTGTCGTGCGCAACTATCTGGACTGGCTGCTCAGCTTGCCTTGGGGCAAGAAGTCGAAGGTCAAGGTTGATCTCAACAGCGCCGAGGCGGTCCTCGATCAGGATCATTTCGGTCTGGACAAGGTCAAGGAACGCATCGTGGAATATCTGGCCGTGCAGGCGCGCGCTTCGAAGATCCGTGGCCCGATCCTGTGCCTCGTCGGTCCTCCCGGCGTCGGCAAGACCTCGCTTGCCAAGTCGATCGCCAAGGCGACCGGCCGCGAATATGTGCGTATGGCGCTGGGTGGTGTGCGTGACGAGGCGGAAATCCGCGGTCACCGCCGTACCTATATCGGCTCCATGCCGGGCAAGATCGTTCAGTCGATGAAGAAAGCCAAGAAGTCCAATCCGCTCTTCCTGCTCGACGAGATCGACAAGATGGGCATGGACTTCCGCGGCGATCCGTCTTCCGCACTGCTGGAGGTGCTCGATCCGGAACAGAACTCCACCTTCATGGACCACTATCTTGAAGTGGAATACGACCTGTCCGACGTGATGTTCGTGACCACGGCCAACACGCTGAACATTCCAGGTCCCCTGATGGACCGTATGGAAGTGATCCGCATCGCCGGTTACACGGAGGACGAAAAGCGTGAAATCGCCAAGCGTCACCTGCTGCCGAAGGCGATCAAGGAACATGCCCTGCGTCCGGAAGAGTTCTCGGTCAGCGATGACGCTCTGATGATCGTGATCCAGCAGTACACCCGCGAGGCGGGCGTGCGCAGCTTCGAGCGCGAGTTGATGAAGCTTGCGCGAAAGGCCGTGACTGAGATCATCAAGGGCAAGGTCAAGTCTGTGGAAGTCACCGCAGCCAATGTTCCGGATTATCTGGGCGTTCCGCGGTTCCGCCACGGTGAGGCCGAGCGCGAGGATCAGGTTGGTGTCGTCACCGGTCTGGCATGGACGGAAGTCGGCGGTGAGTTGCTCACCATCGAAGGCGTGATGATGCCGGGCAAGGGCCGCATGACGGTCACCGGCAACCTCAAGGAAGTGATGAAGGAATCCATTTCGGCAGCGGCATCCTATGTCCGCTCGCGCGCCGTGGACTTCGGCATCGAACCGCCGCGTTTCGACAAGAGCGACATCCACGTTCACGTTCCGGAAGGGGCTACCCCGAAGGACGGACCGTCTGCCGGTGTTGCCATGGCAACCGCCATCGTCTCCATCATGACCGGTATCCCGGTCTCCAAGGATGTGGCGATGACGGGCGAGATCACGCTTCGTGGTCGCGTGCTGCCGATCGGCGGCCTGAAGGAAAAGCTGCTTGCGGCGCTTCGCGGTGGCATCAAGAAGGTGCTCATCCCGGAAGAAAACGCCAAGGACCTGGCGGATATTCCTGATAATGTGAAGAACGAGATGGAGATCATCCCGGTTTCTCGCATGGGTGAGGTCATCAAGCACGCGCTGCTTCGCATGCCCGAGCCAATCGAGTGGGACGGCAGCATCGAAACGCCTGTTATCGCAACTGTCGACGGTGTCGACGAGGGCGGACAGACGATCGCACATTGATTGCCACGTCGTTGTGAAAGCCAGAATCGGTTTTCGCGACACCTGTGCATAGATTCAATGTGTTAGATGCCGAAAGGCGCGATGCTTCTTTGATGCTCGCAGAACTGGTGCGAAATTGGCACGTTTAAGGGAAAGGCCGGCAGAAATGTCGGCCTTTTTTGTGAAAAACCCCGCAGACCCCTTGTTTTTCAGGCGATTCCAGCGCTTTTGAGTTGCTGCGCGCGGATACAGACGTATTCTGCGCCGGCTTAATTTGAGTCGTTTCAAACCATTGAAAGGGGTGGAAACATGAACAAGAACGAGCTCGTCTCTGCTGTTGCCGAAAAGGCTGGTCTCACGAAGGCAGATGCTGCTTCCGCTGTTGATGCCGTATTCGAAACCGTACAGAACGAACTGAAGAGCGGTGGCGACATCCGTCTCGCTGGCTTCGGCAGCTTCTCCGTAAGCCGTCGTGAAGCCTCCAAGGGTCGTAACCCTTCCACGGGTGCTGAAGTCGATATCCCGGCTCGCAACGTACCGAAGTTTTCCGCAGGCAAGGGCCTGAAGGACGCCGTCAACTCGTAAGGTTTCCGAAAGGCCGTGACGTCCGGCGGCGGGCGGGCGGCTTTTCAGGTTCACGAGGAAACATGTTTTGACGCCCTGACGCCATCATGCCGGCACGAAAACCGGGCGGCTTTTCGAAATACTTTTTCGGATAGCCCATTTTTTCGAACCGGCAAGATGTACTTGAAAGTAGGAGAGCGCGCCTGTGTAGCCTCCATCCGGTCACACAGCGCTCCGATACGCGGAATGTGCGCACGAACAGGAAAGCCCGGCCTTCATGGTCGGGCTTTTTGATTCCTCCGACAGGAAATGTCATGCCGCTGTCATGTATCTGACGCAGAAGCCATAGGGTATTTTTTTGGATCCAAGGGGGATTTACAATGGCGTTCCGACTTTCTCAGATGGCTTTGACCGCTGCTCTGCTCACGTCCGCGGCCTTTCCGGCTGCTGCCGAGCCGGTTTTCAACCGCATCGCATCTTTCCCGGTCGTAAAGAACCTGCCGGCGGAAAAGGACGCGAAGGCCGTCACTTCAGCTGAAATCGTAACCGCCAGCGAAGACGGCAAGACGCTGATCTATTCGGACAGCCCGCTTGGCGGCATTGGTTTCGTTGATATCACCGACGCGAAGGCACCAAAGGCTGGCGGCGCGTTGCTGCTGGAAGGCGAACCGACCTCGGTTGCCGTTGCCGGCGCCAAGGTTCTGGCCGGTGTCAACACATCCGAAAACCGCGCCAAGCCGTCCGGCAAACTGGTGACGGTCGATATCGCCACCAAGAAGATTGAAGCGAGCTGCGATCTCGGCGGCCAGCCTGATTCCGTCGCAATTTCCCCGGACAAGACCTTCGCCGCCATCGCGATCGAAAACGAACGCGATGAAGAGGTGAACGAAGGCGCCTTGCCACAGATGCCCGCCGGTTATCTGGTGACGGTCGGTCTGAAGAACGGTGTTGCCGACTGCGCGACGCTGAAGAAGATCGACGTGACCGGCCTTGCCGAAATCTCCCCGGAGGATCCGGAGCCGGAATTCGTCTCGATCAATGCCAATGGCGAGATCGCGCTCACGCTGCAGGAAAACAACCACATCGTTATCATCGACGGTAAGACCGGTACGGTAAAGACGCATTTCTCCGCCGGCACGGTTGATCTGGAAGGCGTCGACACGAAGACGGACGGCCAGATCAAGTTCACCGACAAGCAGGAAGGCCGCAAGCGCGAGCCGGATGCCGTGAAGTGGCTGGACAATGACCGTATCGTCATCGCCAATGAGGGTGACTGGCAGGGCGGTGCACGCGGCTTCACCATCTTCGACAAGACCGGCAAGCTTCTCTATGAAGCCGGTGCCACCCTTGAGCACGCCGCCGCCAGCATCGGCCACTATCCGGAAAAGCGCTCCAAGGCCAAGGGCATCGAGCCGGAAGGTCTGGAAGCGGCAACCTTCGATGGCCAGAAGTACTTCTTCGTTCTTGCCGAGCGCGCGTCTCTCGCTGCGGTCTACAAGGATACGGGCGGCACGCCGGAACTGGTCCAGCTTCTGCCCTCGGGCATTTCGCCAGAAGGCGCCGTCGCCATTCCGTCGCGCAATCTTCTCGTCACTGCCAACGAAGCCGATCTCGTCGAAGATGGCGGCGCTCGCTCGCATGTCATGATCTATGAACGAGCAGAAGGCCAGATTGCCTACCCGCAGCTCGCTTCCGCCACCGTTGACGGCGCACCGATCGGCTGGGGCGCTCTCTCCGGTCTGGTGGGTGATGCTGAAAAGCCTGGCATCCTCTATGCCGTGTCCGATTCGGTCTATGGCAACCAGCCGTCGATCTACACCATCGACGCAACGAAGAAGCCCGCCACCATCACCAGCGTCCTGCGCATCAAGCGCGACGGTATCGCAGCCCAGAAACTCGACATCGAAGGCATTACGCTTGACGGTAAGGGCGGCTTCTGGCTGGCCTCGGAAGGCGACAGTGCCAAGCTCGTGCCCCACGCGCTCTACAACGTCAGCGCCAAGGGCGAGATCAAGGCCGAGATCGCTTTGCCGAAGGAACTGCTGGCCGGCGAAACCCGCTTCGGTTTCGAAGGCGTGACCATGATCGGCAAGGGCGACGACGCGACGCTGTGGATGGCCGTACAGCGCGAATGGGGCACGGACGAGAAGGGTTTCGTCAAGCTCGTTTCCTACAATCCGAAGTCCAAGGAATGGGGCGCCGTGCGTTACCCGCTCGACAAGACCGAGGCAGGCTGGGTCGGCCTTTCTGAAATCACCGCACAGGGCGACTATGTCTATATCGTCGAGCGCGACAACCAGGTCGGTGACAAGGCCAAGATCAAGAAGCTCTACCGCGTCGCGATCGCTGACCTGAAGCCGGGCAAGATCGGTGGCGAACTGCCGCTGGTGGCAAAGCAGGAAGCACATGATTTCCTGCCGGACCTCAAAGCCCAGACGAATGGCTACACCGTTGACAAGCTGGAAGGCTTCACCTTCGACAAGGCAGGAACGGCCTATGCCGTCACTGACAATGACGGCGTCGACGGATCTTCCGGCGAAACGCTGTTCTTTACGGTTGATCTGAAGGCGATCAACTGATCGCTCCGAATAGAATCGCTAATGAGAAAAGCCGGGCATAGCCCGGCTTTTTTGTGCGGCGGAAGAAACCCCGATCTGGAGAATGCCGATTCCCACGATGAGTCGCATACCAGCCGTTAAAACCGGCATGGTCGCGTCGCTATCGCATGATCGAGGGTGTTATCCGGAGGACTTCCATGAATGTGCAGTGGACCAGATCGCTAGAGATCACCGCCCCATGGAATTCTTGCTTTTGGGAGTGCTGTCTTTTTCCGAGTCCTGCTGGACCCACCGGAAAAAAATATAAACAGGCAGCGCAATAAGCGCGAGTGTTACAAACGCGTCGACCGACATGGTTTCATCCATCATTTATACCGTTCATCATGAAACGGCTCGAAAACAATGCATGAAATCTCTTTAAAAAGTCTGAATCTGCTTATTTTTCGGTATGTTGCGGGGTGGCACACCTATTGGAGCCGGCCTGTATGAATGTGGAACAGAAGTGCCGATTTGGCATAGGCTCAAGTCGGAAAAGCCGCTCCACCAGCCCAAGGCCGTGATCGTCTACAGAATCGGGGGCAGGGGCCGTGATTCCCAATGCAGGAAGTTTACGGCAAAACGCACCGGCGTCCGAAACAGCTTCGGCTTGGTAATGCGCACATTTTTAAGAAGCTGGAAAATGGTGGGCGATGAGAGACTCGAACTCCCGACATCCTCGGTGTAAACGAGGCGCTCTACCAACTGAGCTAATCGCCCTTCGCGTCTTGCAGATCGTGTCTGCCGCGTCGGTGGCCGTGATGTATTCGGATCGGAAAAAAACCGCAAGGGCTTTTGTGAAGTTTTTTTGTTTTTTTTCCGGACAGCTTTGCCCATTGCCAGAGGTGATCGGCAAAAAGCCGGGAACTGCGGGCTTTTCGATAAAAACAACGCCCGGCCGTTACCTTTGGCGGTATGCTGGAATCGCGTTACGGACGCCCCGGCTGTGGACAAGTTTTTTGTTTTTGTTGGGAAAAGCCCGGAAAACAGGGCATTCGCTGCAATGCCGGTCAAAGGCCTTTCAGTTTTTTCCAATCAAAATGAAGAAGCTTATTCTTTTGTCGTGAAACCTGCTTGACACCCCCGCACGAACGCCGTAGTTAGCCGCTCAACGAACAGCCGAGGCTAGTTCGTACGGCGAGACTAAGGTCTTGTCGGTCAGGATAAGCGGGTGTAGCTCAGTTGGTTAGAGTGCCGGCCTGTCACGCCGGAGGTCGCGGGTTCGAGCCCCGTCACTCGCGCCATCCTGTTCCTCGGAAAAAACGCAGACGAATGTCTGTGGAGCGCGGGTGTAGCTCAGTCGGTTAGAGTGCCGGCCTGTCACGCCGGAGGTCGCGGGTTCGAGCCCCGTCACTCGCGCCATTTCTCTCACCGAAATGACACTCCCAAACGAAGCGAGCAGGCATCGTCCTGCCATCTCGGCAATGGCGATTTCAGCGTCTGTTTCCGGCATTTGCGAGCGCGGTTTTTCCTGCTGTTTTTAGTCAAGTTTCGATATCGAGAGATCGTCACTTCGCTGCCATTTTGACGTAAAATTCGTGTGACTTTTTTGCGGTTGCGTCGTTCAATCGATTATTATTGTATTTGAGGGGCTTAGCCCGGAATTGTGGCCCAAATTTGCGTCAATTCCGGCAATATTGTTGCCAATCAATGCGGCAGGTGTCTTGAAATGGTGCCTAAACTCTTGCAGAGAGAGCGCGGCTGCGCTAACCACTTTGGCGTTGCAACATATCTGTGCGCCTTTAGACTTTCAGTCGCAAAGGCAGGTCCGGCACCCGGCCGGACAGGGAAGAGACCATGACTGAACTCCTCAGTTCCTATATTCCGATCGCAATCTTTATCGGTATCGCTCTTGTCATTGGCCTGGCGCTTCTCATCGCGCCTTTCGCTGTCGCTTATAAGGCGCCGGACCCGGAAAAGCTCTCCGCTTTCGAGTGCGGTTTCAATGCCTTCGACGACGCCCGCATGAAGTTCGATATCCGGTTTTATCTGGTGTCCATTCTCTTCATCATCTTCGACCTTGAAGTCGCCTTCCTGTTCCCCTGGGCTGTGTCCTTCGGTGATATGGGCTGGTTCGGTTTCTGGTCTATGATGGTGTTCCTCGCCGTTCTCACCATCGGCTTTATCTATGAGTGGAAGAAGGGAGCGCTGGAATGGGCATGAGCCAGAACAACAGCACGCTCGTTGCGCCGCAGCCGAAGGGGATCATCGATCCCGCGACCGGCAAGCCTGTCGGCAGCAACGATGCCTACTTCACGGAAATCAACGACGAGCTGGCCGACAAGGGCTTTCTCGTCACCTCGACCGACGAGCTGATCACCTGGGCGCGTACCGGCTCCCTGATGTGGATGCAGTTCGGTCTTGCCTGCTGCGCCGTCGAGGGTCTGATGCAGGCTTCCGGCCCGCGTTACGACATGGAGCGCTTCGGTGTCGCTCCGCGCGCCTCACCGCGCCAGTCGGACGTGATGATCGTCGCGGGAACGCTGACCAACAAGATGGCGCCGGCACTGCGCAAAGTCTATGACCAGATGCCTGAGCCGCGTTACGTCATCTCCATGGGCTCCTGCGCCAATGGCGGCGGCTATTACCATTATTCCTACGCCGTCGTGCGCGGCTGCGACCGAGTAGTGCCGGTGGATATCTACGTTCCGGGCTGTCCCCCCACGGCGGAGGCGCTGCTTTACGGCGTGCTTCTGCTGCAGAAGAAGATCCGGCGTACCGGTACGATCGAGCGCTAAGGGCAAAGGACGGATTAAGGAATGAGCGAAGCTCTAAACGATCTTGCTGCTTACGTTAAGGAAGCGCGTGGTTCCCTCGTGGTTTCGGCCGATATCGCCTATGGCGAGCTGACGCTGAACACGACGACGGAAAGCGTTATCGCGCTTTTGACGTTCCTGCGTGACGATGTGCAGTGCGGTTTCGTCAACATCATCGATATTTGCGGCGTCGACTGGCCGCAGCGCGAGAAGCGTTTCGACGTCGTCTACCACCTCTTGTCGCCGCGCCAGAATCTGCGCGTGCGCATCAAGCTGCAGGTGGCGGAAGACGAGGGCGTTCCCTCGGCGACCTCCGTTTACATGGGTGCAGACTGGTTCGAACGCGAAGCCTGGGATATGTACGGCATTCCTTTCGAGGGCCATGCGGACCTTCGCCGAATCCTCACCGATTACGGTTTCGAAGGTCATCCGCTGCGCAAGGATTTTCCGGTTACCGGCTTTGTGGAAGTACGCTACGATGACGTTCTGAAGCGGGTTCTCTATGAACCGGTCGAACTGAAGCAGGAATTCCGCAATTTCGATTTCCTCTCTCCCTGGGAGGGGACTGACTATGTTCTCCCGGGTGATGAAAAGGCCAAGCAATGAGCGAAGCCCCCGCGACAGAGCACGGACAATGTCTTTGCGGCGCCGTTGGCTTCAATGCCAGCGTCGGCGCCCGCGAATTCGGCGTTTGCCATTGCTCGATGTGCCGCCGCTGGTCCGGCGGTACGTTTCTGGCTGTCGAATGCGCTGACGTCGCCATCGAGAACGAGGAACATTTCGGTGTTTATACCTCGTCGGAATGGGGCGAGCGCTGCTTCTGCAAGAATTGCGGCAGCACGCTGATGTGGCGCTCCAGAGATGGCAAGCATTTTGCCGTCTCGTTGCAGGCTTTCGACAACCCTTCCAGTTTCCATTTTGCGTCGCAGATTTTCACGGATGAGAAGCCTTCGAGCTATTCTTTCGCGCAAACAACGCAGAACATGACCGGCCCCGAATTCATCGCCATGATCACCTCGGCGGAGCACTAGAATGACTGAGCATAACGTCCGCAATTTCACGATCAACTTCGGTCCGGAACACCCTTCCGCGCACGGCGTGCTGCGTCTGGTTCTGGAACTGGACGGCGAAATCGTCGAGCGCGTCGATCCGCATATCGGTCTTCTGCATCGCGGCACCGAAAAGCTGATCGAGACCAAGACCTACCTTCAGGCGGTGCCTTATTTCGACCGTCTCGACTACGTCGCGCCGATGAACCAGGAACACGCTTTCGCGCTCGCCGTCGAAAAGCTTCTCGGCCTCGAAATCCCTATGCGCGGCCAATTGATCCGCGTGCTTTATTCGGAAATCGGCCGTATCCTGTCGCACATCATGAACGTGACGACTCAGGCCATGGACGTCGGCGCAATGACGCCGCCGGTCTGGGGCTTCGAGGAACGTGAAAAGCTGATGGTGTTCTACGAGCGCGCCTGTGGCGCCCGCATGCACTCGGCCTATGTCCGTCCGGGCGGCGTGCATCAGGATCTGCCGCCGGAGCTGGTGGAAGACATCGGCAAATGGTGCGATCCCTTCATTACCGTTCTCGACAATATCGAAGGCCTGTTGACCGACAACCGCATCTACAAGCAGCGTAACGTCGATATCGGCGTCGTCTCGCTTGAAGACGCCTTTGCCTGGGGTTTCACGGGCGTCATGGTGCGCGGTTCGGGTGCTGCCTGGGATTTGCGTCGCGCGCAGCCCTACGAGTGCTATTCCGATCTGGAGTTCGATATCCCCGTCGGCAAGAACGGTGACTGCTATGACCGTTACCTGATCCGCATGCAGGAAATGCGCGAATCGGTGAAGATCATGAAGCAGTGCGTCGATCTTCTCTCCGGCAAGCACCGCATCGGCCCGGTCTCCTCGCTGGATGGCAAGGTGGTTCCGCCCAAGCGCGGCGAGATGAAGCGTTCGATGGAAGCTCTTATCCATCACTTCAAGCTCTATACCGAAGGCTATCACGTTCCGGCCGGCGAAGTTTACGCCGCCGTCGAAGCGCCGAAGGGCGAGTTCGGCGTCTACGTGGTCGCCGATGGTTCGAACAAGCCCTACCGCTGCAAGATCCGCGCGCCGGGTTATGCACATTTGCAGGCGATGGATTTCCTGTGCAAGGGCCATCAGCTTGCCGACGTTACAGCCGTGCTCGGCTCCCTCGACATCGTGTTCGGGGAGGTCGACCGCTGATGCGTCTGCCGCTGGCCATTTTGGCTTTTCTTGCTGCGATGTCGACCTCCGTTCTCGCCCAGACGGCGACGGACGAGGGGAACATTTCGCTGGCAGGCAGCGGTGGTTCCACCATCAAGCAGCTTCTGTCATCGGGATACGAGATCAAGGCCTCGGTTCCCAATGGCAGCAAGTTCATCGTGTTCATGCAGAAAGACAAGGCGGCTTATGCCTGCGAATTCGTCACGGTGGCGAGATCGCGTTGTGAGACGTTAAACTGAAAAGGCGTGAGGAAGTATGTCCGTTCGTCGACTAGCCGAAGATCAGTTCCAGCCCGTGGCATTTGCCTTTAATGCGGATAACACCGCATGGGCGGAAAAGACGATCCAGAAATATCCGGAGGGACGCCAGCAATCGGCGGTTATCCCGCTGCTCATGCGTGCGCAGGAGCAGGACGGCTGGGTTACCCGCGCCGCCATCGAAAAAATCGCCGACATGCTGGATATGGCCTATATCCGCGTCATGGAAGTGGCGACCTTCTACACCCAGTTCCAGCTGAAGCCCGTCGGCACACGCGCCCATGTTCAGGTTTGCGGCACCACGCCCTGCATGCTGCGCGGTTCGGAAGCGCTGATGGATGTCTGCCGCAAGAAGATCCACCACGATCCGCTGCACACCAACGAGAGCGGCACGCTGTCCTGGGAAGAAGTGGAATGTCAGGGCGCCTGCGTCAACGCGCCGATGGTCATCATCTTCAAGGATGCCTATGAGGATCTGACGCCCGAGCGCCTGGAAGAGATCATCGACACGTTCGAGGCAGGCAAGGGCGACACGGTCAAGACAGGTCCCCAGATCGACCGTCACCAGTCGGTGCCCGTTGGCGGCCTGACAACGCTGACGGAAGAGATCAAGCCAGATCGCTCCAATCTCGACAAGCCTGCCGAAGCTGCGGCGGAAGCAGCACCCGTTCTGCCTTCGAATACTGCAAAGCCGAAGACGGACGCACCGGAAACCGATCCGAAGCTGAAGACGCCTGCGAACGAGCCCAAGGCTGCTGCGGAAAACGCAAAGGCAGGGGAACAGCAATCGGCAGGCAAGGAAGCGACAGCGTCCAGACCGTCGCTTGAGTCGGCCGACCGTCCGGCAGGCATTGAAAAGCCCGCTGCGCCCGATGACCTGAAACTCATTTCAGGCGTTGGCCCGAAGATCGAAGGCACGCTTAACGAGCTCGGTATCTTCACCTATGCGCAGATTGCCGGCTGGAAGAAGGCCGAGTGCGACTGGGTGGACGGTTATCTGAATTTCAAGGGCCGCATCGAACGCGATGAGTGGATCAAGCAGGCCGAGGCGCTCGCCAAGGGTGGCGAAGCCGAGTATATCAGGGTCTTCGGCAAGAAGCCGCGGTAAAGGGTGAAGCATGTTAAAAGATCAGGATCGCATCTTTACCAATCTCTACGGCCTAAAGGACAAGTCCCTGAAGGGCGTGAGGGCGCGCGGCCACTGGGATGGCACCAAGCAGATCATCGAAAAGGGTCGTGACTGGATCATCAATGAGATGAAGGCTTCCGGCCTTCGCGGTCGCGGCGGAGCAGGCTTCCCGACGGGTCTCAAGTGGTCCTTCATGCCCAAGGAAAGCGACGGCCGTCCGCATTATCTCGTGGTCAACGCCGACGAATCCGAGCCCGGCACCTGCAAGGACCGCGAAATCCTTCGCAACGATCCGCATACGCTGATCGAAGGCTGCGTGATCGCCGGTTTCGCCATGGGTGCACACACCGCCTATATCTACGTGCGCGGCGAATATATGCGCGAGCGTGAGGCGCTTCAGGCGGCCATCGACGAATGTTACGATGCCGGCCTGCTCGGCAAGAACAACAAGAACGGCTGGGATTTCGACATCTACGTCCATCACGGCGCAGGTGCCTATATCTGCGGCGAAGAGACGGCACTGCTCGAAAGCCTCGAGGGCAAGAAGGGCCAGCCGCGCCTGAAGCCGCCGTTCCCGGCCAATATGGGTCTTTACGGTTGCCCGACGACCGTCAACAACGTCGAATCCATCGCTGTTGCTCCGACCATTCTGCGCCGAGGTGCGGCATGGTTCTCGTCTATCGGCCGTCCGAACAATGTCGGCACCAAGCTGTTCATGGTCTCCGGCCATGTCGAGCGTCCATGCACCTTCGAAGATGCGCTGGGCCTGTCCTTCCATGAGCTGATCGAACACCATTGCGGTGGCATTCGCGGCGGCTGGGACAATCTGCTTGGCGTCATCCCCGGCGGCGCATCCTGCCCCATCGTGCGCGGTGAGGACATGAAGGACGCCATCATGGACTTCGACGGCATGCGCGAAGTGAAGTCGTCCTTCGGCACCGGCGGCATGATCGTCATGGACAAGTCCACCGACGTCATCAAGGCGATCGCCCGCATCGCGGCGTTCTTCAAGCATGAAAGCTGCGGCCAGTGCACGCCGTGCCGTGAAGGCACCGGCTGGATGTGGCGTGTGCTGGAACGCATGGTGAAAGGCAACGCGCAGAAGCGCGAAATCGACATGCTGTTCGAAGTGACGAAGCAGATCGAAGGCCACACCATCTGTGCGCTCGGCGACGCCGCCGCATGGCCGGTACAGGCGCTGATCCGCAATTTCCGTCCGGAAATCGAAAAGCGCATCGACCAATATACCTACAGGGCCATGGATGATGGCGCTGTTCTGGAAGCTGCCGAATAAGCTTTTCGCAGTTTGCATGCGGCGCGGGGATGATCCCGGCGCCGGAAAACCATGAAGCGCCTGACCGACGAGATGAAGTGTCGGGCGCGATTAAGGATTTGTTGCGGACCGTGTGAGAGACACGGGACGAACAGGCAACAGGACGTAAGTAGAACCATGGCAAAGCTCAAGGTTGACGGTAAAGAGATCGAGGTTCCGGATCATTTCACGCTGTTGCAGGCGTGCGAGGAGGCTGGTGCTGAAGTTCCGCGCTTTTGTTTTCATGAGCGCTTGTCGGTCGCGGGTAACTGCCGCATGTGTCTAATCGAGGTGAAGGGCGGACCGCCCAAGCCCGCCGCATCCTGCGCCATGGGCGTGCGCGACGTTCGCGGCGGCCCGAATGGCGAATTGCCCGAGGTCTTCACCAACACGCCGATGGTCAAGAAGGCCCGCGAAGGCGTGATGGAGTTCCTTCTCATCAACCACCCGCTCGATTGCCCGATCTGCGACCAGGGCGGCGAATGCGACCTGCAGGACCAGGCCATGGCCTTCGGTATTGCCGGTTCGCGCTACGCGGAAAACAAGCGTGCGGTTGAAGACAAATATATCGGCCCGCTCGTCAAGACGGTGATGAACCGCTGCATCCACTGCACGCGCTGCGTCCGTTTCACCACGGAAGTTGCCGGCATCGCCGAACTCGGCCTCATCGGCCGCGGCGAGGACGCTGAAATCACCACCTATCTCGAGCAGGCGATGACCTCAGAGCTTCAGGGCAACGTCGTCGATCTTTGCCCGGTCGGTGCGCTCACCTCCAAGCCTTTCGCTTTCACTGCCCGTCCGTGGGAACTGAACAAGACCGAAACCATCGACGTGATGGACGCTCTCGGTTCGGCAATCCGCGTCGATACCCGTGGCCGCGAAGTCATGCGCGTCATGCCGCGTGTAAACGAGGCAATCAACGAAGAGTGGATCTCCGACAAGAGCCGCTTCATCTGGGACGGCCTGAAGACACAGCGTCTCGACCGCCCTTATGTCCGCAAGGATGGCCGCTTGCAGCCCGCAAGCTGGGGCGAAGCCTTCGGCGCTATCAAGCAGGCGGTTGCCGCAACCAGCGGCAGCAAGATCGGTGCGATTGCCGGTGACCTTGCTTCCGTCGAGGAAATGTTCGCGCTGAAGTCGCTTCTGGCGTCGCTCGGCTCGGCCAATGTCGATTGCCGTCAGGATGGCGCAGCGCTTGATCCGTCTTTGGGCCGCGCCAGCTACCTGTTCAATTCCACAATCGAAGGCATCGAGCACGCGGATGCGCTGCTGATCGTCGGCGCCAACCCGCGTTACGAAGCTGCCGTGCTCAATGCACGCATTCGCAAGCGCTGGCGTCGCGGCGGTTTCCCGATCGGCGTGATCGGCGAAGCCGGTGAGCTGCGCTACAACTACGAATATCTCGGTTCCGGCGCGGAAACGCTTTCCGATCTCGCCAATGGCTCTCACAGCTTCGTTGAGAAGCTGAAGTCCGCCAAGAACCCGCTGATCATCATCGGCCAGGGTGCTCTGGCGCGTGCCGATGGCGCAGCTGTCCTTGCTGCTGCTGCGAAGCTTGCCGTTTCGGTTGGCGCCATAAGCGAAGAGTGGAACGGTTTCTCTGTGCTTCACACCGCCGCTGCCCGCGTCGGTGGTCTCGACATCGGCTTCGTGCCGGGCGAGGGCGCTGCTGCTGCCGCTGAGATGGTGACGTCCATGGACGTTCTCTTCCTGCTCGGCGCCGATGAAATCGACCTGTCGAACAAGGGCGCCAAGTTCACCGTCTATATCGGCAGCCACGGCGACCATGGCGCGATGAACGCCGACGTCATCCTTCCGGGTGCGGCCTATACCGAAAAGTCCGGTATCTGGGTCAACACCGAAGGCCGCGTTCAGGTGGGCAACCGTGCCGGTTTCGCGCCGGGCGAGGCCCGTGAAGACTGGGCGATCCTGCGTGCGCTTTCCGACGTGCTCGGCAAGAAGCTGCCGTTCGATTCGCTGTCGGCGCTGCGCGGACAGCTCTATGTCGCGCATCCGCATCTGGCTGAAACCGATGAGATCGTTGCCGGCAACGGCGCGGATGTCGAGGCACTTGCCGCTCGCGCGGGCAACCTCAACAAGTCGGCGTTTGCCTCGCCGGTAAAAGACTTTTATTTGACGAACCCGATTGCGCGCGCATCCGCCGTCATGGCCGAGTGTTCCGCATTGGCCCGCAACAATTTCCAGGCTGCGGCAGAGTAAGGGTAGGGGATTATGGAATCGTTTTTCTGGAGCTACGTCTGGCCCGCGCTGATCATGGTCGGCCAGTCCCTGCTGCTTCTCGTTTGCCTTCTGGTGGCCATCGCCTTCCTTCTGCTTGCCGACCGCAAGGTCTGGGCAGCCGTGCAGTTGCGCCGTGGTCCCAACGTCGTCGGCCCCTTTGGTCTGTTCCAGTCCTTCGCCGACCTTTTGAAATTCATCCTGAAGGAACCCGTCATTCCGGCGGGTGCCAACAAGGCGGTCTTCCTTCTGGCGCCGCTGGTTGCCGTAACGCTGGCGCTCGCCACCTACGCGGTCATCCCCTTCGCCGATGGCTGGGTCGTTGCCAATATCAATGTCGGCATTCTCTACATTTTCGCGATTTCCTCGCTTGAAGTATACGGCATCATCATGGGCGGCTGGGCTTCGAACTCGAAGTACCCGTTCCTCGGCGCGCTTCGTTCCGCGGCGCAGATGGTGTCCTACGAAGTGTCGATCGGCCTCGTCATCGTCACCGTGCTTCTGTGCGTCGGCTCGCTCAACCTGACGGATATCGTTCTGGCGCAGCGTACCGGCCTCGGCACGATGATCGGTCTGCCGGCCTCGTTCCTCGACTGGCACTGGCTGTCGCTGTTCCCGATGTTCATCGTGTTCTTCATCTCGGGCCTTGCCGAAACCAACCGTCCGCCCTTCGACCTTCCGGAAGCGGAGTCGGAACTGGTTGCCGGTCACATGGTCGAATATGGCTCGACGCCTTACATGATGTTCATGCTCGGCGAATATGCTGCGATCGTCCTGATCTGCTGCCTGACGACGATCCTGTTCCTTGGTGGCTGGCTGCCTATCGTGGATGTGTGGTTCCTGAACTGGATTCCGGGCATTGTCTGGTTCGCGCTCAAGGGCTGCATGGTTTTCTTCATGATCGCTCTGGTGAAGGCCTTCGTTCCGCGTTACCGCTATGACCAGCTCATGCGCCTTGGCTGGAAGGTGTTCCTGCCGCTGTCGCTCGCCATGGTCGTTATTGTTGCATTCGTATTGAAGCTGACGGGGTGGGCCGGTTGATGTCCGTACTCCTCGCTCAGAAATCTGGAGTTTGAGATGGCAAGCCTTTCCCAAGCCGTCAATTCACTGTTCCTCAAGGAGTTCGTCGGTGCGATCTTCCTGACGATGCGCCACTTCTTCAAGCAGAAGGCCACGGTGAATTATCCTTTCGAAAAGGGCCCGGTGTCTCCGCGCTTCCGCGGCGAGCATGCGCTGCGCCGTTATCCGAACGGTGAAGAGCGCTGCATCGCCTGCAAGCTGTGTGAGGCGATCTGTCCCGCTCAGGCGATCACCATCGAAGCCGGTCCGCGCCGCAATGACGGCACCCGCCGCACGGTGCGTTACGACATCGACATGGTGAAGTGCATCTATTGCGGTTTCTGCCAGGAAGCCTGCCCGGTGGATGCCATCGTCGAAGGCCCGAACTTCGAATTCGCGACGGAAACCCGCGAGGAGCTTTATTTCGACAAGCAGAGGCTTCTCGACAATGGCGACCGCTGGGAGCGTGAAATTGCGCGCAACCTCGCACTGGATGCGCCTTACCGTTAAGGCGCAACCGTCTTTCCGGGGGAGACCCCGGGAAGCGAAGAAAGAGAAAAAGAGCCTGCACGGTTACCGCCGGCGGGGACGAAACGGGTAGAGCGCGCGATTGCGCGGTCTTTGCCCGGATGAGGACAAGAAGGCACCAACATGGGTCTGCACGCTGTATTCTTTTATATATTCGCTTTCGTCGCCGTGGCGTCTGCGTTCATGGTCATCGCATCGAAGAACCCTGTTCATTCGGTGCTGTTTCTGATTTTGACCTTCTTCAACGCAGCCGCGCTGTTCCTGCTGACGGGGGCCGAATTCCTCGCCATGATCCTACTCGTCGTTTATGTCGGCGCGGTGGCGGTTCTCTTCCTCTTCGTCGTCATGATGCTGGATGTGGATTTTGCGGAGCTGCGCTCCGGCGTGCTGCAATATGCGCCGATCGGTGCGCTGATCGGTATCATCCTCGCGGCTGAACTGATCGTCGTGGTCGGCGGCAGCGTGCTCAACCCGCAGGCGGCCAAATCGATTACCATGCCGATCCCGTCACCGGCCGTGCGCACCAATACGGCCGCGCTGGGCGACGTGCTCTATACCAATTACGTCTACTTCTTCCAGCTTGCCGGTCTCGTGCTGCTGGTGGCCATGATCGGCGCCATCGTGCTGACGCTGCGTCACCGCACCGACATCAAGCGGCAGAACATATCCACGCAGGTCGGCCGTGACCCGAAGACCGCCGTCACCACGGTCAAGGTCAAGCCGGGCCAGGGCATCTGAAGGCGCGAACGGATCCAAGGAAACAGAATATGGAAATCGGTCTTTCCCACTACCTGACGGTCAGCGCGATCCTCTTCACGATCGGCATCTTCGGTATCTTCCTCAACCGGAAGAACGTCATCGTCATCCTCATGTCGATCGAGCTCATCCTGTTGGCGGTGAACATCAACATGGTGGCGTTCTCGGCTTTCCTGAACGACATCGTCGGCCAGGTCTTCGCACTGTTCATTCTGACCGTCGCAGCCGCCGAAGCGGCCATCGGTCTTGCAATACTCGTTGTCTTCTACCGCAACCGCGGATCGATCGCTGTCGAAGACGTCAATATGATGAAGGGCTGATAAGGCTATGATCTACAAGGCTATCGTCTTTCTTCCCCTGATCGGCTTCCTGATTGCCGGCCTGTTTGGCCGGTCGATCGGCGCCAAGGCTTCGGAATATGTCACCACCGGTCTGATGATCGTGGTCGCCGTCCTGTCGTGGATCGTCTTCTTCTCCCTCGCGCTTGCCCATGGCGAGCCGGGCGAGGTGATCAAGGTCACCGTGCTGCGCTGGATCCAGTCCGGCGGCATCGACGTCGAATGGGCGTTCCGCATCGATACGCTGACGGCCGTCATGTTCGTCGTCGTCAACACCGTTTCGACGCTGGTGCACCTCTATTCGATCGGATACATGCACCACGATCCGCATCGTCCGCGCTTCTTTGCCTATCTTTCGCTGTTCACCTTCGCCATGCTGATGCTGGTGACCTCCGACAACCTGCTGCAGATGTTCTTCGGCTGGGAAGGCGTGGGTCTGGCGTCGTACCTGCTGATCGGTTTCTGGTTCAAGAAGCCTTCGGCGTCTGCTGCTGCCATGAAGGCGTTCATCGTCAACCGTGTTGGCGACTTCGGCTTCATTCTCGGCATATCAGGCGTCTTCGTGCTGTTCGGCTCGATCAATTTCGAGACCATCTTCGCTGCCGCCAGCACCTATCTGCCGGCTGAGGGTGCAGCTTCCACCGAAACCGTCATCAACCTGTTCGGCATGCAGCTGGACAAGGCCAATGCGATGACGGGCGTCTGCCTGCTGCTCTTCATGGGCGCCATGGGTAAGTCGGCGCAGTTCCTGCTGCACACCTGGCTGCCGGACGCGATGGAAGGCCCGACCCCTGTGTCCGCCCTCATTCACGCCGCAACCATGGTCACCGCCGGTGTCTTCCTCGTTGCCCGCATGTCGCCGCTGTTCGAATTGTCGCATGATGCGCTCACCGTCGTGACGCTGGTCGGCGCCATCACCGCCTTCTTCGCAGCGACCGTTGGTCTCGTGCAGAACGATATCAAGCGCGTGATTGCGTATTCGACCTGCTCGCAGCTCGGTTACATGTTCGTGGCACTCGGCGTCGGCGCTTATGGCGCGGCCGTGTTCCACCTCTTCACGCATGCCTTCTTCAAGGCACTGCTGTTCTTGTGCGCCGGTTCGGTCATCCATGCCGTCGATGGCGAGCAGGACATGCGTTACATGGGCGGCCTGCGCAAACATATTCCCATCACCTTCTGGACAATGACCGTCGGCACGCTGGCGCTGACCGGTGTAGGTATTCCGGGCACGATGATCGGCTTTGCCGGCTTCTTCTCGAAGGACGTGATCATCGAATCCGCTTATGCGTCCCATTCGGTGCTGTCGGGTTTTGCCTTCACGCTGCTGGTCATCGCCGCGCTGTTCACCAGCTTCTATTCCTGGCGTCTGGCGTTCATGACCTTCTTCGGCAAGCCGCGCGCTTCCGCTGACGTGATGCACCATGTGCATGAATCGCCGATGGTCATGCTGATCCCGCTCTTCATCCTCACCGTCGGCGCGATCTTCGCCGGTGTTGTCTTCGAAGGTTATTTCTTCGGTCATGAATATGCCGAGTTCTGGAAGGGTGCTCTCTTCACGCTTCCGGAAAATGAAATCCTTGACGAGTTCCACCATGTTCCGCTGTGGGTCAAGTGGAGCCCGTTCTTCGCCATGGCGCTTGGTTTCGTCACCGCATGGTACATGTATATCAAGTCGCCGGAGACGCCGAAGCGTCTGGCAGCGACCCATCGCGGCCTCTACCAGTTCCTCTTGAACAAGTGGTACTTCGACGAGCTTTACGACTTCCTCTTCGTGCGTTCCGCAAAGGCGCTTGGCCGCTTCCTGTGGAAGAAGGGCGACGTGGCCGTCATCGACCATTATGGACCGAACGGCATTGCAGCGCGTGTGGTTGACGTGACCAACCGCATGGTCCGCCTGCAATCCGGTTACCTTTATCACTATGCCTTTGCGATGCTGATCGGCATCGCGGCGCTTGTCACCTGGATGATGCTCGGGAGTGCGTTTTGATGACCGATTGGCCAATTCTTTCAACGGTCACCTTTCTGCCGCTCGTCGGCGTGGTGCTCTTGCTGCTGACCAATGAGAACGGCCCTTACGGTCGCCGCAACATTCTCAACGTCTCGCTGCTGACGACCGTTTTCACCTTCCTGGTGTCGCTGTTCGTCTGGATCGGCTTCGATAATTCGAACCCCGGTTTCCAGATGGTGGAAAAACACGCATGGTTCGGCAACATCGCCGCCTATCATCTGGGCGTCGACGGCATCTCCATGCTGTTCGTCATCCTCACCACCTTCCTCATGCCTTTCTGCGTGCTGGCAAGCTGGCAGTCGGTTGAAAAGCGCATCAAGGAATACATGATCGCCTTCCTGCTTCTGGAAGTCGTCATGATCGGCGTCTTCGTGGCGCTGGATACGGTTCTTTTCTACGTCTTCTTCGAAGCAACGCTGATCCCGATGTTCATCATCATCGGCGTCTGGGGCGGCAAGGATCGCGTCTACGCGTCCTACAAGTTCTTCCTCTACACGCTGCTCGGCTCGGTTCTGACCATGCTCGCCATCATGGCGATGTACTGGCAGTCCGGCACAACAGACATGACCGAACTTCTGAAATACGGCTTCCCGGCCGGCATGCAGACGTGGCTATGGCTTGCCTGTTTCGCGGCCTTCTCGGTCAAGATGCCGATGTGGCCGGTGCATACCTGGCTGCCGGATGCGCACGTGCAGGCGCCGACCGCAGGTTCCGTCATTCTGGCAGGCGTCATGCTGAAGCTTGGCGGTTACGGTTTCATCCGTTTCTCGCTGTCGATGTTCCCCTTGGCGTCGGACTATTTCGCACCCTTCGTTTTCACGCTGTCGGTTCTCGCCATCATCTACACCTCGCTGGTGGCGATGATGCAGGACGACATCAAGAAGCTGATCGCCTATTCCTCCGTCGCCCACATGGGTTACGTGACCATGGGCATCTTCGCAGCCAATGTGCAGGGCGTGCAGGGCGCAATCTTCCAGATGCTGTCGCACGGCATCGTGTCGGGTGCGCTCTTCCTCTGCGTCGGCGTCGTTTACGATCGGCTGCATACCCGTGAGATCTCGGCCTATGGCGGTCTCGTGAACAACATGCCGAAATATGCCGTCGCCTTCATGATCTTCACCATGGCCAATGTCGGTCTGCCCGGAACCTCCGGCTTCGTCGGTGAATTCCTGACGCTGATCGGCGTATTCCGCGCCAACACGCTGGTCGCGCTGTTTGCGGCAACCGGCGTCATCCTCTCGGCCGCTTACGCGCTTTGGCTCTACCGCCGCGTGATTTTCGGTGCGCTTGAGAAGGAAAGCCTGAAATCGATGCTCGATCTGTCGACCCGCGAAAAGGTCATCCTTTATCCGCTGGTTGCGCTGACGATCTTCTTCGGCGTCTATCCGGCTCCGGTTTTCGATGCGACAGCCGCTTCGGTCGATCTTCTGGTAAACAACTATACGGCTGCATTGCAGGCGGCGCAAAATGTTGCGCTTTCTATGAATTGACGACAGGACCCGTTGGACATGACCGCTGAAATTCTTTTTGCCAGTCTGCACATCGCGACGCCCGAGCTGATCCTTGCGGTCGGCGCGCTGGCGCTGCTCATGATTGGCGTCTTCTCGGGCGACAAGTCGACAACGACGGTCACGGGCCTCTCCGTGGCCCTGCTGCTCGTCGTCGGTCTCTGGATCGTCTTTGCGCCCGCTTCGGGTGTGGCTTTCGGCGGCGTTTACGTCGCCGATGCCTTCGGCAACTTCATGAAGGTGCTGGCGCTGATCGGCTCGATCACCGCCATGATCCTTTCTGTCGGCCAGAGCCGTTTCGAGCCGGTCGGCCGGTTCGAATATCCGGTGCTTCTGGTTCTGGCGACGCTCGGCATCCTGCTGATGATTTCGGCCAACAACCTGATCTCGCTCTATATGGCGCTGGAGCTGCAGTCGCTTGCGCTCTACGTCGTCTGCGCCATCAACCGGGAAAGCCTGCGCTCCACCGAAGCTGGCCTGAAATATTTCGTTCTCGGTGCGCTCTCCTCGGGCATGCTGCTTTACGGCATGTCGCTGGTTTACGGCTTTACCGGCAATACCGGCTTTACCGAAATCGCTCAGGTTCTGACGGCAGAGACCCGTTCGCTCGGCCTCGTCTTCGGTCTGGTTTTTGTTCTCGCCGGTCTGGCATTCAAGATTTCCGCCGTGCCGTTCCACATGTGGACGCCGGATGTTTATGAGGGGGCGCCGACACCGGTCACGGCCTTCCTGTCTGCCGCTCCCAAGATCGGCGCCATGGCGATCTTCGTTCGCATCGTCGTGGACGCTTTCCAGCCGGTCTTTGCCGACTGGCAGCAGATCGTCGTCTTCATCTCCATCGCTTCCATGCTGCTCGGCTCGTTCGCGGCAATCGGTCAGAAGAACATCAAGCGCCTGATGGCCTATTCTTCCATCGGTCACATGGGTTACGCGCTGGTCGGTCTTGCGGCGGGCACCGAGGCCGGTATCTCGGGCGTCATTCTCTACATGACCATCTACATGGTCATGACGCTCGGCACCTTCGCCTGCATTCTCTCCATGCGTCGCAAGGAAATCGGCAATGTCGAAAATGTCGAGGATCTGGCCGGGCTTTCGTCCACCAACCCCTTCATGGCAGTTGTTCTGACGATCCTGATGTTCTCGCTTGCAGGCATTCCGCCGCTCGCCGGCTTCTTCGGCAAGTACTACGTCTTCCTTGCTGCCATCGAAGCCAAGCTCTATCCGCTTGCCATCATCGGTGTGATCGGCTCGGTTGTCGGTGCGTATTATTATATCCGCGTCGTCAAGGTCATGTGGTTCGATGAGGCCAAGGGCAGCTTCGAGCGTCCGGCTGGCGAACTGAAAATCGTTTATGCGCTCTCTGGACTGTTCGTCGTCGCCTTCATCGTCTTCGGTGGTGCGCTTGGCAATGCAGTCACGGTTGCGGCAAAGACGTTCTTTTGAGCAATACGCACAAGCATACGGGCCGGATGTCCATCGATGACTTCCGGCACGAGGCGATGGCGGAAACGCCATCGACCAACATAGAATGTTTCGCCCGGGCAAGGGCAGGCGATGGCGGCAATCTGTGGATCACCGCCATCCGCCAGACTGGCGGGCGCGGTCGCCGCGGCCGGCCTTGGGTGTCTGAACCCGGCAATCTCTACGCTTCGCTTCTTCTCATCGATCCGGCGCCAATGGACCGCATCGGTTCATTGCCGCTTGCCTTTGCGCTCGCCGTCTACCGCGCCATTCGCGCTGTGCTGCCGACGGGTGGCGATCCGCTAGAGATAAAATGGCCGAACGACGTGCTGATCGGGCGCCGGAAGACCTGCGGCATTCTGATGGAAGCCGAACTTCTGCCGGATGGACGCCGCGCCATCGTCATCGGCATCGGCATCAATATCGCCCACAAGCCTGAAAACCCGCTTTATCCCGTCACCATGCTGTCCGAACACGGGGCGTCGTGCTCCCCCGACGAGCTGTTCGCGCATCTCTTCCGCGAGACAGCGGATGTGCTGCAAAGCTGGGATGAGGGCAGGGGCGTTTCCGGTGTCATGGCCGGATGGCGGGCGGCTGCCTGCGGTATCGGAGAACATATCACCGTCAATTTTCCGGATCGCTCGATCGGCGGGCGTTTCGTTGGAATTGATGATAATGGTTATCTGCTGCTGGATGAGGATGAGGGCACAAGGCTCTCCATCGCCGCCGGCGACGTGTTTTTTGGATGAGGTGGACGGCGTGTCTTCAAAGACCCGCGCCGAACCTCTTCCCACAGGTTGGAGCTTTCCTGCTGCTCATGAAAAGCAGGGTGACAGACCGGCTCCGCATCGGCCCGGTCGATCAGATGATTTTTCAGGTCCGATGCTGTTAAACGGGCGGCTGGGCGCGGCATATTGCCGTCGCCAGCGCGCTCTCGTGAATGGATAAGAAGAACAATGACTAAACAGGACGAACTGGTATTTCTGCCGCTTGGCGGCGTCGGCGAAATCGGCATGAATCTGGCGCTGTACGGCTACGGTCCGGAAAGCAAGCGCGAATGGATCATGGTGGATTGCGGCGTTACCTTTGCCGGTCTCGATCTGCCTGGCGTCGATCTGGTTCTGCCCGATATCAGCTATATCGCCGAGCAGAAGAAGAACCTCAAAGGCATCATCATCACCCACGCCCATGAGGATCACTACGGCGCGCTGAACGATCTGTGGCCCGGCCTCAACGTGCCCGTCTATGCCTCGGGTTTCACCGCCGGCATGCTGGAGGCAAAGCGCGCCTATGAGGGCAGCCGTGCCGAAATTCCAATTACCCCGTTCAAGGCGGGTGATCGCATCAATGTCGGCCCGTTCGAAATCGAGGCCGTCGGCGTCAACCATTCGATCCCCGAGCCGATGTCGCTGGTCATCCGCACGCCGCTTGGCAATGTCATCCACACGGGCGACTGGAAAATTGACGAGGCGCCGTCTCTCGGACCGTTGACGGATGAGGCGCGTTTCCGCGCCATCGGCGAAGAGGGCGTGCTGGCGTTGATGTGCGACAGCACCAACTCGCTGCGCGATGGCGTGTCGCCTTCGGAGCACGAGGTATCCGAAGGTCTGCGCCAGATCATCGAAAATGCCGAGGGTCGCGTGGCCATCACCACCTTCTCCTCCAATGTCGGCCGTATCCGTTCCATCGCGCAGGCTGCTGAAGCTGCCGGACGCGAAGTGCTGCTGCTCGGCTCGTCGCTGAAGCGCGTCGTCAACGTTTCGCAGGATCTCGGCATCATGGAAGGTATCAAGCCGTTCCTGGCTGAAGACGAATACGGCTATATTCCGCGCAACAAGGTGGTCGTGATTCTCACCGGTTCGCAGGGCGAGCCGCGGGCAGCCCTTGCCAAGCTTTCGCGCGATGAGATGCGCAATGTGGCGCTGGCTGCCGGTGATACGGTGGTATTTTCCTCACGCGCCATTCCGGGCAATGAAAAGGCGATCATCGAGATCAAGAACGGCCTGATAGAGCAGGGCATCCATATCGTTACCGACAATGAGGCTTTGGTGCATGTCTCCGGCCATCCCCGCCGTAACGAACTTCTGAGAATGTACGAATGGACCAAACCGCAAATCCTGGTGCCGGTGCATGGCGAGGCGGCGCATCTGGTGGCGCAGAAGGAACTGGCCGAACAGGCCGGCATTTCTCAGGTGCCGAAGGTTCGTAACGGCAACATTCTGCGTCTGGCGCCTGGTCCTGCGGAAGTCGTCAACGACGCACCGCACGGCCGCGTCTTCAAGGACGGCAACCTCATCGGTGACCTCGACGAGATGGGGATCAGCAACCGCCGCAAGCTTTCCTTCGCCGGCCATGTCTCCGTCAATGTGCTGCTGGACAGCCGCTACGACTTCCTCGGAGATCCCGATGTCGTGCCTTTCGGCCTGCCGGAATTCGATGATGAGGGCGAGGACATGGAAGATACGCTCTATGACGCCGTACTCGGCGCCGTGGAAAGCATCCCCCGCGCCCGCCGCAAGGACCTTGCGCTGCTGCGCGAGTCAGTGCGCCGCGCCGTACGCGCCGCTGCCAATCAGGCATGGGGCAAGAAGCCGATTGTGACGGTTTTCGTCACCAAGGTCTGAACCGGAAAATCCCGGGTTTTCAAACCGTCACGCCCCATCATGTCCGGGCCATCTCGGACATGACGCAATCGCCGTCCGCGATCGTTCCTTCTCCTCTCTTGCAGCTTTTTACACATCTTGCAGGGAAGTGATTCCGGTTCGCGGATGAATGCGTTACAAGGGGCGCATCACGCAGGAGGACGTCATGCCGCTTCTTTCGGTCTTCGCCATTTATTTCATCGTCTGGTGGACGGTGCTTTTCGTTGTGCTGCCGATTGGCCTTCGCACCCAGGAGGAAGAGGGCGATGTGGCGATTGGCACGGTTGCAAGCGCCCCGTCAAGGTTCAGGGGCGGGCGCATCGTGTTGTGGACAACGCTGATATCGGCTTTGATCTGCGGGCTCTGGTACGGCGGAACCTGGTGGTTCGGCGTCAGCATGGACGACCTTCCGAGAATTATTCCGGTTTTCGACTGAAGCATCTCACCCACGCCCTAGGATTAAGCGCGCCGCAGAATTTTGCAGCGTGGCGGGCTTCGTGATGCGATTTAAGGCAACATAAGCCGCGCTACCGTTTTATGAACGGTCGCCACAAGATGCGTCAGTGCTGTCATATGGATGTCATATCAGTCGTGCACACACCATGAGGGCGTCTGGCGGGCAATTCGCTGTCACAATTTTACCGGAATAACCATTCGGGGTTGTGAACTTTGCCGGAATCAAAAAAAAACAAGGCATTTCAGCCTTGTTTTTCAGGTTTCGCGTGATCTGTAACCGTTACCGGGGCAGCGACAAGCGCGCCTAAGATCGAATCCTCCCAAGACTGACCGCGAAAACGGCAAGAATTTAGACTTCCTGCCTCTTTTGTGAGCTAAAGTTAGCCCAATCACCCATGCTTGTCATCTCATTTTTTGCATATTTGTTACAGTCGGCAAAAAATTCCCTGTGGTGCAATTTGTCGCACCAGATCAAGAATAATATTCCGGCCAAAGCGTTTTGACGCAAATTAGCTATCGCGAAAATGCCACGAAATCGCCCAGACAGGTCTTTGCATGGCGGGTTTTCTTCTTGGTCAGAAACAGCTATGTACGGCGCCAATATCCCTCTATTCGGGGCGATTCCCGCGCCTTTGCGTGTTGTTGCCCATACCAATGGAAGTCGTCATGCGTCTCAGCCGTTATTTCATGCCCATCCTGAAGGAAAACCCCAAGGAAGCGGAGATTGTCTCCCATCGCCTCATGCTGCGTGCGGGCATGATCCGGCAGCAATCGGCTGGCATCTATTCCTGGCTGCCGCTCGGCAAGCGCGTCCTGGACAAGGTCAACAGGATCATCCGCGAGGAGCAGGATCGCTCCGGCGCGATCGAGCTTCTGATGCCGACGCTGCAGACCGCTGAGCTGTGGCAGGAGAGCGGCCGTTATGACGATTACGGCAAGGAAATGCTGCGCATCAAGGACCGTCAGGACCGCCAGATGCTGTATGGCCCCACTAACGAGGAGATGATCACTGACATCTTCCGGTCCTATGTGAAGTCCTACAAGAACCTGCCGCTGAACCTCTACCATATTCAGCTGAAGTTCCGCGACGAGGTGCGCCCCCGTTTCGGAACCATGCGCTCGCGCGAGTTTCTGATGAAGGATGCCTATTCCTTCGATCTGACCAAGGAAGACGCGATCCACTCCTATAACAAGATGTTCGTGGCTTACCTGCGCACGTTCGAACGGCTTGGCCTGCGCGCCATTCCCATGCGTGCCGATACCGGCCCGATCGGCGGCAATCACAGCCACGAATTCATCATTCTGGCCGATACCGGCGAATCCGAAGTCTTCTGCCACAAGAGCTTCCTCGACCGCGCCATCCCCGCCGACGATACCAACTTCGACGACGTCGCAGCCCTTCAGGGCGTTTTCGACGAATGGACGGCCGACTATGCCGCCACCTCGGAAATGCACGACGAAGCTGCTTATGACGCCATTCCCGATGGCGAGCGCCTTTCTGCGCGCGGCATCGAAGTCGGCCATATCTTCTATTTCGGCACCAAATATTCCGAGCCGATGGGCGCCAAGGTGCAGGGTGCTGATGGCAAGGAACACCCCGTTCACATGGGGTCCTATGGCATTGGCCCGACACGCCTTGTTCCCGCCATCATTGAAGCATCGCATGACGAGAACGGAATCATCTGGCCGGCTTCGGTCGCTCCTTTCGATGTCGTGATTATCAACATGAAGGCAGGTGACGCAGCCTGTGATGCGGCGTGCGAAAAGCTGTATTACTCGCTCTCCAATGCCGGCAAGGATGTTCTTTATGACGATACGGACGACCGCGCGGGCCAGAAGTTCGCGACTGCTGACCTGATCGGCGTGCCGATGCAGATCATCGTCGGCCCCCGTTCCGCCGCGAACGGTGAAGTCGAGGTGAAGGATCGCAAGACCGGCGACCGTGAAACCGTCACAATCGAAGCGGCAATGAACAGGGTGCTTGGCTAAGCACGAAATGGTGAAAGTGAGGAGCGGTTTTCGCCTGAAATCCGCTCGAGCTTTATGAGATCAAGATCAGGGGTCGGTTTTTCGTGAAAACCGGCCTTTCAAGTTCAGATCAGGGAGACGACATGGCAAAAGCCGAGGCTGACAAGGGTGCGGCTCCTTCCGCCCGGGAAAGGACCGCCCGGCCGTTTTCCGCTTTCGAGCGCATGGTCGCCTGGCGCTATCTGCGGTCGCGGCGCAAGGAAGCGTTCATTTCCGTCATCGCCGGCTTTTCCTTCGTCGGTATCATGCTGGGCGTCGCGACGCTCATCATCGTCATGGCTGTCATGAACGGTTTTCGCACGGAGCTGATTTCGCGCATTCTCGGCATCAACGGCCATATGATCGTCCAGCCGATCGACCAGCCCTTCAACAATTATGATGAGCTGGCGAAGAAGTTCTCCGCCATTCCGGGCGTGACGATGGCCCTGCCGCTGGTAGAGGGGCAGACATTGGCCTCCGGTCGCGGTGGCGCAGGCTCCGGTGCGCTCGTGCGCGGCGTTCGCCAGGACGATATCGACAAGATCAAGGAAGTCGCCACCAACGTCAAGACCGGCGATCTCGTCGGCTTCATGGCGGGCGACGGGGTTCTGGTTGGCTCAAGGCTTGCCGCACAGCTTGGCGTGACGGCGGGTGACGATATCACCCTCATTTCGCCTGAAGGCGATGTGACGCCGATGGGTGTCAACCCGCGCGTCAAATCCTACAAGATTTCGGGCGTCTTCGAGATCGGCATGTCGGAATATGATGCGTCGATGATCTATATGCCGCTGTCCGAAGCCCAGCTTTATTTCAATGCCGAAGGCCTGGTGCAATCCATCGAGCTTTACGTCAGTCGCCCCGACAATGTCGACGGCATCCGCCCGCTGGTGGAGCAGGCAGCTGAACGGCAGATCTATATCACCGACTGGAGACAGCGGAACCAGACCTTTTTTTCCGCCCTGCAGGTGGAAAGAAACGTGATGTTCATGATCCTGACGCTCATCGTTCTGGTGGCGGCGCTCAACATCATCTCCGGCCTCATCATGCTGGTGAAGGACAAGGGCAGCGATATCGCCATTCTGCGCACCATGGGCGCCAGTTCCGGCGCCGTCATGCGTATCTTCTTCATGACGGGAGCTGCCATCGGTACCGTCGGCACATTCGCCGGTGTGGCGCTCGGCGTCATCGTCTGCCTCAATGTGGAATCCATCCGGCAGTTCTTCTCATGGGTGTCGGGCACGGTACTCTTTGATCCGCAGCTCTATTTCCTCAGCCAGCTTCCGGCCGAAATGGATATCAGCGAGACCATTACCGTCGTCATCATGGCGCTGACGCTTTCTTTCCTGGCAACCATCTTTCCGGCATGGCGGGCTTCCAAGCTCGATCCGGTGCAGGCCCTGCGTTACGAATAAGGACCGCTTCACAATATGGCAAAAAAATCAGTGCTGCGGCTTACCGGCGTCGAGAGGACCTATGGTCAGGGCGAGACGTCGCTCTCCATTCTGCGCAAGGCCGATTTCGAGTTGAAGAGTGGTGAGATGGTGGCGCTTGTTGCCCCGTCGGGCACCGGCAAATCCACGCTGCTGCATCTCGCCGGGCTTCTCGAACATCCGGATGCAGGCGAGGTCTTCATCAATGACGCGCCGTGCAATGGTCTGCCGGATGAAAAGCGCACGGCGATCCGCCGCAGCGACATCGGTTTCGTCTACCAGTTCCATCATCTGCTGCCGGAGTTTACGGCGGTGGAGAATGTGATGATGCCGCAGCTCATCGCCGGTTTGACGCAGGGCGAAGCCCGCAAGCGTGCGAGCGCGCTGCTCGATTACATGCGCGTCGGCCATCGCGGCGAACATCGCCCGGCTGAACTTTCCGGCGGTGAACAGCAACGTGTGGCGATTGCCCGCGCCGTTGCCAACGCACCGCTCCTGCTTCTCGCCGACGAGCCGACCGGCAATCTCGATCCCGAGACCGCGCATTATGTGTTCGATGCGCTGGAGGCGCTGGTGCGCCAGTCCGGCCTTGCCGCACTGATCGCCACCCATAATCATGAGCTGGCCAACCGCATGGACCGCCGCGTGACGCTTGCAGACGGCAAGATCGTCGACTTCTGATCGTGATGCGGTGAGGCGATCATACCGCCTTTGCGATCTGTTCTGCGGCTGAGTTCTGTCTACGTTCAGGTTTCCCGCAAGGCCACTCGTCCTCCCACAATTGAATTTTCACGAACCCGGAGGTGTTTTTGCCTCCGGGTTTTTTCGCTTTGGAGTCAGTGGCTTGCCGTTCACGAAGGTGGAACCGCAGCCGATTCTGCCGCGTTAGCAAGGGGAATATCAGTAAAAGCCTGTTGACAATCGAACAAAATGAGAACAAAGTTAGAACATAACGAGTAAGGAGAGACCAATGACTGATTTCATCCGTGACGTTGCCGCTTTCGCCTCCATCGCTGTGTTTGTCGCCAGCTTTTCGGTGATCCTCACTGCCCTGTGAAGGGCACACCGGCGCAGAAGCCTGTATAGACGCCGAAAGGCGGTGGACTTTGAAGGCCGAAAATCGGAAAATCGCCCCCTCGATTCAGAATGACAGGATGACGATATGGGCGAGACGGTTGCGCGTGGAGAGACCTCTGGCGAAACGCTGAAAACACCCGGTTTCGTCCATCTGCGGGTTCACTCCGCTTACTCCCTGCTTGAGGGGGCTTTACCCCTCAAGAAAATTATGTCCAAGGCCGTTGCAGACGGCCAGCCGGCCATCGCCATTACCGACACCAACAATCTTTTTGTCGCGCTGGAGTTTTCCGAAAAGGCGCGTGATGAGGGCTTGCAGCCGATTATCGGCTGTCAGGTGTCGATCGACATGCAGGATGCGGTGGATGATCGCCGCAACCATAACAGCCACCTTGCCAAGCTTCCAGCCATCGTGCTGCTCGCGGCTGATGCCGGAGGGTACGAGCGGTTGGTGGACCTTATCAGCCGCGCTTATCTGGAAGGTGAAAGCGGTGGCCAGTCCGTGCATATTACCCGCGCATGGCTGGAGGAAGCCTCCAATGCAGGGCTGATCGTGCTGACGGGTGCCTCCGGTGGTCCGGTGGATATGGCTCTGAAGGAAGGGCATATGGCGCAGGCGAGAGAACGCCTGCTGGCGCTGAAATCACTCTTCGGTGACAAGGTTTATATCGAATTGCAGCGTCAGTCCGGTTTCGACCGCGTCCATGAGCGGCGTATGATCGGGCTTGCCTATGAACATGATATTCCGCTGGTCGCCACCAACGAGGCGTTCTTCCCGTCGAGGGCCGATTATGAGGCGCATGATGCATTGATGGCGGTGGCGCATAACGCCATCGTTTCGGATGACAGCCGGTTCCGCCTGACCCCCGACCATTATATGAAAAGCCGTGAGGAGATGGCGGAGCTGTTTGCCGACCTTCCGGAATCACTGGAAAACACCGTCGAAATCGCAATGCGTTGCTCGTATGTGCTGAAGAAGCGTGGGCCGATCCTGCCGCGCTTCACCGGTGCCAGCGACGATCCCGAAGCGGCGCAGCGGGCAGAGGCCGAAGAGCTTCGCCGTCAGGCCGTCGAAGGTCTTGATCATCGCCTTGCGGCCCTCGGCATGGCGCCTGGCTACACAGAGCAGGAATATCGCGACAGGCTGGATTTCGAGCTTGGCGTCATCGAGCGCATGGGTTTTCCCGGTTACTTCCTGATCGTTGCGGACTTCATCAAATGGGCCAAGCAGCAGGATATTCCGGTCGGCCCCGGCCGCGGTTCGGGTGCAGGCTCGCTCGTGGCCTATGCGCTGACCATCACCGATGTCGATCCTCTGCGCTTCTCGCTGCTGTTCGAACGCTTCCTCAATCCCGAACGCGTGTCGATGCCCGACTTCGATATCGACTTCTGCCAGGACCGCCGCGAAGAGGTGATCCGCTACGTGCAGCGCAAATATGGCCGCGAGCAGGTGGCGCAGATCATTACCTTCGGTTCGTTGCAGGCGCGCGCGGCATTGCGCGACGTCGGCCGTGTGCTGGAAATGCCCTATGGGCAGGTGGACAAGATCTGCAAGCTGGTCCCCAACAACCCGGCCAATCCGACGCCGCTGTCAAAAGCGATCGAGGAAGAGCCGCGCCTGCAGGAAGAGGCGGACAAGGAACCTGTCGTTGCCCGACTTCTGGATATCGCCCAGAAGATCGAGGGGCTTTACCGTCACGCCTCCACCCATGCTGCCGGTATCGTCATCGGTGACCGGCCGCTGTCGAAGCTGGTGCCGATGTATCGCGATCCGCGCTCCGACATGCCGGTTACCCAGTTCAACATGAAGTGGGTGGAAAGCGCCGGCCTCGTCAAATTCGACTTTCTCGGTCTGAAGACGCTGACGGTGCTGAAGGTCGCTGTCGATTTCGTTGCCAAACGCGGCATCAAGGTCGATCTCGCCGCAATTCCGCTGGACGACGCCAAAACCTACGAGATGTTGTCACGCGGCGAAACCATCGGCGTGTTCCAGGTGGAAAGTGCCGGCATGCGCAAGGCGCTGATCGGCATGCGCCCGGACTGCATCGAGGACATCATTGCGCTGGTGGCGCTTTATCGTCCGGGTCCGATGGAGAACATTCCGGTCTACAATGCCCGCAAGCATGGCGAGGAGGAGCTGGAGTCGATCCATCCCACCATCGACCACCTCCTGAAGGAGACGCAGGGCGTTATCGTCTATCAGGAACAGGTGATGCAGATCGCCCAGGTTCTGTCAGGTTACTCGCTCGGCGAAGCCGATCTTCTGCGCCGCGCCATGGGCAAGAAGATCAAGGAGGAGATGGACCAGCAGCGCGAGCGCTTCGTCGACGGCGCGATCAGAAACAGCGTGTCGAAGCCGCAGGCCAACACCATCTTCGACCTTCTGGCCAAATTCGCCAATTACGGCTTCAACAAGAGCCACGCCGCCGCTTACGCCATCGTGTCCTATCAGACCGCCTATATGAAGGCGCATTATCCGGTGGAGTTCCTCGCGGCCTCCATGACGCTCGATATGGCCAACACGGAAAAACTCAACGATTTCCGCCAGGATGCCAGCCGTCTCGCTATAGAGGTCGTGGCACCTTCGGTGCAGACTTCCTTCCGGCAGTTCGAGACGGGTGAGAACCGCATCTATTATTCGCTGGCTGCCATCAAGGGCGTGGGCGAGGGCGCAGTGGAACACATCGTTACAGTGCGCGACGGCAAGCCATTTGCGAGCCTGGAGGATTTCTGCCTGCGCATCGATCCGAAGCAGATCAACCGGCGTGTGCTTGAAAGCCTCATCAATGCTGGCGGTTTCGATTGTTTCGGCCGCGACCGCGCCGAGATGATCGGCGGGCTGGACCGCATCATCGGTTATTCGCAACGCGCACAGGAAAGCCGCGTTACCGGCCAGTCTGACATGTTCGGCTCCGGCGGTGCGAGCGGTCCAGAAAAGCTCATCCTGCCTGCCTTCCAGCCCTGGCTCGCCTCGGAGAAACTGCTGCGCGAATATCAGGTGCTCGGTTTTTACCTGACCGCGCATCCGCTCGATACCTACCGCCCTGTATTGGAAAAGTTGCGGGTGCAGAATTTCGCCGATTTTTCCGCCGCAGTGAAACAGGGTGCGACCGCCGGGCGTCTGGCCGGCACTGTCACCGGCAAGCAGGAGCGCAAGACCCGGACCGGCAACAAGATGGGTATCGTCACCTTCTCCGATGCCTCCGGCCAATATGAGGCGGTGTTGTTTTCCGAAGGGCTTGCCCAGTTTCGCGATCTGCTCGAGGTGGGCAAATCCCTTGTTATCACCGTGCAGGCGGAAGAGCGCCCGGAAGGCATCGGTCTTCGCATCCAGACGGCGCAATCGCTCGAGGAGAAATCCGTGCAGATGCAGAAGGCGTTGCGGGTTTATGTGCGCGATTCAGGCCCGCTGAAAACCGTTGCCCGCCACCTCAATACCAAAGGTGACGGATCGGTTTATTTCATCGTCATCAAGGACGAGGGGAGCCGCGAGATCGAGGTGGAGCTGACGGAGAAATACCGTATTTCCCCTGAGATCGCCGCCGCACTTCGCTCCGCCCCCGGTGTTGTTGATGTGGAGCTGGTGTGAGGCCTCAAGCCCTCAAACCGGCCCTTCCTTTGTCACGGTAATGAAGTCCGTCCCCATCCCTGTCTCCATCTGGTGACTGAGGTCTGAAACGGTAATCGAGCTGCCGGTTGAAAGTTCTTTCTCGATTCGGGAGCGAATTTCAGCCGGTATTTCGAGGCGGCCGAGTACGGCGCTTAGCTGGTCAAAGCCACCGGGCGCTTCGGTAACGGTGATGCCGAGCCGCTTGCGGGCTGCGGCCGGCAGATGGTTTTCCAGCGTTACGCCATTCCATTCAGCGGTTCCGGCAGCGCGGTTGACAGCAACGGCTTCGAAGAAATGCGTTCCGAGTGCCACCTCGGGATCCTTGATGTCGATCGCAGCCTCGAATAGCGGCTTGAAATCCTGTCGCACCATGATCTGGCCATTCGGTGGATGATCTTCGCCGGCAGACGCGTAAAGCGCAGCGACGAAATCGTCGGTCAGTAGCGGCCCGGTGGTTTTCAGCCCCTTCCAGCGCTTGAAACCGTTGACGGCGCTGATCGTCATTTCTCCGGTATAACCGTCGGGTGCGCCAGCATCGAAGCCAAGGCGGGTCAGCACGGCCTGAATATCCATCACCTTTTCGCGCTCGCCGCGCCGGGTGATGAGGATGCGCAAGGGCGAGGGCTCCTTGCCTTTGGCCATCGGTTTGATGGCTTGCGTTTTTTCATTCACGGCCACCTCAACGGTGCCTAATGCGGCGTCGAAGGTCGCAGGGCGCAGCTCGACGTCGGATAAAAGCAGCTTGCCGTCATCGGCATCGTCCCGCGGCTCAAACAGGGTTGGATGTTGTACGGAGCGCAGAGAAACCGGCCGGTCGGTGATGATGACATGCACGCCGTAGCGGGTCTCGCCGAACAGTGACTGCGCGAATTTCGAAGGCAGGCGCACGCAGCCATGCGAGGCCGGATAATTCGGCACCTTGCCTTCGTGCAACGCGATGCCCGACCATGTCAGTCGCTGCATGAAAGGCATGGGCGCCGCCGAGTAGATATTCGATTCGTGGTATTTGCGCTTTTCCAGAATCGAAAAAATGCCGCTCGGCGTCTCATGCCCGGCCTTGCCGGTTGAGACCTTGGATGTAGCAACGATCTCGCCGTTCTCGTAAAGCGCCAGGGATTGATCGCTTTTCGAAACGACGATCTGCAGGGACTTGTTGTCGGCGGCAAGCGCCGGAAAGGCAAGAATGCTGGCCGACAGCATGCCGGTCAGAAGACGGAAGCGAAGAGACATGACGCAATACACCACATGCACAAAACTTCGTTTACTCAACCACGCGAAGTTTAATGAAGTTTAAGGATACGGCGTCTGCTACATCACTAATTTGTGTAATATCTAAAATAGGGGCGGGGTGTTGCAGGCCGCAGGGTTTCACGGCGTTTGCAAGCGGCATGGCCGCTATTTGCGTGTGCCGAAAGTGTAGCCGGTCTCGACGCTGCCCTTGCCGAACTTGTCGCGCAGCTTATCCATTGCCGCTTCCGCCGCCGCCCGCCGTTCCGCCTGCCTGTCAACGAGATCGGGAGGATCGGCAAGGTCCGCATCGCGCAGATCACTGACGCCTATGCCGATCAGGCGAAACTTGGTGCCGTCGGTTTCTTTCGCAAGCAGCGAAAGGCCGGTGCGGAATATGCGGTCGGCAAGCTGGGTCGGATCGTCAAGCTTGCGGTTGCGGGTGCGGAGTTTGAAATCGGCCGTCTTCATTTTCAGCACCACCGTCTGGCCGGAAATGCCGCTCTTCTTCAGGCGCCATGCAACTTTTTCGGAAAGCGACCGCAGGATCGGTACGAGGTCCTCGTGGCGGGAAATATCGTTGAAGAAGGTGGTCTCGGAAGACACGCTTTTCACCGGGTCGTTATTGTGCACGTGCCGTTCATCGATGCCGCGCGAAAGCCGGAACAGCCGTTGTCCCATCACGCCATAGCGGCGCATCAGGTCGCCTTCCTCCATCTCCTGTAACTGCGCGATCATGCGGATGCCGTCCGCCTCCAGCGTCGCCGCAAACGCCTTTCCAACGCCCCATATCGTCGTGACGGGCCGTTCTGCCAGAAAGGAAAGCGCTTCCGCTTCGCCGATCACCGAAAAGCCGCGCGGTTTTTTAAGGTCGGACGCGACCTTGGCCAGAAATTTGCAGTAGGACAGCCCGGCCGAGACGGTAACGCCCACTTCTTTTTCCACCCGTTTCACAAATTTCGCCAGAACCCGGGCAGGCGGATCGTGATGCAGCCTCTCCGTTCCGGAAAGATCGAGAAACGCCTCGTCTATGGAAAGCGGCTGCACGAGCGGCGTCAAATCCTGCATCATGGTTCGGATCTGACGGCCGACGCGGCTGTATTTTTCCATGTCGGGCTTGATGACTACGGCGTCCGGGCAGGCTTCCAGCGCCTTGAACATCGGCATGGCGGAGCGCACGCCCTGGATGCGGGCAATGTAGCAGGCAGTGGAAACCACGCCGCGTTTTCCGCCGCCGATGATCAACGGCTTGTCGGCAAGCTCGGGATTGTCCCGTTTTTCAACGGAGGCGTAAAAGGCGTCGCAATCGATATGAGCGATGCTGAGGTCGTAGAGTTCGTCATGGTAGACGAGGCGGGGACTGCCGCAGGCGCGACAACGCCTCAGCTCCGCTGGCTGGCCGGCCAGACAGTCGCGGCAAAAACCGGGATCATAGAGATGCGACGTGGACATGGGCCGAAAACAAAACCAGAACGTCGCCGACCATACTCCGGCCGTGACGGCGGCTCAAGGGGTGGCCTGTCAATACCCACCCGAATCCAGCCCCGGGCCGGAAAAATGGTGCCAGGCGGCGGCAACCGTTTCGGGGGATGTGTCGGTCGCCGCGCAGAAGGCCATGAGGTCTGGTTCGTGGCTCATCAGAAAATCGGTGAGCCCCGCCAGAAAGCCGGGATCGTTGGCGGCATGGCGCAGCATATTGGCCTGCAATCCGCTCAGCGCCAGAAAACGCCCGAGCATTTCCGGCTCGTTTGCCAGCCAGCCAAGTATGGCGGCCGCCGTTTCTTGCGGATCTTTTCCGGCATTGTCTTTGTTTTTTGTATCTCTCAGCATTTCTCTACCGAAGTTACCTATTTTGAAACCAAATCGTTCTAGCCTTGCGCAACAAATGGACGATGGAATCGGTTCTCTGGCACCCTATATGTCTGGAAGAAGGTTTCAAAGCGAAACGGGGACTGCCCACCATGCCCAAGCAGGTCATGATAGTCGAAGACAACGAGCTGAACATGAAGCTCTTTCGTGACCTGATCGAGGCGTCTGGCTATACGACGATCCAGACGCGCAACGGCATGGAAGCGCTGGATCTTGCCCGCAAGCATCGCCCGGACCTCATTCTCATGGATATTCAGCTGCCGGAGGTTTCCGGGCTGGAGGTGACGAAATGGCTGAAGGAGGATGACGAGCTGCATGTCATTCCGGTCATCGCGGTCACGGCCTTCGCCATGAAGGGGGATGAGGAGCGCATTCGTCAGGGCGGATGCGAGGCCTATGTGTCCAAGCCGATCTCCGTTCCGAAATTCATCGAAATCATCAAGACCTATCTAGGCGATGCGTAAGGCGGTTGGGGAACTGTTATGACGGCGAGAGTTCTGGTTGTTGACGACATACCCGCAAACGTAAAGCTTCTCGAAGCCCGGCTTGTCGCGGAATATTTCGACGTCGTAACCGCCGAGGATGGTTTCAAGGCGCTCGATATCTGCGACCAGGAACAGGTCGATATCATCCTGCTCGACATCATGATGCCTGGCATGGACGGTTTCGAGGTCTGCGAAAGACTGAAGGCCAATCCGAAAACGGCGCATATTCCTGTTGTCATGGTCACCGCACTCGATCAGCCCTCGGACCGCGTGCGCGGCCTGAAAGCCGGCGCCGATGATTTTCTGACCAAGCCCGTTAACGACCTTCAATTGATCGCCCGTGTCAAAAGCCTCGTGCGCCTCAAGGCCGTCAGTGACGAATTGCGGCTGCGGGCCGAGACCGCGCGCGAGATCGGCATCGAGGAGATGCTGCGCAGCGATGGCCTCATGCAGACGCCTGGCCGCGTTCTGGTGGCGGATGGCCGCGCAAGCTCGCAGGAACGCATCGTCAGGGCGCTGAAGCCGGTTGCCGAGGTCGATGCCGTCACGGAGCCTCAGGCGGCTCTGCTGAAGGCGGCGAGCAACCCCTTCGAGCTTGTCATCGTCAATTCCAATTTTGAGGATTACGATCCGCTGAGACTGTGTTCGCAGCTTCGTTCGCTGGAGCGTACCCGGTTCCTGCCGTTGCTTCTGGTGGCGGAGCAGGGGGCGGACGACATGGTCGCGCGGGCGCTCGATCTTGGCGTGAACGATTATATTCTCCGCCCTATCGATCCCAACGAACTTGTCGCCCGGTCTCTGACGCAGATCCGGCGCAAGCGCTATAACGAGCATCTGCGGCTCAATCTCCAGCACACGATGGAGCTTGCGATCGTTGATGGGCTGACCGGTCTCAACAATCGCCGTTATCTCGACAACCATCTAAAGATACTTTTCGACCGTGCCGCCGTCCGTGGCCGCCCTATTTCCATTTGCATGACCGATATCGACCGCTTCAAGTTGGTCAACGATACCTATGGCCACGATGTCGGCGATGAGGTTCTGCGCGAGTTTGCAGCCCGCATCCGCAGCACGGTGCGCGGCGCCGATCTTGCCTGCCGTTATGGCGGGGAGGAATTCGTGGTTGTGATGCCCGACACGCCGATGGAGCTTGCCACAAGCGTTGCCGAACGCCTGCGGGCAATCATCGAAGACGAGCCGTTTCACGTTCGTTCCATCGACCGTGAGTTGAGTATCACGGCTTCGCTCGGCATCGCCACCAGCAGTGGAGCATTCGGCGCGCCGGACGAGCTTCTGAGACATGCAGACAAGGCGCTCTACGAGGCGAAACACACAGGACGCAACCGCGTCGTGGCGGCCGCCGCCTGAAGGTGCTGGCCGGCCCGTGAGGCGGACAAATCGTGCCGCCTTTTGAGACTTTCGACATTTACCGGTATCGATAGCCGCCCAAAGATCTGATGGCAAACTTTGGCAAGCGCCAAGGCCCTGACCTTGCCAGTATTTTATCTTCTTGCAATGAAGGGATGAAGTTAAACAGGGTTAATAGAGTTCAAGTTGAAAAATACGTTGAATTCAATCGCTCACGGAACTATAGTGTGCCAGCGTTGTATATTTAACCATGTTTTCCAGGTGATGTATCTCTGGCTTAAGAATTTGTTGATTTTTATTTTACTTCTGCGCACACTCCCAATCGAGAATAACAGTTCTTCCGGCGGTTTTTCCGTCTAGTGATGAAGAAACCATGGCGGTTTACACCGCTGATGTTTCGGTCGTCAGGGGCTGGTATTGCGTAGTTTGAATGCCCCATGATGCTCAGGTCCGCCGCATCTCCTGGATCGTGGGGTCGGTCGGCTGACGATGTCCGAATCGGTTCCTCGTGCCGTGATCACATCGTTGGCCGACCGCCTTATCTCCCCAAATATTCTGTGCTTGTGCTGCCGCTTATAGCGCAGCACATCCGGCTGCGCGCGCAGGCGGCGCCTGTCGCAGCGGTTGGCGCATTTGGCCGATGAGACGCTGGTTAGGAGAGGCGCTGACTAGGCGAGACCGTGGTTTGGTGAGACGGTGATAAAGAGCTTTCCCGCCGTGCCGATAGCGCCGATTAAGTTCCAAACTCAAGAACCGCAACGACGAAGGTCGCGATTCGTTGGCCCGTGCCGGGCCTTGCGAGGGCGCTGGCGCAAAGAATGCCGTTGGCGGCATCCCTTCCGTACAAACAAAAAACGCGCCCGTTGGGCGCGCTTTTGCCGGAGAACCCGATCAAGAATTACTTGATCTTGGTTTCCTTGAATTCAACGTGCTTGCGTACAACCGGGTCATACTTCGTCTTCGTCATCTTGTCCGTGAACGTACGGCTGTTCTTGGTGGTGACGTAGAAGGTACCGGTGTCGGCTGTCGACAGCAGCTTGATCTTGATTGTTGTAGCTTTCGCCATGGTCGTCCTGCCTTTAAACAAAAGAGAAGCCGCAGGCGCTTCTCACCTCGGCTAAATCTGGCGCGAAACTACGTATCGCGCCTGAAAAGTCAAGTCTGTTTTGCCCTGAAAACAAAACGGAAGGCATAAAGCACCACGTAAAGCCCGAAAAACACGGCAAGCGCCCAGGCGAAACCATCGGTACCCGCAACATCCATGGAAATGCCGACTGCCTGTGGTCCGGCTATTGTGCCCATGGCATAGCAGAAGATGAAGGCGGCGTTGGCGGCCACCAGATCGGCCCCTTTGAGACGCGATCCCAGATGGGTGAGGCCGACGGTATACATGCCGGATACGAGGCCGCCCCAGAACAGCAGCAGGGCCGCGACGAGAATCCATCTATCCACCAGCAAGGGCAACGCCAGCGTGCCGCAAACGCCCGCAAAGGCCATCAGCGCCAACATTGTGCGCCGGTCCTTCATCCGGTCCGAAAGCAGGCCGATCGGTATCTGGAAGACCATGTTGCCGATGCCCATCACGGTCAGCAGAAGTGCCGCCTGCGATTCGTTGAAGCCTTCCCGGGTCGCATAGATGGGAAAGAGCGACAGACCGCCCGCTTGCACGGCGCCGAACACGAAGGCCGCCGCAGAAGCCATCGGCACCAGCCATATATAACGGGCGAAATGGTGGTTCGGCCTTTCGCTCAGCTCCGGGCTTTCGCCGCGCGCGAGGAAGATCGGGATCGCGGCAAGCAGTATGATTGCCGCCCCGACCAGAAATGGCAGGATGCCATCGCTGCCGACCACGGAAAACAATAACGGGCCAACCGCAAAGCCAACCGCAAGTCCGGTGGCGTAGATGCCGAGAACCATGCCGCGTTTTTTCGGCGGCGCGGTCATGTTGATCCAGTATTCGGAGAGGATGAACAGCGTGGTGGTTGCGCCATGGAAGACGATTCGCAGCGGAAACCACATCCAGAAGGCGTCGGCGAAATAGAAACAGAGCGCACTCAGAGCCGACACGACAACGGCAAATAGCATCGTTCGCGCCACGCCGAAATCATGGGCGATCTTGGTGGTCACCGGCGCTGCCATCATCGCCGCAACGCCGGCCATTGCCGAATTTACCCCGATCATGGTGGAGGAGATGCCGCGCTTCTCAAGGATGATCGACAGGAGCGGCAGGCCAAGGCCGATGGCGACACCGACCGCACTGATGGCGGAGATGGCGGCGATCAGTGAGGGCCAGTGAATGGCGTCCGCTTCGCATTTCATTTGTGACATGACGGCCTTTATACAAAGTCTCGAATGAATCGGCCGTGGCGCGTGACATAGAGCCGCGCGGGGCTTTCAAAGGGCAGTGACGGATCACCTATCATGAGTTTTGTGACATCTTCGAGAACCGTACGTGTGATTTTCGGCATGTTCAGACTGGAAAGCGCTGTCATGTCAAGCCATTGCACATTGTGCAGCTCATCTGAATCCCTGATTAGCCGGGTATCCAGCCGCAACTCGTCGGCGTAACAGCAAAAGAATCGCGTGTCGTAGCGCCTGATATTGCCGGGCGGGGTGATCGCGCGCGCCACATATCGAAAACGCGAAAGGTCCGGACCGTCAGCGTCCATGCCCATATCGACGCCGGTTTCCTCCAAGAGCTCGCGCGCGGCGGCAAGCGCCAGCGCCCGTGCCCCGGCAGCGCTCAGGCGGCGCGCGGCAGACGTGGTGAGGCTGCGCAGCACCGCGGGGTGCAGATCGCTGGAGAAGGGCAGGGCGTGGTCGCGCGGATCGCGTTTGCCACCGGGAAACACGTAAGCGCCTGGCATGAATATGTGGGCATTACTGCGCCGGCCCATCAGCACGCGAATAGCAGGGCCGGAACGATCAAACAGGATGATCGAGGCGGCATCGCGGGGCCGCAAGGGGCCGCTCGCCGCCTGGGTGCTCGAGGGAAACTCGGACACGTGCAAATTCCCGCCCGCCGTCAGTGGGAGGAGCCGTCGATCTGCACTTTTGGCTGTTTTCCGTCGAAGCCGTGCATTCTAAGCGCCCATTGCAGGCCGATGACGCCACCCTTGATCGGTTGCAGCGTCAGAAGCGCGGCCAGAATGGTGATAGGCACCCAGATGGCGAAGTGCACCCACATGGGAACGGAAAGCACGAGATCGGTCATCATGAAGCCGCCAACGGCGATATGGCCGATGATGACGATGGAAATATAGGGCGGCAGGTCGTCGGAGCGGTGATGATGCATTTCCTCGCCGCAGGCCGCGCAATTGTCCACCGGCTTCAGGAAGGCCCGAAACAGGCGACCGCTGCCGCAGGCCGGGCAGCGATTGGCCATGCCGCGCATGATCGAACGGCCAAGCGGACGCTCCGCGCTTCCATCTCCGAAGGTAACCGTTTCCGAGCCCTGATTTGCACTCATCCTGAAGTCCTTCTCCCGTTTGTCTTAACCGCTTGACGCGGTCTTGTCACCGACGTCCTCTCGGCGGCCTTGTTCCCGGCTTGGCGGAAGGACGTGATGTCCGCCGGCCTGCCTTGTGGAACGACCGCGAGCCGACCGGCATCTTGCGCCCCGGGCTCAGCATTTCAAACCGCAGCGCACCAGCCAACGGTACCGCTTCCGCGAGCCGCACCTGAACCGTATCGCCAAGCTGATAACCGAGACCCGTCTTTTCCCCCGTCAGAGCCTGATGGGCTTCGTCGTAGAGGAAATAGTCGGTTCCAAGTGTAGATATAGGAACAAACCCGTCGGCGCCAAACTGCGGCAGCGCGACAAATAGTCCCGCCTTCGTGACACCCGCGACGCGGCCGTCGAACTCTTCACCGACGCGTTCGGAAAGATGGTGCGCGATCAGCCGGTTGATGGTGTCGCGCTCGGCGGCCATGGCACGGCGCTCGAAGGTCGAGATTTCGGCGGCGATATCGTCCAGCGTCGCCTCTTCCTGCGGGGTGATGCCGCCTTCGCCGAGGCCTAGCGATCCGACCAGCGCCCGATGCACGATCAGATCGGCATAACGGCGGATCGGTGAGGTGAAATGCGCGTACTTCATCAGGTTTAGACCGAAATGGCCGATGTTTTCCGGGCTGTAGATCGCCTGGCTCTGGCTGCGCAGCACCATCTCGTTGACCATGATCTGGTGCGGCGTGTCGAGTGCGCGCGCCAGAATGCCGTTGAAGGAATTGGCGCGCATCGCGACACCCTTGGCCATGGAAATGCCGATGGTGCCGAGGAATTCGCGCAGCACTTCCTGCTTGGTGAGTGTGGGGGCGTCATGCACGCGGTAGACCAGCCGCTGCTTTTTCTTTTCCAGCGTCTCGGCGGCGGCGACGTTCGCCTGGATCATCATTTCCTCGATCAGCTTGTGCGCGTCGAGGCGTTCGGGAATGACGACCTTGTCCACCGTGCCGTCCGGCCTGAGCTGGATCTTGCGCTCCGGCATGTCGAGTTCCAGCGGCTGGCGGCGGTCGCGGCCGCGCTTCATCACGGCATAGGCGTGCCACAGCGGCTTCAGGATCGGCTCCAGCAGCGTGCCGGTCTTGTCGTCCGGGCGGCCGTCGATTGCGGCCTGCGCCTGCTGGTAGGAGAGCTTGGCGGCACTCTTCATCATGATGCGATGGAAAGTGTGGCTCGCCTTGCGGCCTTCCTTCGAGAAGGTCATCCGCACAGCAAGGGCAGGGCGGTCGACGCCTTCCTTCAGCGAACAGAGGTCGTTGGAGATGCGTTCCGGCAGCATCGGCACGACACGATCAGGGAAATAGACGGAGTTACCGCGCTTTAGCGCCTCGCGGTCGAGCGGTGCGCCTGATCGCACATACCATGACACGTCGGCGATGGCGACGGTGACGATCACTCCATCAGGATTGTCGGGCGAGGGGTCGAGTTCGGCATAGACCGCGTCGTCATGGTCCTTGGCGTCGGCCGGATCGATCGTGATCAGCGGCAGGTCGCGCCAGTCTTCACGGTGCGACATGGTCGCGGGCTTTGCGGCATCCGCCTCGGCCAGAACATTCGGCGGGAAGATGTGCGGAATACCGTGGGCATGGATCGCGATCATCGAGATCGCCTTTTCCGAGGCAACTGAGCCGACGACCGACAGAACCTTTGCGCGTGTCAGGCCGTAACGACCGCTGTTGCGCGAGGTTTCCACCTCGATCAGGTCGCCGTCCTTGGCATCGCCGACACCCTCGGGGTCGATGACCATTTCCTCACCGCGCCGGTCGATCGGCATCAGGCGTCCGCCGCCGCCTTCCGTTTCCTTGAACACGCCAAGCAGTGCGTTCTGACGACGGTCGATCAGCTTGACGACGCGGGCCGTGTAGGCCGGGCCGAGGCTGTCCTTGGAGGGGAAGATTTTTGCCAGAATGCGATCGCCGAGACCGGCGGCAGGGGCTTTCTTACTGCGATCCTGCGAGGACTGGCGGATGAGCACGGCGGGGGCCGCGCCCTGATCTTCAGGCCATTCGGCAGGCCGGCCGATCAATTCGCCGTCCTTGTCGCGGGTGGTGATGTCGAGAACCGTCACCGGCGGCAGGCCACCCGGTCGCGTCAGCGTCTTGCGGCTCTTCTGCACCATGCCGTCGCTTTCAAGCTCCTTCAGCAGTGCCTTGAGCACAACGCGGTCGTCGCCCTTCAGCCCGAAAGCTTTGGCGATTTCGCGCTTGGAGGCCTGCTGCGGATGCTCGGCGATGAATTTCAGCAGCACTTCGCGGGAAGGCACCTCGCCATGGATGATGCCTTCACCTTCGTTTGCCCGCTTGCCGCGCCCGGTACGTCCGAAGCCGTCGCTGGCGGAACCCTGTCTCTGACGCGGCGCCTTGCTCACGATTCTGCCTTCTTGGGTTTGGCTGCGGCTTTCGGCTTGGCAGCCGTCTTGCTTTTCGTTGCGGCCTTGGCTTTTGTCGCCTTCGGCTTTGCGGCTGTGTCGCCCTCGGCCTTCTTGGCAGCAGGTTTCTTGGCCTTGGCGGGCTTGCCGCCGGTTCCGGTCTTGGCGATGCGCTCGGCAATCAGCACCAGCGATTCGTCCAGCGTCACGGAGGTCGGATCCTGCCCCTTTGGAATGGTGGCGTTGACCTTGCCCCAGTTGACGTAAGCGCCGTAACGCCCGTCGCGGACGGTGATCGGGCCGCCATCGGGGTGATCACCCAGTTCCTTCAGCGCCGCAGGCGTGCCGTTGCGGCCGCGCCCCGGTCCCTTGCTCTGCTTCTCTGCAATGACGGTAACGGCACGGTTGAGGCCGATCGAGAACACGTCTTCGATGCTTTCGAGGTTGGCATAGGAACCGTCATGCAACAGGAAGGGTCCGTAGCGGCCAAGCCCGGCGGAAATCATCTTGCCGGTTTCGGGATGCTTGCCGATATCGCGCGGCAGGTTGATGAGCGCCAGCGCCTTTTCGTGGTCGATGTCCTCAGGCTTCCAGCCCTTGGGCAGCGAGGAGCGCTTGGCTTCCTTGCCATCGCCGCGCTGGATGTACGGGCCGAAACGGCCAGACCGAAGCGTCAACTCCTCGCCGGTCATCGGATCGGCACCCAGCGCTTTCGGCTCGTTGGACACGGAAGCTTCGGCTTCCGAGCCATCGGACGTGAGCTGGCGGGTAAAGTTGCACTCCGGATAATTGGAGCAACCGACAAAAGCGCCATATTTGCCGAGCTTCAGCGAAAGATTGCCGGTGCCGCAAACCTGACAGATGCGCGGATCGGAACCGTCCTCACGCTTGGGGAAGACCAGCGGAGCCAGAACTTCATTGAGCGCATCCAGCACGTTGGTGACGCGCAATTCCTTGGTATCTTCGATCTGCGCGAAGAAATCCTTCCAGAAATCGCGCAGCACCTGCTTCCAGTCCAGTTCGCCCGCGGAAATGCGGTCGAGCTTTTCTTCCAGATCGGCGGTGAAGTCGTATTCGACATATTTGGCAAAGAAGCTTTCGAGGAAAGCCGTCACCAGCCGTCCGCGCGAATGGGGAATGAGCTTGCGTTTGTCGATGATGATATATTCGCGGTCGCTTAGCGTCTTCAGTGTCGCCGCATAGGTGGAAGGACGGCCGATGCCGAGTTCTTCCATCTTCTTGATGAGCGAGGCTTCAGAATAACGCGGCGGCGGCTCGGTGAAGTGCTGGCTGGCGTTGATCTTCTGCTTGGCGAGGTTCTCGCGCGCATTGATCTGCGGCAGGCGGCCTTCATCGTCACCGTCGTCGCTCTGCTCGCCATCTTCTTTCTGGTCGGTATAGGCGGCAATGAAGCCGTCGAAGCGGATGACGGAACCGACGGCACGAAGCCCGGCCTTTTCACCGTCCTTGTCCGCCAGAATTTCCACGGTGGTACGCTCGATTTCAGCCGACGCCATCTGGCTGGCGATGCCGCGCTTCCAGACCAGTTCGTATAGACGCAGCTGGTCTGGATCGAGGTAACGCTTAACCTGATCCGGTGTGCGGTTAAAATCGGTCGGACGGATAGCTTCGTGCGCTTCCTGGGCGTTCTTTGCCTTGGTCGAGTAGAAGCGCGCCTTTTCCGGCACATAGCGGTCGCCGAACTGCTCGCCGATGGCGCGGCGTGCGGCATCGATCGCCTCCGGCGCCATCTGCACGCCGTCGGTACGCATATAGGTGATCAAACCAACGGTTTCGCCGCCGATGTCGATACCTTCATAAAGCTTCTGGGCCACCTGCATGGTGCGCGAGGCGGAAAAGCCCATGCGCGAGGAGGCAGCCTGCTGCAGCGTCGAGGTGGTGAAGGGCGGGCCGGGATTGCGCTTGACGGGTTTCGCCTCGACCGTATCGACAATATAGGTCGCGCCTTCCAGGAGCGCCTTCAGGCGGTTGGCGTCATCTCCGGTCTTGATCGAACGGCCTTGCAGCTTCTTGCCATCGGCGGAAACCAGCTTCGCCTCGAACTCGTCACCGCGCGGTGTCTTCAACAGCGCGCTGATGTTCCAGTATTCCTCGGAGACAAAACGCTCGATCTCGGCTTCGCGGTCGCAGACGAGACGCAGCGAAACGGACTGCACGCGGCCGGCGGAACGGGCGCCCGGCAGCTTGCGCCACAAAACCGGCGACAGGTTGAAACCGACGAGATAATCCAGCGCACGGCGGGCAAGATAGGCATCGACCAGCGGCACGTCGATGTCGCGCGGGTTCGCCATCGCGTCCAGTACCGCTTTTTTGGTGATGGCGTTGAAGACCACGCGCTTCACGGGCTTGTCGCCGAGAACGCGCTTCTTCTTCAAGAGATCAAGCACATGCCAGGAAATCGCTTCACCCTCGCGATCCGGGTCGGTTGCGAGAAACAGGCCGTCGGAGGATTTCACCGCGTCGGCAATGTCCTTCATGCGCTTGGCGGATGCGCTATCGACCTCCCAGGACATTTCGAAGTCCTGGTCGGGCAGCACAGATCCGTCCTTGGCAGGAAGGTCCCGGACGTGGCCAAAGGATGCAAGAACCTTGTAGCCCGGACCAAGATACTTGTTGATCGTCTTGGCTTTGGCAGGAGATTCTACGACGACGACATTCATATTGTTTTTCTCTGGAACTGGTCCGTTAACATAGCCGGATCACGGCATAATGCCGCAATTAGCCTTCTTTATAATTCGACATGGACAGGTAATGCGCGCGGGTCAAGAGGCAAGCCCGATTTTATCGCTCCAAGGCGATTGCAACCTATGGATAATCTATCGTTGTATTGCAATCTTTGGTAAATTGGTTATAGTGACCAACATGATTTGAATTGACGTAATGCTCTTTGTTTCAGGTTGAATTTCCAGGATAGATATATGGTCCCGAACGCAACAAACAATAATGCCGATAATGAAGGGACCAGAGAGAACTTGGCTTACATTCGCCAGATGCTCGCGGAACTGAGGCTCGTCGCCAATCGCGAGGGCGCCGACATGCTGTGCTATCTGATTGAAATGGCCTATGTGGAAGTCGGCGATATCCAGAGCGGGCGGCGCAAGCTTTCAATCCGCGAGGAGCGAAACCCGCCCCCCGGCGTGCCGGTTTAACCGCCCGGCAATATCGAGTTCCAGCAGCACCATGTGAACCGTGGCTGCGGAAAAACCCGTGTGGCGAATGATATCGTCCGTTTCGACGGGCGAGTGCCCGAGGGCTGCGGCAATGATGCTGCGCTCGTCATCTCCGGGCGGTGACATCTCCTCATCGGATCGTGGTTCCTCGACCTTGCGGTCATAGGGCAATTGCGGTTCCATCAGCGGTCGTAGCGCATCGAGAATATCGGCCGCCCCCGTGGTCAGCATCGCGCCTTCCTTGATCAGCCGGTTGGTGCCTTCGCAGCGCGCGTCGAGTGGGGAGCCTGGCACGGCGAAAACCAGCCGGCCCGCTTCGCCGGCAAGCCGCGCCGTGATCAGCGAACCGGAGCGTTCCGCCGCTTCCACTATGACGACGCCGAGCGAGACGCCTGATATCAGCCGGTTGCGGCGGGGGAAATCCCGCGCGCGTGGCTCCCAGCCGAAGGGCATTTCGCTGATCGTCGCGCCGCCCTGTTCGTAGATGTCCTGCAAGAGCTCGAAATTTTCCTGCGGGTAGGGACGATCGAGACCGCCCGCCAGCATGGCCACCGTGCCGGTTGCGAGGCTCGCCCGGTGTGCTGCCGCATCGATGCCGCGCGCCAGCCCGGAAGCGATCGTATAGCCCGCACGACCGCAATCGCGCGCCAGCATCGCGGCGAATTTCGCGCCGTTGATGGAGGCGTTACGTGATCCGACAATGCCGACGCAAGGTCTTGTTGCGGTGCATGCCGATCCCTTCATGGCGATCAGTGGCGGTGCGCCGTCGAGCTGTCGCAGGGCAGGCGGATAGTCCGGCTCACCGATGCCGACGAAACGAGCGCCGAATGTGTCTGCGACTTCGATTTCGGCTTCCGCTTCCGCCTGTGTGGCAATGCGCGGGCTGCGCAATGAACCGCCGCGCCTTGAAAGCTCGGGCAGGGCAGAGAGCGCTTTTTCAGCGCTGCCAAAATGATTGATGAGTTCGCGGAAGGTGACGGGGCCGATATTGTCGCTGCGGATCAGCCGAAGCCATGCGACCCGCTGCCGCGCGGAAAGCTTGATGCCCTGCCGTGTCGTTTCCTCATGCGGCATGACGTATCCCTAAAGCGGGCCTTAGCCCTTTTGCCCGATCCTGCTTTCCGTGCCGGCCAGAAGCCGTGCGATGTTTTCCCGGTGTTTCCACCAGGAAATCACGCTGAGCAACGTTACCAGCAGTGCCGTCTTTTCAGGCCCGACTATCCAGAGGGCGACCGGGATCACAAGCATGGCAACCAGCGCCGACAGCGAGGAATACCGGGTGATGAACGCGGTTGCGAGCCAGATCAGCGCAAAAGCCAGCATCATCAGGGGTGCAGCGCCGAGAAGCACGCCGATATAGACGGCAACGCCCTTGCCGCCTTTAAAGCCGAGCCACACCGGAAACAGATGGCCGAGAAAGGCAAAGAAACCGGCAACCAGCGACGCCTCGTAACCCCAGAGCGCATTGGCGACGAGCACTGCGGCGGTGCCCTTCAGCGCATCGAGCAGCAATGTCGCTGCGGCGAGTTTCTTGTTGCCGGTGCGCAGCACATTGGTGGCGCCAATATTGCCGGAACCAATCTTGCGCACATCGCCCAGCCCCGCCATGCGGGTAAGAAGCAGGCCGAAGGGTATCGAGCCGAATAGATAGCCAATCAGCGCCGCAAGCGCGAGAAGGGCAGGCGCCGTCTGCCAGTCAGTCAAAGCACTCATTCAACGTTCCCTCTCGTCGCGCGCCTGCGTGATCCCATGTCCGTGATCTTATGCCAAGGAATGAACCGCTTTGCCAGCCACATAAGTGGCGACAGCGCGGCCGCTGAAACGGGCATCCTCAAACGGCGTATTCTTGGATTTCGACACCAGTTGATCTCTCGCAACCAGCCAAGGCTCGTCGAGGTCGATCAGCGTGATATCGGCTTTCGCGCCGGCTTTAAGCGTTCCCGCATCCAGACCGAAGATTTTCGCCGGGCGGGTGGAAAGCGCATCGATCAGCCGCATCAGCGGAACCTCGCCGCTGTGGTGAAGGCGAAGCGCCGCCGCCAGCATGGTTTCCAGCCCCACCGCACCGCTTGCCGCATCCGAAAAGGGCAGGCGCTTGGTGTCCACATCCTGCGGGTCGTGCGAGGAAACGATGATGTCGATCGTGCCGTCCTTCAGCGCCTCGACCATGGCCTTGCGGTCGTCTTCGGCTCGCAAGGGAGGTGAGAGCTTGAAGAAGGTACGGTATTCGCCGATATCGTTCTCGTTCAGCGTCAGATGGTTGATCGAGATGCCGCAGGTCGCCTTGACGCCCCGCTGCCGGGCAAGACGGATCGCTTCTGCCGATTCCGGCACGGAAATCTTGGCGGCGTGGTAGATCGCCTGCGTCAGACCGGCAATGCGCAGGTCGCGCTCCAGCGGAATGATTTCGGCTTCCTTGGGGATTCCGGACAGACCGAGCCAGCTTGCGAAAAGCCCCTCGTTCATGTCGCCGCCGCCGATATATTTGTCGCGGGTCTCAAGTGCAATCACCGCACCCAATTCGCGCGCATAGGTCATGGCGCGGCGCAGCACCAGCGTGTCGGAAAGCGCCCTGCGGCCATTGGTGAAGGCAACCGCACCGGCTTCCTTCAGCATGCCGATCTCGGTCATTTCCTCGCCGTTGAGGCCCTTGGTCAGGGCTGCGGCGGGATGCACATTGACGAGCGCCTTGTCGCGTGCCGCCTTTTTTACGTATTCGACCAGCGCAATGTCGTCGATAACAGGGTCGGTGTCCGGCATGACGATGATGCTGGTGACGCCGCCAGCCGCCGCCGCGCGCGATGCGGATTCGATGGTTTCACGGTGTTCGCCGCCCGGCTCACCGACAAAGACGCGGGCATCCACCAGACCGGGAACGGCCAGCAGTCCCTTGCAGTCGCGAACCGTCGCACCCTCGGGCACACCCTGGTTGTGTGCCTGCCCGCCGGAGGCGAGGATCGTGCCATCGGCACCGATGACGATGCTGCCCACCTCGTCCAGATTGCGGGAGGGATCAACGATGCGAAGGTTTTTGAGAACGGTCACGGCACTCATACGCGCTCACCCTGATTTTGCGAGACAAGCAGGGTTTCCATGACGGCCATGCGCACGGCAACCCCCATTTCCACCTGGCTTTCGATGACGCTCTGCGGACCATCAGCCACTTCGGAGGAGATTTCCACGCCACGGTTCATCGGGCCGGGATGCATGACCAGCGCGTCTTCTTTCGCTGCCTTCAACTTTTCGGCATCGAGACCGTAATAGTGGAAATATTCGCGCACCGAAGGCACGAAGGAGCCGGACATGCGCTCGCGCTGCAGGCGCAGCATCATCACAACATCGGCGTTCTTCAGGCCTTCCTTCATGTCATGGAAGACCTCGACGCTCATGTCGCGGATACCGGAGGGAAGGAGCGTCGCGGGAGCCACGACGCGCACGCGCGCGCCCATCTGGTTGAGCAGGATGATGTTGGAGCGGGCAACGCGCGAATGCAGCACGTCGCCGCAGATCGCCACCGTTATTCCCGAAAGATCACCCTTGGCGCGGCGAATGGTCAGCGCGTCGAGAAGGGCCTGCGTTGGGTGTTCATGCTGGCCGTCGCCGGCATTGACCACAGAGCAGGCAACCTTCTGCGCGAGAAGGGCTGCGGCACCGGCCGAGGAGTGACGCACGATCAGCACATCGGGGCGCATGGCGTTCAGCGTCATCGCCGTGTCAATCAGCGTTTCGCCCTTCTTCACCGAGGAATTGCTGACCGACATGTTCATCACATCGGCGCCAAGCCGTTTTCCGGCAAGTTCGAAGGAGGATTGTGTCCGGGTCGAGGCTTCGAAGAACAGGTTGATCTGCGTGAGGCCCCGAAGCGTCGAGGTTTTTTTCTCGCGCTGACGGCTGATTTTCACCGCTTCGTCGGCCTTGTCGAGAAGCAGGGTTATATCCTGATGGGAAAGCCCCTTGATGCCGAGGAGATGGCGGTGGGGAAAATAGACCATGGAAATTGTCCTCCGGGTCGCAATAGTCAACGGGTCTATAAAGACAGGTGGCTTTGCGGGCAAGCATGCGATAAGCCGGGTTTTGGCATATACACGCAATAAAGCACGAATCCCGATAGAAGGATGCGAATGACAGGCATGAACCGGACAGAAGAATCGCTCGCCGAACTAAACCAGCCTAGCCTATGGTCCGGTATCAATGCCTATCGTTCCGATCCGCTGATCGTCGACCTCACATCCGGCCTGTCACGCAATCTGAGGGACGAGTTCGACCAACTCGGCCGTTACGTCACCTCGCACGAGGCGCAGGAACTGGCGCGCATGGCCAATCAGGGCGTGCCGCAGCTGCACACGCATGGCCCGCGCGGGGAACGTCTCGATCAGGTTGAGTTCCATCCCGCATGGCACGCGCTGATGCGCCGTTCCATGTCATCGGGTCTTCATTCCAGCGTCTGGGAAAATGCGGCTGAGACGCGCGGCAATGAACACAAGGCGCGCGCCACCAAATTTTATCTGACCTCGCAGCTCGAGGCCGGGCATCTCTGCCCGTTGACCATGACCAGCGCCTCCGTCGCCGCCATCATGACCTCGTCGCGTGTGCAGAAGGAATGGGTGCCGAAGATACTGTCGCGGAAATATGATTCCTCGCAGAAACCGGCCTTGCAGAAAACCGCCGTCACCGTCGGCATGGGCATGACGGAAAAGCAGGGCGGCACGGATGTGCGCGCCAACCGCACCACGGCAGAGCGGGTGGGCGAAGGCATCTATCGCCTGTCCGGCCACAAATGGTTCCTGTCCGCGCCGATGAGCGACGGTTTCGTCATGCTGGCACAGATGGGCGACGGCATGGGCTGTTTCCTGGTGCCGCGTTATCTGGAAGACGGTTCCGCCAACGGCCTGCATTTCCAGCGCCTGAAGGACAAGCTCGGCAACCGCTCCAACGCCTCCGCCGAAGTCGAGTTCACCGATGCTTTCGGTTATCTTCTGGGTGAACCCGGCAGCGGTGTGCGCACCATTCTCGACATGGTGACGCTGACGCGGCTCGACTGCGCTTTGGCATCCGCCGGCATGATGCGCGCTTCGCTCGCCGAAGCCGTGCATTTCGCACGCGGCCGTTCCGTCTTCGGCAAGACGCTGGTCAGCCAGCCGATCATGACGCGCGTTCTCGCCGATATGGCGCTGGATGTCGCAGCCGCGACGGCACTCTCCTTCCGGCTGGCATCGGCATTCGATGCCGCCCGCAACAATGCCGCCGAGGCGGCCTATGCGCGGGTGATGACGCCGATTGTGAAATACTGGTGCTGCAAGATCGCGCCGGCGTTGATCTACGAGGCGATGGAGTGCCTTGGCGGCAACGGCTATGTGGAAGAACGGCCGATTGCCCGCCACTACCGCGAAGCGCCGGTCAATGCCATCTGGGAAGGCTCCGGCAACGTCATGGCGCTGGATGTGCTGCGTGTTCTTCAGCGCGGCAAGGATCTGTTCGATCTCGTTTTCCAGACGCTGGAGCGCGATCTCGGACCCGCCGGCAAAAAGACCACGGATGTGCTGCGCGCCGCGATCGCGCTTGCGGAACGCGATGAGGGTGCTGCCCGCCTGCTGGTGGAGCAATTCGCACTTGCTGCCGCTGCCGCCGAGCTTTGCCGGCTCGGTGCCGGCAAGATCGCAGACGCCTTCCTCGAAACCCGTCTGGCGGGTGGTTGGCGACATACTTACGGCATGCTCGATTCTCGCTTTGATCCGAATTATATAATCGATTTATTGTATCCGCCCGCGTCCTGACCGATAAAGGGTGGAAGGCTGTTGTTGCAGTCCCTGTGGGAGGGGTATCGGATTTGAGAAAAGGCGTTGGCGTGGGGCGTATTTCTGTCTTTCAGTCGTTGGGCGCGTGCGCGCGCATGGAGATGGAGGGCGATAGCAGATGCTGACCTTCCGCTCCGCCCGTCCTGAAGATGAAGAGGCGCTCTACGCCATCAGTCTTGCCACCGGCGATGCCGGGCAGGATGCCACCCCGCTTTATCGCGATGGTCGCATGGTGGGGCATATTTATTCCGTGCCTTATCTGCATCTGTGGCCCGATGCCGTTTTTGTGGCGGAAGACGAAGAGGGTGTCTGCGGTTACATCGCCGGCGCGCTCGATACCGCCTTGCATGATGAGCGGCTGGAGCGTGAGTGGTGGCCGCATCTGCGCGCCCTTTATCCCGACCCCGTTGGCGATCAGCAAACATGGGACGCCGATCAGCGCCGTGCACATTTCATCCACCACCCGCGCCACACGCCAACCTGGCTGACCGATCCGTTTCCGGCCCATATCCACTTGAACCTTCTGCCACGCACGCAGGGCAAGGGCGGCGGCACGCGGCTTTTGTCGCGCTGGCTGGATATGGCGAGACAAAACAACGTCTACGGCATCCACCTCGGCGCCAGCGAGCGCAACCAGGCGGGTATTCGCTTTTGGGAAACCCGCGGCTTCAAACGTCTCGAAACCCACGACACACCTGGCACCGTGTGGTTTGGAATGGCGCTGGAGTGATTATTTGCGGGGTACGGGTCCTCGATCTTCACTCATCCACAGGAACCTTCTCCCCAGCCACTCCGCCGCATTGTCCTCGTCTTCATGCTTTGTTAACCCGTTGGGTCAGGCCTTTTAAAAGACGGGTAGGGAAGCATGCTGGCGACCGCAGAGGTGATTTCAGCCGACAAGCCGGAAAAGCGCATCAAGGATCGCGCTGCGACCGAGAAGGCGATTTTTGAGGCGGCGCGGTCGCTTCTGGCCGAAGAGGGCTTTCAGGGTTTCGGCATCAACGCCGTTGCCCGCCGCGCCGGATGCGACAAGCAACTCATCTACCGTTATTTCGGCGGTCTGGAAGGGTTGATCGAGGCGATCGGCGAGGATCTCGGATCCTGGGTGAAGGACCGTATTCCTGAAGATACCGGCGGCATGTTCCTGTTGACCTATGGCGATCTCATGGAAAAGCTGGCGCTTTATTTCATGGATGCGCTGCGCAGCGATCCTCTCGTCTGCAAGATCATTGCCTGGGAAGTGTCGGATGGCTCGCCGCAGGTCAGGCAGCTTGCCGAAGCCCGCGCCAAATCGCTCGGCAAATGGCTGGAGCGCATGCGCGGATCGCTGGCAGCACCCAAGGGCGTGGATACCGCAGCCGTCAATGCCGTGTTGTTTGCCGCCATCCAGCATCTCGTGATTTCCGCCGCCACCAGCGGCCAGTTCGCCGGCGTGCCGTTGAAGTCGGACAAGGACTGGGACAAGATTGCAACCGCCGTCAAAAGACTGGTGCGCGGCGTTTACGGCTGAACCCGGCGTAAAGAGTCGGGCGAGACCGTCGAGACCGTCGCTTTAACAAAATCGGCCGATATTTGACGAAAAATCAACCATGTTTTCAGCGGGCCGGCAACCTTGGGGCATCGCATGCCGTTGGCTTCGTGAGGGGTGTTTTCCACAGCCGGACCCGCCACCGTTAACCATACCGACAGCTTTCATTTGCTTAGCCATGGTTACCGGTCCAGTGTGCATTAACAAAATGTTAACCATGCGCAATGACTGCGTATAAGGGAGCCGCAAGTGAGCCGCTGGACAGCTTTGGGCGTCATGATGACGTTTTTTGCTATGCTGCCGTTGGATATTGACGCGCCGGCGTTTAACCTTTGCCTGATGGCTCTGGTGCGCTGGGCGGTGCTTGCTGGCATTCCCGATACGATTTTCACGCGGGAGCAGACTGCATGAAGTGGTTTTTGATCCTCTGGGCCGGTCCCGTTGCATTGCTCGGCAGCTGGTACTGGCTATCCTATTACGACTTGAGCTTCAGCTTCTTCATGCTGACGCGTCAGACGCATGATCTGGTATTCCAGATTTACGGCGATATCCTCGGCCTGCCGCCGGAAAGCCTGCCGCCGCTGGTCGCGCGCGCCATAGCGGTCGACAGCCTGATCGTTTTTGCGATCCTTGCTTTCCGCAAGCGAAAACAGATTGCCAATTGGTGGCAGGGACGTCAGCCGGTTGCGCGGGCGAGTGCCGAAAGCCTGTCCAGCGCGCCCTGAAGAATGAAGCTTGCGGCTGCCGAATCGATGCGTTCGGCCCGTTTGGCGCGAGAGACATCCATTTCCAGAAGCACACGTTCGGCGGCGACCGTTGAAAGCCGTTCATCCCAGAAAATGAAGGGCAGGGCGGTTTTTTCCCCCATGGTACGAACGAAGGCGCGTGTTGCCTGCGCGCGTGGTCCGGCAGATCCATCCATGTTTATGGGCAGGCCGATGATGAAGGCGGATACCTTTTCCTTTTCGGCAAAGGCCAGCAGCACCTCGGCATCCCGAGTGAATTTGACCCGTTTGATGACGGGGCGCGGCGTGGCGAAGCGCCGCGACAGGTCCGACATGGCAAGTCCGATGGTTTTCGTCCCAAGGTCGAGGCCCGCAATCGCCTGTGCCGGCTGAAGCGTTTCCGCGAGCTCCTCGATGGTAAGTATCGCCATGTCGTACGCTGTCCTTTATCTTTTGCGGACGAATTCGGTGCGCAGCACCAGACCCTTGACCGTCTCGTGCCTGCAATCGATTTCTTCCGGGTTTCCGGTCAGGCGGATCGATTTGATGACGGTGCCCTGCTTGATGACCGTATTGGTGCCTTTGACCTTCAGATCCTTGATCAGCGTTACCTGGTCACCATCCGCAAGCACATTGCCTGCCGCATCGCGCACTTCGTTCGCGCGCAAAGCTTCTGCGGCCAACTCGGACGCAGGCCGCCATTCGCCGGTCGCCTCGTCATATACGTAATCGTCATTATCCGCGGCCATTGTCGCCTCTCTGAAATATCGGTAGTGCGGTTGTTCAAGCCGTCCTATGTCATAATATACGGGCAATACAAAGGAGAACTTCCCATGAAAATCACCTGGCTCGGCCATTCCGCCTTCCGCCTTGAAAACGGCAGCGCGAAGATCCTTATCGATCCGTTTTTCACCGGCAATCCCGGTTTTGCCGGACAGGATGCGAAAAACGCGGCTGAAGGCATCACCCATATTCTCCTGACCCATGGCCATGGCGATCATGTAGGGGATACCGTCCAGCTTGCTCGCGAAACGGGCGCGACGGTGCTTGCCAATGCCGATCTCGCCGCCTGGCTTTCCACCAAGGGCGTGGCGAAGGTCGATATGGGCAATACCGGCGGCACGGTACATTTCGACGGTTTTTCCGTAACCTTCACCAATGCGCTGCATTCGTCCGCCCAGATCACCGAGGATGGCGTTTCCCATTCACTCGGCAACGCCAATGGACTGATGCTGCATTTCGAAGACGGTCCGGCCGTCTATCATATGGGCGATACGGATATTTTCTCCGACATGAAGCTCATCAACGAATTGCATCAGCCGGATATCGGTCTCGTGCCAATCGGCGACCGCTTCACCATGGGTGGTGCGGTGGCTGCACTTGCCTGCCAGCGCTTTTTCAAATTCGCCAACGTCATTCCCTGCCACTACGGTTCCTTCCCGATCGTTGACCAGACGCCGGAGAAGTTCGTGGCCGGCATGGAAGGCTCGGATGCGCGCGTCCACACGCCGAAGCCGGGCGAAATACTGTCCTTCTGACATTTTGCTGACGCGTGTCGCTACCGCAAAACCGCTACACAGTTTTACGCGACATGCTTTCTACCGTTGCGAATGGCGGACATGGTGATTATAGCGGTTAGGAAAATTCTGACCGGAGTAGAACCATGTCCGTCGATCTCGCCACCGTAAAGCGCGTTGCGCGCCTTGCCCGTATCGCTGTTACTGAAGACGAAGCACAAAATATGCTTGGCCAGTTGAACGGCATACTCGGTTTCGTGGAGCAGCTTTCGGAAGTGAATGTTGACGGCGTCGAGCCGATGACCTCCGTTACCCCCGTGGATATGAAAAAGCGTGCCGACGTCGTGACCGACGGCAACAAGGCGGAAGACATCGTCGCCAATGCGCCTGCGACCGACCGGGACTTCTTCATGGTTCCGAAAGTGGTCGAGTAAGCCGACCGCCGTTTGCCGCCCGATTTTTCCAAGATTTCGAAAGCCGTTGCCGACCATGACCGACCTGACGAGCCTGACCATTGCCGAAGCCCGCGAAAAGCTGAAGGCGAAAGAGTTTTCCGCCCTCGAGCTGACCGACGCCTATATTGCCGCCATCGACGCCGCCAACGGCGCGCTGAACGCCTATGTTGCCTTGACGCCTGAAAAGGCGCGCGACATGGCGAAAGCCTCCGATGGCCGAATCGCCGCAGGCGCGGCGGGCGAGCTGGAAGGCGTTCCGCTCGGCGTGAAGGACCTTTTCGCCACCCGTGACGTGCACACGCAGGCGTGTTCGCATGTTCTCGATGGCTTCAAGCCGAAATACGAATCGACCGTCACCCAGAACCTCTGGGACCAGGGCGCCGTCATGCTCGGCAAGCTCAACATGGACGAGTTCGCCATGGGCTCGTCCAACGAAAGCTCCTGGTACGGTCCGGCCATCAACCCCTGGCGCGCCAACGGCTCCGAGCAGAAGCTGGTGCCCGGTGGTTCCTCCGGCGGTTCGGCCGCAGCCGTTGCCGCGCATCTGTGCGCTGGCGCCACGGCAACCGACACCGGCGGCTCCATCCGCCAGCCGGCGGCCTTTACCGGCACTGTCGGCATCAAGCCTACTTATGGCCGTTGCTCGCGTTACGGCATCGTTGCTTATGCTTCCTCGCTCGATCAGGCCGGCCCGATCGCACGTGACGTGCGCGACGCCGCTATCCTGTTGAAGACGATGGCGAGTGTTGACGCAAAGGATACGACCTCCGTCGACCTGCCGGTGCCGGATTACGAAAAGGCCATCGGCCAGTCGCTCAAGGGCCTGAAGATCGGTATCCCCAGGGAATATCGCGTCGATGGCATGCCGGAAGAAATCGAAAAGCTCTGGGCAAAGGGCGTCGAATGGCTGCGCGATGCCGGTGCCGAAGTGGTCGATATCTCGCTGCCGCACACCAAATACGCGCTTCCTGCCTATTACATCGTCGCGCCCGCGGAAGCTTCGTCCAACCTCGCTCGTTATGATGGCGTACGTTACGGCCTGCGCGTCGACGGCAAGGACATTGCCGACATGTACGAGAAGAGCCGTGCAGCCGGTTTCGGCAAGGAAGTGCAGCGCCGTATCATGGTCGGCACCTACGTGCTGTCAGCCGGTTACTACGATGCCTATTACCTGAAGGCGCAAAAGGTCCGCACGCTGATCAAGCGCGATTTCGAAAACGTCTTCCATGAGGGCGTCGACGCCATTCTGGCGCCGATTACTCCGTCTTCCGCCTTCGCTGTCGGTGATGAGGAACTCGCTTCCGATCCCGTGAAGATGTACCTCCAGGACGTCTTCACCATCACGGTCAACATGGCCGGTCTTCCCGGCCTTTCGGTGCCTGCCGGCCTGGACGGCAAGGGCCTGCCGCTCGGCCTGCAACTCATCGGCAAGCCGTTCGAAGAGGAGACACTCTTCAAGACGGCACATGCCATCGAGCAGGCTGCCGGCAAGTTCACGCCCGCCAAGTGGTGGTAAGCGGCTGAACAAAAGCTTTATAATTGTCACGGGCGGCATCAAGTGCCGCCCGTTTGTTTTTATCGATTGTCCAGTTCACCCCGTACGAGTTCCAAGCCACGCGTCGTGATGCGGTAAGGCTTGCCGCCTGACGAGGCGATGGCCCGCTTCCGTTTCAGTTTGCGGAAGGTGAGGAGATCGAGGCCGCTGAAAATCCAGCCGTCGCGCGTATAGAGCGCGAGTTTTTCGATTTTGTGATGGTCGTCTCGAACGAGTTCTATGCTGCCGCCCTGGGCGAGCAGGTGAAGAATGCGCTGTTCGGCGCGGGAAATGTCCATTGTCGGAAATCCGGTCGGCGTCTTCTAGACGCATGAAAACAAGTCCGGGTGCCGTTAAGGCATCCAGGTCGGTTTCATCATGGCCCGGCGCGCAAGAAACTTGCGGGCAGGGCCGTTACCGGGACTCCGATTGAGCGAACATAAAAGCTCCTTGTTTGCTCTTTTTGGTTAGCGGGGGAGACCTGCGCGGTCAAGTCCGGCGCGTGTCGCCGGCCGGTGCCTTCGCGATGTGTTCGGCCTGGCTTGCCGTCCGGGTGGCGGAGTCTAGCGGGGCGGTTGCCAGATGGGCGGCACGGGAACATTTCAACGAGGCGATTTCCTATTTCTGGATCGATGTGGATACGACAAATTGTCGAGACGTTGTAAGCGGTTCGATGAGAAAGCCATTAACGCAGAGCGAATGGATTAAGCCGCAGTGGCAGGATTCGAACCCGCAACCTCTTGCCCGGCAAGGGGTAAATCTTGTCGTAGAAAGCAAGTGCGCTATCCATTGCGCTACACCGCGACATGCCGTCTCAGGCACGTTCGAGATATACCCCGACTGCGTTCTACGATGTTGACGCAGATTTGTTATTTTTCCGAAAAGCGGGTTGATAAATTCGCCCGACGTTTCTGTTGCCCGACTTCTATCGCCAGTTTCAACCTTTGCTGCTCATGGTCTAGCAATTCATCCATATATGATTGTCTTGTCGATGGGCTTATTTGGCTTGCCCAAACCAAATGAGGTCCATGGGTGAGAGTTGCCTTTTCCCGTTGCTCTAAAACGTCGACGAGACGTAATGCTATTTGGCTCTCAGAAAACTTATCCCACTCACGAGCGGACATCATTTTTCTCCAGAATTCTTCAGATTTTGAGAGCTCCTTAATACGCTGCTTCACGTCAGCAAAGTTATCGGCCTCTCGCTCTCGCATTCCTTCATCGCTGTTTTCGTAGCGAGAAATTATCTCGTCCCGATCTATCTCCACTCTCAGTTCACTACGAGCAAATCTGTTTATCGCTCCCGCCAAGCTCTCATCGGATATGCCACTCGCGAGTTCAAATATCAAACTGCATAGAATTGAGAATGATGACCCGGGTGTCGTGACAAATTCGGGTGACTGAAATTGAAGGGAAAGGCGGTATGCGCACTCTACGATGTGGGTCCGCCCTTTGTTGTCTCCTACATAAAACGCTGTCCCGCCATTCTCATCCTCATAACGAGTCAGCTCGGCGGCAAAACGCAACACCTTTAGTTCTCCGCGCAACTCCTCGATGTGACGGATTGGATAATAGGTGCTGTCATTCAATACTTGATGCAGCGCAGTTTTGTGGTGTGCATATTGAATGTCGATATGACGAGCGGCTTGATCGAGTAGGCTCTCCAACTCATTAGTTTGAGTTATCAGGGTGTTGATGTCACGTAGGATTTTCTTTCGCTTCTTACTTGAGTATTCAGACACCATGACCGACGGATAGTCCCGGCAACAGTCATTTATTTGATGAACGGCCGAACTGATGTTGGCAAAATCTATCAAATCTAAAATCTGGACAATGGATGGGAGTAAGTCCTGCAGTCTAGCGATGAAGATTTTTCTCTCGTTGATGATTGTTGTAAGATCACTTTGATTTATTTTTGCGCTGATGAAATCTAAGAGATGTTCATCTGGCAGATATTGACCGGCTGTCTCAGAGAGGGAGCTGGCCACGGCACGACGCTTGTCAGTAAACAAGCCGTCCGTAATTTGATTTAGAGCGTCGAGCATCAGATTGTGGGGAATTTTCTCCCCTGATCGGAGATAAGGAAAGATTCTTTGAAGCACAGCCTTTTCTCGCCATTCCGTTCATAACAACAACCAAGAATGTTAGCCTCGAACCTTCAAGCCATGAAGAGGGATTCTAATAAAAAAGGTAGACATCGTTACTTCATGGGAGTCTTCGCTCTAAGTGTGTTTTTTAAGGCTCCTTAGTCGATCACAGGCACACGCTGGTACTCTTCAAGGCCGCACTGGCCGAATCGCGCGACCGATGCTTTACTTCGTTGGGCCATGGAGGGCGCGGCTTGATCGTCATTCGCAATGCGCAGGAGCAGGAAGCGGAGGTTCTGGCCGCCATCGGCCTCAGGGCATGGCGGCAGGCCACAACGGCGCTCGGCATTACCACGACGCTTTACGATAACGCAGCCAGTGCCTTTTCCAATTTCACCCGCTCGTCCTGGCTTGCCATCCGCGTGGCCGAGTTCGGCGGCGCGGTTGCCGGATGGGCGGCACGGGAACATTTCAACGAGGCGATTTCCGATTTCTGGATCGATCCGGATTTTCAGCGCAGGGGTATAGGCAGTCTCCTGCTTGCAGATATCGAACGGCAGATATTGCAACGTGATTTCGAAACCATCCGGCTTGAAACCCATGCGCAGAACGAACCGGCGGTCGCCTTTTTCCGTCATCACGGTTACAGCGTCCACTGGCTCTCCGTCTCCTATGCGCCGAAGCTTGATCGCGACGTGCAATCCGTCGGCCTGCAAAAGCAGTTGGTCGAGGTCGAGAGCGGCCTTTATGGGCCGGGGTTCTGAGAGAGCGTCTGCAGGCCGTTTACAAGCCGTATCGGCCAGTCCGGCATGATGGCGAGGGACGCGACAAGGCCCACCTGTAAAATTACGATGGATATCAGGATGCTGCGGAAGGGTTCCTTGCGGGTTTTGTGGCGCAGCAGGCGTTGAGCCGAGACTGCGCCCATGCTGCCGCCAATGAAAGCAAGCAATAACAGAGTACTTTCCCGAATGCGCCAGCCACCGTTTCTTGCCGCCTCCTTGTCCCACCAATAGACAAGAAAGACGAAAAGATTGAAGGCGATATAGGTCATGAAGCAGAGAGCGATCATGGTCATGACGTGAATTGAAACTGAGAACCGTAAAAAACGCGTATCCGGTTCCGGCGAAAATCCGGTGCCTGGCGCGACAGGGTGCAAGATGTCTTGCGCCCGCGCTCCATTTGTTCTACCCACCAAAGCCAAAGAACCCGTATATCGTGAGCTTCATATGACCCTTGTAGACGTGCGCACCCCCGACCCGAAACGCTTCATTCCCGGCGCCACTGGCGATTGGGAAATCGTGATCGGCCTGGAGGTGCATGCGCAGGTTCTCTCCAATTCCAAGCTGTTTTCCGGCGCTTCGACCACTTTCGGCAATGCGCCGAACTCCAACGTGTCGCTGGTGGACGCCGCCATGCCCGGCATGCTTCCCGTCATCAACGAGGAATGCGTCAAGCAGGCGGTGCGCACCGGTCTCGGCCTGAAGGCCAAGATCAACAACCGTTCGATCTTCGACCGCAAGAACTACTTCTATCCGGATTTGCCGCAGGGCTACCAGATTTCGCAGTTCAAGGACCCGATCGTCGGTGAGGGCATCATCACGATTTCACTCGGTCCGGACCGTCAGGGCAATTTCGAGGATATCGAGATCGGCATCGAGCGCCTGCATCTGGAGCAGGACGCCGGCAAGTCCATGCACGACCAGCACCCTACCATGTCCTTCGTGGACCTGAACCGTTCGGGCGTGGCGCTGATGGAAATCGTCTCCAAGCCCGACATGCGCTCGTCAGATGAGGCAAAGGCCTATCTCACCAAGCTGCGGTCCATCGTGCGTTATCTCGGCACCTGCGATGGCAACATGGACGAAGGCTCGATGCGTGCCGACGTCAACGTGTCCGTGCGCCGCCCGGGCGAAGGTTTCGGCACGCGTTGCGAAATCAAGAACGTCAACTCCATCCGCTTCGTCGGCCAGGCCATCGAATATGAGGCGCGCCGTCAGGTCGCCATTCTCGAAGACGGCGGTGTCATCGATCAGGAAACCCGCCTGTTCGATCCCGGCAAGGGCGAGACGCGCTCCATGCGCTCCAAGGAAGACGCGCATGACTATCGCTATTTCCCCGATCCGGACCTGCTGCCGCTCGAATTCGACGATGCTTTCGTCGAGGCGCTGAAGGTCGATCTGCCGGAACTGCCTGATGACAAGAAGGCCCGTTTCGTGGCCGATCTCGGCCTGTCGGTCTACGACGCCTCGATCCTCGTTTCGGAAAAGGCGATCGCCGATTATTACGAGTCGGTTGCCGCTGGTCGTGATCCGAAGGCCGCCGCCAACTGGGTCATCAACGATCTTCTTGGCGCGCTGAACAAATCAGGCAAGGACATCGAGACGACGCCGGTTTCGCCGGAACAGCTCGGCGGCATTATCGATCTCATCAAGGCAGAGACCATTTCCGGCAAAATCGCCAAGGATGTGTTCGAAATCGTCTGGAACGAGGGCGGCAACCCGGCCGAAATCGTCGAGACGCGCGGCATGAAGCAGGTGACGGATACCGGCGCCATCGAAAAGGCCGTGGATGAAATCATCGCCGCCAACCCCGATCAGGTCGAGAAGGTGAAGGCGAAGCCGACGCTTGCCGGCTGGTTCGTCGGCCAGGTCATGAAGGCGACGGGCGGCAAGGCCAACCCGCAGGCCGTGCAGGCGCTGGTGAAGGCCAAGCTCGGCATCGAGGAAGAATAGGAACTGCGGGTCGGAGTGGCCCTCAGAAAAGGTTCAGAAAGACTGTAGACCTCTCCTTCGTCATCCTCGGGCTTGTCCCGAGGATCTAACGACCCACAAGATTAAACGTGATTAGATCCTCGGGACAAGCCCGAGGATGACGTCGAGATTGGGGGATGACATCGCTTGCTGCCGGGATCAACGCCCGGCTTTTTCTATTGTGAGACGGAGCCCGATCATGTTTTTTATCCGCACGGCAGGTTTGCGAGATATCGAGCCGGTACGCACCTTGCTCGCCACGACATGGCACGCCACCTATGACGCGATCTACGGCGCAGACAAGGTGAACGAGCTGATAGCCGCGTGGCATTCGCCGCAGGCCATGAAGGACCGCGTTGAGAAAAAGGGCGGTGAGTTTCTGGTGGCTGATGATGGCAAGCGGATCGGCGGAATGGCTTATGGCTCCATGTCCACCAAGATGGCGAAAACCGCGTTACTGCACCAGCTTTACGTAGCACCCGATCTTCAGCGTCAGGGCGTCGGCCGCGATCTCTTCGCCGAGCTTGAAACCTGCTTTCCGGATGCGGAAATCATGCGTCTGGAAGTGGAGCCCAAAAATACTGTCGCAATAGCCTTTTATGAAGGCGTAGGTTTTACCGAGGTTGACCGAATCGAGCGTATGGCGGGTATCGATGGTTTTCCCGGTATCGTCATGGAAAAGAGCCTGAAACGATGAATGCGACAATAGACACGCTGATAATCCGCACGGCACGGCAAGAGGATGTTCCCGCACTCGCGGCCATCTATGCCGCTGACGAAATCGGAGGCCACGGCGATACGGCCGACGAATCGGCGCTGCCGGACTATCTCGCGGCCTTCCGCGATATCGGGGCGTCTCCCACAGAGACGCTTTACGTGGCGGAACTGGACGGCGAGATCGTCGGCACTTTCCAGACGGCCATCCTCACCAAGCTTATCGGGCGCGGCGCCAAATCCATGGTGATTGAAGCGGTGCAGACGCGGCCCGACATGCGCGGCCGTGGCATCGGTGCGGTCATGATCAACTATTGCCTTGATGAAGCGCGCGCCAAGGGCATGAAAGCCGTACAGCTCACCTCCAACGTAGCGAGGCTCGATGCCCATCGCTTTTACGAGCGGCTGGGTTTCGAGAAGCGGCATTTCGGTTTCAGGATGAAGCTGAAATAGCGCGGATATATCGGGAAATACTGGACAATCGCCGTGAGGGGCGGCATAAGCTTGTCTTGTGCCGTGCACGGAAAATCGCTGCGGCGCATTCAAGCCCGAGGAACGCATAATGAAGACTCTCCTGACGCAAATCTTCACCTGGTGGAACGGCCAGACGATCGGAACGCGGTTTCACACCTGGCGTTTCGGCAAGAAGGTCGGACAGGACGAGTTGGGCAACACCTATTACGAAGGCGGCACCACCTCCTGGGGCATGCCGCGCCGTTGGGTGATCTATAATGGTTATGCCGAAGCTTCGGCCATTCCGCCCGGCTGGCATGGCTGGATGCACTACCGCACCGACGTGCCGCCGAGCCAGGAAACCTACGTTCCGCGGGAATGGCAGAAGGCACATCAGGCCAACCTCACCGGCACATCCAAGGCCTATCGCCCACAGGGATCGCTGGCGGTCGCGGGCGAGCGTCCACGCGTAACCGGCGACTACGACGCCTGGACCCCCGGCAACTGAGCCGGGCAAAATGAGCATTGTGATGCGCGGTGTTGTGCAAAACGCCGAGCTTGGCACCCGACCTCACCGGTTTTTGCCACATTCCGCCCTTACGCGTTGATCCGGTCGTCGTCCCGACACAGGCAATTTTTTGGAGACATATCGTATGAGGATATTCACGCGGGATCGTTCTTTGCGTGCGCTGACAGTCTCGCTGTTTGCAGCGGTCTCTGCTGTCATCCTCGTGTCGCCCGTCTCCGCCGCCCGTCTCGAAAACCGCGTGGCAGTGTTTTCCGGCATCGACAAGATCACCGGCCGCATTACGTCCTTCGATGTCTATATCGACGAAACGGTTCAGTTCGGCGCGCTCCAGGTGACTCCTAAGGTCTGTTACTCGCGCGACCAGACGGAAGCCCAGAAGATCGATGCTTTCATCGAGGTGGATGAAATCACTCTCGACCGCAAGATCAAGCGGATTTTCACCGGCTGGATGTTCGCCGACAGCCCCGGCCTCAATGCCGTCGAGCACCCGATCTATGACGTATGGCTGACGGGCTGCAAGCAGGACTCCGAAGTTCCCGCTCCCTCAACGGCAAGCAAATAACGTTACGTTATGATTTTTAGAATTGCAGGTCTGGCTGGTTGACGGCCTGATCGAGCATTTTCGCGTATTGCTGCTTCGGCACGTCGATCGCGCCGAATGTCTTCAGATGCTCGGTGGTGAATTGAGTGTCGAGCAGCACGAAACCGCTTGCTCTCAGCCGCTCCACCAGATGCACGAGGCAAATTTTCGAGGCGTTGGTGCGGCGGGAAAACATGCTTTCGCCGAAGAATGCGGCCCCAAGCGACACGCCGTAAAGCCCGCCGACAAGTTCCTTGCCATCCCACGCTTCGACACTATGGGCATGGCCGATCTGGTGCAGTTCGGTGTAGAGCTTGCGAATGGTGGCGTTGATCCAGGTGCTCGGCCTGTCAGGCGCTTCCGCCGCACATCCTGCCATCACCGCTTCGAAAGCGGTATTGAAGCGTATCTCGAACGGCTTCTTGCGCATCGCCTTGGCGAGGCTTTTGGAAATGTGGAAATCGTTGAGCGGAATGATGCCGCGTATTTCCGGCTCGACCCAGAAAAGCTCAGGATCGTCAGCCGAATCGGCCATCGGAAACAGGCCGGCGGAATAGGCGCGCAGCAATATATCGACGGTTATGCCGTTATTTTTGCTGCGCCGCCCAACCATATCTCTTAGTGAGACGCATCACCGGCCAGGTATTTTTCCAGCCAGTGAATGTCGTAATTGCCGCTGAGGATATCTTCGTTCTGAAGAAGATCCTGGAAAAGCGGGAGCGTGGTCTTGATGCCGTCGACGACGAACTCGTCCAGTGCCCGGCGCAGACGGCGGATGCATTCGTCACGGTCGCGACCGTGAACGATAAGCTTGCCGATCATGCTGTCGTAATAAGGCGGGATCTTGTAGCCCTGATAGGCACCCGAATCGACGCGCACTCCAAGGCCGCCCGGCGTATGGAAATAGGTCAACGTGCCGGGGGAGGGAACGAAGGTGCGCGGGTCCTCGGCATTGATACGGCATTCGATGGCATGGCCATGGAATTCGATATCCGCCTGCGTGACCGACAGGCCCTGTCCCGAAGCAACCCTGATCTGTTCCTGCACGAGGTCCATGCCGGTGATCGCTTCCGTGACCGGATGTTCCACCTGAAGACGCGTGTTCATTTCAATGAAATAGAACTCGCCGTTTTCGTAAAGGAACTCGATGGTGCCGGCACCGCGATATTTCAGCTTGCGCATGGCGCTTGCGCAAATTTCGCCGATCTCCATGCGCTGTTCAACGGTAAGGGCCGGGGAGTTTGCCTCTTCCAGCACCTTCTGGTGACGGCGCTGCAGCGAGCAGTCGCGTTCGCCAAGGTGAATGGCGTTGCCTTCGCCGTCGCCGAAAACCTGCACTTCGATATGGCGCGGCTTGCCGAGATATTTTTCCATATAAACGGCGTCGTTGCCGAACGCAGCTGCCGCTTCGGAGCGGGCCGTCGAGACCGCTTCGTCGAGATCCGCTTCCGTCTTCGCCACCTTCATGCCGCGACCGCCGCCGCCTGCCGTCGCCTTGATCAGGACCGGGAAACCGATCGTCCGGGCGATTTCGAGCGCATTCTCGGGCTTTACTTCGCCGTCGGAGCCGGGAACCACGGGAATACCGAGTTCCTGCGCCGTCTGCTTGGCGGTGATCTTATCGCCCATAAGGCGGATATGCTCTGCGGTCGGTCCGATGAAGGTAATGCCGTGCGCGTCGAGGATATCGGCGAACTTGGCGTTTTCCGACAGGAAGCCGTAACCGGGGTGAACGGCGTCCGCACCGGTGATTTCGCAGGCCGCAACGATCTGGTGGATGTTGAGGTAGCTGTCACGCGAAGGCGGCGGGCCGATGCACACACTTTCGTCGGCAAGGCGCACATGCATGGCGTCCGCGTCTGCGGTGGAGTGCACGGCGACTGTCGGAATGCCAAGCTCCTTGGCAGCGCGCAGGACGCGCAGCGCAATCTCGCCGCGGTTGGCTATGAGGATCTTCGAAACCATGCTGAACCGCCTTTATTCGATGACCACGAGAGCTTCACCATACTCCACGGGCTGTGAGTCGTTGACGACGATTTCCACGACCTTGCCGGACTTCGGAGCCGGGATCTGGTTCATGGTCTTCATGGCTTCGACGATGAGGATGGTCTGGCCTTCCTTGACGGTCGCGCCCACTTCGACGAACGGACGTGCGCCCGGAGCAGGCGACAGGTAGACCGTGCCGACCATTGGCGAGGTAACGGTATTGGCCGGGTTGCGGGCAGGTGCTGTGGCGACCGCAGGTGCTGCCGGAGCGGCAACTGCCGCCGCTGCAGGGGCTGGCACCGGTGCTGCGTAACCGGTGGGCGCTGCGGCATATACCGTGGTGGGCGGAGCGGCGCGGGAAACGCGGATGCGCAGGTCTTCCTGCTCCACTTCGATTTCCGAAAGGTCGGTATCGTTGAGGATATTCGCGAGCTCGCGGATCAGTTCCTTGTCGATACCCTGTTTCTTTTCAGACATGACAAACCCTATTCTTTGTTTCTTTTTATGCCGTGATGTTCTTCAGCGCGTGAAGCGCCATGATGTAGCCATATGGTCCGAAACCGCAGACCATGCCCTTCGCGGCGGGCGATACCATCGATTTGTGACGGAACTCTTCCCGCGCGTGGATGTTGGAAATATGCACTTCCACGACCGGCGTGGAAATCGCACGAATGGCGTCATGCAGCGCGATCGAGGTGTGGCTGTAGGCGCCGGGATTGATGACGACACCTGCCGCTCTCTCTCCCGCCTCATGCAACCAGTCCACGAGCACGCCTTCGTGGTTGGACTGGCGGAATTCCACAGCGAACCCGAGATCGGCACCAGCAGCAAGACAATCATTCTCGATGTCTTTCAGCGTCTTGCCACCATAGATACCCGGTTCCCTTTTTCCCAGCATGTTGAGATTGGGGCCGTTGATGACGATGATGATGTTGCTCATTCGTGTTTCCATAAGAAAATCAGCGACACCTATAGACTGCGCAGCCTTCAAGGAAAAGCCCCCGAAAGCCGTAAAGAGCCGGCAGGCCCGGCATCCACAGGGAATGCAGCGGCTTTTTGCGGAATCAGGAGCAGGTGGCTTTTCCGCAGCTGCGCATATTGGCGATTTTTTCCTTCAACGGGTCCGCACCAACAGCGCCGAAAACGGCCTCGTTGCCGACGATATAGGACGGTGTTCCTGTTATGCCGAGGCTGTTGGCGAGCTTGTAGGTTTCCTGCACCTGCGCGTCGTTGGGGTTTTCTGCCATCGATTTGCGGATGTCGGCTTCCTTGAGACCAAGCGACGTCGCGACTTCCATGGCGCTGTCTTCATTCGCCCGTCCGCGGCCGCCTAGCAAGGCCCGCTGGAATTCGGGATATTTGGCAGGCGCAAGCAGCTTGACGGCGTTGGAGACCCGATGTGCTGCGACCGATTCCGGCCCGAGGATCGGGAATTCCTTGAGCACGACGCGCACTTTCTTGTCCGTCTTCAGAATATTGTCCATGTCGCCCATGGCGCGTTTGCAATAACCGCAATTGTAATCGAAGAACTCGACCAGCGTGACGTCGCCGTCCGGATTGCCGAGCGCCAGATCGTATTTCGATTCGAAGATGGTCTTCTGGTTGTCGGCCACGGCTTCCGCCGCCTTGGCGTTGCGGGTCGCATATTGCTTTCGTTCAAGCGCGTCCTGAACCTCAAGCATGATCTCGGGGTTCTCGATCAGATATTGCTTGATGAACTCGCCCATTTCCTTCTTCTGCTTGTCATCGAGGGCATGGGCGGGCAGAGAAGCGAAAGCCATTGAAAGGGCCGTTACGCTGGCGAGAAGGGTTGAACGGAGAAGATGCGCCATATCGGTCCTCATACTGTGCGGCCAATGCCTCATGAATGTTATGATGCAATTACCTTACTTTAAGCCAAATGCCATACGCCAAAAATAGTTGTCCGCATTATGGTCGCACGATTGTGAAGCGTGTGATTCTGGGGCAAGTCTCTGAAATACGGTTCAGGAAAGAGCATGCCCTTGATAACGATGTCGAAGCGGAGCGCAGTCGAACCCTTTCACGCCATGGATATTCTGGCGGAGGCGAACCGGCGACGGCAGGCGGGACGCCCCGTCATTTCCATGGCGGTCGGCCAGCCTTCCCATCCCGCACCGAAAGCCTCTCTGGCGGCCGCGCAGGAGGCGCTGAAGCATGGGCGGATCGGCTATACCGATGCGCTGGGCTTGCGTGAGTTGCGCGAAGCGATTGCCGGCCACTACCGGCTGCGCCACCAGGTTATCGTCGATCCGGCGCGCATTGCCGTTACCACCGGGTCTTCTGCCGCTTTCAACCTCGCCTTCCTCAGCCTTTTCGATGCCGGTGATCATGTCGCGATCGCAAGGCCCGGTTATCCCGCCTATCGCAATATCTTGAAAGCGCTTGGCCTCAATGTCGTGGAAGTTCCGGTAACGGCGGAAACCGGCTATACGCTGACGCCTGCCAGCCTCGAGCGGGCGGAAACGAGGGCGGGCTGCAAGTTGAAGGGCGTGCTCCTGGCAAGCCCGGCCAACCCAACTGGCACGGTCACCGGCCGCGAAGCGCTGAAACGGCTCGCAAACTATTGCGAAAGCCGGGATATCGCCTTCATTTCCGACGAGATCTACCACGGCCTTACTTTCGTCGGCGAGGAAACGAGCGCGCTCGAACTCACCGACAATGCCGTCGTCATCAATTCCTTCTCGAAATATTATTGCATGACCGGCTGGCGCATCGGCTGGATGGTCCTGCCGGAAAATCTCGTCCGTCCGGTCGAGTGTCTCGCTCAGAGCCTGTATATTTCACCGCCGGAACTATCCCAGCTGGCGGCAACTGCAGCCTTTTCGGCGGCGGAGGAACTGGACGTCTACCGGGAAAGCTACCGCACCAACCGCGATTTCCTGATGACGCGCCTTCCGGAAATCGGCCTGCCGCTGGCGTCTCCCATGGATGGTGCATTTTACGCCTATGTCGATACCAGCCGCTTTTCCAATGACAGCATGGATTTCGCCAAACGCATGCTGGCGGAAATCGATGTGGCGGCGACGCCCGGCATGGATTTCGATCCAGAGGAGGGCCACAGGGCGCTGCGCATTTCCTATGCGGGTTCGGTGTCGGATATTGCCGAGGCCGTTGGGCGCATTGCGGGCTGGCTGAAATAAACCGTTGGGTTCTTCTCCCCCTTGGCGGGGATCAGACGGGCGAGCAACCGAAGGTGCTGGCAAAGGCCTTTTCACCCTTTGTGGTGAAGGTCAGCACGCGCCCGTTTCCTTGCCGCAGCCAGTCGCGCTGCTGCATGGCTTTCAGAAGCGATGCGCCGAGCCCGCCGCCGAGGTGGTGACGGCGTTCGCTCCAGTCCAGGCAATGCAGGCAAACCGGGCGCCTTGCCTTTTCCAGCGGCGAAAGATCAATGCCAAAGCTCGAGAAGAAATCCCGCCCGCTATCTGTAAGTGCGGGATCGTCGCCTGACGTCACGAGACCTTTTGCGGTGATGGTGGAAAGCAGTGCTACGCCGCTTTCTCCCGCCAGATGATCGTAACAGATTCGCGCCTCTCGAAGCGCGGTGTCCTTTGGTCCGGTGCGTACGCGCACGGCCCCGGTGCGCTGCGCAAGTCCCATCAGCGCTTCCAGAACCTGCGCCACATCCGCGTCGGAAAGACGAAAATAGCGATGCCGCCCCTGTTTTTCCGCTTTCAGCAATTGGGCGTCGGAGAGTTTTGACAGATGCCCGCTGGCGGTCTGCAGGGTCACGCCGGCGGCTTCGGCAAGCTCGCTTGCCGTCAGCGCACGTCCGTCCATCAGCGCCGTCAATATGTTGGCGCGGGCGGGGTCGCCGATCAGGGCGGCGACATTTGCGATCAAGGGTCCGTCTTTCATAGTTCGATGATAGCCGAAGCATTGATGTGAGGCAATGGCGTAAACAGGGAAGGCAGAACACGAGGAGACCGACGATGCTGACTTGTTTCATCCGTTACGAGATCGACCCCTTCAAGGTCGATGCTTTCGATCAATATGCCCGCAACTGGGGTGAGGCGATACCGCGCTGCGGCGCCGATCTGGTCGGTTATTACGCGCCGAAAGAGGGATCGAGCACTATTGCCTACGGCGTCTATAATATCGAAAACCTTGCCGCATACGAAGCCTACCGGGCGCGACTTGCCGCCGACCCGGCAGGGCGGGAAAATTATGAATTCGCCCGGCGCGAGCAATTCATCCGCCGTGAGGACCGGCTGTTCCTGAGGCTGGCATCTGCGCCCCATGGCGGAGGCGGACGATGATCGCCGTCATCTTCGAGGTCTGGCCGGCTGAGGGCGAAAAACAGCATTATCTCGATATTGCCGCCAGCCTGCGCGCCGAGCTCGAAACCATCGACGGCTTCCTGTCCGTCGAACGCTTTCAGAGCATCAGCAATCCCGACAAGATGCTTTCGCTGTCATTCTTCAGGGATGAGGAGGCGGTGAAGGCATGGCGCAACACCGCGCCGCATCGCGCAGCACAGTCGCTGGGGCGGTCAGGCGTCTTTTGCAATTACCGCCTGCGTATCGCCACCGTGATGCGGGACTATGGTCTGAAGGAGAGGGAGGAGGCCCCGACCGACAGCAGACAGGTCCATGCGGCGGATGATCAAGTGCGGCGTTGACGGGCCTTCAGATCAGTTTTTCTTCAAGCCGGTCCAAGGCTTTCTGGTTCGAACTCGCTGCCAAAACCCGCTATAGATGGAGCGGGTTATGGATGGAGAAGGGCTGCCACGCGGCGGTCCGCCCGATTGGACATGGAGAGAAGAACGATGTCGGCAGAAAAAGTGGCGATTGTGACGGCAGGCGGCAGCGGCATGGGGGCGGCCGTGGCGAAACGTCTAAGCGCTGATGGTTACAAGCTCGCGGTCCTGTCGTCCTCCGGCAAGGGAGAGGCGCTGGCGAAGGAACTGGGCGGCATCGGCGTCACCGGCTCCAACCAGTCCAACGACGATCTCAATCGACTGGTGGAGCTGACGCTCGAAAAATTCGGTCGTATCGACGTTCTCGTGAACAGTGCAGGCCACGGCCCCCGCGCCTCCATCCTCGATATCACCGATGAGCAATGGCACACGGGTCTCGATGTCTACCTGATGAACGTCATACGCCCGACACGGATCGTGGCTCCATTCATGGTGAAACAGAAAGCCGGGTCGATCGTCAACATCTCGACTGCCTGGGCTTTCGAGCCGAGCAGCATGTTCCCGACTTCTGCAGTGTTCCGCGCCGGCCTTGCCTCCTACACCAAGATTTTTTCCGATACCTATGCGGCCGACAATGTGCGCATGAACAATGTTCTGCCCGGTTGGATCGATAGCCTGCCAGCCACGGAAGAGCGCCGCCAGGGTGTGCCGATGCAGCGTTACGGAACGAGCGAGGAGATAGCCGCAACCGTTGCCTTCCTGGCCTCGGAAGGTGCGGGTTACATCACCGGCCAGAACATCCGCGTCGATGGTGGTCTGACACGGTCTGTTTGACGACTGGCATATCCGGCTTCCGTCACCCCGGACTTGGTCCTGGGCCAGAGCGGTCAAGTCCTTGATCGCGAGAGATTTCTTTCAGGGCGCAGACGCGCCGTGGCTGGATGCCGGATCGATTGATGCCGGATCGATTACGGCATGAGAGAAACCTAACATCCGCCAACAAAGCAAAACGCCCGCAACATGGTTGCGGGCGTTTTTCGTTTCAGTGTCTTCTATCAAAAGAAGCCTTTGCGCTGCCACCAGCCGCCCTTGCGCGGCTTAGGCTCGTCGCCTTCAGGGTTGACGGGCGTGCCCGACGAGGTCACGACCGGCTCCGAATTCGAGACATTGCTGCCCCGGTTCGCGCGAACCTTTTCTTCCGTCGCCGGTGCTCCGGCTTCCGAACCCAGATCGGCCGAGGCTTCACCCACTTCGTCGAGGGCGACATCGACGACGGTTTCCACAACGACTGCGGGTTCGACGATCACCGGCTCGACCGTTTCAACGGTTTTGGCTGCGACTTCAGCCTGCGGTGCCGCTTCAGCCGGCGGTACGTCTTCGGTCTTGGCCTTCGCCTTGCGGGTGCGGCGCGGTTTCTTCGGGGCTTCCGCTTCCACAACGTCGGCAACCACACCTTCCACCACTTCGGCAGCGGCAGGCTCTTCGGTTACGGGTGCTGCGGCGGAAACCTCTTCGCTTTCGCTTTCCGTTTCGCCTTCTTCGTCGGACTCAGTGCCTGCGGCATCGAGGGCCTCATCTTCAGCACGGTTGCGACGGCCGCCACGCTTGCCACGACGGCGACGCTTGCGCTTGCCCTCTTCATCGGAGCTTGCAGCTTCGTTCACACCGTTTTCATCGGCGTCGTCTGCGGCTTCATCGGTTTCGACGCCATCTTCGTCGTCCGCATCATCAGCGCCGCTGTCATCGCCAGCCTGCGCATCAACTGCACCGTTCTGGTCATTCTGTCCGCCCTTGCCACGACGGCGACGACGACGCTTGCGCTTGCGCTTGCCGTCTTCACCGTTGTCGCCCTGCTGCTGTTGCTGGCGCGGCTCGCTGGCCTGCGCCTTGACGATTTCTTCCTCTTCTTCGTCCTCTTCCGCCTCAACGACGAAATCGTCTTCCTCTTCCACGAAGCTCGGGAGCATCTGGATAAGGCTTTCGATCTTCACCGGATTTTCAACCGCTTCACCGCGATCGATGGCGAAATGCTGGGCGCCAACGCCGGCGTCGGCAGCAATGATGATCGCCACACCAAAGCGGCCTTCATAATCGACAATGGTGCCGCGCTTGTGGTTGAGCAGGTAGAGAGCCGTTTCCGGCGTGCAGCGCACGGTAATGTTGTGGGTCGTGTTGCGCAGCAGATATTCCTCGACGCCGCGCAGCACGTGCAGCGCGATGGAGGATTCCGAGCGAACGTGACCCGTGCCGCCGCAATGCTGGCAGACCTGCGTGGTCGATTCCAGCACCGAAGCGCGGATGCGCTGGCGCGACATTTCCAGAAGGCCGAAATGCGAGATACGGCCGACCTGGATGCGCGCCCGGTCGTTTTTCAGGCAGTCCTTGAGCTTCTTCTCGACGGAGCGGTTGTTGCGCTTTTCTTCCATGTCGATGAAGTCGATGACAACAAGACCGGCAAGGTCGCGAAGACGCAGCTGGCGAGCCACTTCTTCCGCCGCTTCCAGATTGGTCGTCAGCGCCGTTTCTTCGATGGAATGCTCGCGGGTCGAACGACCGGAGTTCACGTCGATGGCAACCAGAGCTTCCGTCTGGTTGATGATGAGGTAACCGCCTGATTTCAGCGTAACCTGCGGCTGCAGCATGCGGTCGAGCTGGGCTTCGATGCCCGAGCGCGAGAAGATCGGGTGGATGTCGCGGTAAGGCTGAACCACCTTGGCGTGGCTCGGCATCAGCATCTTCATGAAGTCTTTTGCTTCACGGTAGCCTTCTTCGCCCGAAACGATGATCTCGCTGATATCCTTGTTGTAGAGATCGCGGATCGAACGCTTGATGAGCGAGCCTTCCTCGTAAACGAGGCAGGGAGCCGTGGAGTTCAGCGTCAGCGTGCGGACGTTTTCCCACAGGCGCATCAGATATTCGAAGTCGCGCTTGATCTCGACGCGGGTGCGGTTGGCGCCTGCGGTACGCAGAATGACGCCCATGCCCTGCGGAACTTCCAGATCACGCGCGATTTCCTTCAGGCGCTTGCGGTCGGTCGGCTGGGTGATCTTGCGGGAAATGCCACCGCCGCGTGCAGTATTCGGCATCAGCACGGAATAACGGCCGGCAAGCGACAGATAGGTGGTGAGTGCGGCACCCTTGTTGCCACGTTCTTCCTTGGCAACCTGCACGAGAAGGATCTGGCGGCGCTTGATGACTTCCTGAATGCGGTACTGCTTGCGCGGCTTGCGGGCGACGCGATCGGGAACCTCTTCCATGGCGTCTTCGGCGCCGACGGATTCGATCACTTCCTTTTCGTGATGATCGTCATCATCGTCGTCATCATCATCGTCATTGCCACGGCGAAGACCCTCGACTTCCTCGGAAATCGTATCGGTATCGACCATGGCAGCCATTTCGCCGCCCGTGCTGCCGTCTTCTTCGGAAGAGGCCTCAGTGGTGTCGGAAACGGCTTCTTCTTCCGCAACCTTCTTCTTGGCGCGGGGGCGGCGGGTACGCTTCTTCGGTGCTTCTTCAGAAACGGCCTCGACGGCCACTACCGTCACGTCCTCGGATACCTCTTCGGCAGCGGCAACGGCAACGGTGTCGTCCACGACCACGGCGTCAGGGGTTTCGCTGACGGCAACGATGCCGACATCCGGCTGGTCCGCCTGCGACAGATCGACAGCCGGTGCGCCAGGCTCGGGGGCGTCAGCCGATTCGAAGTCGTCGCTGCGGCGATGATCCTCGGCTTCCGCCTTGAGGAGTGCCTGACGGTCGGCGAGCGGGATCTGGTAATAGTCAGGGTGGATTTCCGCAAAAGCGAGAAACCCGTGGCGATTTCCACCGTAATCGACGAAGGCCGCCTGAAGGGAGGGCTCAACCCTCGTGACCTTGGCAAGGTAGATATTGCCGCGGATCTGTTTCTTGTGCTCCGATTCGAAGTCGAATTCCTCGATCCGGTTCCCACGGACAACGACTACGCGTGTCTCCTCTTCGTGGGAGGCGTCGATAAGCATTTTGTCTGCCATGTAAGCTGTGCTCCTCGGCGCAGCCTTGTTTTATACGAGAACAGGCCCGCCACACGGACGAGCCTTTCATATGAGTGCAAGGATGTGCCGGAAATGAAGTCTCCAGCCGGGCCTCTGTAAACTGGCAGCATCCGGACCGACGGCGAGGCGCTTGGCCTGCTCCTGGTATCCGGTTCATATGAAAACTGCTGCGACATCATTGGCCAGGCGGAACGACAATAATATATAGACCCCTTGGGGTCCGATGAATTTGCTCTCCTCAGAGCAGCGGTGGCATTGCCACCGGGTAGGTCTCCGGCCACGGCCGGAATTGATCCAGTTTCAGGATAAATGTAACGACGGCAGATGATTGCCCGTTTTGCAGCGCCAGCGTCTTTTTCGATTGGCAGCCGGCGGGCATCTATCCCGTCAACACTTTTAACCCTCATCCTTGTTGTATGTTTTCTCTGTCATAATAGCAATAGGCTGGCTAAATATGCCATATTGTTGGTGGAATTTCCGGGTTAACAATTGGTTCACCAACGCCTGCGATTGTGGGGCGCAAACGCACAAACACGCGTCCGGCGTGGCCGAAATTACGACGTTCCCGGCACTTTGCCGCACCATTTATGAAAAATGACTGAAATACGGAATTTCTTGAAGACCATGAATTTCACGCGCAGCGCAGCGATATTCGATGGGGCAGGGCCGCTTGGCGCGCGAATCGCGCGGCTTGCGGGTGCCCTTGTCTTGCCGGTTGTCTTTTCGGTCGCCGCATTCGTCTCCTGCGTTGCACAGGCCTTCGCCGTGGAGCCGCTCATCGCCAATCAGGCACGCATCATCGGCGACGAGGCGCGCACGCGCATCGTTCTCGATTTTGCCGAGGAGCCGGAATTCGACATTCACTATCTCGATTCGCCCGCCCGCATCGTCGTGGACTTTCCTGCGGTGAATTTTGCGTTCCCCGCATCGGCTCTGGCGCCAACCGGCCTTTTCTCGGACATTCGCTTCGGTAGCATGGGGCAAAACAGCGCCCGCATCGTGCTGACGGCAAAAAAACCGGTTCAGGTGGCAGTTGCCGAAACCAAGAAGGGCGAGGACGGCACATCGTTCCGTTTCGTACTGGATGCGGAGATCACCACCAAGGCCAAATTCGCCGAACTGGTGAAAGAGCAGCAATGGCGCGCGCCAGCCCCGGTCTCGACAGCGGCGATCACGCCTGACGACAAGACATCGCGGCAGACGGATTTCGTCATCGCTGTTGATGCCGGCCATGGCGGCATCGATGCCGGCGCTTCCGGCGGCGTAACCGGCACGGAGGAAAAGGTCATCACGCTGACCTTTGCCAAGGAACTTGTGGAGCGTATGAACCGGGAACCCGGCATCAAGGCGTTCCTGACGCGTGATTCCGATACGTTTCTCGCTCTGTCCGAACGCGTGACGATCGCCCGGCAGAACAATGCCAACCTGTTCATTTCATTGCACGCCGATACACTGAAGCAGAAGGGCATCCGGGGCGCGACCGTCTATACATTATCCGACCGCGCCTCAGACCGCAGGGCGCAGGAGCTGGCCGAGCGCGAAAACAAGTCCGACCAGATTGCCGGTGTGGCAGCCTCCAGCGAGCCGCCTGAAGTCGCCGATATCCTTCTCGATTTCACCCGGCGCGAGACGCAGGCCTTTTCGGTGACGCTGGCCGAAAATATCGTATCGTCCTTCGAGGGACAGGTTGGCCTCATCAATAATCCGCATCGCTATGCCGGTTTCATGGTGCTGCGTGCCCATGACGTGCCATCGGTGTTGCTGGAACTCGGCTTTCTCTCCAATCCGGAAGATGAAAAACTGCTTCTTGATGCGGAATGGCGCAAGAAGGTCGCCGATACGCTTGCAACTGCGGTCGGACGATACCGCACCAAGGCCATGGCGAACGGCGGCTGACGGGCCGGGCGGGTAAGCGGCGCCCCCGTTGTCGCCGTGCCCCTTGCTGCCGAAAAGCTGTTCAATTCTTGGGCCTTGCGGACGATTAGGTTGGTGAAGCCCTATTTTACTCACATTCGCCGCGTTATTGCGGAAGCGGATTCTGTGGTGATCCGCCAGTGCGGCTGGAACCGCAATTGCGGCAGTCGGCCCGGTAACATATCAGCGAATGCTGTCGTTCCGGCTTGTCATCGAAGGTATGGTGTGCAAAACGGCACGCGATATGCAAGGATGCGCCCGTATCATCGGGCGTTGATGGTTACGATTCGAATTATCGGTAGCTTGGTATGATCAGACTGATTGGATATTTTTTCGGCTTGGCCAGCGTGCTCTTCCTGTGCGCCGCCGCCGTCGGTGCAATTTATTTGCACGGCGTGACGAAGGACCTGCCGGATTATGCAGTTCTGAGCACTTATGAGCCGCCGGTGACGACCCGCGTGCACGCCGGCAACGGTGCGCTGATGGCGGAATACGCCCATGAGAAACGCCTGTTCCTGCCGATCCAGGCTATTCCGGACCGCGTGAAGGCAGCCTTCCTTTCGGCGGAAGACAAGAATTTCTACAATCATCCCGGTGTGGACATCTGGGGCCTCGGTCGTGCCGTTCTCGTCAACCTCCAGAATCTCGGCTCGGGCCGTCGCCCGGTCGGCGCCTCCACCATCACCCAGCAGGTGGCGAAGAATTTTCTGCTCACCAACGACCAGACCTTCGACCGCAAGCTCAAGGAAGCGCTTCTGTCCTTCCGCATCGAGCAGACCTATTCCAAAGACAAGATCCTCGAGCTTTATCTCAACGAGATCTTTTTCGGCCTGAATTCTTACGGTATCGCCGGTGCGGCACTCACCTATTTCAACAAATCGGTCACGGAACTGACGATCGCGGAGACCGCCTATCTCGCATCGCTGCCGAAGGGCCCTGCCAACTACCATCCGATCCGCCGCGAGAAGGCGGCGCTGGAGCGCCGCGACTGGGTGATCGACCGCATGGCCGAGAACGGCTACATCACGGTCGGCGATGCCGAGGATGCTAAGAAGCAGCCGCTTGGCGTCAATCTGCGCCGTGGCGGCGCGCATATCTTCGCGTCTGACTATTTCGCCGAGGAAGTCCGCCGCCAGATCGTCGAGAAATACGGCGAGCAGGCGCTTCTTGAAGGCGGCCTTTCGGTTCGCACCTCTTTCGATCCGCAGATCCAGATGGAGGCGCGCAAGGCGCTTCAGGACGGTCTGGTGCAATATGACGAGCGTCGCGGTTTCCGCGGACCCGTCGAAAAGATCGAGACGACCGGTGACTGGACTGCGGCGCTCGCCAAGGTAAAGGGCCTTCGCGACGTTCCCGAATGGAAGATCGCGGTTGTCCTCGCCGTTGCTGCCGATGGCATCGATATTGGCGTGCAGGTCGACCCCGATGCCGAGGATGGCGACAAGCGCACACGCGGCCATATCTCCGCTGAAAACATGCGTTGGGCCTATCGCGATGCCACCGGCAAAAAGCCGACGGCTAAGTCGCCGGTTGGCGTTCTGGCTGTGGGTGACGTCGTTTACGCACAGCCGCTGTCCGGTTCCGGCAACGAATATCGCCTGCGCCAGCCTCCGAAGGTGCAGGGCGGCATGATGGTGATGGACCCGCACACCGGCCGCGTTCTGGCCATGGTCGGCGGCTTCTCCTATGCGCAGTCGGAATTCAACCGCGCCACGCAGGCGATGCGCCAGCCCGGCTCCTCCTTCAAGCCGTTCATCTATGCGGCTGCACTCGACAACGGCTATACCCCAGCCTCGGTCATTCTCGATGCGCCGATCGAGGTTGTTTCGGGCGGCCAGGTCTGGAAGCCGCAGAATTACGGCGGGGGTTCCGCCGGTCCTTCGACCCTGCGTCTCGGCATCGAAAAATCCCGTAACCTCATGACCGTGCGTCTGGCGCAGGACATGGGCATGAATCTGGTGGCGGAATATGCCGAACGCTTCGGCATCTACGACAAGATGCCGCCGCTTCTGGCAATGTCGCTCGGTTCGGGTGAAACCACCATCATGCGCATGGTCTCGGCCTATTCTGTGATCGCCAATGGCGGCAAGCAGATCAAGCCGACGCTGATCGACCGCATCCAGGACCGTTACGGCAAGACGATCTTCCGGCATGAGGAGCGTGCCTGCGAGGGCTGCAACGCCACCAGCTGGCAAAATCAGGACGAGCCGGTCATCGTTGATAACCGCGAGCAGGTTCTCGACCCGATGACCGCTTACCAGACGACCTCCATGCTGGAAGGTGTCGTGCAGCGCGGCACGGCGGCGGGCAAGATCAAGGTCGATCTGCCGGTTGCCGGCAAGACGGGCACCACCAACGATGAAAAGGACGCCTGGTTCGTCGGTTACACGCCGGACATGGTTGCCGGTCTTTATATCGGCTTCGATTCGCCCGCACCGCTTGGGCGCGGCGGCACCGGTGGTTCGCTGTCGGCACCGATCTTCGGCGAGTTCATCGCCGATGCTGCCAAGCACCTGGAACCGAGCAAGTTCATCGTGCCTGAAGGCATGAAGTTCATCGCCGTCAACCGCAAGACCGGCATGGCGGCTTCGGAAGGCGAACCGGACACCATCATGGAAGCCTTCAAGCCAGGCACCGGCCCGGCCGATACCTTCTCGGTGATCGGCGCGGAAGGCATGTCGCAGGACGATATTCTGAAGACCTCGCCACAGGCCCAGCAGGCCATCACCGGCGGTGGCGGCGGTCTTTATTGATACCAGTCTTATGTTTGGCGGGGGGCGCGGGTCTTTACATCCGCGCCCCCCGCATTTATTTGAGCTACCAGTTTAAATGAAGGCGAAGAACCAGCGAAATGCGCAATGAAACTGTGAACGTAGTCGACGAAATCAAGCAGGCCATAAGCCTGCTGAGGAGGCATCTTTGACTGGGACCAGGCGATAAGACGACTGGACTGGTTGAATAACAAGGCAGAGGACCCGACCCTCTGGAACGATGCCACCGAAGCGCAGAAACTGATGCGCGAGCGCCAGCAGCTGGATGACAGCATCAATGGCGTGAAGGCGCTTGAGCAGCAGCTCAAGGACAATGTCGAGCTGATCGAACTCGGCGAGATGGAAGGCGACGACGAGATCGTCAAGGACGCCGAAGATGCGCTGAAGGCGCTGAGGAGCGAGGCGAACCGCCGTCAGGTGGAAGCCATGCTTTCCGGTGAGGCTGATAGCAACGATACCTATCTCGAAGTGCATTCCGGCGCCGGCGGCACGGAAAGCCAGGACTGGGCCAACATGCTGTTGCGCATGTATACCCGCTGGGCCGACCGCGAAGGCTTCAAGGTGGAAGTGCTGGAAGTTCATGACGGCGAAGAGGCCGGCATCAAGTCCGCCACGATCCTCGTCAAGGGCCACAATGCCTTCGGCTGGTTGAAGACGGAATCGGGCGTACACCGCCTCGTCCGCATCTCGCCCTATGACAGCAATGCGCGTCGCCATACATCGTTCTCTTCCGTCTGGGTTTACCCAGTGGTCGATGATTCGATCCAGATCGACATCAACGAGAGCGATTGCCGCATCGATACCTATCGTTCGTCCGGTGCAGGCGGCCAGCACGTCAACACCACCGATTCGGCCGTGCGTATTACCCACATACCAACCGGTATTGCCGTGGCCTGCCAGCAGGAGCGTTCCCAGCACAAGAACCGCGCCAAGGCGTGGGACATGCTGCGCGCCCGCCTTTACGAGGTGGAGCTGCAAAAGCGGGAAGATGCGGCAAACGCCCAGGCCGCATCCAAGACGGATATCGGCTGGGGCCACCAGATCCGCTCCTACGTTCTGCAGCCCTACCAGTTGATCAAGGACCTGCGCACCGGCGTGGAAAGCACCGCACCCGGCAACGTGCTGGATGGCGATCTGAACCAGTTCATGGAAGCGGCCCTCGCGCACCGCATCAGCGGCGGCGCAGACGTGGAAGTGGCTGATATCGACTGACGCGTCACAGCGTCGCTTGAAAAAATCACCCCTCGCAACCCATTGCGAGGGGTTTTTCGTTGGAGGAGATGCATGAAACAGGCGCTTTACATCGTCGACGTTCAGCCTAGCTTCAATCCGCCGGCTGCGCTGGTGGCGGACATATCCGCGCTGGCCGCCACCATGCCAAGCGTTGCCAGCGTCGAGCGCCATGATGAAAGCGTCACGCCTTTCGAGCGGCAACTCGGCTGGAAGCCGGGCAGGGACGACTGCTCGCTGGTTGCGGCGGACTGGATTTTCATAAAGCACGGCTACGCGCCGCCAAGGGCGGCTATCGACCACCTCCTGTCTCTAAAGCTCGACAGGGTGCTGGTCTGCGGCATTCAGGCCGATACCTGCGTGCTGGCTGCGGGTTTTGCCCTGTTCGATGCGGGGCTTCATCCCACGCTTCTGCCATGGCTGACGGTGGGCTCCAGCCTCGATCGCAGCGGCGAACTCGGCGCCAGACTATGGAAACATCATTTCGGCGCGGTTCTGGCCGGGCCGCACGAGCTTAACGCGTAGAGAATTTCCAGTAAAACTGCGTATAATCAAAGAGGTAGAGAACCTAGAACGATTCCGTTCAAACCGACGTGCCCTTGCCCTCAGTTCGAGGCCTTTTCGATCTTCATCTCCCCGAGCTCATCGATCAGGATCGTCCAGCTTTCCGCTTCCCTGATCTGCGGATCGGTTTTCAGATAGACGGTCACGAACAGGCCGGGCGAGGCCGATGCACCGTTCGAGCTTTCGGGGCGAATATCCGTGACGTAGGACTTCATCTGGCTGAACTCTTCCAGCTCGATGTTTTCGAGAAGGTTCGGTCCGTTTGCGGTAGTGGCGATGCGCTGCAGATAGACTTTAGCGGTGCCATCGCCCTGGCGGATTGCAATCACCTTGTAATAACCGCGTGTGGGCGTCGCCGGCGGCGGCCGCATCTGGCCGTCAGAACCTTTCACCGGCTCAAGATTATGCTCTTCCCACATGCCGCTGCTGACAACGAAGATCGCCGAAACCGGCAAGTTGTCGATCGCCTCCGTTTGCGCCCGCACGGGAAGCGCTGTGGCGGCGAAAATGAGGGCGGCGAGAAGAGGTTTTTTCAGGGGCATGGCCATCATCAGTGGTTGGCGTCAATTGTTGAATTGTTCGGCGAGAACGCGGTCTGACCAGGAACGGTCCGGGTCCGAGAGAATTCTGGCCGTCCTGTCCTGCGATTGCGCAATCCGCACATGCCGTACGGACTTCACCTCCGTATGGTCGGCGACCGCGTTCACCGGACGCTTGTCGCGCTCCAGAACATGAATATCGACCGTCACCTTGTTCGGCAAAAGAGCACCGCGCCAACGCCTTGGCCGGAAGGCGCTGACGGGTGTGAGCGCCAGAAGCGGTGATTCCAACGGCAGGATCGGTCCATGGGCTGAGAAATTATAAGCTGTCGATCCCGCCGGTGTCGCAACCATCATGCCGTCGCAAATCAACTCTTCAAGCCGCGTCTTGCCGTCCACCTCGACACGAAGCTTGGCGGCCTGATGAGATTGCCGGAACAGGCTGACCTCGTTCATGGCAAGCGCCGTAAATTCATCGCCGTCGGAATCCGTCGTCGTCATGCGCAGCGGATGAAAATCATTGCCGGTCGCCACCGCAATACGCTCGACCAGGCCGTCTACCCGGTAGTCGTTCATCAGAAAGCCGACCGATCCCCGGTTCATGCCATAGACCCGCTTGCCGGAATTCATCGTTTCGTTGAGAATTTGCAGCATGAAGCCATCGCCGCCGAGCGCCACGATCACTTCCGCCTCGTCGAAGGGCGTGTTGCCGTAAGCGCCTTTCAGCTCCTCCAGCGCCCTCTGCGCCTCCTCGGTTGTGGAGGCCACGAAGGATAGTGAACAGTTAGAATGCGACATTCGCTTCCCTCGGCAACGACGCATACCGGAATCGATATGCGGACGATGCTGTAACCTGTTGAAGCAGCTAACAATCTCCAAACGTCGATAAAACGGTCGATCGCAAGCAACAAGACGCATCCTTGGTACATGAAGACGGCAGCAGGCGACAAGGCCTTTCCGGCGGACAGGCGTTCGCAGCAGGCGCGTTTGCCCGCGTGCGGTCCACAGCTTCTTGGTTTCCGGCCTTCGACAAGGGTTGCGATGCGGCGCGACGTGAGGCAACTTGCGCGAAACAAGCGGAACGGCGAGTGGCAGGAGACGGCGTGGTGCTGAATTACAATATCTACGATGTCTTTACCGAGACCAAAATGGCGGGAAATCCGCTGGCGGTCATGTATGACGCAGATGGCCTCGACCAAGTGACGATGCAGGCGATAGCCAGAGAAATGAACCTCTCCGAGACCGTTTTCGTCAACCGCTCGGGCAACCCGGCCCACGCGGCTTCGCTGCGTATCTTCACGCCTTCAGGCGAGTTGCCTTTCGCGGGCCACCCGACTGTTGGCGCAGCGATCGCGATTGCCGAGCGCAATCGCAACGAAGGTGATGACGATATCGATATGGTCTGTGTGCTGGAGGAAAAGGTGGGTCCGGTCCGCTGTGCGGTAAAAATGCGCGCCGGTGCGGTCAGCTTCGCCGAATTCGATCTGCCGCGCAAATCGTCCCGCGTCACACTGCCGCTCGATCATACCGCACTTGCCGATGCGCTGGGCGTGAGCGAAGGCCATCTCGGCTTTGAGAACCATGTACCGTCGATCTGGACGGCCGGTGTGCCGTTCCTGCTCGTGCCGCTGCACAATATTGCCGCTATCAGCGAAATGGATTTCGACGCCAATCTCTGGCTGCGCACCGCACCGCTGGTGGAGGGGCGCCTGACGGCGGCCTATATCTACTGTCGCGGCGGCGTCAATCACGCGGCAAAGTTCCATGCCCGCATGTTTTCCCCGGAAATGGGGATTTCGGAAGACCCCGCCACCGGTTCCGCCGCCGCCGCCCTTTCCGGCGCAATCCATCATTTCGACGGCCTGACAGACGGTCACTATCCGCTGTTGATAGAGCAGGGCGTGGAGATGGAACGTCCTTCCCACATCCATCTGCGCATGGACATCAAGGACAACGAAATCGCCCGCGCCCGCATCGGTGGCCACGCGGTCCGTGTAGCATCGGGTACGTTCGAGATTTGATTTCAACGTGAGCGACTGAACTACAGTCGAAAAGCCGCCTGTCTACCAAAACGAAAAACCCCGGCCATGACCGGGGTTTTATTGTTTCTGGTCTTAACCAGAGATCAGTTGAACCGACCCGCCGCATGGGCAAGCATCGTGTAGACCTTGCCGGTATCGGAGGTGAGGTAGGACTGGGTGACTGTCCGGTCACGGTCCGTGCGGGCGACATCAGCGAGCAGCTTTTCGAAATCGGTGATGTAGCGGTCCACAGCGGTGCGAAACTCGGCTTCCCGCTCGTATTTGCGCTTGATCTCGTCAAACGTCGTCTGGCCCTTCAGCGTATAGAGGCGACGGGTGAAGACGTCGCGTTCGCCGCGCTGGTACCGGCGCCACAGTTCCACCGACGCATCGTGGTCGATCGCGCGGGCGATGTCGACGGACAGCGAGTTCAGCGATTCCACCATGTGACGCGGATTGCGGGTGTCGGCAGCACGGGTCGGCTGCTGATCGGCGCTTGCGCGGGGTGCGGAAGCGGCGGCCGATTCCTGCGAGGCACCGCGCAGAAGATCGCTGATCCAGCCACCGCCTTCTTCGCGGCGTGCGGCAGGCGCCGCAGCCGCCTGGGACGGGGCAGGCGCCTGACGGTTTTCGACCTGGCGGTTCTCAAGCGGCAGGGTGCCACGCAAGGCGGGTGCGGCTGCCGGCTGCGGCTGAGCCGGACGTGGTGGCTGTACCGGCGCGGCTGCTGCCGGCTGAGGACGCGTCTCGACGCGGCGTTCAGCGGCAGGCTGGGTCGCTGCAATGGCGCGGGCGACGGGTTCGGAGACTTCCATCTGTTGGGTCGAGCGTCCGACAAGCTGGGAAATATCCTGCAGGGCCTTGATCTGCTCGGAAACGGCGCGGCGCATCGCTGCGGCGCTTTCCTTGGCCTCTTCCGGCAGGTCGAACGCGCCGCGCTTCAGTTCGGCACGGGTCGCATCCAGCTCGCGGCGGATATCGTGGCTGGAGCGGCGGATTTCGTCCGTCGCGCCGGCAAAACGGCTGACAGCTTCCTCAACTGCCTGACGCAGCGTTTCCTTGAGGTTGGCGGCGGCGGCATTCGATTTTTCCGAGGCACTGCCGAGCAGGTTGTCGACTTCCGAAAGCGAGGATTCGACACCGCCACGCAGGCGGTTGACCAGCTCGTCGGAATATTTCTGCGCGTCGGAAAGCGTGCTTTCGATCGAGCGGCTGGCATCCTGACCAGCGGCGAGCAGGGCGCCCCGCATGGTCTGTGCTGCCGAGCGGGCGCGCTGTTCCGTCTCGTCGAGCGAGCGGCCGATATCGGAGAAGGATGCCTGCAGATTGTCACGCAGGTTGCCGGCGACGTTCTGCGAACGCTCCTCGGCCTCGTTGAGTGTGGTTTCCACCACGCTGACGACGCCGCGCATGGCGGTTTCAATTTCCTCGGAACGCTTGACGAGGCCGACGGACAGGCTGCGAAGTGCATCCTGACGCTCTTCCAGCGTACCGACAAGGCTCGACTGCGCGGCATTGAGCAGTTCAGACGCCTGGCTCAGCACCTTCGAATGTTCCTCGAAACGTCCGACGATGCCGGCAACCTGCGCCAGTGTCTGGCCGGAAATATTCGACAGACGATCGATCTTTCCTTCGAGCAGACGGCTGGAGCTGGACACCATGTCGGCGGCCTGCGAGGCGGATTCGGAGAAGCGGGTGGCCGATGCGTTCAACGCTTCGTCGGCCGTGCCGAATTCCTGCGCGGCGCGCTCCACCGCAGAGTTGAAGTTGTTTGCCGACTTTTCGACGATTTCGGCCATGCTGTTGTGGGTCTGCGACAGCATATCCGTGCTCTGGCGCGTGGCGGCGACGAGCTTGTTTGCCACATCGCTGCCCGTGCGGGTGTATTTGTCGATACCTTCTTCGACGGCGTCGGCCATGGCCGTATGCGTCTGCGACAGCATGTCCGTGCTCTGGCGGGTTGCCGCGACAAGCTTGCTTGCTGCGTCGGTTCCGGCATTGGCATAATCGCTGATCGCCTGTTCCACCATGCCGACCATGCCGCTGTTGCTCTGCGACAGAAGTTCGGCGCTCTGCTGGGCGGCGGAGACGATCTTTTCGGCGGCTTCGCGACCGATGGTAGCGTATTCGTCGACGACAGGCTTTGCCTTCTCTTCGATCAGGCGCGACAGTTCAGCAGAACGGCTGGCCAGCATCGAGTTGAGTTCGCGGGTGCGGTTGTCCAGCGCCGAGCGGATGGATTCGCCGCGCGCATCGAGAGCGGATTCGACACCGGTCAGGGTCTCGGAAATGACGCCCACCTGCGAGCGTACGACCGCTTCGGCCTCGGCAACCTTGTTGACGATGATGTTGCCCGCCTCCGAGAAGGTCTGGGCAACAGCTGCCGCCTGGCCGGACAGGCGTGTCTGTGCATCCGAGATGCGGTTGACGATCTCGCCGGAGCGTTCTTCGATCGCCTTGGTGAAGGCGTCGTTCTGCGCCTGCACCTGTTCGGCGAATTCCGAGCCGGTTTTCGCAAGCAGGGCAGTGGAACGAACGGCTTCGTCGTCGATGCTCTGGGTGGCGGAAATGACCGCGCCACGCAGGCCGACCGCGAGCTCGCTCGCCTTGCCTTCGATGGTGCGGTTGACGTTTTCGAGGCCGATCGTCAGCGCGCGGTCCATGGTGCCGAGGCGTTCATCGATGCGGGCCGAACCGGCATCGAAGGTTTCCGCCAGACGGCTGGTGCGACTTTCGAAGGTGTCGGCAACCCGTATCGTCTGCTCGTCCAGAATGCCGGTGATACGCTGAGCCGCATCGTCGCTGGTACGGGCGAAGGCGGCTGTCTTGTCTTCCAGCGCGTCGGCAAAGCGACGTCCGGCATCCTCGATAGAGGTGTTGACGTTGCCGAGATCGCTCGACACACGCTCCTGCAGCGCACCGAGCGAAGTTTCGATGCGGGTGCCGGTCTCGTCGAGCCTGCCCGTGACGCTTCCAATCGAGGTTTCGATCCGCGAGGAGAGCGCATCGGTCGCACCGCCAATTTCGCGGGCGGCCTCACCGATCTTGACGGCAATATCGCCGGCGCTGTTGCGAAGACGCTGTTCCAGCGTGGCTGCACTGCCGTCTATGGCCTTCTGCAACGTCTCCTGCTGGGTTTCGAGCGAGAGTTCGAGCATGCTGGCGCTGGATGCAACGGTGGTGCCGATCATCATCGCCTGTTCGGAGAGCATGTCGCCCATCTGGGTCGTGGCAGAGCTCAAGGTCGCGGCGATATCCGCCTGGCGCTGCTCGAGCGCGGTACGGATGTCCTCATGCGATTGCGAGAGGTTGTTTTCGAGGCGGGAGACGCCTTCTTCCACCGTCTGCGCAAAACGGCTGCTGCCGTCTTCCACGACGCTTTCGATGCGGTTGGCCGCGCCGGAGACGCTCTGCTCGATCAGGCTGCTATTGCGCTCAAGCGAGCCGGCAATGCGTTCGGCCTGCGAACCGAGCATGGTCTCCAGCCGCTCGTGGCCGCTGGCAAGTGCGTTTTCAAGCGTGAAAGCCGTCGATTCCAGTCGCTGGCCGACGCCTGCGGCCGCAAGCGAAAGTGATGCGGTTCTGGCATCCATCGCCTCGGAGATACGCTCCTCAACGCCGGAAATCGTCATGTCGAGCGCCATGGTGCGGCTGTCGAGTGCGTCCGCGATGCGTTCTTCCGCACTGGAGACAATGCCGGAAAGGGCGGCAGTGCGGCTGTCCAGAGCATCGGCAATACGATCTTCGACCCCGGAAACCGCCGAGTGAAGCGCAGCAGTGCGTCCGTCGAGGATATCGGCGATCTTTTCCTCGACACCGGAGAAGCTCATGTCGAGCGCCATGGTGCGGCTGTCGAGCACGTCCGTGATCCGCTCTTCCGCGCCGGATACGACGTTTTTGAGCGAAGCCGTGCGGCTGTCGAGTGCGCTGGCAATGCGGGTCTCGGCACCGGCCACCAATTCGCCAAGAACGGCGGTGCGGGTATCGAGCGCTTCGGTAATTTTTTCCTCGGCGCCGGAAAACGCCATGTCGAATGCCATGGTGCGGCTGTCGAGTGCATCCGCAATGCGTTCTTCAACGCCGGAGACGACGGCATTAAGCGCTGCCGTGCGGCCATCAAGCGTTTCCGCGATACGCGTCTCTGCACCGGCCACCAATTCGCCAAGGACGGCGGTGCGGGTATCGAGTGCTTCGGTAATTTTTTCCTCGGCGCCGGAAAACGCCATGTCGAGTGCCATGGTGCGGCTGTCGAGTGCATCTGCGATGCGTTCTTCAGCCCCCGAAACGACGGCGTTAAGCGCTGCCGTGCGACCATCAAGCGTTTCCGCGATCCGGCTCTCGGCACCGGCAACCACGTCGCCGAAGGTGGACGTGCGGCTGTCGAGTGCCCCCGCAATCTTCTCTTCGGCACTTGCGACAATGCCGGTCAGAGCGGAGGTGCGGTTGTCGAGCGTTTCCGACAGCCTCTCCTCGACATTGGCGAAGGTCATGTCGAGCGACAGCGTGCGGCTGTCCATCGTGTCGGCGATGCGTTCCTCTACGCCTGAAATGGCGCTGGAAAGAGCGGCCGTGCGGCCATCCAGCGTCTCGGCAATACGGTTTTCCGCACCGGATACGACGTCGTGCAGGGCAGCCGTGCGGCTTTCCAGCGTATCGGAAATGCGGTCCTCGATGCCGGAAACGGCGCCGGTGATGGCGGCGGCGCGGGTTTCGAGCGTTTCCGAAAGACGGCGCTCGACATCAGCAACGACGCTGTTGATTGCGGCTGCACGTTCATCGAGCATCGCGGCAAGACGTTCCGCCGTGCCGGAGACCGATCCGGTAATGGCCAGCGAACGGCTGGCAAGCGCCTCGTCGAAACGGTCCTGGCTTGCCGAAAGTGCGCCAAACAGAGCATTGCTGCGCTCCGCCAGCACGCCGTCGATCTTCTCGTGCGAATTGGCGAAGGCATCGGTGATTTCAGCGGTGCGCTGGCCGATTGCGTCGCTGAACGCGCGGGTACGGGTCTCAAGCGCACTTTCGAGCATTTCCTGGCCGGTGCCCAAGGCAGTTGCAAGTGCAAGCGACTGATCGGTCATGGTATTGCCGATGCGCTCAAGTCCGCTGGTCAGCATGGTGTCGAGGGCTTCGGAGCCACCGGCAACGGTTTCGTTGATCCGGGCGAGGCTCTCCATCAGCTTGCTATCGAGGCTGCCGGCGCGCTGGTCGAAGGCACTGGCAAAATCCGCCACATGTTCGTCGAAGGCGGAGTTGACCTGGCCGACCGTCGCCTGCAGGCGTTCTTCATAGAGGCCGGAGCGAAGATCGAGATCCATGATCGCATCATCGGCCGTGCTTTGCAGGCTCTGGCGGAAGGACAGGCCTTTTTCTTCAAGCGTCGTGGACAGCTTGTCGAGCACGTTATCCAGCGACCCACCGATGATCTGCTGGCCGCGATCGATATTGCGGTTGAGTTCGAGCGTGCGGGTGGACAGCGTCTCGTTGAGCTGGCGGGTGCGTTCCTCGAGTGCGCTGTTGAGGCTTTCCGCGCCGCTGTCCAGCGTCGAGGCGTGGATCGCGAAGCGTTCCAGCAGCACTTCGCCGCGCTCGTCCAGCGTCGAGGTGAGGTTGTGCAGACGCATGTCGAATTCGCTCGACAGCGTTGAGCCCGAGGAATTCAGTGCCTGAAGCAGATTTTCGGTCTTGGCGGCAATCAGGCTGCCCATCGCTTCGGTCGAGGCGCGCGATTTTTCGAGCAGCGCGGCCGAGCGTGTGTCGATCATCGAGGCGAAGGCCTCGCCGGTGGTGGAAAGCCGCATCGAAAGCTCTTCGCCGACGATGGAAAGCTCTTCCTTGATCTGTTCCTGCGCGCCGACAATGGAGGAGCGGATGCGCTCCGCATGGTTGACGATGGCGTCGCGCTCGGCGCTCAGTTCCTGCACGAGGCTGCGCACGCGCAATTCATTGTCTGCATAGCTGCGCTCAAGCGCGTTGACTTCAGAATGGACGAGCGTTTCGAGTTCCGTCGCGCGGGCAATGGTGCGCTCGATGCCATCGTTCATGGCCGAGACTTCGCGGCGAACCGCCTGGCCGACGGACATGATCCGGTCGGAGGCGACAGTTTCGGGTTCGGCAAGACGAAGGGCGACTTCTGCCATCGACCGGGCAGCGTTGCGCAAATCGCGGGCACGCGCCATCATGATCGCGAAGGCGAAGAACAGCATGATCGGAACGACGATGCCGACGACGATCGCCATCAGCCCAGGTATTGCGGCGAGGTCGGCAACCGAGCCGATGTTCCAGAGTGCGCTGCCGTAGATAAGATGCGCGATGCCGAGGCCGCCGAGCGCCCAGATCACCGACATGATCGTCGCGTTTCTGAGCGCGCCGCCGATGGAGCCGCCTTCGAGCGATTTCAGGATCATGGCCGGGCTGCGCTTGGAGCCGTCGTTGGCAGCTTCCAGATTGGGGGATTTGGGCGCCTGTTCGACAGGCGCGCGCGCGGCCTCGGGAGCAGGGGGCTGTCTGCTTGCTTCCTTCAATCTGGCCTCCGGCTGCTTTGGCGCTGTCGTCTTCCGCGATTCCGGCTTGTCTTCGAAAGCACCAAGCTGCAGGGCGTCTTCCAACGCCTGAAATGCAGTCTCGTCGACAGAGTCGCTGATCTTGTTATTCGCCATGCGGTTACGCCTCGTTACACATACGCCCGGCTTCATGCCGTTTGACCATCTGCGACCCGCAAATGGACTGCCGCCATCATGCCAGCGGAACATTATCCCGTTAAAGAGAACAATTCCGCCATTACCAATCCCGAATTGCTGGTGGTCCAGCTTTCGGGCGAAATTACATCACTGTGCCGGAATAACAAAGCTTGAGCATAAGCCTCGTCGGAGCGGCAGTACCGTAGTGACACATTTAGGTGTTCGAAACAATTAATGCGGGTTTGCCGCAGCAGCGAAGTGTCGGCTTTTTAACAGTTTTTAAACCTGAGTTTCACGCTGAACGCCTTGTTTCACATAAGTTTAACATAAATTAACCATAGCAGAAGATTTTCGCCCGCGTCACGCCGTAATTTAAGCTGATAGCACCGGCTTCAATGCGTAAATACGACACAGATGTGACACGAAACAGGAAACGGCGAGACAAAGGAATTTCAGATATGGCAGCCGTCAGTATTGCTTTCGAAGCTCCGGATAATTTTGGTGGTGCGCCGGCCGCCGCGACAAGACCAATCGATTTCGAACATCTCGCCCGCCAGACGATGGGCGACAAGGAACTTGAAATCGAGGTGCTGCAACTCTTCAGCCGTAACGCCCGTGCTGCCCTGCATGAAATGGCCGGCGCTGACGACAAGACCGTCAAGGCAACCGCCCATCGTCTGAAGGGGGCCGCGCAGGCGGTTGGTGCCTCCACCGTTTCCACGGCGGCGGCGGCAGTGGAGGACAAGGGCAACGATAGCGCGGCCGTAGCCAGACTTGCGGCAGCGATTGTCGAAGCGGAGAACTTCATCCTCAAGCTCTGCCGTTAAGGCGAATCCAGTCTGTTTTACAGGGCCGGTTGCGCTTGGCGCCTGCGAGAAGCGGGTTGCCAAGGCGAACCGGCCTTTCTATGTGTTTGTTTAGAACAGTTCTTAGACACCATTTTGGATCTCCGGCATGACAAAACTGACCATTGTTGCCTTTGACGGCACGCCCCATGAACTCGACGTAAGCAACGGTTCCACCGTCATGGAGAATGCCGTGCGCAACTCCATACCCGGCATCGATGCGGAATGCGGTGGCGCCTGTGCCTGTGCGACCTGTCATGTCTATGTGGATGACGCATGGGCGGAACGCGTCGGCGGGCCCGAGCCGATGGAAGAGGACATGCTGGACTTCGCCTTCGAAGTACGCCCGACCTCGCGTCTTTCCTGTCAGATCAAGATGAAGGACGAGCTTGACGGTCTTGTCGTTCACGTTCCCGAACGTCAGGGCTGACGGCAAGCCGCATTATACGCCACAGAAAAAGCCCCGCTCACCTGTTAGCGGGGAGCGGGGCGAGGCGGGTACGCAGCATGCAAGCGAGGGAGGAAACACCTGCGAGCCTCAAGTGCGCACCGGGAGAACCGGAGGTGGTTTCAAACGCCGGACCCCTGCGGATCACCACCGTTAAAACCATATGAACAAGCTACAATGAGTCTCGGCGACCGCACCATGACGAGAAGTCACGGGTGATATCGAACATGACGTAACGTCATGTTCGCGTTGCGTTTCGCGTCTAGGGGGGTACGGGGCGAAAGGCTGCTCAGCGCCGGTTCTGGCCCTGTTCGATCCGGTTCTTCAAAAGCCGGGTCATGCGCGCGTCGAAGTTTTTGGATTCCACGATATCGAAGCGCAACTGATCCTTGTCGTGCTCGTCCATGACGGTCTGGGTAATCTTGCCGACCATTGCCTGCAGCGTTTCACAGTCTTTTTGCGGACGAAGCGCCGTCAGTTGCCTTTCAAGCGAGCGGGCATGGCTGCGGGCGATTTCCGCGTGCCGTTCCTCGTGGCGCTTGATATCTGCAAGCAGCGTATCCCAAATGAAGGCCAGTTCCGCCGTGGTGCGGCGGCGGTTTTTCCATTGCGGCAGGAGGATACGGGTGTTCAGCAACACCTTGGTGCTTCCAACGCTGCACATGCCGTTTTTCTCGACATAGGTGAGTTCGCCGCCGAATTTGATCTCGGTGGCACCGGGATGGCGCGCGCCGGTGTTGCGCGTCAGCGGGCCGTGCTTGGAAAGCTGCTTGTCGAGGTCAGCGGCGGTTTTACCGTTGATCGAAAAATAGGAATAGGTCTTGCTGACGATGGTTTCGGAAAAGGCCGATCCGGGCATGGAAAGGGCTAATGCGCCAGCGAAAACGGCGCAAAGAGCACGTGAAGATATGGTCATAACCCGGCCTTCCGGTTGAACTTGAAAAACGTTTGCTGCATAGGCGGAGCGGAACTTATAAGAATTGGCATAACACTCCGTTATTCCCGAAAGGCGCGTGTTACGTGATAACAGCCGGCAGCAATGTGTGGCAAGCGGCCCATGGTCGCTCCCTGAAACTTGATGGACGTGGCCGTATTATGGCCATCGTCAATGCGACGCCCGATTCCTTTTCGGATGGCGGCCGTTATCTTGCCGTTGATGCGGCTTTTTCCCATGCCCTGACCTGTGTCGAGGAGGGGGCGGATATCATCGATATCGGCGGCGAATCCACCCGCCCGGGCGCTGCCGAGGTGACCGAGGGTGAGGAACAGGATCGCGTGCTGCCGGTTATCGAACGGCTGCGTCGCGAGACGGATGTCCTGATTTCCGTCGACACCTACCGCGCATCCACGGCAAGGCTGGCGATCGAGGCGGGCGCCCATATCGTCAACGATGTTTTCGGCCTGCAGAAGGACGGGAACATGGCGGGCGTGGTTGCCGCCGCGCGCGCGGGCGTCTGCATCATGCATACCGGGCGCGACAGGCAGAAGCGCGCCGATGTCATCGAGGATCAGTTCGAATTTCTCAATCGTTCGCTCGAGATCGCGGAAGATGCAGGAATCGCCCGCGACGCCATCGTGCTCGATCCCGGTTTCGGTTTTGCCAAGGACGAGCGTGAAAATGTCGAGCTGATGGCGCGCTTTGGCGAACTTGCCGCGTTCGGCCTGCCTGTTCTGGCCGGGACGTCGCGCAAGCGGTTCATCGGGTCGCTGACGGGCAGGGATGCGGCCCACGAACGCGATATCGGAACAGCAGCGACGACAGTGATCCTCAGGCTGGCGGGTGCCGCGATTTTTCGCGTGCACAATGTCGCCGTAACACGCGATGCGCTGGCAATTGCCGACGCGGTTCTTGCCAAAGCGTCGGCAAGGCCCGATGCATAGATCAATAAATGCCGGAGTGCCGCATGCCTTAAAAGAGGCCGGCTATTCCGGTATAACCCCCGCCATGGAGGCGATGCGATGAGCCGCTACACCATTATTCTGAAAAACTGTTCCTTTTTCGCCCGTCATGGCCTTCTCGAGCAGGAGGAGGTGCTGGGCCAGCGCTTTTTCGTCGATGCCGAGATGGAGGTTGAAGCGGGTGATGCGCTCGAAACCGACGATATCGAAAATACCGTCGATTATGGTGTCGCCTTCGCCGTTATCGAAAAGATCGTCGTCGGCCAGCGCCGTTACCTGATCGAGGCCCTCGCGAACGATATCGCCAAGGCCCTGCGCGCGCGTTATCCGCAGATTGTCTGGCTGCGTATCACGGTTCGCAAGCCCTCTGCGCCGGTTCCCGGCATTCTCGACTATGCGCAGGTGAGTGTTGAACACCGTGCCTGACAGGATGACAGTTGCTGCATTAGGCCTTGGCGGGAATATCGGTGACCCAGCCGCTGCGATGGCCAGAGCCTTGCGCGAACTGGATGCGCACAGCGATTGCCGGGTGCTGTCTGTCTCCCGGCTTTATCGCACGCCGCCCTGGGGCAAGACGGACCAGGCGGATTTTTTCAATTGCTGTGCGCTGGTCGAAACCTCGCTTTCAGCACCCGCGCTGTTGCAATTGTGCCTCGATATCGAAAAGGGCATGAAACGGGTCAGAACGGAGCGCTGGGGGCCACGCACCATCGATATCGACGTGCTGACCTATGGTAATGATGTTGTCGTTACGGAAAGCATTGAAGTGCCGCATCCGCGCATGACGGAGCGCGCTTTCGTGCTGATGCCGCTAGCCGATATCGCGCCCGATCTCGATGTCCGGGGCAAGCCCGTGCGGGAATGGCTGCGGCAGGCGGATAAAACCGGCATCATCAGCGCAAACGAAAAACGGGAGTGGTGGACACTCCCGCTTGGCGATGGCTGAAAAGATCGCAGGTTTTACGGCTTGATCGAACCGACGGCGATCTGGTCGATGTCGCGCGCGAGTGTGACGCCGATAACCGGGATCATCTGGTCGGCGACCTTGACGGAAATGGTGATGTTCATCGAATTGTCGTTCGACACGCGGGCGACCATGGCACCGTTGAGCTTGGCGCGATTGATGCCTACAACGACCTTGTCGCCGCTAACCTGCCCGGAAATGATGTCCAGTCCCTTGCCTTCGGCGCCGTCGAGGAACTTGCCCTCGTAAGAGCCGCCCTTCTGGCTGATGACCGCGGACATGGGCTGGCTGAAGACGCCGACGCGGCAGGTGCCGGCGAGCTTGATGCCTGTCTGCTTGTCGTCGAGCGGCTCGCCCGTCAGGTCGCAGGTGAACTTGGTGCCCTTGTACTTGCCGGCGACGATTTCGCCCGGACCTTTCCAGCTTCCGGCAACGGAGCGGAAAAACACGTCGTCGCGATCGCGCGATGCGGCATGGACGTCAGACAGGCCAAAGCCACCGCTGACGGACAATATGGCGGCAAGTCCGCCCACAAGCGAAAAGAAGCGCGAATACATGATACTTTCCCCGGCGAAGAAGCCTGTTCGATAAGCGGCAATCTACCGGCGGAATGGTTAATGCTTGGTTTATTTCGGCTTTATTTACAGCTTCGTCCGTAACCTTTTGAGGCGTACAAGTCCGGCTGATCAGGCTTTTTGACCGGTTTTTCCGCCACCAAGATCGGGCGTGAGGTCAGACATGAAATCACCTATGCCCGGTCGCTTCACCGCCTTGAAGGGTAGCGGGCGGCACAGATCCATCGCCGCAATACCGATTCGTGCCGTCATCAGACCGTTGATGACACCTTCACCCAGGCGTGCGGAGAGTTTTGAGGCAAGCCCGTGACCGAGAACCTGCTGGGCAAGCCCATCACCGACGGCGATCGAACCGGTGACCGCGAGATGGGCGACGACGTCACGCAAAAGCCTGAGCATGCCGAGCGTGCCCGGCCGGCCGCCGTAAAGTTCCGCCATGGCGCGCACCAGCCTTGTCACCTCGAACAGCACATAGGCGAGATCGACCACGGCGCGTGGGCTGACGGCGGTAACGACGGAGACGCGTTTGGAGGAGTTGAGGATCAGCGCGCGGGCTTGCCGGTCGAGCGGCACCAGCAATTCGCGTTCGGCAAGCTCGATCAGATGCGGCCCGTCGATCACGTCGTTTTCGGTATCCTTGAGGGCGGCGCGCCCCTTGGCCGTTTCGGCGCGGTGGGAGAGAACCGCATTGAGCCGGGTGACGATGGCGCGGGCGGGTTTCGGGCTCTTGTCGAGGCTGGCCGTCTCCGCATCAGCTTTCAGCGATTGAACGGCGTTGAGCCGCATGATGCCGAACACTTCTCGTCCGACCAGAACGAGGACGGCAAAAAGCGCGACAAGGAGGGCAATGCTCGCCGTGTAACCCAGCCAGTCGGAGCGGGAAAAGAGATTGCGGATAAGCTGGTCCGCCCAGAGCCCGAAGGCGAGCGAGAACAGCACGCCGAGTGCACCAAGCGCGAGCTTGCCGATGGAGAAGCGGCTTTTCTTCGGCACGGCCACCGGCAATGCGGCGGCATCCGTCTCTTCAGGTGCTAAAAATGGATCATCCTCATCGGGCGTCAGGGAAATCTCGGTGTCGAAGCTGCGCGGTGCGCGTTTTTGCGCGACGGTTGGCCGTGCCGCTTCTTCGGTTTCGAGCGTGAAAGCCGCCGGGCGGCGTGCCTGCGGATCGTTTGGTGTGGGAGCCTTCATGCGAGCTTGTCTCCAAACAGGAACTGCATGGCGCGGTCGAGCCTTATGTGGGGAACGGAAAGCCGGATGCCGCCGCTGCCCGGTTCATCGATATTGGGCGGGCGGAAACGCACGACATTGACGTCCGGCAACGTCGCCTTGTCGCCATCCCTGTCGATGCTGCGGAAAAGTGGCTCCGGGTCTTCAGGCAGGTCGCCGGGAAAGATCGCCGTTTTGCGGTTGCCGTCAAATATCTCGCCGTTGATGGTTTCACCCGCCATCGGCGTACCGACGATGACCGGAAGCTCGTGACCGTCCTGGCGTACGCTTGCTTCCCGCGTGGCGCGCACGGAAGCCAGCGCCATGACCTCAATGCCGGCGCCATTCATGCCGATGGTGGTGATGGCGCGGTCCACCAGACGGCGGGTCAGCCGTTCTAGCCGGTCGTGGCTTTCATGATGCAGGTGGTCGGCCTTGGTGGCGGCAATCAACACCTTGTCGATGCGTCGGCCCAGCAGCGATGACAAAAGACTGTTGGTGCCAGGGCGGAAACAGGCGAGAACATCGCCCAACGCCCGCTCCAGATCCTGCACCGCCTCCGGGCCGCGATTGACCGCCTGCAGTGTATCGATCAGCACGATCTGCCGGTCGAGGCGGGCGAAATGTTCGCGGAAGAAGGGTTTCACCACGATTGCCTTGTAGGCGTCGTAGCGCCGCTCCATCATGGCGCGCAGCGAGCCCTTTGGTGCCTTGTCGTCTGTCAGGCCCGGCAGGGGCGCAAAGGTCAGCGCCGGTGATCCTTCGAGATCCCCCGGCATCAGCAGACGGCCTGGCGGCAAGGTGGAGAGCGATCGCTCGTCGGATTTGCAGGCCTTCAGATAGGCGGCGAAGCTTTCCGCGAGGCGTCGCGCCGTCATCTCGTCGGCGGGCGCATTGATGTCGAGCGAGGAGGCTATTGCCAACCATTCCTGCGCGAGTTCGGCGCGGATGCCATTTTGCGCGAGCGCGACGGTGCTGTCGCTGAAGCTCTTGTAGTCCTGCGAAAGCAGCGGCAGGTCGAGCAGCCATTCGCCGGGATAATCGACGATATCGATGGAGAGCTTGCCTGCGGAAAACCAACGGCCCCAACCGCTGGCGCTCTGGTAGTCGAGCGTGATCCGCAGTTCAGAGATTGCCCGTGTCGAATCCGGCCAGAGCCTGTCGCGTACCAGAGCCTGAATATGGTCCTCATACTGAAACCGGGGAATGGCATCGTCCGGTTGCGGCTCCAGACGCACATTCGAGACGCGCCCGGACCGCATGGCCTCAAACAGCGGCAGACGACCGCCATTCAGAAGATTGTGGACGAGCGAGGAGATGAAAACCGTCTTGCCCGCCCGCGAAAGACCGGTGACGCCAAGCCGCAATGTCGGATGTGTAAGGGTGCTCGCACGGTCGGCCAGATTGTCGAATGCGATGAGCGCACTGTCTGTCAGGGACGTAAGAGAAGGCGGCAATGGCAGTTTCCCAGCTATTTTTCACGGTCACAGCTGCAATATAGGAAGGGGCGGCTGCCCAAAAAAGAAGCGCGCCAATGGATTTTCAGCGGGCCTGGCTTCGGCAACGCATTGGTCGCACGCTGCTGCTGCTATTTGCCGGGCGAGAGAAAATCGACCAGCCGCCAGCGATTTTTACCGTTCCCGGCACTGTCGTCGTGATCGAGAACCGCAAGACCCGATGTCGGAAAACCGGAGGGCAGGGCGGCATGCAGCAGGTCCTCGCCGATCATCGCCTCCAGCGTCGCCTCCATTGTGGGGTTGTGCCCGACCAGCATCACGGACTGTGCGTCCGTTTGCGCGGCGATGAGGGAGAGATAGGTTTCGCTGCGCGCATTGTACATATCGTCGATATAGACGATGTCGATGCCCTCGTTGAAGGCCCGCTGCCAGGCCTGCGTGGTCTGCCGGCAGCGCGTGGCCGTGGAGGACAAGAGCACGTCCGGGCGGTAGCGCCGGTCGGCGGCAAGGTCGGCGATGATCTCCGCCTCGGCAAAACCGGCCTCGTTCAATCCCCGGTCGAAATCGCGTTCTCCCGGTGCCGCCCAGGCGGCCTTGGCGTGGCGCAAAAGATACACTCGGCTCGGAGAAGATGCTGTCAAGGGCGGGGACCGACGTTCGAATGGGAGGCAATGGAGGAATGCTACAGGATAGGGTTGCAGGACCGCAAGTCCTCTTTCCTGTTGGTAAGTCGCGTTTAAGTGATTTAAGAAGAGATCGCTTGAATACGAATAAAGGATAAAAATTAGTCATTTAGATGATTTTTGTGTCAGTTTTAAAAAATGCCTGAAAACTGATCTGTAGACTTGAATCAGCCTATATCATTGGAGTATACACCGCCGCATTGAGATGTTCTTCGAGGAGAATCGCGTTGAGTGAGAAGATCGATCTTAGCAAATATGTGCTCTCGGAAGACGACGAGTTCATGAATGCAAACCAGCGTGCCTACTTCCGCGCGAAGCTGGTCGCCTGGAGAAACGACATCCTGAGAGAAGCGCGCGAGACCCTCGGACATCTCGCCGAAGAAAGCGCCAACCATCCCGACCTAGCCGATCGGGCATCTTCGGAAACTGACCGGGCGATCGAACTTCGCGCCCGCGACCGCCAGCGCAAGTTGATCTCAAAGATCGACTCTGCCCTTCAGCGGATTGACGACGGCACTTACGGTTACTGTGAAGAAACGGGTGAGCCTATTGGCCTCAAGCGTCTGGACGCCCGCCCGATAGCGACGCTGTCCATCGAGGCGCAGGAACGTCACGAGCGTCGTGAAAAAGTCTACCGTGACGAATAAGGCGTAGCGTTGTTCAGGGCGCTTCGGCGAGCCGGCCAACGAACAGAACCAAAATGACAAAGGGCACGGATTTGTTTCCGCGCCCTTTTTTTGTTTTGAATTCTGTCTGCCGACAGATGTGAACCTGTCAGCGGTCGCGGGTAACGGAAAGTTCGCCGAAAATACGCGCCATTTCCTTCTGCATGTCGCCATCCGGCGTTGCACCGGTAACAGGCGGCGAGACGGGTTCGGTTTTTGGCTTTTCCGCAGCAGCGGCGATTGCCTGTTCGCTATCCGCATCCTTGCTCTTGGCGATCTCCGCCTCAAGAAAGCTTTCGAAATCGCTGGCAAGGTCATCGGAAAATTTCGGCTCGGCATTAGCGGAGACGACGGGCGGATTTTCGGGCTTTGGCGCAAAGGGCGCAGGCGGCGCATCTTGCCCCGGTTTCAGGCCGGGTAGAACGCGCTCGCGTGCGGCATCCAGAAAATCTGCGGCATTCGATTGGTCGATGACCGGTTCGCGCGCGGCAACAACCGGCGGGGCAACAACCGTCGGCCGTTCTTCAGGAGCCGTTGCCTGGACAGGCGGTGCGGGCGGCGCCGAGGGTAGAGGAGCCGGCACGAAGGGATCAGGGCGTCGCTGTTCCGGTCGCTCAGCGGGCATGTCGAGTGATGCGGCGGCGAGAGGCAGAACAGCGGCGGCCGGTGCCGCAATGACCGATGCCGGTGGTGGCGCAGGACGGGTAACATCCCTTTCCGGGGCGGCTGGTCTAATCGGCGCAACGGGCTCGCGTGCCGTCATGGGCGTGGATACCGGTTGCGGCGGCGTAGACGGACGTGGTGGCAGCGATGCGGACGGTGCAGGGGCGGGCGCCGGGCGAGCAGCCGGGGCGGGCGGTTCCGGCCGCTGCGGCTGCTTTACGGGTTCTTCCGGCAAGGAGGCTGGAGATGCCGCTGCAATTGGCTGCTGTGGCAAAGCAGGGCGGCTTTCGCGAGGGATCGGCGGTTCAGCCCTTTTAGGTTCGCTGTCCTGACGCGGCAGCGCCTTAAGTTCAGCTTCCTGCGGTTCGCGCACTTCCCTGACGATTGGGATCGCGCCGATACCACTCTCGATGACGATATCCGTGGGGCCGCCAATCATGACAAGATGCTCGACATTGTCGCGGCGCACCAGCACCAGACGGCGCCGGGCGTCTACCGCCGTCGCATCGAGAACCTGCAAGCGCGGCTGCCGGTTGCGACCGCCACGGATAAACGGGGCCGCGCCGCCGCGCCTGCGCAGGATCCAGAGAACAATTGCCAGAACAAGCAGGGCGAGACCGACACCGACGACGGCGACGATGAGATTGTTTCCATAGGTGCCGATAAAATCTTCCATCATGGAGATCATCCCTTCAGATTTTTTCGTGCAATTAATATTGCCGTGGTTCTTATAATGTGAACGTCAAGCAGGAAAAGACGATTTTTTTAAGCGTGATACAAGGTTTATTCATTTCGTCCCCCAGGATCGCTTCATAGGATCGTCTCGTCAGCCGACCGGGCGTCACCAAAGCGCCATATCTTTCCCTTCAATGCCGGGGAGCAATGAAGGTTGCAATTCTCTCTTCGATGGAGCGATTGTAAATGCTTGCGAAATTGCTCGTTGACGGGCTTCCGGTAAGAGTTTTCATTTTTGTTGTTTTATTTGGATTGCCGGGATTTGTTTTTTCCGCTCAGGCCGCGACGGCGGATGACAAGGCGTCCGACAATCCTGCGAACATGATTGAGTTCGTAAGAGACAATCCATCCTGTATCGATTTCACGGATGGATGCTCGGTTTGCACGGTTGCGGATGGCAATATCGTCTGCTCCGCGCCGCGCATTCAATGCCAGGTTAAAGCGCTGACCTGCAGCCGCAAAATAGGCTTCTGAGGCATTTGCGCCTCTTTAGGGCCGTTTCTCTGTGCGATTTTAAGCCTTTGTGGTGCAGCGGAGCTTTTTGACGGTCAAGCGAGTTGCTACAAGAAATTCTGCTGCCCGATTCCGTTGAGGAAATAGGGCTGACCGAATGACGACCTGCAGGACTGCGAGGCCAAGATGACACGGGTGCGCGAGACAAGCGACAACGACCTTCCGCTGGTGGACAGGCGTGCCCGTTCCGGCACGGTTTTGCGGATTCTGCTGCTGGCGCTGGTGCTCATCGCTGCCGCCGCTGCTTTCGTCTATTTCAAGGATTCGCTGGAAAACGAAATCGTGCTCGGCATTCTCGGCGTGCTGGCGATGATGGGTATCTTTTTTCTGGTGTCGTCGATCATCGGTTTCATCGAGGTCATGCCGCAGTCGCAATCGGACGGGCTTGCCCGCCGTTTCCTGTCGGCGCACCCGGACGGCACACTGATCACCGATGCCAAGGGGCATATGGTCTATGCCAACGCCACCTATTGCCGGATGAGCGGCACCACGAAGGCGAGCGATATCCAGAGCCTGGAGACGCTGCTCTCGCGCAGCCGGGAATCGACCGAGGCGCTCTATCGCCTCATCAATGTTTTGCGGGAGGGCCGTGACGGTTACGAGGAGTTCCGTCTGCTAAAACCGCTCGGGGAGGCCACTTCCGGCGGGCCGCACTGGTACCGGCTGAAAGGTCGGGTGCTGAAGGATGCTGGCGGCGAGGCGCTGCACGTCTTCCAGATCGCCGACATCACACCTGAGCGGGAAGATCAGGAACGCTTCTTCCGCGAATTGCAGAACGCCATCGATTATCTCGACCATGCGCCGGCCGGTTTCTTTTCTGCCGGACGCAAGGGTGAGATCGTTTATCTGAACGCCACCCTTTCCGAATGGCTCGGCATCGATCTCGCGCAATTTTCGCCCGGTTCGATGACGGTTTCCGACATCGTCGCCGGCGAGGGTATGGCGCTGATCGAATCCGTCCATCCGCAGGGTTCAGCCAAGCGCACCGAAATTCTCGATCTCGACATGCGCCGGGTCAACGGCCAGAGCATGCCGGCCCGCCTCGTGCATCAGGTTACCTCGAAGGACGGCGCGCCCGGCGAAAGCCGGACGATTGTTCTGATGCGTCCGAAAGGGCAGGAGGATACGGAATCCTCGTCCGCCATGCGCTTCACTCGTTTCTTCAACAACACGCCGATGGCGATTGCCTCGCTCGACGGCGAAGGCCGCATTCTGCGTATCAACGCGCCATTCCTCAAGCTGTTCTCCGGCGTCGTCGGGCGTGACGATATCGATCGCGGCGTTGCCCTCGAAGCCATCATCCACGACAATGAGAAACCAAGACTTGAGCAGGCGCTGGCCGAGGCGAAGGACCGGCAGGGCGATATCGCCCCGTTCGATTCTCGCCATCCGAGCGACGAGGGCCGCCATTTCCGTTTCTACGTCAATGCCGTCATCGATCAGGACGACGAGGCGCCCGAAGAGGTGGCAATCGTTTATGCGATAGAGGTGACGGAGCAGAAGGCGCTCGAAACCCAGATGGCGCAGACGCAGAAGATGAACGCCGTCGGCACGCTGGCAGGCGGCATCGCCCACGATTTCAACAATGTGCTGACTGCGATCCTGTTGTCATCAGACCATCTGCTGTTGCAGGCCCGGCCCGCAGACCCGAGCTTCGCCGACCTGATGGAGATCAAGCGCAACGCCAACCGCGCGGCAGTGCTGGTGCGACAGCTTCTCGCTTTCTCGCGCAAACAGACGATGCGCCCGGCGATCCTCAATCTGACCGACGTGATCGGCGACCTGCGCATGCTGGTGGACCGGTTGATTTCCGGCACCAATGTCAAGTTGGAAGTGGACTACGGCCGCGATCTCTGGCCGGTGAAGACCGACCTGTCGCAATTCGAGCAGGTGCTGATCAATCTTTGCGTCAACGCGCGCGATGCCATGCCCGATGGTGGCAAGATCACCATCCGTACCCGCAATGTGGATGCGGATGAAGCCGCAGCGCTCGGTCGGCCGGAAGTCCCGGCGGAAGACATGGTCATGGTGGAGGTCGCCGATAACGGAACCGGCATTCCGCCGGAGATCATGGACAAGATCTTCGAGCCGTTCTTCACCACCAAGGATGTTGGCAAGGGCACCGGTCTCGGCCTGTCGATGGTCTATGGCATCGTCAAGCAGTCCGGCGGTTACATCTATCCCGAATCGGAAGTGGGCAAAGGCACTGCGTTCCGCATCTATTTGCCGCGCCACGTGGTGGAAGTGGTGCACGTTCCGGGCCAGCAGCCCGGTGAAGCTGCACTCGCCCCTGTGGCTCTGCCCGAACCGGTGAAGGAAGAGCCGCTGGATCTGACCGGCAACTCCGCCGTCGTGCTTCTGGTGGAGGACGAGGAGGCGGTGCGGCGCGGCGGCAAGCGCATGCTGGAAACCCGTGGTTACACCGTTCATGAGGCGGGTTCCGGCGTCGAGGCGCTGGAGGTGATGGAAGAGCTGGAAGGCAAGGTCGATATCGTCGTGTCCGACGTCGTGATGCCGGAGATGGACGGTCCTTCACTCCTGAGGGAATTGCGCAAATCCTATCCCGACCTGAAATTTATCTTCGTTTCTGGTTATGCCGAGGACGCGTTTGCGAAAAACCTTCCGGCGGATGCCAAGTTCGGCTTCCTGCCAAAACCCTTCTCGCTGAAACAGCTGGCGATCGCCGTTCGCGAAATGCTCGACAACAAGGAATGACGGTGGATGGCGCGGGCGGGAGATTAGGTCCGCTGTTGCTCGCGATTCCCTTGCAGGCGCTTGGCGTCACGGCTGAAACCACGTCGGGAAAGGCGGATAGTACCGCGCTTTCCCGATGTGTTATCGCAAGACCCCTGTTTTTCCCGAGGTTTGCCTCTTCGCAAACGCAATAGTGATTGCACCGTTTCACAGGGGGCTTAAAATCCGATCTTAACGACCTAGATATGAAGAGGCGAAGTTCTCCCTCCTGGTGATGACTGCCGGTTTGAGAACGGTTTGGAGAATGATGAAAGATGATCGCTGAGCCGATCTACATGCAGGGCGAGGGCGACGGGGAAGACGGCGGTACGAACCGCGGAACGTCCGTTATCACCCGCGTCAAGCCAAAGACGAAAAGACCGAATTTGTACCGTGTTCTTTTACTGAATGACGATTACACTCCAATGGAGTTCGTCATTCATATTCTGGAGCGTTTTTTCCAGAAGGATCGCGAAGCGGCGACCCGCATCATGCTGCACGTGCACCAGCACGGCGTAGGAGAATGTGGGGTGTTTACATATGAGGTCGCAGAGACGAAAGTAAGCCAGGTCATGGATTTCGCCCGACAGCACCAGCATCCGCTGCAATGCGTCATGGAAAAGAAATGAGGATCGCAACGTGCCAACTTTTTCCCCAAGTCTCGAGAAGGCGCTGCACCAGGCACTGACCTTTGCAAATGAGCGTCACCACGAATATGCGACGCTGGAACATCTCCTTCTGGCGCTGATCGACGACGCGGATGCCGCTGCCGTGATGGGCGCCTGCAATGTCGATCTCGATGCGCTGCGCAAGACCGTCAGCGATTACGTCGACAACGAACTGACCAACCTCGTGACCGGTTATGACGAGGATTCCAAGCCCACATCCGGCTTCCAGCGGGTTATCCAGCGGGCTGTCATTCATGTTCAGTCGTCCGGCCGCGAGGAAGTGACCGGAGCGAACGTGCTTGTGGCCATTTTCGCCGAACGCGAAAGCCACGCTGCCTATTTCCTGCAGGAGCAGGAAATGACCCGTTACGATGCGGTCAATTATATCTCCCACGGCATCGGCAAGCGTCCGGGCACGTCGCAGACCCGCGCTCCGCGTGGCGCAGACGAGCCGGAAGCCGACCCCAAGGCTGCACGCAGCAATCCCGAGGAAGAAGGCTCATCCGCCAAGAAACAGCAGGATGCGCTGAAGGCCTATTGCGTCAACCTCAATGAAAAGGCCAAAAACGGCAAGATCGACCCGTTGATAGGCCGTCATGAGGAAGTCAACCGCACCATCCAGATCCTCTGCCGCCGTTCCAAGAACAACCCGCTTTATGTGGGCGATCCGGGCGTGGGCAAGACGGCGATCGCCGAAGGTTTGGCCAAGCGTATCGTTGAAGGCAAGGTGCCTGAAGCGCTGGCCAATGACACGATCTTCTCGCTCGACATGGGCACGCTTCTGGCCGGAACCCGCTATCGTGGTGATTTCGAGGAACGCCTGAAGCAGGTGGTCAAGGAACTCGAGGAGTATCCCGGCGCAGTCCTGTTCATCGACGAAATCCACACCGTCATCGGTGCGGGTGCGACGTCCGGCGGCGCTATGGATGCATCGAACCTGTTGAAGCCGGCGCTGTCGTCAGGCGCGATCCGCTGCATCGGTTCGACCACCTACAAGGAATATCGCCAGTTCTTCGAGAAGGACCGCGCACTGGTGCGTCGCTTCCAGAAGATCGACGTCAACGAGCCGTCGATCGATGATGCTATCGCGATCATGAAAGGCCTGAAGCCTTACTTCGAGGATTATCATCACCTCAGATATTCCAACGAAGCGATCAAGGCTGCGGTCGAATTGTCGGCCCGCTACATTTCCGACCGCAAGCTGCCGGACAAAGCGATCGACGTAATCGACGAGACCGGTGCGGCGCAGATGTTGCTGCCGGCGTCCAAGCGTCGCAAGCTGATCACGGAACGGGAAATCGAAGCAACCATCGCGACAATGGCCCGCATTCCCCCGAAGACCGTTTCCAAGGATGACGAGATGGTTCTCGCCAACCTCGAAAAGGAACTGCGCTCGGTCGTTTATGGTCAGGACATCGCCATTGAGGCGCTGGCCACCGCCATCAAGCTGGCACGCGCCGGTTTGCGCGAACCGAACAAGCCGATCGGCTCATATGTCTTCTCCGGCCCGACCGGCGTGGGCAAGACCGAAGTGGCCAAGCAGCTCGCCGCCTCGCTCGGTGTCGAGATGCTGCGGTTCGACATGTCGGAATATATGGAGCGCCATACCGTCTCGCGTCTACTCGGTGCACCTCCCGGTTATGTCGGCTTCGACCAGGGCGGTCTCTTGACCGATGGCGTCGACCAGCATCCGCATTCCGTGGTGTTGCTGGACGAAATCGAGAAGGCCCATCCGGACATCTACAACATCCTGTTGCAGGTGATGGACCACGGCTCGCTGACCGACCATAACGGCAAGAAGATCGACTTCCGCAACGTCATCCTCATCATGACGACCAATGCGGGCGCTTCCGAAATGGCAAAATCCGCCATCGGTTTCGGTTCTTCGCGACGCACGGGTGAAGATGAAGAGGCGATTAACCGCCTGTTCACGCCGGAGTTCCGCAACCGTCTGGATGCGATCATTCCGTTCTCGCCGCTGCCGACCGCCGTTATCCACAAGGTGGTGCAGAAGTTCGTCATGCAGCTCGAGACCCAGCTCTCCGAGCGGAATGTCACCTTCGATCTGCATGAAGACGCGATCTCGTGGCTGGCGGAAAAGGGTTACGACGAAAAGATGGGCGCTCGCCCGCTGTCGCGCGTGATCCAGGAGCACATTAAGAAGCCGCTCGCCAACGAAATCCTCTTTGGCAAGCTCAAGAAGGGCGGTGTCGTCAGCGTCACCGTCGGCAAGAAGGATGATGGTTCCGACGGCCTCAAACTTGAGGTTCTGCCGGAAACAGCGCCGGTAAAGCCGAAGCCGGAAGCAGAGCTCAATGCGGCCAAGTCTCCGGGCAAGGCGTCTAAGGCCAAGTCGAAGCCCGCCTCGAAGGCAGCGATTGCCAATGAGGAAGCGGATGTTCTGGTTGCCGAGGCGAGCAAGCCCGACGAGGAGAGCAAGCCGCGCCGCAAGGCGAATACGGTGCCGAAGGTGCCGAAGAAGAAATGATAACGGTCTTCCGACCTACAAATTGGTGCCGGGCGAAAGCCCGGCATTTTCATGCCTGAAGCGTGTCGCATTTTACCGGATTCGTGAAACGCGCTTTATTTTCTCGTCATTCCGAAACCGCTGCGCACTTTCGGACGACATGCATTAGTGGACCAAGCAATGCAATCAGCAGACAGCGATACCATCCCCCTGCGCGGCTGGTTTTTCAGGGGAATGCGGGGCATATTCTCGCTGCCCTCGCTTATTCTCATGACATCCTTTGTCGGTTTCAGCGCCTTCGCGCTGGAATCGGGCGTCCAACGCGGCGAAGCGGTGTTCATGACGCTGGTTATCTGGGCTTTGCCGGCCAAGATGATCCTGATCGGCTCGATGGTCGGCGGCGCCAATCTTGCCGCGTGTTTTCTCGCGGTGACGCTGTCATCGGTGCGAATGATGCCCATGGTTGCCTCCATCGTTCCGGAGATGCGTGGCGCAAAAACGCCGACATGGATTTTGTTGTTCCTCTCCCACTTCGTGGCGATCACCGCCTGGGTCTTCGCCACGCAAAATCTTTCCAAGATACCGCGCGAAGCACGGGCTGCGTGGTTTGCCGGTTTCGGCATTACCCTTACCGTCGTCAACGCTATCATTGTCGGCCTTTGTTACGGCGTCGTCGCGGCTTTTCCACCCCTTGTCGCAGGCGTGCTGTTTTTTCTGACGCCTGTCTATTTCATAGCGTCGATCTGGGCGACCGCCCGCCATTCCGTCGTCAAGGTCGCCTTCATTATCGGTGTGATCGCGGGGCCGGTCTTTGCGGTGATCGCGCCGGAATTCGACATTCTCTATGCCGGGATCGGTGGCGGCACGGTGGCTTATCTGATCGACCGTTTCGTTTTCCGCCGAAAGATCATTCCCGTCTCACCGGAGAGCGAACCATGATGACCGAACAGTGGTGGGCGCCCTATCTCTTCATCGCCATTGCCGGCTGGCTGGCGACCGATCTCTGGCGCTGGCTCGGCGTGCTCGCCGGCAATCGGCTGAAGGAGGATTCCGAGGCGCTCTACTGGGTGAGGGCGGTCGCCACCGCGCTCGTCATGGCCGTCACCGCCAAGCTGATCGTCTTTCCAACCGGAACGCTTGAAGCTTCACCGCTGTGGCTACGCATCGGCGCGGCAGCACTCGGTTTCATAGCGTTCCTGGCCGCCGGCCAACGCGTCATTGTCGGCGTAGCCGTTCCTATCCTGCTTCTCGCTGGCGGGTTGTTCGCACTCGGCTTTTAATACTCGTCTTATCCAAATATTAAGCGCGACACCCTACTTTACCGTTGATTGGAACCGGGGCGGCAATTCCATGCGACTCTTTGCGGCAGAGCGTTTTGTACTTGGCTTTATCACCATCTTATTCGTTATCGATACGGTACTGATCGCCGTCAAAGGCATCAGGGTTGACTACGCCGGATATTTATTATGCGGATCGATGGGCGCCGGCGTTTTTATTCTCGGTCAGTTCTATCGCAAAAGCGGGCGTGATCTTCGCATCGCTGCCGCGCTAATCGCAGGCGGATTGTTCATTCTTTTTACGCTTGTTGCCTCCGTTTTTAACTACATGTTCCTGCCTGTCGCTTTCCCGGCGATTGATCATGCGCTTCTCCGTGTGGATGCGGCCTTCGGTTATAGTTGGATGGGCATCGTCACTTGGGCGGCGACACACCCATGGATCGGAACGATCCTGTTTTTCGTTTATGCGACGTCGCTGCCGCAGCTTCTGGTGATCGTGATAACGCTAGGTTTTACTGGCAAGGAGCGGATGTTGCACCACTTCCTTGTGACGGGAGTGCTGGGCGCTTTTGCAAGTATAATCTTCTGGATATTTTTCCCGTCATTTGGGCCATCCGCCTATGTGCAATTGCCGCAATGGGTTTCTCAGACCATCCCCTTGGCGGTTGATAATGCGTACGGGCAGGAGTTGAACCGCCTGATAACGGAAGGGGTTGTTCACCTTTCGCCTAAAAACGTGCTGGGGCTAATCGGCTTCCCTTCGTTTCATATCTTCATGGCGGCGATGTCCGTATGGTTTGTTCCACGTCACTGGTTGGTGTTGGCGGTGATCTTGCCGATCAATATCTTGATGTTGCCCGCCGTTCTCGTTCAAGGCGGTCATCATCTGTCTGATATTTTCGGCGGTCTCGTTGCGTTTGCAATCGTCTGTGCAGCCTCAGCCTGGCTGCTCAAGTGGCTTTCGGTAAGGGAAAGAAACGGAGAGAAGGCTCGCGCTTCGACTCAAGTTGTCGCGGCGGAGTAATTGCTCCGGTTTCCGCTCTCGCGGGCCTCGGCAATCAGCCAATCAGATAGTAGCCGGGCCGACGCAGTCATCTCTTCTGCTTCAATCAACCAGTAATATTTGTCCGCATCGGCCGCCCGATCGAAAAGCACGGTCAATTGACCGTCGGCGATTTCGTCGCGAAGGAGCGCTGTCGGGCAAAGGCCGATGCCGTGTCCCGCCTTTAGAGCGGTCACGAGCAGATTGAAGTCCGCAAAGATTGGGCCGGTGCCCTGGAACAGGAATAGGCCAGCAGCCGCCAGCCAGTCCCGCCATGCCGTCTCGGTGGCGTCATGCAGCAATTCAGCCCGCGGCAGGCTTGAGACATCGTCGAAGGGACCGGACTTCGTGGCGTAAGCGGGCGCGCATGTCGGACGTGTTTCCGCGCTGAAAAGGGCTACAGCTTTTTGCGCAGGGCGTGCGCCATGGGTGATGCTGAGATCGGGCTGCGTGGCATCATTCCTGCCGGAATAGCTGATTGACACCTGTATGTCGGGATAAAGCGCGCGGAAACGGGGCAGGCGGGGTGTCAGAAAATGCGCCACCACCGAAGGCAGGCTGGCCAGACGAACGGTGATGCGGTCGCGACCCTGGCGGATCCGGGCGGCACCGGAGGCGATCTGCAGCAAACCACCCGAAACAGTGATTCCGAATTCCTGTCCCGCCGGCGTCAGTCTCACGCCTCTTGCATGGCGCTCGAAAAGCGGCACGCCGAGCCATGTTTCCAGATTGCGCACATGCTGGCTTACGGCCGTCGCCGTCATGCCGAGTTCCTGCGCGGCCAGGGAAAAACTTGACCTTCTGGCCGCAGCTTCAAACGCGCGGAGGGTGGCGAGGGGTGGAAGTTTCATGATGCTGCGAGGCTAAGTCAGACTTGGTCTGAGCGCAAGAAAAACCCGTCTTGTCATCACGCCATTCATGCCGCAATTTCGCGTCACATTTTCATCCATCCGAGGATTTCATGACCCCCGTGTCCGCCGCCGAACCCATTGATGCCGCCGCGCGCCGCGCCGTCCGTCCCGTCGTCGTTTATCCGAACGGCACACTTCAGACACCGGACCTGGCGCGTCTGGAACAAGCTAAAAAAGCCATGGTGAAGATAGACGAAGTCATCGTGCCACCGCGCGAGGGCGGCACTTTCAATGTTCCGAAGGGGCATTTTTTCCGCATCGTCAGCACCGAAGGCCCGCAGGTGGGGGATTTGAACCTCTGGAATGCCCATGATCTGACGGAGCGCTTTTTCAGCGGCAAAACCCGCGCCCTGCATGCGACCCATGTTTCCGTGGGCAACCGGCTGTGGAGCAATCTGCCATTCCTGCGGCCGATGGCGACCATCACCCATGATACTTTGTCATGGTATGGCTGGGATGAAGATGGCGGTGGCGTGCATGATGTGATCGGCACCCGGTGCGATCCCTACACCAACAAGCTGTTGAGCGGCGGCGACTATCACCATTGCTGCCATTCGAACCTCACCAATGCGCTCGCTGCAGCCAAAGGCCTGTCATTCGGCGAGGCGGAACCGCATGTACATGATGTTCTGAACATCTTCATGTGCACGGGTTTCACCCGCGATACGCATCAATATTTCATGAAGGCAAGCCCGGTGCGGCCGGGCGACTATCTGGAACTCGTCGCGGAAATTGATCTCATCGGCGCGCTCTCCGCTTGCCCCGGCGGCGATTGCGGCGCCAGCCATTCGAGCGACGCGGTCCCGTGCTATCCCCTGAAGGTGGAGATATTCCGGCCGGATATGGCGGTGCTTGAAGGCTGGCCCTGGCCGGAGAGGAATGCCTATCGTCCTGTGGAATGATGACAAGTACCACGGTCGTCATGCTGGACTAGATCCGGCAACCAGCCACGGCGCGTCTGCGCCGAGAGGAGTATTGCGCGATCAAGGACTGGATCGCGCCGCACCCCGGATAAGCTCCGGGGTGACGGTGTGCGGATGCCGCATTCTGCCAAACGCGTGGGCGTCTTGGCAAACATCACGAGGCAAGTGCTGCCTTTATCTTTTCCGCATGGGCCTTCAGCACTTCGCCATCTGCCATAGCGCCGGAATGCGGCTTTAGCGGCTCGCCTTCCTTGCGCGGAATGACGTGGAAATGCAGGTGGAACACGGTCTGGCCAGCCGCCGGTTCGTTGAACTGGGCAATGAAGACGCCATCAGCGTCGAAGGCTTCCTTTGCCGCGACTGCTAGTTTCTGCACCACGGCAATGGTCTTTGCCAGCACTTGCGGGTCGGCATCGAGCAGATTGCGCGAGCCGGTTTTCGGAACGACCAGAAGATGGCCGGGTGCCTGCGGCATCACATCCATGAAAGCCAGCGTATGCTCGTCTTCATAGAGCTTGTGGCTCGGAATTTCGCCGCGCAGGATTTTCGCGAAGATATTGTTGTCGTCATAGGCGCTGGCGGTCATCGGTGATCTCTCCTCGTAACGGACTAATGCATGTCGCGTAAAAGCGTGTAGCGGTTTTGCGATAACGACATGCCACTAAACAAAGGCATAAAGCGTAGGGAGCGAATCTAAAAGATCGCGACAGCTTTATGCATCCGGCTCGTGTTCCTGTCGCTCACCCTTGCGGAAGGGCGTGTGGTCTTCCAGATAGTCGCCAATATGTTCGACCTCTTCACGCTCGCGCTGAAGATAATCGGCAATCGCGCGGCGCAGACCGGGATGGACGATGAAATGCGCCGAATGGGTGGTGACCGGCATGTAACCGCGCGCCAGCTTGTGCTCGCCCTGCGCACCCGCCTCCACCCGCCTCAAACCCTTCGACAGCGCGAAATCGATCGCCTGATGGTAACAGACCTCGAAATGCAGGAAGGGATGATCCTCGATACAGCCCCAGTGCCGGCCGTAAAGCGCATCCGAGCCGATGAAATTGATTGCACCGGCGATATAGCGTCCCTCGCGTCTGGCCATGACCAGCAGAACATCGTCAGGCATGCGCTCGCCAATCAGCGAATAGAATTCCCGCGTCAGATAGGGCCGTCCCCATTTGCGGCTGCCGGTATCCATGTAGAAGGCGAAGAACTGGTCCCAGATCTCCTCGGTCAGGTCACTTCCGGTCAACCAGTCAATCTCGATACCATTTTCCAGCGCTGCCCGGCGTTCCTTTTTCAGCCCCTTGCGCTTGCGCGATGAAAGGGCGTCAAGAAAATCGTCGTGGTCGCGATAGCCGTCATTGATGAAGTGGAACTGCTGATCGGTCCTGTGCAGGAAGTCCCGGGGCAGAAGCGCGGATAGGTCGGCGTCTTCCAGAAACGTGACATGCGCGGAAGAAACGCCGATCTTTTCCGTCACCTGGACAAGGCCGGATGCCAGAAGCGGTTTGAAGCGCGTCTCGTCTTCGGTTTCAGACACCAGCAGCCGCGGCCCGCTCGCCGGCGTAAACGGCACCGAACATTGCAGCTTCGGATAATAATGGCCGCCGGCTCGCTCGAAGGCATCCGCCCAGCCATGGTCGAAGACATATTCGCCCTTGCTGTGGTTCTTCAGATAGGCCGGAACGGCTCCGACGAGTTCGCCCGATGCGTTTTCGAGAAGCAGATGGTGCCCAAGCCAACCGGTCTTGGCAGTGGCCGATCCGGAATCTTCCATCGAGGATAGAAATGCGTGGGAAATGAAAGGATTGTACGGTTTTCCTGACACATTGCGTGATGTTCCGGAAAGCCGTTTCCAGCTGTCCGGATCGATATCCCTCAGGGATTGCGCAACGCGTATGGAATAGTCTTCTGTCATGCCGTGGCGGAGGGGTTCTCTCTCGGGTCGAAACCTTCGAATGTCATCTGGTCCGCATATTTATAGGTAGTCTCGCGCGCATTTTCATCCCTGACAGTCCAGGTAATCACGGGGAGCCCAAGTTTTCTTTGCGCCTCGATGAAACTGTTGGGCAAATGACCCCAATGATAGGAGATGAAATCAACACCGATCTGCATCGCCTCGTCGTGTTTGAAGAAGTCTTCCGGCTTGGCGCCTTCGGCGGTAAGGCCGAGCGGCCAGGGCGAGCCTGCAGCCTTCAGGTCTCTGAGGAGGTGATGGTCGAAGCTCATCAGCGCCACCTGGCCCTTGTAGCCCTCGAGATCTTCCAGCACCGCTTCGGCAAACCCGTCATCGACGCCTTCGCCCTGACGTCCTTTCAGCTCGATCACCAGCGGCACCTTGCCGGCGCATAGCGTCAGAAGCTGTTTCAGCGTCGGTATGCGGTCCTTGGTCTGACCGACCGAAAGCAGAGACAATTCACTGGCGGTATGTTCGCGCACGTCGCCCTTGATACCAGTCAGCCGGGCCATGTCGTCGTCGTGAAAAATCACCGGCACGCTATCGGCGGCCAGCTGCACGTCGCATTCGATGGCAAAACCAGCGTCGATGGCGCGCGAAAATGCGGATAGCGTGTTTTCCCAGACCACCTTGTTCAGGTCGTGATAACCGCGATGGGCGACGGGCTGGGCGGTAAGCCAGGAAAGTTTAAGGGTCATACGTCGATTTCCACGATCGCGTCGATCTCGACGGCGGCATTGAAGGGCAGGCAGGCCATGCCGACGGCGGCGCGGGCATGCTTGCCGGCATCACCCAGAACGTTGGCGAGCAGATTGGAGGCGCCGTTAATGACGAGGTGCTGTTCGACGAACTCCGGAACCGAGGCAACGAAGCCGTTCAGCTTGAGGATACGACGGATTTTCGAGAGGTCGCCGTTCAAGGCAGCCTTGACCTGTGCGAGAATGTTGACGGCGCACAATTCGGCGGCGCGCTGGGCGGTTGCAACGTCAACATCGCGGCCAACGAGGCCCGTCACCGCAATCTTGCCTGATTCCATCGGCAGTTGACCCGATACATAAAGAAGATTGCCGCTGATGGTGAACGGAACGTAGTTTGCGGCAGGTGCTGCCGCTACGGGAAGAGTAAAGCCCAGTTCCTTGAGGCGGCCTTCGATGACATCAGACATTTTCGTCTCCGGTTTTGTTGTAAATCCTTCAAGAATCCGGCATTCAGAAGATGTTGATCCAAAAGCCGGGCGGTTGCTTGTACAATATGAGCAGCGAGTCCAACAGGAGATATTGCATGTTTGTCAGGACGCTTGGTTTCGTTGCCGCCACAGGGCTTATGACCGGCCTGTCGAACGGTGCCAATGCCTTGCCCGTCACGGTTCCGGACCTCATCGCCCATCGCGCCGTCTACGATCTCGAACTCAAGGACGCGACGGATCGTTCCGGTATCGAGGGCATGACGGGCCGCATGGTCTATGAATTCACCGGCTCTGCCTGTCAGGGTTACAAGACGGATTTCCGTTTCGTGACACAGATCAACACCGGCGACGCGGTCCGCATGACCGACCAGCAGACGACGACCTTCGAGGACCTGGCGGCCAGGAAGTTCACCTTCGAGACCAAGTCCTACACCGACGACAAGCTGGACAAGGAAGTGCAGGGCGCTGCAATCGACGACAAAGAGGGTGTGAAGGTTGATCTGACCCGCCCGGACCCCCGTCAGATCGATCTCGTCGCCAGCGAATTTCCGACCGAGCACATGTTTCAGGTCATTGAAAACGCCAAGCAGGGGAAGCGCATCTTCGAATCCCGTATTTTCGACGGCTCGGATGACGGCGATGAAAGCCTGATCACTTCCACGCTGGTCGGCAAGGCGCAGATGCCGAAGGACGGCGATGCCGAGGCCGGCAAGGCGGGCGAATTCGGCAAAGCCGCGTTCTGGCCGGTGACGATCGCTTATTACAACGACAAGACCGGCACCGACGCCCTGCCGATCTACCGCATGTCGTTCAAGCTTTACGATAACGGAATCACCCGCGATCTGACGATGGATTACGGCGATTTCGTTCTGACCGGCAAACTCGCGAAGCTTGATATCCTCAAGCCGGAAACCTGCGAAAACAAGCCGGTTCGCTAAAAGGCGGACCGTTTGCGTGGTTTTTTCGCAGAAATGCTTGCTTTTTATCTGAGGCGACTGTATGCGCCTCACCATTCCACACGCGAAGCTTGGGATGTTCCGGGAGAAATCCGGTCCGTTCCGCCCGGTGGTGTCGATGAAAATCGGCGCTGTTCGCTTCGCGGGGGTTAAACCGGAAAAGGAGTAACTAGGCATGGCATTGCCCGATTTTTCTATGCGTCAGCTTCTGGAAGCTGGTGTTCACTTTGGTCACCAGACGCATCGCTGGAACCCGAAGATGAAGCCGTACATCTTCGGCGACCGTAACAACATCCACATCATCGACCTGGCTCAGACCGTTCCGATGCTGTCGCGCGCCCTTCAGGTCGTGTCCGACACTGTTGCTCGTGGCGGCCGCGTTCTGTTCGTCGGCACCAAGCGTCAGGCGTCTGAAATCATCGCCGACAGCGCAAAGCGTTCGGCCCAGTATTACGTCAACTCCCGCTGGCTCGGCGGCATGATGACCAACTGGAAGACGATCTCCAACTCGATCCAGCGTCTGCGCAAGGTTGACGAGATCCTGAACTCGGAAGGCACCGGCTATTCCAAGAAAGAGCGTCTGACCCTCGAGCGCGAACGCGAAAAGCTTGAAAAGGCTCTCGGCGGTATCCGCGATATGGGCGGCGTTCCGGACCTGATGTTCATCATCGACACCAACAAGGAAAAGATCGCGATCGAAGAAGCCAAGCGTCTTGGCATTCCGGTCGTTGCGATCATCGACTCCAACTGCGATCCGGATCACATCGACTACCCGATCCCGGGTAACGACGACGCATCGCGCGCCATCTCGCTCTATTGCGACCTGATCGCCCGCGCCGCCATCGACGGCATCCTGCGTCAGCAGGGTTCGTCCGGCCGCGACATCGGCGCTTCGGAAGAAGCTCCGATCGAGCCCGCGCTCGAAGACGAGGCTGGCGCCTGATATAGGCCCTGTCTGGCGGCGATTTCGTGTCGCCGTCTCCTCGACCAGGATATGACAAGGCCGTCAAAGACCTTAAATGGGTTGACGGCCTTGTTCGTTTCAAACCGCTCCGTCGGGGCTTCGGTGAAGTCTCCGGCGTTTTGATGCGGATGAAATCCGGTGGCAGCCTTCATAACGCTGTCACACTTGAGCGGCACCCATCGTTTCGATGTATGGAGACGCCGCAGCACTTGGGAATGCGCATGCCCCTTTCCTGAAATCGTCCCGGTTTCAAAGGGTGTGCGGCCGGGTACACTCATCACCCAGAACTTCGGCACGGCGAATTCAGCCGGCTGACCGATCGAACCGATAAGAGGCAAACAATGACCGAAATCACAGCCGCAATGGTGAAGGAACTGCGCGAGAAATCCGGCGCAGGCATGATGGACTGCAAGAAGGCTCTTGCTGAAACCAATGGCGACATGGAAGCGGCGATCGACTGGCTGCGCGCCAAGGGCATCGCAAAGGCCGACAAGAAGTCTGGCCGTACGGCTGCCGAAGGTCTGATCGGCGTCGCCACCATGGGTCACAAGGCTGTTGTTGTCGAACTCAACTCCGAAACCGACTTCGTTGCCCGCAACGACGCGTTTCAGGATCTCATTCGCGGCATTGCCCAGGTAGCGCTCTCCACCGACGGCACCGTTGAAGCTGTCAGCGCCGCCACCTATCCGGCAACCGGCAAGTCCGTTTCCGACAGCATCAAGGACGCGATCGCCACCATCGGCGAGAACATGACGCTGCGCCGTTCGGCAGCACTCGAAGTCGAGCACGGCGTTGTCGCGACCTACATCCACAATGCTGCCGGCGAAGGCATCGGCAAGCTCGGCGTTCTCGTTGCCCTGAAGTCGGTCGGCGACAAGGCCGTTCTGAGCTCCATCGGCCGCCAGGTCGCCATGCACATCGCTGCAACCAACCCGCTCGCCATCCGCGCCGAGGAAGTTGACGCAGCCGTGGCCGAGCGCGAACGCAACGTCTTCATCGAGCAGGCCCGCGAATCCGGCAAGCCGGAAGCCATCATCGAAAAGATGGTTGATGGCCGCATGCGCAAGTTCTTCGAAGAAGTCGCTCTTCTGTCGCAGGCTTTCGTCATCAACCCCGACATCACTGTCGGCGCTGCCGTAAAGGAAGCTGAAAAGGAAGCCGGTGCTGCCATCGAAGTGACGGGCATGGTTCGCCTGCTGCTCGGCGAAGGCGTCGAAAAGGAAGAAAGCGATTTCGCAGCAGAAGTCGCTGCAGTGGCCAAGGGCTGATTATATTTACCCAATCTTGGGAAAACGGGAGGGCATCGCGTGACAACGCGGTGCCCTTCGTGTATCCGCGTTTCGGTTACATTTCCGAGGAGTCATGATGTCTTCCAAGCCGATCTACAAACGTGTTCTTCTCAAGGCTTCCGGTGAAGCCCTTATGGGCGATCAGGGTTTCGGTATCGATGTGGCGGTTGCAGACCGTATCGCCTCCGATATTGCCGAGGCGAGGGCGATGGGCGTTGAAGTCGGCGTTGTCGTCGGCGGCGGCAATATTTTCCGCGGCGTTGCCGTGGCGTCCAAGGGCGGTGATCGCGTTACCGGCGACCACATGGGCATGCTGGCCACCGTCATCAACGCGCTGGCGCTCGCAACCTCCCTGCGCAAGCTCAGCATCGACACCGTCGTTCTGTCCGCAATCGCGATGCCGGAAATCTGTGAGAGCTTCTCGCAGCGTGCAGCGCTCCACCATCTGGCGCAGGGCCGCGTGGTGATTTTTGCCGGCGGCACGGGCAACCCCTTCTTCACCACAGATTCCGCCGCAGCGCTGCGCGCCGCGGAAATGGGCGCGGAAGCGATCTTCAAGGGCACCCAGGTGGACGGCATCTATTCCGCCGATCCGAAAAAGGACCCGACAGCCACCCGTTTCGACGAGCTGACCCACAGCGAAGTGCTCGGCAAGGGACTGGCGGTCATGGATATCGCAGCTGTCGCGCTTGCCCGCGAGAATCACATCCCGATCATTGTTTTCTCGATCCACGAGAAGGGCGGTTTCGCGCAGATATTGACCGGCGGCGGCCGCAAGACCATCGTGCACGACAAATAATCAAAAAACGATGTCGCCCCTGTGGCGTATTCCGGCCGCCACGGCCGATAGAGATGGAGTATCAAGATGAGTGGTATTGACCTCAACGATATCAAGCGCCGCATGGATGGTGCCATCAATGCATTCAAAAGCGATATCGCATCGCTGCGCACCGGCCGCGCTTCGGCCAACATTCTCGATCCGGTGACCATCGAGGCCTATGGCTCGCGCGTTCCGCTAAACCAGGTCGCAAACATCACGGTTCCGGAGCCGCGCATGCTCGGCGTCAACATCTGGGACAAGTCGATGGTGAACGCCGTTGACCGTGCCATCCGCGAATCCAATCTCGGCCTCAACCCGATCGTTGATGGTCAGAACCTGCGTATCCCGCTGCCTGAACTCAACGAAGAGCGCCGCAAATCGCTCGTCAAGGTGGCCCATGACTACGCCGAGAAGTCCAAGGTGGCGATTCGTCACGTGCGTCGCGATGGCATGGATGGTCTGAAAAAAGCCGAAAAAGACGGTGATATCGGTCAGGACGAAAGCCGTGGACAGTCGGAAAAAGTGCAGAAAATCACCGACGACACGATTTCGGAAATTGAGCGCTTGCTTGGCGAGAAGGAAAAGGAAATCATGCAGGTCTAGTATCGCTTGCGATAGACCTGTATTTTATTCGTTTTAATTCCGCGCTGCCTGTTAATGGATCGATATGCCGACGACGACACGTTCCTCAATACCCGAGCACGTCGCCATCATCATGGATGGAAATGGGCGATGGGCAAAACAGCGCGGTCTTCCGCGCGTGATGGGGCATCGCCGCGGGGTCGAGGCTGTGCGCGAAACGGTGCGCGCGGCCGGCGACTGCGGTGTCCGCTACCTCACACTTTTCGCGTTCTCGTCTGAAAACTGGCGCAGGCCCGAATCCGAGGTCAGCGACCTGATGGGGCTCTTAAAGGCTTTCATTAGGCGCGACCTTGCGGAACTGCACCGCGAAAACGTGCGTGTGCGCATCATCGGCGATCGGCAGGGGCTGAAAAACGATATCCGCAGTCTTCTCGATGAAGCGGAACACATGACGGCTGATAACACCAGGCTGACGCTGGTGATTGCCTTCAATTACGGCAGCCGCGACGAAATTGCCCGCGCGACAATGGCGATTGCCCGCGATGTCGCAGAAGGCCGGTTGGATGCAGAATCGATCACGCCGGAGATTATTTCGGCCAGACTCGATACATCAGGCATACCGGATCCGGATCTGATCATCCGCACCAGCGGCGAGGAACGGCTGTCGAACTTCCTGCTCTGGCAGGCTGCCTATTCCGAGTTCCTGTTCGTTCCCGAATATTGGCCCGACTTCGACCGGCAGCGATTTTTTTCCGCAATCGAGCAATATGCAACGCGTGATCGCCGTTTTGGCGCTCTGGCCGAGCAGGTTGCCGTGGCAGGCGCCTGATGAGCCGTGAACTCAGACTGCGGATCATATCCGCAATCGTCATGGCGACGGTCATTTTGGCTGCGACCTGGTATGGCGGCATTCTGTTCCGCATCGTGGCCGGTCTGCTGGCGATCCTCATCTATTATGAATGGGCGACAATCACCCGCATGTCGGAAACCAATTCCACCGGCAATGCCTGGGGCTGGTTTGCGGTTGCCGTCATCGCCGGCAACACTATTTTCGGCGAACCCTCGCTCGATCTGCCTCTGCTCTCCGGCTTCACGCTGACGGCGGCACTTTTTCCCGTCTTGCGTGGCAGAAACTGGTGGCTGGTGGGCGGCATCGTTTATGCGGGTCTGAGCGGCATATCGCTGGCCGCCATTCGCGGCGATGAGCTGACCGGTTTCGTCGCCATCCTGTTCATTTTCGCTGTCGTCTGGTCAACGGATATTCTCGCTTATTTCGTCGGGCGCGCCATCGGCGGGCCGAAGCTTGCGCCGGCGATCTCACCGGGCAAGACATGGTCAGGCGCAATCGGCGGAGCGGTGGCCGCATTGATCGGCGGCGGCGCGGTGTCTCTTGCCTATCACGGCAGGATCAGCCTGCTGCTGCTTGGGCTCGCTCTCATTCTTTCGGTGTTCAGCCAGATAGGCGATCTCTTCGAATCCTTCGTGAAACGGCGTTTTCAGGTCAAGGATTCGAGCCATCTCATTCCCGGCCATGGCGGCTTCATGGACCGGGTTGACGGTCTTGTTTTCGCCTGCTTTACGGTATTCCTCATTGCTTTCGTGCATGCGGCGGCAACCGGCGACGTGCCCGGATCGGGCGGCGGCCCGTTGCCGGGCTTTTAAGCGGCACGCAAGGTCATGAAATAAAGGGCAGATTGTCATGAACACAGTAATGGCGGCGACCGGTTTTCTGACCGGCTATATCGTGCCCTTCGTCCTCGTACTTTCCCTGCTCGTTTTCGTCCATGAAATGGGCCACTACCTTGTCGGCCGCTGGAGCGGCATTCGCTCCACCGCCTTTTCCATCGGTTTCGGCCCGGAGCTAATCGGCTTTACCGACAGGCACGGCACGCGTTGGAAGATTTCCGCCATACCGCTCGGCGGCTATGTAAAATTCTTCGGCGACGAGGATGCGTCCAGCAAGCCGGATAGTTCCGGCCTGTCGCACATGTCGCTTGAGGAGAGGGCGCAGACGCTTTCCGGCGCTAAGCTGTGGAAAAGGGCGGCGACGGTTGCCGCCGGACCTATCGCCAACTTCATTCTCGCCATTCTCATCTTCGCGGTCCTGTTCGGTGTCTATGGCCGGATGATCGCCGATCCGGTCGTGGCGGAAGTGCGTGAAAACAGCGCGGCTGCCGCCGCCGGCGTGCACCCCGGTGACCGCCTCGTTGCGATCGACGGTGAAAAGGTCAAGACGTTCGAGGACGTACGCCGTTATGTTGGCATCCGTCCAGGTACGCCGATCACCGTGACCGTCGAAAGGGCAGGCGAGGAGCTGAAGCTGCCGATGGTTCCGACCCGCACCGAAACCACGGACCAGTTCGGCAACAAGCTGGAAATGGGCATCATCGGCATTGTCACCGACCAGAATAGCGGCAATTTCCGCCACATTGAGTATTCGCCGTCGCAGGCGCTGCTTGAGGGCGTGCGTGAAACCGGCCACGTCATCACCGGTACTTTCAACTACATCGGTAACCTCGTGACCGGGCGCATGAACGCCGATCAACTGGGCGGTCCCGTCCGCGTCGCACAGGCTTCGGGCCAGATGGCGACGCTCGGTATTTCAGCCGTCATCCAGCTTGCAGCGGTTCTTTCCGTATCGATCGGTCTTTTGAACCTGATGCCTGTGCCGGTTCTGGACGGCGGACATCTGGTGTTTTATGCAATCGAGGCCATCCGCGGCAGACCGCTTGGCGCCGGTGCGCAGGAGGTTGCGTTCCGTATCGGCATGGCAATGATTTTGGGTCTTATGGTTTTTGCAACATGGAATGATATCAGCAGCTTGATTGGCTGAGGATAGTGTTTTAACGGTTTTGTTAGTCGATTGTTTACCCTGTTTTTATCCCGAAGTGGCGAATGCGCCACTCTGGATCACGAAGTAAACAGAATTTAACGTTCTGACTTGCTTGTAGGGGAAAAGCAGGTAAAACGACGCACATGGCCGGAGTCGGGTTCCGCCCGCTGAGGGACAACGTAAAAAGGTAAGAATTGAAATGAAGGCTGGTTCAAGATTTTTGAACGCGGTGTCGGCGGTTGCGCTGTCTGCTGGTGTTTCTTCGGTTGCGGGCCTCGGCGTGCTTGTCTCTGCTGGTGTTGCGAATGCAGCCGTCATCAGCAAGATTGATGTTCGCGGCGCTGAGAGATCCGGTGCGGACTCCGTACGCTCCAACATTACCATTGCGCCGGGTAAGAACTTTTCCAATTCGGACATCGATGAATCGGTGAAGCGTCTTTACGCCACCGGTTACTTCTCGAATGTCTCCATGCGCGTTTCCGGCAGCACGCTGGTTGTAACGGTCAACGAAAACCAACTCGTCAATCAGGTGGTTTTCAACGGCAACCGTAAGATCAAGGACGACAAGCTCGCTGGCGTCGTGCAGACCCAGCCGCTCGGCCCGTTCAATCAGGCAATCGTTACTGCCGATATCGCGCGCATCAAGGAAGCCTATTCCGCGATCGGCCGCAGCGACGTCGAGATCACCACCCAGACCGTTTCCGTTGGTCAGGGCCGTGTGAACATCGCTTTCGTCATTAACGAAGGCGAGCGCACGAAGATCGGCCGCATCGATTTTGTCGGCAACAATTCCTATAGCGACGGTCGTCTGGCCGCTGTCATCAATACCAAGAAGTCCAACATGCTGTCGTTCCTGACACGCAAGGACGTCTATAACGAGGACAAGCTGCGCGCCGACGAAGAGGCGCTGCGCCAGTTCTACTACAACCGTGGTTATGCCGACTTCCGGGTCGTGTCGTCCGACGCGGTGCTTGATGAGTCCAAGAACGAATACACCATCTCCATCACGGTCGACGAAGGCAAGAAGTACGACTTCGGCAACGTCGCAGTCGAATCGACTGTTCCGGGTGTTGACGGCTCCGAACTTCAGGGTCTCGTGGAAACCCGCCAGGGCGCAAGCTACAGCGCCAAGGAAGTCCAGCAGAGCATGGAAGCGATTTCCAAGCGCGTTGCCGGTGAGGGTTATCCTTTCGCCCGTGTAACGCCGCGCGGCGACCGCGATATGTCTGGTAACACCATCGGTGTGACCTATATCGTCGATCAGGGCGAGCGCGCCTATGTCGAGCGTATCGAAATCCGTGGCAACACGCGTACGCGTGACTACGTCATTCGCCGCGAGTTCGACATTTCCGAAGGCGATGCTTTCAACCAGACGGTCATCACGGCTGCCAAGCGCCGTCTTGAAGCCCTCGGTTATTTCTCGAAGGTCAATGTCTCGACTGCCGGCGGCAGCGCGCCTGACCGCGTCGTCATCGTTGTCGACGTGGAAGATCAGTCGACAGGTTCGTTCGGTATCGGTGCGGGTTACTCGCAGAACGATGGTGTGCTGCTTGAAGCATCGATCGAAGAGAAAAACTTCCTCGGTCGTGGCCAGTACATTCGTCTCGCCGCCGGTGCGGGTGAAGACGATGCACGCAGCTACACGCTGTCCTTCACCGAGCCGTATTTCCTTGGTTACCGTCTGGCCGCAGGTTTCGACCTGTTCAAGAGCCAGAGCCGCAGCGAAGACTATTACGATTACGACGAGCAGGGCTTCGCACTGCGCGTGACGGCGCCGATCACCGAGAACCTCTCGACGACGTTCAAGTACACCTACAAGCAGCTCAACTATGACGGTGAGGGCGATTGGGAAACCGGCAGCAATCTTGCCGAACCCTATAAGGCTCTGATCCGTGGCGGTGACTGGACACAGTCCATCATCTCCAACACGCTGAACTACAATACGCTCGACGACCGCAACATGCCGCGCGAAGGCTGGCAGGCTGCCTTGACGAACGAATTTGCAGGCCTCGGCGGCGATTCCGAATATTACAAGATCTACGCCAAGGCGCGCTTCTACTACACGCTTTCGGACGAGTACGATGTTATCGGCTCGCTCACCGGTCAGGCGGGTCACGTCGTGCCGACGGGCGACAATCTGCTGGTGTTCGATCAGTTCAAATTCGGCGGTCGTCAGGTTCGCGGCTTCAAGAACGATGGTATTGGCCCACGTATCGGTTCAGACTCGATCGGCGGCACGACCTACTTCGCGGCTTCTGCTGAAGTCACGGCTCCGATGCCAGGTGTTCCGGAAGATTTCGGCCTCCGTCTCGCCGGTTTCGTCGATGCCGGTACGCTGTACGGCAACAAGGTTGCCAACAGCGCAGGCGTGAAGGATGACAACTCCATCCGCGCATCCGCCGGTATCGGTGTGATGTGGGCATCGCCCTTCGGCCCGATCCGCGTCGACTACGCGGTTCCGATCGCCAAGGAAGACTACGATGAGGAACAGCGTTTCCGGTTTGGCATGTCCAACACTTTCTGATATCGGCAGTCCAGAACTGCAACTTTGAACGTTCTGGAGTGTCCGGCTAATGGAATACAACGCGTTTTTTCCGCCCCACGAGGGACTGCGATTGAAAGACATCGCAGACCGTTTTGGGGCGGAACTGTCTGATGAGGCGGCGGGAGAACGGATCATCAGGTCCGTTGCGCCGGTCTACCGGGCAAAACCCGACCAGCTCTGCTATATTCTTTCGCGAAAGAACCGCGATGAGTTGCCGACCTGTGAGGCCGGCGCCGTCATTTGTGACGCCGCACTTGCGGATATGCTGCCATCTCACATCCCGGCGCTGATATCGAAAAACCCGCACACGCTTTTTGCGCAGGTAGGTGCCTTGCTGCATCCCGCCGCGATGCGTCCCGGTACGATTGTGGTGATGGAAGCTGAAGTTTCCCATACCGCGCATGTCGATCCGTCTGCAAAGCTGGAAGCTGGCGTGATTGTCGAGCCGCTCGCCGTGATTGGCGCTGGTGCCCATATCGGCGCCGGTACGCGGATCGGACCTGGTGTCATCATCGGCGCGGATGTTCAGGTGGGGCGTGATTGCACGATTGCCGGCGGCGCGAGCATTCTTGCCGCTCTCATCGGCAACAATGTGATTATTCACAACGGCGCACGCATCGGTCAGGACGGGTTCGGTTATGCGCCCGGTCCGCGCGGCATGCTGAAGATCGTGCAGATCGGTCGGGTTATCATTCAGGATAATGTCGAGATCGGCGCCAATACGACGATCGACCGTGGCACCATGGACGATACGGTCATCGGCGAAGGTACCAAGATCGACAACCAGGTTCAGATCGGTCACAACGTCCGCATCGGCCGCCATTGCGGCATCGTCAGCAAGGTCGGCATTGCGGGCAGCACCCGCATCGGCGATGGTGTGATGATCGGCGGCGCGGCGGGTATCAACGGCCATATCACCATTGGTGACGGCGTGCAGATTGCGGCGATGAGCGGTGTTGTCGCCGACGTTCCGGCCGGCGCCCGTTATGGTGGGACGCCAGCGCGTCCGATGAAGTATTTCCTGCGCGACATGGCCGATATTCTGGCGCGCGCTGAAGGGCGTGATAAAAAAACAGGAGAAAAAAACGATGGCTGAAGAAACCAAGACGACGCTCGGCGCGGCTGACATTCTGGAAGTCATGAAGCTTTTGCCGCATCGTTACCCGTTCTTGCTCATCGACAAGATCATCGAGATCGATGGTAATAATTCGGCGATTGGCATCAAGAACGTGACGGTCAACGAACCGCATTTCACCGGTCATTTCCCGGATCGCCCGATCATGCCGGGCGTTTTGATCGTCGAGGCCATGGCTCAGACGGCAGGTGCGATCTGCGCCCGCAGCCAGGGTGAGGGCGGTTATCTCGTCTATTTCATGACCATCGACAACGCGCGCTTCCGCAGACCCGTCGTTCCCGGCGATCGTCTGGAAATTCACGTGGTCAAGCAGCGCCAGCGCGGCAATGTCTTCAAATTTCATTGCGAGGCCAAGGTCGAAGGCGCGCTGGTGGCAGAAGCTGACGTCGGCGCGATGATGATCCCCGAGGACCAGCAATGAGCACTATCGCGGCTTCGGCAAAAATTCACCCGACCGCTGTTGTCGAAGACGGCGCGGTTATCGGTGAAAATGTCGTCATCGGTGCCCTGAGCTATGTCGGCGCGAAAGTCACGCTGCAAGACGAGGTCACGCTGCACAATCACGCCGTCGTCTCCGGTCTTACCGTCATTGGCCGTGGTTCGGTCATCCATCCAATGGCCGTTATTGGCGGTACACCGCAGGCGATTCGCCACGATGGCTCGGAAACGACGCTCGAGATCGGTGCACGCTGCATCATGCGCGAAGGCGTAACGATGAATGCCGGCAGCTCCGACGGCAGCGGCAAGACGATTGTCGGTGATGACAACCTGTTCCTCGCCAATTCGCACGTAGCGCATGATTGTCGCCTCGGCAGCCATATCATCCTGTCGAACAATGTGATGCTGGCGGGACATGTCACCATCGAGGACCGCGCCATCCTGGGCGGCGGCTGTGCCGTGCACCAGTTCACCCGAATCGGTCGTCAGGCCTTCATCGGCGGGCTGTCGGCGGTCAACTATGACGTCATTCCCTATGGCATGCTGAACGGTAATCCCGGCATTCTCGGTGGGCTGAATGTCGTTGGCATGACGCGTTCCGGTATCGACCGCGCGGATATTCACAAGGTCAGGCGCGTCTTCAAGCAGATATTCGAAGGCGAAGGCGCCATCCGCAGCAATGCGGCTGCGATTGACCGCGCAGAATATCTCGATTGCCCCCAGGTCATCGAAATCCTCGATTTCATCGGTGCGGATAGCGACCGCGCGCTTTCCTCGCCAAACCGGGGCAAGTGAGCCGTGACAGGCGGCGGGCGTCTCGCCATCGTGGCCGGAAGCGGCCAGCTGCCGCTGCATGTCGCAGCGGCCGCGCGCGAGATGGGGGAGAACCCCTTCATTGTACAGCTGCGCGATGATTCCCTGTTTGACTGGAGCGGTTTCGACAATGCGGTGATCAGCGTCGGCGATGTCGCCGGGCTTGGTCGTCTGCTGCGCGAAAACAAGGTGGACCGCGTCGTGCTTTCCGGCGCCGTAGCGCGGCGCCCGGAATGGCGGGAAATCCGCCCCACGATCGGCATATTGCTGAAACTGCCATCCATCGTCCGCACCCTGCTGTCGAGCGGCGATGACGCCGTTTTGCAGATGGTCATCAAGGTCATCGGCACGCTCGGTGCAAAAGTCATCGGTGCCCACGAGATCGCACCCGGTCTGCTTGCGACGACCGGCCCTTTCGGTGCGCATAAACCTGCTGAAGATGATCTGCGCGACATACGCAAGGCCGCGCAGGCCGCACTCGCACTCGGCACGCTTGATGTCGGGCAGGGCGCAGTCGCCGTTGGCGGCCGTATCGTTGCACTGGAGGGCGTGGAGGGCACAGACGCGATGCTGGCGCGTGTTGCGGCATTGCGCGCCGAGGGCCGCATCTCGCCCCGTCGAAAGGGTGTTTTGGTGAAGCTCTGCAAGCCGCAGCAGGATATCCGTGCTGACCTGCCGACCATCGGCGTGGAAACGGTGGAGAACGCGCATAAGGCCGGGCTGGCGGGGATCGCCGTTGAAGCCGGACGCGCGCTGGTACTTGATCGCGATGAGATGTTGAAGGCGGCAGATCAGGCCGGCATATTCGTCTGCGGTATTGATACGTCACTCGGTGAAGACATGATGGGCGGAGACATGGTGGGATGACGGCAACATTGAAGGTGGCGGTTATAGCCGGCGAGGTATCCGGCGATCTTCTGGGCGCCGATCTCATCCGGTCCCTGAAAGGCCATTACTCGGGTTCTATCGAGCTGATGGGCGTCGGCGGTGAAGCTCTGGAGGCGCAGGGGCTGGTTTCGCTGTTCGATTATTCCGAACTCTCCATCATGGGCTTCACACAGGTTCTGAAGAAGCTGCCGAAGCTGATTTCGCGGATCAACCAGACTGCGCAGGCAATCATTGTCGCCAAGCCGGATATTCTGCTGATCATCGACAGTCCGGATTTCACCCATCGTGTTGCGAAAAAAGTCCGCAAACAATTGCCGCATCTGCCGGTCGTCAATTATGTCTGCCCCAGCGTCTGGGCGTGGAAGGAATATCGCGCCACTGCGATGCTGTCCTATGTCGATCACGTTCTGGCCCTGCTTCCATTCGAGCCGGAGGCGATGCGGCGTCTCGGCGGCCCGCCGACAACCTTTGTCGGCCATCGCCTCAGCGTCGATCAAGATGTGCTCTCCGTGCGGCAGAGGCGGGCTGAGCGGCTACTCCCTGCCAATGGCGAACCGAAAACCATTCTGCTCCTGCCGGGGTCACGTTCCACCGAAACGACCCGATTGATGGAGCCGTTTCAGGAGGCCGCAAAAGCCTATGTCGAGCGCAACGGCCCGACGAAGTTTCTGCTGCCGACAGTGCCGCGCCAGGAAAACCGCATCCGCGAACTGGCGGCAACATGGCCGCATGATATCAGGCCTGAAATAGGCATCGATCCCGCCTTCAAGTGGAATGCATTTGCGCGCGCCGATGCGGCGATTGCCGCCTCCGGCACCGTTATTCTCGAACTCGCGCTCGTCGGCGTACCGACCATATCGGTCTACAAGACCGACTGGATTTTCACGATGCTGAGCAAGCGGGTGAAAACCTGGACGGGCGCGCTTCCGAACCTGATTGCCGACTATGTCGTCGTGCCAGAATATTTCAACGAGGTGGTACGGGCAGGGTCGATGCTGCGCTGGGCCGAGCGGCTCTCATCCGACACCACCGAACGGCGGGCGATGCTGGAAGGCTATGCTCTGGTGCAGGAGCGTTTGCACACCGAAGTGCCTCCTGGCGAAACCGGCGCCCTTATCCTTCTCGATGTGCTGAACAGCCGCAAGCAGCAAGGCTGAACCGGCAGCGATCCTGTCTGCTTCTTAGGGTCGGCAGGGCAGGTTTCGCTATTCTTCTCGATGATCATATCCAACAAAAAAGCCGGCGGATAAAACCCGCCGGCTTTTTTATATTGGTTGGTTTCCCGGCTTAACGCTTGGAAACCGGAACGTAGTCACGCTTGCCGGCGCCTGTGTAGAGCTGGCGCGGACGGCCGATGCGCTGCTGCGGATCCTCGATCATTTCGTTCCACTGCGCGATCCAGCCGACGGTCCGGGCCAGTGCGAACAGCACGGTAAACATGGTCGTTGGGAAGCCAAGCGCCTTCAGCGTGATACCCGAATAGAAGTCGACGTTCGGGTACAGCTTCTTCTCGACGAAATAAGGATCGGAAAGAGCGATCTTTTCAAGTTCGAGCGCGACCTGCATGATCGGATCGTCGGAATTGCCGGTGGCTTCCAGCACTTCGTACATCGTCTTCTGCATGATCTTGGCGCGCGGGTCGTAGTTCTTGTACACGCGGTGGCCAAAGCCCATCAGGCGGAACGGATCGTTCTTGTCCTTGGCGCGGGCAATATATTCCGGAATGCGGTCAACCGTGCCGATTTCGTTGAGCATGTTGAGCGCCGCTTCGTTGGCGCCGCCATGTGCCGGACCCCAGAGGCAGGCGATGCCCGCTGCAATACAGGCGAACGGGTTTGCACCCGACGAACCGGCAAGACGCACCGTGGAGGTGGAAGCGTTCTGCTCGTGATCCGCATGCAGGATGAAGATGCGGTCCATGGCGCGAGCCAGAACCGGATCGACCTTGTACTCTTCGCAAGGCACGGCAAAGCACATGTGCAGGAAGTTGGAAGCGTAATCGAGGTCGTTCTTCGGGTAAACGAAGGGCTGGCCGATATGGTACTTGTAGGCCATGGCGGCGATCGTCGGCATTTTCGCGATCATCCGCAGCGAAGCGACCATGCGCTGGTGCGGATCCGTAATGTCCGTCGAGTCGTGATAGAAGGCCGAGAGAGCGCCGACCGTGCCGCACATGACGGCCATCGGATGTGCGTCGCGACGGTAGCCGGTGAAGAAGCGGCTCATCTGCTCATGCACCATGGTGTGGCGCGTGACGCGGGTGTCGAAGTCCTTCTTCTGCGCAGCCGTCGGCAATTCGCCGTAAAGCAGCAGATAGCAGGTTTCCAGGAAGTCGCCCTGTTCGGCAAGCTGCTCGATGGGGAAGCCGCGGTGCAGAAGAACGCCTTCGTCACCATCGATATAGGTGATCTTGGATTCGCAGGAGGCTGTCGAGGTGAAGCCGGGGTCGTAGGTGAAGGAGCCCGTGTGCTTGTACAGCGTGGCGATATCGACGACGCTTGGTCCAATCGTGCCTTCCCTGACCGGGAGTTCGACCTGTTTTTCGCCAAGTGTCACTGTAGCGCTTTTTTCCGTCATACTGATCCTCCGAAAACATGCGGGTGGGGGCGTTGAGATACGCCCCGCGGTTAAGCGTCTACCGATTAGCTATATGATCCTTGCGCGGATGCCAAGCTATCCAAAGGTCAAATTGTGCATTGCGGCAAACGCAATCGCGTTGCTTCAGGCTTTCCCGGCAGCAGCAATTCAATCTCGGTCAACGCATCGTTAAAGTAAAGGATTGCAATCCCCAGCGCTGGTCTGCAAACCTGTTTTTGGTGCGGCAAGGGGCGGTGGGGATTGCTCGGTCAAGGGGAAAAACAGCATTTCGGATATGCTAAAACGATGCAGGGAGACATGCCCGGCACGCGGGAAATTCTGTTTCCTCTCCGCCGAAGCAGTGATGCGGCAACATATGACATCCCCGCCATTATTCCCGAGACTAACCGCAACACTACCGTGGCGGAAAAAATCGCCACGTGCCTGGCCGAGGAGCGCGCATTCGGCCACGATTTTCTTTTCATTCCCGTTTCCATCGGCTGCGGCGCGGTACTCTGGTTTTCTCTAGATGCCACGCCTTCCCCGGTCGTTTTGATTGCCACATTTCTTTTTGTCGCCGTTCTGGCACTCTTTGTGAGATATAAAGCTGGCATTGCGGCAGCGGTTTGCGGCCCTTTCGCTTTTCTATTGCTCGGCATGCTTCTGGCCGATTTCGAAACCCGACGGGCAGGGACCTTGGTGCTGGATACCCCCGTCACCACCACCATCACCGGCACCGTGGCGCGCCGGGAGGTCGATGCACGCGGCTACTGGCGATATGTCGTTGATCTGACCGCAACAGCGGACCCGACATTGTCGCGTCCACCGCAGAGGATATCGGTGCTTTCGCGTGGCGGAGGCGAGCCTATCGCACTCGGCGCCACCCTTCGCGGCAAGGTCCGCCTCTCGCCGCCATCCGGCCCCGCCTTGCCGGGACTGAACGACTTCGCCTTCACGTCCTATTTCAGAGGTTTAGGCGCGACCGGTTTCTTTTATAAATCACCGCAAACGCTTGTGTCACCTGTTGGTGACGCAAGGCCTGACAAGGGTTGGTTGGAATGGGCCGATATGCGGCTCTACGGCCTTCGCAGCGCAATTGCCGAACGCATCCGCACCACCATCGGCGGTGATGCCGGAGCCTTCGCCGCCTCCATCATCACCGATGAGAGACAGGCCATATCGGCGGAGACGATGGAAGCGTTGCGGCTCTCCGGCCTTGCCCATATCGTTGCCATATCCGGGCTCAACATGGCACTGGCCTCCGGCATATTCTTTGTTGGCCTGAGACTGGCCTTCAGCCTGTTTCTCGCCTTTGCGCAGCGCTGGCCGGTCAAGAAGATCGCGGCTTTCGCGGCACTGCTGATGACGTTCGCCTATTATCTGATTTCCGGTTTCGCCGTTTCCGCCGAGCGCGCCTGGCTGATGATGTCTGTGATGCTGATTGCGGTCCTTTTCGATCAACCATCACTCAGCCTCAGAAACGTTGCCATTTCCGCCCTGATCATTCTGGTTTTCTCGCCCTCGGAAATCATGGGTCCGAGTTTTCAGATGTCATTTGCCGCCACCATAGCGCTTGTTTCGGCCTATGCCTTCTGGAGCCGTTGGCGCACGGATCGCGAGCGGCTGTTCATCGGGCGCAAGCCCGCATGGCTGAAGGTGGCGGAAATGATGGGCGCGGTCATTGGCGGCGTTATCACGACGTCGCTGATCGGGGGCCTTTCGACGGCGATCTATTCGGCCGAACATTTTCACCGTGTCACCACCTATGGACTGTTCGCCAATCTGGCTGCGATGCCGCTCATGTCGCTGATCGTCATGCCATTCGCTCTTCTCGCCATGCTGCTGATGCCCTTCGGGCTCGATGCGCCGTTCCTGAAGATCATGGGTTATGGCATGGCACTCGTCATCGAGGTTGCAAACGAGGTGGCCTCCTGGGGCGGCAGCGCAGCGACTGGGCGTCCGCATGGCTGGTTTATCGGTTTGGCTTCGGTGGGTTTCCTGCTGCTGACATTGCTGCGCAGCCGGCTTGCGCTTCTTGGCATCCCGTTTCTGCTCTTCGCCTTCGGCGTGTCGGCAGTTACGGCCTATCGTGATCTGCCGGATCTATTGATTCACGAGGACGGTGAATTGGTGGCACTCTTGGAGGACGGCAAGGTCTCCACCACAAAAGCCCGTCCGCAGGGCTTCGTTTACGGCCAGTGGCAAAGGGCGCTGCTGCTGCCGGAAAAAACCGTGCCGCCGGATTTTATAAATGGTGAGAGCACGGCAAATACTGCTGGTTCTCACTCGAGATCGCAACTGTCGCCGGAAGACATGGCTGTGGTGGTGCGCGAGATGACGGCGGCGCTCAAAGACGCCGAAGCTGGCGTCTTCATCTGCAGGAAAGACATATGGTGCGTAGCGAGCGCCGCAAGCGGAGAGTGGATCGTCGTTCTGGAAGATGGCCGCTTCGCCGGAAAAGCCTGCGATATTGCCGATATCGTCGTTGTTTCCCGCAGAACCTCTTTTTCGCAGTGCCGCTCGGGTGCACTCCTGCTCAGCCGTGACATCTTGCGGCGTCTCGGTTCTGTGGAAATAGATTTTGCCAACAAGAGGGAGGAGGGTGTGGCGAGCGGGCTGCGCGCCGCAATCGCCGGAACGGACAGGCCCTGGAGCCAGCACCGTTATTACGACTGGAAGTGCGGACGTTTCGACCGTGATCTGCCGCAGCCCATCATCCGGCTGCTGGCGGCGTCGCAATGACCGCCGCAAACGTAGATCATCAGGCCATTGCGCGCAGATCTTCAGTCAATTCGCCTATCCCGCCAACTTCCTCTTCATGACCAGCGTCCCGCCAGCTCTCCTTCAAACCGGCCTCGTACCATTCTTGCATGGCAGGCAGGGCGAGCAGCCGGTCGCAATAGGCTTTCGCTGCTGGCGAAAGATCCGCGCTGCCATAGGTCTGGAAACGGAATGCAACCGGGCAGAAGAAAGCATCGACCGCCGTGAATTTCTGACCGGCAAGATACGGCCCGCCGAATTTCGTGAGACCCTCGCTCCACAACGCATCGATCCGCTTTATATCGGCCTTAAGCCCGGCATCGCCACCCCTGGGTTTGACCCGAATGCCCACCGACATGGGATAAAGATTGCGCAGCGACGAAAAGCCGGCATGCATCTCACTCGCGGCCGAACGCGACCAAGCCCTCGCATGCTTGTCGCTTGCCCAGACGCCCTGGTGTCTTTCGGCAAGATATTCGACGATCGAAAGCGTTTCCCAAACCGTCATACCCTCGTCGACCAGGCAGGGCACCTTGCCCGTCGGCGAAAAGGAGGAGAAGGAGACGCCTTCACCGAACGGAATGAGCTTTTCATCAAAGGCGATACCGAGCGTGCGCATCAATACCCACGGCCGCAGCGACCATGAAGAATAGTTCTTGTTGGCTATATAAAGATCGTACATGGCGTATCTCCCGGATATGACGCGCATTTCTACACCTGCCAAGCGTTCATGGAATATCGAAAATTATCCATGGCTCCCATAAACGCCGTTGATGAATGGTGATGTGGGGTCGCTGAGAGCGCGCCTCGCGATAAGTCACCCTTTGGTGATGACTAGAAACTGACTGCGCAGCACGACAGAACTACGTTGCTAAAAAACAGCGGATGGGATCACTTCGACAATTACAGAGAGCAGCCCATTCGCCACCACGCCTGTAGCTAGACCGAAGCATCTGTATGGAGCAGGAGCTCAGTTTAGAAAGGGCAACGCGCATAGGCTGAATGGTGCATATCCTCGTGCACCCGCAAAAGCACGCCACGTTTGGAAACAGCCAAAACTATTATAGGCGCCATCTTCACGATGACGCCTATTGTAAAGTGAATACATTCGGTTCGATAAGATCAATGGTAGCGGCGGATCAGCCCCACCAGCTTGCCCTGAATTTTCACCCGGTCCGGCCCGAAGATACGGGTCTCATAGGCTGGGTTTGCCGCCTCGAGCGCAATGGAGGCTCCCTTGCGGCGGAAGCGCTTCAGCGTGGCTTCCTCGTCATCCACCAGAGCCACAACGATATCCCCGGGATTGGCGGTGTTGCCGTTGCGGATGATGACTGTGTCGCCGTCGAAAATGCCGGCCTCGATCATCGAATCACCCTTGACCTCAAGAGCGTAATGTTCGCCCGTGCCAAGCATGTCCACTGGCACGGCCACATCATGGGTGTTGTTCTGGATGGCGGAAATCGGCACGCCCGCAGCGATGCGGCCCATGACCGGCACGGTGACAGCCCCGCCCAGATCGTTGGCCGGCGTCTTGGGGGCGGGGGCCGGTTCCGGCGTCTTGGGCTTGCCAAGGCTGCCTTCGATAACGCTTGGCGAAAAGCCGCGCTGCGGCCTTGCGCCCGGCGTATAAGCCTCGGGCAGCTTGATGACTTCCAGCGCCCGAGCCCTATTCGGTAGCCGACGAATGAACCCGCGCTCTTCGAGAGCGGTTATCAGGCGGTGGATGCCGGATTTCGAAGCAAGATCGAGTGCGTCCTTCATTTCATCGAAGGAGGGCGGCACGCCGGACTCTTTCATTCGTTCATGAATGAAGAGAAGCAATTCCTGCTGTTTGCGCGTGAGCATGAGGAAAACACCCTTTAGAATCGTAGTGGAAGTCGCGAAACAAATACAGAACGAACACTATATGTTCCATATGTGTTCTGCAATCCCCTAAAATTTCGTGAAGGTGGCATCTGTTGCTGTGATGATTTGCCTCACAGCACGCAATTGTGCTTTTGTGCGGTCGAAACCGTCCCGGCATGCTCCGGGCGGAAGGCCAGCAGGATACATGTCATGACGAAACCCTATAGCGTTGACCATCTCGTTTTGCCCGTGGAAGTCATAGGCGTCGCCGTGAAGCGCCTCGTCAGTCTTGGCTTTACGGTTGCGCCGGAGGCTCTGCATCCTTTCGGCACCGAAAATGCCTGCGTATTTTTCGCCGATGGCACGTATCTGGAGCCGCTCTCAATTGCTGATCCGGCTAAATATAATGCCTCGATAGAGAGGGGTGATGTGTTCACGGGCAGGGATGTGGCCTTCCGGCAACGGGACGGGCAGGAGGGTTTTTCGGCTCTTGTCGCCAGGACCGAAGACGCCTTGATTGACCATGAGCGGTTTCGGGCAGCCGGCCTTTCGGCGGGCGATGTTTTCGAGTTTTCGCGGCCTGTTCGGATGCCGGATGGCTCGCAAGGCGAGGCGGCGTTCCGGCTGGCTTTTGCGGCAAGCGGGGCGGCCGCGGATTTCTTTTTGTTCAGTTGTCAGCGGCTTCAAGCCCTGCCGGGCGATCGCACCATGCTGGAGCGCCACGCCAATGGTGTCACCGGCCTCAGTGAAATCGTCCTGTTTTCTGGCGGCGATGCGAAGGTGGCGGGCCTGATCGAGACGGTGTTTGGCTGTGAAGGCAAACTGTCTCCGGGCGGTGATATGGTTTTCGCAACCGGCAACGCCAGCATCAGATTGACCGGAAAACCGCCTTTCAGCGGGCAGGCCCTGAATGCTCAGGATGGCAACGAAGGCGGATTGCGCGGCGCGGGCATCGTCTTTTCGTCACACGATCTTGCCGTGACAGAAGCGGTGCTTGCTGCTAATGGCGTGTCCTGCGCAAAAGCGGACGGCCGTCTGGTGGTGCCCGTAGCACCCGGTCAGGGTGTTGCCTTCGCCTTCGAGGAAAAATGATGAGCGTTACGAACAATCTTAAAGTCACTGCCGGCGACGGCGCCAGCAAGGTTTCCTTCTCGAATACCGAGCGGTTTTCGCTGATTGCCGGCCCCTGCCAGATGGAAAGCCGCGAACATGCCTTCATGATCGCTGGCGTCCTGAAGGAGCTTTGCGACAAGCTTGGAATAGGGCTTGTCTACAAGTCCTCTTTCGACAAGGCGAACCGCACTTCGCTTTCCGGCAAACGCGGCATCGGCCTGGATAACGCGATGCAGGTTTTTGCCGATCTCAAGAAGGAATTCGGTTTTCCTGTTCTGACCGACATCCACACGGAAGAGCAATGCGCCATCGTTTCCGAGGTGGTGGACGTGCTGCAGATTCCGGCGTTCCTAAGCCGCCAGACCGATCTTCTCGTTGCCGCCGCCAAAACCGGCCGCGTCATCAACGTCAAGAAAGGCCAGTTTCTGGCGCCCTGGGACATGAAGAACGTGCTTGCCAAACTGAATGAGAGCGGCAATGCGAATGTGATGTTGTGCGAGCGCGGCGCGTCCTTCGGTTACAACACGCTGGTTTCCGACATGCGCTCGTTGCCGATCATGGCAGCGCTCGGCGCACCTGTCGTGTTCGACGCCACCCATTCGGTGCAGCAGCCGGGCGGGCAGGGCGGCTCCACAGGTGGCCAGCGCGAATTCGTCGAGACGTTGGCGCGTGCGGCCGTTGCGGTTGGCGTGGCTGGCCTCTTCATCGAGACCCATGAGGATCCGGACAATGCGCCGTCAGACGGCCCTAACATGGTCCACCTGAAGGACATGCCGAAACTGCTCGAAAAGCTTCTGGCTTTCGACGCGATTACGAAAGCCTGATCGGCTGACCGTTACGGCGGGCACTTTTGTGCCAATCGATTTTAATGGCGGGCGGGCCGTTTCCGCTGCCCACCGTCATTGTAATTTCTTCGCCATCGTCTAAGACAGGCGACGGAAAATATCTGTTCCATTCCCAAGGGAGAGACCATGACTGCCATTACCGATATCATCGCGCGCGAAATTCTCGACAGCCGCGGCAATCCGACCGTTGAAGTCGACGTTTATCTCGAAGACGGCTCCATGGGCCGTGCCGCCGTTCCCTCCGGCGCCTCCACCGGCGCGCATGAGGCGGTTGAGCTGCGCGATGGCGGCAAGCGTTATCTCGGCAAGGGCGTGGAAAAGGCGGTCGAAGCCGTCAATACGGAAATCTTCGACGCCATCGGCGGTTTCGACGCTGAAAACCAGATCCAGATCGACCAGATGATGATCGCGCTCGACGGCACGCCGAACAAGTCTCGCATCGGCGCCAACGCCATCCTCGGCGTGTCGCTTGCCATTGCGAAGGCTGCCGCTGAAGCCTCCGGCCTGCCGCTTTACCGTTATGTCGGCGGCCCGAACGCGCATCTGCTGCCGGTTCCGATGATGAACATCATCAACGGTGGCGCGCATGCCGATAACCCCATCGACTTCCAGGAATTCATGATCCTGCCGGTCGGCGCAGAAAACATTCGCGAAGCCGTGCGCATGGGCTCCGAAGTCTTCCATACGCTGAAAAAAGAACTGTCCGCACAGGGCCACAACACCAATGTCGGCGATGAGGGCGGTTTTGCACCGGGTCTCGAAAGCGCGCCGGCAGCACTCGATTTCATCATGAAGTCGATCGAAAAGGCTGGCTACCGTCCGGGCGACGACATGTTTATCGGTCTCGACTGTGCCGCGACCGAATTCTTCAAGAACGGCAATTACGTTTATGAAGGCGAAGGCAAGACCCGTTCGCCGATCGAGCAGGCCGAATACCTCGCCGAGCTCGTGGCGAAGTATCCGATCATCTCCGTTGAAGACGGCATGGCTGAAGACGACTGGGATGGCTGGAAGGCGCTGACCGATCTCATTGGCAACAAGTGCCAGCTGGTGGGCGACGATCTTTTCGTCACCAACTCAGCCCGCCTTCGCGACGGTATCAAGATGGGTGTCGCCAACTCCATCCTCGTCAAGGTCAACCAGATCGGTTCGCTTTCCGAGACGCTGGACGCAGTCGAAACGGCGCACAAGGCAGGTTACACCGCCGTCATGTCGCACCGCTCGGGCGAAACGGAAGATTCCACCATCGCCGATCTCGCGGTCGCAACCAACTGCGGTCAGATCAAGACCGGCTCGCTTGCCCGTTCCGACCGGCTCGCAAAGTACAACCAGCTTATCCGCATTGAAGAGATGCTGGGTCCGCAGGCTGCTTACGCCGGCCGTTCGATCCTGCGCGGATAATTCGCGTTCGGGTTTTGCGATATGGCCTGCCGCCTGGCGGGCTAGTCTCAGGGATGGGCGGTTTATCCGCACTGCTCACTCCGGAGTTGATCCGGGGTTCAGTCAGCCCAGGTCCCTGGGTTGAAAAGGACGCTTTCCACGGCGAAGACGCGCTGTGGCTTGATGCCGGATCAAGCCCGGCATGGCGAACTCTCTCTGATATCGTCGGCATTATTAGCCCGCCTTTGGCGGGCTTTTTTGCGTCTGTCAGCCGCGCGGAATTTAAGGTCAACGGATAGTTAAACAATCCGCATTAGTCTCGAGACTCACATTATGCGTTTTAAGGCTTCTCTCCGGCATGTGGACCAGACATCATAAAAAGAGACGATTCGGCCGTTTGATCGTTCCGGCCATCACGATCGCTTTTCTTTCCTATTTCGGGTATCATTCCATCCACGGCGACTTCGGCCTTCAGGCGACGGAGCGGCTGGAGAGGCAGCGTATTGCCAGAACGGCAGAGCTTGCAAAGCTGACGCAGGCGCGCGTTGCGCTGGAGCGGCAGGTCGAATTGTTGAGCGACGGTTCTCTCGAACGTGACATGATCGACGAGATTTCCCGTTATCAGTTGAATATGTCCCGTACGGACGAAATTGTCATCATGAATACCTACTTCTAATTAACCGAAATCAAGTTAATTAATGATTTGTGATTTATTCACAGCACTTTAGCGTGAATATGTGCCATGCGTTTAAAGCATTGCTGCATGGCATTTTCTTGCATATGGTACGCGCCAATCTATCCATTCAAACGGCAACTCAGGGAGGGATGAATGGCGCCGCGAAAAACCGCGTCCGTATCCGGCCGAAAGACAACGGCAAAGGCTGCAGGCGAATTCACCGGTAAGAACAGCCCGGACTTTTCGAAGGAAGAAGAGCTTCACGCCTATCGTGAGATGCTTCTCATCCGTCGCTTCGAGGAAAAGGCCGGTCAGCTTTACGGCATGGGCTTCATCGGTGGTTTCTGTCACCTCTACATCGGTCAGGAAGCCGTTGTTGTCGGCATGCAGATGTCGCAGAAAGAAGGCGATCAGGTCATCACCGCTTACCGTGACCACGGCCATATGTTGGCTCTGGGCATGAGCGCGCGTGGCGTCATGGCCGAATTGACCGGCCGCAAGGGCGGCCTGTCGAAAGGCAAGGGCGGCTCGATGCACATGTTCTCCAAGGAGAAACATTTCTACGGCGGCCACGGCATCGTCGGTGCGCAGGTTTCGCTTGGAACCGGTCTCGCCTTCGCCAACCGCTATCGCGGCAACGACAATGTCTCCGTGACCTATTTCGGTGACGGCGCCGCCAACCAGGGCCAGGTCTACGAGAGCTTCAATATGGCCGCTCTCTGGAAACTGCCGATCATCTATATCGTTGAAAACAACCGTTACGCCATGGGCACCTCGACTGCCCGCGCCACCGCCCAGTCGAACTATTCGCTGCGCGGCCAGTCCTTCGGCATTCCCGGCATCCAAGTGGATGGCATGGATGTGCGCGCCGTAAAGGCCGCCGCCGATCAGGCGCTGGAACATTGCCGCTCCGGCAAGGGTCCGATCATTCTGGAAATGCTGACCTACCGTTACCGTGGTCACTCCATGTCCGACCCGGCGAAATACCGTTCGAAAGACGAAGTGCAGAAGATGCGCTCCGAACATGACCCGATCGAGCAGGTCAAGGCACGGCTTCTGGAGCAGGGCTGGGCAAGCGAAGACGAACTCAAGGCCATCGACAAGGCTGTCCGTGATATTGTCGCCGATAGCGCGGACTTCGCCCAGAACGACCCAGAGCCGGATGTATCCGAGCTCTACACCGACATTCTGCTCTGATCGGGAAAGGGAAACCCATGCCAGTAGAAATTCTTATGCCCGCCCTTTCCCCGACCATGGAGGAAGGCACGCTTTCCAAATGGCTTAAAAAGGAAGGCGACAAGGTCACATCCGGCGACGTGATTGCCGAGATCGAGACCGACAAGGCGACCATGGAAGTGGAAGCTGTGGATGAAGGTGTTATCGGCAAGCTGCTGATCGACGCCGGCACCGAAGGCGTCAAGGTCAACACGCCGATCGCCGTTCTCATCCAGGAAGGCGAAAGCGCTGCCGACATCTCTTCTTCCGCCAAGAAGGAAGAGCCTAAGGCTGAAGCTGCAAATTCGGATTCGGATGCCGCAGGCGGCAAGACCCGCGAAGCATCCGAGGAGCCGAGCGCTGCCAAGGAAGCTGCAAAGGTTCCGGCAGCACCTAAGATCGAAGTCGCTGCCGATCCGGATATTCCTGAAGGCACCGAAATGGTGATGACGACGGTGCGTGAAGCGCTGCGCGACGCCATGGCCGAAGAAATGCGCGCCGACGAAAAAGTCTTCGTCATGGGTGAGGAAGTCGCCGAATATCAGGGCGCCTACAAGATTACCCAAGGCCTGTTGCAGGAATTCGGCGAGCGCCGCGTCATCGACACCCCGATCACCGAGCACGGTTTTGCCGGTATCGGCGTCGGTGCGGCAATGACGGGCCTGCGGCCCATCGTCGAATTCATGACCTTTAACTTCGCCATGCAGGCGATCGACCAGATCGTCAACTCGGCTGCGAAGACGCTTTACATGTCGGGCGGCCAGATGGGTGCACCGATGGTGTTCCGTGGCCCCTCGGGTGCTGCTGCTCGCGTTGGTGCTCAGCATTCGCAATGTTACGCCGCATGGTACAGCCATATTCCGGGCCTCAAGGTCGTCATGCCCTACACGGCAGCGGACGCCAAGGGTCTCCTGAAGGCTGCCATCCGTGACCCGAACCCGGTCATCTTCCTTGAGAATGAAATTCTCTACGGCCAGAGCTTCGAAGTGCCGAAGCTCGACGATTTCGTGCTGCCGATCGGCAAGGCGCGCATTCACCGCAAGGGTAAGGATGCGACGATCGTTTCCTTCGGCATCGGCATGACCTACGCAATCAAGGCGGTTGCGGAACTCGAAAAGCTCGGCATCGACGTCGAACTGATCGACCTTCGCACCATCCGTCCGATGGATCTGCCCACCGTCATCGAATCGGTCAAGAAGACCGGTCGTCTGGTCACCGTCGAGGAAGGCTTCCCGCAGTCATCGGTTGGTGACTTCATCGCCAACCAGGTCATGCGTGCGGCTTTCGACTATCTCGATGCGCCGATCCTGACGATTGCCGGCAAGGACGTTCCGATGCCTTACGCGGCAAACCTCGAAAAGCTGGCTCTGCCGAACGTCGATGAAGTCGTTCAGGCTGTCAAAACCGTCTGCTACAAATAAGGGGAGATGATTTTGAGTAAAATAAAACAAATCCTCCCGGCAACTGAAAATTGGTATCGTGTTCTAGGTTCCAAAGGGTCTCCTCAGTTCGAGCGTGTCATCTTTTGGGCGATTATCAATGACGGTGAAGGCGATGTGATTGCCGGTGTCCCGCGTGAGTATATCGGCGTCATCGGCGCCGTTAGCGAATGGCTGAGCGATGTCGCCGGATATATCGAAGTCTCGCCGTCGCAGCTGGATCGGCTGGCGGAACATCCTGAAGAGTTGGAACAATATAATCTCGTTTGGGGGGACTAGTCATGCCTATCAAAATCACCATGCCTGCCCTTTCTCCGACGATGGAAGAGGGTAATCTGGCCAAATGGCTGGTCAAGGAAGGCGACAAGGTCGCACCCGGTGACGTGATCGCCGAGATCGAGACCGACAAGGCAACCATGGAAGTGGAAGCCGTCGATGAGGGCACGGTCGCCAAGCTCGTGGTTCCCGCAGGCACGGAAGCGGTCAAGGTCAACGCCCTGATCGCTATCCTCGCCGCCGATGGCGAGGATGTGGCTGAGGCGGCAAAGGGCGGCAATGCTGCTCCCGCCGCGTCCCAGGCCAAAGCCGAGGCTCCGAAGCAGGAAGCTGCAAAGGCCGAAGCGCCAAGGGAAGAAGCTGCGCCAGCCAAGGCTGAAAAGCCAGCTGCCGACCAGGCCTCCGCACCTTCCACCCCGGCTCCGGTTGCAAAGTCCGGCGAGCGCATCTTCGCTTCGCCGCTTGCCCGTCGTCTCGCCAAGGAAGCCGGTCTCGACCTCACGGCCGTGTCCGGTTCAGGCCCGCATGGCCGTATCGTCAAGACAGACGTGGAAAAGGCCGCCGCTTCCGGTGGTGCGAAGGCAGCTCCTGCCGCTGCAGCATCCGCAGGCGCACCGGCTGCCGCACTTGCCAAGGGCCCGTCCGAAGAAGCTGTTCTCAAGCTGTTCGAACCCGGTTCTTACGAACTGGTGCCGCATGACGGCATGCGCAAGGTCATCGCCAAGCGTCTGGTCGAATCCAAGCAGACCGTTCCGCATTTCTACGTTTCCGTGGATTGCGAACTGGATACGCTTCTGGCGCTGCGCGCCCAGCTCAACGCCGCCGCTCCCGAAAAGGACGGCAAGCCCGCCTACAAGCTTTCGGTCAACGACATGGTCATCAAGGCGCTGGCTCTCGCGCTGCGCGATGTGCCTGATGCCAACGTCTCCTGGACGGAAAGCAACATGGTCAAGCACAAGCATTCGGATGTCGGCGTTGCCGTTTCAATTCCGGGTGGCCTGATCACGCCGATCATCCGCAAGGCGGAAGAGAAGTCGCTCTCCACCATCTCCAACGAGATGAAGGACTACGGCAAGCGCGCAAAGGAGCGCAAGCTGAAGCCCGAGGAGTATCAGGGGGGCACGACGGCCGTGTCCAACATGGGCATGATGGGCGTCAAGAGCTTCTCCGCCGTCATCAACCCGCCGCATGCCACCATTCTGGCAGTCGGCGCGGGCGAACAGCGTGCTGTCGTGAAGAACGGCGAGATCAAGATCGCCAATGTCATGACGGTCACGCTCTCTACCGACCACCGTTGCGTCGATGGCGCGCTCGGAGCCGAGCTGATCGGTGCCTTCAAGCGCTACATCGAAAACCCGATGGGCATGCTGGTTTGATCGGAGAGTGAGATGGTGAAGTCGGTCCTCTGCTTTGGCGATTCCCTGACATGGGGATCAGATGCGGAAACGGGTGGCCGGCATAGCCATGACGATCTTTGGCCGAGCGTCTTGCAAAAGGCGCTCGGGCCTGATGTGAAGGTGATCCACGAAGGGCTGGGCGGACGAACCACCGCCTATGATGATCATACCGCTGATTGCGATCGCAACGGCGCAAGGCTCTTGCCGACGCTTCTGCACAGCCACGCGCCGCTCGATCTGGTCATTATCATGCTCGGCACCAACGACTTGAAACCGTCGATCCATGGCTCGGCCATCGTCGCGATGAAGGGTGTGGAGCGGCTGGTCAAACTGGTGCGCAACCATGTCTGGCAGGTGCCGGACTGGGAAGCGCCGGATGTTCTGATCGTCGCGCCGCCGCAACTGTGCGAAACGGCCAACCCCGTGATGGGCGCTATCTTTCGTGATGCGATCGATGAATCGGCGATGCTCGCCCCGGTCTACCGGGATTTGGCCGACGATCTCGATTGCGGATTTTTCGATGCGGGGTCAGTTGCTCGCACGACGCCCGTGGACGGCGTTCATCTCGATGCTGAAAACACGCGGGCCATCGGGCGCGGGCTGGAACCCGTCGTTCGCATGATGCTCGGACTTTGACAACAATTCTCGTTTCGGAACGGCATGCCGTGACCCGATAGGACAAGGCAGGATACCTATGGCTCAATCTTATGACGTCATCATCATCGGTTCGGGACCGGGCGGTTATATTGCCGCGATTCGCGCAGCCCAGCTCGGCATGAAGGTTGCCGTGGTCGAGCGCGAGCACCTTGCAGGCATCTGCTCCAACTGGGGCTGCATTCCCACCAAGGCGCTGCTGCGCACCGCCGATGTCTTGCATACGGCTCAGCACGCCAAGGACTACGGCCTGACGCTCGAAGGCTCGATCAAGCCTGATGTCAAGGCGATCGTTGATCGTTCGCGCGGCATTGCCCACCGCATGAACAACGGCGTCGGTTTCCTGTTCAAGAAGAACAAGGTCGATATCATCTGGGGCGAGGCCAAGATCACCAAGCCCGGTGAAATCGTGGTTTCCAAGACCCAGAAGAAGCCCGTCGAACCGATGGGCCCGGTTCCGAAGAACACGCTGGGCGAGGGCACCTATACCGCCAAGCACATCATCGTCGCCACCGGCGCCCGCCCGCGCGCGCTTCCAGGCATCGAACCGGATGGCAAGCTGATCTGGACCTATTTCGAGGCAATGAAGCCGGAAGAACTGCCGAAGTCTCTGCTCGTCATGGGGTCCGGCGCCATCGGCATCGAGTTTGCCAGCTTCTACCGCACCATGGGTGTCGACGTTACCGTCGTCGAAATCATGAGCCAGGTGATGCCGGTCGAAGATGCGGAGATTTCTGCCTTCGCCAAGAAGCAGCTGGAGAAGCAGGGCATCAAGTTCCATCTGGAAACCAAGGTTTCCAAGGTCGAGAAGGGTGCGAATTCCGTCACCGCGACGCTCGAGAAGAAGGACGGTTCGTCGGAGAAGATCACCGCTGACCGGATGATTTCAGCTGTCGGCGTCGTCGCCAACATCGAAGGCATCGGCCTTGAGGCTGTCGGCGTGAAGACCGATCGCGGCTTCATCGTCATCGACGGTTACGGCAAGACCAATGTGCCTGGCGTTTACGCCATCGGCGATGTCGCCGGCCCGCCGCTGCTTGCCCACAAGGCCGAGCATGAGGCCGTGATCTGCGTTGAAAAGATCGCCGGTCTGCCGAATGTTCACCCGATGGACAAGCTCAAGATCCCCGGCTGCACCTATTGCAACCCACAGGTCGCCTCTGTTGGTCTCACCGAAGCCAAGGCGAAGGAACTGGGCCGCGATATCCGCGTCGGCCGCTTCTCCTTTGCGGCCAACGGCAAGGCCGTGGCGCTCGGTGAAGATCAGGGCATGGTCAAGACCATTTTCGACAAGAAGACAGGCGAGTTGATCGGCGCGCACATGGTTGGTGCGGAAGTCACTGAACTCATTCAGGGCTTCGTGGTCGCCATGAACCTCGAAACCACCGAAGAAGAACTGATGCACACGATCTTCCCGCATCCGACCATTTCCGAGTCGATGAAGGAAAGCGTGCTCGACGCCTACGGACGTGTGCTGAACGCATGAGTGCCCCGTGATGCCCGGCATTGTCTAACCATGCCGGGTGTCCCATATGTCTCAACGCTGGTTCTATAAGGGAGCGCGGGAATGGAAAATATCGGCTGGATTGCGGCAATCATCATCGGCGGTCTTGCCGGCTGGCTCGCCGGCAAACTCATGGATATGCGTTTCGGCATCTTCATGAATATCGTTCTCGGCATCGTCGGTTCGGTGGTTGCCGTTGCGGTGCTGAGAACCTTCGACGTTTTCGTTCAGGACAGCAGGCTCGGTTATTTCGTAACGTCCTTCATCGGCGCCAGCCTGTTGTTGTTCATGGCTAAGCTGGTACGGCGCTGACAAGGCTTCGTGCCCGGAAGGGGCTTACGCTTTTTCTGGAATTGTTCTAAAGCATCGCGTCAATAAATGTGATGATCGCGGCAAGCGATAGAAACAGGTTTCTTATGGTCACTATTCTCGACAGAACTTCGTCCGAAGAAAAGCGTATCCGCCACCCGGAAAAGGCCCATCGGCCCGATACCGAGGTCATGCGCAAGCCGGAATGGATCCGCGTCAAGGCGCCGACATCCAAAGGCTACCACGAGACGCGCGAACTGGTGCGCAGTCACAAGCTGGTGACGGTGTGCGAGGAAGCCGGCTGTCCAAATATCGGCGAATGCTGGGACAAGAAACACGCGACCTTCATGATCATGGGTGAGATCTGCACCCGCGCCTGCGCCTTCTGCAACGTTGCGACCGGCAAGCCCAATGCGCTTGATATGGACGAGCCGGAAAACGTCGCCAAGGCCGTCAAGCAGATGGGCCTCAGCCACGTCGTCATCACCTCGGTTGACCGCGATGATCTCGCCGATGGCGGCGCGGAGCACTTCGAAAAGGTGATCTGGGCGATCCGCGCTGCGTCTCCCAACACCACCATCGAAATTCTGACCCCGGACTTCCTGAAGAAGCCCGGCGCGCTGGAGCGTGTCGTCGCGGCGAAGCCCGATGTCTTCAACCACAATATGGAAACCGTTCCCGGCAATTACCTCACGGTTCGCCCCGGTGCGCGTTATTTCCATTCCGTGCGCCTGTTGCAGCGCGTCAAGGAACTGGACCCCACCATGTTCACCAAATCAGGCATCATGGTCGGCCTTGGCGAAGAGCGCAACGAAGTGCTGCAGTTGATGGACGATCTGCGCAGTGCTGACGTGGACTTCCTGACTATCGGCCAATATCTGCAGCCGACCCGCAAACACCACAAGGTCGAGGCTTACGTCACGCCGGAGGAATTCAAGTCCTATGAGACGGTCGCCTATACCAAGGGCTTCCTGATGGTCTCTTCCAGCCCGCTGACCCGCTCCTCGCACCATGCCGGCGACGATTTTGCACGCCTGCGCGCAGCCCGCGAGAAGAAGCTTCTTGCCGCTGCGGAGTAAGTAGGCGGGGCGGGCAATTTCTTTCACGCGTCATCCTCGGGCCTATCTTGAGGATGACGCTGCGGCTTTCACCTGAAGTCAGGCCACAATCTTCTCCGGCCGATGCGCGCGCATGCACAGGATGACGCTCAGCACGACTGAGGAAATCGCCAGGACTTCTACGATTGTTGGCCCACGACCTTCCCAGAGGAAACCATAGAGCAACGCAAAGAGCGTCTCGAACAGGATCATCTGTCCGACCATGGTGAGCGGCAGCAGGCGGCTCATGCGGTTCCAGAGAGCATTTCCGAGAATGGATGCGGTGAAACCCAGACCGGCGGCGATGGCCGCAAAATGCAGCCAGTCCTCGGAGCTATGGCTTTCCCCGCCGAAGGCAAAGGCCGGTATGGCGAGCGCCAGCGCCAGCCCGCCGGTCACCACACCCGTCATCATGTTCCAGTCGTCGGCGCTTACATTGTGAAGGCGTGACAGCCAGCGGGCATTGCCAACCGCAAAGGCCGTCCATGAGGCGAGCGCGCCAAGCGCACAGGCCAGCCCGATCAGGCGGGAGACATCCAGCCCCGCATCGCTTTCCGTCAGCGACTGCCAGGATATGCCGATAATGCCGATTGCGCCAAAGGCGAGCGATGGCCACAGACGCTTGAGCGATACCGCGCCATGATCGCGCGTGCCGATGATGGTGACGGCAACCGGCAGGAAGCCGATGATGATGGACGTGAAGGCAACGCCGCTCAGTTTCACCGCCGTCGATATGAAGACGTAATAGGCGATGTTGCCGATCATGCTCAGCCAGCCGAGCGCGATCCATTCGCGCGCACCGAAATGGGCCGATACCCGTTTCAGGCGCGGTCCGATGATGATGAGCGAAATCAGCCCGTAGGTCAGGTAACGGGCCGTCGACAGTTGCAGGGCGGAAAAATCCGGTACGAGTTTCGGGGCGAGAAAGATCGCCCCCCAGAGAGCGCCCGCCATCATGCCGTAGATCACACCGAGGCTTGTCTTGTTCATGTCATGTCACATCCGCATTCACGATTGCCCGCGATGTGCCACAGCCACGTGCGGCTGTCTTGACAAAAACTCCTGAGAGAAGAGGTGCTGTGCTTTCAGTGAATTCCGAAGGCCCGGCGATAGGCGGCAGGCGTTTTGCCCATCGCGTTGCGCATGGCGCGCGTCAGTGCCGTCTGGTCGGAAAAGCCGGCCCGCAAGGCAATTTCCGCAATCGGCAATGTGGAGTGGCGCAGCAATGCGCAGACCTTGTCCATGCGCAGCTCTGCAAGCCAGCGGTGAGGAGGGAGGCTGAACTCTTCCAGAAATAGCGCATGCAGGCGGCTATCGCTGATCGCAGCGCAGGATGCGAGCGTCTCGATGGTCCAGGGGAAAAATGGTTCCGCCCTGACGATCTCGCCCAGCGCATGCAGGCGGTGGCGGATATCGGTCTTTTCAGTCGCAAGGCTGTCGATCAGGAGCGGTGCCCAGAGGTTGGCAATATCCTCACGCGGCCCATCCGATCCGATGACGCCGCGCATGTAAGCGACCAGCTGCCGTGTATCCCGTGCGATATCGAGAAACGGCTTGCGGACAAATCTCTCCAGCACCTGTTCGGGAACAGCAGTTTCGTCGATATCGACCACCAGCGACCGGTTGATCGTCGTTGCTTCCTGTGCGTGCGGTGTGTCGCGATGAATGAAGACCGCGCGCCCGGTGGACAATTCGTCCTCTAGCCCTGCTACATCGATCCGCAGACATCCCGACACCGGAAGAACGATCTGCACGAAGCCATGTCGTTCCTTCGGTCTTTCCTGCGTATAGGTTCTGATATCGGCGGATGCGGCGATCATGAGATTGTCATTTCCATCGTGCAAAGAAACGGCCGCCTCGAAAAGCGGCCGGTTTCAGTCCTGATTATGACATCGTCTTGAAGATTGGGCCAGCCGGCTTTATCGAGCCGGCGTCTAACATTCTTCCTTGGCGGTCGATTCGCCGCGTTTGCGCTTGCGCAAAACCGGCTTGTTCTCTCTCGCCTCGCATTTCGCAACGTCGATGAGATAGGCAAGCATCGGCATTTCGTTCATCGACGCGAGTTGCTTGGCGGATTCGAGAAGGTTGATGATGTTGGAAAAATCGTCCATCGGCTCACTCAGTGGCTCAAAGCGGGTTATGTGGGTGTGAACCCAAGGATGAATAAGCGCGGTGAAAATGGGAGGTTCCAGCGCCGTTGCATCCCATGGGTGTAATATTAGTCGCAAATAAATAGCAATCCCTGCGAGGGGGTTGCAATAGTTAAATTTCCGTAACATCGGACGCCGCGGCCATGCCGCCGCAGAATAATAGCCGCGCTATTTAAAAATGGCATGGTGGCGAAGACGAGGTTTATTCGATGCCGAACTATCTTGAAAACGTGGAGGACGCGGCTGCGATTATCGTATCTGCGCAGCGTATTTCAGTCGTCGGTTGCTCCGGAGGCGGAAAATCGACGCTTTCCCGGAAGCTCGTAAGGCGCTTTGGATTTGAATACATTTCCATGGATCGCGATATTTTCTGGTTGCCCGGCTGGAAGGCGCGCCCGCGCCAAGAACAGCGGCAGAGGATCTCCGCCATCGTCACCAAAGACCGGTGGCTGATGGACGGCAGCAATCCATCGTCTTTCGACATGCGTCTGCCGAGATCCGACATCGTCCTTTGGGTGCGCATGCCGCGCTGGCTTTGCCTGTGGGGCGCCATCACCCGGATTGCCAGGGGGTATGGCAAGGCGCGCCCTGAAATGGCTGAAGGCTGTCCCGAAAGACTGGACCTCGATTTCCTGCGCTATATCTGGAATTTCGAACGCCGCCACGCCCCGATCTTCGAGCAGAATTTCACGCTTTATGGTCCCAACGTGCCGGTATTCCAGCTTAAAAGCCGAAAACAGCTTCGCCGCCTTCTTGATCTTCTTGTTATCGAGGATTAACTGCCGCTCATGCCACAGTTCGAAACGCATCGCCTTGTAAAACACTCGCCCGACCGCATGTACGACCTCGTCGCCGATGTGGAGAAGTATCCGCAGTTTCTGCCGCTTTGCGAAGCGCTGGTCATCCGCTCGCGCAAGGAGCGGGACGGCAAGACGCTGCTGGTTGCGGATATGACGGTGGGCTACAAGGCCATTCGCGAGACCTTCACCACGCAGGTGCTGCTGAACCCGGCAGAGCGCGCCATCGACGTGAAATATATCGACGGTCCGTTCAAATATCTCGATAATCGCTGGCGTTTTGAAGCTTCCGAAGATGGCGGCTCGGCCATTCATTTTTTCATCGAGTATGAATTCAAGAACCGGCTGCTCGGTGCGGTCATGGGCTCGATGTTCGACAGGGCCTTCCGCATGTTCGCCGAAGCCTTCGAGACCCGCGCCGATAAAATCTACGCGGAACCCGCCTGATTGAGGGCAATCAGCATCTCGAGCGCCGTCCTGACGGTCGCAAGACGGATTTCCGTGCGCCCGATCTCTCCGTAGTGCATTTCATGGTGCAGGATTTTACCGCTGCGCGCCCTGGCGGCCAGATGCACCAGCCCCACCGGTTTTTCAGCCGAACCGCCGCCCGGACCCGCAATGCCGGTCACGGCTACGGCAAAATCCGCCCGGGAACGAAATAGCGCGCCATGCGCCATTTGTAGCGCGGTCTGCCGGGATACGGCGCCGAAATTCGCCAGCGTCTCAGTGCCAACCCCAAGCATGTCCATCTTGGCCTGGTTCGTGTAGGTGACGAAGCCGCGATCGACGACGGCAGAAGAGCCGGCGATTTCCGTCAGCGAACCAGCAATCAGGCCGCCCGTACAGCTTTCCGCCGTCGAGACCATGAAGCTGCCGGCGGTAAAGTCGGAAATGATCCGCCGCGCCAGTTCTTCTATATCCGCAGGAAACAGGCTCATAGCGGTCTGCCCTTGTAGACCACAGTGGCAGTGGCAATCGCCGCGATACCTTCCCGGCGGCCGACGAAACCGATCGTCTCGTTGGTGGTCGCCTTGACCGAGCAGCGCTCCAGCGCGATGCCGAGCATGTCGGAAAGCGCCTCACGCATGGCCTGCCGATGCGGACCGATGCGCGGCGCTTCGGCAATCAGTGAGACATCGGCATTCATGATCGTGCCGCCATTGCCGCGGACTACCTTGGCCGCGTGTTCGAGGAAGATACGCGAAGCGGCACCCTTCCATTGTGGATCGGAAGGCGGGAAGTGATCGCCTATGTCGCCAGCGCCGCAGGTGGCGAGCAGGGCATCCGTCAGCGCATGCAGCGCCACGTCGGCATCCGAATGGCCTTTGAGTTTCTGGTCGTGTTCGATGAAAACGCCGCACAGCGTCACACCGTCTCCGGCTTCCAGCTGGTGCACGTCATAACCATTGCCGGTGCGCACGTCAGGCAGTCCGTAGGAGAGCTTTTCATCGGCCATGGCGATATCCCGCTTGAGAGTGAGTTTCACATTGTCGACCGAGCCTTCGGTCAGCGTCACCGGCAGACTTGCCCATTCTGCGATCGAGGCATCATCGGTAAAGTCGGTTTTTCCAGATGTGGCAGCAGCGCGATGCGCGGCGAGGATTTCGCCATAGCCGAAGCTTTGCGGTGTCTGCGCCGCATAAAGACCCTGCCTTGAAACCGTCTCAGCGACAGAATCGCCTGCGCCACGCTTCAGCGTATCAGTGACGGGCAGGGCAGGCAGAACGCCGACAGCGCCTGCCTTGTGCAGCGCCACGATGCGTTCCAGCATATCCACGGCGATGAAAGGCCGCACGGCATCGTGGATCATCAGATGCGTCAGGTCTTGCGCAGCCAGTGCTTCCAGACCGGCGAGCACCGATTGCTGCCGCGTTGCGCCGCCGGTGACGGTGACGATCCGCTCTTCGGCATTCAGCCGTTCAAGGATTGGTGACAGGAGTGCCGAATCGTCGGCATGGATAACGACCACGATAGGGGATGTGTCTGCCCAGGCAAGAAAGGTCGACAATGTATGCTCGATCACGGCCCTGCCACCGATCGGGCGATATTGTTTCGGCCCTTCCTCGGGGGATCCGGCTCTTTCTCCGCGTCCTGCGGCGACAATGACGATGCCGAGTTTCATAGTACTTTCCTGCATTGGTCTTATGCTTTGTGCGCAACCCTTAATGGTTGACAGTCCTGCTCTAGCGTTTCAAAACCCGAATGGCCAGCCCGATAAGCCGCCCACCCGCACCCGCATGCCGCAGGATCGGTCATCCCGTTTGTTCAAACCTGCACAAATTGCCGCCGCTAGCAAAACAGGCAGGCAGGCCACGCGCAAATAAAAGGTGCAACCCTGTAAAAGTGCTTGGCAACTGCGCAAACACTGTCTAAAAATAATGCATATAACCCTTTTGCACGAAAGATCATCATTTGCCCCCTCCGGAGTTGTCAGTCCCGTTCAGCATCGGCTCAGTCGCGATCCGTAATCGCGCGGTGCTGGCGCCCATGTCGGGTGTGACAGATCTGCCTTTCCGTCAGCTCGCCTGGCGTTACGGCGCGGGCCTTGTTGTGACTGAAATGGTCGCAAGCCGGGAACTCGTCGCCAATCGTGGGGAATCCTGGGCGCGGCTGAAAAATGCCGGGATGGTTCCGCATATGGTGCAGCTCGCCGGACGCGAAGCGCGTTTTATGGCGGAAGCGGCAAAAATTGCGGCTGATAATGGCGCTGGCATCATCGACATCAATATGGGTTGTCCGGCCAAGAAGGTGACGGGCGGTTATTCCGGTTCGGCCTTGATGCGGGATCCTGATCATGCGCTGTCGTTGATCGAGGCGACCGTCGGCGCGGTCGATGTGCCCGTGACGCTGAAGATGCGGCTCGGCTGGGATGAAAATACCATCAATGCACCCGAAATTGCCCGCCGCGCTCAAGCCGCTGGCGTCCAGCTCATCACCATTCACGGCCGTACCCGCATGCAGTTTTACGAAGGACGGGCGAACTGGGACGCCATTCGCGCCGTGCGCGAGGTGATTTCCGTGCCGCTGATCGCCAATGGCGATGTCGAGACCGCCGAAGATGCGCGTGAAATCCTCAGCCGTTCCGGCGCGGATGCCGTTATGGTCGGTCGCGGCGCACAGGGGCAACCCTGGCTGCCGGCGGTACTGGCCGGACATGCCGCGCCGCAACGCGCCGATATTTCCGATATCGCCGTCGAACATTACGACATGATGCTCGAATTTTATGGAAGGGAAGCCGGTCTTCGGCATGCCCGCAAACACCTGGGCTGGTATCTCGACCGTTTCGCGACGGAGATCGCCACCACCGACAAGGCTAAAATCATGACATCGCGTGATACGGGGGAAGTGGCTGATCTGCTGCGCTCCGCCCTTTGCGACAATGCGGGCGAAGAAGCCGCAAGGAAGGCCGCATGAGCGCTGATAAACACAGCCCGGCAGATGCGAACCCGCTCGCCATGGCGGTTCTTAACGCGGTGCAGAATCCCGTTATTCTGGTGGATGCCGAAGGCTTCATCGCTTTTGCCAATTGGGAAGCAGAAGCCTTTTTCGGGGCCAGCGCCTCCCATCTCGCCCGCTACCGCGTCTCCACGTTCATTCCCTTCGGCAGTCCGCTGCTTGCGCTGATCGATCAGGTGCGGGAACGCCGCGCGCCGGTAAATGAATATCGGGTCGATCTGAGCTCCCCACGGCTTGGACAGGACAAGCTCGTCGATCTCTATGTCGCGCCCGTTGTCAGCGAGCCGGGGTCCGTTGTCGTCGTCTTCCAGGAACGGTCGATGGCTGACAAGATCGACCGGCAATTGACCCACAGGGCTGCTGCACGCTCTGTGACCGGCCTTGCCTCGATGCTGGCGCATGAGATCAAGAACCCGCTTTCGGGCATTCGTGGTGCCGCGCAGCTTCTCGAGACATCGGTTGCCGATGAGGACCGTGCGCTGACGCGGCTGATCTGCGACGAGACAGATCGTATAGTCTCGCTGGTTGACCGCATGGAAGTGTTTTCCGACGAGCGTCCGGTGGACCGCGTGCCGGTCAACATCCATTCGGTGCTCGACCATGTGAAGGCCATAGCCAAGGCCGGCTTTGCCCGTAACATCAAGATTTCCGAGAACTACGATCCGTCGCTGCCGGCGGTCTATGCCAATCGCGACCAGCTGGTGCAGGTCTTTCTCAATCTGGTGAAAAACGCGGCGGAAGCCGTCGGAAATCAGTCGGAGGGCGAAATCGTGCTGACGACGGCATATCGTCCCGGCATGCGCATGTCCGTGGCCGGCAGCCGCGAACGCATCTCGCTGCCGCTTGAATTTTGCGTGCATGACAATGGGCCGGGGGTGCCGGCCGATCTCCTGCCGCATCTCTTCGACCCCTTCATCACCACCAAGACGAATGGTTCGGGCCTGGGTCTGGCGCTTGTCGCCAAACTCATCGGCGCCCATGGCGGCATCGTCGAATGCGACAGCCAGAACCATCGCACGACTTTCCGCGTATTGATGCCCGTCTCGCCTGAAGTGGCGTTGGACGACCGCATCTTGCCGAACTCGACAGGAAATGACAGATGACAGCTACTATCCTCGTCGCCGATGATGATGCCGCGATCCGCACCGTGCTTAATCAGGCGCTCAGCCGTGCCGGTTACGATGTGCGTATCACGTCCAATGCCGCAACGCTCTGGCGCTGGGTTTCTGCCGGCGAGGGCGATCTGGTCGTTACCGATGTCGTGATGCCCGATGAAAACGCCTTCGATCTGCTTCCGCGCATCAAGAAGGCCCGCCCGGATCTGCCGGTTCTGGTGATGAGTGCCCAGAACACCTTCATGACCGCGATCAAGGCCTCGGAAAAGGGCGCTTACGATTACTTGCCCAAGCCCTTCGACCTGACGGAGCTTATTGCCATCATCGGCCGCGCCCTGTCGGAGCCGAAGCGCAAGCCCGCCAAACTCGACGACGATATGCAGGACGGCATGCCGCTCGTCGGCCGCTCGGCCGCCATGCAAGAAATCTACCGGGTTCTCGCCCGCCTGATGCAGACCGACCTGACGCTGATGATCACCGGCGAATCCGGCACCGGCAAGGAACTGGTGGCGCGCGCGCTGCATGATTACGGCAAGCGCCGCAACGGCCCCTTCGTCGCCATCAACATGGCGGCAATCCCGCGTGATCTGATCGAATCCGAACTGTTCGGCCATGAGAAGGGCGCCTTCACCGGCGCGCAGAACCGCTCGACCGGCCGTTTCGAACAGGCCGAGGGCGGCACGCTGTTTCTCGACGAAATCGGCGATATGCCGATGGACGCCCAGACGCGGCTGCTGCGCGTATTGCAGCAGGGCGAATATACGACGGTGGGCGGACGCACGCCGATCAGGACCGATGTTCGCATCGTCGCCGCCACCAACAAGGACCTGAAGCAGTCGATCAACCAGGGCCTTTTCCGCGAAGACCTCTATTACCGCCTGAACGTCGTGCCGCTGCGGCTGCCGCCGCTGCGCGACCGCGCCGAGGATATTCCCGATCTGGTGCGCCATTTCATCCAGACGGGTGAAAAGGAGGGGCTGGAAGGAAAGCGTTTCGAGACCGAGGCGCTCGAAGTCATGAAGGCCTATGCCTGGCCTGGCAACGTGCGCGAACTCGAAAACCTGATCCGTCGCCTGATGGCGCTTTATCCGCAGGAAGTCATCACCCGCGAGATCATCGAGCAGGAATTGCAGTCGGATGTTCCAGACAGCCCGCTCGACAAGATGGCGGTCCGCACCGGCTCGCTGACCATTTCGCAGGCGGTCGAGGAAAACATGCGCGATTATTTCGCAAGTTTCGGCGAAGGCCTGCCGCCGCCGGGTCTCTACGACCGTGTTCTGCGCGAACTGGAATATCCGCTCATTCTCGCTGCTCTGACGGCGACGCGCGGTAACCAGATCAAGGCTGCCGATCTTCTTGGCCTCAACCGCAATACGCTGCGCAAGAAGATTCGCGAGCTTGGCGTTTCCGTGTATCGCAGCTCCCGTCCCAGCTGAGAATGTTGACAAGGCCGCAGTTGTCGTTGCATTTTCGCCACATTGTGTTGCTTGGAAAACACTAGGATGGAGAGAGATTCGCCGGCACGAGGCGGATTCGCCCATTTTCATGAATGTGGTGCTGGCTAGCCAGCGATTGGGAGAAATGCATGCGGAAACCCGCCGCCGAAAAAGCCGTTGCCGAAGACGCAGCGGGAATGGTGGTAGCCGATCGCAGGATGTCTTTCGCTCTGCCGGGGCTGGTGCTTGCCGGTGTCGCACTTGTTTGCGCCATACTGACACTTTTCGTGCTTCTGGGCGTAACACCGATTGCGCCGACTTCGAATGTCGTCATCGCCTCGGTCGTCATCAATTCGATCTTTGTGATCGGACTGATCTTTCTCATCGGTCGGGAAATCAACCGCCTTTTGAAAGCGCGGAAAAAGGGCAGGGCGGCCGCACGATTGCATGTGCGCATCGTCGTGCTGTTTTCCATCGTTGCGATTACACCGGCCGTTCTCGTCGCGATCTTCGCCAGCCTGACGCTGAATGTAGGTCTCGACCGCTGGTTTGCGCTACGTACCCAGTCGATCGTCGATTCTTCCAGCAATATCGCCCAGGCCTATATGATGGAGAATGCCGGTTATCTTCAGGGGCAGACCCTGTCTATGGCCACCGACCTCGACCGCAATCGCGCTCTTTTTTATCTCGACCGCACCGGCTTCGTCGATCTCATGACCCGTCAGGCCAAGGGCCGTGGTCTTCTCGGCGCATTCCTGGTGCAGGAAGACGGCGACGCCGTCGCGCAGGCCGATATCAAGACGGAAAAGCCGCTTCCAGCCATTCCGCACGATGCACTTGAAAAGGCCGCCGCCGGTCAGCCAACCCTCATTCCGCCTGGCATCACCAATCTCGTCGGCGCCATCATCAAGCTCGAGGGCATCAGCGGTACGTTCCTTTACACCGTGCGTGCCGTCGATCCCAAGGTGATGGGCGCGATGCGGCTGATGGAGGAGAACCGCGCCGAATACAAGGCGATGGAGGCCGGCCGTGCGCCGTTGCAGATTGCGTTTGCAATCCTCTATCTCGGTTTTGCGCTGATCGTACTTCTGGCGGCGATCTGGACCGCGATTGCGGTGGCCGACCGTATCGTGCGTCCTATCCGTCTCCTCATCAGCGCCGCAGACAGTGTCGCCACCGGGAACATGCATGTGCTGGTTCCCGTTCGCGCCATCGATGGCGACGTTGGCCGCCTGTCGCGCACCTTCAACAAGATGGTCTCGGAACTGCGCAGCCAACAGGAACAGATCATTGAAGCGAAAGACGACATCGATGATCGCCGCCGCTTCATCGAGGCCGTATTGTCGGGCGTTACCGCCGCCGTTATCGGCATTGATGAAAACCGCAGGATCACCATCGTCAATCCTTCTGCTGAAGAATTCGTGGCGCTTTCCTCCGACCAGCTTATCGGTGCGCAACTATCTGATATCGCGCCTGAAATCGAAGAGGTCGTGACCGAGGCCAACACCTGGTCGCGCGGCAATTTCCGCAAGCAGATCAACATCATGCGGCGCGGCACGGAACGGACGCTCAATGTGCAGGTGACCCGTGAGGATGCGCGCGACAGCCGCGACAGCTACGTCATCACGCTCGACGATATCACCGATCTCGTCATTGCCCAGCGCTCGACCGCCTGGTCCGACGTCGCGCGGCGTATTGCGCATGAGATCAAGAACCCTCTGACACCTATCCAGCTTTCCGCCGAGCGCATCAAACGCCGCTTCGGCAAGCAGATCGACGAGAACGATCGCGCCATCTTTGACCAGTGTACGGACACCATCGTCCGGCAGGTTGGTGACATCGGCCGGATGGTGGATGAATTCTCGGCCTTTGCGCGCATGCCGAAGCCCACGAAGGAAAAGTCGGACCTGCGTTCGATCTTGAAGGACGCGGCATTCCTGCGCGAAATAAGCGCCGCAGACACGAAATTCTCGACGGAATTTGGCGATGACCCGCTGGAGGGCATGTTCGATGCCCGCATGCTGGGACAGGCGTTCGGCAATCTCATCAAGAATGCAACGGAAGCGATCGAGGCGGTGGAAGGCGAAAAGCGGCCAGGTAAAATCCTGGTGCGCGCATCCTTCGACGAGGCCAATTCGCGGTTCGTGGCTGACATCATCGACAATGGCAGAGGCCTGCCCGTCGAGAACCGTCACCGCATTCTCGAACCCTATATGACGATGCGGGACAAGGGCACGGGCCTCGGCCTCGCCATCGTCAAGAAAATCATCGAAGAGCATGGCGGGTATCTGGAGCTCCACGATGCCCCGCCGGAGTTCGACCATGGCCACGGTGCCATGATCAGAGTGCTGCTGCCCTATATCGAGGCGGTCGGCGGCAAAAATAACAAGGAAGCAGCATATGGCGTCTGATATTCTGGTCGTGGATGACGAGGCGGACATTCGCGAAATCGTAGCGGGTATTCTTTCCGATGAAGGCCACGAGACGCGCATGGCGTTCGACAGCGACAGCGCGCTGGCCGCCATTTCCGAACGCGTGCCGCGTCTCATCTTTCTCGACATCTGGATGCAGGGGTCGAAGCTCGACGGTCTGGCCCTGCTGGACGAGATCAAGAGCCGCCATCCCGATATCCCTGTTGTGATGATTTCCGGTCACGGCAACATCGAAACCGCCGTCAACGCCATCAAGCGCGGCGCGTTCGATTTCATTGAGAAACCGTTCAAGGCAGACCGCCTGATCCTGATTGCCGAACGCGCGCTGGAGAACTCCAAGCTGAAGCGGGAGGTGCAGGAACTCAAGAAGCGCACCGGCGACGCGGTTGAACTCGTCGGCGCGTCGCTTGCGGTTTCCCAACTTCGCCAGACAATTGACCGCGTGGCGCCCACCAACAGCCGCATCATGATCCTCGGCCCCTCCGGTTCCGGCAAGGAGCTGGTGGCGCGCATGGTGCACAAGAAATCCTCGCGTGCTACAGGACCTTTCGTTGCGCTGAACGCTGCGACGATCACGCCGGACCGCATGGAAATCGCCTTGTTCGGCACCGAAGGTCTGCCCGGGCAGCCGCGCAAGGTAGGCGCTCTGGAAGAGGCCCATCGCGGTGTTCTCTATCTCGATGAAGTCGGCGAGATGCCGCGCGAAACCCAGAACAAGATCCTGCGCGTGCTGGTCGATCAACAGTTCGAGCGTGTCGGTGGCGGCAAGCGGGTGAAGGTGGATGTGCGCATCATCTCCTCAACCGCCCATCACCTCGAAAGCCTGATCGCCGAAGGCCAGTTCCGCGAAGATCTCTACCATCGCCTCGCCGTGGTGCCGGTGAAGGTGCCGGCGCTGTCCGAGCGGCGTGAGGATATTCCTTTCCTCGTCGACATGTTCATGCGGCAGATTTCCGAACAGGCCGGCATCCGCCCGCGCAAGATCGGCGATGATGCCATGGCCGTTCTCCAGACGCATGACTGGCCGGGTAACATCCGCCAACTCCGCAACAATATCGAGCGGCTGATGATTCTGGCACGCCCCGAAGGCGGTGAGGCACCAATCTCGGCAGACATGTTGCCGGCGGATATTGGCGACATGCTGCCGAAGATTTCGGCGCAAGGCGACCAGCACATCATGACCCTGCCGCTGCGCGAAGCACGTGAAATGTTCGAGCGGGACTATCTGGTCGCCCAGATCAACCGCTTCGGCGGCAATATTTCGCGAACGGCGGAATTTGTCGGCATGGAAAGATCGGCACTGCATCGCAAACTGAAATCTCTCGGCGTATAAGAGACGAAGGCCCAAGTCGTCGTAATCGATTATTCCGTCAGAGAGACAGCATGAAAGTCATCATTTGCGGCGCAGGGCAGGTGGGTTACGGCATCGCCGAACAATTGTCGCGCGAGGATAATGAGGTATCGGTCATCGATACCTCCGCGACCCTCATTACCGCCATCACCGAGACGCTGGATGTGCGCGGTTATGTCGGTCATGGCGCCCATCCCGACATGCTGGCAAAGGCGGGTGCGGACCAGGCCGACATGATCATCGCCGTGACCCTGCATGACGAGATCAATATCGTCGCCTGCGAGGTTGCGCATGCGCTGTTCAGCGTTCCGACCAAGATCGCCCGCATCCGCGACCAAAGCTATCTGAAACCGGAATATGCCGATCTGTTCAGCCGCGAAAACATGTCGATCGACGTGACGATTTCGCCTGAAGTCGAAGTCGGCAAGATGGTGCTCAGGCGCATCGCCTTTCCGGGTGCAACCGATGTCGTGCGTTTCGCCGACGACACGGTCTTCATGCTGGCGATCGAGTGCATGGAGGACTGCCCGGTCATCAACACGCCGCTGCAGCAGCTTTCCAACCTCTTTCCGGACCTTATCGCAACCGTGGTGGGTGTTTACCGGGACGGCATCCTCAAGGTCGCGCACTCCTCCGAGCAGCTGCGCGTCGGCGATCTCGCTTATGTCATCTGTCAGCGCCAGCACGCACGCCGCACCCTTGGCCTCTTCGGCCATGAGGAGCAGGAGGCGCAGCGCATCGTGATTGCGGGCGCCGGCAATATCGGCCACTTCGTCGCGCAGAAGATCGAGGAGTTGCAGCCTAAGACGCGGGTAAAGATCATCGAGGCGGATCGCGACAGGGCTATTGCCGCATCGGAACAGCTCAGCAACACCATTGTCATGCATGGGTCGGCGCTGGACCAGAAGATTCTGCTGCAGGCCGATATTCAGGATGCGGATCTGATCGTGACGCTAACCAACAGCGATCAGACCAATATTCTGGCGGCGGTGATGGCCAAGCAGCTCGGCTGCAAATCCAACCTTGCGTTGTTGAACAGCTCGTCCTTTCACGAGGTTGCGGATTCACTCGGTCTCGATGCCTATATCAACCCCCGGGCCGTTACCATTTCGCGCGTTCTCCAGCATGTGCGCAAGGGCCGTATCCGGTCGGTTTATGCCGTTCAGCGCGGCTCGGCGGAGGTAATCGAGGCAGAGGCGCTGGAGACTTCGCCGCTGGTCGGCCAGTCCTTCCGTGACATCGATATGCCCGATGGCGTGCGCATCGGCGCGATCTATCGCGACGGTATGGTGATCCGCCCGGACGGCAGCACGAAGATCAAGGCGAAGGACCGCGTCGTGCTGTTTGCATCTGCCGATGCCGTGCGCGACGTGGAACAGCTTTTCCGGGTTTCGATACAATATTTCTGACTGTTTCGAATCGAAAAAGCAGGTCAATACTCGTACTCATTCGGCTGTTTTCGCCGTTGCGGAACAGGACACGATTTGATACCAGAGTTGCAGGTCGGCCAAGCGGGGGACTAGACTCGGCCGGCTTATTATTGATTGATTATTTTCCGGTATCCCTGCCGGCAAAAAAGAAAGAAGCGGCGCCATGGCGGAACGTTCTCAAAACCTTCAGGATCTTTTCCTCAATACCGTTCGTAAGCAAAAGATTTCGCTCACGATTTTCCTGATCAACGGCGTCAAGCTGACGGGCGTTGTCACCTCCTTCGACAATTTCTGCGTACTTCTGCGCCGTGACGGTCACTCGCAGCTTGTTTACAAGCATGCGATCTCCACCATCATGCCCGGCCAGCCGATGCAGATGTTCGAGAGCGAAGAAGGCGCAGCCTGATCAGGCTCCCTCAACGGTATCTTCGATATAAGCTGACCCGAACCGGGAACATTTCCGGTTCAATCAGGTTAATCCGAATAGTCGTCCGCACGGATGCGGCCGGCTGCAATGTCATTTCTTGATAAGGCTGAACCCATTACGACGCGCGACACCTCGAACGAATCGATCATCCCCGAACAGGAAAAGCACCGCGACGACATGCGTGCGGTGGTCATCGTGCCTGTCCTCAAGCAGCAGCGCGAAAGCCGCGATGCGGTGGCGGGTCCGGTTTCTCCTGTGCGGTCTGTTGAGGCCAAGCTTGAGGAAGCAAAGGGGCTGGCGCTCGCCATTGATCTTGAGGTGATGCAAGGTCTCGTCGTGCCGGTCAACCAGCCGCGTCCGGCAACTTTGTTTGGAACCGGCAAGATCGAGGAAATCGGCCATCTTCTGGATGAAACCAATTCCGGTCTGGTGATCGTCGATCACCCTTTGACCCCGGTGCAGCAGCGCAATCTTGAAAAGCAGTGGAATGCCAAGGTCATCGACAGGACCGGCCTGATACTCGAAATCTTCGGCCGCCGCGCCTCCACCAAGGAAGGCACGCTGCAGGTCGATCTTGCGCATCTGAACTATCAGAAGGGTCGCCTCGTCAGAAGCTGGACCCACCTTGAACGCCAGCGCGGTGGCGCGGGCTTCATGGGCGGTCCTGGTGAAACGCAGATCGAGGCCGACCGCCGGCTGCTGCAGGATCGCATCGTCAAGCTCGAGCGCGAGCTGGAGCAGGTTGTGCGCACCCGCCAGCTTCACCGCGCCAAGCGCCGCAAGGTGCCGCACCCGATCGTGGCACTGGTCGGTTATACCAATGCCGGCAAGTCCACCCTGTTCAATCGCATTACCGGCGCTGGCGTTCTGGCGGAAGACATGCTGTTCGCAACGCTCGATCCGACCTTGCGCCGCATGAAGCTGCCGCATGGCCGCACGGTTATCCTGTCCGATACCGTCGGCTTCATCTCCGATCTGCCGACACATCTCGTCGCCGCTTTCCGCGCAACGCTGGAAGAGGTGCTGGAAGCCGATCTTATTTTGCATGTGCGCGATATGTCCGATCCGGATAATGCCGCCCAGTCGGCCGATGTGCTGCGCATTCTTGGCGATCTCGGTATTGACGAGAAGGAAGCCGAAAAGCGCATCATCGAGGTCTGGAACAAGGTCGATCGTCTCGAACCCGAAGCGCATGACGCCATCATTGAGCGCGCCGAGGGCCGCTCCGATATTCGTGCCGTTTCGGCGGTCACGGGCGAGGGCGTCGATGCCCTGATGGACGAGATTTCCGGCCGTCTGTCAGGTGTCCTGACGGAAACGACCGTAGTCCTCTCCGTCGAGCAATTGCCGCTGATCTCCTGGGTCTACAGCAACTCCATCGTGGATAGCCGTGAAGACAATGAGGACGGTTCGGTTTCGCTTGATGTGCGCCTGTCGGAAGCGCAGGCCACCGAGCTGGAACGGAAGCTTGGAAAGGCAACCATCCGCGAGCGGGAAGACTGGGAGCAGTAAGCGCTCCGAGAACGATTGCGGTATATTCCCTTATACTCGACGTCATCCTTGGGCTTGTCCCAAGGATCTAAACACCCAGATACAATCAGGACGTCGCAGATGCTCGCGGCAGGCCCGAGCGTGACGCAGGAGAGGTTCTAGGTTTTCGTCACCACTGTCGAAAGCACCGGGCGCTCTGAATTTTTCGGTATATCCGGGTGATCAGGACTAAACCATATCCAGCGAGCGTTCGATGCGTTTTGCCGCCTGCCACAGGTCTTCCATTCTCTCAAGGCTCGCTTCCTGAAGCGTTTCGCCATTTTCGGTGAGCGACGTCTCGATGTGATTGAAACGCCTGCGGAATTTCGTATTGGTGCCGCGCAGCGCGTCTTCCGGATCGGCTTTGACATGGCGGCCGATATTGACCAGCGCGAAGATGAGATCGCCAAGTTCATCAGAGACCTTCTCCGGTTTACCCTCCGCGAGCGCCTCACGAAGTTCGGCGATTTCCTCCTCGATCTTGTCGAGAATGGGGGCTGGATCCGACCAATCGAAACCGATGCGCGCAGCCTGTTCCTGTAACTTGAGAGCCTCGGTCAGAGCCGGCTGGCTACGCTGCACACCGCCTAAAAAGCCGGCCTTGAAATCCTCGGTGATACCGCGGCGGGCGCGGCGTTCCGCACGCTCGCGCTTTTCCTCGGCCTTGATCTGGTCCCACTGCAGCTTGACGCTGTCAGGCGTATTGGCGGCGGAAACGGCAAAGACGTGCGGATGGCGGCGGATCATTTTGGACGTCACGGCCTCAACCACGTCGCCAAAGGCGAATTCGCCCCGTTCCTCGGCGATGCGGGCATGGAAAACCACCTGCAGTAACAGGTCGCCCAGTTCTTCGCAAAGATCATCCATATCCTTGCGCTCGATGGCGTCGGCAACTTCGTAAGCCTCTTCGATGGTGTAAGGCTTGATCGTCTCGAAGGTCTGGACGACATCCCAGGGGCAGCCGGTTTCCGGCTGGCGCAGGGCTTCCATGATCTCGATCAGGCGAGAAATATCCTTCGAGGCTTCCATAGTCTTTCAAACCTTCGTTCTTTGTTTTCATACATATCCAGGCGGAAAACCGTCTAGAAATGCTCTAGTTCAGCGGAATGTCATTGTCGCTTTTCGATGACTGGTAGGTGGTGGAAAGCTCGTCATAGGCAGCCTTGATGCGGGCCGTCTGCGCCTTCAGCTCGGTCTTCAGCGGATCGTCTTCGCTCTCCACCAGATCGGCAATGAAGAAAGAGTTCCAGAAGGCGTTGCTGCGGCGATACCCGCCCGGCTCCAGCCCGAAAACTTCCTTGAGGATTTTCAGGTCGTGCGGGATGGCGAAAGCGTCGCGCGAATCCTCGTGGCTGAAAAAGGAGTAGAAATTGTCGAAGCCGGCCCAAGTGATGGCGGACATGCACATGGTGCAGGGTTCATGGGTGGAAAGGAAAATCAATTCCTTGGTGTTCGGCTTCTCACCCAGCTCGTAAAACCGCTTCAGCGCGTGTACTTCGCCATGCCAGAGCGGGTTTTCGAGCTCGTTATTCGTCTCCGCGATCACCAGCGACAGGTCGGATTTGCGCAGGATCGCCGCACCGAAAACCTTGTTGCCGAGGCTGACGCCGCGCGCCGTCAGGGGCAGGATATCGTGTTCGATGACATCGAGAAGACGGGCGGCGATGGTCGAGTTGGTCAAGGGTCTGATCCTTCGTACCGCCTCCGGGTGAAGCGGTTTTTGCATGGAGAAATCGACTAAAATAGTCCCTTCTTGTTCGGCGCGAGGGACTGGTTTGTCAAGGGATTCTCATGGGATTTCGAGGCGTTCGACAGGGGTGAAAAAGGTGTGCCGGTTAGTTTTCCTCAAAAATAGGGGTGTTCGAGAAATAAAAATCCAGGTGTTGGAAAGGCTTGAATTTCTGTTTCTTCAATCTTGCGCCGCAATGCGGGATAAATGCCCGATGCACAACGAACACGATTTTTCCGCTTCTGGCGATCGCCTTTCGACCTTCCCCGCGTTCTTCCGGGTTGAGGGACGGCAGGTCGCTGTTTTCGGCAATGGTGACGAGGCCTTTGCGAAGGTAAGGCTGCTTGCCAATACCAATGCACATATCATTGCTTATGCCGACCAGCCGGAAGCGGATTTTGCGCGCTATATCAGCGAAAACGGCATCGATCATCGGGCCTTGGGTTTCGCGAGCCAACTGATTGAGGGCGCGACACTGGTTTTTGCCGCCACCGGGGACGAGGCACTGGACCGTGAGATAGTTTTGGCTGCGCGCGCCAAGAAAATCCCCGCCAACGCGGTGGATCAGCCGGAGTTCTGCGATTTCTTCACGCCGGCACTCGTCGCCCGCGCACCCGTCGCCATCGCCATTGGCACCGAAGGCGCAGGCCCGGTTCTTGCCCAGATGATCCGCGCGCGTATCGACCAGATGCTGTCTCCGTCGCTCGGAAAGCTTGCGCGCCTCGCCGTGCAATATCGTGACGTCGCCGAGCAGAATGTTCCCAAGGGCGCGTTGCGGCGCAATTTCTGGCGCCGGTTCTTTTCCGGTGCTGTCGCAGATGCCGTCGCTCTCGGCGATACATCTTCCGCCCGCCATGCCGCTGACCGTTTGCTGCAATCGCCCGAGCGCAGCGAAGGCCGCGTCTGGCTTGTCGGCGCTGGTCCCGGTGCGGAAGATTTGCTGACGCTGCGCGCGCAGCGCGTGCTGATGGAAGCCGATGTGATCGTCTATGATGCGCTGGTGCCGCAGGCAATCGTTGATATGGGCCGCCGTGACGCCGAGCGTCTGTCCGTCGGCAAGCGCAAGGGCTGCCACAGCAAGTCGCAGGATGAGATCAACCGCCTGCTGGTACGTCTTGGTAAAGACGGCAAGCGCGTCGTGCGCCTCAAATCCGGTGATCCGCTGGTCTATGGCCGGGCGGGAGAGGAAATGGCGGCGCTGCGCGATGCCGGTATCGGTTACGAGATCGTGCCGGGCATTACTTCGGCCTTCGCCGCCGCTGCGGATTTCGAATTGCCGTTGACGCTGCGCGGTGTCGCTTCGTCGCTGATTTTCACCACCGGCCACGACCTGACCGGCGATGTCCTGCCGGACTGGGCGCGGCTTGCCGTCTCCGGCGCGACCATTGCCGTCTATATGGGCCGCAGCGTCGCTGCTTCAGTCGCGACAAGGCTGATCGAGGCAGGTCTCGGCGTGGAAACGACCGTCGCCGTCATCGAAAATGCCAGCCGCGCGGATCGTCGCCTGCTGCATGGCACTCTGAACGATCTGCCTGACCTCGAACATCGCGATGAGCTGACCGGTCCGGTCATGGTCATTATCGGCGATGCGGTGGCGGGCGCCAATTTTGACAGGTCCGAGGCGCTCGCGCTTGTTGCGCGGCCAGCGAACCTTAAAAGGGAGTATGCAAATGGCTGACAAGGTTTTGACCGCCAACCGCCTGGGCGATGGGATCGCCGTATGGCTCGATGCCAATGGCGAATGGACGGAGAACCTGCAGGACGCAATCGTCGCCCGCCACGCAGAGGCCGTCGCTTCGTTCGAGGAAATTGGCAAGCGTGATTTTTCCGCCAACAAGGTCGTTGATGTGAATGTCATTGACGTTGTGGAGGAGAATGGCAAGCTTTGGCCGACGCGGCTTCGCGAGCGCATTCGCGCCGCTGGCCCGACCATGCACTATGCCAACGGCTTCAAGCCGGCCGATGCAGCATTCATCGCAGTCTGAGGAAGAATATGTACCGTTACGACGAGTTCGATCACGCATTTGTTGAAGGCCGCGTGGCACAGTTTCGCGATCAGGTCGAGCGCCGGTTGTCCGGCGAGCTGGCCGAGGACGCGTTCAAGCCGCTGCGCCTTATGAACGGTGTCTATCTCCAGCTCCATGCCTATATGCTACGCGTCGCCATTCCCTACGGCACGCTGAATTCGCAGCAGATGCGGATGCTGGCCCATATCGCCCGCAAATATGACCGGGGTTACGGCCACTTCACCACCCGCCAGAACATTCAGTACAACTGGCCGCGCCTGTCCGACACGCCCGATATCCTCTCAGAACTGGCAAGCGTGGAAATGCATGCGCTGCAGACCTCGGGTAACTGCATTCGCAACGTGACCGCCGACCATTTCGCGGGCGCCGCCGCAGACGAGGTCGCCGATCCGCGTCCTTATGCGGAAATCCTGCGTCAATGGTCTTCCGTGCATCCGGAGTTCTCGTTCCTGCCGCGCAAGTTCAAGATCGCTGTAACGGGTGCCGAGCGCGACCGCGCCGCCATTCAGGTTCATGATATCGGCCTGCATCTGAAAAAGAATGACAAGGGCGAGATCGGTTTTGCCGTCTATGTCGGCGGCGGGCAGGGCCGTACGCCGATGATCGCCAAGAAGATCCGCGACTTCCTGCCGGAAGAGGACCTGCTGTCCTATACTACGGCGGTCATGCGCGTTTACAACCTGCACGGCCGCCGCGACAACAAATACAAAGCGCGTATCAAGATCCTCGTGCATGAAACCGGCGCAGAAGAACTGGCCCGCCAGGTCGAGGTTGAATTTGCGGAGCTGAAAAACACCGAATTGAAGCTGCCGGATGCCGACATTGCAGCCATCACCGCCTATTTCGCACCCCCGGCGCTGAAGGACCGCCCTGAAGGCTGGGAGAGCCTGGCGCGTTGGAAGCGGGCGGATGAGGGTTTTGCCCGTTTTGTCGAGCAGAACGTCCAGCCGCATAAGCATCCGGACTACGGCATGGTGACGATTTCCCTGAAGCCGATTGGCGGCATTCCCGGCGATGCGACCGACGAGCAGATGGAACTCGTCGCCGATATCGCCGCCGAATACGCTTTTGACGAAATCCGCATCAGCCACGAGCAGAACATCATCCTGCCGCATGTGGCGCTGGCCGATCTCGAGCCGGTCTATCGCGCACTTGTGGGTGCGGGGCTGGCGACTGCAAATGCCGGGCTGATCACCGATATCATTGCCTGTCCCGGGCTGGACTATTGCGCGCTTGCCAATGCGCGCTCCATTCCGGTGGCGCAGGAGATCTCTACCCGTTTCGGCGCGCCGGAACGTCAGGCGGAAATCGGCGAGCTGAAGATCAAGATTTCCGGCTGCATCAATGCCTGCGGCCACCACCATGTTGGCCATATCGGCCTTCTGGGTGTTGAAAAGAAGGGTGCGGAACTCTACCAGATCACGCTTGGCGGATCGGGTGATGAAAACACCTCGATTGGTGAGATCATTGGTCGCGGTTTCGAGCCGGAAAAAGTGACCGACGCGGTGGAAACTATCGTCGACACCTATCTGGGCTTGCGCCTTTCGAAGGAAGAAACCTTCCTCGAAGCCTATCGCCGCGTCGGACCGCAGCCGTTCAAGGATGCGCTCTACGGTTCCGCCGCTGAAGCCGCCTGAGGAGATTGCCATGACGAAAATCTGGAACCGCGACGGCTTCGTGGAAAACGATCCCTGGGTGATCGAAACGGAAGAAGTGAAGGCAATTGCCGAGCAGAAATCGGTGCTGTCGCTCGCTGATTTCCTTGTCCGTGCGGCTGAAAGCAATGATGTCGGCCTCGGCGTTCTGATTGCGCCTGCCGACGATGTCACCCGGCTCGAGCCCTATCTTGACCGTATCGACCTTGTCGCCGTCAGCTTCCCGGCCTTCAATGACGGGCGTGGTTTCAGCCATGCCTCGTTGCTGCGCAGCCGTCTTGATTTTGCGGGTGAGGTGAGGGCGGTTGGCGATGTTTTGATCGACCAGGTGCCGCTGATGCTGCGCACCGGCTTTACCAGCTTTGCGGTGACGAACGAGACGGCGATCCGCCGCCTGTCCGAAAATCGCCTGCCGGAAATCCCGGTCTATTACCAGCCGACGGCCCTTCCGGCCAACGGTGGAGAGGCCTATAGCTGGCGCCGCCGTGCGGCCCAATGACGCGTTGCGCGGAAATATGAGTTTTAGATGCATATTTTCTGCGCGCATGGCAGTATTGATATTCTCATGCCTTCAAACCGCGGCAAAAATGGTATAATTGCCCGGTCGAAGAATGTCGCTTATCGAATGAATGGACGGAACCTGAAATGAACGCGCCAGCCAAGACGGAAGATTTCGCGATCAAGATACCTGATGGTGTTTACGCCGAGACAGTTTTGTCGGTGGAACACTATACGGATCACCTGTTCCGTTTCCGCATGACGCGTCCGGCCGGCTTCCGTTTCCGTTCCGGCGAATTCGCCATGATCGGCCTGATGGTCGGCGAAAAGCCGATCTACCGCGCTTATTCCATCGCCAGCCCGGCCTGGGACGAGGAACTGGAATTCTTCTCGATCAAGGTTCCGGATGGGCCGCTGACCTCGCATCTTCAGGCGATCAAGCCCGGCGATACGGTGCTGATGCGCAAGAAGCCGACAGGCACTCTGGTTCTGGATGCCCTGACACCAGGCAGACGGCTCTATATGTTCTCGACCGGCACCGGCATCGCACCTTTCGCAAGCCTGATCCGCGATCCCGAGACCTATGAAAAGTTCGAAGAGGTCATCCTCACCCATACCTGCCGCGATGTGGCCGAACTGAAGTACGGTTTCGATCTGGTCGACGAGATTCGCAACCACGAATTCCTGAACGAGATCGTTGGTGACAAGCTCAAGCATTATGCGACCGTCACGCGCGAGGATTACCCCTTCAAGGGCCGCATTACATCGCTGATTGAGAACGGCAAGCTGTTTACGGATCTGGGTGTCCCCGCACTTGATCCCGCTATTGATCGCGGCATGATCTGCGGTTCTTCGGCCATGCTGAAGGACACGAAGGAACTCCTGGAAAAGGCCGGCCTTAACGAAGGTGCGAACAACAAGCCTGCCGAATTCGTCATCGAGCGCGCTTTCGTCGGGTAACCGACTTTGCGCAAGTTGGATGAAGGAGGCCGTGAGGCCTCCTTTTTTATTTGTACGACTTACTGAGGCAGTGCTTCGTCGTCCTGCTTCGGGGCGATCTCGTTTCGGTAGATAAAGAAGAGGGCGATGGCGATGGCCGATATGCCGCCGCCGACCAAGTGCGAAAGGGCGTAACCGCCTTTGGTGACCAGCCACCCGGCAACGACGTTGCTGAGGGACGCACCAATTCCCTGCACCATCATGACGCTTGCAAGACCGACATTGAACCGGCCTGTTCCCTTGAGAATGCGTTCGGCGGCCACAGGCGTCACGATGCCCAGAAGGCCGGCACCGATACCGTCAAGCAGCTGTACCGGAAAGATTACCCAGAAATCCGTGAAGGCGGAGGCCAGCAGACCGCGGATCGGCAGGGCGGCAAGCGCGATCAGGAACACCGTCGCAAGACCGAAGCGACGGATCAGCCACGGCGCCAAGGCCGCAACGAAGATCATGGCAAATTGCGCGACGCCAGTAATGATCGCTGTCGTGCGGAAAGGTGTCTGCAGTTCGATGGCGAAATTCTGCGCGATAAGCCGTCCCATCGGGGCGTTGCCGAAGTGAAAGATAAGAAGAATTATCGCGAGGAATATCAGACCGCGTTCGTGAAGCAGTACGTTTATACCTGAGGGCCCCGGTTCGCCCTTGTCCTCGCCAAGGCCTCGCGCCACCTTGTGGTCGATCCTGTCGGGGTCGATGGCGGCGGCGGCAACAAGTGCGCCTGCAGCCGTCAGAAGCATAAGCCCGATGACGCCATGCAGGCCGAAGAAGGAGACGGCAACGTAAGTGGCGAAGAGCGATGCGAAATTGCCGCCATGGTTCCAGAATTCGTTTCGCGATATCTGACGGGAGAACAGGCGTTCACCGACCAGACCAAGCGTCAGCCCGGCCAGAGCCGGTCCCACGACGGCGCCGACAACCGCAGTCATGATCTGGCCGGTCCAGACGATCCACGCATCGGGAAAAATCAGCGTAATCAGCGCTCCGACGGTCACGAGAACGACTGGGATGGCAATCAACGTTCTTTTCCACGTTGTGCCGTCCACCAACGCGCCGCAAAGCGGTGTGGCAAGCAGACCGACGAGGCCGCCGACCGTGGCGATCATCCCCAGTGAAAGCGAAGACCAGCCCTGTGTCGCCAAAAATGCGTCCAGGAACGGCCCTAGACCGTCGCGGGCATCGGCCAGAAAGAAATTAAGCGCCGCAAGGGCAAAAAGCGTGCGGTCTGAAATACCACCGCTGCGAGGCAGACCGCCGGAAGGGAGGCTGCCGCGCGGTGCCGAAACGCCGATCGTCGTCATGAAATATGCTCCGAAAAATATGCGGTAGGTGATCAGAAATTGATCGACGCTGGCGAGAAACATCTATGTCTGCATTTGGTTGCATCGGCACGATAGAAACATGAGCCTCTCGAATTTTTTGACAGTTGCTAAATAAACCGGAGGAACGTTTGACGGTGCAAGCGAGTTAGTCTTCGTGAAAAATTGGATACGCGCCATGAAAACGACGGCTATCACGAGTTTATTTTTTGCAGGGCTGCTCGGTGTGCAGCCGGCATTGGCGGACGAACGCGAATTCCTCTCGTCGCTGAAAGGCACATGGGCGGGCAAGGGAACCGTTATCACCCGCATTGGCACCCCGCCAATCAACGTCAATTGTACGCTGAATTCCAAAGCGGGGGCGTCGTCGCTCAATATGTCCGGCACATGCCGTGGCCTTCTGGTGGTCAGGCGCGCAATCGCAGCTGACCTGTCGGAGAAAGGTGGACGTTACAGCGGCGCCTACACCGGACCCTCTGGCAGACCGTCGGCCCTTTCCGGTACGCGGCAGGGAAATGCAATCAACCTGACGGTTCGTTGGAACCGCGACATCAACGGTGACCGCGTCGCAGCCATGACAATCGAAAAAGTTGGGCAGAACGGCCTGCGGCTTCGCACCACCGACAAGGACGGCAGGACCGGCAAGACGGTAGTGACGAGCGATATCCGGCTGGTGCGCTGACCAAGCCGTGAGATGAAGACAATGACCGGTAAGGCGGCTTAAGCCTCTAGCTGAATTCGAGCAGCAAGGGGCAATGATCCGAGACTTCCGGCTGTCTCACCACATCGAAGTGATCGACCTGCACAACCGGATTGACCAGCATGTAATCTGCAAAACGGTTTTGTTTGGCATAATGCGAGGTGCGCGTGTCTGTGAAACCACGTGTCGTGACGAGTTCGATGAGATCCAGTTCCTTCAATACGGTGAAGGTATCGCTCTCAGGCAGAACATTAAAATCGCCGCAGACGATGATCCGGTCACCATCTTCCGCGATGTCTTCGACAAGTTTCACGAGGCGTTTTGCCTGTATTAAACGGGCAGGAATATCATGTTTACCGTTGGGGTCACGCAGTCCATGCATATGGGCGATGACGGCCGGCTGGCCGGTCGTGAAGTCGAAAACCCTGACAGCATGGCCCGTGCGCGAACGCGGGTGATCTCCGTATCCATTCGCAGAAAAGGTGCCGTGCACGAAACCTTGCGCTTGCGCAACAATGGCGATGGATTTACGCACGAAAGTCGCCAGCCCCCATTGTGAAGGATATCGTGTCTCCCCGTGCCAGAGGTCGCCCTGTGACGCCGGGCAGAAGATTGCCAGATGATCGGGTAGGGCGTCTGCGACATCGCGAAGGAAGTTCGCCCTTTGCGGCAGGTCCATACCGTCATCGCGATAGCTCAGCCAGTCCTGCTCGGCTGCCGGTGTATGCACCACTTCCTGCAAACATAAAATGTCGGGATCGGACGCGGAGATATAGGGAACAAGCTCGTCATGGAGCTTTCCGCCCCAACCATTCAGGCAAATCAAACGCATTCAAACTCCATCACCGCTTAAATTGCAGTATCCGGTTTAGCATGGAACGGGTGACGATCAATCGCATGTGACGTGGTCGCCCGGTCTTGGGGCTTGTGTCCGGAACGAAAAAGGCCCGGAGCGATCCGGGCCTTCATAAGTTCGTTCGTACCGATGCCTTTATTCGGCGGCTTCGGCATAAGCCTCCATCGGCGGGCAGGTGCAGATGAGGTTGCGGTCGCCATAGACATTGTCAATGCGGTTGACCGGCGACCAGTATTTGTCGATGCGGAAGGCGCCGGGCGGGAAGCAGCCCTGTTCGCGGCTGTAGGGACGATCCCACTCGCCGACGAGATCTTCCACCGTGTGCGGCGCGTTCTTCAGCGGATTGTTGGTCTTGTCCGCACGGCCTTCCTCGATGTCGCGGGCTTCCTCGCGGATCGCCAGCATGGCATCGCAGAAACGGTCGATTTCCGCTTTGGTCTCGGATTCCGTTGGCTCGATCATCAGCGTGCCGGCAACCGGCCAGCTCATGGTCGGCGCATGGAAACCGCAGTCGACGAGGCGCTTTGCAACGTCGTCCACCGTCACGCCGCAGCTGTCTGCCAGCGGGCGGGTGTCGATGATGCACTCATGCGCCACACGTCCCGTTTCGGACTTGTAGAGCACGTCGTAAGCGCCCTTCAGCCGTTCGGCGATGTAGTTGGCGTTGAGGATCGCAACCTTGGTCGCCTGCGTCAGCCCTTCGCCGCCCATCATCAGGCAGTAGCTCCAGGAAATCGGCAGGATCGACGGCGAGCCGAAGGGGGCAGCCGAAACCGCACCCTCACGACCGTCCGTCGTCGGATGGCCGGGAAGATAGGGAGCAAGGTGCGCCTTGACGCCAATCGGTCCCATGCCCGGACCGCCGCCGCCATGCGGAATGCAGAAGGTCTTGTGCAGGTTGAGGTGGCTGACGTCGGAACCGATATCGCCGGGACGGGCAAGACCGACCATGGCGTTCATGTTGGCGCCGTCAAGATAGACCTGACCACCGTGTTTATGGGTGATCTCGCAAATCTCGCGAACCGTCTCTTCAAACACGCCATGGGTGGATGGATAGGTGATCATGCAGCACGAGAGGTTTTCCGTATACTGCTCTGCTTTTGCTCGGAAATCGTCGATATCAATATCGCCATTTTCTCGCACCTTCACCGGCACCACTTTCATGCCGACCATCTGCGCGGAGGCTGGATTGGTGCCATGCGCCGAGGTTGGAATGAGGCAAACGTCGCGATGTGCGCCGCCATTGGCGATGTGATAGTTGCGGATGGTCAGAAGCCCCGCATATTCCCCTTGCGCGCCAGAATTCGGCTGCATGGAGAAGGCGTCGTAACCGGTGACCGAGCACAGCTTTTCCGAGAGATCATCGATCATCTCCTTGTAGCCGAGCGCCTGATTGGCCGGCACGAAGGGATGGATGTCGGAAAATTCCGGCCACGTGATGGGCAGCATTTCCGCAGTTGCGTTCAGTTTCATAGTGCAGGAACCGAGCGGGATCATCGAGCGGTCGAGCGCGAGATCACGGTCCGAAAGACGGCGGATGTAACGGGTCATCTCGCTTTCGGCACGGTTCATGTGGAAGATCGGATGCGTCATGTACTGGCTGGTGCGCAGCAGTTCCTTCGGCAGGCGATATTCCGGCTCGAAATCCGAGATCGAGAAATTGCCGCCGAATGCGCGCCAGACCGCCTCAAGCGTCGCGGGACGCGTGCGCTCGTCAAGGCTCATGCCGATCTTGGTCGCGCCGACCTTGCGCAGGTTCACACCTTCCGCAACGGCCGAGCGCAGGATGACGCCCTGCATATGGCCGACTTCGACGGTGATGGTGTCGAAGAAAGTTTCCGGCTCGATGACGTAGCCAAGTTTCTCCAGGCCCTTGGCCATCAAAACGGCCTTCTGGTGGGTCTGCTGGGCAATCGCCTTGATGCCCTGCGGGCCATGGAAGACGCCATACATCGACGCCATGACCGCCAAGAGCACCTGCGCGGTGCAGATGTTGGAGGTGGCCTTCTCGCGGCGGATATGCTGCTCGCGTGTCTGCAGCGACAGGCGATAGGCGCGATTGCCGCGCGCATCGACGGAGACGCCGACCAGACGGCCAGGCATGGAGCGCTTATGCGCGTCCTTGACGGACATGTAAGCCGCATGCGGGCCGCCGTAACCGACCGGAACGCCGAAACGCTGCGAGGTGCCGATGGCGATATCCGCACCCATTTCACCGGGTGATTTCAACAGCGTCAGCGCCAGAAGATCGGCGGCAACGGCAGCGATGGCGCCGGTCTGGTGCAGGCGGGAAATCAGGCCCGAGAAATCGCTGACATGACCGTGGGTGCCCGGATACTGGAAGATCGCGCCGAATACGTCGACACGATCGAGATCGGTGAAGGGATTGCCAACGATCACCTTCCAGCCGAGTGGCGCCGCACGGGTCTCGATCAGCGCGATGGTCTGCGGGTGGCAATTGGCATCGACGAAGAAGGCGGTCGCCTTGGACTTCGCGACGCGCTGGCACATCGCCATGGCTTCGGCGGCGGCGGTCGCTTCATCGAGCAGCGATGCATTGGCGACATCGAGGCCGGTCAGATCACAGACCATGGTCTGGTAGTTCAGCAGCGCCTCAAGACGACCCTGGCTGATTTCTGGCTGGTAAGGCGTATAGGCTGTGTACCAGGCCGGGTTTTCCAGAATGTTGCGCTGGATGACCGGGGGCGTGATCGTGCCGTAATAGCCCTGGCCGATCAGCGAGGTCAGTACCTGGTTCTTGTTGGCCGTTTCGCGCAGGCGGTCGAGCGCCTCGCGTTCGGTCAGCGCGGCACCCCAGGTCAGCGGCACCTTCTGGCGGATGGAGGAGGGAACGGTGGCGTCGATCAGGGCATCGAGGCTCTTGTAGCCGATGACCTTCAGCATCTCCGCCATTTCCGACGGCGACGGCCCGATGTGACGCCGGTTGGCGAAATCATAGGGCTGATAGTCGGTGAAATGGAATTCCGTGGGCGTCGTCATTACGCGATCAGCTCCTTGTAGGCTGCCTCGTCGAGCAGCGTATCGGCATCCGCAGCGTTGGAGAGCTTCAGCTTGAAGAACCAGCCCGCACCCTGCGGATCGGAATTGACCAGCGAGGGATCGTCGACGATGGCCTGGTTGATTTCCACCACTTCGCCATCCAGCGGACAATAGACATCGGAAGCCGCCTTGACGGATTCAACGGTCGCCGCGTCGCCATCCTTGGAGAAGGTGGCGCCCACTTCCGGCAATTCGACGAAGACGAGGTCGCCAAGCTGTTCAGCGGCGTGGCTGGTAATGCCAACGGTGGCGATATCGCCTTCGAACTTCAGCCATTCGTGTTCTGCGGTAAATTTCAGCATCGTATTCTCTCCGGAGATGGGATGAAGATTATCGTTTGTAGGTGGGCTTGATGAAGGGCAGGGCAGCGACGGTGACGGGCAGATATTTGCCGCGCACTTCTGCAAAGATCGCCGTGCCGGGAGCAGTATAGGCCGCAGGGACGTAACCCATGGCAACGGGACCTTCGACCGACGGACCGAAGCCGCCGGAGGTTACTTCGCCGATTTCCGTCTTGCCTTCGGCATCCGCGAAAAGCTTGGAATGACCGCGCACCGGTGCCTTGCCCTCTGGCTTCAGGCCGACGCGACGGCGCGATGTGCCGTCCTTGAGTTCGCCTAGAATACGCTCCGCCCCCGGGAAACCGCCTTCGCGATCACCACCGGCGCGGCGCGCCTTCTGGATCGCCCATTCAAGCGAGGCTTCGATGGGGGAGGTCGTTGTATCGATATCGTTGCCGTAGAGACAAAGGCCAGCTTCAAGACGAAGGCTGTCGCGCGCTCCAAGCCCGATCGGCTCGCAATCAGGATGCTCGAGCAGGGCCTTGGCGATCTCTTCCGCCTTTTCGGCAGGCACGGAGATTTCAAAACCATCCTCGCCGGAATAACCGGAACGGGAAACGATGCAGGGAACGTCGTGCAGCGGAACTTCCAGCACGTCCATGAACTTCATTTCGGAAACGCCGGCCCAAAGTTCGGCCAGAACCGCTTCCGCGCGTGGTCCCTGAAGCGCGATCAGCGCCCGATCATCGAGAAGGGTAATGTCGCAAGTGTCGGAAAGATGCGCCTTCATATGGGCGACATCGGCGTCCTTGCAGGCCGCGTTGACGACGACGAAAAGGTGATCGCCGCGATTGGTGATCATCAGATCATCCAGAATACTGCCGTTTTCATCGGTGAAAAAACCGTAACGCTGGCGGCCTTCCTTTAGGCCGAGAACGTCAACCGGCACCAGTTTTTCAAGCGCGATTGCGGCATCGGCATTGTTGCCCGACTTCGCCTTCAGGATAACCTGGCCCATGTGGGACACGTCGAAGAGGCCGGCAGAGGTGCGGGTCTGAAGATGTTCCTTCAGCACGCCCGCCGGATATTGCACGGGCATGTCGTAACCGGCGAAAGGCACCATGCGGGCGCCAAGGGAAACATGCAGGGAATGGAGCGGCGTGATTTTAAGCTCGGCGGTATCGTCCAAGGACGCCTCCAGGGTTGCGCGAAAGATCGCGCGGGCTCAGGTCATGACGCGAAAAACGCGCCGGGTTCAAGAGCCCCCTCTGTCCTTGTCGCCTGAGATTGTTATCCCTTCGGCGAGCCGTCCTTATGAAAGGTGGCTTCTCTCCAGAGTTCCGTCGTCACCGCTGGTCCTTTTGCCTGAGAGTTTCCGGGGCGGTTGCTCCTTCGGCACCGCAATGAAGCGGTTTCTCCCAACGATGATGCGAGGCTCATTATCTTCGAAGCCCGGTCATTGGCAAGGACGAAATGACGCATCTGAACAGATTTTTGCTCCATCTGCGCCATCGCTGGCTAGATACACGGCGAGTTCCATGCATGAGGCGTGCCGTCAGTCTGATTTTTTCTCCGGCAGACCCTTGCGCTTTGTCGACGCCAGTTCATCAAGTTCCTTTTCTGTCATGGACTTCTCCATGCTTTTTGAAGCACCTTGTAAACTGGATTTCTTGACTTCACCGCGTTTGGCGGCCAGCGCCGCACCTGCGGCTTTCTGTTGGGCTTTCGATTTGGCTGGCATGTCGGTACTCCTTCCGAAACGATCTGTAATTTAAAGGAAATGCCGCCCTGTATTGATTGTTCCGTTGAGCGGCTGGGCCTGCGGCAAATTTCCCCTTTGAAATCGGAAGGAAAGAGGGGTATCGCCAGAAGATGGACGCAAATCGAAAACGACCGCTGACACGGGTGGAGAAAATGCTTCGCATTTTCTGCGCGGTGTTGATGTTGTCGCTTGGTTTTGCCCACAAGCCCGCGCTCGCCGCGGCACCTGCCGTTCTTCTGGATGAGAGCTACCGGCTGCCGGACGGCACCTTTGCCGAAATCTGCCTAGGCCACAGCGGCGGGGTAAATGCCTCGCACCCCAATGACGGGCCCGCCCATTCAAGCGATGCGATCCTGTTTTGCGAGGCCTGCCTGCTGGCCTCGTCCATTCTCTTGCCGGTGCCCGATGCGGCCGGCTGGCTGAGGACGGAATTCGCCTGGCTCGACAATCGCCTGACCGCGGAATGGGACTTTCGCTCGGTCCAGACGATCCGCAAACCGTCCGCACGCGGCCCACCATCCCTGTTCGCCTGATCTCTTCGTTTCACAGGATCATCGCCGCCGGGTGGCGGCACGGAGCAACTGCCCGGGCCAATGGCGCCGCAGTCGCAAGGACAAACAAATGAAAACCACCAAGATCATCACCTGCACCCTGTTCGTCGCCTCCGTCTCGACGGCGCAGGCCTTCGCCCATACGACCTTCGTTGACGGTTCGGCCGAACAGGAAAGCACCATCGTTGCCGCACTTCAGGTGCCGCATGGCTGCGATGGCGGACTTGCCACCACAGAAGTGCAGATCAAACTGCCGGAAGGCTTCATCACTGCCAAGCCGCAGCCCAAGGCCGGTTGGGAACTTGAGATCATCAAGGGCGACTATCAGAAAGCCTACAAGAACCACGGAAAGGACATCAAAAGCGGTCCGGTCGAAATCCGCTGGAAGGGTGGCAACTTGCCGGATGAATTCTATGACACCTTTGCCGTTCAGGGAAAAATCTCCGGCATAGAGGCCGGGCAGGACCTTCCCTTCAAGGTGACGCAGCTTTGCGGCGACAAAGGCAAGGTTTCCTGGGACGAGGTAGCGGCCGCAGGCGTCGATCCGCATTCGCTGAAAAGCCCGGCACCGACCATCCGCGTTACCGCAAAAGCCCATGCCGGTGGGCATGATCATTCCGCTATGGCCATGGATATGGACCTGGACGTGGTGAAGGCTGGCAGTCTCGAGCTTTCGGCTGGCGCGACAAAGGCCATGCTGCCCGGTCAGCCCGTGGGCGGCGGTTATGTCACGATCAGGAATACCGGTTCCAGCGAAGACAAGCTGATCGGCGTCGAATCCTCCGCCGCCGGCCGTGCAGAAATTCACGAAATGGCCATGGTCAACGACGTCATGAAGATGCGCAGGCTGGATGACGGCATCGTCATTCCCGCCGGCGAGACAGTGGAACTGAAGCCCGGCGGCCTGCACATGATGTTCTTCAACGTGAAGAAGCCGTTTGCCGAAGGCGACAAGGTGCCAGTGACGCTGATCTTTGAAAAGGCTGGCAAGGTCGACATTGTGCTTTCCGCAGGCTCGGCCAAGGGTGGTGACGACAAGAACGCTCACCAGCACAACTGACGCAAAAAAGAGGCTGCCGGAACGCAATACTCATTCGGCAGCCTCAGCTTGTTCGACCAATATTATTTTGTAACAGTCAGCTTGGCCTGCATACCCGCTTCGTAGTGACCTTTTATGTTGCATAAGAGGAGATATGTGCCGGGCGTAAGCTTTGCCTTGAGCTGACCATCGCCGCCCGGCTTCAGGTCGGCCACTTCGCCAAGACTTTTAAGCTGTTTTTCATCGACACGGTGTTTCGCGGTATTGAGCGGCATTTTTTCCTCTGCAGACTTCAGCTTGACGAGCACCATTTCGTGCTGCTTGCTCATGGCATCGTTATGCACATGAAACACGGCTTCACCGGCTTTGACTGTCGTCTGGTCCATACGAGTGTCATTGGTCCGCCACCTTCACCGCCTTCGGTGACCTTGATCGTCGTGGCCGCGAAAGCCGGCGCCGAAACAACGAGCGCGATCGTGGTAGCTGTGACGTGACGAGCAATAGAAATCATGATCTTCCTCCAGTTGGTACCGAAGGACTAAAATTTGAAGCTGACAACAACCTGAACGCGCGAAATGCGCACCAAAAAAATGATAAATCGATTTAATAAATATGGATATTAAATTGATATTATAAACTTTTATTGGATTCATTTTCCTCGTAGGCCTGCACGGCCTGATCGAGTGTTGTCTGGGGCGCGTGCCGCTGGCTTGCGCTTGTCAGGAAATAGAGGGTCAAGGCCGGCGGCTTGATGGCGGTGAGCAAGGCTCTCAGCTGGAAATCGTCTCCCTGTTCGGCCTTGCGCGCCAATTCGTGAATGGCTTCCTCAACCTCGCTTCTGCGCGATACACGCTGCGACGGCTTCACGGCCTCCAGTGCGTAGGCCGCAGTGTTTGCAGAAACGGAAAGAACCTGTGTCATCCAACCTCCGGCCATCCTTCGCCGACCCGTAAAACCGCAGATTAGCAGCTGCGTCTTGTTGGAAGGCTAAATCGCGGACGTGCAATTTAATCGAGTTTTAATCGAAAAAAGGTCGGGACGAGGGGGTTTCACCACCCGTGGCTATGTTCTAGAAAACGTCTTCAACAGACCCGTCGGGTATTTCTCCGGAGACATTCCCAAATGCTGAATATCGCTCTTGTCGCAGCAGGCGGCGCAATCGGTTCGGTTTTCCGCTATCTCGTGGGTGTGTTGAGTGTGCGCCTTGTCGGCATGACTTTCCCTTGGGGAACTCTGGCGGTGAATGTGGTCGGATCCTTCCTCATCGGTTTCCTGGTTGAGCTTGTTGCAAGGCGGCTGAACGCGTCTATGGAGATGCGCCTGTTTCTGGTCACCGGCGTTCTCGGTGGCTTCACCACCTTTTCGTCCTTCTCGCTGGATGCGGTAGCGCTTTTCGAACGCGGCGCGCTCGGCCTTTCGGCGGTTTACATCACGGCAAGTCTGGTGGTTTCCATCGCGGCGGTTTTCGCCGGGCTGGCCTTGGGCCGCAGTTTGTTCTAAAGGCTTGCTCCAAACGGTGCGCCGGAGAACAGGGCGCGCGATCAAGACAGAGAGACTGGAAATTTCATGGCAGGTATCGAGCATATCAAGGTCGAGGCCGACGAGGCCGGTATGCGCCTCGATCGCTGGTTCAAGATTCACTATCCGGGTCTGGGGTTCGGGCAGCTGCAAAAGCTGCTGCGCTCCGGGCAGGTGCGTGTGGACGGCGGCCGGGTGAAGACGGACGCACGGGTGCAGCCGGGACAGATGGTGCGTGTGCCGCCGGTCGATTCCGACCTCAAGGTCAAAAGCGGACCGATCGGATCCAGGGACCTAAAACATTCGGCAGACGGCGAACTTCTGGCGCGCATGCTGCTGCATGAAGACGACAAGGTTCTGGTGTTCAACAAGCCGGCCGGCATTGCCGTGCAGGGCGGCTCTGGCGTCAACCGTCACATCGACGGGCTTCTGGAAGCATGGACCAGCCCGAAGGGCGAAAAGCCGCGTCTGGTGCACCGTCTGGACCGTGACACATCGGGCGTACTGGTGGTGGCCCGCACCCGAGGTGCTGCACAGAAGCTGACGGCCGCTTTCCGCGAGCGCGATACCAAGAAGACCTATTGGGCGCTGGTTCGCGGCGTGCCGCGCAAGCATCAGGACAAGATTTCCACCTGGCTGGTCAAGGAGCAGACCCCCGACGGCGACCGCATGCGCATCGCCAAGCACGGCGAGGAGGGGGCAGATCACGCCATTTCTTACTACCGTGTCATCGATACCGCTGCGCAGAACCTCGCCTGGCTGGAAATGGAGCCCTATACCGGCCGTACCCACCAGCTGCGCGTTCACGCGCTGCATATGGGGCACCCGATCATCGGCGATCCGAAATATTACATCGATGATCCGAACTGGGATTTTCCGGGCGGTGTACAAAAGCGTCTGCACCTGCATGCGCGCCATATCGACATTCCGCACCCGAATGGCGGCCGGCTTCGCGTCAGCGCGCCTTTGCCACCGCATATGGTACAGACTTGGAACCTGCTCGGCCTCGACGTGGCCGATGGCGACAGGGAAGGCTGATATCAGATGAAACTCGTTCTTTTCGATTGTGACGGCACGCTGGTCGACAGCGCCGGTCTTATCCATGCCGTCATGGTCGATACCTTCGCAGATTTCGGAAAGCCACGGCCTGATATTGCGCAGACCAAGGCAATCATCGGCCTGACGCTCGACATCGCCATCGCCCGCATGCTCGGTAAGGCGCATGTGGATGACGAGGCGCGCGCGATGACTGAGCGCTACCGGGAAATCTACCACCCGATCCGCGCCCGACCTGGCATGATCGAGCCGCTGTTCGACGGTATCGCGCCCTTGATCGACACGCTTGCCAGGCGGGATGAGGTGCTGATCGGCGCGGTCACCGGCAAGGGCCGTCGCGGGTTGACCCATATTCTCGAAACGCATGGTTTTGCCGAGCATTTCATCGTGTCGCGCACGGCGGATGATTGCCCTTCCAAGCCGCATCCGGCAATGGTGATGGAATGTTGCCATGAAACCGGCATGGTTCCGGCCGACACTGTCGTCATCGGCGATGCTATCTATGACATGCAGATGGCAAAGGCGGCCGGCGCAAAGGCCATCGGCGTCGCCTGGGGCTACGCCTCGGTCGATGATCTCTGGAAGGCAGGCGCTGACGCCGTCGTCAGCCATCCGAGCGAAATTCCCGCCCATGTGTCCGCCGATATTCTTGAATGACCCTTTCTATTCGACTGATGAGGACGTGCCATGCGTGATCTCCTGAACGACCTTTCGGAAGGCCTCAGCCACCCCGATCCAATCCTTCGCGCCCAAATCCAGATGCAGCGGCCTCTGCCGAAACGGTTTTATAAGGACGTTACCGTTGCTGACGTGGAAGACGGCGGCTTCACCATCCATCTCGATGGCAAGCCGCTGCGCACGCCTGCCAAGAAGCCGCTTGTCTTGCCATCGAAGGCGCTTGCGGACCTGCTTCGCGGTGAATGGGATGCGCAGAAAGAGGTGGTGAACCCGGTCGTCATGCCGGTCTCGCGGCATGTGAACACGGCCATCGACGGCATCGCCAGCGACACCCAGGCGGTTTTCGAGGATATCCTGCGCTTTTCCTCTTCCGATCTCCTGTGCTACCGGGCAGGTCAACCGGAAGCGCTTGTGGCGCGGCAGGCGGACCATTGGGATCCGGTGATCGACTGGGCAGCCAATGTTCTCGGCGCACGCTTCATTCTCGTCGAAGGCGTCATGCATCGCGATCAGCCTCGGGAAGCTGTTGCAGCCTTTGCCGTTACACTCAAAAAATACGACACGCCGATCGCGCTTGCCGCCCTGCACACCATGACGTCGCTGACCGGCTCCGCCATTCTGGCGCTGGCACTGGCGGAAGGGCAACTGACGCTGGAGGAAACCTGGGCGCTGGCCCATCTTGACGAGGACTGGACCGCCGAACATTGGGGCGAGGACGAGGAGGCGCAGGAGCGCCGCGCCACCAGGCTCATCGACATGCGTGCAGCACTCAACGTTCTGGAGGCGTTGAAGAGCGCGCCTTAACGCTTTTCTAACCCTGATGACCGAATATGCGGTTACCTCACGTTAGGGGAGCCGCAGATCATGAACACTCGATTGAAACGCCTTGGCATTGTTGTGCTGGCGTGTTTCACGCTCATGTCTTTCAGGCTGGAACCGGAGGCGACCAATGCCGACCGGCTGCTTTATGATGTGCGCGGCGCCTTTGTAGCGGCACGGCCGGATGTGGCGCCGGCATTGATGCAATCCATTCATGCGCAACTACAGAATGCGATCAAAACGACGGCACGCGGCGAAATCAGACCGCGCGTGGTGCTGACCATTCGCCTCGCATCCGTCACCCGCGGTCCCTTCCTGTTTGGAGAACGGGCATCGGCCCGTGTCATCGTTCGTGCGGCCGCCGTGGCGACGGGCGAGGTGATCGCCGAGGCCAAATTCACAGCCACCGTCGTCAGCTTCGACAATCAGTCGATCGAGCAGGATCTCGCTTACGGCGTCGCGGAGCGCGTGATCCGTGAGTTCCGGCTGAGCCGACCCGGACCGACAACGCTGGCGACGGCGCTGTTTCCGTGAACAAGTATGGTTTCCAGATAGAGTTTAAACTGGTTTCACAAGAAGGCCGGTGGCCATGGACTGGAAAGCCTCGACAGCCTTCGGCAGCACCCTCACGGGATCGTCACTGGCGGCGATCCAGAGCGCAGCATTAAGTGCAGCGCCGCTTAGAAGCCGGGCAGCAGCTTCCGCATCGACTGACTTGATGACCCCTTGTTTGATGAGGCTCTGAACCGTCCGCTTGGTCGCCTGCAGACAATTGCTCTGGCTAGGCCACTGCGAGGGATCACCCAACACCGCAGGCCCGTCGAGCAGAACGATGCGTTGTACTTCGGGATCAAGTGCCATTTCGATATAGGCGGCGCCCTCGGCGAGCAAACTTTGCCAATCGCCCCCGGCCAGTCCCCCGATCTCCTGAGCGCGCGACGCCATTTCAGAATCGATCTGATCGACCACCGCCGCTAGAAGCCCACGCTTATCTCCGAAATTGTGATAAAGCGCCCCACGCGTCAGACCAACCTCAGCGGTCAACTCGTCCATTGATGCGGCAGAGTATCCCTTTTCGGCGAAAATCTTTCGTGCAGCCGCGATCAGCTTTACGCGATTTTCCTCCATCGTTTCCGCGCGTCGTTTCACCATTTTCCCCTCAATTTCACATACGTGATGTATATGGGTTGACATACGGCATGTATGCGACCAAACTCAAATACGCATCGTATATCAAATAAGGCGTTGCGTGAAGCGCTCGAAGCGTAACGTTCCGCCCGGAGGGTGCACTCGATTACAAAGAAGAGAGATTTAAAAATGACGAAGCGCGAAGCAATCTTTCCCGCTAACAGACATGCTCTTTACGAGGAGCACGGCTATTCGGCGGCTATTCGATCCGGGGACCTTTTGTTTGTTTCCGGGCAGGTGGGCAGCCGTTCCGATGGAACGCCAGAACCCGATTTTGAACGTCAGGTACAATTGGCTTTCGAAAATCTCAAAGCCACGCTGCATGCAGCGGGCTGTACATTTGATGATATTGTCGACGTGACGACATTCCATACGGACCCCGAAAAACAGTTCGGAACCATCATGGCCGTCAAGCAGCAGATTTTCAGCAAGAAGCCTTACCCGAACTGGACTGCAATAGGCGTGAACTGGCTCGCGGGCTTCGATTTCGAGATCAAGGTCATCGCCCGCATTCCTTCGGATGCATAAATCTCCGAAAGCCATGGGTAAGACGGCGTACTGAAAACGCCGTCACGTCGCTCTTCAAGATGTCGGACGAAGCCAAACTGCGCAGGTTAGGCTACCCCTGTCGCAGCCTTAGCCAAGCCGCTCGGCATGCCATTTCAGATGGTCATCCATGAAGCTGGAGATGAAATAATAAGAGTGGTCGTAACGCTCGTGCATGCGAAGCGTCAGGCCGATATCGGTTCCTTTGATCGCCTCTTCGAACAGCCAGGGACGCAGGCCTTTTTCGAGGAAACTGTCGGCCTTGCCCTGGTCGATCAGGAATTCCGGAAAACGGGCGCCGTCTTCGACCAGCGAGCAGGCGTCGTATTGCCGCCATGCGGCACGATCCGTTCCGAGATACTTTTCCAGCGCCGGTTCGGACCAGTCGGCAGAGGAGGGGGCGACGATAGGGGCGAAGGCGGAGCAGCTCTTGAAGCGGTCTGGGTTCTTCAAGGCAATCGTCATGGCGCCATGGCCGCCCATCGAATGGCCGAAAATGCCCTGACGGCTCATATCCGCGCGGAAATGCTGGCCAATGAAGGCTGGCAGCTCTTCCGTCACGTAGCTGTACATATGGTAGTGCTCCGACCAAGGCTCCTGCGTGGCGTCGAGATAAAAGCCGGCGCCCTTGCCCATCTGCCAGTTGGTCACTTCATCAGGCACATCGTTGCCGCGCGGGCTGGTATCCGGGCAGACAATGACCAGCCCGAGTTCGGACGCCATGCGGCGATATTCGCCTTTTTCCATGACATTGGCGTGGGTACAGGTGAGGCCGGAAAGATACCACAGAACCGGGCACGGCTCGCTGATCGCCTTCGGCGGCACATAGACTGCAAAGGTCATCTCGCATTTGAGGGTTTCAGATGGGTGCGAAAATACGCCCTGCATGCCGCCAAAGGCCGTATTTTGCGAGATGATATTCATGAAGCCATTCCTTTATGAAGAGGTTTTCCGGTTCAGCCCGCAAGCGCGACCGCAGCATTGACCGCCGCTGCCACCAGAACCGTGTTGAAGAAGAAGGAGACGATGGAGTGCAACAGCGTGACCTTGCGCATCGGTGTCGTGGTTACAGCAACATCCGAGGTCTGCGCTGTCATGCCGATGACAACAGCGAAATAGAGGAAGTCGTAACCGCAGGGTTCTTTCGTCGCCGGGAAATCCATGCCGCCGCGATGCTGGCGCTTGCCATCAACGGTTTCCGGACGCCAGTAAAGATGGGCGTAGTGCAAGGCGGTCATGGTGTGGATAGTCAGCCACCCGAAAATGACGGAGCCGAAGGCGAGCAGCAGCGTCCAGACGGTTTCGCCGGAATGGTTGAGTGCCTGGAACAGTGAAACGACGGCGACGGTGGCAGCGATCAGCGTAATGGCGATGATGGCCATTGCCGGCAGGTCATCACTATCGGCATGCGCTTTCAGGTGCTGGGCCGTTAATTTCGGAAGCCGAAAGGCCACCAACCCGAGATAGGTCAGGAAAAACAGAATGGCCGTAATTTCGATGGCGAGCGGCCGTGCGAATGCCAGCGCCAAGCCAAGGCCGAGGGCGCCAACAAAAAGAGCGACGAAGAAAGGCTTATGGCGGCTATAGGTGTTGCTCTGCGGATTGGCCGGGGTCATGGGCTGCGCCTTCCTGTTTACGCGGTCATTTTTTGACACGGCGGCAGAAACGGTCAAGCGTCTCCAGAAAAGCAGACCGGTCGCGCGGCGAGAAAGCCGCGTTATATCCTTTGCTCTCACCGGTTTCGCGCAGGTGTGCGCCAAGGTCGCGCATCGCAGTTGCCATGCCGATGTTGGTTTGGTCGAAAACGCGGCCGGTCGGTCCCGTCACCAGCGCGCCCCTGGCAACGCAACGCCCGGCGAGCGGCACATCGGCGGTAATGACGATATCGTTTTCGCCCGCACGCTCCGCAATCCAGTCATCCGCCGCATCGAAACCGGCCGATACGATCACGTTTTTCACCATCGGATCGCGCGACGGGCGCAAACCGGAATTGGCAACGAATGTCACCTCCAGCCCATGCCGTTCCGCCACCTTGAGAATCTCGGGTTTCACGGGGCAGGCGTCGGCATCGACATAGATTTGCGGGGTCTGCGACATGGGCACTCTTCGAGGATCATTTATGCATCGCTTTTAAGGGCAAACGCTGCGATTACCAAGCCCGCCATCTGTGAAAATATGGCGACAGGCAGGGTAAGGAATACGCTTGCGACCTTCAAACAAGTGCAGTATGTTCACTTTATGTTCTTGACGTGAGGTATTCCCGATGCTGGAAGAATTCATCGTGCAGGCCAAATCCGCCACTTATGTGGGCGGCGGCAACAAATCCTCAACGCCCACCCGCATCGGCTCACACGACCTCGGTTTTCATAGCGGCGACTGGAACTATATCGATAGCTATTTCGGCGGAACCGACTTCATCGGTCAGGAGGTCGTCTGGCATCAGGGAATTCCACTTTGGGCCATGAATTATTACGGCCGCATCATCCGCCCTGAGCTAATCGACGGCACGGTGGCGGGCAGGGTGATCCAGCGATCGCTTTCCACGCTATACAGGGAAGGGCGCTTCCTCGGTGGCTTCACCCACGAGGTCGAAGACATGGTCTATGTCGATACCAATGAGGGTGAATTCCGGTCTTTTACCGGCGTGGAGCGGATATATCGGAACAGTGTCGAGGTGTACCGGCTCGATTACCACGGCGGCGTGATAAAGCCGTAGTTGCGCCGCGAGTAAGATCAAACAGGGACGATGGAGACCCATCGCCCCTTTTATCGATTTCAAATCAGCCGGGCTGCTTCGTCTTGCGCAGGTATGGAAGAACAGTGTCATAGGAGCCGAAACGGGCAATCGCATCCTCGTTGGAGACGGCGGCGGTGATGATGACGTCTTCGCCCTGTTTCCAGTTTGCCGGTGTCGCCACCTGATGTTTGGAAGTCAGCTGGATGGAATCGATCGCGCGAAGAATTTCGTCGAAGTTGCGCCCGGTGGTCATCGGGTAGGTGAGGACCAGCTTGATCTTCTTGTCGGGACCGACAACGAAGACGGAGCGCACGGTGGCGTTGTCGGCCGGCGTGCGGCCTTCGGAACTGTCGCCAGCGCCCGCCGGCAGCATGTCATAGAGCTTCGCCACTTTCAGGTCCTTGTCGCCGATCAGCGGATAATCGACGTTAAAGCCGGTCGCAGTGCGGATGTCGTTTTTCCATTTCTCATGGCTTTCGACCGGATCGACCGAAATGCCGATGATCTTGACGCCGCGCTTTTCGAATTCCGGCTGCAGGCCGCCCATCGCGCCGAGTTCCGTGGTGCAGACCGGCGTGAAATTCTTCGGATGCGAAAACAGGACCGCCCAGCCGTCGCCGATCCATTCGTGAAAGCTCACCGGACCGTGTGTGGTCTCGGCGGTGAAATCGGGTGCGATGTCGTTTATACGCAGGCTCATCTGATGGTTTCTCCCTAATGATTTAAATTGAAATCCTGAAGGTTTGGCAATCCGCGTCCGGCGCAGGAGCTTAGAGTTTTTGCGTGAAATGGCCAGCCCTTTCCACGGCAAACGGCACGCCAATGACCTGTCATGGAAACGTACAAGGATTGTTTTCGTTCTGGCGAACGCCTATTCTGACACGCTGCCTTTTCCGGCCGGCGCAAAAAGCTGACGCTCGACCACAATGAGCCAATAGTCTCCAAACAGACGCGATGGGGAACAGCAATGACGATCACCATTACCGCTTTTGAACGCTCGCCCGATGGCGGCAAGGGTCTGGCCCGCGACATGCGCGTCCGCTGGGCGCTGGAGGAAGCGGGGCTATCCTACGATGTTCGCCTTCTCTCCTTCAAGGCGATGCGGGAACCTGAGCATCTCGCACTTCAGCCGTTCGGACAAATCCCGACCTATGAGGAGGGCGATCTTGTACTGTTTGAATCCGGCGCGATCATTTTCCACATCGCAGAGCGCAATGCCGGCCTGTTGCCGCGGGATGAGAATGCGCGGGCGCGGGCGATAACCTGGATGTTCGCCGCACTCAACACGGTGGAGCCGCCAATCGTTGACCGCTCGATTGCCCGATTTCTGGAGGGCGACAAGAGCTGGTACGAGGAGCGCTTAGCGATGATCGATAAAAATGTCCGCAAGCGGCTCGGCGAACTCTCCCGCTGCCTCGGTGACGACGACTGGCTCGACGGTGCGTTCAGCGCTGGAGATCTGTTGATGATATCGGTGCTGCAAAGGATAAAAAGCTCAGGCATCCTCGAAGAATATCCAAACCTTTCAGCTTATGTGGCCCGCGGTGAGGCGCGTCCGGCCTATCAACGCGCCTTTGCCGACCAGCTTGCCGTCTTCAAGGCCGCCTCGACTGGTTGAACGTCGGTGAATAGCGGGGGCCTTAAGGTAAGAACCCTACTACACTGTCTATACAGGACTGCCCGCAATCAAAAGCTACCGTAGCCGTTTCAGTGATTGTCGTGCCTCTATCGCTGCCCGTTCTACTTCTTGATTGAAATGGAAATCTGCGATAGTACTAATATTGAGGTACGTACCTCAAATTTAGAAACCGCTCAAATGTGGACAAAGAAGAATAATCGATATGTCAGCAATATCCAGGCGTTTTCGTCTGGTGAAGCTGATGGGAACAACGGGGCAACGTCACAAGGGTGAGGGATGATGACGGCGTTTGAACTTGATCCGGAATTTGCAGTAACAGATGAGCCATCGCTTCGAGGGTTGTTCGAGGCGACCCACGCGCTAGCGATATTGAAGTGTCAGGACACCATTGGCGAGCATGCGCGGGAATTTATCAGACGCTCCCCGTTCCTGTGCATAGGAACGCAGAATCTGGCAGGAAGTGCTGACGTAAGCCCTCGCGGCGACCCTGCGGGGTTCGTCAAGATTCTTGATGAACGCACACTCGCGATACCGGATCGACCGGGTAACAATCGTCTGGATACGTTGACCAATATCATTGCCAATCCAAGCGTCGGGCTGTTGTTTGTCATACCGGGATTTGACGACACGTTGCGTGTGAACGGGCAGGCAAAGCTCGCAACCGACCCGGAGCTTCTGAAAAGCATGAGCATCAATGATCGTGCGCCCAAACTCGCGATTGTCGTCAGGGTGAGCGAGGTTTTCATGCATTGCGCCAAGGCGTTTCGGCGGTCGCATTTGTGGAGCCCGGATCATTTTCAGGATCGCTCCGAGATGCCGTCGCTCATCAAAATCATCCTTGACGAAACGACGGGCGCGCCCAGCAACAGGGATGAGATGCGGAAAATGGACGACGATCTGGAAAAGGACTACCAGAGAACACTTTACTAGCCGCCTCACTTGCAAAGCAGCGATGGTGGCAGGCGAGGGTACCTCGCCGGCTACTGGCTTTGGAAAACGGCGCCCAGGCTTTCACAAGTTTCGGCGTCTATTTTCGAGGGGAGGCGGTGCGACTGGTGTTATCTGCAGCAGCCCTGAAAGGGCTCATGCGCCGAAGCGTTGGATCTTTGCGGATGAAATGGTGCCACAGCGCCGCTGCCACATGAAGAACGACGATAACTGCGGCAAGATAGGCCAGAGTGGCGTGAACCTCAGTCCAGAAGGCTTCGGCTTGGTCGGAGATCGCCATGGGTAGTCCCGGCATGACGACAAGATCAAAGACGTAACTGGGGATCTGCAGAGGAGACGTCGACGCGACGGCCCAACCGGCAAGGGGAACGGCAAGAGTAAGGAACAGCAGCGCGGCGTGAGCCGCCCGTGCAGCCAACCTCGAAGCCATCCCTTCATCATCCAGAGCCCGCGGTTTCCTGCTGAAAACCGACCAGATGAAGCGGGGGGCGGCGAGGGCCAGAACCAGAAACCCAATCGACTTGTGATACTGAAAAAGATTGAACTGAAGCACCGGATCGATGTCGCGGCTCATAAGATATCCCAGCGCAAGCTGCGTGATGAATAGGAGCGCGATCGTCCAATGGAAAACGATCGCTACCAAACCAAAGGAGGCGGACGTGTTGCGCCATCTCCTTACGCCTCCCGTCGCTCTATCGGAATGACCCTTGAGATATTGCATCGGCTAACTCAGCTGTTGATAGGTGTCTTTGGCAATAGCGTCCATGCGGTCGGACGGCAGGCTGCCGACCAGGGCGCAGCGGATTGTTTCGTCATCCCAGGACACTGTTTCCAGCGCGTCGACATTGGAGCGCCGCATGGCGGTATCGCTCGAGTCAGCCGCGGCCACGATATAAAGAGTGATACGCTGCCCACTTTTGTCTTCATACATCAGCTGAGCTGCGGCGCCTTCGGAACTGGGAAGCACCCGGCCGCCGACAAGGGACAAGCCATGGCGGGTGAGGTCCGGCACGTTCAGTTTACGGTCCAGCCGTTTTGACAGCCATTTCGGCAGGCTGGAAGCGTTCTCGGCATCCGCCCGAACTTCGACCGGGTGCAGAACCTCGCTTGCAAACAACTTATGCGCCTGCGTCGCATCCGCCACGATGGAATGGGCAGGTGCCTCGACCTCCGACACAAGTCCGCGCCCGAACCAGCCACCTGTCAGTCCAACGGCCAGGACCAGGACGGATGCGGCTGCCAGATTGCGCCAATTGGCACGCTCCGACCGCAAGCGCCGCTCCATCCGATAAACATCGAGGCGCTCGGGTAAAACATCGACATCAGCAGGACGATAGAGAGCCGTAAGTGTCGCATTCTGCCGCTGCCATATCTCGACCTTGCGTGCATCGGCCGGATTGGAGGCGAGGTGGGAGCGAACGGCATCACGTCGCTGGTCTTCCAGCTGCCCGTCGACATAGGAGATCAGATCGGCTTCCGTTATCTGCGGCTCGTTGCCAGTCATTTTATCACCTTGAGATTTGGCTGGTCTTCCTGGTTCATGCGGGCCAAGGCTGTTCGGGCGCGCCCCAGACGGGACATCAAAGTGCCCAACGGAATTTCCAGAACCTTCGCCGCTTCCGCATAACTCAGACCTTCAACGACGACGAGGAGGAGAGCCTCACGCTGCTCGCCTGACAGTTTTTCGATGGCGCGGGCCATTTCGGCAAGCGCGATCCGGCCCGTCTGCGCCGCCGGCACAAACATCTGTTCGGCAACATCATCAATCGGGATCTGCGAGGGCCGGCGGTTTCTGCCGCGCAGATTGTTGCGGTAAACGTTGACCAGCACCCGGTACAACCATGGACGTAACGGCCCCTGCGGCCGCCACAGCGCCTTTTTGCGGATGGCTCTTTCCAGGCAGTCCTGAACGAGATCGTCAGCCGTGTCACGGTCGTGCGTGAGCGCATTCGCGTAACGTCGAAGCGCCGGTATGCAACTTGTAATCTCGTCCAGAAAATCAGGCATGGGTGCTATTCCTTAGCAACGTGCCAGACGCCATCAACACCATCACCTGTGACATCGCCGGGCTTCTTGTCCATCTGCCAATGATACAGCGGCTTTCCATCATGCGACCACTGCATCGTGCCATCCCTGCGGGCGATTGGTCTGTAGTGGCCATCCGCCTTGTCGGTTTTGGCAGCCGCAAGCGGCGGCCATTTCTTCGCGCAGCCGTCATAGCAGGTTGACGAGCCATTACCATCATTGTCGAACGTATAAAGGGTCATCCCCTTGGCGTCAGTCAGGATCGTGCCCTTTGCCGTCGCCGTTTCAACCACCGCGCCACCGGCGTATGGTTCGGCAAGCGCGGCAGTGGAGGCGAGCGCGAGAGCGCCTGCCAGAATGAAATGATGTGCACGCATGAGATCGTCCTTTGAGAGGTAACGGTGCGGACACCATGTCCGATACAAGACAGAACACCGGCCAGCGGCAATTAATCCCGTCCCACCGACTTTTTTGAAGTTCCGTCGTTTTTATCTGACGCCCTTCAAATCTATGTCGAAGGCAACCGTATTCGAATAGAGCGGCACGCCAACACCCATGCCATAGGGCAGGCGAGGGATACTTCCGGTGACATGGAAGGTGACGGAACCCTTTTGCTGCTCAACGAATGTTGCGTGAAAAGTCTCGGCTCTGGAGACGCCTCGGGCCGTGAGCACACCTTCAACGACCGCGCTGCGCGGCCCGTCCTGCGTAACGCGGTTGGAGCGAAACACGATCTGCGGATAGGCGGCGATGTTGAAAACCGCGCTGGACCGCAGGAAATTTTCCACCCGTTCCTGGCCTGTCTTCACGCTGGAAGGGTTCAAACTGATTTCCACATAGGACTTGGACGGTTGGTCCGGATCGATATCGAAGCGGCCGGATATATCGGGAATAGTGCCGTTGATGCCCGGACCGGCAACCTGTGCAATCGAAAACCCGATGTGCGAGGTGGGATCGATACGGTAACGCCCGGCGGCGGACGAAAACGGGCTGGCAGATACAGGTGTGCAGGCCAATGTCGCAATGACGAGAGTGATGGAGTAGAGGTACTTCATGGCGCAGGCTCCTTCATGAGTACGTGGTCGTACCCATGAGAACACCGCTGGCGACTATTTAATCCCCATCAGTTCCGACAGATCATCAAAATCTTTGCCGCATCAGCCAAAGCATGGGCATTTCGTCAGCAATGTCCTTCATCGGTTCAAAGCCCACTCGCGGAAGATTTTCTTGGCGGCAATGGCGTTTTCTGGAGCACTGCTTCACCCTGGCTCGAAAAGTAAGGCTAGGTGCTTTCTCTAAATCCTTTGCTCGCTACTGTGCTCAAGCGATGTACAGAGCGTCGCGGCGGCGCTGATGAAGGTGAGGCGCTCAGGACCATAGAAAGCTTCATCTGGCTGCTACATACGATAATCGCATAAGATAGATTATGGAACTTTTGTTGATTGAAATGTCTTGCGTTTTCAGTCCAAATGACATTTTAGGCAACTTCAGAACTCGTTTTGAACATTATCTGGCTGTTGCGTTATCGCGCTACGTCGAAGCGTAACGCATCCTTTCGCTCTAAACAAAACACCACTCAATTTCCGCCCAACATTATTGCCTGAAGCGATACTGATGGAGCATGCTCCCATGGAATGGCGTCGCGTCTCTGGCTGGGCCTCGGTTACCTGATCGCCCGTTCGGAAGGTAACTTCGACGCGGTCGGCGTTTTCGCCGGGATCATCATTCTCGCCATTTTTGTTCTCGTCATCGATCTCATTCTCGATGTCGCCGAGAGGAAGCTGATCACCTGGAGGCCGAACGCGGGCGAAGAACGGACTGCTTGAGGTTTCGACCCAGTCTCATATCAAGCGGGGCGGCCAGTTGGTCGCCCCGTTTTTGTTCTACTGACGTCATCAGGCCGATCTCTCGGCTATCGAACGCCGACGGACCTGCTCACGGGCAATATGCAGAAAGATGGTGGATCCCCTACCCTGTAAAACGGGAATGATTCACTTTGTCGTTGGAACCAAATTTCCATTCAAACATTTTAGGGGACCGTTACCTTCAGGACCTTGCATGAAAGATAATGATCTCTTCCGGCAGGATGCTCAAGACGCTGGAGAGCGTCTAGTATCTGGCCACGCTTCTGAAGATCCGTTTGCGGCAGCCTTCAAGGCCACCCGCATGCCCATGATCATCACAAATCCACTCCAGAAAGACAATCCAATCATCTTCTGCAATGCTGCTTTCAGCAGATTGACGGGCTATTCCGCCGAAGAGCTGGTTGGTCAAAATTGTCGTCTGCTCCAAGGTCCAGACACGGATCCTGGCTCAGTTACGAAGCTGCGTGAGGCAATCGCAGCCGAGCAGGATTTGGCGATCGACATCCTTAATTACCGCAAGGACGGATCAGAGTTTTGGAATGCTCTCTTCGTAAGTCCGGTTCGCGATGCTTCCGGAACTGTCATCTATTTTTTCGCCTCGCAACTCGACTTCACCGATATCAAGAGCAAGGAAGCCGAACTCGCTCGCGCCCGCCACATCGCGGAGGGAGAGGTGGCGCAGCGAACGGCGGATTTGACCGAGGCATTGCGGGCAAAAACAACCCTCGTCCACGAGGTTGATCATCGCGTAAAAAACAACCTCCTGACTATCGCCTCAATCGTGAAGCTTCAGGCGCGGATGACTGATAACGATGTTGTGGAGCGGACATTGATGTCTGTGCTGAACAGGGTCGAAGCACTCAGCACCGTTCAGCGCAAGCTTCTGAACGATGAGGATGTAGGGCATTTCGATGTCGCGGATTTTGCCAATACATTGATGCTCGACAAGATCGGCGCCTTGAAGCGAACCGACATCATTCTCACCACCGATCTTCACGAGGTTGTTGTTCCGGCGACCAAGGCCTCCCCCCTTGCATTGATCATCAACGAACTCATCGGTGACGCCATTCGCAGAGGGTTGAAGGACCGAGGCGGGCAATTGCACCTGGAGGTCAAGCGCCTCAACGGCCACTTCCTTGTCAGGGTTGCCGATACCGTCACGCCGGGCGAAATGGACAAGGAAGAAGCAGCCTTTAGCAAAAAGATGCTGGAAGCATGCGTAAAACAATTGCGCGCTACGATCGTTCGGACCGTTGAAGGTCGCTTCTCGGATGTTCGTGTCACGCTTTCTGTAAAAGACTGAAAGGATCTCCTGTGAAAATCTTGATCGTAGAGGACGAAGCCCTGCTCGCGATGGAACTCGAAAGCGAAGTGGAAGATGCCGGACACGAGATTGTGGGGATCGCTGCCGACAGCAAGGAAGCTATCGAGCTTGCCAACAAGGCACTGCCGCAATTCGCATTTGTAGACATTCAATTGCTGGATGGTCCAACGGGAATCGAAGTCGGCCGATACCTTTCCTCGAGTTCCATCCCTTATGTTTTTGTTTCGGGCAACCTGAAGAGAATACCCGAGGATTTTGCGGGCGCACTTGGAGCGATAGAGAAGCCGTACACCATGAACGGTTTGCAAAATGCCTTGCAGTTCATTGAGGGGATTGTCATTGGCGCGGAGCGCTCCGTCACCCCTCCTCCCAGCCTCGTTGTTTCGCCCAAACTGCTTGCCGCCTTGTCGGCTTGTTCAACGCCGCGCATGTGCGGATAAGGATTGACCTTGAATTCACCGTCGGAACGCATTGACGCAGTTCGAAACTCTGGGCTGCTTGATGTCCAGAGCCCACCTGAATTCCAGGATATTATCGAGGTCGTCAAAACCGGCCTGAAATGCCCAGTGGCGTTGATCTCGATTCTGGACGAGCATCGGCAGGTTTTCATCGCCCATGTCGGGTTGCCACCCAAATGGGCCGCAGCAGCGGAAACGCCACTCACCCATTCATTCTGTCAGCATGTGGTCCGCGACAGACAGCCTTTGATCATCGGAGATGCGACGCTTCATGATCTCGTTAGAAATAATCTGGCCATAACCGATCTGGGCGTGATTTCCTACATGGGAGTGCCTGTAACCCTCCCTGACGGCATGGTGATCGGCGCGCTCGCAGCAATCGATGGAGAGCCACGCACATGGACGGAAACCGAGCTGCAGTTACTGAACCAGATCGGAAGGGTCGCCTCGAACCAGATTGCGACCTTCCTTTCCGAGCGACGCTGGGGTGCGCTTTTCCAGCAATTGGAGGAAGGCATCGTCGTGGGCTCGGTGATCCGTGACGTCGACGGAACGATAGTCGATTGGCGGTACGAGACGGTCAATCCCGCATGGAGCACTCTTCTCGGATTACCAGGCGATAATGTGCCTGGTCGAACCATGCGCGAACTCTTTCCAGAATTCGAGAATGAGTGGGTTTCCGATGTGGTGGAAGCCGTCGAGACCCAACAAAGCAAGCGTTTCACCCGCAAGATCGGATCGATGGACCGGTGGTTCGACGGCTATGTTCAAGCCACTGGTGAAGACACGTTCGTCATCATGTTCGTTGAAGTCACTGATCGTATGCAAGCCCAGGAGGCTCTGCGCGACAGCGAAACGAAGCTTCGCCTGATCGTCGAAGGCGCCAAAGACTATATTATCATGACGATCGATGAAGACCAGCGCATTACAAGCTGGTTCGGTGGAGCGCAGGAGACATTTGGCTGGTCGGAAGCCGAGATGCTCGGACGGCCGTTTGAGTCGATTTTTACTGAGGAAGACCGGGCAGCCGGCGTTCCTGCGACTGAGGTGCGCAGAGCCACGTCCGAAGGGGTTGCACCCGACCGCCGATGGCACCTCGCTGCCGATGGCTCCAGCATCTTTCTGGACGGCACGATCCGGCCGATGTCCAACCATTCGTCGCCCAAGGTCCCGGGTTATATCAAGGTCGCACGCAATGCCACCGCTCAAAAACTGTCAGAGGACAGGCAGCTTGCATTCCTGGAACTCGGCGAAAAGATCCGCGAGCTGGATACTGTTGCGGAAGTGGCATTTGCCGCCGCCGAGATTTTAGCACGGAGTCTGAGGGGCGCGACGCGGGCGGGCTACGGCATCGTTGACCCTATCGCCGAGACGGTGCAGATGCTTCCCGACTGGTGTGCGGAGGGAATGTTCACTGTCGCAGGGCTCCATCATTTCAGGAATTACGGATCCTACATCCAGGATTTGAAGCGCGGCGAGACGGTCATCATACCCGATGTGGCGACGGATCCGAGAACCTCCGCTTCAGCCGAGCTTCTACACTCAATAGGCATCTCCGTCCTCGTGAATGTGCCAATCATCGAAAGGGGTGCATTCGCGGGGGTCATGTTCGTACACTACGACAAGCCGCATGAATTCTCGTCTGAGGAGCGCGATTTTGTGCGTACGATAGCGGACCGCACGCGTGAGGCGATCTCCAGGATTCGGGCCGAGCAGGAACAGCAGGTTCTCAATCACGAGATCAGCCACCGGCTCAAAAACACGATGGCCATGGTTCAGGCGATTGCGACACAGACGCTTCGCCCCGTCACCGACAGAGCCCCTGTCGAAGCCTTCACGAGCAGATTGCGTGCGCTTTCCAATGCGCATGAGGTTCTCCTGAACCAGGACTGGTCGTCAGCGCGCATGGTGGCAGTGATCGATTCCGTGCTTCGCCAACTTTCTCTTCCCGAGCGATACCGCATATCGGGCACCGACATGGAAATCGGGCCTAGGACTGCGCTATCCTTGGCCCTGTTGATGCACGAGCTTGGCACAAACGCCTTGAAATACGGAGCCTGGTCTTCTGATGCCGGAACCGTCGTTATTTCATGGACGATAGAAGATGCCGGCGGCGAGAATGCGCTTGTTCTGGAATGGAAGGAGCAGGACGGTCCGCCGGTGACCGCTCCATCGGGTAAAGGTTTCGGATCGAAGCTCATCCGGCTTGGTCTGATGGGTACAGGCGGTGTCAAGGTCAATTATGATCCTGACGGCCTGCGGGTAACGATGCAGGGACTGGTTTCCCATTTGAGACAGTCATGATGAGCGTGACCTCGAATGCTGCCGATGTGGCAACCATACTCGTCGTCGAGGATGAGCCGCTGCTACGCCTTGCCGCACTGCGAAGAGCAGATCGTGGAGACGATAAGGCAGATGCTGCGGTAGCCGAGAATTTTTGCGGCTACCGGCATTCACCGCTCCGCTTGGAATTTGGAGATGGTGACAGAGTCAGATAAGGCTTGGCAGTCGATCTGCCCACTGATTGCCGCTGGTCCCTGAGGTTGGAATTGACGGATAAATTACCTGCTGAACTTGATGGTTTGCATCGCAATACCTTTGAATATTTCTGGTCCGGGAGCCACCCGGAGAGTGGTCTACCGCGGGATCGTATGCGATCCGATGGTCTTGCGATCCATGAGATCGCGTCGGTCTCCGGGATCGGGTTTGGTTTCCTTTCGCTCATCGTTGGTGTCCGCCGTTCTTGGATAACCGAACAGGAAGCCATCGCCCGGGCGAGCCGGATGCTGAAATCGCTGGCAAGCGTGAAGCGTTTTCATGGCGCCTTTCCTCACTTCATCGATGCGTCCAGCGGAAGAACAATACCCTTCGCGAAATTCGACGACGGCGGAGATCTCGTTGAAACCGCTCTTCTGGTTCAGGCGCTGATCTGCGTCAGAGAGTTTTTTGGCGCGCAGACATCCTCCGAAATCGATTTACGCCGGTCCATAAATGAAATCGTCGAGACGGTGGAATGGGGCTGGTTTACCAGGGGAAAACCCGGGCCGCTGTTCTGGCATTGGAGCCGTCGGTATGCATGGGCGAAAAACTTGCCGATTGTGGGCTGGAACGAGGCCCTCGTCTGTTATGTGCTCGCGGCAGGTTCAACGACGCATGCAATCAGCGCCGAGTCTTATCATTCCGGATGGGCAAGCGATGGCGAAATCCGCAACGGATCGATGTATCTCGGTGTTCGGCTGCCGCTTGGCCAGCCGTATGGAGGACCGCTTTTCCTGTCGCACTATTCCTTCTGCACACTCGATCCGCGCGGTCTCGGCGATGTTTATTGTCACGACTATCTGGAGCAGGTTCACGCGCATTGCATGATCAATTACCGCTACTGCCGCACGCGCTACCCAAGTGAGGCCGGGTGGGGTCTGTCTGCGTGTGATGGGCCAAAGGGCTATGTCGTAAATTCTCCGACCGACGATGACGGCATCATCGCGACGACGGCAGCCCTCTCGAGCATGCCGTTCTTTTCTCATCGCTCACGCGAGGCGGCTTTGCGTTTTCTGCAATGGAACGATGGTGCACTCATCGGCCGCTTTGGCCTCATGGATTCATTCCAGCCCGCAACCGGCTGGGTGTCCGGAACCCATCTTGCGATCAATCAAGGGCCTGTTGTTGCGATGATGGAAAACTATCGCAGCGGCCTCATCTGGGATTTATTCATGAACGCACCCGAGGTGAAAAACGGCTTGGCCAAACTGGGCTTCCATCAGGACAGGTCTTTCGAAAAGTCGAGCCTGCAGGAAGGACGGACCGACCCCTGAGAACCGGTATTTGAGTACCGCAAATGCATCCTCGAGGACAACGCCGGAAGGCCTTGGTAATTCGTTGGCAAGGCCTTCGGCGCGCAGGATATGCTAGGGTAAATTCGTGGTCATCGTCTCAAAACTGCGGAAGTTTTGATGTCCGACAACCGGTGTGCTGTCATTCGGCAGGTTTCGAAGAGGCGCTTTCGATATAGGCGATAAGATTATCCAGTTCTTCCGGTTTGCTGATGCCCGCCAAGGCCATCTTGTTTCCGGGAATCTTCTTCTTGGGAGCGCTTAGAAAGTCTCGCAGTTCCTCCGGTGTCCACACCAGCCCTTCCTCGCCTGCTTTTTTCATCGCATTCGAGTAATTATAGTCCGGATCGCCGCCCGCCGTACGGCCGATGATCCCGTTAAGCTGCGAGCCGACCTTGTTTTTCGCACCTTCGCCGATGGCGTGACAGGCGGAACAGCGCTTGAAGGCCGCCTCCCCCTTGGTAACGTCGCCCTCTGAAAAAGCGGGAATGGCGCTTGCTGCCAGCATTGCCGCCGTGATGATCATTCTCTTGCGCATCGTGTCATCCTTGTTCTGCCGTATGAACGCGCCCGCCTGCGAATGCAGGCGGGCGGCTGGTTCTCAATTCAGGTCGTGCCCCAGGCGGGCGTACCCTTCTTGTAGGGAACGCAGGTCTCAAAGCCACCGGGGATCTCGTCGTAAACGAGAACCTCGGTGGCGCCGATCTTCGAGGTGAAGAAACCGAGCAGCGTCAGCTGCTTGACGAGTGTGAAGGGATGCGGTGCGGTCGGCGTCTGCTCCGCCCGGGCCTGTTTGTCCAGCGCAGAAATCAGCGTCTGCCGTTCCTGCGACGTCAGCTCCAGAAACGCCTTCTTGTATTCCGTCCGGCTGCGGTTTTCGATGTCAGCCATCGCGGAGAGGAAGAGTTTCCGCTGTTCGCCGGTATAACAATCAGCCGCATAGACTACCATGAATGCGCCAACGGCAGCGTCCTTCGCACCCGGGGTGGATGTGCGAGGGATGATCGTTTCAGCCACCTCGTCCAGAAGCCGGATTTCCTCCGGGCTGAACACGTGGGCATCACCGGCGGGCTTGGCGGCGTTTTCCGCCGCAGTGACCACGTCAGCGCCGATCAACGGAAGACCGGACGCAATGGCTATCAGTTTCAGCAGTTCACGTCTGTTCATCACAGGTTCCCCTTCTTGCGTTCGGAAACGGCAAATTCCGCGGCACGCGCCGTCAGCGCCATGTAGGTGAGCGACGGGTTGACGCAGGAGGCCGAAGTCATGCAGGCACCGTCAGTGACAAAGACATTCGGCGCATCCCAGACCTGGTTGTTGCCATTAAGCACGGAAGTTTTCGGGTCGCGTCCCATGCGGGCCGTACCCATTTCATGGATGCCCATGCCCGGCGCATAGCTGCCCCTCGACGGTTTGACGTTCTTGATGCCGACCGCTTCGAACATCTCGACTGCGTCATTGACCATGTCTTCGCGCATATCGAGTTCGTTCTGCTTCATCTCGACATTCATCGACAGGACCGGCAGGCCCCATTTGTCCTTCTTTTCGTGGTCCAGCTTCACGCGGTTCTCGTGATAAGGCAGCATTTCACCGAAGGCAGTCATGCCGATAGTCCAGGCGCCCGGTTGGGTCAGCGCTTCCTTGTAGTCGGCACCGATGTTGAGTTCGGCGATTTCCCGCTCCCAGCGCGAACGGCTGGCGGATCCCTGATAACCGAAACCGCGCAGATAGTTCCGCTTGTCGTCGCCGGTGTTGCGGAAACGGGGAATATAGAATCCCGCAGGGCGGCGGCCCTTGAAATAGAACTCTTCGAAACCTTCCACCTGGCCGGTGGCGCCCATGCGGAAATGGTGGTCCATCACATTGTGGCCGAGTTCGCCCGAACTGCTGCCGAGCCCTCCCTCCCACACGTCGGTGGCCGAGTTCATCAGAACCCAGGTCGAGTTGAGCGTCGAAGCGTTGAGGAAGATCACATCGGCGGTGTATTCATAGGTGAGGTTCGTTTCGGCATCGATGATCTCGACACCGCGCGCCTTCTTCTTGTCCTTGTCGTAAAGGATTTCTTTGACGATGGAGAAAGGCCGGAGCGTAAGATTTCCGGTGGCGACTGCCGCCGGCAGGGTCGATGACTGCGTGCTGAAATAGCCGCCGAAAGGACAGCCCAACCGGCACTTGTTGCGGAACTGGCAGCGCGTGCGCTCCTGATCGGGAAGTTCCTGGGTGATGTTGGCACAGCGCGAATTGATGAGGTGGCGCGTGCCTTTAAAGGCAGTTTTCAACCGGCGGGCCACATCCTCTTCAACGCAATTCAGCGGAATAGGCGGCAGGAATTCACCATCAGGGAGAATGTCCAGCCCCTCGCGGCTGCCGGAAATGCCGGCGAAACGCTCGACATAATCATACCAGGGAGCAATGTCCTGATAGCGGATCGGCCAGTCAACGGCGATCCCTTCTTTGGCGTTGGCCTCGAAATCGGTCTGCGACCAGCGGTAGGTCTGGCGTCCCCACAGCAGCGAACGGCCGCCGACGTGATAACCACGGAACCAGTCGAAACGCTTTTCTTCGACATAGGGCGTTTCCTGCTCGTCGGCCCACATACCAAGCGTGGCCTCTTCCAGCAGATAGTCGCGGCTGAGAACCGGATATTTCGCCTTCATCTCCTGCGTGGCGCGGTTGCGATGGGGATAGTCCCAGGCTTCCTTGTCGGCATTCTGATAGTCGGTGATATGCTCGATGTTTCTGCCGCGCTCCAGCAGCAGGACCTTCAGGCCTTTTTCCGTGAGTTCCTTTGCGGCCCAGCCTCCACTTATGCCTGAACCGACAACAATCGCATCATAATGATTGTCCGCCATGATAACTCCTCCGATTGGTACTTGGGTAAAAAGTCGACGAGACAATGCCCTCCCCGTCGCAACGCGGCGGAAACTTCATCATGCGTCTGTCGAACCTTATGCGCCCCGGCGAAACCGGCCGCCGGGGTGCGGTTCTGGTTTTACTGGCAGTGTTTACTGAATGGTCGGCAGGCGCTCGCTCAGGAACGCGTTGCCCTTGGTGACGACCGCTTCGGCATCGAGCGGAAGGTCGTGTTCAAGGATGAACCATTGTGCGCCGGCATGTTTGGCCGCCGGCAGGATCGTCTTCCAGTCGAGAACGCCGGTGCCAATCGTTGCAAAGCCGCGCTCGTTTTCAGCCGTGCCGGCCGGTGCATTGTCCTTGGCGTGGATTGCAAAAACCCGGCCGTTCAGAGTTCCGAGGAACTCAGCCGGATCATTGCCGCTGCGCGCCACCCAGGCGACGTCGAGTTCGCTCTGCAGTTTCGGGCCTGCGGCATCGAGCAGCAGTTCAAGCGCCGTCTTGCCGTCGAACTTGACCATTTCAAAATCATGGTTGTGATAGGCCATGGAGAGGCCAGCCGTGGAAAGCTTGTCGGCATATCCGCCCAGTTCCTTGCCAAAGGCTGTCCAGCCTGCGGCGTCCTTAGGGCGGTCTTCGGGCTTGAGGAACGGCACGGTCACGACCGGATTGCCGACAGCCTTCTGCTCGGTGATGACCTCGTCGAGATTGCCGCGAAGCTTGTCGATCGGCACATGCGAGGAAATGACCTTGATCGTGTGCTTTTCCAGAAGCGCGTTCAGCTCGCTGGCGCTGACCTTCTGCATATCCACCGTTTCCACGGCGGAAACGCCCGCGCGGTTGAGGATGGCAAGCTGCTCCTCAAGCGTTCCGGCGTTGCGCAGTGTGTACATCTGCGCGGCAATCGGCAGCGTCTTGCTGTCATCGGCAAAAACCGGATTTGCGATACCGGCCGCCAGCCCGACGACGAATGCCATCTTTGCGAATTTTGACTTGAACGTTTTCAAACGCGTAACTCCCTTTCCGTTTGATCAATATGACGACACGCCTGCCCGTGCTCTTCCGGACAATTAGTCGGGTAATGCTGGGCACAACCTCCGATGCCCTGCGTCGTCAGTCCCCGATATCCAGTGATCTAGATGTCGATCTCTACCCAGGACGAGGTCAGGCTGGACCGCACGGCCGCATCGATGAATGCGAGACCCGCAAGGCCGTCCTCTATGCCGGGATAAATCACATCCCCGGCGGCTGCTTTTCCCTCCCTTTTTGCGATGATTGCGTCTGCGGCTTCACGGTAGATCGTCGCAAAACCCTCGAGATATCCCTCCGGATGCCCTGATGGCACGCGGCTGACGCGGTTGGCGGCAGCGCCTGCACCCGCGCCATTGCGCGTAATCAGCCGCTTGGGCTCGCCGTAAGGTGTGAACCACAGCTCGTCCGGCACGCGGTGGTGCCATTCAAGGCCGCCCTTATCGCCATAGACCCTGAGCGACAGGGCGTTTTCATTGCCGACAGCGATCTGGCTTGCCCAAAGCATGCCCTTCGCGCCGCTTTCGTAACGCAGCAGGATATTGGCGCTGTCATCCAGCTGCCTGCCCGGAACGAAGGACGTGAGATCGGCGTAGAGGCTCGCGGGAGTTTCACCGGTCACGAAGGCGGCGGCGTTGAAAGCGTGGGTCCCGATGTCGCCGATTGCCCCGCCCGCGCCAGAGCGGCTCGGATCGGTGCGCCATTCCGCTCCCTTTGCGCCGGTCTTTTCGACCGCTTCGGTCAGCCAGTCCTGCGCATATTCGGCCTGGACATGGCGCAGCTTGCCGATGGCGCCGTTGGCCACCATCTCCCGCATCTGCCGCAACATGGCATAGCCGGTGTAATTATGCGTGAGGATGAACAGCCTGTCGGATGCCCTGACGATCTTCGCCAGCTCCTTCGCCTCCTCCAGCGTCGCTGTGACGGGCTTGTCGCAGATAACGTGGATGCCAGATTCGAGAAAGACCTTGGACGGGGCGAAATGCAGGTGGTTGGGGGTGACGATGGCAACCGCCTCGATACCGTCTTCACGACCGGCCTCGGCCGACGCCATCTCCTCAAACGAAGCGTAGGACCGCTCGGGCGCAATGCCGAGCAGGGTTGCCGAGGCGCTGGCGCGTGCCGGGTCGGAGGAAAGCGCACCGGCGACCAGTTCGTAACGGTCGTCGAGCCGCGCGGCGATACGATGCACCGCGCCGATAAAGGCACCCTGACCACCACCCACCATGCCGAGACGAATGCGGCGGCTATTAAATCTTGCTGTTGCGGAGGACATGTCTATCCCTTTCAAAGCCCGAGAAGGCGACGGTTAGCCGCATCATCGACGCCGCTTTTGGCGAAATCGTCGAAAGCCCGCTCGGTCACGCGGATGATGTGATTTTCAATGAAGCCGGCACCTTCACGCGCCCCGTCTTCCGGGTGTTTCAATGCGCATTCCCACTCCAGCACCGCCCATCCTTCGAAGTCGTATTGGGTGAGTTTGGAAAACACCGCGCCGAAATCGACATGCCCGTCGCCGAGCGAACGGAAACGCCCCGGCCGGTCGACCCAGCCTTGATAACCGCCATAGACGCCGGACCGGCCGGTCGGATTGAACTCGGCATCCTTGACGTGGAAGGCCCGGATGCGCCCGTGGTAGATATCGATGAAATCAAGATAATCCATCGCCTGAAGCACGAAGTGCGAGGGATCATAAAGGATGTTGGCGCGCGAATGATTGCCGGTGGCTTCGAGAAAACGCTCGAAGGTAATGCCGTCATGCAGGTCTTCGCCGGGATGCAGCTCGTAGCAGAGATCGACGCCATTCTCCTCGAATGTATCGAGAATGGGCGTCCAGCGCTTGCCGAGTTCAGCAAAGGCCATTTCGACAAGACCTGCGGGGCGCTGCGGCCACGGATAAACGAAAGGCCACGCCAGCGCGCCGGAAAAACTCGCATGGCTCTTGAGGCCCAGATGCTGCGAGGCTTTCGCCGCGCACTTCAGCTGGTTGACCGCCCATTCCTGACGCGCCTGCGGTTTCCCGCGCAGTTCGGCGGGCGCAAAACCGTCGAACATCTCGTCATAGGCGGGATGAACGGCGACGAGCTGCCCTTGAATATGAGTCGAAAGCTCGGTGATCTCGATGCCTGTCTCGGCCAGACGGCCCTTGATATCGTCGCAATAAGCCTTGGAAGCGGCAGCTTTCTCGAGATCGAAGAGCTTGGGATCGGTCGGCACCTGAATGCCCTTGTAACCAAGGGAAGCCGCCCATTGGCCGAGATTGTCGAGCGTGTCGAAGGGTGCCTTGTCCCCAACAAATTGCGCGAGGAAAATCGCCGGGCCTTTGATCGTCTTCATGTCCTTACACTCCTTGCATTCACTGTCTGGCCGCTACCGGTGCGGCGAACGGCAGGGCGCGACCGAGCCGCGCACCACCAGTTCCGTATCCAGCACGATGGTTTCGGCCGTGCGTTTGCCATTAAGCCGGTCGACCATCAGCGCCATGGCTTTGCGGCCCATTTCCTGCCGGGGCTGGCGCACTGTCGTCAGCGGTGGTTCGAAGGCATTGGCGAAAATTATATCGTCGAAGCCAATGACCGAGACATCGCCCGGCACCGACAGCCCGCGCCCGCGCAGCTCGCTGATTGCGCCAATCGCCATCTGGTCGCTCGATGCGAAGATGGCGGTGAAGGAAATGCCGTTTTCGAGAAGTCCGGCAATCGCCTGTCTACCGGCTTCGATGCTGTAATCGCCTGTCACGACGAGTTCATTCGCGTAACCGATACCCGCTTCTTCAAGCGCGTCGCGGTAGCCCTCGAAACGCTCCTGCGCCAGACTTTCCGGAAAAGGTCCGGCGAGATGCGCGATCTTCCTATGCCCTGCTTCGATCAGATGATGCACGGCGTTTCTGGACGCGGCGCGGTTGTCCACCTTGACGGTGGGCAGCGCGATGCCTGGCACGGTTTCCGAAGCTATGACGATCGGCGGCAGCGCGTCACCCTGATCGAGAAGCTCTGAAGGAAACTGGCCGGTCATCAGGATGAGGCCGTCGGCATGTTTCTGCCTGACCATGTCTATATGTGTCGCCACGCGGTTTTCGTCGTTACGGGCGTCTCCCATGAGCACCTTGAAGCCCGCCTCCCCCGCCGCTTCCTCCACGCCCTTGTAGATCTCGAGATAAAAGGGGTTGCCGATATCGCGAACGAGAAGAATGACAGTGTTGTTGGATTGACGCCTGAAGCTTGCGGCCTGGGCGTTGGGAACGAAGTTCGCCTGCCTGACGGCATCGAAAACCTTCTTCCTTGTTTCCGGGCGGACTTTGTCGGGTTGTTGCAGCGCCCGTGACACGGTCGCGATCGAAACGCCCGCGAGAGCTGCAACTTCCCTGATATTCGAACCTTGGTCTTTGCTCATCTGTCACACACGCAACTGCTTTTGGCGGCCATAAAGCAGCATCAGCGCAAGTAGCGTGACACCGAATATGATCTGCCGGGCCCATACATCGAGGTTGAGCGTTATCAGTACGCTTTGCAGAATGGTGAGCGCAACTGCCCCGGCCATGGTTCCGATATATCCGCCCGCACCACCGGCAAGCGAAGTGCCGCCGATGACAACAGCGATGATCGATGGAAGGACATATTGGTCGCCGACAGAAATGAAGGAGGTGCCGGTGTAGCCGATCACACAGACCCCGGTCAGACCGGCAAACAGGCCGGACAGGCCGTAAAGCAGCGTGCGGATCAAAGACACGGGCAATCCGACCAGCGTCGCCGCCCGCTCGTTGGAGCCGATGGCGTAAATGGAGAAGCCGAAGGCCGTGCGGCGCAGCACGAACAGCATGATCGCGGCAATGCCAAGCCAGACGAAGAGGACGCCGGGAATGCCGAAAACGAGAGGCCGGTTGATGAAGCCTGCCAGGAGGGGCGCCGCGGCACCTGATGGAACGCCCTGCGAATAGACCACCAGACCGCCCTGGATCACTGCCGTCATGCCGAGTGTCATGACCAGCGGCGGAATGCGCACGAAGGTGATGCCGAGGCCATTGATGAGGCCGATCAGGAAGGGAATGCCACCTGCGACAAGAATGGCAAGCGGTATGCCCGCATTCTGGCCGTTCATCATGTTGCCGGCAAGCACCGCGCCGAGCGAGATCATCGCGCCGACGGACAGATCGATGCCTTCGCGTCCGCCGAGGATCACAAGATTTTGGCCCGCCGCGACGATACCGAGAATGGCGGCGATCGTCAGCAGCCGCACGATCTGCGACCCTTGCGCGAAGCCGGGAGACAACAGTTCGCCGACCAGCAGCAGGAAGACTGACGCGCCAATCGCAATGGTCAGGGGATCGGTGATGATGGATTTGATTTTCAAACCGGGATTTGTCATCTCAACGCCTCGTCACCAGAACGCCGCCGGCAAGTGCCGTCAGCACGATCAACCCCTGCACCAATGTCTGGTACTCGAAGGGCAAGCCCGCAAAGAAAATCACGTTGCCGATCATGCCCAGCACCAGCGCGCCGGCGATCGACCCTGTCGAGCTGCCGAACCCGCCGGACAGTGCGGTGCCGCCAAGAACGACCGCCGAAATGGAAGAGAGCGCCAGGCTTGCACCGAGCAAGGGGTCGCCGGAGGCGGTCTCGCCCGTCAGGCACAGCGCTGCGAGCGCCGAAAACAGACCGGAAATCATGTAGGCGCCAATGCGAATGCCGGAGAGGCGCAAGCCCGTCTGGAAAGCGCCCGTGCGATTGCCGCCCACGGCCAACAAATGCACGTGAAACGGAATGCGCGACACAACGAGCGTAAAGGCAATGCCGGCCAACAGCATCCACAGCACGAAAGGCAAACCGATGAAGCTGCCGGAATAGGTCTGCCAATAGGCTTCCGGCACGGGAAGACCGGCCTGCGGCAGAACCCAGATCGCCAGACCGGCAAAGATGATGCCCGTCGCGAACGTGGTGACGATGGGCTGGAAACGCAGGCCGGATATGAACAGGCCGTTGACTAGCCCACAGATTAGTCCGACCGCAACTCCCGCTCCCATGCCCGCAATGACGGCACCCGCCGTTCCGCCAAGTGCAGCGATGACGCTGACGGTAACGACATTGGCGAGCGCTACGATGCTTCCGACCGACAGATCTATATCCCCCGCCAGAATGACATAGGTCTGACCGATGGCGACCAGGATCAGGGGAAGAAACGTCGTGAGGTTCGACTGCAATACGGCCGGCTGCACGAAAGACGGCTGCAGAAACGTGTTGACGCCGATGAGAACGGCCAGAACCACGAGAGTTATGATCCAGGGTTGCTTGCGCATAAAACCGAGGGAATTCATGCGGTGTCTCCATAGGCGGCGCGGGTCATGTTGACGGATGTCATGTCGGCTCCGGTCAGCTCCGCAGAAATGCGTCCGCCGTTGAACACGAGAATGCGGTCGGCATATTCAAGGATTTCCGCATCTTCCGAGGAATAGAGAAGAATGGTCGCGCCCGCGTCAGCCTGCTGGCGCATCAGCGCGAAGAGATCGGCCTTGGCGCCAAGATCGATACCCTTGGTCGGATCGTCGAGCAGCAGCAGTTTCGGCGCGGTGGCAAGCCAGCGGGAAATGAAGATTTTCTGCTGGTTGCCGCCTGAGAGCGTGCCTATTGGCATATCCATGCCGGCAAACTTCGTCTTCATGTCGTCCGCGACCTTCTGCACACGCGGCTTCAGTGTCGCGGGCCGGACCAGTCTCATCTTTTCGCGCACCATCAGAGCTGCAACAAGATTTTCGAAGATCGACCGGCCCTGAAGCGAGGCATCACGCCCTCGGTCGCCCGATACATAGGCAAAACCGTTATGAACCGCCTGCGAAGGCTTGCCGATGGCGACATCACGGCCCTCAAACTGGATTTGCCCGGCGGCAAAGGGGCTTGCGCCGAACAGACCCTTCAGCAAGGCCGACTGGCCCTGCCCCTGCAATCCCGCCAAACCGACGATTTCACCCGGATAGGCTTCCAGACTGACACCGCGAACACCCGCGCCCGCAACGTCCGTCACCTTCAGGCTGGGCGCTGCACCTGCGCGTCCCTGCTGGCGGTCAGGCGCGGCGCGGACATCGCCGACCATGTCGTGCACTACGGCCTCGCGGGTGGTAGCGGCGGTGTCGAGTTCCGAAATGGTCGCACCGTTACGCATGACGGTGATGCGGTCGCAGACAGCAAAAACCTCATCGAGCCGGTGGGAAATCATGATGGTGGAGATACCGTCCGCCTTCTTGACTCTGAGTATCTCGAAAAAACGCTCGGACTGGCGGCCATCAAGAGCCGCGGTCGCCTCATCCATGATCATGAGGCTGGCATTCTGGGCAAAAACTTTCAGGATTTCGACGAGCTGGCGCTGATCGGGCGGCAGATTGCCGACGATCGCATCCGGCTCCAGCCCTGTCCCGGCAACCCCGTCAAACAACGCGATCAACCTGCGCGCCTCGGCTTTCAGGGCCTTGGTGTCGACAAAAACGCCGCGCTTCGGTTCGCGACCGAGAAAAATATTGTCAGCGACGGAAAGCTGCGGAATGAGGCTTAGCTCCTGATAAAACAGCGCAATACCTGCATTTTCGGCGTCACGCGGGCTTTTGAAGCGCACGTTTTCGCCGTTGAACCGGATGGTGCCGCTGGTCGGCGCGACCGCACCTGCAACGATCTTGCAGAGCGTGCTCTTGCCGCAGCCATTGGCGCCCAGCAGCGCGTGAATTTCACCGCGACCAACGGTCAGCCTGCCGTCGGAAAGCGCACGCACGGCGCCAAAATTCTTCTGTATGCCGGCCGCTTCCAGAGCGTTCGCCATCGCATGTCCCCGAATTGTACTTGTCATTGTGCTTCGTCACTGGCGGACGCGCGCAATACGCGGTCCACATTCGAATTTCAGGTTTCGGGCTGGCGTTTGCCGCCAGCCCGAGACTGATCTTACTTGAAGAACTCGCCAGCCTGTTCCGGCGTCACGGTTGCCGTGACGGACCAATAGCCCGGCTTGCCTTCGGCGGACTTGATGTTGTCGGCGAGGTTGTCGTTGCTGACGAAGGGGATCGGAATATAGATGGCGTTGCCATAGGTACCGCCGAAAACGCCGTCCTTGAATTCCTTGCCCTGCAGCTTCAGAACGGCAACGTTGAGCGCGCTGGCCATGACACCCGGAGGATTGACGGAGGCGCCGGAGTTGAACTTTTCCTTTTCCCAGCGCGTCATGAAGTCCTTGCGGATTTCACCTGTCGCGGCGATGTCCTTGGTCTTGCCGGCGGCTTCGATTGCGCGCCATGCGCCATCAGCCATGCCGTCCTGCACCCATACACCGCTGATATCGGGATAGGTGGCGAGAAGGTTCTGCATGGCCTGCTGGCCCTGCGCCTGATCCCAGCTCGCATTGGCTTCGTTCAGCACCTTAATATCAGGATATTTCTTGAACACTTCGCGGTAACCGGCGACGCGGGCTTCGTTGGCGGGGTTGCCGGCGATACCGTTGATCGCGACGACGCTTCCCTTGCCCTTCAGAGAATCCGCAAGCCACTGTGCGGACTGTGCCGCCCAGGCCTTCTGGTCGATGCCGACATAGATCGCGTCCTTTGAAGACACTTCCGCGTCGGTTGCGATGACGAGAATGTTGCGCGCCTTCGCCTGAGCGAAGATTGGATCAAAGGCAGTTGGGCTGCCGGGATTGATGAGGATCGCATCAACGCCCTGGTTCATGAAATTGCGGATATGGCCGATCTGCCCCTGCACATCGACATTGCCGCTCTGAACGACAACTTCTACCTTCACGCCCTTTTCGCCCCACGCCTTTGCGGCAGCCTGGGCTTCCTCGATCATCTGTGTGCGCCATTCGCTGCCGACGAAAGAATTGGAAAGACCGATCTTGAAGCTCTGTTCCTGAGCGTGCACGGACGTGCCCGCCGCCAGCACCATAGCGGCAGCAGCCATCAAATGTTTAAACATGAAAATTTGCTCCTCCAAGCACGGTTTTTAACCAATGAAACCGTTTACATCCGCGAATGTAACCGGTTTCATAAATGAGTCAACCCAGCTGGGATTTTTTATGCACTCGTTGCCACAACGAATTGCCGACCCTTGGCGGAGAGATTGGGTGGCAATTTAAGGAGGAACAGCGGCGCCATATTGGCGTGGATTTCAGGGCTGACAGCGCCCCAATTTTGTCCGTGTGCGGACAGCTTGAAGCTCCGCGACCTCAACAAGAACAAGCTGCTGGCGTGCGTCTACAGGCCGGGTGGCGTGAGACTAATTGCCTCCATCCACGATCTTGGTACGGGCCAAAGCGTCCGCGAGATCGTTCCCGGCTATACCGGAATGTCCCTTGCACCACGCTATCTCGACGTTTGGATTGCGAAGGAGCAAACGATCCACATTCTGCCACAGAACGCCATCTGGTATCTGTCGCTTGCGTATTCGCGAATCTGGATTGATGCGCTTCCACCCGTTGGTACGCCAAATTTCGCGCCAGCGATGGCAACCTTCCATCACATGAGCGGAATCTGTCCAGAGCTTGGCTGGCAGGCCTGGAGCCTGCGCATCGAGCCACAAAAGTGCATTCATGACCGCCATGACTTCGAACGAATTGTTCGTAAGTCCGATTTCCGTTCCTCGCGCAGCATGGAGCTGCCGCTCGGTTTCAAACACGATGAATGCCCAGCTTCCCGATAATTCAACGGGGTCGTATGAACCATCCGCGTAGATGACGAGTGGAGCAGTCATGGAGCCCGTTTCCTTGCGTCAAAGGCGCTTGGAAAGAATGACAGCGCTTTCGGGTGTTTTCTGTAGATAGCTTGTACAATCATCTTATTCGAGTCAGATTCACGTCCAGGGATGAAACATGATCTTCAAACGCATCATCGCAGGAATAGTCGATCTCATCTTGCTCATCAGTGTGGCGTTTGCACCGACATTCATGGCCGCAGAGTGGCTACCGCAATATATGGACGCTCCAGCGGGGCAACCGCCGACACCTCTGATGGGCGTAACGCTTTTATGGCTGGCATCCGTGTTGTTTTGCTATTTCCCGGCCTTCGAAAGCAGCACTTTCATGGCAACTCCCGGAAAGCTGCTAATGCGATTAAAAGTCGTCCGGCGCACCGGCGAAAGACTGACCTATACGCAAGCGCTCTATCGCATGGTCTTCGGCCCGCTCGCAATATGGTTTCTGCCCTGGTACCGCGACCATTTCTCGGGTGGTGCGATTGTAAAGGGCCGCTGAGTTCGTGGTTGTGTGATTTAACTCTCGGCCCCCTCACCTTCCCGTTTCCCATTACCGTTTAAAGGACGGCGGCAGGTCAGGATGAAACGACGGTAGACGAAAGTTCGCAGCCTGTTGCGCAGGTTGGTATTTTTCCGCTGCGCTCTCGCAATCGGGGCATGTGAGTGCAGTTCGATGCAGGTAAAGCCGGCGGCGATCAGGAGCGGCGTCAGCATCTGCGGGCGCAACCCCTGCCCAAACGGAAGTGCCTTCATGATTGCGGCATGATGGCTGCTTTGAGCGCCATCGTAATTCTTGTCGGCCCCCACCGAAAGATCGATGAGCCGGATCAACAGGCTCGCGAGACGTCCTGCCGGTTTTGGCGTTGCCCAGTCACCATCGAAAAACAGGAGCCGACCGCCCGGACGAAGCAGCCTGAACCACTCGCGGAAGGTCTCCTCAGGCTGCGTCAATGTCCAGACCAGATGCCTGCAAATGATCGCATCATAGGACGCATCCGGCTCCATAGTGTTTTCAGCATCTGCCATCACGAAACGCAGCCTTGGTTTTCCCGCATGCTTGGCGCGCGCCACGGATAACATCGCTTCTGAAAAGTCGAGTGCTGTGACCTCGTGGCCGAGATCATGAATAAGCCGCGTCACCTCGCCGGTGCCACAGGCCAGTTCAAGGATACGTTTCGGCTCAGGTCCCACCAGGTCGCGGATCGGCTTCTGCCATGCATTGGCCTCGGCGCCGGCTGCTATCTTGTGTCCAAAGGCCAGATCGAAAGTCTCTGATCTTTTCGACCAATAATCGCGAATTTCCTCCTTGAGATCGAAGTTGCCGCCATCCATGGTCTATTCCTTTGAGTACTCAAATCGTATCCGCTGCGGCGAATTACAGCTTGCTTCACAATGTGATGCCAAGTTAGCCCATGCGACATCGCTGGAAAATCAGAAGTCTGTCACCCCAAGATTTAGATCATAAGAAACCTATCTATTTCAACATATAAGTGCAGTTTCCTGATGTGATTTATAACTCTCCTGATGCCTCCCGGCGCCTTTGCTCTAGCTCTTCGCTATACCGCCTGAGCGTATGGCTTTCCGTCAGCAGGCCAACGGGTCGGTTTTCGATCTTGTCATTGACGACAACCAGAGCTTCGCTTTCCGTAGCATCGAAGGCTGCCGCCGCCTGTCGTGCGTTCATCGCCGGCAGCAGCACGTCGTTCTTGTAATTCAGGTAGGTCTCGAGGCTGATCTTGGAGGGATCGCGATCCATCGGATCGGCGTAGATTTCCGGCACGAGCACCATGCCGGCATAACGCCCGTCATCATGGGTCATGATAACCCGCTGCGTCGAGCCGAGCGGAAACTTTTCCTTGAAGGCCGGAAGTCCCATGCTGACATTGGCCTTGCGAATATCGGCGCGCATCATCTTGCCCACCGTCAGGTCGCGGATCCAGCCAATATCGTGGGCGCTGCGAATGCTTTCGCCCCGCAGGTGAAAACGCCAGGTGGCGAAGGAGTAACCGAAGGTGGTGCGTACCACGAGCGATGTCGTGATGACGGCCGCCAGCACCAAAGCCGTGATCTGGAAGTCTCCGGTCAGTTCCAGCGCCAGAAACGTCATCGTCAGAGGACCGCCGATAATGGCGGCGGCAAAAGCACTCATGCCGACCACGGCGTAGACCACGGGTGCTGTCGAGCCGTAGCCGATATAGGGTGCGCAGAGTGCGAAAATCTTGCCGACCAGCGACCCCATGAACAGCGAGGCAAAAAACAGACCGCCGCGGAAATTCGAGCCGATGGAAATCGCGCTCGCCGCAGCCTTCAGCAGGAAAAGCCCGGCCAGCCCGTATATCGTCAGATCGGCATCGATGTTGAGATGGAGCGCACCGTGGCCGCTCGACAGGACCTGCGGTGAAATCAGCGCAAGTGCGCCCACCGCCACGCCACCGATTGTTGGACGCAGCCAACCGGGAATGGCACTTTTGCGGGCCGTTTCCTCGATAAGCGATACCGTCTGCATTAGCACGATGCCGATAAACGCACACACCACGCCGAGGAAAATGGCCGGTACATAATCCGGCGGCGTCACACGGCTGGCATCATAGATATCGATGGACAGGCCATGTCCGCCGATAAGCCCTGCCACGATGCTGGCCACCAGCGCCGAGACAATGAGCGGCGCGAGTGTCACGACGGTATATGTGCCGATGATGAGTTCTATGGCATAGAATGCCCCGGTCAGAGGCGCGTTGAAAGCAGCGGCAATGGCACCAGCAGCACCACAGCCGACGAGGATGCGCATGTCTCCTCGTCTCAGCTTAAGCTTGATGCCGATCTTGGAGGCCACACCGCTGGCGATCTGCGTATAGCCTGCCTCAAGCCCGACAGATGCGCCGAAGCCGTTTGAGACGATGTTCTGCACGCAGACGATGATGCTGTCCGTCAGCGACAGGCGGCCGCCATGCAGCGCATTCGCCTCGATAGGGTCGACCATCGGCTTTTTGCGGGTTTTCGAAAGAATGAAGAGGATCAGGCCGAGTACGATGCCGCCAATGACCGGCCCGGCAAGCACGATCCAGCCGGAAAGTTCACTGCTGCTCAGCCGCTCGACACCGAAGACCAGCACATGCAGGGCCGTACTCAATCCGCCGATCAGCGCCACCAGAAGGCCGGCCGCAATGCCGATGAGGACGGCGAGAGCCACCAGCCCCAGCTCGCCGCGCCGGAACATCGCCCGCAGGCGACTGGAGCGCAGATTGTCGAAGAAGCTCGCCATACTGGGTGCACGGAAAGGCCGGGTCGACATGCTGTTCCTTTTCAGGCGGTATTAGGGCGCTTCAATCTCAAGTTCGAATTCGAAACGCATCTGGTCGTAAGCCGGTTCAACATGATCAGGCGTTTCGCGCATCACCGTGTCATAATCGAGCGGAATGTGCATATGGGTCAAGATCGCCCTTTTGGGTGCAAATCTATCGATCCAGCCGAGCGCCTGTTCCAGCGAGAGATGGCTTGGGTGATAACGGTGCTGCAGCGCATCGATGACGAGGACGTCGAGACCGGCAAGCTTGGGCACGCTTTCGGCCGGAAAATCGCTGACATCGGTGCAATAGGCGACATCGCCAATCCGAAAGCCGAGCGAGTGCACGTCGCCATGCTGCTGCATGTGCACGTTGAAAGGTATCGCCCCGCCCGCCCCGTCGATGATCAGGGTCGCGTCGATATCGGCGATGATCCGCGGCTCGACGATCGGTGGATAATTGCTGCCCGGAGGCGTTTCCAGGCAATAGGCAAAACCATCCCAGATGCGTGCCATGGTGACGGGATCGGCATAGATCGGAATGCGTCTCTGCTGAATGGCGAAATAGATGCGCAGATCGTCAATACCGTGCAAATGGTCGGCATGGGCATGAGTGTACAGAACCGCATCGACTGCCTCCACTTTGGCGGCAATCATCTGCTCGCGAAAATCAGGGCCGGTATCGATGACGACGGTGGTCTTGCCGCCATCGGGTCCGATCTGCTCCACCATGAAGGCCGCACGAGTACGCCGATTCCTGGGGTTTTCAGGATCGCAGGCGCCCCAGTCGCCGTGGATGCGCGGCACGCCGGGAGACGACGCACATCCGAGAACCGTAAAGCGGCGACGGTAGATTGCCACGCCTACACCCTTGTCATCTTCGAAAAGCAGCGGAAAGCATTCTCGGTGGTGATTTCGGCCATGCGCTCGAACGAGATGCCATGCACCTCGGCCAGCACTTCCGCCGTGTTCACCACGTAAGAAGGCTCATTGCGCTTGCCGCGCCAACGCTTGGGCGCGAGATAAGGCGCATCCGTTTCCACCAGCAGACGGTTGAGCGGCACGGTGGCGGCAATATCGCGGATATCCTGCGATTTCGGGAACGTCAGAATGCCGGAAAAGGATACGTAACCGCCAAGTTCGACGCCGGTTTTAGCGAGATCAGGACCTGCGGAAAAGCAGTGCAGGATAAAGGGAAAAGCACCCTTGTCGCTTTCTTCACGCAAAATCGCAGCCATGTCGTCATCGGCGCTGCGGCTGTGGATGACGAGCGGAAGCTTGGTTCTCCGCGCCGCCTCGATGTGGCGAACGAGGCCGGTCTTCTGGTCTTCCGGCTTTTGCGTGTCGTAGAAATAATCCAGCCCCGCCTCGCCGATCGCCACGATCTTGTCATGGCTCTCGGCAAGCCGCACAAGGTCATCGGCCGAAATGTCGAGTTCTTCGTCGGCATTGTTCGGATGCGTGCCGACCGAGCAGAAAACCGACGGATATTTTTCCGCAATCTTCAGAAGCTCGGGCAGACGGCGCACCCGGGTCGAGATCGTCACCATCTGGGCAACGCCGGACGCATGGGCGCGAGCGATGATATCGTCGCGCTCAGCCTCGAAATCGGGAAAATCCAGATGGCAATGCGTATCGATCAGCATGGTCGTTGCCTTCACGCTTCCGGTGCGACGTAACGCGGGAAGACCGGCTTCGGTGCCTCAAGCGGCGTTCCGGGAACCAGACGTCCGGCTTCGCCGAGTGCGGCAAAATCCCGTTTGTCGGCAGGGGCGGCAACGAGATCCAGCAGCTTTTCGCAGGATCCCGGCATGAAGGGCTGCAACAGAATGCCGATCTGGCGGACGACTTCCGCCGTCACGTAAAGCACGGTGCCCATGCGCTCAGGATCGGTCTTCTTCAGAGCCCACGGCTCCTGGGACGCGAAATAGCGGTCGGTTTCCGAAACGACGGCGATGATGGCTGCAAGCGCGCGATGGATGAGCTGCTTGCCCATCTCCTCACGGCAGAGTGCCAGAAGCCCGTCGGCGGAGGCGAGCATCGCCTTGTCTTCATCGGTCAACGGCCCGGGCGTCGGGATCTGTCCGTCGCAATTCTTGACGATCATCGACAGCGAGCGGCTCGCCAGATTGCCGATGCCATTGGCAAGATCGGCGTTGATGCGGGTGGCGATGCCCTCTTCGCTATAGCTGCCGTCCTGGCCGAAGGAGACTTCGCGCATGAAGAAATAGCGGACCTGATCGAGACCGAAATGGCTGACCAGATTGACAGGATCGACGACGTTGCCGAGCGACTTAGACATCTTCTCGCCCTTGTTGAGCAGGAAGCCGTGCGCATAGACCCGCTTGGGAAGCGGCAGCTTGGCGCTCATCAGGAAAGCCGGCCAATAAACCGCGTGGAAGCGGATGATGTCCTTGCCGATGATATGCACGTCGGCCGGCCAATATTTCGCGCGCGGACCGTTCTTGTCCTCGATGTAACCCGTGGCGGTAATGTAGTTGGTCAGCGCATCGACCCAGACATACATGACGTGCTTCGGATCATCAGGAACCTTGATGCCCCAGTCGAATGTCGTGCGGGAAATCGACAGGTCCTTGAGGCCGGATTTGACGAAGGAGATGATCTCGTTGCGACGCTCAGCGGGACCGATGAAATCCGGGTTCTCCTCGTAGAGCTTCAGCAACTTGTCCTGATATTCCGAGAGCTTGAAGAAATAGCTCTCCTCCTCGACCCATTCGACGGGCGTGCCCTGCGGCCCATAGCGAACGCCGTCGGCGCGCACTTCCGTCTCGTCCTCGCCGTAATAGGCCTCGTCGCGCACAGAATACCAGCCGGCATAGCTGTCCTTGTAGATGTCGCCGCTATCGGCCATCAGGTTCCAGATATTGCGCGAGGTCTCGTGGTGACGTTCTTCCGTGGTGCGGATGAAATCGTCGTTCGAGGCGTTGAGCAGCTTGCCCATCTCGCGGAACTGGTCGGAATTGCGCTGCGCCAGCTCTTCCGGCGAAATGCCTTCCGCCCGCGCTGTCTGCTGCATCTTCTGGCCGTGTTCGTCGGTGCCGGTCAGGAAGAAAACATCCATTCCATCCAGGCGCTGAAAGCGTGCCATGGCATCCGTCGCAATCAGCTCGTAGGCATGGCCGATATGCGGCTTGCCGTTAGGATAGGAGATCGCGGTGGTGATGTAGAAGGGTGTCTTGTCTGTCATGACGGTCTATCGACTTTACAGGCTGTTTTTTGGATAGACCGCTCTTAAACGATTGTTCGCAACAGCGAAAGCAAAAGCGTACGTTCCGTACGATCTCTTGGGTCTCACACGCCGCGAACATCTTCCAGAATGGAAAGCACCATCTGCTTCTTGTCGAGATTATAGGCCTGCGCCACGGTAATGCGTTCCGAAAGCGTCGACGAAAGGCGCGCATGTTTCTCTGCCGCCGCGATATCACCGGCCATCGCCGCCGCTCTTGCACGCGCCATCAACTCCTCCGTCACGTGCTCCATGAAGAAGCCGAGAACGATATCGCCGTCCTTCTGTGCCAGAACTTCGGCAAGCTTGTGCATCTGCTTGCGTGCACCAGGCCCTTCGGCCGTCATGACGGAGGCAAGCGCCTCGACAATGTCGGCGCCGCCGTAATTCATCAGTTTTAACGCCTGCGCGACGCTGCCCTTGGAGGCGGATAGCAGCGCATCCCGCTTTTCGCCAGCCGGGCTGATACCGAGATGATCCAGCGACTGCACCATATCCGCATCCGAAAGCGGCAGCAGCCGGAGCGGCATGCAGCGCGAGCGGATGGTCGGCAGCAATTTGCCCGGCGCATGCGACAAAACGAGGAACATCGCCCGCTTTGGCGGCTCTTCCAGTATTTTCAGAATGGCGTTTGCGGCATTGCGGTTGAGATCGTCAGCCGGATCTATGATGACGATACGCCAATTGCCGGTGCCCGAGGTCTGCGAGAAGAAGTGCCCTGCCCGCCGCACCTCATCCACCGTGATGGCGGATTTCACGCGGCCGGTCTTTTCATCCGCCGGACGGGTCAGATGCAGCAGATTATGCGACGCACCGGAGGTGATCTGCCGGCTGACAAGCGATTCCGTATCGGGATCGGCCAGGAAATCCGGTGCTGTGGCTGGATCGGGATGGGTAAGTACATGGTTGGCGAAACGGAAGGCGAGTGTCGCCTTGCCAATGCCTTCAGGGCCTTCGATCAGGATCGCATGGTGGCCCTTGCCGGAGCGATAGGACTGCGCAAGAAACGCCTCCGCTTCGCCATGGCCGAAAAGCTTCGTGTTCTGCTGCGGCGCAATTGCGCCGTCGAGAACGCCCTGAACCTCACTCATGCGCCGTGTCCGCCGCAGTCTCCAGCCGCTCGAGCAAAGGCTCGACAAATGACATGACGTCTTCCGTCACCTTTTCTTCCGGCTGATCGGCGTTGACGATCCGACAACGACGCGGCTCGGCAAGCGCAATATCCAGATAGGCTTCGCGCCGCTTCTCGTGGGTCTCGATTTCCTCTTTTTCGAAACGGTCCGGTGCGGCACCCTCATCCGCACGCTTTCTGGCCCGGGCAAGGCCCTTTTCGGCGGCGATATCGAAGATCAACGTCAGTTCCGGCACGACGCCATCAATAGCAACGCGTTGCAGCGTCTCGATGAAATCCGGCTCCAGATTGCCGGTCGTGCCCTGATAGACACGTGAGGAATCAAGAAACCGGTCACAAAGCACGATTGCGCCACGTTCCAGTGCCGGGCGAATGACCTCCTCGACATGGTCGTTGCGCGCTGCCGCAAACAGGATTGCCTCCATGCGCACGCCGAAGGATTCGGCAGCACCCGACAGCAGAACATGGCGAACGGCCTCCGCCCCCGGCGAACCGCCCGGCTCACGCGTTACGATCACATCGAAACCACGGCCGCGAAGCGCCTCGGCAAGCGTGCGAATCTGCGTCGACTTGCCGGCGCCTTCGCCGCCCTCGAAGCTGATGAACAATCCGGTCTTTTCGGCCAATGTCACGTCCTGTGAGGAATTCTCAGAAATATCGAAATGCCTGTTTACAGCATCGAACCGAAAAGTGTGAAGCGCTTTTCAGAAAATCCGGTGTCTGAACAAAAGCATAGGGAAAGTTGCGCTTTGCGGGATAGGCATCAGAGCCAGAACAGCAGCAATTCCTTGAGCGCCCCGGCTGCATTCTGGGTCAACGTGCCCTTGCCGACTGCCGTTCTCGTATAAAGCGGCACTTCCCGCAACAGCTTTTCGCCCGAAAAAACCTTGAGTGTTCCGACATTCGCACCAGTGTCGAGCGGTGCATTGAGCGGCCAGCGATAGACGATCCGCCCGGAAATACGCTCGGGATTATTGACCGGTACCAGCACGCTGACATCTTCCCGGGGCGACAGATCTACATGCGAGACATCGCCACCGTAGACGCTGACCGAACCGACGGCTTCGTCCTTTGCAAAAAGATGGCGTTTTTCGAAGGCCGTCAGCCCCCAGTCAACAACCCGGCGTGCTTCGTCCTGCCGCGTCTTGTCGTCGGCGATGCCGCCAAGCGCCAGATAGACCCGGCGCCCTTCCCGCTCGGCCGAAACGACAGCTGCGAAACCGCTGCCTTCCGCAAAACCAAGCCCGAGACCGTCTATGCCGTTACCCAGCAGAGAGTTCTTGTTGCGCTGGAAAATCCGGTTCCATTCGAAATCCGGCTTGGTGAAAAGCTGATAGCGATCGGGATAGGTATCGCGCAGATGCTGGGCGAGAAGCACCATATCCTTCGCGGTCGTCTGGTTGCCCGGATCGGGAAGACCCGTCGAATTGGCAAAGACACTGCGGTTCATGCCGAGTTCGCCGGCTCTCACCGTCATGCGCTTGGCGAAAGCGGGGTCGGACCCTGCCATGCCTTCGGCGACAATGATGCAGCCATCATTGGCGTTCTGCACAATAATTCCCGTCAGAAGATCGTTGACGCTGACAGAAGATTTCAGCGCCGCAAACATGGTCGAGGTCCGCGACGGCGCACCACCCGTGCGCCAGGCATATTCAGAAACGGGATAAGCTCTCTCGGGCGTCACCTGCCCTTTGGCCAGCGCATCCAGCATCACCTCCACAGTCATCAGCTTGGCAAGCGAAGCGGGCGGAAAGGATTGATTTTCATTCTGGGAAAGCAGCACCGTGCCGGTCTCGGCATCGATCATATAGGCCTGTTCGGCCTTGGCGATGAAAGGTGCTGTTTGCGTTTGCGTTTGCGCTGGACCGTTACCGAAAAACGCAAATGCTAGCGCTGCCGCGACCGGGAGAAAAGAACGATGAATGGCCTTGTGCATGAAACCGCCCAGCTTTCCCTGCCGCAACCCGCCGCTCGCGACGAAAACGCAAGTCAGCCATAAACTCTTCAACCCGTCAGCGGGTCTTCGCCTGCTGACGCTTCACATGGGCAAGTATGGAATCCTCGTTGAGCGCTCCGCGATCGACGAGGACGCTGTCGAACGCACGTGAGGTTCTCGAAACCGCAGAGGATTCCTCGGAATAAGCCGCTGCATATTTGGACGACGGCGTTGGCACGCGCAGATAGTTGCCGCCAGGTGCTGCCGGCTCACGCGTGAAATTGCCTTCCGGGCGTTCCGCCAGGAACGGACCGATTTCCGGCAGGATTGCAAATTCTTCCAAGGCCGGTGCGGGGCCATTGACCAGCGGCATGGCCTGGAGCGCTGCATTCTTCCTGGTACCAACCAGCGCCGTCTGCGTCGAAGCACCGTAATTCGGGTTGGATGTCGGGGCCGGCACGAAATTCGGCGAAGCCGAAGCCACCATGACACCAGTCGCGATCTGCCCTTCCGGCGCAATGCCCGGAGAACGAGAGCCCTTCGGAACATAGGAAGCCATCAGATAGGGCATGTCATGCCCATCAAGCGGCGCACGGCCTGCATATTGCACCCGCACATTCGCCGTTCCAGTGCCCTTCATGTCGAGAAGATCTGCGGTCTTGCTGGAAACGTCGATCAGGCGACCTTCATGGAAGGGTCCGCGATCGTTGACGCGCACCAGAACCGATGCACCGTTTTCCACATTGGTGATGCGCGCATAGCTCGGCAGGGGAAATGTCGGATGCGCAGCGGAAAGATGTTCCTTGTCATAGACCTCGCCATTTGCCGTCAGGCGGCCGTGGAAGGCGGAACCATACCAGGAAGCAAGACCGGTCTTGTTGTAACCCGGCTCTTCCTTCGGAAAATAACGTCGGCCCTTGACGGTATAGGCATTGCCGAGAAGCTCGCGTCCGCCGCCCTTGGGAATGTTCTGGCCGTCGGCCACGCGCGGGCTGGCTTTGACGCCATATTCCGATTCGGAGAAATATTCCTTGCTGCGCTTCTGCTTCGGTTTGGTCTCAGAGGTGGTGGAACACGAGGCTGTCGCGGCGCAAAGCACGGAAATTGCAAGCCACTTCACGCCCGATCTGGCGTTGATGCCGAGTTTCTTGACCGTAGATTTCAAATCGTCTGCCCCACGCTGCTTGCAGGCTCGAAGAACCGCACCCTCATTTGCCTCGATGCATGCCCCTGCCATCGAAGCACCTAACAGTCGCTTAATCTTGTGCATAACGTGGCGAAAATGCGAACGACTTCTGCAAATTCGATAAAATTGTAACGAACGTGGTTAACGATTTATGTCTTTTCCGCAGCACTAGAAGCCCGATGCGCCTGTAAACGCGCCGTCTTGAGATGTCTCCTGCTCAAGGAACAAACGAAGCCCGACCGCGTTTTCTCCTCGCAAACACACGAGCTTCCGCCGGTTTTCGGCTGAGTGAGGGAACATGATCAAGTCAATAAAAACCGCCGGCCTGGCACTTGGCATCGCGTTGGTGTCCATTGCCGCCCCTATTCACGCAAGCGCACAGGACATGGAGCTGCGGATCGGCCCCGACGGCGTTCGCCCGGTTATCCGTGACCGCGATCGCGACATGGATCGCCGGGGACCTCCGCGCATGCGTGGTTGCGGTGAACGCGAAGCCCGCGCCGCCGCCCGCGAGGCAGGCCTGCGCGACCCCGAAATCGTGCGCGTCACCCCTGGCCGCGTCGTCGTCCAGGGCTTCACCCGCCGAGGACCGGAGCGCATCACATTCGCGAACGAACGCGGCTGTCCTGAACTCTAATGACATTAATCAACGGAACCCGCCGACAGGCGGGTTTCTTCATTTCGGTGATACAAGAAATTTTTCACGCGGAAAGTACACCGCGACGCTAACGCTGCCGGTTCTTTTGATTTCAAACTGTCTGTTTGGATTTTATGGCAGATGGGGTGGGATTCGAACCCACGGTACGCTCTCACGCACGCCGGTTTTCAAGACCGGTTCCTTAAACCACTCGGACACCCATCCATCGGTGGTGAGGCTTTATAGCGTTTTGAAAAAGGCCGTCAATCCCGATGGCGCACGCGCGCACAGCCTATCCGCACCCGTCAGCAACTCATTGTCCTTGTGTCGTTGCCGGCGGCAGCAGAGACCCCTCGCCCGAAGGAAGTGCCGGACTTTGCTGAGGCGAGCGAAATAGCGCCAGACTCAGCACGATTGCCACAAGCACCAATAAAAGCGCCACGAAGAAGATTCCGGATTTATCCATGCGTCTGCTCATGTCCCGTTATGTTAGGCGCGAATATGTGCAATTCGAGGCAATCGAAGAATAAAGCGACCTCCTGTCAAGTTGCCTGACAGATTTAGCCAGTTGATATTCCTAAATTCTTACTGCTTGAGCAAATTTCATGCGTCGGCGTACTGTTTGGGACGGAAGTGGCCTATCGCGTCAACAATATTGTCATTTATATAGCCGCATCGCTCCCGGGCATTGCCCAACTTTCCCCGAGCGATCAACCTGCCCCGCCCGTTTGCGGGGCTTTTTTCTTTTATACTACCGAAAAACTGCGACCGGCGGATGGAAGCTGGGTATGCGTTACCTGCTTTATGGTTCAGACACCGATGCTCGGTCCGCCGTCGCCGTGCCGAAAACCGCCCCGGAAAATATCCTCGAAAAGGTTCAGCAACGCCGGCGGTAACGTGTCGGAAAACTCCATAATGATCTCGTTGGCGCGATTGTAGGAATAGATGGCGCAAAGTGTCAGCACCAGCAGCACGATCCACGGCCAGATTGGCTTGCGCCTAGGCGGCGCCCCATTGGGTTGTTGCGGTACAGTCATCCCGGTACCTTCCGTTCAGGCCTTTACGCGCGGTTCGCCTCCCGGCGCATAGGCGGTTTTTTGCAGGAAACGGAATATGTTGCCGCACTGACCGCAGCGGATCATGAATTCCGTTGGATCGACCGAGGCACGCTCGGTGCGGAAGCCACGCGGCATTTCATCAACGCGAAAATCAAGGTTACGGCGGTCTTTCTCATCCGATTCCGACACCTCGGCAAAACCCTGATGACCACATTTGGAACATTCGAGTTTCCGGGAATATCTGTCGCGCGCTGCCATATGCCGTCCTTTGCTTGCACCTTATCAGGTAGCAGCGGCAAAACAGCATTTCAATGGCGATCGCCGCAGGTTAAAGCTTTGCCCGTCTGTTTTCAGTGTGGAAAACGCGTCCAGTGGCAAGAATAAGTTGGAAGCTAATGCACAACGAAGCACCCCTGCTTTCATCCTCCCTGATACGGCGCGCCGTCATCATTGCCGTCATTATTATATGCTTTGTTGCTGCCCTTAATATCGGGGTTAAATGGTACGGGGAGCGGATCCTTCAGGCGGGCCATACGACAGCAACTGACGCGGTGGAGATCACAATCGGCAATGACCGGTTGAAGCTTGCTAAAAACACGCTGCGTGTGCCTTCCGACCGGCATGACGGAGAGCGAGAGCGGGCCGATCTTTATCTCACCTGGCCGGATCTCAAGGGATATGAAGACTCCAATCGCGCTGTTTTCGATGATCCGGCGCAGGCAGCAGGGCTTATTTTCATCCAGCTATCGCAAAGCACGATGTCTGAGGACATGTCAGGCCGTTTCGGGCCGATCTATGCCCGATTGACGGAAGGAGAGCCTGTGCCGCTGAAACACGGCCTCACACTGCACCGCCTGCGTGCCGACGCAGGTTACGGCAAGGAAGTCATCTTGACCGGGCAGCGTGAGGGCGAAAGCGACTATGTTGTGCGCTGCCTTCTGCCGCAAACGCAGCAGGAGGCGACGGGCAGCGACTGCCAGAGGGATATCCACGCCGGCCAGGACCTCAGCCTGTTCTACCGATTCTCCGCAACCTTGCTGCCGCAATGGAAAGAACTCGACGCAGGCGTGAAACGCTACATCGAGCAGCGCCTCGTAAAAGACTGAAATCCGTGAAAAGGCGTGAGACAGATTGCGCCCGAAAAGTCGCATTTTATGGAGCGTGGATACCTTTCATAAACCACTTGGTAACGCCATCCCGATAAAGTTTCTCCCCGGAGCACTCGGGCGGGGCGCGTCCGAGCGGAACAGAAATATGCGATTGAAGAGTTCAGCAGTGTTGAAAAGTCTATTTGGGGCAGATTCGCGCAAAGCGGGTGCGACGTCTTTGGTAAGGTTTGTTGCGTTGACCCTTGCTGCGGCGTTCATAACCGCAACATCCGTTGGCACCGCACAGGCGGACCCGAAATATGCGGGCATCGTCATTGATGCCAAGACCGGCAAGGTTCTCTATGGCGAAGATCCGGATGGATTGCGCTATCCTGCCTCGCTGACGAAGATGATGACGCTTTATCTTACGTTCGAGGCGCTCAATTCCGGACGCATTTCGCTCGATTCCAAGGTGCCGGTTTCGGCCAACGCCGCCAAGGAGCCTCCTTCCAAGCTCGGCGTGCGCGCCGGTGGCAGCATCACGGTCGAGCAGGCAATCCTTGCGCTCGTCACCCGTTCCGCCAATGACATGGCCACCGCACTCGGTGAATATGTCGGCGGCTCCGAAGACCGTTTTGCCAGAATGATGACCGCCAAGGCCCGTGCGCTCGGCATGACGCGCACGACCTATCGTAACGCCAACGGCCTGCCAAACACGGCGCAGATGACGACGGCGCGTGACCAGGCCCGCCTCGGCATCGCCCTTCGCCAGCATTTCCCGCAATATTACGGCTACTTCTCCACGCGCACCTTCAATTTCGGCAAGCAGGTCATCGGCAACCACAATCGTCTCGTGGGAACCGTGCGCGGCGTGGACGGCATCAAGACCGGTTATACCCGTGCTGCCGGAAGCAATCTTGCAACATCGGCACAGCTAGACGGTCGCTCCATCGTCGCCGTCGTTCTTGGCGGCCGCTCGAGCGCTGCCCGTGACGCCACCATGCGCAAGCTTGTTGCGACCTACCTGCCGCAGGCCTCCCGTAGCGGCAACAGCAACCTGATTGCGCAGACGAGATCGGCACCTGTCGAGGAGCCCGTTGCTGTGGCTGTTGCTGCTCCACCTGTGGCAGTCGCGGCTCCGTCCGCAGCTGTCGCTGCGACAGATTCCGGCCTGCCGCATGCCGGTCCCGTACCGCAGACCCGTTACGAGGACGCGCCGGTTACCGCCTTTGCAGGCTCCTCTTCCAATGCGGCCGTAAAGGCCATGGAAGCCGCCACCTGGCAGAAAGGCAAGGATCCTATTTCTCAGGTAGCCGTCGCGCCTGACCGCAAGTTGATTACCAACTCGACCAAGGTGGACAATATCGTCACCGCATCCACACCGGCTTCTGTACCCTCCACCCCTTCCGTTTCGGCAAAGGCTGAGGCTCCGCAGGGCGGCTGGGTGATCCAGATCGGCGCATCGCCGGATGAAAACTCGGCGCGTGGCCTGTTGCAGAATGCGCAGGAAAAAGGCGGTGCCGCCCTTCGGTCCGCAAAACCCTTCACGGTGGCCTTCAGCAGAGAAGGCTCCCAGGTATACCGCGCCCGCTTCGGCGGCTTCGACGGCCAGGCCGCCGCGGTAAATGCATGCAATGCATTGAAAAAGAAAGGCGTCAGCTGCTGGGCGTCACTCCAGTAATCGACGTTCGCGCAGGCGGTGGCTTATTTGTTGAAACATCGCCTGTCTCCTCGAATTGTGTAATGTGTAGCGAGGCTTTCCAAGATGGCAGTTAACGAGAACTATTCGGACATTGCGTCTGGCAACGGGCAAGGCAGCCTGTCGGTTCTGCATCCCATTCACGAGGCGGCAATGCGCATTGCCGATCTCGGTCTTAATCGCTCCAAGGCAAAGACGCGTGATCTCGTCAGCCTGCTTCTGTCGCACGGCGCCCGCGCCTGGCGTGCCAATCAGCCGGAAGCCAATATCCACCTTCATGTCGGCCGCCGCTCTGGGCGTGCACCGGTCCATATCCGGATCCGCTGACGAACCGAACATAACCGGACGAGACAAAGAAAAACCCCGCGGAGCCTGTGCACCGCGGGGTTTTTGTTGATTGACGATGGAGAAACGAGGCGGCTTACGCCTCGCTCTCCGGTGCCTCAGGTGTTTCCGGCAGATTGTCAGCCACATCTTCGCCGTTGCCGTTTTCCGCCTCTTCGTCGCCTTCCGGCTCGTTGATGCGTTCCACGGAAACCACCTTCTCATCCTTGGCGGTGGAGAAGATCGTCACGCCCTTGGTGGCGCGGCTGGCGATACGGATTCCGTTTACCGGCACACGGATCAGCTGGCCGCCATCGGAAACCAGCATAATCTGGTCGCCTTCGTCCACCGGGAAAGCCGCAACGAGTTCGCCGATTTCCGTCGTCTTCGAGGTATCGGTGGCGCGGATGCCCTTGCCGCCACGACCCGATGTGCGGAAGTCATAGGACGAAGAACGCTTGCCGTAGCCTTTTTCAGAGACGGTCAGCACGAATTCTTCGCGTGCCTTCAGTTCCTGATAACGCTCTTCGCTGAGTTCGCCTTCTTCCGCGACTTCCTCACCAACCAGTGCGATATCTTCCTCATCCACACCGGCGGCACGCCGCTCGGTGGCCGAACGCTTGAGGTAGGCCGCACGCTCCCACGGTTCAGCTTCCACATGGCCCACAATGGTCATGGAGATAATGCGGTCGCCATCGGCCATGTTGATGCCGCGCACGCCAACCGAGTTGCGGCCGGCAAAGACGCGGACATCGTCCACGGGGAAGCGGATGCACTGGCCGAGTGCCGTCGTCAGCAACACGTCATCCTGGTCGGTACAGGTCTCGACGGAGAGGATTTCATCGCCCTCCTCGTCCAGCTTCATGGCGATCTTGCCGTTGCGGTTGACCTGCACGAAATCGCCTAGCTTGTTGCGGCGAACCGTGCCGCGCGTCGTCGAGAACATCACATCGAGCGTTTCCCAGGTCGTTTCGTCCTCGGGCAACGGCATGATGGTGGTGATGCGCTCGCCGGGTTCAAGCGGCAGCATGTTGATGAGGGCCTTGCCCTTCGACTGCGGCGTACCGATCGGAAGGCGCCAGACCTTTTCCTTGTACACGATGCCGCGCGAGGAGAAGAACAGCACCGGCGTATGGGTATTGGCGACAAAGAGACGGTTGACGAAATCCTCGTCGCGCGTCGCCATGCCGGAACGGCCCTTGCCGCCGCGGCGCTGTGCCCGGTAGGTGGTCAGCGGCACGCGCTTGATGTAGCCAAGATGCGAAACGGTGACGACCATATCTTCGCGGGAGATGAGGTCTTCATCATCCATGTCAGGACCGCCTTCGACGATCTCGGACCGGCGTGGCGTGCCGAACTCGTCGCGGATGGCAATAAGCTCATCCTTGACGATCTGCATGATGCGCAGCCGTGAAGACAGGATTTCGAGATATTCGCTGATTTCCGCGCCGATCTTGTTCAGCTCGTCGCCGATTTCGTCGCGGCCAAGCGCCGTCAGGCGGGCAAGGCGCAATTCGAGAATGGCGCGTGCCTGCTCTTCGGAGAGATTGTAGGTGCCGTCTTCATTGATGCGGTGGCGCGGATCGTCGATAAGACGGATCAGGCTTTCCACATCCTGCGCCGGCCAGTGCCGCGTCATCAGCTCCTCACGGGCCGAAGCCGGATCGGGAGCATGACGAATGACGCGGATGACTTCGTCGATATTGGCAACCGAGATCGCCAGACCGACCAACACATGCGCGCGGTCGCGCGCCTTGCGCAGCAGATACTTGGTGCGGCGGCTGACGACATCCTCACGGAAGGACACGAAGGCGCGCAGCATGTCCAGCAGCGTCATCTGTTCCGGCTTGCCGCCGTTCAGCGCCACCATGTTGCAGCCGAAGGAGGTCTGCAGCGGCGTGTAGCGATAGATCTGGTTCAGGATGACTTCTGCGTTAGCGTCGCGCTTCAGCTCGACGACGACGCGATAACCCTGGCGGTCGGATTCGTCGCGCAGATCGGAAATACCCTCGATGCGCTTTTCCTTGACCAGTTCGGCCATCTTCTCGATCATCGTCGCCTTGTTCACCTGATAGGGAACCTCGGTGATGATGATCTGCTCGCGGTCGCCACGCATCGGCTCGATGGTCGCACGGCCGCGCATGATGACCGATCCGCGACCGGTCTCATAGGCAGAGCGGATGCCGGAACGGCCCATGATGAGCGCGCCGGTCGGGAAATCCGGGCCGGGAATGATCTGCATCAGTTCCAGCAACTCGATCGCCGGATTGTCGATGAGGGCGATGCAGCCGTCGATGACTTCGGAAAGATTGTGCGGCGGAATGTTCGTCGCCATGCCGACGGCGATGCCGCCTGCCCCGTTGACCAGAAGGTTCGGGAATTTCGCGGGAATGACGACCGGCTCATGCAAGGTGCCGTCATAGTTGTCGCGGAAATCCACCGTTTCCTTGTCGAGATCGTCGAGAAGCGAATGTGCCGCCTTTTCGAGACGGCACTCGGTGTAACGCTCGGCCGCCGGCGGATCGCCGTCGATGGAGCCGAAGTTGCCCTGTCCGTCGATCAGCGGCAGGCGCAGAGACCAGTCCTGCGCCATGCGCGCCAGCGCATCGTAAATCGCCGCATTGCCGTGCGGATGGAATTTACCCATCACGTCACCGGTGACGCGGGCGCATTTGACGTATTTCTTGTTCCAGTCGATGCCGAGTTCGGACATGCCGTAAAGAATACGGCGATGAACCGGCTTCAGACCGTCACGGACATCGGGAAGTGCGCGGGAAACGATAACGCTCATGGCGTAATCGAGATAGGACCGCTGCATTTCCTCAATGATGGAAATCGGTTCAATGCCTGGCGGAAGTTTTCCGCCGCCGGGGGGGCTCTGGTCAGTCAAAACGGATCACATTCTCTGTTAAGAATCGGATGGATTTTTATAGCGGAAACAGCCACGTTAAGCCAATTTCCCGGCGAGTTTTGAACAGTCTTTTGCGTCATTTGCAAGACATACCCCGCTTTTCGCCATTTAGGTTGGCAAAAGCGACGCCGCTCCCTTTTAAAGCGTGTACGACTTGCGTAGGCTCCGGCCTAAAAACAGAACAGGTGGGGAATGAATGGCCAGCAGCGAAACGCTCATCAACGCGCTTACAACACTTCTGGTCACGCTCGATCCGCCCGGTCTCGCGCCCGTATTTCTCGCACTCACGGTTGGAATGACGCGCGACCAGCGCGCCCAGGTGGCCCTGCGCGGCTCAATCATCGCCTTCGGCATTCTCGCCATCTTCGCCCTGTTCGGTCTCACCATCCTCAACCTTCTCGGCATTTCGCTGGGTGCCTTCCGCATCGCCGGTGGCCTGCTGCTGTTCTGGATCTCCTTCGAGATGATTTTCGAGAAACGCCAGGAGCGCAAGGAAAAGACCTCGGAGATCGCCATCACCAAGGACCATCTGCACAATCTGGCGGTCTTTCCGCTCGCCTTGCCGTTGATCGCCGGGCCTGGCGCCATTTCCGCGACTGTGCTCCTGGCGGGAACGATGAAGACGTCACTCGAAATGGTCGTGCTTATTCTCATCCTCGCCTTCGCCATGGCCCTCGTCTACGCCACCCTGATCGTCTCGGAACGCATGGACCGTTTTCTCGGCAATACCGGCCGCGCGATCCTGACAAGGCTGCTCGGCGTTCTGCTCGCCGCGCTTTCCGTGCAGTTCGTAGTGGACGGCATAAAATCGGCCTTCGCATTCTGACGACCATCGGTTCGGAACAAAATGCCGCAACCGGCCGGATTTGCGAAAAATCCGCCCTTTGAATCCGGCTCCTGCCTCGGTTAAAAGACGCGCATCTTTTTTCCGCATCAGAAAGCTCTCTCCATGCGATCCACGCTGCGCCGCCTCATCCCGGATGCCGCTCCCGTCAGTAACCGGGAAAGGCTGCGCGCTGCGGCAGGCGCCTTCGTCGGTATTTCGCTGACCGGACTTCTGGGCAGCCTTGCTTTCCGATTCGACCCCACCCTGCCCGCCATGATCGCGCCGATGGGCGCCTCGGCGGTGCTTTTATTCGCCGTGCCATCCAGCCCCCTTGCGCAGCCCTGGTCGATCCTCTGCGGTAACATCGTGTCGGCTTTCGTGGGCGTGACGGTGGCTTTACTCGTTCCGGATATCTTCCTTGCCAGCGCGCTTGCCATAAGCCTTGCCATTGCTGCCATGATGGCGCTGCGCTGCCTGCACCCGCCAAGCGGCGCGGTGGCGCTGACCGCCGTTCTCGGCGGCCCCGCCGTGCATAGTCTCGGCTATGGCTTTCTTCTCTGGCCGGTCGCCGGAAACTCGCTCATCCTTCTCATCCTTGCGCTCGTTTATAACAATGCCACCGGCCGCGCCTATCCGCACGGCCTGAGGTTGGGAAAGGCCAGCCACGGCACGGCAGACCCGACGCCGATACATAAAATCGGCTTTTCCTCAGCCGATCTGGACGAGGTGCTGAAGGAATATGACGAGGTTCTCGATATTGATCGCGATGTGCTGGAGATGATTTTGCGCAAGACGGAATTGCGCTCCTGGCGTCGCCGCGCCCTCCACCTCGATTGCGCCAGCGTCATGTCGCGCGATGTGGTCGGCGTCGCCCCGGATGATAGCCTGCGCCACGCCCACGCACTGATGCGCAACCGCCATTTCAAGGCGCTGCCCGTGACCAACGACAGGGCCGAAATCGTCGGCATCGTCACTCAGACGGATTTTCTTGAAAAGGCTAGCTGGAGAAACGGCCGCCCTTCCATCGGTTTCCTGCAGCGCCTGCGCCTTATCCTCTCAGGCGCAAGCGCACCTAACGATACCGTCAAGGATATCATGACATCGCCGGTTAGAACCGTGCAGCCGGAAACGGCGATTGAGGAAGCAATCATCCGCTTTGCGGAGGAAGGGCTGCATTACCTGCCGGTGATCGACGCCAACGGCAAGATGGTGGGTATTCTTTCGCAATCCGATGTCATGGTTGCGATGCTGGCGGACAAAGCCGCGGCATAGGTCGTCGCGACCTTGAAGCGGGCAACCGGTTTAGACCGGTGCCCGCCCCGTCAATCACTGTTCCGATCAGAACGGGATATCGTCGTCCATGTCACTGGAGAAGCCACCGGAAGGCTGGCTGCCGCCACGCGAGGCACCGCCGCGGGCCGCCGGCTGCTGGTCATAACCGCCACCGTAGTTACCGCCGCCACTGCCATAATCTCCACCGCCGATGTCGCCACCGCTGCGGCTACCGCCGCCACCTTCGCCGCGACCGTCGAGCATCGTCAGCGTGGAGTTGAAGCCCTGCAGTACCACTTCGGTGGAGTAACGGTCGTTACCGGTCTGGTCCTGCCACTTGCGCGTCTGCAGCTGGCCTTCGATATAAAGCTTGGCGCCCTTTTTCACATATTGTTCGACAACCTTGCACAGGCCTTCGTTGAAAACGACGACCGTGTGCCATTCGGTCTTTTCCTTGCGCTCGCCGCTGTTGCGGTCCCGCCACGTCTCCGAGGTGGCGATACGCAGATTGGCGATCGGACGGCCGTCCTGCGTCCGGCGAATTTCGGGATCGGCGCCAACGTTCCCAATCAGAATTACCTTGTTTACGCTACCAGCCATCTCGTCATCCTGTCCGCCAGCCATCGTGACCGGCAATTGCATTTCAAAAAATCCCGCACACAATAACCATCGCCGCCCGCAAAGGGCACCGCAACGGGGAACAATCCACAGCGAATAATCCCGACTTTCTCAGAGAGTATATTCGCACTTGCAATTTGTTCCTTTTTTGTTCTATTAAATCACGAAATTCGAGTCAAGTGAGCCGAAAAGCCATCGATCGATAGGGAATAAACCTCGACACGTCCGGTTGCGTCACTACATAAGGACGCGCCGCCATCAGGCCTGTTATTTTTGTCCGAGCTTTATCATGAGTGAACTGAAGACGATTTCCATCCGTGGTGCCCGTGAGCATAACCTCAAGGGTATCGATCTGGATCTACCGCGCAACAAGCTGATCGTCATGACCGGGCTCTCCGGCTCGGGCAAGTCGTCGCTTGCCTTCGACACAATCTATGCCGAGGGCCAGCGCCGTTATGTCGAGAGCCTCTCGGCCTATGCGCGCCAGTTCCTCGAAATGATGCAGAAGCCGGATGTAGACCGCATCGAGGGTCTTTCTCCGGCGATTTCCATCGAGCAGAAAACCACCTCGAAGAACCCGCGCTCCACGGTCGGCACGGTCACGGAAATCTACGACTATATGCGCCTGCTGTTTGCGCGTGTCGGCGTGCCCTACTCGCCGGCGACGGGCCTGCCGATCGAGAGCCAGACGGTCAGCCAGATGGTCGACCGTATCCTTGCCTTCGAGGAAGGCACGCGCCTTTATATTCTCGCGCCGATCGTGCGCGGCCGCAAAGGCGAATATAAAAAGGAACTCGCCGAGCTGATGAAGAAGGGCTTCCAGCGCGTCAAGGTGGATGGCCAGTTCTACGAAATCGCTGACGTTCCCGCCCTCGACAAGAAGTACAAACACGATATCGATGTGGTGGTGGACCGCGCCGTGGTGCGCCCGGATATGGCGGCACGCCTTGCCGACAGTCTCGAGACCTGCCTTAAGCTCGCCGACGGGTTGGCAGTGGCCGAATTTGCCGACAAGCCCCTGCCGCCGGAAGAAACCTCGGCTGGCGGCTCCGCCAATAAATCGCTCAATGAGACCCATGAGCGTATGCTGTTTTCGGAAAAATTCGCCTGCCCGGTCTCCGGCTTCACCATCCCGGAAATCGAGCCCCGGCTTTTCTCCTTCAACAATCCCTTCGGCGCCTGCCCCACCTGTGACGGTCTTGGCTCGCAGCAGAAGGTGGACGAAAACCTGATCGTGCCCGAACCTGCACGCACCCTGCGGGATGGCGCGATTGCCCCCTGGGCCAAGTCGTCTTCCCCCTATTACAACCAGACGCTGGAGGCGCTGGGCAAGGCCTTCGGTTTCAAGCTGTCGAGCAAATGGACGGACCTTTCGAAAGAGGCGCAGCACGCCATTCTCCAGGGCACTGACGACAAGATCGAGTTCAACTATCAGGACGGCGCGCGCTCCTACAAGACGGTGAAGAATTTCGAAGGCATCGTTCCCAATCTGGAGCGTCGCTGGAAAGAGACCGACAGCGCTTGGGCGCGCGAGGAAATCGAGCGTTATATGTCGGCGGCCCCCTGCCCGGCCTGCGCCGGCTATCGCCTGAAGCCGGAAGCGCTCGCCGTCAAGATCAACAGGATGCACATCGGCGAAGTCACCCAGATGTCGATCCGTATGGCACGCGACTGGTTCGAGACGCTGCCGGAAAATCTGAACGCCAAACAGAACGAGATCGCGGTTCGCATTCTCAAGGAAATCCGCGAACGTCTGCGATTCCTCAACGATGTCGGGCTGGATTATCTCAGCCTGTCACGCAATTCCGGCACGCTTTCCGGCGGAGAAAGCCAGCGCATCCGGCTTGCTTCGCAGATCGGTTCCGGCCTCACGGGTGTGCTCTATGTTCTGGACGAGCCCTCCATCGGCCTGCACCAGCGCGACAATGCCCGTCTGCTCGATACGCTGAAACATCTGCGTGATATCGGCAATACGGTGATCGTGGTCGAACACGACGAGGATGCCATTTTGACGGCGGATTACGTTGTCGATATCGGCCCCGCCGCCGGCATTCACGGCGGTCAGGTCATCGCCGAAGGCACGCCGCAGGAGGTGATGGCCAATCCGAAATCGCTAACCGGCAAATATCTATCCGGCGAACTCGGCGTCGCCGTGCCGGCAGAACGCCGCAAGCCGAAGAAGGGCCGCGAAATCAAGGTTTTCGGCGCACGCGGCAACAACCTGAAGAATGTGACTGCGGCCGTTCCCCTTGGCGTTTTCACCGCCGTTACCGGCGTGTCGGGTGGTGGCAAATCCACCTTCTTGATCGAGACGCTCTATAAGTCGGCAGCACGCCGGGTGATGGGCGCGCGCGAAATTCCGGCCGAGCATGACCGCATCGATGGTTTCGAATTCATCGACAAGGTGATCGATATCGATCAGTCGCCGATCGGCCGCACGCCACGGTCCAACCCTGCCACGTACACGGGCGCATTCACGCCGATCCGTGACTGGTTCGCCGGTCTGCCGGAGGCAAAGGCGCGCGGTTATGCACCTGGCCGTTTCTCCTTCAACGTCAAGGGCGGCCGCTGCGAAGCCTGCCAGGGCGACGGCGTCATCAAGATCGAGATGCACTTCCTGCCTGATGTCTATGTCACCTGCGACGTCTGCCACGGTAAACGCTATAATCGCGAGACGCTCGATGTGACATTCAAGGGCAAGTCCATTGCCGACGTGCTTGATATGACGGTGGAAGAAGGCGTTGAATTCTTCGCCGCCGTTCCGGCCGTGCGCGACAAGCTGCAAGCGCTGTTCGATGTCGGCCTTGGTTACATCAAGGTCGGTCAGCAGGCCAATACGCTCTCCGGCGGCGAGGCGCAGCGCGTCAAGCTCGCCAAGGAACTGTCAAAACGCTCCACCGGCCGCACGCTTTACATTCTCGACGAACCGACAACAGGCCTGCATTTCCACGACGTCAACAAGCTTCTGGAAATGCTGCAGGCGCTGGTGGATCAGGGCAATTCCGTCGTGGTAATCGAGCACAATCTCGAAGTCATAAAGACGGCCGATTGGATCATCGATATTGGCCCCGAAGGCGGCACAGGCGGCGGCGAAGTGGTGGCAACCGGCACGCCGGAAGACATCGTCAAGAACGAGCGCTCCTATACCGGCCATTTCCTGAAGGAACTTCTGGAACGTCGGCCAGCCGGAAAACGCGAGGCTGCGGAGTAATCCGCACCCTTCGCAGCAAGGTACGTAAGGCGGATAGCCCGAGGAGGAACAGTATATGTCGACATCAGGCACGATCCGCACCGGTATCGGCGGCTGGACCTTCGAGCCGTGGGAAGGCACGTTTTATCCGGAAAAACTGCCGAAAAAACGCCAGCTGGAACATGCCAGCCGGCAACTGACGGCGATCGAGGTGAACGGCACCTATTATAGCAGCCAAAAACCCGAGACCTTCGCAAAATGGGCGGCGGACGTGCCTGAGGATTTCGTTTTCTCCCTGAAGGCAAGCCGCTTTGTCACCAACCGCAAGGTCCTGGCCGAGGCGGGTGAATCCATGACGAAGTTCCTGACCCAGGGACTGACGGAACTCGGCCACCATCTCGGCCCGATTCTCTGGCAATTCGCGCCGACGAAAAAATTCGACGCCGAGGATTTCGGCGCGTTTCTGGCATTGCTGCCCGAAAAACAGGACGGCATCAGCCTTCGCCACGTGGTCGAAGTGCGAAACCCGACATTTCAGGTGCCGGAATTCATCGATCTTCTCGCCAAACACAAGGTCGCGGTCGTCTGCGCCGACCATCACGATTATCCGATGCTGCCTGACGTAACTGCCGATTTCGTCTATTGCCGCCTGCAAAAGGGCGAAGACGATATAGAGACCTGTTATCCGAAGGCCGAGATTGACCATTGGGCAAAACGGGTCAAGACCTATGCGGCGGGTAACGTGCCCAACGACCTGCCGCTGATCGCTCCCGACAGACAAGTCGAGAAGACCCCGCGCGATGTCTTCGCTTTCTTCATCACCGGCGGCAAGGTGAATGCACCAAACGGCGCACAGGTATTGCAGAAATTGGTCTGACTGGCTCAGCCAGCCATTTCTTTCGCAGGGTTGAAATCGATTGCCGCGAACGCCGCCTCGATCACCTCGGTTCCAGCGCCCGGCCGTGTGGCGTCGCTGGAAAGGATTTGCCGGAAACGGCGCGCGCCGGGCATGCCCTGAAACAGGCCGATCATGTGGCGGGTGACGTGGTTTAGGCGCCCGCCGGCGGCAATATAGTCGGCGGCGTAGGCCATCATCGCATCACGCAGACCCATCCAGTCAGCTTGCCGGGACTCTTCGCCATAAATGCGATGATCGACATCGGCAAGGATGGACGTATTGTGATAGGCCGCGCGGCCAAGCATCACGCCGTCCATATGGTGCAGATGGAGGCTTGCCTGATCGAGATCGGCGATACCGCCATTGATGCCTATGAAGATGTCAGGATTTTCCCGCTTCATGCGATAGACGAGACCATAATCGAGCGGCGGCACCTCGCGGTTTTCCTTCGGCGAAAGCCCTTGCAGCCAAGCCTTGCGCGCATGGATCCAGACCGCATCCGCGCCCGCTGCCACAACCCGTGAAAGAAAATCCGGCAGCACGGCTTCCGGCTCCTGATCGTCCACGCCAATGCGGCATTTGACCGTGACCGGCACCTTCGCAACGGCCTTCATCGCCGTCACGCATTGCGCGACAATCTCGGGCTCGCGCATCAGACAGGCGCCGAAAGTGCCGGATTGCACCCGGTCCGAAGGACAGCCGACATTGAGGTTGATCTCGTCATAGCCATAATCGCCGGCGATCCGCACCGCCTCCGAAAGCTTCTGCGGATCCGACCCACCGAGTTGCAGTGCAACCGGATGTTCCTGAGTATGATAGTTGAGCAACCTGTCGCGCTGGCCATGGATGATGGCGTCGACAACGATCATTTCCGTATAAAGCAGCGCACGCTTCGACAATTGCCGGTGCAGAAATCTGCACCTCGTGTCGGTCCAATCGATCATCGGGGCCACAGCAAAGATTTTTTCGCCGGATTTCATTGCATTTTCGTAAAAATTCAACTCTTTACGCTCGCTTGCTTAATGTCACGGTTTAGCACTCCCTTTCTCATTTTTTCACGCTGTTGCACCGATTTCCATGGTGAAGTACAACGACGTCGTACCAGATACAGGAATGTTGTACCGATGGGAACGATCACCGCGAGAAAACGAAAAGACGGTTCAGTGGGTTATACCGCGCAGATCCTCCGAAAAAAAGGCGGTCGTATCGTTTTCCGAGAGGCCAAGACATTCGACCGTAAGCGAGAGGCAGAAGCGTGGGTTCGATTTCGCGAGACTGAAATCGACAAGCCTGGTGCGCTGGAGCGGCTGAACGCCGACCGCTTCACCCTGGCGGACGCTATTGATCAGTACCTCAAAGAGAAAGGAACAATGGGGTCCACGAAGGCACAGGTGCTTCGTACGATTAAAACCTTCAAGATCGCCACAATGGACTGCGCAGACATTCGGAGCGATGACATCGTTACGTTTGCAAACCAACTCGCAGTAGGCCGTAAGCCGCAGACGGTCGGAAGCTACATTTCGCACCTGTCTTCCATATTCGCCATTGCTCGGCCGGCGTGGGGTATGCCGCTAGATCCTATTGCAATTCGCGACGCACAGACCGTGCTGCGGAAACTCAATACCATTGCAAATTCGGAGAGCCGAACGCGCCGCCCTACCCTCGTCGAACTCGACAAGATCATGGAACACTTTACCAAGCGAAATCAGGCGACGCCGCATGTCTCGCGCATGGATCGGGTTGTCGCCTTCGCTATTTATTCGACGCGCCGGCAAGAGGAGATCGTTCGCATAGAATGGGAGGATCTGGACGAGGTTCACAGCCGCATTCTTGTCAGGGATTTAAAGCATCCTGGCCAGAAGAAGGGTAACGACGTGTGGTGCGAGCTTCCACCTGAGGCAATGCAGATCATCAAGGCTATGCCGAAGAATGGGCCACGGATATTCCCCTACGGTACGGCCGGGGTCGGCGCCGCGTTCACACGCGCCTGCCAGTTCCTTGAGATCGATGACCTACACTTCCATGATCTGCGGCACGAAGGGATTTCACGCCTGTTCGAGATGGGAAGGACGATCCCCCTCGCCGCCAGCGTATCCGGCCACCGCACCTGGAACAGCTTAAAGCGTTACACGCAGATCAGGGAGAAAGGCGACAAATTCGAGGGATGGAAGTGGCTGAAAACGGTGACGGAGGGGTGAACTGAATGTGGCCTTGCAGGGCTGGCGGCTTTTTGCGACTGGGCTCGGTCAGCTCCCAACGGGTGCGGCTCGGATCTGAAGTGGAGGGCAGTCGTGAGGCCACCCTTTTGCTATGCGGGTCCACTCGCTGGCAAGTTCTTGCCAGCGCCGCCGAATGTGGCTAACCGCGTTGTGACTAGTGTTCGGTGCATAGATGAAAAGCAGTAAATGGGTTAGGCGTACGTCTCGCGGCTTTGAGCCTGCAGCCAGACAGCTGCTTGATGGCTGGATCGAAGCGACGACGAAGTATTGCGGCGCAATGGATGGACGGGAAGCGCCGTTCTTCTTCAACGAACGCGCCAACATCTCTATGCTCGCCGCTGCTTCTTGGTTAAAGGGTGGCATTGCGTTAGAGGAATACACCGCTTCAAAATTCGCCGAAGACCGGAATTCGAACGGGCGTTGTGATCTCTACGTGTTTTTGGCCGGGGAGAATATCGAATTCGAGGCGAAGTCCGTTAAACGACGCCTGCCGTTGAACGCTGCGTCATTGTCTTTACACTTGCGCTCGAAACTTGACGAAGCGATTGAGGACGCGAGAAAGCTTCCGCCGCAGAGATCGTTTCGTCGTGCCGCTTGTGCGTTCTATACACTGAGGGTTGAGGCATCAAGATTCTCGTCGAGCGAACAACTAAAGGAGAAGTACGCGGAGGAGCTGGACAGATACAAAGACGCCCTCATTGCGTACGAAAAGTGCTCCGCTGTTGCGTGGTGTGTTCCTCGATCGATTGAACGGCTACGTGTGTCGCCAGATGCCGACGAATTTGTATTCGGCTGCATTGTGGCGCTATCTTTTCTAACCTAATGCAACCGATCCCGCCGGATCGAGTTATGTGGCCATACGGCTTTATCGTCGACCACGGATGTACTGGCGGCGCAGAGAAGCAAAAGAAAGGTCGGTGCAGAGAAGCGCCGGCCTTTTTTATATGTTCTCCGCAAAAATGACCGCATCCCTCATTGTTTTTGGCTTCAGCGCGTGCTGTCTCTTCCAGCCGCTTCCTACGTCTTTTTCAATTGCGAACGTCCCGCCATTAGCTAGCACGCGCATACGTTTCTTTGGCCGGTGGAGAACAATATGACCCCCGTCAGGACGCCAATCAGGAATCCTGCGCTTCATATTATTCAGTGCCGCGATGAAGTCAGCCACGGATTTGTGTCTATTTTTTCTTTCGACGCGGGTTGCGGTTCTTATGAAGGTCACGACGCTCTTTGGCACGTATGGAGGTAGAGTATCCATATCCAGGAGGCGACCTTTGTTTATCTTTTCCTCAATGATTTTAGTGGCGTAGTTCCCTTTATCGGTTGTACCTTTAAGCGCATCATATTCAGATTGCTGTTTGCTACTTAGCCAATCGCGCTCATCGTACGGTAGGCATCCGCCCAGTAACTGAAAGAGCATCAGGCCCAACTGATAAACGTCACTTTCCTTGAAGTAATCGTTTGTGACAGTGGCCTCAGGCGGTCTGTACAGCAGGGAGTGGCGGGTAAGCGTTTTGCAATGCCCTTGCGCGTCGCACGGAGAAACGGAGCCGAAATCTCCTATTACGATTTGTTCGTTGTCTCGATATACGTTTTCAAGCTTGAGATCGCGGTGCAGGAAGCCATTGCCATGGAGAAAACTCACGCCGGATGCGACCATCATGACGGCGTCAACCGCCTCCCGCAAGCCAAGCGGGCCTTTTTCTAGAACCGTGTCGAGATCACCACCGTCACAGAACTTCGTCGTAAAGAACGCCCATTCTAAATCAATCGAAGCGGCGTGGTAGACTTTGAGTATGTTAGGGTGTTCGAGTTTTGCTAGCAACTCTGGTTCAGCGTGGTCGCCGCTCTCCCAGTAGTACAGCTTAACGACGTCTGGTCGGCCGAGCACTCGGTTCGTTCCAAACAAAACATGGCCATTCTGGCCTTTGTCAGAGGCTTTATGAAACTCAATTTGCTTCTCAAGCTCTCGAAGTGCGACCTTGACGTCTTCTGGGACCGACAGACTATTGATAATCACAACAGCCCTTTTTCGTTGAGGAGCCAAGCGGCAGACGTAAATGCGTCCTTCTGATATGCGTTTAGTCCGGCGGGGGCGCCCGCCACGTTCTTCTTTGTAAACTTCCTGAGCGTGTTTCCGTGGACCAGGACGACATCGTTGTGAGACATCTGAAAAAGGGCTTCAATTTTAAATGTGACGCCCGACGCACCCATCGCCCCGGTTGCTCGTTCTTTGATTACCACCACGTCAATATTCTGCTCGTGTAAATAGCTGTCTATAGCCATCTTCATGGACTTCAATGCGGGCCCATCAGCACCGTCATCCAACTTTATTCGCTTTGTACTTGCCTCAACCACGTTAGCAGCACCCGAAGATGGCTCGCAGATTACGACGATAGCTTCTTTTGATTTTATATCGACTCCACAAACCCGCATTTATTCATCCCATAAAAAGCAGACAACCGATATCCAAGGTCAAACTTCGAACTCGCTAATACAACCAAATTCTAATCCATAATTCAACTTCTAATACCGCCCGGATAACCCATTTTCTATCCGCGCACTAACTGTGCACATACGGGCGGAGACACCCGCACAGCGCTGCCCGGTTGGTGATTCTGGCGGGCCTTCTCGGCGCTGTGGTGGCGTGGAAATCAGATGGCGATTGCGGCCTGCACGAGCAGTACGCCTATGAATATCGCGCCTATGACGGTCGTCGCGCCTACCATGATCCATCCAGTGACCTTGATTGCAGTGCCATTGGGGTGGACGTCCGCCATCATCAAAATCATTCCGACAATGGCGGCGGCAAAAAACACGGCGATTGCGACGCATAGAATCGCTGAAATCATAAAGGTCTCCTCGGTTGATTGATTACCACCCCCGGCCCGCGCAGTGGTGGAGCGCGTGGTGCAGCTGGTGAGGCCTCTTAGGCCGGGGGTATAGGCATTTGGAATAAAAGACCGCGCGCTGCCCGAAGGCGCGCTGCGGCAAGTTGGCTGGCCTTGCATGTCATAAGGCCAGCTGGGAACTGGTGGTCCGCCCACGATTCGAACGTGGAACCTGCAGATTAGAAGTCTACCGCTCTATCCGGTTGAGCTAGCGGGCCGTGTTGTTGGAAGGATGGCGTCGGTGACCATGTGCGAAAGCCAGTTGGCTGCCGTTGCTAACTCGCGCCCCTTTCGCGAGAAGATGACGCAGTCGCCATTTTAGCGGACTATTTCGTAAATCAGCTTGTCGACAACGATCAGCGTGCCAACCGGGTAGCGCTTCGCCTGTTTCTTCATGACCTCGCCTCCGCGCGCATCGCGGCCCATTCGTCCTCACGGAACTTGAATAGCTCGCGAACCGCGATCGCTGCCGCTTCCTCCTCATCACAGATGATCCCGTGCGGATCCTCAATGAGCATGGCAGCAAAGCGAAACTTCCCGGCAATGTCAGCCTCAGTCTTGACAGGCGCCTCAATAACCGCCCTGCGGACGATGCTGGCCGCGTCGGTGATATAGTCCATCGCATCATCGGGCATGTTGCCAACGCGACTGCCAATCGTGTCGAGCTCGATATAAAGGCGGGTCATTCGGGATATGAAGGATTCTGGCATGCCTTCGGCGTTCGCCGGTAACTTTGCGTTAACCATCGTTTCGGTTCCGTGTTGCGTGTCTCTGTATTTTCGATACTATTAGTATCAACATGAGGTGCAGCAGTGTCAATACGAAAAGTATCAATTCGCCAAATTAAAGCCGCTAGGGCGCTGTTGGACTGGTCCCAGTCTGATATGGCAGCGGCTTCGGGAGTGTCGGAGCCCACAATAAAGAGACTGGAGGCGGCCAGTGGCGAACTAGGAGGAAGGATCGACACGATTGATAAAATTGTCGCGTCCCTCGAAGCCGCCGGCGTGATCTTCATCGACCAAGGCGAAACTGCGCAGGGCTACGGCGTCACAACAAAATCTTGAGGGCGGCGCCTATGAGCGGTGAAGGTTTTGACGTTCGAATATACTGCCTTCATTCAGACGGAACTATTGAGGCGGTTATTGGAGCTGATACAGACCACTTCCAAGGTGCTGTACCTAACGTGGGTGACACATATGCCAAATGGGGCCTTGATGATGTCTACCGCTTTTACAGCGTCCAGAGGCGCTATTTCGTCGACAGCGTAGACAACGATCATGGATGGTGCGTCATCGTATGCGAAATCGAGTCCGCTCCACAGATGGAGGCCGTCGTGAAAGAGTGGAGCGAGGAAACTCGCTTCTGGCGCGATATCAGTAAGGAGGAAGAGGACGAACGAAACAAGTCTCTCCAAGCGAAACTTACAAGGCTCACGCAGAAGAAAGCGGGCAACAATCTCCCAGGCAACGTGCAACGTAAGTCAATAAAGATCAAAAAACCTCGGACAACTCGCACTTGACCCACGCACACGATACTGCCTAACCTACCTTCGCGGCCACCAAGCGCACCGCCACCACATGAGGAGACGACAAAACGCTTTCGGCATTCTGCCGGCGGCAGGTTGCTCCTTTGCGGAAGGGTTGAGCTATGCGTGACGCAAACTTAAAGGGCCTGGCCACGGTCAAGAAGACTCTCGCCAGCGGCAAGACCATCTACTACTGCTATGCGTGGCGCGGTGGGCCGCTGCTAAAGAACGACAAAGGCGAGCCGATCCAGCCCGGCGATCCTCTTCTCGATGACGCATTCAGTCTAGCCCACGAGCAGCGCAGAGCGCCCTCACCTACCAACCTATCGACGCTCATAACTCTCTATCGCGACTCTTCTGATTTTCGCCGAACCAAGCCCGGAACGCGTCACGAGTACGATCGATATTTGGATAAGATTCGAACGAAGTTCGACCAGCTATCGCTAGAGGAACTACAGCAACCGTCGACGCGCGGCGCGTTTAAGGAGTGGCGGGATTCTTTGGCAGACACCCCAAGGACGGCGGACTTTGCGTGGATGGTCTTGGTTCGTGTGCTGTCATTTGCGAAAGATCGGGGGATAATTTCAGTCAACATCGCCACGCGTGGCGGCCGATTGTACCGATCGACCAGACGAGACAGGATCTGGACTGGCGCTGACGTCGCCGCTTTTGAAGCCGTATCGCCTCCCTACATGCGTATTGCTATTCAATTGGCGCTCTGGACCGGCCAGCGTAAAGGAGACCTTCTGCGCCTCGCTTGGAGCGATTTCGATGGCACCAACTTGCGCTTCACACAGTCGAAAACGAAGTCGCGCGTTTTGGTACCCATGGGACCGCTTGCAGATGTTCTTCGTTCGCAGAGTGGCGCCGGCGCCATTCTTCTAAACAGCCGCGGCGGCGCCTGGAAAAGCGATGGGTTCAATACCTCTTGGAGAAAGTGTTGCGCCAAGGCAGGGATAACCGACCTCACCTTCCACGATCTACGCGGTACAGCGATCACGCGGATGGCGCTGGCCGGTTGTACCGTGCCGGAGATCGCCGCAGTGACCGGTCACAGCTTGAAGGATGTCGAGACTATTCTCGACATACACTATCTCGGCGGTCGCGCTGAGTTGGCGGCGAGTGCGATGCGGAAGATGATTGTCGCCAAGCCCAAGTCTGAAAATAGGCATCTATGAGGAAGAGAACGAAAAAACGGGAGCGAGAGCAAGAAGATTTGGCGAGCATCTGAACGGCGTTGGGCCGCTTTTACTGAAGAGGCAAACCGTGTGATATACCCATGGACCCCAAACCGAAGTGGCGGAAAAGATTTTTTAAATCTCATAAAGGTAGAAGTAGCCTTCTCGGGACCAACTGTCCGTGCTCGTCAAATACCGGGGGTGAAGGCAATGCATATTTGGCTTGAACAGAAGTACGGTTCTCTACTGCAATTTCGTTCGGACTTGGGAAAATTTACAGTAGTCACAGGGTTAAACGGCAGTGGCAAAAGTCAACTTCTCAACGGCCTCCATACCGGCGCTATAAAATGTGACCTTTACGAGACCTCGAACTCACCGGTGCCACCGCCAACGGTCCTGTTCACCGCAGACGATTTCAAGATCAAAGACGAACCCGGCAGCCAAAGATTTGATCAGTTAAGTTCGCGCGAGGACCTTATCAGAAGCGCTGTAACTCGGAATGAGCCACTTAGGAGTGAATGGTATCGATGGGGAGCTTCTAATGGGCTATCTGTGACAGAAACTCGGGAGCATACAAGGGAAACCTTGAAAGGCTCCACTTCTAATAGCACGAAAAAGTTTGCCGCAGCACTCCATTCGGTTTTGCTGAAATTACGGGACCGCGCTAGTCCGACCAATGTATATTCTCCTAGCGCCAGGATGTCAGGCGGCACCGAGATATTCGCAATCGCACAGCAGCGAACTGGCTTGCCCTACTATTTACTCACGGAAGAGGAAATTCGGGAAAACAATTCCGACATGCCCGCATTGTTTGACGTTTCGGTTGGCAGAATATTCTCTGAGTATCGACATCTTCAGTTAGTTGACGACCTCAGGAGAGTCAGGCGGACCTACGGAGAATCGACAGCCGACCCGTTGTCCGGCGAGGAATTCGAACAGCAACATGGTAGACCTCCTTGGGAAGTCCTAAACACTATCCTTTTTGACATGGGACTCGACGCTAGATTTGAAGCGCCGGAGCGAACTAAACTCGATTACTCACCAGCGAAACTGCTCACAAGTGATGGAACCAGCCTCTCCCCCGAGCAGCTTTCTTCTGGCGAAAAAGTAATACTTAAGTTGGCAGTTTGCGGATATCTGGCGAAGAGCAAGTTCAAGCCGAACCGCAAGCCGATTCTTGCCTTACTGGATGAGGTAGACGCGCCGTTGCATCCTGCAATGGCGCGCACTTACCTGAAGGTTATAAACGACGTCCTAATTGACGATTTTGGAATGCACGTCATTGCGACTACACACTCTCCATCGACTATTGCGCAGTGTGATCAAGCAGCGGTGTGTATCATGACTAAAGGTCAGCCTGGACTCGCGCGGATATCTAAAGACAGAGCAATCGCTGGTCTCTCAGCGGGTGTCCCCACCCTGTCAGTTTCGCTGAATGACAGGCGTCAAATATTCGCTGAAAGCCCCATTGAAGCTAAAAATTTGGATGCGCTTTATCAAATTCTGAAACCGTCATTTGCCTCACCAATTTCGCTCCAATTCATGGCTACGGGCTCAACCCACTCAAATAGTAGCAAGGCAGATGTAATTCGAATTGTGAACGATCTGAAGTCCGCAGGCAACACGACGGTCTACGGCCTAATAGACTGGGATCTTTCAAGCAAACCAACCGATAGAATAAGAGTGCTCGCGGCGGGGCGGCGTTACGCGTTAGAGAACATCATACTGGACCCCGTTGTCCTAGCTGCGGAATTATACCGCCTCCTCCCGACTAGTGCTGCACACTTTGGGCTCGATCCTTCGATAAGTGTCTATGATCTCAAATACCTAGATGTATCAAAGTGGCAAGAGCTAGTTGACGCTGTTACCACACGCGTGCTGGGGTCAGATCCGTTAACGGGCGTGCCTTGCAGCTATCATGGCGGAATGTCGTTGAACGTGGACAAAAGATACCTAGAGTATCCGGCCCACCCGCTCGAAGATGCGATAGTAAAAGCATATCCGGTCTTCGAAAACGTCAAGAATGCCGGATCCGGAAAGTTGACGGCCCAAGTCACTCAAACAACTCTATTGAAGATGCCTGAACTCATCCCCAAGGAGATCGAGGACGCATTCATGGAGCTTCTGGCTTCTTGAACAACTGACAAAGTTGCGTGGCCTCAGCGTTTAAGCACTTCAAGTCTGGACCTTAGATATTGACTCCTCCCTAAAATGAGAACATTTGTAGAACAAACGAGGAGTACGCAACATGGCCGATGAAGAAAAATCATCGTAGTGCAGTTCAAAAACAGCCGTGGCGGTGTTGTGCCGGGCGAAATGCGACCCGCAACCAGCCAAGGATCCGCCGAGAGAATGGCTAACGCAATGGCTCCACGGCACGTGGGCGTTGCGACATACACTGTCACAGTAGACGAGGAGAGCGGGACTATGGCGAACCCGCGTTTGCTGGTCTCGTACGGTCAAATTTCAGAGCTGGTGCCGGACTGATCTACCGGCGTAGCTGTGTGAGACTGTTCTCGCTAAGGAAATCGAGTGAGAGGCAATATGATGCTAGAGCCGCTGAATGGCGAAACCCGACTATTTCCGATTGTCGGAGACCCGATCAAGTACGTGAAGTCTCCAGAGAGGTTGACTCGAGGGTTCGCGGCACGGGGGCGCAACGCAATTTGCGTTCCGATGCAGGTGGCCGAAGGTGCCCTCGCTGCCGCTATGGAAGGCTTCAATGCCATTCCTAATATCGATGGCCTTCTCATCACGATGCCGCACAAGTTCGCTGCTTTCGACTATTGTGCAACAAGTTCGGGCACCTCCAAACTATTTGGAGTTGTCAGTGTCATGCGCCGCAATGCGGACGATACTTGGCACGGCGACATGCTCGACGGTTTGGCATTCGTGAAGGCGCAGAAGGACCAAGGCGCACAACCCGACGGCGCGAAAGTGCTTCTTCTCGGTGCCGGTGGAGCTGGAAGTGCAATTGCCGTGGCCCTGCTTGATGCGGGAGTGCGGGAGTTGATCGTCTACGATATCAATCAAGATCGAGCGAACACTCTGGTCGAACTTCTCAACGAAAGGGGAGATAGACGTATCCGTGTCGGACCGGCCGACCCAGTCGGATGTAATATGGTCTGCAACGCCACATCGATGGGGATGGCAGATGATGATCCCCTTCCGGTTAATCCAGTGCTTTTCAAAAGCTCCATGTTTATCGGTGACGTAATCGCCGGACACGGCGAAACCGCCCTACTAAAGGTAGCGCGCGATGCAGGATGCGGGACGGCCAATGGCGATCAAATGGTCGAAGCTATCCAGGAGATCATGCTCGACTTCATGCTAGCAAGCAGAACAGTCTAACGACGGGTCGGACACGGATATCTACGACAGGGAAGGAGTGCACCTAAAACCAAGAGAACCGTCCCCCTGATGGAAGACGTCCAGCATCTGAGAATGCAGTTCACGCTGGTGGATTGACTCCAGCTCTAAAGTCGAAACTCGTGGCTTCCTGACAGGTTCAGCAGCATGGATGAAGGCTTGCAAGCGTGCCGAAATCAATGAAAATTCCTACTCTTCACCTTCAGCGTATCGATATGGAGATCGGGTGTGAACATGTCCCGCGGGACAACGGGCTTTTGTCGATCACGCGAATCCGGCCCGCCGCCGCCGTGGGCAAACTCGTCGCCCTGCCCGGCCGGCAGCTTGAACTCGACATCCCGATCGGCAAGGCCAACGAGATCGCCTGACAGGTCAAACAATTGCTGCGCGACAAGATGCACGACCTCCCCTTCCCGCTGAATCCGCCCATTGATCGCCATCATCGAGGATCCCAGCACCACGCTCCTGCGCTTCTCGAACAGTGACGGCCAGACGACGATGTTGGCAGGGCCTGTTTCGTCCTCGATGGTGATGAACATGACACCCTTGGCAGACCCGGGCTTCTGGCGCACCAACACCAGACCTGCAGTATAAACCCATCGCCCATCCCGAGCATTCATCGCCTCCGCACAGGGGATGATGTTGCGTGCCGACAGGTCCCTGCGCAGGAACGCAACCGGATGCTGCCGTAGCGTCAAGCCCGTATGGCTGTAATCCTCGATGACGTTGTGCCCGTCCGTCATCTGCCGAAGGGCGACCTCCGGCTCCTGCTGCTCAGCAATTGCCGCCATCTCGCGCTCGGTCGCAGCGGCAAACAGCGGCAAGGGTTCATCGCGCAGCGCCTTGATGGCCCAGAGCGCATCGCGCCGTTCGAGTTTGAGCGATGGCAGAAAGGCATCGGCCTCTGCCAGCTGGACAAGCGCCTCCGTCGGCACGCTGGACCGGCGCCACATGTCATCGACGGATAAGAAAGGACTGTTCATGCGTGCCGTCACGATCCGCGCTGCGTCAGCGACAGCCAGTCCCTTCACCTGCCGAAATCCAAGCCGGACAGCATGCCGATCGGAGCTGCCGATCTTTTCCAGAGTGCAGTCCCAGCGCGAGCGGTTGACGCACACAGGTCGCACCTCGACGCCATGCTTGATCGCATCACCGACGATCTGGGCCGGAGCATAAAAACCCATCGGCTGACTGTTGAGGAGGGCTGCACAAAAGACATCCGGATAATGGCATTTGATGTAGTTCGAGGCATAGGCGATCAGCGCGAAAGAGGCTGCGTGACTTTCGGGAAAGCCGTAGGAGCCAAAACCTTCGAGCTGGGAAAAGGTCTTTTCGGCGAACTCGGCTGAGTAGCCGTTCTTGACCATGCCGGAGACGAGTTTTTCCTTGAAGCGTGAGACCCCGCCGGTGAACTTGAAGGTCGCCATCGACTTGCGCAGCTGGTCGGCCTCGCCACCGGTAAAACCGGCGCAGACCATGGCGACGCGCATGGCGCTCTCCTGAAACAGCGGCACGCCCAGAGTCTTGCCGAGCACGGCTTCCAGTTCGGGCGTGGGATATTCGACCGGCTCCTTGCCTTCGCGGCGGCGAAGATAGGGATGCACCATGTCGCCCTGGATTGGACCGGGCCGGACGATCGCCACCTGCACGACCAGATCGTAGAAGGTGCGGGGTTTCAGGCGCGGCAGCATCGCCATCTGCGCGCGGCTTTCGATCTGGAATGTCCCAAGCGTATCGGCTTTTCGGATCATTGCGTAGGTGGCTGCGTCCTCCTGCTGGATCGTAGACAGATCGAGATCCTCGCCCTTATCCTCACGGATGAGATGAAACGCCTTTGCCATGCAGGTGAGCATGCCGAGTGCGAGCACATCCACCTTCATGAACTTCAGCGCCTCGACATCGTCCTTGTCCCACTCGATGATCTGGCGGTCCTTCATCGTTGCCGGCTCGATCGGTACGAGATCGTCCAGCCGGTCATGGGTGAGGACAAATCCTCCTGGATGCTGGCCAAGATGGCGCGGGGCTCCCATCAGCTGCTGCGCCAGTTTCAGGGTGAGCGCTAAGCGCCGGTCGTCAGGGTTGAGATTGAGCTCGCGGATGTTTCTGTCGGGCACTTCCTCCGACCAGGACCACATGCCCGACGACAAGGCCTTGATCACGTCCTCCGGCAGGCCGAGCGCCTTGCCGACATCGCGGATCGCTCCCTTGGCACGATACCGCGTAACGGTGGCGCAGAGGGCAGCCTTGTCATGTCGGTAGGTCTTGTAGATCCATTGGATGACCTCCTCGCGCCGTTCATGCTCGAAGTCGACATCGATATCAGGTGGCTCGTCGCGCTCCTGGCTGACGAAACGCTCGAACAGGAGATCGTTGGTCGATGGATCGATAGAGGTAATGCCGAGAATATAGCAGACGGCGCTGTTGGCCGCCGATCCCCTGCCCTGGCAGAGAATGCCCTGCCTTCTCGCAAAGCGCACGATCGAAAACACCGTCAGAAAATACGGCGCATATTTCATGGCGCGGATGAGATCGAGCTCATGCCGTACGGTTTTCAACACGTCGGGCGGCAAGCCTTCCGGATAACGATCCGGCACGCATTGCCAGACATAATGCTCGAGCGATCCCTGAGCATCCTTGCCCGGCACGATCGCCTCTTCGGGATATTGGTAGGTAAGCTCCTCGAGTGAGAACGTGCAGCGCCGCACGATCTCCATGGTTCGCGCCAGGGCTTGCCGGTAGCGCGGAAACAGGCGAGCCATTTCTTCCGGAGGCTTCAGATACCGGTCGGCATGACGCTCGCGCTCGAAGCCGACATCGTCGATCGTGGTGTTGTGCCTGATGCAAGTGACGATGTCCTGCAACTGCCGCCGGCCCGGCTCATGAAACAGCACGTCATTGGTGACCACGGTTTTGACCCTGACCCGTGCCGCCATGTTGGAAATCTCATGGAGCCGCATCTGGTCATTGGGGCGTCGGCGCAGACACAGCGACACGTAAGCGCGGTCACCAAACGCTCCAGCCATCTTGCGAAGCTGTGCTGCACAGGTGGCGTCCGGCAGATCCGGCACCAGAATACCGATCATGCCTTCCGAGTAGGAAACAATGTCATCCCAGTGCAGAATGCAGTTGTCCTTGCCACCACGTGACTTGCCGAGCGTAATCAGCCGGGTCAGGCGTGAGTAGGCAGCTCTGTCTATCGGGTAGACGAGCAACGACATGCCGTCGGCGAGATCGAGACGGCAGCCAACGACGAGGCGGAGACCTGTCGCGCGGGATGCTTCAAGGGCGCGAACAATCCCGGCCAGCGAATTACGATCGACGACGCCGATCGCACTGATCCCAAGGAGTTTTGCAGCATCAAACAACTCCTGCGCCGACGAGGCACCACGAAGAAAAGAAAAATGTGTCGTGACCTGAAGTTCGGCGTAGCTCATGCGAATATCCCGTGGCAGAACCAGCGATACGATCCGGTCTGCGGATCAACACCGTCGCCGGAGCGGAACACCCACAAGCGCTCGCCTGCCTCATCCTCTATGACGAAATAGTCGCGCACGGCGTCCATTTCGGCATCTCGCTGCCACCATTCCCCGAAGATACGTTCCGGCCCGTCGGCACGCTTGATCTTACGGCGTTTGCCACGCCAGACGATGGAGACTGGCGGCCGGTCCGGCATCAGCGCGATCGCCTCGATCAACTCAGGTCTCGGCAAGAGACGGACGGGGCGGCGCCAATGGCTGACCCAGGCAACGGCGATCGGTTCAGCGACGGGGCTGATGCGCTGGACAGAGCGTTCCGGCACATCGGAGGCGACCGGCGCGACGCGATAAACCCTCTGCCCCCGGTTTCCATAGAGGTCGATCAGCGGCGTTACATCAGTGACGTCATCCTCGACCAGAGCAGAGGCTTTCTGAGCCTCCTCGAGAGGCTCGGCTATCACGGCGACCAGGATCAGCTTTTCGATCCCGAAGCCCGGCTCGATCTTTTCCGTCCGGTCCCGAAACAGTTTTGTCAGCCAGGCGACATCGCGGGCGGGTCTGGCGGTTCCGGCGCGGATGGCCTGTCTCGTGCCATCGACCTTCTCGACGATCAGGTCGGCACGGCGCACGCCAAGCCCGCGCTTCTGGAGTTCGCCAACGAGTTGGACGACCAGACGGCCAACATATTTGTCGATGGTTTCCGCAGCCCCGATCGGTTCGGCGAAGGTCTTGGAGACTTCAACCAGCTCTGCGGTCCGGATCGGCTCGATCGGCTCGGCGACACGACACAGCATCTGGTCGAGACGGCGGCCGACCTCTGGACCGAAACGCAATGTCAGCGGGGCCCGCGGGGTGTTGGCAAGTTCGCCGATCGTCTGGAAACCGAGAATGCGCAGATCAGAGACGATCTTTGACGGCAGGCGCAAAAGCGAGATCGGCAGTTTTTCGGCGGCACGGGCCGTCTCGCCAGATGGAACGACAATCGTTTCGCGATTGATGGCGCGGGCGCAAGCATGGGCAGCACCCCAGCTGTCGGCAACCGCCACACGAGCGGTCAGCTTTTTCGCGAGGAACCGGTTGGCGATGCCATTCACCATTGATAGTTCGCCACCCTGCAGATGATCGGCGCCTTCTGTATCCATGACGATGCCATCAATCCCGTCGACCGCGACGATCGGCGAATAGATCGTCAGCGCCCAGAGCGTGATGCGCTCAAGTGCGGCTCGATCGGCTTCGGCATCAGCGTCAACCAGCATCAGGCCGCGAAACAGCGACTGCGCCTTTGCGGCTGCCATGCCGGTATGCACGCCCGCCTTTCTGGCAGCCGGATCGGCGGCAGACACCCATCGCTTCGAGCCGCTTTTTGCGATCACGGCGATTGGCTGTTCAGGCGCAATAGACGGATCGGCCCGACGAATGCGATCCGTCGGCAGATCCGGAAGATAGATCGAGACGACCCTTGTCATCACACGCCCTCACGAGAAACTCAGCACATTCACCCGCTTTCACGCGCATCAATTCCAGAAACCATTGTGGCCTGCCCACCCCCGCTACCGGCAACTCTTCCGACGGCATCACGCTGACACGCCACCGCGTGGTCGAGGCCGTCGGCTGGCCAAAGTCATTGGCCTCCGTCTGTCGCCGCCATCGCCGAACGCCAAGCGCCATGGTCCCGGTTCGCTCGGCTGCAAGCTGCAACCGGCGGGAACTGACCATGGGCAGGCGGACAAGTTCACCGACGACGGCGCCAAGTCCGCCGAAAGAAAGGCCCTCCTCCATATTGGCCAGCACATCCTCTTCCTTGTCGGATTCAACAAAGATGACGCGGTCAGGATGCAGACCCACATGGGCCAGAGCCGGAAAAAACAGATCCGGCCGCGTCAGACACCAGATGACGGGGCCTTTTGTTCGTGCGGCAATGCCGGCAACACAAAGGGCGGCCGCTGCGCCATCGACGGTGCCCGAACCACCGCCTGCAAACTCGTGCAACGCGCCATAGGCGAGACCACCGCCGGGCAAGGCCGCATCGATCTCGGGAACGCCAAAAGAAAGTGTTCCGGCCCGCTTCGCGGATACCCCTTCCATCGACGCGATGCGGTCGCGCAAGTCACAAATCACCCTCTGACGGGCAGCAGTCATCGTTCACGGCTCCCTTCAAGGTCGTGTTCAAAGGATCGACATTATGTCGTACGGGCTATATGTTCATTGTTTGTTCTCGTAATGCAAAAGAGTCAAGCGCCACATGGTTGAGGAATATTATCCCAGTATTAGCAAAGTCGAAGATTCGAAAAGGATTCAAGGAGGTAAGGGGAAACAGAAATTTTTGCGGCCCTTGCGACCGCCGGGTCTAGAATGGTGGATAGCGGGGATAGATGAACGGCGTCACAATCTTCTTAAGGTTTTCGTGCTGAACTCGTTTGCATGACGAAGCCACCGAGATCAAAGCCGCTCCTTCGTGATAGCGAAGCCCCGCTGCGGTCAAAGCCGCGTCGGAAGCGCAATCCCGCACAGCCCCAGCTGCTGTTTGATCCGATGCCCGATCGCGTCGAGCCGGCGCTCGCCCAATTGAAGGCGCATCCTCCACAAGGCGACCAATGGAGCTGGGAGCTGAAATGGGATGGCTATCGACTGGCTGTCCATATCGAGCCGACTGGGGTCCGCATCCTCACGCGTAGCGGCCATGACTGGACGCACCGGTTTCCGGCGATCGAGCAGGCTGCCCGGGCGCTTGGGCCGGCAACGATGATCATCGATGGCGAGGCGGTTGTGCTTGACGATGAAGGGCGGCCGGATTTCGGGCTGCTGCAGAAATCGTTGGGTGCCTCTGGAAAGACTTTTGGCAACCGAGCTTCGGACGCCATCCTCTACGCCTTCGATCTTATTTATCTCGACGGTCATGATCTGCGGAATATTGAATACCGCTCACGCCGCCATCTTCTCGAGGATACGCTGAAGGGACACGACGGCGCGATCCGCCTTTCGGAAACCATTGACGCCGATCCCGCGATCCTGCTGGAACACGTTGGCAGCCTTGGTCTCGAGGGCATCGTCGGCAAGCATCTCGATCAGCCCTATCGTTCCGGCCGGACCGGGGACTGGGTGAAGATCAAATGCGTTGGGAGCGAAGCGTTCATGATCGTGGGCTATGAGCCATCGACGGCATCGCCTGCCGGGTTCGCCTCGCTGGCGCTTGCTGCCTATCGCGGTGACGAGCTCATTCATGTCGGAAACGTCGGTACAGGTTTTAAGGAAGCCGAGATGATCAGGCTGCGCAAGATGCTGGACAAGCTGCGCTGGAAGCGAAAGCAGCCGCCTGTACCCTTTCCCGAAAAATCAGATATCGTCTGGGTCGAGCCAACACTGATTGCAGAGATCGAGTTCCGGGCGTGGACGGCGGACGGCAAGCTACGCCATGCCTCCTACAAAGGCTTGCGGGAACGGCAAGACAATGCCGACGTTTACAAGCTCGACTAGCGACGGAGGCGGAACTCACCACACAACTGCATTCGGTCGCAACGGAGGAATTGCTGCCATGTGCAATCTATATCGGATGGAAGACAAGGACTGGGTCTCCAAATGGGCTCAGGACGCCGAAAGCCTGATCAACCTGATGCCAGCCTATCAGATGAACCCCGACCAGATGGGGCCGATCGTCCGCAACACGGCGGACGGCAAGAAGCATCTCGTGCATGCGCGTTGGGGCCTTCCCTCGCCGACCTTCGTTCAGAAAAAAGCGGCGGAAACGAGGGCGGGGAAACTGAAGGCCAAGGGTCAGGCTGTCGATATGGATGAGCTTACCCGCATGGAACCGGACCGCGGTGTGACCAACGTACGCAAGCTCAACCTGCCCCACTGGACACGATGGTTCGGTGTCGAACATCGATGCCTCGTCCCTGTCACCAGCTTTGCCGAACCGGATCCGGCGAGCAAACAGGATGGTGGCAATGTGCCCAATGCCTGGTTCGCCCGCGATGAAGCAAAGTCGCTGATGTTCTTTGCCGGTATCCATGTGCCGCAATGGAAGAGCGTCCGGAAGGTTCGGGACGGGCTCACGACCGACGATCTCTATGGATTTCTGACCACCGATCCCAACGATCTCGTTAAGCCGATCCATGAGAAAGCGATGCCTGTCCTGCTGCTGACTAAGGAGGAGACTGACATATGGATGCGGGCCCCCTGGAATGAAGCCAAGGATCTAGCCCGCCCACTACCGGATGACGCGCTGATCATTTCGTCGCGCGAGCCCTATGGATCATCGATCGTATCGACGTCTGGCGAGTTGGTTGAGCAAAAAAGCCTCCTCTAACCGGTCAAGCGAAAGCGCTTCAGCGGCCATTGCCTGATGACGGCCTTGTGCTGCTGCCCGTCGAAGACGAGAGGAAGACCGCCGATCTTTTTGGATGAGGGAGGAGAGAATGCTTCTGAAACCCAGCGTGCTTGAAGACCGTGGCATAAGCGTAACCGACCAGCCAGCCGACGGCGATTACATGGACATCGACCAGGTGGAGCTATCCACTATCGATCGGCGTCTCATTGAGAAGGCGTTGGCCACACCAGATTTTAAAGAGGTCTACGCCTATGCTGGGCCGGAGAGGTTTTGGACCGATCCTAACCGGACATCTGGCGCATCCATGCAGATGCTTTACAGCGATGACCTCAAGCAAGCCCCGATTCTGTATTTAGACCCCGGCCTATCTGACGTGGTTATCGGTTCCGTTTCAGCGGACGATCCTGCCGAAGCGCTGCATGAGTGGTCTATACAGTTTCATGCACGCGGCGCCTCCCCTGTGATTGGCGCAGATCTGCCGCCAGAATTTCGAAAGAAGAACCAATGAGCGACCAATCCAAAAATAGCGACGGCATTCACGAGAATCACTATTGCGAGCATCCTGGCTGCAAGAAATGGGGCGGCTTCGGGTATTCTCGATCGAAGGCCGAGAAATCCACCTGGCATTGCTGGGCGCATTATCCGCAGCGGGATATGATTGAGAACCTTAGAACGGCATGATATTTCAGGGTGCTGCCCCAAGAGAAAGAATGACGCGCGTGAAAAAGTGGATAAGTCCAATATTACCGAGAGGGGCCTCAAAGTATTTTGACGAAAAAGTCTTCAGGTTGATAAAATACTTTAATTTATTCTTTATGCCTGCGCTGTGTCTTCTCTACTTTACGGACATATCAGTTGTAGCTCTGAATACGATTGAGCCGCCCACTACAGTCCCTAATGTTTTTTCTTTCATGCTCGAAAGATATCGAGATTTTGAGACTGTTAAACCCGGCAAAGGGTCGTTCTTTGTCGTAGCCAATATCGTCATGCTCGTTGCCACTATAGCGGTGCTCGTTGCCATTTCATCGAGATTTATTATCTTCAAGGAGCGTGTTCCGGCAAATTTTACAAAAAGTAATATCGCGACGCCCTTCGTAGCCACGATCTTTATATTCTTGTCATTTAGATTCTTATTTTTTTCAGATGTGACGTGCAACACATGCGGCACCATAGCGTCCCGCTCTCTCAATTCCCCACTGATTATAATCATCATCCCCGCGATTTACACAGTCGTGATCGAGTCATTCATTCAGATATTTAGCGCTGTATCAGTCGCGTTCAGAGCAAAAGAACAAGAAAATCAGCTTTGAATATCGCACAAACGAAGAGTGCGAGCACACGGCGATTTCCACGCCGGAGGGATTCTTTTTGCTCTGGTTTTGGGAGGTCCTCAGTACGGACAATCTCCACATTCGCCCACGGGCGGCTCTTTACAAGATACTTGCGCAATTAAGGATATACCGTAAAACTAATTGACAAAGTCAATTTAAACCACAATTAATCCCCTCGTTTCAGGGGAGTGGCATTATATTTTTAGCTCTAATTTACTCCCACATATTGGCGCAATTACTCAATTGATTTCATCAAGCATGCCGCTTCCAGTTATCTGGGGCGGCTTTTGATAGCGTTAACACGTTGTTATCATTAATTAAAATTTAAGATAGCACATTGTTGTCGATGTTCTCGAATAGATCGTTCTCGGTGGCAATTTCGCCAATAAAACTGGAATTTGGCAAGTCACCTGCCAGCCCAAACAGAAAACCCGCCTACCTCTCGGCAAGCGGGTTAAAAGCCCCCGGCCATAGACCGAGGGTGATGTGTTAGGCGAATGAGCCGGTTAGTGTTGCTTTATCTTACCAGACAGCCGGCCTTGCACGTCCATTAGGATCATGTTCAGCAAGTATATTAACAGCCCTATGTTGGCCTGCTCAGCCAACAACAGTGCCGCTTTCAAATGATCTTCGATGGCAATCAGCTTTGATCTGTCCATAATCAAATCTCCTAAAGTAACCGCAGATTTGATTATAGTGCAAAACAAAATACATTTCTTTGTCGATTAGACTGCTTGCTGTTGCCCGCGACAACGGGGCATAAAAGCCCGTCACCTCAATCGAGAAAGAGCAAGATGTCTTTTCAATCAGATGATCGCGATGCGGAATACTTCTACTGGCTGGGCAAGTTTATTTTCAGTTTCGCCGGAGTTGAAAGCGGCCTCAACGCGCAGATTTCCCTGTTGACTTTTCAAGGGCTCGCCGAGTCAAAGAATGCCTCAACGCTTCCAAAAGCTCTTATCGGGGTACAAACCATGGAAGCGGCAAAGACAACGTTAAAAAGGGTTCTAAGGGCTCTGTCCTACCCAGAATCCGTAATAGAGGGGCTACAGCCGCTATTCGCGCATCTTGGGCACATCCAAATAATGAGGAATTGCATCGTGCACCTAGGTGCCTGGGGCGAAGGTCCTTATAAGCGGGTACACGATGCGATCAGATCGAGCGATACGGGAGACACATTATATATATCGGTGCAGACGCTTAAGGATATGGTTGATGACCTCGATCGGATTCCCCCGCGTATTTCCTGGGTCATAAACCCCTCTCTTAAGCAAAGCCTTCCCTTGGCGCTAGCAGATCACATCAAGCACGTAATGGGACCCTGGCGGTTCAATCCAACTATTCCGAGGGTACCGCCAGAAGATATTCACGATTTTTGGGCTGAGCTTTTCCCGCCACCACCACTAGATTAAACCCTTACGTCGCGAGCAACGCTGCGACCTCTGGTGCTAGCACCCCGGCTTGAAGCTGATAGGTCAGGCCGGTCAAATGCAGCTTGTCAGAGGCGAAATAGGTTCCGTTGTTGGGATCGGCAAGCTGCGGTATTGCATCATAATCCACGAAACCATCCGCAAACGTAGGATGGTTGGCGCGAATACGTGCGTTAATCGAGTTTCGAGCCGTTTCAGCATTTGCCGTGTACGTTCCATCAATAGCTTGAATAACGATGGTCGAAATGATTACCTTGACACCAATGCTGCGCAACCATGTGCAGTATGCCACGATGGCGTTATAGACGTTATCACCCTTATCGTCCGTAGGAGCCGCCCGGAGGTCGTTGATCCCCGCATTTACGCGGGCAACCCGTTTTGTAATCTCGGGATAGGCGTCCATCAATTCCTTGATACGGTTTCGGTCATTGGGGGAGTTCAGCGCCGTAATCGGGATAGAAGGCTGTCCGCAGTTGAATATGGCAGTATCAGCAGGGCTGCCGAGAATGCCGAATAGCTGATCCGGCTCCGTGGCCGTCATGCCGAGGCCCGCAACATAGGTAGCAACGCTGCCCTGCCCCGCCGTTCTGCTATCTCCGATCATGAAGACGCCCTTGGTCTGGCCAAGCTGCAAGGCGGCGACTGCCTCCAGAGACCGGCCGACAGACGCCATCTCTGCAGCCGTCAGCGCGCGCGGGAAGATGACAACGGCCATGATCTCGCTGTAGCCGTTCCCATTCTCGATAGTGCCGCCTGTGAGTGTGCCAGCGGTCAAGCCGCCGGCTACAGTCTCGATGACGCGGTTATTGTAAAACTTCACATCAGAAGCGCCGCTTGAATAGCCCATGATGGCCACGCCCGATGTCTTTGGAGCGCGGCTCTGGACTTTGGATAAGTTGCCATTGGCAGCATCCAAGATGCGCCCGCCGCCGCCCGCTGTTGGCGTGTCGGGCGTCGTGGTGCCATAGGTCAGCGTTGTACCCAGCTTTATCCATGCGTAGGACGCACGGGCAAGGTGCGGTCTCAGAACCAGAAACACCGAGTGGTTCGCGCGATCCACGGAAAGGCCAGCCGGGATCGGATATTGGATGTTGGGACCGGCAGTAAACGGTAGCGCCGAGCCGGCCAGTTGCGACCGCTGGACGAAAGCCCGCGCGCCTTGCGTGGCTTGCACGAGATCGAAGCCATTGCCGGACTGGTCGATAATGGTATCCGCCCTTGCCGCGACATTCACCCCGCCTACGTATGCTTCGATGGCCGCGAGATCTAGGCGACCGCTCGCATCAAACCCAAACGTCTGTGGCGTGGTCGGATTGGCACTGCGGGCGACCTTAGCCGCGCTCCCAGCCCAACCGGCCAGGCGAGCAGTGCCGGCAAAAAGAAGCGGGGCGACGGGTAGGCTGACGGGAAGCTTTGCGCCCCCAATCACGCCAGCCCCGAAATAACTCGCAGATGCCCTCATGCGCGCAGCACGAGCCGTAGATGAATTTCCTTGTCTAGCCATGCTTTACCCTGCCCGCGTCGCGCGCGGCTTTGATTGATTTTCGACGATGCGGTCCACGCGCAAAGTCATCTTGTCGACGGCGTCCTTCACGGCACCGATAGCGCCCATGATCTGCTCAGTCTGTTCGCGAAGGCCGGACTTTGAAACGTAGGTTTCCGCCACATGCAGGCGGTGAGCAGCGAGCTCTTCCCTCGCAAGGGACGCCATTGCCGAAGCCGCAGATGCGGCGCCAGACGCCTCCATCTTTGCGGCGCTGATCTTCGCGTCGACGTACTTCCATAGGCCGAAGAGGAAACCGAACAGTAGCACGAAGAACCCGCCGACAGCCATGATCTCAGGGCCGGTCATGGCTTCACCCCGCAAAGCTTCATCAGCTTTTCATTCTCGGTGAGGATTTGCCGCTTTGTTTCCGGCGTCAGGCTATCCTCGAATGACGGCCGCACCGGTTGCGCGATGTCGCAGTAATTACCGCTTGTCGCGCATCCACTGAGTAAGACGACGATCAACATCATCGTCGCCAAGATTTTTGATTTCATGCTCGACGTCCCCGGCCTTCTTGATAGCCTTGGCATTCGCCGCAGCCTGCTCGTCCTTCGCCGCGGTGCGCCCTGCCCGCTGGCCATACAAAAAGACGCCCGCGAGGATCGCGAGCGCCGTGCCGATTGCGGCTAGGTAGCCTTTTGCCTTAAGCCAAAGGAGGGTCACACCACCACCTCCTTGCCGCACGAGCTATTCCACCGGCGTGCGATCACATCGCGGTTGCGATAGGCGACATAGCCGACAACCGCCACAAGCACGCCTGCGGCGATCCAGCCCCATGGAAGGCCAGCAATGAAGGCAAGCAGCCCAGAGCCAACCGCAGAGCTAGCGCCCTTCGTGACCACGTCCTTGGCCGCGCCTGCGTCGCGACGAAGCTGTGCGATGGTGGCAGGACCGATGATGCCGTCGGCGATAAGGTGCGGGTGTGCCTTCTGATAGGCGACTACGGCAGCTTTGGTCTTGGCACCCATCCAGCCGTCGATAGCGCCGGGATTGAGGCCAGCAGTCGTGAGGAGCTCCTGCGCTTCCTTCACAATTGGATCTGGTAGAACGGGCGGTTCCGCCGTCACTTCTTTCGTCACGCCAACGCCGGTATAGATGCCCTTCTCGAATAGAAGCGCCTCTTCTTTGCGGCGGCGCACGAGGCCGGGCAGTTTCTTGCCTTTCGCAGTATTGTAGTTGCTCGCGAGATGAGCGGCGGCCTTCTTGATCTGGCCCTTGCGCCAGAGCTGAGCCCACGTCCAGTTCATCGCGCCGACGCCGAGATTGAACGTCACGGATGCAGAAGCGTCCAGCTCATGCTGCTTGCGGTTCTCGGGCGAACCGGCGACGACGGCAGGTACGTACTCGGCAGCAAGAACAGCGTCGAGGATAACATCGCTCTGCGCTGCCGTGATCTTGGTCTTTCCTGGCACAAGCTTCGTAATGCCGATTTTTGCGAGCTCACGACGAACGGAGTCGCTGCCCATTGTGAAGCCAGTACCGATTGTCGGAATGCCGACGGGGTCGAGGTAGCAGGTAAGTGGATTGCCCTCGTGCAGGCGCACGAAAGCCCTCCCCTGTGTGGAGATTTTGGTGATTGGCATTTGGGAATCCTGATTTTTACGGGTTGTTTCTCGCCCCAGAACAGAGGCGAGTCGTTCATCTGCGGTTCATGCGACCGAGGCCACCTTGCGCGTGGTCGCTCCGCCAAGCGACCTGACAGAGGCCCGCAGCTGCCCCCCGGCCCTGCGGGCCTCTATTTTTATCGGTCGCGAAAAGTTGATCATCGCGAACTCCTGAGAATGCAGGCTTCTCTGAATGATGGGTAACTTCTGAGATTGTACGCATGTGGCGACGGCTTTAAAAACGCCGCTGTCGCGCGTCCCCTGAAACAGGCCGCGGCATTGGGGTCCGCTGCTTGGCGGAGCTGCGGGCCTCTATTGTTTCTACGCCTTATCTTGGGTTATGGGTGCCGCTTAAACGGCAATACAAAAGGGCCGCCGAAGCGAGCCCTTTCTGTCATCAGTTTTGTGTATCACTCCCCGAAGAGCGCCTTGGCCGCATCACGCAACCGCTCAGGCAACCGTCGCTTCACTGGCGGAGGCACAGGATCGGGGATCATCTGCGGCTCTTCCGATTCCCAGAAGGAATTGTCCCAATCCGGTGGTCCAAACGCGATGATGTCATGATTGTCACCCCATCCGCGTTCTTGATAGTGGTGAACGCGAACGCCGGGGATCTTGAAGATAATCTCCAGAAGCGTGCTTGGCCGAGTGACTGAAAGGCCATAGCTGCCTTCAATGAAGTCGTGCGACTGGCTGGGGTGATAGTCGGTGTACCCGTAGCCGGTCCTGAGATACTGATCCATGATCACGGCCCATCGGTCTTTGTCGACGTATGGGGTATGGTAGTGGAGCTTCGGAGCAAACCGGCCATGGAAGGTGGCCACAATAATCCCGTTCTCGGTCAACTGCTTCGACATAAACGTAAGCCACTTCTCCGTGATTTCACGCGAGGTATGGGTAAACAGGCTGCCGATCCAGATCAGGTCGTACTTGGTGTCAAATTCAACAGCGGTTAGGTCTTCTTGAGACATTATGGGTCTGGCGCCAAAGTTGTTGGCACAGAACTCAACGCCTTCCTTGTCCAGATCGCATGCGTCTATGCTTGCCTCGGGGAACAGAGCTTTTAGATGCCGAAGTACCCTGCCGTGACCACAGGGCATGTCCAAGACAGTTTTTACTTCAGTTAGTCGACTGGAATAAACGGCGGCGACAATTGCCTCCACCGCGGACGCACCAACCCAAATATAATTTGGACCAGCCATCGTGTCTGTCGGGGACATTGTGCCGTCCACGTCCGAGACGTCATAGGAGAGCATCTGCTTGATCAAACCAATCGGCTTCAGCCGCTGGGAGGGATCTTTAGGGTCGATTTCTGCCATAGCGCACCTTACAAACTGTAGTTGCATGCAATTCGACTTCTATCGATCTATCCTATCTTGCGTTGTATGTCGACAATGAGAAAGAATGTGGTTCTGCTCTACGTGTTTAAGTCATGACCGCTTCCGCCGACATCGCGTCAATCTGCGCTTCAGTCAGACCGAGCGCGGCAAGCGTTTTCGTGCCGATGGTGCCGGGAATGCCATCGGCACCAGTATGCCCGACATCATAGCCGAGCGAAATCAAGCGCTGCTGTACCTCGCGTACAGTCGCCATGATGTTCTTCTGATTGTTGGTTATGGTTGCCGAGTCACGCTACCGGCCAAGAGATGGGGGCAATCTCGCCCAGGAACTGGTCGACGGTAGGCTGTGGTCGCTGGCCTGCCTGAACTTTCGCAAGCTCACCGTAAGCGTAAAACCAGACGTTGTCGCGCCACACGACGAAGGCCTGAGCCTCTGCCGCCCATTTGGGCTTTGTCGACGCGGTGTAAGATGCGAGCGTCACGCCATCCCGGAATTGCTTCTCGCGTGCAGTGCTGTCGACAAGGTTCTGGATAGCGTTTTCATAGTCGGTGATGGTTGGTGATGACGGCGGCTGGTCCGGTGGCAAGAACGACCCGTCCTCCTGCCGAATAAAGCCGCCGAATACACCGGTGGCAACCTGAACCCATTCGGAATCGTCCGAACGGTCTTCAAAAGAGATGGTGTCAACTACACCATCAATAACCAAAGCGAATGGCATTACACCCTCCTGAGGTAGACAGAGGAATAGATTTCGGTGGAGCCGTCACCAACGTACCCCCCAAGACCATTGGTGGCCGCAGCGACGGCGGCATACATGTCCAACCGGTAAGTTTTTCCAGCGACAAGCCGAGCGTAACCGACAACATTGTAGGAATTGGCCTGAACGTAACCGACGCCAGAGTAAGCAACTACAGCGCTATCGGTGACATTGTAGATGCGACCTTTCAGACCTGTGCCAGTCGGATGGTAGGCGTTGGTGATGTACTCACAATCGCAATCGAACGCGACGGTGAACTGGTTTGATGCGAGCGTTACAAGGTTGTTCGGATCGAACACCTCTGTGTTCAGAGTCCTTGTCTGCCACCCAACCACAGATGTGCCACCAGACACTCCGGTAGCCTTTTGATCTTGCAAGAGAGCGGAAGCAATCCGAGCCGGTACGTCCGATGTTTTAACGATATCGGATATCAAAACTCCGCTATCAGCCAGCGTCTTCCCGCCGGTCCCACCGAACGCGGCAAGCCTGTTATTTACAGAAGAAGCGGGGCCGGTAACGTCACCTTCGGTGATGCCCCAAGCGCCCCAAGTCCAGTCAACGCTAGCGCTGGCCCTATTGCCAACTCGCTTGTAAGCAACCCCCGGTGTTGTGCGAAAGATTTGTGTGACATGCGTCGAGTATCGCGGGTAAATTTCGACATAACCTGCATGTGTCGCAGGGTTCCCAAGAGGGCCATTCGCATAGCTGCCGGTCGTGGTGTAGACCCCGCCAACAGTGAGGGTATTGAAATCACCGTCTGACAGTCCGACCCCGGCAGTCGAAGGGGTCGGTATTGTCCCGCCAAAGACAGGACCAAGCGAAGCTAATGCCTCAAGCGTTGTGAGCGCCTTCGTCAGAAAACCACTCGTACCGCTGAAGCCAACGAAGGCGTTAGCGACCACGGTTGCGCCGGGACCTGAAAGGTCGCCGTCAATGCGTTTCCATGAACCCCATGAACCGGAATTTCTGGCCCTACGCCATACGTTTCCGTTGGACGCTCTCACGTATATCTGTACCGCTCCAGAATTGGTGCTGTACATTCCGACCGAGAGCATACCCGCAGAAGCCTCTGGGATACCCGACGCTCCACTTGCGACCGCGTAGTTTCCGCTCGCCAGCACCGTATCCGCGTCTGCGATTGTAGGAGAGAGTTCCCTCAACCGCGCCGGAAGAGCGGTATCTGAAACCACTCCCGCACTATCTGATGCAATTAAGCGGGACCAAGAACCCCATGCACCACCCGCCAAGCTTCTAACCCAGACATCACCATTGCTCACGCGAGTGTATATCTGGACGAGGTTCGTAGCGTTAAAGGTAGCAACCGTGATTGATCCAGTGGCCGCCACAGGGATGTTCGCCGCATTGCTCGCAACGCCGTAGACGCCGTTCGTAATAGCAGTGTTTGCATCGGTGACCGCAGTCGACAAATCCCTCAACCGTGTCGGCAACTGCGCATTCGGGATCACGCCAAGAGCGCCATATGCCGCCGAGCTATTGAGGGCGGCAATCAGTGATTTGCCGAGAGGCGATAGATCGGCAAGCGCCGCCGCGCCATTCTCATCAATCGTCAAGGCCTTGTTCGGCGCAGCGGTGAGCTGGGACACGCCGAAAAGAATGCCGCCAGACAAAGAGCCTAGAACCCGACGCAACGCTTCCACCGCGATGACATCAGGATTTGTCAGCTCGATGCGGTATGCAGCATTCGTTTGCGCAGGACCTGGCCAATTATCCTCAAGCGTCAGCTGCGTATTGCTGTCGACCGACGCGATAATGATCGGACGGCCAACATGGATGCCGAACTTGTCGCCGGCCTTGATAGCCGTCAGCCCACCGACGACAGAAAGCCAGTTCGTGCCGGTACCGGTCACGGTCTTTGAGTTGACCGCAACCGTCGCCGTACCGGTGTTGTAGTAAGCAACGCCCGCCATTATTCGGTTTCTCCGTCAATGGTATCGCCTTCACCGCGCGCAACACGCAGATCGGCTTCGAGGCCGCTGATTTTTTCGAGAAGGATCTGGTTTTCCGCCTTCTGGACTGCGAGGCATTGGCCAAGGAACAAATTGCGCTGTTTGAAGAACTCTTCGCGCGCGTTCGCTTCTTGCAGAGCGACCAGAGGGTCGATCTGCATTGTGTTGCCGGATGTCATGGGATTTCCTTGTGATTAGCGCCGAAGAACCATGGCGATAAGGCGGGCCGAGGTTGTTAGGTTTACCGCCGCGAATCTGCTTATTCTGAATGTAGTTTGAGTCCTCCCCGAAGGAGGCACGAAAACTCGGAAGGAAGACGCTGAAACAATATCGTTATTGTTGACCCCAGGGTTTACTGACCCAATCGACCCGACAACCCCCCCGTCGGTATCGTTGTTTATGTCGTAGCGAATTTGCGCACCGATCTGGTTATTTGAGGTGACGAGTTCGCTGGAATAAAAAAGGTATATCCTCGGAGCCCCGGCGCCATGGTTCACAACCAAGCTTTGCGGCGTGCTGCCAGACTGCGAAACTTCAAACGCATCTGAAATAGCACCAGAAGCAATATTCGACGTGCCAACCTGAAGATTCCCAACAATCGCATTCTCAATATTGACATTGCCCAACTCACCAGACAGCGCCGACAGGCTATTGACGCGGACGTCATCGAGGTAAAGCACCCCACCCTGAAAGACGAAGGGTCGCTTCAGGGTGGACGGCGTGTCGCCGTACATCAATATCTGCGCTGCCTGCATGATGAGGCGCGTAGGGCTTGAGGTGCTGGATGGGACGTCCAGCATGAGCGCAGCAGAGCGATAAGACCCGTCGTTCACCGAAGCGACAATGCCATACCTTGCCGCATATCCTGACGGGCCAGCGCTCGCTTCCCACTTCACGTTGACCTGGGCCGAGTTGCCGCCCAATGCCGCCGTGAGCGTGTCGGTCCGCGTTGCCAATGCAGATGTTGCATTGGCAACCACGAGAATATCTGACGAAAGCCCAGCTGTGGCAGCGCCGAACTCGACTTCGATCTCATCAACTCTGCCTGCCAACGCCTGATTGGCATCAGCAACAGCGATGACTTGGCTGGTAAGGCTGGCGATAGAGCCGTTAAAGGTGACCTCAAGGCTGTCCATCCGCGTTGCAACGGCCTGTGTGCCATTGACTGCTACCTGTACCTGACTGGTGAGGGACGCTACGTTCTGATCGACACTGACGGCCAGCTCTTCGAGTTTGGTTCCTACGGCTGCCGTTTCGCTTACGGCAACCTCAATCTTTTCGTTGTAATCCGCCCGAGCATTGCCAAGCGCCACAGATAGGCTGCGACGGATGGATTCGCTATGCTCCATTGCAACGACAGGCAGTTCAAGCTGTGAGGCAGTGAGCGCCTGTATCCGGTCTTTAGCCGATCTCGCGTTATCGTAGAGCCAGGATAACTGCTGATCCACGCCGGAAAGATCGACATCGACGAACACATCCTTGTCGGAAAGCAGGACGTTCGGTGTAATGACCGGGATAAATCCAGACCAAAGAACAGGCCTATCGCCACCGGGAATATACCGACCCCGAACGACGTAGCTTTCGTTTGGCAATAGGCTCTGCGAGATCAGCATTGAGCCGACTTGCGGCTGGTCGGTACGACCCTCGCTTACCTTTTCAAGCGTGGCTTGAAGCCGGACCTCATACTCAATGCCAATGACATCATCGAGGCGACCGTCGCTATTATCCCACGTCAGCCGGATGGCAGGGCGCCTATCGTCACCCGCCGCGTCTTTGATTGTGGCCGGTTCAGCGAACCAATCAACAATCGCCTGCGGCGTCGGTCGAATGACCCCAATCTGCCCGTCAACAGGAGGCTTGAAATCGGCGTTCGTGTTCCAGTCGTAATCGGCTGGATCAACCTCGGTGATGTCGACCATCACATCGAGGTTGGCGCGATCGGCCACGCCATCGAGGCGCATGAGCTTGGCGACGTAGCCGTTACGCTCTGACGTCCACGAGAACACCGTCCCCGGAGTCGCGTAGGCCCAGAAGCGCGGAGGCAGAACAATCGTGTGCCTGCGGAAGCGTCGGGCCTCTTCGAGCGCCGACCTCATCAGCCGCTGTACCTGCTCCGCATAAGGAACAAAGTTCAAATCGACGTCGGCCATCAGACGGCGATTGCCGTCGATCGCTTCAAGGTCAGTCCGATAGAGCGGCGGCGCAGTCTTTGATACCCAGCCGTCTTGCGAAGAAGGATAGTTGGCTGAAACGCCGTTTATGGTGTCCGCCAATCCAAGGAACGGCGTGAACTCCTGCTCTTCAGTCGACAGGATATCGTCGTCGGTGAATGCGATAACCGGAGCATCCGGAGCACCAGAATGCAGGTAGTAGACGCCACCAACTTCCGAAATCTTGCCTTGGCAGGCTGTGAGCAGCGCCTCAACGGCAGACGTCAGTGGTGCATCAACCTGAACTTCCCCACCGCTCCGATAGGTGTTAACCCATCCCGTGGATTCCAGCGTGCCGGCCCGGTGCTTCTCGATCTGCGCAATCCACGCCAAAGCAGGAAGGCGCGCCGCCGCCATGTTCTGCAGGCCGTAAAACCACTGGCCATTGTAGCTGATACCGCGCAGCAGATTGTAGATCTGCACCGCCGGCAGGAAGTCGCCGTCGCCGCCCCAGGTCGCCGGATCGGCATAACGATGGGTACCGACGCCGCCTTGCGTGCTGTCCCGAGAGATATCGTAGAGGCGTATACCTTCAAGGACAAACTTGAAGGACGGCACACCCGAGAACATGTTCTTCGAGACGCGCGCCGTGACGATGGCGTAAGCAACGCCGCGCCCAATTCGGTCAGGGTTCCACCATCTGTTGCCGTTCGATACCGAGGTGAACAGGAAGCTGTCCGCCGTCGTCTGCGTGCCGTCGTAGAACTTGACCCAGAGGCTGTCAGGATATTCGTTGACGGCATAGCCACGATCCGTCAGCCCGCCGAGCGTTGCACGCTCGCCATTGACCCAGACTTCAGCAAGGCCACGGATCGGCATATCCGACAATGCAATGACCTGCGTCAGGTAGGCGTTCGGCGTGTCGCCATCCTGTCCCCACGTGTTGACAAAAACAAGCGAGCCAGCTGTGGCGGTGCGGCCCAGAATGAAGGAACGCGAAATATCGCCGCCGCCTTGCAGTGTGCCGTTGATGGAGAAAGTCGGGTCTTTGGGTTTGCCAGCGAGCGATTGGGCAAGAAGGCTGACGCCGACACCTACTGCGGCGTTGAGCACGAAAGCAGCTGCTGACGTGAAAAACCCAGCCGCGGTACTTAACGCAGAGGCAATGCCTGCCGACGTGAAAATAGCCATCGATTTTCCTTGGGATGCGCTGCGCTATCCGCGCGCGTAGCCGCTAGAGCGGCTTCATGAAGTGTGTTTCGACAGCGCTGTAGCCGCGCCGCTCGTAGAGGCGGGAGACGTCATTTGTGGTCAGAGACGCCATACCGACAGAGACGCAGCCGACCGATCGCGCCCACACCTCATAGGCATCGAGCATCTTGATCGCGCCACGTCCGCGGGCCTCTGGCGTCACAAACCAGACCGTTTCCTTGGCGATGCGACCAGCGCCGAACGGGTGATCAAAAGCACAAGCCATCAGCACTCCCTGCGCAGGGTTGCCGGCTACAAGCACGCACGCCATCGGCGAAGCCAGATGCTCCTGAAAAAGCCGATCGGCGTAAGCTGCTTGGAACGCAAAGGTGAAGCCGGCCGCTTCATGGCTCTCTCGTAAGAGCACAACCACGCGGTCGCGGTCCTTAGCTGTGGCGGGGCGGACGTCAGTCACAGAGGTATCCAAGTTTTCATCCGTCTGATCATGCGAATGTTTGCTGACGTCACGCCAAATCGGCGGGCCACATGCGGGTTTGGTTCCGAAGATTCTCTGATCTCGGAAACATCATCCCACGTCAGCTTGCGCAGGTGCGATCGTTCGCCCCTGTTGTGAGTTCCGTGGCACTCACGGTCGCGCTGATTTTCGGTTGGAGTAGCCCAGCGCACGTTCTCGGGCGTATTGTTTGTAAAGTCGCCGTCATTGTGTGCGACCATGCTTTTCTCAGGCGTCGGCCGCGGCCCATTGAACGCTGCGCAGACGAGCCTGTGGACATATGCCTTGAATGACCTACCTTCGGCTTGCATGCGGACTGTCGCGTACCCATCACGGTATTCAAACTTCATGATGGCGCCGCGGCGGCGAACTGTGGTTTTCCTCCCGTCGCCGTAATCACGCGATACTGTCCGATCTACGGATCGGACGCGCCCCAGGCTCGAAACCTCGTAGAATCCCTCAAAGCCGCAGACCGGCAGCCAAGCCTCAGCCATCCAAATCTCCTCTAAAATATACCTAAAAATTTGCGGCGCTTCGGCTGCGTGGCTACCTTGCCCTTTTCAGAGCCCCAGAAGAACTCCCACTCGGACGAGGTGTCAGCATCGGTGTAGAATGCATCGCCGGCCTGTCGCAGCACCTGCGTGGCGTGACTGCGTGTAGACGGGTTGGAGCGCGTCATCTCCTGGGTGTGGCTGGCGCACACCATCGTCACACTACCCTCTTCGTTCTCAGAGGGTGTGTTGATCGTGATGGTGTCGACGAAACCGACGAAACGACATTCGGCAGGCGCGACCATCTGGCGACTGTCCGGATCAAACAGTCCTCGGTAAATCTCGACACGTGCCTGCTTGCAGTCGTACAGACGAACCAGCGTCTGAACGTGCTCGCTCACCTGTGACAGGCGGATGTTGACGTTCTGAACCGACAGGTTGGCAACCAGAGGAATGTCATCGATCTGGACAAGCGTGCCGGAGCCGTACCAGTCACGAGTGACCGGCAAGCCTGTATCCGGGTGGACGATGGCGGCCGACACGTTACCGACGTCCGACCACATGCCATCAGTGACGGGCGCACCGGTCGCTCGATCGCGCGCAACAAACCAGAGGAAGTCACGCGCCACCAGCTGCCGCGCCTCAAGCGCAGCAAGGTTTTCTGCTGAGATGTTTCTCATTGATTTCCTGTGGGGATCTGGCGCCAAAAAGCCACCCGGGGTGGCCTAGACACAGACTTAAAGTTGAGCATAATCCCGCTACTGCTGGGGGAATATTGTGCTTTCGTGACTGCGCTCGAGTATCGAGAAGCAACACCGACATGCCATTTTTACCGGACAGAGCTGTAAGCTTGTGAATTCAACAAGTGCGATGGGAACCGCGCAGTGGTGATTGAAAAGTCTGTCTTGGAGTATGAGAAAAGGTTTATGGCGGTGTCGCTTACCACGTTCGCGGCGGCATATTTCGGGGCATTGGTTGCTCCCCTTTTTCTCGCGAAGAAGGTGGTCGATTTCAATGCTGCCGACTATTGGTTAATTTGGCCCGTCAATTTGTACTACATTAGCCAGATCGAAGCCCACTTTGGCAGCCTCAACGGGTGGAATACATTTTTACTTTCCAACTACATCGCAAGTTCCCTGATGATTTGCAGATTAGTCGCCTTGCTTGTATTGGAATTGAACAGACCCAAGCACACGTTCAACTGGGGAGTTTCCGGCGTTTACGCAATGATCATTCCACTGGTGCTTATTGGTCTACTTCTACCATTCGGCGAGGGGCGGCGCAGTCGCGCTCTCACGTTTTATGACGGTCCGTTTGGCAGTTCGATGAAGACTACACTCATCCTCTCATTCTTCTACTTCAGCATTACCGATCCCCTTGTGAAGTTCATAAGCTGGATCAAGTTCACTGTATTCAGCAGGCAGGAGCCGGAAATTTCATGAAGTGCTTAATCGTCGCGCTATCGGCTGCGTGCCTGACCGCCTGCCAACAGGGCCCGATCGTGAAGTCAGAGCCGTTCGATTGGAGAAAAGCGGTCAGCAGGAATGCCGAGCGCGCTTGCCGTGACAAGAAGGGCACCGACCTCTATGCGAAGTGTTATGACCGCGAGGTCGCCAAGGGTACGCGTGAATCGAAGATGATCGCCGCGCATTTCGGGGTGAAGATTCGCTGATCAGGTTACAGAGATCTACCGGGCTTCAATCGCCTGAAACGTGACAGTGCCACGACCCGTCGCCATATCGGCTGTTGTCGAGATTGAGCCAGGCACGATCGCCATGATGCAGGACGGCTTCACGAGCGTAGCAGCGACAGGCGCCACCACTCCCGGCCATATGTGCGGGCGAACCTCAAACTGCGTTGTCACGCCGCCACCGCTGGCCGTCACGGGTTCCATGACCATGTGCAGGTCTTTGTTGCCGATCTGGATGTAATCGCCGACTGAGACCTTGTAGCCAGCGGGTAGGCCCGAGAGAGAAATAGCCTTGCGGTTACTCGCAATCGTGGCCACCTGCCCCACGCCATCGAAAGCGCTGCCCGTGGGCCAACTACCGTTCGGATAGGCAACCGGGAAGCATCGAGGCTTTGGAAAGGCGCGAAACGTCTTGAGACCGTTTTCCAAGCTCGTGAGCCGCGCACGCCAATAGTCCAGCTGGTTCGGTTTCATCGATCGCGACTGCGCTGTCATCTGCCAGAGCGGCGAGCCCATATCCTTGACGACGGTCTGCCCCCCTGCCGTGCGCGACTGTTCTTGCCGCCAAAGCAACTGAAAGTCGGTCGACCAGCCTGGGAACTCGTCGAAGAAGGAAGTTGGGAGCGGGTATGTGATTGTCATTGTGTTTCCGCCGTTAATGGGCCGCAAAGGAACCAAGCCCGCGACTGCGCATTTTCCCACCGGTAATCAACAACCGGAGGAAACCCATGAAAACGCTTGCGGACATTTTCGAGCACACATTGCAGGACGTCTACTATGCAGAGAACGCCATTACCAAGGCGCTGCCCAAAGTCGCAAAGGCTGCGCAAAGTGCAGAATTGAAGAAGGCCGCCGAGGATCACCTCGCCGAGACGAAGGATCAGATCAAGAAGCTTGATCAGGTCTTCAAATCCATCGGTAAAAAGGCATCCGGTGAAAAGTGCGATGCAATCGAAGGATTGATCAAGGAAGCGGAAGGCCTCATGGAAGAAGCAGAAGGAATAGCGCTTGACGCCGGCCTTCTTGCTGCTTGCCAGGCAGTCGAGCATTACGAAATCGCCCGCTATGGTTCGCTGCGCGAATGGGCTAAGGATCTCGGCCACGATGAAGCACACAAAATCCTGAGCGAAATCCTCGATCAGGAGAAGGCCACTAACAACAAGCTCACCAACCTTGCTGTGACGTCGATTAATAAAACGTCGGCCGCTAAGAAGGCCGCTTAAGATAGTTTGCAAAGGCCTCCCAGAAATGGGGGGCCTCTTCTTTCAGCCGAACATCGCTCGATGCAATGCATTCAGTCACGTGGCTTTCATTTTACTCGACTCCCGATTGAGTCCGTGTTTTTTTGCGCTGGGTTTACGAGGCAACGCATGACAACAACACTCATCGTCAGCACGAACCGATGACATGGGGGCTACAGTGAAACGAACTACATTGCTTATAGCGTTAATGGCTTTGGTTGGATGTCAGACTGCGGAGCAAAAAGAGCTTCCAATTGACACCCAAAAGGCGATCTTGAAGAAGGCAGAGCGTACGTGCCAAGCCTATAAAGGGAGGCAGATCTACTCCACTTGTCTTACTATAGAAGGCCGGCGAGACATCTATCTGGCGTCCGAGAAATTAAAGGCTTCGCAGTCTGGGAAGCGATGATGCAGATGACGTAAACGATCGATAGCCTGCAGAACTGCATATGAGAAAGGCGGCTTGCGCCGCCCAACTCACTTTTGCAAATATATCACTGCTACGGTGACACCTACCGATCACTTGTAAGCCTGCCAGCGTTTACCACCAAAGGAAGTATCTGTGCTTGTATCGACGGCTGTAGTTCGTCAGCATAAATCCCATTCCATTCGGGACTGAATATGTCAAAAATGTAATCCTCAGTGAGGTTTCCTGCCCTTTGAGCGCTAATAGAGTGGCTCAATGCTCCAAGTTTGGATTGCGCCTGCCGGTATATGTAAGACAAGTTGAATGATCGATCTGTTTCAGAGCCATCGTGATTACGGCGGTATCTCTTCATTACCCATTCGGGATTGTCCCGAAAATCTCTATCGTCGGGCCATTTTGCTTTGCCGGTCAAATAGAAATTGGCGCATACCGGAAACAATAATGAAACATCCATGGGAATCTTGTGGGGCCAAGATACAGCAGCGTTTTCGATGATTTCCATTACTTGGAAGATTGCCCTTAAATCGAAACCCATGGCCCGGCATCCTGTCCATATTGCCTCGTCTAACTTGTTTAGAGGGGCTCGTATTTTTCCAGCAGGTAGACCATCGCATAGGGACTTTACGAGTTCTTCAATCGAAGGTTCCTCAAAAACATACGTGCGGTCGAAGAACCGTTTTAGATAGCTGAATCCATCAAATCCGACGCCGTAGGCGCCAGCGATAGAATGTTTCAATTGGTCCGAGTTCGTAGCGAAAACAAATACAATGCCATCTACGTCGAAGAGATGCTTAACGCGCTCCAACAGTTGCACTGCATAACTTGGCCGGCACCTATCCAGTTCGTCAACAAGAATGAAAATTGGTTTTCTTTCCTCACCACCCAGCTCCTCTAGAATTTTCTCCAGTCTTTTTCGAAAATCCGCGGTGGCTTTCTCGGTCGTTTGAAACCCCTCAATCATCGCCTCAAGTGTCCCATCAAACAACTTCTCGAGTTGTTCGCTGACCACCTTACCTCCTTCTTCCACAGCCGTTTGCGCCACATCTCCGGAAACAATGTCACCCAAATCATCAAGAGATACTCCGGTATGTTTTTTTATCAGGCCTTTGGTGACTGCGCCCGCAACACGTAGCGCGATCGCACCACCGCTGGATTTTGCTTTCTCCCAAGAAGACTTAAGTTTAGTTTTCTTGACTGTGTAAGGGAGAAGAGCGGTATCGATTGCCGCCATAATCGCGACGTAAGGGTCTTGAGCGTGGTCATCTTTCCAGGCATTTATACGCACAACGATATGTTCATGTTGCTCGAGGTCTTCGGCAAAACCATCAAGGAAGAAACTCTTTCCGCCCCCCCAAACAGAGTCCACATTCAACACGTATGATCCTGGCCGGTCCTGCTCCCGTCTTTTCGCCACTTGACCAACCAAATAATTATACAAAAACTCTGCGTCTTGCTTGCGACCCAGCTTGTCTTTTTGCCAACAACTCACTGTTTGATTCATGATTTCCGACTCCTTAACAGGATGAGTGAAATCAAAAAATCACGCCCAGAGCGAGTCCAAATATCGACTCTTGCGTGTGGCTGTGTTTATTTTCGCATTCGGGTAATGAGGTAGAAATTCACCAGCGCAATCGTCATGTTGACGGTGCTGATCACGATGAATGCTATCTCATAGGTCATGTGGGGCATCCTTGTGAGTGAGAAAGAATTTATTGAAAACGGACCGGTTGATCCCGATCCGTTCATAATCGCTGGACTAGTAATCTCGGCTGTGGCCGCGCTGGGAACGTTAGCGCAAGGGGTTGCGGCGTTATCGGCTAACCGTCCGATTCCATCCGTTGCGCCACCGTCAGCTCTACTGGAAGACGTTCTCCGAAGAAGTCTTTCCGATGCCATTAGAGACACTGAGGACCTCATACGTCTACTCGCGCGTCAGAATATGCCTATTGGAATAGATCAGCCGGTATTGGCAGGAGAGTTCCGGTTCGGAAACCCTATGCTTCTCGAAATGCGAGACTTCATCCAATTTCAGGATGTCTTTTCTCGAATTTCATCATCCGCAAAAATGGTCAATGAAGACGTTTTGACTCTGCTTAGGACTAGACCAGCGAGAGCCCAAGAGCTTGGGATGATGATGAACATGGAAGGTCTGAACCCTACCCAGAAAATCAACGAATACTACCGGGGCGTCCTCTCGATTGGTCAGGTTTTGGATTCTGCGCTTGAATCTCTCAAAGCATACCAGCGCCTACTAGATCGTCTGAACTTCAGGAACTAATTCGCCAGATGAGCGGCGAAATAAGGATAAGTGACGATGGACGACAAAGAAATGAAACTCCTTCTGGAAATAATGTTCCGCAAGGAGCGCCTAAACGACCTGTTTTTGCAGAGACTCGTCCAGCATCTTGCTTTCGTAGTTCCAGAATTTAATGGGCAAGCGTTTCTTGACACACTTTACTTGCAGCTCGAACATCTACAGAGCCCAGACCAATCTGAACATGCGGAGAGCATGCTCAGATATTGGAAACACAAGTTGGAACTAACTGAAAAAGCGTTGGTCGACGCTCAAGAGATGAAGGCTTCAATCTGAGCGACGAAGAGCCTTCAATCGATCTAGAAAAAAGGTGCTGCCGCCTCACCCCAACTTCACGTTTCGTTTCTGAGCCGACCGAACAGCCGCTTCAACGCGGCTTTGCAGCTCGCCCTGCATCTTGGCCAACGCCTTTTCCTGTCTCGCGACGGCTTCAACAGATGCGCCGCGGTTGTCGACGACTGGATTGAAGTTGACGACGACGCCAGCTGATTGTGCGGACATTGACCGTAAGCTCGGCACACTCGGAACAGATATCCCTACTGCGCCGCCATTGGCGTAGCCTTTGAGATTGCGGCGCATAGCCTCCATAGCGGCAGGACCGCCGGCAGCCTTAACCGCCGCTTGGTCAAAGACATATTCGCCTTTGTGCACGACGCCGGCGGGCTGGTACTTGCCTCCGTCGCCGGTGTAGCCGCCTTCAGCGAATCCTGAAAATAGCTTGGTGAGCCAACCTCCGCTGCTTGTGGCTTTCGACCCACCCATGAGGGCATCGAAAGCGCTGTTCAGCACCAGATCAGCTAACTTGTTAAGCAGCCCAGAGAGCGCCTCGCTCAAGCTCTGCGCTCCGGTGATAACGTCCGCAAAGCCCGTTCTGGCGGCGTCGTAAAACTCTTGAGCTGAACTCTCGGCGCGCTGCTGAGCCTCTTCGACCTGTCTAAGAGCGTCGGCCTGCTTCGCGTACGCGGAAGAAACTTCATCAATAGTCTTCTTCTGTTGCGCCGAGAGCTGGATATTCTCCAGATCCTTCTGCCCCTTCTTCCTCGCCTCCTCGCGAAGATCAGCTAATGCGCGCTGCTCAAGATCCAGCGCTAGACGGCGCTTCTCCTGCTCTTGGTATGACAGGCTTACCGTCGACTGCTCCTGGATAAGGGCTGCCGTCCTGTCTTTGATGGCCTGAATATCTTCGCGGAAGCGATCGTCAGCAGTCTTCTTTGGTACTTTGGACTTCTCGGCAGGTGCTGCGCCAATGCCCGCGCCAAAACCAGTGGTGTTGCTGGTCGGTTTTTCTTTGCCAGACTCGTAGCTCTCGAATTGAGTGTTGATGCCCTCAAGGTCTTTTAGCTGCTTGTCTAGCTGGTCGATGAGCTGTTGACGCTCTTTCACGACCGGGTTTTGATTTACGGTGTTATCGACGTCTGTAGCCGCAGGAGCCGGATACAGCGACATTGACGGATTGACTTCATCGCGAACGATAGAGGCGGCAAGCGCCTGTTCTGCTTTCGCTCGCTCAAGCGCGGCCTTCGCAGCCTCAATGTCAGATGCTATTTTCGTACGCGTCGATGCGACAGCTGACCCATTAGCATAATCCAGATTTTCAATGTGGAACTTGAGTTCGTTGACCGCTTCTCCGTGGACTTTTGCCGCTTTCTCCGCATCAGATTGAGCATCGTAGAGTTGATAGAGGGCATACGAGGCAAGAAGGGCTGCACCAGCAGGACCGCCCACCAGTGCCAGCGCTCCACTCAATAGCCGCATTGCTCCAGCGGTCGTTGTGGCGACAATTCCCGTCGCCGCGATCGCCGCGTTGGTGGCGGTCTGCGCAGCCATTACTTTAGCGTTTGCCCCGACCATACCCGCCTGAGCAACTACCATCGCCCGAGATGCCTGCTGGACGCTCAGACCCAAAGCTGTGCCGTTGCGCGCAGCTACCAATGCCGTCTGCGCATACTGTAGATTTGCAGCTGCTGATGCCTGTATCGCTTGAGCAGATGCGAGAGCGGTACGCGCGCTCTCGACGGATGCAACACGCTGAGCCGTATTGGCGGCAACCATCTTGTACGTAGCTGCAACTGCCGCATTCGCAGCATTACCTGCGTAGTTCACAAGGAACGCGCCAGCCATGATAATCGCGGCATCGGCGACGGCACCAATGTTGTTGGATAGAAGGCCAAGGGCTTCGTTTAGCTTTGCAGATGCGCCGAATGCAGAGTCTGATCCGCCGACATACTCCATCATCTGGTTTTTCAGCCGGGTGAAGGCGTCACCGATGGTAGCGTTAGTCGCTGCGAACTGAGCTTCGATTGGTTTTTGTGCATTCAGGATTGCCTTAAAAACTCGGTCAGAGGTCAATTTTCCCTCGGCGCCGAGCTCTTTCAGCCCAGAGATTGTGGTCTTAAATTCCTTCGCAATCGCATCCGCGAGGATCGGGGCGTTTTCTCTAAGTGATCGAAGCTCGTCGCCCTGAAGAACACCGGATCCGAGTGCCTGTCCCAACTGCAGGATACCCGCTGCTTGCTCCGAAGCAGCCGCACCTCCTGCTTTAAATGCCTTTGCAACAACGCTTGTCGCAGTCGCAATTTCGTTCTCATTCTTGGCGACATTAGATGCAGATCGAATAAGACGCGCATAAAGGTCGGCATAGTCACCGAACGCTGATCTCGCTTCGTTTGCGCCATCCTTCAGCTGCGAAAGAGATCGCGCCTGCACACCCGCAGACTGGGCTGCTGCGTTAATCTTGTTGCCAGCCTCCGTCCATGCGTCCGCATATTGCGCAATTTCACGCGTGCCGAGTGCGGTTCCAATGCCTGCAACAGATCCAGTCAGCAGTCCGCGAAACGATGCATTAATGTTGGAATTCATCTTCTCAAACCGGCTCTCGATAGCCCGAGCCTGCCGGTTGGTGATCCCCTGCGCACGATTTAGCGCGTTCTGATAGCCCTTTACGTCAGCAGAAAGCTGAACGACAAGGCGTTCCAAGTCTGTTGCCATTTAGGATTGCGTCCTGATATTGTCGCGGCAACCTAGGGAGGCCACATTGAAGCTAAGGCAGAAGTTCACTCGTGTTGGAAAGTTTGGGGTGGCGCTTTTTTTTATCGGCCCGTGTGTCGCGCTGGGAACGCGAGAATGGCTGACATACACGCTCGCATCTTTGCGCGGTAATATTCGGTCTGTGAGTGAAATTCCCGACGTTACTCTCTACCACGTCATAATCACGATCGGCGTCTCGGCATTTCTAGCTTCGATACCGATGATGATGATTGGGCGTGAGTATGTTGGCGAGGAGCAGCCACGCGACAACGGTATGTGGCGCTAGCTACCCCTGCACCCAATCCCAAAGCTCATCGATTTCTTTCGTCGTGAGCGATCCATCATCAGGCGTATTCGCCTCGACGTAACCATCCACCGCAGCCATGAACTGCCACACCGACATCTCGTTGACCTGCTGAGGCGTGAAGCCTATCACAGCCCCAGTCCCGTAAAGTGCAGCAAATCTCAGCTTTCCGTTTGGGAGTTCGTCGAGCTGCTTTCCTCCGGATTTGCTGCGTCTTCCTCCCCCACATTCTCCTCTGGCGCCCCCATGAGAGCGGCTGAAAGAATGGCCTGCGCTGGAATGAGGTTCTCCATGGGAGGGCGAGCCTCAACATACAGGCGAGAAATCTTCAATGCGGGTGACGGCTCCATTCCGCCACCGATTAGGCCGAGCCTAATGATATTGCTGATATCCTCAACACGCCAAGCGCCACTGTGCAATCTTTGCAACACAACGTACGGGCCAGCGTCGCACTTCTCCTGAAGCTCTTCCAGTTGCCCCCAGGCTAGACGGAACGAATACGTCCCGTCAGCCCAGTCAAATGTGACCCTGGCGTCACGCATCATGGGGTCACCGGAGTGGTCGCGCGGACCATCACGCCGTCGCTCTGCAAGGAGACATTGTTGGTTGCGCGCTCACCGTTGTTAGCGCCGACCTCCATGCTCTCGATGTGAACACGGCCAGTCCAAGTGATTGTCTTGGCCGGGAACTCCCATTCGATTTTGGCAGGAATGCTTTCGATGCTTTCGAAGCCTTCAATCCACGTATCGACGCTTTCAGAAGCAAGAACGCCCTCGCCGGTAATCGCCATTGAAAGTGAGGTGGCATCCCGCCCTACCCAGTCAACCTTGTCGGGGTCGGCGCAGTCTGGAATGCTGACTTCGTTCAGCGCCTTGCTTAGTGTGATCGAACGCTGCGTAAATCCGCACGGTGCGGTGTAGACGATCGGATCGGCGTCTGATCCGAGGAGCACACGAATCTTGCCCCCCTTGATGGTGGTTGCTTGAGCCATAAAGGCCTCCTGAAATGTTGGGTAAACGATGGAGCGCTACTGCTCTTCGATGATCGCCGTGTAGCGGAGCGACGCCTGTTTGATCGCGCCGTCTGTGATGAAATCCGTCCGCCAAGGCTCGAATGAAACCAAGGCATTAGTTGCCAATGGCGGATCCCAGTTGCGCAGTGAACGGCGCACCGCGTCAGCGACCTGCCTTACCTGCGACAGGACGGTGGCGTCTGACCAACAATCGACTTGGATCATCACCTCGCCGCCGTCTATGCAATCGATTAGCTCGGCCACATAATTGGAAGGGCCGATGCTGATGTACGGCCTAGTCCATGTGGACTGTGGAATGTCCCCAATCCGAGCCCCAACAAGTGCGGTAACGGCTGGCGTAGCCTTGAGGCGCGTAATGATGGCGCCCTGTAACTCGAGAACTGGATCAGCCACCGGAAGCCACCTCCTTCGCAGACTTGTTGATCGCGCGGGTTATGCGTGACTTCGTGCGCCGGCGCAGAGCGCGATAGGAGACGAAGAAGAACGGTTGCGCTTTGGTGCCTGGGTGATGGGTACCGGCATATGGTCCGCCGTTTTCGTGCGCCTTGGTGGCGAACTCCACGAGGTGTGCGTAGCGCACCTTGCTGTTACCGGCGTAGATCGTGATAATCAGCTTGCCATCGGCTGATTTAACCGTGGCAATTTTCTGGCTGTATTTTGGAGCGTCGCCCCAAGTCCAGCCAATGCTGTCACGCAGTTCGCCGCTATCAACAGCGACTAGCGACTTCATGAGAGCGACGATCTCGTCGGCGCCCTGCCCCATGGCTTCCCTGATGCGCTTTTCGGCAGCGGCCGGCAGCTGCTTGAGCTTGCGATTTAGTTTGTCGAGGCCACGAATAGTCATCCCGCCACCCCCTCGACCACAAGCAGCTCGATCCACTGGTTGCGCTCGTCGATGTTGACCGCAGCCTTGATCGCGTAGAGCACACCGGTGCGCTTATTGCGTGCCCGCCACGCTGGGGTGACGGTGCGCGTGCGTTCGTTGCTGCGGACGGTCATGGTGTAGGGCTGCAAGCCCTGAAGGCGACTGGCGATAACAGTCTCGCTACCGACGCGCGGCTCGAGGCGGGCTGGCTCCACGAATTGCTCCGCGAAGTCGACCACCACGCCGCCATACCCGTCATCACCCTCGACCTCGGCATCAAAGCCGATGCGCTCACTCAGCGAGCCTGCGCCCGCCCTCTTGCGTTTTGGCATTAGGTCGATCCTTGGTCAGTTCAGCGGCCTTAGCCGCTATTGCAGCCGCAGCGCACTTGCGCGTGACGTTGTAGAGGCCAGCCTTATAGGCGATGGTGAAGCCTGGCTGGCGCCAGTCGAACGGTTCATGGAATCGGAGCCACATAGTCGTCCGCCACTGTTCGCCAGACACGCCACGGAGCCAGAAGCATCCGTACCGATCGCGGAAGAACCGCGTCGCCCGCTGCCTTCGGGTCAGGCTCGCGCACCTCGTAGAGATCGCCGGTCACGAGAAGGATCGCCGACACGATTGCGGGCGTTGCAGCGATGCCGTCGGCGGCCGTGGGTGTTTCGCCTGCGGCTACGACTTCGCGATCAAGATGCTGCGTAACAATGCTCTCAGCGGCGTCGCGATAGAGGCCGATCTCCACATCTTCATCTTCATGAAAGACACGGAGATGCTTTTTGACGGTTTCGAGATCGACGATGGCCATATCAGGCCGCCACTACTGCGGCCGTAGGCGCGCTTGTGACAGGCACACTGCCCTTGTCATTCGTTGCCGTGACGCGGACCGTGATGGCCTTTCCAACGTCGCCAGCAACGGGAACATAGGTGGGAGCAGTAGCGCCAGAAATCGCGACGCCAGCAGCAAACCACTGCCGCGCATAAGTTGGGGAACCAGACCATGTGCCGGTTGTTGCCGTAAGCGTCTGGCCAACCTGTGCGGTGCCCGTGATGGCTGGTGCAACAGAATTCACCGGTGAGCCGATACCGTTGACGATACCGGCGCCGATATAGGACGCGACCCTTTGCTTACGAGCCTTCGTTGTCAGCATCGGTTTTGTCCTTTTTCTTCGTCGAGCGAGCAGAGGAAATCGGCTCGACCGGTTCCGGAGTTTCAGGCGCATCAACGGCTTTGGCATCGTCCTCAAAAGACACCAAGCCAAGCGCTTTAAGCGCATTCGCCTCACCTCGTTCAACCGGGAAAGGCTCGCTGTCGGCGGTCTTGAGCCCCGAACCGTTATCAAACGTTCTGAGCGGCTTCACTTTTATGTAGTCGGTCATTTTCGCCTCCTAGCGAGAGTGGGGTGCCTTCTGGCACCCCAGATGAATTAGGCTGGCGAAACTGCGCCGGTCACGAATGCCTCTGGGCGGTAGACAGCCAGAGCCAGCCGCTCTTCGGCGCGGATCGTGAACATGTTCTTCTCGAAGTCGTCGACGTTCTCGCTGGACAGCAGCACTTCGATCTCCATGCGGTCGAAGATCTGCGCAGCGTAGGAGAACGCGCCGGTAAGGAACTGGCCAGAAGCCATCGCCTGCGTCGAAACAACCGGCAGGTTCCAAAGGGTGGGAGTGAGCGAGCCCTGGGGATTGCCGATGATGTAGTTTCCGCCGGCGTCCTTGGTCAGCTCGATCTTCGCCCAGTCGATCGGGTTCAGAACGAACGCAGTGGCCGGATACTCCGCGAGGACGACCTGCAGAACCGCGAGACGAAGGCGGTCAATGCCGGTAGCTGCCGACGGCACGAATGCCGGAGCAAACGCCGAAGCCTGCGGAACCAAACCGGCGATATTCTGGCCAGTTCCGGAACCGTTCAGGAGCTGGTTTTCTTCGACAAATCGCAGACCGTAGCGAGCCCGGCCGTCGATGTAGGAGCGAAGCGCGGGCGCGTCGTCCAGGATCTGTCGAGAGGCCTTGAACAGGTGCGCGATGGTGCGAACCGGCGCAGACGTCATGTCGAACGTGATGTCGGAATACGGCTTTGCAGTCGTTTCCGCCACCGGTGCGGCATTGTTCGTGTAGCCGGTTTCCTTGACGTACTCGACGTTGTTGGAAGCGGTCTGACCAGGAAGAATGAGATCGCGGATCGTCATCTGTCGCTCAGGAAGGCCGAAGATGCCAGGAACGCGCGCGCCTGGAACAAGCGAGGTCCCGGGAGAACGGCCGGTACCGACAGTGGTATTCGCGGTGGTGATTGCAGCGCGGTCAGCCGAAACCTTGATGGACGCACGGCTGGAGCCAGTCAGATTTCCGGCCTTATAGGCGTCGGAATCGATAACCAGCTGGCCGAGCGACTTCTGCTCTTCCTCGCCGTTTTCCTTTTCGCGGGCGGCGCGCTTTTCCATATCGGAAAGGCGGGTGGATACGTCGCCGAGTTCGGCAAGCGCCTTGTCGGTCTTTTCAGTGAGATCAGCAGAGACCTTTTCGCCAGCGGCGGTCTTGCGAGTGAATTCTGTCGCCAGTTCAGTCACATTCTCCTTGATGGAGGCGAGCGACTTCGTCAGGTCGGCGAGACCTGTTGCCATTTCATCGGACATAGGGATTCCTAAAGCTTGATTTTGAAGGATTGCGCTTCGGCCAAGGCCGTTCTCAGCGCTGCCAAAGCAGCAGCATCCGTCTCGACGTCAGGAGCCCCCTGACCATCCTTGAGGTAGAGCCGAGCGGCCCGCTCTGCCTCAGAGCCCGACAACCCCATCAGTCCCCTGATGCCGTTTTCGAACTCGCGTTTTGTGATTTGCTCGCCGGCGGACATCTTCTCGACCAGCGTCTGCGCTGCCTCAGCCTTCGCAGCGTTGGCGGCTTTGATGCGCCTTACCGGCGCAGGCTCAACGTCGGCGCCGTAGCGGGCCAAAGTCTCGTCAAGCGTCGCAACACGATCGACCATGCCGCGGTCCATGAGGGCTTCTGCGTAGAAAACGCGCCCCTGACCGTAGCCGTCCTCGACTTTACTGATCGTCACGCCGCGCCCTTCAGCGACAGCTGCAACAAACCGATTGTACGAGCGGTTCACACCGTCCTGCACGTGGGCCAGCGTGTCCTTGCCGAGCGGCTCGGTCTCGTTACCCTCAACCTTGTGCTTGCCGGCTGAAATGTACGTGCGTTTGATGCCACGCTGCTCAAGAGCTGCGGACAGGTCATCATGGGCAGTATAAACGCCGATCGAACCGGCGCGGCCAGATGGCGTGACGACAATTTCGTCGGTCGACGCCGCGATCCAGTAAGCCGCGCTTGCAGCCAGACTGTTGACCTGAGCAATGATCGGCTTTTCGCCGCCACGTAGCTTGCGGATCTCGGTGGCTAGTTCGTCGGTGCCTGGAACCGTGCCGCCGGGGCTGTCGATGTCGAGCACGACAGCCTTGATGTCGGCGTTAGATAGCGCCTTGTGCAGCGCTTTCTTGATGCCGGCATAGGAAGTGCCGCCGCTCATCGCGGAAAACAGGTCCATCTTGTCAGCCAAGACCCCGTAAACCGGGATAATGGCCACGCTGCCGGTCGATTCCGCGATTTCCTTCGCTCGGGCCTCGTCGATTGAGGCGGCGAACTCGGACGAAAACAGCTTCTCACCTTCGGCCCGCGCCACCAAAACATCAGCCAAAACGCCCAGTTTTTCGCGCTGAATAGCCCAAGGCTCGGCCAAAAAGACCGAAATCAGGTGTTCAAACTTCATGATTTTCCCTTATGCAGCGCGCGCTGCTGGCGTTGGCGCCGGAGTTTCGGTCTTCCCAAGCGTATCGAGGCGCGTCATCGTGCCGTTCACGATGGCCTTGTTGCCGCCGTCCACTGGAGCCTTGTTCTCGTAAGAACGCGCCTCGTTCGGCGTGTAGATGCCGTTGGTGACCATCTTCGACAAGAATTCTGCCCTCGCCGTGCTGTCGCCGCGAAGCAGGCCCTCCATGTTGAATTTCACGATGGTGGTCTTGCGCGTCTTTTCGTCGAGCAGGTCGCGGTAGACGGCCGATTCAATGCTTTTCACGAGAGGTCCAAGGCAGGTCTTGATGAACTGTAGGATCAGCTGCTCGATGCCACTGCCCCAGGTCGTCGTGCCGTTCGAAGCGTGCCCGATCATCACCGGAGGAACACCGAAAATGCGGCAAATCTGCTCAACGTTGAACTGACGCACCTCAAGCATCTGCGCATCTTTAGGATTGATTGTCAGCTGCTGGTATTTGAGGCCAGCTTCCAGAACGGCAATCTTGCCGGCCTTATCCGAGCCAGCAAACTGCCCAAGAATCTGGCCGAGTTGGTCGCGCTGCTCTTTCTTGAGGATCTGGTCAGACGAAAGAACGCCTGCGACCTGCATCCCGTTAGCGAACATCTTGCCCGCGGTCTTTTCACCCGCCAGAGCATTGCCAACTGTATTGCGAACCACGCCGATCGGAGACATCCCGCGGTCACAGCCAGGCAAGACAGCCCCGCGAACGTGGAACATCTTGTCTTCTGCGATCTTGCGCTTCTTGCCGTTCTCCGTGACCTCGTAGTATCGCGCGTTGCGACTATCGCGGCAGACGTTGACGGCAAGAGGCGGTAACGGATTAAGTGCAACCAGCTTGGCGCCGTTCAGCTTCTTCTCAGCGAAGAAATTGCCGTCGAGGCACAGGCACAAGACAACCATAGCCCAAAAGTCTGATGCCGTGTCATCCAAGTTCGGCATGTCATGCAGCAAATCGTACAGCGGCGAGGCATTATCCACCGTCACGCCGTCATCCTTGTAGACCACGCACGGCAACATGATCACGGCGTTGCGGATCAGATTGACGCACGCCCACACAGCGTCAAGCTGAAGCGCAGTTTCAATCGTGACCGTTTCGCCGGAGGTTGTTCCGAGTCCAAAGAACCCCCGCCAGAACTCACCGTCGGTGAGCTTGATGGGGACTCCGCGCCATTTATCGAGGAAACCCATTAGATCACCATAACCATATTGTTGATGAAGTCGTCCAAGTCACCGCTATCGCTGCCCTCGTAGGTGCCAGCCATCGCTGTCGCCATCGCCAGGGCGACCGCGCCGTCGATGCGGCGCTCGCGGTTATGTTTGACGAGCTTTCGATTGCCGGCAGGATCTGGCTTGACGGTCGCATTCATCATGCACATCGTCAGCACGGGATGGTCGCCGTGAGCCAGATTACCGCTCAGGATGATGCTTTCGAGCTCACGAAGAGCCGGAGACATCGACTGGAATCCCTGCCCGAATGGCTGGAAAACGGCGTCGTCGCCTTCAAGCTGATCGTCGGTAAAACCAGCCTTCTGCAACCACGGCTTCAAGTGCCGAAAGTTCCAGCGGTCGAAGGCGATCTTGCGGATATCCATCTCTTCGAATTGGTCGCGCAGGTAGTGCGCAACAAACTCATAGTCGACAGTCTTGCCAGGTGCTGCTTCGAGGTGGCCGTCGTTGTGCCAGATGTCATACGGCACCCGGTCGGCCTTGGCTTTGGCTCGGATGCCGTCTCCCGGCAACCAGAACGTCGGCTTCACATGCCAGACGGTCTTACCCTTCTGCTCTTTCGGCGCCATCAGCACCAGAGCAGTCAAGTCGCTCACCTCAGAAAGGTCGAGCCCACCAAAGACAGGAAGACCAGCGAAGTCCACAACTCGAGCGTTGCACGCTCGCCAAATAGCCGGCGACACAAACGGAGCATTCGCATCAATCCTTTGATTGAGATGTAGCCAACGAAAGCTGGCCTCTTCTGTTGGCATACGAGACGCGCGCTCTGCGTCGTCGCGCACTGACGAAACGGATTTGAACTTGCCAAGTGCCGGGTTTGCAGCTCTCCACGCTTCCTCGTCGAGGACGTCGCAATCAGCCGGAGCGGTGTAGAGGTGCGATACCGTGCGTGGTGCCTTCGACGTCTCAGCATCATCCAGCCAGCGCGAGAACAGGTCGCCGTCAGTTGCCGCCTGCGTCGAGATGGCGAAGATCATCGCCTTGTCGCCGTACGCGCCCTGCGATGTGACGATAGCTTCCACGAAGTCGTCGTGCGGGCCTTTGATCTGGCCAACCTCGTCGAGGATGGCAACCAGCGGGCTACCGCCGTGCGCGCTCTTAGCCTCGGCCGAGCTGGCCCTGTAAACGACGTTTTTACGCAGACCGACGATCATCTTGCCGGATGGGACGATTCGATACAGCCCTTTCAGGCGCGGCGACATCATCAGCATCTTGCTGGCGTAGTTGAAGACCTCGGCAGCCTGATCGCGGGACCGCGCACCGGACATAATGCGGCTGTTCGGGAACGCCTCTGGGCCAATCACGTGGCCGAGCAAGAGGCAGGCAATGGTAGCCGTCTTGGAGTTCTTACGCGCGATCGACAAATACGCTCGCGACGTGCCGTTCGGGTTGTCGTAAACGGAAAGGATGAACGCGACCTGGAAGTCCAGCAGCCTGATTGGCTGGCCGACAAGCGCGCCTTCTGGCACAACCAGATACTCTTCGATGAAGCGGCACATTTTCTCGCCGCGGGTTAGCTCCGACGTCGGCAGTGCGCGCCAGTCGCGCAGAACCGGGATCGGGCCGCACTTGATGGCGCCGACCACGGCCTCAGAAAGCATTCACAACCTCGATTAGGCTAGGAGTTCGTCGTCCACGCTCGCGCCCGCCTCGATCTCTTTGGCCTGATCGCGCCGCTTGGCTGCGTCCCTCGCCTCGCCTTGTACGGCGCGCGCATGCAGCGCCAGCGATCGGCGAAACGAAAGGATGGAAGAAGCGTGCATCTGGACCACGGATTTCCGCGGGTTGGCTACGGGCGTCCCTTTTTCAGTGACTGCGACCGAACCCTCAGTACGAAGCAGGTCTTGCTCTCTCACTAGGTCTGCCATCGTGCGGGCAAGCATGGCGGCAATTTCAAGCTGGTGCGCCGACCAATCAGCGCGGGCATATTCGGCAATGACATTCTTGAAAAATGGGACGTCGCCGTCGTCGAGCGGCACGTTTTCAGGAAACTGGGTCTCCTCAGAAGCCGCAGAGGCAATCCTCACAGCCTCATCAACGCTGTCGACGCGGCTTTTCTTCTCAGACATGCGGAATCCCCTCGCGCACGCGCGCTTGCGCACGCGCTAGGCAAAAATCTGTGTTTGCATTTGAATTGCGTTACCCCGGCGGTCCTGCGGCGGGTCGATCGTCGACTTTGCGACCACCCCCCCACTTTGGGTAAACCTTTGATTTTACATTATATTTGACATTGTGTCAATAACTATTTTCAATATTATCGCGTAAAATCAGGTATTTATTTGTATTTCTTCGAGTATTACGTTAGCTCGACCGGATATCCATCCACGCCAATCACCACAGCCTGTTGCCCTCGCTCGATGCGAGCCTTCAGCTTGTCATGGCATGGAGCGCACAACGATTGCAGGTTGGATGGGTCATAGAACAAAGCTTCGTCGCCCTTATGTGGCTTGATGTGGTCGCACGTCGTTGCCTCGGTCACATCCTCGATAGCCAGGCAGAACCGACACAATGGCTCAGCAGCAAGCTGGGCCTCTCGCAGTCGCTGCCATCTCGCGGTCTTGTACATGCGACGGTAGATAGCGGCTTCGGCTGAGCGGCCGTAGGGCTTGGGCATTGTGTTGCACCCTTATGACGTGCATCTTAGCTACTGAAGCGGTTAATCTTGGGGGCAAAATTGAGTGATGAAGCGCGGGCTGATGCCCTTGAGAAAGCGTCTATCGACGCGTCTGTCGAGGGGCTGAAGGCCCTGCTTCTTTTGAATGGAGGCGCTTGCATTGCGCTATTAGCGTTTCTGTCTGCCACCATGGGCAAGGAACACACCATTCAGAAAGAAGCGGCATTTGTGGCGGGCGCTACTGATGCGCTCATATTCTTCGCAGGCGGCGCCCTACTTGCCGTTATCACCTGCGTGTTCGCCTATCTCGCTAACCAGGCCTATTCCTCACATTTGCGAGACAGAAGCTATTATCCTCGGCACTGGGGATATGGACACGCTTGGACGCGAGCTGGTCTAATATCAACCGTTGGCTCTTTGGTTTGCTTCGGCTGGGGCGTTTACATAATCTATTCCCATATCTACCGATAACCTGCCGTAAGTATTGGCGACCAGCCACTACGTGGCAAGCCTGCGCATCAGCCACCAGATTCCGTCGACGAGAAGGCACGATAGGAAGCCAACAACTAGACCAATGGGAAGACCACCCCACCACGGATTGAACAGCATGGCGTAAGACATGCCAACCATCAAAATAGTCGCGGCGTTATTCATCGCCCTCTCCCTAAAGGTGGTAGCGTGGCCGCGACATCAGAAACAAAAGCGGCCCGCTCAACCAACTAAGGGAGCGAGCCGCACGATCACCATGCAAGCGGAGGAGAACGCGCATGGGATTGGTTGCGGAGGTGAGATTTGAACTCACGGCCTCCAGCTTATGAGGCTGGCGAGCTACCGGGCTGCTCTACTCCACGATAAAGGATCCCGACCAGCAACCACGCGTCCGTGGTGCACGCCTGTCAATTCAGGGCCAAGCTTGCAAGCAGAGGATTGGGTCGGCCATTTGGATAGTTACCCGCTGCGTTCAGCGGCTGCACCGAATGCAGCATAACGGCGGGGCGGTCGTAACCGCAAAGGGGCGAAGGTATCTTTCGATACCCTCTCACCCCTCGGGGATTTGAATGCGCGTGGCATACGGTCCTATGCTGCGCGGTTTCGGAAGCGGCTTAGCGCCAGCTCGGCAAGCCGCGCCTCTCGCCTATCAATCTCCTGCCACTTAACGCTGATGAAGCCGATCGCGGTGCCGACTACAGCCCTACCGGCGACCGACGGCTGTGTCCGCTCACCGGCCTTCTTGCCGATCTCGGTATACGTTTGCCCTCCCAGCACAGCGTCCTCAAAAGGTTCGGCCAGTGGGCCTAGTGAGTTGCGAAGCTCCGCCAGGATTGGTTTAGCGTCGATATGCTCATTTAGGATTTCATCGGTAATCTTGACGTGCAGGCTTTCGGTCTTGATCACGCTGCCTGAAGCCACGTTGTCGTTGGCTGCGACCACAGTCCTCCGTGGCGGTATCGAATGCGATCCTTTGCTCTTCTTGACCTTCGTAGAGATTTTGATTTCGCCACTCGGGATTTCCTTCCAGTCGCACGCGGCGGCTCGGTCAATGTCCGCTTCTGGTGTGAGGCGTTTAGTTTCCCTTACTACTTCGCCGCCGTCAGCCTTGCTGTAGTCCAACCCCTTCAGCGGCTCCGCCTCGCAGAGCGCCACAAGCCGGCGATAGCGAAGGACGACGGCAATAAGATCTTCCCGCTCGTCACGGCGAAGAGCCTCGAGCAGCGGAAAGTCTTCTCCACGGCTCTGAACACACGCGGGATCACCGATCGACTGTCGCTTCACTATCGCCCTCCGAACCTTCGCCATCTTCTTTGCCTCCTCTGCCGACCTCAGTTCTGCCCGCTGTCGTCCCGCCGCTCTGTCTTCTGCCGTCGGCAAAGTTTTTGGCTTGTCTCTGGTCTTAGCTTCCTCGATCGGCTCCCACGTGCCATCCACCTTTTGAAAGCGAGTGCGCGTGCGATATGGGTGTGGCTGGTCTCCGGTGAAGGCTACCCTGCCGGTGGCGTCGATGATCTGGTCGTCTTGTTGGCTCATCAAACGATCCTCTTGCTGTAATCGGGGATAACTTTCACATCCGGACCAATCGGCAGTTCTCGTATTGCCTCGCTGAGGGCTGTTGGCTCCTCGTCTTTCCCTTCAGCCATCCTCGCGCAGCACTCCCTGACAAACTCCCGCTGTCGGCACGCAAGTAGCCACGCCTGGTCTTTATGGATGAAGTTCTTGCCGCCAACATATTCCTGGAAATGACCGAGAACGCGTCCCTCTAGATTCAGGAATTGCTCTTCAATTGCGGTCCTGACGACGTCAAATCGATCCTTACGTCTGGAATTTTCCAGCCAGTCGAAAGCGCTACGAATGCTGTCAATCGTCTTCTGCCGGCTGGCGTATTGGTACGCCTCGATGCGAATTGAAATTTCACCTACATCGTCTTCGCTCATATCGTCTCCCCTCCGGTGAAAGCGCTTGGTGGGCGCCGTTACTGCTACTTGGTGTTGTCGTTATCGGCCAGCCAGCTTTTGACGAGCGACACGGCCTTGCTTGCCGCTTCCCCTGTGGACGTGAACCGCACCACCTCGACCGGATGCCCCAGTCTGACGAGCGAAGCGTGTCGCTCTACCTGCGGCGGAGACAGCCGACCTTTGCCAACCTTGTTCTCGATCATCCGCAGCACGCCACCCTTGATGTAGATCCGCAGATCCGCCTCACCCGGCGTCATGCCGGTTGCGATAGCATCAGCCTGGGCACGTGGACCGCGCTTGGCTGAATTCATGTCACCCGCGAGCAGGAACTGCCGTCCATACTCTGGCAAGGCACGCAGCGCGCGCACCTGAGCCGCCTGCCCTTCGCTTTCCTTGATGGGTGCATCAGCGACGCTCACCTTGCCCTTGGCGCTCGTGCGGATGACTACGCGCTTACCGTTCATGCGGGTGGTTTGGGTGGTGGCTTTTCCCATGGCGGTCTCCTCGTGGTGTGGTGTCGTGGTGGCGACACACATACTTTCCGAGAGAGGAGCGAAAACGGGTAGTCGATTTGTGAAATATTTTTTGGCCAAAAGGAAAGACCGGCTGAACGCCGGCCTTTTTTCACTAGTGCTGTTCGTCGTCGCGATGAGGGCATCGCCTCATAAGCTTCTTGATTGTTTGTCGGTCACCACCGAACCGGTCCAACACCTCAACCGCCTTGGGCAGGCTGACTGAGTATTCCTGTTGCAATTGCTCGACGGTGTATGGCTGTAGATTGTTCTCTCGCATTGCAGTCTCCTTACGACGCGCAAATGCGACCACCCTGATTCGAGTTCCAGTCAAAATGCAGGTTGCACCCGGAATGCCATAGCCGCCCATTTCCAACCCTACTTTCAGGGAATGGCGTTCCCATACGCCTTCCCCTCTGTAAGAGGGGTAAAGACCGGGAACGCGGGAACGTCAATGATTTCATATAGTTACGCCATTTCCGGAAGCGATGGGAACGCCGGAAATGGGAACGTGTTTTTCAATGATATCAATAACTTACCGTTCCCGTTTCCATGGGAACGGCCATTTCTGAAATTTCCGGGACCGATAAATGACATTCCAGTTTACGTACTGATAGCGATCTTAGAAGTTCCCCCTCGGGGCCAAATTTATAAGGTTAAGAACTTTTCTACAAAACTGACAAGCCAGCCCGCATGACTACTATCAATAGCGACACATGCCCATGGCATTACTCTGAAAAAGTCGACAACCCTGCATTGAAAAAACGTTCGTACCTAGCTAGCATCACACCAAGAAACAGGGGGAAGAATTGTTAAATCTCGATTCAATCACGGCCTCGGTCCTAACCGGCTTAGTAAAAGACTCATTCTCCAAAGTTACGGGTCACGCAACAGGCGCCATCAAAACGGCGTGGCTGAGAGTGTTCGAAGATTTTGGGCCTTATATGCAGCAAACATTCGACCGCAATCGTTACGTGCGTATTCTGTCACAAAAGGACAAAGACGAGTACATTTATGACATCTACGTGGGACCGACTTTTACCAGTGGAACCGCAAATATTTCAGATAAAAACTTGATAGAAAAGATTAACGAGGGTCGCAACTGCGTGATAGTCGGCAACGGCGGTGCAGGCAAGACATTCTTCATGCGACACCTCTGGCTAACAGTTTTCACGTATCACTCAAAAAAGGCGCCTATTTTTATCGAGCTGCGAAAGCTAAACGAACTACCCACGGCTGATTTGTTTCACTTTATCAGGAAGTCCATATCAATGGAAAAGCTTCCTCCAGACGTCTTCGACCATTTTTGTATGAGCGGCGCTTTTCTTTTCATCTTTGATGGTTTCGACGAAGTCGTATCGCATCACAAAGAGCCCCTTCAGAGCCAAATTCTTCTCATGCAAGCACACTACCGGAATTGCACCTTTGTAGTGTCAAGCAGATATGAGGATAGGTTTTCTGGATGGCAAAGTTTTGAAGTTTATGAAACTGCACCTTTCAACTTCAAGCAGATTAAAAAACTGATCAAGCGTGTGCCATTCGACAAGGACTCTAAGCGCTTATTTTCAGAAAAACTTACACAGGAATTCTATGACGAACATGTCGAGTTCCTATCCAATCCTCTGCTTGCAGTCATGATGATGATGACTTTCCGAGAACATATGGAAATCCCCAAAAGGATGAATATCTTCTACGACCAAGCGTTCAACACGCTTTACCACTGGCACGACGCGACGAAGGCGTACCGCCGAGAAAAGTCATTAGACATAATCGAATTTCAAAAATCATTTAGTACATTCTGCCTGATTTCTTACTTTGAAGAGCGATACGAATTTACCAAGAGCGAGATTGAGGACCTTATCTCAAAAAGTTCATCTATCGCGGGAATTGAAACCGATAGTGGACCAATCCTGCACGACTACCAAGAGTCGGTAAACCTGATAAAACAGGAAGGCTTGCAATACACGTTCATTCATCGTTCGTTTCAGGAGTACTTCACCGCCTACGCGCTTATCCGTCTTCCGGCCCAAAGTTTTGGCGATGCCATTAAGCGTATATCGTCGAGATCGAACGATAATGTCATGTCGATGTGCTATGAGATGGATAAATCATTGGTTCTTATGCAGTACATAGCGCCACTTATATCTCGACTACAAACTGCGGGTTTTTTCGACTTTCATCTGAAACCTTTCGAGTACGGCAAAAAATGCGGAATTAGTTACAGCTCTTTCGTTGAATCGTCTGGTGATCCGGAGGAACCACACCACGCTGCTGTAAGCACCTCGTTGCCATCACTGCTTCAGGAATTCATGTCTGTAAGCTCAAAACTCCTGGGTTTTGAAGGCAATCATCAGCTTTACGCGCACAACACCTTTATAACGTCGGACGTTTACAGAGCGCTTGATTTACCATCTAGCCATTTGCGTCACGGTATGGCCGGGCAAGTGAATATCGTTTGTGAAAACAACAGCATAGTATTCAAATCTGCCGCTGGCGAGGACGCAAAGACAAACGACGCAATTCTAGAAATCTATATAACCGCGCACGATCAAATCGTGAGTACGTTAGAAGCGAATTTCAAATTGGCCATGAACAAGATTGGCGTCATGAAGGACACTTGGGAGCGCGAATTAAATAAAATCGTAGAGCAGACTAAAACATTGGACCAAATATTGAGATTGACTGCCACGTAATGTAGGGTGCGAGTTATGATAAGGGCGGCCACTCCACCGCCCTTCTTTTCTCACATCCGTGCCGCTCCCGTCGTGAACGAACCCATCCCAGTCGCGAAATATCCGCCTGGTACGTCAAGCCACTTCGCGATCTTCTCGCCCTTCGCTGCCGCCCTGACAAGCATGCCCTTTCCGAGGGCATCGTCCACCAGGCCGTGAAGCCGTGATTTCGACAGAGCCTTCAGCTCGTCCGGAAGTCGTTCACGCATCTCGAATACGCCGCTGGCACCCGTTTTTGTGAATGGCGCGCCTGCATTTGCCGCCGCTTCGGCCGTCACCACCAATGCACCAATCAAGTCACCGGTTGGCGGCCCCCCCGAGCCAAGCAGCGCAGTCTTGTCGACAAGCAGGCCGTGGTCATTGCGGACGTATGTCGAGATAACACGCCGAGCTGCGCCGTTGGCTTTTACGACACCACCTAGTACCACCCTCCCCGGCGTAAACTCAACGCCGACTGTTTTGCAGACTTTCCGCGCCCTTGCCTCTTCTGCCGGCCACATGGCGTATGCGAGCCGCAGACCATCGACCAAGGCCGTGCTTCCGCGGATGCTGTCACGAGCATCGCCGAGCGTCTCGATAGGCTTTTGCGTTTTCCGCATGTGATGTGCCACGAGGACGGTGGCTCCGGTCTCGGTCGCCAGTCGAGAGAGCGATGTGCAAACGAACTGCCCTGCGGCTGGGTCCTCGTTGAGCGGGAGGTGCGCGAAGCTGGCCAACGGATCAAATGTCACCAACCGGAGATCATCGATTTCGGATAGCTGATCGCAGATGCGATGATAGTTGTCCGTCTCTTGCAGTCCCTTCTTTTTGTCGTCCTTCCAGAAGGCCTGGGCGCCACCCGCAGACGGAAGCGGGACGACGATCATCTTCCGACCGAGTTCGGAAAACCTGTGCTCCTTATGGTCCAGAGCAGCGATGCGGCGATGAACTTCACTGGCGTCGTCTTCGCTTGTGATCATCACCGATGTGCCACGCGCCAACACCTTTCCTCCAAAAATCGGGGCGTCGCAAACACTGGATCCAAAAGACACGCGTCGATGCAGTTCGAGCATGGCGTACGATTTGCCGGTGTCACCCATCGCACAGACCATTCCAGGCACGCCCGCGGGCATCACGCCCTCTACCAAATACTCGACCTTCGGCGGCTCGCCTTTGAAGCGGTCGACGGTCCAGTCGAAGATCGAGAACGTCGGGCCGTTGCTGACATTGTCGTTCGCGGCGACTTTCTCTTCTAGGCGAGCAAGTCGCTTCGCAACACTGTTTACGATGAAGCGCGATATAGCATCTTGGTCCATCATCGGCGTGTTGTCGTGCGCCGGTAAGTCGGGCTCTGGAATATGGCGCGGGTTCTGCATGCCAGCCTTCAGGCCGTTCTCAATTGTCTTGCAGCAGCGAGACCAGTCCCTGCTCCAGCCTCGCGCTACGTCCTGCAGCAGTGCGCGTGCCTCGGCCTCGCTCAGCGCGCCCGCGCCCACTATAGTGCCGATCGAGAATGCAGCGTCGTTGAGCGCATTGTTGCGCGTACCCATAGGCGCGCCAGCAAGGTCCGCCAGTTCCCGATCAACGGCGGCATCCACATAGGCGTTGTTGGTTGCGGCCGACAGACTGTACTGCGTGTGAGCGGGCGCCGACTTCGGCAGCAACAGGTCGAGCAGCCATGCCGGCGCATTCGCGATCTCGCGCGTGTCCGTTTCCCACTTGTAGGAGCGGCCGTTGGCCATCGTGCTACCAGCTGCGAGCACGTAGCCGCCTTCGGAGCGGATATCCACGCCAGCACCGAGTGCGCCGCGGTTGCGCGTGCCCACGACGTACTTGAAGTAGATATGAAGTCCCCCGTTCGGGCTGGTTACGCGTGCCGTGTCTGGCAGCGGCCCGTGCTCGGCTTCCATCTCAGAAAGCCAGTCGAAACCATTGGCGCCGCCAGGCTTATTGTCGATGTCCAGCGCGAAGAAGCCGGTCTTCTCGCCCGTGGGCAAGCCAACGGCAGCATCTGGATATTTGGTCCACATCCGTTCGATAAGCGGCCGATTGAGGGTTGCGCCCTTGAAGCCGTTGGGCGTCAAAGGCGTCTTCTCGCCGAGCGTGATGATCTCGCCGGTTGCCTGGTCGACGTGCTCTTCGGCATGCGAACGGCATGGAAATACGGGCCATGCTTTGTCGTTATAAGATAAAGCCACGCCAACCGGTTGCGGCATGGGGGGTAATGGAGGCGGGTTACCGACCGTCGAAAGCTTTGAATGGCGAGCAAGTTTCACGCAACCACCTTCCTTAGTCCAAACGGCATGAAGTCGATCGCGTATTTCCCGTCGTTGCGCATGGAAAAAAATCGACCAAGTAATTCTCTCGTGTTCGAAATTTCATCCCGGATACCGCACGCGACGCAAAAAGCGAGGAACCGCTCAGAGGCTTTGCAGCCTTCTTTATTCAACATGAAATGAAAAGACTGCTCGAGCCTGGTTTGGTCGCCATCGGTTGGCTCAGCGAAGACATTCAATCTTACCATGTCGTTTTCCACGTGGTGGTCTATGGCCCAAACGCGCCAATTTCGCCACGAAGACTCCAGGTATTTAAATGAAGGCACCGCAATTCTGAGCGAATAATTATCAGCAAAACTGCTTTCGTTTTTCATAGACAAGCCTCACTTATCGGCGATTGGGTAGGTACCTGCCGACAAGTGCCGGCACGTTGTTAGCGGTGTGATTGGGGGTGTGTGGTTAGGCGGCCAGCGTAACGGGATTAACTACGAAAATATCGTAAGCCTCCTGTCCAGATAATTCGCCTTTTTCGTAAAGACGCGCCGCAATGGCTTCGATTGCCGTCCAATTATGACGTACCAGAGCGCGCGCTTCCATCCTCAGCTGAATCCAGCTTCGCGCAGGAAAAAAGCTGTGCGGCAAATGGAATGATGATATCACCCTAGATACCTTATCCACTTCACGGAGATCGCCACGCCCGGTGTCCATATTGATGTCTAGACTCGCACTGGATAGCCCCCGCTCGTTAGTAACCTCGGCGTAGGGACCAGACAGCAGAACAAGCGCGTGCATCTCTAAGGTCTCCGCGCATTCCTTCTTTTCGTCTCTCGACATGTTTGCGAAGAATTTTAGTTTGTCAGTCCAAATGCTGGCGACGGTAAACAGCCCTAGGCTATCTTCCACACGTCGCCCATGAAAATCCGATAAGAATCCGTCGCCGTTCTTATCCACTCTCATACCAACTAGAACGTCGCGGGCGGGTAGTTTCAAGCACTGGGCCGCAATGAATAATGCAACGGCATGGCCCGCTTCATGACAGGCGGTGCCATAGAGAAACTCCGGCGTGACATCGAACTCGTCGATCGTTTCAGCGAGATTTTTTGACAAAACTTCTCCTTCGCCGGCAGCGCCGGACGTTGAATGTGGTTGGGAATGGTGGTGGTTACCCTGCTTGCGCAGCCTCAGTTAGAACAGACTCGAACGCTTCGATTATCATCTGAAGTCGCGCCAATTCTTCTGAGAGAAATGGGCCGTTTTCGCCTTCAGCGAACGCTTGAACCCAATCTTCCCGCTGTGTTTTCAGCTCTCGATATGCAGCTTGAATGGCTGCGATATTGCTCATGCTGCGCGCGTCGAACGAATGTCGGCCTTCAGTTCAACAGCGAAAGCAGCCATCCGGTCGTCATATTCTTCAACGCGCTTGGCGATGCGTTTGTTAACAGCTGACACGATGTGATCTTCAATGCGGGAGACTTGGCCACTGAGCCATAGCCGTGCAGCTTCGGCTCTAGCCTCTTCATGTGTCGACCAATAGCTCACGTTGCCGGGCGAGTAGTCGAACTGAACCTCATACGGGCGGCCGTTTTCTCCGCCACACACGGCAGCGACATTGTCGACGTAGCACTCGTCTGCCTCGGCTGCCCGCAGAACTTGCGTGATCGGCATTGCCTCGTTCTCCTCGGCGAACTGCATAATTTTCGCGACAATTATTTCGTGATTTTCAAACATAGTCTCTCCTCTCGCCGGCAGCGCCGGACGTTGAATGGTTGGTGATTTGCACAGGGATTAGATGGCAGTCAGCCGTCCGTCATGTGATCCAGGAACGCTTCCCGCTTCTCTTTTGAACTTAGGTCGATCGAGGCGAGACTGACACGCGAAGCGGTACATATAGCGGTCGACCCGTTCCCAAATGTGAGCTCGGGGTTGCCGTCGACGAACTTTGTGATCTTGCCTTTTATGCTGACGCCGGTGACCGCATGGTACACGACCGCGTCTCCAACTCCGTATTGCTTCAAAGGGTCGGTCATATACTCACCCTCGCCCGCCCGTTATCGTTCGCAAAGTCATAAACGGCCGTTCTACGCGAGCCGGCAAGCCAAGCATCAAGATCGCGCGTATCATACTGCACACGGCCGCCTGTCTTGAGGTAAACCGGACCCGTACCAAACAGGCGGGATTTGTTGAGCCAGGATGGCGACATTCCTAAATATGATGCTGCGTCAAGCGTGTTCAAACGTTCCATGGTGCTCCTCATAATGCAGGACGGAATCCTGACGTGAAATGTATCGCTCTGATTTTTTTGAGAAGGATCGGTCACCGGCAATGCCGGGTTTGGGTTTACGGCGCTGCGCACCGGTGAGCCAGTTTTCCTGGCGCTGCTTCATGAAGGGCACCACCCCTTCAAATGCCGCGACCACCACAATCGCGAACACCCAATGTATAGACGGAATTTACAAATTTTTCGACTGATTTATTCGTCAGCCGTTGCAATAAATAATTTGACGCGGGTTTTACAAATTTCCGTTTTTGTCGCTGGATCGCCAGCAGTGTCATAGACAGCGGTACAACGAGAGGTACAACAAGCTTACTATACGCCCTGATTTGTAGCCTAGTCGGTCCAATCGATCATCGGGGCCACGGCAAAGATTTTTTCGCCGTTTGCAAGCGCTTGTCTGTACATGAATTAACCTCTTTGCGGCGGCTTCTACAGCAAAGGACCGCAAAAAGCCAGTTTTGCGGTTGCGGTCATTTTGAACTGGAAATCGCCCAGGAATCGCGGGACAAGACTTGCAGTTCTAAAAAAGACGACAGGAAATCCCATGGCCGCCACCGTCATTCCAGTTCCACAACCCGTTCTTCTGCCTGTAGAGGACACAAACGAGATGTTCCCCGTGCGGCGGGTCTATTGTGTCGGCCGCAATTATGCCGATCACGCCATTGAGATGGGCCACGATCCTTCACGGGAACCGCCGTTTTATTTCCAGAAAAATCCGGACAACCTTCTGCCTGCGGGTCAGGATTTCCCCTACCCTTCGATGTCGTCGAACGTGCATTACGAAGTCGAATGCGTCGTGGTGTTGAAAAGCGGCGGTGCGGATATTTCGGCAAGCGATGCGCAGGGCCACGTCTGGGGTTACGCGGTCGGCATCGATATGACGCGCCGCGACCTTCAGGATGGTTTGAAGAAGATGGGACGCTCGTGGGAGGGCGCAAAAGCGTTCGAATATTCCGCGCCGGTCTCCGCCATCGTTCCCGCAGACAAGATAGGCCATCCGTCGACCGGTGCGATCTGGCTTGATGTCAATGGTGAGCGCAAGCAGACGGGCGATCTTGCGCAGATGATCTGGAAAGTGCCGGAAGTGATTGCCGAGCTTTCCAAGCTGTTCACGCTTGCCGCTGGCGATGTCATCATGACCGGCACGCCGGCGGGCGTCGGCCCCATCGTGCGCGGCGATCGGATCGAGTGTGGTGTAGACGGTGTCGGCACCCTGTCCGTTACGGTCGCCTGATCGCTATCGACGCATAATCCAGAGGGAGAGAACCGCAATGCCGCTTTATCGCCTCGCAGATCGGGTGCCTCAGACCCCTGCCCCGGATCGCTACTGGGTCGCACCCGATGCGAATGTCATTGGCTCGGTCATCCTTGCCGAGGATGTCGGCATCTGGTTCGGCGCAACGCTGCGCGGCGATAATGATCCAATCAGCATCGGTCGCGGTACCAATATTCAGGACGGCGTGATGGTGCACAGCGATCTCGGTTTTACCGCCACGATCGGCGAAATGTGCACCATCGGCCACCACGCCATCATCCACGGCTGCACCATCGGCGACAATTCGCTCGTCGGCATGGGCGCAACGATCCTGAACGGCGCAAAGATCGGCCGCAACTGCTTGGTCGGCGCCAATGCGCTGGTGACGGAGGGCAAGGAGTTTCCCGACAATTCCCTGATCGTCGGATCGCCGGCGCGCGCCATCCGAACGCTGGATGACGAGGCCGTCGCCAGCATCCGCCGCTCGGCGGAAAATTACATCGAAAACTGGAAGCGTTTTTCGAAGGATCTGGAAGTCATCGAAAAATGACGGATGGCGGGAAAGAACGCCCGCTGTCGCCAAACGGTGCTATCCCGCGCAGGCGGCGCACAGACCACGAATTTCGATAGTGGTCTTTTCCGCCTTGAACTTGCTGTCCTTGACCCAGCGCTCGAGGCGATGGTCGATCTCGTGATCGTGAAACTCGTTCACCTGCCCGCAGGATTCGCAAATGGCAAAGGCGACGGTGCCATGGTGATGCGAGCAGCATTCGGCCTGCGTGTGGGTGCAGGCAACAAAGGCGTTGAGACTTTCAAGCCGGTGCACGAGACCATATTCCACCAGTTTTTCCAACGCCCGGTAGACCTGAAGCGGCGCGCGAAAACCATCGTCGCGCAGCTTGTCGAGGATCACATAGGCGCTGAGCGGCGCATGCGCATTCGACAGGGCATTCATGACCAGCGACTGGTTTTTGGTAAGGTTCTGCGCATTCATGACTTGCCTCCTTCATCTGCGGAGCGGGAAAAACCCGGTGCCGGCAACAGGCTTATAACGAACAGGATCACGGCGGCAACCACGATGGACGGTCCTGATGGTGTGTCGTAACTCAGCGATCCGAACAGGCCGCCAACAACGGCAACCGCTCCGATCAGAGACGCGACCACAGCCATCACCTCAGGCGTGGAAGAAAAACGTCTGGCTGTCGCCGCCGGTATGATGAGCAGCGATGTGATCAACATGATGCCGACCACCTTCATGGCGATGGCAATCACCAGCGCCATCAACAGCGTGAAGATGAGCTTGGAGCGTTCCGGGTTCAACCCCTCGGCCTCGGCCAACTCGGTATTGACGGTGGAGGCCAGCAGAGATCGCCACAGGAACACCATGGAGACCAGCACCACCAGCCCGCCGCCCCAGATCAGCGCTATATCGCTGCGGGTAACGGCCAGAATATCCCCGAATAGGAAGGAGACGAGATCGATGCGCACCCAGCTCATGAAGGCAACGATGACGAGACCGATTGCCAGCGCCGAATGGGAGAGTATGCCGAGGAGCGCATCGGCGGAAAGCGCCTGCCGCCGTTGCAGGAAAATCAGCAGGATCGAAACCGCCGAGGCTACGAGAAACACGCTGACGATGAGGTTGATCTGCAACAGCAGCGACAGCGCAACGCCAAGCAGTGCCGAATGGGCCATCGTATCGCCGAAATAAGCCATGCGCCGCCACACAACGAAGCAGCCAAGAGGACCGGCGGTGAGCGCAACACCGATGCCGGCGATCATGGCGCGAACGAAGAAATCGTCAAACATGCCGTTCTCCCTGCTGGTGGATTGAAGTGGCATGTCCGTCATGCTCGTGGCCGCAGCCGCAGTCCCCATGGTCATGGCTATGGTCATGATGCTGCTCATGCGCATGATGATGGCCATCATCGGGGTGGCAATGTTCGGTCACCGAACCATCCGCGTGCTGCACCCGGCCATCGGGCAGATGGGTATGGTCGTGATGGTGGCTGTAAACGGCAAGCGCCTTGGCGGCCGACCCACCGAAAAGCCGCATATATTCCGGACTCTGGCTCACCGCCTGCGGCGTTCCCCTGCAGCAGACATGGCCGTTAAGGCATATCACGGTATCGGTTTCCGCCATTACCACATGCAGGTCATGCGAGATTAACAGAATTCCACAATTGTTTGAATTCCTGATATTTTTTATCAAATCATAAAGCGCGATCTCCCCGGAGAAATCAACGCCCTGCACGGGCTCGTCGAGAACCAGCAGATCGGGCTTGCGCGCGATGGCGCGGGCAAGAAGCGCGCGCTGGAACTCTCCGCCAGAAAGATGCTGCACTTCCGCATTTGCCAGATGCGCGATACCCGTGGCATTCAGCGCGGCGTCGATTTCGCGCGCGGGAAGCGGCCCGGTCAGCGTCATCAACCGGCGCACAGAAAGCGGCATGGTCCAGTCGACCGAAAGCTTCTGCGGCACATACCCGACCCTCAGACCGGCAATGCGCGATACCGCGCCTTCGCTCGGCTTCAAAACACCGATCGCCATTTTCGCGCTGGTTGATTTGCCCGAACCGTTCGGCCCGATCAACGTGACGATCTCACCCTTGCTGACGGAAAACTCCACGCCGCGCACGAGCCAGCGACCGTTGCGCTGCACGCCGGCATTGGAAAGTGACACCAGTATCTCTTTGCCCTCATGGGCGGAATGAAGCATGGGATTGTCCGATCGGCGATGTTGCTTACCGCTATCGCATACGTTATAGAGTTACGCAATAAATGTAATAACATAACTATACTTCTTCAAGTGGAGTGCATTTCATGAGATCGTTCGTGATCCCGCTCATGGCATCGGTAGCAATAGCGGCGGCCGCCTCCGGCGCCACCGCCGCCCCAAATGTCGTGGTCTCGATCAAGCCTGTCCATTCCCTCGTCGCGGCAATCATGCGTGGCGTGGGCGAACCGCAACTCATTGTCGACGGCGCAGCCTCGCCACATACCTATAATCTGCGGCCTTCCAATGCCCGCACGCTGGAAAAGGCCGATCTGGTCTTCTGGGTCGGGCCTGGACTGGAGGCATTTCTGCAGAAGCCTCTGGAGGCGTTGACCAGCAAGGCAACAGTGGTCGAACTGGAAGACGCCAAGGGGCTGGAAAAGCTTCCCTTCCGCGAAGGCGGCCCTTTCGAGGCGCATGACGATGGCGAAGAGGCCCATGGAGAACATGCCGGCCATGCGGACAGCGAGGGCGCTCATGCCCATGACCATGCGCACGATGACGGCGACCATGAACACGGCGCGTACGACACCCATCTGTGGCTCGATCCGGCCAATGCCAAGGCCATGGCCCAGACGATAGAAACCGCGCTGATTGCCGCCGATGCCGGTAATGCGCAAACCTATCAGGCCAATACGAAAAAACTGATCGACGATCTCGATGCGCTCGACAGCGAAATTGCGGAAACGGTCAAACCCGTGAAGGACAAGCCCTTCATCGTCTTTCACGATGCCTATCAATATTTCGAGCATCGCTACGGCGTAAAAACGGCGGGATCGATCACCGTCAGCCCCGAAACCCTGCCCGGTGCCGATCGCGTCAGGGAGATGCAGGAAAAGGTTCGCCAACTTGGCGCGACCTGCGTTTTTGCCGAACCGCAATTCGAGCCGAGACTGATCTCCGTCATAACCGAAGGCACGGCGGCAAAGTCTGCAACGCTCGATCCCGAAGCGGCTACGCTTGAACCGGGTCCCGATCTCTACTTCAAGATGATGCGCGGCATCGCCGGCTCACTGAAGGATTGCCTGTCCTGATCCGGACAGGCGTTCCTTCTATCAAGGCTTCGGCGCCATTGAGGACCAGACCGGGCGGCTGACGCTTTGCAGCGTTTCTGGCGGCGCACCGTTGATGCGTGCCAGCAGAGCCTTGGCAAGCTCCCTGCCCGCAAGCTTGATGTCCTCGTTGACTGTGTGGATTTGCGGCTGGATCCAGTTAAGGAATTCGGCGGACTGTTTCGACACAATATCGATATCCTTGCCGATCCTGACACCGGCCGCCTCGAACCCCGCCACAAGCGCAATCGTGCTGCTGCCGCTGATGGAGACAATGCCGTCAGGGCGATCGTCTGATTGCATCAGGCGCTTGCCGAAATCGCGGATCTTGTCGAGCGGCGTCTCGATGGTGATGGCATCCAGCGGGAATTCGGAAACGCCGAAATCCCTGATCCCGCGGGTGAACCCCTTGCGGGCGTGGTCGTGGAACGCAAACCGAGATGGCGGCACGATGATGGCGATCCTCTTTCGCCCACATTGCGCCAGCCGCTCGACGGCCTCATAGGCATAAGCCTCGTTATCGAAATCGTGATAGGCGTGCTCAATGCCCATGTCGGACCGCCCATGGGTAACGAAGGGCATTTTGCGCTCCGTCATGAAACGGACGCGCGGATCGTTCGGCTCGATTTTGGAGATAATCACCCCGTCCGCCGAACCGGTCTCGAGAATGTAGCGGATCGGCACCATGGAATCCTTGGCGTGGGTGTGAGGGGTAACGACGAGGTGATATTGCGTCGTCGCCAGGACCTCGGTGATGCCGAAGACCATCTGGCTGGTGAAGCCCATCAATTCCTCGTCGACGCTCAGCACCAGCGCGATCACATTGGTCTTGCCGGTGCGAAGGCGCACACCAGCACGGTTCGGCTGGTAACCGATCTGCTGGGCAATCAGCCGCACGCGCTCCTTGGTTTCCGCGCCGATGTCAGGCGCATCCTTCAGCGCGCGCGACACGGTGGTGATGCCAAGACCCGTCATGTAGGCGATGGTCTTCAAGGTCGGGCGCTCACCTGTTGTCGCCTTCGCTTCGTCCCTGCCGGAATTACCAGTATCGTTCATGTCATTTCGCCACGCTTTGCAGAACAATAATCATAGATAGCTTTTCGTTTCTTGCAAAGGCAAACGTCGCCGGTCGCCGTCATACCCGATCCGGTCTTCGGGCCTTTGGCTATAACGATGTAGGGCGTGGAAAATATCGAACGGGCTTATCCCGGATTACCGACCTTACGCGCTCGCGAAACTTCCGCTCAAGAGAGAAACAATGCCAAGAAAATAGATTAAATAATAACAATAATTATTTGATATTTAAAAATAAAAACAAATAAATATCAAGGCACCCGTACCCGTGGTTTTCCAATCGTACTAACGGGCATTTTTCGCGCATGAAGTTTCACTCCGAAGACATGACGGAACGATTGTTTTACGGTAACGTTGCCGGAGGGAGGAGATTGCCGAGCTGAGCGAGCCGGATAACGGCCGGCTGGCGGGCATGCATCTTCCCCAGATTCCGACACAAGCCTGCATCATAATGCCGGCTTATCCTATTTGAATTTGTCCATGCAGGGTCCCATCATGATTTCTTCCTCCACGCCCGAAACCGTCATCGATCTGGCCGGGCTCTGGCGCCTGACCTCGGTGGAAGGAGACCATGCGACCGACCTTACCGTGCCGGGAGACGTTCACAGCGCACTCAAAAATGCGGGCATCATTCCCGACCCCTATCACGGTGCCAATGAAAATGCCGTTCAATGGGTCGCGCATCGGGACTGGATCATCGAGCGGACCTTCATCCTCGATGACGCCGATGCCAGCTGGTATCTCGATATCGATTATCTCGATACCGTCGCGATCGTCTTCGTCAACGATGTCCCGGTCTTGAGTTCGGACAATTGCTTCCGACGTTACCGTCCCGATGTGTCTCGCGCCGTGCGGCCCGGTGAAAACACCATTCGTATCCATTTCCACTCCAACATCGCAGCCGGTGCGGAACGGCAGGCGCGGCAACCTTTTTACATTCCCTATCATGAGGGGAATTCGCCGATTGCCAACGGCAACATGTTGCGCAAGCCACAGTGCCATTTCGGCTGGGACTGGAATATCGCGATTGCGCCGCTCGGCCTTTATGGCAAAATCCTGCTGAAGCGCCTCGATACGGCACGGGTCGAACACGTCGTCACCTCACAACATCATGTCGAGGGAGGCGTGGAGCTGCATGTGGCAATCACGCTGTTTGCCGAAGGTCCGGCGAGCCTTCCGCTCTACCTTTCCCTCAACGATGAAAGGCTGCGGCTTGATTGCGGCGTGGGTGCGGGTGAGACGGTGGTGCGCCACGTTTTCTTCGTGGAAGACCCCGCGCTCTGGTGGCCGGCGGGCAGCGGCGAACAGACGCTCTACACGTTGACCGTGGATTTGCCGGATGAAAACGTCATCCGCAGGATCGGCTTCAGGACCATTGAACTTCTGACGGACAAGGATGAGGCCGGAAGCCGATTTGCCTTCCGCATCAACGGCCGGGAAATCTTCTGCCGTGGCGCCAACTGGATTCCATCCGATGCGCTTTATTCGCTGACCAGCCGCGAAAAAACCGAAGACCTTCTGTGTTCGGCCGTCGAGGCCAATATGAACATGATCCGCGTCTGGGGCGGCGGGTTTTACGAGGAAGACTGGTTCTACGATCTCTGTGACCGTCTCGGTCTTCTGGTCTGGCAGGATTTCATGTTCGCCTGCAACCTTTACCCCTGCAGCGAAGACTTTCTCGACAATGTCGAACACGAGGTCGACTATCAGGTAAAACGCCTGTCCTCCCATCCGTCCATCGCGCTCTGGTGCGGCGACAACGAATTGGTGGGTGCCCTCACCTGGTTCGAGGAGCCCCGCAACAACCGCGACCGTTATCTCGTGGCTTACGACCGCCTCAACCGCACCATCGAAAAAGCGCTGAGAAAAGCCGCCCCCGAAGCACTCTGGTGGCCCTCCAGCCCGGCTTCAGGCTATCTCGATTATGGTGACGCGTGGCATGCGGATGGTTCCGGCGACATGCATTACTGGTCCGTCTGGCACGAAAACAAGTCGTTCGACAATTACCGCTCGGTCAAGCCGCGCTTCTGCTCCGAATTCGGTTTTCAGTCCTACACCTCCATGCCTGTCATCCGCACCTATGCGGAAGAGAAAGACATGAACATCGCCTCCCCGGTGATCGAACTGCACCAGAAGAATGTCGGCGGCAATGAGCGCATCGCGGGCACCATGTTCCGATATTTCCGCTTTCCGAAGGATTTCCAAAATTTCGTGTATCTGAGCCAGGTGCAGCAGGCGCTGGCCATCCGCACCGCGGTCGACTACTGGCGCTCGCTGAAACCCCATTGCATGGGCACACTCTACTGGCAGCTCAACGATACCTGGCCGGTTGCCTCATGGTCGAGCCTGGATTACGGCGGCGGCTGGAAGGCCCTGCATTATGCCGCCCGCCGGTTCTTCCAGCCGGTCGCGGTTTCCGCCATTCCCTCGGAAGACGGACGCCGGTTAAGTTTCTCCATGGTCAACGACACGGCGGAAGATGTCGAGATCGACATGAATATTGTCGCCCTCACCATGGAGGGCAACCGCGTGCCGCTGAAATCCGCCAACGGCACGTGCGGTACGGACAAGGCGGCGACGCTGACCGAAATCGACATGGACAGTCTGCCTGATGGCTCCATTCTTGCCTGGAACTTCATAGCATCCAACGGCATGACAGGCGAAGGCCATCATGTGCGCGACACCTACAAGTCTCTGGAGCTCCAGCCCGCCGGACTGACGTTCTCCGTCGGCACATTGAAAAACGGCCAGCTCGAAATCGATGTCACCGCAGCAGGTCTTGCCCTCTTCGTCATGCTGGAGGCCGATCAGCCCGGACGTTATTCCGACAATCTGTTCGATCTCGCAGCGGGCGAAACACGCCGGATCATCTTCACCCCGAAGGCGGGTAGCGGGCAGCCGCAGTTCCGTATCTTCGATCTTTATACCTGCCAATCCTCGCATTGAAACCAAGCGGCGAAAGGCTTAACCATCCTTAGCGGAACGGCAGGCAACGTTGCGCCTGCCCTCATCTTTCAAAGGTTTGCCGGCTTCCCGGCAACCATTCATCAGCAAGTGGAGGAAGACCCATGGTTTGGCAACCGGCCGAAAACCGATACACATCCATGAAATACAATCATTGCGGAAAGACTGGCCTGAAGCTGCCGGCGATCTCGCTCGGGCTGTGGCACAATTTCGGCAACGACACGCCGCACCAGACCAAACAGGCCATTTGCCGCCGCGCCTTCGACCTCGGCATTACCCATTTCGATCTCGCCAATAATTACGGCCCACCGCCTGGCAGCGCCGAAACCGCCTTCGGCGAAATCCTGAAGACGGATTTTAGAGGCTACCGCGATGAAATGATCATCTCGTCCAAGGCGGGCTACAACATGTGGCCCGGTCCTTACGGCGAATGGGGCAGCCGCAAATATCTGATATCGTCCTGCGACCAGAGCCTGAAGCGCATGGGGCTGGACTACGTCGATATCTTCTACTCCCACCGTTTCGATCCCAACACGCCGCTTGAGGAAACCTGCGGCGCGCTGGACCAGATCGTGCGCTCGGGCAAGGCGCTTTACGTCGGCATCTCGTCCTACAACTCGAAGCGCACCCGTGAGGCCGCCGCGATCCTGAAAGATCTCGGCACGCCCTGCATCATCCACCAGCCGAGCTATTCCATGATCAATCGCTGGATCGAGGAAGACGGTCTGGTCGATACGCTGGAAGATCTTGGCATCGGCTCCATCGTCTTTTCGCCGCTGGCGCAGGGCATGCTGACGACGAAATATCTGGGTGGGGTGCCTGATGGCAGCCGTGCATCGCAGAGCAAGTCACTCAACCCGGCCTTCCTCAACGAGCGCAACGTCGAAAACATCCGCGCGCTCAATCGCATTGCCGAGCGGCGTGGCCAGACGCTCGCGCAGATGGCCATCGCCTGGGTGCTGCGCGGTGGTCGCATCACGTCGGCGCTCATCGGTGCGAGCCGTGTTGAACAAGTCGAGGATTGCGTGAAGGCGCTCGACAATGCCGATTTCTCCGCAGAGGAGCTTGCGGAAATCGACGGTTACGCGAAGGACGCGGATATCAACCTCTGGGCAAAATCCGCCGAACGCGTTTGATGCTTGAAACAGGCCGCCCGGTTTCCACCGGGCGGCCTGATCGATGCAAAAACTGGACTGAAATCTCCAACAGAAAGATTAACGTCCGCGTCTAACCATTAACAACCATTACATAAATTTAATTTTAAATTCAGTTTCCGTTCATTCGTTTATTCGTAAGTTCTCCTTATCGAAACACGAGAGGAAACATTCATGAAAAAGTTCGTCACCATTCTTCTGGCCGCCACTGTTATTGCTGCTCCAATGGCCCAGGCACAAAGCCGCCACGACGATCGTCATCGCGGCGTAACCGTCGAGCGTCACACCACCACCAAAAAGGTCATCGTCAAGAAGCACCGTTGGGATCGCGGTCAGCGCCTCTCGGCGGCAGAGCGTCGTCATTTCGTCGACCGCCGCGACTATCGCCGTTACCGTCTGGCAGAACCGCGTCGCGACCAGCGCTGGGTACGCGTCGACAACCAGTTCCTGCTCATCAACGCCGTCACTGGCCTGATCGTCGGCCTTTCTGCGGCACGCTAAGTAAAATCGACGGATGAAATGAAAAAGGCCCGCTTGCGCGGGCCTTTTGTCGTTTATCGTTATAGCCGATCAGAAAATGTCGGCGCCGCTGCCCCACGGGCCATGCGGCTTGTCGACACCGTCGGTGCGTTCGAAGCCATGCGCGCCGAAGAAGTCGCGCTGCGCCTGGATAAGGTTCGCGCTGCCGCGGGCGCGACGATAGGCGTCGAAGTAACCAAGCGCGGAAGCGAGCGCCGAAACCGGCAAACCAGAGAGAACCGCGTAGGAAACGACACGGCGCAGGGCGGCGTCGGTGTCCTTGACGATGCCGGAGAAGGCAGGCGTCACGATAAGGTTGGCCACATGCGGATCCTTGGTGAAGGCCGAGGTGATCTCATCGAGGAATTCCGAGCGGATGATGCAGCCGGCGCGCCAGATGCGGGCGATCGTCGGCATCGGCAGGTTCCAGTTGAACTCCTTCGATGCTGCCGACATGACGGCAAAGCCCTGTGCGTAAGCACCGACCTTGGCGGCCAGAAGCGCGCTTTCCAGATCGGCGATAAAGGCCTTTTTGTCAGCGGGTGCAGCTGCAACGGTCGGCAGGCCGAAGATCTTCTCGGCAGCTTCGCGCTCGTCCTTCTGAGACGACAGGATACGGGCAGCCACGGCGGCCTCGATGGCAGTTGCGGCGACGCCCATGTTCTGCGCCTCGATAACCGACCACTTGCCTGTGCCCTTCTGGCCGGCCTTGTCAAGGATCAGATCGACCATTGGCTTGCCGGTGATCGGATCGGCGGCGCGCAGAACCTTCTCGGTAATTTCGATCAGATAAGAGTTGAGACGGCCCTTGTTCCATTCACCGAATACATCGGCGATTTCAGACGCACTCATCTTCAGGCCGTCACGCAGGATGCCGTAGATTTCGGCGATCATCTGCATGTCGGCATATTCGATGCCGTTATGGATCGTCTTGACGAAATGACCGGCACCGTCGTTGCCGAGCCATGCCACGCACGGATCGTCATTATACTTGGCGGAAATCGAGGTCAGAACCTTCTCGACGCGCTTCCAGCTATCTTCGGTGCCGCCGACCATGATCGACGGTCCGTGACGCGCACCTTCTTCACCGCCGGATACGCCCATGCCGATAAAGGTCAGGCCGCTATCCTTCAGATTGTCGAAACGGCGGATCGTATCGCGGAAATTCGCATTGCCGGCGTCGATCATGATGTCGCCGTTCGAGAGATGCGGCTTCAGGATTTCCATCTGCTGGTCAACCGGATCGCCGGCCTTGATCATGATGATGATCGGGCGCGGAGGACGAATGGCGGCGACGAATTCCTCGATGGTTTCGCAAGGGATCAACTGCCCCTGCAAGTCCCCAGCCTCGGCGTAGAATTTTTTCGTCGCTTCAGGGGTTCGGTTGAATACGGCAATCTTGTTGCCCTTTTCCGCGATGTTCAACGCCAGGTTCGAGCCCATGACGCCGAGACCGATCAAACCGATTTCTGCCTGTTCCACGGATGTGCCTCCATCTTGCTTTTAGGTGGTCGTGTTGTGGCACTGTAATGAACAAACGGCAAGGCTAGGGGCGACTGAAACGATTAAATTTTGATGACGCAAATCAGCTTTGCATATTTGCGACAGGTCGGGGGAAGGTCGTAACCAATGCCGCCTCCCCTAGGAACGTCGTGGCCGGTCGTCGCCATCGTCCAGCGCCCGCCAGGCAGCGCCGTCCATATCCTCATATTGCCCTGAGCGCACCGACCAGAGGAAGGCGAAAAGCCCGAGCGCTCCGAGAAACAGGGCGACGGGGATGAGATAGATCAACATGTTCATGCCGGTTGCGCCCCCTCGCCCGCAAATCCGGTCGACACGCTCTGTTGCGCAGAAACGGCTTCAGCCGTTCCGGCAAGACGCAGCGCATTGGCAACAACGATGAGCGACGATGTCGACATGGCGATGGCCGCGATCATCGGCGTCGCATAACCGGCAATCGCAATCGGCACGGCAATGACATTGTAGCCGATGGCAAGCGCGAAGTTCTGCCGGATAAGCCGTCCGGCCCGCCGCGATGTCTCGATGGCGACAGGAACGGCATCCAGATTCTCGTGCATGAACACGAAGTCGGCGGCCTGCCGGCCGATATCGGCGGCGGTTGCCGGTGCCATGGAAACATGTGCTGCGGCCAGCGCCGGCGCATCATTGATGCCGTCGCCCACCATCAGAACCTTGCGTCCCTCGCCTGCCAGCGCCGCACAGCGCCCCGCCTTGTCTTTCGGCGACAGGTCCGCGTTCCATTTGGCAATGCCCAGACGCTGCGCCATGGCCTTCACGGCAGGCACCCGGTCGCCGGACAGGATTTCCAGCACCAATCCTCGCGTAGAAAGGCCGCGCAGTGCCTGTACGGCGCCAGGACGCGGATTGTCCTCGAAACCGAAACTCGCCAGATACCCGCCGTCAAGCGAAAGCAACACTTCCGACCGCGCGTCGCCGTTTTCCATTTGAGATTCATCCGGGCAGGCAAAACGGCGGTTGCCAAGCCGGTAGGTTCCCGCCGGCGTGAGAGCCTCAACACCGGAGCCGGGAATTTCACGCACCGCTTCGTAGACCGGTAAAATTCCGCCATAGGCTGCATGCAGGGCTTTGGACAGCGGATGGCGTGAATGGGCGGCAAGGCCAGCCGCAATCGCCATGGCGGCGGGGTTCACATCGCCGGTTTCCACCAGTCGCGGCTTCCCGACCGTCAGGGTGCCTGTCTTGTCGAACAGCACGGTGTCGATTTCGGCCAGTCGCTCCATCGCCGAGCCTTCCTTGACCATGATGCCATGACGAAAGAGCCGGCCTGCCGCCACCACCTGCACCACCGGAACAGCAAGGCCAAGCGCACATGGGCAGGTGATGATGAGAACCGCAATCGCGATCAGCATCGCCTGCTTCCAGTCGCCGCCCAAAACGCCCCAACCGAGAAAGGTCATGAGAGCAAGAAGATGTACGACGGGCGAATAATAGCTCGCGGCACGGTCGGCGATCCGCCGATAGCGCGCCCGCCCCCCTTCCGCCGCCTCCATCAGCCCGATCACTTCCGCGAGAAACGAATCCTTTGCCGATGCGGTCACCCGCGCGGCGAACGAACCGGTGAGATTGAGCGTGCCTGCCTGAAGCAGATCACCTGCCTCCACCCGACGCGGCGCGCTTTCGCCGTTGACGATGGACATGTCGAGATCGCTGCTTCCGCTAATGACCATCGCATCCACCGCCACGCGGTCACCGGCAGCAATCGCAATCGTCATGCCGGGTAGCACATCGCCAAGCGAGCGATATTCCCGCGTTCCGTCCTCACCGATAACGGTTGCGCCGCGTGGTGAAAGCCGGGCCAGGCCCGCAATGGCCGAGCGCGCCCTGTCACGCATGATATGGTCAAGCGTGCGGCCGATCAGCAGGAAGAACAGCAGCGACACGGTCGCGTCAAACCACGCATGTTCGCCATGATGAATCGTCTCCCACAGCGAGATTGCGTAGGATAGCGTGATGGCGAGCGCGATCGGCACATCCATATTGGTGCGCCCGTGCTTCAGCGCATTCCAGGCCGACTGATAGAAGAACCGGCCGCCATAGATCAGCGCCGGCGCGGCAATCATCGCCGAAATCCAGTGGAACATGTCACGCGTCGCGGCATCGGCCCCGGACCAGACGGACACGGATAGCAGCATGATATTGGCGGAAGCAAAGCCGCAGAGCGCCACCGCCCTGATCAGTTGCGAGCGCAACACGTCCGAAGCATCCTGTCCGCTCGCGAAAAGATGCGTCCGGTATCCGGTTGCAAGGATTGCGCGGGCAAGTTCGGCGGGATCTGTCCGGATGCCATCGACATCCTCTTTCCAGACAATCGCCACCCGTTTGGAGGACAGGTTCACGCGCGCCTGCTCCACCTGGCGGAGACGGCGCAGCGCGGTTTCGATGGTGGTGATGCAGGCGCCGCAATAAACGCCGGGCACGCTGAGATCTGTCTGGCGCAGCCCCTGCCCCAGATCGCGGCTTGCCAGCATCAGCTCCTCTGATGATGGTGGGTTGACCGGTTCGCCGAGTTGAAGCGACCCTTCCGTTCCCGGTGCACAACAGCTCATTGACGCCCCCTGATCACCGCGATCCGCGTGCCCTCATGCACGATGATCCTGCCGTCTTTTACGGCAGTGACCTCAACGATCCATTGGCCGGGCAGCATGTCATGCGGGCCGGTGAAGACCCCGGTAGACACCGGGGTCAGCTCCATGTCGAAATTCTGGTGCTCGCCGACCGGCCGGCGAAAACGCGCCGTTACCGAATCCGTATCCACAGGGCCGGCATCTGGATGAAACACCTCGTAGCGCACGGTCTTATCATCTACCACGAGCCTGCCCTTGATGCCGGTCGCGGCCCTTGCCTTGGCGGCCTCGGCCTTGGCGTTGAACTGCTGGCTGGCAACATAGGTATTGGGCACCACCAGCCCGCTCCAGCTGGTGACAGCGTTCCAAGCCATCACCATGTTGACGGTGATGACGATGCCGAAAAACATCACCATAACACCCAGCATATGCCAGCCGGTGAAAATGAAACCGGACGTCTGGCGATTGGTCGTTGTCATTTTTTCACTCCCGGAGCGTTGAAGACGGCGTCGTAACGGGCCGTCTCATGGCCGCCCGTATCGCTGACGATGAATTCGAAATTTTCAGCAGCCCGCGCGACGTGCCTGCCCGGCAGGGTGACGAAGACCTTCAGCGTTGTCGCCTCGTCCGGTTCCACCATCACCTCGAAGCTGCGCGAGGCTGCATCCGGCACGCCGTTTATTTTCATCACCGCACTCGGAATTCCCTCTATCGTCAGGCTCATTATGCGCGGTTGCGGCACCATGTTGAGGATGCGAACGGTATAGCCGTTGCGGATGGACCCGTTCGATTCGAGCACATATTGCGGATTGCGGTCGTGCAGCACGTTCAGAGCCAGCCGCTCGCGCGTCACCAGAGCCAACAGCAAGCCGATGCCGACTGCACCCCATATTGCCGTGTAAAGAAGCGTGCGCGGGCGAAAGACGATGCGCCAGTCGAAATGGCGAATGCTGTTTTTGAACCCGCCGTCCTCGTTGCGCACATTCGCAGGCCGGATTGCGTGCTGGCCGTTGCCGGTCGCAAGCGCCATGTTGGACTGGTATTCGGACAGCGTCGCATAGGCGATCAGCCCGCGTGGCTTACCAATCTTGTCCATCACCCCATCGCAGGCATCGATACAGAGCGCGCAGGTGATACATTCCAGCTGCTGCCCGTCCCTGATGTCGATGCCCATGGGACAGACTGCGACACAAGCATTGCAATCGACGCAATCGCCGACGCTCTCCCCTGTCGCCGCAGCCTTTTTGGCGTGCCTCGTGCGAGGTTCACCGCGCCAGTCATTATAGGTCACGACCAGCGAGTTCTCATCCAGCATCGCCGCCTGAATGCGCGGCCAGGGACACATATAGGTACAGACCTGTTCCCGCATCAGCCCGCCGAAAACATAGGTCGTGGCGGTGAGGATCGCGACTGTCGTATAGGCGATCATCGGTGCCTGCCCCGTCATGAACTCCCTCGCCAGCGTCGGTGCATCGGCAAAATAGAAGATCCATGCGCCGCCGGTCAGCACGCCGATCACCAGCCAGATTGCGTGTTTCATCACCCGCTTGCGCAACTTGCCGAACGTGAAAGGTGCTGCATCGAGCTTCATGCGGGCATTCCTGTCACCCTCGATCGCCCGCTCGACGACCAGAAACAGGTCCACCCAGACGGTCTGCGGACAGGTATAGCCACACCATGCGCGTCCCACGGCGGAGGTGATGAGAAACAACCCCAGGCCCGCCATGACCAGCAATCCCGCGACGAAAAAGAACTCCTGCGGCCAGATTTCGATGAAGAAGAAATAAAAGCGCCGGTTGGCAATATCGATCAGCACCGCCTGGTCGGGCGCATAGGGTCCCCTGTCCCAGCGCAGAAACGGCGTCAGATAATAAATACCGAGCGTGACAAGCATGACCAGCCACTTGAACCGCCGGAACCGGCCCTCCGCGCGCTTCGGGAAAATTTTCTTGCGCGCTTCATAAAGGGGTTTACGCGTTTTTGCGGAATTGACAGCTTCCGCCTCCAGCCTTTCGACGGGCTGTTGCGGGCGGTCCTGTCCGACGGGATAGATGTTCATGATTGCAGTCCGTTTTTATCTCCTTGCTTTCTCCCATCTCACCGGCGAAACATCCTTGACTTACATCAAGCGCGGACAAAGTGGCGCAGCCTGCGGCCTGCATTAAACAGGGAGGATGAGATGCCAGTCATGCAGTCGAAAATCATTCATCTGTCGGTGGAAAAACCATGGAGCCATGTCTTTGATTTCGCCTCCGACCCGCAAAACATGCCGCGCTGGGCCGCCGGTCTAGCAGGCGGTCTTAAACCAGACGGCGAGGACTGGATCGCCGATGGCGGCCCGCTGGGTGAGGTCCGCGTCAATTTCGCGCCCTTAAACGAATTCGGCGTGATAGACCATGTCGTGACATTGCCGGATGGAATGAAGGTCTATAACGCGCTGCGGGTAACACCGAATGGCAGCGGTGCCGAAGTCAGCTTTACCCTGCTTCGCCTGCCGGACATGACGGACGAGGATTTCGAACGGGATGCGGAGATGGTCCGGGTCGATCTGGAAACACTGAAGTCGCTGCTCGAAACGGATTGAAGGATAAAACGATGACCACGAATACGAATGACCGGCGCATAGACTATGTCGAATTCAACGTCGCCGATATCGAGCGCAGCAAGGAATTTTACGGCGGCGCTTTCGGCTGGTCCTTTAAGGATTACGGCCCGCAATATTGCGAGTTTTCCGATGGCCGGCTGACCGGCGGTTTCACCACCACGGCACCCGTCTCGGCCAAGGGTGGACCGCTTGTCATTCTTTACGCCGCCGATATCGAGAATGCGCACCGGCGCGTCGAGGCAGCCGGCGGGCAGATCAGCGTCGCCATATTCACCTTTCCCGGCGGACGCCGTTTTCACTTCACCGATCCGGATGGATACGAACTGGCCGTCTGGTCTGATCGATAAGAAAAGGGCCGCATTAAGCGGCCCTTTCCATTTGTTGGCTGTGACGTTCACTCGCCACCGCCCAGCGAGTGGACGAAGATCGCAAGCTGCTTGACCGTGGTATCACCAAGCCGTTCACCCCAGGCGGGCATGACCCCGTGTTTCGGCGACCGTATCTGCGCAACGATCCCCTGCTCGCCACTGGCCTTCAGCCAGATCGCGTCGGCCAGGTTGGGCGCGCCGAACTCGCGGTTGCCCTTGGCGTTCTCACCGTGGCACGAGGCGCAATTGTCGGCGAAAATCTGTTTACCGGGTTCTACGAGTGACGGGTTGGAAGGCGTTCCGGTCAGGCTGACGACATAGGCGGCGACCTCGCGGATTTCCTCGGACTTGAGGATATCGCCGAAGGCCGGCATTTCCGACAGGCGCGTATCGGGATCGTCGGCAAAACGAATGCCGTGCTTTACCGTCGTATAGATATCCTCGACGCTGCCTCCCCACATCCAGTCATCGTCGTTGAGGTTGGGGTATCCCTGCCCGCCTTCCGCACCCGAACCGTGACACTGGATGCAATTGACCTTGAAGGCGGCGGCACCGCCGGAAAGGGCAAATTGCCTTAGCGCCGGATCGGCCTCAATCTCGGCGAGCGGGGAACTGGCGATTCGGTCGGAGTAGACGCTCTGCGCCTGTTTGGCGTCCGCCAAATCGGCGGCGATCTCGGAACGGCTGCTCCAGCCGAGCAACCCTTGCGTTGCGCCATTGATCAGCGGCCATGCCGGATAGGCGATGGTGTAGCCGATGGCCCAGAGGATCGTGAAGTAGAAGGTCCAGACCCACCAGCGCGGCATCGGATTGTTCAGCTCGCGAATACCGTCCCATTCATGGCCGGTGGTTTCGACGCCGCTGATGTCATCAATGTGTTTTTCGGACATATCCTAGTCCTCCTTAAGCGGAATGCTGGCGGCGTCGTCCGCAGCTTTTTTCGATCCGGGACGAAGGGTGAAAACGACGACGCCGGCGAAGAACAGGGTCATGGCAAGCAGGCCCCAGCTATCGGCGAAGTGGCGCATGGCCGTGTAGGTTTCCATCGTGTCGCCTCCTCACCGATATCCGGCGGCATCGTCATAGGTCGAGAAATCGACCAGCGTGCCGAGCATCTGCAGATAGGCAACCAGCGCATCCATTTCGGTAAGCTTGGCTGGATCGCCATCGAAATCGCCGACTTTCGCCTTCGGGTAACGCGCCAGAAGCTCGGTCGTATCGGCGTTCGGATCGGCCTGCGCGTGAAGATCAGCCGCTGATTTCTCGATCATCTCGTCGCTATAGGGCACGCCAACGGCGCGGTTAGCCTTCAGCTCCATCGAGATATCCGTGATCTTCAGCGGCGTGGTCTTGAGGAACGCATAGGACGGCATGATCGATTCCGGCACGACGGAGCGCGGATCGGCCAGATGCTGCACGTGCCATTCATTCGAATAGCGGTCGCCCACGCGTGCGAGGTCCGGCCCCGTGCGCTTGGAACCCCACTGGAACGGGTGGTCGTACATGGATTCCGCCGCCAGACTGTAATGACCGTAACGCTCCACCTCGTCGCGGAACGGCCGGATCATCTGGCTGTGGCAGACATAACATCCCTCACGGATGTAGATGTTGCGCCCGGCCAGTTCCAGCGGCGAGTAGGGCCGCATGCCCTCCACCTTCTCGATGGTGTTTTCGAGATAGAAAAGCGGCGCTATTTCCACGATACCACCGATTGAGACGACGAGCAGCGAACCGACCAGAAGCAGAGTGGCGTTGCGTTCGATGACACCGTGTTTGTCGAGTATGGACATCGGCCTCTCCTTATTCAGCGGGCTGCAGCGAAGGTGCAGCGTCATTGCGGACGCCCTCCTCGCGTTGATGACCGAGGATGGTCATCGTGACGTTGTAGGCCATGATCAGCGCGCCACTGAGGAACATCAGGCCGCCCAGCGCACGCATCACGTAATAGGGGAACAGCGCTGCGACCGATTCCGCGAAGGAATAGACGAGGAAGCCCTGGGTATCGTATTCGCGCCACATCAAGGCCTGCTGGATGCCGGCCACCCACATCACGGCGGCGTAGATGACGATACCGATCGTGGCGAGCCAGAAATGCCAGTTGACCAGTTGCAGGCTGTAGAGGCGATCCCTGCCCCACAGTTTCGGCGTCAGATAATAGATGGCACCGAAGGTGATCATGCCGTTCCAGCCGAGAGCGCCGGAATGCACGTGGCCGATGGTCCAGTCGGTATAGTGGCTGAGCGAGTTGACGGCCTTGATCGACATCATCGGACCTTCGAAGGTCGCCATGCCGTAGAAGGCCACCGCCATCACCATCATGCGCACGATGGGGTCTGTACGGATCTTGTCCCAGGCGCCCGATAGCGTCATCAGGCCGTTGATCATGCCACCCCAGGACGGCATCCACAGCATGATCGAGAACACCATGCCGAGCGTCTGCGCCCAGTCCGGCAGCGCCGTATAGTGCAGATGGTGCGGACCGGCCCAAATATACATGAAGATCAATGCCCAGAAGTGGATGATCGACAGGCGGTAGGAATAGACCGGGCGGTTCACCTGCTTGGGAATGAAATAATACATCATGCCGAGGAAGCCGGCGGTGAGGAAAAAGCCGACGGCGTTATGGCCGTACCACCATTGCGTCAGCGCATCCTGCACGCCCGAGAAAGCGGAGTAGCTCTTGACGCCGAGGAACGACACCGGAATGGCGAGGTTGTTGACGATATGCAGCATGGCGATCGTCACGATGAAGCTCAGATAGAACCAGTTTGCCACATAGATATGCGGTTCCTTGCGCGTCAGGATGGTGCCGAGAAATGCGAGGAGATAGGCAACCCAGACGATCGTCAGCCAGATATCGACATACCATTCCGGCTCGGCGTATTCGCGGCCCTGGGTGATACCAAGCAGATAACCGGTGGCAGCCATGACGATGAAGAGGTTGTAGCCCCAGAACACGAACCAGCCGAGATTGCCGCCGAACAGGCGTGCGCGACAGGTTCTCTGCACCACGTAAAATGACGTGGCAATCAGCGCATTTCCCCCGAAAGCGAAGATCACCGCGGAGGTGTGCAGCGGCCGCATCCGGCCGAAATTGAAATAGGGCGCGATGTTGAGATCGGGAAAGGCAAGCTGAAGCGCCACCACGACCCCGACCAGAAACCCAACCACGCCCCAGAACACAGTAGCGACGACGCCGTATTTCACGACCTCATCGAAATATTCGGATTTCAGCCGGGCGCGCGCGGCCTGATCGACAGGCGCGAAAGAAACACGGCGCAGCAGAAGCACCGTGCTGACCAGAAGCGTAGAGAACAGCACCCACATATGGGCGGCGAAAAGACTGTCGTGAGCGAAAGCAGCCCCGAGCAGCGCGAGAAAGGCCCCAAGGGCCACGATCGCGGTTTCTAACGTGTAATTCATTGTTGGTTTCCCCCAACGTGCAAGCAGACCGACGAAAGGCTTGGCGCGCGCTTTACGAAGCGGAAACGGGCCTTTGCGTCGGTTGGAGCATTGCCACCGGCGTGGGGAAGCCACCTTGATCCAGATCAAGAAAGAGAAGCTGTCGCAGCACCGGCAAAACCGAGCCAGGATTTGGCGATAAGAAGTACGTAGAAACTGAAACAACGGACGCCGACGCGCGACACCGGCTTTTACAGGGCTTGCGTCAGCCCTTCATTTTCAGCGGCAGCCCGGCTGCGACGAAATAGACTTCGTCGACGGTGGCCGCGACGCGCTGGTGTAACCTTCCGGCGTGATCGCGGAATTCGCGCGCCATGCGGTTTTCCGGCACGATGCCGAGGCCGACCTCGTTAGAGACGAGAATCAGTTTCGCCTTGGTGGACGCGATTGCCGCCGCCAGCGTGGCGAACGCCGTCTCGATATCGGCGTTCTCCATCATCAGATTGGTGAGCCACAATGTCAGACAGTCGATCAGGATGACATTGTCCGGCGCATCCAGCCGCGCGAGCACGGCAGCGATATCAACGGGCGCCTCGTGTGTCGTCCACTCCTCGCCGCGCCGGGCCTGATGATGGTCGATGCGATCGCGCATCTCGTCATCCCATGCCCGGCCGGTGGCCAGATAATGCAGGCGCCCGTCGGCTTTGCCCGCAAGGTCCTCGGCAAAACGGGACTTGCCGGAGCGCGCGCCGCCTAGAATGAAAACGGAGCGGTTTTTATCTGTCATGAAGAACCTGGAAGAAAAGAATAAGACGGACCGGCATCATTGCGGTGTCGCAAGCCAGAGACAGCCGTACATGAAGGGAACGATTCGTAGAAAAAGGCGTCCCCCGGTTATTCACGCCGGACTGCCGATGATACCGGGTCGGAGACGACAAAACCTGCCCGCACGATGCGGGACATATGACAGCCTTGGCAACTCCGGATGCCGGAAACACCGGTCCTGACAAAAAGCTAGGTGCGAACGGTCATTCTGTCAATCGACGAGCGGTGTCGGCGAAAAATCAAGCGGAACCGGTACGCAAAACCTTGACCCGGAACCGGCAGACCTTTCCGTCCGCGACGGGATTGATAAAGCCACTTGGTTACCGGAACGTTAGCAGAAAACGAAATGAAGAAGCTGCAACGCGGCGGGAGAATATTTGCCCATGGAGGCCGCTGCCATTGCCTTGCCATGGCCTTCAAATCAATATGGCCGCGAAGATTCGCAAACAGCAAGGTGACCTGCCCGTGATGACCGTCATGGACTATATCTCGATCGTCGTTTTTATCGTGTTATGGGCCACCTATACCCACCTCACGACGGGAACGACGCTGTTTTCGCGAACCAGCCTTAATCAGGCCATGGCGGAGCGCCGGCGCGACTGGATTTACAATTCTCTCAAACGCGACCTGAAGATGATCGACACGCAGATCATGGCAGGTTTGCAAAATGGTACCGCTTTTTTCGCGTCCACCTCGATCTTTGCCATCGGCGGCTGCTTTGCTCTTCTGGGGGCGACAGATCGGGTCGAAACCGTGTTTCGCGACCTGCCCTTCGTGCAGTATGCCGGGCGCACGGCCTTCGAACTGAAGGTCATGGGGCTAACCTGCCTTTTCGGCTACTCGTTTTTCAAGTTCGGCTGGTCCTACCGCCTGTTCAATTATTGCACGATCCTGTTTGGTGCCATCCCCATGGTCCATGATGTCAACGCGGATCGCGACGCTGCCGAGCGTGCTGCTGAAAACGTCATAAAGATGAACATCATCGCTGCTAAGAACTTCAATGATGGGCTGCGGACGATCTTCCTGTCGATCGGTTATCTCGGCTGGTTCATCAGCCCCTATGTCTTCATCGCAAGCACGGTCATCATCATAGTGGCGCTGTTGCGCCGCCAGTTCTTCTCCGAGGCCCGCCGCGCCATCATGGACAGGCCCGGGCCTTGAAATAGCCTTACTTCACGGGCCAAGCCCTTGAGTAGACAACGGCTTCAGACAGCTGAAACAGCGGGAATTATGGAAACAGAAACAGCTGCAATCGACACCCGCCGCAAAGGCCGCATGGGCGGTCTCGATACACTGCGCGGGCTGGCGCTCATCGCCATGGCGTCTTACCACTTCACATGGAATCTGGAATATTTCGGCTATCTGGAGCCGGGTACGGCAACCACCGGCCTGTGGAAGCTTTATGCGCGTGCCATTGCAAGCTCGTTCCTGTTCCTCGCCGGTTTCAGCCTGTTTCTAGCCCATGGCAAAGCCATAAACTGGCCGTCCTTCGGCAAGCGTTTTGCAATGGTGGCGGGCTCGGCGCTACTCATCACCATCGCCACCTATGTCGCCTTTCCGGATAGCTTCATCTTTTTCGGCATCCTGCACAACATAGCTGCTGCAAGCCTTGTCGGGCTGCTATTCCTGCGGGCACCCCCGCTGGTGACGCTGCTTTTCGCGGCTCTTGCCTTTACGCTGCCGCACTACGTCCAGTCGGATTTTTTCAACAGCAAATGGCTGGCGTGGGTCGGTTTCTCCACCATGCCGCCGCGCTCGAACGATTATGTGCCGCTCTTGCCGTGGCTTGCGCCGTTTCTTGCAGGACTTGCGGTTTCGCAATTCGTCGCGCCTCGCAACTGGCTGGACCGTTTTCGCAACCCAAGCTCCCCCCGCAATCTGATAGCAACGGCGGGCCGTCACAGCCTTGCCTTTTACCTCATTCATCAGCCGGCGCTGATTGGCCTCGTCTACGCGGTATCACTTGTGGCACCGCCTCCCCCTGTCGACCAGGTGGAGCTCTACAAATCGAGTTGTGAAAAAAGCTGCGTCCAGCAGGCTAATGGGCAGGAATTATGCCAACGTTTCTGCGGCTGCACGCTTGAAAAGCTGCAGGCAGAAAGCCTGTTTGACATCATGATGGAAGGCAAGCTCAGCGCCGAGCAGCAGACGAAGGTCAGCGACGTGGCGCAACAGTGCACGGTTGAGGCGCAGTAAAGGACGACACACGCCCAGTCTACGCTCGGCGTCATCCTCGGGCTTGACCCGAGGATCTATCCACGTCGCGTAAAATCAAAAGTGTGACGGAGGGAGAGGTTTTCTTCTCCGCGGGAAATCTAGGGCCATCACGTCAAGCGCGACGGCGGGAAACCTGCATCAGGTCCCTACGCCGATTTCGGCAAGGCGCGTGAGGCAAGCCTCTTCGACATTGTCGAGTTCGGCCAGCGTCTCTTCGATGTCCTTGCGCTTTTGCCTGAGATCGGCGCGCTTCTCATCGACCTTCTTCATCAGAAGCACAAGCTGGCCTGATTCGCCCGGCGGCTCCTTGTAGACGTGAATGATCTCGCGAATTTCTGCGATCGTGAAACCGATACGGCGGCCGCGCAGGATTTCCTGAATGAGACGCCGGTCCGCAGACCTGAAAAGCCTCGTACGCCCGCGTCGCTCAGGGTGAATGAGGCCCTCATCCTCGTAAAATCGCAAGGTGCGGGTGGAAACACCGAATTCGCGCGTCAGTTCGGTTATGCTATAATACTTGTCCAAGGGCCTATCCGATTCATAACCGGACAATTATTATTTGACCTTCACGTAAAAGTCAATTTTTCCTGCCGCTTTCGCCTGTTCGGGCCTATCCCGAAATACCGTACCACCAGGTAGCGATGCCCAGAAACGAAAAAAAGCCAACAATGTCCGTTACCGCCGTCACGAAGACGGCAGAGGAAACGGCGGGGTCTGCCCCGAACCTGTCGAGAACCAGCGGAATGAGAATGCCTGCCAGCGCCGCCGCCAGCATGTTGAGACACATGGCTGCGGCAATGATGCCGCCGATATGGACATCCTGGAACCACACGCCTGCAACGATGCCGATGGCACAGCCGAACAACAGTCCGTTCAGGATGCCAACGCCCGCTTCACGCCTGATAATGCGGGCAGCGTTGTGAATATCGAGGCTCTTGGTAGCCAGCGCCCGCACGGACACGGTCATGGTCTGCGATCCGGCATTGCCGCCCATGCCGGCAACCGTCGGCATCAAAATCGCCAGCGCAATGATCTGCTGGATCGTCGCATCGAACAGGCTGATGACGGAGGCAGACAGAAAGGCGGTAAGGAGGTTGACCGCAAGCCACGGCACACGCGAGCGCGATGTGCTGGTGATGCTGTCAGACAGTTCTTCGTCGCCCACACCGCCAAGGCGCAGCAAATCCTCTTCGGCTTCTTCCTGAATGACGTCGACCACGTCATCGATGGTAAGCACGCCGACCAGACGGCCGTTATTGTCCACCACGGCGGCGGACAGAAGGTCGTATTGTTCGAAAAGCTGCGCCGCTTCTTCCTGGTCCATTTCGGCCGGAATGGAGTGGTTGGTCTCGTGCATGATCGTTTCGATCTTCACCTGACGCTTGGCGCGCAGCACCTTGTCAAGATCGAGAGCGCCGACAAGCTTGAACGTGGGGTCGATGACGAAGATCTGCGTAAAGGAATCCGGTAACTCCTCCTCCTCGCGCAGATAATCAATGGTCTGTCCCACGGTCCAGAACGGCGGCACGGCAACGAATTCCGTCTGCATGCGGCGGCCGGCAGAGCTTTCCGGATAATCCAGCGCCCGCATCAGCCGCACCCGTTCGGTGAACGGGAGTTGCGAGAGGATGTCCTCGCGGTCCTCGTCGTCGAGATCCTCGAGAATGTAGACGGCGTCGTCCGAATCCAGTTCGCCGATACCGGCAGCGATCTGCTCATTCGACATCTGGTCGACGATATCGAGACGGATGCCTTCATCCACCTCGGTCAGCGCCGTCATGTCAAAATCGGAACCCAGCAACCGCACGAGCGCGTGGCGCTGCTCCGGCATGATGGACTCCAGCACGTCGCCGAGTTCAGACTCATGCAGCCGCGCCACATTCTTGCGCAGGAAAAGCAGATCGCGGTCGGCAATCGCCGCCCCCACCATCGCCAGAAAGTCGGAGCGGACAGAGCCGTCCTCGGCGTAGATATCGGAGGGTGCTTCTGTCGGTTTCAACTCTTCGGGCGCGAGAAGATCGTCGTCACGGTCTGTCATCTGGCGTCCCCTTCTTTAAATGCCGCAGTGCACGAATTTGCAGGCAGAATGGCGTTAAAAAGTATATTGTCAACAACCGGATAGGTGAAAAACAACGGGCTTCGGAACTGCGACGAAAATGTCATGGACCGCCCTTTAGCAAGACCATGATTGAAGAGCGTAGCACTCCATGATGATGCAGCGGCAGACAGTGCACCTCAATCCGCACAACGCCCGGAAAGCCCTGCCGTTCCGTCGGAACCGGTAAGATAGAGATTGACATATGTCGCCCATAGACGATTCTGAAAGAGCTTTTTTTATATATGATTGGCCATTGCCAAACGGTAAGTACCCCGGGACGGCCAGGAAAATTTCAGGAAAATCACGACAATGAGCAAGACAGATTTCATCGGCAAGGCTTCCGCCGCCGCAGGTGGCTGGGGCGCGCTTAAAAGCGTTGGCAAACGGCTGATGGAATCCGGCGCGCCGATTTCCGGCGCACGCACGCTGCTGAAGGCAAACCAGCCGGATGGATTCGATTGCCCGGGCTGCGCATGGGGCGATCCGGAGCATGGCTCCTCCTTCGAATTCTGCGAAAACGGCGTCAAGGCGGTCGCATGGGAAGCGACGGAAGCCCGGGTGCCGCCCGATTTTTTTGCCACCCGCACCGTCTCCGAACTGCGCGGCTGGTCTGACTACGATCTGGAAAAACAGGGCCGCCTCACCCACCCGATGCGTTACGACCGGGCGAGCGACAAATATCTGCCGGTCTCCTGGGACGACGCCTTTGCCGAAATCGGCGGCGTTCTCAACGGCCTCGACAGCCCGGACCGGGCGGAATTCTACACATCCGGTCGCGCCTCCAACGAGGCAGCCTTCATCTATCAATTGATGGTGCGGCTTTACGGCACGAACAATTTTCCCGACTGCTCCAACATGTGCCACGAGGCAAGCGGTGTCGGCCTGAAAGCGTCGATCGGCGTCGGCAAGGGCACGGTGCTCCTGGAAGACTTCGAGCAGGCAGACGCGATCTTCGTAATCGGCCAAAATCCCGGCACGAACCACCCGCGCATGCTGGGCGACCTGCGCCGGGCAGCGCTTCGCGGCGCGAAAATCGTCGTCCTCAATCCGATCAAGGAAAAGGGGCTGGAGCGCTTCGCCGATCCGCAGGACAAGATCGAGATGATCACCGGCGGCAATACCAAGATCGCCACCAACTATTACCAGCCCCGGCAAGGCGGCGATATGGCGGTGGTGCGCGGCATGAGCAAGGCGATCTTTGCAGCCGACGATGCCGCAAGGATTGCCGGAGAATCTGCCATCATCGACTACGACTTCATCGCCGAACATGCGGTCGAGTTCGAGGCTTATCGTGATGCCGTTGAGGCGACCAGCTGGGAAAGCATTCTCGACCAGTCCGGCCTCACCCGCGCAGAAATCGAAGAAGCCGCCCGCATCTACATGAATGCCGGCTCCGTCATCGCCACCTGGGCCATGGGCGTCACCCAGCATCGCCACTCCGTCATCATGGTTCGCGAAATCACCAATTTCATGTTGCTGCGCGGTAATATCGGCCGCCCCGGTGCTGGTCTTTGCCCGGTGCGCGGCCATTCCAACGTTCAGGGTGACCGAACCGTCGGTATCGATGAAAAAGCGCCGCCGGCGCTGCTAGACGCACTGGAAAAAGAACTCGGCGTCGCCATGCCGCGCAAACCCGGCCACAACACCGTGGAGGCCGTAGCCGCCATGCTGGATGGCAAGGCGCAAACCTTCATCGCGCTCGGCGGCAACTTCATGCGGGCAACGCCCGACAGTCCGCTGATCGTCAAGGCTTTCGAAAATCAGAAGCTGACGGTCAATATCGCCACCAAGCTCAACCATTCGCATCTGGTGCCAGGCGAAATCTCCTTCGTGCTGCCCTGCCTTGGCCGAACGGAAATCGACCGTAATTCTGCGGGCAAGCCGCAGATCGTCACGGTCGAGGATTCCATGAGCATGGTGCATGGTTCCGGCGGCATCAATCCGCCAGCCTCGGAGGAACTGCGCTCCGAAGTCGCCATCGTTGCCGGCATTGCGCAAGCGACCCTTGGCAATGCGCAGGTCGACTGGAAAGCGCTTGCCGAGGATTACGATCTCATCCGAGACATGATCGAGCGGGTCATCCCCGGTTTCGACAATTTCAACCAACGCGTCCGCGTGCCGCGCGGTTTTCGCCTGCGCAACACGGCCTCCGAACGGGAATGGAACACGCCGGCAAAAAAGGCCGTCTTTTATAGCGGCCCGCTTCCCGAACAGACCGAGCATCAGCAGGCGCTCACGGGCGACAATCTTTTCGTGCTGCAGACATTCCGCAGCCACGATCAGTACAACACCACGATTTACGGCATGGATGACCGTTATCGCGGTGTTTATGGCGAACGTCAGGTCATCTTCATGAATCCTGCGGATATGGAGGCGCTGGGCGCCCACTCCCGCCAGCGCGTCGACGTCATCGGCGAATATGGCGATGGCATGGAGCGGATCGCCCAAAATTTCCGGTTGGTCCCCTACAATATTCCGCGCGGCAGTGTCGGCGGATATTATCCGGAACTGAACGTGCTGGTGCCGCTGTCAAGCTATGGCGAAGGCAGCTTCACGCCAACGTCGAAATCGGTACTCGTCTCCTTCCGCCTGCTTGCCGGTTCCGCCTCTTGAACAGGATGGCTTGATGGGTGAGGAACAATCTGCAGCGGCTTTCATGGCAGCGGTGGAGCAGATCGTGCAAGGACCGTCGCAGGCGCTTTCGGCCACGGGCGCGGCGATCCTTCTGGCCATCAATATGGATATCGCCACCGACAGCCGCAGCATCGCCAATCGGCTGGGGCTTGCGCATGCCCTCGTCCTGCGCGAAATCTCCGCCCTGTCACCGCGCTTTGTGCGGGTGACGAAACGCGACGCCCGCACCCAGCGCAGTTGGCTGGAGGTCACAGCGGAAGGACAAGCGCTTGCCGCACCATCCTCCCAAACCTGAAACGAACGGAGCATTCCTTGGCAATCAGGCCGATCCTGCCCTACCCCCATGCCGGTCTTTCCGAGATTTGCGCGCCGGTCACTGTTTTTGACGACCACCTGCAAAATCTGGTCACGGACCTGATCGACACCATGCGCGCCGCGCCCGGCGTCGGCATCACCGCGGCTCACATCGGTGTAAAACAGCGCGTCTTCGTGCTTGAGCTGACGCCGGGAACCGTGCTGACATACATCAATCCCCAAATCGTCAGTCACTCCGCGCAAACCGTGCGGCATGTGGAAGGTAGCGTCTCGATGCCGGGCTTCACCGAAGAGGTGGAACGCCCGTCTGACGTCGAGGTGAGGTTTGAGGACGTAGCGGGCGTGGAACATCGAAAGAGCGCCAAGGGATTTCACGCCATCTGCATCCAGCACGAGATCGACCAGCTGGATGGTGTGTTCTGGCTGAAGCGCCTGTCGAAGCTGAAACGCGACCGGCTGGTGAAGAAATGGGAAAAATCCCGAAAGCCGTGACGATCAGCTAGCGATCGAAAGAGCAAAGTCCGCGTCGCCTTTCAAAGTGTTGCTAACGGTGCAGATATCTTCGGCCGCATGGGCAATTGCGGCGCGCGTCGCCTCATCGAAATTACCGGCAATCTCCATCCTGATATCGAAACGGATGATGCGATAGGGCTCCTGCGCGGATTTCTCACCGGAAACGTCAACGAACACGCTCTCGAAGCTGTCCAGCAACCCCATGCGGCTCACCGCAATCCGGGCGCTGAGCGCCAGGCATGCCGCAAGCGACGAATAAAGGAGGTCGATCGGATTGAAGCCCGGTTCAGAGACACCCGTCACAATTTCCAGGGCGCCGCCGGTCACTGTCGAAATCAGCGGGCGACCAAGCCGCCCGACCTTGGCCGTGGCGCCCACCGGCCTCAACTTCACCTTTCCACCATCTATCATTCAAATATTCCTAATTTAATCGCGTGCAACCGATCGCATGGAACCAAAACCTGTCTGGCGCTTTTTACTCACACAACGGTGAACGACCGTTGAACCTTTATTATACAGGGAGCTGGGACCTATGGTTACATCTACGCTCGTCAGCATTCTGATCACCTTCCTGGTGATCGTGCTCGTCTTGTGGCTCATCGCACGACTGCCCGTCGGCGGCGGCGCGAAACAGATCGCGCAAGTCATCGTCATCATCATCGGCATTATTTCGCTGCTGAAATATCTCGCCGTCTTCTGATACCCCGGTAGCGTGCGAACAGAAAAAGGCGGCGAAAGCCGCCTCTTTTTTTGCGCGATTTTCATGACACTCGATAGCTATTGGCGCGGCTCGAACTGGTAGGTTTTTTTTAGAGTGATATCACGAACGCTGCCGAGACCAAGAAACGGCGTATTTTCAGCATCGAAAATCGCCCTGCCCTTCGCCACAATCCAGCGGATGGAACCATCAGGCAGATGCACCTTGTAGCGCTGGTCGAAAAACACGCCGGTGGTAATGCTTTCGAAAATTGCCCGCGCCACCTGATCGCGCATTTCCACATCTATTCTTTCGAGAATATCCTCAATCGACACACCTCGCGATGCCACCGTTTCGGAAAACCCATGACACTCCGCGGTGACGGTGTCCATGATCAACCTATTGTCGGAAATGCTCCACATATAATAGCCGAGCGCATTGTCTGAATCCGCTTTGTCCCCCTGCACGAAAACCTCCAGACCTTTTTTTCTGACAAACGCTAACATCAGACCTCTAATATTCCACCCCTTGTTTTGAGGGGGTATTTAACCGGCTACTACAACGTGTATCGATATCCACCGAAATTTAATGGCGCCTGATCCGGATGCCGGTTTCGAAAGCACGATAATTTCCAAAAAAAGCGTCGCAAAGCCAACCGCTTGCACCTACATGACTGCATGATGAAATTTCGAAGGAGGCTCATATGCTGCGAACCGCTCTTACTTTTGGGTTGCTGTCGGCAACTGTCTTTCTAGCTGGCTGCCAGACGTGGCAAAGCCCTTATCGCGGAAACGAATGGCGGATGGACCAGGTCATGGATGGCGACCCCTACCGGGTCGGTGACGGCAATCGCGCGGGGAGACGCTAAGCCGCAAACATCTCATCCGAATGGCGGCAAGATGGATAATCTGACGCCCCGAAATTTACAGCCCGGGCTGCCGAGACGAAACAAGTCGAAGTCGCCCGAGGCTTATTTAATCGACGTAACTGCTACTTCTTTTTTGGGAGGAGCAAAGCCAAACAATTGGCAGAAAAAGAAAAAACCCGCCGAAGCGGGTTTCTTTGGTGCGGTCGAGAAGACTCGAACTTCCACGGGTTACCCCACAGCGACCTCAACGCTGCGCGTCTACCAATTCCGCCACGACCGCATCGTGGTAGGCGTCGACTTGCGCCGACGGGGGTGCATGTAGCAAAAGGATTTTGGGTGCACAAGAGCGTCGTGACAGTTTTTTGAAATTAAAAATCGGCACGGCCCACCCTATATGCAGGAAGCCCGGAAATGCTGGGGTTGCAGCCTTCTCGTCATTTTGCGAGAAGGCTGTGGAAAGGACTTTTTCATGCTCACACGCACGGATATCGAGACAAATATGCTGCCCGTTCCCGGCTCGCCGCCTGTTCGCTGGCGAATCTCGGAAGGTCTCGTGCCTTACGAACTGGCAATAGAAGAGATGGAACGGGAAGTTGCCGCCATCGCCAATGGCGAGGCCGACGAACTCGTGTGGCTTCTGGAGCACCCGCCACTCTACACGGCAGGCACCAGCGCCGATGTCGCCGACCTCATCGAGCCGGAGCGTTTTCCGGTCTTCGCCACCGGTCGCGGCGGCGAATATACCTACCACGGGCCGGGACAGCGCGTCGTTTACGTCATGCTGGACCTGAAACGCCGGCGCCAGGATGTCCGCGCCTATGTTGCCGCGCTGGAGAATGTCATCATCCGCACGCTCGACAAGATGAATGTCCGTGGCGAACGGCGCGAAGACCGGGTTGGCGTCTGGGTCAGGCGTCCGGAAAAACCCCTGCTTCCAGATGGTGGCATGGCTGAGGACAAGATCGCCGCACTCGGCATCCGGTTGCGCAAATGGGTGAGCTTTCACGGGCTGTCGATCAATGTCGATCCCGACCTTGCGCATTTTTCCGGCATCGTTCCATGCGGCATCAGCGCCTATGGCGTCACCAGCCTTGTCGATCTTGGATTGCCGGTTATGATCGGCGATGTCGATGTTTTGCTGCGAGAGGCCTTCGAGGAGGTCTTTGGCCCGGCAGTGCCCGAAGCCGGCTCCGGCGGTTGAAACCCGCCGCAACTTTTTTGTCGCCTGCCAATGCATCCAAAATCGATCACCACAAGAGGAGGAACGACCATGTTCACAACGTCAGCCTATGCCTGCGATGACGGTTCTTCGCCGATGAAGCTCGCGACCATCAAGCGTCGCGATCCCGGCCCGCGCGATGTCGAAATCGAAATCGAGTTCTGTGGCGTCTGCCACTCCGATATCCATACGGCCCGCAGCGAATGGCCGGGTTCTCTCTACCCCTGCGTCCCCGGTCACGAAATCATCGGCCGTGTCGGTCGGGTGGGCGCGCAGGTCACGAAATTCAAGGCGGGTGACCGCGTCGGCGTCGGCTGTATCGTCGACAGCTGCCGTGAATGCGCAAGCTGTGCCGAAGGGCTGGAGCAATATTGCGAAAACGGCATGACCGGCACCTATAACTCGCCTGACAAGGCCATGGGCGGCGGCGCACATACGCTTGGTGGTTATTCCGCCCATGTGGTCGTCGATGATCGCTATGTGCTGCGGATCCCCGAGGGGCTCGATCCAGCAGCCGCAGCACCCCTGCTCTGCGCCGGCATAACCACCTATTCGCCGCTGCGGCACTGGAATGCAGGTCCCGGCAAGCGTATCGGCGTCGTCGGTCTCGGTGGCCTCGGCCATATGGCAGTCAAGATTGCCAATGCCATGGGCGCCACGGTCGTGATGATCACCACCTCTCCCGGCAAGGCGGAAGACGCGAAAAAGCTCGGCGCCCATGAGGTGATCGTCTCACGCGATGCCGACCAGATGAAAAAAGCGGCTTCCAGCCTCGATCTTATCATCGACGCGGTTGCCGCCGACCACGATATCAACGCCTATCTTGCGTTGCTGAAGCGGGATGGCGCCTTGGTGCAGGTCGGAGCGCCCGAAAAACCGCTCTCCGTGCACGCATTCAGCCTCATCCCCGGCCGCAAGACTTTCGCCGGCTCGATGATCGGCGGCATTCCAGAAACCCAGGAAATGCTGGATTTCTGCGCCGAAAAAGGCATCGCCGCCGAAATCGAGATGATCAATATCGATCAGATCAATGAGGCTTATGAACGCATGATAAAAAGCGATGTGCGTTATCGCTTCGTCATTGATATGAAGAGCCTGCCGCGCCAGAAGGCCGCCTGACCTCGTCGAGGGGGGGCGCCTTCTGGCGCTCCCGTTTCCTCGTTGGACCTTTTGGTTGAAAGCGCAGCCCGACCCATGACCAGCCAGACCGGTTTCAACGATGTCGCCAAGGGCATGATGATCATGGCGGGCTGCATGTTCGTGCTGCCCGTCATGGATGCCATCGCCAAATACATGGCGGTCAGCGGCGGCATGTCACCGGCGCAGGTCACCTTCTACCGCTTCTTTTTCCAGCTTTTGTGCACCCTGCCCCTGCTGCTGCTGGTCTCACCCAAAGCGCTGTTCAGCGCCAGACGACCGTGGATGAACTGCCTGCGCGGAGTGCTGCATGCCAGTGCCAGCCTGATGTTCTTCGCCGCCGTCAAATACATGCCACTCGCCGATGTCTTTGCCATCTATTTCGTCGAGCCATTCATGCTGACGATGATGTCGGCCCTGTTTCTCGGCGACAGGGTCGGCTGGAAACGCTGGACAGCGATTGCGGTGGGTTTCGGCGGCGCTCTGATCGTCATTCAGCCGAGTTTTGAGATCTTCGGCTGGACATCGCTCCTGCCGGTCGCCTGCGCATTTCTCTACACGCTCTACCTGTTCCTTAACCGCGCCATCGGCGATGCCGACAGTCCGCTTGTCATGCAAACCATGTCCGGCATTGCCGGCACGGTGTTCATGGCAGCAGCCCTTCTGGCCGGCGACGCCTACGGTGACAAGGATTTCGCGATCTCGCTTCCGCAATCCGGCTTCACCCTCACCCTGCTCATCCTGCTGGGGTCGATATCCGGCTATATGCATCTCCTGATCGTCAGGGCCTTCAGGCTGGCGCCGCTGTCGCTTCTGGCACCATTCCAGTATTTCGAGATCATCTCGGCGACGGTTCTCGGTTATGCGCTGTTTTCGGATTTTCCGACGCCATCGAAATGGCTCGGCATCCTCATCATCGTTGCATCCGGCCTTTTCATCATCTGGCGCGAGCGCGTGCAGACGCAGGCTAACCCGCCGCTCGACGGACAATGACGCCCAGAACGCTTTCAGGCGCCCGAGGGCTGCGGTCCTTCGTCGTGATGGTCCTGCGCCTCCACAAGGCTACCGAGCAGCCACAGCGAAACCTCGGCGGCCTCTCCGGCGGATTTGAAGCGGTATGATCCGCTATATTTCGGCGTATCGAAAAACGTAACGACGAAACCGTCACCGCTCTCCAGACTTTCGACCCTTATCCGCTCGGGATCGATCATCAGGCACACATAATGGGATCCCATATTGCGCATGAAGCCGGCCTTGTTGTCGTGCAGCCGCACGAAGGCTGCACCGCCATCCACCGTCATATGCAGGCTTCTGATCGCCTCGGTGGGAAACGCGCGGGCAAAATCCATGATCGCTTGCCCCACATCGTGGTTATTATCCTCATCCGTCGCCCGCGTCATGCGCCAGGCATAAACAGCGAAGACCGCAAGCAGCACGAAAACGATTATCCAGACCGCCATATTCATCCGGGAAGGCTCCCTCAGCACCGAAACATCGCGATTCGCGAATCGAAACGATGCGAACCCGGTTCAAGGTCTTAAACACCGAGGCTTGCGTGAAGTATGGCTCTTCTGCCCCGACGCGAAAATCGGCTCCGATCTGTCCGCGCCATGTGCAGGTCGAGCAATCAGAAACGCTTGAGGAAAGACGCCTTTGCCAGCAGCCATTGGCGGCGAAGCTGCGACAGTTGCACTTCGCCTTCAAACACGCCCGCTCCCGCCTTTCTGGCAGCGGCGATGACCGGACCGGACAAGGCAACGGGAAGATAAGCCGCAAAGACATTCCGGGAAATCTTGGCGCGTCTCGCCTTCTCGATATGATCAAGCGCGTGCGTTGCAAAAATCTCGATGGCGATGCCGATGCGTTGTTTGTCGTCGCCTTCCAGAAAAGTCTCGCGATCAAGCCCGGCAGCCGCGAGCATATCCGCGGGGATATAGATCTGCCCACGACGACGGTGCAGCGGCATCAGCAGTAGAATGCCGGCCATGGCCTGCGCAACCCCCGCATGCCCCGCAGCTTCCGCACTTGCTGGAGTGTCTTCCGGCGAAAGCACAAGGCTAGCCAGCTGGATCAGTGCCGAGGCGGTCTCCCCCGCATAGCCTTCGAGCGCGTTACGATCCACGAACAGATCGTCATAAAGATCGAAGATGCGCGCCTCGATCATATTGGCAAGAACCGGTCGCGGCAGGCGATATTGCTCGATCGCCAACAAAAGAGCGGCAGCAACGGGGTGAGACTGGCTGTCCCCATGCGCATTGCCATCAAGAAGATCGCGCCACCATTGCATGCGAACTTCGCCAGGCAGCGCCTCGCGCACGGAATCGCGGATTCGGGCGATTTCGGCATTGAAGGCATAAAGCGCGGCAAGCGCTGCGCGCTTGTCGGCCGGAGACAGAAGGCACGCGAGATAGCGGTCGCGATCGGTGTCGCGCAGCGTCGCGAGGCAGACGTCTAGATTCTCTGTGGGTGCCATGTTTCCCCGCGCGAAACGTCCTGTCAGCCTTCGACGGCAATCAGCGCCGCAGCCACGGCGCGCGATTCCGAAAGCATGATATTATAGGTGCGCACGGCAGCACCCGTGCTCATCGGATCGACCGAAATGCCCGCTTGCCTGAAGGCTTCGCGCAATTCCTTCGGCAAGACCCGCATGCCATCGCCCGTGCCGATCAAAAGCACCTCGATATCCTGCGCATCAGCCAGAACCTTGTCGAAATGCTCAAGCGTCAATTCTTTCACATCAACCGGGCTCCAGCCGTGAATGCCGGAAGGCAACAACAGGAGAGAGCCGCGGTGCGACATGTCGGCGAAACGGAAACCGCCATTGCCATAGGCATCGATGGGCGCCCGGCCGGGAAAATGGGCCGGGCGTATTTCAATCCCGCCGGCCATCAGACGGCAGGCTTGCCGCCGATGGCATTGCCGGACTTCTCATCCTTCTCGTCTTCCGCATCCTTGCTTTCGGGACGCAGCTTGAAGGCGATCAGCACCGGAGCAGCGATATAGACCGAGGAGAACACGCCGATACCGACGCCGAACAACATGGCGAAGGTAAAGGAACGGATGACCTCGCCACCGAACAGATACAGTGCCAGCAGTGCCAGAAGCACGGTCAGACCGGTAAGGATCGTGCGCGACAGGGTCTGGTTCAGCGATACGTCGATGATCATCGAAAGCGGCATCTTCTTGTATCGCCGGAGGTTTTCACGGACACGGTCATAGATGACCACCGTATCGTTCAGCGAATAACCGATGATCGTCAGGATCGCCGCGATACTGGTCAGGTTGAACTCTATACCCAGGAAGACGAACAGGCCGATGGTGAAGACCACGTCGTGCACCATCGAGATGACCGCGCCGAGTGCAAACTGCCACTCGAAGCGAACCCAGATGTAGACCATGATCGCCGCCATTGCGAGCAGAACGCCGATCGTGGAGGTCACGGTCAGGTCACCGGACACGGCCGGACCAACGACTTCCACGCGACGGAAATCATACTTGTCCTGCAACTCGCCGCGCACCAGGGTGATTGCCGACTGCTCGGCATTTTCGCCGCCATCCTGCGCCTGAATGCGGATGAGAACGTCCTGCGGCGTACCGAAATTCTGTGCCTGGATTTCACCGAGGTTCAGCTGGTTCAGACGCTCGCGAATATCTGCGAGATCGGCCTCACCCTGCTTGGCGCGCACTTCGATGACCGAGCCGCCCTGGAAATCGATGCCGAGGTTCAGGCCCTTGGCCACGAAGCCGCCGACGCAGGCGAGCATGATCACACCGGTGATCATGAAAACCACACGGCGATAACGCATGAACGGAATGTCGCGACCGTCGAACATGGCGGTGCGTACACCCTTCGGCAGATGTTTCGGACGGCTGCGGCGAACCCAGTAGCCAAACATCCAGGCCGTCAGCGTATAGGCCGTGAAGACGGTGGTGATGATACCGACCGCAAGCGTGACGGCAAAGCCCTTGACCGGACCCGTACCCATGTAGAACAGCACGCTTGCAACGATCAGCGTCGTCAGGTTGGCGTCGATAATGGTCGCAAAGGCGCGTGTGAAACCGTTATCCAGTGACTGGATCAGCGGTTTTCCGCTCTTCACCTCTTCGCGTATTCGCTCGTAGATCAGAACGTTGGAATCCACCGCCATACCGATCGTCAAGACGATACCGGCAATACCGGGCAAGGTGAGCGTAGATCCGATCACACTGAGGACGGCGATCAGCATGACCACGTTGACGATGAGGGCGATGTTCGCAAGCAGGCCGAAGAAGCCGTAAAACACGAACATGAAGATGAGGACGCCGACGGCGCCGATGGCGCTTGCCGTGAGGCCGGCGGTGATGGAGTCGTTACCAAGGCTCGGACCGACGGTGCGTTCCTCAACCACGGTCAGCGTGGCCGGAAGTGCGCCCGCACGCAGCAGGACTGCAAGGTCGTTGGCGCCCTGAACCGAGAAACTGCCGGAAATCTGTCCCGAACCGCCGATGATCGGCTCACGGATGACAGGTGCGGAAATGACCTGATTGTCCAGCACGATGGCGAAAGGCTTGCCGACATTCTGCTGCGTCGCCTGCGCAAAGCGCTGCGCACCGCGGCTGTCGAAACGGAAGGTGACGACGGGTTCGTTGGTCTGCTGGTTGAAGCTTGCCTGCGCATCGACGAGGTTGTCGCCGGAAACGAGCGCGCGGCGTTCCACCAGATAGGGAACCGGCGGGTCGTCCTGCGAATAAAGAACCTCTGACGTCGCGGGCGGACGGCCATTCATCGCTTCCTGCACCGGCATGGTGGTATCGACCATGCGGAAGGACAGCTTTGCGGTCTGGTTGAGAAGCGATTTGAGGCGCTGCGGATCCTGGAGGCCCGGCACCTGCACGATGATGCGGTCGGAACCCTGACGCTGGATGAGTGGTTCGGTGGTGCCGACTTCGTCAACGCGGCGGCGCACGACTTCGATGGACTGCGACACGGCCGAGGACAGGCGATAATCCACGCCTTCATCGGTCAGGTTGAGCCGCAGCAGATTGTCGCCGCCGTCGTTCATCGTCACTTCTGTGATGGAACCGCCGACCAGCGTTCCGGCGGACACCGGCTGCGTCAGGTCGCGAAGCGCGGTTTTCGCCGCTTCATATTGAGCGGGATCGCTGATGCGAACCTGAATCTGCTGGCCGTTGCCCGTAAGCCCCGAATAGCGGATGTTGGCGTCGCGAAGCTGCGTACGCACGTCGCCCACGATCGTTTCAAGCCGTTCCTTGACGATGTCGGAACGCTCGATCTTGAGCATGATATGCGAGCCGCCCTGAAGGTCGAGACCGAGTGTTACCTTGTTGTCCTTGTACCAGGCAGGCATGCTCTCCAGCTGTTTGTCCGAAAACAGGTTGGGAGATGCGATGAAGACGCTTGCCAGCACAAGCAACCAGATAAAGACTGTTTTCCAACGGGAAAAATGAAGCATTTCGATCTCGGTCAGGGTTGGGGTTGCGCGACGCGCAACCCGTCAAATTCGGAAGCGGACGTTCAATTATCCGGCAGGATCAGGAAGCGGCTTCCGTCTTGACCACTTCGCCCTTCACGCGCACTTCGGCAATGTAAGCACGAGCGGCACGGATTTTCACGCCTTCGGCGATTTCGACTTCGAGTTCATTGTCGTCGATGACCTTGGTCACCTTGCCAACGATGCCGCCACCAAGAACGACCTGATCGCCACGGCGAATATTGGTCAACGTTTCCTGGCGCTTCTTCATCTGCGCGCGCTGCGGGCGAATGAGGAAAAAGTACCAGACCACCATAAGCGGTGCAAACAGGAAAAGCATCTCAAGGCCGGAACCGAATGCAGACGCGCCGCCCGCCGTGTCCTGGGCAAAAGCTTGACTAATGAACATATAAAACTCCTCAACGATTACAGCACGACCTCGTATGCCGCCCCAGCTTTCAAGCCGCCGGAATATAGTGGGGAACGCCGGGAATGCAACAGATGCAGAAGCCACGCCGTACCGATTCCGGACCTCTTAACCTTTATGGGCCGGAAACGCCATGCTAGGCCGGGTTGAAAACATCGTTTTGAACACCGGATAAGCGAAAGAAACACCATGATTCGAGAAGAGACGGCCACCCTGCTTCTTGCCGAACTGCGCCGGCTTAACGTCGCCATGGAACGGTTGGCAGGCCCGGCACCTGCCGTGAACGACTGGAATACGGCGGATTGCTTTGTCTGGACGCCGGTCAATTCCTTTCTGCAGCCGGTCTCTCGTCCGAACCGCATTGCGCTGAAACTCATTCGCGGCGTCGATCATGTGCGCGATATCCTGCACGAGAACACGCTGCGTTTTGCCGATGGTTTTCCCGCCAACAACGTGTTGCTCTGGGGCGCACGCGGCATGGGTAAATCCTCGCTGGTTAAGGCCGTTCACGAAGATGTGCGCGCCGCAAGCGGCGTTCCCCTGAAGCTGGTCGAGGTGCATCGCGAAGATATCCACACCCTGCCCGCCTTGCTGGATATATTGAAAGCTTCCGGCGAACGCGTCATCGTCTTCTGCGACGACCTCTCCTTCGATCACGACGACACGGCCTACAAGTCGCTGAAGGCAGCACTCGATGGCGGCATAGAGGGGCGTCCGGACAATGTGCTGTTTTATGCCACGTCCAACCGCCGTCATCTTCTGCCGCGCCACATGATGGAGAACGAGCAATCGACCGCCATCAACCCTTCGGAATCTGTTGAGGAAAAGGTCTCGCTCTCGGACCGCTTCGGCCTGTGGCTCGGCTTCCACAAATGCGGCCAGGAAGACTATCTGACGATGATTGACGGCTATGCCGAACATTTCGACCTCGGCCTTGATCGCGAAACCCTGCATCACGAGGCGCTGGAATGGGCGACCACGCGCGGCGGCCGCTCCGGTCGCGTCGCCTGGCAATATATTCAGGATGCCGCCGGGCGCCTGAGAAAATCGATCGACAGATAACGCCACCGTGACATCTGGCGAGAGCCGGTGTCGTTGCGGCTATAGGCGTTGTCGTATTTCCGACCGCCACATCGCCCGCCAAATGGTTTGCTGCACATATCCGGCGTAATGCCGGGTATCTGCGGCGGGCGGTGATCAAGAGGCAGGCGACGTTTGTCCAAACGCGCCGATTGTTCTTCTTTCCATCCCTTCGCCGATTGAGATTTCACGCGAGCCGCATACGGGTCCGCGCATGAGTTTTGACGATATCCTGTCCGTGGAGGAGCGGGCCGGTATTGGTGTTCAACCCAAGGAGGAGATGGATATGAGCAAAAACAGAGGCGTCGTCTATTTGCGCCCCGGCCAGGTCGAGGTCCGCGACATCGATGACCCGAAGCTGGAGGCGCCGGATGGCCGCCGTATCGAGCACGGTGTCATTCTCAAGGTTATTTCCACGAATATCTGCGGTTCGGACCAACATATGGTGCGCGGCCGCACCTCGGCGATGCCCGGCCTCGTCCTTGGCCATGAGATCACCGGCGAAGTCATTGAAAAAGGCGTCGACGTCGAGATGCTTGATATCGGCGATATCGTCTCGGTGCCGTTCAACGTCGCCTGCGGTCGCTGCCGCTGCTGCAAGTCACAGGATACCGGTGTGTGCCTGACGGTGAACCCCGCCCGTGCCGGCGGCGCCTACGGTTATGTCGATATGGGCGGCTGGATCGGCGGACAGGCGAGATACGTCACCATTCCCTATGCCGACTTCAACCTTCTGAAATTTCCCGACCGCGACAGGGCAATGTCCAAGATCCGCGACCTCACCATGCTCTCGGACATCCTGCCGACCGGCTTTCATGGCGCGGTCAAGGCCGGCGTCGGTGTCGGCTCCACGGTCTATGTCGCGGGCGCCGGCCCGGTCGGTCTGGCGGCTGCCGCGTCTGCCCGTATTCTCGGTGCCGCCGTCGTCATGATCGGTGATTTCAACAAGGATCGCCTTGCACACGCCGCCAAAGTCGGCTTCGAGCCCGTCGATCTTTCCAAGGGCGACCGGCTGGGCGATATGATTGCCGAGGTCGTCGGCACCAACGAAGTGGACAGCGCCATCGATGCCGTCGGTTTCGAGGCGCGTGGCCATTCGGGCGGCGAACAGCCGGCCATCGTTCTCAACCAGATGATGGAAATCACCCGTGCCGCTGGCTCGATCGGCATTCCCGGCCTCTATGTCACCGAAGACCCGGGTGCCGTCGATGCCGCAGCAAAACAGGGCAGCCTGTCGCTTCGTTTCGGCCTCGGTTGGGCCAAGGCACAGTCTTTCCATACCGGCCAGACGCCGGTGCTGAAATACAATCGCCAGCTCATGCAGTCGATCCTGCACGACCGCCTGCCAATTGCTGACATCGTCAACGCCAAGATCATCGCACTCGACGACGCCGTACAGGGATATGAAAGCTTCGACCAGGGTGCCGCAACCAAGTTCGTGCTCGATCCGCACGGCGATCTGCTGAAGTCAGCCTAATAACGGCGGCTTAAGACCCGCGAGATAGGAAACGCCCGCGATAGATATTGTCGCGGGCGTTTTTGCCTGTATTCACACTGTCACCATCAGGTGAAATCATGGATCAACTACAAGCATCGCCTCCAGCTCGGAGGTAGCAAATGGTGAGAGATAGGGTCGAAACAGGCTGGACACCTGCCGAAGTCCCCAGTCCAGTTGCTGCGGCCCGAATTCGGTGACGCCTTCCTGAAGGTTGAGATAAGCCGCCCAATAGGTCGAGACGATCCAGAGATTGGTAAGAAGGGCCGCCCGCTCGGTTTCTGGAATCTCTGCAAGCCCTGCCCTCTCCATCCGGCTGACGATATCATCAACGGCAAGGCGCATTGCCGCGCTTATGCCGCGCACCGGCTCCACCAGCGCAGGCGCGGAGGAAACAAGGCCGACAAGATCGCGAAACAGGAAGCGGTAGTTCCACACCAGCGAAAACCAGAGCCGCAGAAAGCCAGCATATGTCGATGCGGCAACTTCGTCCTCCTCGTCTATCTTTGCGACAACCGCCAGCGCGTCGGCCTCGAACAGGGCAAACAGCGCCAGCACCAATGCCTCCTTGGTGCGGAAATGATAATAAAGATTACCCTCGTTGATATTCACTGCCCTTGCGATCTCGGCTGTGGTTACGTGATCAGGCCCCCTCTCGTTAAATAGTTGGAGTGCGGCAGCGATGATTCTCTGTCGTGTGGGGGAAGGACGCCCCGTCGATCGTCCTGCCTCGCTTTTCTTCATTGATATCGGACCCCGCTATTGAAACCTAAGGTGCATACCTTAAATGAATAAAATAAGGTACACACCTTAACAAGTAAATTTGAGTGTTCAACGCGAATAAAGGACCTGTCCATGCCCGGAACCGACCTTCGCACTCCGCTCCCGGATACATCCGCTGCAGCACCCGTATCGAAATTCGCCACGGCACGTTTGGCCCTCTCACTCATCCGCAACCCGCTGAACGCATTGCCACCGGAGATTTTCAACGAACCGGCGGTGTTTATCCGTCTCGGCGGTACGATGCGCGTCCATCTTGCCGATCCCGTTCTTATCCATGAGGCCCTGGTCAAGAACGCCCATCTGCTCGGCAAGGGTGAGGACGTGCGCCGCGCGCTTGGCCCCGCTCTCGGACAGGGCCTTCTGACCGCCGATGGCGATCACTGGAAATGGCAACGGCAATCCGTTGCCGCCGCCTTCCGGCACGAAAAGCTGCTGGAACTGCTGCCCGTCATGATCGAGGCGGCAGAGCGGACCAGCAAGCGCTGGCGCGCATCTCCTTTCGGTGACATCGATATCGGCCATGAAATGATGCGGACAACCTTCGACATCATCGTTGAAACCATGATGTCCGGCGGCCACGGGATCGATATCGGGCGTGTCGAGCAAAGCATCACCGACTATCTGAAACCGACAGGCTGGACCTTCGCGCTCGCCATGCTGGGCGCACCTGAATGGCTCCCTCACCCCGGTCGGCGCAAGGCCCGCGCCGCTGTCGGTTATCTGCGCTCCAGCCTGTCGACGGTGATTGCGGACCGGCGGCGGAACGCCGTCGAGAGAAACGATCTGGTGTCCATGCTGCTTGACGCGAAAGACCCCGAGACGGAACGCATGATGAGCGACAAGGAAATCATCGACAATCTGCTGACCTTCATCACCGCCGGTCACGAAACGACTGCGCTCGGTCTGGCATGGACGTTCAATCTGCTGTCGCAACACAGCGACGTGGAGCGGAAAGTCGTCGAGGAAATCGCAGCCGTCACGGGTGGAAATCCCGTCGCCGCAGAGCACATTGCCCAACTGACCTACACCAGACAGGTATTTTCCGAGGCGATGCGGCTTTACCCACCTGCCCCGGTCGTTACCCGCACGGCGTTGCAGGACTTCAAGCTCGGCGACCATGATATTCCTGCCGGAACCGTTCTTTATGTGCCGATCTATGCCGTCCACCGGCACACGGCGCTATGGGACGAACCGGAACGTTTCGACCCTTCCCGCTTCGAGCCGGAAAAGACCAAGGCGCGCCACCGTTACGCCTATATGCCCTTCGGTGCAGGTCCGCGTGTCTGCATCGGCAATGCATTTGCAATGATGGAGGCCGTGTCGATCCTGGCGGTGCTGCTGCAGAACGTCCATCTCGAAAACAGATCTGCAAGTCCGGCGCAGCCACTGATGAGGGTGACGTTGCGGCCGCAAAGCCGCTTGATGATGCGGGTCACCGACCGCAAAAACAAATCGCCCGCGGCGTGAACCACCGCGGGCGATTGTTAATCCGGAAAAACCACCCGTCACCGGGCAGTGACGATCAAAGATCGACGTCGAGGATTGCCATGGAGAAGTTGTACGAGCGGTCGCCGTCCTCGTCATCAATGTAGACAACGCCAAGGAACTCTTCGCCAAGATACACTTCGGCGGAATCGTCCTTACGGGGACGCGCCTTCACAACCATCTTTTCATTGAAGGTGCGCTTGAAATAGGCGTCGAGTTTTTTGATTTCGTCGGCTTTCACCACTATTCTCCTGTGCGGTTCGGGTTGCGCCGCTTTTGGCATGGGACAAAGGCGAAAGTAAAGTGAAAGCGGCACATCGCCAATGTCTTTCACAGGCCATGTCTTTCACGCGGAGCCTTCCACGCGGACAATTGAGAAAATATCGGACCCGTCAGATATCGGCTCCGATGACCTGATCCATCAGGCGCGAGGGTTCGGAACACCCTGCCTCTCCCACCACCCGCGCCGGCACACCGGCAACGGTGGTCTTCGGCGGGACCGGCTTCAGCACCACAGAACCGGCGGCGATGCGCGAGCAGCTGCCGATCTCGATATTCCCGAGGATTTTCGCGCCTGCTCCGATCATCACGCCATTGGCGATCTTCGGATGACGGTCCGCCCCCTCCTTGCCGGTGCCGCCAAGCGTCACGCCATGCAGGATGGAGACGTTGTCGCCGATAACCGCTGTCTCACCGACCACCAGCCCGGTGGCATGATCGAGGAAGATGCCCTTGCCGATGCGTGCTGCCGGATTGATATCCGTCTGGAAAATGCTGGACGAGCGGCTTTGCAGATAAAGCGCCAGATCCCTGCGGCCCTTTTGCAGCAGCCAATGGGCAAGGCGATGCGTCTGGATGGCCTGAAACCCCTTGAAATAAAGGAGCGGCTCCATGAAGCGCGTGCAGGCCGGATCGCGATCGTAAACCGCCTGGATATCGACGCGCAGCACGCTGCCCCATTCGGGCCAGTCATCCAGCATGTCCTGAAAGGTCTGGCGCAGAAGAACGGCCTGCATATCGGGATGATCGAGGAGTTCACAGATGCGATAAATCACGCATTCTTCCAGAGACCGGTGATTGAGGATTGTCGAATAAAGGAAAGCCGAAAGCAGCGGGTCCTGCGCCACGGCGCTTCGTGCCTCATGCAGCAGGCTGCCCCAGATCGGATCGACGATCGCCAGCTGTTCCGGCTGACGGGCCTCGGTACGTGCGACCATGAATGGTCTCCTCGTTTGCAGTAGTCGTTCTTTATACAGAAAAAGACGTGCATAAGAAATGGGATTCGAATGACGACTTTAAAGGCGGCAAGGCTTCAGTTTTTCTTCATGCAGCATGAAAAACCGTTTCTTGCCGCCACCCATCAAAGGCTGCGATAAAATTCCAGAACCGCCGCCTTGAACACCCGGTCGCCAACGGCCAGCATGTGGTCACGGCCGGGAATGTCGATAGCGCGCGCATGCGGCATGATCGCCGCAAGTTCGGCACCCGATCCGGCGATATCGTCATTGGTTCCGACCGCGATCAGCGTCGGTGCATCGATCTTTGCGGCCTGTTCGCGGCTGACGAGGACACGCGACGTCTCGATACAGGCTGCAAGGGCCAGCCGGTCGCTTTTCGTCTGGTCGGCAAAGGCGCGGAACATGCGGCCGCGCTCATGCGTGACGACATCGAGCGAGGGTGCCAGCAGCGCCTCGGCAATCGGATCCCAGTCGCCCACACCTTCCACCATGCCGATGCCAAGTCCGCCGAAAACCAGCGAGCGGACACGCTCCGGATGGGCCATCGCCAGAAAGGCGGAAATGCGTGCGCCCATGGAATAGCCCATCACATGAGCCTCAGCGATGCCGAGATGATTAAGCAGCGCCACTGCATCGCCGGCCATGACGGGCGGATAATAGGCTTGCGGATCATGCGGCTTGTCGCTTGCGCCGTGGCCGCGATTGTCGATGGCAATCACCCGATAACCGGCGTCACCAAGCGTTTTCAGCCAGCCTGGATGCACCCAGTTGACGTTGGCGCTGGAGGCAAAGCCGTGAATCAACAGAACCGGATCGCCCGCCGGATCACCTTCATCGAAATAGGCAAGGCGAAGGCCGTCATGGGAAAAATCGGAAAATTGCGGCATGTTGAGATTCATCAAGGACATCCTTTTTGCCGGACCATATGGCAGGAAATCGCAATTTTGAACATGTTTTCCTGACGATTTTTATGGAGATGCAATGCGTTTGAGGCTACATATCCGCAGCAATAAGCCCATGCTCGATGACGATGTGCGGCTTAACCACGATATTGCATTTGGAGACGAACATGGCCGGGCATTCCATTCCCCACTTCCAGAACGATGGCGGACACAGCGTGATCGAGATCGGCGTCAAGGAATTCATGTGCACCGGCGCTTCGGTGCCTTTCGATCATCCCCACATCTTCATCGACATGGGCGACGACAACGAGAAGGTCTGTTCCTATTGCTCCACCCTTTACCGCTACAATCCGTCGCTGAAGGCCGAGCAGACCGATCCTCCGGGCTGCGTCTTCCATGTGAAGGCCGCCTGACCTTCCACCTTTCCTGATCGGGGCGCGACATGCCCATCAAATCCGTAGCCATCGTCGGTGCCGGCATCGCCGGTCTCACCGCGGCGCTTTCTTTTGCCCGGCACGGCATCAGCTCTGACATCGTTGAACAGGCCGGCGAACTGACGGAAGTCGGTGCGGGCCTGCAAGTATCGCCCAATGCCGCCCGCATCCTTGCCGAACTCGGCGTGATGGCTGAGATAGAGGCGCGTTGGACGGAGCCGGTCAGCGTCGATTTGGCCGATGGCAAATCGCTTGCCACGTTGCTGTCCTTACCCGTGGGTGCGACGGCCCGCACACGCTGGGGCGCACCTTATGGCGTGCTGCATCGCTCGACATTGCAAAACGCGCTTCTCAATGCGGTAACGCGCAATCCGCTCTGCCGCCTGCATCTTGGCAAACGTATCGAAAACGCGACGACAGACGTCATCGCTGCAACCACATTCCGCGATCACGACCTGATCGTCGGCGCAGACGGTGTCTGGTCCGCGGCCCGTTTCGCTGTCCCCTCCGCCCCCACGGCCACCTTCTCCGGCAATATTGCCTGGCGCTTCACGATCGCGGCAAAAGATGTGCCATCAGCCATCAACAAAAGCGCCGTCACCGCCTATCTCGGTTCGGGTGGCCATATCGTCGCCTACCCGCTGAAGGAAGTCGGCGGCTTCAACATCGTCGCAATCGCACTCGGCGCCGATCCCGGCGCAACGTGGCGGGCGGAATCGAGCGGCCAACAGAAAGCCATGCTGCTTGCGCAGTTTCGCGGCTGGAGCCCGGATATCGTTCGGCTGCTGGCATCGTCGGAAAATCCGACCTTCTGGCCGCTTTATCAGGCCGGTGCCGGACGCTGGCATAATGGTCGCGATACGGTGCTGATCGGCGACGCTGCCCACGCGATGATGCCCTTTGCCGCACAGGGGGCGGCGATGGCCATCGAGGATGCTTTTGAACTGGCGGGCACGTTGACCGAAACACCCCTGCCCGCGCCACAGGCCCTTGCCGCCTTCGAAGCCCTGCGTCTGCCGCGCATAGAAAAGGCCCGCAAGCGGGCCTCTCTCAATCGTTTCGCCTATCACGCCACAGGCCCGGTTCGGCTTGCCAGGGACTTCGTCTTTTCGACACGTCCGACGGAATCTTTCCTGAAGGACTTCGACTGGCTTTACGGCTACCGCGCCAAAGGCTGAGGTTAAACCCCGGCTACCGCCGCAAACCCGGCTTCAAGATCCTTCTTGAGGTCGGCGATATCTTCAAGCCCTACCTGCAGCCGGATGACCGGACCTTCCGACGGGCCTTTGGCAATCGTCCTGTCGACAAGCGACACCGACACGGCAAGCGATTCGTATCCACCCCAGGAATAGCCGAGCCCGAAGAAGGTCAACGCGTTCAGGAATGCCGCCGCAGTCTGCTTGTATTTGCCCTCTTCGGCCTTCAGCACGAAGGAAAATACGCCGCTTGCGCCCTTGAAATCGCGCTTCCAGAGTTCATGCCCGGCAAAGCTCGGCAGGGCCGGATGCAGAACGCTCGCGACGTCGTCGCGGCTTTCCAGCCAGGTGGCGATGTCGAGGGCGCTTTTCTGGTGGTGCGCAAGTCGAATGCCCATGGAGCGCATGCCGCGCAGTATCTGATAGGCGTCATCAGGCGTCACGCAGATGCCAAGATTGGTGTTCGCCTGATAAAGCGTCTTCCAGTGCTTTTCATTGGCGGAAACGAAGCCCATCAGGACATCGGAATGACCGGACGGATATTTGGTGGCGGCATGGATGGAAACGTCGACACCGAAATCGAGCGGCTTGAAATAAAGCGGTGTCGCCCAGGTATTGTCCATCGTCACGACGCAATCGTGCCTGTGGGCGATCTCGGTGATCAGCCGAACATCCTGAATCTCGAAGGTATTGGAACCCGGCGCTTCCAGATGCACCAGCTTGGTATTCGGGCGGATCAGCGCTTCGATATCCGCCCCGATCGCCGGGTCGTAATACTCCACCTCCACACCAAGCTTCTTCAGCATCGTGTTGCAGAAGCGGCGTGTGGGAAAATAAACCGAATCGACGATCAGCGCATGATCGCCGGCGCCAAGATAGGCGAGGAACGGCACGGTGATCGCAGCAAGGCCCGATGGCACGAGAATCGTTCCGAAAGAACCCTCCAGCTCGTTGACGAGATTGCATAGCGCATCGGTCGTCGGCGTGCCGTGGGTGCCATAGGTGTATTTCTGGTTTTCGGTCGAAAGCGTCTCGGCATCGGGGAAAAGCACGGTAGAGCCGCGCACGATGGGCGGATTGACGAAACCGAAACAGTCGGCGGGATCGTTGCCGCCATGGGTCAGGCGCGTATTCATACCTGCGGTGGAAAGCAGGTCATTGGTCTTGGTCATTTCAGATCAGCTTTCGAAGGGATATTGACGCGAGCGACAATGCGGAGAGCCGGAGGCAAGGTCAAGTCCCGCAGAACATTCGCAGACGGGAGGATTGATCCACCCCGCAACAGCATACAAGAAGTATACAAAAATCGTGCAAGTGTATTTTTTCGCAAAAATATGCTTATATTTTCACCCTTTGCACACTTCCCGACCAAAATTTGGAAAATTCCGTTTTATAGGCACAATTATTGTCAGCATATCTTGACCCCGCTGCCAATTACGATTGTGATAGAAAAAGCGGATCGAAAAGATCTGCTGAAGGGGGGAGCTGGGGCAAAAACAATATGCCGGTCCTCTTCCGATTGACGATAACAAACAAAGGTTGGGAAAAATGAAAAAGGCAATTCTGTCGGCCGTTATCGGCGCAGCAGTTTTGGGAGGAGCCTCGGTCGCTTCGGCTGCGACGCTTCAGGACGTGAAGTCGAAAGGTTTCGTCACCTGCGGCGTGAGCGCTGGCATTCCGGGATTTTCCAATCCCGATGACAAGGGCGAATGGTCCGGCATCGACGTGGACTATTGCCGCGGTATTGCCACTGCGGTTTTCGGCGATCCTACAAAGGCTAAATTTGTCGCTCTCTCGAGCAAGGACCGTTTTCCGGCTCTCCAGTCTGGCGAGGTCGACGTTCTGACCCGTAACACCACCTGGACGATCAGCCGCGACACATCGCTGGGCTTCAACTTTCGTACCGTCAACTATTATGACGGCCAGGGCTTCATCGCCAAGAAGGGCCTCAACGTGAAGTCCGCGCTTGAGCTTTCCGGCGCCGCCGTCTGCGTTCAGACCGGCACGACCACCGAGCTCAACCTTGCCGACTACTTCAAGACCAACAACCTGCAGTACAACCCGGTTGTTTTCGAAAAGGAATCCGATGCGACTTCGGCTTATGATTCCGGCCGTTGCGACGTTTACACCACCGACCAGTCCGGTCTGTATGCTATCCGTCTCAAGCTGAAGAACCCCGATGACAACATCGTTCTGCCTGAAGTGATCTCCAAGGAGCCGCTTGGACCGGCCGTTCGCCAGGGCGACGACCAGTGGTTCGACATCGTCACGTGGGTTCACTACGCGATGGTCAACGCCGAAGAGCTGGGCATCACGTCGAAAAACGTCGACGAGCAGAAGAACAGCGCCAACCCTGATATCAAGCGTCTGCTTGGCACTGAAGAAGGCACCAAGATCGGTACCGATCTCGGCGTGACGAACGACTGGGCCTACAACATCGTCAAGAAGGTCGGCAACTACGGCGAAGTCTTCGACCGTAACGTTGGCGCCGGCTCGCCGCTGAAGATCGAGCGTGGCCAGAACGCACTTTGGACCAAGGGCGGCCTGCAATACGCACCGCCGGTTCGTTGATCGGCACTATCGTTGGCTAAGGACTGAAGGGAGGCTGGGCAATGCCCGGCCTCCACTTGAAATTATAGAATAAGCTCGCAAAGAGCATATAAAAGGGAAAGGTGCCTATGGCAGGCAACGCGGTCAGTTCGCAACGATCGCGCGCGCAAAGCGCGTCGTCACTCATTTACGATCCACGCATACGCGGAATTTTTTATCAGGTTCTGACAGTCGTCATCCTGACCGCCTTCGTCTGGATCATCGTGACGAATACGATCACAAATCTTCAACGGTCAAACATTTCGTCCGGCTTCGGCTTCCTCAATGGAAGAGCCGGCTTCGATATCGGCCAGTCGCTGATCGCTTACACCAGCGATGCGACCTATGGCCGGGCGTTGCTCGTTGGTATTCTCAACACGATTCAGGTCGCATTTTTTGGCATCATCGCCGCGTCGATCATCGGTTTCATCGTTGGTATCGCCCGGCTGTCCAACAACTGGCTGATCTCGAAGCTGGCGCAGGCCTATGTGGAAATCTTCCGCAACATCCCGCCCCTGCTCGTCATCTTCTTCTGGTACAAGGGCGTCATCTCCGTTCTGCCGCAGGCCCGCGATTCGCTGCAGCTTCCGCTTGGAACCTACCTCAACAATCGCGGCTTCTTCTTTCCAAAGCCCCTCTGGGGCGAAGGGACGTGGCTGATACCGCTCGCCTTCCTGGTCGCCATCGTCATCAGCGTCTTCATTTACCGCTGGGCGAAGGCCAGGCAGGAAAGAACCGGCGAGCAGTTCCGCACCGGCATCACCGCCACACTTCTCATCATCGGCCTTCCGGCTGCGACATTCCTCGCGCTCGGCTCACCCCTGACATTCGATTACCCGATTGCCGGGCGGTTCAACCTCGCGGGCGGTTCGGTCGTCGCACCAGAATTCATGTCGCTGTTTCTGGCGCTCTCCTTCTACACCGCTTCCTTTATCGCCGAGATCGTTCGCGGCGGCATCAAGGCCGTGGCAAAAGGGCAGACCGAGGCAGCGGAGGCACTGGGGCTTCGCGCCAGCACGACGACACGTCTGATCGTCGTTCCTCAGGCGATGCGCATCATCATCCCGCCGCTGACAAGCCAGTATCTCAACCTGACCAAGAACTCGTCGCTTGCGGTCGCGGTCGGTTTCGCCGACATCGTCTCCGTTGGCGGCACGATCCTGAACCAGACGGGACAGGCGGTCGAAGTTGTCGCTATCTGGCTCGTTCTCTATCTCTCGCTGTCCATTCTCACGGCCTTGGTCATGAACTGGTTGAACGCGAAAATGGCCCTGGTGGAGAGATAATAGATGACGATCAGCAATCACGCGTTCGTGCGCCACACCATTGAAGAAGCCAAACCCGCGCCTTCAAGCGCGGTTGGCATCAGCCATTGGCTGCGCACCAAACTTTTCGCCACGCCGAAGGACACCGTCCTTACGGTTCTTGCCATCGCGTTCCTCGCCTATCTTCTGCCACCAATCTTCAAGTGGCTGTTCGTAGACGCGGTATGGACCGGCACGGATCGCATCGCCTGCCTCACCGCCTCCCAGGGCGGTGCGCTGGCCGATGGCCAGTCCGGCGCATGCTGGGCCTTCGTTTCGGCGAAGTTCGGCCAGATCATGTTCGGCCGTTACCCAATCGATGAGCGCTGGCGTCCTATCCTTGTGATGGTCATGTTCACCATCCTCCTGGTGCCGATGCTCATTCCGAAAGCGCCGTTCAAGCGTCTCAATGCTCTGGCGCTTTTCATCGTCCTGCCGGTCATTGCGTTTTTCCTCCTCATCGGCGGTGTCTTCGGTCTGCCGGTGGTGGAAACGCAGCTCTGGGGTGGCCTGATGGTCACCCTGATCCTGTCTTTCTTCGGAATTGCAGTGTCCCTGCCCTTCGGCATTCTTCTGGCGCTTGGCCGCCGGTCGAACCTGCCGGTAATCAAAATGCTGTGCGTGCTCTTCATCGAAGTTATCAGAGGTATTCCTCTGATAACCGTGCTGTTCTTCGCCAGCATCATGCTGCCGCTGTTCCTTCCCGACGGCTGGACCTTCGACAAGTTCCTGCGCGCTCTGGTCGGCGTGTCGCTCTTCTCGTCCGCCTATATGGCGGAGGTGATCCGTGGCGGCCTGCAGGCCATCCCGAAGGGGCAATATGAAGGGGCGGATTCACTCGGCCTGAACTATTGGCAGAAAACCCGGCTGATCGTGCTGCCGCAGGCGCTGAAGCTCGTCATTCCGGGCATCGTCAACACCTTCATCGGTCTTTTCAAGGACACGTCGCTGGTCTCGATCATCGGCATGTTCGACCTGCTTGGCATTGTCACACTCAACCAATCGGATGCGAACTGGGCGACACCCGTTACCGCGATGACGGGCTATATTTTCGCCGGGTTCATATTCTGGATATTCTGCTTCGGCATGTCGCGTTACTCGCTGTTCATGGAACGGCACCTCGACACCGGGCATAAACGATAAGGGACGCTCAAAATGGCAGAAACCCAAACAAAAAAACTGGCCGTTTCGACAACGGACGTGGCAATCGAACTCGTCGGCATGAACAAGTGGTATGGCGACTTCCACGTCCTGCGCGACATCAACCTGAAGGTGATGAAGGGCGAGCGTATCGTCATCGCCGGTCCTTCGGGATCGGGCAAATCGACCATGATCCGCTGCATCAACCGGCTGGAAGAACATCAGTCGGGCACGATCAACGTCGACGGTATCGAACTCACCAACGACCTGAAGAAGATCGATGAGGTGCGTCGTGAAGTCGGCATGGTGTTCCAGCACTTCAACCTCTTCCCGCACCTGACGATTCTGGAAAACTGCACGCTGGCACCAATCTGGGTTCGCAAGATGCCCAAGAAGGAAGCCGAAGAAGTGGCGATGCACTATCTGAAGCGCGTCAAGATCCCCGAACAGGCGCATAAATACCCTGGCCAGCTCTCCGGCGGTCAGCAGCAGCGTGTGGCGATTGCCCGCTCGCTGTGCATGAAGCCGAAGATCATGCTATTTGACGAGCCGACCTCGGCGCTTGACCCGGAAATGGTCAAGGAAGTGCTTGATACCATGGTCAGCCTCGCCGAAGACGGCATGACGATGCTGTGCGTGACCCACGAAATGGGCTTTGCCCGCCAGGTCGCAAACCGCGTCATCTTCATGGACCAGGGCCAGATCGTCGAACAGAATTCACCTGCCGAATTCTTCGACAATCCCCAGCACGAGCGCACAAGGCTGTTCCTCAGCCAGATCCTGCACTGAGACGCTGCAATAGCTAGCATTACGAAACGGGGCCATGTCGGCCCCGTTTTCATTTGACGACAGCCTCTCCACGCTCGACCTCATCCCTGGGCTTGTCCCAAGGATCTAAGTCAACAAAATCGAGCGGTTGCAGATCTCGGGAAGAACCAAAGGATGACGCCGGAATGTTGGCAAGGTTCGCCATTCATTTGATGACTTCGTTCGCACCAGAAGCCCCTTTGAGTGAATCAACTTCCTCTCCAAATCGTCGTTTCACATCATTCTTCATCCGCGAGAAGCACTGAAACTGCCAAGCCGACCTCGGTTTAACCATTTGTTACGAAACGGAAATCCTTGTTTTCCAAGGGTTCTGACAGCCAATGTCATTTTTTTGTCAAATCATGCATTTTTCCGCTTGCGGACCACGGGGAGCCTGACTATAAGGGCGCCACACCACAAGCGCACGCGCCCTTCGTCTATCGGTTAGGACGTCAGATTTTCATTCTGAAAAGAGGGGTTCGACTCCCCTAGGGCGTGCCACTTGCTTGCGTGTTCCCCCATTTATCACCCACAAAGATAGCAGCGCGCGCCGTAAGAACGTATCGATTCTCATCTGGCCAATAGCTCTTACGCTGCAAGCCTAGATCACCCGGAATCGATTTTCCTGGCGACGCCGGCTAAGGCTTGGGAAACCGCCGACACCCGCTTGCCACGACGGCAAGACCCGCTTTTTCCTTTGACGATAGAGCCGTTATTTCAAAGTCTTGGCCTCGTCTGTCGTGGTTTTCCACAGCCCCTCCACCGTGTTAAAAAAAACTCGTCACGAAGCGGAAAAAATCAATTTTTCCGCTTGCGGACCAACCGGAGCCTGACTATAAGGGCGCCACACCACAAGCGCACGCGCCCTTCGTCTATCGGTTAGGACGTCAGATTTTCATTCTGAAAAGAGGGGTTCGACTCCCCTAGGGCGTGCCACTTGCTTCTCCTTGAAAATGAGTATTCTGCGTTCAAATCTTCACGTTATGTGTGAGATAGAGGATGCAAGCCGTTTCCGGCCGTCCTTCAGCTTTTCCCGTCTCGATCTGTACCGACTGTCAGGGCGCGAAAGCAGCGTCCAGAACACGCAGCTGCACACGCCTCTGGCCCTGCCATAGATCAGCGCCCACGGTGCCTGCCACGTGGATGGACCTGCCGCGCGCATTCAGCAGCATCTGCCCCAGAGGGGCGTCAGCAGCACGAAATGCGATGCCGTCCAGCCGTGAGCCATCCATGGCCTCCAGCGTTATCTTGACGTGGGAGGTGCCGACCAGACGCACATCGCGCAGCCGGTGGGCAGGCACGGCAAAAATGGGCTGAGAATGGCCGGAGCCATACGGACCTGCCTGTTCCAGCTGATCGACAAGCTGCAGGGTCGCGCCAGACGCGCCGATTGCGCCGTCGATCTTCAGCACGCTGCTTTCCACCAGCTCGCTCACCGTCTTTGCGGCGGCTTCCTCGAAGAAGGTCCGGAGTTTGCCGAGATTGGCGCGTTCCACCGTCAGGCCGGCCGCCATGGCGTGACCGCCGCCCTTGACCAGCAGGCCGGCATCCACGGCGGCGCGTACCATCCGGCCCATATCGAAGCCGTTGATGGAGCGGCCGGAGCCGGTACCCTTGCCGGAAGGATCGAAGGCAATCGCGAAGGCCGGGCGGCGGAAACGATCCTTAAGCCGTGAGGCGAGAAGACCAACGATACCCGGATGCCAGTTTTCCCGTGCGGTAACGATAACGCCTGCGCCAGACCCGTCGCCATATTCATAAAGCGCTTCCGCTTCGGCTTCCGCCAGCATCACGGCTTCCATCGCCTGTCGCTCGCGGTTCAGCTCATCCAGCTTTTCGGCAATCACGTCCGCCTGTGACGAGTCGTCGAGTGTAAGCAGACGGCTACCCAGTGCGGCATCGCCAATACGGCCACCGGCATTGATGCGCGGTCCGATCAGGAAACCGAAATGATACGGTGTCACCGGCCCGCCCAACCCGGCCTTCCTAAACAGCGCCGCCAGCCCGGCGTTGTTCATATGGCGCGCGGCAATCAACCCCTTCACCACATAGGCGCGGTTCAGCCCCTTCAAGGGCACCACGTCGCATACGGTGGCGAGTGCGACTATATCGAGTAGCGCCAGCAGATCGAGCGTGAAGGCCTGTCTGTTGCGCCTGTCCTTCAACAGCCTGAGGGTGGCGACCAGAACCAGGAACACCACGCCTGCGGCGCAGAGATGCCCCTGCCCCGAAAGATCGTCTTCGCGGTTGGGATTGACCAGCGCCACCGCCGGCGGCAGTTCCGAACCGACCTGGTGGTGATCGATCACCACCACATCTGTTCCCGCATTCTTTGCGGCATTCAGCGATTCATGGCTGGTGGAGCCGCAATCGACCGTCACGATCAGGGTCGCGCCGTTGGCGGCAAGCTGCTGCATCGCCGCCGGGTTCGGCCCATAACCCTCGAAAATACGATCTGGAATATAGATTTCCGGCGTCAGCCCGAAATGCGCGAGAAAACGATACATCAGCGCGGAAGAAGCGGCGCCATCGACGTCATAATCGCCGAAGATCGCCACCTTCTCGCCGGTCTCGATAGCGCGGACCAGCCTTTCGGCAGCCTTTTCGCAATCGGTTAGCACATGCGGGTCGGGCATCAATGAGCGAATGGTCGGATCGAGGAAAGCGAGAGCCTCATCCACACCCACCCCTCGCCCGGCCAGCACCCGGGCAATCAGTTCGGGAATGGCATGGATCTGGGACATGGCCAGCGCACGGTTCTGTGCGGCCTGATCCAGCCGCGAAACCCAACGTTGCTCTGTCGCCGACCGCTCCACGCTTAGAAATGCGCGGGCCACCGTATCGGCCGGCTCCATCATTGCCATCCTGTCCATCGTCCTGTCATGCGAATGCGTATCCGCGCCTTGTCATGACAACGGGCTAAATGGCGATGGCGCCTTTTTCAAGCAAAAAGGCCCGTATGAGGTTTCACACCGAGAAAATCGAGAAAAACGGGCTGACGATCGATACCGCGCCGACCAGCAGCAACAGGGAAAACACCGCAAGCGAACACCAGTTGCGCTCATATTCCGCAATATCGAATTCCATGCCTCGAATATTGTCGTTGGCATTGTGAGGCCGCGCCCGATGATGGGCGGCCAGAACACTTTCGCGCTTACTGTCCTTGAAAAGGATAATCGATGTCACAGCCACGCCTCCCTCGCTTGGTAACATGATTAACCATAGAGCCGAATCGCGTTGTTTTCCAGCGGTTCTGAGGCGATCCCCTCAAATTTTATGGCGGCTTATGCGGTGGCCGCCAAAACGGGTTTCGGGAGAAAAAAGACCGCGCCTCCATGTGGTGGCGCGGCCCTCAAATTCAGAAAAATCGTAAAGCGTCTCAGGTCCGCTCGATGCGGATGACCTGCGGTTCGCTGACCAGGTATTTCTCGTTCTTGATCGCCTTGACGGCCTTGCGGATCGCATCTTCCATCGTCGCGTGGGTCACGAGGATGATCGTCTGCGGCGCGCCTTCCACATGCACGCGCTGGCGCTGCACGATGGATTCCAGCGAGATGTTGTTATCCGCCATACGGGTAGCGATGGAGGCGAAGACGCCCGCCTGATCCTTCACCGTCAGCCGGATGAAATAGCCGCCCTCATGGCTCTTCATCTTGGCGCGACGATAATCGGTCAGCGACTTCGCCGGACGGCCGAGCACCGGAACCTGCTGGGCACCGGGCCGGCTCTTGGCGATATCGGCGATGTCACCGAGCACGGCAGAGGCCGTAGCATTGCCGCCCGCACCTGGGCCAACCATCAGAAGCTCGCCAAGAATATCGGACTCGATCGCCACCGCATTGGTGACGCCATCAACCTGAGCGATGACGGAATCGAGCGGCACCATGGTCGGATGCACCCGCTGCTCGATACCGGATTCGGTCACCTGCGCCACGCCGAGAAGCTTGATGCGATAACCGAGCTCGGCGGCCGCCTGAATGTCCTCGCTGGAGATGTTGGTGATGCCTTCGAGATAGATGTCGTCGGCCGAAATCTTGTTGCCGAAGGCAAGCGTCGTCAGAATGGCGAGCTTGTGGGCGGTGTCGTTACCCTCGATATCGAAGGCCGGATCGGCTTCGGCATAACCCAGCCGCTGCGCTTCTTTCAAACAGACTTCGAACGACAGCCCTTCCTTCTCCATCTTGGTCAGGATGTAGTTGCAGGTGCCGTTCATGATACCGTAGATGCGCGACACATTGTTGCCGGTGAGAGATTCACGCAGCGCCTTGATGACGGGAATACCGCCGGCCACAGCCGCTTCGAAATTGAGAAGCGCACCCTTGTCTTCGGCAATCGTCGCCAGCTCGACGCCGTGCTTGGCAAGCAGCGCCTTGTTGGCTGTCACCACATGGAGACCGCGCGAAAGTGCTGCGCGCACAGCTTTTTCCGCCTGGCCGGAAGCACCGCCGACCAGTTCCACCAACACGTCGATATCGGCTTCATTCGCAAGCTGCTCCGGCGTATCGAACCAGGTAATACCCTTGAGATCGATGCCGCGGTCACGCGAACGGTCGCGCGCGCTCACTGCAATAATCTCAATCGCGCGTCCGCAGGTGATCGCAAGTTCGTTGCTTCTCTGCTGGAGGATGCGCACGAGCGAAGCGCCGACAGTGCCGAGCCCCGCTATGCCGATTCTCAATGAATCTGCCATGGGTATGTTCCTGATTTGCTGGTGATGGTGACGGCCGGGGCCCGGCCGCCTTCGGTTGCCCTTATCTGTGGGCATTGAGCGAAACGACATTGTGCATCGTTTCGTCAGCACTCGACAGGAAACGCTTCAGATTGCGCGCTGCCTGACGAATTCGATGCTCGTTTTCAACGAGCGCGAGGCGGACGTAATCATCGCCCATTTCGCCGAAGCCGATGCCGGGAGCAACGGCAATGTCTGCCTTCTCGACCAGAAGCTTGGAAAACTCAAGGCTGCCGAGATGGCGGAATTTTTCCGGGATCTTCGCCCAGGCGAACATCGTCGCCGCCGGCGGTGGAACTTCGAAGCCCGCCTTGCCGAACGTATCGACCATGACGTCGCGACGGCGGCGATAAACGCTGCGTACTTCCGCGATGTCAGAGCCGTCGCCGTTCAGCGCGTGCGTCGCCGCAACCTGGATCGGCGTGAAGGCACCGTAATCGAGATAGGACTTCACGCGGGTCAGCGCCGCGATCAGCCGCTCGTTGCCAACGGCAAAGCCCATGCGCCAGCCGGGCATGGAGAAGGTCTTCGACATGGAAGTGAATTCCACCGCAACGTCGATTGCACCGGGAACTTCGAGAACCGAAGGCGGCGGATTGTTGTCGTCGAAATAGATTTCCGAATAGGCAAGGTCGGAAAGCACGATGATTTCGTGCTTCTTCGCAAATGCGATCACGTCCTTGTAGAAATCGAGCGAGGCAACATGCGCCGTCGGGTTCGACGGATAGTTGACGATCAGCGCCAGCGGCTTCGGAATGGAGTGGCGCACCGCCCGTTCCAGAGGCCCGAAGAAGCTCTCGTCCGGCTCCACATTCATGGAACGGATAACGCCGCCCGCCATCAGGAAGCCGAAAGCGTGGATCGGATAGGTGGGGTTCGGACACAGGATCACGTCACCAGGTGCGGTGATGGCCTGCGCCATATTGGCGAAACCTTCCTTGGAACCAAGGGTCGCGACGACCTGCGTATCGGGGTTCAGCTTCACGCCGAAACGGCGGGCATAATAACCAGCCTGCGCGCGGCGAAGGCCGGGAATGCCCTTGGACGAGGAATAGCGATGGGTGCGAGGGTCCTGAACGACTTCGCATAGCTTGTCGACGATCGCCTTGGGGGTCGGAAGGTCGGGATTGCCCATGCCGAGATCGATGATATCGGCCCCGGCCGCTCGCGCGCTCGCTTTCAAACGGTTGACCTGTTCGAAGACGTATTGCGGCAGACGCCGGACCTTATGAAACTCTTCCATCACTTTCCTCATGGAAATGGACCGGTTCTGCCGGCCCATAACGAAGTTCGTTCTTGTTGTTAAACGCCGCCGACACGAACCGATCCGGCGGGCGCTATTCATTGTACCGCAAAGCACAAGAAAACCTACAGCGGTTTTCTCGGTCCACGCGGCATCGCGATCATCCGCCTTGTGGCTCCGGCGCAGCCTTTTCAGACCACAGGCAAGGCGAATTGCGCAATGTAATCAGGAAACCTGCATAACGCCAGATTCTTGGAAAATGCAAGGCAGACCATGCTCAAGAACGGCCATTCCGGCCGTTCAGTCGCGCTCGCCCTTCACAATTGCGGCGCGGATGACGGAAAGCACCCGCTCCGGCTTGATATCGGTGCAGATGAGCTGGCTCGGATGCCCGTCCCAGTCGCCCGGCGGAAAGGCGCGGCCATCCGGCTTCTGAATGGTCTGGCCATCGGCAAGCCCGCCGCAGACGACGCGTATAGGGCCGCTGCGGGTCTCGAACAGTTCGGGCGCGACAAGGTAAACGCAGGCGCAGCTGTCATGCACCACCATGCCATCACCGGTGCGGGTCTTGTAGAAATCGATGTAGAATTGCGACAGATCGGAAAGCAGCTGCACCGGCTTGCCGCCCGCCTCTGCCATCTCGGCCATGAAGGCGCTCGTCATCACCGTTTTCGTCGTCACGTCCAGGCCGACGACGACCACACGCCAGGGCGCGGTGAAGACGAGATCGGCCGCTTCCGGATCGCCGTGAATATTGGCCTCGGCCGCCGGCGACACATTGCCGTTGATATCGAAGGCGCCGCCCATGACGATCACCTGCTTCACCAATGCCGCAAAATCCGGCTCTTCGCGCAGCGCCAAGGCCAGATTGGTCATTCGACCAACTGCGATCAGCGTCACCTCGCCGGGATTGGCCTTGACCGTCTCGATAATAAAGCGATGCGCAGGACGCGAATCGAGCGGCAGATCGATGGTCTCTGGAATATCGATATCGCCGAGACCGTTTTCGCCATGGATGAAAGTCGGCCAGTGGCCTTCCTTGCGGGCCGGATCGAAGGTCACGCCCGCACCTTTCGCTACCGGCGCCGTCATCTGCCATTCCCGTTTCAGGAAGAGCGCATTGCGGGTGGTGATATCGATGGGCGCGTTGCCGAAGACGGTAGTGACGCCGATTATATCGATATCGGGGTGACGGTGCAGGAAAAGAAGCGCCATGGCATCATCTACACCGGGGTCCGTATCGAATATCACTTTATGCATAATGCCCTCATCCTGATGTCTCGTCATCGCCGCGTCTGGCGGTGCGCCACGGAAACATAACCATAAGCGGCAACACCGCAATCCCCCTGCCCGTCCCGGATCGGAGAGAAAAATATTGCGTGGCGATCTTTTCGGTGAAAGAAGAGGCCCTCTCCCTTAAGCCCGCCTGGACATGCCAAGTGCAAGACATCGCCCTCAACGTTTTCCTCGTCCTTTTCTGCGTCGCCATCTTTGCCGGATTTATCGATTCCATCGCCGGCGGCGGCGGTCTCATCACTATCCCGGCCATGCTGATCATGGGAATTCCGCCGCTCGATACGCTCGGCACCAACAAGCTGCAATCGCAGTTCGGCTCGGCGTCGGCCACCATTGCCTATGCCCGCCGCGGCCATGTCAATCTGAGGGAACAATTGCCGATGGCGATCATGGCGATGGTCGGCGGCGGGCTCGGCGCTTTCACCGCCGCCTTCGTGCCGTCAGACCTCCTGCGCACCATCATGCCCTTCCTGCTGATCGCGATTGCACTCTATTTTGCCTTCAAGCCGCAGCTCAGCGATATCGACAGCCATCGCCGCATCACGCCTTTCGTGTTCGGCCTCACCGCCGCACCGCTCGTGGGTTTCTATGATGGCGTTTTCGGCCCCGGCGCGGGTTCCTTCTACATGCTTGCCTTCGTGGGGCTTGCTGGCTTCGGCATGCTGAAGGCAACCGCCCATACCAAGCTTCTGAACCTGGGTTCGAACTTCGGCGGCTTTGTTGTTTTTGCGGCTGGAGGCGCGGTTCTCTGGAAGCTTGGCATCGCCATGGGCATCGGCCAGTTCGTCGGCGCGCAGATCGGATCGCGTTTCGCGATGAAAAACGGCGCGAAGATCATCCGCCCGCTTTTGGTTCTTTCCTGTCTGGCAATGGCGACGAAGCTTCTTGCGGATGCGTCATCCGCTTGGTCAATCGCCACGATCTGGGAAACCATCTTCCCGAAATGACAGGAAAAGGACACGGCTCGACGCTTGCGTTCGAACCGTGAATTTATGCCGTGGCGCGACGGCGCCTGCGATCGGCGATTTCGCGGATGACCACCATTGCGCCAACCAGCTTGTAGTTGGAGGAATAGCAGGGCGACATTTCCAGCGACTTTACGATCGTATGACCGTCATGATCTTCGGCATAGGTGTATTTCGACGTACCGCCCTTGAAGCAATTGTCGAGCCTCTCCCGCAGATCGTTCTGAAAACGGTGCACTCCGACAAGCTCGGCGATATGACAACCCAAAGGCCCTTCCGGCGTATTGCGCGGAAAAGCATCGATCCCATTGGAGAATGACACCCGATAACCGGGAGAAACGACGACCACGGGCTCGTCGAGGTCGTTCAGCATATCCTCATCGAGAATGAGATGGCGGTGATGCCACTCCAGAATGTCCTCGTCCTCGTCGCCGATCACCTTTGCCTTGAGCGGCATGCCGACATAGCGGTCGACCAGCGTTCTCAAAAGATCGGAATTGCGCTGCACGCAGCCGAGATCTTCCGCCTCGTGATTGAGGAGGTCGATGGCGAAACGGAATTGCTCGCGAATGTCCTCGGAACTGCCGGTCTTACGCCCGATGACCCGATCAAGCAGCAGCTCCAGTTCACGCTCCAGCACTGCGATCTTGTCGGCCTCGTTCTTACCAACCGCTGATTGCAGTTCCGTATAACGCAGCCAGAACAGCTCAATCAAATCTTTCAACCCAACTCTCCCTGAACGGGCAAACAGCCCGCTCCCAATCCGAATGGATAGACACTTATCCCCTCATTGTAGCGTCTGTGCATTAAAAAATGACGTAACGACACGCAGGACCGCCGCAGGGATTAATCTCTAAAATATCATAGCTACTGCTATTTTTTCAATTTCGATAATCCATGAACGAAAAATAAGGTTCCACTAATAAGTAAAAATACCTAAAAACGCAATTTTACGGCCGAATTCTGTAAAAAATCACTAGAAATTCGGCCGCGCTGCAAATAATCAGATCTGGTGTTTAACGTCCCAGCGGTCGTGATACCACAGCCATTGTTCGGGATATTCGCGGACCCAGCTTTCCACCTTGTCGTTCAAAAGCTGCGCCGTCGCCTGAATATCGACATTTCCTTTTTCATCGCGCGGAATTTCAACCCTCGGCTCTATTTCCAGCCGGTAGCGGTTATCAGGCAGACGCACGCAGCGGGCGGGATAGACATCGCAATTGAACTGCCGCACCAGCTTGGCAAGAAGCGGGTTGGTGCGCACCTCATGGCCGAAGAACTTCGTGGTCAAGCCTTTGCCGAACTTCTGGTCGACGAGCACGCCGACACCGCCGCCCCTTTCCAGCTGCCGCGCAAGCGCGAAGGAAGAGCCGGCATGCGACGGCACGAGATTGCCCATGCGTTCCTTGCGGAACTTGAACACCTTGTCGGCCACGAAAGGATTATTCGGCGGCCGGAACAGCACCGTCACATCCAGACCGAAGGCAGAACTGGCCACCGGCAGCAATTCGAAATTGCCGCTATGGGCAGTAAAAACGATGAAGGGCCGCGGGTTGTCGCGAAGGTCGAGAAAGGTCGAAATGCCCTCGACCCGGATACGGCCCGGCTCGCTATTTTCCGGATCGAAATCGAACAGCCTGTCGAGAAAGACATATTCCGCCGCAAGCCGCCCCATGCTGCCCCAGCTGTCCATTGCGATAGTAAGCCGCTCCTCTTCGGATTTCTCCGGAAAGGCGCGCGCCAGATTGTAGAGCATCAGCTTGTGGCGGCCGGTTTTCGGCCCCACGAAGCGCGCCAGCCTGTCGGCAGCGCGAATTCCCGCGTCAGCTGGAAATATCTTCAGCAGATTGAGAAGGCCGAAGGCAAACGTCGCAATCAGCCATTGCCGGAAATGGTCCAGCTTCAGGACGATCCGCGTGATGAACAGTTTCAAGGCGTCAATCCATCCGCAGAACGATTTTGCCGAATACCTGGCGCGTTTCCATGCGCTCCAGCGCCCGGTCGATATCCTCGAAGGTGACTTCGGTGTCGATAACAGGGTGAACGATGCCGCGCGCCATCTTCTGCATGGCATTGGCCATGTTTTCCATGCGGCAACCGAAGGAGCCGAGCAGCTTCAGCTGCTGCTGGAACAGCATCATCAGGTTGATATCGGTCGACACGCCTGAGGTTGAGCCGCAGGTGACGAGACGGCCGCCACGCTTCAGCGAGAACATCGATCCCGCCCAGGTGTCCTTGCCGACATGCTCGAACACCACGTCGACGCCCTTCTTTTTCGTCAGCTTGCGCACGACGCCTTCGAAACGGTCGGTCCGGTAGTTGATGACGTGATCGGCACCGAGAGCCTTCGCCCGTTCGATCTTGTCGTCGGAGCCGACCGTGGTGATGACGGTGCAGCCCATCTTCTTGGCCAGCTGGATCGCCGCCGTGCCGATGCCGGAACCCCCGGCATGCACGAGGATCGTTTCGCCCGATTCCAGCTTGGCATTGTCAAACAGCATGTGCTCGACGGTGCCGAAGGTCACAGGCGCCAGAGCCGCGCCGATGGCATCGACGCCATGCGGAGCCGGAACGAGCTGGCGGGCGGGAATATTGATCTTTTCCTGCGCGAAGCCGTCGAGGTGGAAACCGTGCACGCCCTGAACATGTTCACAAAGATTGTCACGGCCTTCACGGCACGGCTTGCAGATCCCGCAGGTGCGCGCGCCGTAGATCGCGACGAGCTGGCCAGGCAGCACATTCGAAACGCCCGGGCCAATGGCCTCCACCACGCCGGAAGCCTCAGCACCGATGGTCAGCGGCATCTTGCGCTTGGCAAACGCCATGCCGCGCCAGCCCCAGACGTCGATGTGGTTCAGCGCCACGGCCTTGACGCGCAGCGTCACCTCACCCGGGCCGGGTGCATCCGGTTCGGGCAGGTCCACTTTTTCGAGCTTCCGGTCGTCCACGAGTTGAAGAGCGCGCATGTTTTTAGTCCTTCGCCCGGAGGCGTCTATCTCAAGAGTAATTCCAGCAAAACTCTGTAACGGTTTTGCGGTCGGAATGTGTAGTCACACCAGCGAGAGCGTTCCCGGGCTTCGTTCAGGCCGGAAACGCCCCTGTCTTCTGGCGGAACCGGTTAAGCCGGTTCACGCGTCATGACAAGGCTGGCATTCTGACCGCCGAACCCGAAGGAGTTGGAAAGCACGGCACTGACCGTCGCGTCCCGCTTCACATTCGGCACCACATCGAGCGAAATGGTCGGATCGGGGTTGTTGTAGTTGATCGTCGGCGGCAGCGTGCCGGTCAGCATGGTCTGCAACGAGAACACCGCCTCCACAGCACCGGCCGCCGTCAGCGTATGGCCGATCATCGACTTGTTGGATGACAGCGGAATGTCTTTCAGGCCTTCGCCGAAGACGGCAAGCATCGAGCCATATTCCATCTTGTCGTTTTCCGGCGTCGAGGTGCCGTGGGCGTTGATGTAGCCGATATCGCTTTCAGCAACACCCGCATCCGCAAGTGCGGCGCGGATCGTCGCGATCGCCGGGCCGCCATCTGGCGAGGAACGCGTGCGGTGGAAACTGTCGGCCTTTTCACCGGCGCCCTTGATGATGCCGAGAACCTTCGCCCCGCGTGCAATTGCCGATTCCAGCGATTCCAGCACCAGCGTTGCCGCACCTTCGGCAATCACGAAACCGTCGCGGTCCTTGCTGAACGGCTTGGATGCCTTTTCCGGCGGCTCGTTCTGGGTCGACAGCGCCGAGAGAAGCGAAAAGCGGATCAGCGCTTCGGCGCTGACCGAACCGTCGGTGGCAACCGTCAGCGCGCGCTCGGTGCGGCCCTGGCGGATAGCCTCGACACCAAGCTGGATTGCGGTCGCGCCGGATGCACAGGCCGTCGAGAGCGTGACCGGCAGGCCGCGTGTACCAAAGCGGTCGGAAAGACGCTCCGAAATCGCGCCGAAAAGAGCCGCTTCCTGAAACGCCGGGTCCGGACGTTGACGGAAAGCCGTCAGGAAGCGTTCATAGGCATCACCCGGCTGGGCGGCCGGCGGAGACCGGTCGGCAAGCTCGAAACGGGCGCTCCATTCCGGCTCGATCGGTGGCGCAGCCAGAAACAGCGGGCCATCGAAATCGCCCGATATGCCGGCCTGCGCCAAAGCCTCGATGGTCGTCTCGCGCGCAAAGGCATAAGAGCGCTCGACGGAATTCGGAACCGGGATGTCGATGAAATCGACGGTGCCGCTGATCCTTGTGGAAAGCCCCTCCGTCGGGAAGCGGGTGATCTTGTGGATGCCCGACTTGCCGGCCGTCAGCGCCGCCCAGTTATCGGCAAGCCCCTGCCCGAGCGATGTGATGATGCCCATACCGGTGACGGCAACGATCGGGCGACCGAGATGATCCTTGAAGTTGGAAGTCATGGTCTTTTCTCCTCACACGTCACGGGACAGAACGGCGACACCTTCGCCGCGAACATGGCCGACGGTGGTGACGACCGCTTCGCTGGCCGCCTCGCCCATGGGCTTTTCCGCGGCGCCATCGAAAGTAGGAACCTTCGCGCCGCTTTCAAGCGTCAGGGCAGCAAGCGCCAGCCCAAGCGGGAACTGTGCTTCAAGTCCATGGCCGGTGATACCGCCGAAACCGCGAATGACGGCCTGCGGCAAAGCTTTCTCGATAATATTCTTTTCACGCTGCGTGACGGCGTCGTAACCGCTCGCACCGGAAAACACGACGGTCGCAGCACTGTCCTTTGCAGGGGCAAGCAGCCGCTCCATGCGCTTTTCCATTTTGCCGTCATCACGGCTGCCGCGATCGCCCTCGATGGCGTCGATGCGGGCATAGACGCGCGCGCCGCGTTCACTGGCGTGCTTGCGCGATTCCAGCACGAGGAAGGCTCCCAGCGAACCGGAAATCATGCCGCCGCCGTCCTGGCCGCCACGCGACCACAGCGGCTGCCAATCGCCCTGCGCGTGCGCGCCGATCGCCTCAAACAGCAGGATCATGTCCGGACGCTCGGCCGAGAAGGCGCCGCCCACCAGCGCGTGGCTGGATTCGCCGGAACGGATACGGTGAAACGCAGTCTCGACGGCGGAAATGCCGGCTGCTTCCTCGCCCATGAAGGTGCGGGAGGACCCTGTGACCTTGTGAACGATGGAAATGTTACCGGCCATCAGGTTGGAAAGCTGGGCGAGAAACAGCGTCGGACGCAATTCCGTCGTCAGCTTCTCGTTGAGCAGCACTTCGCGGTCGTTGCGTTTCAGCGCCTCATCGACAATCAGCGTATCGACATTGATGTCGCGCTCGCCACCGCCGGCAGCCACGATCATGTCCATGGTAGCGCAGGCCTCCGGGTTTTCCTTCAGCCCTGCATCATCAAGCGCGAGGCCGGCGGCAAAAACGCCGAGACGCTGCCAGTTTTCCATCTGGCGCTGGTCGCCGCGCTTGGCAATCTGCGTGGACCAGTCGATCTCCGGCATGGGATGAACCGGATAGGGTTTGAACTTTTCGGTCTCGATCACCGTTGCCGGCGCCGCAGTTCCCGAAAGAAGCGCAAGATGCGCCTGGCTGCCGACGCCGTGACAGGTCACGATGCCGACCCCGGTTATCACCACATCATTGTCAGATTTCATCGTCTGTCATCCTTTGCAGCCTGACCCATTGAAGCCGGTCACGGCTATCCAACAGCGGTCGCAAACGACCACTCCATGCGTTGCGGAATAAAGCGCGCGATGCGGATTGGCAATGGTGAAGGCCCGATCCGCCAGCACAAGCCCACGATTTTCGTGAATCAAAACCGGGTCTAGGGGAAAAATGCCGTCTCCCGGCATCAGCAGAAGCGCTTATTTTTGCGCATCCGCGGCAATCGCCGCCATCAGGCCGACTTCCTCGGCCCGCTTCCTGACGATAGGCGCGAGCGGAATTTCGCTGAAAGGCATTGTCCTGAGCTTCAGCTGCGCATCGCAGACCTTCTTGCCTTCGCAAGCGATCTTCGCCTTGGTGACTGCAAAACCCGAACCGTCATGTTCAAGCACCGCCTCGATATCAAGAACCGCGCCCGGCTCCACGAAGGTGCGCATCTTGGCGCCGTCAACCGACATCAGGAAGGGCATGGCGGAAAAATCGCTGAACGCCAGAACCATCATGCCGGAAGCCTGCGCCATGGTCTCGATCAGAAGCACGCCCGGAACCAGCGGCATGCCGGGGAAATGCCCCTCGAAAACCGGGCTGTTGTCGGGAACGACAGACCGCGCCTTCAATGTGCGCGTCGCCATATCCACGGCTTCGACCTTGTCGATCATCTGAAAATATTCAAGCAGCATCCGTCCGGCCCGTTTCTGGTCGGTTACGACCCGTCCCTGAAGGTCAGGTCCAGAAAAAGAAATGCCCGCTCGAAGCGGGCATTATCGCCTCAGCCCTTGGCTGCGCGCAATTCGTCGATCTTGGCGCAGAGGTTCTTCAGCACGAAATATTCTTCGGTGGTAACCTTGCCTTCGTTGACTTCCTGCGTCCACTGCTCGAGCGGAATCTTGATACCGAATTCCTTGTCGATGGCGAAAACGATATCCAGAAAGTCGAGGCTGTCGATGCCCAGATCGTCGATCGTGTGGCTTTCCGGCGTAATGGTTTCGCGGTCGATTTCGCTGGTTTCGGCGATAATGTCGGCAACCTTGTCGAATGTAGCTGTCACGCCCATAATCCTTATTGTCGTTCGTATTAAATATCCTGTCTGACGCACCACATAGGCAAGTCGCACAAAAAAGCCAATGGTTTCGTGACGTAACTTTGAAATTTGCCTTAAAACTGTTGCCTAAACAGCAACCGAATGACGGCCGCGTCCGCTGCCGAGATAGGCGTCGAAGGTTGCCGCGATATTACGAACAAAGGGTTTACCCGCCTCCGTCACGGCAAAAACATCGCCATCCATCCGCACCACCCCGTCCCTGTCGCCGCCAGCGAAAAGCTGCGCCTCCATGCTGACGGAATGGCTGGCCTTGCCGAAACGCCGCTTCAAATCGCCCAGATCGAGTGAAAAATCGCACATCAGCCGCTCGATGACATGGGAGCGCAGGTGATCCTCCTCGGACAATTCTATTCCCTTGAGAACCGCGAAACCGCCCTCGCCCACCATCCGCTGATATTCCCCCGTCGCCACCATGTTCTGCACGTAGCCCTGGGGCAGCCGGCCGATTGCGGATGCACCAAGCCCGATCAGGGCATCAGCCGTGTCAGTGGTGTAGCCCTGAAAATTCCGCCGCAGCTCCCCCGCCTCGACCGCGCGGCTCAAAGTTTCGGCGGGCTTGGCGAAATGATCGATCCCGATTGCCCTGTAACCCGCCTTGCCGAGCATCTCCGCCGCCATCGTCATCTGGCGGTAGCGCTCGGCAATATCTGGCAATGCTTGCTCAGGGATCAGCGACTGGTGTTTTTTCATCCATGGAACATGCGCATAACCGAACAGCGCGATCCGGTCGGGGTCGAGTGAGATGATCTGGTCAACCGTCTGTTGCAATGTCTCGCAGGTCTGGAACGGCAGGCCATAGAGAATGTCGCAATTGACCGAGTGAACGCCCCTTGCCCGCACGGCATCTACCACCGATTGCGTCTGCTCGAAGGTCTGAATCCGGTTGATGGTTTTTTGCACTTTGTCATCAAAGTCCTGCACACCGAGGCTCGCGCGCGTCATGCCGATGACGGCAAGCGCGTCATAGCGACTTTCGTCAAGATCGTTCGGGTCCATTTCCACGCTGATTTCGGGCGCCAGACCAAAGGTGAAATGGCGTCTCAGACAGTCCATCAGGCCCACCATGTCCTCCGGTTTCAACATGGTGGGAGAACCGCCGCCGAAATGCACCGCGCTGACCACTGCATCGGGGGAAACAAGCGAGCCGACGGCTGCTATCTCCCGCTTAAGTGCCTCAAGATAAACGGCAATCGGCTCGTATTTCAGCGTGTGCTTGGTGTGGCAGGCACAGAACCAGCACAGCCGGTCGCAATAGGGAATATGCAGGTAAAGCGATATCCGGTTCCGGTGGCCAAGCTCGCCGAGCCAGCCGCGATAGGTGCCATTATCGATTCCCTCGTGAAAGTGCGGCGCGGTAGGATAGCTCGTGTAACGCGGCACGGCGCCCGAATATTTGCGAAGAAGTTCGGTATTCATCCCCGGATTTGCCTTTTATCAAGAAAATGTCGATTTCCTCCCCTTCAGTAACGGCTGCGACAGTTTGCAACTTTGACTTCAATCAAATTGCACCTTAAGTTCTTGCTAAAGTAGACGCGGGGGCGACGACTACGCGGCGCAAGCCTTCGAAAAGACCGGATTTTACACCTGCGGTCGCATTCGTCCCTTAAAGCCAGCATCGGAAAAGGCTGATGGACACGCTACAGAAGACCATCCACAATTCGGAATATCCCGTCGTATGCCGCTCCTGCGAGGCGCGTCACGGTGGTCTTTGCAGCACGTTGACGCCGCAGCAGCTCTACGACCTCAACCGTCATTCCAGCCGTAAGAAGCTGGAAGCGGGCAACGAGCTGCTTGCCCAGGGGGAACTCGTCAGCTCCTACGGCAACATTCTCAACGGCGTAGTGAAGCTCTCGAAGATGATGTCGGATGGCCGCCAGCAGATCGTCGGCCTGCAATTTGCACCGGATTTTCTCGGTCGCCCGTTTATGGCGGAAAGCAAGATGACGGCGGAAGCCGCAACCGATGTGGAAATCTGCCTGTTCCCGCGCCGTATCGTCGACCGCATGGTTTCCGAAGTGCCGGATATGGAGCGCAAGCTTCACAGCCAGTCTCTGAAAGAACTGGATGAGGCGCGCGACTGGATGCTGACACTTGGCCGAAAATCGGCGCAGGAAAAGGTTGCCAGCTTCCTTTATATGATCGCCACGCATATCGATCCGGAAAAGGACGATAAATCAACGTTCGACCTGCCGCTATCGCGCGCAGACATAGCCGATTTCCTTGGTCTCACCATTGAAACAGTTAGCCGGCAAATGACTAAACTGCGCAAGGAAGGCACCATCAGCATCGAGAACAACCGTCATATCACGGTGCCGGACCTCGATATGCTCAGCGAAGCCGCCGGAAACGACTGACCGGCGTTTTTCAACTTTTCATCGTCCCTGAGGCGCTGACGTTCCGATGTTGATGTACGGCGCCCGCGCCTGCGCGGGTGCGAGCGCAAAACCGGCAAGAACCAGCAAAGCAGCGATGCATCTCATGATATTTCACCCTGTCTACCGCTTTTTCAGCGGCCTGTTTGTTATGACCGCATCATAAGCGGCAAAGCGCATCCATCCGCTTAACATCTTCAGTAAGCAGATGGTTCAAAGGCAGGGTAAATAAGGGGTTATGAGAGTGGCTTGGTAACAGAATGAAGCACAAGGATTGCCGTTATCCTCGGCCTTGTGCCGAGGGAATCTCGAGATCCACAGGTTGTCGATTCTCGGTAAAGGCCCCAGAACGACGAACGGAAAACCTCACTGCGTAGCAGGCGTCGCAACCGGCTTCTGGTTTTCGCCAAGCGCCCGCAATTCCGCGACTCGGCGTTTGTATTCAGCTTCCGAAATCTGGCCGTTGCGGCGTGCAGCACCGAGGCGCGACAGGTTCGATTCCATTTTGGACGCCTCGTCATCCCCCATCTGGCTGCCGGCAGCCGTCATCGGCGCTGAAAAGCTTGGATAGGTGCCGGTATCGCGTCTCTGGCTCACCACATTGTCGCTGACGGGGCGCGGGCCGACGATTTGGGCTTGCGGGTGGGGCATATGGGCCGGTGCGACGATCGGTGCCGGGGTCTTGCAGGCGGCAAGTACTGTAACGAGCATTGCGCCTGAGAGCGAAAGAAGGGCGATCCTTCCAGCGTTTTCCGCAAATGTTCCCCATGTGCCCATGTGCTTGCCCATCGTCATGTTCCGCCTGTAAGGATATCGCCGATATCGAATTCGACTGCGGTTCGGCTCTTCGTGGCCTCCCCTTGCTGGTGGAACTTGTATTCGTTTTCATGCAGAATGTGCAAACACAAATTTGGTGGAGGACAGCGCATGGCAGGTGTTGACGGCGGGGCAGAGAAAAAGGGTGGCAAAACGCCCGGTTTCGACGCCACATCCGCCGAGGCTTACCTGATCCGCGACCCGGAAGCCTTTGCGGTCAACATCGCCCGCGCGCTGGAAAACCTCGGCAAAGCCGCGTCCGAATGGCTGGCCCCCCGCGAACGCGGTGAAATTCCGCAGACCAGCGCCGATCCGATGACCGACCTCGTCAAGACGCTGTCCGATGTCGCCGAATATTGGATGGCTGAACCGAAGCGTTCACTCGAAGCGCAGACCCACCTGCTTTCCAGCTATTACGATCTGTGGACAAAATCGGTGGCACAGTTTTCGGAAGATGCCGATTCCCGCTCGGAAAAGGCCGCAGAGACCGGCCCGGCAGAGCGAAAGAACAGGCGTTTTGCCGACGCGGACTGGCAGGCCAATCCGTTTTTCGATTTTCTCCTCAAAGCCTATCAGACCACCGTCGGTTTTGCTGACCGGATGGTTATGGAAGCCGAAGGGCTGGACGAGCACACCCGCACCAAGGCGTTGTTTTACATGCGCCAGGTGACGGAAGCCCTCTCGCCGGCCAACTTCGTTTTCACCAATCCGCAGGTCTTCCGCGAGACGGTAGCCTCCAGCGGCGCCAATCTCGTCAAGGGCATGGCACAGCTTGCCGAAGATGTCGCGGCCGGTCACGGCCACCTGAAACTGCGTCAGACGGATTACAGCAAATTCGTCATCGGCCAGAATATTGCCGTCACATCAGGCAAGGTGGTTGCGAGAAGCCCGCTCTGCGAGATCATCCACTACGCGCCGACGACGAAAAAGGCCTTCAAACGGCCGCTGCTCATCGTGCCGCCATGGATCAACAAGTTCTATATCCTCGATCTCAACCCACAGAAATCCTTCGTTAAATGGTGTCTCGATCAGGGCCACAGCGTGTTCATGGTCTCGTGGGTTAACCCGGACGCCAGGCTGGCCGACAGGGGCTGGGAGGACTATATCCGCGAAGGTATCGATTTTGCCCTCGACACGATCGAGGAGCAAACCGACGAAAAAGAGATCAACGCCATCGGTTATTGCGTCGGCGGCACGCTTTTGTCTTCGGCGCTGGCATTGCAAGCGCAGGAAGGCAATGAGCGCATTCGCAGCGCCACACTTCTTGCCGCCCAGACTGATTTCATCCATGCGGGCGACCTCAAGGTCTTCATCGACGAAGGCCAGCTCGCCGCGCTCGACAGGCACATGCAAGCCGTCGGTTATCTCGATGGCTCGATCATGGCCACAGTCTTCAACATGCTGCGCGCCTCCGATCTTATCTGGCCCTATATGGTCGATAATTATCTGCGCGGCACCGAACCCCTGCCCTTCGATCTCCTCTACTGGAATTCCGATTCGACCCGGGTGACCGCTGCCTGCCATTCCTTCTATCTGCGCAATTGTTATCTCGACAACAATCTCGCCCGCGGGCTGATGCGCGTGGCGGACAAGCGGATCAACCTCGGCGACATAAAAATCCCGGTCTATGATCTCGCCACCCGCGACGACCATATCGCGCCAGCGAAATCGGTCTTCACGGGGGCGGCACTGTTCGGCGGCCCCGTGGAATTCGTGCTCGGCGCTTCCGGCCACATCGCCGGTGTGGTCAATCCGCCGCAATCCGAAAAATACCAATATTGGACAGGCGCATCACCATCGGGAGACTTCGATGCCTGGCAGGCCGCAGCCACAGCCCACAAGGGATCATGGTGGGTGCACTGGCAGAACTGGATCGAAAGCCAGAATGGCGAGAAGGTAAAGGCAAGGGCGCCGGGTGACGGCAAGCGACCAGTGCTCGGCGATGCACCCGGAACCTACGTCCTGTCCTGACCAACCCCGCCACCTCTCACCTTTCAGGCCACATGCTCTTCACATCCCCACTCGTTCCCGCCACGCTGATCGCCCGCTACAAGCGTTTCCTATTCGACGCTGTTCTGGAGGACGGCACGGCAATTACAGGCTCCTGCCCCAATACCGGCTCCATGCGCGGATTGACCACGCCCGGCTCGCGTATCTGGTTGTCCGAGCATGACAGCCCAACCCGCAAGTACCGGCATATGCTGGAAATGGTCGAGGCCGATGGCACCGTGGTCGGCATCAATACCGGCATGCCGAACCGGCTGGCGGAAGAAGCGATCCTCAATGGCCGCATCCCGGAGCTTGCCGGCTATTCGACGGTCCGGCGCGAGCAGAAATACGGCCGCAATTCCCGCATCGATTTCCTGCTTTCCGAAATTGGGCGGCCGGATGCCTATGTGGAAGTGAAAAACGTGCATTTCATGCGCGAAAAAGGTCTGGCCGAATTCCCTGATACCGCCACCAAACGCGGCACCAAACATCTGGAGGAGCTGGGTGACGCAGCGGAGGCCGGTCACCGAGCAGTGATGCTCTATCTTATTCAACGCAACGATTGCGACCGGATGCGCATCTGCGATGATCTGGATCCGGTCTATGCGCTGGCGTTTCAGCGGGCCATGTCGCGCGGCGTGGAGGCCTATGCGGTGAAATGCGACGTTTCCCCGGCACAAATTTCAGTCGCGGGAACGGTTAAGATGGACGAATGGCGTCCGGCTGTTTTATGAACAGGGACGTAAAGAGACAGAAAGCACTATGATGGTCACCTATATCGACGCAGCCTCCGCCCCCCTCAAGAATACCGGCGTCATCCGCCTTTATACGCCTGAGGATTTCGACGGGATGCGCAAGGCGTGCCAGCTGACAGCGCGTTGCCTCGACGAACTGGCGGCAATCGTCAAGCCGGGTGTGACGACTGACGCCATCGACCGTTTCGTCTTCGAGTTCGGCGCCGACCACGGCGCTTTGCCGGCAACACTGAATTACCGCGGTTATACCAAGTCCGTCTGCACTTCTATCAACCATGTGGTCTGCCACGGCATTCCGGACGCAAAGCCGCTGCGTGAAGGCGAAATCGTCAATATCGACGTGACCTATATTCTGGACGGCTGGCACGGCGATTCGAGCCGCATGTATCCGGTTGGCACGATCAAGCGCGCAGCTGAACGTCTGATGGAAGTGACCTATGAATGCCTGATGCTCGGCATCGCGGCAGTGAAACCGGGTGCGCGCACCGGCGCGATCGGCACGGCTATTCAGGCCTATGCCGAGGCGGAACGCTGCTCGGTGGTGCGTGATTTCTGCGGCCACGGCGTTGGACGCCTGTTCCACGACACCCCCAATATCCTGCACTACGGCCGCCCGGACGAAGGCCCGGAGATTCGCGAGGGCATGATCTTCACCATCGAGCCGATGATCAACCTCGGCAAGCCGCATGTGAAGGTGCTCTCCGATGGCTGGACGGCAGTAACGCGCGACCGCTCCCTTTCCGCGCAATACGAACATGCGGTCGGCGTAACCGCGACCGGTTGCGAAATCTTCACACTGTCGCCGGGCGGCCTTGACCGTCCGGGCCTGCCGCCACTCGCATAAGGCCAGACCGCCCATGGCAAAACGCCCTGCCCCGCCTTCCGCCGATCTTCCATCGACCTCCGGCTTTCAGGCGGGAAATGGCGATCTGTTCGACGGAACGGATGAGCGCGGCTTCTTTGCCGAACCGCGAAGTGCGGTGAAGAAGACCTCGGAACATCCCGCAGCCATTGCGGAGCCGGAAGCGGAGATCGCACACTATCACGGCCATCGGGACAGGCTGCGGGCGCGTTATCGCGACGGCGGCGATACCGCCCTTGCCGATTACGAACTGCTGGAGCTTCTGCTTTTCCGACTGATCCCGAGGCGTGATACCAAACCCATCGCCAAGGCGTTGATCGCCCGCTTTGGTACCCTCGGCGGGGTGCTTGGCGCGCCGCTGCCGCTGTTGCAGGAGGTGAAGGGCGTGGGTGAGGCCGTGGCGCTCGATCTGAAGCTCGTCGCCTCCGTTTCCCAGCGCATGCTGAAGGGCGAAATCCGCAACAAGCAGATTCTCGGCTCCTGGTCTTCGGTCATCGATTATTGCCATGCCGCCATGGCCCATGAAACCCGCGAGCAATTCCGCATCCTGTTCCTCGACAAGCGCAACGTCCTGATCGCCGACGAGGTGCAGGGTCAGGGAACCGTGGACCACACGCCGGTCTACCCGCGCGAAGTGGTGCGCCGCGCCCTTGAACTTTCCGCTACTGCTTTGATTTTAATACACAATCATCCGAGTGGAGACCCTACCCCCTCGCGTGCCGATATCGAGATGACCAAAACCATCATCGATACTGCAAAGCCGCTGGGGATAGCGGTTCACGACCACATCATCATCGGCAAAGACGGCCACGCCAGCTTCAAAGGGCTTCGGCTAATCTGAAATCCATGGGTATCAACGCGAAGGCTTTTCCCCGCCTGCAACCCATAAGAGCGACATCAATACAAAATTAACACCTATAAATTAGCATTTCCGAAAATAAGAATAAAGGCATCTGACTGTGGTGCCTGAAAAACGGGGGTGCTTTATGCGTAATGGAGTGCGTTTCCTTCGTGATCGATCCGGCTCGTCCGCTGTCGAGTTCGCCATCGTCGCGCCAATTTTCTTTCTCGTCCTGCTGACCATGATTGCCTACGGTATCTACCTGATGGCCGCCTATTCTGTGCAGCAGATCGCCGCGGACGCCGCAAGGACGGCAGTTGCCGGACTGAATACGACCGAGCGCCAGCAGCTGGCCCGTGATTTCGTCACCAAGAGTGACCTCAGCTACGCCTTCATGGACAAGACGCGTTTCACGGTCAATGTCGCCACCGATCCCGCCAATGCCAACCAATTCACGGTCAAGGTGGAATACGACGCCCGCGATCTGCCGATCTGGAGCCTCTACAGCTACACCCTGCCCGAGCCGGTCATCCGGCGTTTTTCCACAATCCGGATCGGAGGAGCATGACATGCAAAATATCTCTTCTTTGCTTCCCCGTTTCCTGAAGGATCGCACAGGCAACATCGCCATCTCGGCCGGGCTTACCGCACCGCTTTTCATCGGCATATTGGCGCTTGGCGTCGATTATGGCTATCTGACCCTGCAGAAGCGGCAATTGCAGCAGACCGCCGATCTTGCGGCCATATCAGCGGCGGCCAGTGCCGCCGATCCCGAAAAGGCGGTCCAGCAATATTTCGCCCTTAACGGCATGAATCTCGGGGTCAAGACACCGAATGGCCTCTTGACCGTGGACGGTCTTCAACCTTTCGACCCGTTGAACGAATTTGCCAAGAGCAACGGTTATGCCGAAGTCGTCAAAGGTCACTATGAGCCGGACGCGACCCTGCCTGTCGGCCAGCGTTTCGTCGAAAATGCACTTCCCACCAATGCGATGAAAGTGAATATCGTCGAAAAGGGCCAGATATTCTTTGCCTCCGCCTTCACCACGCCGCCCAAGATTTCCGCTGCCGGAACGGCCTCATCCCAAAAGATCGCGGCGTTTTCGGTAGGCTCGCGACTGGCGAGCCTCGATGAAGGCATTTTGAACAGCCTGCTCGGCGGCCTGCTCGGTACCACGGTCTCGCTCAAGGTTATGGATTACCAGGCGCTTGTCGCTGCTGATGTCAACGCGCTGCATGTCGTCGAAGCGCTGGCTGTCGATCTCAACCTGACAGCCGGCACCTACAAGGATGTCCTGAAGACGGAAATCACCTACGGCAAATTCCTGGACGCGCTGACGAAAACCACGGGCCTGCAGCCGGCTGTGGCCAACATTCTGAAGACGCTGGCAAAAACCGCCAACAAGAGCAACATCAAGCTCAAGCTTGAAGAAATCCTCAATCTCGGCCCGTTCTCGGACAAGCTGATCGGTAGCGGCGAAAACCTCAAGGTCACCGCAGGCGTCTTTGATCTCCTCAACGCCGCCGCCGTGGCAGGCAATGGTGGCAACCAGCTGGCGCTCAACCTCAACGCCAATCTTCTCGGTCTCGCCTCGGTCAAGACGACGCTCGCCATCGGTGAGCCACCCGTCGAAACGCCGTCGCTTGCCGTCGGCGGCCAGGGCACCGTGGTGCGCACCGCACAAACCCGGCTGGCGGTCAGTGTCGTGGTTGACGGGCTTCAGGCGATTGCCGGTCTGAAGGTCAATATTCCGCTCTATGTGGAAGTCGCCCATGCCGAAGCGCGGCTCGCCGACATTCGCTGCACGGGCGGCGGACAGGGTACGGTCGATGTCGAAGTCGTTCCCGGCGTCGCGGAAATCGCGCTTGGCAATGTCGATACCACGGCCTTTGCCAATTTCGGCAAGGATCCGCGCGTTACCAAGACCGCGATCGTGGATTCGGCCCTGCTTGCCATCAATGGCAGCGCCCTCATCAATGCCACCAACATGACGAAGACCAAGCTGACCTTCACCCAGTCGGATATCACCCAGGCCAAGATCAAGAGTGTTTCCACCAAGGATACCGTTACCACTCTTGTCAGTTCACTGCTGAAGAACCTCAATCTGGATATCAGGCTTCTCTTCCTCAACATCGATCTGGGAGGTTTGGCGGGCATCCAGTCAGCACTTGCCAACACGCTCGCGGCAGTCACGGCGCCCGTGGATCAGCTGCTCTACAACGTGCTGCTGGTACTTGGCGTCAAGATCGGCGAAGCCGATGTGCGCGTCACCGACGTCCGCTGCCAGCAGCCGGCACTCGTCCAGTAATCACGCCGACCCATAAAAAAAGCCGCCGGCAGTATCCGGCGGCTTTTTTGTTTGATCTGCCTCTGTCAGGCAGTAGCAATTGCCAGACGCTTCTCGTCCCGGCCGCTCTTCATGCGCTCGGACAGAAGGAAGGCCAGTTCCAGTGCCTGATCGGCATTGAGACGCGGATCGCAATGGGTGTGGTAACGATCCGACAGCGAATCCGCCGTCACGGCGCGCGCGCCACCGGTGCACTCCGTCACGTCCTTGCCGGTCATCTCGATGTGGATGCCGCCCGGATGTGTGCCTTCGGCGCGGTGGATCTGGAAGAAGCTTTCGACTTCCGACAGGATGCGCTCGAACGGACGCGTCTTGTAGTGGTTGAGCGTGATCGTGTTGCCATGCATCGGATCGCACGACCAGACGACCTTGCGGCCCTCTTTCTCCACGGCACGGATGAGCTTCGGCAGGCTGTCGGCAACCTTGTCGTGGCCGAAACGGCAGATCAGCGTCAGACGGCCCGCTTCGTTTGCCGGGTTCAGCGCGTCGATCAGCTCGATCAGATTATCCGGCGTCAGCGACGGTCCGCACTTCAGGCCGATCGGGTTCTTGATGCCGCGGAAATATTCCACATGCGCATGGTCGAGCTGACGCGTGCGGTCGCCGATCCAGATCATGTGGCCCGACGTGGCATACCAGTCACCGGAGGTCGAATCGACGCGGGTCAGCGCCTCTTCGTAACCGAGCAGCAGTGCCTCGTGGCTGGTGAAGAAATCGGTTTCGCGCAGGCTAGGATTGTTTTCCGCGCTGATGCCGATTGCCTGCATGAAGTTCATGGTCTCGGAAATCCGGTCAGCCAGCTTGCGGTAACGATCCGCCTGCGGGCTGTCCTTGATGAAGCCGAGCATCCACTGGTGAACGTTTTCAAGGTTGGCGTAGCCACCCATTGCGAAGGCGCGCAGCAGGTTGAGCGTCGCCGCCGACTGGCGGTACGCGTCGAGCTGACGCTCGGGGTTCGGCACGCGCGAGGTCTCATTGAACTCGATGCCGTTGATGATGTCGCCGCGGTAGGACGGCAGCGTCACGCCATCGAGCACTTCCACGTTGGAAGAGCGCGGCTTGGCGAACTGACCGGCAATACGACCGACCTTTACCACCGGCAGCTGCGCACCATAGGTCAGGACGACAGCCATCTGCAGGAAAGCGCGGAAGAAGTCGCGGATATTATCCGCGCCATGCTCGAGGAAGCTTTCGGCGCAATCGCCACCCTGCAGCAGAAAGGCGTTGCCGTCTGCCACATTGGCAAGCTGCTTTTTCAGGCGGCGGGCTTCACCGGCAAAAACGAGCGGTGGATAGGTCGCAAGCGTGGCTTCCGTCGCCGCAAGCGCTGCCGCGTCAGGATATTCGGGAACCTGCTGGATCGGTTTCTGCCGCCAGCTGCCGGGTGTCCAATTCTGTGCCATGTCCTTACCCTTTTCTCGCCCGCGCATTTGTGCACGACCGCCTCGAAAAATTGAGCGGCTTATAGCTCCAAGCACAGGCTTTGCATAGCCGATCTCAGGGCCATAGGGCCCATTCCGCCCGTTTTGGGCGTTCAACGTGCATAAAAGTCAATTCAAACGATTTAATAAACCCGCCACCAGCCGGAAAACATCGGTTTTCAGGTGGTGGCGGGCAAATCGGAGACGTGATCACGTCGCGCAAGCGACGGCGCTACACGCGCTCGCCGTTCACCACGCGGTAGCTTGGCGAATACATCGTCACCAGTTCCTCGGCGGCTGTCGGATGAACCGCCATGGTGCGATCGAAATCGTCCTTGGTGCATCCGGCCTTCAGCGTGATGCCGAGGAGCTGCGCCATTTCGCCCGCCTCGTGGCCGAGAATATGCGCGCCGACGACCTTACGGTCGGCGGCATTGACGATCAGCTTCATGATCGTCTTTTCCTGACGCCCGGACAGCGTTGCCTTCATCGGACGGAACTGCGCGCGATAGACTTCCAGTTCCGGGTATTTCTTGCCCGCTTCCTCTTCAGAAAGTCCAACCGTGCCGATTTCCGGCTGCGAGAACACCGCAGTGGCAATAAGCTCGTGGTCCGGCTTGGTCGGGTTGTTCTTGTACTCGGTTTCGATGAAGCACATGGCCTCGTGGATAGCCACCGGCGTCAGCTGTACCCGATCGGTGACGTCGCCCAGTGCGAAGATACCAGGCACGTTCGTGCGCGAATACTCATCGACGATGATCGCGCCGCGCGCATCCACCTTCACACCGGCATTTTCAAGGCCTAGACCATGCGTATTCGGATCGCGACCGAGCGCCAGCATCACCAGGCCGATATGCAGCGAGTTGCCCTGCTTGGTGCGTGCCACAAAGCCGCCCGCAACGTCCCTGCTCACTTCCTGAATGACGTCTTCAAGAACGATGCGAATACCCTTGGCTTCCATCGCTTCATGAAGGCCCTTGCGCATGTCGTGATCGAAGCGCGAAAGGATTTCCTTGCCGCGATAGATCAGCGTCGTTTCAACACCGAGCCCGTGGAAGATATTGGCGAATTCCACGGCAATGTAACCGCCGCCAGCGATCAGGATCGATTTCGGCAGCTCTTCCAGGTCGAAAGCCTCGTTGGAGGAGATCGTCAGCTCGTGGCCGGGCAGCGCCTTGTGTTCGTTCGGCGTACCGCCAACGGCAATCACGATACGCTCGGCCGTGAAGGTCTCACCAGTCTTCGTCAGCTTCACGGTATGCGTATCGACAAGCTCTGCACGGCTGTCGAAAATATCGGCCTTGGCGTTATCCAGACCCTTGCGGTACAGCCCTTCGAGACGGGTGATTTCCCTGTCTTTCGCTTCGATCAGTTTTTTCCAGTCGAAACGACGCTCGCCGACGCTCCAGCCGAAACCTTCGGCATCCTCGAAATGCTCAGGAAATTGCGAGGCATAAACGAACAGCTTCTTCGGCACGCAACCACGGATGACGCAGGTTCCGCCGTAACGGTATTCCTCGGCAATTCCCACACGCTTGCCGAGCGAGGCGGCCACGCGAGCGCTGCGCACGCCGCCCGAGCCGCCACCGATAACGAAAAGATCGTAGTCATAAGCTGTCATAGTCAAAACCCCTGATCAAAACCACGTGCCATCGGCCTCAAGGCGGGCTGTGGCGTATTCATGGCACATATAGGTGCTGCGACGCACAAATGAAAAGCCCGACCTTGCGGCCGGGCTTTGAATATTTCTGAACGTGAGCTTTGGGACCCGACGCTCTATCTATTTCACTCAGGGCTTGTGAGCCGGAGCGCCGCCCGTGTTGCCCTGATCGGCCGGAAGCGGCTTCAGATCAGCGCCGGCCACCTTCTGCAATTCGGTCATGCTGGAGGTGTTCAGATCGCGGTTGATGCCCGCGGCCCAGATGTCGGCAGCCTTCATCAGTTCGCGCGTGGCGATCGGGCCGTCCTTCAGAAGCTTCTTGCCGGCTTCGCTGCTGTAGAAGGTGGAGATGGCGTTCAGCTCTTCGACGGAGAAGGCGCGCGCGTAGGTGAGTGCTGCCTCGCGTTCCAGATCGGCGCGGCGCGGCGCAAGCTCAAGTGCCTTGGCGTCGACAGTCGCGGTGATCGCGTCCTGCACATTCGGCGATGCCTGAATGAGTTCGGCCTTCAGACGTTCCGCCAGACCCGGCAGGATATCGTCGAAACGGTCAGTAACGCCTAGAGAGGCGATCGCCTGCCGTGCGGCGGCGATATGCGCTTCCGAAATTTCCTGAGCGCGTGCGGCAGTACCGAACACGATGCCGGAAATGAGGATCGAAGCAGCGGCAGCTTTGCCCAGTCCCGCTAGTTTGATCATGAAAATCTCGCTCCTGTTATACTGCCTGCATCACGCGGGCGCCTTCAGGACCCGCAATGATGGCAAGCGATGCCAAATTTATGAAAAGTCCGTGCTCGACAACACCGGGGATAGTGTTCAGCTCGCGTGCAAGCGCTTCTGCATCAGGAATACGGCCAAAAGATGCGTCGAGAATGAGGTGTCCACCATCCGTCATGAAGGCGCCGTCGCCCGACGAACGCATCGTCAGGTCGCCCGACAGGCCGGACCGCGCCGCCAGTTTCTCGATGGCGATCTGTGTCGCCACCTGACCGAACGGATTGATTTCGATGGGAAGCGGAAAGGCGCCAAGCGTCTCCACAACCTTGCTCTGGTCGGCGATGACGATCATGCGGGCGGATGCAGCCGCCACGATCTTTTCGCGCAGAAGCGCACCGCCACCACCCTTGACGAGTCGCAGGCCGTGATCCACTTCGTCCGCGCCATCGATGGTAAGGTCCAGTTCCGGCAATTCATCGAGGGATTTCAGCGGCACGCCAAGCTCCACGCAAAGGCGCGCGGTACGCTCGGATGTCGGCACGCCTTCGACCTTCAGGCCTGCAGCAACCTTTTCCGCCAGAAGCCTGACGAATTCCTCAGCTGTCGAGCCCGTGCCGATACCAAGTCGCATCCCGTCTTGCACATGGGACAATGCGGCCTCGGCGGCCTTGATCTTCATCTGGCGGGCATCCATGTGCCTGAAACTCCGGTAGCTTTGTCGTCGCCGTGCTGTTTACACGGGTCGAAAGCCAAACGAAAGCATTTTTGCAGGCAACGAACAGAACGTTGTGGCGCGGTTGCAAAGACAAAGCCGTTTGCCTAGGCTTGGCCACAACGAACGCACCGATATCATCGCCAAAAGCATTCTCTCAAGAGGCCAGTTCCCGTGACATCCCGCCCGCTCTCCCCGCTCGCCATCTTCGACCTCGATGGTACGCTCGTCGACACCGCCGCCGATCTCGTTTCGAGCCTCAACCACACCATCGCCGCAGCCGGTCTTGCCCCCGTTACCTATGACGACCTGACGCATCTCGTCGGCCAGGGCGCGCGCGTTATGATCAAGCGGGCCTTCGCGCTGCGTCAGGTAGAATTGCCGGAAGCCGAACTGGAACCGCTGTACGAGCGTTTCATTGACCATTATCGCGCGGAAATGCCCGGCGACAGCCGCCCCTACCCCGGCATCGTCAGCGTACTGGATGCGCTTTCGTCAGCTGGCATCACGCTCGCGGTCTGCACAAACAAGACCGAAATCCTTGCGCTTCCGCTGCTCGAAAAACTGGATCTCACCAGATATTTCGCCGCCATCACCTGTGGCGACACCTTCCCCTTCCGCAAGCCCGATGCGCGCCATATTCTCGGCACCATCGAAAAGGCTGGCGGCGACCCGCAGCGCTCGGTCATGGTCGGCGACAGCATCAACGACATTCTCGCCGCCAAAAATGCGTCCGTCCCGTCGATAGGCGTCACCTTCGGTTATTCGGATGTGCCGATGGCCGAACTCGAACCGAATGTCGTGATCAGCGATTTTGCGACGCTAACGCCAGATCTGGTGGGAAGGCTGCTGACAGAACGCAACGCCGCTGCATAAATCGGAACACCCGCAGGCTCGCCATGGTCGATCGCAATTTCCTTTTCCCTCGCACCGCCGTCGGCATTGTCGCCGTCGGCGATTCTGGCGAGGCCCTGCTTTTGAGGGCAATGCTGGAAAGCCTAGGCGCATCGGTAAGGCTTTATCTGCCTGGCACGCCGGAAGACATTCTGGTCTGCCTGAAACAGCCCGATAACCCGCCGCCCTACCTCATCATCAGCGGTCATGGCGATGAAAACGGCCTAGTCGTCGGCGAATGCGACCCGGAGATAACCCGAACAGAACTGAAGGACGGCAGCATGCACGCCGACATTCTCTCTGGTAACATCGACCTGCTGGATACAGTGGTGTTCAGCACCGCCTGCTGCACGGGTTCGCAGGGTTTCGCCAAAGTATTCATCGAAGGTCGAGCACACGCCTACATAGCCTCACACGGCTATCCCGATGGTGCGGCAACGCCGCTTTTCGTTCATCTATTCTTTTACCAACTCCTGATCCGCAAATCATCGCTGGAAGATGCGCTGTTGAGCGCAAACATGCTCGACGGCGATGGCGAACTGGCATTCACGCTTTTTACGGCATCGTCGCTACGATAGTAACTGGCAGTCGCAGAAACAAAAAAAGCGCCGTTTCCGGCGCTTTCTTTTTCTCAATGAGATTTCTATCAAATCGACGCGGCCCGCGCCTTCGTTGTTACCGCAAACGCTTTCTGGACGTAGCTGTCACGGTCGTAGACGTCGTCGAAGAACTGCACCTTGCCGGCCTTGTCCGGCCAGGCAGTAAAATAGGCCACGTAGACCGGTATCTTCACCGGCACCTGCACAGCGCGGTTCTTGCCCGCTGCAATCTGCTCGTTGACCTTGTCGACGCTGGTGCCAAGAACAGCGGCCGCCATGCGGCGCGGGTCGACCAGACGGATACAGCCGTGGCTCAGCGCCCGCATGTCGCGGTTGAAGAAGCTCTTGGCAGGCGTATCATGCATGTAAATGGCATGCGCATTCGGGAACAGGATTTTCAGGTCGCCCAGCGCATTGTCGCTGCTTGGCGGCTGACGCACCGAAACGGCATTGGTCGAGCCGAACCAGTTGACGCTGGTGGAAGAAACCGCACGGCCACCCACCTGCACCTCATAACCCAGTCGGTCGAGATAGGACGGATCACGGCGCAGCTTCGGCAGCATCTCGTTAACGATGATCGACTGCGGAACGCCCCAATAAGGGTTGAATTCGACGGTCTGGATTTCGTCCTGGAAGAAGTAGGTCTGGTTGGCCTTGGAGCCGACCACCACTTTCATGCCGAACTGTTCCTGTCCGTCATTGTGGTAATAGGCCATGAAGGCGGGCTGGTTGATCAAGACATAGCGCTGGCCAAGATCGGCCGGTAGCCAGCGGATCTGCTCCATCGCCACCTGCACCTTGGCAATCCGGGCGTCGTTGCTTTCGCCGACCATGGCGCGCACAGTCGCGCGGCCGATGACGCCGTCGGCCTTCAGGCCGTTTTCGCTCTGGAATGCCTTCACCAGATCAACGAGATCAGGCGTATAATCGGGCGTCTGCTGGTAGCCGGAAATGATCGCCGCATGTTCCGCCTTGAAGGCAGGCGAAGCGCGATGTTCAATTGCCTTGACGACGCTTGCCATGTCGGCGCTGCTGTTGCCGGGTTTCAGCACCAGATCGGCGGGGACCTTGACCGTGTTGGCCGCATCACCCTCGCTGCGCAACCGGGCCAGTTCGGCCTTCAGCACCAGATATTCGGCGTTCGAGGGTTCGCGGCTGCGCAGATAGGCTGCGATATCGGGGCTGAGGCCTGCAAGCTTCAGCACGGGCGCAAGGTTCACCGTCTTTCGCTTGAAATCGTGGTAACCGGACAGCCGGTTCGGATCGACACGGCCACGCGTCGTATCCTGCACATAGGCCAGAACCTTGGCGGAAAGCGCAAGCTCGAACTGCATCTGCGCGCGCTGATAGGCGTCGGAGGTCGATGCGGAAGCCACTTCCACCGGCGTGCCGGATGCGTTCGCGCCTGCGCTGATGCTGGCGGTCACGTCCTTTGCGGGTACTGAAATGCTGTAGTCGGCCGGATCGAGGCCGCTTTCGCCAACAGTCTCCAAAAACGCCATGACGGCGTTCGCGCGGGCAGTCAGCTCGCCTTCCGAAACCCAGAGCGCCTTGCCGCCGGCACCGTAATAGGCTTCCAGAGCCTTGCCGATTTCGGGGGTGGCGCTGAACTTCACATTGGCAAGACCCTCGCCGAAATTTGCGGTGTTCACAGCGCGTGCGGTATCGGCCTTGTAATCGTAATAACGTGGACCGGAAACACGCGGCAGAGGCTCGGGATCAGATGCATCGGCGCTCGGTCCGGCCGTCGGCGGCGAGGTGACGATACCGGCTGGCGGCATTTCACCGCGATCGCGCGCAACCTTGCCAGGCCCGCCACGCAAAAGGTCCATCAGCGTTACCGCGCCGGCACTGCCGGGAAGAGCGGTGGAAACGGAAAGACCGAGAGCCAGCACCAGCGCTGCCGATGTTTTTCCAGATATGACTTGCAATTTGATCCTCGTAGCACCCAGCGCCGCCAACGAAGACGGAGCATCCAGTTTCATGCTTGTCTAGCCGATAGACGGCCCGTTGAAAAGAAAACGCCGAAGTCCAGAACGCACCCGAAATGAACCTCATATTACGGCCAAAACCGTAAAAACGTAATTTCCAGAATTGGCGAGAATGGTTAAATTTCTATTTATTTCATTCACTTTGCCGTGGTTGGCCAAGCCGTTCCAAGCCGATGAAACCCCGGTTTTCCGGGCTTTTATCGACGTAGTAAAAATGACACGCCAAGGTCTTTTTCTTAACCGGGCAGGATGAGCGCCCAAATCGCCCTATCCCAAGGGAAATATCTGCCAGGCATGCCTCGCAACGCTTTCATTGCCGGCGCGATGATTCTATATATCGGCGCGCGCAAGGCGGGCGAAGTGCCGTTTTGGCGGAGGAAAACGAGTAAAAAGGCAAGATTGATGACAGCCACACGGACGGAAACCGATACATTTGGACCCATTGAAGTTCAGGCCGATCGCTATTGGGGCGCGCAGGCGCAGCGCTCGCTCGGCAACTTCAAGATCGGCTGGGAAAAGCAGCCCGCCTCTGTCGTTCGCGCACTCGGCATCGTCAAGCAGGCAGCGGCCCGTGCGAACATGGCGCTTGCAGGCCTAGACCCCAAGGTAGGCGACGCCATCATCGCAGCCGCGCAGGAAGTCATCGACGGCAAGCTGACTGAACATTTCCCGCTGGTCGTCTGGCAGACCGGTTCCGGCACGCAATCCAACATGAATGCCAATGAGGTGATTTCCAACCGCGCAATCGAGATGCTCGGCGGCGAAATGGGCACCAAGAAACCAGTTCACCCCAACGACCACGTCAATATGAGCCAGTCCTCGAACGACACCTATCCGACGGCGATGCACATCGCCTGCGTGGAAGAGATCGTTCACCACCTGCTGCCGGCCCTCAAGCACCTGCACACGGCGCTGGAAGCCAAGGTCAGGCAGTTCGAAAAGATCATCAAGATCGGCCGCACCCACACGCAGGATGCCACGCCGCTGACGCTCGGCCAGGAGTTTTCCGGTTATGCCGCGCAGGTCGCCTCGGCGATTGCCAATATCGAACTCACCCTGCCCGCACTTTCCAAGCTTGCACAGGGCGGCACGGCGGTCGGCACGGGCCTGAACGCCCCCGTCGGTTTCGCTGAAAAGGTTGCCGAAGAGATTTCGAAGATCACCGGCCTACCGTTCGTGACGGCGCCGAACAAGTTCGAAGCGCTTGCCTCGCACGATTCCATGGTGTTCTCGCATGGCGCGATCAATGCCGCAGCAGCAGCACTGTTCAAGATCGCCAACGACATCCGCTTCCTCGGCTCCGGCCCGCGCGCCGGTCTTGGCGAATTGTCGCTGCCGGAAAACGAACCCGGCTCATCGATCATGCCGGGCAAGGTGAACCCGACGCAGTCGGAAGCGCTGACGCAGGTTTGCGCCCACATCTTCGGCAACAATGCAGCGCTCTCCTTCGCAGGCTCGCAGGGGCACTTCGAACTGAACGTCTACAATCCGATGATGGCCTACAACTTCCTGCAGTCGGTCCAGCTTCTGGGCGATGCCGCCGTCTCCTTCACCGACAATTGCGTCGTCGGCATCGAAGCCCGCGAAGACAACATCAGGAAGGGCGTCGAGAACTCGCTGATGCTCGTCACGGCTCTCAACAGCAAGCTCGGCTACGACATCTGCGCCAAGATCGCCAAGACCGCGCACAAGAACGGCACGACACTGCGCGACGAGGCCGTCGGCGGCGGATACCTCACCAACGAGGAATTCGACCAGTATGTACGCCCGGAAAACATGATCGGCCCGAAGTAAGCGGACTGGCTTTTGGTGGAATGCAGAACGGGCCTTCGGGCCCGTTTTTTGTTTGTTCGATTGACGGATGAGCGATGAGACCGTGGTGTAGGGCCAAAGCATCGGGATGTCCCGGTACTGACCATTCTTGGTGTTTTTAAATCGTCCACGTAAGCTGTTCTTCCGCAGAGAATGCCGAAACCAGGTGCACGATTGAGGATGACATCATGATCTGCCGCCGCAGCCTGCTTCTTGGTGGTGCCTTCCTCGCCACGGCCATGAAAGTCCCAAGTCTGTTTGCGCAAGGCGATCGGCAATGGATTTCGCTTTGGCCCGGCCCGCCTCCGGAAGGCGGTGGTCCGAACGGCGTCCCGGATATAAGCAAAAAAGGCGCTGTCACCAACATTGCCGTACCGAGCCTGGAGGTGTTCGCTCCCGCAAAGCCAAATGGTTCCGCAATGATCATTGCAGGTGGCGGTGGATATAAACGCATCGAGGAAGGCAAGGAGTCCTATCCCGCCGCACGCTGGCTCGCGGCCAGAGGCATTTATGCTTTTGTCCTCACCTACCGTCTGCCGATTGAAGGATGGGCTGCTGGACCGCTGGCACCGCTTCAGGATGCGCAGCGCGCATTTCGTCTGGTTCGTACACGCGCTTCGGACCGGCAGATCGATCCGCACAGGATCGGCGCACTTGGTTTTTCTGCGGGCGGGCACTTGATGGGGTTGGCCGCCGCCCGCTCGGCTTTTGCGTCTTACGAAGCAGTCGATGACATCGACAGGCAATCAGCCCGGCCGGATGTTGCGGCCCTGATCTATCCGGTCATCACGCTTGCAGCGCCCTATGACCATACATCGACCCGGAGGTCACTTATCGGCAGGCACCCGACAGACGAGGCAACACGAGAGTGGTCAGTGGAAAGCCATGTGAGCAAAGATTGCCCTCCGGTCTTCCTCACGCAGGCGGATGACGACCGGATTTCCAATCCCGCCAATAGCCGTATCATGCAGCAGGCGTGCGAGAAGGCGGATGTGGATGTCGAATTTCACCCAATCATTTCTGGCGGCCACGGCTTCGGCATGGGCAAGCCCGGAACCCCCACGCAAGAATGGCCTGGATGGTATGAGGCATGGCTGAGGAAGCACAACCTTCTGGCCTGACGCATTCTGTGCGCACCCCAATAAAAAAGGGCCGCAAAAGCGGCCCTCTTCATCTCATTCAAACCGTCAAACCAGCCGGCTCTGCTCCACCGCCGCTTCAACGAAGCTGGCAAACAGCGGATGCGGGTCGAGCGGACGGCTCTTGAGTTCAGGGTGATACTGAACGCCGATGAACCAGGGATGGTCAGGATATTCCACCGTTTCCGGCAGGACACCATCCGGAGACATGCCCGAGAAGACGAGGCCGCATTCTTCCAGCCGGTCCTTGTAGTCCACATTCACCTCATAACGGTGACGGTGGCGCTCGGAAATATCCGTGGTGCCGTAGATATCGGCGATCTTGGTGTCTTTCTTCAGCGCCGCCTTGTAAGCGCCGAGACGCATGGTGCCGCCGAGATCGCCCTTGGTGGAGCGCTTCTCCAGCTCGTTGCCCTTTACCCACTCGGTCATCAAGCCAACGACGGGCTCAGCCGTCGGACCGAATTCGGTGGACGAGGCATTCTCGATGCCGGCCAGATGACGCGCCGCTTCCACGACGGCCATCTGCATGCCAAAGCAGATGCCGAAATAGGGCACGTTGCGCTCACGGGCGAACTGCGCCGCCATGATCTTGCCTTCGGAACCGCGCTCGCCGAAACCGCCCGGCACCAGAATGCCGTTGACCTTTTCGAGATAGGGCGTCGGATCTTCCTTTTCGAAGACTTCCGACTCGATCCACTCCAGCTTGACCTTGACGCGGTTGGCAAAACCACCGTGATGCAGCGCCTCGATCAGCGACTTGTAGGCGTCCTTGAGGCCGGTATATTTACCGACGATCGCAATCGTTACCTCGCCTTCCGGCGTGCGGATACGGTTGCAGACCTCTTCCCACTGTTCCAGACGCGGCTTCGGCGCCGGTTCGATACCAAAAGCGGCCAGCACTTCCGAATCGAGACCTTCATTGTGGTAGGCGATCGGAACGTCATAGATGTTGGCAACATCCAGCGCCTGAATGACGGCGGAAGGACGCACGTTGCAGAACAGCGAAAGCTTGCGGCGTTCCGCTTCCGGGATTTCCCGGTCGGCGCGCACCAGCAGAATGTCGGGATGAATGCCAAGCGCCTGCAGTTCCTTCACGGAATGCTGGGTCGGCTTGGTCTTCAATTCGCCGGCTGCCGGAATGTAAGGCATCAGCGTCAGGTGAACATAGATTGCGGTGCCGCGCGGCAGGTCGTTGCCGAGCTGGCGGATCGCCTCCATGAACGGCATCGCCTCGATATCACCGACCGTGCCGCCGATTTCGCAGATGACGAAGTCGTAATCGTCATTGCCTTCGGTCACGAAATCCTTGATCTCGTTGGTGACATGCGGAATGACCTGAACGGTCGCGCCGAGATAGTCGCCGCGGCGTTCCTTGTCGATGATGTTCTTGTAAATGCGGCCAGTGGTGATGTTGTCGGTCTTGGTCGCCGAACGCCCCGTAAAGCGTTCATAGTGGCCAAGGTCGAGGTCCGTCTCGGCACCGTCGTCCGTCACAAACACTTCACCGTGCTGTGTCGGGCTCATCGTGCCGGGATCGACGTTCAAATAGGGGTCAAGTTTGCGAAGCCGCACCCGATAACCACGGGATTGCAGCAATGCTCCGAGTGCCGCAGCTGCGATGCCCTTACCGAGAGAGGAGACCACGCCGCCTGTGATGAATACATATCGCGCCATGGGATTCACCGGATACCTTTTTACCTCTGATTCCGCCAGCCCAAATTTCATGCTGTTGCAAATTCGCTGTTGACGAATTGGCAATGGGATGTGGCGAAATGCGAACAAAAGAAAACCGGCAGGCTTTTGGCCTGCCGGAGCGTTAAATCATAACCGGGCTTATTGACCGGTCGGAACTGCGTTCGGATCGGCTGGCTTGGCCGGTGCCGGAGCGGCGTCACCAGCAGTGGCCGGTGCAGGCGTGGTCTGCGCAGGTGCTGCAGCGCCGCTGTTGGTCGGAACGCCATTCTCAGCCGGAGCCGGCGTTGCCGGCGTCTGTGCCGGGCCGAGCGTGTCGAGAATGCCGTTGCCCTGACCCTGCGTGGCCGGAATACGGTTCAGAATATCCGTCGGGCGCGATTCGTACCGGGTCAGAAGACCAAGTCCGAGCGACGTCACGAAGAACAGCGCGGCAAGGATACCCGTCGTGCGGGTCAGCGCATTGGCCGTTCCGCGCGCGGACATGAAGCCCGAACCGCCGCCGATGCCGAGGCCGCCGCCTTCGGAACGCTGGATCAGAACCACGCCGACAAGCGCAAGCACGATCATGAGGTGAATAACAATCAAAACGGTCTGCATGACAATCCATTCCATGCCCCGCGCGGAGCACTACAAAGAAGGTTTCGCGGCTCTTTACATGAGGCGAAGGCTTATTCCAAGCCCCTTTCCCGCCACTGTGGCAGGAAAGCGTGTCTCAAGCCGTCAGTTGCTCGTATGCCGCATAGATGGAAAGGAAGTCGGAGGCTTTCAAGCTCGCGCCGCCGATCAGTGCACCGTCGACATTCTCGACGCCCATCAGTTCCAGCGCATTGGCAGGCTTCACCGAGCCGCCGTAGAGAATCCGCATGGTCTTGCCTTCATCGCCAAAGCGCTTGACCAGCTCGTCGCGCATGAAGGCATGGGCCTCGCGCACATCCTGCGTGGTCGGCGTCAGACCCGTGCCGATCGCCCAGACCGGCTCATAAGCGATGACGGTGTTTTCGGCGGTTGCCTCGTCCGGAAGCGATCCCGCAAGCTGGCGCTTGAGGATATCGAGCGTCTGGCCCGCCTTGCGCTCATCCGCCGTCTCGCCGATGCAGACGATGGCGATAAGATCAGCCTGATGGGCGGCAACGGCCTTGGCACGAACCAGATGATCCGTCTCGGCATGGTCGGTGCGGCGCTCGGAATGGCCGACGATGACATGGGTACCGAAGCAATCGGCAATCATCTCGGCGGAAATGTCACCCGTATGCGCGCCGGAAACATTCTGGTGGCAATCCTGTCCGCCAATCATCAGCGGGCTGTCGTCGCAGAGCGCGGTTGCCACATAAAGAAGCGTCGATGGCGGGCAGATCAGCGCATCCACCTTTTCGGAAAGCGCGCCCTTGACGCCCTCTGCCATGGCCTTGATCTGATCGAGCGACGAACGGGTGCCGTTCATCTTCCAGTTTCCGGCTACAAGCGGTCGAACATTCGGCGTCATGCGTATCCCATTCCCTTTGTCTCGGAGAGCCGCTGGCGCGAACACCCCTTACCTCAGCCGCCAGGCGGCCCCTAATCGCGACAGAAACCCTGCCGGAAATCCCGGAATATTTCCTTAAACGCAGCCGATGATAATTGGTACAAAAAAGCAGTCATAGGCTTCAAAACGTCGGTCAATTTGCCGAAATTCGCGTCCGTCGAACCAAAACCACACCTCAGCGGCTCAAAATCCAGTTCAAAACCGCCCGCCAGTCGGTCATGCGCACCGGCGTTCCATGCGTGCCTGTCTCAAAAAGCGTGAAGCGCGCCGGCTCTCCCGCCTTCAGCAAGGTGCGGAAGATGGTGGCCTGGCTGTCGGCGGAATACACCTTGTCGGCGCTGCCATGGGTGAACCACACCGGCTTTTTGGCTTTCGCAAAGGCGCTCTTCGGAAAATCGGGATCGACCGCGCCGCCGAGGATCGCCATACCCTTGAGATTGCCGACCGTGGCCTTGTCGCGGCTGATGCCGTAGCAGATGAAGCTGCCCATGGAGGCGCAGGCCAACACCACCGGCTTACCGCCGGATTTGCTGGCCGCATAGGTGATCAGTGCGGAAACGTCGGCAACGCCATTTGCATCGAAGGACCGTACGCTCGGCACATAATAGGTGCCGCCATTGGCGACAGCCAGATTTTTCAGCCGGTTGAAATTGCCGCCGAACGTATAGTCGTTCATGCCAAGCCGCCGGTCGCCGCCGCGCCCGTGGATGAAGATCACGGTGAAGGCCTGCCCGGATGATGGCCCGACGCGGCCCACCTCAAGCGCCCTGCCCTCAACCGCCACGGATTCCATCGCCTGCGCTGTCTTGGGCGCCATGTCCACATATTGCCGCTTCACCCGCCGTTCCGGTACCTCGTCGCGGCCGTTGATGTCGCGCATCTCCTGATAATCGATCACCTCAGATGCGCCGCCATCGGCCGTGGAAAGCGCTGGCTGGCTGGAAAAAAGCTCGTCCTTGAACGGCCGCAGCGGCCCGTCCGCCGCCCCGGCACCGCCCGGCATCGCCGCAACAGTCAGGCAGAAAAGAGTACAAAACGTGAAATGAGCTGTGGACATGACTTGGTTAACCGTTCATTCGTGGCTGCGAGACTTGCCATTGCCAGGGCGGCAGCGCAATCCTCCTGTTGCGAAACCCTGACATAGTCGTGGCATAGGGTGCGCCGCGTTAGGCCACACGCCCTGCACGTTTGGCGCTATACTCGCCCCTATTGGCATACTGATTCGCTTGGCGAAATTCTGACGACACGCTTTTTTGAACCTTGGACATGATGGACGATAGCAACGATCTCTTCTCCGGTCTTCCGGTGGCACCAAACAGCGAAACGGAAAAGAACGAGGACACGGCAAAACCCGTGAAGGCCCCGGTGTCCGCAGCCGCGAACGTGAACGTGCAACCGAAACCAGCAGCCGTTGCGGCCGTCACGACGCCCCCGCCTCCAGCGCCCGTGTCCCCCTCCGGTGACGACTACGGCGCCTCGTCGATCCGCGTGCTCGAAGGGCTGGAACCGGTGCGCATGCGGCCCGGCATGTATATTGGCGGCACCGACGAGAAGGCGCTTCACCACCTCTTTGCCGAAGTCATCGACAACTCCATGGACGAGGCCGTCGCAGGCCACGCCAATTTCATCGAGGTCCATCTCGATACCGAGGGTTTCCTAACCGTCACCGATAACGGACGCGGCATTCCCGTGGAAAACCATCCGCAGGTTCCAGGCAAGTCGACGCTCGAAGTCATCATGACCAAGCTGCATGCCGGCGGCAAGTTCGACGGCAAGGCCTATGAAACCTCCGGCGGCCTGCATGGCGTCGGCGTTTCCGTGGTCAATGCGCTGTCCGATCTTCTGGAAGTGGAAGTCGCCCGTAACCGCAAGCTTTACCGCCAGCGCTTTTCGCGCGGCGCGCCCATAGGCGGTCTTGAAGAACTGGGTGACGTGCACAACCGACGCGGCACCCGCGTGCGGTTCCATCCGGACCCGCAGATCTTCGGCGATCACGCAAAATTCGAACCGGCGCGCATCTTCCGCATGGCCCGCTCCAAGGCCTATCTCTTCGGCGGCGTCGAAATCCGCTGGAGCTGCGATCCCGGCATGGTGCCCGCCGGTGGCGAAATCCCCGAAAAGGCCGTGTTCCATTTCCCCGGTGGTCTGAAGGACTATCTGGCGGCCACGCTCGGCAAGGAATTCACCGTCACCCGCGAGATTTTCTCCGGCCGCACCGAAAAGACCGGTGGCCACGGTGCGCTGGAATGGGCTGTGACCTGGTATGGCGGCGACACGCAGATCCATTCCTATTGCAACACCATCCCGACGCCTGAAGGCGGTACGCATGAGGCCGGTTTCCGCATCGCGCTCACCAAGGGCCTTAAGAACTATGCGGAGCTGACCCAGAACAAGCGCGCCAGGGAAATCACCACCGATGACGTGATGATCTCGGCAGCGGGCATGCTCTCCGTCTTCATCCGCGAGCCGGAATTCGTCGGCCAGACCAAGGACAAGCTCGCGACCGTCGAGGCCCAGCGCATCGTCGAAAATGCGCTGCGCGATCCCTTCGACCATTATCTCACCGGCAACCCGGGCGAAGCGGCGAAGCTGCTGGACTGGGTGATCGAGCGCGCCGAAGAACGCCTGCGCCGCCGCAAGGAAAAGGAAGTCAACCGCAAGACGGCGGTGCGCAAGCTGCGCCTGCCCGGCAAGCTGGCGGACTGCTCGCAGAACACGGCCGAGAATGCCGAGCTTTTCATCGTCGAGGGTGACTCGGCTGGCGGCTCGGCCAAGCAGGCGCGCAACCGCGCCAATCAGGCCATCCTGCCGCTGCGCGGCAAGATCCTCAACGTCGGCAGCGCCAGCCGTGAAAAACTCTCGGCCAACCAGCAGATCGCCGATCTCATCCAGGCGCTGGGCTGCGGCACACGCACCAAGTACCGCGAAGAAGATTTGCGTTACGAACGCATCATCATCATGACGGATGCCGACGTCGATGGCGCTCACATCGCCTCGCTGCTCATTACCTTCTTCTATCAGGAAATGCCGGAACTCATTCGCGGCAACCACCTCTATCTCGCAGTGCCGCCGCTCTACGTCATCCGTCAGGGTGCCAAGAGCGCCTATGCCCGCGACGACGCCCACCGCGCCGAGTTGATGGAAACCGTCTTCAAGGGCAAGAAGGTCGAAATCGGCCGCTTCAAAGGCCTTGGCGAAATGATGGCGGCACAGCTGAAGGAAACCACCATGGATCCCGAAAAGCGCACCCTGCTGCGCGTCGAGATCGATGATGTGGATTTCGAAGGCACCCGCGAGGCGGTCGACAATCTGATGGGCACCAAGGCGGATGCCCGCTTCCGCTTCATTCAGGAACGCGCTGCCTTCGCGGATAATCTGGATATCTGATCAACCGTCCCGGCCAGCCATGCGCCAACCGGGACGCTTTTTGTCATGCCGCCGCCACATCTTCGCGAACGTCCAGAATGCGGTCGATCAATCCCCATTCCAGTGCCTCTTCCACCGTCATGAAACGGTCGCGATCCATTGCCGCTTCAAACTCGTCATAGCTGCGCTTGCAATGCTCGGCATAAAGCCGCGTCATTCGGTGCTTTGTCTGCCTGATTTCTTCAGCATGGATGAGCATATCCGACGCCTGCCCCTGAAACCCGCCGGACGGCTGGTGAATGAGGATGCTGGCGTTGGGCAATGCCGCCCGCGCGCCCGGTTCGCCCGCCATAAGCAGGAACGAGCCCATGGAACGGGCGGTCCCCATGCACAGAGTATGAACCGGCGCGCGGATGTAGCGCATGGTGTCGTACATTGCGAGACCGCTGGTCACGACACCGCCTGGAGAATTGATGTAGAGATGGATTGGCTTCTTCGGGTTTTCTGCCTCGAGAAACAGCAATTGCGCGCAGACAAGCGCGGAAACAGCGTCGTTGACCTCACCGTTGAGAAAGATGATCCTTTCCCGCAACAGCCGGGAATAGATGTCGAAAGACCTTTCTCCCCTTGCGGATTGTTCAACTACCATAGGGACGAGTTGCATCGCTTCGCGCATCGGCGAACTCCTGTCGTTTGAAAATGTAAGGAAATGTGGTGGATCAGGCGGCGAGCTTGATCGGAGAACCGTTGTGGTTTGCGGCAGCCTTTGTCATCCGACCGGAACCGGTGATGGGCAACTCATGAATGACCCGCAGGCTGGTGCCGCCGCTCGCGTTAGGTGCAATCCTGAAGGTGACGGTGCTTTCCAGAAAAGGCGGAACGTCATCCCGCATCCTGTAACAGACCTCCTTCCCCGGGGTGATCCTGATCGCCTCGGGTTCAGCCAAAGCCTCCTTCGGCAACCAGTTTTCACGGAAGGCCGGAATGCTGATCGCACGCCAGACTTTTTGCGGCGGCTCATCGAGATCATATTCCAACTCGATACCGGGTTTCGGTGCTGCGGGCAGTTCCCTGTTCATTGATCCATATCCTTCAGCAAGAGCTTGAGTGCTTCTACGCGCTGCGGCCAGTAGGCGCGGTATTTGCCAAGCCACGTAGCAATCCGTGTCAGCCCATCCGGATCGACCTCGTAATTGACGAAACGGCCCTGCCGCCGTTCGACTACCAGCCCCGCCCCCCGCAGCACGGCAAGATGCTGAGACATGGCCGGCTGGCTGATATCGATGCCTTCGCGCAAGGCGGAAGCGTTCTGGGCACCATCCGCGAGCTTTTCGAAAATGGCGCGGCGTGTCGGATCGGCCAGCGCCCGGAAAATATCATTCTCTGTCATAACAACAGATAAGCATACACTTATGTCATTAGCAAGTCCCGCCGCCTGCATTCGCTTCGCAAGGCAGGCTTTTTCGCTCCCGCACCCTCTTCTGCCGTGAACGCTTTATGTGCTCGCGCGTTTTCACCCGGCCTGATAATCTTCAGGCCGGGAGTGATCAAAACAAGTGACTGCATTTACGGTCTTTATCGCCATGGTGCTGCTGGTCGTCGGACCAGGCCTGTTTGTTGTCATCAGCAAGCAGCGGGAAAAGGCCATTCCCAAACGCCCCTCCAATGCCCTGCCCGTTGCCGAGGATGCGACCGGGCTCGATCGCCACTGGCAGTCGATAAGGAACGGCTGGAACGAGAAAAACGCGCTCTGCCTGCTGCATTCCAATCTGGATGCCTTTGCAGTGCGCATGGCGGCGGCGCGGGCGGCCGGACGCAGCCTTGATCTAATGTATTACATGTGGAATGCCGACCTGACCGGTCGGCTGATGATGCGCGAGGTTATTGCCGCAGCAGACCGCGGCGTGCGCGTGAGGCTGCTTCTGGACGATCTCGGCGTCTCGATGTCCGACCGCATCTTCCACGCCATCGACAGCCATCCCAATATCGAGCTGCGGCTCTTCAACCCAACCAGGGCGCGGGAAAACATCTTGTATCGAAGCCTGGAACTGGTCCTCCGGTTCCGAAGCGTCAACCGGCGCATGCACAATAAGGCGTGGATTGCCGATGGACGCGCTGTGATTGTTGGCGGCCGTAATATTGGCGATGCCTATTTCGATGCCGCCGAACGGGCCAATTTCCACGATTTCGACATTCTCGGTTTCGGCAGGATCGTTGCGGATGCCACCGAAATCTTCGACGACTACTGGAACAGCGCCGTTTCCGTTCCCGTGCGCTCGCTTCTCGCGCGCAGGCCGAGCAAGCTCGCCAGGTTACGGCGCGAGCTTGCTGCCCTGCCGAAAAGCGAGGCTGCCAAACCCTATCTCGAGCGCGTCGAAAACCAATATGGCAGCGGACATTTCCTGATGTCGGACCGCCTGCATTGGGTCGATGAAGCCGACGTGCTTGCTGACCCGCCGGAAAAAGCGGCGGGAAAACGCCGCAACGGCCACAACTTCCTGATGGAGAGCCTGCTGCCGCTGATGCAGGCGGCAAATGACAGCCTGCACATCACCTCCCCCTATTTCATTCCCGGCAAACAGGGCTTGGACATTTTTGCAAACCTTGCCGAGCGCGGCGTCTCGGTTGCCATCCTCACCAACTCGCTGGCTGCAACAGATGTTGCCGCCGTTCACGCCGGTTACGCACGGTATCGAAAGCCGCTTCTGCTGGGCGGGGTGCGCCTGCATGAATTGCGTGCACAGGCGGACCAGCCAAGCTTTACGCTTCGCGGTTCAGGACAGGCGAGCCTCCACACCAAGGCTTTCTCCCGCGACGGCAAGACCGGCTATATCGGCTCGCTCAATTTCGATCCGCGCTCCGCTTCTCTCAACACGGAAATGGGCGTCGTTTTCACCTCCGCTCCGCTGGTTGCGCGCATGGACGAGATATTCAGCGAAGAGATCCGCCGCTCGATGAGCTTCGAGCTGGATATAGACAATGGCAATCGCATCGTCTGGATGACCGAAGAACACGGCCAGCCGAAGACATACCGGCGTGAACCGGACGCTGCCATCAGCCGCCGGATCGTCGCGGGCATCATGCGTTTCCTGCCGCTCGAGTCTCAGCTTTGACGTGTCGCGGCCTTGACCACGAGAAGTCCGGTCAGGCCGCCGGTCTCACGCCAGCCTTGGCTAGCTGTATCTGCACCAGCGTGTCGAGGTTCTGGTTGACGCGGCAATAAAATTCCTCGTCGATGAAGGGCCGCAGCATGAAATCGTTGCCGCCCGCCTTCAGAAACCGCGCAGACAAAAGCCGGTTGGTGGAGGAGGAAACGCCGATGATGCGCAACTCGTGCGAGCCGCGCACGGTGCGGATGCGCCGTGTCAGTTCGAAACCGTCAATATCGGGCATGTTGTAGTCGGTCACCACCAGCCCGATATCGGGATTGGCCTTCAGGATTTCGAGCGCCTTCGCACCGCTATCGGCAAGGCTGACGCGGAAATTATAACGCTTGAGGCGGCTTGAAAGCAGCGCCCGCGCCGTCGGGCTGTCATCGACGATCAGCACATGGTGGCGGTGGTTGGTGAGGAACCGACAGATGGATTCCGTCAGCATGTCCACGGCAAAGATATTGTCTTTCAGAATGTAGTCGACCACATTCTTGGCGATCAGCGTTTCGCGGGTCGCCTCATGAAACGTGCTGGTGAAAACGATGGTCGGGATCGAAAGATCGATCAGATATTCCAGCGCCTCGCCATTTTCCGCCCCCGGAAGATTGATGTTGGAAATCGCAAGCGTCACGGGTTCGGCCGAGTGTTCGTAGCACGCCTGCAACTCCTCGAAGTTGCGGCACACCTCCACGGAAACGCCCAGCAATTCCTTCAGGCGCATGCTCACCATCTGGGTGAACACATTGGTATCTTCCGCCAGTAAGATGCGGCAATTGGTAAAAGGCACACCCGAATATTGCATGCCCGTAATGCCCAGAAAATTCATTTTGTCCCAGTCCCCCGTCGTCTTTCACGGGAAATTAGCAGGCGTATTTTTCAGAATGATTAATAACACTTTTGCCTGAAAACAGTCGGCATACATGCTTACCCAAAAGAAAACACGGCCCCGAGGGAGGGCCGTGTTTCGAATGCTTCCAGGAAAATGCCTCAGGCGCGCAGCAGAGCGTTTTCCGTATCGAAGGGGCTTTCTTCCACGACCTCGGCATCATAAAGCGTGCCGAGAATGCGGATTTTCAGCTTCGTGCCAATCGTGGCATATTCCGGTTTCAGCATGGCAAGCGCAATCGATTTGCCGATACGCCAGCCAAAACCGCCGCTTGTCACACGGCCGGCAAGTGCGCCATCTGCATCGAAGATGGCTTCCGAACCGCGCGCATCGACATCCGTATTGCCCGACACGGTCAGCGTCGAGAATACCGATTTCAAGCCGGCTTCCTTGTAGGCCACCAGCGCATCGCGGCCGATGAAATTTTTCTCCGGACGCAGGAACCGGTCGAGACCGGATTCATAGGCGTTATATTCGACCGAAAGCTCGCGGCCCATGTTGCGATACGACTTTTCGAGCGACATCGACACCATAGCCCGAATACCGAATGGCTTGATGCCGAATTCGGCGCCCGCTTCCATCAGCCGGTCGAAGATGTAGTTCTGCATTTCGATAGGATGGTGCAATTCCCAGCCCAGTTCGCCGACGAAGTTGACGCGCAGCGCATGCGCTGTTGCCACGCCCACGGAAATCTGCTTCGCCGTCAGCCACGGGAAATCCTTGTTCTCGAGGCTGGTGCGGGTCAGCTTCTTCAGGAGATCGCGCGACTTCGGACCGGCAAGCACCAGCACGCCGTATTTCTGGGTGATCGGCTGCAGCACTACGGAACCGTCGGTGGGCGCAAGGCGCTGGAGCACGTCATGATCGTGCGCCTCAAGACCGCCGGCGGACACCAGATAGAACCGGCCCGGTGCCCATTCATAGACGGTGAACTCCACCTTCACGCCGCCATTCGGCGTCAGAAGGTGAGTCAGCGCAATACGGCCGCGCTTCTTCGGCACGATATTGGCGAGAATGCTGTCCAGCCAGGCGCGCGCGCCGGGACCGGAGACTTCCATCTTGGCGAAGGCCGACATGTCAAGCACGCCGACATTCTGGGTGACGTTCTTCACCTCGTTGCCGACATGTTCGAAATAGTTCGAGCGGCGGAACGACCACTTCTCGACGATACGGCCATCGTCCAGTGGCGGCGCATAGTTGTGGCTGGTGATGACATCAGCACCGACGCCGAGGTCCTCTTCGCGCAGCGCATAACCTTCCGGCGCATACCAGTTGGCACGCTCCCAGCCGTAAACAGAACCGAACACGCCGCCGAGCTTCTTCAGACGGTCGTAAACCGGCGTCGTCTTCAGCGGACGGGCAGCGGAACGTTCTTCATCAGGGTAATGCATGGTAAAGACGTTGGCATAGGCTTCCTCATTCTTGGCAATGAGGTAACCTTCCGTTGCGTGGGGGCCGAAGCGGCGCGGATCGACACCCATCAGATCGAGAGTGGGCTCACCATCGACGATCCATTCGGCAAGCTGCCAGCCAGCACCACCGGCAGCGGTGATGCCGAAGGAGTGGCCTTCGTTCAGCCAGAAATTCTTCAGGCCTGGTGCCGGACCGACGATCGGGTTGCCATCAGGCGTATAGGCGATAGCGCCGTTATAGACCTTCTTGATACCGACTTCGCCGAAAGCCGGAACGCGCACCATCGCCGTTTCGATATGCGGCATTAGGCGGTCGAGTTCCTCCTGGAACAGCTCATATTCGCTATCGTCAGAGGGACCGTCGACATAACAGACCGGAGCGCCGACTTCGTAAGGGCCGAGGATCAGACCGCCGGCCTCCTCGCGCATGTACCAGGCCGAATCCGATTCACGCAGAACGCCCATTTCCGGCAGACCCTGACGGCGGCGCTCCAGAATGGCCGGATGCGGCTCGGTGACGATATATTGGTGCTCGACCGGGATGACCGGAATATTGATGCCGACCATCTCGCCAGTCTTGCGGGCAAAGGAGCCGGTGCAGGAGATGATATGTTCGGCGATGATCTCGCCCTTATCCGTCGTCACCTTCCAGTGACCATCGTCCAGCTGCTCGATGGCGGTGACGGTGGTGTTGCGATAGATGGTGGCGCCACGGTCGCGCGCGCCCTTGGCCAGCGCCTGCGTCAGGTCGGCGGGCTGGATATAACCATCATCGGGATGCTGGATGGCGCCCAGCAGGCCGTCCGTCTCGCAAAGCGGCCAGATTTCCTTCACCTGCTCCGGCGTCAGCATGTTGACCCGCACACCGATGGTCTCGGCAATGCCGGCATAATACATATATTCGTCCCAGCGATCCTTGGTGCGGGCGAGACGAATGTTAGAAACCTTGGAGAAACCGACATTCATGCCGGTCTCTTCCTGAAGCTCCTCGTAGAACTTCACCGAATATTTGTGGATCTGGCCGACCGAGTAGCTCATGTTGAACAGCGGCAAAAGACCGGCTGCGTGCCAGGTGGAACCGGAGGTCAGTTCCTTGCGCTCGATAAGGACGCTGTCGCTCCAGCCCTTCTTGGCAAGATGATAAAGCGTCGAAACGCCGACGACGCCGCCACCGATCACCACCGCCCGTGCATGTGTCTTCATTTACAGAACCCCTAAAAAGCGCCGGCATTGCCTGTCGTGCTGCCAAATCGATGGGATGGAATATGAAGCGCCCAGCGGCCGTTCAGCCGCCTGATTGCGACATGGCCATAGGGTGCTGCGACAGGGGAGAAAATGCCGTCGCTGGAGGCGGGATTCAAACCGCCGTCGCCTTTTGAAGACGACGGCGGCGCACATATGGGAAAATGCCAACCGGAACAGATCAGGTGTCAGCCAACACGGATTAGAGCCTGAAGCGCTGGATAAACCGTCTATCTGGTCTGAAGCTGCAATTGCATCCCCCGCACATCCGGGCCGTCCAAGTTTAACCCCTTTATAACGTCGTTGCCGGGAACGATGATCGAGTTCTTGAGGACAGGACCGCCTGGCAGATTGTGTATCCCGCCGCCGCCACCGGGCGGAGGTGGTGGCGGCGGAAAAACGCCACCACCATCCTTGCTGCAAGGTGGAATGCGATAAATGCAATCATCGTTGAATTGCGCAATATCTCCACTCACAGACGGGCGAACCACATCCTGCGCATTTGCCAGAAACGGAAAAAACATACCGAAGAGAAAAATAGCCAGTCTCATTTCGCAACCTCCTGGGAAGATGCACAAATCTTGGCGCGGTCTTTCACGTCTTTGCCAGCGGCAGCTTTTGCAGCGGCGTCCAGCCATGCGGGCGTGCTGTTGCGCATACCGATGGAAACGCTGTTGAAGCCTATGACGAGCGGCCTCGCAAACTGGCTATCGGAAAAGAGGCCGGAACTGTTTGTGCTTCGAATGGTGTTGTCATTGCCGGCCATGTTTTCGGCCGCCGGCTGCTGGCCCTGCGGACCTGTGGTCGCGGCAACGTCCGCACCATCCAGAGTCTTCTTGACGTCGGCTTTGTTTCCCCCCGCATCGATGAAACCCGATCGTGCCCGGCCGTTGGTGACCTTTACCCCGCGTGTCAGAAACGCCTGACGCACGACCAGCAGGCGAATGTCGTAAATATAGCGCGAACCACAATCCTCTGTCTCGGCGGTTCTCAAAATGTTGCGGCTAAGAATGTACGAGAGTTTTTCGCGAAGATAGTCGTCGGCGCAATAGACCTTGGTGTCGTCATCATTGCAAAACCGCATCAGCGCATTTTGTGCGTGGAAGGGATTGATCGCATAGGTCTGCACATTCTGAAGCTCGATTTCCTCGATATCCGCCCGTGCGCCACCGAAGGCGATATTGCGTAAAAGTCCTGCCATTCCTTCCTTGCGTTCTATCCTGATGACGGGAAACAGCGCGTCCTTCACCACCAGGCCAGACGTCGTCCCATCCACAGCAACCTCCGTACGCGGTTGAGCAATCGACAGAGACTTTTTATCCTCCAACCAGGTGCTGTCGCCGAAATAAGGCGCCTCAGACTTGACCCCGAGATATCCCCGCAAATTAGGTATCTGGGTGATCTTGACGTAGCGACCGATGAAGGCTTCGCTTTCGAGGTCGGTGGGCAAAGACTTGAACTTGTGGCCCGAATCCACGACCTCGGCGATGATGTCTCCGACATAAATATCCTCCTGTGGAGGATAGACCGGCTCGATGCCCAGTCTGCGGATGGATTCATTCCAGCGTTTCGGCAGGTAATCATCCGTCACATCGGTTTGGCCCATCAGGAAAAACAGACCGGCAGAACCGATAACGACACCTGTCGCCAGTAAGGATACTCGGGCGGCATGGGGTGTCACCCACCTCCACGCACTCCTCAATTTTTCCCGCAAAGACGTTTTTGCGGGAACTTGGCCCGGAGGCTGGGCAGGCTGGGCAGGCTGGGCAGGCTGGGCATTTCCATCTATTGGATCCGACATATGAACCCCGAAAGAAAAAGAAATAAATTAAGCTATAACGGCAATATATCAACTTGAAGTTTAATCAGCAATACAGTCATAGAGGGTATTTCTATTATATTTTTACGACGAAACTTCGTCAGATATCTGCACCGCCTAGATGAAAATTGCGGGCATGATTATAATCCGCCACAAGCGCACGGCATACTTCCCCCGCCCTGCCCGAAAAAATATTAAACACCGGCGGGGCCGCGGCAAAAATCGCCGCAGCCGCAGCCGGTCAGTTGCTCTTGGCGGCGTTTTTTGCCGTCGGCTTCATTTCCGGACCGGCCTTGTCGCTCGCCTTGCCGGCATCATTATCCTTGTCCGTTCCGCCCTCAGGTGCCGCCGCGCCCGTATGCGCCACCACCGCCTTGTCACCCTCTTCCGAAAGCAGCGCCGCCAGCATTTGCGGATTGGCATCGCCTTCCACGTGGATGTTGAGGTTACGCTGCGGGAACGGGATGGCGATCCCCTCTTCGCGGAAGCGTTTGAGGATTGCAATCCTCAGCGCGTTTTTCACGCCAAGCCCGTTCGAAAGATCGGCGAGGTGGAAACGCAATTCGAAATCCAGCGAGAAGTCGCCGAAACGGAGGAATTCCACATGCGGCTCGGGGTTGCGCAGTACGGGCGGCTGGGTGCGCACCAGTTCCAGCAGAATATCCATGACCTGCTGCGGATCGGATTCATAGGAAACTGAAACCGGAATTTCCGCACGCATGATGCGGTTGCGGTGTGTCCAGTTGCCGACCGAGGAATTGATGAATTCCGAGTTTGGCACGATGATCGACTGGCCGCGGAAGGTTTCAATCTCGGTCGCGCGCACCGAAAGCCGCTTGACCGTGCCTTCAGTCGTGCCTGTCACCACCCAGTCACCCACCTTGAAGGGACGCTCGACCAGCAGGATGAGGCCGGAGACGAAGTTCGAGACGATGTTCTGAAGGCCGAAACCGATACCGACCGAAAGGGCAGACGCCACCAGCGCCAGGCTGGAGAGGTTAAGACCGGCGGAAGAGACGCCGAAAATGGCCGCAACCGCAATGCCGAGATACCCGATGCCGGTCTTGACCGAGTTGCGCACGCCCGCATCCACCTGCCCGCGCGCCATGACGTTGTTATCCAGCCACTTCTGGAACCAGCGTGTAATGATGTAGCCGATGGCAAAGACAAGGACGCCGCCGAACAGGCCGATCAGCGAGATGGAGGCATTGCCGACGGTGATGCCGGTCAGCAGACGATAGGCCCAGCTTTCGATATCGCCCGGCTGGAACCCCCAGGAAAACAGGATGAGCGGCACGCCGAAGGCGAGTGCGATGACATAGATGCCGAGCCCTGCCGCAAGACCGGCCTGATCCAGCGCAACCGGGCCGAGACCGTAGCGCCGCCCGAGATAACGCCCGGCCAGGGATTCGGAAAAGGCGCCCTGTCGCGAAATCGCCTTGCCGGAAAGAATGCCGATATACATCGTTGCGAGCACCGCACCCGTGGCGACGATCTGCGTGGCAAGGAACCGCGCCAGCCCCACATAACCCGTCAGGCAGGCGCCGATGAGAACAAGCCCGCCGACCCTGAGCAGAATGACCAGCCAGCGCGGCAGGCGCTGGTTGCCGGTCTCGTAGTCCTGCCCCTCACCGATCACCGGGCGCAGGAACGACACGGTGAGCAGGATGATGCCAATGATGATGGAGGCAATGAAGCTCTTGGCAACGGTGACGATCAGCGGCGAATAGAGCGTCTCGCTGATCGTGCCGAACAGATAATCGAGACCGTTGACGAGCGCCATCAAAAGCACGGCCGAGGACAGCGTGTGCGCCCCGCGATTGGAAACCTGCAACAGACGCCATTCCGGCTGCGTCGGCGCAAAGATAGCGTAGCTCAGCCGCGACACGAAATAGACGAAGCCAGTAATTGCCATGGCCCCGAACAGGATCGGCGCTATATCGGAACGAAGCACGTTGAAATTATCGAGGAAAAACGCCGAGGTCACCAGAAACAGGAAAAGCGACAGCGACTGCACCATGGTTGACCAGAAGGCCACCGAAAGCCGCCGCAGATAGGAAGGCTCTCCGGTAAAGGCCCGCCTTTCCATGCGGCTGCCGAAAAAGCGGTAACCGCCCACCAGAAACAACAGCGCCGCCATGATCGACAGCATCACTGCCCCGAACATCGGCAGGCGTTTGTAGTTCCACACGAAACCCGCCCAGCTGCTGAAGGCGTTGTTGAGATTGGTCAGCTCGCTCACGAAGGCGGAAGAGGCGTCGCCCAGCGTCTGGGAAGAGACTTCGGTGCGCTTGAACAGGGTCGCGGCAAAAAGTGCCCGGCGAACTGCCGTAATGTTGTTGGAAATCTGCGCGGCGTTGGTGGCAGTGCTCTCCACCTCGCCGGCAATGGCATTCACCTCGGCGCGCTCCGCCGTCAGCCGGGAGCGCTCCTCCGTCACCATGCTCGCTTCGGGCGGCTGTCCTTCCGCCGGGGCGGCACCAAGCGCGTCGAGACGCGTCTTGATCTGGTCCAGACGGGTCCGCAACTTGGTATTGGCGGCGGCAGCATCGGCTGCAATGGTATCGGCGCGTCCCTTCAGGTCCACCAGCTGCACGTCATCGCTGCCGCCCGCCTCCACCTGTTTGGCGATTGCCGAAATATCGGCCTTCCATTTTTCCAGATCCGTACGCGCCTGCTCGACGATGGAAGCCTGGATAGCGACTGGCGCGGCCGCTGGCGCATCCTGCGCCGACGCCAAGGTTGCGGACGACAGAAAGCTGCCAAGGAGGGTGAGTACCGCGACCATTATCGCGGCCAGGGCGGCCTTTCGCCGCCGGCCGGATAAAGGCCCGCCGAACATCGGCCTACCGTCAATCATTCCGCCAAACATCAACCGCACATCCATGCCTTTCATATCTTCACCCAGCATCAGGCTATTTACCGCCTGCCGCGCAGAAAACCACCCGCAAAAAGCGAGGTTTTCGAGAGTCTACCTTGCTTTTCACCCGGAGAATCATCACCTTCAATGTTGCAGCAATCATGGGAGGAAATCATGGAATCTGCTGGTATTGGCTGGATCGCAGCTATCATCATCGGTGGTGTCGCCGGGTGGCTCGCCGAACAATTCATGAAAAGCAATATGGGTGTTTTCATGAACATCCTACTTGGAATCGTCGGCGCGATCGTCGCCAACGCCATTCTCTCGGTATTCGGAATCGTTTTGACCGGATGGATCGGTTATCTCATCGCCGGCTTCATCGGCGCCTGCATCCTCATCGTCATAGGCAGAGCCTTCCGGCGCGGATAGCAAAACACAAAATCCGTAAAATCCCGGATTTCCAGCGTTTTCCAGCGCGACTGAAATTTTTTCGTCACAAAAATCGAAGAAATTTCATTTCCGCGCTGGACAAGCCGAAACTTCCCCTTTATAGCCCCCCTCACACCGCCACACGGTGTCGGTCGGGTGATTAGCTCAGTTGGTAGAGCAGCTGACTCTTAATCAGCGGGTCGTAGGTTCGAGCCCTACATCACCCACCAAATTCTTTAAAAATGACAAGACGTTGCGGTGCTAAGTTAAAGCATCGCCTTCGGCGCCGAGGACTGAAAAAACAGTCCGCATTCGGCGCGCCTAAACATGCGGCCGCGACAGTGGACCCACCTCCCAAGAAAACCTACAACTTCGTTTCGGGTATGATTTTTGTCCCGATAAAACGTGGCCCCAAGGGCCGCCCGGCAATACGGCTTCCGAATTCCTCGGTGAAGGGAACAGGCGCTGCCCGCTTCACCGCGTCGATGGCGGAATCGATAAAGGCTTGCCGTCTTGGACTGTCTTCCTGCGGGCGCGCGGCGGTGACGACTACCTTGCCCCTTATCTGCCCATCCTTATGCAGAATGAACTGCAGCGTCACGACAAGCCCCTCCGTGTCTTCCGGCGGCACCCAGCATGCGTAAATCGCATCGAACATTTCGTTGAGGTTGCTGACCGGAGCAGGATCGTTGCAGACCCGCGACTGGCCCAAAGCCTGCGTCAGAAAACCCGCGTACAGGGTGGCCAGTGCCACGATACCCGGCAGCTTGAGGCCGCGGGAGAATGAAAACGAACGTTTGCACAAAAATCCAGTATCCTCCGTCGGAAAGCGATCAGCCTGGCCCACCCACCAGTTAACGTCATTTTTGAAAAAATATTTTTTCAGTAAAAACCCTCCTGTGATTCATTAATGAATATATATAAAAGCATAAAATCCACGATACATACAAAAGAATTATAAACGCATTAAAATAAATGAAAACAATAAATAAAAATAACAAAATAAATCCGCTTTCAGAAAATAATATATTTATTTCATGAAAGTAGAACTATTAAGAAAGACAAAAGTTCAAAATATTTATGTATATATATTTATAATATTTAAAATATACTGGATACCTCGAAAAGTTACCCATAACGAACCCTTCGCAATTTAACCAAAACCCGCAGTTTGCATTGCAAGCCACTGGTTTGGTTGTATGCATTGCCCAGCCAGAACGATGGCGCAAAAGGGGGATATCATGACATCAAAATGGGTAACGGCGGTGTTTTTCGGGGCTGCGCTGACGGTTGCTGGTACGGCGCAGGCGGACGACCTCGTCTTTTCGCTGAAGAACGGAACGAACTCCGTTCTCAATGCCTTCTACACCTCGCCGGTCGGCGTCGATGACTGGGAAGACGACGTTTTCGGAAAGAAGGCGCTTGGTCCGGGCGAAACGATGGAGATCACCATCGCCGATGGCCGCCGCGTGTGCAAATACGATATGCGTTTCGAATTCCAGGGCGATGAGCTGGAAGACCTTGAGGATACGCAGAACCTGTGCGAACTCGGCGAATATACCATCACCGAGTAAGAATCCGGCAATAACGGCCCTGCCCGATCATGGCGGGGCCTGCACCAACAAGCGGCCTTCAAAAAAATCAGCCGCTCAGGCAACGCCGGTTTTGCAACAGAGCTACTAAAACGACGAAATATCAGCGCGGCAGCGCCACCCGCTCCGCAAAGCGGTCTTAATCATGCCTATGATTGGCGTGATGAGATTGATCGTCAACATATTGCTTTTCGTCCTCGGCGCAGTCGGAAGCGGCGTATGTGCGTTTCTATTGTCGGGGACGCTTGCCGATTCCGGATTTCTCGGTTCCTGCTTCGAGGGAAGCTGTGCCTATGCGGCGCTTTTCATGGTGCTGCCCGTCACATGGTTCGTGCTTTTTGCGCTTTATGTCATGGCATTGCTGGTCTGGAGACGAAAACCTTTCCGGAACGGAAGGCTCTGAAATAGGTAAGACGGCACCGTCGCTACCGGACGTTCGTTGACAGCCATCGAGACTTGCCGTTAACGTCCCGCCTGCTGGGGGATTCGCTGCCATTGATATACGGGCCTGCCCGATATCATAGGCCTCTGAATGTGCATGTTTCCGATTTGAGCGTCGCTTGACGACGGGCATGGCGGAAAACAGGGAGACCAAACGATGCGGGCCGCAATTAATTCTCCATCGCTTTCTATCGATACCATGGACTATCAGGCCGAGTGCCAGTTCGCGCTGGAGCCTTCCATTCAAGGGCTGATCGAAAAAGCGGAAGACGCAGGCTGGAACCGCCAGCAGGCCGCGCTTGCCATCGTCGCGCTCGCCAGTGAACATCTGAGTGACCTGCTTCCCGGCCTAACCGTACCGGATCAACGCCCCCTGTCCTGATAGCCTCCCGCCCGCCGGAGCTGATCAGCACCCGGCATGATTGCCAAAGCATCCCGAAAATCGATTGAGCTGGCCGGAGTATCCCCCGTCGCGCCCGCAAGGGCGTTCGATGCTCCGTCGCAAGCGCGAGGGGAGAAAACGCTCCAGGCGAAGCCGTCCCCCTCAGCGTAGCCCGTAGTATCCCCGTCACAGGCCATCTCCAGGGCATTTCAGCTGCCCCTTGAGTATCGCTGCCACAGTGTTGACATAAGCGACCAATAATGAGAACATAAAGTGAACATTATGGAGGTCAGCGATGAACGCAGCAGACGCAACCATAGAAAATGCCCTGTCCGTAGTCGCCCGCTCCCGCGATATGCGCGAGCGCGCGCTCGAGAGACGACGGGAATTGCAGCGGCGAACGGAAGTCATCATCGCCCGGCCGCTCTACGTGCTGAAAAAGAACGAAGGCCCGAAGCAATTGTCGCTGAAACTCGACAGCTAGATGGCGAAAAACAAATCCCGTGCGGATTACCTCACACACGGGATTTTCAGAATGAAGCGATCATTATCTTCTCTTATTGCATGCGTTTCATTGCGGCTTCGGGTTCGCCAGTCGTCGCAACCGTTGCCGCCGGAAGGCGATCGGTCTTTTTCAGTATCACGATGGGCTTGTCCACCGGATCCGTCGGCGGAACGATGCTTGCAGTTTTGAATTCACGGTCGACAGCAGGAACGGAAGCGTTGATCTTTTCATGACCTGCGCACTCCGCCAACGCTGCACTGGCGGAAAAACCAAGTACAGCGGCGATAATGAGAACTGATTTCATGTCATTCTCCCTTCGCTTTCGTGGCGATCTCCCAATGTAAGGGGAGACGGTCCGGATTGAAAATCAAACTTTAGAGACATCTAAAGCTCTCTGTCATTGCGGCAGTCGTCATCGGTGGGCCATGGGGCAATGGGTCAGGCGTGTCGCTTTTATTTTTTCCGCAGATCCAGCGGATTTTGGCAAAGCGGCCTGCGGAATATCATCGCCACATAACTTCCCTTCAGGGAAATGAGGCTAGGCTTGTAAGTCGTGGCCTGTGCCGCGTTTGCGGCCTTTATCGTTCGTCCATCTGGAGAATTATGCTGCATGGCACGCCTCCTTCCATGAGCGATAACGAAAAAACACCGTTCTTGTTCCGCAGCGGCGAAACGGCGGACAATTGAAAAGATAAGGCACCGCCGCGTGCTTCGTCTCCACGCCGGGGAGAAGGTGGCACGAATAGTCGGATGAAGGGGAAGCCTCGCCGCATAACTCCGGCCTTGCCGCCTCATCCCGCTCCCGCTGAGAAGAGCGCTCCCAAACCAAACCATGACCCAAGGCTTGAAATTTTGCCCGAAACCGCTATATGGCTTTGCGAGAGGACGACCTCGGCCATTATGGCGACAGCATGCGGGACGGCCCGGTCACATACCGGAGAATAAATTGCGTTCCCTGCCTGATCGTATCCGCCACGCTCTCAGCTTCGAAATCATCGGCCTTCTGCTGGTCGTGCCGCTGGGTGCATTCGTATTTCACATGCCGATGGAAGATATCGGCATTGTCGGCCTCGTCAGCGCCACGCTCGCCACCGCCTGGAACTATCTTTACAATCTCGGCTTCGACCATGCCATGCAGCGCCTGAAAGGCACGACGCTGAAGACGCCTGCTATCCGCGTAGCGCATGCCCTGCTGTTCGAACTGGGCCTGCTGATCGTGCTGATGCCCTTCATCGCCTGGTATCTCAGCATCAGCCTTGCCCAGGCGCTGGTGATGGATATCTCGTTTGCGCTGTTCTACGTGGTCTATGCCTTCGTCTTCAACTGGGGCTACGACCGGCTTTTCCCGCTGCCGGAATGGCAGTCGCAGGACGCCGTCTGATCGACGGCGGCACCGGCGTGTGCGTCAGCGTAGCGAAGCCGTGAAAAAGCGGATGACTTCGCTGTTCAGTCGACGATGAAACGCCGCCCGGTCAAAGCCCGGAATATCGCCGCATATCTCGGCCAGGGCTTTTTCCATCTCGGCGGGGCAAGGTGTTATGAACGAAAAATGCCCTGCCCCTTTCACCGTCTGATAGTCCGGTTTTGCCGGCAGGTCGTCGCGCAGCCCTAAAACATCCTCCGGCGCCACACCGTCGCCGCCGCGCTCCGAACTCCAGAGCTGAACGGGGATTTTGATATCTCGCAGATCGGCCCGCCCCGGAAAGGCGTTGAGGGGGTCTGCAACAACCACAGCCTTCACCCGCGCATCGTAGACCCGGTCCTCAGGCGAAGCAGGCCTTTCCAGCATCTGAGCACACACCGCCGCCTGCCCATCAGGGCACGGCAATCCGGCATTTGGAAAATCCGGAACGCCGCCGGCAAGCACCAGCGCCGTATAACCGCCGCGCGAAAATCCGAACACCCCGATCCTTCCGGCATCGATAAAACGGGCATCGTTCCAGTTCGCCAGCATATGGTCAAGCAGGCGGACGATATCGGCCGGTCGTTCGGTCAGCGCGGAAAGATCGCCTGCCCGCTTCATGTCAATGGCGTTATCGCCGGGATGATTGATCGCCGCGACGATGAAACCGGCATCCGCCAGCGCCGCCGCAGTATCCCGATGGCTGAAATACGTACCGCCGAAACCGTGGGAGATGATGACGAGCGGATATTGCCCATCGACAACAGGGCAATCACGCACCGCTTGCAGAACGAAGGGACCGATGCGGATCTCCACCGGAGTTGCCGCGCAGGGCGACCACACCGCCGCCCTCATTGAAGGCTTGCCGCCTGCCGGGGGAATCTCGATCAACCGAAGACCGGCCGCCAGAGCGGCGCCTGTTCCGCACATGGCGGAGACAAGGGAAAGGCAAAGAAATACCAGAAATCGCATGACGGACCCGCGGATCGGAAACATTGAATGCAAGGCCGTCACCAACAGGCCTCACCCGCAACATAGAGCAATCTCTTGTAGCGGAAATGACCGTCGTCAGGACTTAGAGCGACTTCAGCGTCCAGGCCACGATTTCGCGGGTGGCGGCGGCGAAGGCTTGGTCCAGCGCTTTGACGAAATTGGCATTTCCGGAACCGCTGACGCGTGCGCTGGCGCGGAATACTTCCTGCGCCTTTACCGTGCCGTTGCGATCGTTCAAGAGCTTCACCGAAATCTCGATATCGGCGGTGTTTTTTGCCGTATCGATTTCGAAGGTGCGAATATCGCTGACCACCTGGTAATCGATCGCCAGTCCCTGCCCCGGCCGGCCGACTCCACCGAGCTTGCCGGTATCCTCGAAGGCTTGCACCAGCTTGGATTGCACCATGCGCGGCAAGCGGTCGCTCCATTGCGAATTGCCGAGATATTGCACTTCCGAGCCGGAAAGGCGCACCACGATGTTTTCGCTATCAAGCGCTTTCAGCGCCGTCGGATCGGCGATCAGCAATTGCCGGCCTTTGAGCGACGGCCCCTGCGTCACAGTCGCCGAAGAGACGGAAAGGTCGAACGTATCGTTCGATGGGGTTCCCGCACAGCCCGCCATCGCAACCGCAAGCAGCGGAGCCAGAAGCAGGGCACGGCGCTTATGGCCGTTCATCAATCGTGTCATTGGCCCATACCCCTTTTAGCGCCTTGTTCTGCCGTCATATTGTTTCACGGTTTCGCCGCCGAAAATCAACCGCTGCGGATCGCGGTCGATATTGGTGATCGCATTGTTGAGATTGTCGACCGTCTGCCGCGTGCTGCCGATGAGCGCCTGGAAATCCTTCAGGCCCGAACTGGAGAAGCGCGTCAGATTTTCGGCAATCGGCCCGATTCGGGCATTGAGATTGTCGGCCACGGCCTTGAACGAGGTCAAAGTCTCGCGCGCCTTTGCAAACAGCGAATTGGCATCGTCGGTTCCAAGCATGCCATCCACCTTGGCAAGAATGCCATCGACACGGCTTGAGGCAAGGTTCAGCTTGCGGCCCATGTCGGTGAAATCGGAGACGGCCTGGTCGATATCGGCCCGGCGTGCGCCGACATCGTCGGCAATTCGCTTGAAGTTCGCCACGGCATCGCGCGCATCGGCAGTCGCTGCGGAAACATCACCCACCACGGTGCTGACCTTTGCGGGATCGACCGACGCCAAAAGCTCATCCGCGCGCTTCACCACCGTCTGCACTTCCGTGCTTGCCGCCTCGAAGTTGCGCGCCGTGCTCTGCACCGTTTCCATGATGCCCTGAATATCGCTGGAAGCGGAAGCGACGTCCTTCGTCACCTTGTCGACATTAGACAGGATGGAATCGATCTTGCCGGCATCCACCGCCTTCACCAGATCTTCGATAGCGGTCAGCGTGCCGTCCAGGCGCACCGAGACCGATTGAACGGTGGTGGAAAGCGAACTGAGGCTGGCGATGAAACTCTTGATACCGTCGGAATTGGCGGCCAGCGCATCGGAGAACTTCTCGGCGTTACGCACCGTCTGCGTCAGCGGCCCGCGGGCATCCTGCACGAAACCCTGCAATTCGCCGATAGCGCCATCGGCGCGTTTCAGAATCTTGTCGGCGGTGGCAAGAAGGTTCGTAACGCTGGAAAGATCGGCCGTCAGCTCGGCGGGAACGCCGCTTTCCACCGATTTCTGAAGGATGCGCTCACCATCCTTGTTGCCGCCGGAAAGCTCGATATAGGCAGCGCCCGTCAGGCCCTGAATTTCAAGCACCGCGCGGGTGGACGGGAAAACCGGCGCGTCCGCCTGCACTTCGGTAAAGGCGATGGAATAGGCCGGATCGTCACGGTCGATCGCAAGACCGCGCACCGTGCCGACAGGAATGCCGTTGAAGCGCACCGGAGAGCCAACGGAAAGGCCGTTTGCCGAGCCGGGAATACGCACCACGAGTTGCGCCGTCGGTCCACCCCGGCCGAATTCCGCCATCCAGTAAACGAAGCCGAATGCGGCGGCGATCACGATCAGCGTGAAAATTCCGACTATGGTGTAGTTCGCCTTGGTTTCCATGCTTCTTGTTACTCCACCGGATTTTCGTGTCTGTCGTCCGGAAGAACGACAGAGCGCGCCCGTTTGCCACGGAAATAGGACTGCACCCAGGGGTCGTCACAGGCAAACATGTCCTGCAAGGTCCCTTCCACCAGCACCTTCTTCTGCCCGAGCACCGCAATGCGGTCGCAGACGGAGAACAGGCTGTCGAGGTCGTGCGTCACCATATACACGGTCAAACCGAGCGAATCGCGCAAGCGCGCGATCAGCATATCAAATTCCGCCGCCCCGATGGGATCGAGGCCGGATGTCGGCTCATCGAGGAAGACAAGGTCGGGATCGAGCGACAGCGCGCGCGCAAGCGCCGCACGCTTGATCATGCCGCCGGAAAGCTCCGACGGGTATTTGTCGCCCGCATCGGGCTTCAGGCCCACCATCTCGATCTTGAGATAGGCAAGCTCGTCCATCAGCTTTTTCGGCAGGTCCAGATATTCCCGCATCGGCAGCTGGATGTTTTCCTTCACCGTCAGGCCGGAAAACAGCGCCCCCTGCTGGAACAGCACGCCGAGCCGCTGGTCGAGCATCATGCGGTCGTCTTCGCTGGCCTTGTCGTAGTCGGTACCGAGAATGCGGATTGCGCCCGCCTGACGTGGCAGAAGCCTCAAGATCGCACGCATCAGGACGGATTTACCCGCGCCGGATGGGCCGATGAAGCCAAGGATTTCACCGCGATAAACGTCCAGATCGAGATTCTCAAGCACGTTCCTGCCGTTGAAACCGACAGTCACGCCCTCGACGGAAAGAACCGTCTCACGGCCGTCCTTTGCAGTTTTTGTCTCTTGCGGCTTCTGGTCCAAAGTTTCCAACGCGCCCTCCTTAAAAATCGATGGCTGCGTAGAAGATGGCAAAAAGGCCATCCACCAGAATGACGACGAAGATCGATTTGACCACCGACGACGTGACGTGTTTGCCGAGCGATTCCGCCGAACCGCCAACTTTCATACCCTCAACCGCCGCAACGATGCCGATGATCAGCGCCATGAACGGTGCCTTGATCATGCCGGCTGCTATGGTCGATTCCTCGACCGCGCCGTGCAGACGCGACAGGAACACTTCGAAGGTGATGCCGGAATAGAGAAGCGTGACGATGGCGGCGCCGAAAAGTGCGGCGAAATTGGCAAGGATGGTCAGAAGCGGCAGTGCGATTGTCAGCGCCACGAGACGGGGAAACACCAGCACGCCGACAGGGTTGAGACCAATCACCTTCAGCGCGTCGATTTCCTCGCGCATCTTCATCGAGCCGATTTCCGCCGTGATCGCACTGCCGGAGCGACCGGCGATCATGATCGCGGTCAGAAGCACGCCGATTTCACGCAATTGCAGAATGCCGACGAGATCGACGACGAAAACTTCCGCGCCGAAATAACGCAGCTGGAAGGCGCCCTGCTGGGCGATGATGGCGCCGATCAAAAACGACATCAGCATGATGATCGGCACGGCGCGCACGCCCATATGGTCAATCTGGTTGACGATGGCCGCCGGCGATACGCCGCGTCCGCGCCCGAGCTTCATCTGCGCGCCGCGCACGGCGGAACCGAGAATATACATGCCCGCGAGGAAATCCGCGCCATTCTGGACGACAGCCTGGCCGATCGGCGCGAAAATGCGTTCGGCAAGTCCCACCTTGGCGGCAGGCTCGCCCTCCATCGCCGCTTTATCCGGCAATTGGCCGATCAGATCCTCGATTCGCTCGTTGCCGGTAAGCGTGACGGTAACGCCCTTCGCTTCCATATCTTCGCGCAATCGCCGGATGACCCAGGCGCCGGTTGTGTCGATTGCCTCCACCGTGGAAAGATCGATCTCCACCGGACCGGCAGGCCCGCTTTTCTCGATGTTTTCGAGGCTTGCAAAAATGCCGGAAAGATTGCTGTTGCGCCAGGAACCGGTCAAGGCATACCGCTGGCCGCCGCCGGAGACGGCGCCGTCTTCGGTGATTGCGGCCGGGTTCGCCTGTTGCCGTATATCCTGTTCTTGCATAATGCTCCGAGCGAGTGCAGCCGTCACGAGATTCTTAAAGGTTTCATAACGGTTTGGCCTTCGGCAAGCCACAGTGACAGCCGACAATTCGCGATAAATTTGGCGTCATGTGTCTTTTAACGCCTGTTAGGAAGTGAAAAAACATGCCCCGTTACCTTCAAGCCACAACAGAACGTTTCACCGTTGCTGGCAGCTTCACTATTTCACGCGGCACCCGGACGCATGCGGATGTCGTAACGTGCACCATCCGCGATGGTTCCTTTACCGGCATTGGCGAATGTGTGCCCTATCCGCGTTATGGCGAAAGCATCGAAGGCGTTATCGCCGATATCGAAGCAATGGCTGAGCAGATTGCCGGCGGCCTGACACGGCAGGAATTGCAGCAGGTGATGAAACCCGGCGCCGCCCGCAACGCAGTGGATTGCGCACTATGGGACCTCGAAGCCAAGATGAGTGGCAAAAGTGCTGCCGAACATAGTCTCGGACACGCGGCAAAACCGCTCGTTACCGCCTATACCATCTCGCTTGCCGACCCCGAGACCATGGCGGCGAAAACGGCGGAAAACGCTGGCCGCCCGCTGCTGAAGATCAAGACCGGAACGGCGGATGACGAGGCGCGCCTGCGGGCCGTGCGCACCGCAGCACCTGACGCGCGTATCATCATCGACGCCAATGAGGGCTGGAACGACGATAATATCGAATATTATCTGAAACTTGCAGCGGAACTGAACATCGCGCTCATCGAACAGCCGCTTCCCGCCGGCAAGGACGCCATCCTGGCCCGCATCGACCACCCGGTCCCCATCTGCGCCGATGAAAGCGTGCATTCCACCAGGGACCTCGCCGACCTGCGCGACCGTTACGATGCGATCAACATCAAGCTGGACAAGACTGGCGGTCTCACGGAAGCACTTGTCATGAAGGCAGAGGCGGAGCGGCTAGGCTTCATCATCATGGTCGGCTGCATGCTCGGCACCTCGCTCGGCATGGCCCCCGCCGTTCTGGCCGCCCAGGGAGCCGCCTTCTCCGATCTCGACGGCCCGCTTATTCTCAAGCAGGATCGGCAGCCGGGCCTCGTTTACGAGGGTTCGCTGGTTTATCCGCCGCAGCCGGAGTTGTGGGGATAAGAGCCGTCGTTCGGGTTTCGTGTGAAAGCACTACGCCGAACATCGCAATAATCTTTGCAGTATCACGTAAACTGTATGACCAACCTTGCCTCACACTCGACGTCATCCTCGGGCTTGTCCCGAGGATCTATACACGTCGCGCGAAATCAATCGGTTGCAGATCCTTGGGACAAGCCCAAGGATGACGACAGAGAGCTGAACCATCCCGCGCTTAGGGATCGCCCTGCCTGTTGAACCAACCCCAATCAGGCCGCGTGCTTGCCAATCAGCCCCGGAATATCAACCGGTTCCATCTCATCCGATGTGCGTTCAGGGACATCGCTTGTCTGCATCCAGGTGATCAGCTCGAAAGTGCCATCGGCATTTTCGGCAATCGCCGTGCAGCTCTCCACCCAGTCGCCGGTGTTGATGTAGCGGATGCCATCCATGTCTTCCATCACCGCATGGTGAATGTGGCCACAGATAACGCCTTCGACATTGTTGCGGCGCGCCTCGTCGGCGACCACACGCTGGAATTCGCCGATGAAGTTGACGGCGTGTTTGACCTGCAGCTTCGCCCAGGCAGAAAACGACCAGTAAGGCAGGCCGATGCGGCGGCGCACCGCAGCAATGGCGATGTTGATTGCAATCGCCGCGTCATAGGCCCAGTCGCCGAGATAGGCGAGAAGGCGGGCGTTGCGCACCACCACGTCGAACTCGTCGCCATGGATGACCAGATACTTCTTGCCGTCGCCCGCCTCGTGGATCATGCGCTCGGCCACTTCAATGCCGCCGAAATGCATGCCCGGGAACTCGCGCAGGAACTCATCGTGGTTGCCGGGAATATAAACGATGCGTGTTCCCTTGCGGGCCTTGCGCAACAGCTTCTGCACCACGTCGTTGCAGCCCTGCGGCCAGTACCAGCTGCGGCGCAGGCGCCAGCCGTCGATGATGTCACCGACCAGGATGATCGTATCGGCCTCGTGATGTTTCAGGAAGTCGAGCAAAAAATCCGTCTTGGCCGCCTTGGAACCGAGATGGACATCCGAAATGAAAAGCGTTCTGAACTGTCTGGTTTCAATTTGACCGGCCACGGATTTAATCCCCTTGTTCGGTTGCGTCCCTGCGGCTTTCTTCCCTCTCAGAACCAGACTCGTGTTGCAGCAACATGACAATGGCCGGTTTTTATATGGAATATGACTGATGGCATCACGAAAACGCGAATAAGCCATGCCCGCATTTGCATGAGGGGGCGGCAAATAACGGCTGTACCATGGGAAAGTTTGTTGTATTCAGAGGGCCGGAATTGAACCAGACATGACGGTGGAAGACATGACCTCTCACGATAAGAACAACACGCCCGCCAACACGGCAAAGGCCGACATCGAGGAACAGGCGCTCTTTTTCCACCGCTACCCGCGCCCCGGCAAGCTGGAAATCCAGGCTACCAAGCCCCTTGGCAACCAGCGCGATCTGGCGCTTGCCTACTCGCCGGGTGTCGCCGCCCCCTGCCTCGCCATCCATGAAAATCCGGAAATGGCAGCGGAATATACCGCCCGCGCCAATCTCGTTGCAGTGATTTCCAACGGTACGGCAGTGCTTGGCCTTGGCAATATCGGCCCGCTTGCGTCCAAGCCTGTTATGGAGGGCAAGGCCGTCCTCTTCAAGAAATTCGCCGGCATCGACGTTTTCGATATCGAGATCGATGCGCCCGGCATAAACGACATGGTCTCCACCATCGCAGCGCTGGAACCCACCTTCGGCGGCATCAACCTTGAAGACATCAAGGCGCCCGAATGTTTCGAGGTGGAGCGCCAGCTGCGCGAGAAGATGAACATCCCCGTCTTCCACGACGACCAGCACGGCACGGCGATCATCGTCGCCGCCGCCGTCACCAACGCGCTGGAACTGGCCGGAAAATCGCTTTCGAGCGTCAAGATCGTTGCCTCCGGCGCCGGTGCGGCGGCCCTCGCCTGCCTCAACCTGCTTGTCGCCATGGGCGCGAACAAGGACAACATCTGGGTCCACGATATCGAGGGTCTCGTCTATGAGGGCCGTAACACGCTGATGGACGAGTGGAAGGAAGTCTACGCGCAGAAGACCGACAAGCGGGTTCTGGCCGACTCCATCGACGGCGCCGATGTCTTCCTCGGCCTTTCGGCGGCAGGCGTGCTGAAGCCGGAACTTTTGGAGCGCATGGCGGAAAATCCGCTGATCCTGGCACTTGCCAACCCCAATCCGGAAATCATGCCGGAAGTGGCCCGTGCTGCCCGCCCGGATGCGATGATCTGCACCGGCCGTTCGGATTTCCCGAACCAGGTCAACAACGTGCTGTGCTTCCCCTATATCTTCCGCGGCGCGCTGGATTGCGGCGCAACCACGATCAACGAGGAAATGAAGATGGCCGCCGTGCAGGCCATCGCCGAGCTTGCCCGCGAGGAAGTCTCGGAAGTCGCCGCCAAGGCCTATAGCGGCGAAACGCCGATCTTCGGCCCGAACTACCTCATTCCCTCGCCTTTCGATCCGCGTCTCATCCTGCGCATCGCACCGGCCGTTGCCCGTGCTGCCGCCGCAAGCGGTGTCGCCGCCCGGCCGATCAGCGATTTCGAAGCCTATCTCGACCAGTTGAACCGCTTCGTCTGGCGCTCCGGCTTCATCATGAAACCGGTCTTCAACGCCGCCAAGGTCGCCGAAAAGAAGCGCATTATCTTCGCTGAAGGCGAAGACGAGCGCGTGCTGCGCGCCGCCCAGGTGCTTCTGGAAGAAGGCACCGGCATCCCGATCCTCATCGGCCGCCCGCAGATCATCGAAACGCGCCTGAAGCGCTTCGGCCTGCGTATCCGCCCGAATACCGATTTTGCCGTGGTCAATCCGGAAGACGATCCGCGTTACCGCGATTACGTCGATGATTATTTCGCCCTCGTCGGCCGCGCCGGCATCAACCCGGAGGCGGCCCGCACCATCGTGCGCACCAACTCCACGGTCATCGGCGCGCTGTCGGTGAAGCGTGGTGAGGCGGATGCGCTGATCTGCGGTCTGGAAGGCCGTTACGACCGGCACCTGCGCGACGTGAACCAGATCATCGGCAAGCAGGAGAGCGTTCGCTCGTTCGCAGGCCTCAGCCTGCTCATCACCCAGCAGGGCGCGCTGTTCCTTACCGACACCTTCGTCAACAACGATCCGACCTCCGAAGAAGTGGCTGAAATGGCCATTCTCGCGGCAAAGGAAATCCGCCGCTTCGGCATCACGCCGAAGATCGCGCTCGCCAGCCACTCCAATTTCGGCTCGCGCGATTCGGAAAGCGCCCGCAAGATGCGCCGCGCCCTGAAGATCGTGCAGGCAGCGGCACCCGAACTGGAAGTGGACGGCGAAATGCAGGGCGGCTCGGCACTTTCGGAAGCGCTGCGCAAGCGCGCCATGCCCAACAGCGTGCTGACCGGCGAAGCGAACCTGCTGGTCTTCCCGAACCTCGATGCCGCAAACATCACGCTCGGCGTCACCCGCACGCTGACGGAGGGCCTGCATGTCGGCCCCATCCTGCTTGGCACGGCACTTCCCGCCCACATCCTGTCGCCCAGCGTCACCTCCCGCGGCGTTGTCAACATGGCGGCCTTTGCCGTCGTGCAGGCATCGCACCCTTCGGTGTGATGAAGGCGCATTAACGCAGTTTTGAACATGCTGTTGCCGCATTGCGGCAACAGCTTATGTTATCTTCCTGAAACACGGATTTCCCGAAGCATAACACCCTCGCCACCGGCCGGGGACATCGAACGGATCGCACCATTGACCCGGCGCCGCAGCATTATCGGCCTCCTGCTTCCCCTTGTTTTCATCGCCCCGGCCGCTGCTTTCGCGGATCAGGTCTGCGATACGCTTTATGCGCAGCTGCGCGAACCGCCGCGTGTCATCGGCAACACCGCCGAGGTACGGCGTTACGCCAATGCGCTCACCCGCCAGAACATCGAGATCCGCAGGATCAGGAACGATCTGCGCCGTTACGGCTGTTCATCCGCAAGCGTCACCGTTTATGGCAGCCCGAATGCCGAACTCTGCGCGGAGATCAGCGACGCGATGGCGGATGCGCAGAGCGAACGCGATGCCATCATCCGTGATCGCGACGATGCCATGGCTGCCCAGGGCAGCGATGATGGCGACATCAGACGCCAGCGCATTCTCGCCGCCCTTGACGCCAATGGCTGCAGCGCCATTCCGGAAACGGAAGCGCGCCAGCCGACGGCCCCCGATGTGACACGTTATCCCGACGCCTTCGACCAACAGGGCAATCCGCCGGGACAGGCAGGGCTTTCGCCCTACCCCAATGCCGCTGCGGAAGGCGGGCTCCGGACGCTGTGCGTGCGCACCTGCGACGGCTCGTTTTTCCCCATCGCTTCCAATGCCTCGCCGCTCGATTTCCGTGCGCAGGCCGAACAATGCCAGAAAATGTGTCCGGGTACGCAGACGGAGCTTTATTTCCACTCCATGACGGAGCAGGAAACGGCTGACATGGTCTCGGCTGAAACGGGAAAGCCCTACAAGGACCTGCCGACCGCCTTTGCCTATCGAAATGCATCAACCAAAGCCCCAGGCTGCGCCTGCAACATGGCCGCCTATCACGAGGAGATGAAGCAGCAGGAGGCTGCGCGGCCGGAAGCTGAGAAACCCTATTCCAGCATCACGACCATTCCATCACCGCAAGGTGACACCCCTCAGAAACCCACCGAACTGCAGCAGGCCGCAAAACCGCCGGAACAACCGGTTCCGGAACGCGACTATGACCCGAACAACAGCAAGGTCCGCGTCATCGGCCCTAAATTCCTGCCCGACCAGACAGGCCGGATCGACCTGAAAAACCCGGCGCTGAAGGGCATTCAGCCGCAGCAATAGCTCCTATCAAGCACCCGGTATGGAGTTGGCAACGCTCTGTCTCACTCACAAGACGGTCGCGTCTTCTCTTTACCGCCCACCCCAGCGATTGCGAAACACCAGTTCCTCCAGCGGCACGCGCTGGCGCCAACCCTTCACCGCCAGTTCCGGCTCGGTATAAAGTGTATCGACGCGGCCGAGGCATAGCCAGGCGACGATCTCGATATGGTGGGGGATTTCCAGAATGGTGCGAATGTCGCTGTCGTGGAAAATGCTGACCCAGCCGACGCCGATGCCTTCGGCGCGCGCTGCAAGCCAGAGGTTCTGGATGGCGCAGACGGTGGAATAGACATCGGTGCGCGGATTGTGGGTACGGCCCAGCACCACCTTGCCGCCACGCGTCGGATCGCAGGTGACGCAGATGCTGAGCGGCGCCTTGCGGATGCCCTCAAGCTTGAGGCTGCGGTAAAGCGCCTGCTGCTCCCCCTCGAACATCGCCGCCGCCTCGCCATTGGCGCGGCTGAAGGCAACCCAGGCTGCCTGCCTGACCGCACCGTCAGTGACGAGCGTGAAATTCCACGGCTGCATGAAACCGACCGAGGGCGCGGAATGCGCCGCCTTCAGCAGGCGCTCGACCACATCTTCCGGCAATGGATCCGGAAGGAACTGATCACGCACATCACGGCGGGTTTCGATCGCACGGTAGATCGCCTCTCGCTCCCCCTCGGAAAACGGGTAGGCGGGCGAAAGCGCGTGATCAAATGCATTGCCGTCGAGCAAACTGGTCGCGAGTGGATCGGTCGGCATCGTCTATCCCCAACAATGCTGGCGCGCTGCCACGAAAACCGGCTCCGGTTTTCGCCTGCACAACGCGCTGCTGCAACAACCCGCCGCCGTCCACGCGGTCTGGTCTATCCTGTCAGGCCGGTCTTCTGACTCGGCTTCATCCGCCCGCTTTCGCCTTCCCGAATGGATTCAGTGGCATCTAGAAAAAGGGCATCCGCCTCACAGCGCTGGGCACGTTCCGGTCTTGCACCGGATTCCCGATTCTCCCGCCGTAAAAGGCGGGCACCTGACGAAGACGCTTATGAGCAACAAAGCTTGCAAATACAAGTATCTTGCGCAGTGATGCGGCAATGTGACCGTGGCCACCTCACCTGCGTTATTGCGGCCTTGAGCCGGAATTCCAACCAGCTCAGCTCTTTCGGCTGAAAAGCGGCCTTTCGCCGCGCAGACGCGCGCCGGCTGAAGCACCCCTACCGCATCACCAAACGGGAAAATACCGCACATAAGCGAACTCATCCCCGTCAGGTGACCAGTTGGGCGAATTCATCGTTCCCTGCCCGCCGAAAAGGTCAAACAGCGTTTCGGCATTGCCGCCATCCATATCCATCAGCCGCACGCGCACGTTGAGGTCGCGCGGATGGTCGAAGACATCGGCGTCATAAGAGACGAAGACGACCTTGTCACCGTTGGGGGACGGATGCGGGAACCAGTCGCCGTAGGCGCTGTCAGTGATACGCTCGACGGCCGAGCCATCCACCCGCACGCGCCAGATCTGCATCTGGCCGGTGCGGCTGGAGTTGAAATAGATCCATTCTCCATCCGGCGAATAATCCGGCCCGTCATTGCGGCCCTCACCACGGGTAAGGCGTGTCTCAACGCCGCTGTCTATGTCCATGGAATAGATATCGAAAACCTGATCGCGAATGCCGCAATAGGCGAAACCTTTCCCGTTCGGCGACCAGCCGTGCCAGTAGGACGGAAGGTTCTTCGTCATCAGCCGCGGCGTTCCGCCCGTCGATGGCAGCAAATAGATGGCGCTCTTGCCGAACTCCACCTTGTCGGAAATGGCATAAAGCGAACCGTCAGGCGAAATGCCGTGGTCGTTGTTGCAGATTGTCGCAAAGCCGGTATCGACCTTTTCCGGCGAAGGGTCGCCGGCAAGTGACAGGCGGTAAAGCAGGCCATCGCAGTTCAGAAGCAGATATTTCCCGTCCGGCGACCAGTTCGGCGCCTCGAACAGCTCCGGCGTCTGCCAGACCACCCGCATCTGCCGGGTGCGGATGTTGAAGATTTCGATGGAACTGCGCATGCTGCCTCCCGGGCCTGTCGATCGTCTGGCGTGGAGCGTTGAATGGCACAAACATTCCGTTTGCATCCACCACCGCCGTGATTATGATCCTATTGCCGCAGGCACCGCCCTGCAAATTCAAATAGGAAAAAACAGCAGCGTTCCGGCACCGCCCGCACCCCTGCCAGTTTCTCCCAGATCCGAGGTTCCGCGATGAATACCATCGCCGATCACGGCATCCGCTTCGGTCGGATCGCCGCAATGCTTCCTGTCAAGAATATCGAAAAGGCCCATGACTTTTATGTCCGTGTGCTGGGCTTCGAAAAGACCTTTGAAAACGGCAACCCTGTCGGTTTCATGATCCTGAAACAAGGTAATGCCGAGTTGCACCTGACATTGCAGTCAACGCACAAACCGGCCCCTTTCAATGTGGCGCATATGCTGGTCAGCGACGTCGACGCGCTGCACGCGCTTTGCAAAAGCCACGGTCTTCGCATCATCAAAAGTCTTCAGGACAAGGATTATGGCCTGCGGGCCTTCGTTTTCGAAGACCCGGATGGCAACCGCATCGATGTGGGGCAGGTTATTTAACGAGATAGGGAAACGGCGCGGCGTGTCCGCGCCGTTGGAGGGAAATGATGTGTCTTCGACATCGATATATGGCGAAGTCGCAACATCCGCACTCCGTCACCCCGAACTAAACCCGGGGTCCAGCAAGCTCCCTCCACGCCCTCCTTCGACTACCTGTCCCTGAACCGGTTGGTAATCGGATAACGGCGATCGCGGCCGAAGTTCTTCTTGGTGATCTTCACCCCGGGCGCGGATTGGCGGCGTTTGTATTCGGCGAGATAGAGCAGATGCTCGATCCGGTGCACCGTCGCGATATCATGGCCACGCACGAGGATTTCCTCGACCGACATTTCCTTTTCCACCAGGCACTCCAGAATATCGTCCAGCACCGGATAGGGCGGCAGTGAATCCTGGTCTGTCTGGTTGGGGCGCAATTCGGCGGATGGCGCCTTGGAGATGATATTGGCGGGGATCACCTCGCCGGACGGCCCGAGCGCGCCCGGCGGCACATGGGAATTGCGCCAGCTGGAGATGGCGTAGACCTGCATCTTGTAGAGGTCCTTGATGGGATTGAAACCGCCATTCATGTCGCCATAAAGCGTCGCATACCCCACCGACATTTCCGACTTGTTGCCTGTTGTCACCACCATCGAGCCGAACTTGTTGGAAACAGCCATGAGAATGGTGCCGCGTGTACGGCTCTGCAGGTTTTCTTCGGTAATGCCTTCTTCCGTACCTTCGAACATTTCCGAAAGCGCCGACAGGAACCCATCCACCGGTTCGGCGATCTGCACGATATCGTAACGGCAGCCGAGCGCTCTGGCGCAATCGGCTGCGTCCTTCAGCGAATCCTCGGAGGTGTAACGATAGGGCAGCATGATGCAGCGCACCCGCTCTTCGCCCAGCGCATCAACAGCAAGCGCAGCGCAGATCGCCGAATCGATACCGCCTGAAAGGCCGAGAACCACGCTCTTGAAGCCGTTCTTGTTGACGTAATCGCGAAAGCCCAGCATGCAGGCCCGGTAATCCGCCTCCTCGCCTTCAGGGATTTTCGAGAAGGGACCGCTCTCGCAGCGCCAGCCTTCTTCGGTGCGTTTCCAGTCGGTGACGGCAAGGGTCGCCTCGAACTGGCTCATCTGGAAGGCAAGGGTCTTGTCGGCATTGAAACCGAAGCTCGCGCCGTCGAAAACCAGCTCGTCCTGCCCGCCAAGCTGATTGGCGAAGACCAGCGGCAAGCCGCTTTCGATCACCTGTTTCAGCGCCACCTGATGGCGCACATCCAGCTTGCCGCGATAATAGGGCGAACCATTCGGCACCAGCAGGATTTCCGCCCCGCTTTCGGCAAGCGTTTCGCACACACCCATATCGTTCCAGATTTCCTCGCAGATCGGAATGCCGATCCTGACACCGCGGAAATTATAGGGACCGGAGATCGAACCTTCGGCGAAAACGCGCTTTTCATCGAACTCGCCGTAATTCGGCAGGTCGATCTTGTCACGCAGCGCGATGATCTTGCCGCCATCCAGAAGCGCAACCGAATTGTGCCGGCCCGTTTCGCCCTGACGCGGAAAACCGATGACGACGCCCGGCCCGCCATCGGCGGTCTCCGCCGCCAGTTCTTCCACGGCCTTCAGGCACGCTTTCAGAAAAGCCGGCTTCAATACCAGGTCTTCCGGCGGATAGCCGGATATGAACAGCTCGGTCAGAAGCAGGAGATCGGCACCCTGCGTCGCCGCATCGGCCCGTGCTTCGCGCGCCCTGGCGAGATTGCCCGCCACGTCGCCAACAGTCGGATTGAACTGCCCGACGGCAATTCGAAGATGGTTTTTGATGTCGTGTCTGTCGCTCATGGCTTTTCAATACCGCGCCCGTGCCCGCTCCGCAACGCGGCAATTGCATGCCGCACCACCTTGATGGGGTGAAGCCGCAACAGGCATTCACGCTAAGGTTATCACCGCACCGGCCACACTCCGCAAAGTTCATGTCGCGTTCATCGCGCTTATGTGACAGTTACATGACAGTTTTGCGACGCCCCGATTCACCTCCCCGAATTGCGCGGTGTCGCCTCGTAATACCGGAGTATGAGTTTGAGACATTCGGCGCCAAAAACAACGGCTTCCGAAAAGGCTGATTTTGTCTTTTCGCCTGCATGGACGCGGGGCCTTTCCAAGCTTTCGGGTAAGGCCTACACGCTTGCCAATCTGACGTTTTCGTCGGTCGTGCTTGTCGTGGCGCTGGAATGGATCGCGCGCGGTTCGCTTGTTGATGTCGGCACCTTCCTCACCTCATCCGCCCGCCCCGGCATGACCACCATTGCCGCCGTGCTGTTGCTGCTCGTAGCGCTGGATTCCATCCTTGGTCGCCGTTACCTGTCGCTCATCGCCGTTGCGCCGCTTTGCGCACTGACAGGGCTGATTTCCGCGCAGAAACAGACCTATCTCTCCGATCCGCTTTATCCCTCCGACCTGCTGTTCGGCCGGCAGATCCTCGAGCTTCTGCCCACCATGCTGAAAGCCCAGCCGCTGACGGCCGTACTCGTCGGCCTCGGCCTTTGCGCCACGGTTGCGGCCATTTCCACCCTGTGGCTGCTGGCGCGGCGTTATTCGCCGGGCTTGAGCTGGCGCGAACGCGCCGCAGGTCTTGTGCTGGCGCTGCCGCTTCTGGCCGGCCTCGCCTCGCTGATGGACTATTCTCATTATTCGTGGGTGCGCGATCGTCTCAACATCATCCCCATGATGTGGGATCAACACGAGAATTACCGCCATAACGGTTTCCTGATGGCCTTTGCCTTCAATATTCCCATGGCCAACGTCTCGGCGCCGCAGGGTTACGGCGAAAACAGCATTGCAGACCTGACCTCGGAACCCGCCGCCTTTGCCGCCAACAAGGGCGATTACCCTGATGTCATCATGTTAATGAGCGAATCGCTGTGGGATCCGACACGGCTTGAAAACGTGAAGCTCTCTGCCGATCCGATGCCCAACATCCGCGCCAAGCAATCCGGCAACGTGTTCTCGCCGGAATTCGGCGGCATGACGGCAAATGTGGAATTCGAGGCGCTGACCGGCTTTTCCAACGCCTTCCTGCCCTATGGCAGCATTCCCTACCAGCAATATATCCGCCGTCCGGTGCCCTCGCTTGCCAGCTTCTTCCGTGGCGAAGGGTATTCGGCCATCGCCATGCATCCGTTTCAGGAATGGTTCTGGAACCGCAAGGAAGTCTACAGGAATTTCGGCTTCGAGGAGTTCCGCTCTGAAGAGACATTGCCGCCCATGGAGAAGCGCGGCAACTTCGCCTCCGACGACGCGCTGATGGACCAGATCATGGTGGCCGCGGACGATGCGCGCAACCCGCTCTTCCTCTTCGCCGTCACCCTGCAGGGACATGGACCTTACGAGGCGGGCCGTTATGCCAGCGACACCATTGGCGTAGAGGGCGATCTCTCCGCTTCCGCATCGCAGGCGCTGGGCACCTATGCGCAGGGCGTGGCGGAGGCCGACGACGCCCTTCTGAAGCTGATGCGCTGGGCAAAAAAGCGCGAGCGCGAAACCATAATCGTGCTCTTCGGCGACCACCTGCCGCCGCTTGGCCAGACATTCGTGGAAAGCGGCTACATGCCGGGCATGGTGGCCAGCCGCCGCGCGCCGCTGGACGTCATGAAAAAGGAACACGAGACGCCCCTCGTCGTCTGGTCCTCGAAGACGGGTGTGCGCAAGAATATCGGCACCATCAGCCCGGCGCTGTTGCCCTATCACGTGCTGAAAACAGCCGGTTTCTCAGACCCCTTCTATACGGGGACTTTGGGTGAAGTGCAGGACGCGTTTTCCGTCGTCGACCGGCATATGCTGGTGGCAACGGATGGCAAGGCCCTGCCCGACTGGTCGATTTCGCCCAATTCCATTCCGGACGTGGTGCGCAATTATCGTCTGCTGCAATTCGACATGATGTTCGGCGAGCAATATGGCCGAGAGCGCTTCTTCCCCGGCTTCAACTGGGTAAATGACGCCACGCCGTCCGTCTGATGGGTCTGGAGGCCTGAACGGCATGGCAGCGGAAATCGTTTGAATTCCATTGCCATGCGGGTTTATGTCGACAGGGCCGTACCGAACCATCAGCACCACGAGAAGCACCGTGTCAGACATCTCCGACTATATCGTTTCGCACTTCAAGCGCTCCTCCCGGGAAATCGGCGAGGTGGAGCGTCGTATTCTGGAACTGTCGCACCAGAAAAAGCTGGTCTCGACCGACACCAATGCGGAATTTTCCGTCGGGGCAAACCTGGGCGACAGGCTGGCCGACAACATTGCAAAGGTTGGCGGCTCCTGGGGATTTATCCTCAGCTTCTGCTTTTTCCTGGTGTTCTGGGCAATCATCAACACCATCGTGCTGACGACGCGGGCCTTCGACCCCTACCCCTTCATCTTCCTCAATCTTCTGCTCTCAATGCTCGCGGCCATTCAGGCTCCGATCATCATGATGTCGCAGAACCGGCAGGCCGCCCGCGACCGTTTCGAGGCCGCCAAGGATTATGAGGTGAACCTGAAAGCCGAGCTTGAGGTGTTGTCTCTGCACGAAAAGATCGACGTGAAGGTGCTGGCCGAACTGGCAGCACTCAGACAGGACCTCGCTGCCCTTCACCGCCATGTTACCCGGAAAGAAGACTGACGAGAAAGGACCGGCGCGCGAAAATCCATCCCCGCTTTTCCCCGCCCCGCCTTACCCTGTTATCTTGAATGCAGTCCTGCCGGGTAGACGCCAGACGTGGCGTAAACCGAAGGACGGTCCTGGTGGTGGGAACGGTGGCACGTTCATGGTGACAGGACCATTTCGCAAAAGGCCGTGCACTGCCTCTTGCGAAATACGGCTTTCTGGAAAGGCCCGGTTGCGCAAGCATCCGTCCCCTCCAACCCCAATCAGCGCGTGACCGGGCACAACCCGTCTGAAACCACGAAAACCCGACGGCGAAAGCCGGGCCGGGCGCAAAGGCGCATCTTTGCGTCGCAAAACGACGAGCGGACAAAACGGTTACGAATCCGTCAGATTCTTGCGCTACAGATTGACGCAGGCGTTTGTTGCATTGCACTCTTGTGTGCAAGGCTGACAAGGGAATCACTTCCCCTGGTCAAAATGGCATCACGACCATTTCGCGGCAGCGCCATCCCGGATGCGACATCCGGTCATTGCAATACATTCTGTTCCGGGGTTTTCATGTACCAGTTCGATCTGATTGTTATCGGCAGCGGTCCGGCGGGAAGACGCGCCGCCATCCAGGCCGCCAAGCTCGAAAAGAGGGTTCTGGTCATCGAGAAGGGCAGCCGCGTCGGCGGCGTTTCGGTGCACACAGGCACCATCCCTTCCAAGACATTGCGCGAAACCGCGCTCAATCTCACCGGCTGGCGCGAACGCGGTTTTTACGGCCGCTCGTACCGCGTCAAGCAGGAGATCGACGCGGACGATCTGCGCCGCCGCCTGCTGATCACGCTCGACCACGAGGTCGAGGTGCTGGAACACCAGTTCGCCCGCAACCGCGTGCAGCACATTCGCGGCACGGCAAGCTTCGTCGATGCCAACACGGTGAAGGTGGTGAAGAACGACGGTGAAGTCATGAACGTTACCGGCGCTTCCATTCTGCTCGCCATCGGCACGCGGCCCTACCGGCCGCCGCATATTCCCTTCGACGGCGCGGCAGTGCTCGATTCGGACGAGATCCTCGAGATCAAGGAACTGCCGCGCTCCATGGTCGTTGTCGGCGCGGGCGTCATCGGCATCGAATATGCCACGATCTTCAGTGCGCTCGACACGCAGGTGACCGTGGTGGAACCGCGCGAGACCATGCTGGAATTCATCGACAAGGAAATCGTCGAGGATTTCACCTATCAGTTGCGCGACCGTAACATGAAGCTGATCTTCGGCCAGAAAGCGGAAAAGGTGGAGCGCGACGACAGCGGCAAGTGCCTCGTTTCGCTCAGCAACGGCCGCGTCCTCAAAGCCGAGACAGTATTGTTCGCCGCCGGACGCGTCGGCGCAACCGATACGCTCAACCTTTCCGCCTGTGGGCTGGAAGCGGACAGCCGCGGCCGCCTGAAGGTCAATCCCGAGACCTTCCAGACAACAGTGCCGAACATCTACGCCGCCGGCGATATCATCGGTTTCCCGAGCCTCGCCTCCACCTCGATGGAACAGGGCCGCATCGCCGCCCGCCACGCGGTCGGCGCACCGGCCGGTGAACCGCCGCAGTTCTTCCCCTACGGCATCTACGCCGTTCCGGAAATCTCCACCTGTGGCCTGACGGAAGAAGAAGTCACCGAACGCCACATTCCCTATGAATGCGGCATCGCCCATTTCCGCGAAACCTCACGCGGCCATATCATGGGTCTCGACAGCGGGTTGCTGAAGATGATCTTCTCGCTGAAAACCCGCCGTCTGCTCGGCGTCCACATCGTCGGCGAAGGTGCCACCGAACTGGTGCATATCGGCCAGGCGGTGCTGAACCTGAAGGGTACGGTGGAATATTTCGTCGAGAACACCTTCAACTACCCCACGCTTGCCGAGGCCTACAAGATTGCCGGTCTCGACGCGTGGAACCGCATGGGTGAGCTGAAGAAGGATTGAGGCTGGCTGTTGCGGGTGGAGATCGTTTGCAATGTGCGCAAACCTCTCCTCCGTCATCCTCGGGCCTGTCCCGAGCATCTGCAACGTCACGATTTTATGCGCCGTGATTAGATCCTTGGGACAAGCCCAAGGATGACGCCGAATGCGACGCAAGAACGTCCATCACTTTCTGCTCATCCATACGATAACCGGTGACGCCCCTCACCACCGAATACTATACCGCGCACTCACACCCGGCCGAAAATGATCCGCATATCCCTGATCGAGCGTTCCGCGCACTGTCAGGTGATCGCCGATCTTCTGCTCCACGGCCACGCCGCTGCTGAACTCGTTGAAGCTGTTGCGGCTTGCCCCCGTCAGCACGAAGGCCGTGCCGGTTTCCGAGCGGGAAAGGCGTAGCGACTGCGATACGTCCAGGCCGTTCCATTGCTGCGCCGTGCCGTCATAACGCACCGTGAAATTGCGGTTGGCCTCGATATCCAGTTCCGGCGTAACGATGCGTTTCTGTCGCGACGTCATGGAAACGCTGCTCGACCCCGTCAACGCGTTGAAGAGGACACCGACATCACGGGCAAGCGAAACACCGGGCAGCTGCTCCGCCAAAAGCGTGACATTGCCCCACAGCCGAACCGGCGTATCGACAAGCTGCCCTGTCTTGGAGGCATTCATGCCCATTTCCAGCCCCGCCCGGATGGGCGTCTCGACCGGCAGCTTCGCGCCGATTCGTGCGGTATAGGAGCGATCGGAATTCTTGACCGGCTTCCAGATCAAACCGGCCTCATCGGCATAGGCGGAGGACCCAAGCGCAATGAACAAAGAGAGCAAAAGGCCAAAGCCCGTTCGTGGTGACATATCTTGTCCCCTGGCAAATTAAGGGCGCACCGGGTGAACCCGGCAGGCACGGTAAAAGCTCAAGGCCAAAGGTTTTGGCAGCGATGACAGCCGCGCGGTGGCGGCCCATGTTTCCTTGACGGCTGCATCCGACAGCCAAGGCAAATCATGCTGCACAGGGTGCCAGATGAACGGGAGATGAACAAGAGCAGATGCAGCAAAAAATCATGCTGCACTGCATTGTGATCGGGGGCATGTTAAAATGGCATTTTTTACGAGGCGAGGACGCCCGGCTAGCGCCCTCTACCCTCATTCCTGTGCTTGTCACAGGAATCCAGCCGACGCGCGTTTGCGCGGCAAAAAGACTCCCTTCAGCCCAAGGACTTGGGCTGGCTGGATCCCTGTGACAAGCACGGGGATGCGGAAGCGGAAAGGCTTGATAGCGTGGGCCATGAGCCCATATTTAGATCAATCATCCTAACGCAATACATTTGATTTCAATTGGTTATGTATTGCACTTAGGGAGATTTTGAAGCACGCGCTGCCGCGCCTCGATTGCGCTGAGATATATAAGTTCATCTTGATAGCGCTGGAATGCCGTATACCACCACCACAAACCGACCAAAGTAAAACAGCTGCCGAAGAAAAAGAGCAAATAAAACGCCCGCCTCTCTAACTCGCCAAGGTATTCGCGTTGTCGATTAGCGAGACGACGAATTAGAAGCTCTTCATTTTTTATGCGTAGTTCTTCTCGCATCGAATTCATGGGTGGTAGCGTTCTTATCAAGTCTCGATACTCGGCATACCGTCCCATAGGGTTTTCATCGGTGAGACTCTCTGGAACTAATTTCGGGCTTAAGCCCACGTCAATGAGCTGATCTGTCAGAATAACAGTCTGGGTATAAGCGCCATTCCCCGTCTCCTGATATGGGAGCGCCCACGAGTTCAGCAGATAGAACGCACCTAACAGCATCGCAATACCGGTGAATGTCGCAAGCTTGTATAAGTGATCAGTAGGGAGTTGGGGAGGCGGCCACATAACGACAACTTAATGTGATTCGAGAGCACGTCGAAACAGCATAAGACATCCCGTCAAAAAAACACGAACGGACACAGGAATACAAGAGCTAGCCTCAGGCCGCTCCGTCTCCACTATCCAAGCGCGTGAGGACGGAGTGCGGTTATTTCGATCTTGCTAAATCTCAAAAACAAAAAGGCCGCAGCTTTCGCCACGGCCCTTCCATTCAATCAGCTTTCGCCAGGCAAGATTACTCGGCGTCGGCCTCAGTGGCCTTCTTCTTGGCCGGAGCCTTCTTCTTCGGAGCGGCTTCTTCGCCTTCGGCGGCGTCGTCAGCCTTGGCAGCAGCCTTTTTCTTGGCAGGTGCCTTCTTCTTGGTTTCCGTTGCTTCTTCGCCGTCGTCAGCCAGCAGCTCTTCCTTGGAAACGGTCTTGTCCGTTACCGAGATTTCCGTGAGCAGCTTGTCGATGACCTTTTCTTCGAAGATCGGGGCGCGCATCGAAGCGGAAGCGCCGGGGGTGTTGCGGAAGAAATCGAGGATTTCCTTCTGCTGGCCGGGGAACTGCTGCAGCTGCTGGAACAGCGCGCGCTGCATTTCTTCTTCGGTCACTTCGACGCCAGCCTTTTCGCCGATTTCGGAGAGAACGAGGCCGAGACGAACGCGGCGTTCAGCGAGCTTGCGATATTCTTCGCGGGCTTCTTCTTCCGTGGTGTCTTCGTCAGCGAAGGTCTTGCCGGACTGGGCGAGATCGGTGTTGATCTGGCGCCAGATGTTGTCGAATTCGGCATCGACGAGGCCAGCCGGCGTGTCGAACTTGTACATTTCGTCGAGCTGGTCGAGAATCTGACGCTTGACCTTCTGGCGGGTTACGTTGCCGTACTGGCTTTCGATCTGGCCGCGAACGATTTCCTTCAGCTTTTCAGCCGATTCGAGACCGAGCTTTTCCGCCAGTTCGTCGTTGATTTCAACAGCAGCGGCAGCAGCGACTTCCTTGACGGTGATCTCGAAGTTGGCTTCCTTGCCTGCGAGGTTCGCAGCCGGGTAGTCAGCCGGGAAAGTCACGGTGATGGTCTTTTCGTCGCCGGCTTTGACGCCAACGAGCTGATCTTCGAAGCCGGGGATGAAGCGGCCAGAACCGAGAACCAGTTCAGCGTCTTCAGCAGCGCCGCCATCGAAGGCTTCGCCGTCAACCTTGCCGAGATAGTTCATGGTGACGCGGTCGCCATCGGCGGCCTTGCCCTTCTTGGCTTCAAAGGTACGGGCGCTTTCAGCGATCTTGAGGATCTGCTCGTTGATTTCGTCTTCGGAGACTTCAACAACTTCGCGGGTAACCTTGATGCCGTCATTGGCCTTCAGTTCGATGGCCGGAATGATTTCGTAAGCAACGGTGAATTCGAAATCGGTTTCAGCCGAAAGGATCTTTTCGGCTTCCTGCTCGTCTTCGGTCATGGAGATGGCCGGCTGCGTTGCAGACTTCTCACCGCGGCTGGAGAGGATTTCGGAAGGCTTTTCACGAACCAGCTCGTTGACGAGGTCGGCCATGATGGACTTGCCGTACATCTTCTTCAGATGGCCCATCGGCACCTTGCCGGGACGGAAACCGTTGATGCGAACCTTGTCCTTGGCGTCAACCAGGCGCTCGTCCAGACGAGCCTTCATGTCGGCAGCCGGGATAACGACCTTGAGTTCGCGCTTCAGGCCTTCAGCCAGCGTTTCGATAACCTGCATTTTCTCAAACCTTCACATCATGGCGGCGGTGCTCAGACAGCCGTTGGTTTACTTTCGAGCACTGCGCCGGAAACATCGTTCCCCGGCCGTGGCTTCCATTATTTCTTCACACAAGCGCCTGCCGGACAAAATTGCGCTCGCGCCGGAGACAAGGGTGCGAAGGGGATGATGAACCCCGAAGCTCCCTGCATCACTAAGGATGCACTCTGGCACAAGCGTGGCACAGCCATGCTTTACTTGTGGTGCGGGTAGAGAGACTCGAACTCCCACGCCGAAGCGTTGGTACCTAAAACCAATGCGTCTACCAATTCCGCCATACCCGCACGTTGGGCGGCGGTATGTCACAATGTTCTGGAAGGGTCAAGCACGCCTTATCGCCGCGTCCCGTTTCGCCCGGACTTTTCTTGGGTCCCCGCCCCAGCCGCAAAAGCCGGCCGGTACGTTCTTGCCGTTTCGTGCCCGCATGAAAGGTAACGGCGCGCCCGCAGACGATGACACGGGGGGCCGCAAAACTGTGCGCGCCGTCTCCCTCTTTCCCTGTCCGACTTCACATATTCCGACAGGAAAAACGCGCAACATTTATGCGGCTACATGACATTATATATAGGACGTGCCGCCCGTCATTTTGCGAGAACGCGCGCCTCCAGCCGAATCCCTTTATACGAACGACCTTTGCATCGCCATCCTCGCCTCTGCCCTGCCCGACCCCTTGCATTCAGCCGGACCGCACGGCTTGGCAGTGACAGGTGCCGACGAGTTCACCAAAAGCACACAAATTGGTCACAAATTATGCAGTAACCGCCGCAATTGGGGTCATTTACCGGCTTGCTTTGCGTTCTATGCATAGGTGGCATCTTGCTTTGTCTGTTTTTGTTTTTATTAAACCGATTATATTCATGGTCATACAGAGATCGAGTTCAGCCCCGAGCCTAATCCTCCCAAGACGGGCCGGAAATGCTGGACAGCACGAAGAGGAAGATGACAATGAACATTACACGCTCGCTCACCAACTGGCGCAAGTATCGTCAGACCGTAACCGAACTCGGCCGCATGACCGACCGCGAACTGAGTGACCTCGGCATTGGCCGTCAGGACATCCGTCGCGTCGCACGCACCGCCGTCGGCATCTAATACGCCCCGCCGCTTGAAGCGGCGGATGCGAGACGACCCTCCCAAAGGGCCAGAGGCTCCCGCCTCCGGCCTTTTTTTTCGTTCTGGGCACCTTCTCGGAATCGAGCCGCGCCGCCCCACCGGCATGTGCGCGTGACAAACAGATGAAAAATGCATCGATTAGGCGGCTGCATCCAGCATGTCCGGAGAGCCGGAATGCCCATCAAGCACCGCTCAGGGTAGGAAAAAGCCGGTCCAACGCCGCCAATGGCCGCAAACCCCTTCAAAACCGCCCGATAGACAGGCATTTCCGCTCATATTTTGCTCATACGGTAGTCAAAGCCGCAAATTTAGCCGACATAGTGCACAAATGCATGGCAGTCGCCTAAATTCTGCACTGCACAACATGGCTCAATGTCTATATATAAAACCTCAACAGCCGAGAGCACAGAAACACTGAGCCGGCCGACGAAATCAAAGAAAGATTGAGGAAACGATCATGAACCCTATCCGCATCGCAAAGAACTGGATCTCCTACCGTCGCACGATCAACGAACTTGGCAGCCTGTCCAACCAGGCCCTGAGCGACATCGGCCTGACACGTTACGACATCCGTAACGTAGCTTCCCGTTCGTTCCGCTAAGGCGTAAAAGATCGTCCCGCTGCCCGACCTCCAGGGCGCGACGATTGAGCGACAGGTAAAAGAAAGCGGCGCCTCTGGCGCCGTTTTTGATTCTGGCGGTATTCGCCGGAGATTCTGACAGGTTGATGGCTAAAAAACATCGGCATGGCACTCCGCGCCACACGGTGCCCGCGCGCGCTAGCCGATTGTTGTTTCTAGCGACACTCCTCTCCCGTCACGCCGGGCCTGATCCGGAATGACGGAGGAAGTTGGGGCTTATAAAAACGCTGCGCCCGCCCCCAGGTCGAATTACACGTCAACAACGCAAGACGAGATCGCCAATCGCATTCAGCCGGCTTACAAGCATAGAGAACACGTTCCCTCCGCCCCAATCGTCCCGCCCGCAAAAACATTTGGCTGTCGCAGCCATGCATGGTAGTGCATCGCCCTGAAAAACGCGTCCTTCGGGACCCGCGCGGAACAATCACTCGAAAGACAGCCGCCGGAGGGGAGCTCTTGCCCCCCACGCGGCCTATGGGCGCCAGCATGCAAGACAAGACCTATTCTCCCATTCACGTCGTGGGCGGCGGACTGGCCGGTTCGGAAGCCGCCTGGCAGATCGCTGAAAGCGGCGTTCCCGTCATCCTGCACGAAATGCGCGGCGTGCGCGGCACGGAAGCGCACAAGGGCGATACGCTGGCGGAACTGGTCTGTTCCAACTCCTTCCGCTCCGACGATGCGACCGCCAATGCAGTGGGCGTCATCCATGCGGAAATGCGGCTTGCCGGCTCGTTGATCATGGCCTGCGCCGACAGGCATCAGGTACCTGCCGGCGGCGCGCTTGCCGTCGATCGCGACGGATTTTCTCAGGCCGTAACAAACCGGCTCGAAAGTCACCCACTGGTGACGATCCTGCGTGAAGAGGTTTCAGGCCTGCCGCCGAAGGAATGGGGCAGCAGCATCATCGCCACCGGCCCGCTCACCTCGCCGGATCTGGCGGCGGCGGTTCAGGCCGAGACGGGTGAGGATGCCCTGGCATTCTTTGACGCCATTGCCCCCATCGTGCACCGCGACAGCATCAACATGGATATCTGCTGGTACCAGTCGCGTTACGACAAGGTTGGCCCCGGCGGCACGGGCAAGGACTACATCAACTGCCCGATGGACGAGGAACAATATAACGCCTTCATCGACGCGCTGATCGCCGGTGACACGGTGGGTTTCAAGGAATGGGAAGGCACGCCCTATTTCGACGGCTGCCTGCCAATCGAGATCATGGCTGAACGCGGCCGCCAGACACTGCGTCATGGCCCGATGAAACCAATGGGCCTGACCAACGCCCATAACCCCACCGTCAAGGCCTATGCCGTTGTCCAGCTTCGCCAGGACAATGCGCTCGGCACGCTTTACAACATGGTGGGTTTCCAGACCAAACTGAAATACGGCGCGCAGGCGGATGTATTCCGCATGATACCGGGTCTAGAAAATGCGGAATTCGCCCGTTTGGGCGGCCTGCACCGCAACACCTATATCGATTCCCCCGTCCTGCTCGATCCATCGCTGAAGCTGAAATCGCGACCGGACCTGCGTTTCGCCGGCCAGATCACCGGCTGCGAAGGGTATGTGGAAAGCGCCTCCGTCGGACTTCTGGCCGGCCGCTTCGCTGCCGCCGAACAGAAAGGCGAGACCCCGATCCTGCCACCCGCAACGACAGCCCTCGGCTCTCTTCTCAACCACATCACCGGCGGCCATCTTTCCTCGAATGATGAGCCGGGCAAACGTTCCTTCCAGCCGATGAACATCAATTTCGGCCTGTTCCCAGACCTGGAGCCAGGCTCCATCGTCAAGCCGGAAGGCGTGAAACGTTTTCGCGGCAAGGACAAGACAATCATGAAACGCCAGCTCGTTGCAGCGCGGGCGTTGAGGGATTGTGCGACGTGGCTTGGCGTGGAACACGTCGCAACGGAACAAGAGAGCGACGCAACGCCATAGGCCCTGCCCGCATCTATCAGCCAAAATAAAGGGGCGTGTTTCCGCACACCTGCTTTTCATTTCGGGTCACCGGATTTTGCCTTGCCCGGCCAGCCGCGCTCGGGCAAAACCTTTTACTTCGCACATTAAAAGACTGAGGAGATAGAATATGGACGTTCGCGCCGCAGTTGCCATTCAGGCAGGAAAACCGCTTGAGGTCATGACCGTTCAACTCGAAGGTCCCCGCGCTGGCGAAGTGCTGGTCGAGGTCAAGGCGACAGGTATCTGCCACACCGATGATTTCACCCTCTCCGGTGCCGATCCCGAAGGTCTGTTTCCGGCCATTCTCGGCCATGAGGGCGCCGGCATCGTTGTTGATGTCGGACCCGGCGTCACCTCGGTCAAGAAGGGCGATCATGTCATCCCGCTCTACACGCCGGAATGCCGCGAGTGCTATTCCTGCACATCGCGTAAAACCAATCTCTGCACCTCCATCCGCGCCACCCAGGGCCAGGGTGTGATGCCTGACGGTACCTCGCGCTTCTCGATCGGCAAGGACAAGATCCACCACTACATGGGCTGCTCGACCTTCTCGAACTTCACCGTCCTGCCCGAGATCGCCCTTGCCAAGATCAATCCCGATGCGCCCTTCGACAAGGTCTGCTACATCGGCTGTGGCGTGACGACAGGTATCGGCGCCGTCATCAACACCGCCAAGGTGGAGATCGGCTCGACGGCAATCGTCTTCGGTCTCGGCGGCATTGGTCTCAACGTTCTGCAAGGTCTGCGTCTTGCCGGCGCTGACATGATCATCGGTGTCGACATCAACAATGACCGCAAGGCCTGGGGCGAGAAGTTCGGCATGACCCACTTCGTCAACCCGAAGGAAGTGGGCGACGACATCGTGCCCTATCTCGTCAACATGACGAAGCGCAATGGCGACCTGATCGGCGGCGCGGATTACACGTTCGACTGCACCGGCAATACCAAGGTCATGCGCCAGGCGCTGGAAGCCTCGCATCGTGGCTGGGGCAAGTCTGTCATCATCGGGGTTGCGGGTGCGGGCCAGGAAATCTCCACGCGTCCGTTCCAGCTGGTCACCGGCCGCAACTGGATGGGCACAGCCTTCGGCGGCGCGCGTGGCCGCACCGACGTGCCGAAGATCGTCGACTGGTACATGGAAGGCAAGATCCAGATCGATCCGATGATCACCCACACGATGCCGCTTGAAGACATCAACAAGGGCTTTGACCTGATGCACAAGGGCGAGAGCATCCGCGGCGTCGTGGTCTATTGATCGGCTGACAAAAAAGGCAGGCGCGCACCGCGCGTCTGCCATATGAATTGACCGACCTTTCCGCTTACAGCCGTGCCGATTAACGGGACGGTAAATCTATCGTCGTATGCCGATATTGCGCGGTGGAGTTGAAAAATCTCTCCCTGCCCGAAACGACGCCAGATAGCGGGAGCGACCTCTGAAAACCGTACCGATCGACAACGGAAACCGCGTCGCTGCCGTTGCACTTCTGACGAAAGGTTTTCCGGAAAAGAGCGAGGCTTTCTGGGCGCTCGGCGTGTCCCTTATAAGCGACCATCATCAGCGGCAGGATCTCGGTCCCATCGGGCAATTGCTGATGAAGGGCGACGATGCCGTTGGCGTTCTTCTGACGATACGAAGCCGCCTGCCCGAGACCGGCGGGACAGTCGTCAACCTGTCCAGCTGGTATGTCGAACCTTCCAGCCGGTGGTTTGCACCACGCATGCTGCAAATGGCAACATCCTCCGACGAAGACATCTTCACCGATCTCACCCCGTCTCCAGAAGCCTGCGAGCTGAACGAGAGACTGGGGTTCACAACGGCGACGAATTGCACGCTTTTTTATCCCCTGCCTTTAAAGGCATTCGGCCCGGCCAGGGCGCGGCTGTGCCCGCTTGCGGAAGTGCCGCAGGGCACGCTGTCTGCCGCCACGCGCGACATGCTGGAAGATCATGCGCGTTTCGGCTGCATCGTTGCGGTCATGGAGGCGGATGGCAGCCATTATCCGCTGGTGTTTTTAAAAACCATAACCAAAAGGCTGCCCTCCGCCCGCCTCATCTATTGCGAGGACAGGCAAGTCGCCCAGAGGCACATTTCGGAAATTGCCCGCCATCTTCTTGGCAAAGGCCGGCTTGCATTGACCATGGCGGCTTCCGATGAGAAGCGAGACGCCGGCGGATTTGCCATGCTCAAATCCTCGCCAATACAAGTAAAGGGAGCATGGAACCCACGGTTTATTAACGAAACATATTCAGAATTGGTGTTATTGCCACCCTGGGTATTGGGACGCTCTTAAAAGACGCGCGCTTAAACCTTGCCTGAAAAGAAGAAAATGCGCTTCGGCCGAGACTAGTCCCGACTGCGCGAACGAGCGGAGAATAAGCATGCTTTCAGCGAAACCTAGGGAAGTTGATGTTTCCGAGACCATCTATTCCTACCTCTCGCAGCGTTTTCCCGCTCATGCCCCGTTTTCCGCAGATACGCAATTGCTCGAAGGCGGCGTGATCGATTCGCTCGGTTTTCTCGAACTGATGATCTTTCTCGGCGAAGGTTTCGGCATCATTCTCAATGATGAACATTTCACCCCGGAAAATCTCAGCACGCCGGCCGATCTGATTGCCTTCGTCACGCAGGAACGGCGCAGATGACAACCCACATCCTGCTGCACCACCTGCTCACCGCGCGGGCGGAAAGCGGCGATGAGGCGCTTGTCTACAAAGATAAATCACTGAGCTATCGCGAATTTTCCGAAGCGGCCGCACGTTGCGCGGCGGCATTGCAGGAGGCAGGAACGGAGCGCGGCGACCGCGTCGTCATCTTCCTGCCGCGCGGCATCGAGGAATGCTGGTCGATCTTCGGCGTGAGCATGGCCTCCTGCGTCTTCGTGCCGGTCAATGCACTTTTGAAGGCGCAGCAAATCCGCCATATCGTGGCGGATTGCGGTGCAAAAATCGTCATCAGCAGTGCTACGATGATGGATGAGCTGAACGCAGCTGTGGAAGACCTGCCCGAGGTCACTGTGCTGCTGGCGGAACAAGTCGACCGCCGCCCGCCCGTGCCTGCCAAAGTCTCGCCGGCAATTGGCGAGGACCTTGCAGCAATCCTCTACACATCCGGCTCCACCGGCTCGCCCAAGGGCGTGATGCTGTCGCACCGTAATCTTCTGGCCGGAGCGCGCATCGTGCGCACCTATCTGGAGATCACCGGAAAAGACCGCATTCTCTCCATTTTGCCCTTCAGTTTCGATTACGGCCTGAACCAGCTGCTGACGGCGGTGGAACAGGGTGCGACCACTGTTATCTCCACCTTCAAGCTCGGCGATGATATTGTCAGGGACTTGCGCGACCATGCCATTACCGGGCTTGCTGGCGTGCCGACCGTCTGGGCGATCCTGACCAGGGCCGCGCCGTTGCTTGCGAAGACGCCACTGCCGCAGCTGCGCTACATCACCAATTCCGGCGGACGCGTGCCGCAGGAAACCGTGAGGGCGTTGCGCGAAAAGCTGCCGGACACCAAAATCTACCTGATGTATGGCCTCACCGAAGCCTTCCGCTCGACTTTTCTGCCGCCTGATGAAATCGACCGCCGCCCGACATCCATCGGCAAGGCCATTCCGGAATGCGAAATCTTCATCGTCACCGATAAGGGACAGAGGGCAAAACCGGGCGAACCCGGCATTCTCGTGCATCGCGGCCCGACCGTTTCGCTCGGTTACTGGAACCGGCCGGAAGATACCGCCAAGGTGCTGCGCCCTCACCCTTTCATTCCGGCTGCACGCGGTGGCGAGACCGTGTGTTATTCCGGCGATCTGGCAGTGGAAGACGAGGACGGCTTTTTCAGCTTCGTTGCCCGCAACGATGCGATGATCAAATCGTCAGGCTATCGCATCAGCCCGACCGAGGTGGAAGAAAGCCTGATGTCGACAGGCCTTTTCCAGCAGGTCGCCGTCATCGGCCTGCCCGACCCCTTTGCGGGCGAGAAGGTGCATGCCGTGGCAACCGCCGCCAACGAGAATATCGATACTTCGGTAGCGCTCAAGAAAGCCGCCGAAATGCTCGCCCCCTTCATGATCCCGCGCGCCATCGAACTGGTCGACCGGCTCCCGGTCACAGCCAATGGCAAGGTGGATTACCGCGCGTTGGTGCGCGAACGGACGGACAATGGCGCCCACGGATAAACCCCAAAGCCACGGCCCTGCCCTTGCCGCCGCGCAATTCGCAGTCAACGAAAACGATCTTGTCATCGGCGGCCGTGCCGTGCGCGATATCGTCACCGAGACCGGAACGCCGTGTTTCCTTTATGATGCCAGCGCCATGCGCCGCGCTTATCGGGATCTCGCAACCGCGCTCAGCGGCTTTGCCGATATCTACTATTCGGTGAAGGCAAATCCCCTGCCCGCCATCATTTCGCTGTTCCGCAACGAAGGCGCCGGCGCGGAAATCGCCTCAGTCGGCGAATATCGCGCCGCCATCAAGGCAGGTATGCCACCGGAAAAGATCATTTTTGCCGGTCCCGGCAAACGCCAGGCCGAATTGCTTGAGGTGATCGAGAGCGGCATCGGCGAAATCCATATCGAAAGCGCCGAGGAAATTGCCCGTATCGAAGCGATCGGCAGAGAGGTCAAGGCCTCGATACGCATCAACCCGGTGCCGGATGCGCAGGCCGGCGCCATGCGCATGGGTGGCAAGGCCACCGCCTTCGGTTTTGACGAGGAAGAACTCGAAAACGTCCTGCCGCTGTTCGAGGACATCAGGCATATCAATCTCGTCGGTGTCCATATTTACGGTGGCACGCAAATCCTCGATGCCGACATGCTTGTCTCCCAATGGAGACACTCCATTTTGCTTGCGGCGCGCATGGCCGAAATGCTCGGCAGGCCACTTGAAACCATCGATCTCGGCGGCGGCCTCGGCATCCCCTATTTCGCCGGAGAAACGCCGCTCGATCTTGCAGCGGTAAGCGCCGCCATTCCCGATCTCAAGGCCTTGATGCAGGAGCATCCGCTGATTGCGAATGCCCATGTCATCGTCGAACCCGGCCGCTTCCTCGCCGGCCCCGGCGGCATCTATGTAGCGGAAGTCAATTCGGTAAAGACCTCACGCGGCACCACCTTCGTGGTGACGGATGGCGGCATGCACCACCATCTGGCAGCCTCCGGCAATCTCGGCCAGATCGTCAAGCGCAACTACCCCATCATCGCACCGGCCATGATGCAGGCAGACTATGAGGAAACGTCAACCATCGTCGGCCCGCTCTGCACGCCGCTCGACACGCTGGCCCGAAATGCAGTCCTGCCGAAGCTGAAGGCTGGCGATCTCCTCGCAATTCTGCAATCGGGCGCCTATGGCGCCACCGCCAGCCCCGTGGGTTTTCTAAGCCATTCGGCGGCGAAGGAAGTGCTGGTTGAGGATGGGGCGTTTGAGGTGATAGGACGCTGAGGATGTGTGGTCGCGAAACCCGTAGCCGGCTTTCCTAAGGGCACACTTTTGGCTGCTTACCTCGGAGCCTCCTCCAACCTCCCTCATTCCTGTGCTTGTCACAGGAATCCAGTCGACGCACGTCCGTGCGGCGGGAAGAGTCTTATCGACCCAAGGACTTGGGCTGGCTGGATTCCTGTGACAAGCACAGGAATGAGGGAAGTGAGTGTCGTCGCCGATAAAGCAAGCCTAACCCCACGCAACGTACCGATCACCGCCGCAACAACCTGTCCCCAACCGCAAACTTGGATTTCAGCAGACACTCATCATATTCCGCCTCGGCATCCGAATCGAAAACGATGCCGCCGCCGACGTTGAAGACCGCGCGGCCGCCATCGAACAGGGTCAGCGTGCGGATCGCCACCGAAAAGCGCATCTCACCATCAGGAGACATGAAGCCGATCGCGCCGCAATAGGCGTCGCGCGGCGTCTGTTCCAGTTCGCGCAGGATCTTCATGGCCCACATTTTCGGCGCGCCGGTCACCGAACCGCAGGGAAACAGCGCCGCAAAAATATCCTCCACCGTAACGTCAGGCAAAAGCTTCGCGCGCACATGGCTGACCATCTGGTGCACGGTTGGATAGGTCTCGATATCGAACAGTCGCGGCACATGGAGGCTGCCGACCTCGGTGATGCGGGAAATATCGTTGCGCAGGAGATCGACGATCATGCGGTTTTCGGCAAGCGTCTTCTCATCCTCAAGCATCGCCGCGATGATCGCCCCGTCCTCTTGCGCATTCGCGCCGCGCGGCGTCGTTCCCTTCATCGGATGGGTTTCGATGAAACCTTCGCCGTCCACCGAGAAAAACAGTTCCGGTGAGCGCGACAGGATCACCGGTCCACCGAGATCGACCAGCGCGCCATATTTGACCGGCTGGCGCGCGACCAGCGACCAGAAAGCCGTGAGCGGATCGCCGCTCCAGCGGGCGTGAACGGGCATCGTCAGATTGCCCTGATAACAGTCGCCGCGACGCAGATGCCCGTGCAGCCGCTCGAAGCGCTGGCAATAGTCTTCAAGGCTCCATGCGGGCGCGGGATCGGACAGAAACGCATCGGCATCCGGCAGACTTCCGGGCCGCGCAAATCGCTCCTCATCCGGTTGTGGGCCGGAAAAGACGCCGAAGCGAAGGAACGGCACGTTGCGAGGCTCGGCAGCAAAGTCCGCAAGTTTCGGCTCGAACAGGAAACCCGCCTCGTAGGACATATAGCCGGCAAGGTATTTCCCGGCGCGGCGCAGCTGCTCCATGCGTTTCAGCGCCGCGAAAAACGCCTCTGGCTCATCCGCGACGATGATCTCCTCCGGCTCGGTGAAGGCTGTCACCGTGCCGGTCGTGTCATCCCGGAAAAGAACGTAAGGCGCATGTGCCAAGGAAAGCGTCCGAACAGGAGAAAGGGTCGGGAAAAATCAGATCGGGTCTATGTCGCCCCTCGCCCACATCTCTATGGTTTCAGCATAAAAATCAGCGAAACGGCCTTCCTCGATCGACTTGCGGATACCCTGCATCAGCTCCTGATAATAGGCAAGATTGTGCCAGGAGAGCAGCATGCCGCCCAGCGCCTCGTTGGAGCGCGTGAGATGATGCAGATAGGCGCGGGAATAATCACGCGAGGCCGGGCAGTTTGACTGCTCATCGAGCGGCCGCATATCCTCCGCATGGCGGGCATTGCGGATATTGACCCTGCCGCGACGGGTGAAGGCAAGCCCGTGACGGCCGGAACGGGTCGGCATCACGCAGTCGAACATGTCGATGCCGCGCGCCACCGATTTCAGAATATCGTCAGGCGTACCGACGCCCATCAGGTAACGCGGCTTTTCGGTGGGCAGCACCGGCAGCGTGATGTCGAGCATGCCCAGCATCACATCCTGCGGCTCGCCGACGGCAAGGCCGCCGACAGCGTAACCCTTGAGATCAAGCTGCTTCAGCCCTTCGGCGGAGCGAATGCGCAGATCCGGCTGGTCGCCGCCCTGCACAATGCCGAACATGGCCTTGCCGGGCTGTTCACCGAAGGCGACGCGGCAACGCTCCGCCCAGCGCAGCGACATTTCCATGGCGCGCTCGATTTCCTTCCGCTCGGCCGGCAGCGCGATGCATTCATCGAGCTGCATCTGGATGTCCGAATCAAGCATGCCCTGAATTTCGATCGAGCGTTCCGGCGACATATGGTGCAACGAACCGTCCACATGGCTCTTGAAGGTCACACCCTTCTCGTCCAGCTTGCGTAGTCCTGAAAGCGACATGACCTGGAAGCCACCGCTGTCGGTGAGGATCGGATGCGGCCAGCGGATAAGCTCATGCAACCCGCCAAGCCTTGCCACGCGCTCCGGGCCGGGCCGCAGCATCAGGTGATAGGTATTGCCGAGAATGATATCGGCCCCGAGCTCGCGCACCTGGTCGAGATACATGGCCTTGACAGTACCGACAGTGCCAACAGGCATGAAGGCAGGTGTGCGGATGACGCCGCGCGGCATGGCGACTTCGCCAAGGCGGGCGCCGCCGCTCGTGGCTTTCAGGGTAAAGGTGAATTTGTCGTGCATCAGTTCTTCCGGAACAACAGGCTTGAATCGCCATAGGAATAAAAACGGTATCCGGTTTCGATGGCATGCGCATAAGCGGCACGCATCGTCTCGAGACCGCAAAAAGCCGAAACGAGCATGAACAGCGTCGATTTCGGCAGGTGGAAATTGGTCATCAGAATATCGACCGCGCGGAAACGGTATCCGGGCGTGATGAAGATGCCCGTCGCGCCCGACCATGGCTGAATGACGCCATTCTCATCAGTGGCGCTTTCGATAAGCCGCAGCGAGGTGGTGCCGACAGAAACGATCCGCCCGCCGCGCGCCTTGACGGCATTGAGCTTTGCCGCAGTCTCCTGCGAAACATGGCCGATCTCGAAATGCATCTTGTGATCGTCGGTATCGTCGGCCTTAACTGGAAGGAAGGTGCCTGCCCCTACGTGAAGCGTCACGAAATGCCGCTCGATGCCGGCTTCGTCCAGCGCCGCAAACAGATCGGGCGTGAAATGCAGGCCGGCGGTGGGTGCGGCAACGGCGCCCTTCTCGCGGGCATAAATTGTCTGGTAATCGGTCTGGTCCTGCGCATCTTCCGGGCGCTTCGCGGCAATATAGGGCGGCAGTGGGATATGGCCGACGGAGGCGATCGCCTCGTCCAGAACCGGGCCGGAAACGTCGAAAAGCAGCGTGATCTCGCCCTCCTCACCCTTTTCCTCGACGGTGGCCTCCAGATGGGCAAGGCCGCAGGCATTGTCGCGCTCATAACCGAAACGGATGCGGTCACCCTGCTTGATGCGCTTGCCGGGCCGCGCGAAAGCCTTCCAGCGCGACTGGTCGGCGCGCATGTGCAGCGTGGCTGAAACTGCCGTTTCAGGCGCACCTTCGCGCAGCCGCACGCCTTCAAGCTGGGCTGGAATGACGCGGGTGTCGTTGAACACCAGTGCGTCGCCGGGCTTCAGGAAGGAAGTCAGGTCGGACACGATGCGGTCTTCCATGTGGTTCGCATTCGGATCGACCACGAGAAGACGCGCACTATCGCGCGGGTTCGCAGGACGAAGCGCGATATTCTCCTCGGGCAGATCGAAATCGAACAGGTCTACACGCATTGCAAGGGCTCTCGAAATATCAAAACCCGCCCTGCATGGCATGGGGCGGGTGGTGGGTGATGACAAGGCTTCCGACTACACTCGACGTCATCCTCGGGCTTGTCCCGAGGATCTAACCACGTTGACGTTGTGGATCGTTAGATCCTCGGGACAAGCCCGAGGATGACGTCTGAGAGGTTGGCGCCATCATCAATGTGAAACGCCCCGCAGTTTCCTGCGGAGCGGGTAAACACTTTATACGCTATTATCAGGCCGCCGAAGCAAGCTTCATCGAAACGATCGAATCGGGGTCCTTCACAGGCTCGCCGCGCTTGACCTTGTCGATGGCTTCCATGCCTTCGATGACCTGGCCCCACACGGTGTACTGCTTGTTCAGCCACGGTGAGTCGGTGAAGCAGATGAAGAACTGCGAGTTGGCGGAGTTCGGGCTCTGCGAACGGGCCATCGAGCAGGTGCCGCGAACGTGCGAAATAGCCGAGAATTCAGCCTTGAGGTCAGGCTTCTCGGAGCCGCCCATGCCGGCGCGGGCCGGGTTGAAGCTTTCCGAACCCTTCTTGCCGAACTTCACATCGCCCGTCTGGGCCATGAAGTCTTCGATGACGCGGTGGAACACGACGCCGTCGTAAGCGCCTTCCGATACCAGTTCCTTGATACGGGCAACGTGGCCCGGAGCAACTTCCGGAAGCAGCTGGATCACGACCTTGCCGGTCGTCGTTTCCATGATGATGGTGTTTTCCGGATCCTTGATCTCGGCCATGATTATTCTCCTCTGTTCGGGCTCTATTGCCCTACCTTACTTCTTGCCGACGGTGACCTTGATCATCCGGTCGGGGTTGGAAACTTCGCCATTGCCGCCGGCGCCGCGCTTGATCTTGTCCACGGCTTCCATGCCGGACACGACCTTGCCGACCACGGTGTACTGGCCGTTCAGGAACGGACCGTCGGCAAACATGATGAAGAACTGCGAATTGGCGGAATTCGGATCGCTGGAACGGGCCATGCCGACAACGCCGCGCGTGAACGGTGTCTTGGAGAATTCTGCCGGAATGTCGGCCATGTCAGAGCCGCCGGTGCCGGCGCGCTGGGCGTTGAAGCCCTTCTCCATGTTGCCGTACTGCACGTCGCCGGTCTGCGCCATGAAACCGTCGATGACGCGGTGGAAGGCCACGTTGTCATAGGCGCCCTTTTTCGCCAGCGCTTCAATCTGCGCCACGTGCTTGGGCGCGACTTCCGGCATCAGTTCGATGACGACGGGGCCGTCCTTCAGTTGGACGGTCAGGAATTCGGCAGCCGAAGCGAAGGTGCTGGCGGCAAGCGCGCCCGCAAACAGGGCGCCGGCAAAGGCAAATCGAACGAGTTTCATTGGATTGGCTCCGGAATGTGAGGCTGAAGTCAGCGCTTCAGCTTGGCGTTGAGGGCTTCAAGCACGGCTTTGGGAACGAAGACATCCACATTGCCGCCCATGGCGGCGATCTGCCGGACCAATGTGGCTGTAATGGGTCGCGACGACGTACCCGCCGGCAGGAACACGGTCTGTATATCAGGTGCCATCTGGCGGTTCATGCCGGCCATCTGCATTTCATAATCGAGATCGGTGCCGTCACGCAGGCCGCGTAGAAGAAGGCGCGCGCCATGCTGGCGGGCTGCATCGACGACCAGATTGTCGAAGGAAACGACCTCCACGCGCGCCGCCTCACCGGGCAGGCTTTCGGAAAGTGCCCGGCTTATCAGCGTCGCCCGCTCCTCGAAGCTGAACAGCGGTGCTTTTCCGGGATGGATGCCGACGGCGACGATGACTTTGGACGCCACGTTCAGCGCCTGGATAAGCACATCCAGATGTCCGTTGGTCATCGGATCGAAGGATCCTGGATAAAAGGCAATCGTCATATCGCTCTCAAGTGGTGGGCGTTATGTGCCGCCTTTTGTCATGGAGATGGACGCGGCGCAAGACTTTTACAACCCGGACGCTCTCCCGGTGCGGCCTGAACAACGGATGAATGCGCCGTTCAGTGCGGTTTCAGGGCTCATTTATATAAATACACGGCATCGGGAAACCGAAATGCCCCTCACCTCGTTAAGCCCCCGGAGAAATGAAAATGCTGGCCTTTATGATCGTCTTTTCGGTCATCGCATCATTCGCAGCCGAGTATCTTTTCCTCGAATGAGGCCAGTCGACGGTTTCCTGAACGCCAGATGAACAAGCCATTCAAGGAAGTTTCACAGGCGCGATGCTAATCGATTTTTAAGGTTGACGCGGAACATGATTGGACGTGGCGCGTTAATATCAAACCAAAGGAACAGACAGATGTTTGTAAGAGAAAAACAGTCTACTTCGGCGAAAATCAGCGTCATCAGCACCGCCTGGACAGTACTGGTCATCGCAATGGTAGCAACAACGTTTAGCCTTTATGATCAGAAGCCTGCCGCACAGGGACCGGACTATCCACAGATGACCGCCCGCTACCAGTCCATGACCTATTACTGATGAGGAACTAGGATTTCCTCGCTACCAACGGAGATGATATCATGTTTACATTCCTGACTCTGCTTCTTGCCTTGATCAGCATCATGTTCGTGACATCGATGATCTCCGCCGTTGCCGAGATGCGACGGGAAGACGAGGAATTCAAGGCCTCGGTGAGACGCAACCGCGCGTTCTGACCGCAACCATCAGGCTTAGCCGCCTTTCAGAATATGATTCTCCGCAACCGCCTGGACGCTCCGGGCGGTTTTATTTTGCCGCCTTAAGGGCCGATATGGTGAAGATGAAGGCGTAAAAACCTTGCCCCAATCACATAAGCGTTTTCAAAACCCCGTTTTTCCAAGGCAAATTCCCTTCAATTTCCCATTGGATTGATTTAAGGAACGCCGATACGTTGCGGGCCGGACGGCTGGCGACCGCAATGACGTTCCTGTGAGGTTTGCATAACGATGCTCGATTCCCTGAGAAATGCTTCTCGAACCATGGCAGCCAAGCTGCTGCTTCTCCTGCTTGTTGTTTCGTTTGGCGTCTGGGGCGTCTCCGCATCACTCGTCACCTCCAATTCGAATGCGGTCATGACCGTCGGCGACCAGACGGTCAGCCCGCAGGAATTCCGCCTCGCCTATCAGCGTCAGGTTTCCGACCTCAGCCGCCAGTTCGGCGCGAGACTGACGACCGAACAGGCCAAGGCCTTCGGCATCGACCGTCAGGTGTTCAGCCAGCTTGCGGCGGGTGCCTCGCTTGACGAACTGGCTTCGAAGATGAATCTCGGCCTTTCGGAAGACCGCCTCGCCAATCTCATTGCCGAAGACCCGGCCTTCAAATCGGTTAATGGCCAGTTCGATCGCACCCTGTTCACCGAACGGCTGCGCAATTCCGGCCTGCGCGAAGACGACTATATCAAGGAACGCAGCAAGGTCGCGGTCAGAAGCCAAATCGTTGAAGCCGTTTCCGATGGTTTCAAGGCGCCGCAGGTATTGGTGGACGCACTCAAGCAATACCGCAACGAACAGCGCTCGGTCGACTACGTCATCCTGTCCAACGCCGTCATTGCGCCGGTCAAGGCGCCGGGCGACGACGTGCTTGCCCCATGGTTTGAAACCAACAAGGCGAAATATCGCGCGCCCGAATTCCGCAAGTTCACCTATGTGAAGCTGGAACCATCGGACATTGCCGATCAGGCTTCGGTGACGGATGCGCAGATTGCCGACTATTACAACAGCCACAAGGACAGCTTCCGCACCGCCGGTCGCCGCACCGTCGAACAGCTGACCTTCCCGGAAAAGGAAATGGCAGAAGCCGCCGCAGAGCAGATCCGCCTCGGCAACACCACCTATGATCAGGTGGTTAAGGATCAGGGCAAGACCGCCTCCGACGTGACGCTTGGCGAATTCACCAAGGACACGATCCCCGACCAGTCGATTGCCGATGCTGCTTTCGCCGTCCAGAAGGATGGCGGCGTGTCTCCGGTCGTGGCAGGCTCCTTCGGCCCGGTCATCCTGCGCATCACCGGCATCAAGCCGGAAACCACCCGCACGCTGGAAGAAGCGAAAGAGGACATCCGCAAGGACCTCGCCACCGCAGCAGCAGCCGAAGAAGTCACCAATGTGCATGACCGTTACGAAGACCTGCGTGCCGGCGGCTCCTCGCTTGCCGATGCGGCAAAGCAGCTGAACCTCAAGCCCGTCACCATCGACGCCATCGATGCCGCCGGTCTTGATGCAAAGGGCGACGCCATTCAGGACCTGCCCTCGCCGCAGCTTGCCCAGGAAGTCTTCAAGACCGAACCCGGCACCGAAGCCCTGCCGATCAATCTCGGCCGCGAAGGCTACATCTGGTTCGACGTCGATCAGATCATCCCTGCCCGCGACCGCACGCTTGCCGAAGTGCGCGACGATGTCGTGGCCGACTGGACGGCAGAGCAGCAGCGCACGGCGCTTGCCACCAAGGCCGACGAGCTGAAGGCACGCGTCGAAAAGGGCGAGACACTAGCAGCGGTGGCTGGCGAACTCGGCCTTGCCGTCGAGCAGAAATCTGGCCTGCGCCGCACCAGCGAGGACGCGATTTTCGGTCGCCAGACGATCACGGCGGTATTCTCCGGCGCTGAAGGCATGACGGGCACCGCGGCAGACGCCGATGGTTCCAGCCGCATCCTCTTCAAGGTCACGGCAGTCGACACCAACGCGCCTGCCGATGCGCTTGCCAATGACGATCAGCAGTTCGCCGCCATCGCCCGCGCGGCCGGCGACGACATGCTCGACCAGATGGTCAACCGCCTGCAGAACGACTACGGTGTGACCATCAATCAGGCCCTCGCCGATCAGGCGATGGTCGGCTTCTAACCGGGGGGCGGAAACGATGGCCGAACTGAAACCGCTGATCGCAAAGGTCGCAAACGGGGAAAGCCTGAACCGTGAGGAATCCCGGGCCGCTTTCGACATTCTGATGTCGGGCGAAGCTACCCCGTCGCAGATCGGCGGTTTCCTGATGGCACTGCGCGTGCGCGGCGAGACGGTGGACGAAATTGTCGGCGCCGTCTCCTCCATGCGCGCGCGCATGCTGCCGGTTTCGGCCCCCGAAAATGCCATCGACATCGTCGGAACCGGCGGTGACGGCATCGGCACATACAATATCTCGACGCTCGCCTCGATCATCGTTGCCGGCACGGGCCTTCCGGTTGCCAAGCACGGTAACCGGGCGCTGAGCTCCAAATCCGGCACGGCGGATGCGCTGTCCGCGCTTGGCGTAAAGCTGGATATCGGCCCTGATCTCATTGCCCGCTGCATCAGTGAGGCGGGACTCGGCTTCATGTTCGCGCAGCTGCACCATTCCGCCATGCGCCATGTCGGTCCAAGCCGCGTCGAACTTGGCACGCGCACCATCTTCAACCTGCTCGGCCCGCTTTCCAACCCGGCGGGCGCAAAGCGCCAGTTGCTCGGCGTCTTTTCGCCGCGCTGGCTGGTGCCGCTTGCCGAAGTGCTGCGCGATCTCGGCTCGGAAAGCATCTGGGTCGTACATGGCGACGGCATGGATGAAGTCACGACGACAGGCGTCACCCATGTGGCGGCGCTTGAAAACGGCAAGATCCGCACCTTCGACCTGACGCCGAAGGATTTCGGTGTTGAACCTGCTTCCATGGAAGACCTCAAGGGCGGCGACGGCATTGCCAATGCAGCGGCACTTCGCGAGGTTCTGTCCGGCAAGCGCAACGCCTATCGCGACGTATCGCTATGCAACGCCGCAGCAGCCCTCGTCATTGCCGGCAAGGCCGAAACGCTTGGCGAGGCGATGACGACCGTGAGCGAAGCGCTCGACAGCGGCGCGGCGGCAGCAGCGCTTGACCGTCTGGTCGCCGTCTCCAATGAAACAGTCTCCGGGCAGGCCGACAATTAAAAGGAATGAGAGCGAAACCATGAGCGACATTCTGAAAAATATCGAGATCTACAAGCGCGAGGAAATCGCCGCCGCCAAGGCCAGGGTTTCACTTGCCGATCTCAAGGCGATGGCCGCCGGCCAGACTGCGCCGCGCGGTTTTTACAAAGCGCTGCGGACAAAGCAGGCTGAGGGCAAATTCGGGCTGATTGCCGAAATCAAGAAGGCCAGCCCCTCCAAGGGGCTGATCCGCCCGGATTTCGATCCGCCGGCACTGGCCGCCGCCTATGAGGCTGGTGGCGCCGCCTGTCTTTCCGTGCTGACGGACACGCCGAGCTTTCAGGGTGCGCCGGAATTTCTGACGACTGCCCGCAATGCCTGCGCGCTGCCTGCACTGCGCAAGGATTTCATGTTCGACACCTATCAGGTGCATGAGGCCCGCGCCTGGGGCGCGGACTGCATCCTGCTCATCATGGCGTCTCTTTCCGACGATGAGGCGAAACGCCTTGAAGACGAGGCTTTTTCACTCGGCATGGACGTGCTGGTCGAGGTGCATGATGCGGAAGAAACCGAACGGGCGCTGAAGCTCGCCTCGCCGCTTCTCGGCATCAACAACCGCAATCTGCGCACTTTCGAGGTCAGCCTCGAAACCAGCGAGAAACTGGCGGGCCTCGTGCCCGCCGATAAGCTGCTGGTCGGCGAAAGTGGAATCTTCACCTATGAGGATTGCCAGCGCCTCGAAAAGAGCGGCATCAGCACCTTCCTAGTCGGCGAAAGCCTGATGCGCAAGGACGACGTGGCGGCGGCTACCAAAACCCTGCTGACCGGCCAATCCGGCGTTCTGGCGGCGGAATGATGCGCCGATGAGCGAGGCGACAAAGCTCACCCATATCGATGCGAGCGGCGAGGCCCATATGGTCGATGTCGGCGACAAAGCCGAGACCATCCGTGTCGCCGTTGCCGAAGGCTTTGTGAAGATGAAGCCGGAAACGCTGGCGCTCATCCGCGATGGCAATGCCAAGAAGGGTGACGTCATCGGCACAGCCCGGCTCGCAGGCATCATGGCAGCCAAGCAGACGGCCAACCTCATTCCGCTCTGCCACCCGCTGATGCTGACCAAGGTAGCGGTGGACATTATCGAAGACGCCGCCCTGCCCGGCCTGCGGGTGGAGGCCATGGTGAAGCTTTCCGGCAAGACCGGCGTGGAGATGGAGGCGCTGACCGCCGTGTCCATCGCCTGCCTGACCATTTACGACATGGCCAAAGCCGCCGACAAGGCGATGGAGATCGTCAATATCCGCCTTCTCGAAAAGAGCGGCGGCAAGTCGGGCGATTTCCGGCGACAGGAGACCTGAATGAAGCCACTGCTGCCCGTGGATGAGGCCGTAACGCGCCTTCTGGAGGCGGCGGTTCCGGTGGTTGACAGCGAGACCCTGCCGCTCGCCGAATGCGATGGCCGCGTCCTTGCGGCTGACCTTGCGGCGCGTCTGACCCAGCCGCCTTTCGATGCCTCTGCCATGGACGGCTATGCGCTGCGCAGTGCCGATGCGCCACAAATCGGGTCAGTCCTCACCGTCATCGGCCAGGCTGCCGCAGGCCACGCTTTCCCGGGCACGGTGGGTAAAGGCGAGGCCGTGCGTATCTTTACCGGCGCACCGGTGCCAGCGGGTGCGGATGCCATTCTCATTCAGGAAGATGCCGAGCTTCTCGGCGAGGGCAAAATCCGCACCGCTTTCGACGTCACCGCCGGGCGACACATTCGCCCGCGCGGACAGGATTTTGCCGAGGGCGACACGGTTTTGAAGTGTGGGCGCGAACTCGGCTTCACCGATCTCACCGTTGCAGCGGCGATGAATCACGCAGCGCTTGCCGTCTATCGCAAGCCGCTGGTCGCGATCCTTGCCACCGGCGACGAATTGCTGCCGCCCGGAAGCACGCCCCTTCCCGCCCAGATCATCGCCTCGAACACCTTCGGTGTCGCCGCACTTGCGCGGGCAGCCGGTGCGGAGGTTCTCGATCTCGGCATCATCGCCGACAACGACACGCTGATCCGCGCCGCCATCGGCAAGGCCGTCGCGGCAAAGGCCGATGTGCTGGTGACGCTCGGCGGCGCCTCTGTCGGCGACCATGATCTCGTTCAGGCGGCATTGAAGGCCGAAGGCATGCAGCTCGATTTCTGGCGCATTGCCATGCGTCCTGGAAAACCGCTGATGGTGGGCGCCATCGATGCCATGCAGGTTCTGGGCCTGCCAGGAAATCCAGTCGCTAGCCTCGTCTGCGGCCTGCTGTTCCTCGAGCCACTGCTCCACAGAATCGCCCGCCGGATTCCGCCGCAACGCGTCACCACGGCCTGGACCGCCACACCGCTGAAGGCGAACGATCACCGGCAGGATTATCTTCGCGCCCGTTTCAGCGCCGATGACAACGGCGCTCTGGTGGCGCAAGCCTATGCCAAACAGGATTCATCCATGATGAACATACTGGCCCATTCCGACGGCCTGATCGTGCGCCCGCCAAATGCGCCGGCAGTTGACGCCGGTGCGGAATGCTCGGTAATTCGGCTTAGAGCCTGACGGGACATATTCCGGCGGCAGACAAAACAACGCATTGTTTCAAAATCTTACGCAATTTCCACCGCAAGTAGTCACAGAAATGAGACGGGCTGCAGCCACTCCTGTTGAGACGACGTAATAAAAACTGTAACGTTGCTGTATCCGGACATGCGCGAAGAAGTTCGTTGCTTATAAGCGGCGTCTTGCCAGATGAAAAACTCCGCGCCTCAACCATCTCCCGACTATCACCCTGCGTTGTTGTGCCGAAATAAATCATCCTAAAATCACTATCGGGATTGACAGAATAAATACGAAGCTGGCACCAAGACGAGCAGTAGAAATCAAAAAACTCCGGAACTTCCTAGAAATGAGAATTACTTATAATTATCAGCTAAATAAGATAAAAATTGCCGAAGATCAAATTTCAGGGAACAAAAATTAGTTTCCCATAAATTAAGCTTTCCAAAACGACCTACATAATAATAATCATAGTCGATAAGCAGACTCACTGGAGTTTCTTGATGAACACGGCATCCACGCCCAAATCCACGGGGCCCGACATCGCCGGGCAGATTGCCTACGCCATGCGGAGCATGGGTGTTTCGCCGATCCCGCGCAACTATAGCCTTTTTTACGAAGCCTATATCGGCTCGAACCCGGCGCTGACGAGGGATCTGGCGGCACTGGGAAACCGGGTGACGCAGGAGGATCTGGACGAACTGTCCACACGGTACGGGGAAGGCAATCCCACGGCCTCGATCGACGACGCGCATGAGAAGCTGCGGCGTGAACTGGAGGCACTTCTCGGAACGCTGAGGCGCGAGCAGTCCTCCATCGAGAACTACAATAGAATTCTTGGCGAAACCCGTCAGCGCATTGACGACAAGACCGTCTCGAGCACGAATATCCTGAAAAATGCGGTCGCGCTGCTGGCCGAGGCCACCGGCTCGAAAATCATCGATGGCGAAAAGGCGTTCAACGACGTCAACCGCCATGCCGAAGAAATGCACCAGGTGCGTCTGGAGCTGGATGAATACAAGCGCATCGCCAACACCGATTCGCTGACGCGCCTTTCCAACCGTCGCGCTTTCGATGACAGGCTGGCCTCCGTCTACAACAGCTCCATCGGCCTGCAATATACGACGCTCATCCTGCTCGACATCGACCATTTCAAGCGGATCAACGATACGTTCGGCCACCCGGTCGGCGACAAGATACTGGCCACCGTCGCCTCCGTCATCCGCGCCAATGTCCGCAAGGATGGCTTCGTCGCCAGAAGCGGCGGCGAGGAATTCGCGATTATTCTTGATGGCAATACGCCGGAAGAAGTCATGGTGATCTGTGAGCGCATCCGCCTGTCGCTGGAAAGCACACCGTTCCGCAATTCAAGATCGGGCGCCGACTACGGTACGGTGACGATCTCGATCGGCTTCGCCTCCGCCTCGCAGGCAAACAATCCGGGCGAACTTTACGGACATGCTGATATGGCACTTTACCACGCCAAGGAAACCGGCAGGAACCGTTCCGTCATTTACGAGGACGGCATGCAGAAGAACTATATCGGCAAGAACTGGCTGATTTATCGGACGTGAGAAGGATGGCGCCGGTCAGGGAGCATATTGAATGCAGTGCTCTCTCCGCCCTCACGCCCCATTACGTGAGCACCTGCTGCTGCGGCAAAAGACACGTCACCACATCGTCTTCGCCGCCCGCACCGCCCATTCGCGATCATAAGTCTCCTGATCGAACTCCGCCTTGGCGGCTTTAAGCAGGCTGCCGGGTGTGGGCAGCGATGTGGGTTCCACGAAGTTGTCTGGGTTCCACAGTTCCGAGCGCATCAAGGCCCTCGCGCACTGGAAATAGACCTCGTCGATTTCGACCACAATGACGGTGCGCGGGTGTTTACCGTCCATTTCGAAGCTTTGCAGCAGATCGGGTTCGACCGAAACGACAGCGCGGCCGTTGATGCGCATCGTCGTATTCGATCCCGGGATCAGGAACATCAGCGCCACACGTGGATCGCGCACGATGTTCAAAAGCGAATCGACGCGGTTGTTGCCGCGCCAGTCGGGCAAAAGCACCGTCCTGTCGTCGGCCACCCTTACCACACCGCCCTTGTCGCCGCGCGGCGAACAGTCCATGCCTTCCGGCCCGACAGTCGCCAGCGCCAGAAATGGCGAAGCCTCGATCATCTGCCGGTATTCGGCGGTCAGCGTGGCTGTCACCTTCGCGATAGATGCCTCGCTTGTGCCATCGTAAATGGCCTTCAATTCCTCAACCGTGCGAATGACCGTCATTGTCGGCTCCAACTCCTGCAATCAATCTGCCACCACCCATAAATCAGGGTGTGTTATTCCTCTGCCGCTTCCGCTTTTTCCCGCTCCGCCCGCTCGCGCGCGGTGCGTGCAGCAACGAGGTCCGCCGGCTGGGAATTGCCGCGGATCAGCGACCGGCCCGCATAAATGCCGCCGACGACTTCCATCGCGAAACGTTCCTCGTCGCGATCGCGGAATTCCTCTACCAGACGGGCAGCATCTTCCCGCTCTTCGCCCATGGCGCCAAGCACTTCCTCGCTGAAATTCATCGCCGATTCCAGCGTCTCGCGGATCTGTTAATCCACGCCGGCCTTCACAAGATCGATTGCGTGGCCACGGTCGTAGGCACGGGCAAGAACGGGAACCAGCGGAAACTCATGCTTGACGATCTCCGCGATCCGCACAGCGGCTTCCTTGTCGTCGACGCAGATCAGCACGGCACGCGCGGTGCTTGCCCCGGCGGCATGCAGGATTTCCGCGCGTGAGCCATCGCCATAATAGACCTTGAAACCGAATTCCGCAGCATCGCGCACGAAGTCGGCATCCTTGTCGATCAGCGACAGCGTGTAACCACGCGCGAGAAGAGGCTGGCTGACGATCTGGCCGAAACGCCCGAAACCGATCAGCAGAATGCTGCCCTCGACATTTTCCGGCACGTCGAGATCATCGGTTTTCGGAACGGCCGCCGGCACCAGCCGGTCGTGCAGAATGACCATCAGCGGCGTCAGCACCATCGAGATGATGATGGTCGCCGTCAGGATGGCGTTGGCTTCGCGGTCGAGGATGCCGGCGCTGACCGCGGCGGAATAGAGCACGAAGGCGAATTCGCCACCCTGTGCCATCAACACGGCCCGCTCCAGACTTTCGCGCCTGGTGGTGCCGAGCGCCCGCGCCACGCCGTAGATCAGGAATGCCTTGAGCAGCATGTAACCTGCGACGCTAACGACCACGAGCTGCCAGTTCGATGCAATGACGGCAAGATCGATCGCCATGCCGACGCCAAGAAAGAACAGGCCGAGCAGAATACCGCGAAACGGCTCGATATCGGCTTCCAGCTGATGGCGGAACGACGATTCGGACAGGAGCACACCGGCCAGAAACGCGCCCATCGCCATGGAAAGACCGCTGACCTGCATCAACAGCGCCGAACCGAGCACCACGAGCAGGGCGGCGGCCGTCATCACCTCGCGCGCGCCGGACGCCGCCAGCAGGCGGAAGAAAGGGTTGAGAAGATAACGCCCGGCCAGAATGAGCGCGCCGACGGCGGCAAGCGCGATGCCGACGGAAATCCAGCGCTCCGAGGGTGTGACGTGCTCACCACCAGCACCGAGGAAGGCAACGAGCGCCAGAAGCGGCACGATGGCGAGATCCTCAAACAGCAGGATGGCGATGATGCGCTGGCCCTTGAGGCTGGACATGCTGTTGCGTTCCTGCAGCATCTGCATGACGATTGCCGTGGAAGTCAGCACGAAGCCGGTACCGGCGACGAATGACATGATGAGCGGAAAGCCGAGACTGACGCCAACCATCGTCAGACCCGCCATACAGACCAGCACCTGCAGCGCGCCAAGCCCGAAAATATCCTGCCGCATGGACCACAGCCGTGAAGGCTGCATTTCAAGGCCGATGATGAACAAGAACATCACCACGCCGAGTTCGGCGATATGAAGGATCGCCTGCGAATCGGAGAAGAAACCGAAGCCATATGGCCCGATCACCAGGCCGGCGGCCAGATAACCCAGCACCGAACCGAGGCCGATGCGCTTGAAAATCGGCGCGGCCACCACGCCCGCCGCCAAAAGCACGACCACCTGGGCCAGATCATTTCCGTTCGCTTCGACCGCCACACATCACCCCGTTTAAATTGATAGAACGAGGGTGTTCCCTCCCTCACTTCCTAGCGCATCAGTATGAAAATCGAAAATGATTTTACAGAAGGACGATGCGCAGATTCAACGGGTTATTTGTCCATAAGGCATGCGGGCTTCAGATGCCGCTGCCCTTCTCCCCTCATTCCTGTGCTTGTCACAGGAATGAGGGTGGGGAGTGTCCGCAGGCCTTGCGCCCGCCTACCGGGATAGCGGTTCCCTGCTCAAGCCCTTTTCGGCGAGCTGTCGCTCATAATCGGCAAACGATGCGTCGCCGGTCTCTCCCAGTTCCTTCAGATATCTCCAGGTAAAGATGCCGCTGTCATGGCCGTCGTCGAAGACGATACGCACGGCATAATTGCCCGTCGCCATCATCGAGCGGATCGTCACGTTGCGCTTGCCGGGAACAGTGACCTTCTGGCCCGGCCCGTGGCCCTGCACTTCCGCGGAGGGTGAAAGCACACGCAGCATCTCGGCACCAAGCCGGTAGACGCTTCCGTCATCGAAGGAAACGGTCAGTTGCCGCCGGTCTTTCGACACAAGCAGTTCAGTCGGCCAGGCATCACTCATTTTTCACTTCCGCAAGCTCGTCTTATGCGTCAGAATTACGGACTTGCCTCGCGATAGGCAAGTCACTACATCACCTGTAAGGCACATGCCCGGCAATCTTGTGCCCGGCGCATCGCGCAGTGAGGACGGAGACGTGAACAGTTTCCCCGGATCGCTCGAAAGAGCGCAGTCCCTGACGGAAAACAAAGCACCGATGGTGGACCCTTTCGGCCGGTCCATCACCTACCTGCGCGTTTCCGTGACAGACCGCTGTGATTTCCGCTGTACCTACTGCATGTCCGAACACATGACCTTCCTGCCGAAGAAGGACCTTCTGACGCTGGAGGAACTCGACCGGCTCTGTTCCGTCTTCATTCAACGGGGCGTGCGCAAGCTGAGGCTGACCGGCGGCGAGCCGCTGGTGCGCAAGAACATCATGATGCTGGTGAGGAACCTTGGCCGCCATATTGGCACCGGCGCGCTGGATGAACTGACGCTGACCACCAACGGTTCGCAGCTTGCCAAATTCGCCGCTGAACTCGCCGATTGCGGCGTGCGGCGCATCAACGTCTCGCTCGATACGCTGGACCCGCAGAAATTCCGCGAAATCACCCGCTGGGGCGATATCGACCGTGTGATGGAAGGGCTGGATGCCGCACAGGCCGCCGGCATCAAGGTCAAGCTCAATGCCGTTGCGCTGAAGGACTTCAACGAGACTGAAATTCCCGAGCTGATGCGTTTCGCCCATGGTCGCGGTATGGACCTGACTGTCATCGAGACCATGCCGATGGGCGAGATCGAGGAAGATCGAACCGATCGCTACCTGCCGCTTTCCAGGCTGCGCGCCGATCTGGAACGAAGCTTCACGCTTGTTGACAACGACTACCAGACCGGCGGCCCTGCCCGCTACGTGACGGTGAAGGAAACCGGCGGCAGGCTCGGTTTCATCACACCCATGACCCATAATTTCTGCGAAAGCTGCAACCGCGTCCGCCTCACCTGCACCGGCACGCTCTATATGTGTCTCGGGCAGGACGATGCCGCCGACCTTCGCACGGCGCTGCGCGCTTCCGACAGCGACGCCTATCTCTCGGGCGCCATAGACGAGGCCATTCTGCGCAAGCCGAAAGGGCATGATTTCATCATCGACCGCACCCACAAGCGCCCCGCTGTCGCCCGCCATATGAGTGTGACCGGCGGCTGAACCTGTTTCTCGTCCACCCACCCATTTAAGCGGTTGAAATGCCGGCTTGGCCGTGTCAGGTCTCTTGGCATGGAGGAATGCGCGGTCCCGCCCGGCGGGCGACCCCTGAGAGGAATTTAGGGTTAGGCTGCGCATGGTCTGGGACAGTATGAAATGGCATTGACGGACAATACGCGCGGCGCCCTTCTGATGGCGCTCGCCATGGCAAGCTTTACGGCCAACGACGCCCTGACGAAATCCGTCACACCCTACATCAATACCGGCCAGATCATGTTCGTGCGCGGCATCCTCACGGTGGTGCTGATCTATATTGCCGCCCGGCACTTCGGCGCGCTCCGGCCGCTGAAAACCCTGATGCGCCCCATTATCATCCTGCGCTGTCTCTGCGAAGTGACAGCCGCCGTTCTCTATCTGACGGCGCTTGGACTCATAGAATTTTCCAACGCATCGGCCATATTGCAGTCCCTGCCGCTGATCGTCACGCTGGGTGCCGCACTGTTCCTGCGCGAGCCCGTCGGCTGGCGGCGCTGGGCGGCGATCATCGTCGGCTTCATTGGCGTGCTCGTCATCATCCGGCCCGGCCCGGAAGGCTTCACCTCAGGCGCGCTGCTGGTCGTCGCGTCGCTGGCGGTCACCGCCGCGCGCGATCTTCTGACCCGCAAGATGTATGCGGATGTCCCTTCGCTCGCCGTCACCTTCGTTACCGCCTCCGTCAACATGGCGGTGGGTGGTCTGCTGATCCAGCCCTTCGGCGGCTGGCAGCCGATGAACTTCATGATCCTGTCGCATCTGGCCGGTTCTGCCGTTCTGGTGCTGGTCGGTTACCAGGCGATCATTCTGGCAATGCGAACCGGCGAAATCTCCTTCGTCGCGCCGTTCCGTTACACCAGCCTGCTCTGGGGCTTCATGATCGGTGTGTTCTTCTTCAATGAGAGTATCGACAGCTTTACAATCGTCGGCGCCGTGATCGTCATCGGCTCGGGCCTCTACACCTTCTACCGCGAAAGCCTGCGCAAGCGCTCGCAGATGGCCAAGCGCTCTGCTGCCACGCCCACTGCCGCGACCACCGTGCGGCCAGCTTCCGTAACGAAAGCTGCCTTTACGAAAAAAGCGGGAGAATGACATGAAAAACGCCCGCTTTCTCGATCGCACCACCCCGCCCCACATCATCACGCTCGTCGTCATCGCCGGCGTCGCGGCGCTCTGCATGAACCTGTTCCTGCCCTCGCTTGCAGCGATGGCGCTCCATTTCGAGACCGATTACGCCGTGATGCAATTTGCCGTGTCCGGCTATCTTGCCGCCACCGCCTGCCTGCAACTGCTCATCGGCCCGCTATCCGATCTCTTCGGACGCCGGCCCGTCATGCTTGCCAGCATCGCGATAATGATCCTCGCCACGCTCGTCTGCATGCTGGCGCCCGATATCACCGTCTTCATGATCGGGCGTGTGGCGCAGGCGGCCGTCGTTTCCGGCTTCGTGCTCGCGCGCGCCATCGTGCGCGACATGGTCCCTATGGAACAGGCCGCTTCGATGATCGGCTATGTAACCATGGGCATGTCAGTGGTGCCGATGGTCGGCCCAACGGTCGGCGGTCTGCTCAACGATATCTCCGGCTGGCAGTCCAGCTTTGCACTTCTTGCCCTGCTCGGGGTCGGCATTCTGGTGCTCGCCTGGTTTGATCTCGGCGAGACCAATCACAACAGATCGGCAAGCTTCTCGCAGCAGTTCCACGCCTGGCCGGAACTTCTGCGCTCGCCGCTCTTCTGGGGATATGCGCTGACCTCGACCTTCTCGTCGGGCATGTTCTTTTCGTTTCTAGGCGGCGCACCCTTCGTCGGCAGCGTGCTTTATGGCCTTGCCCCGGCCATGCTCGGCCTGCAATTCTTCTTCATGGCCAGCGGCTACATGCTCGGCAACTTCGTCTCCGGCCGTTATGCGAGCCAGATTGGTATCACCCGCATGATGCTGTCGGGCAATGTCGTCGCCATCGCCGGCATTGTCGCAGCCATAGCGCTGATCTCAACTGGGGCGGAAAGCCCCTATGCGTTTTTCGTGCCGCTTGCGCTCATTGGTGTAGGAAATGGTGTGACCCTGCCAAGTGCCAATGCAGGCATGGTCAGCGTCCAGCCGCATCTGGCAGGCTCCGCCTCCGGTCTCGGCGGCGCAATGACCATCGGCGGCGGTGCGGCACTTTCCGTGCTTGCCTCGTCTGTTCTGTCCAAAGAGGACGGAACCTGGCCGCTTCTTCTCGTGATGCTGGCGACCGGCCTTGTCGCCCTCCTCACCACCTATATCGTAAGGCTGCAGGAAAAGCGGCAATGACGGCGCGATTTGAAATACCCGGTCTCGTGCTTGCCGGCGGCCTGTCGCGGCGGATGGGCACCAACAAGGCGACCGTGATGCTGGGCGACGAACCGCTGCTTTCCCATGTCGTGCGTCGCATCGCACCACAGGTGTCAGATGTCACCATCAATGCCGCGAATGGCTGGGCCGAAAGCTTCGGCCTGCCGTTGCTGCCTGACACCGTGAACGGCCATGCCGGGCCGCTCGCCGGCGTTCTCGCCGGCATGCGGCATTTCCAGAACCATCACGCCCGGAAAAGCCACTTCCTGACAGTGCCCGCCGACAGCCCGTTCTTTCCCGAAGATCTCGTGGCCCGCCTGTGCGAACACATAGCCGAAGACGCAATCGTCATCGCCGCCTCCAGCGGCCAGTTGCACCCGGTTTTTGCGCTATGGCCCGTGGCGCTCGCCGACGATCTGGAGGAATGGCTGAAGAACGATGCAAACCGGCGCATCCGCGCCTATCTTGCACGACACGTCACGATCGGTATCGCCTTCCCGCCGCTGGAAACGGCCAAGGGCAGCCTCGATCCGTTCTTCAACATCAACACGCCGGATGAACTGGCGCTCGCTCGAAGCTATCTGGAGAGCATGGAACCATGATGAGCCAAAAGGTCTTCGGTATTGCCGGCTGGAAAAACTCGGGCAAGACCGGCCTTGCGGTGCGCATCGTCACCGAACTCACCGCGCGCGGCTATCGCGTCTCCACCATCAAGCACGCCCATCATGATTTTGATATCGACAAGGTCGGCGCCGATAGCTGGCGTCACCGTCAGGCGGGCGCGCACGAGGTCACCATCGTCTCCGGCACCCGCTTTGCCATCATGCATGAATTGCGCGGGCAAGCCGAACCGTCCTTCGAGGAAATCCTCTCCCGCCTCGCCCCTTGCGATCTCGTACTGATCGAGGGTTACAAGTACGAGCCGGTGCCGAAGATCGAGGCGCGCCGGCTGGAAGCTGCCAAGACCGAACCGCTTGCCGGAAGCGATCCGCACATCATCGCAATTGCCGCTGACCACGCGGTGACCGACACCACCCTTCCCGTCTTCGACCTCGATGATACCGCCACGATTGCGGACTTCATCGAGAAGACGGTTGGGTTGGTGCGCTCGTAGCAAAGGCATAGCGGATCGGGGCGGCTTTGGCGCTTGGGCCGCATCCCCAAGTCCATCATACCGGCCTTGAGCCGGTATCCAGCCAGCCCGAGTGCCTGTGCTGACAAGGCTCTCTCCGCCACGCAGACGCGTGTCGACTGGATGCCGAATCAAGTCCGGCTGACGGTGGTAAAGGCAAATCCAAAATGAAAAAGCCGGGCTCTTAACCCGGCTTGATCAATCCTTGAGACGCAATACCTATTCAAGGAAACCGGAGGGGTTCACCGGCGTCGCATCCTTGCGAACTTCGAAGTGAACCTGAGGACGTTTGGCGCTGCCGGTCATGCCTGACGTGGCGATGGTCTGGCCGCGTTGAACCTTCTGGCCGCGCTGCACGTCGAGATTGGCGGCGTTGCCGTAAACGGTGACCTTGCCGTCGTCATGGCGGACGAGAACCGTGTTGCCGAGCTGCTTCAGGCCATTGCCCGCATAGATGACCACACCGTTTTCGGCGGCCTTGATTGGCGTGCCTTCCGGAACGGAGATGTTGATGCCATCGTTGCGGCTGCCTTCGACGTTGTCGCCGAAATTGTTGATGACAGCACCGCGAACCGGCCAGCGATATTTGCCGATGCCCGTGGATTCCGGAGCGAGCGAGGCCATATCGGACTTCTTCTCGATATCGCCAACGCTTGCCGTTGCGGCAGGAGCGGATGGTACGGTCGCAGCTGCGGCAGGAGCCTTGTAGGGTTCCGGCTTGGCGGATGCGGTTTCCACTGCCTTGGCCGCTTCCTTTGCGGGTACGGAGGCTGTCTTGATGGCGTCGGTCGAAGCACCCGGCATGGCAAGTGTCTGGCCGACACGGATGCTTTCGGTGGAAATGCCGTTCGCGGCCTTGAGGGCTGCAACCGAAACGCCGTTTTCGCGGGCGATCTTTGCCAGGCTGTCGCCCGGCTGAACCTTGTAACCACCGGCTGGCGGCATAGGCTTGCCACCGGGAGGTGTGAGCTTGCCGTTTTCAGCCGAAACCTTGTCGCGGGCAACGCTCTGCGAGGGCAGCACGGCTACCTTCTGGTCTGGACCACGCAGCGGGTTCGGCTCGTCGCCGTTGCGGTTGAGCGCAATGTCACCGGCCGCAGCCTTGGCGGCATTGCGGGCCTGACCGAATTTCGGAATAAGGATCGACTGGCCAGCCTGCGCGGAAGCCGCGGTCTTCAGACCGTTGACCCGCAGCAGTTCCTTTTCGGGAACGCCGTAGCGGTTGGAGATCGTCGCGATGCTTTCACCCGGACGCAGCGTTACCGAAGAGGCGCCATCCGTATGCCAGCCGTTCTTGTCGGAACGGACAGTTGCGGTGGTGAGATTGTCGGCAACGGGAGCGGCGGCCTGCTGTGCAGGTGCTGCGAGAGACGGAGCGGCTGGTCGTTGTGCGGACGGGAAAGGCTGGGCCATCGCCTCGTTGCGGGTCGACGGGTCGCGGCTTGCCACCGCTTGCGGAGCCGACAGCTCGGAGCGCTGCACCGGAGAGGCCGAAGCCGAACGGGCGGTCGAAGGCTGAACGCCACCGCCGTAACCGCCGGAAGACGGATAGGAGTTGGCCGCCATATTCTGATTGGCGTAGCCGCCCTGGGGTGCCGCAGAGGCATAACCACCGTTCATGTCGCCTTGCGGGACCGGGGCCTGCGCATAAGCACCGCTGCCCTGGCGGGCTGGAATTGACGCTGTCGTCATCCGATCCGGTCCACTGGAAAAGAGGCCGCTGAACCGCGTTGCATCCGAGCTACAGCCCGTTGCGACGCTTGCCAGCAATGCCGCTGCGAACATTTTTGCGACTGATTTTCCGATTTTAGACGAATGTCTCATACGCATAACTCGATCTACACTGACGCCAACCCGCCGCATCGAGGTCGATCCGGCACAAATTTCACTTCTTGCAAGGCCCATTTCCCGATCCCGGGAAAACCATGCGTCGATGTTTATGATTAAAGCGCGTTAGTGTTACCACGCCGTTAAAACGTTAAGCCGCTCGGCGCTTTTTTGACACTTCGATAACCATGACGAAAACGGCATGTGTCATGTCGGAACAATATTATTATGGAAAATCAGTTGGTTGTGATAATTTAGAATATTCTAAGACGAAAATTAATCGCCTTCGATATTTTCATTTTGTCACAAATGCCGCGCAATATGGCTGCCAAGCGGCAGATAGGGCGTCTCGAACAGCTCTTCCTTCTCGAAGCGGCTGCCGGTCTTGGAGAAGCGCGTCATCACGCAACGCCCGTCTTCCAGAATGATCGGCGCGATCATCATACCGCCGGAGACGATCTGCTCGGCGAAAAAGCGGGGCATGGTGGTAAAGGCGGCGGTGGCGACGATTCGGTCGAAGGTGCCCTCGCCCACCAGACCGTTGCTGCCATCCGCCTGGCGGATGACGACATTGCGGATGGAAAGATCGTCCAGACAGTTCTGCGCCTGCTGCACCAGCGTCTTGTAGCGCTCCAGCGAAAAGACGCGCTCGACCCGGCGCGCGATGATCGCCGTCATGAAACCGCTGCCGGTGCCGATTTCCAGCACGCGCTGGCCCGGCTTCAATTGCAGGCGGGCCAGGATTTTCACCGCCATGTCAGCGCCTTCCATGAAGGCGCCGCAGTCGATCGGGATTGTGCGGCTGGAATAGGCATCAGCGGCGAATTGCGGTGGCACGAATCTCGAGCGCGGCGTCTGTTCGACCGCCGTCAAAAGGTCGAGATCGGAAATCCCCTCGCCCCGCAAGCGGAGAACGAGAGCGGCAAAACCTTCCTTTTCAACCATTGCGGATTTCAATCGGCGACTCCGAATCCAAGTGCTTGCGCAACCCGATCCTTGACCGTGTAATCCGTAAGGTCAAGCTTTAGCGGCGTGACCGAAATCTTGCCGTGCTTCAAAGCGTGGATATCCGTGCCCTCGCGGAAGGTGCCGAGGCGTTCGCCAAAGCGCAGCCAGTAATAGGGAAGACCGCGGCCATCCTGGCGTTCCTCCACCGTCAGGCCGAAATCGAGCTTGCCCTGCCCGGTGACGGATACACCCTGCACATCATCAGGTGCGCAATTGGGGAAATTGAGATTGAGGAAGGTGCCATCAGGCAATTCCACATTCATCAGTTTGCGCAGCAGATCCGGCGCGTGGGTCTCGGTCACCTCCCACGGCACGACACGGCCTTCGGCATGGCTGAAAGCCTGGCTGAGTGCGAAGGACCGCACCCCTTGCAGCGTGCCTTCAATGGCGCCGGCAATCGTGCCGGAATAGGTGACATCGTCAGCCATATTGGCGCCGGCATTGACACCTGAGAGTACGAGATCGGGCTTTTCCGGCAGAACTTCACGGATGCCCATGATGACGCAATCGGTCGGCGTACCGCGCAGCGCGAAATGCTTGTCGGAAACCTTGCGCAGCCGCAGCGGCTCGGAGAGAGTCAGGGAGTGAGCAAGCCCGCTCTGGTCGGTCTCGGGCGCCACGATCCAGACGTCATCGGACAGCGTGCGCGCGATACGCTCCAGCACCGCGAGCCCTTCGGCGTGGATACCGTCGTCATTGGTCAGCAAAATCCGCATGTTTCTCTCTCCGCTTTTCATGTCTTCAGGGACGGAGCATCCTCCCCACCGGCAGTGAGGTGTGCAGTTCTCTCAACGTCATCCTCGGGACAGGCCCGAGGATGACGTCGGCGTAATTGGAAGATTCTCCTTCCAATAGCACGACGCTGCGCTCCCTCAGGCCGCCTTCTCGATCCGTGTCAGACCGCCCATATAGGGCAGCAGCACGTCCGGAATTGTGACAGAACCGTCGTCGTTCAGGTAATTTTCGAGAACGGCGATCAGGCAGCGGCCGACTGCGGTGCCGGAGCCGTTCAGCGTGTGCACGAACCTCGTCGCCTTGTCGTCCTTACCGCGATAACGCGCATTCATGCGCCGCGCCTGGAAATCGCCGCAGACGGAGCAGGACGAAATTTCGCGGTAGGTGTTCTGGCCCGGCAACCACACTTCCAGATCGTAGGTCTTGCGCGCGCTGAAACCCATATCGCCGGTGCACAGCGTCATGGTGCGGAAATGCAGGCCAAGACGCTTCAGCACTTCTTCGGCGCAGGCCGTCATGCGCTCATGCTCGGCAACAGCACTTTCCGCGTCGGTGATGGAGACGAGTTCGCATTTCCAGAACTGGTGCTGGCGCAGCATGCCGCGTGTGTCGCGGCCGGCAGAACCCGCTTCCGAACGGAAGGACGGCGTAAGTGCCGTGAAGCGCAGCGGCAGCTTTTCCTGCTCGAGAATTTCGCCGGAGACCAGGTTGGTCAGCGTCACTTCCGCCGTCGGGATCAACCAGCGGCCATCAGTGGTCTTGAACAGATCCTCGGAAAACTTCGGCAATTGGCCGGTGCCGAACATCGCCTCATCACGCACCATCAGCGGCGAAGACACTTCCGTGTAGCCATGTTCCGAGGTGTGCAGGTCGATCATGAACTGGCCGAGCGCCCGTTCCAGACGCGCCAGCTGGCTGGTCAGCACGGTGAAGCGCGAGCCGGAAAGCTTGGCAGCCCGCTCGAAATCCATGTAGCCGAGCGCTTCGCCAATCTCGAAGTGCTCCTTTGCTTCATGGTTCCAGCCTGGCTTCTGGCCGACCACGCGGGTCACCACATTGTCGTGTTCGTCCTTACCGTCAGGAACATCGTCGAAAGGTATATTGGGCAGGCGCGACAGGGCGTCGTTAAGCTCGGCGGTAACCTGGCGGTCCTCCTCCTCGGCGCGCGGCATGTTTTCCTTGATGTCGGCGACTTCCGCTTTCAGCTTTTCCGCCAGCTCCATGTTCTTCTGCGCCATGGCGGCGCCGATGTCCTTTGAAGCAGCATTGCGACGCGACTGCATGTCCTGCAGGGACTGGATGACGGACCGGCGCTTTTCGTCGAGAGCGATCAGGCTGCTTGCGGCAGGCTCTGCGCCGCGCCGTGCAAGTGCTGCATCAAAGGCTTCGGGGTTTTCGCGTATCCATTTAATGTCGTGCATCGTCGTTCCAGACTATTGTTGGTCGCTCGCGTTTTATCAGCAAAACGCCGGGCGAAAGGCCCGGCGCGAGGAGATTTGATGAGCAGGAAGACCGTGGCGAAGCGTCAGGTCTCTTCCAGCTCCGTGCTTTTGGATTCCGCAGCACGTTTCCTCTCCACGAGTCGAGCCATGTAGATGGAAATCTCGTAGAGAATGATCGCAGGTAGCGCAAGACCGATCTGGGACATGGGGTCTGGCGGCGTCAGCACGGCCGCAACCACGAAGGCCATGACAATGGCGAACTTGCGCTTTTCCCGCAGCCAGTCGCTGGTCAGAATCCCGACCCGCGCCAGAAGCGTGGTGACGACAGGCAGCTGGAATACCAGGCCGAAGGACAAAACCAGCGTCATGATGAGGCTGAGATATTCCGACACCTTCGGCATCAGGGAAATCGCCACCTCACCATCTACTGGCAATTGCTGCATGGCGAGGAAGAACCACATGACCATGGGCGTAAAGAAGAAATAGACGAGCGCCGCGCCGATGAGGAAAAGGATCGGCGAAGCGATCAGGAACGGCAGGAAGGCCGCGCGCTCGTTCTTGTAGAGGCCCGGCGCCACGAATTTATAGAGCTGCGAGGCAATCACCGGAAAGGAGATCACCATGGCACCGAACATGGCAACCTTGATCTGCGTGAAGAAGAATTCCTGCGGCGCCGTATAGATCAGCGATGATTTCGCCACATCCAGCCCCGCCCAGATGACCGCCCACTTGTAGGGAATGACGAGCAGGTTGAAGAGGTGCTTGGCAACGGCAAAACAGCCGATAAAGGCGATGAAGAACGCACCGAGCGCCCAGATCAGCCGCGTGCGCAACTCCATGAGGTGCTCGATAAGCGGCTGCGGCTTATCCTCGATGTCCCCGCTCATGCTTCATCCTTTTTCGGCTTTGCAGCCTTAGTTCTTGCCGGTTTGGCCGGCTTGGCATCCGCAACGGCAACCGCCTTCTCCGCTGCCGCTTTCCTGACGGCAACCTTTTTGGCGACAGCTTTCACGGTCGGCTTCAAGACAGCAGCTTCTTCAACAGGCGCTGCGGCAGGCTTGCTGCGGGTGGTGCGTTTCGGCTTGGCGGCAACCGCTTCGGCTTCAACGGTCGCAACAGATTTCGCACGCGCCCGCTTCGGCTTTTCTTCCGCAGCAGCAACCGCAGTAACCGGCGCAGATGCAGAAGGCGTGGGAACCACCGCAGGCGCCACATCCGGAAGCTTCATCTCGGGCTCCGGCGCGCTGACAAGCGGAGCCACCGGCTCACTTGTTGCAGGTGCTGCTGTCGACGACATCGCATCGGGAGCGGCTGTCGCCTTCTGGAGATCGGACTTGATCTCGTTGCCGAGCTGGCGAAGCGGGTTCATCGCATCGCGCAGCGAGTTGGTCGGGTTGAGATTGCGCACATCGGAGATCGTCTGCCGCACATCGTCCATGTCCGCCTCTTTCAAGGCCTCGTCGAACTGCGTGCGGAAATCCCCCGCCATCTTGCGAAGGCCGGCCATCGTCTTACCGAAGGCGCGGATCATGGGCGGCAAGTCCTTCGGACCGACGACCACGATCAACACGACCGCGATCACCAGAAGCTCGCTCCAACCGATATCAAACATCAAAACGCTCCCGAGACCCTAGCGCCAGTCTCAAAACAAGCAGGTTCAAGCCGCTTACTTGATCTCGTCAGCCTTGTGGTCAACAGTCTTCGCGTTGACATCGGCTGGCGGCGGAGTCTGATCTTCGTCAGCCATGCCCTTCTTGAAGCTCTTGATGCCCTTGGCGACATCGCCCATCAGTTCCGGGATCTTTCCGCGTCCGAATAGAACGAGAACGATCACCAGCACGATCAGCCAATGCCACACACTAAAAGAACCCATAACTGAAACTCCTGAATTTCGCTTTCAGACGATGTAAGACGTTTGAAAGGCTTTTTCAAACAACAAATCGTTGCTTCAACAGGCAGTGGGCATAAAGTTTTCGTGCCTTGTCATCCGCATGAAGACGATATCAATCGTCACCATCGCCGCCACCAGGTGCAAGCAGGCCCAACTCTTCCAGATCGAGCTGCGTGATCGGGTCTTCGTCTTCGCGCAATTCGTCGCTCATCATCGGCAAAGGCACGCCGAAATTGGAAGGAATACGGCCCGACAGCAGGCCCGCACCCTTCAGTTCCTCCAGGCCCGGCAAGTCCCGCAACTCCTCAAGGCCGAAATGATCGAGAAACTCCACCGTGGTGCCGATCGTCACCGGCCTGCCCGGCGTGCGCCTGCGGCCCCTGAAACGCACCCAACCCGCTTCCATCAGCACATCGAGCGTACCGCGCGAGGTTTGCACACCACGGATTTCCTCGATTTCGGCGCGTGTCACCGGTTGATGATACGCCACAATCGCCAGAACCTCCAGCGCCGCACGCGAAAGCTTTTTAGGTTCCTTTTCCTCAGAATGGACGACGAAGGAGAGATCGCCGGCCGTGCGGAACGCCCATTGCCCGCCCACCTGCACCAGATTGACACCCCTCTCGCCATAAGCCGCCTTCAGCCCGTGGAGTATGGCAACGACATCCATGCCACGGGGCAGGCGCTCGGCAATGAAGGCAACTGAAACCGGTTCGGCCGAGGCAAAGACCAGCGCTTCGGCAATGCGCTCGGCTTCCTTCAGCTGACGCTCGGAAAATACCAGGGGTTCGGCCCCAACCACATCCGCCACTCCATCTGCCACGATGGCGGCTTCGCCGGTCTCGTCGTCATGCGTCATTATCAGTCCTTTCGGCATTCGGCGCGCGGTCATCTCGCTCGCTCCTGCGCATATAGATGGGCTGGAACGCGCCCTCCTGCCGGATTTGCAGCGATCCTTCGCGCACCAGCTCCAGCGAGGCGGCAAAGGCGCTGGCGATTGCCGTCACGCGCATCGCTGGGTCAGGCACATATTGCAGCAGATATTGGTCGAGCACCGTCCACTCGCCGACATCCCCGAGCAGACTGTTCAGAAGTTCCCGGGCTTCCACCAGCGACCAGACCTGCCGCTTTTCAATTGTGACCTGGGTGATGGCCTGCCTTTGCCGCAGATTGGCATAGGCGCTCAGGAGATCGTAGAGGTTAGCCTCGTAAGCCGAGCGGTTGATATGCGGAATATGCTCAGGCGCGCCACGGGCGAAGATATCGCGGCCAAGCTGGGCGCGGTTGACGAGGCGTTCAGCCGCCTCCCGCATCGCCTCCAGGCGTTTCAGCCGGAAGGCCAGCGTCGCGGCCATTTCTTCGCCGGAGGGGCCGTCATCCTTCGCCTGCTGCGGAATGAGAAGCTTGGACTTGAGGAAGGCAAGCCAGGCCGCCATCACCAGATAGTCGGCCGCAAGCTCGATGCGCACGCGGCGGGCTGTTTCCACGAATTGCAGATATTGCTCGGCAAGCGCCAGCACCGAAATGCGCGACAGATCGACCTTCTGCGTGCGGGCAAGGTGTAGCAACAGATCGAGCGGGCCTTCGAAACCCGCGACATCGATCACCAGCCCGGCCTCGCCCGTCAGCCGCTCGGGCGTCACATCCTGCCAGAGCTTGTCCATAGGCGTTGAAGTGCGAGACTTGTCTGCTGCCATTGTTCCATCCGCCGGGCGTCCGGCCTGTCGTCCCGAGTACCGGCCCGCCGCCCGATTGTCAGGAAACGGCCCACATGGCGTTAAATTCGGCTCTCAGTTCGGCTTCGTCGGAGGCATCAGTGGCGGGAAAACCCGCTTCCACGGCCCGCACCCGCTCCAGCGAACGGCCGGAAAGAACGGGAACCTCCTTCACGACCTCAAGCATTTCACCCATCACGCCGTTGCAATGCAAGACTATATCGCAGCCGCCCGCAACAATATTCGCGGCACGCTGGCCAAGCGTGCCCTTAAGCGCATTCATGGAACTGTCGTCGGACATCAACATACCGTCAAAGCCGATTCGCCCACGAATGATCTCCTCGATCACCTTTGGCGAGGTCGTTGCCGGACGCTCCCGATCGACGGCGTTGAACACCAGATGCGCGCTCATCGCCATCAATTCAAGGTTCAGCGCGCGGAATGGCACAAAATCATGGGCGTCCAGCTCGTCCAGCGGCACATCGACAACAGGCAATTCATGGTGCGAATCCACCATGCCGCGACCGTGGCCCGGCATGTGTTTCATGACAGGCAACATGCCGCCCGCCTTGAGGCCGTCAGCCGCTGCCTGCCCCATCTCCGCCACCATGGTCGCGCTGTAGCCATAGGCCCGGTTGCCAATGACGTTGCTGGCGCCTTCCACCGGCACGTCGAGCACCGGCAGGCAATCGATATTGATGCCGAATTTCATGAGATCGAAAGCGTGCAGACGCGACATCAACCACGCCGCGCGCAGGCCTTCCTCGCGGTCACGCTCGTATATTTCGCCGAGAATGCGGGCATTCGGATAGGCTTGCAAAAGCGGCGGCTTGATGCGCTGAACGCGCCCGCCTTCCTGATCGATCAGAACCGGTGCATCCGGCCGCGCGACGGCATCGCGCATTGAGGCGACGAGATCGGTAATCTGTTGCGCATCACCGATATTGCGCCCGAATAGAATGAAACCCCAGGGCCGCTCATTGCGGTAAAGGGCAATCTCGTCAGCGGAAAGCGTAAGCCCACCGCATCCGAGGATCATAGCTTTGCAATCGGTCATGATGTCACGCTCACAGAATGGGGAAATGGCCTTATACCGCAAGGCGTCGGGGATAAGTCGACAACCCCTCCGCCGTCATGCTCGGGCCTGTCCCGAGCATCTGCAACCGACCGGTTGGCGAAACGTTGGCAGATCCTCGACACGGGGCCGAGGATGACGTCGAATGTGAGGAAAGCCTTTCCCCACTGCGAGGGCTGCCTCAGACGGCAGCCCCCAATCTTCACTCAACCGGATCAGCCGCTATCAGCGCGCCACCAGGCAGCTGCCACCCGCTGCGCGGAACTTTTCGCACAGCGCCACGGCTTCGTTCTTGTCACCCGCCGGGATGCGGACGCGGTAGAACGTGCCCTTGCCGGCGATCTCAGCGGCCTTGATGTCGACGCCTCGACCAGAAATGACCGAACCGAACTTGGCCGACATGTTCTGGTAGGACTTCTGGGCCTCCGCCTGGCTCGGCAGGGACGCAATCTGGATGTAATAACCACCCGAAGACGGCGCGCTCGTTGCTGCGGGCATGGCGGCGGCTGTCTGCTGCTGTGCAGCCTGCGGCTGGGCCGGAGCAGTTGCAGCAGGACGGACGTTGCCCTGATTGGTCACCGTTGCCACCACATTGGAAGGCTGTGCGGACGGACGCGCCGAAGGAACGGGCGCAGCCGACTGCGAGGCCGGTGTGGAGGAAGCGGCTGGCGTATTGGCCTGCGGGTGTTCAGGCGCAACCGGAACACGCGAAGCGGCGATGACGGCGGGAGCGCCCTCACCCGGCTTGGCTGCCTGCGGTGCAGCAAGCTCCGCGACCTTGTCTGCCTTCGGTGGCTGGGCAGCAGGCGCATCGACTTCCTGTGCAACCAGCGTACCATCAGGCTTGACGATCATGGTGCGAACCTTGCGCGGCGAAACGCCCGTCGCACCGGCACCTTCGTTCTGGCTGGCCTTTTCTTCCGGCGAAAGCAGGCGCGGATCTTCAGTCTCGCCAACCGGCGTGCCGGTGGCTTCCATGTCCGCGTCGTTTTCGCCTTCCAGCGGCAGCTGTTCGGGTATCAGCGTACGCTGGACCACATCGACAGGCTTTTCGTTGCTGGAGATCAGCGCCGGCTGCTTCGGATCGGCAGCGCTACCACCGGCCACGCGGTCGTAAACCGCCTTGTCCTGATTGGGCACGACGCGGCCACCCGGATTTTCCGGCACCACCTTCATCGGGTCGTTATCGGCGGAAATGATGACCGGCGCGCCATTGGAGCCTGCACCGGACGAACCGCCTGACATCAGCGCGTAAACACCACCACCGACAAGCACCAGACCGATTGCTGCGGCAACCGGCATGATCCAGCGGCGACCGCCGCGTTCTTCTTCTTCGCGATAGGCCGCCTGATGGTCGACATAGGTATTCTCGGCATCGCGCGGCGCATTGCCACGCGAGGCAGCAGCCTCCTGCATGGAGCGGCGGAAATCTTCTTCCAGCGCCCGCTCAAACTCGTCGACTTCCTCCGGACCCTGTGCCTGAGGACGCGACTGCGGGGCAGCAGCCCGGTTTTCCGCATGTTTGTGACGGTCGAGACCACCGGCAACCGCCGGGGCAAACAGCGTTGCGAGCTCGGTGTCGATATCAAGGTCTTCTTCGTGACGACGGGCGACAGGCTTGGGTTCGAAAACGCCAACCGGCAATTCCGGCACGTCCATCTCGGTAATATTTTCCGGATGTTCTTCCGTCTCACCGATCTGCGAGGGATCGAAAGGCAGGCTTTCCAGCGTTTGTGGTGCAACCGGTTGCGGTGCGGCTGCGACCGGACGCGGCTGAACCGGAGCGGCGGCTACCGGAATTGCAGCAACCGGGGCCGGGCGCGGCTGAGGTGCTGGCTGTTCCCGCACCGGCTGCGGCACGGCGGCAGCAACAGCTACCGGAGCGACCGGCTGCTGGCGAACGGGCTGCGGCACAGGCGCAGGTGCGACTTCCGCTGCAGCGATTTCGGAAAGATCGAGGTCAAGATCGAGATCATCAAGCGCAAGCTCGAAATCATCGTCGTTGAAACCTGCAAAATCCCCAAAGTCCGGCTCCTGAACGGGCGGCGCTGCTACGACCGGAGCTGCCTTTACAGGGGCTGCGGCAACCGGCGCCGTGGCAACCAACGGCGGTTCCACTCTTGCAGCCGGAACGATAGGCGCAGCCTGTGCGATTGGGGCATCCTGAACGACAGGCTCTTCGCCGCGTCCGGGAATGGAATATTTCGCAACGCCGTAGATCAGTTCGTCCATCGGCGAAAGATTTGTTTCAACCGGCTTCTCTGCAACCGAAGGCGCAAAGGTCGGTGCGGTTTCTTCCGCCTGAACGAAGACGGGCTCAGGCGCCGGAACGGGTTCAGCCTGTGGCTCGATCCGGGCTGCGGGCAACGCTTCGGACCTCGGCTCGATCCGCTTCGGATCACCTGCCGCAACATCGCGGCGCGCGCCGAAATTGGCAAGCGGCAGACGCAGGCTGGAAAATTCCAGCGAAGAACGGCCACCATGCGAAGGCGGACGCACCGAAATCGGTGCCGGCGCTTCGGCGACGGCGATCTCTACCTCATCGGCAAGATCGAAAGCCTGCGGCTCAGGCGCATGGCTCTGATCGGAATGCGCAATATTGCTCGAAACATCGGCCGGAAGCTCAGGCATAGCGTGCCATGTGCTTTGAGCCGGCTCGACAGCCTGCTGCTCTTCCCATGCGGCCTGCTGGTAAACCACCGGCTCGGCAGGGCGCGACTGGCGCGAATGCACATCGAAAACCTCGGCAACCGCACCGGCATCGTCACGGAAATCCGCGCGGATGTCCTGCGTCGACGTCTCGACGTAATTGTGAATGTAGGCCTGATCGGCCTCGGGAAGCGGCTCCTGGCTCACTTCGGGCGCGGGACTTGCCTCGAACACGGGTTCGTCCGCCGGTGCAAGCTCAGGCTCGCGGCGGGCGAAAACCGATTCGACGCGCTGCATGAAGTCGCTGGGGTGGATGCCCGCACGCACATCGTTTGCCGGGTCAAGAACGACCGGATCGGCATGCGGCGCATCGTAAACCTCGAACTCTCGAAGCAACTCGTCTTCGAGATTGAATTCGGGTTCGCGGCGGGTTGCCGCAGAGCCGGCGCGTGGCGCAGCTTCGGAACCCGCATGCGAAGGACGCTCATCGAAACCGACGATACGCGCCAGTTCTGCCAGAGGATCGTTGTCAGCGAACCCTTCAGACCGGGCGTCCCGGTTATACGCGACATTTTTTTCGACCATTACGTGTTCCACCATCTACGCATTGCAGCTCTTGCCAGCGTATTGTGAGCAAATAATGGTGATATGTTATCGCATCTCGTCAGGCGCGTCCGCTCCTAAAAGCGTAAGACCAGACTTCAAAACATTCGCGACAGCATTCACCAGCCCGAGTCTGGCAATGCTCAATTCTCGGTTTTTATCGTTAATAAAACGTAATTCCTGATGGTCTTTACCTTTGTTCCAGTGTCCATGGAAGGAACTGGCGAGATCGTAGAGGTAAAAAGCAAGCCTGTGCGGCTCGTGCGAAAGGGCTGCGGATTCGATCAGGCGCGGGTACTCAGCAAGCTTTGCAACCAGCTGCAACTCGTTGATATCGCTAATCAAAGTAACGGAAGACGCCATGTCGTCCTGCGAGAGCGCAAGACCCGGAAACGCTTCCTGCGCCTGGCGGAAGATGGACATGCAACGGGCATGCGCATATTGCACGTAAAAGACCGGATTATCCTTAGATTGTTCGGTCACTTTCGCAAAATCGAAGTCCAGCGGCTCGGAATTCTTCCGATAGAGCATCATGAATCGCACGGGATCGCGACCTACTTCGTCCACCACATCGCGCAGCGTGACGAAATCGCCTGAGCGTTTCGACATCTTCACTGGCTCGCCATCGCGATACAGCTTCACGAGCTGGCACAGAAGAACCGTCAGCTTAGACTTGCCTTCCGAGACGGCGCGCGCAACCGCTTCAAGCCGCTTCACGTAGCCGCCGTGGTCGGCGCCGAGCACATAGATCATCTCGGAAAAACCGCGATCGAACTTGTTCTTGAAATAGGCGACGTCGGCGGCAAAATAGGTGTAGGAACCATCCGACTTCATCAGCGCACGGTCCATGTCGTCGCCCACCTCGGTGGAACGGAACAGCGTCTGCTCGCGATCTTCCCAGTCTTCCGGCAACTCGCCCTTCGGCGGCGGCAGGGTGCCCTTGTAGACGTGGCCCTTGAAGGTGAGATCGTTGATGGCCGAGAGAATGGGGCCGCCATTGCCCTCATGCAGCGTGCGCTCCGAGAAGAACACGTCGTGCTTGACGTTCAGCGTCTCCAGATCCTCGCGGATCATCACCATCATTGCGGCGATCGCCTTGTCCTTGACGATAGGCAGCCACTTTTCCTCGGGCATGGCGCGCAGCTTGATGCCATATTCATCCGCCAGCGCCTGGCCGACTGGAACGAGATAGTCACCGGGGTAGAAGCCCGACGGAATGGCGCCGATATCTTCGCCAAGCGCCTCGCGGTAACGCAGGAAGACCGAACGCGCGAGCACGTCGATCTGCGAGCCGGCATCGTTGATGTAATATTCCTTGGTCACGCCATAACCGGCGAAGGCGAGCAGGTTCGCCAGCGTGTCACCCACGACAGCACCACGGCAATGGCCGACATGCATCGGACCGGTGGGGTTGGCGGAGACATATTCGACGTTGATCTTCTGGCCCGTGCCGATCTTCGAGCGGCCGAAATCGATGCCCTGCCCGATCATGTCGGCAAGAAGACGCTGCCAGTAACCGACAGAGACCTTGAGATTGATGAAGCCGGGACCGGCGACGTTGACGCTATCGACATCGCCATCGGCCTGAAGTGCTGGCACGATGAGTTCGGCCAGCGCCCGGGGATTGGTGCCAAGCGGCTTCGCCAACACCATAGCGGCATTGGTTGCGACATCGCCATGGCTCAGATCGCGCGGGGATTCGACCGTAATTCGACTGAAATCGACCTTTTCGCGGTTCTCTTTCACGAGATCGAGAGTCTCGAGCGCGTTTTTGATCCTGGTATCGAAATCGGCAAAAATGTTCATCGTTCCAACCTGCGCGAAGGGCTTCTGTTCATGTCCGGCCATCATAACCGGGTCGGCTTCGCGATCGCCCGCTGCCCTATCGCAAATCGGGGGTGTGGTCAAACAGCCGCTGGTGGGCGCGCAGTGCATAACTGTCGGTCATACCAGCCAGATAATCCCCCACATGGCGGGCTTTTGCGGCCTTACTCATACCGGAAATGCTGTCCACCCAGTAGTGACTCTGCATCTCTGCCGGCACTTCCATATAACGGTGGAAAAGGTCGGTAACGATCTGCGTAGCGCCGGCGCGGATGCGCATGATTTCCGGATGCCGGTAGATATGGGCAAACAGCAGTTTCTTGATCTGCCTGTCGGTTTCAGCCATTTCCGGCGAGAAAGTCGCGACGGTGAAATCGGCGGCGCGGATATCGGCCGCACTCTTCGGTTTCAGCCGGGAAAGATTCTGCTGCGCGACCCCGATTACATCCTCGACCATATGGGTGATCTGGCGGCGCATGATTTCATTGGCGAAGCGTTCCTTGTCGAGCACGGGATATTTCGCACGTACCTCGGCCATCAGCTTGCTGAGGAAAGGCACCTCTTCCAGCATCTCGAAGCTCAGATAACCGGCACGCAGGCCGTCATCGATATCATGGGTATTATAGGCGATGTCGTCGGCAATAGCCGCCATCTGTGCTTCAAGGCTGGCATAGCTGCCGATTTCCAGATCCTGCAGCTCGCAATATTCGAGGATGGGCAGCGGAACCGGGCCCTTCACGCCCTCGCCCTCGGCATTGACCAGCGGGCCATTGTGCTTCACCAGCCCCTCCAGCGTCTCCCATGTCAGGTTGATGCCGTCATATTCGGCGTAACGGCGCTCCAGCTTGGTGACGATGCGCAGCGACTGTGCGTTGTGATCGAAGCCGCCATAGGGCAACAACACCGCATCCAGCGCATCCTCCCCGGTATGGCCGAACGGCGTGTGGCCGAAATCATGCACCAGAGCCACGCCCTCGGCCAGATCCTCGTCCAGCTTCAGAGCACGTGCGAGTGCGCGGGCAATCTGCGCAACCTCGATCGTGTGGGTGAGCCGGGTGCGGTAATGGTCGCCGTCAGGGCTGATGAAAACCTGCGTCTTGTGTTTAAGTCGGCGGAAGGCCGTGGTGTGGACAATGCGGTCCCGGTCGCGCTGGAACTCCGAGCGCGTCAGGCTACCCTCCTCAGCAAAAAGACGCCCGCGCGTGGTCCATGGATCAGAGGCGAAAACCGCCCTCTCGCCACTTCCGAAACCCAATGCGCGCTGGTCTATAATCATTCATCCACCTGTACTGTTCTCTGGCCGGGACTTCCTTTGACCCGAAGTCCGTGGCCTTTGACCATTGACCTTTTCATCCACCCTTCATACCTATCGCAAAGGTCGGCGCAAAGCATCATCGCTGCAAAGGCCGTTGCGGACATCGCTATAGACCGTTTATTTGACTGGTTTATAATGGTGGCGACAAATCTATTGCTCTCCGGTTCTTGACCCCGGCACGAGGAACGACATGGAAAACAGCGACATTACACTTTCGGAAGCCGCAGCGAAGCGAATCGCCCAGATCGTGGCAGCGGATGCGGGCAAGCAGGCTCTGCGCGTTTCGGTGGAAGGCGGCGGCTGCTCGGGCTTCTCCTACAAGTTCGATCTGGCGGAAGACCCCGCCGATGACGACATCGTGATTGCGCGCGGAGACGCCAAGGTGCTGATCGACAGCCTGTCGGTTGTCTATATGGCCGGCTCTGAAATCGACTTCGTCGACAATCTGCTCGGCCAGTCCTTCCAGATCAAGAACCCGAACGCGGTCGCAAGCTGCGGCTGCGGCACCAGCTTTTCTATTTGATAGTGATATCAAGCGCCAAGCTTGAGATCATTCACGCCTTTCTCTCCGCCCTCGTTCCTGTGCTCGTCACAGGAATCCAGCCGACGCGCGTCTGCGCGGGGAGACAACCCTTTCAGCCCAAGGACTTGGGCTGACTGGATTCCTGTGACAAGCACAGGAATGAGGGTTTGGGGACGCTGCGGTGCATCCATAGCTGTTGATCTACCCTGCCCCGGCTTCTATCCACCACATCCTCACCAGCCGTTTCCAAAAACGGTGGCAATCGCTTTTGCATCGGGTAAAAGTAACCTCACAAAAGGGAAACTCCGATGAAGATTGCCACCTGGAACATCAACGGCGTCAAGGCGCGTATCGAAAACCTCTGCCAGTGGTTGAAGGATTCATCGCCCGACATCGTTTGCCTTCAGGAAATTAAGTCAGTTGACGAAGGCTTTCCCCGCCTTGAGCTGGAAGCGCTCGGCTATCACGTCGAGACCCATGGCCAGAAGGGTTTCAACGGCGTCGCCCTTCTGTCGAAGATGAAGCCCGACGAGATCAATCGCGGCCTGCCGGGCGACGATGCCGATGAACAGGCGCGCTTCATCGAGGGCGTGTTTTCCGTTGATGGCGGTGCGATCCGGGTCTGCTCGCTCTACCTGCCGAACGGCAATCCGCCTGACGATCCGGTCAAATATCCTTACAAGCTCGCATGGATGGAGCGGCTGCGCCGCTTTGCCGAAGATCGCCTTGCGCTTGAGGAGCCGCTTATTCTGGCGGGTGACTACAACGTCATCCCCGAACCCTTCGATTGCCACGATCCGCGGGTCTGGGCGGGCGATGCGCTGTTCCTGCCCAAGACGCGCTCGGCATTCCGCAGGCTGGAAAATCTCGGCTTTACCGATGCCGCACGCGCGACGACGGATGAACCCGGACTTTATTCCTTCTGGGATTATCAGGCTGGCGCATGGCCTAAAAATAACGGCATCCGCATCGATCACCTCATGCTGTCGGCGGAAGCTGCCGACAGGCTGCAATCGGTCAGCATCGAAAAACATGTGCGGGCTTGGGAAAAACCGTCCGACCACGTACCGGTCTGCGGTTATTTCAATTTCACGCCGATTAATTGAACGGCGCTCGCCGCGCGAGTTACAGCATTTCCAGTAAAGTGCTCTGAAACAAAGAGTTAGAGCACTTCAAACGATTCTGTTTAAACAGGACGTGCTCTAAGTCGCCTCAGCCACAATGGACGTCATTGTCAGTTCGGATCGTCGATCTGCATGTTCTGCGCCATCGCGATGGCCGCGCGGCGATCGTTTTCACCCGCGAGCGAAAAAGCCTGTTCCTGAAGGGTCTGGATCCAGGTGCAATCCACCGCCGTGCATTTGTCGAGCGCGGCCGTCATGAAGGCGAGCCCCTGCGTCGTCTGGCCTTCCTGGAAAAGCAGATTACCGAAAATCGACATGGCGCCGGCATGGCCGTGCTTGCGTGCCTGATTGAGCCACTTCTTGGCCTGCTGCACATCCGCCCGGCCGCCCTCACCCGCAAGGATCATTTCCGCCAGACGAAACTGCGCTTCAGCCACGCCAAAGGTGGAAGCCACCTGAAAATAAAGCTGGCGGGCCTGCGACAGGTCCATCTTTACCGGAGTGCCGGGAATGCCGTGCCGATAATAATCGGCAAGAGAAAGCAGCGCGTTGACGAAGAAGCCGGTATCCTCGGAGCCCGGCTCGACACCCTGGCTGGCGATTTCGCTGTAAATCTTGAAGGCTTCGAAGTCGTTCTTGGCAACGCCATCGCCGAAGGCATACATATTGGCAAGCGCCCAGCGCGAGCCGGTATGGCCCTTTTCGGCCGCATAGCGATAGGCCTCGACGGCTTCGTCCTTGTTACCGTTCTTGTAGGCCTTGAAGCCGAACTTGAACAGGTCGAAGGGGCCTGATTCCTTGGTAACGCCTGCGTTGATGTCAAAAGCCAGCACCGGCATTGCGAGCGACGCAAGCAAAAGGCTCATGATGAGCGGCTTTAGAACATGTGCTTCACATTTCAGCATTTAGGCGAACTTCTCTCACTCTTCCCGGCATATAGCCAATACTTGCGGAATACTGCAAAGCTGAACCCCGCCGGGTCGCGATTTTTCGAACACACTGCGTCTTTCCGGCAGCACTTTCCAGCGCACTGCCGGTGGTCATATGCGGTAATTGCTCCAAATTTTCAGTGAGACAGATATAGGCATAATTTCCGGCAATATAACGGCGTTTGACCGCCTGCCGGTCAGCGCCAAACAAGAAACCCGGATCAAATTCCCGTATTACTTGCTTAAACCCTGAATCCAAACCCGTTTTCACTCTTCGCAACTCCGCAGGCCCACATCAAACGCCTGCATGTTCTTCCATCCCCGCGTCCATAAACAGAAGCCAAGCACCTTGTTTGTGGCGGGAAATGGACAGATATGCCCACATTCCAACGCTGCACCACGCTTGCAGAAAAGTGTTGCCAAATCGTCACAAAACTTTCGGGCTAGAAATTTTTATCGAGCAGGAATCATAGTCGGGAATGAAAAAAGGTCCGGTTGGTAAACCGGACCTTTCTTTTCGTTCAGGTGTGCGAATGGTGTCAGAACTTGACCTTGACGCCCGTAGAGATCGCAGCCACGAGATCGTTGCCGAAGTCGTAGCCCGCCTCGTTGCCGCAGGTGAAGCCAGCGCCGCAAGGTCCACCGTTGATGGATGAGCTACCGGAGGTCAGGAGGCCGAGAGCACCGGCAACCTTGAACTCGATATTCTTGTTCGGCGAGTAGACGATCTGCGTGCCCAGCGTCCAGGTGTCGGTCTGTGTGCCGATGACCGTCGATGTACCGCGATCCCAGGTCAGGCTTACAGCACCGCTCCACTGTTCGTTGAACTTGTGACCAACGCCGCCGGAAATCGTCCAGCCATCACGATAAAACAGGTCTAGCGTGTTCAGCGTGTCAGCGCCGCTCGGAACGCAGGGAGACGTCCCTACCGCGCAGAAAGGAATGACCTGAATCTGGCTCCAGTCAGTCCACTTCACCGAACCGAAAGCGAGCCAGTCCGGCGCTATGCCGGATTGCACCTTGAGTTCGATGCTGTCTGGCATTGAAACAGAGCCATAGATCGGCACGAGCTTGCCGCCGTATTTCGCGAGTGTCGGAGAGATGGACGGCGGCGTCTGCGGAACCCCTCTGACGTCGGCGAACCCGGTCAGGTCGTGATCGACGGCGCTGTTATAAACAAGGCTCGCACGGAAGGCCACCTCGGGGATTTCGTAGGCAACGCCGGCGCGCCAGCCCCAACCGTCCCCTTCCATCTCAAGTTTGCCGACGCCGCTGAAGCTGGACCAGGCCGGATTGAGGCCAAGAACAGCTGGCCCAAGAACCTGACGGTATTTATAACCGCTGATCTCCTGGTAAAAGCCGCCGCCGATAATCGAGAAGTCGCCCTTGCCAAGATCAAACTTCACACGGCATGTGGTGGCGTAATTGTGCGACTTGACCTTGGTTTCGATATTGTAGCTCGATCCCTGCCAGATGCCGGGATTGAGATGCGCGCCCCAAGGCTGCGAATAATCGAACATGCAGTCGCCGAAATCGCCGATTGCCGCCTTGGCGCCGATGCGGGTCGACCAGAAGTTTTCAGAGTCATCTGCACTCCTTGACCACGTCGCAGGCAGCGGACCGCTCTTCAGCGGATTGTCACGCGCATTCTCAACCTTGCGCTGCGGCGCAACGAATGTGGCGGAACTGTCGAGAACATAGTCGGACGGGTCGAACAGCAGGTCGATATTGTAGCCACCGCGCTCGAGGCCGCCCGCCAGTGAAGGCGTGACCGCCGCGATGCTGGCTACGAAACATACTGCGCCGCGAAAAAATGCAGTTTTTGCCATCTCTCTCCCCAATCAAGGCAATGTGATCATTGAGAGAGTGAAATGCTTTGCGGCAAATGACAATCTGCCGCGGCGCGGCGCGGTTGCCACCGGATGGCCATTTTTTTACGTAAGTTTTTGATGTTGGGCATCTTACATAATCATTTTAGGCTATTATTCTAATCCAATTAAAAAAAACGACACAAAACGAAACAAACTCCCAACCCGCACCGGAAATGTCGCCAAATAACCACAGTTGGACGTTTCCGAAGAAAATCGCTTATCAGGCCGTTTTTATTGATCTTTTTCGTCTTGCCGCGCGGTTTTGTGCGCCTCGCGGCTGAAATAATCGCGCTGTCACGCAGTGCATGATTCGCCATTGCAACGCAGCAATGAACTGAGCCAGACCTGACAGAACGCAAAACGCCCCGTTTTCACGGGGCGTTTTGATTTTACATGCAACAGGAACCTTATCCAGCTTCGCTGACCCGCTGCAGGGCGGTTCGAAGACTTGTCAACTGAACTTCCAGTTCCGCCTTACGCTCGCGCTCGGCGGCCACAACCTCCGGATCGGCATTGGCCACGAATTTTTCGTTCGACAGCTTCTTGTCGATCCGTTCCATCTCCGCGTCCACCTTGCCGATCGCCTTTTCGAGACGGGCCTTTTCGGCCGCGAGATCGACGAGGTTGCCGAGCGGCAGGCAGACGGTGGCCTCACCGATGATGATCTGCGCGGAGCCCTTGGGCGCCACATCGGCACCACGGATTTCATCGGCACGCGCCAGGCGCCGGATGGCGGCTGCATGGCGATCCAGCCGCGCTTCTGTCGAGGTGTTGGCACCGACCACCACCAGCGATGCGGTGGCGCCCGGCGGCACGTTCATCTCGGCACGCGTCGAGCGGATGCCGGAAACCAGATCGATCAGCCAGTTGATTTCCGCAGCCGCGGCATCGTCGCGGAATTCCGGAGTCGGCCAGTCGGTAAGGCAGAGAAGATCAGCCCGCTCCTCGCCCTCGCCCGCCGTATGCGCCCACAGCTCTTCCGTCATGAAAGGCATGAAGGGATGCAGGAGCTTGTAGATCTCATCCAGAACATAGGCCGCGCAGGCCTGCGATTCCGCCTTCGCCGCCTCATCCTCGCCGCCGAAAACGGGCTTGAGCAGTTCCAGGTACCAGTCGCAGAACTGGTTCCAGACAAAACGGTAGAGGATGCCGGATGCATCGTTGAACCGGAAGTTCTCAAGAGCCGCCGTCACATCGCGCGCGGTGTTGGCAAGCTCGGTCAGGATCCACCGGTTGATCGTCAGCGATGCGGTTTCGGCCAGGAAATGCGGATCGCGCTTTACACCGTTCATTTCGGCAAAACGCGTGGCGTTCCAGAGCTTCGTGCCGAAGTTGCGATAACCGGCAATACGTGCCGGATCGAGTTTCACGTCACGACCCTGCGCCGCCATGATGGCGAGCGTGAAGCGCAGCGCATCCGCACCGTATTCGTCGATCAGTTCCAGGGGATCGATGACGTTGCCCTTGGACTTCGACATCTTCTGGCCGTTCTTGTCGCGAACCAGCGCGTGGATATAGACGGTGCTGAACGGCTCGACCGGATTGCCGGCATCGTCCTTCATGAAATGCAGACCCATCTGCATCATGCGGACGACCCAGAACGGGATGATGTCGAAACCGGTGACAAGCACGTTGGTCGGATAATAGCGCGCCAGTTCCGGTGTCTTTTCCGGCCAGCCGAGCGTCGAGAACGGCCACAGCGCCGACGAGAACCAGGTATCGAGAACGTCTTCGTCACGGGTCAGGATTTCCCCCGGCTTGAAGTTTTCAAGCTTCTCCTCGACCCAGGCCTTCCACGGACCTTCATGGGCGATATAATGCTGGATAGCGGCCTGAAGCGCCTCTTCCTCGGTCTTTTCAACGAAGACCTGCCCGTCAGGACCGTACCATGCCGGAATCTGGTGTCCCCACCACAATTGCCGCGAGATACACCAGGGCTGGATATTCTCCATCCACTGAAAATAAGTGTTTTCCCAGTTCTTAGGCACGAAATTGGTGCGGCCTTCGCGAACCGAGGCAATTGCCGGCTGAGCCAGCGTCTTGTTGTCCACCCACCACTGGTCGGTGAGGCGCGGCTCGATCGGCACGCCGCCACGGTCGCCATGCGGCACGACGTGCTTGTGCGGCTCGATCTTGTCGAGCAGGCCGGCTTCCTCGAAGATTTCGACGATGACCTTGCGGGCGAAGAAACGATCCTGCCCTTCCAGGCGATCCCATGCGCCGTGCAGCGCCGCCGGATGATTGAGGCCCTCGAGGAAATCCTCGTTCTCCTTGATGGAGATCGTCCCATCGATATTCATGACGTTGATGGCGCGCAGACCGCAACGCTTGCCGACCTCGAAATCGTTGAAGTCGTGCGCAGGCGTGATCTTCACGGCGCCAGTTCCGGCCGTCGGATCGGCGTAGTCATCGGCAACGATCGGGATCTTGCGGCCAACGATCGGCAGGATGACATGCTTGCCAATGATGCCCTTGTAGCGCTCGTCTTCCGGGTTCACCGCAACACCGGTATCGCCGAGCATGGTTTCTGGCCGCGTGGTCGCAACAACGATGTAATCGCGCGTTTCGAACTCGGTGGGCTTGCCTTCCTCGTCAAATGCGATCGGGTGCTGATAGGTCACACCCTTTTCCAGCGGATAACGGAAGTGCCAAAGGTTGCCCTTCACTTCCAGCTGTTCGACTTCCATATCGGAAATCGCGGTCTGCAGCTTCGGGTCCCAGTTGACGAGGCGCTTGTCCTTGTAGATCAGGTTCTGCTTGTAAAGGGTGACGAACACCTCGAGAACGGCCTCGGACAGACCCTCATCCATGGTGAAGCGCTCACGCGACCAGTCACAGGACGCACCGAGGCGCTTCAACTGGTTGAAGATCAAACCGCCGGATTCGGCTTTCCATTCCCAGACCTTCTCCACGAAGGCCTCACGGCCCATTTCGCGGCGGCCCGGAAGCTGCTGTTCCATCAGCTTGCGCTCGACGACCATCTGCGTGGCGATGCCCGCATGGTCCATGCCCGGCTGCCACAACACGTCCTTGCCGCGCATGCGCTCAAAGCGGACCAGTATGTCCTGAAGCGTGTTGTTGAGCGCATGGCCCATATGCAAGGAGCCGGTCACATTCGGCGGCGGGATGACGATGGTGAAGGTTTCCGCGCCCGGTTTGGCGTTGGCGCCGGCACGAAAAGCGTTCGCCTCGTCCCAGGCTTTGGCGATCTTCGGTTCGACGGATGCGGAATCGTAGGTCTTTTCGAGCATTTCCTGACCTGAATTTTAGAGTTCTTGTGTGGATTTTTTTAAATAAGGATGGATGGTCGAGAGTCAACAGAAACCGACCCGTCAGCGACTATGACCCCATAGCGCCTTCATCTTCAACAAAAAAGCCGCCCCGGTGCCGGAGCGGCCTCTGTTTCATTATCTTGCGCATGTTACAAGATGCGGACGAACAAGGCCTAGCGGCGCGAGCCGCGCGCCACGCGTTCGATTTCCTCACGCACGAGACGCTCAACAAGGGTCGGCAGATTGTCTTCCAGCCAGTCCTGCAGCATCGGACGCAGCATTTCGGCGGCCATATCCTCGATCGAGCGCCGTTCGACGCCATCGAAAATTTCCGCAAGTTCGCTGAAGGAACGGGCGATCTGCGCACCGGCAGCCGCGGAAATGAGGTTGAGCGAAAGGCCGCCCTCTTCCTTGGGTTCGGCCAGATCGAATGACGGCATCTCGACAGCAGGTTCCTGCACCGAAATCTCGAAATGCTCTTGGGCTACAGGCGTTTCGATGGCGCCACGCAGCGTCAGCTGGTCGAAACGGTTCTCAAAAGCTGCGCTCTCGACAGCGGCAGCAGCAGCGCGATCCTCGGCGGCAAAAGCTGCCGGCTGTTCACTGGTGCTCGCGGCAGCGGCCGCCAGCAGTGGCCGCACATCCGTCGGGCGCTGCGGCGCAGGGCGTTCAACCTGTTGCACAGCCGAAGGCTGGGGTGCGCTGGAGGAATGAGCGGCCGGGGCTGCCTGCATGGGCTCACGCTGCGCCTGGGCGGCAAATGCCTGCGGCCCCATGGCAGCGTTGCGGTCGGCGGCAGCGCGAACGCGCGCGGCAACATCGGCAAGCGACATGCTTTTCTCGGCCGAGATTTCCTGCTGTTCTGGCGTCTGCTTTTCGGAAGTCGCGGAAAAATCCTGCACCGGCCTTGCGCCAAATGCCTGGTTTGCGGCGGGGGGAACGCGCGCCGGCGGGCTGATGGCCTCCGTCACGAAGGACGCTTCGCCTGCGCCATCGTCTTCGTCGTCATAGACAGGCGGCAACTGCCCGGAAAACGCACCGGTAGGTCCAGTCTCGTTGCTTTCGATGATCCGGCGTATGGACGCCAAGATCTCTTCCATGGACGGTTCACGCGCTACGCTTGGCTGAGCCATATCAATCCCCGGTTTCCACTCTCTAGAACGCCTTGCGTCCATACGGACGCCCAAAGGACGCTCCAACATTTTAAATCTGCACACCGTTCCTGTCGAAAATCGCTTCCGGTTTTCGGGCCGATGGCCTGAAAAGGGGTAGAAATACGCACACCCCGAATCACCCTTAGTCTAGGGCAGCATAGTCAGGAACTAAATCACTGATTCGACAAGTTTCGCCGTGATGCACAGCTTTGTGAGAATGGTCTTTTGGGGCAATTGGGTGGGCGAAGCGGGTCCGCCGGTGCGGCACCCGCAAAAACAAACGCCGGGGCGGAAAATCCACCCCGGCGTCCAAAACAATGATCGCTTTTAAAGATCAGAAAACGAATTCGGCCGCCTTGGCAAAACCGGGCAGAGGCTTGATCGAAGCGTTGAAAGAGGTTGCAGCCGATGTGCTGTTGCCATCGCGGCGGTAAACGGTTGCCTTGGCAGCGTTACCGTATCCGACAACGACGACCAGACGTCCGCCATCGCGCAGCTGGTCGGTCAGTGCCGCCGGCACTTCCTCGACAGAGCCGTTGATGAAGATCAGGTCATAGGGTGCTTCGCCCGCATAACCCTTTTCGAGATCGCCGGTGACAACAGCAACATTGTCATATCCGAGCGAGGCCAGCGTCTCTGTCGCATCAGCTGCCAGCGTTTCGTCGCATTCGAGCGAAACCACCGAACCGGCGAGCTGGGACAGGATGGCCGCGGTATAACCGGCGCCGCCGCCGACTTCCAGCACCACGTCTTCCTTGTTCACGGCCGCAAGCTGCAAAAGCTTCGCCAGCGGCGAGGCCTTCATGACATAACGGGCCGGGCGACCATCCCGGGCGGGACAGATCTGCAGATCCTCGTCCACATAGGCAATCTGCCGCACACCCGCCGGCACGAAAGCTTCGCGCGCCACGCTCAAAAACGCCTTCAGCACCGAATGCGACGTCACGTCGGTCGTGCGCAACTGGCTGTCGACCATATTGGCGCGTGCGGTTTCGAAATCCATCATATCGTTATCGCCTCAATTTCGCGGATGCCGGTCGGGAAGCCTCGGCCCCAAAAGCTCAAAACGGCACGGGTATCCCCTCGCCTTTAAACAATCTCATAATTGCCCACGCCTGCGCTTTCAAGCGCGGTGAGCCCTAAGTGCTGGAAAAAGCGAAATGGCCGGGATTTTTTAGAACGGCAAGAGCAGCCGATGACCGCAAGGTGAGCCAAATGTTCAAGAAACAGGTTCTGTTCGGTGAAATTTTTGGAGGCCTCGCCCGGAATTGAACCGGGGTACAAGGATTTGCAGTCCTCTGCGTCACCACTCCGCCACGAGGCCTCACACGCTCATGAATTCGAGCGATGGCGGGCATTTAGAACGAATCCATTATGCGCGCAAGAGGGTTCGTTCCGAATGTGCTGTTTTTTCCAGTCCGATGGACAAAGGGCAATCGTCCATGTCCTAAGCCCTTCGGATTCCGTCATTTTTTGTATCTCACTCATATTCCAGAAGAAACAATGCCCGCAGCCGGCGCTTTGCGCGGGTGCGGGCAGTCGCTGCATCTTCAATGCGGATCGATCAGATGCGACCCAGCAGAACAAGAATTAGGACGATGACCAGAACCAGTCCGAGGCCACCCGAGGGACCATAACCGTAATTGTGGTAACCCCAGCTTGGCAAAGCACCGATCAGGAAAAGAATGATGAGGATAACGAGAATGGTGCCGATCATGTTTAGCCCTCCATGAATAAATAGGTATGCGCTGTATTTAATGACCAAACACGCAAAAAGTTCCGTTTCTTCCATCCGCTTGTGGCATAGGCCGGGGAATCCATCTCCAGCCGATTCAACGGGTTAAACGGCATTTGCGGACAACGCGGCGAGTCGTGCGCGCGCACGGCGGCTGCGATTGGCTACGCACCACGCTCCGGCCCCTTGGTCATCGACCATGGTAGCGATTTATTCGAGGTAATTTCTCAGTCTATGTATATCGCGTGCCGTTCGTCATACTAAATCAAGTCACCCGTTCCCTGAAACTGGCGGGGGACTGGGAGACCTGGTATCACTGGCAGTGCGCCAGGTCTCACCTGTTTCCTTCTTCTCCGGCGATCTTCCCGCAGCACGCAAACCGTTCCCCAAACAGGCACACGGACATTTTACCTGCGGCGCTGCACGCCACGCTTGCCTTGCCTCTTTCTCTCCGGTTAGACCCCGGATCGGGAGGGAGAAATGAGAATCATATGTCCGGTTTTGCGAACCTCATCCCGCTTTTCATCTTCGGCCTGCTCGTCTACGCTTTCTTCCGCTGGGTCGCGCGCGACACTCAAAATCCGAGACGCAAGTAGCAGGTGCGAATAGCTCTGCCCTTTATCCCGGCGGGGAACCGTTGCGCCGCCATATCGTTTTCGCAGACGCACTTCGGAGGACAGGATGAAAACGCTCGTATCATTGGCCGCAATCGCGCTTACGCTTGCGGGCTGCACGACCTCAGGCCCGGCCGCTTATGTCGAACCGATCCCCGGCAGCATCACCTATAAAGGCCAGCCGCGCACCAAGCTGACGAAATCGCCGATCGGCAGCACCCTCAGCCACGAGTTCCGCATCGACGGCAGCACAAGGGCGGTGGAAACCTATCGCATTGCGCCCGATCGCTCGCTCGAACTCATAGACCGCCGCATCATTCGCGATTGGCTGTTCGGACGCGACGACTGACCGCACCGCGAGCCAACCGAAACCAATTGCGCATCCTGCCCGCTTGGTTTAGAGCCGGGCACGATAACCAATACGGATGAGCGATGAACACGCGCTGGCAAAAACCCGTCCTGATCGCGTTCGAAACGCCGGGCGACTATACGAGCATCGAGACCACGCAGGCGGCGTCCTGGGCCATGATCGAGGATTGGCCGATAGAGGACGGCGATGCGTTGGACGCGGCGTTGCTGGTCTGCGCCGCCGTCGATGCCGGCAGGAAAAAGCCGGAGGATGCGCGCAAGGCCTTCATCGCTGCCGCAATCGAGGCTGGCCTCGACATCAAGGCCTGACGGCATCAAGACCCATGGTCGAGAATTAAAATGGCGTCCTGAGGCGAAACAAGTCAGGACAACCGGTTTAAAGGGTAAAAACAGATGGAAGCTTCTGGAAACATGAAAAAAGCCCTGTTCATATTTCTCCTCTCCTGCCTCGCCATCGGCCTTCTCGGCCACCTCGTGGTCGCCTTCGTCGTTACCGGCTGAAGCACCGATGTCCACTCCGTCTTATGGCGGAGCGGCAGGGCATTAAAATTTCCTAAATTTCATTCTGCTGTTATGGAACCGCGATAAGTCTTTTCCGTTCTCTCTTCGATCAACAAGGAGGATTGAAATGCGTGACGGATTGAATGGTTTTCTCGAAATTTCCATGCTCGGCGTCGTGATTGCAAGCTGCCTTTTCATGGTCAACCTGCCGATCTGACCCGCCTTAAAAATCATTCCCTGCGGTACCGGCGACGTCAGATGCCGGAACAAGAAAATGCGGCCTTTCGGGCCGCATTTCTTTTTTCAGCAATGCAGGCTCAAGCGGAAAGCTTGGCGGCCAGCTTGGCGACATGTGCGCCTTGATAGCGTGCGGCTTCCAGTTCGATCGCGGAAGGCTGACGCGAGCCGTCGCCATCGGTGATGGTGGAGGCGCCATAAGGCGAGCCGCCCTTGATTTCATCGACGCCCATCTGGCCCTGGAAAGCGTAGGGCAGACCGACAACGGCCATGCCGTGGTGCAGGAAGGTAGGGAGGAAACCAAGGATGGTCGATTCCTGACCGCCGTGCTGCGTGGCCGACGAGGTGAAGGCAGAGCCGACCTTGCCGACGAGCTTGCCGCCGAACCACAGACCGCCGGTCTGGTCCCAGAAATTGCGCATCTGCGAGGCAACCGTGCCGAAGCGCGTGCCGGCACCGACGATGATGGCATCGTATTCGGCCAGTTCGTCAACGGTCGCGATGGGGGCAGCCTGATCGAGCTTGAAGTGCGAGGATTTGGCGACTTCCTCAGGAACCAGTTCCGGAACGCGCTTGACGACAACTTCCGCGCCGGCAGACTTCACGCCTTCGGCAACGGCATATGCCATCGTCTCGATATGGCCGTAAGATGAATAATAAAGCACCAGAACTTTTGTCATTTTCTTTGTATCCTTAGGGTTAATCGTCTCAGGCGTACCAGCAAGAAGCCTTTTTAAGAACGCGATGATCATTAGTGGTGACCCGTTACAAGCATGTGATGCAAAGGTAGCCGAGAGGCCGGTCCCACGCCAGCGGTGCATACGCATACGCACTGTTCGCAATCAGTGAACGAAACGCCGGAACGTCAACCTTTCATAGATAGACATTTTTTCAAAACCGCTTTGCATTCACCGGGCGGCGGACTAACGTCGGACAAAACAGCTGACGAGTACCCCCATGTCCAATCCCTCCCCCACCCCATCCGTCGTGACCGCCGCCATGCTCGCCATCGGCGACGAATTGCTGTCGGGACGCACCAAGGACAAGAATATCGGGCACCTCGCGGATGTGCTCACCATGTCCGGAATAGACCTGAAGGAAGTGCGCATCGTCGCCGACGAGGAGCACGCAATCGTCGAGGCGCTGAATGCGCTGCGCGCCCGCTATGATTATGTCTTCACCTCCGGCGGCATCGGCCCGACCCATGACGACATCACCGCTGATGCGGTATCCGTGGCTTTCGGCCTCCCCTGCGAGCACGATGCCGAGGCTTTGCGGATATTGGGTGACATGTACCGTGTGCGCGAGATGGAATTCACCGAAGCGCGCAAGCGCATGGCCCGCATGCCAAGGGGGGCAAGCCACATCGCCAATCCCGTCTCGGTCGCCCCCGGCTTCGTCATCGGCAACGTCCACGTCATGGCCGGCGTTCCGCAGGTGTTTCAGGCCATGCTGGACAATGTCATGCCGACGCTGCGCACCGGCGCGAAAGTCATGTCGCAGTCGGTGCGCTCTCCCTATGGCGAGGGTGACATCGGCACACCACTGACCGCAATCCAGAAGGCGCACCCCGAAACCAGCATCGGCTCCTACCCGAAATATGACGGACAACGCTTTTCGACTGAGATCGTCGTGCGCGCCCGTGATGCCACCGTCCTGAAAGCGGCGGCGGATGCAGTCGCGGCGATGATCGAAACCATTGGTCAGGAAAAAACACTGTCGGCCAGCAAGGGCGATGCAACCGCCTGAGATGGAAACGGATTGACCAAAATCAGGGTGGCACCCGACAAAGGCAGCTACTCCCCCAAAAATGACGCGTCACCGAGGAGCTAAAAATGGGTTACAAAACGATACTGGCAGTGATCGACAATGTGGAGAACACGCAAAAGCTCGGCGATTTCGTGGTAAGTCTTGCCAACCAGTTTTCCTCGCATGTGATTGGCCTGCATATGGAAACGCTGGCCGCCGTTCCGCTCGTCGCGCCGATGGAAATTCCCGACCCCGCCACCGTTCAGGTGCTTCAGGACGTGGCGCACAAGGAAACCACGGATGTTGGAAACCTCTTCGAACACACGCTGTCTGCCAATGGCATCTCGCATGAGTGGCGCAGCTTCATAACCTCGGTGGGCTACGCCTCGTCATCGGCAATCGATAGCGCGCGCTGCGCCGATCTCATCGTCGCCCGCCAGAGCAACTCCTCCGCACTCTCGGACAGCCGCTCGGATATAGACGGCTTTCTGCATGAAAGCGGCCGCCCCGTTCTTCTCGTTCCGCATGTGCTGACGGTTGCCAAACCGGTCAAGCGCGTACTGATCGCCTGGAACGGCTCCCGCGAGGCAACACGCGCCACCTTCGATGCCCTGCCCTTCCTGATTGCGGCCGAGAGCGTCGAGATCTTCTCCGTCGATCAGGCCGAGAGCGAAACGCAATCGTCTGGACTTGCCGGAACCGAACTGGCCGCAACACTCGCCCGCCACGGCGTCAACGTCACGGTAACCTCGCAGGAAAAAATCGCCGGCATCTCGCCGCAGGCGGCTATCGAAAACCGGCTGTCAGACCACAGCATCGACCTTCTGGTCATGGGCGCCTACGGCCATTCCCGCTGGTGGGAATTGCTGTTCGGCGGCGTGACACGCACGCTGCTCGATTCCATGACGGCGATGACGCTTTTGTCGCGTTAAACACCGGTAGCCGTGGATGAAGCCGCAAGAGCCTGCGCGCAATGCTTGCCTTTTTGCAGGTCTTGCGGCTATTAGCCAAAGCCATCGACAATTTTGACCAGATGGTAGACGACATGTCCCTTCCCGATAAAGCCTTTCCCGTAACCTGGGATCAGTTTCACCGCGACGCCCGCGCGCTTGCGTGGCGTCTTGCCGGCCTTGGCCGGGAGTTCCGGGCGATCGTCTGTATCACCCGCGGCGGTCTCGTTCCGGCGGCGATCATTTCCCGCGAGTTGAACATCCGCCTGATCGATACGGTCTGCATCGCCACCCGCCACGATTACGTCAACCAGGGCGACACGGTTCTCCTGAAGGGCGTGGCGCCGGAACTGATGTCCGACGGCGGCGAAGGCGTGCTCGTCGTCGACGATCTGACCGATACCGGCAAGACCGCACTGGAAGTACGCGAAATGTTGCCGAAGGCGCATTTTGCCTGCGTTTACGCCAAGCCGAAGGGCGTGCCGACCATTGACACCTTCGTCACCGAGGTCAGCCAGGACACCTGGATCTATTTTCCCTGGGACATGGGCTTCACCTATCAGGAGCCTATCGCCAAGGGATCGCGCGGCTGATCGTTTGTCGCAACCCAAAAACCAAGCCTGAAAAGCCGTCCCTTCGGGGCGGTTTTTTTGTGTGGAAATGCTTTTTTGGTAACGGCAAAAAAACACGGAAAAACCGCAGTGTCGCCTTTATGCCGCACCCCGGAAATGCGGGGTTTTAGCTTTCCGCTGCGGAAACCAGCCTCGCGCAAGCTTCAAAGTCTCTCGCCAAGTCACTGATTTTTTTGAACGCTTTTGCTATCCCCGTTTTCCACAGGCGCTGCACACAATATCTTGTGGTTAAAAAACGGTTTCAATCTATGGCTTGACGAATCTATGCCGCAGGAGGAAAGTGACAGTTATGTTGCGGCGGCAACGGACCGGAAAGTAACGAGGCCGGTTCCTTTCAATCTCAGTTCGCAAGTCCAGAAGAGGCGTCCCGACCATCAGGGGGCGGTTCGCCGGTGGATTTTGCGTGCCTTGCGGATACCGCCAAAAACATGACGCGGGGACTGGCGGCAGGAAGCTGTTGATACTATATTTAGTACTCACATGACTCTTGCAGCCGAATAAGCCACGAGATACAGGGATCACATCCAAGGATGAACATCCCTTACAGATCGGCAACAACCGGCTGCGCGCATAGTTCGCACGGCTGGAACGAATTTTTGCGCCCTTTGCCGGGCGCCCAATGGACGAGGACACGAAACCATGCGCATCGAACGCCGCTTCACGAAGCCCGGCCAATCGTCTTATGCGGAAATCGAATTCCGCAAGGCCGTCAGTGAAATCAAGAACCCGGATGGTTCCATCGTGTTCCGCCTGGCGGATATCGACGTTCCCGCGCAGTTCAGCCAGGTCGCGACCGACGTTCTGGCGCAGAAATATTTCCGCAAGGCCGGCGTGCCGAAGGTGCTTAAGAAGGTGGAGGAAAACGATGTTCCTTCCTTCCTGTGGCGTTCGGTTGCCGATGAGAAGGCCATGAAAGACCTTCCCGAGGGTGAGCGTTATGGCTCCGAAACCGATGCGCGTCAGGTTTTCGACCGCCTGGCCGGCACCTGGACCTACTGGGGCTGGAAGGGCAAATATTTCTCCACCGAGGAAGACGCGCTCGCCTTCCGCGACGAGCTTGCCTATATGCTGGCAACCCAGCGTGTAGCCCCCAACAGCCCGCAGTGGTTCAACACCGGCCTGCACTGGGCCTATGGCATCGACGGCCCGGGCCAGGGCCACTTCTACGTCGACCCCTTCACCGGCAAGCTGACCAAGTCCAAGTCCTCTTACGAACATCCGCAGCCGCATGCCTGCTTCATCCAGTCTGTCGAAGACGATCTGGTCAACGAAGGCGGCATCATGGACCTGTGGGTGCGTGAAGCGCGCCTGTTCAAATACGGTTCCGGTACCGGCTCCAACTTCTCCTACCTGCGCGGCGAAGGCGAAAAGCTTTCCGGCGGCGGCAAGTCCTCCGGCCTGATGAGCTTCCTCAAGATCGGCGACCGCGCAGCCGGCGCAATCAAGTCCGGCGGCACCACCCGCCGTGCGGCCAAGATGGTCGTCGTTGATGCCGACCATCCCGATATCGAAGCCTATATCGACTGGAAGGTGAACGAGGAGCAGAAGGTTGCCGCTCTCGTCACCGGCTCCAAGATCGTTGCCAAGCATCTAAAGGCAATCATGAAGGCCTGCGTCAATTGCGAGGCAGATAACGGCGATTGCTTCGACCCGGCCAAGAACCCTGCCCTGAAGCGCGAAATCCGCGCTGCCAAGAAGGACATGGTGCCGGAAAACTACGTCAAGCGCGTCATCCAGTTCGCGCAACAGGGTTACAAGGACATCCAGTTCAAGACCTACGACACGGATTGGGATTCCGAAGCCTACCTGACGGTTTCAGGCCAGAATTCCAACAACTCCGTATCGCTGAAGGATGACTTCCTGCGCGCTGTTGAAAACGACGGTGACTGGAACCTGACCGCCCGCAAGGACGGCAAGGTCATGAAGACGCTGAAGGCCCGCGACCTCTGGGAAAAGATTTCCCACGCCGCCTGGGCATCGGCCGATCCTGGCCTGCACTTCAACACCACCATGAACGACTGGCACACCTCGCCGGCCGAAGGCCCGATCCGTGCTTCCAATCCGTGCTCCGAATACATGTTCCTCGACGACACGGCCTGCAACCTTGCCTCGCTGAACCTGCTGCAGTTCAAGGATCAGGCAACGAAGCGCATCGACATCGCCGATTACGAACATGCGGTTCGCCTGTGGACCGTCGTTCTCGAAGTCTCGGTCATGATGGCGCAGTTCCCCTCGCGCCAGATTGCCGAACGCTCCTACGAATACCGCACGCTCGGCCTCGGCTACGCCAATATCGGCGGCCTGCTGATGTCCTCGGGCATTCCCTATGACAGCGACGAAGGCCGCGCCATCGCCGGTGCGCTGACCGCCATCATGACCGGCGTTTCCTATGCCACCTCGGCGGAAATGGCCGGCGAGCTTGGCCCCTTCCCGGGCTTTGCGCCGAACCGCGACAACATGCTGCGCGTCATCCGCAACCACCGCCGCGCCGCCCATGGCCTTTCCTACGGTTATGAAGGTCTGTCGGTGAACCCGGTTGCCCTCATCCATTCCGATTGCACGGATCAGGACCTTGTAGCCCATGCCACGGCCGCCTGGGACAAGGCGCTGGAGCTTGGCGAAAAGCACGGCTACCGCAACGCCCAGACCACCGTCATCGCGCCGACAGGCACGATCGGCCTCGTGATGGATTGCGACACGACCGGCATCGAACCGGACTTCGCGCTGGTGAAATTCAAGAAGCTCGCCGGCGGCGGCTACTTCAAGATCATCAACCGCGCCGTGCCGGAATCCCTGCGTTCGCTCGGTTATTCGGAAAGCCAGATCGCCGAAATCGAAGCCTATGCCGTTGGCCACGGCAATCTCAACCAGGCACCTGCCGTCAACGCCTCGACGCTGCGCGCCAAGGGCTTTACCGATGAGAAGATCGAAGCCGTCAACGGCGCACTGAAAAGCGCCTTCGACATCAAGTTCGTCTTCAACCAGTGGACGCTGGGCGCCGATTTCCTCAAGGGCACGCTCAAGGTTTCCGACGAGCAGTTGTCCGACATGAGCTTCAACCTGCTGGAGCACCTCGGCTTCAGCAAAAAGGACATCGAAGCGGCCAACGTGCATGTCTGCGGTGCGATGACGCTGGAAGGCGCACCGTTCCTCAAGAACGAGCACCTGCCGGTGTTCGATTGCGCCAACCCCTGCGGCAAGATCGGCAAGCGTTATCTCTCGGTCGAATCGCACATCCGCATGATGGCGGCAGCACAGCCGTTCATTTCGGGTGCGATCTCCAAGACGATCAACATGCCGAATGATGCAACCGTGGAAGATTGCGGCGCAGCCTACATGCTGTCCTGGAAGCTGGCGCTCAAGGCCAACGCCCTTTACCGCGATGGCTCCAAGCTTTCCCAGCCGCTCAACGCTTCGCTGGTGGAAGATGAGGACGACGAAGACTTCGTTGAAGAACTGATCCAGCAGCCGCTCGCCCAGCAGGCCGTGACGATCACCGAAAAGATCGTCGAGCGCGTCATCGAGCGGGTATCGCGCGAGCGTGAAAAGCTGCCGAACCGCCGTCAGGGTTACACCCAGAAGGCAACGGTCGGCGGTCACAAGGTCTATCTGCGCACCGGTGAATTCGGTGACGGCCGCATCGGCGAAATCTTCATCGACATGCACAAGGAAGGCGCTGCCTTCCGTGCGATGATGAACAACTTCGCCATCGCCATTTCGCTCGGCCTGCAATATGGCGTGCCGCTGGAAGAATATGTGGAGGCCTTCACCTTCACCAAGTTCGAACCGGCCGGCATGGTACAGGGCAACGACGCGATCAAGAACGCCACGTCGATCCTCGACTACGTGTTCCGCGAACTCGCCGTCTCCTATCTCGGCCGCCACGATCTCGCCCATGTCGATACGTCGGATTTCTCCAATACCGCACTCGGCAAGGGCATCCAGGAAGGCAAGACCAATCTGCTCTCCACCGGCTGGACACGCGGTTACAAGCCGACGCTGGTTTCCAACAACGAAGGCGAACGCGCCGCTTCCGAACCCAAGGGCTCTGCAACGGCAGCCCCCGCCCGCGCCTCGGCCAACGTCACTTCCTTTGCAGGCTCAGCCGCCCGCAAGCTGGAACCGGCAGTCGCGATCTCCACCTCGGAAATCGTCTCCTTCAAGCGCGATTATGAAGAGCGCGCCAAGGAGCTGGCGGAAGAGATTGCCGAAGAGGTGATCGACGACGTGGTCCAGGAAGCCAAGCAGACCGCCACCGCCCTCTTCTCCGACAAGGCCGCCGCCGACGCGGCATCGGCCAAGGCGGAAGCCAAGAAGAAGGAAAACGAACGCCGCATGCGGTCGATCGCGCAAGGCTATACCGGCAACATGTGCTCGGAATGCCAGAACTTCACGATGGTGCGGAATGGCACTTGCGAGAAGTGCGATACTTGCGGCGCGACGAGCGGTTGCTCGTAAGATATCTCTTCTGTCAGGTTGATACGAAGAACTAACTAAGGACTGGCCAACGAAATATTGGCCAGTCCGAAACCTAAAATCGGTCAGCCAGCAGTTTAACTTCTTTCGATCACTGATAAGTGCTCGTAAATTGGACTGACTTAAAATGACGAAAACTGCACAGGCCCGTGAAGCATATAATTTGTATCAGCAGAAAAATCTCGTAAGACTCATTTTTCATGCAATAAAGCTATTTTTATATACTGCTGTGCCGGCCACCGTAATTGCGTATTTAACAGACCGTGTGAGCGGTTTGTTTTACATATTAGCCCCGTTCTTCATTTATTTATCATTCCCTTTCTGGTTCGGACTTTACGTATCTAGTGCGTTGCTGGCGCAGATGGCCGGAGAAAGCCTCGGGAAAAAGACCTTGCTTGGCGACAATCCTACGTTTCCCGACGTCACGTTTCATCTCACAGGCTTTAGAGTTAAGGATGAAAGCAATGAAAGTTGAGTTCAGGGCCAATAATCGGGTAAAATCGACCGAGCCAGATAGGCCCATCTTCACGCCATGACCGACGAAGAAGCGGAGGCCAATGCGCTCGCCGATCCCGACAATCCGCCGCTTTCCGCCGAACAGCCTGCCTCTGCCCCAGAATGCCGCGTATCAAGATCATCCGCCGGGCGCTGAAGCTGACGCAGGAGGAATTTTCTGCCCGTTACCATATTCCGCTCGGCACTTTGCGTGATTGGGAACAGGGCCGCAGCGAACCGGATCAACCGGCCCGCGCCTATCTGAAAGTAATCGCCGTCGATCCGGCGGGAACCGCGGCCGCGCTTCGAAAAGGCACGGCCTAACGCGTCCCTCACCCCACAAAATCAAACAGCAATTTTACGTTCAACGCAGCGATGACGATGGCGATAAACCATGCAAACGCCGAGAGCCATCGCGGGGCGCACAGTTCGCCCATCTTGGCGCGGTCGGCGGTGAACATCACGAGCGGAAAGACGGCGAAGGAGAGTTGCAGGCTTAAGACCACCTGCGTCAGGATCAGCAGCTGGCCCGTGCCGCTGTCACCATAAAAGATGGTGACGCCGGCGGCAGGAACGATGGCGATGGCGCGGGTGATGAGGCGGCGCAGCCACGGGGCAAGCCGCATCTTGAGGAACCCTTCCATCACGATCTGGCCCGCAAGCGTTGCCGTGACGGTGGAATTGATGCCACAGCACAGAAGCGCCACCCCGAATAGTGTCGGCGCAATCGCAAGGCCGAGCAGCGGCGCAAGCAGACTATGCGCCTCTCCGAGTTCGGCAACGTTCGTCTGCCCCGCCTTGTTGAAGGTCGCCGCCGCGAGAATGAGGATCGAGGCGTTGATGAGCAGGGCGAACATCAGCGCGATGGTGGAATCGAGCGTCGCGAATTTCAGCGCCTCGCGTTTTTCGGCAATCGTGGCGCCGATTTCGCGGGTCTGTACGATACCCGAATGCAGATAGAGATTATGCGGCATGACGGTGGCGCCCAGAATGCCGAGTGCCAGATACAGCATGTCGGGGTTGGTGACGATCTCAGTCGTCGGCGCAAACCCAAGGATCACCTGCCCCCAGTCGGGATCGGCGAGCGCCACCTGAATGGCGAAGCACACGGCGATGACGCCAAGCAGCGTGATGACGAGCGCTTCCACCCAGCGGAAGCCAAGCCTTTGCAGATAGAGGATCAGGAACACGTCAAGCGCCGTGATGAGGACGCCGAGTTCGAGCGGAATGCCGAAAATCAGGTTGAGACCGATCGCCGTGCCGATGACTTCGGCAATATCCGTCGCGATGATTGCGATTTCGGCCAGCAGCCAGAGGACCATCGCCACCGGTTTCGGATAGGCATCGCGACAGGCCTGAGCCAGATCGCGCCCTGAAGCGATCGCAAGACGGGCACAGAGCGCCTGAAGGACAACGGCCATGATGTTCGATATCAGCGCCACCGTCAGCAGCGTGTAACCGAACTTGGAGCCACCGGCGAGCGACGTTGCCCAGTTGCCGGGGTCCATGTAACCGACCGCCACGAGATATCCGGGTCCGAAGAACGCCATCGCCCGGCGAAACGTACCGGCATTCGGGCTTATCTTGATCGAGCTGTGAACGTCGGACAGCGAGAGATCGTCGCCATTCCGCCGCCATCCAAAGACAGGCTTGTCCATCTTGCGAACTTTCAAATGGAAATTGAATTAATGCAATTGCAAATCATTCGCATAAAAGGGTGTGGACTGGCAAGAGGAGTTTCGAAGCTGTGTGCCGGCGCGAGACGCCGCAGTAACATTCGGCCTGAACGCAACCACCGGCGCAACAAGCAATGATTTGGTGAAATGAGACCCCTCCTCCGTCATTCCAGCCTTGAGCCGGAAGCCAGCCAGCCCAAATCTTTGGTCTGAAAAGACTCCTCTCCGCCGAGTAACCAGTGAACAACGGGGACCCACGGCCAATCCTACCGCGAAAACTCACGGCGTTGTCATCGCCTCTGCCCCCCCGCCATTGCGGAACAGCCGCGTGCATGCCCGCGTTTATCTTCCAAGAAGCAACGATAGTCCGGGGAAGTTCATGCGAGACGGCAATAAATTCAGCGTGGCGAACCAGCCTAACCGGTGGCCGAAATATATCATGGCGCAGCGAAGGCCGCGCGACTGGCTGATGACCATCAGCGGCGTGGTGCTGCTGGTCATCGTCGCCGCCGCTGTCGCCATGGGTTATCTCGTCACCAGCCATCCCGGCAAGCCAGAGCCGAATACCGGCATCATCGAGGAAAACGCAGCGGAGAACGGCTGATATGCGGCGCAAGACGCGCCGCTTAACTCAGACCCTGAAGATGCCCGCTAAACTGCGCCTCATGCAGGCGGCTATAATGGCCCTTGGCGGCCAGAAGCTCGGCATGGGCGCCCGTTTCGGCAATACCCGTCTGGTCTACTACCACGATGCGTGACGCATCGCGGATCGTCGCCAGCCGGTGGGCGATGACGAGCGTTGTGCGGCCCTTGGCAAGCTCCGTCAGCGATTGCTGAATGGCCCGCTCGGTTTCGGTATCGAGCGCAGAGGTCGCCTCGTCGAGAATGAGGATAGGCGGGTTTTTGAGAAACATGCGGGCAATGGCAAGACGCTGTTTCTGACCACCGGAAAGTTTCACGCCACGCTCGCCGATGACGGTGTCGAGCCCCATCGGCATCGCTTCGATGACGCCATCGAGCCGGGCCCGCCGCGCCGCATCCATGATCTCGACGTCGGAAGCGCCGAGCCGGCCATATTCGATATTCTCGCGGATCGTGCCGCCAAACAGGAACACATCCTGCTGCACGATGCCGATCTGGTTGCGCAGCGAGGCAAGCTTCATCTTGCGGATATCGATGCCGTCAATGGTGATCGAACCGCTGGTGACATCATAAAAGCGCGGCAGCAGCGAGCAAAGCGTCGTTTTGCCCGCCCCCGACGGCCCCACGAAGGCCACAGTCTCGCCCGCATTGATCTTCAGGTCGATATTGTCGAGAACCTGCTTGCCCTCGGCATAACCGAAACCGACATGGCGATATTCAATGGCGCCGGAAAGCGCCGGTGCCTCGATCGCATCCGGTGCATCGATGATGTCCGGCGCCGTGTCCAGAAGCTCGGTAAAGCGGCGGAAACCGGCAATACCCTTCGGATAGGTCTCGATAACCGAGTTGATCTTCTCCACCGGGCGGAAAAACACGCCGACCAGCAGCAGGAAGCCAACGAAGCCGCCTTCCGTCAGGCCACCATGCAGCACGAACCAAGCGCCGCAGATCATCACGATCATCTGCGTCAGCCGCATGCTCATGTAGCTGAGCGAGGTGCTGGCCGCCATGATCTTGTAGGCATCGAGCTTCGTGCGGCGGTATTTCTGGTTGTCCTTCTCAAACAGCGCGCGCTCGTGGTCCTCATTGGCAAAGGCCTGCACCACCCGCATGCCACCGACATTTTCCTCGATACGGGCGTTGAAATCGCCTACCCGACCATAGAGCGCGCGAAAGTTCTGCGTCATGCGGCCACCGTAACGGCTCGTCACCCAGGCGGTAACAGGCACGACGGCGGCGGTGACTAGCGCCAGCGGCACATTGACCGACAGCATCAGCAGGAATGCGCCAATGAAGGTCATGATGGCGATGAACAGATCCTCGGGGCCGTGATGGGCCACCTCACCGATCTCTTCCAGATCCTTCGTCAGCCGGCCAACCAGATGACCGGTCTTCTGATTGTCGAAATAGCGGAATGAGAGCTTCTGCAGGTGGTCGAAAGCCAGCCGCCGCATGTCGGTCTCGATATTGATGCCAAGCATATGTCCCCAGTAGGTGACGGTCGCCATCAGTCCCGTATTCAGGACATAGATGACCAGCAGCCCGACCGATGCGGCGAGGATGATGCCCCATTCGCCACCCGGCAGCAGCACGTCCACGAAGGCTTTCACCGCCATCGGAAAACCGAGTTCAAGCACGCCCGACAGCACCGCGCAGGAAAAATCGAGAATGAACAGACCGCGATAGGGACGGTAATAGGCGAAGAAACGGCGCAGCATGGCATGACCTGAAGAGCGGGCGCGGCAAGCGGAGGCCGCAATAAAAACGGAGTTCAATTGTCATATTTCAATGCGCACGCCAAGACCGATGTTCTATTTTTACCAAAATCGTTCAATAGGCTGAGCGATAAACACACAACGGTAATGTGATCCGGTTATATTGCACTTATATGTATTGGTGTGACAGAGTGAATGCACCCTTCGGGGAGAATGCGAGAAAGAGCCTGCCGTGAGTAATATTGACAGCCGTAAGCCCAGTGGCGAACCGAGATGGCTTGGTCCGGCCAGCCCGACGCGGATCGCCCTGATCCCGCCAATATCGGCTGCGCGCTGGCTGCTGGTTCTCGTCGCCCTTGCGGGCATCTACTTCTTCCACGGCTTTCTCGTTCCGGTTCTGGCCGCCCTTGTCATCGGCTTCGCCAGCTGGCCGGTCTATACGCGGCTTCTGCGGCAGGTGGGCGGCAACACCACGCTCGGCGCCTCCATCGCCATCATCCTCATCCTCACCTTCCTCGTGGTGCCGATCTTCATCGCCGCTTCCTATACGGCCAGCGAAATCCGCGAATGGTTCGGCTGGGCGGTGCATGTCAACAAGGTGGGCGCTCCGGTGCCCGACTGGATCGCGGCGCTGCCCGGCGTAGGCTCCTGGCTCGGCGAGCAATGGGTGAAATATATCGGCACACCGGGTGCGATCGGCGAAGTGATCCAGCTCGTCAGCGGTGCCAATATCGGCAATATCTACCGGGCGATCCTCGCCGCGGGCAACGGCGCGTTCCACCTCGTGCTGACCCTGCTGTTCATGTTGATCGCGCTGTTCTTTGTCTATCGCAACGGTGCCGGCTTCTCCCATCAGGTCGATCTTGTGGGAGAACGCATCCTGCCGACGCGGTGGGAGCGCATTTCCCGCGTCGTGCCCGCCACCATCAGCTCCACCGTCACCGGCATGACATTGATCGCCATCGGCGAAGGCATAATCCTCGGCATCGCCTACTGGATTGCCGGCGTCCCCTCGCCCGTTACACTCGGCGTGCTCACCGGTGTCATGGCGCTCATCCCGGGCGGCGCGCCGCTCTCTTTCACTCTCGTATCGATCTATCTGGTCGCCAGCGGCTCTCCCGCTTATGGCCTCGGGCTATTCATCTGGGGTTCGGTCGAGCTTTTCATCGTCGACAAGACCATCCGTCCGAAACTCGTCGGCGGCCCGATCAAGCTGCCTTTCCTGCCGACCTTTTTCGGCCTCGTCGGCGGCGTCAAGACCATGGGTTTCCTTGGCCTCTTCATCGGCCCGGTGCTGATGGCGCTGCTGGTGGCAATCTGGCGGGAATGGGTGCGTGAAGTGGAAATCTCCGCTGGCGCCACCGTCGACGTTCCGCCGGCCCCTACAGCTGAAAATGACCCAATCGACGACATCGTTGCGCGTGAAGAGGATAGCAACGAAACGACGGCGTTCCGAAAAGCAGCGTTTTGATCGCAAAAGCTCGCGGTGAAGGGCGCTTGCTTTAGCGCGGCTCAGCTTGGCGAAAAGTCCTTAAACCCACCTTCGTCATACTCGGGCCTGTCCCGAGCATCTGCGACCGATTGATTTCACGATACGTGGTTAGATCCTCGGCACAAGGCAGAGGATGGCAAGGCGTGCCGGCAAACTCAGGCCTTTGCCCTAAAGCGCCTTTTCCATGAACAGGCTGAGCGGGTCCGGCTTATAGGGCGCAAACGCCTCAATCTCGACAAACCCCGCCTTGCGGTAGAGACCGATCGCTTCCGGCTGGCTGATGCCTGTTTCAAGTCGGATGGCGGTGAGCCCAAGCTCGGCGCCGCGCGCAATGAGCGTATCCATGATCAGCTTGCCGATCCGCAATCCCCTCGCCTCCGGATCGACGAACATGCGCTTGACCTCCGCCGTGCCGTCACCCGCCTCCACCAGCGCGCCGCAGCCAACGACGCGGTCACCATGTCGCGCCACAAAAAAGGAAACATTGTCCTTTTCCAGCTGGCCGATATCGACCAGATGATTGCTTTCGGCGGGATAAAGCGACGCCATATAGACGTTAGACAGATCGATGAGGCGCAAAACCGCTTCCTGCCGGGGTGTTTCAAGCTTGATTTCGGGGGCCAATGCGATGCCTGCTTTCTCTCAAAAAAATGCGTATTTCGTCGTAATGTCACTGCAATCGGGATAGATGAGTTTCTAGAGCATAATTCCCGACAGAGGCAACACACACCATGAAAACAGCCCTCGTTCTCATGACCTTCCTAGGCTGTGACGACACCGCCACCGATTGCCATTACCTCGCCACCTCGCAGCAGCGCTGGACGAGCATCGAACTATGCGACGCCGTGTCGGAGAAAGAGCTGGAACGTTACGCAAATGCGTCCTACCCGGTCGTGGTGGCCGTGTGCCAGACACCGGGCGAGCAGACGCCCCAGACTGCGGGCAACGCGCCCGCAACGCAGCCTCCCGCCGCCACGGCCCCGGCCGAAACAGAGGAGCCACCGGCACAGGTCACGCAAAAGGAAGAAGAGAGCCTGACAAAACAGGCGATCAGCCGCGTCAGCCGCATCCTGCCCTCCACCGAAGGCGTGAAGCACCTGCTCGGAACGCCGGTCAGAATGGTGGAAAACAGCTATTCGTGGATTGCCAAGCGGTTCGAGAAGTAAGCCTCAGGCCGCCTCGACCGTCAGCGCTTCCGCATAGTGCCGCGCTTTCTGCCGTTCCTCGGCAATGGTCAGTTTACGCACGGCGTGCAAGAGTTCGAACAGCGTTTCGGAACCATCGACCTTGCGGAAATGCGCAAGCAGTTCGGCCGACACAGAGGCTGCGGCCTGCGACAGATGCGATCGGGCGGCGCGGCGCCACATCAACGTCGCCTCCATGAAGACATCCACGACATCGCCCAAAAGACCGACGGACTGGAACAGCGCCTTCAGCGCGTGCGGCCGTCCGGTCGCCAGAATGGCGCGCACCTTGCGGTCGTCGAGACCTGAGAGATTGACCATCGCCGCCGTGAAAAACTCCAGCCTGCCCGAACAGACGGCATGGATGAGAAGCGCCGGTGTCAGTTCCAGCCTTTGCCGCAGATGCTCCACCAGCGCCGGCAACTCCGGCGACGAAACATTGGCGGCGATGAGGATGGTGGCGGAATCTTCCGCTTCGCGGAAAATACTGTCGGCGCGGTTGCGCGCGATCAGGGCATGAACCAGCGCCGAACCTGCCAGGGCCTCGCTGACGCGCGCCATCAGAAGATGGCGGGTATCGGCGGGCAGCACCTCTCGGCACAGCAGCAGGTCGCGAATGTCGGCGTTGCAGCCATGCCGCTCGGCAATGCGGCGCAGCGAAAACGGTGTGATGAAGGCGTCGTCGTTCTCTAGAAGGATCATCGTTTCCGGCAGATCACCGACTTCGGCAAGTGCTGCGCAGACACCGCGCGGCAGGCCCCGCCTTGCCGCGATGAAGGCGCGCGTCAGGCTTTCGCCGCGCCCGGCAAGATCGACCAGATCGGCCTCGCTGAGAACCGGCGAGCGGGCGATCACGGTGCAGGCAATCTCCGGCTGGTCTTCGGCAAGCGAAACGAGAATGGCGCGCGGGGCATCGGGATCATCCGCCAGCGCCTCGGCAAGTGCCAGCCGCACGCGCGGAGAAGGGTCGTCAAGAAGATAGGTCATCGCCATATAGGCGGCGTCACGGTTCTCCCGCGCCATGTCTGAATGCAGATAGGCACGGCCAAGCGCATTGGCGGCCTTCGCCCGCTCGGTCGATCCAGCCTTTTCAGACCAGCGAAGAAATGCCTGTACGATCACCTGAGCCTCGAAACACATTCGCAACAATGGACGACGGCATCATTGCCGCCGCCATGTATAAAACTCTAGGCGCAAATAGTTTACGTTTGGTTCACCATAAAATTTAACAGTTGCCGGCGAAGAAGTTCTACGGCGCAGTAGACGGACGCTTTAACTGAAACACGTCGCTGCCGCCGTCGCAGTAATCCATGTAACCCATTCGCCCCACCGGACGTGCCAGTCCCATATCGATGCGACCATCACGAATGATCGTATCGTCGATGTGAATTGCCATGACCTGCCCGATCACCATCCAGGAATCCGCCGGTGTGCCGTCGATGTCCTTCAGCTGGATTATCTCGGTCACGCGGCATTCCAGAACGGCCAGCGCCTCCCCCACGAAAGGCGCATCCACCACCCGCCCGTCAACGGCAGTCAGACCGGCAAGCCGGAACTCATCGACATCATAGTTCACCGGCGCGGAAGACGCGTTCATCCTGTCGACCAGGTGGCGGCTGACGAGGTTGGCGGTGAAGACACTGGTTTCCTCGACATTGCGAAGGCTGTCCTTGCGCCCGCTGGAGGAAAACATCACCAGCTTCGGCCGGTCCGAAATCGCGTTGAAAAACGAATAGGGCGACAGGTTGAAAGAGCCGTCCCGGCCTTTAGAGCCAATCCAGCCGATCGGCCGGGGCGCGACGATAGCCTTGAACGGATCGTGCGGGAGGCCGTGCTGGTTGGTGTCGGTGGTGTAGAACATCAGACGTCCCCAACCCAGGTTACCACATCCGCAAGCTCCGGCCGTGGCCGCTCCACAAGCGGGAATGTCGTCGAGCCGATGTGAATATATCCGGCGACCTTCTCGTCTGCGGCAATCCCCAGTTCCGACAGGAAGGCCGGGTCGAAGGCAAGCCATTCCGTCAGCCAGTTCGCCGCATAACCATTGGCGTTGGCGGCGAAGATAAGATTGAGGCACACTGCACCGGCGGACATGACCTGTTCCCATTCCGGAATCTTGAAATGCGGCTTGGCGGTGCTGATGACGGCGATGACGACGGGAGCGCGCGTGAAGCGGGTGCGCTCCGCGTCCTGCTGCTGCAGGTCCAGTTCCGGGTTCTTCTCAAGCGCGATCCGGAGCGCTTCTTCCCCCATACGCACGCGGTCTTCGCCGCGATAAACGATGAAGCGCCACGGCGCCAGTTTGCCATGGTCAGGCACGCGCACGGCAAGGCGCAGGATTTCCTCGATTTCCGCTTTCGATGGACCCGGCTCGGCAAGTTGCAGGGCGGGGGTGGAGCGGCGAACCTTGAGATAGTCGAGGAGCTTGATGTCACTTGTCATGATCAAAATTCTTCCATTGTGCTGTCATCGCGAAATTATGGGCCTTGAAATAGCCACGGCATTGGTTTTGAAGTGATGCGGGAAAATCAAGAAGTCAATCGGTATCGAAAATGTCGGCAATCAAAATCGCGGCACGTCTGGCCATTGCGTTCGCCGCGATCGGCGTTTTATCACAGGCAGCCTTTTCGCAAGACGCTTTCAAGGACTTCAAGCAGCTTGGCGGCACGCCTAAAATGCCGAAACTCAATGCTTTCACCGCTCCTACCGCCCCGAATGCCCCCGCAAGCACCGCCCGTGATATCGCCATGGAAGCGAAGCTGACGAGTGAAGGCGAAGCGGTGAAGGAAGGCCTTTCCTGGCGCGTCTTCAGCCCCATTCCGGGCGCTGACGGCAAATTGCCGATGCTGGCAAGCTCCGAGGGTGGTTCGGCGCAGTTCCATCTGGTACCCGGCGAATATTTCGTCAACGTTGCCTTCGGGCGCGCGGGTGTTACCAAGAAACTCAACGTTCCGAGCTCCGGTAATGTCCAGAAACAGGTGCTGATTCTCGATGCTGGCGGTTTCGTTCTGAATGCGATCGCGGGTTCCGACAAACAGATCTCCGCTAACCAGCTCAAATTTTCCGTCTATTCCTCCGACGCCCGACCGGATGGCGAGCGCGGCCTTGTCATGGCCGACATCAAGCCCAATACCGTCGTGCGCCTCAATGCCGGCACCTATCATGTCGTTTCCGAATACGGCAACGTCAATGCGGTGGTGCGCGCCGATATTCAGGTGGAGGCAGGCAAGCTGACCGAAGCAACCCTGCAGCATCAGGCGGCACAGATCACGCTCAAGCTCGTCTCCGAACAGGGCGGCGAAGCCATTGCCGATACGGCCTGGTCGGTGCTGAACGGCGGCGGCGACGTTGTGAACGAAAGCGTCAGCGCGTTTTCGACCATGGTTCTGGCGGAAGGCGAATATACCGCCATGGCCCGCAACAAGGACAAGGTCTACCAGCGCAACTTCAAGGTCACGTCAGGCCGGGACGCCGATGTGGAAGTGCTGATGAAGGATCAGGCGCCGGAAGACATGACAGGCGATTTCGAATAGGCCTAACTACCCTCAGCCAGTAACGAAAACGGCCCCCGAAGGGGCCGTTGTTTTTTGTCACGCAACCTGCTTCTTCGCCGCAAGCTTGCGCTTCACATCCGGCGGCGTCGCCTCTTCCACGAGGCTTGTAATCGCATCTTCGAGCGACATCGGCGTCTGGTTCTGCGAACCGAGACGGCGGATGTTGACAGTGCGCTCTTCCGCTTCCTTGCGTCCGCAGACGATGATGACCGGAACCTTGGTCACCGAGTGCTCGCGGACCTTGTAGTTGATCTTCTCGTTGCGGAAGTCGGTTTCGACAGCCATGCCCGCCTCGCGCAGTGCTTCGGCAACCTCGCGGCCATAATCGTCCGCATCCGAGGTGATCGTCGCGACCACGACCTGAAGCGGCGCGAACCACAAGGGCATATGACCGGCAAAGTTCTCGATCAGGATACCAAGGAAGCGCTCCATCGAGCCGCAGATGGCGCGATGGATCATCACCGGCTGCGTCTTTTCAGAGTTCTGGTCGATATAGAAGGCGCCGAAACGTTCCGGCAGGTTGAAGTCCACCTGCGTCGTGCCGCACTGCCATTCACGACCGATAGCATCCTTCAGCGTATATTCGAACTTTGGCCCGTAGAAAGCGCCCTCGCCCGGCAGAATGCCGGTCTTGATGCGGCCGCCGGACTGTTCCTCGATGGTCTTCAGAACCTCCATCATGACGCTTTCAGCGCGGTCCCAGAGATCGTCGGAACCGACACGCTTTTCCGGACGGGTCGAAAGCTTGACGACGATCTCGCTGAAACCGAAATCCTCATAGACGGAGAGGATCAGGTCGTTGATGCGCAGGCATTCCGCCGCCATCTGCTCTTCCGTGCAGAAGACGTGCGCATCATCCTGCGTGAAGCCGCGAACGCGCATCAGGCCATGCAGTGCACCTGAAGCCTCGTAGCGATGGACATTGCCAAATTCAGCAAGGCGAACGGGCATTTCGCGATAAGACTTCAAGCCATGCTTGAAGATCTGCACGTGGCCGGGGCAGTTCATCGGCTTCAAGGCAAAAACGCGCTGATCCGCATCCTCGTCATCGGGATGGGTGAAAGCATGGGCGGATTTCACCGCGAACATGTTTTCCTGATACCAACCCCAGTGACCGGAGGTTTCCCACAACGACTTGTCCAGCACCTGCGGCGCGTTGACTTCCTGATAGGTATTGGCAAGCCGACGGCGCATATAGGCCGTCAGCGTCTGGAACATGCGCCAGCCCTTGCCGTGCCAGAAGACGACGCCCGGACCCTCTTCCTGGAAATGGAAAAGGTCCATTTCCCGGCCAAGACGGCGGTGGTCGCGCTTTTCGGCTTCGGCCAGAACGTGCAGGTAATTGTCCAGCTCTTCCTGGGTCGCCCAGGCGGTGCCGTAGATGCGCGACAGCATCGCATTGTTGCTGTCACCACGCCAATAGGCGCCGGCCACTTTCATCAGCTTGAAGGCCGTACCGACCTGCCCCGTGGACGCCATATGCGGGCCGCGGCAAAGATCGAACCAATCGCCCTGATAATAGATCTTCAGGTCCTGACCTTCGGGAATGGCATCGACCAGCTCGACCTTGTAGTTTTCGCCCTTTGCAGCAAAGACTTCCTTGGCCTTCTCGCGCGACCAGACTTCGCGGGTAAACGGCTTGTTGCGCTGAATGATCTCCTTCATCCGCTTTTCGATCTTCGGGAGATCTTCCGGCGTGAAAGGTTCGTTCTTGGCAAAGTCGTAATAGAAGCCATTCTCGATGACAGGGCCGATCGTCACCTGCGTGCCGGGCCACAACTCTTGCACGGCCTCGGCCATGACGTGGGCGGCATCGTGGCGAATGAGTTCCAGCGCGCGGCTGTCCTCACGCGTGACGATTTCTATCTTGCCATCGGTGATTGCCTCGGACAAATCGCGCACGGTACCATCAAGCGCAATGGCGACAGCCTTCTTCGCAAGCGATTTGGAGATGGATTCGGCGACCTCGCGGCCGGTCGTGCCGGCGGGATAGCTGCGTACGGAACCATCGGGAAATGTAAGGGAAACGGTTTGTGACATCGTCGAATGCTCCTGATCCAGTCCCGCCAACGAATGCGGGTGGTGTTGGAATAAAAAGAACGCCCTCTTTCGCAGATGGGCAGGCAGGCTGATAAAGAATTTTGCCGTTCCAGTCAAAGGTGAACGGCGGCTCAGCGAAGCATTTCGGCAATTCCATTGACGGTATTGGCGTTGCGGGTCGTGCCGATGCCGAGCTTCTTCGTGGTCAGCGCAGAGAGAAGCCGGCTTTCGCTTGGCTTTCCGCAAAAGTCGATCCATAGGTCACCGCCGACAATGGCAATCTTTTCCTTCTGGCGGTACTTCTCCAAGAGTCCGAGATAATCCCCGGCAAGCGGCTCGCGCATCACCCTTATGCAGACATCCGGTGGATTGCCATCCGGAAACGGGTTCTTGGCAGTCAGGGCCAGCCAATCGGGCGCTGAGCGAACGAGAATATCGACATGTTTGCCGAACCGTTTTTCAAAGGCGCGCTCCAGCGCCTTCTCGATTTCGCAGACAGGCGCCTCCGGTGCACGGAAGACCAGATTTCCGGTCGCAACCAGCGTCCTGCAGTCCTCAAAGCCCAGCTCCTGCGCCATTTCACGCAGATCGGCCATGATGAGCCGCTTGCCCGCGCCGAGCACGATGCTGTGCAGAAGAGCGACATAGGTCATCGATGCAGCATCCAATACCGCCAGGGCGTCCACCAGTGCTTGTCGGCGGCAAGCGTTTCCGGCACGGGGTCCAGCCCGCTGGTGCCGCCCGGACCGCAACGCGCGACGCGAAAAAGCGTCATCCACCCGCCCGGCCAAAGTCCGTGGCGGGCGATCGCCTCATAGCCATATTCGGAACAGGTGGGGATGTGGCGGCAGGAATTGCCGACGAAACCCGACAAAGTCAGCTGATAGAGCCGGATGAAGCCAACGCCGAAAAGACGGCCAGGGGTCTTCGCAAAGGCTCCACCCCAGTTGCGGGATCGCCCGACCTTCTCCCCCGTCTTCTGATGTCCGCAGTCCGGTTCACCGCACATCGCCTAACCCGCAGCGTTCAGAACCGGCCGGGCTTCGATCTGGTCGAGAGCATCGACCACCGCTTCGAAGGTCAGCATGGTCGAGGCGTGGCGTGCCTTGAAATCCCGGACGGGTGAAAGCACCCGCATGTCCTCGAAACGGCCTGTCGGCCCCTCGCCGCCCTGCTTCAGCATGGCGAGCATGTCTTCCCGCGCCTGCCTAATATCACCGCTGGAAGCGCCGACGACATGATGCGCCATGATCGAGGCGGATGCTTGGCCGAGGGCGCACGCGCGAACCTCGTGTGAAAAAGCCGTGACGATGCCGCCTTCGACCTTGAGATAAACCTTGAGTTTGGAGCCGCACAGCCGCGAATGTTTTTCAGCGCTGGCATCGGCATCATCAAGCACGCCGGTCAGCGGAATATTTCCGGCAAATTCCAGAATTCGGTTGTTGTAGATATCGTCCATCATCAGGTATCCGGCGTTCAAGAATGCCCAAAAACGGGACAGGTCATTTTTTTCAAACACAGCGTTTGTCGCAGTGGAGCTTTCCTGCCCTTCATTCCCATTATATGCTAACGAGCTTTCTGGACATCAAGCCGATATGAAATTAACGGCTCCGATACCGAAATATCAGCATCGGCCTTGCCAAAATGCTGTAAAACAACCAGATAGCAGCAACGGTGGACGAAGTCCCCGCTACGAAAAACAAAGTTCAGGTGCGGCCTTGACCCGCATCGGGAGAGACGGAATGGATGCGATCGTGAAGAATTTCCCCGGCGCTGGCGCAAAACCCGATGTGGCAGAGGCTCGCCCAAGCCAGACGGAAGCGGAAGAAGCAGTGCGCGTTCTTCTGCGCTGGGCAGGAGAAAATCCCGCCCGCGAAGGACTTCTGGACACGCCGAAGCGCGTTGCCAAGGCCTATCGCGAACTGTTCGCCGGTTATGAGCTGAACGTCCAGGACGTTCTCGGCACGACCTTCGAGGAAGTTGGCGGTTATGACGATGTAGTGCTGGTGCGCGACATCCCCTTCTTCTCCCATTGCGAACACCACATGGTTCCGATCGTCGGCAAGGCGCATGTCGCCTATCTTCCGGCTGGGCGCGTGCTCGGCCTGTCGAAGATCGCCCGCGTCGTCGAAATCTTTGGCCGCCGCCTGCAGACGCAGGAAAACATGACCGCGCAGATCGCAAGATCCATCGAAGAAACTTTGAAGCCGCGCGGTGTGGCCGTCATGATCGACGCCGAACATATGTGCATGTCCATGCGCGGCGTAAACAAGCAGGGGTCCACGACCCTCACCACCAGCTTCACCGGCACCTTCAAGAACGACCCGGCAGAGCAGGTGCGCTTCATGACCATGGTGCGGAACCGCTAACGGTTCCGCTTTTTCCCCGGGGTAGCAATGTCCATTTCGTTTCCGTCCGCGCCTGCGGACAAGGAAGTGCTTGAAAATTCAGGTCTCTTCTCACCGAAATTCGATGCCCACGGCCTTGTCACCGCCGTGGTCACCGATGCGCGTGATGGTGAATTGTTGATGGTCGCCCATATGAATGCGCAAGCCCTGTCGCTGACGCTGGAAACGGGCATCGCCCACTATTACAGCCGCTCGCGCGACAAGATCTGGAAAAAGGGCGAAACCTCGGGCAACCTGCAGACGGTGAAGGAATTCCGCACCGATTGCGATCAGGACGCCGTATGGCTGAAGGTCTCCGTCGCCGGCCATGACGCGACCTGCCATACCGGCCGCCGCTCCTGCTTCTACCGCACGGTCGAGTTGGCCGATGGCAATGCCATGACCAGAATCACCGACGATACCCGCCATTTCGACCCGGCGACTACCTATTCTGGCATGTGAACGGCCACCTTCCATCCGCCGCACCAATTTGCTACCAATAATTCAGGATTCGGGGAGGAATAGACCGGGTCCTGGGAGCAGGCAGGGAGTGTACGGTCATGTTGGGCTGGGGAAGCAATCGTCACAATGCTCTTGCGGCTGGCAACACCGAAACAATCGTCAACGAGATCGTTGATACTCGCCGGATTGCGCTTGCGCTCGGCGGTGGTGCTGCGCGCGGCTGGGCCCATATCGGCGTCCTGAGGGCACTAGACGAGGCCGGGGTGAAGATCGGCATGATTGCCGGAACCTCGATCGGCGCGCTGGTCGGCGGTTGTTATCTCGCCGGAAAGCTCGATGAGCTGGAGGAATTTGCCCGTTCGCTGACGATGCGGCGCATTGCCGGCCTGCTCGATCTGACGATCGGCGGCGGCGGTCTCTTCGGCGGCATGCGGCTGACCAAGCGCATGCAGGAGCATCTCGAAGGCTTGCGCGTCGAAAACCTCGAGCATCCTTTCATCGCCGTCGCCACGGAATTGCGCACCGGCCATGAGGTCTGGATTCACCAGGGCGACCTCGTCACCGCGCTTCGCTCATCCTATGCGTTGCCGGGCATTTTCGAGCCCGTGCAATGCAACGGCCGCACCCTGATCGACGGCGCTCTCGTCAACCCCGTGCCGGTTTCGGTCTGCAGGGCCTATGAGCAGGCGCTCGTCGTCGCCGTCAATCTCAATTACGATCTGTTCGGCCGCTCTGCCGTGGTCAAACATTCCTCTTCGCCCCCGAATGGCGCAGCACCTTCACTGGAAGGTCCGCCGCGCCCCGGCCTGCCGGGCGTCATGGTGCAGGCCTTCAACATCATTCAGGACCGGATTTCGCGCTCGCGCCTGGCGGGCGACCCGCCCGACCTCATGCTGCATCCCCGTATCAACGATATCGGCCTGTCGGAATTCCATCGCGCCAGCGAAGCCATCGACAGGGGATACGAGGAAACACGCGCCCGCGTTCCCGAGCTGGAGCGCATGCAGCAGGCGTTCCGACGCTAACGTACACCACAAATAGTCGTGCTGAGCATTCCAGCTTGCGGTAGCAGCGGCCTCCTACGCCGTCATTCCTGCGCGTATCACAGGAATGACGGAGTCGTTTCGAAATGACTATCGCGGACGCGCCGGAAACGAAACCTCATCCGGCGATATAGGCCTTGATATGTTCGGCTTCCGCCTCGATCTCGCCGATCCGCGCCTTTACCACGTCACCGATGGAGATGATGCCGGCCAGACGACCGTCGTCCTCAACCGGAATGTGGCGGAACCGCCCTCCGGTCATGATTTCCATCAACTCGTCGGTGGTGGAATTGTGATGACAGCGGATGACGTTCTTGGTCATGGCCACCGAAACGGATTGCAGAAGGGAGGCAGCGCCCTCGCCTGCCACGACCTTCACCAGATCGCGTTCCGTGAAAATACCGAGAACGACGCCGTCGGCATCAGTCACGACGAGTGCACCGATCTTGTGCGCATTCAGCGTTGCCGCCGCCTCGCCGATGCTTACGCTCGGACCCACAGTCACGACATTCCGGCCCTTGCGGTCGAGAAGATCTTTTACGAATGTTGCCATGCCTTCCTCCTCCTGTCAGCAATCTGCAACGCGGCAAAGTCTCTCCGCGGTTGCAAATCATGGAACATGGTGCGCTGAGGCCTATGCGAATGCAATCCCGGATGGGACCTGCACAAGCAAATTTGCGCCACGACCGACAAGGAGCGTGATCGCCCTAGAGCGGGTGTTCCACACTCTCACTGGAAAGGTTTCCGCGGATCGGGCGATCGAACAGGCCGAAGAACAGGAAGCCGAGCAGAAAGCCGAAGACATGCGCATCCCAGGCGACTTCACCGCCGACATCGCCAAACAGCGGCACGCCGACAGCAATCAGGACATTGCCGAAAAGCCACATCAGCGTGAAGATCAGCACGGTCCTGTTCGAAAGCGCCGCGAGAATGCTCTGCCTCGGCATCAGATGGCCGAAAGAGGCGCTGTAGCCGCCGCGTGACGGGAAAGCGAAACGGCATGCGGCTCCCATCAGCGCCGAAACGACACCGGATGCTCCGATCAGAACCGTCACATCGCCCCAGTTCAGCGCCGCGTGGCCAAAGGCCGAAACGGCGGCGGATATGCACCATAACAGTACGAAGCGAAGCGTTCCGATCCGGCGCAGAACCGGCGCGCCAAAGGCCATCAACCACAATCCGTTAAAAAGAATATGCTCGATGCCGCCGTGCAGAAAAGAATATGTCACCGGCGTCCAGAGCCATTCCAGCCCCTGCTGGGATAATGGCACCGCGTAACGCAGCGGAATGAAGCCGAAGGTGAAGATGAACCAGCCGTTGCCATCCTCCGACAGAAGATAGGCCGGAACCACGAAGGCCAAGAGCAGCGCCGCCAATATGCCGACCAGAAGCGGCGGCAGGTTGAAGACGGGATTATGTGCGTCCTCTTTCAGTTCCTGACTTTCCGAAACCGGCGGCTGTTCGCCGTCGCCGTTGGACATGATTCCATCCCTGTTTTTGTGGAAATTTGCGTCTCCCGAGCAATATAGGAAGCCCGGGTGAAAAAAAAGCCGTCCTGCCTTTCGGGCCATGACGCAAAAACCGCAATCGGTTCAAGCGCCTGTACCCAAGGGGCAGTCCGGCCTGCACGCCCGCCGTAAAATTACGGGCGAAAGCATCAATTGTGCTGACTGGGAGCATGTCCCCGACATGGCCGCAGCGATGCCACGGCCTTGGTCGCCGCGCAATCTCAACCATTTGTTAACCTTAACAAAATCGGTTGGCATGAAATTCGCTACACCACAAGTAACAGACGTTCGGATGGACATGATGTCCCAAAAACGAACATGGAGAACGATGCTATGAAGAGCATGGCCGGACTGGAGATATATGCCTATTGGGACGCCCTGCGCGGCAATAAACCGTCGCCCCGCCGAGAAGACTTCGATCCCGCAAAGCTGAAACATCATCTCGGCGACCTCTTCATCCTCGCGGACAAGGGAGAAAGAACGCCATTCTTCCGCCTTGCAGGCACGCACCTGTGCGACCTGTTCGGCCGGGAATTGCGGGACAGCCCGTTTTCGGATCTGTGGCCGGCGGCAAGTGCCACCTTCCCCTGCCGTGTCGCACGCGGCATCCTGCAACATCAATTGCCCGTGGTGTTCGATATCGAAGCGGAGGACGACCATGGCGCGGCGCCGCTTGCTTTCGAAATGCTGCTATTGCCGCTAAGTTCGGATAATGACGCCGCCCCGAGGTTGCTCGGAGCGCTGCTGCCGGAGCGGCCCCGTCACGAATTCGCAGCACCGATCAGTTGCCTCGTCATGAAAAGCAGCCGCCTGCTACGCATGGATATCGCGCCGACAACGTATTCTACGAATGCGCGAACCGCTGTCATGCCGCATGCGGTAACCCGCTGACTGCCGTGTCCCACCCCGCATGGTGAGGGTGGATCGCGTATGATCGCGCCGGAATTTCGCACGAAATACGTCAAAGCTGTAACGATTTTGACGATTGGAAAAATTGTAAGGGTTAAACAATACAGTCTGTTAACCCGGGCGGCGTAGAGATTTCCCATCATCATTGGTTACAATTGCGCTGTCCATGTTCTCATCACGTTCGGTCAACACCGCCCAAATCCTGCGTCCGGTTGAAGAGGTTCACTTCGACGATCCCGTCCGTGTGTCCTTCACCGGCCGCCTCATGTTGCCCGATCACCAGGAATATGATTGCACCGCAACCGAGATGACCGCCGAAAGAGCGCTGTTCGCCTGCTCGGGCATTGCGCGCAACGGTGATCGCGTCATCGCCTATCTCCAGCATATCGGCCGCATCGAAGGAACGGTTACGGCGCTTACCGCGTCGGGCTTCGTCATTGCCATCAATGCGCCCGAACGCAAGCGGGAAAAGCTGGCCGCCCAGCTCGCATGGATCGCCAAGCGCCAGCTGCTCGGCCTGCCGGAAGACCGCCGCCACGACCGCCTGACACCACGCAACACCCGGGCACATCTGATGCTGGAAGACGGCGTGCTTCTCGCCTGCCGGCTGATCGACCTTTCCTTGTCGGGCGCAGCCATCGAGATCGAAAACCGGCCTCCACTCGGCACCCGGGTCCAGCTTGGCAAGAACATGAGCGGCAAGATCGTACGCCACTTCATGGAAGGCGTTGCGGTCGAATTCGACCGGGTCCAGTCGCCCGACGCCCTGATCGAATTTCTCTAGATCATTTTCCAGTAATACCGTGGAGCGGTATGTCCGTGCAGCAAGTGCGGCATTCGCCAGATCTTGTCACGGCTATCGCTTTCCGGTGCTCGGGCCCTGAGCCGGAATACAGGCAGCCCAGATCTCTGGGCTGAAAGAGCTTTTCCCGCCACACAGACGCACATCGATCCGATTCCAGCTCAAGGCCGGAATGATGGGAGCAGAGTGCTTTCGTCTACAAAAATGCCGCTCGTGCATTTGCGCCGACAGTTTTAAATGCTGCTTTCCCGCATTGTGGATTCCGTTGAAACCGACTGATGTACTATCCGGTCAGAGTGCCCGGCGCGCTCCATTTCGCGTTAGTTCTCGCGCACAACAGCACTGGAAAATCCCGCTCCAGGCATTTCTTCCAAGAAAAAACAGTTTTCTTGAAGTTTTTTTCGCTGCCTTTTTGCCCTGTCCCGACTTGAAACACCAATCCCAAAACGGGAAATCCGCGTCTTCGGTACGCTCCGCGGCCTGACTACCCAGCATCGCAAAAATATCTCTGTGGCGAAAATCGCTTTCAATACAGCCACCTAAATGGCTACCAAAAACCTAAGGTCGAGATGCGTAAAATTGTAATAAAATTTGCTTCAAACACGCGTAAAAACTAACTCGAATACAGTTCAAAACAAGCGCTAATTTGCTGAAATATAAGCTCAAATTGACACGCGCATCTTTCCGCTGGGTCAAAATATACATGCGAGTGTCTCCTCAACACGGGGAGACAAGCAATGAACAAAAACAACCGTTTCGGTTTCTTTCTGATCGCATTCATCGTCAGCGCCATCGCCCATCAGGCCAGCGCTTCGCCATCCGCCGCCATGCGCGTGATCGGCAAGGCCAACCCGCCGATCGGCCACTACGAGTTCTGCCAGACCTATCAGAGCGAATGCCAGCCGACATCGCTAGATAACGGCCCGATGAAACTGACCGAAGAGCGCTGGAAGACGATGCTCGACGTCAACTATACCGCCAACACCACGATCACCCCGATGACCGACATGGAAATCTACGGCGTCGAAGAGCGCTGGGCCTACCCCACCACGGTTGGCGATTGCGAAGACTTCGTGCTTCTTAAGCGCAAGATGCTGATGAACAAGGGCTTCTCCGCCAACAACCTACTGATCACGGTTGTTCTGCAGCCGAATGGCGAAGGCCATGCAGTTCTGACCGTTCGCACCGATCGCGGTGATTTCGTCCTCGACAACATGCGCAACAAGGTCATGAACTGGTCGGAGACCGAATATACCTACCTGAAGCGTCAGGACACCGCCAATCCCGGACGCTGGGTGAAAATACAGGATGGCCGCGCCACCACTGCGGTTGGCGGCATCAACTGAAGCCAGCCAAACCCACGCAAATACCGTCTCCCCAAATGAAAAAGCCGGCTCCGCAAGGAAGCCGGCTTTTTCATTTCAATCACATCCATTGACTATCAGAGCAGGCCTAGCTCGGCCAGTTCCCGCTTGAGGTCGGAGGGCATCTCCTCGCCGCCGAAATCACCGCCGCCGAGATCGCGTGGGGCCTCGTTGTCCTTGAGGTAGCGCCAGCCCTGAAACGGCCGCTTCGGCGCAGGCGACGTCTCGATCACCTCGGGGCCGAGAATGAGGTCGCAGCGGGTAATGCCGTCGTCGCCCTTGAAGGAACGTATGTCGAGAAGCTTCTGCCGTGCCTGTACCTGGCCCTTGATGACCCAATAGAGCGAACCGCCTTCCAGCAATTCTTCAAGCCGTTTCGGGATCATCCGCGTGGTGTGGACGCTGTGCGGCTCAAGGCCAGCGGCGATCGCAGTCAGCGAGCGATGCGCGACCCAGTCTCTCAAATCCTGGAGTGAATCCGCGCCGACGCAAAGTTTTATAAGATGTAGAGGCATATGCTTATCAATGCCTTTTTCCGGCGGGCGTCAAGCATGCGGGCCATGCCTGACGCCCTGCCCGCTCAGCATTCCACAACGTTGACGGCAAGACCGCCGGTGGAAGTTTCCTTGTACTTGTCGCTCATGTCGTTGCCGGTCTGGCGCATGGTTTCGATACAGGCATCGAGGGGCACGAAATGCTGGCCGTCACCCTTCAGCGCCAGAGACGCGGCCGTCACCGCTTTTACCGCACCCAGCGCATTACGCTCGATGCATGGCACCTGCACCAGACCGGCGATTGGGTCGCAGGTCATGCCGAGGTGATGCTCGAGCGCGATTTCGGCGGCATTCTCCACCTGTTCCGGCGAACCGCCCATGACGGCGGCAAGGCCTGCGGCCGCCATGGCGGCAGCGGACCCAACCTCGCCCTGACAGCCCACCTCGGCACCTGAAATGGATGCATTATGCTTGATGATGCCGCCGATGGCGGCGGCCGTCAGCAGGAAATCGCGAACATCATCAACGGTCGCATCCTCGTGGAAATGCCGGAAATACCGGACCGTGGCCGGAACGACGCCCGCAGCACCGTTGGTCGGCGCTGTCACCACGCGCCCGCCCGCAGCATTTTCCTCGTTCACGGCCATGGCATAGACGCTCAGCCAGTCATTCGCCATGACAGGATTGAGCCGGTTGCTGCGCCATTCCTCATTCATCTTCTCGTAGATGGAGCGGGCACGGCGGCGCACCTTCAGGCCACCCGGCATGATGCCGTCCACCTTCAGCCCACGCTCGATACAGCCGTTCATCGCCTCCCAGATCTGGTCGAGGCGCTCGTTCAGCTCGTCGCGGGAGATTACCGTTTCTTCGTTTGCGCGCTTCATCTGGGCGATGGTGCGGCCGGAGCGGCCCGCCATCTCAAGCATTTCCCGCGCCGTGGCGAAAGGATAAGGCACGCGCGGACCATTATCGATGGTCTTGCCGCGCTGCTTGATCGCTTCCAGTTCCGTATCGGTCACGACGAAACCGCCACCGACGGAATAATAGATGCGCTTGAGAAGCAGCCTGCCCTGATTGTCGAAAGCGGAAAAGGTCATGCCGTTGGCATGGCCGGGCAGCGGGTTCTTCTTGTCGAAGACCAGATCCTCGGCTGGGTTGAACTCATAGGAGGGGTGGCCGGGTGGCGACACGGTGCCGGCCTTTTCAACCTTTTCGATGATCGGGTCCATGGCGTCGGGGTCGACGAGATCCGGCCGCTCGCCCGTCAGGCCTAGAATGACCGCACGGCCGGTGCCGTGGCCAATGCCGGTAAAGGCAAGCGAACCGTGCAGGCTGACCTTCAGGCGCGATACGGAAGCACCCGCCGGACGCGGCCATTCATCACCGAGGATCAGCGCAAGAAAGCGGTTCGCCGCCGTCATCGGCCCCATGGTATGCGAGCTGGAAGGACCGATACCGATCTTGAAGACGTCGAAGACCGAAAGAAACATGAGGCTTACCTTGAATAAGAATGGATTCCACCACCATCATATCCAAAGCCGCGACGGATCGCCACAAAAGAGCGGCACCGGCTTTTGCAGCTGCGACATGCGGGCCGCAGAAACGAAAACAGCACGGTTTCCAGAGGAAACCGCGCCGTTTCAAAACCCGTCATTCATGAGAAGTGCTTATGGGCTGCCAAAAATGTACGTCAATGCGAGAAATGCGGCAAAGCCTGCAAGCGCGCGCAAGGTAACGGCCCAACAGGATTTCTGAGCGGTTTCTTCCATGATTACTCCAGCTATTCACTCTCCGGGCGATCTTCAAGACCGGGCCCGTTGGGGGAAGCATTTATTAAAATCCGGCGCAGAACGCAAATGCAAAAAGCGGCTAAATGAAGGCGTTTTTGACGGGCTGCCATTCGCCAGTTGCATAGGTGTGTGAAAAAACAAGGCGTTAGATCGGAGCTTTCGGGTTACCCCTTTTCGCCGTTCGCCTCAATTTGAACCAAAGTGTAACCGGTTTATGAAGGTTTCGCACAAACACCTGTTGAAGCCAGCGGAAATCGGCATTCCAGGGTTGAATTTCCGTGTCCGGACTGTTGTGCCTTGAAAGCCTTTCGGCTCTGCCTTATCGACAGAAATCGGCAACGGGATTCGTCATTACATGCAGCAGGCATCATCTTTTCCGGACCGCGAGACGGTCGCATCGAAACTTGCCTCGCTTGCAAGCGAGGACAAGGCGTGGGTGCTGCTTTTGATGGAAAACGTGTTGCAGGATGAAAACCTGCTGGCCGGCCTCAATCTCTATCTCGATCAACAGGCCAATGCCCGCTTCCTCAACAGCCTGAAACTGGAGACATCAGGCGAATGGCTGGGCTGTAACGCCCCTGCCCGGCTGCAGATACGCATCACGGAAGCGGCCAAGGCCAGCCAGCATCCTGCCTATCTGGCCTTCCGCAAGGGACTGACGGCATCGGCAGGCCTCGAAAAAGCCTACCCCAAGGCACCGATCTGACTTAGTCAGGCACCCTGTCGACGACAGCGATAATCGGCCCCATGGGAAACAGGGAATCGCGTCTTTTCATCGCGGGAATGTCGACACTGGAAATCGTCCCGTCGAGATAAAGCGCGTTTGGCGCATCCAGTACATCCCTGAACAACGTCGCGAAGTCGTAAAAACGCACGGTGTTTTCCGAAATCGCGAAATGCACCATGCCGTCGCGCGACACGCCGACGCCGTTGCGGCGTTTCAGGCTGTCGCTATCGGGCAGAAATCGCGGATGCAGCTTTCCATCGATCACCAGCATCGGGCCGGACTGGGTGGCAAAATCCGGCTTCAAGCCGGCAGAGACATAGGCCTGCGTTTCCAGAACGCCCGCCATTGCACCCTTCAGATAAAACACGCCATTCGGCAGAAGATGGAAATTGCCCCACCCGCCGCCGGTAATAATCGGCGAACGTTCGACGCCGTTTTCGACAAAGAGGCCAACGGGAGAATAGTCGGAATGATACATGCCGCCGTTCATGGCGAAGACGCTGAACATGTGCTGCCGCCACAGGGCGGAGGATAGATTGGAGAAGGAGCGATATCCCTCACCCGAGACATGATCTCGGTCGTAAATCCGGATCATGCTTTTCGCCGGATCGAAACTGCAGACAATGTAACGTCCGCCAGCATGCTCCAAGGTTTTGCAGAAATCCGCCTGTCCGCCCGCCTCAGCCGAAAACGGCAAAAGCAATGGCAGGAGCAAGCCAATCAGTGTTTTCATCGGTCTTTTCATCGACGCCCGTTCATGCCCTTTCGCGCGTATGAGACGGCGCGATTCTTACTTCATGAACTGTGACGGTGAAATCAGGTCAAAGAAAACGCGCCCCCTTCATTCAGGGAGACGCCAGACCTTGGAGGGGAGAGACTTAGCGACGCGCGGCGCGGTCTACGTTACGTCCTGCGTCCTGCGTGGCGTCTACTGCATTTGCCGTATCCCGGCCAACGCCGCGAATGGTATTACCGCAGGAACTCAAGGTCACGACGGTCAACAAAGCCACGAAAACGGTCGAAAGAATACGTGTGATCATTTGAAATAACTCCCCTATGACTTGCCGTCCAAAGGCAAGCGCCGATGTGATATGCGTCACAATAACGTGAGCATTGGAAATCGGTTCCACCGGCGTTTGAAAAAATCCTGTCGGTGAAAATTAACATGGTTTTGAACTTCGCGAGGGAAACTCGGGTGCAGGGATCATGATCGGGAAAATCGTGTGGGTGACATGACTGAGATAAACAATCGGCTACTGGTGATGACGGCGGGCGGGCTGAACCCCAATGTCATGATCAATGCGCTGGCCGCCCGGTTTCCGGATATCCATGTCATCGTGGAGCAGGCGGAGAGCAAATCGGCCATTCTGAAGAGACGGGCGCGGCGGCTCGGCTGGATGACGGCCGCAGGCCAGATGGCGACGATGATCGCCTCCCGACTCGGCAAGCGCTTCGCTGTTCGGCGCACCAATGAGATCATTGCCGAACATGGCCTCTCTGCCGATCTCGGCCAGGCCGTTCCCGTTACACACGTTGCCTCCCTGAACGACGAAGAGTGCCACAAGGCCGTCAACACCTTGCAACCGGCGGCGATCTTCACCATTTCCTGCCGCCTTCTGACACCGGCAACCCTTCAAGCCCTGCGCTGCCCGGTCATCAATTTCCACGCCGGCATCAATCCCGCCTATCGCGGCCAGATGGGCGGTTATTGGGCGCTGGTGGAAAAGGACCGGGGTAATTTCGGCGCAACCGTGCATCTGGTCGACAAGGGCGTGGATACCGGCGCAACCCTTTACGAAAAGCGGCTGAAGCCCTCGCCTTCCGATACCATTGCCACCTACCCCCTGCTTCTGACCGCCGCCTCGGTCGATATTGCGGTCAGCGCTATCGAGGACGCCCTTTCCGGCAGCCTTGCGCCGCAACCGCCCTTGCCTGGCAAATCGGTACTGCGGTTTCCGCCGGCAATCTGGACATGGCTGTGGAACGGCCTCACCAAACGTGTCTGGTGAGAACAACCAGCCATTGCCGCCAGCCGAACGCGTGAAATCAAGCTTCGTCGCAGATGCAGGGCTGTCTTGCCGCAACAGGCAAAGACGTGGGCAAAAAACCGGTGCATGATAAGGAAAAGGACCAAATTCAAATTGCACGATATCTCGACCTCTCCCGCCATTGCCGCCTCCATTGAAGCCTCACCCGCACAGGTGCTCGGCCCGGCAAGCCTTGCCGGTCTCTTTCCACAGGGCGTGCGTGTCTATCTGACCGACACCGGACAGGCCTCGCAGGACAGGCTGGTCGACGCTGCAAAACATCTTCGCGATCTCGGCTACACACCAGTGCCGCATCTCGCGGCACGGCGCATATCGTCTCGCGTGGAATTCGAGGAGCAGGTGAAGCGGCTGGCAGGCGAAGCGGGCGTATCGGATGTGCTGGTAGTCGGCGGTGGCGTCGCGAAGCCGGCCGGACCCTTCGCATCCAGCATGGATATGCTGTCGACCGGCATCTTCGATCGCTGCGGGATAAATCAGATTGCAATCGCCGGCCATCCCGAAGGCAGCCCCAATTTCAGCGAAGAGATGGCGACGGCCGCCTTGAAGTTGAAGTATGATTTTGCCGAAAGAAGCGATGCGGCAATGCGCATCGTCACCCAGTTCGGCTTCGACCCCGCGCGCTTCATTGCCTGGGCGGAAGGACTTGCCGCCTCCGGCATCGACTTGCCGGTGCATATCGGCGTCTCCGGCCCGGCCAGGATCACGACGCTGCTGAAATATGCAGCACTCTGCGGCGTCGGCAATTCCATCGCCTATCTGAAAAAGAACGCACTCTCCCTGACGACGCTGGCCAAGGGCCATTCACCGGAAAGCGTGGTCGGCCCTATCGAACGGCACTGGCAGGCAAATCCGGCAGGCCCGATCCGGCAAATCCACGTTTTCCCCTTTGGTGGGCTACAGAATTCGGCAGACTGGCTGGTCGGTCGTGGAAGCTGGCAAACCGGCGATGCGGACTTTTCCGCAAAGCGGGACACGGTAGCGATCTAAGCCCACCTTTGCCTATGGCGCGACGGACGCTCGCCGTCGCGCACTCCCGTTATAAAGATCTACCTCAGGCCGCCTTGGCGACCTCGACAAAGGCATTGCGGATGCTTTCCGCGACCGCAAGGATGGGGCGCGAGGGTCTTTCGCCCGTGATCAGGCGAATATCGAAATAACCAAGTTCCGGCAGGCCTTCCTTGTCGCTGAGAATGACCATGTCGTTCTGCACATAGGAGCGCGGCAGGGGCGCGATGGCGAGATCGGCGGCAATTGCTGCGCGCTGCGCCATGGTATGGCCGCTGAGATAGGCCACGCGGAAATTGCGCCCGCGCTTTTCAAGCGAGTTGATTGCCTCCGAACGCCAGATGCAACCTTCTTCCCAGATCGATATGGGCAGCGGATCGCGCAGATAGGCCGTGCCGCATTTCGCCCCTGCCCAGACGAGACGTTCGCGCATCAGCACCTCGCCCGTATCCCGCAGCGGATGCGACGCACAGTTGACCAGTGCCAGATCCAGCCGCCGTTCATCCATGCGCTTGTAGAGATTGGAACTGGAATCGATCGTGACATCGATCATGATGCCGGGGAAAACCTCGGCAAAACGCTTGAGGATACCCGGGAGCAAACCGCGCTCGCCAATATCTTCCGGCGCACCGAGCCGGACGACGCCAGACAGTTCGGGCATGACGAAACGCGACACGGCCTCGTTGGACAGCGCGATCATGCGGCGCGCATAGGTAAGAAGCGTTTCGCCATGCGCCGTCAAAGTCACCGAGCGGGCATCGCGCAGGAACAACGTCGTCTTCAGCTGTTCCTCCAGCTTCTTTATCTGCATGGAAACGGCGGACGGCGTTCTGAACACCACCTCTGCGGCGGTGGAGAAGTTCCCGGTCTCGGCAATCGCGACGAAGGTTCTCAGAATGTCGTTATCCAGCAGCGGCAGCGGTTGGCGGAAAGTTACGGTCATGGCACGAACCTTCAAATATTTTGATTTATAGATGGATATCATTTCGTTTGATTGAATGTCAACACAGGCGCACCATCCGGGACATCGAATGACAGGGCAACTAACGCCTTGTCGGAATGAAGCGCTGGCCCATCACGGAAAGACAGAAAGTCCGGCAGGCAGCGAGCGCAAGTCATTCCTAAAATTGATGAATGACATAAAATTCATTCTCTTGTTTGATGAGATATGTAAGCGCATACCGAAGCCGTAAACAGGATCGTGGTTCACGAAAGGATCAAGACATGGCCATGATACATTATCACCCCGCAGCGAACCGTTCGTCGCAACGCCCCTCGACCGGTAGCTGGCTCCAGCGCCTGTCCGGCCAGATTTCCGCTCTCCATGCGTCATGGAAGCGCGCAAGAATGCTCCGCGCGCTGGAAGCTTTGCCGCCTGAAACATTGAAGGACATTGGATGGCCGACAACCGACAGCAGCCGCATCAGGGTCATCCGCAAATGATGCGCAACCCCATGGCTCGCAACCGTCTCAGGACTTGCGAGCCATCCGCCAATCCCGAAACGCCCCGGCAGAGGCGTAAAGTGACCTGCCTGTTTTACATGCGACACGACGCCCTTTAAAAAGGCTTGTCGCAAATTTTGCATATTTCAAAAGCTATTTTTTGACAGCCCGGATTCCACGGCGTATTTTTCGTTAAAGATGTCGGAAACAGGACATCCAGAAGACCGATTCCAAGGGAGGAATTGCGTATTCGCAACGGAGCACGGGCAAATGAGCAGGAACTCCCAGAAGAAACGCTCAATCGTCTTTTTTCTCATTCCGCAATTTACCATGCTGCCGTTCGCCGCAGCGGTTGAAACGCTTCGCATCGCCAATCGCATGCTGGGGTATCAGGCTTACGAATGGCGCCTCGCCTCGCTCGACGGCCAGAAGGTCATGTCATCAAGCGGCATCTGTCTTGAGGTCGACACCTGTCTTGCCGATGAGCGCCGATATGTCAGCGGCGAAAACCGCGTTGAAATGGCGATCATCTGTTCGGGCATCGATGTCGACCAGCACATCAACAAATCCGTCAATGCCTGGCTGCGTGAAGCCTATAATCGCGGCATCGCCATCGGCAGCCTCTGTACCGCCGCACATATCCTCGCGCAGGCCGGTCTCTTGAACGGCAAACGCTGTGCGATCCACTGGGAGAACCTGCCTGGTTTTTCCGAAGCCTTCCCGCAGGTCGAAGTCTATGCAGATCTCTTCGAGGTCGACAGCAACATCTACACCTGCGCCGGCGGCACCGCGTCGCTCGATATGATGCTGAGCCTGATCGGTCAGGATTTCGGCGAAAATCTCGTCAACCGCGTCTGCGAGCAGCAATTGACGGACCGGGTGCGCAGCCCCAACGACCGCCAGCGCCTGCCACTGCGTGCGCGCCTCGGCGTTCAGAATAGCAAGGTCCTGTCGATCATCGAATTGATGGAGGGCAATCTGTCCGAGCCGCTGTCGCTGCTCGACATCGCCGATGCGGCCGATCTGTCGCGCCGACAGGTGGAGCGTCTATTCCGGCAGGAAATGGGCCGCTCACCCGCCCGCTACTATCTTGAAATCCGCCTGGACCGCGCCCGCCACCTGCTGGTGCAATCGGCCATGCCAGTGGTCGAGGTTGCCGTTGCCTGCGGTTTCGTCTCCGCTTCGCATTTCTCCAAGTGTTATCGCGAAATCTACAATCGCACGCCGCAACAGGAACGGGCGGAACGCAAGCTGCTGATCAGCGCCTCGCGGATGGCAACCGCGAGCCAGGGCAAAGCCGCGCACTGACGCGGCTTTAAACCTCTAGGGCGAAAAATCCCTCGTCTCAGGGATGAAAACCTCCCCTCCGTCATGCCGGACTTGATCCGGCATCCAGCCACGGCGCGTCTGCGCAGCGAAAGGTATCTCCTGCGATCAAGTCCGGGGTGACGGAGTGGACACCAACTCAAGGTCACGCAAACGGCCGCACCGCGTGGGCGAGATCTTCTGCCGTCATACCTGCACCCGCCCTGCTGCCCGCCTCGCCATGCAGCCAGACACCGGCAGCGGCGGCCTCAAAGGCAGGCGTTCCCTGCGCAAGCAATGCGCCAATGATGCCAGCCAGCACATCGCCTGACCCCGCCGTCGCAAGGCTCGACGGCGCATTGGTATTGACCAGCGCACGGCCGTCCGGCGCGGCGATGACCGTATCCGCACCCTTGTAGACCAGCACTGCGCCGCTGCGCGCCGATGCGGTCTGCGCCTTCTCGATCTTGCTCAGTGACATGTCAGTGGCGAGATCGGGAAAGAGCCGAGCAAACTCGCCCTCATGCGGCGTCAATACGAATTTCCCCGCGCCTGAAATCATCCGGTCGAACAGGGTTTCCGGGCAGTCCTTGAAAGCGGTGATCGCATCGGCATCCAGCACCACCACCTTGTCCCCGAGCAGGGACACGAATTGCCGCGCCTTTTCGAGATCGCCGAAACCGGGACCGAGGACGAAAGCGCCGTGGCGTTTGTCGTCCAGCCAGTGGCGCAGATCGTCCGCATCATCCAGACCGGCGCTCATCACCGCCGTCAATGTCACCGAAAGCACGTCGAGCGCCTGCTTTGGTGCGGCGATGGTGACGATGCCCGCCCCCGCCTTCAGCGCCGCAATTGCCGTCATGCGGCTTGCTCCCGTCGCATGTGGCGGTCCGGAAAAGACGGTCAGATGCCCACGGCGGAATTTATGCGTTTCCATTTCGGAACGGGGCAAGGCGTCGCGCCAGACAAGTGGATCGTTTTCCGCAACCGATCCCGCATGAGCGGCAAGAATGCGGGAGGGGATGCCGATATCGAACACCTCAAGCGTACCGCACAGTTCCCGCCCCGGCATCAACAGATGGCCGGGTTTTCGCGCCATGAAGGTTACGGTCCGCTCCGCCTTGAACGATGCACCCAGAGGCACGCCCCTCCTGCCGCAAAGACCAGACGGCAGATCGACGGCGAGAACCGGCACGGCCGCCTGCGTCACCGCATCGATCACGCGCCGAAGCTCCGACGGAATCTCGCGGGACAATCCGGCACCGAACACCGCGTCAATCACCAAGTCACCAGCCATGGGCACATAGTCGCCAAGCGGCAGGGCTGTGAGGCCGCTGCCCTCGAAAGCTGTCCGGGCATCGCCTTTCATGGCCGTGACGTGGCCAAGATGATGAACCGCAACTGTCGCCCCGCTTTGCACAAGCGAGCGTGCCGCCACGTAACCATCACCGCCATTATTGCCGCCTCCGCAGAGCACGACGAAACGCAGCGCGTCCGGATAGTGGCGAAGGGCCGAAGCAGCGACCGCCTGCCCTGCCCGCTCCATAAGATCGTATAGGGGAATGCCGGATTGGCCCGAGGCCGCATCGATGCGGGCCATCACAGCCGGGTCGATAAGAAGGAGATTCAATAGGGATTTCATGGAGCGATCATCCCTTCAAAACGCCGGAAAGGCAATCGATACAAAAATAAGCAAATGGTTGCGGCGAAATAATAATCAAATGCATAAAATATAAACAAATCAACAAAACGCCGTCAGTGCATTCCAAAATATTCAACATAACTAAAATAAGGAAAACCGACAGAATTGATGACGGATTTTTCGGGTTTTGGCGAGAAATTGGCTGGAAAACCACAAAAAGCGAATGCATTTTGTGCCAGAAAGCCGGGCAAGCGAAGTTTTTTCTTCAAGCCCGCTTCCGATCTGGCACAATACGTGCATTCTTGTGGCAGAGCGGGAATAACCTGCTTTAACGGGAGAAGCGGAGAGATATTTTCTCATGAAAAAGATCGAAGCGATCATTAAGCCTTTCAAGCTCGATGAAGTGAAGGAAGCCCTTCAGGAAGTCGGACTTCAGGGAATCACGGTCACGGAAGCAAAAGGCTTTGGTCGTCAGAAGGGCCACACGGAACTCTACCGCGGAGCAGAGTACGTCGTGGACTTTTTGCCGAAAGTGAAAGTCGAAGTCGTACTGGCGGACGAAAATGCGGAAGCCGTCATTGAGGCTATCCGCAATGCGGCACAGACCGGACGTATCGGCGACGGAAAGATTTTCGTTTCCAACGTCGAGGAAGTCATCCGAATCCGTACCGGTGAAACAGGCGTGGACGCCATATAATCGGAACCAGGTCCTGAGCCGGGGAGGCTCAGGTTTTTCACCTCGTCACCACACACTCAAGGAAAACGTTTAAATGACGACCGCAAACGATATCTTGAAGCAGATCAAGGATAACGACATCAAGTTCGTGGACCTGCGCTTTACCGATCCCAAGGGCAAGCTGCAGCATGTCACCATGGATGTTGTCTGCGTAGACGAAGACATGTTCGCCGATGGCGTCATGTTCGACGGCTCCTCGATCGCCGGCTGGAAGGCCATCAACGAATCCGACATGGTGCTGATGCCCGATCCGGCAACTGCCCATACCGATCCGTTCTTCGCCCAGTCTACCCTCGTCATCCTTTGCGACATTCTCGACCCGGTTTCCGGCGAAGCCTATAACCGCGACCCGCGCGGCACCGCCAAGAAGGCCGAAGCCTACCTCAAGGCCTCCGGTATCGGCGACACCATTTTCGTTGGCCCCGAGCCGGAATTCTTCGTCTTCGACGACGTGAAGTACAAGGCAGACCCTTACAACACCGGCTTCAAGCTGGACTCGTCGGAACTGCCGTCCAACGACGACACGGATTACGAAACCGGCAACCTCGGCCACCGTCCGCGCGTCAAGGGCGGTTACTTCCCGGTTCCGCCGATCGACAGCCTGCAGGACATGCGTTCCGAAATGCTGACGGTTCTCGCTGAAATGGGCGTCGTCGTCGAAAAGCACCACCACGAAGTCGCCTCCGCGCAGCACGAGCTGGGCGTGAAGTTCGACACCATGGTATCCAGCGCCGACAAGATGCAGATCTACAAGTACGTCGTGCACCAGGTCGCCAATGCCTATGGCAAGACGGCAACCTTCATGCCGAAGCCGATCTTCGGCGACAACGGCTCTGGCATGCACGTGCACCAGTCGATCTGGAAGGGCGGCAAGCCGACCTTTGCTGGCGACGAATATGCCGGCCTGTCTGAGAACTGCCTGTACTACATCGGCGGCATCATCAAGCATGCCAAGGCCATCAACGCCTTCACCAACCCGACCACCAACTCCTACAAGCGTCTGGTGCCGGGTTATGAAGCTCCGGTTCTGCTGGCCTATTCCGCCCGCAACCGCTCCGCATCGTGCCGCATTCCCTTCGGCTCCAACCCGAAGGCAAAGCGCGTCGAAGTCCGCTTCCCGGACCCGACCCAGAACCCCTACCTCGGTTTTGCAGCCATGCTGATGGCCGGCCTCGACGGCATCAAGAACAAGATCCATCCCGGCAAGCCGATGGACAAGGACCTTTACGACCTTCCTGCCAAGGAACTGAAAAAGATCCCGACCGTCTGCGGCTCGCTGCGCGAAGCGCTGGAAAGCCTCGACAAGGATCGCAAGTTCCTGACCGCCGGCGGCGTGTTCGACGACGACCAGATCGACTCGTTCATCGAGCTGAAGATGCAGGAAGTCATGCGCTTCGAAATGACCCCGCATCCGGTCGAATTCGACATGTACTACTCGGCCTGACCGGCATTTGGGACGCCTTTAGAGGCGTCCCTTCCCGCTCGGCGGTTTTCCCCTGGAAAGCCGCCGTTTTCTTTTGATGCCCAGCCATGTCGCGAACAATGTCGATCAAGCCAGCCTCTCAGCAAACACGCCTCACGGACTGGCTCATCTTTCTGGCGGTACCGTTCTTTTTCTCCAGCAACATCATTTTCGGCCGCGGCGTCATCGGCGAGGTCTCGCCCTTTATTGCCGCCTTCATTCGCTGGATCGGATCGAGCCTCATCATCGCCCCCTTCATGATCGCCGACTGGCGGAACTGCCTCGCCTTCGTGCGCCAGAAAACGCTGCTCTGGCTCGTTCTTGGCATTCTCGGCATGGGCGTCTGCGGCGGCGTGGTCTATTGGGGCCTCACAATGACGACGGCTGCCAACGGCACGTTGATCTACACGACTTCGTCGCTGTTCATCATCCTGTTCCAGCGCATCTTTCAGGGCCGCCCGATCCGCAGGCTCGAAGTGGCGGGCATGATCATCGCTTTTGCGGGCGTGGCGGCAATCGTGCTCAAGGGCGATATGTCCGCTCTCTGGCAGATGAAATTCAACATTGGCGATTTCGCCATTCTGACGGCAGCGATTGCCTTTGCGGTCTATTCGCTGCTGTTGCGCGATCCCGCGGCGCGGCAAATGGCCTCGTTCAGCCTTTTCGGCCTCATCGCCTTCTCCGGCGCGCTGGTCCTGCTCCCACCCGCAGCGGTGGAACTGGCGCATGGTGGCCTGCTGCCGGCCACGGCCATCGCCTGGGCCAAGATCGGCGGCATCATCCTGTTCGCCTCGCTGCTTGCCTTTTATTGCTTCACCCATACGGTCCGCGTTTTCGGCCCCGCCACGGCAGGCATCACGCTTTACATGATGCCACCCGTCTCGATTGTCATGGCCACGCTTTTCCTTGGTGAAACGTTTGAAACATATCACGCCATCGGCATCGTGCTGGTTACCGGCGGCGTCGTCATCGCCACCGCACCTATCGGCCGCAGGGTCGCTTAAGAGCATCACGGGAAAAAGGGCCGGATACCGCTAGCCCTTGATATTTCCCATTCCGCACCCAACTATTAGTGGGAAAGGAAGTTCATACCATGAAACAAAGAGACGCAAAATTTACGCTTGGCGAGATCGTCCGCCACAAGGTGTTTCCGTTCCGCGGTGTGGTGATTGACGTGGATCCGGAATATGCCAATACGGAAGAGTGGTGGAACGCCATCCCCGCCGATATTCGCCCGGAGCGCGACCAGCCCTTCTACCATCTTCTGGCGGAAAACGATGAGACGGAATATGTCGCTTACGTTTCCGAACAGAACCTCGTCCACGATGAAAACGAGGCGCCGCTCCGGAACCGCAATATCGAGCGGATGTTCGACAAGGCGCCCAACGGCGAGTGGCGGCCGAAGATGTCGCTGGCGCATTAGCGCAGGCCCGGTTTGACAACAATCATAAGGGCGCTGTGCGTTTTTACTGAAAATCCGTCGGATCAAAACCGCGCATAAAAAAACCGGCCTGAAAACAGGCCGGTTTTTTCGTGTTCTCGTAAAGAGATCAGGGCTTCGGCGCGCCCTTTGCGGCGTCCTGAGCAGCTTCCAGCTTCTTGCGGGCCTCTTCGGCCTTTTTCTGCATGCCTTCCTGAAGGCTGCGCTGGCTTTCTGCGAGCTGCGACTGGGTGATAGCCGCGCCGTCATAAGCGCCGGTAAAGCCGGTAAGCGCGATCTTGATGGGGTTCGGCGCGCGGCGGAAGTTGATCGAGGTGAAGACGATCTCGTTGCCCTTCTTCAGCGACGCGATCATGGCGTCCGTCAGCGGAACTTCAGCCGTGCACTTGTCGGGAAGGCAAACGGCGTAATCGAGCTTCTGACCCTTGCCACCGTCGATCTGCATCATCACACCCGGGGGAATGAGACGCGCGGTCGGAACGGAAACCTGGAGCAGCTTGCGGTTGACCTTGCCCTCGACAGTGATGAGGCCGACGGCAGTGATCATCTGGCCGTTCTGGGCAAGAACCACGTTCTGCACGACGCAGACATCGTTGTCTTCCTGCTTGGAGCAGGTCTTGAACCAGCCGAGCGGCGGAGCGCCAGCGCCCTGATTGGCGGGAGCATCCTGTGCCTGCGAGATGGCCGGAGCGGAAACCGCGCCCAGGGAAAGAACGAGAGCGGACAGAGCTGTCCGGGTGAATGTGTTTGCCTTTTGCATCATAAGAGTTCCGTCTCCTGAATGTCTGCCAGAACAGAACCGCGGGTCCTGCTCGCCGATGGCGGTATCCTTCTGCCCGTTCAACTGTCGTTTAAATGAGGCAAATGCGTGACCCGTCTCTTCCGGCCACCCTGTTACATGCCGTTCGCGGCGATATCCAGCACTTCTTTAACTTTTTCTTGAGGCAACCCAAGATTTCCCGCCCTCGCATGGGTCCAGCCATGGGCTTGTGCTACATATTCGCCAGAATCATAACAAAAAACCAATTATGACGATAATCGACCACGACGACAAAACGGACCGACAGTTGAGACAGGATAGTGACATGCGCAAGCTTGCGGCCCTCATCCCCGCATTGTTTCTTTGGGGAACGGCCCTGCTTTCTCCGGAAATTGCCGTGGCGCAGCCGCTTCACGCCATTTCCATGCACGGGACGCCGGCACTTCCCGCCGACTTCCGGCACTTCCCTTATATCAATCCGGACGTGAAAAAAGGTGGTCGCATATCCTACGGTGTCGTCGGCACCTTTGACAGTCTCAACCCCTTTGTTCTCAAGGGAATGCGCACCACGGCGCGCGGCGTCTGGGACCCTGAATTCGGCAATCTCCTCTACGAGCCGCTGATGCAGCGCTCGAGCGACGAGCCATTCAGCCTCTACGGCCTGCTGGCAGAAACCGTGGAGTGGGACGAGGAGCGCACCTTCACCCAGTTCAACATAAATCCCAAGGCCAAGTGGTCGGATGGCGAGCCGGTGACGCCTGACGATGTTATTTTCACCTTCAATCTCCTGAAGGAAAAAGGCCGTCCGCCCTTCAACAGCCGTCTCGACGGCGTGGCGAAGCTGGAAAAGATCGGCGAACACGGCGTCCGCTTCACCTTCAACGACAGGGCGAACCGCGAAACGCCGCTCATTCTCGCCTCTTCCACCCCGATTTTGCCGAAACACGCGATCGATCCGGAAAAATTCGAGCAGGCGGGCCTTGGCGCTGTCGTCGGCTCGGGTCCATACCGAATCAAGACATTGCGGCCGGGTGAACGAATCATCTGGGAGCGAAACCCGGACTATTGGGGCAAGGAAATCCCGAGCAAGGTCGGCTTCGAGAATTACGACGAGATCAGCATCACCTATTTCCTTCAGGTCACCACCATGTTCGAGGCCTTCAAGAAAGGCGATATCGACATTTATCCCGAAGGCGACGCCATCAACGGCACCTCCGATACGTCTCATTGGGGCCAGGCCTACAACTTCCCCGCCGTTCATCGCGGCGATATCGTCAAGGATGTGTTCCAGCCGCGCCTGCCATCCGGCATGTTCGGCCTTGTCTTCAATACCCGCCGCGCGGTCTTTGCAGACGAAAAGGTGCGCGAGGGCCTGTCCTATGCGCTCGATTTCGAGTGGATGAACAAGAACATTCTCGGCGGCGCCTTCAAGCGCACGCAGAGCTACTGGCAGAACTCCGCGCTCGGTGCCTATGGCAATGCCGCAGATGAGCGCGAACTTGCGCTGCTTGGCGATGCGGCCAAGAGCATGCCGCCGGAACTTCTGGCGGGAACCTATGCCATGCCCACCACCGACGGGACCGGCGCGGACCGCAAGGTCCTGAAGCTCGCCGTCGATAAGCTGAAAGAGGGCGGATACAGCATCAAGAACGGCAGGATGTCCGACGCCAATGGCCGCCAGCTCGCATTCGAGATCATGACGCAGAACCCGGCGCAGGAACGCATAGCGCTTGCCTATCAGCGTTCGCTGAACCTGATCGGCGTCGCCATGGGCATCCGTTCGGTTGACGATGGCCAATATCAGGCACGCTCCAACAGCTTCGATTACGACATGATAATCCGGTCCCTGCCCTCATCGCTCTCGCCGGGCGCCGAGCAGCTCAATCGCTGGAGTTCATTGTCGCGGGATGCGCAGGGCAGCTTCAACTATGCGGGTGCGGCCAGCCCCGACATCGACCGAATGATCGAGGCCCTGTTGCAGGCCCGATCCACGGAGGATTTTCAGGCGGCGGTGCGTGGCTATGACCGCCTTCTCGTCGCCGGCCACTATGTCATTCCGCTCTACTACATTGGCGCGCAATGGATAGCCCGCTGGAAATATATCGACCGCCCGGATATGACCCCGATATCAGGCAATCAGAAACAGACCTGGTGGGATGCGAGGGCGCAATAACCCGCCCCTGCCCGGTCCAAGACAACGGAAGATAAAGCCATGGAACGCATCGTTATCGACGTCGTATCGGATATGGTCTGCCCCTGGTGCTATCTGGGCAAGGCAAGGCTCGATCTTGCCATTGCCGAGGTGCAGGACGAAATCAGCGTCGACGTGAACTGGCGACCTTACCGGCTCAACCCCGATTACCCGCCTGAAGGCGTCGACCAGAAGGCCGCGCTTGAGGAAAAGCTCGGCAAGGAGCGTCTCGAGCAGGCCCATGCCTCGCTGGTTGAACTCGGCAAACAGGTCGGCATCCATTACGATTTCGATGCAATCAAGATTGGCCCGAACACGCTCGACGCACATCGCCTGTCGCTCTGGGCCCATGCGGAAGGCCGCGACGTTCAGGAAAGGATCGTCACCGCTTTGTTCAAGGCGAATTTCGAGGAAGGCCGCAATATCGGCGATCACGCCGTGCTGACCGATATCGCCGAAAAGGCAGGAATGGACGCCAAGGTGGTAACACGGCTTCTGGCATCGGATGCGGACAAGGACACGGTAATTGCCGAAATTGACGCGGCGCAGCAAATGGGTGTTTCCGGCGTACCGTTCTTCATCGTCGACCAGAAATACGCCATCAGCGGTGCACAAACGCCTGATGTATTGATTGCTGCACTGCGGGATATTGCAAAAATCAAGGCGGACGAGCATAAGTCGATGAACTGACGGTCGAACACCGGCAGCTTGCCCTAATCGATAAACTGTTGGTGTTTTCCCGTGTCCGACCAGACCCTGAAAGGCATTCTGCTTGCCTTTGCCGCCTTCGCTGCCTACGCATGGAGCGACGCGAGCGTTAAACTCATAGAAGGCCAGATTTCGCCGATCGAATCGGCCTTCTTCGGTGCCCTGTTCGGCCTCATCGCCCTGCCCTTCATCCGCAAGCGCAATGATCGCTGGATGGATGTGGTGAAGACGACCAACCGGCCTTTATGGATCATCCGATTTTTCGCCGCCGGTACGGGTGCCGTTGGCAGCGTCACCGCTTTCACCCATCTTTCCATGGCCGAAGCCTTTGCGCTGATCTTCCTTCTTCCTTCGTTCGTCACCATCATGTCGGTGGTGTTTTTGAAGGAACAGGTGGGCATCCGCCGCTGGTCTGCGGTCATCATCGGTTTCCTCGGGGTGCTGGTCATCCTGCGGCCGGGTTTCCGTGAACTCGGCATCGGCCATATCGGCGCCATCATCGGCGGCTTCAGCGGCGCACTCAGCATCGTCATCTTCCGCGCCATGGGCCCATCGGAAAAGAACGTCTCGCTGTATGGGGCCGGCGTACTGGGCTGTCTTACCATCAGCGGCATCGCCATGCTGCCAACCTTCATCATGCCGGGCGGTGAACAATGGTTGCTGCTGGCGGGATATGGACTGTTAGGGGCGCTTGGCAACGTGCTTGTCATGTATGCTGCCCAATATGCACCCGCCGCCATGATCGGCCCAACGCAATACAGCCAGATGCTCTGGGCCATCCTGTTCGGCTACCTGATCTTCGGCGACCGTATTGATGGCTGGATGTTGATGGGCATCGCCCTGATCGTCGGCTCCGGCCTGCTGACGCTCATCCGTGAGAAGCAGCGAAAAGTGCCGCTGCCCGCCTCCATCGCCGCAACCGACCAGAATGTGGCCGTCGGGATCACGCCGGAAGACGAGCGCTAAAGTCGAAAATGCATGAGAACCAACGACGCATGTTTGCGTCGCTGGCATGGCATTCGATCAATCACAAACCCTGACCCGATACATGTCGCCCCAGGCATTCTGTCGCCAGGCCACGTGGCAGCGCGGATAGACCGGCTGGTAAGCAACAGGCGGTCCATAAGCTGGCGCGGCGTAAACGGGTGGACCGTAGGCCGGTGCATAATAAGCGGGGCCATAAGCGTAACCGGGATGCCTTGCCCCGGCGATGAGCGCTCCGCCAATGATCGTTCCTGCGATCCCGGCGGCAAGGCCGCGGCCGAAATTATTGCGCGCTTCCGCCTGACTGGTGGTGGCAATTGTGGTGCCCGCAATTGTCAAAGCAACCAGACCAGCGGTGGCAAACCTGTTGATGTTGGTCCACATCGTCCTGCTCCTTCAAGACCCGGCGGCTTTACGATCCGCCGCACCGGGTATGAAGGAAAGATTACGCCCGCGAAGACTACCGATACATGTCCGTCTCGTTACATCGCGGTAATTTTCGCTGAGCCTTTGCTGGTTGGGTTTTACGAGGACTGACCAATGGATAATGAACCGAAGGAGGGTGTGGCTCCCCCCTCTGCCCTGCCGGGCATCTCCCCCACAAGGAGGGAGATCGGCAAGACGCGCTGTCACCACTTCATTCTCCAACGTCAAGATGGGCAAAACTTCGCCGCATATTGATCTCCCCACCTGTGGCGGAGATGCCCGGCAGGGCAGAGGGGGGTAAACCCCACCCACCTTCGGTCAGTTGTCGAACGGGCAACCCCCTGAAGCTCAAATCTACGACCGAGCCAGCTCCGCCAATTGCGTCATGACCATCGCCGCACCCGCCAGCCGTTTTTCCGGCGTCGGCAGATCGCGGTTCAGTAACAGGCTGTGGTCCGGGCGGATTTTCGCCATCGAGCCCTGCTTGCCAATATAACCGACAAGCGCTGCCGGATTGGGGAATTCCTTGTTGCGGAACTGCACAACCACGCCTTTCGGCCCGGCATCCACCTTCTCGACATTGGCCGTGCGGCAGAGCGACTTGATGTAGACGATCTTGAGCAGATGCTGCACTTCCTTGGGCAATGGGCCGAAACGGTCGATCATTTCTGCGCCGAAACCGTCGATCTCGCTTATATCCGCAAGCTCGCCGAGACGGCGGTAGAGACCCATGCGCAGATGCAGATCCGGCACGTAGTCTTCCGGGATCATCACCGAGGTGCCGACCGAGATTTGCGGCGACCAGCCGCTGTCGCGCACCTGTTCGTCACCCTTCACTTCGGCCACGGCCTCTTCCAGCATCTGCTGGTAAAGCTCGAAGCCAACTTCCTTGATGTGGCCGGACTGTTCTTCGCCGAGCAGATTGCCCGCGCCGCGAATATCGAGATCGTGGCTGGCAAGCTGGAAACCGGCGCCGAGTGTGTCGAGCGATTGCAGCACTTTCAGCCGCCGCTCCGCCATCGTCGTCAACACCTTGTTGACCGGCAGGGTGAACAGCGCGAAGGCGCGGACCTTGGAACGACCGACGCGACCGCGCAGCTGGTAAAGCTGGGCGAGACCGAACATATCGGCGCGGTGCACGATCAGCGTATTGGCGGTCGGCACATCGAGGCCGGATTCGACGATGGTGGTCGAAAGCAGCACATCGTATTTGCCGTCATAGAAGGCGTTCATGATGTCTTCGAGTTCACCCGCCGCCATCTGGCCATGCGCCACCGCCACTTTCAGTTCCGGCACATCCGACTGCAGGAAGGCGTGGATATCGGCGAGATCGGCAAGGCGCGGGCAGACGTAGAAGCTCTGGCCACCGCGATAATGCTCGCGCATCAGCGTTTCGCGGATTACCAGCGGATCGAAGGGCGAAATGAAGGTGCGAACCGCCATGCGGTCCACTGGCGGCGTGGTGATGAGCGACAGCTCGCGCACGCCGGTCATGGCCAGCTGCAAGGTGCGCGGAATGGGCGTTGCCGACAGCGTCAGCACATGCACGTCGCTTTTCAGCTCCTTCAGGCGCTCCTTGTGCTTCACACCGAAATGCTGCTCCTCATCGATGATCAGCAGGCCGAGATTGGCAAAGCTGATGCCCGCACCGAGCAGCGCATGGGTGCCGACGACAATGTCGGTTTTTCCATCAGCCACTTCCTTCTTGGTGAGCGCAAGCTCCTTCGAACCCACAAGGCGCGAGGCCTGCTGCACCCGGATCGGCAGACCACGAAACCGTTCGGAAAAGGTACGGAAATGCTGTCGCGCCAGAAGCGTGGTCGGCACCACCACCGCCACCTGAACGCCATTCATGGCGGCAAGGAAAGCGGCGCGCAAGGCCACTTCGGTCTTGCCGAAACCGACATCGCCGCAGATCAGGCGATCCATCGGCCGCCCGGCACCGAGATCGTCGCGAACAGCGTCGATGGCGTTCAGCTGGTCCTCGGTCTCGTCATAGGGGAAACGGGCGGCAAACTCGTCGTAAAGCCCGTCCGGTGCGATAAGCGCCGGCGCGTGGCGCACCAGACGCGCGGCTGCGATGCGGATAAGCTCGTCGGCCATATCGAGCAGGCGCTTCTTGAGCTTGGCCTTGCGCATCTGCCATGCGCCGCCGCCGAGCTTGTCGAGGGTGGCTTCCGCGGCATCAGAACCATAACGCGAGAGAAGATCGATGTTTTCGACCGGTAGGAACAGCTTGGCGTCGTCGGCATAATGCAGCTCCAGACAGGCGCGCGGCGCGCCCGCTGCCTCGATGGTCTGCAAACCGACGAAGCGACCGATGCCGTGTTCGGCGTGAACCACGAGCGAGCCTTCGTCCAGCCCCGCCACTTCCGCGATGAAATCCGCGCCGCGCTTGCGGCGCTTGGAACGGCGCACCATGCGGTCGCCAAGAATATCCTGCTCGCCGATGATCGCGAGCGTTCCGGTCTCAAACCCGGCTTCGAGGCTCAGCACCGCCGAAGCCGCCTCACCCTTGCCGAGTTTCTCCACATCTTTCAGCGATGTCACCGGCTTGATCTTTTCAAGCCCGTGTTCGTTCAAGACCTGCAACAGCCGGTCGAGCGAACCTTCCGACCAGCCGGTGATCAACACCTTCCAGCCCTTGGCCCGGCGCTCGGCAATGTGCTTTACCGCCAGATCGAAAACATTGACCCGCTCTTCGCTATCGCCTTCGGTCGGTGGACGTGCCCAGCGCGGGCCAACATGGGCATCAAGCGTCGCGACCGGGCGACCTTCGCTATCGTGTTCGTTGAAGGGCGTCAGCCGCACCGCATTGACGCTCGCAAGCGCCGCCTCGAAGCTCTTGCCGTCGAGATAGATTTGCCCAGGCGATACCGGCTTGTATGGCGCGCCCTGCGTCGAGCCCTTGGTCTCGCCGGAAGCCCGCCGCGCCTCGTAATAATCGAGGACCAGCTTGGAGCGTTCCTTCGCCGCCTCGCGCGCGGTATGGTCGGTGACGATACGGAAACCGCTGAGATAATCGAAGGCGGTTTCCAGCTCTTCGTAAAACAGCGGCAGCCAGTGCTCCATGCCGGCATAACGGCGGCCTTCGGAGACGGCCTGATAAAGCGCATCGTCGCGCGTCGCCGCACCGAATAGCGACAGGTAATTCTTGCGGAAACGGCCGATCGTATCCGGCGTCAGCGTCACTTCGCTCATCGGATTGAGATCGAGCGAGCGCGCCTGTGCGATGGTGCGCTGGCTGGCCGGATCGAAGGTGCGGATGCTTTCCAGCGTATCGCCGAAGAAATCGAGCCGCACCGGCTCTTCGGTGCCCGGTACGAAGACATCGAGAATGCCGCCGCGCACGGCGAATTCACCCACTTCACGCACCGTCGCCACCCGGTCAAAACCGTTGCGCTCCAGCCGCGCGGCGATGTCCTCCATTCGGATCTGGTTGCCGGGCTTGGCCGAAAAGCCCAGGCTCTCGATGATGTCGCGCGGCGCCATCTTCTGCAGCATGGCGTTGACAGTGACGAGAACGATGGCCGGATGCGGTTTCTTGGCGTGATTGATGAGGCCGGCAAGTGCCGCGAGCCGGCGCGCCGAGGTGTCCGCACTCAGTGACACGCGGTCATAAGGCAGACAATCCCAGGCCGGCAGCGTCAGCACCGGAATATCCGGCGCGACAAAACCAAGAATCTGTTCGAGATCGGCGACCCGTTGGCCGTCCGACATCACGTAAGCCACCGATGTTCCCGCCCGCGCCATATCGGCGAGCAGCAAGGCTTCCATGCCGGAGGGCACGTTTCCGATGGTCAGCGGCGTATCGGCCGACGCCACCAGCTTTGCATCGAATCCGGCTATCATGTTTCAGGCCTTCAGGGTTTCGGCTGTGACGAGATCGAAATCGGGACGGTAAGAGGCGATCTTCTCGAACAACGGGGTCTGGAATTTTTCCGGCACCGGCAGGGCACCCGTCACCATCTTGACGAGGTCGTTATCCTCTTCCGCCATGATGATTTCCAGCTCGTCGAGCTGATCGTCGGAAAGCCCGGCAATATTGTCTTCCGCAAATTGCCCGAGCACCAGATCCATCTCGCGAATGCCCCGGTGCCAGCAGCGGTAAAGTATCCGCCTGCGCCTCGGATCGAGGTCGGCGCTCGTGCGCACCAGTCCAGTCATCGCATTCACCTTTCGGTTGGCTATTCAACAGGATGTTGATTGCGCCCTCCTATAGAACAGGAGGCGAACGCTTGGAACCGGTTTTTATCGAAATAATGCCACGGCGGCTAAAATCTGCCGGTGATAAACAGCCTTTGTCGGGCGCCACGTCTTGCATAACGCGTCCCCTTCCCCGATTTTGCTGAGCATGCGTCCCGCCATTCTCGATCCGCTATTTGCTTCCGTCTCCACCCTTGCCGGTGTGGGGCCGAAGCTTGCCGACCTTCTGGCCAAACTGCTGAGCCGGGAAAATGCCGACGACACCCGCGTGATCGATCTTCTGTTCCACGCACCATCAAACGTCATCGACCGGCGCAACCGCCCGGGCATCGCGCTTGCCGCGCCCGGCGCCATTGTCACCATCCAGGGACGCGTCGACCGGCATCAGCCAGCTCCACCAGGCAATCGTTCCGCGCCCTACCGTGTTTTCCTGCATGACGAGACCGGGGAACTGGCGCTGACCTTCTTCCGCGCCAAGGGAGACTGGCTTTCCAAGGCCTTGCCCGTCGATGAAGAGGTTCTCGTCAGCGGCAAGGTGGACTGGTTCAACGGCCGCGCCTCCATGGTGCATCCGGATTTCATGGTGAAGCTTTCCGAGGCCGAGAACCTGCCCCTGGTCGAAGCCGTTTATCCCATGACAGCCGGGCTGTCTCCGAAGGTGCTGCGGCGGGCAATCGAAGGCGGGCTTTCGAAACTGCCGGTCTTTCCCGAATGGATCGACGAGGCCCTGAAGACCCGTCAGGGATTCGGCGACGTGGCATCGAGCTTCCGTGAGCTGCACGACCCACACGACAGCGCCGATATAGAGCCGCAGGCCCCGGCGCGTAGACGGCTTGCCTATGACGAATTCCTCGCCGGACAATTATCGCTGGCGCTGGTGCGGCAAAGACTGCGCAAGGTCGCGGGCCAGCCGATCCGCGCCAAGGGGGACATTGCTGCAAAAATCCTGTCGCAACTGCCCTTCTCCCTGACGCCGAGCCAGAATGCCTCGGTGAAAGATATCCTGACCGATATGGCCAGCGAGGACCGTATGTTGCGGCTGTTGCAGGGCGATGTCGGCGCGGGCAAGACGCTGGTGGCGCTGATGGCTATGGCAACCGCCGTCGAGGCCGGAGGACAGGCGGTGTTGATGGCCCCGACCGAAATTCTTGCCCGGCAGCATTTCGCCACCATCTCCAAACTCGCCAATGCCGCGGGCATCACTGTTGAGGTGCTGACCGGCCGCACCAAGGGCAAGGAGCGTCGCGAGATCGAAGAACGTGTGGCCTCCGGTGAGGCACAGATCGTCATTGGCACCCACGCGCTGTTCCAGGACAGCGTGAGTTACAGGAACCTCGTGCTTGCCGTGGTGGATGAGCAGCACCGTTTCGGCGTACACCAGCGCCTGCGTCTCACCGCAAAGGGCATCACGCCGCATATGCTTGTTATGACCGCCACGCCCATTCCGCGCACGCTGGTGCTGGCCGCCTTCGGCGACATGGATGTGTCGAAACTCACCGAAAAACCGGCCGGACGAAAACCCATCCAGACCGTGACGATCCCCACAGAGCGTATCGGCGACATCGTCGAGCGGCTGCGCGCCGCGCTGAAGGAGGGCAAGAAGGCCTACTGGATCTGCCCGCTGGTGGAGGAGACGGAAGAGTCCGACCTGATGTCGGCGGAAGAACGACATGCGGTTCTCTCGCAGATGCTCGGAGCCAATATCGGTCTCATCCATGGGCGCATGAGCGGCCCGGAGAAGGACGCCGCCATGCTGGCTTTCAAGAACGGCGAAACCCGGCTGCTGGTGGCAACGACAGTGGTGGAAGTGGGTGTCGACGTTCCGGACGCCACGATCATGGTCATCGAACATGCCGAACGTTTCGGCCTTGCCCAGCTTCACCAGCTGCGTGGCCGGGTTGGACGCGGTGACGAGGCCTCCACCTGCATACTGCTCTACAAGGGGCCGCTCAGCGAAAACGGCCGCGCCCGACTTTCCATCCTGCGCGACAGCGAGGACGGCTTCCTGATTGCGGAAGAGGACTTGAAGCTGCGCGGCGAAGGCGAACTCCTCGGCACCCGCCAGTCCGGCACGCCGGGCTTCCGCATCGCCAGCCTCGAAGCCCATGCCGACCTCCTGGAAATCGCCCGCAAGGACGCCGCCTATGTCATCGAGCGCGACCCCGAACTGACCGGCCCGCGCGGCGAAAGCCTGCGCACCCTGCTCTATCTGCACCGCCGCGACGAAGCGATCCGCTTCCTGCACGCCGGCTGAAAGTGAACCGCCATGAACATGATCGACCCACGCCGCCCACCGCCCGCCTTCAGAAAGGGCTACGCGCTCTGCTCGCCGCAAAACATCCTGCAACCCGACACCTTCGCCAAAAGCCAGAAGAAAGCGATCGGCAAGGCCTTCAAGAAGCCAGGCCGCAAGAAGGCATGGACGGAGGCACTGGAACAGGGCTGGAGCGTGCGGCTGGTGTATATGCGGCTTTTCGTCCCCGTGTTCCACGCGACCACGACGGGAACAGAGGTGGATGATCTCGATGACGAGGATTGATCGAGGCGTCTGAGAAATAGTTTGGTTAAAGTGCCGACGGCTATCGCTGCGAGGTGTGAATAACCGTCAGGATTTCGATATCCCGGCCAACACGATAGACAACGATGTAGGAAATGTCGGACAGCACGGCTTCCCGCGCTCCCCTAATGCGCCCGCCCCGTCCCATAGCTGGTTGCTCCACCAACATATCGGCCGCTGAAACAATACGGGAAATCACGCGGGCGGCAGCTGCCGGATTGTCTGTTTCGATATGCCTGCCGATTTCATCGAGCCGTCGCAGCGCCCGCACAGTCCAGCGAATTCTCCGGACGCTCATGACGGCCGAGCGGACTTTACATATTTTCCGACAATGTTTGCCAGATCGTCTTGCGTTCCAAACTCGCCGCGATCCGCTTCCGCCAAACCGGCCTCGATTTCCGCGATCTGCCACTCTTCGCGAGCAACAAAGTCCTCAATCGCCCGTGCCGCCATGTAGGACCGCGAGCGATCAAGCTTTTCCGCCAGCTGTTCAAGCTTGTTGGCAACTTCGTCCGGCAAGCGCACCGTGAATGCAGTCATGGTTGCGACCTTTCGTGGTTCACTATGATTATCGGTGAACCACATTGGTTCGTCAACCTTGGGCATCAAAACTCAAGGGAGAACAGAGCAACGAACCCAGTGCGTCACAAATCCTCAAACCGGCGCAATCATTTTCGGCGGCGTGAAATCCGGAGCCACCAGACCACCTGATATCAGCAGTTTCGCCGCGTCTTCCGGTGTCATGTCCAGCATCACGATCTTGTCCTTCGGCACGAACAGCAGGAAGCCCGCCGTCGGCACCGGAGTCGGTGGCAGGAAGACCGCGACCATCTCCTGGCCCATCTCGTTGAAGCGATGGGCAAGCTCGCCCTTGACCTCCGAGGATACGAATACCATCGCCCAGGTGCCGGGTGACGGAAATTCGATCAGGCCGACCTTCTTGAAAGAATTCGAATGCTCTTTCAGGACCGATTCGAACAGCTGCTTGATGCTCTTGTAGATAGGCCGCACCAGAGGCATGCGGTTGAGAACGGATTCGCCGACGCCAACGATCCATTTGCCAATGAGGTTGTTGCCGAGAAAGCCGATGAGCGTGATGCCGATAACGGCGATCAGCAGGCCGAAGCCGGGGATCGCCACATCGAAATATTGCTCGGGATCGTAACGGGCGGGAATATAGGGCTTAACCCAGCTATCCGCCCATTGCAGGAAGCTCCATACCAGCCACATGGTGATGGTGACAGGCGCAAGGATGAGGACGCCCGTGAGGAAGCTGTTGCGCAGACGGGCTGCGAATGAAATTTTGACTGGAATATCGGTCATTTACCGTTCGGAATTAAGCGTTGTCGCTATCGAAACCCGGATGAAAACCGACAATGCCGGATGGAGTTCCACCATGCAAGCGAAGAACTGTGAAATATTCGTCAGGAATTCCGTTGGCGCTCAGGCCCTCAACATGGCGAAAACCGAAGCGGCCGTAATAGTCCGGATCGCCAGCGACAACTGCACCAGAAGCACTCAGACGGTCCAGCGCAGCAAGCCCTTCCCGAACCAGCCCTGAACCGACACCCTGCCTTTGCCGATCCGGCGCCACCGATAAGGGCGCAAGACAGAACCAGCCGGTCTCGCCGCCCGACAGTGTTACCGGTGAAAAACCGATATGGCCGATGATGCCTTCGCTGTCCTCGGCAACCAGAGAAACAGTCAGCGCACCGGCCTTGCGAAGCCGTTCGATGATCAGATGTTCCGTTTTGTCGCTGTAATCGACGTTACGGAAGGCATCTTCCGTAACGCGAGCAATCGCCTCTTCATCGCCCTGCCGCTCCGGCCGGATGATCATTCCACCGTCACCGATTTCGCCAGATTGCGTGGCTGGTCCACATCCGTGCCCATGAAGACGGCGGTGTGATAGGCCAGCAGCTGTATCGGCAGCGAGAAGACCATCGGCGCGATCAGCTCGTCGACATTGGGCAGCGTGATCGTCGCCATGGTGTCGAGCTTGGAGGCAGCTGCGCCCTTCTCGTCGGTGATGAAGATGATGCGGCCGCCGCGCGCGGCCACTTCCTGCATGTTCGAAACGGTCTTTTCAAAGAAGCGGTCATGCGGCGCGATGACGATAACAGGCATGTTCTCGTCTATCAGTGCGATTGGCCCATGCTTCAGCTCGCCGGCTGCATAACCTTCGGCGTGGATATAGGAAATTTCCTTGAGCTTCAGTGCGCCTTCCAGCGCCAGCGGGAAGCTGGTGCCGCGGCCGAGATAAAGCACATCCTTGAAGCGCGACAGATCGCGCGACAGCGCCTCGATCTGTGGCTGGATGAGGTTCAGCACCTTGCTCATGATGCGGGGCATCTCGATCAACTGCTGCACCAGTTCCTTCTCCTCGCCCGGCTTAAGCGTACCGCGCGCCTTCCCAGCGGCGATTGCCAGAGACGCGAGAACCGCAAGCTGACAGGTGAAGGCCTTGGTGGAGGCAACCCCGATCTCCGGGCCTGCAAGGATCGGGAAAATGGCGTTCGATTCGCGCGCGATGGTCGATTCCCGCACATTGACGATGGCGCCGATCTTCAGCCCCTCCTGCTTGCAGTAGCGCAGCGATGCGAGCGTATCGGCGGTCTCGCCCGATTGCGAGATGAAGAGCGCCGCCTGAGACGGCTGAAGTGGCATTTCGCGGTAACGGAATTCCGATGCGACATCGATTTCCACCGGCAGGCGCGCATAACGCTCGAACCAGTATTTGCCGATCAGGCCGGAAAGATAGGCCGTGCCGCAGGCGGAAATGGCAAGGCCGGAAAGCCTGGCGAAATCGATCGCCTTATCTGCATCCTTCACGGTTTTGGAGGCGAAATCCACATAGTGACTGAGCGCATGGGAAATGACTTCCGGCTGCTCGTAGATTTCCTTTTCCATGAAATGGCGGTGGTTGCCCTTATCGACCACGAAAGCCGTCGCCTGCGAAATCTGGCGCTCGCGTTTCACCGGCTTGCCGGAGAAATCGATGATTTCCGCACCTTCACGGGTCACGATGGCGCAGTCGCCATCCACCAGATAGGTGATCTCATTGGTGAAAGGCGAAAGCGCGATCGCGTCGGACCCCAGAAACATCTCGCCCCTGCCGTAACCGACGGCAAGCGGCGGGCCGGAACGCGCCGAAAGCAGCGTATCGGGATCGTCCTGAAACATCACCACCAGCGCATAGGCACCCGTCACATGGTTCAGCATCTTCAGCATTGCCTCGCGATGGCCAAGCCCTTCGCGGGTGTATTTTGCCAGAAGCTGCGCCACCACTTCGGTGTCGGTCTGGGTGGTGAAGGTTGCACCCTCTGCGCTCAGTTCCTCGCGCAATTCGGAGAAGTTTTCGATGATGCCGTTATGAACGACGGCAACGCCTTCGACGAAATGCGGGTGGGCGTTGGTTTCGTTCGGCACGCCGTGCGTCGCCCAGCGCGTATGCGCGATGCCGACGACACCCGGCAACGGCTTTTCAGAGACCAGCTTTTCCAGATTGAACAGCTTGCCTTCCGCCCGGCGACGGTCCATCGCGCCATTGTCGATGGTGGCGACACCCGCCGAATCGTAACCGCGATATTCGAGGCGCTTCAGCGCATCGACAAGCCGTTCAGCAACGGGCTCGGTTCCGACAATTCCGACAATTCCGCACATATATTTCTCCAGACGGCGATCTCTTCACCGAAACTTCCAGAGTATTTCCGCCTTTCCCTGAAATGCGAAAATACTCCACCTTTTTGTTCTGACGCATTTCCTGACGTAAAACCGCTGCGCACCTTTACTGGAAATGCTTTAACCGTTTCTCTGAAATCGGCAATTATGCCGCCGGTCACTTTCAGTATCGCTCGGTAACGTCTCTCAAGAGGATTTTTTCTTCGCTTCCTTCAGCGCTTTCGCCCGCTCGCGCAAGGCGACCGCCCTGCCCGGCTTCACCTCCTGGCGCGCGCGCCCGAAAGCCAGCGCATCGGCAGGCACGTCATCGGTAATCACGCTGCCGGAGGCAATATAGGCCCGCTCTCCAATGGTGACGGGAGCAACCAGCGACGAATTCGAGCCGATGAAGCTGTTGGCTCCGATCCGCGTTTCGGACTTGTTGTAACCGTCATAATTGCAGGTGATGGCACCCGCGCCGATATTGCTGCCTGCACCCACGAAAGCATCGCCGATATAGGTCAAATGGTTGACCTTTGCGCCCTCGCCGATCTCGGCCTTCTTGACCTCACAGAAATTGCCGACCTTGGCATTGGCATGCAGGTTTGCACCCGGACGCAACCGCGCAAAGGGACCGACAACCGCACCCTCGGCCAGATAGGCCCCTTCCAGATGCGAAAATGCATGAATGATCGCACCCGGCTCGATCGTCACGCCGGGACCGAAAACGACGTTGGGTTCGATCAGGACATCCTGGCCGATCTTCGTATCGAAGGAAAGGAATACTGTTTCAGGCGCGATCATCGAAACGCCGTCGATCATCAATTCGTGACGGCGGCGCTCCTGCCAGAGCCTCTCGATGAAGGCGAGTTCGGCGCGGTTGTTGCAGCCGGTCAATTCCTTTTCCGGCGCATCGATGGCAATGGCGCGGCGGCCGAGAGAACGGGCGATCTCGACGATGTCAGTCAGATAATATTCGCCCTTAACATTGCTGTTGCCGATCCGGCCGAGCAGATCCAGCGCATTGCGGCCGTTGATGGCCATCAATCCGCTGTTGCACCATGTGACCTTGCGCTCCTCGTCGGTGGCGTCCTTTTCCTCGCGGATCGCGACCAGCTCGCCATTCTCGACCAGAAGCCGCCCGTAACCCGTGGGACGGTCAGTATGGAACCCGATAACGGCGACATCGGCACCGGCGGCAATCGCCTCGCGCGCCCTGTCGAGCGTGGCTGAGGTAATGAGCGGCACATCGCCATAAGCGACGATGACATCGTCAAAACCGCGTTCGATCGCCTCGCGTGCGGCAAGAACCGCATGGCCGGTGCCCTTGCGTTCCTTTTGCAGGAAAGCCTCGACCTGCAGGCCCTTGAGACTTGCCGCAGCAGCGACATTGTCGGCATCGCGCCCGACCACCAGCGCTACCGCGCCGACGCCCGCTCCAGCAACAGCCTCCACCACATGTCCGATCATCGGGCGTCCAGCGACCGGATGAAGCACCTTGGACTTCGAAGACTTCATGCGCGTGCTGTCGCCCGCTGCGAGAATAACGGCTAGAGAGCTGCGCTCCATAAGACCTCCAACACCCCGTCACCGGCCACAGGCGGCCCGGACAGGGGCAATGTTTGACTTTACGCCGGCCAGCATTGCGGACGGGCGTATGGGTGATTTCTTTCCGGCACTGCTATAACGGCGCCCCACTTAAGAAACCATGCAAATCTCCACCAAATTTCCACGCCGATTTTCATCAAACGTGATCAGCGGCAGGCTGACATGATCTATGGGTGGGAGTTACGGGCCGTGAATTCGAGTATCTGCTGACGACCGTTTTCAATCAGCCTTTCCATCTCGCGCCGGGCTGCCGCCTCATCGCGCAGGCGAAACGCTTCGACGAGTCGCAGGTGAGAGGCAGACACGTCGGAAATCTCGTTGGGATCGGCTTCCGGGTTGCTCATCCGGAAAATGCCCGCCAGCGCCGCCTTTATCAGCGAACCGACGGTGCGCATGAACGGGTTGCCGGACATTTCGGTGATGAGGACGTGGAAATTCATATCCGCAAGCGCGCGCTTTTCCTTGGAATAAGCCGTGTTGCCCATCTCGTTGGCGTAAGCGACAAGCCTTGCGATATCGGCGTCTTTTGCCTTGATGGCAGCAAGACCCGCGCCATAGGGTTCGAACGCCAGGCGGATATCGTAGAGATGCAGCAGGAATTCCTCGCTGACACCAGCCTCGAAGTGCCAGAGCAGCACCTCGCTGTCGAACATGTTCCAGCTTTCGCGCTCCGTCACACGGGTACCGATGCGCGCCTTGGGGGAGATCATGCCCTTGGCGGTGAGCGTCTTCATCGCCTCGCGAAGCACCGTTCGAGAGACTTTCAGCCGCTCCATCAGCTCGGCATCGCCCGGCAGGATGTCACCCGTCTTGAAAAATCCGGACACGATATCGAGACCGAGCTTGTGAACGACCTGAGCATGATTTGTCCGCAACTTTCGAAAACCGATCGCCGCATCGAGCATTCCGCGCTGCAAATTCCATGTCCTTCCGTTCGGTTGAAGATGTAAAAATCGCGCCTGACTTGTGTATTCCAGGAAAGCAGCCCGATTTTCAACGCAGAATACAGTGAAAAACATCAACGCGCGTGAAAAGCAAAGCCAAACTTCGTTCGAACAATAAAACACATCAAAATAACAAAGACCGCGCATGAATTGCATGCGCGGTCCCGTTAGCAGCTAGTACCTGCGTGTCACATTATTGCGGCAGCTTGTCGTCCACGCCGGCAACGTAGAAGTTGAGGCCGAGCAGAACGCCGTCTTCAGCCTTCTCACCTGCCTTCAGCCATTCCGAACCATCCTGCTTCTTCACCGGACCGGTAAAGGGATGCAACTCGCCCGACTTGATCTTGGCTTCGGTTTCCTCAGCCATCTTCTTCACGTCATCAGGCATGTTGGTGTAAGGCGCCATGGTCAGGATGCCGTCCTTCAGGCCGTCCCAGATGGATTCGGACTTCCACGTGCCGTCAAGCAGGGCCTGCGTGCGCTTGATGTAGTAAGCGCCCCAGGTATCCTTGATCGCGGTCAGCTGTGTCTCCGGACCGGCCTTGATCATATCGGAAGCCTGACCGAAGGCCTTGATGCCGCGCTCGGCTGCAACCTGCATCGGAGCCGTCGTGTCTGTGTGCTGCGTCAGGATATCGACGCCCTGGTCGATAAGAGCCTTGGCGGCATCGGCTTCCTTGCCGGGGTCGAACCAGGTGTTGGCCCAGACGACCTTGACCTTGAACTCAGGATTGACGGACTGCGCGCCAAGAACGAAAGCGTCGATGCCCATCACCACTTCCGGGATCGGGAAGGAAGCGATGTAACCGGCAACACCCTTCTTCGACATCTTTGCGGCGATCTGGCCCTGAATGTAGCGGCCTTCATAGAAACGCGAATTGTAGGTCGCGACGTTTTCAGCGTTCTTGAAGCCGGTGGCATGCTCGAACTTCACCTTGGGGAACTTCTGGGCAACCTTAACGGTCGCATCCATGAAGCCGAACGAAGTGGTGAAGACCAGCTCACAGCCGGAACGTGCCATACGCTCGATGGCGCGTTCGGCATCCGGGCCTTCCGGAACGCTTTCGAGGAACGGCGTTTCGATCTTGTCGCCGAAATGCTTCTGCAGCTCTTCGCGACCGATTTCATGCGCCTGTGTCCAGCCGCCATCGGTGCGGCTGCCGACATAGATGAAGCAGACCTTCTTTGCGTCGGCGGCCTCAGCCGAAGAAACAACGCCTCCAAGAGCCGCTATGGAAGCAGTAAGTGCGATGACCAGTTTTTTCATTTTTACCCCTGTTTGGTTTGGAGACTGGAAGTTTTTCTCACCGGTCCGGCACGAAGGATTTGCCCAGTGATGCCGGCGTGTTGATCAAGGTCGTGCGGCGATTATGCGAGATGATGACCAGCACGACAATAGTTGCGATATAGGGCAGTGCCGAAAGCAGTTGCGACGGCACGCCGATGCCGAATGCCTGGGCGTGCAACTGCCCGATGGTGACAGCGCCGAACAGATAACCGCCTGCGAGCACCCGCCATGGACGCCAGGACGCGAAGACGACGAGCGCCAATGCGATCCAGCCACGCCCGGCCGACATGTTTTCCACCCATTGCGGCGTATAGACCAGCGAAAGCTGCGCGCCGGCTAGCCCCGCGCACGCACCGCCGAACATGACAGCCAGATAGCGTGTGCGGATGACGTTGATGCCAAGCGCATGGGCAGAACCATGGTTGTCGCCGATGGCGCGGATCTTGAGACCCGTGCGGCTCTTGAACAGAAACCAGCTTATGCCGGCAACGAGCGCGATGGACATGTAGAAGATCAGGTCTTGCCGGAACAGCAAGGGGCCGATGAAGGGTATCTCCGACAGCACCGGAAAGACGATGGGCTGCAGCTTGACGCCCGGCAGGCCAACGAAACTTTCGCCCAGCATGCCGGAAACGCCAAGACCGAGAATGGTCAGCGCAAGGCCGGTCGCCACCTGGTTGGTAACGAGCGTCAGCGTCAGGAAACCGAAGAGCAGCGAGAAAACCGCGCCCGACGCGATACCGGCCAGAATGCCGAGATAGGGCGAACCGGTCATATGCGCGGCAGCGAAAGCGCAAACCGCACCCATGATCATCATGCCCTCGACGCCGAGATTGAGGACGCCGGAGCGCTCCGCCACCAGCTCGCCGGAGGCGGCAAGGACGAGCGGTGTGGCGGCGGTGATGACCGTGAGAAGGATGGCCTGAAGCATATCCATCATGCCGCTCCTTGGCTGTTATGCGCCTTGCCGGTCAAGACGACCCTGATGCGGTAGAAGATCAACGTGTCGCAGGAGAGTACGAAGAACAGCATCAACCCCTGAAACACGCGCGTCACCTTGTCCGACACACCGATGGAGAGCTGCGCCGCCTCACCACCCAGATAGGTCAGTGCAAGCACCAGCCCGGAGAGGATGATACCGAGCGGATTGAGGCGACCGAGAAAGGCGACGATGATGGCGGTGAAGCCGTAACCCGGAGAAATGCTGGGCTGAAGATGGCCGATGGAGCCGGATGCTTCCGAAATGCCCGCAAGCCCGGCAAGCGCGCCGGAAAGCAGCATCGAAAACCAGACCATGCGGCTCGATGAGAAACCGGCAAAACGCCCTGCCCGCGCCGATTGGCCGAGAACCGTGACCTCGAAGCCTTTCAGCATGTAACGCATCATGAACCACAGCGCGATGGCCGCCACGATGGCAAACACGAAACCCCAATGCGCCCGGCCCGATGTCAGCATTTCCGGCAGCACTGCGCTCTCGTTGAAGGGCTTCGTCTGCGGGAAGTTATAGCCGCCCGGATCGCGCCACATGCCGCGCGTCAGCCAGTCGAGAAAAAGCTGCGCGACATAGACCAGCATCAGGCTGACGAGAATTTCGTTGGTGTTGAACTTCGTCTTCAACAGCGCCGGAATACCGGCATAGAGTGCGCCGCCGATGGCGCCCATCACCAGCATCAACGGCAGGATGAGTGGTGAATGCCAGTCCGGATAAAGCACCGGCAGGATGGAACCGGTGATCGCGCCGATGGTGAATTGTCCTTCCGCGCCGATGTTCCAGTTGTTGGAGCGATAACAGATAGACAGGCCAACCGCGATAAGGATCAGCGGTGCGGCCTTGATCGCCAGCTCATGCAGCGACCATACCTCCAGCAGAGGCTCGATGAAAAAGGCGTAAAGCGCATCGAGCGGATTTTTGCCGAGTATGGCGAACATGATGGCGCCGACGAGCAGCGTCAGCACAAGTGCCAGAAGCGGCGAGAGAAGGGTAAATAGCTTCGAGATCCCTGCCCGTTTTTCAAGCTCAATGCGCATGCTGGGCGGCTCCTGACTGTGTGTGGACGCCGCCCATCAGCAGGCCGATCTTTTCAAGCGTCATGTCTTCCACCGGATAGGTCTGCGAAAGCTGCCCATCGGAAATGACCGCGATATTGGTAGCGACCTCGAAGATTTCATCGAGGTCCTGGCTGATGACGATGACGGCAGAGCCAACCTTGGCGAGATCGACAAGCGCCTGCCGGATACGGCTCGCAGCCCCCGCATCCACACCCCATGTCGGCTGGTTGACAACAAGCACGGCCGGTTGACGATCGAGTTCGCGCCCGACGATGAATTTTTGCAGGTTGCCGCCCGACAGCGATCCGGCCAGCGGATCGGCCCCGCTTTTGCGCACATCCATGGTTTCCGATATGCGCCGAGCCGCCGCCTTGATAGCTGAACCCCTGACGATGCGCAGAAAACCGCCCGTCAGAAACGCCTTGCGGTCGGAGCGCGCCCGCGCCAGTAGAAGATTGTCGGAAAGGCTCATGCCGGGAACGGCGGCATGGCCATGGCGCTCCTCGGGTACGAAACCGGCGCCCATCAGCCGCCGGCCATTGATGCCGATGCGACCGACCGGCTTGCCACGCAGATGGATCGCATCATTATTATAGACCGGATATTCGCCCGAAAGCGCATCGAACAACTCGCCCTGCCCGTTTCCGGCAACCCCGGCAATCGCCAGCACTTCGCCGGCGCGCACAGTCATGGAAACCGCTTTCAACGCCACGGCAAACGGCGTGCGCGGCGCAACGGAAAGCCCCATGACTTCGATCTGCGGTTGACCGAGGGCATCGCCCGTCGGTCGCGAAACGCTTGCGACATCGCTGCCCACCATCATGCGCGCCAGAGATGCCGGTGTTTCCTTGCGCGGATCGCAGGCGCCCGTAACCTTGCCATGGCGCAGAACGGTGGCGCGGTCGCAGATACGCTGCACCTCTTCCAGCCGGTGGCTGATATAAAGTACCGAACGGCCTTCGGCCTTCAGCTTCGCCAGCGTCTCGAACAGCTTGTCCGCCTCCTGCGGTGTCAAAACCGAGGTCGGCTCGTCGAGAATGATAAGGCGCGGGTTCTGCAACAGGGCGCGCACGATCTCGATACGTTGGCGCTCGCCAACCGAAAGATCGGCCACATGCGCATTGGGATCGAGCGGCAGGCCATAGGCGCGCGAAAGCTGTTCCGCTTCCTTGGCAATTTCCTTCAATGAAATTTTCGGGTCCAGCGACAGGGCGATGTTTTCAGCAACCGTCAACGCCTCAAACAGGGAGAAATGCTGGAAGACCATGCCGATGCCGAGCCTGCGGGCCTCGCTTGGCGAACCTATGGAAACCGGCTGACCCTGCCAGACGATATCACCCTCGCTCGGCGAGAGCACGCCGAACAGCATCTTGACGAGCGTGGACTTGCCCGCGCCGTTTTCACCCAGAAGCGCGTGGATTTCGCCCGGCGCTATATCGAGGTCGATGCCGTTGCATGCGGCAAAATTGCCGAACAGCTTGGTCAGCTTGCGAACGGACAGGAGAGGCACGGCCTCCGGCGCCATAGTTCCAGTCACGAATTCCCTCTCTACACCGGCTGCCCATGCTTTCTTCGAAGCATTTCAGCAACCGTGGTCATTGTTCCCAATCAGGCCGCAACACGTATGCAATGCTGCGCGATCATGATTTATTGATAACTGTTTTGCTGCTGCGCACAACTGAAAAAGACGTTGCTTAAATGCAATTTGCACAAGCAATAAACGGCTTTACGCTTTTCTTATTTCGCGCCGAGCGCGGGGAAAAACTGCAATATTCCGCCGATGCAATAGAGATAAAGCCCGCTCGCCACAAAGCCGATCACCGCCCAGTATGGCGTTTCGAAATGCATCAGCAACGCATAACCGCCAAGCGCACACCAGACGAACACGATTGCCAGATTAAGCGGCCGCAATCGCTTCACGCGCACCGGATGCAGGAAATTGATCGGCAGGAATGTCAGGAACACCGAAACGGTAACGACGGTCATGGCTGTTGTGGCGCTGGCATCCATGACGAACAGCGTGAACACCACCATGTTCCACACCACCGGAAAGCCGGAGAAGAAATATTCGTCCGTCTTCATGCCCATGTCGGCATAATAGATGGCGCTGGACACCACGATCATGCCAGCCGCAACGAAGGATAGTGGCTCGCCGATCATGCCGCTCTGGTAAAGCGCAAAGGCGGGCAAGAGCACATAGGTGACATAGTCGATGATATTGTCGAGCGTATCGCCGGACCAGTTGGGCAGAACTTCCTTCACCCGAACCTTGCGGGCGATGGGCCCGTCAATGCCATCCACCAGCAGCGCAAGCCCCAGCCACCAGAACATGTCGACAAAGCGGTGTTCGGAAGCGGCGACGACACCGAGGAAAGCCAGAAACGACCCGGATGCCGTCAAAATATGAACGGAAAAGGCGCGGATTTCCGCGTAGGGAACACGCTTGTAGTTGAAAATTTTCATGGTCAGCGTCTGCGCCCCGCTTTTCATCCGCCCTGTTCATTCCGGTATGCGGCCATTCACCACGCTTTGCAACCGGCTGATCTGGCTTATCCTAGGACTAATATAGCGGTACAACCAACGAATGTTTACGCCGGGATGTTCCGGGGTCAAAGTGGATTTACCCACGCAAAGCCTTTATGATGCCTTGGAAATAACAAGGGATCAGGACCATGAGACACTTCGATATCGCCATCACCGGTGCGGGACTTGCGGGCCAGATTGCGGCCATAGCGCTTGCGCGGGCGGGCCGCCACGTGGCGCTTGTTGCGCCCTCCAGCGAAAAGAAGGACCGGCGCACGACGGCGCTGATGGACCAGTCGATCCGCTTCATGGACCGCCTTGGCCTGTGGTCGCGCATAGCCCCTGCCGCAGCCCGTCTTTCCACCATGCAGATCATTGACGGCACCGACCGCCTGCTGCGCGCGCCCACCGTGCAGTTCCGCTCCTCTGAAATCGGGCTGGATGCATTCGGCTGGAATATTCCTAATGAGGCGCTGCTTGGCGTGCTTAGCGAAGCGGTCGAACAGGAACACAATATTACCCGCTTCGACACTACCGCCGAGACAATCGATATCGGCAACGACCGTGTATCGGTAATGCTTGGCGACGGTGAAGCGCTTTCCGCCGATTTTCTGATCGGCGCGGATGGCAGGAAGTCGATGGTGCGGGATGCAGCCGCAATCGGCGTCAAATCCTGGTCCTATCCGCAGACGGCCATCGTTTTGAACTTCAGCCATAGCCGGCCGCACGGCAATGTCTCGACAGAATTCCATACGCCCACGGGACCTTTCACGCAGGTTCCCCTGCCCGGCGACCGCTCCAGCCTCGTCTGGGTTGTCACGCCGGCGCAAGCGGAAGAGCTGACGGCGCTGCCGCTTGACGCGCTCAGCCTCAGGGTTGAGGAGCGCATGCAATCCATGCTCGGCGCCGTTACGGTGGAAGACAGCGTGCAGGCATGGCCACTGTCTTCCATGACCGCGCACCGCTTCGGCAAGGGCCGCGTCGCCCTGATCGGCGAGGCTGCGCATGGTTTCCCGCCCATCGGCGCACAGGGTCTGAACCTCAGCCTGCGCGACATCATCGCCCTCACCGAACTGCTCGGCGCCGTCTCCGACCGCCCGATTGCGGCGGATGCCGGCAGCAGCTTCGACCGCAAGCGGCGGGCGGATGTCTACACCCGCACCCTCAGCGTCGATCTCCTCAACCGGTCGCTGCTTTCCGATCTACTGCCGGTGCAGATGGCGCGTGCGGCGGGCCTGCATGTGCTATCCGGCATCGGCACGCTCAGAAGCATGGTCATGCGCGAAGGCATCGAGCCGGGGCGCGGACTGAAGGCCCTGCCCTCGCTGCTGTTCGGCAGCTTCAAAAAGGCTGGATGAAATAAACCACGCCCGTCAGCGTGAAGACCGAAAGCACCGTCGAGATCAGGATCGTCGCCGACGCCCTCTCCTGCCAGACGTGATATTGCTGGCCGATGACGAAGACATTCGTCGCGGTCGGCAAGGCCGCAAGCAGCACCGCGGAATAGATCCATACCGGCTCGAACCGCCCGAGCGACGAGAGCACAAGATAAGCGGCAAGCGGATGCAGGATAAGCTTTGCCGGGACGATATAGCTGATTTCGACCGGCACCCGCTTCATTGGCCGCAGCGCCAGCGTGACACCCATGGCAAACAGCGCGCAGGGTGCTGCCGATTGCGCCAGATAATCCACCAGCCGCTGCACCGCCTCCGGCGGCTGCCATGACAGCGAAGCGGCCAGAAAACCGGCGATTACCGACACGATGAACGGGTGAGTAATGACCTTGCGCGCCACATCCAGCGCAAGCCTTGCCGCAGAGCGCTTGTCACCGCCCGCAACCGCCATCATCGCCGGTGCGACGATGAAATGGGCCGCGTTTTCGAGACAGACGATCAGCGCGACGGGCACTGCCGCTTTTTCACCGAGCGCCAGAAGCGCAAGCCCCGGCCCCATATAGCCAATATTGCCGTAGCTCGCCGCGAAACTCTGGATCGTCGTTTCGGCGAGATTGTTCTTTCTCACGAACCGGCCGATCAGGAACACCAGCAGGAAAATGCCATAGGTGCAGGCAAGACTGGCGGCAACGAAATCCATGCGCGTCAGTTCTTCTACCGGCGTTTTCGACACCAGCTTAAAAAACAGCGCGGGAAGCGCCGCGTAGATGATGAAGGTGTTCAGCCAGCCCATCGCCTCGACCGGCTGTTTCGTTATGCGCGCCGCGCCGTAGCCGATGAAGATCAGGCCGAAAAACGGCAAAAGCAATCCGACGATATCGGCCACAGTCTTTCCCCCGCGTATGAAATACGCGGGGAGGCTTAGCCGATTTTCATCAGCATCGGAAAGGTCTCCTGGAACCAGATCGCCACATTGGTGATGAAACCGGTCATGAAAGCGAGGCCGGTGAGCACCAGCAACACACCCATCAGCTTTTCCACAAGACCGAGATGGCGGCGGAAACGCACAAGGAAACGCATGAAGGAACCGGAAAAGGCGGCAGCAATCCAGAACGGCACTGCAAGGCCAAGCGAATAGACCGCAAGCAACATCGCGCCATCGCCAACCGTGTCACGCGAGGCGGCAACGCCGAGGATCGCGCCGAGGACAGGACCGATGCAGGGCGTCCAGCCGAAGGCAAAGGCAAGGCCCATGACATAGGCGCCAGAAAGCGTGGCCGGTTTGCCCGCCCCCTGAAACCGCGCCTCGCGTGAAAACAGGCCAATGCGGAAAACACCGAGAAAGTTAAGGCCCATCAGGATGATGATGAAACCGCCAATCTTGGCGAGAATATCGAGGTTCTGGCGCAACAGCGTGCCGATCGTCGAAGCACCGGCACCCAGCGCCACGAAGACCGTGGCAAAACCGAGCGTGAAGAAGAAAGCCGAAAACAGCACGGCCCTGCGGATTTCAGGCCGCGGCGCGGTATTCTCCGTCCTGAACTGCTCCACCGAAACACCGGCCATATAGCAAAGGTAAGGCGGCACCAACGGCAGGACGCAGGGCGACAGAAACGACAGGGCACCGGCCAGAAGCGCGCTGAACAGGGAAATATCGGCAATCGACAAGAAAGAACTCCGCATTGACGCATGTCTCCCAGAAGCGGGAATCGGTTTTGGGATAACGTCACGCGCAAAAAGATAAGCAAGGCGCGTCGCGATTCCCGAGATTCGCCGCGTTTCACGCTCTCATTTTGGCGCATGCCATTGCCGCAAAACGATTTCACCCGTTTGCCAGACATGTCTGAAGCCGCTTTTATCCCCAGCCGCCCCCTCTCTCCAATCACCTTTTCGGGGGTGCGACAAAAAAAACCGGATTGATTGTAGAAAGCGCTTTTTTTGGGTTGACCGAACGGATCGCTCTACCTATGTTCCGCGCACTTCCGAAGGGCATCCCAGCCCCGACACGGGAGAGCGTAGCTCAGCCGGTAGAGCAACTGACTTTTAATCAGTAGGTCCAGGGTTCGAATCCCTGCGCTCTCACCATAAAAATCAATCACTTAATATCGAAACCGGCCTAAATTCAGCTAGAATCATCCTGACACATGTCTCGCGCAGTATGAGATGGTGAAATGGACTCGCATTCTGTTCTCGGTGATAAGGTCCGCGTCTACCGCCGTGCCGACAGCTCCCGGCAATGCTCCACCTACCTCGAAGGAAGGGAGTGGCGCGTCAGCACAAAAACCGACAGTCTGTCTCTGGCCAAAGAGTTTGCCGAGGACTGGTATCTGGAGCTTCGCGGCAAGAGCCGTATCGGCCAGTTGAAGACCGATAAGACTTGTACCCAACGCGACTAAAACAGTTTCTACTGGAGTAGGTACCGCTCACCAACGGCCAGCGCAATCCGCGCTATATGAAGGATCACGAGGCGGGTATCGACAACAACATCCTACCCTACTTCGGCAAGATGAGCCTCAGTGCCGTCACGGCGGCCACGGTGCGAAGGGGTTTCGGGCGATGCAGCGCCAGCCGCAAGCGGCGGCCGCCACTCCTCCAGTCAGTAAATCCAGATCTTTTTCTCAGGTGGATACAAGATAGTGCCATGGACCATAAGTCATCCTATCTCGTTAGAGTAATAGATGAAAGAGATGCCGCTATGTTCGAAAATGCATCTTTCAATTCTTTAGCATTTTTCGCATCAAAGTAATACTTCGGCGATGTCGCGCAGCTACGCATCGCATTTTCGCCTATCCGGTCATCAACCAGAAACGACACCGTATACACGTCAATTTTCTTGGATTGAGCATACGAGCATATCGACTGCATGTCGCTATACGTCTTAGTCAACTCATTGTCGTTGCTGGTGTCGAGATGTTTTCCAGTCGATTGATCGAGCTTCATCGTATTGGCCCCATCTGTCATGAGCACCAGCACTTTTCGGGGGCGTCTGTTATCGTCATCGTAGGCAAGACCTTCCGAGAAGGGTCTCGTTGGCGAGAGGATATTGACCCCCCAAATTAGCCCAGCCGGAATATAGGTCGAAGGCTTATATGCCCCCACCTGTACGACCATGTTGACAATACCCGAACGCACCTGATTAAGCTCAGAGGTGAGCGGAATTATCGGATCCAGGCAATTTTTCGTGGGGCTTAAGATCCCCGGATACCGGTCGCTTGGCGAAGCGTCTGTCAGGCGTAATGTCCCTGAAGTTCGAGAACCCACACATCCATGCCAACTATATTCCTCCCCCCCTACACATCGCTCATAAGGCATGACGCTTCTCATTTCACATCGATACGGTGTGCAGTCGTACCTTTCAGTAACGCCGTCTACAGTTCTTGAGCAACTCTTAGACTCGCCGCGTTCGCATATCCTCTCCGTATTCTTCCATTCACACGAACGCTTAGTAGTGAACTCATCTGGAACAGAGACCCAACTACGAAAGCGATTATACAATCCTACATTCACGTAATCGGCGTAAGGGACGAGACCGATCTTAAGAATCCCACCCGGCTCCTTGTTTTTCTCCAATACGCTGACCAATTCCGTTGCAGCCTTCTTGAGCGCTTGTAATTTCTCCCCATTCATCGACCATGTGTTGTCCAGTACCATAGCGACCTCAATGGTCTGTTCCGTGGCCCATTTAGCCTCCGCGGTTATTGAAAATGTCAATTCTTTGATATTAACCAATTTCATAAAGGTTGTCGTAAGAGTACCGCTGGCTGATGCGGATAGGACATTTGGATTTCGAGAGCGGTTGAATTCTACCAGCGAGATCGCACCCGACAAACCTGGCCTTTGGCCCTCAAGAAAGTTGATCACAATCTCCTTGAGTTCACTATCTTCGGATCTTCCCGCCACAGCAGCCGCGAGTACAGCCGCGTCGAGTGATCCTTGCGCCTCGGTCTTTGCAGCTAACAATCTCGATAAATCTAAAGCACAACCAGCCGCAATAATAATGCAGGGCAATAAAATGGCGCTCAGTACAGCAAATGTTCCTTTTTCATTTTGCTTGTAAGATTTCCATTGTTTTAGAATATATTTACGTGAATTGCGAAACGCCAGATGTATAGCGCGCATGGGTATAGTCCTCAAGAAATGCGTCATAATAGGGATAAGTTGATAGGAATCGTCACCTTGCAACTGGCGTTGATCGAGCCGATCAAAGATTGGTAATCAGCACGCTCACCAACCTGACGGTAACTTGCTGACCGCGCGCTGCGTCATGAGGGCTGAGCGATGGAGAGGTCGAGATCAGCGCGAGCGATCTGCAAAGCCGATTCAGCGTTTCGAAGATCAGCCTCCGAACTAGCGTGACCGGAATGAAGTTCTCGGGTTAGCAGCCACAGTGCCAATTACGACACCCCATTTGACGAGGTCCGCCAAAGCGGAATCACCGCCTGGATCAACCGCGGCAAAGAAACAAAAAAGGACGGAATTTCCATTGAAAATGATTCACATATAAACGATTAAACGGTTACTCTCCGACTATACATCAAAATGATAAATATCAATATTACAAAAACCTGAAAACGCACAATGGTTACCTAATTATTTTTTCGAAAAACTATATTTCTTATCACTAAAACTATATGTATACTTAAATTACACTTCAAAGCTGCATTAAACCGATTACCAGCAGGAACCTGCATATCAGCGTTGCGTTACGACAGATCTCTTCCCTGAAATTGCCTCCAAGATAAACGCAAATCGCCGCGACACGCCGTCCCCTGGCTCGCGAACGGGCCAATAAAGCCGATCATGCAAAGCATGGTAAGGTGAGATGTCGCAATACCCGACCGGTCGGGGGCAATATGCGGGCGGCCTTCGGTTCGGAGACGGTCGTCGGATTGGTGCGGCCCAGGGAGAAAGAGCAATGGCAATCCATATCGAAGACGACAGTGACATGCTCATACCCCAAGATCTGGCGGAGGGAGCGAGCCGTTATCTGGGGAAACCGCTCGAACTGCTCCCGGACAGGGAAAAAGCAATATTTCGTCGTCTTGCAGCAAGGCGCACCATCTCGACAGACGCGAATGCGGTTTTCGACGAGAGACTGACGCCCGGCCAGCGGCTTGCGGATGCGGTTGCCAAATTCGGCGGTTCCTGGACCTTTATCCTTATATTTGCGGCTTTGCTTGCGATATGGCTGAGCGCAAACATCATCGCGGCTTCGAACGCCTTCGATCCCTACCCGTTCATTTTCCTCAATCTCATCTTATCCATGCTCGCAGCGGTTCAGGCGCCGGTGATCATGATGAGCCAGAACCGCCATGCGGCCAAGGATCGGATCGACGCCGCACACGACTACGAGGTCAATCTGAAGGCGGAGATCGAAATCATGGCGCTGCACGATAAGTTCGATCGGATGCGCTCTATCGAGCTGAAAGCCCTCGTCGATAAACAGCAGCAGCAGATCGACCTTTTGACAAAACTCGTGCTGAAACAAACAGGCTAGAAAATTTACGCCAAAATACGGAAAATCGCGCCTGCGCGCTGATTCCATGTACAACGGAACGCGCTTTGTGTGCCGGTCGGACAGTAGCAGCTGCAGCACTTCAGGGATGGTTTCCAGACGAGCTATGTGCTTGCGCATCCCTCATATAGAGCGCAGAATAAATCAATGGCAGCATTTGAAGCGGGCGCTGTTGTGTGAAGGTGCATCTGCCTTGGCCCCAACCAAAGGAGGACAAAATGTCTTCCACCAATCGAAAACGAAATGTCGATCCAGATCGTGCGCCCCTGCTCGTCAAGGCGATCGACAGGCTTGAAAAAGGTGCTGCAACGTTATGCGGCTCCACGAAACTCGACGCGTGCAGGCGAGTTCTGATCGCCGCCATTCGACGTGGTTCCGGCAGGCGTAAACCAATCCCGGCTGCGTCGACTACTCACCATAAGAACCGGGACATATTGCAGTCTACCCAAAAATCCGGAAGCCCGGCTGTCGAGAGATGGGAAAATGAAGGCGGTGCGATCAAATGATCGTTGTCGCCTGCCCAGAACGGAGTGATCATCATGGCGTCAAGTGTCCATCTGGAAGAAATGACATCGGCGGAATGCATCGCATTCCTTTCCCGGATGAGCTTCGGGCATCTTGCCTGTATCGATCATGACAGGCCCTATGTCGTGCCGATCCATTTCGTGTTTCACGAGGGTGGAGTCTACAGCTTCTCGATGATGGGAGCCAAGATAGAGAATATGCGCCTGAACCCTCATGTTTGCCTTCAGGTCGATGAGGTCACAAACACCAGCACGTGGACAAGCGTAATTCTTCATGGCCTCTATCAGGAGCTTGAAGATAACGAGCAATGGCAAAGTGAGCGGATCTACGCCTGGTCTCTGATCCAGAAACACCCGAACTGGTGGGAGCCGGGAGGCTCAACGATCCATCCGCACGAAACTGGAACGGACTCCACCAAGCCGATTTTCTTCAGCATTCAAAAAGAAAGTCTCACGGGCCGCAAAGCGGTCCAGAGGGAAGATTTCGTGCGTTAAGCGGCCTCCCTCTACAGATAGGCGTACGCATACCGCGCAATATTGTCATAGAAACTCGAGAGATAGGCCGGCACCCGGTTCAACCGGGCAAATTTGCTGCCGCGATATTCCGCGCGCGTGCCGACCAGCGTGTCCGGATCGCCGAACGGCAGAAAATCCTTTTCGGTGACGTAGACATGCGTGCCGTAACCCCAGCCGCATTCCAGCGCCCGGTCGAAAGGCAGCGTCATAACCCTTGCCGCTTTCAGAAACCGCTCAGCTCCACCGCGTGAGATGATATAGCAGGCCGACGATCCCTGTGGCCCATATATGCAGCGCCCCAGCTTGTCTCCGAGAGCGCTGGTCTTCCTGGCTCTGAAACCTCTGTGGCGGTGATTGGTCAGCTTCACGATGGAATTCTCAGGCATGATGGCGACCATTGCCTTGACCCGATCGGAGAAGTCAGGCGTGAAGGCAACATCATCCTCGACGATCACGGCCACCGGCGCATCCGTGGCGAGGAAAATCTCCAGTGCCTTGATATGGCTGGCATAACAGCCATACTCCCCGGGTAGGGCACGACGGCCGTTGCGAAGCTCAAAGCCGCGCCTGTTAAAATCCGTCCATTCGGCAGCGGGGATGGTCTTGCCGTCAACACCTTCCACCGGGCGCAAATCCAGCCCGAGACCTGATGCTCCGTTCAGCATTTTTTCAAGACGGGCGCGCGCTCTGGCGATGGAGATGATGTAAACGGGAAAAGCGGATATCGGCAGCATTCGGAAAGCACCATGCGCATAGGGTCGGGAAACCGTCTCCTACAGCATGTGGCGCACCCTGTCTGCATGCCGTGATTTCCACACCGGCAGAATTTCAGGCGAACAACGCGCAAGCTTTGAAGGTTAGAGAATCCGGCGCGAGATTATTTACGCGGGGCGGTGCGGCGGCAGCGCCAGTTCCAGTCTCTGGCTTCGCCCGTATCCATGTGGACCGATTCGGTGTGGCAATAGGTGCCTACACCACCACGCTGCGGCATCGACCGCAGATAGGACGCAAGCTCCCATTTGGAAACGCCCTTGATCTGGATGTCGGCTGCATCGCAGGTGTAGTGCTTGGAACCCTGCCTTATGCCCTTTGGCGGGCGATAACCCGAGGTGACGATAGCCGGGCTGTTGTAGTGGCGCTCGACATCCTTGATCATGCGCACCAGTTCCGGCTTGAAACAACCGACTTCAACATGATCGGTCTGCAGGAAAAGCCCGTTTGGAGAAACACGCGTGAGGCCGGAGAGCGAGGCAAGCTTCATCAGGCCGGCCGGCTGGTCATCCTCGTCTTCGAGATGCGCATCGTCGAATTCGTCAGACATCATCGAACGGCCGGAAAGCGCAATACCCATCGTCCTGTCCGTCCCGCCGGAGAGCGCCGCAACCTGCGTATTCTCCGCCGTACCGTTTTCGATCATTTTCGGAAGGCGCTTCTTGGCCGCACCGGCGAAAAAAGCTGCCAGCGGCACGACCGTGCCCTCTCTTTCCTGCCCCTCGCCTGCCCGTTTCCCGACTCCGGAAGACTGCGCTGAAGCAGCGGCGAGCTGTTCCGACGCATGTTGCGGCACCGGTACGGGAACCGCCTGACGGTTTTCGCTGTGCTGTTCTGCCGGTACCGGTACAGCAGTCGGCACTTGTCCCGTTGCGGATACCGGTTGCGGCTGTGTCGCCTGCACTGGTGCCGAGTAGACGCTGCTGACGGCGGGTGCGATCCCCTGGGAAGGTGCACCCGCTGCGGCTGTAGCCCCCGCCGCAACGGCGGGTCTGCTGGAATAGATGCTTGATGTACCCGCCGAAATCGCCGTCGGCTGCGTCGTCAGGCCGCCAATATCGGCGGCGGCACCATAGCCCTGTGCGGGGCCGCCGGGCGCCTGCGGCTGGGCCGCAACGGCCCCGCCGGTCGCCGAGGCCACGGCGGGATCCACATAATGCCCCTGCTGCTGTTTGGCGGCCGGATTATGAACCGCCGATGCCGCCTGCGCCTTCTGCTCGGCGGAAATCGCCGGCTTCTTGCTATTGGCAGCCATGTCGTCATCCGTCACCGCTGAAACGCATCCGGCAATCCCGAGCAACGAAACCGCGACAACAAGACGCTGACAGGCAACGCGTCCTTTCGCGCTATCGACAGCTTTCATGGGTGGCCTCCGTATCTTGCATTTACAACAGCAGCACGGGAACGGAATCGTCTGCTTTTTCAAAACAGGACATGCCGTTTCGATTCGCGGACTATGCCTCAACCCATCCGGACAAGGCAAGAGTGACCGAAATCGTCGCTTCTGGTCGGGAAAACCCCTACCAGGAACCCGTATTCTGCATAGATATCCACGGTTCGGCTGGCGCGAGGCTTTCGCCCTTCTGCAAGATTTCGAAAGAAATACCGTCGGGCGAACGAACGAAGGCCATGTGACCGTCACGCGGCGGCCGGTTGATCACGACGCCATTTTGCTGAAGGTGGGCACAGAAGTCGTAAATATTGTCGACCTCATAGGCCAGGTGCCCGAAATTGCGGCCGCCGGTGTAATCTTCGGTGTCCCAATTGTAGGTGAGTTCAAGGGAAGGCGCCTTTTTTTCCCGCGCCGCAGAGACATCGTCGCGCGCTGCAAGAAAAACCAGAGTGAAACGGCCTTTTTCGTTTTCGATCCGGCGTATTTCCTCGAGACCCATCAGGTCGCAATAGAATTTCATTGATTCGCCAAGGTCTTTGACGCGAACCATCGTGTGCAGATACCGCATTTTCTTCCTCTCCAATACGCTTTTCCGGGCCATAAACGCATGATCGCAAGCCCCGGACAAGGACGGCGACATAAAAGCAGCTACGCAAATCAAAAACTAGGGCTTGCGTGGAACCGTTACCAAGATGTTAATCTGGTACACAGGAATCAGTTGACCGGTGTGTGGCGCGTAATCGAGGGGTTGGCAGGATATGGCTGATAGGATGTCATCGAAAACGATAGTCGATGTCGAGGACCTTTCGGCCGATGCCGTGGACCTGACCGAAATCACCGGCGCGGTGAAATGGTTCGACGTTGCCAAGGGTTTCGGCTTTATCGTGCCTGACAATGGCATGCAGGACGTGCTGCTGCATGTCTCCTGCCTGCGTCGCGATGGGTATCAGACTATTCTCGAGGGTACGCGCATCGTTGCCCTCATCCAGCGGCGTGACCGCGGCTTTCAGGCCTTCCGCATCCTGTCGATGGATCAGTCCACCGCCGTTCACCCGTCGCAGCTGCCGCCGGTGCGCACCCATGTGCAGGTCACGCCGTCAAGCGGGCTTGAGCGTGCAATCGTCAAATGGTTCAACCGCACCAAGGGTTTCGGCTTCTTGACGCGCGGAGAAGGCACTGAAGATATTTTCGTGCATATGGAGACGCTGCGCCGTTTCGGCCTCACGGAACTGCGTCCGGGCCAGGTGGTGCTGGTGCGCTTCGGCGATGGCGACAAGGGTTTGATGGCGGCGGAAATCCACCCCGACAACCCGGCCCCGATCGGGATGTCGCACTGATGGCCGCTGTGTTTCGCAACTTGATGAAGAGCGCCGTTCTGGCGCTTCTTTTTTTCACGCTCTCAAGCGCCACACAGGCTCAACAGCAGCAGACGTTTCAATCCGAACCGCTGACGATCAAGACCGCTTCAGGAGAAACCCACGAATTTGTTGCGGAACTGGCGCTGGACAACGCCCAGCGCGAACAGGGCCTGATGTTTCGCAAGTCCATGCCACTTGAAAGCGGCATGCTGTTTGATTTCGGCAAGGAGCGGGATGTGGCCATGTGGATGAGGAATACTCTCATTCCGCTCGACATGCTGTTCATTGCCCGGGACGGGCGCATAACCCATATCCACGAAAACGCCGTGCCGCATTCGGAAGCGATCATAAGCTCCCGTGGGTCGGTAAAATTCGTGCTTGAACTGAATGGCGGCACTGCCAAACGCTACGGCATCAGACCGGGCGATGTAGTCCGCAGTGCACAAATCGGCAACCGGAAATGAGTTGCCGCGTTACTGCGTCTGAAAAGGCCGGACGACGTTTCGCCCGGCCGGCAAGATGTCAGTAGACCGGCTCGATATGGCTCAAAATCCGGCAATTGGAAATGGATGCGGCAAGATTGATGGCAATGTCGATTGCCTCGACCGAATCCGCCGTCCCTTCAAGATAGATCACGTCATTTTCGACGGTTGCGGAAATCCGCGACTTCTCGAGACCGTTTTCGAAAGCCAGTGCAGAGGTGATAGCCTCGCACACACCCGCCATGCGGTCTCCAAAGAAGCTTTCCTGAATGCCTGACAAATTGAACATGTGCGTTCTCCTTCTTGGCTATTACAACGCCCGAATCACGGTTTTGTTCATCTCCGGTTCATCAATTCGTTCATCTTCCATTCATCTTGGCAAATTGGAACCCCCTGCCCGATCACATTTTAGGTGATCGGGAACCATTTCGTGAGGTGAGCATTTCGCGCATGGGAGTGAAATCTGCAGTCAAGGCGCATGAAACAGGGAGGAGAATGACATGCTGATTAACAGAACGGAGCCGTGTCACCACGCCTCGTGGATGAAGCCGGTGGCGATCCACCTGCCGCTATCCGCAGCGGTGGAAATCTACAGCCCTCTGGTGGCGCTGGACATGCTGATGTACCGCTGGCCGGAAGAACACGGACCGGAATATGAGGACGCACGCAGGAACTGTCTCGATGCTATCGCCGGAAAATGCGACATCGAAAAAGCGCGGGAATCGTTTCTTGTCGCAAGCAGCCACGCGCACATTCTGAACATCCACTAGCTCGTAATGCGGAAGGTTTGGCGAATATTATAGGCTAAATATCAATCACTTACGGTGATGACAACCGGATGAGCGGCAGGTCGATCTGCGTTCGTCAACATGCCTCCAGAGGTCAAAACGACGGGCAATCCACCTGCGTGGATCGCCCGTTTTATTGAAGCCTGAGCTTTGTCCCATTCAAATGACCAGGAGCAAAGGGATCGAGGGTTGCTGTCAGATACACCGTCTTAATTTTCCTCAGGCACCGGCAGTCAATACTCGGATAGATTTCGTTCTTCCAATCGGTGTTTCGACGTGACTATTCCTGACACCGCGACACGCCCGCTTCGTCGTTATGGCATTCAAACCGGGCAAACAACCGTCTCCCCTCGCGAACAGGGAGCCTGCAAAAACTGTTCACGCTTTCTCGGTAACAAACGCGGCATCGACCGGTGCGCCAGAGGCGCATGAACGACCGAAGTCGGATCCTTCCCGCGGAAGATGACATGTAACTGTCATGCAAACGTTATAATCCGCAATGACGAATTCCATGGAATCGGTTGGCGGGTAAACCGCTGAAAGCTTGGGAGTGGAACTGGCCAGCATGGAAACTGTTTTTGCCCTTTGTGCAATTCTGCTCCTCGCCTTCAATCTTCTCGGTGTCGTTCTGGCAGGCTGGCGGCTGAAAAGACGCGATACGGACAGTGCACTTGTCCGGCAGAAACCGCCGGTATCGCTGGTGGTGCCGCTGCGCGGCATCGAAACTTTCACACCGCTGACGCTGTCGCGCGCCTTCCAGCTCAACTGGCCGGACTATGAGCTGCTGTTCTGCGTCGCCGACGAGTTCGATCCCGTGATCGAGGAAGTGCGCAAGGCAAGCGCGGCCTTCCCCGCAGTTTCAGCGCAATTGCTCATCGGCGATGATCGCATCAGCGCCAATCCCAAACTGAACAATTGCGTCAAGGGCTGGCGCGCTGCCCGACACGAATGGGTCATTCTGGCCGATTCCAATGTTTTGATGCCAAAATCCTATATCGAAACCATGATGTCGGCCTGGCGGCCGGATAGCGGACTGGTCTGCTCGCCGCCACTCGGCTCCCGGCCGGATGGCTTTTGGGCGCATGTGGAATGCGCCTTCCTCAACGGCTCGCAAGGCCGCTGGCAATATGCGGCGGAAGCCATCGGCACGGGCTTCGCGCAGGGCAAATCGATGTTGTGGAACAAGCCGTTCCTGGAAGAGCGCGGCGGCATCCGCGCGCTCGCGGCCGAAATCGCCGAAGATGCCGCCTCCACGAAGCTGGTCAGAAATGCCGGTCGCAAGGTACATCTGGTGTCGGCCCCGTTCGAGCAGCCGCTCGGACAGCGCCATGCCGGTGAGATCTGGTCGCGGCAGACCCGCTGGGCGCGGCTACGGCGCGTCACCTTCCCGCAATATTTCGCCCCGGAAATACTCACCGGCGCGCTTCCCCCGCTCCTCTTCGCACTCGCTGCCGCCGTTGCCGCGGATGCGAACCTTGCCGTCACCGCGATTGCCGTACTCGCCATCATGTACGGCCCGGAACTGGCGCTCGCAGCTCTCAACCGGTGGCCGATATCTCTCTATACCCTTCCGGCAATGATCGCGCGGGATGTCATCATGCCATTCGTCTGGGTACGCAGCTGGATCGGCAGCGCGGTTGCATGGCGCGGCAATGTCATGACGATAGGCACGGCCGAAAGCACTTTGGCCGGACCTTCAGCGGACTGAACGGAAGCTATTCTTTGAAGGGGTTACGCCGACAAGCGAATGTTTCGCTTTAAATGGTCGGAGTGGAGAGATTCGAACTCCCGACCCTCTGGTCCCAAACCAGATGCGCTACCAGACTGCGCTACACTCCGCCGAGGCGATGGCTGGGGAATACACGGTTCACCCGCAGTCCGCAACAGGGAAATTCATCTTTGTTGAGCCCATTGTCTCGATTATCGAAAACTCATGCAAAGCGGTGGGACCGTGAAGAGGCTGCAAGGGATAATCGTCTTGACTCTCACCTGGAGTCGGTCCATTTCAAATTCAGCGTTCCTGACACGATTTGGTTATTCTATTCAGGTACGTGAATAGTAATCCGGGGCGCATGCCCCACCGCCCAACCGGAGCAGTTTCGACATGCCTGCGAAGATTTACCGCCCTGCAAAGACCGCCATGCAATCCGGCAAGGCGAAAACCAATGTCTGGGTTCTGGAATTCGACGCTGAGGTCCCGCGCAAGATCGATCCGATCATGGGATACACCTCGACATCCGACATGAAGCAGCAGGTCAAGCTGACATTCGAGACGCAGGAACAGGCAGAAGCCTATGCGCAGCGCAAGGGCATCGAATACCGCGTCATCCAGCCGAAGGAAGCGACCCGCAAGGTTGTATCCTACACGGATAATTTCCGCTTCAACCGCACCCAGCCCTGGACGCATTGAAGAAGACGCACTGAACGATTTTCAGCCGGAGCAATAATAGTCCGGCACGACGGCCCCTTAGCTCAGCTGGATAGAGCGTCGACCTTCTAAGTCGAATGTCGCAGGTTCGAATCCTGCAGGGGTCGCCATCTTCACCTAACCTGCCGCTTTCGGAATCCAGATTGCGGAAATGTCGTCGCCATACGGCATTGCCTCACTCTCCAAACCACAGATCCCTACCCAGGCGCACACGACGGCATCCATCTTGTCCTCGAAAGCCTTCATTTCCCATCCCTTCGCGTTCGTCGCGGGAATGATGAGTGCATCGGCAACCCCGCCTATCCGTCGATCGAGATGTGCGATGATGAACGACCAGATCTCGAGGAGTTTGGCGCGGCGGTCTGCGGACGTATCCGACCGCCAGTAGCTGCTGACTTTTCCCTGCTTATACGGAAGCCGTTTCGCGGCGTTGGTCAGTTCAACGAGCGCGGGGTGCGGGTAGACTTCGAGCAGACCGGGACTGCTGATTTCCCTGGTTAATAACGGATATCCCGCAAGTTCAAACCCCATTTTGAGATCATCACTGACCTTGCCGGGCCTGATTGCATTTGGGGTGTGGGTGCCGCATTGCCGGGAACCATAGGCGGAAGACACCAGATTGTCCGAAGCACGGCGGGCAGTAATCGGTTGATGCGAGAGCGGCATATCTATCGTAACGAGATCGATCTTGCATCCCGCAAGGGCTTCGGCGGCCGCCAGAAGCGCTGATGCTTCGGCAACTGATCCCCTTGGGCGATCAGCGAGAACCGAGATATCGGCTCCACAGGCGAGGAAGCCAACGTAGGAAGATGCGGCGGCACGCAGCGTCCAGCCTGTTCCATCGTTGATGACCAAGGCGACCCCGCTTGGCTGGGTAACAGTCCATGCGGCGTCTATACCCAATACGGCTTTCAGAGCGTCACCCCTGCCCGAACAGCGTAAAATACCCCCAGGCGGCGGCGAAAAAAGCGATGATGGCGGCGATCGTCAGGGCTTTTTTCGATTTTGGCCCAAGCGGCTGGCGCGGCTTTTTCGGGGGCGCCGGTTTACGGAACTTCACCACATTGTCGTTCATTATATCATCGTCCTGCATGTCGCTTCTGAAACCGGCGCCACATCAATGACATCGGCCTTTTCGGATTTATCTCTAGCAGACCAGAGCTATCATAAATATTACCAAGTTTTCACTTCCCCCTTTGGGCAAGCTATGTCACTTCCCACAATCAGAGGAATACAAACAGCGACAGACGGACCGGAAACAGGGGTTGGAAACAATCCTCTGTGGTATTTTGAATTTTGCGGGTGACGAAAATGAATGACGCCAACACCAATGGCCGCGACACGGAAAACAGCCAGCCCGATCTGCGGGACATTCTGGGTACCAGCAGGTCAGGTAGAAAGAAGAAGTCGCGCCGCTATCTCTATGCCGCAGCAGCCGTGGTGCTGATCGGCGGGGGCCTTGGATATTATTATCAGTCGCGTGCCGCAGGCGTCGCCTATACCTACACCACGGAAGCGGCGAGACAGGGCGACCTTTCCGTCATCGTAACCTCCACCGGCTCAGTCCAGCCGACCGATCAGGTCGACATATCGAGCGAATTGTCCGGCACCATTCGCAAGGTCAACGTTACCTATAACAGCCCGGTCAAATCAGGCGATATTCTGGCGGAACTGGACACCAACAAGCTGGAGGCCGACGTGCAGAGCGCCCGCGCCAAGCTTGCGTCCGCCAAGGCCAATGTGCTGAAGGCGCGCGCCGATCTCGGCTCGGCAAAAACATCGATGGAGCGTCTGCGGTCCCTCGTCCAGAGCCGGGTCTCCAGCCAGCAGGATCTGGACGCCGCGCAGTTCAACCACGATGCCGCCGGCGCCACGCTACAGGTCAACGAGGCGACCGTGCTTTCGGCGGAAGCGGATTTGCGGCTGGCCGAGGTCAATCTCGGCAAGGCGAAGATCGTCTCGCCCATCGATGGTGTCATCCTCACCCGCAGTGTCGATCCCGGCGCCACCGTCGCCTCCTCGCTCAACGCTCCCGTGCTGTTCACCATTGCCGGTGATCTGCGCCATATGGAGTTGCAGGTGTCGGTGGATGAGGCGGATGTCGGCAAGGTTGAAACCGGGCAGACGGCCACCTTCAACGTCGATGCCTATCCCGACCGCAGCTTCCCGGCGGAAATAGAGACCGTGCGTTTCGCCTCCGAGACCGTGTCGAACGTGGTGACCTACAAGGGCATATTGACAGTGGACAATGAGGAATTGCTGTTGCGCCCCGGCATGACGGCAACCGCCAATATCGTCGTCGAGGAGATCAAGGATACGCTGCTTGTGCCGAATTCCGCGCTCCGATATACGCCGCCGCGCGAATCCGCCTCCCGTGGCGGTGGCTTGATGAGCCTGTTCCGCCCTCCCCGCATGGGCCGGTCGCAGAACCGCGATGCCGGTCCGGCCGCGACAGGCAAAAGAACGGTGTGGGTGCTGCGCAACAACACGCCCGTCTCCGTTTCGATCGAAACCGGCTCCACCGATGGCCAGCATACCGTGGTAAAATCGGGCGAGTTGAAGGCCGATGATCTGGTGATTACCGACGCCTCAGCCCGCAACGCCGGCTGACGGAGGAAAACCGCATGCAACAGCCGCCGCTCATAGAATTCCGCGATGTCGTCAAGCAATATGGCCGGGGCGAAGCGACGATCCGCGCGCTTGACGGCGTCAGCCTGTCGATCCACGAGAAGGAATTCGTCGCCATCATGGGGCCATCCGGCTCCGGCAAATCCACCTCGATGAACATCATCGGCTGCCTGGATGTGCCGACATCGGGCGAATATCTGTTTCAGGGCGTGCCGACCAGCGGTTTCGACAATGAACATCTGACGCTGCTGCGCCGCCACATGCTGGGTTTCGTGTTTCAGGGCTTCAACCTCCTGTCGCGCACCTCGGCGGTGGAAAATGTCGAGCTGCCGCTCGTGTACCGGGGCATGAAAGCCTCGGAACGGCGCGCGCGCGCCATGGAGGCGCTGGCACAGGTGGGCCTTAAGGGCCGTGAGCACCACACGACGCAGGAGCTTTCCGGCGGTCAGCAGCAGCGTGTGGCCATTGCACGGGCCATCGTCACCCGCCCCGCTCTGCTTCTGGCCGACGAACCCACGGGCAACCTCGACACCAAAACAAGCGCCGAGATCATGGAGTTGATCACCACGCTCAACCGCGACAAGGGCATTACCGTCGTCATGGTCACGCATGAAGAGGATATCGCTGCCCATGCGGGACGCCTCCTGCGTTTCGTGGACGGCCATCTCGCCTCCGACAGCGCAGCGGAAAACAAGGAGACTTCCGATGTTCTTTGAAACGTCGCGTCTTGCGCTGCGCGCCATCAGCCGCAACCTGCTCCGCTCCTTCCTCACCGTACTCGGCGTCGTCATCGGTGTTGCCGCCGTCATCGCCATGGTAACCATCGGCAACGGCACGACCGAACAGGTGAAATCGGAATTGTCGCGGCTCGGCACCAACATGCTGTTCGTGCGCCCCGGCCAGTTCGGGCCCGGCCGCGCCAGCACGGAAGCCAAACGTTTCGATGATCGCGATGTCGAGGCGATCCGCAACCAGATATCAGGCATCCGCGCAGTTGCCCCGCAAAACCGCAGCTCCGCCGCAACAGTCATTTTCGGCGGCAAGAACCACCAGACGAGCGTCATCGGCACCACCAATGACTATCTTGTGGCACAGGACTGGACGCTTGCGCTGGGCCGTGACTTCCAGCCGGCAGAAGATCGTGGCGGACAGATAGGCTGCATCATCGGCGAAACGGTGCGGCAGGAACTCTTCGGTGCTGAAAACCCTGTCGGACAGACGGTACGAGTCAGCAACATCTCCTGCCCCGTCATCGGTGTTCTCGCCCGAAAAGGCCAATCCGGCCTCGGCGACGATCAGGACGACACGATCATCATGCCGCTCAAAATCCATCAGCGGCGCATCGGCGGCACCACCACCATTTCCTCGATCATGGTCTCCGCGCAGGACGGCGTTTCCACCGCCAAGGTGCAAAGCGACCTGCAGAACCTGCTGCGCGAGCGGCGGCGCATCAACATTGGCCGCGAGGATGATTTCACCGTCAACGACATGACGCAGATCGCCTCTGCCATGACCGGCACAACGACGCTGCTGACCGGGCTTCTGGGTGCGGTTGCAGCCGTCAGCCTGCTGGTCGGCGGCATCGGCATCATGAACATCATGCTGGTTTCGGTAACCGAGCGCACCCGCGAGATCGGCATTCGTCTCGCCATCGGCGCATTGGAAAAACAGGTGCTGACGCAGTTTCTGGTGGAAGCCGTCATGCTCTCTGCCCTGGGCGGCACGGTCGGTATCTTGACGGGCCTTGGCCTTGCCTATGGCGTCGTCAGCTTCCTCAACGTGCCCTTCGTCACCAGCCCGTCGATCATCTTCCTCGCCTTCGCCTTCTCGGCTGCCATCGGGGTGATTTTCGGCTATTTCCCGGCGCGGCGGGCAGCGAGTTTGAGCCCGATCGAGGCGCTACGGCACGAGTGAGACGAGCCGTCGAGGCTGCAACGGCCTCGACCGAATACGTTCATGATTTACGGAGAGTTTCGATGTTCAAATCGGTATCGGATAGCGCCGCTGCCGCAGACGGCGGTTCGCTTGCGCTCTTCGTGGACCGAATTGACGGACAAACTGAACTGTTTGTGATCAATCGCTCCCTCGCGTCACGCGGAACGCCCGACTACAACAAAGTCAGCTCCAGCCTTCGGCCACTTGCCGAGGAGGATTGCGGGAAGATCGCAGCAGCTCTCGAGCCGCTTTTGACAACGACGCCATCGATTCATCCGCTGGCGGATTTTATCGATACGCTGAAACAGCAATCATCCCGCTGATCGGAAAAATGGCGCAGCCAATCAAACGCTGGCTTCAGCCTCGCGCTGCTTCGCAAGCGCCGCCAGATCGGCAGGCTTCAGTTCCACCGATTCACCGCAGCCGCAAGCGGACGTCTGGTTCGGGTTGTTGAAGGTGAAGCCGGAGCGCATCTTGGTCACTTCAAAATCCATCTGGGTGCCGAGCAGATAGAGCACGGCGGAGGGCTGAACCCACACCTTGGCTCCATCGAATTCGACCAGATCGTCCTTCGCATCCGCTTCCGTCACGAGGTCGATGGTATATTCCATGCCCGCGCAGCCGCCCTTCTTGATGCCGACGCGCACACCCTTGGCGTCCGGGCCGGAATTCTCGACGATTGCTTTAACGCGCGAGGCAGCAGCCCCGGTCATGGTCATGATCGCAAAGCCCATGGGCTTAATTCTCCTTCGACAATCGAGTTCAAGGCTCGATGTTTATGGATTTCAATTTAATAGCGCTTGAAGGCGCCATCAAGGGATGACGCCTGTCAAAATCACGTCAGTCTCAATACCAGCCGACGGCGACCTGAGCCTCTTCCGACATGCGGTCCGGCGTCCATGGCGGATCGAAGGTCATCGACACTTCGACACCGGAAACACCTTCGACCGCGCCGACGGCGTTTTCCACCCAGCCCGGCATTTCGCCGGCCACCGGGCAGCCGGGCGCTGTCAGCGTCATGACGATCTTGACCATCCGGTCGTCCTCGATGTCGATCTTGTAAACGAGACCGAGTTCGAAAATATCGGCCGGAATTTCCGGATCGTAGACGGTTTTCAGCGCCGCGATCACGTCGTCGCTAAGACGCGCCAGTTCGTCGGGCGCAATGGAAGACGGCTTTGCAGCGTCTTCGGTCACATCATGGGTCTTTGCAGTGGCTTCGGCAGTCATGGTCCTGAACCTCAATCCTGATATCAGGCGAAAAATTTGCGCGCATAATCAAGCGCCTCGACAAGACGATCTACTTCGGCGCGGGTATTGTAAAGGCCGAACGATGCCCGGCATGTGGAGGTGAGGCCGAACCGTTTCAAGAGCGGCATGGCACAATGGGTGCCGGCACGCACGGCAACACCGCGCCGGTCTATCACCATCGACACGTCATGGGCATGGATGCCCTCGAGTTCGAAGGAGAAGATACCGCCCTTATCAGGCGCATTGCCGATAATTCGCAGTGAGTTGACCTCGCGCAGCCGCTCGGCAGCATAAGCAGCAAGATCAGCCTCGTGGGCTGCAATCGCGGCACGGCCGAGATTGTCCATATAATCAAGCGCATAACCAAGACCGATGGCCTGTACGATGGGCGGCGTTCCCGCTTCGAAACGATGCGGCGGCTCGTTATAGGTCACATTGTCTTCGGACACGTCGAGGATCATCTCGCCGCCGCCCTGGAACGGCCGCATCTCGCTCAGGCGGTCAGCCTTACCATAGAGCACGCCGATGCCCGAGGGACCGTAAAGCTTGTGGCCGGTCATGACGTACCAGTCGCAATCGATATCGCGCACGTCGACCGGCATGTGAACCGCGCCCTGAGAGCCGTCGACAAGCACCGGAATGCCGCGCTCATGGGCTATGCGGCAGATTTCCTTGACCGGCACGATGGTGCCCAGCGCATTCGACATATGGGTGATGGCAACGAGCTTGGTGCGCTCCGTCAGGCTCTTTTCGAAAGCCTCGATATGGAACGCGCCGTCATCATCGACAGGCACCCAGACGAGCTTGGCGCCCTGCCGCTCGCGGATGAAATGCCACGGCACGATGTTGGAGTGATGCTCCATGATCGAGATGACGATCTCGTCGCCCTCGCCGATCTTTGGCATGCCGTAACCGTAAGCAACCGTATTGATCGCTTCGGTGGAGGATTTGGTGAAGACGATCTCGTCCACCGAACCGGCATTCAGGAAACGGCGCACCTTTTCGCGCGCCGCCTCATAGGCGTCGGTTGCGGCATTGGAGAGGAAATGCAGGCCACGATGCACATTCGCATATTCATTGGAATAAGCATGCGAAACGGCGTCGATCACCACCTGCGGTTTTTGAGCGGACGCGCCGTTGTCGAGATAGACCAGCGGCTTGCCATAGACCTCGCGCGACAGGATTGGGAAATCCTTCCGCACGGCTTCAACGTCATAAGGGGCCGCCAATGCGGCGCGTTCGCTCTCAGGCATGATGTTCCAGCCAGCCGGAGATGATCGTCTCCAGCGCCTCTACCAGATTTTCTTCTTCCAGTTCCTCGGCGATTTCAGCGACGAAGGCGTTGACGAGCATCGCCCGCGCCTTTGCCCGCGGCACGCCGCGCGCCATCAGATAATAGAGATGGTTGTCGTCGATATCGGCAACCGTCGCACCGTGACCGCACTGAACGTCGTCGGCGAAGATTTCAAGCTCCGGCTTTGCCGAGAACTCGCCATCATCAGACATCAGCAGCGTGTTGCACGCCATCTTCGCATCGGTCTTCTGGGCATCGGGGGCAACCCGGATCATGCCCTGGAAAATGCCCTTTGCACGGTCGAACACCACGTTGCGGAACACTTCCGTCGAGGTCGTGTTCGGCACGTTGTGGCCAAGAACCATCGTCACGTCGGTATGGGTTTCGCCGCCCAAGAGGTTGACGCCGCGAACGATGAGGTCAGTACCCTCGCCGTCCACGTCGATGCGCAGTTCCTGACGCACCAGCTTGCCGCCGGCATTGATGACGAACAGACGAATCTTGGCGTCCGCACCGATTTTCATGCGCAGCTGGCCAAGATGAATATCGGCCGCACCCTGTTGCTGCAGGATGATCCAGGTCACTTCCGCACCGTCTTCGACAACGATGTCGGTGACGGAGGAAACCAGGGCCGCATCCGAAGTCACCGAAAGGTGACGTTCGATGACGGTCGCCTTGGAACCCTTGCCGAAGCGCACCGGGAAGCGGCTGTGAACCTGACCTGCGCCATGGATCGCCTGCAATTCGATCGGCTTTTCGATCTCGGCATCGGCGGGAATGTCGAGCGTCAGGCCGTCGCGCACGAAGCTGCCGTTGATACGGCCGATCACGTCGTCCTTGCTGGCTTCCGCAAGGCCTGTGGCGGCCGAGCCGTCAAGCAGGCTCTCGGCAAAGCTGGAAACGCTGATGTCTTCGATCTTGCCGACATTGGCCGTGCCATGCAGCACGTAGGCGACGGACGAGCCGGCGACAACAGATGCCTGCTTCTCGATAACAGGTGCGGGCTGGTCCTCGGGAATGGCCCGCAACAGGCTCTTGAGATCGGTATAGTGCCACGCCTCGATGCGGCGGGTCGGAAGACCGCCGGTCTTCAGATCGTCGAACAGAACGTCACGGGCGGCGACAACCGCACCATTGCCCGGCAATTCGCTGAACTTGGCGGTATAGGCGTCGATCAGCGCGGTTTCCGCTGGCGTCAGCCGATTGGTCGTTTGAATGTTCATGGACATCACCTCCTGGCCTCTGGCTTAGGCCGCTTCACCGATGATGTCGGCGTAACCATTGTTTTCCAGCTCCAGCGCCAGGGCCTTGTCGCCCGAACGGATGATCTTGCCCTTGTAGAGAACGTGAACGCTATCAGGCACGATGTAATCGAGCAGGCGCTGGTAGTGGGTGATGACGACAGTGGCGCGATCCGGCGACTTCAGCGCATTGACGCCATCTGCCACGATCTTCAGCGCGTCGATGTCGAGGCCGCTATCGGTTTCGTCGAGAACGCAGAGCTTCGGCTCCAGCAGCGCCATCTGCAGGATTTCGGCGCGCTTCTTCTCACCGCCGGAGAAACCAACGTTCAGCGGACGCTTCAGCATGTCCATGTCGATCTTCAGGTCGCCGGCAGCTTCCTTGACGCGACGGATGAAGTCCGGCGTCGTCAGCTCGGCCTCGCCGCGCGCCTTGCGCTGCTCGTTCATAGCAACCTTGAGGAACTGCATGGTGGCAACACCCGGAATTTCGACCGGATACTGGAAGGCCAGGAAAATACCCTTGGCAGCGCGCTCGGCGGCATCCAGTTCCAGAATGCTTTCGCCGTTGTAGAGAATGTCACCGGAGGTGACTTCATAGTCTTCGCGGCCCGACAGGATGTAGGACAGCGTCGACTTGCCGGAACCGTTCGGGCCCATGATGGCCGCAACTTCACCGGCAGCAACCTTCAGGTTGAGGCCCTTGATGATCTCGGTTTCGGTATCGGCGATCTTTGCGTGCAGGTCGATGATTTCAAGCATGTTCAAGTCCTTTCAATCAGCAATTGGCGATTTTGCATCAAACCAATGGCGTTTCATTCTTTCCAAAAATTTCATGTCGGCTACCGGGTAACCTGACGCATCTCCAATCACCGCATCGATTCCGCATTTCGGACACATCGCGGTGAGGCGTTCTTCGTCTTGCTGCGTCTCGTGGATCCATTTCCAAACCTCGGTAGCGGAATAAATCTCAAGACAATAGAAGCAGCCGGATATTGCGCTACGCTTCAGCTCTGCACGATTGCGAATGCAGTGGCGATGCGCGGCGACAACATCCTGCTTATCGGTCATTACCCCACAGACCCTTCCAGCGAAATGCCGATCAGCTTCTGCGCTTCAACCGCAAACTCCATCGGCAGCTGCTGGATGACGTCCTTCACGAAGCCGTTGACGATCAGTGCGATGGCCGACTCCTCGGGAATGCCGCGCTGCAGGCAATAGAACAGCTGGTCTTCGGAAATCTTCGACGTGGTCGCTTCATGCTCGAAATGAGCAGAGGAGTTCTTCGCCTCGATATAGGGCACGGTATGCGCGCCGCACTTGTCGCCGATCAGAAGCGAGTCGCACTGCGTGAAATTACGCGTGTTGGTCGCCTTGCGGTGAGCCGAGACCTGTCCGCGATAGACGTTTTCCGAGAAACCGGCGGCAATGCCCTTGGCGATGATGCGGCTCGACGTGTTCTTGCCGAGATGGATCATCTTGGTGCCACTGTCGATCTGCTGATGGCCGTTGGAAACCGCAATCGAATAGAATTCGCCACGGCTGTCGTCGCCGCGCAAAATGCAGGACGGGTATTTCCAGGTGATGGCCGAGCCGGTTTCAACCTGCGTCCACGAAATCTTCGAACGGTTGCCACGGCAATCGCCGCGCTTGGTCACGAAGTTGTAGATGCCACCCTTGCCATCCTTGTCGCCCGGATACCAGTTCTGGACTGTGGAATATTTGATTTCGGCATCGTCAAGCGCCACCAGTTCGACCACGGCGGCGTGAAGCTGGTTTTCGTCGCGCTGCGGCGCGGTGCAGCCTTCCAGATAGGAAACGTAGGCGCCCTCTTCAGCGATGATCAGCGTGCGCTCGAACTGGCCCGTGTTCTTTTCGTTGATGCGGAAATAGGTGGAAAGCTCCATCGGGCAACGAACGCCCTTCGGCACGAACACGAAGGAACCATCGGTAAAGACGGCCGAGTTCAGCGTCGCGTAGAAATTGTCCGTCTGCGGCACGACCGAACCGAGATATTTCTTCACCAGATCAGGATATTCGCGCACGGCTTCGGAGATCGACATGAAGATCACGCCGGCCTTTGCCAGTTCCGCCTTGAAGGTGGTGACAACGGAGACGCTGTCGAACACGGCATCCACGGCCACACGACGGTTTTCCACGCCGGCCAGGATTTCCTGTTCCTTCAGCGGAATGCCCAGCTTCTCGTAAACCTTCAGCAGCTCCGGATCGACTTCGTCCAGCGACTTCGGGCCGGGCGTGCTTTTCGGTGCGGCATAATAATAGAGATCGTTGAAGTCGATCTTGGGGTAGCTGACGCGCGCCCATGTCGGCTCTTCCATCGTCAGCCAGCGCTTGTAAGCCTCAAGACGCCATTCCAGCATCCATTCCGGCTCCTGCTTCTTGGCCGAGATGAAGCGGATCACCTCTTCCGAAAGGCCCTTCGGGGCCTTGTCGACTTCGATTTCGGTTTCGAAGCCGTATTTATACTGGTCCACATCGATCTGGCGAACCTGATCGATCGTTTCCTGAACCGCTGCCATGTCGTTCTCCAATCTCGCCGGAGCCGAGGTCCGGTGGCTTGTCAACGTATCAAGGCGGATAGCCGCCTTCATCCATCTTCGGGCAAATAATCCGGGCCCGTATAAACGGGGCGGAGCTTATACCCATGTAAGTGCGGGATGGCGCTTTTCACACATCCCGGCAAGCGGAAAATTGCTATTCCGCAATTCTTTGCCGCATTTTAAGCGGCCTGACCGGTCAGCCTGCGCCGCCCGGCAATTTTCGTAAAGGCTGCGAGCGCGCGCTCGATATCCGCCTCATCAGTCGCATGACCAAGGGAAATCCTGAGTGCGCCAAGCTTGGGATCGCGTCCCATCGCCGTCAGCACATGGCTTTCACCCACCTTGCCGGATGAGCAGGCCGAACCGGCCGAGAGCGCAATGCCTTCGATATCGAATGCAATCTGGCCCGTCTCTGCCTTCAAACCGGGCAAGGTGAAGAACGTGGTATTGCCGACACGGCCGACATCCTCACCGTAGATGATCACGTCAGGCGCGACTGCCCGCATGCCGTCTTCCAGCCTTGCGCGCAGCGCTGCAAGACGCGTCGCTTCGGTCTCGAGGTTTTGCGCAGCAATAGCGGCGGCGGCACCGAAACCGATGACCGACAGGGTATTCTCAGTACCGGAACGATGTCCCTTTTCCTGGCCGCCACCATGGATCAGCGGCTTCGGCATCATCACCTCACCGCGGGACACCAGCGCCCCCGCACCCTTCGGGCCACCAAGCTTGTGGGACGAGATCACAAGGAAATCGGCATCCAATGCATTGATATCGAGCGGAACGCGGCCGGCAGCCTGCACGGCATCGACGACCATCAATCCACCAGCTGCATGTGCAAGCCGCGCCGCTTCACCCACCGGCTGAAGAATGCCGGTCTCATTATTGACCAGCATACAGGCGACCATGGGCAAGCCGGCGGATTTATCGTGCGCAGACAGCAGCGCCTCAAGGGCCGCAAGATCGATGACACCCGCTGACGTAACGGGAATTTCCGTAACGTCAGCCTTGCCGAACCGGCCTCCTTCGCGAAAAGCGGGGTGTTCGATCGCCGAAAGGTAAAGACGACCATAGCGCACGGGAGCGCGCCCCATCTTGAATTCAGGCGAAAGCACCAGATTGGCCGCTTCGGTCGCACCGCTCGTAAAGGTCACATGCGACGCCTGGGCGCCGCAGACCACAGCAACGTCACGACGCGCGGCCTCGACGGCCGCACGGGCTGCGCGCCCTTCCCGGTGTACGGAGGACGGATTACCCGTGATATCGAGAGCGTGGACAAGAACATCCCGCACGGCAGGCAAAAGCGGCGCCGTGGCGTTCCAGTCCATATATGTGCGCGTCAAAACCGTCATCGCGGAAAAGCTTCGCTCAATCTTCCATGCGCCAAAACGCATTTTTCTTGAAATTACAGTTGCGCTTGCCTTATGACACGGTCCGAGTGCTTAAGCACACGCAAAGTTTCGAATTATTCTAAACTGCGTTCTAGAAAAGATGACACAGTTCGTCAAGTCTTCTCGTCGGAAGAATGCGGTTGGAGAATGAAAAAACACGACCGGAGTACCAATGCCCGAAGTCATTTTTAACGGCCCTGCGGGTCGCCTCGAAGGCCGTTATCAACCCTCCAAGGAAAAGAGCGCGCCGATAGCGATCATCCTTCATCCGCACCCACAGTTCGGCGGCACGATGAACAACCAGATCGTTTATCAGCTCTTCTATCTTTTCCAGAAGCGCGGTTTCACGACGCTCCGGTTCAACTTCCGCTCCATCGGCCGCAGCCAGGGCGAGTTTGACCATGGCGCCGGCGAGCTTTCCGATGCCGCGTCCGCTCTCGACTGGGTGCAGAGCCTGCATCCCGATTCGAAAAGCTGCTGGGTCGCCGGTTATTCCTTTGGCGCCTGGATCGGCATGCAGCTTCTGATGCGCCGCCCGGAAATCGAAGGTTTCATGTCGATTGCGCCGCAGCCCAACACCTACGACTTCTCCTTCCTCGCCCCCTGCCCGTCTTCCGGCCTGATCATCAATGGCGACGCCGACAAGGTCGCGCCTGAGAAGGACGTCAGCGGTCTGGTCGAAAAGCTGAAGACCCAGAAGGGCATCCTCATCACCCACCGCACCCTTCCCGGCGCCAACCACTTCTTCAACGGCAAGGTTGATGAGCTGATGGGCGAATGCGAGGACTACCTCGACCGCCGCCTGAATGGTGAACTGGTTCCGGAACCGGCGGCGAAGCGTATTCGGTGATTTAGGAGCGCCGCTTAGGTCAGTGTTGATCTACCTACAACGATCGACGGCGGGCTTGGCTCACCCCCTCTGCCCTGCCGGGCATCTCCCCCACAGGTGGGGAGATCGAATCGTGGTTACCTCCCGACGCTCTTTAACGTAGCGACGCAGGCGGAGAGCAGGCGTCTGGCCAATCTCCCTCCTTGTGGGGGAGATGCCCGGCAGGGCAGAGGGGGGTGAGCCAAGCCCGCCATCGTCTTTTACGCCCTCACCAAAACCCCACCCGTCACAGGCTCCGTCACCCCCGTCGTACCCGGATAGGTCAGCGGCAGCCCCATCAGCGATCGCACCGCGAGATAGGCCCAGGCCTCCGCCTCCATCGCCCCGCCGTCGAACCCCGCCTCTTCCGCAGCGATCACCCGAGCGCCCTGCTTTGCAGCAAGGCTCGCAAACTCTTCCATGATAACAGGATTGAGCCGCCCGCCGCCGCAGATCACATAGGTCTTCGCCGCTTCCGGCAGATAGCTCGCCGATTTGAGGATCGCGGCACCCGTCAGATGCGACAGCGTGCGTGCGCCGTCCGCCAGGGAGACCTCGCCCTTTTGCGGCGGCACGAAATCGCTGCGGTCAAGCGAGCGGCGAATATTGGCCGAGAAGAATGGGCTTTCCATATAGCGCGTGACGAGCGAGGCAACGACGCTGCCGCCCGCCGCCGTCCTGCCGCCCTTGTCGAAGGCTTTGCCCGTATGCGCCTCGATCCACTGGTCGATCAGCATATTGCCGGGACCGCTGTCGAAAGCCGCAAGCCGCCCTCCCTCGCCGATATAGGTGAGATTGGATATGCCGCCGATATTGACGAAGACGGCGGGCGTTTCGAAGCCATCAGGCAGATTGGCGGAGAGCGCCATGTGGTACGCAGGAATGAGCGGTGCGCCCTGCCCGCCATGCACCATGTCGTTGGCGCGCATGTCGTAAACCACATCGATACCGGTTTCCTCGGCCAGAAGTGCGCCGTCGCCGATTTGCACGGTCAACGCCTCATCCGGCCGATGCAGCACCGTCTGGCCATGAAAACCGATCACGTCTATATCGCTGGCTTCAAGCCGGTGGCGGTGGAGGAAGGATTTGACTGCCGCCGCATGGGCAAGCGTCAGCTTGCGTTCCGCATCCGCGAGGTCACCCGGACGCTCGCGCCGTTCGCGAATGGCTTTGGCCGTAACCAGCGCCTTCTGCCACGTGGCGCGCAGGCCCGGATCATAGGGGAAATAACCGCTCGGCCCATGCCGGACCACGTTTTCGCCATCCGTGCGCAACAGGGCGATATCGATGCCGTCCATCGATGTCCCGCTCATCAGCCCGATTGCAGTTTTGACCTCGCCCACGCGCTGCTCCCTTTCAATATCGAATCATGCGGAGATGAATCGCCGTTATTCATGGCCGAAACGGGTGCACTTTTCAAAAAACAATGGTAAAGCCCCCCGCGTTCATTGACAGACAATGACGGCAAAGGTCCAACCAGAAAGAAAAAGGTTATGTCCAGGTTCAAGTCCGATTTCCTCCGCACGCTCGATGAGCGCGGCTTCATTCACCAGATCTCCGACGAGTCGGGTCTCGACGAACTGTTCGCCAAGGAAACCGTGACCGCCTATATCGGCTATGACCCGACGGCCTCCAGCCTGCATGTCGGCCACCTCACCCAGATCATGATGCTGCACTGGATGCAGAAGACCGGTCACCAGCCCATTTCGCTGATGGGCGGCGGCACCGGCATGGTTGGCGATCCCTCCTTCAAGGAGGAGGCCCGCAAGCTGATGACGATCGACATGATCGAGGACAACATCACCTCGCTCAAGCACGTCTTCGCCAACTACCTCGATTACGATCGCGCGGAAAATCCGGCACTGATGATCAACAATGCCGACTGGCTGCGTGGGCTCAACTACCTCGAATTCCTGCGCGACGTAGGCCGCCACTTCTCGGTCAACCGTATGCTGTCCTTCGACAGCGTGAAGACGCGCCTCGACCGCGAGCAGTCGCTGTCCTTCCTCGAATTCAACTACATGATCCTCCAGGCCTACGATTTCGTGGAGCTGAACCAGCGTACCGGCTGCCGCCTGCAGATGGGCGGCTCTGACCAGTGGGGCAACATCATCAACGGCATCGACCTCGGTCACCGCATGGGGACACCGCAGCTCTACGCGCTGACCTCCCCGCTTTTGACCACGTCTTCGGGTGCGAAGATGGGCAAGTCCGCGTCCGGTGCCGTCTGGCTCAACAAGGACCTGCTGCCGGTCTATGATTTCTGGCAATACTGGCGCAACACGGAAGACGCGGACGTGGTTCGCTTCGCGAAGCTCTTCACCACGCTGCCGATGGATGAGATCGCACGCATCGCCGCCCTTGGCGGATCTGAGATCAACGAGGCGAAGAAAATCCTCGCAACCGAAGTCACGGCTATCCTGCATGGCCGCGCCGCTGCCGAAGAAGCCGCCGAAACGGCGCGCAAGACTTTCGAGGAAGGCGCGCTTGCCGAAAACCTGCCCTCCATCGAGGTTCCGGCATCCGAACTCGATGCCGGCGTCGGCGTCCTGTCGCTCATCGTCCGCGCCGGCCTTGCCAGCTCGAACGGCGAGGCCCGCCGTCACGTTCAGGGCGGTGCGGTGAAGATCAACGACAAGGGCGTGTCGGACGATCGCCAGATGATCGGCTCCGCCGAAATCACCGGCGATGGCATCATCAAGCTTTCGGTTGGCAAGAAGAAGCACGTTCTCGTTCGCCCGGCTTAAAAACATCCTGTCGAGGACCGCGAAAGCGGTCCTCGATGCGCCGATAACCCCCGCCCCCGTCATGCCGGACTAGTTACGGCTCCAGCCACGGCGCGTTTGCGCCGTGAAAGGGCTCTCTCGCGATCAAGGACTTGATCGCACTGGACACCGGATCAGGTCCGGGGTGAAGGAGTGCGGATGCGCCCGTTCTCGCCAAACATCCGCTTGCGCCAGGCTTTGTGGCGCTTAATTCACTGAAACTCGAAAATCTGCCTGAAGACGCCCGGCGCAATCAGCGACAGTGGGTTTATTGTCAGCTTCGGCTGGTCTGTCTGGCCGGAAAGCTTGAAGGTGATGCCGAGCAGACCGCGGTCTCGGCCGTTGCCGAGGAAGATGCCGATGAAGGGCAGCTCGCCGAACAGCCGGTTCAGGCCATAGGCGGGCATAAAGGTGCCGGTCATGTCCATACGGCCGTTCTGATCTTTCAGCAGGCCCTGGAACGTCGCACCAATCTGTTCGCCACGCACCACGCCGTTTTCCACCGCAACCGAGCCGTTGACGTAAACGAGACGGGCAAAACCGCGTTGGAATTTCTCCGAGCTGACATCGATATTGCGGCGGACCGCCGTGTTGAGGCTCCGGCCGTCATCGCCCGTCGGCGTGGCGACGATATCCTGAAGCTTCGCTTCGTTGACGACGGCGAAATTGCGCAGATCGAGCGAGCCGCTCCAGTCGCTGCCGTTGACGGTCGAGAGTGCGAGATTGAGAAGACCACCGCGAATGCGGGTGTAGATATTGGTGAAACGGGCAAGAGAACCGGCGTCGCTGCTGGTAAGCGTCACTGTTCCCGTCGCGCCGCGATTGGTTGTCTGGGCCACAACCGCCTGGCCTCTGCCGGTGACGCCGCGAAAATCAACCGAACGGACCTTGCCGTCACGCACACTGACATCGGCACTGACATTGGAAAGGATCTCGTCGTTGAAGCCGTAGACCTTGTCGAGTTGCGCCTTGATGGCAAGGGATGGCTGCGAACGCGATGTGCCGTCACCTGCCCCTGAGGAACTGCGAAGTTTTGAGAGGAAAGGCCGGAGATCGGCCGATTTTCCTGAAGCGTTGATGCTGTATCCGTTTTTGGAGGCAGTGACGGCGACGGCGTAATTGTCGGAAGGTGACAATTGCACGCGGCTGAGATCGGCCGAAATCAGCCCGTTCTTGGTGAAGGTAACATCTCCGGCAGCGCCGAAGCCGTCCCCGGTTAGGGAGAAATCACTGATCGTCGTGCGGCCATCGCTGGTTTCCAGGGTAAAGGTCGCTTTTGCCGGAATACCGACGCCCTTGCTCCATCCAAGCCCCGGCAGAATGATAGACGCCTTCGCCAGATCGAGCTGTATCTCCTGACTTTTCGTATCCGCGCCATCGATTTCCACAACGGTCGTGCCGCCAAGAACCGTGGAAAGCTCCGGTGCAAGCTTGGCGACCTGCGTCTCGTTCAGGGTTGCTTTCAGCGACAGCGTTGGAGCAACGTCGCTGTTCTTGCGCACCGGCTCCGTCATCTCGATAGACATCGGCACATCGTCCACCCGGCCCTTGCCTTCCAGCTTGAGCTGCCGGTCGTTGATGGACATGAAACCGTCAAGCGCGGTCACCTTGCGGCCGGCAAACGGCTTTGTCAGCGACAGGTTCTTCAGATCGAGATCGGCCGTCCACACCGGCGGCGGTGGATTTTGGCTGGAAAGCATGCCGACGGTCAGCTTTGCATTCGCCGTCACGTCGCCGGTGAAGTCATCCGGCTTGAACTGCGTATCCTTGAGCGCATTGATAGGCTTCAGCGTCGCAAGCTCCGCCACGGCATCGGCCGAGCCCGAAACGTTCAACTCGAGATTCCCAAGCAGGGGCTTTGCATAGACGTCGGACATGGAGAACCGGCTGTCCTCCAGCGCAAGCGACCGATTGGAGGCGAAATAGGATGTCGCGTTCTTGAGATCGACATTCATCCGGCTGCCGACGAGATTGAAATGCGCATCAACGTCGCGCAGCGGCGGAATGTCGCCGGTGGTATTGAGACGCGTACCGTCGATATCGAAGCGGATCTGCATTTCGCTCTCGCCCAGCACCAGCGGGCAACCGGGACCGCACATCCGTCCCTGCGGAATGAAGATCGCAATCGAGCCGTTCGTGACCGTGCCGCCATAAAGATTGGACACCACCCACTCGCGCGGCTTGTGCGCCATCCAGAACGGCCAGAGCTGCTTGACCGCCGTGGCCTCCATCTTGGGAATCTGTCCGGCGAAGCTGATTTCGGGCGAGCCCTGGCCGAAGCGGATTTTCAGCGAGCCTGCCATGTCTCCAAGCGGGCCGGTAACGTATAGCGAGGGAACCTCGAGCTGCCTGGTCGCGACATTGAATTGCCCATCCGCCTTCAAGCTGAAAGGAACGGGTTCTTCGCCAGAGGCTTCGGCCGAGGCGACCGCATTGTCGATCCGCAGCGAAAGACCGAAGCCCTCTTGGGTATCCGTGATTTCCCCAGTGACCGGAATAGCCGTTCGCCCGAGATCGATCCGCGAATTCTCAATGACAAGACTGCTTTTCTGAAAATCGTAGCGCGCGTTGACGGTGCCGGCAGTGAAGGGCTGAGCCTCGCCGCCGATAAGAAGCATTCCATTGCCCATGCCGAGCGAGATTTCCAGCCGCGGCTCATGTCCGGGCATGGAACGCCGGGCTAGGATGCTGACACCGGTCTTGACGTTCAGCCCCTCATGAAGATTGCCTTCAGGATCGAATTTTTCCAGAAAAGGACCGATGTCGAAACCGTCGATGCGCGCGTCGAAACCATCGATCACGCCGCCTGCTCCCGATGTCTTCAGCGACAGGCTGGCGATTTCGCCGTTAAACAGCGTTTCACCCTCAAGCGAATATCCGCCCTGCTGGTCAGGGGTCAACGAAAGTTCGCGCACTTCAACGACTCGTGGCTTGCCGGCTTCGCTCGGCGGCAAGTGGATCGAAACGCTGGAAATATCGATTTCCTCGGTTCCGCTGCTTAAAAACGCCTGCGCCAATTTGTCCAGCTGGGAAAACGCCGCCTGCAACTGCTGCGGCACGGCGTCCATCCGGATGCTGGCGAGATCGAAACCGTTGCCCTTGGGCAAAAGGGCCGTATCGAGTTCCATCCCGTCGGCCTCGAGGCTTTGCACGGAGACGCGTCCGGTCAAAAGCGCGAGCGGATCGAGCGCCATGCCGATAGCCCTTGCCCGGCTCAAATGCTGGCCGGATTCCTTCTCGACGATATCCACGTCCTCGGCCACCAGCGCAAGCCGCAGGCCGGTCGAGAACCTTATGGCGGAAGAACCGATTCGCGCGCTGTAGTGGGGTCCGAGCGCCCGTTCGAGCGCCTGCTGCGCCTGGCTGGAAAGGGCATTGTCGATCGATCCGGTTTCGACGGAGACGATGATGCCGCCGATGGACAGGAAGGCCAGTACGAAAAGAGCAGCGAAAATCTTGATGAGAGCACGCGCCATGGAGCGCGGCGCCGGGCAATGCACGATGAGAGGATCTTCGGCCTGCGCCGAAGGAAAATCATGCAGCGCAACGATATCGCGCTTGCTGAACTTGACCTTTTCACCCCTCACTTCAGCCATACGCCCGTGTTTGCCCCTGAATAGCTTTTGTTTCGCCTCAACACTGGACGACGCCCGGTTTCGCTATATATCGAATGTGGCGACTTTCACTCAACATCCCGGCGAAAGAAAGATGATTATGACAGAACTGACGATTGGCAGCCCTGCTCCGGATTTTACTTTGCCCCGCAACGGTGAAGGAACGGTGACATTGTCCGGCCTGCGAGGCAAGGCGGTCGTTCTCTATTTCTACCCGAAGGACGACACATCCGGCTGCACCGCCGAAGCGATAGATTTCAGTGCCCTTGGCGCGGAATTCGAGGCCGCCAATACTGTTGTCATCGGCATTTCTCCCGACAACGTCAAAAGCCACGACAAGTTTGCTGCAAAACACAAGCTTTCCGTGATGCTGGCCGCCGACGAGGAACGGAAGGCTCTCGAGGCCTACGGCGTCTGGAAGGAAAAAAGCATGTATGGCAAAAAATACATGGGTGTCGAACGCACCACCGTCCTCGTAGCACCTGATGGTACGATCGCGGAAATCTGGAACAAGGTGAAGGTTCCAGGCCACGCACAGGCCGTTCTCGACGCCGCAGGGAAGCTCTGAGAGACGCCCCTGTCGTGACGCCCACCCTCAAGATCATCTCGCTGCGCGGCGGCGCCACCGAGGCGATTGCCTGCGCCGATCTCGACAGAAAAACCGCACTGACGCAGGAAACGGCGACACGATGGTTCGAGCGCCGCCTGTCGCTGCGCTCCCCCCTCGATCCGCCCCTGCCCGAACGTCCGGGCAGGCCGGAGAAACCGGAACTCGTTCCGCCGACCGCCGTCGAGCGCCGCTCCCTCCACAGCGTCAAGGGCCGCATAGCGCTGCTGCACGCCATAGCCCATATCGAGCTGAACGCCGTTGACCTCGCGCTCGACATCGTCGCCCGTTATGCCAGCGAGCCGGTGCCGCATTCCTTTTTCGACGGCTGGATGCAGGTTGCCTTCGAGGAGGCGAAACATTTCCGGCTGGTGCGGGAAAGGCTGCGAGACCTCGGCGCGGATTACGGCGATCTGCCCGCCCATGACGGGCTCTGGCAGGCGGCGCATTCAACCCGCAACGACCTCACCGCGCGGCTCGCAGTCGTGCCGCTCATCCTCGAGGCGCGCGGACTGGACGTGACGCCCTCCCTGCAGGCGAAGATGCGCGAAACCGGAGACCTTGAAAGTGCCGCCGTTCTCGATGTCATCTACAATGACGAAAAGGGCCATGTCGCCATCGGCGCCAAATGGTTTCGATTCCTGTGCGCCCGCGAAAAGAAGGACCCGGCCGCAACCTTCAGGCAACTGGTGCGTGCCAATTTCCGCGGACCGCTGAAACCGCCCTTCAACGACCTCGCCCGCGCCGAAGCGGGATTGACGCCATCCTTTTACCGCTCCCTCACCGCCGTCAGCAACAGCAGCTGACGCCCGCAGTCCGGCGCATGGTGCAAAACTTCGTTAACCTTAACGAAGTATGATTTCCTGTGAGAAATCGGCCAGTCCGGAGAGAGATTTTGACTGATACAGCGGAAAACCGGGTATTCGGCAAAAAGCGGCAGCAGCACGTTCTGGTGCTGGCAAGCGGTGACAAGGTCCGGCACATGACGATCCGGCCGTGGATGACGGCGCTTGCCGGCTGCACGATCGGCCTTTTCTCGCTCGGTTATCTCGGCGCCACCGGCTATCTCATCCTGCGTGACGACCTGATCGGCGCGACCATGGCGCGCCAGACCCGCATGCAGCACGATTACGAAGACCGTATCGCCGCGCTGAGGGCGCAGGTGGATCGCGTTACCTCAAGGCAATTGCTCGACCAGCAGGTGGTTGAAAAGAAAGTCGAAAAGCTGCTGCAACAGCAGGCGGCACTCACGTCCAGACACGGGCGCATGAGCGAATTGCTGGAGCGCGCGGAAAATTCCGGCATCGCCGCCTCCACGGCCACAGCCCCCATTCCAACCGCGCCCTCCTCGCTCTCGAACGCGATGGCACCGGAAAAACGCGCCGATCTGACAGGTGGTCTCTCCGCCATAGAAAATCTGATGGCCCCCCGCCCATCGCAGCCGGAAAAGGCAGCCGGAACCGACAAGCGGGCGTCCTATGTGCCCGACAACGGCGAAACGCCTTCCGACCGCGCCGACCGCGTGTTTTCCAAGGTCACGCTGTCGCTGAAGGATATCGAACGCCAGCAGATATCACGGATAGCCAGACTGACCAGCGACGCCGAGGACAAGGCGAGCGCGATGCAGGATATCATCCGGCAGGCGGGTCTGAAAATCGACGAAAGTGGCACGGACGGTGTCGGCGGCCCCTATGCGGATCCGCAGGTGAATGAAACCGATCCCTTCAATATGTCTCTGACCAATCTAGACAACGCGCTCAACCGGCTGGATATCGTCAAGGAAACCGCAACCGCCCTGCCCTTTGGCAATCCGGCCCCCGGCAGGGCGATCACCAGCCGATTCGGAAACCGGCTCGACCCGTTCCTTGGACGGCCCGCCTTACATACCGGCATCGATTTTCGCGCCGAAACAGGCGCCGACGTCAAGGCGACGGGCGCTGGAAAGGTAACGGTTGCGGAAAACTCCGGCGGCTACGGCAATATGGTCGAGATCGATCACGGCCAGGGCGTATCGACGCGATTCGGCCATCTCTCCACCATTTTGGTCAGAGCCGGCGACAAGGTGGAGGCCGGCGACATCGTTGGCCGTGCTGGCAGCACCGGCCGCTCCACCGGTCCGCACGTACATTACGAGGTCCGCCGCAACGACACGCCTGTTGATCCGATGCGGTTTCTGGTCGCCGGGGCCGAGCTTAAAACCTATCTCAAATAGCAGTCCGATTTTAACTCTTTTTTCGCCCTTTTTACGATAAATCGCCCGAAACCGCGCCGAAGGCCCAAAAGCCTCGCCAACGTGTCGCCGTTTCGCGCGCATTTCCGGTTGTTTCCTTGACTTTCTGGCAATTTGGGCATATCCCCGCGCCAAGTCTTTGCAAGTGTCGCAGCGGCACGCAGGTATTCTTACCGAACCAGAACGGAAAAAGTTCTTCCTTTGACAACATTCTCTGATCTTGGCCTGAGCCAAAAAGTTCTTTCCGCTATTGCAGATGCCGGCTACACGACGCCGACACCCATTCAGGCTGGCGCAATTCCGCCCGCTCTCGAAAAGCGTGATATCTGCGGTATCGCACAGACCGGCACGGGGAAAACCGCATCCTTCGTTCTGCCGATGCTCACACTGCTGGAAAAAGGCCGCGCACGCGCCAGAATGCCGCGCACGCTGATCCTTGAGCCGACCCGCGAACTAGCGGCACAGGTAGCCGAAAACTTCGAGAAATACGGCAAGAATCACAAGCTGAACGTCGCCCTTCTGATTGGTGGCGTTTCGTTTGAAGATCAGGACCGCAAGCTTGAGCGCGGCGCCGATGTTCTCATCTGCACGCCCGGCCGCCTTCTCGACCATTGCGAGCGCGGCAAGCTCCTGATGACCGGCGTCGAAATCCTCGTGATCGATGAAGCCGACCGCATGCTGGATATGGGCTTCATTCCCGATATCGAACGCATCGCCAAGATGATTCCCTTTACCCGGCAAACCCTGTTCTTCTCGGCCACCATGCCGCCGGAAATCCAGAAGCTTGCCGACAGGTTCCTGCAGAACCCGACTCGTATCGAGGTTGCCAAGCCCTCCTCCACGGCAAAGACCGTTACCCAGCGCATCGTCGCTTCGCACAACAAGGACTATGAGAAGCGCGCTGTCCTGCGCGATCTCGTCCGTGCTGAAGAAGCCGAACTCAAGAACGCGATCATTTTCTGCAATCGTAAAAAGGACGTTGCCGACCTCTTCCGTTCGCTGGATCGTCACGGCTTTTCCGTCGGCGCGCTGCATGGCGACATGGACCAGCGTTCGCGCACGACCATGCTGCAGAACTTCCGGGACGGTCAGCTGACGCTGCTGGTCGCTTCCGACGTTGCAGCCCGCGGTCTTGATATTCCCGATGTCAGCCACGTCTTCAACTTCGACGTTCCCATTCATGCCGAAGACTATGTCCACCGCATTGGCCGTACCGGTCGTGCTGGCCGTTCGGGCAAGGCCTTCACCCTCGTCACCAAGAGCGATGCGAAATATCTCGACGCGATCGAAAAGCTGATCACCGAGAAGGTCGAATGGCTGAACGGTGACCTGTCCTCCCTCCCCGCGCCCATGGAAAGCTTTGAAAGCAATACCGGCCGCCGGGGCACCAAGGAACGTGGCGGCAGAGGTCGCGACAGAAACCGTCGCGATGCACCTGCATCGCCGGTCGAAAACATCAATCAGGGTGCACAATCCACCACTGTGGATACGGACATCGCGGCTCACGGAGAAGACAAGGTGAAGGCAGAACGCAGACCGGAAAAGACCCCGCGCAATTCCGAGCGCAACAGCCGCAACCTGAACCCGCTGCACGCCAATGACGACAACCGCGACCGTCGCCGCCATTATCGTGACCATGACGATGGCCCGACGCCTGTTGGTTTCGGCGATGACATTCCCGCATTCATGCTGATCGTGGCCAACGCCAAGGGCTGACCCCCAACGGCCTGACGCAGGAAACAATACGCATGACGCCGACGATCAAGCCAGGACAAGATTTTCCGGGCGTCGGCGTTGGGCTTGCCATATTGCGTGATGGCCGCCTGCTTTTATGCCGGCGCTTGAAAGCGCCGGAAGCCGGATACTGGAATATTCCGGGCGGCAAAGTCGATCACCTGGAATCATCCCTCGCCGCAGCACGGCGAGAGGCTGAAGAAGAGACCGGGCTGACAATCGGCAAGGTCGAATTTCTCTGTCATAGCGAATATATCAATGTCGCAGACCGGCACCATTGGGTCTCGCTGATCTTCGTCACCCGCGACACGCAGGGTGAGCCGGTACTGACAGAACCGGACAAGCTTTCCGATATCGGCTGGTTCGACCCCGATAACCTTCCCGAACCTATCTCTGCCTTTGCAAAAGACGCGCTGGCTGCTCTGGCGAAATAAAGCCGCATAACGGACGGAATCGGCGTCAGCGCTGACCGGCGTGGGCTTTTCGCGGCCTTCAACGGCGCCTTGAGCCACACCAAAAACAGGCCTCGACTGCGACAAACGCGACGCTCCTGCGCGATTTCCGTTCGTAAAACCCAATACTGGAAGAATATCTTTTCGGGAAGCTCTTCGAATGCAATTTAAAATTGCTTAAATTAGCACTAGATAAAAAACCGCCCCGGTTGCCCGAAGCGGTTTATACGTAATGAAAATAATAGAATATAGAATGTAATATAGTTTGGCAGTGCTTACGTTCGGAACACTTCCGAGGCTTGTTACAGCCAATTTCAGTCGTCCCCTGAAACACCTATATCTAATCTAATCATTTACTTTTCGTCAAGCAGATCTTCTCGCAAATGCGAAAAAAACATGGCAAAGCACAAATAAAACCCAGGGAAATATGTATATTCCCTTTTGATATCAATAAATTAGATGAGTGGAAATAAAATGTGCATTTTATTGGGGTGCACTATAAAAGGCATAATCGCAAACCCGCCTTTATAAAACTGTGCTTATACGCACTGCATGTTACAGTTTTATAAAGTAAAAATGCTCTAAACCATAACGCGCAGTACTTCCGCTCTCATGAAATTACAGAGTGAATTGCGGACCTCAAAAAATGAATCTCGGCAAAAAACAATCGCGCGCGATCACATTGAATATATACAACCATAACGCGTCATTGCGGACTACTGTTTCAAATTGGATGAGTTGCGATCAAAACCGCCGTGCAGTGAACGATGATGTGTGATTATGATGGGTGTCAGCGATTTTTCCTTTGGAAAACCAGTTGTTGCCGATAAACATCAAACCGGGACAACAGGATTTCGCGCACGTCATGCTTTCACTTCGCCTGCTAACGATCATCGCCGGTTTTGCCCTTGCGGGCTCAGCATGCGCGGCGTCGATCGGCATCGTTGCCCCGCAGAACGGCCCATACGAACTCCTGGGGCAGCAGGTCAGGCAGGGCGCGAAGGCCGCGGCCGCCAAACTCGGGCTAGATGTCGTCGAAATCCATGAAAGCTGCGAAGACGGCAGCGGCGGCGCGATCGCCGATGGTCTCGTAGCCGCCAAGGTCAGCGCGGCAATCGGCTTCTTGTGCACGGAAACGCTTCAGGGCGTTCTGCCGCCTCTGAAGTCAGCCGCCATTCCAGCGATCACGCTTTCCAGCCGTGCTCCGATCCTGATGGAAGACGCTCTGAAATATGGCTGGCCGCTTTTCCGCCTAGCGCCATCGGACAAGGCCGAATCGGACCGGGCCGCAGAAATCATCCTGCGCGACTGGAAGGGACATTCCATTGGGCTCGTGGATGATGGCACGATCTTCAGCCGCGATCTGGTTGATCGCATCCGTTCCACGCTGGAGGAGAACGGGCTGAAACCGACACTCACCGATACGCTGCGCCCGGCACAGGAGCAACAGGTGGCGCTTGTACGCCGGCTGGGGCGCACCGGCATCACCCATGTCTTCATCGGCGCGGAACGCAACGACGTCGCGATTGTCGCCAGAGACGCCGGCTCGGAAAACATTCCGCTCACCATCATGAGCGGCGACGCCATGAATGCGGCAAATAACCCCGTGCCACTTGCGGCAAATGTGCTAGCGGTCACGCGCCCGGCCTATGACACATTACCTTCGGCACAGGCCGTCGCCGGCGAATTGCGTGCCGCCAATATCGAGCCGGAAGGTTACGTCCTGCCCTCCTATGCGGCTGCGGAACTGACTGTGGCGCTTGCCGAAGCAGCCCAATCCCAAGGGAAACCCGCACCGGAGATACTGGCGAACGGCACCGTCTTCAAAACCGTGCTCGGCGATATCGCTTTCAACCCTTCACATGAGCTTGCAGACAATCCCTATCGCCTGCAGCGCTGGAACGGCCAGCGTTTCGAACCGGCGGACAAGGCCGAAAGACAATAGGTGAAGCCGGCATCGCTGGAAATTCAGTAAGCGGCGGCTGAAAACCGGCGGCAACCGCGCGACAAACCGTTTCAAACCCTGATACTTGATGCTAAAGGCAGCTTACGCAACGCGTCGAGAGGAGTTTGCCCCATGTCCCTGCCCATCCGGATAGCACCGTCCATTCTGGCGTCCAATTTCGCCAAGCTGGGACAGGAAGTCGCCGATGTGACGGAAGCAGGCGCAGACTGGATCCACCTCGATGTCATGGACGGCCATTTCGTGCCAAACATCTCGTTCGGTCCTGACGTCATCAAGGCGCTCCGCCCGCACAGCAATGCCTTTTTCGACTGCCACCTGATGATTGCCCCGGTTGATCCCTACCTCGAAGCCTTCGCCAAGGCCGGCTGCGACGGCATTACCGTACATGCGGAGGCCGGCCCGCATCTCCATCGCTCGCTCCAGACCATCCGCACGCTCGGCAGGAAGGCCGGCGTAACGCTCAACCCCGCCACGCCGCTTTCGGTCATCGAAAACGTGCTTGACGATGTCGATCTCGTGCTGATCATGAGCGTCAATCCCGGTTTCGGCGGACAGAAATTCATTCCGGCCATGCTCGACAAGATCCGTGCGGCAAAGGCCATGATCGGCGACCGGCCAATCGAACTCGAAGTGGACGGCGGCGTGACGGCGGAGACAGCCGGCGCAATCGTCGCAGCCGGTGCCAACGCGCTGGTGGCCGGTTCGGCCGTCTTCAAGGGCGATGGCGTCGCAGACTATCGCAAGACGGTTTCGTTGTTGCGCTCGGTGTCGGAAGCCGCCCGGTCCTGACCCGCCGCAGCAGCCGGATACGCCGGAGACGGGACGGCAGGGCGTTTGGGTGGGGGCTTTGATGAACAGCGACAGGCGGAATTTCCGCAACGTAATCCCGGCAGCGCTGTTTTCGCTCCTCGCTCCGCTTGTCTGGGCCGCCATCTCGGCAGCCACCGCTACCCTCGGCCTCTATCTCCGCAACCGGCTGGAAACCGACCATGCCGCCGATATCGCCGTGCTGTTCTTCTTCGGCGGTCTCCTGGGCTGGCCGCTGGCCATGGTTGCCTTGCGCTTCCTGCCCGCATCCACAAGCCTGCCGCTGCGCTTTGCGGCAAGCTGTCTTGCCATCGCTTTTTTCACGATCGCGGTCGCGGCGGCATTTTTCGCGCTCCAGTACCGCATCTTTTATGCGCAATGGCACGCGCCGGCATTTTCCCGCATCTGGTTTTTCCAGCAGTTTTTCACCTCGCTTGGTGCGATCTACCAGTTCTCCATTCTCGGCCTCGGCCTCTATTTTCCGTTTGCCGCCATTCCGCTTGCGCTGGCAGGCGCAATTCTTTGCCGCCGGGCGCACAGAGCGCCACGCGTCCGTTCGGACGTACAAAGGACGCTCTAGCATTTTGAATGTACGCATCGAGCCGATGCGCAGGCTTGATAGATTGAGATTCGCGGAACACTTTGCTAAACGGGCAGCAAAATTCCTCCACAAAGAAAGTCATTGCCATGATCCCTCGTTACTCCCGGCCGGAAATGGTCGCCATCTGGTCGCCGGAAACAAAATTCCGCATCTGGTTCGAGATCGAGGCGCATGCCTGTGACGCGCTGGCCGAGCTCGGCGTCATTCCGAAATCGGCAGCACAGACCATCTGGGAAAAAGGCGGCAGCGCGACTTTCGACGTCGCCCGTATCGACGAGATCGAGGCCGTCACCAAACACGACGTCATCGCCTTCCTTACCCATCTTGCCGAATTCGTCGGTCCCGACAGCCGTTTCATCCACCAGGGCATGACCTCGTCCGACGTGCTGGACACAACCCTCAACATCCAGCTCGTCCGCGCTGCCGATCTGCTGCTGGCCGATATGGACCGCGTGCTGGCGGCGCTCAAGACCCGCGCTTTCGAACACAAGAACACGGTACGCATCGGCCGCAGCCACGGCATCCACGCCGAGCCGACCACGATGGGCCTGACCTTCGCCCGCTTCTACGCAGAGATGCACCGTAACCGCGAGCGTCTCGTCAATGCGCGCGCCGAAATCGCCACGGGCGCGATCTCCGGTGCTGTTGGCACCTTCGCCAATATCGATCCGCGCGTCGAGGAACATGTCTGCGCAAAGCTCGGCCTCGTGCCCGAGCCAGTCTCCACGCAGGTCATCCCGCGTGATCGCCACGCCATGTTCTTCGCCATCCTCGGCGTTATCGCCTCGTCGATCGAAAACGTCGCCATCGAAATCCGCCACATGCAGCGCACCGAGGTTCTGGAAGCGGAAGAGTTCTTCTCTCCCGGCCAGAAGGGGTCGTCGGCCATGCCGCACAAGCGTAACCCGGTTCTCACCGAAAACCTCACGGGCCTTGCCCGCCTCGTGCGCATGTCGGTCGTTCCCGCGCTTGAAAACGTGGCGCTCTGGCATGAGCGTGACATCAGCCACTCCTCCGTGGAGCGCGCCATCGGCCCCGACACCACAGTCACCCTCGATTTTGCGCTGAACCGCCTTGCCGGCGTCATCGAAAAGCTGGTGATCTATCCCGACAACATGTTGAAGAACATGAACAAGTTCCGCGGCCTCGTGCACTCGCAGCGCGTTCTTCTGGCGCTGACGCAGGCCGGCGTTTCCCGCGAGGACGCCTACCGCCTGGTACAGCGCAATGCCATGAGGGTCTGGGAACAGGGTGCAGATTTCCTTGAGGAACTGCTGGGCGACGAGGAAGTGCGCGCAGCCCTTCCCGAAAGCGTCATCCGCGAAAAATTCGACCTTGGTTACCACACCAAGCATGTCGACACGATCTTCGCCCGCGTCTTCGGCAACGCCTGAGGCGAGGCTCCCGAAGTTAATGCCGTCGCGACCTTGATCGCGACGGCATGAAACCACAGATATGGGCCCATGAAAGTTTCAGAAGCAGATATTCTCATCGTACCGGGTTACACCAATTCCGGTCCTGACCACTGGCAGACCCGCTGGGAGCGCAAGCTTTCGACAGCGCGCCGCGTCGAACAGGCTGAATGGTCAAAACCGGTGAAGGAAGACTGGATCGCGCGGCTGGTGGAAGAGGTCAACGCCTCGACCAAGCCCATTGTCATCGTCGCCCATTCGTTGGGCGTGCCGACCGTCATCCACGCCCTTCCGGAAATCGGCAAGAAGGTTGCAGGCGCACTTCTGGTGGCGCCGCCGGATGTCGCAAATCCCGATATCAGGCCGAAACATCTGATGACCTTCGGTCCCTATCCGCGCGATCCCCTGCCGTTTCCGGCGATCACAATCGCCAGTCGCAACGATCCCTTCGGCTCCTACGAACATGCCGACGATATTGCCGCCGCCTGGGGTGCCATGTTGGTGGATGCAGGCATGTCCGGCCATATCAACGCCGAGTCTGGCCATGGCCCCTGGCCCGAGGGTGGCATGGTATTTGCCCAGTTCCTGAGCCGCCTCAAGGTGAACGAGCCCTGACGATTGCGGCCAGCCGCTGAAGCCGGTCGATTTTCGGCCGGCCAACATTCTTCCGCCAGACACAAGAATTGAAGGGAAGATATGCGAGCCGCATTGTAGAATGCACTCTTTTCCTTTATGGGACCGCTCAAAGACAGAAACGCAACGCCACCAGAATCGGCGTGAACCAAGAGACCTGCCATTATGAACCGTCGCCGCCGTATTTACGAAGGCAAGGCCAAGATCCTCTACGAAGGTCCGGAGCCAGGCACGCTTATCCAGTTCTTCAAGGACGATGCGACTGCCTTCAACAAGAAAAAACACGAAGTCATCGACGGCAAAGGTGTGTTGAACAACCGGATTTGTGAATATGTCTTCACGCATCTGAACAAGATCGGCATTCCCACACACTTCATCCGCCGCCTCAACATGCGCGAGCAGTTGATCAAGGAAGTCGAGATGATCCCGCTCGAGATCGTCGTGCGCAACGTCGCCGCCGGCTCGCTGTCGAAGCGCCTCGGCATCGATGAAGGCGTGGTTCTGCCGCGCTCCATCATCGAGTTCTACTACAAGTCCGACGAGCTGGAAGACCCGATGGTCTCCGAAGAGCACATCACGGCCTTCGGCTGGGCCAACCCTGCCGAGCTTGACGACATCATGGCACTGGCGATCCGTGTCAACGACTTCCTGTCCGGCCTGTTCCTGGGCGTCGGCATCCAGCTGGTCGACTTCAAGATCGAATGCGGCCGCCTGTTCGAAGGCGACATGATGCGCATCATCCTCGCCGACGAGATTTCGCCCGATAGCTGCCGCCTGTGGGACATCGAGACCCAGAAAAAAATGGACAAGGACCTGTTCCGCCGCGACATGGGCGGCCTCGTGGAAGCCTATTCCGAAGTGGCACGCCGTCTCGGCATCATCAATGAAAACGAACCGATCCGCGGCACCGGCCCTGTCCTGGTAAAGTAATTTCGGCCTCGTGAAATAATATCGGCCTAGCAAGGTAAAATCAGGAGAAGATCAGGTGATCAAGGCACGGGTGACTGTTACGCTGAAGAACGGCGTTCTCGATCCGCAGGGCAAGGCAATTGAAGGCGCACTCGGCAGCCTCGGTTTCGGTGGCGTCGGCCATGTCCGTCAGGGCAAGGTCTTCGATCTGGAACTGGAAGGTGCAGACAAGGCCAAGGCCGAGACCGACCTGAAGGCGATGTGCGAAAAGCTCCTGGCCAATACGGTTATCGAAAACTACTCTATCGCCATTCTCTAAAGCCGCAGGAGCCGCCGACCATGAAATCCGCTGTCGTCCAACTTCCCGGCCTCAACCGCGATCGCGACATGATCGCGGCACTCACGAAAATCTCCGGCAAGGCGCCCGTCACCATCTGGCAGACGGAGACGACTATCCCGGATGTCGACCTGATCGTCATTCCGGGCGGTTTTTCCTATGGCGACTATCTGCGTTGCGGTGCGATTGCTGCACGCATGCCGGTCATGCAGGCCATCCGCGAAAAGGCTGAACAGGGCGTCAAGGTTCTCGGCGTCTGCAACGGCTTCCAGATCTTGGTCGAAGCGGGCATGCTGCCGGGCGCGCTGATGCGCAACGCCTCGCTGAAATTCGTCTGCCGCGAAGTGAAACTCGAAGTCGTCAACAACGACACCGAATTCACCCGCGCCTATGACAAGGGCCAGGTTCTGCGCTGCCCCGTCGCCCACCACGATGGCAACTATTTCCTGGATACGGATGAGCTTAAGTCCGTCGAATACAACGGTCAGGTCGTTTTCCGTTATGCTGATGGCACCAACCCGAACGGCTCGCTGAACGACATTGCCGGCGTCATCAACGCCAAGGGCAACGTTCTCGGCATGATGCCGCACCCGGAAAACCTGATCGAAGCTGCCCATGGCGGCAATGACGGCCGTGGCCTCTTCGCCTCGGCGCTTGGCGTTATCGCAGCCTGACAAGCGGGCAGGCCACCCGCCTGCCCTCTTCCCGATGATGCTCTTTATGGCTCCAGTTTTTGGCCCTTACCTTGGATGACGCGATGAACCGCCTGCTCCGTTCCCACGCCCCGAAGGCCGCTGGATTGCTTCTCGCCGCAGCAGCGCTTGCTGCGTGCCAGCCCAAGCCGCAACCGGCATCGTCCTCCGCATCCCGTGCGGCATTACCGACGATGGAGCGAATCGCGCTTGGCGCCAATGCCTGCTGGTTCAAATCGGGCGATCCGGCGTTCAAGGCCTATCGCCTGGCGCCCGAACTCAACTCCTTCTCGGGCCGTCCGCGCATTCTGCTCGTACCGCGCAACAGCCCGGAATCGCGCCCGATGCTGGTCATTCAGGCAGAAGGCAACCCGGCAAAGCTCGACGCTTTCGGCCCCGTTATGAACGAAGCCATCTCCGGCCGCATCGCAACCGACGTCAAACGCTGGGCGAATGGCGGCAAGGGCTGCTGATCGGGCAAAACTGCGCTAAAAGCCGACCAAATACTAAAAAGACCCGCCGACGCCGGTTGGGACTGGCGTGGCGGGCCTGCCGAATGGCTGTTCAGGCACCGGGGAAAGATGGCGCCGCTCTCCGGCAGAAAATCAAAGCGGCCGCGACGGCCATGAAAACAGCTGCGATCTCGTGGCCTCCTTCAAGGCCTCGTCCCGCGTAACGCCGATATCGTCCAGAAGATCGTCGGACAATTCCCGCAAGGCAAGCCGTCCCTGACGTTTGCCATGCCAGTTGGACAATCCCGCAATCAGGCGGCCAATAAGCGTGTGAGCGATCCGGGCCGGAAAGGGCGACGGGGCGACCATGTCGCCGGTATCGCGGAACACGCGTTCCCGTTCGTAGCCGTCAGGATAAAGCGTATCCGCTGTCGAAAGGTATTGATCCATCTTGCGCATATTGCACCTATTGTCTCCGTGCGTTTGATCTCATTGACTGCATCCGATAAATACAATTGACTTGCGGACAGATACAATGCATAAATTGTCACCATGACAAATTGGCTTCCCGATATCACCGAGGGCAACGGCCCCATCTACCTTCGCCTCGCGGACAAGATCGAAGGCGCAATTTCGGATGGCATCTTGCAGGCGGGATCGAAATTGCCGCCGCAGCGCAATCTTGCTTTCGATCTGGGCGTTACAATCGGTACAATCAGCCGGGCATATGCCCTCATCCACGAACGCGGCCTCGTCAGCGGCGAAGTCGGCCGTGGCACCTATGTCAACGAGCGTAAGGCTGCCGCCCCGTTATCACGCGTGGAACCGACGGCATCGGCATTCGGCGGCACGCGCTACGCCGTGGACACGAGCGCCGAATTCCGCCTGAACACCACGGCTGCTCCCGATGTCGGGCAGAGCGCGCTGGTCAGCAAACACGTCGAGGCCGAAACGAGAGAGCATCCGTTCGAAATTTCCAACTACACCCGTTCCTTTCCCGACAACTGGTGCATGGCGGGCGTTCGCTGGCTTTCCCAGAACGGCTGGTCGCCGAAACCGGAAAACATCGTTTCGACGCTTGGCGCCCATGCTGCGGTGATGAGCGTGGTAACGGCAATGACCGCGCCGGGCGACCGTATCGTTTTCGAACCCCTCACCTATTCCCATATCAGCCGCAGCGCCGCCCTCGCCGGACGGCGGGTGACACTGGTGGAAGTGGATGAGAAAGGCATTATCCCCGATGATTTCGAGCGCGTTTGCGCCCAGCAGCATCCAAAAATGATCTTCCTGATGTCGGCGGGCCAGAACCCGACCTGCGCCACCCTGCCCGAGGAGCGGCGGCGGGCGATCGCCGATATTGCCCGCAGATACGGCGTATGGATCGTGGAGGACAATCTTTATGGCGCCATGACGCGGGATGCGATCCCACTCATTGCGGAATTCGCGCCCGATCTTACCTTCGTTGTCGGCGGCCTGTCGAAATCCGTTTCCGCCGGCGTCAGGGGCGGCTGGGTCGCCTGCCCGGCGCAATTCGCCTCGAGAATTCGCATTTCACATTCGATGATAACCGGTGGACTGCCGTTCATGCTGGCCGAACTGAATGCACGCCTCGTCAACAGCGGCGACGCAGACGACATCCGCAAGGACTGTATCGCCGAGATCAACCAGCGCGAGGCCCTCGCCAGACGCATTTTTGCGGGTCTGGAATTCAACTCCCTGCCGGACATCGCCTTTCTGTGGCTGAGGCTGCCTGAACCGTGGCTGTCTGGAACCTTCCGCAGCGCCGCCATGAAGGAAGGTGTGCTGATAGACGACGAGGACGAGTTCAAGGCCGGGCGCACGGAGAAGGTTTACCACCGTGTCCGCATCAGCCTTTCCGGGCCTTCAAACCAGGAAGAACTGAAGCATGCCCTGGGTATCCTGCGGCATTTGCTCGACAACGGTTCAGCCGGTTACGAAAGCGAGGCGTGAGCGGGAACGAGTCTTTCCTGCAACACGCCCCCTAATTCAGTAACTCATTATTTACCACGCCGACGAATCTGCCATCCTTTCCCTACTTCGGAACGGGGAATGATTCGATGGCAGCATTCGGTTCCATATCCGCTAGGGCATTTGTTGCTCTTGCGATGGTTTTCGCAGCATGTGTGTTGAGTGACATGACGCCGGCCGCCGCCGCAGACGGCACGGTGTTCGATGAATTGCGTTTCGGGGTCACAACCTCGCTTGCCGATCGCAATGGTGGCGGCGAAGATGGGGTATTCCCGGCCTTCACCGCCTATTTCGATCCTTTCGCGAGCGCCTCGGCCGCCACCTTTGGCGAAAAGCTTGCCCGACCGCGTCTGCATCTGGGTGCGGAAATCGGCACCGAGGGCGAAGCAAATACCATTTACGGCGGTATCAACTGGACCTTCGACCTCAATCCGAAGATTTTCGTCGACCTCGGCTTTGGCGGCCTGTGGCATGACGGCAGGCTGAGAAATGGTCCGGGCGAAACTGGCGCGGAATTCGGTTGCCGCGTGCTTTTTCATGAATATGCCGCCATCGGATATCGCTTCAACAGCAACTGGAATATTTCGACCCAGATCGAACATGCCTCCCATGCCAATCTGTGCGACGGCCCCAATGACGGGCTGACGCGTGTCGGACTTATGGTCGGCTACAAGTTCTGAATAACCCAACAAAGCAGCGTTTTGCTGGCAAAACTGCGCATTTTCCTGTCGCACGGAGAGGCCTCTTGCGCTAAAGAACCGGAAACTTTCCTCGGCTCGAACCGCGTGAGACCTATGTCGATTCCAAACTCCATCAAGATCACCCCGGAACTCGTTGCATCCCACGGGCTGAAGCCCGACGAATACCAGCGTATCCTCGACCTGATCGGACGGGAGCCGAGCTTTACCGAGCTTGGCATTTTCTCGGCCATGTGGAACGAGCACTGCTCCTACAAGTCCTCCAAGAAATGGCTGAAGACCCTGCCCACCACGGGCCCGCGTGTCATTCAAGGCCCCGGCGAAAATGCCGGCGTGGTGGATATCGATGATGGCGACTGCGTCGTCTTCAAGATGGAAAGCCACAACCATCCGTCCTACATCGAGCCCTATCAGGGTGCGGCAACCGGCGTCGGCGGCATCCTGCGCGACGTCTTCACCATGGGCGCACGCCCGATCGCGGCCATGAATGCGCTGCGTTTCGGCGCACCCGACCATCCGAAGACCCGCCACCTCGTGGCTGGCGTCGTCGCCGGTGTTGGCGGTTACGGCAACTCCTTCGGCGTGCCGACCGTCGGCGGCGAAGTGGAATTCGATCCCCGTTACAACGGCAACATCCTCGTCAACGCCTTTGCCGCCGGACTTGCCAAGTCCGATGCGATCTTCCTTTCGGAAGCCAAGGGCGTCGGCCTGCCGGTGGTGTATCTCGGTGCAAAGACCGGTCGCGACGGCGTCGGCGGCGCGACCATGGCCTCTGCCGAATTTGATGAGTCGATCGAAGAAAAGCGCCCGACCGTTCAGGTCGGCGACCCCTTCACCGAAAAGTGCCTGCTGGAAGCCTGCCTCGAGCTGATGAAGACCGGCGCGGTCATCGCCATTCAGGACATGGGTGCCGCCGGCCTCACCTGCTCGGCCGTCGAAATGGGCGCCAAGGGCGATCTCGGCATCGAACTTGATCTTAACGCCGTACCGGTGCGCGAAGAGCGCATGACGGCCTACGAAATGATGCTATCGGAAAGCCAGGAGCGCATGCTCATGGTTCTCGAGCCCTCCAAGGAAGAAGTCGCCAAAGCGATCTTCGTCAAATGGGGCCTGGACTTCGCCATCGTCGGCAAGACCACCGACGACCTGCGTTTCCGCGTGCTGCACAATGGCGAGGAAGTCGCCAACCTGCCGATCAAGGATCTCGGTGATCAGGCTCCGGAATACGACCGCCCGTGGACGCCCGCCAGGGTTCAGGCTCCGCTTGCGGAGAACGACGTTCCTGATGCAGACATTGCCGATGCACTGGTGTCGCTGGTCGGTTCGGCCAACAACTCATCGCGCCGCTGGGTCTACGAGCAGTATGACACGCTGATCCAGGGCAATTCCCTGCAGCTGCCGGGTGGCGATGCCGGCGTGGTCCGCGTTGAAGGCCATGACAAGAAGGCGCTCGCCTTCTCCTCCGACGTGACGCCGCGTTATGTCGAGGCAGACGCCTTCGAGGGCGGCAAGCAGGCCGTGGCCGAATGCTGGCGCAACATCACCGCAACCGGCGCTTTGCCGCTCGCGGCCACCGACAACCTCAATTTCGGCAATCCGGAAAAGCCAGAGATCATGAGCCAGCTCGTCCATGCCATCAAGGGCATCGGCGAGGCCTGCCGCGTGCTGGAATTCCCGATCGTTTCCGGCAACGTCTCGCTCTACAACGAGACCAACGGTCAGGCGATCCTGCCCACCCCCACCATCGGCGGCGTTGGCCTGCTGAAGGACTGGGGCCGTATGGCACGCATCCGCTTTGCCGCCGCGGACGAAGTCGTGCTGCTGGCGGGCGCGCCTGCCGGTCTTGGCACCCATATTGCCCAGTCCGTCTACATGCGCGACGTGCATGGCCGCATCGATGGCCCGGCACCGCATGTCGATCTGGAAGCTGAAAAGAGAAATGGCGATTTCGTCCGCGCCCTTATCGCAGACGGTCTTGCCACAGCGGTTCACGATTGCTCCTCGGGCGGCCTGGCTCTCGCGGTTGCCGAAATGGCAATTTCCTCCGGCATCGGTGCGACGATCGATGCGGTCGAGGGCCATAACCCCGTCCTCACCTTCTATGGCGAAGATCAGGGCCGTTATGTGCTGACCGTCAAGAGGAGCGATCTGGATGAAGTGCGCGCGGCAGCGAAGGCAGCGGGCGTTCCCTGCCCTGCGATCGGTGTCACCGGCGGCTCAAGCGTAAAGCTGGGCACGGCACGCGCTATCGAGATTAAAGAATTGCACTTGGCCTATGAATCGTGGTTCCCTCAATTCATGGATGGCGAAACTCTAATCGCCGCAGAATGAATTAAGGAGATACACCATGCCCATGAAACCCGGCGACATTGAAGACATGATTAAGGCGGGAATTCCCGGGGCAAAGGTCACGATCCGCGATCTGGCCGGTGATGGCGATCATTACGCGGCGGAAGTCGTCGCGGATGCTTTCAAGGGCAAGACCCGCGTGCAGCAGCACCAGATGGTCTATGACGCGCTGAAGGGCAATATGGGCGGTGTTCTGCACGCCCTTGCCCTGCAGACCTCGGCTCCCGAATGACTGCGCCCGGAAAAGCGTCTCCGGCAGGACGGTTTCACTGTCCTTGCCACGGCAACGCTTGAAGCTACGAATTGAAAAAGGCCCGCGTGAGACTGTCACGCGGGCCTTTTCTTTTCCGAAAAAATGACGCGTGCCGCTCACAAAACAGGTGGCTGTTGCGACTCCAGATCGGCAAAGGAGGCAGACGGCAACGGCCCAGCCGTCAGCAGGGTAAAATCGTAACCGGACTTGCGATCCGGCCCCAGAACATATTGCCGGTGCATGCGCAGGAAGTTGCGCTTATTCTTTTTGTAGCGTTCGGGTGAAAGCGAGTGCTTGAAACGGATCGGCACGATCTTCGGCTGCGGCGCATCCTTGTGCCCCGTCAGCGCCACGGTGTTGCAGCGGTAGAGGTGGATCGGATCCGTCAGGCATTGGATATCGAACCATGTCACTTCAGGGTGACGCGCAATCACGCCGACGCTCTGGCGAAGCCTGTCCGCACTCGACAGCAGCGCGCATTGTAGCGCAGCGCCACCGAGCGTCGCAAAGGAAAGCTTCCGGCCATCCAGCGCATCTGGCCGCAGTTCCAGCGCACGGCCTATCACGGCGAGCGCCAGGCTGGCGCCCATGCTATGCGACACGACCAGAACCTCCTCTGTGGGCTGCTCCAGCGCGTTGAGAACCAGGGCTGCCTTCTCTTCGATCCAGTTGCGGGCAATCGGCTCATCGCGCCCGACGGCCAGCGCAAAGCGCCAGTCGGCATAAAGATGCAACGTATGAAACCGCTCGGCGAAAGGCAGAAACGCCTTCACGAAGAACAAGGCCGCAGCGGGAAGACTGATCGCCAGCAGCCAGAGCGGCAAACCGAACAGCCATGGCGAGAGCGCGATCCCCGCCGCAAGCGCACCACCCACCAGCATCAGCAGGAACGGGAAAATGAAGAACAGGCCGAAACGCCAGGCATGACAGAGGTAACGCCCTGCCCCACCTTCCGCGACGATACCGGCCGCAGCCGCAAAGCCTAGTGCGATCTGCCGCCAGAGTGGCGCATCCCGCAGGCGCGATATCACCGTATTGTGGTCGTAGACGAAGATGGTGGAACGTGTTCGCCAATCGCCCGCCGAGGCCTCCACCGAGAATGTTTCGCCAGCCGGCGAGTTCTCCAGCGCGCCCACGGCATAATTGACATCCCACGTCTTGCCAGCAAGCGCTGCCGCCCGCTGATAGCGCAGATGATGCGCAGCCGCATCGAGCGGATCGAAGCCGGGGAAATAAAGAACAAGTCGTGACTTGACGGTCGGCATGCATAAACCCTCGGGCTGGAGACACCCGAAAGGATCGCTTGATACAGTGGGCGATGCACGTATAGTAAAAAACGCGACGGAAATATGATTTATTTGTTGGCGAGGGAATTTTGTCTGGGATCGTCGATCAATTGCTAAACGGCGTCGTCAAAGGCGCTCTGTCCGAAGTCCTGGCCAAGACAGGCCTTCGCAAAACCCGCCGCATCCGCCGCCGGACAAAAAGCAACACGTCCCTCGCAGGCGGCATCGTCGGCTCCGTGCTGGAAGCGGCAATCAACGCCGCAGTCAAACCCAAGCCGGCCAAAAAACAGGTGAGCAAAAGACGCACCGCCGCGGCCCGCAGCAGACAGCGGCTTCGATGATGCATCACCTCAGCGTGCTTCTCACCTGGTAGCCAAGGTTTCGGCCCTCAATTTGCGACTACACAGAAGCGTATTTTTTACGCTTCCCGGGTGGAAATCGCGCCGCGACATGTTATTTAGGGACAAAGTCAAAGCAGCGGCCTTGAACCGCATGTGAAAGGAATAGGCCTATGAGCGGCATTCACGATATGATCGACAATGAAGTGAAGAGCAACGACATCGTTCTTTTCATGAAGGGCACCCCGCAATTCCCGCAATGCGGTTTTTCCGGTCAAGTCGTACAGATTCTCGACTATCTTGGCGTCGACTACAAGGGCGTCAATGTGCTCGCCGATGCCGATATCCGTCAGGGCATCAAGGACTACTCCAACTGGCCGACCATCCCGCAGCTGTACGTCAAGGGCGAATTCGTCGGCGGCTGTGACATCGTAAGAGAGATGTTCCAGTCCGGTGAACTTCAAAATCACTTCCAAGAACAGGGTATCAGCGTCCGCGGCGCGGCCTGATTTCGGCCGGTTCATCCGGCCCACCCTGATTGTCAGAAAACTTATGCCAGGCGTTGCTTCATGCAACGCCTTTGCCGTTCTTTTTGGGGCAATCCTGTGACAGAACTTTCACAATCCACCGCTTCGCGCGCCGTTTCCATGGGGCGCACGGAATTCATCGCGCTTGCCGCGATGCTGATGGCGCTGAATGCGCTTGCCATCGACATCATGCTTCCCGGCCTTCAGGAAATCGGCGCATCACTTGGCGTCGTGAATGAAAACCACCGTCAATACGTCATTTCCAGCTATCTTCTAGGCTTTGGTATTGCCCAGCTTCTGTACGGACCGATCTCGGACCGTTTCGGGCGCCGCAAGCCGATGCTCGTCGGGCTGGCGATCTACATCGTTTCGGCCATTGCCGTCGTCTTCGTACCGTCATTCACTGGCCTGCTGGTTCTGCGCTTCATTCAGGGCATCGGCTCTGCGGCGACGCGCGTCATCACCATTTCGATCGTGCGCGACATCTATGGCGGCCGTCAGATGGCGGAAGTCATGTCACTGATCATGATGGTCTTCATGGTCGTTCCGGTCATCGCACCCGGTACTGGCCAGATCGTGCTGTTTTTCGGTGACTGGCACCTTATCTTCGCCTTCATGGCCGGAATTGCCGCTGTCGTGACCGCCTGGATGTACTTCCGCCTACCGGAAACCCTGCATGCCGATGACGTCAGGCCTTTCACGGTTCGTTCGATCCTCGGTGGCTTCAAGATCGTGCTCACCAACCGTATCGCGCTCTGTTACACGCTCTCCAGCACATTCATCTTCGGTGCGCTGTTCGGCTTCATCAATTCCGCCGAACAGGTCTATAAGGGCATCTACGGGCTGGGCGCATGGTTTGCGGCCGCTTTTGCGGGCGTCGCCCTGTTCATGGCCTTCTCGTCCTTCATCAATGCAAGGCTTGTCGGCAGGTTTGGCATGCGCAAGCTGTCGCACGGGTCGCTGCTCGGCTTCATCGCCATCACCTTCGTGTGGCTGGTGGTACAGATGGTTGGGCCGGAACCGATGCCCTTTGCGATCTTCATCGTGTTCTTCGCGCTTGCCATGTTCCAGTTCGGCTGGATCGGCTCGAACTTTAACTCGCTCGCCATGGAGCCGCTCGGCCATGTCGCCGGCACGGCCTCGTCCGTCATTGGCTTCATGGGAACCGTCGGCGGTTCGCTGATCGGTGCCGTTATCGGTCAGGCTTTTGATGGCACGGCGCTGCCAATGGTAGCCGGCTTCTTCGCCGTCTCCATTATCGGCCTCGTCTTCGTGCTGATCGGGGAAAAGGGCGTGCTGTTTCAGGCCCACAACAAGCCGACGCACTAAGGGCGGACAGACAAATAAAAAGGGCGCGGAACTCGGTTCCGCGCCCTTTTTGTTGATTAAACCCGAACTTCACTCAAACCGTAAAAATCTTCTCGCGCAGCAATTCCCATGTCTCCTGATCAGGAGCAAGCAGCAGGCCACCTTCAAGGTGGCGCGGCAGGTAAGGCGAGCCATCGAAACGGGCGGCGTAAGCGCCTGCTTCCTGCGAAAGCAGGGTGCCAGCGAGATGATCCCAGGGCATCAGCTTGTTGTACATCAGGAAATGCATGTGGCCGCCGCAGAACACGCGGTATTCATGCGCAGCACAACGGTAGCTGGTGAAGAGCCGCACATCCGCGAGGTTCATGAGAATCTTGCGGCGGGTCTCCACGTCAAAATAACCGGTGTTGGCGATACCGACCATCTGCGACAATGCCGGTGCCGGCACGACGGACATCTGCGTCTGCGAGCCATCTGCGGCACAAAGCCATGCGCCGGAACCCTTTTCGGCAATCGCCCAGTCATTGCCCATCGGATCGAAAATGAGACCGGCAACAGTCTCACCCTTGGAGATGACGCTCATCATCACGCCAAACAGCGGCAGGCCCGAGGCGAAGTTGTAGGTGCCGTCGATCGGATCGACCACCACGGCAAGATCCTCATCCGCAAGCTTGCCAAGCAGCGAGGCATCCGCCGCAACGGCCTCTTCACCGATGAACAGCGCCTGCGGCATGATTTCCTGCACGCGGGCGCGGATCAGCCGCTCAGCAGCCTCGTCAGCCTCGGTTACGAGGTCTATCGCCTCGCTCTTTATCCTGACGTCGCCCTCACCCAGATTACGGAACCTCGGCAGGATTTCCACTGCCGCCGCCTCCTGAAGCGCATTGGCGAGAGAGGCGATGTCGAGTTCGATAGCCATGGGCGATATCCTTCTATTTAAGCATCAATATTATAAGGCCACGATTTCCCGGCGCAGCATCTTCCAGCTTTCCTTGTCAGGTGCCGACAGGATGCCGCCTGTCGTCTGTCCCGGCCGGTAGGGCGTATTGTCGAAACGGGCCGTGTAACCGCCTGCTTCCTGATGAATGAGAACGCCGGCGAGATGATCCCAGGGCATCAGCTTTTCGTGGCCGATGAAGTGCAGCTTGCCAGTCGAGACAAGCCAATATTCATGAGCCGAGCAATTGATTGAAAGCGCCATCTTGATCTTGGCCATATTGGCGGCGATCACCGGGCGGCGATCTTCATGGCTGTGACCCCAGGAAAATATGCCGACCATTTCGGACAATGGCACGGGATCGGCAACCTTGAGCCTTGCCTGTGAGCCGTCCTTGCGGTGGAGATAAGCGCCCTCGCCTTTGAGAGCAAGGATGGTATCACCCATGACAGGATCGTGGATGATGCCTGCGACCGTCTCACCCTTGACGGTGACGGCGAGCAGCGTGCCGAAAGCGGGAAAACCGGAAGCATAGTTGAAAGTGCCGTCGATTGGATCGATCACGAAGGCAAATGGTGCATCGGCAAGGGCAGGAATAACGGATTGATCCGCGTCATAGGCCTCTTCGCCGACGATATGGGCCTTCGGAAACCGTTGCAGGAGAGCGGCGGTTATCGCCTTTTCCGTCAGAATATCCGCCTCGGTGACGAGATCGACGGCAGAGGTCTTTTCGGAAATCGCGCCTGCGTCGAGATTGCGGAAGCGGGGCATGATTTCCTGGCGGCCGGCAGCGGCAACGGTGGAAATCAGAAAGTCGATATCTTTATCGGAAAGGGTCATCGCTAAGGGCACTTCTTCATAAGGGAGGGCTGGCCTCCGTACGCTCTTCAGGTGACGCCCCGGTGACAGAAAGCGCCGAGAAATCAAAAAGCTTCGGGTCGAGCAGATGCGATGGATTGACATGGGCAAGCGCCCGCAGCATCACGTCCTTGCGGCCCGGCATGCGCCTTTCGATGTCAGCCAGCATCTCCTTCATGGCATTGCGCTGAAGCCCGTCCTGCGAGCCGCAGAGGTCACAGGGAATGATCGGGAATTCCATCGCCGCCGCGAATTTCGCCATATCCTCTTCGGCGCAATAGGCAAGCGGGCGCAGCACCATCAGGTCGCCCTCGTCATTCATCAGCTTTGCCGGCATGCCAGCCAGACGGCCGCCATGGAAGAAGTTCATGAAGAAGGTCTCGAGAATATCCTCGCGGTGATGGCCGAGTACGAGCGCGTCGCAGCCCTCTTCCCGCGCGATACGGTAGAGATTGCCGCGCCGCAGCCGCGAACAGAGCGAACAATAGGTGCCACCCGCCGGCACCTTTTCCTTCACAACGGAATAAGTGTCGCGATATTCGATGCGATGGGCGACACCGATCTTCGCCAGATATTCCGGCAGGACGTGCTTGGGGAAATTCGGCTGGCCCTGATCGAGATTGCAGGCAATGAGTTCAACGGGCAAAAGGCCGCGCCACTTCAGATCAAGCAGCAGTGCCAGAAGACCGTAGCTGTCCTTGCCGCCGGAAAGGCCGACCAGCCAGCGCTTCTGGCCGTTCAGCATGCCGAAATCCCCGAAGGCCTGACGCACATTGCGCAACAGCCGCTTGCGCAGCTTGTTGAAGGAGACAGAACGGGGTGCCGCGTCGAACAGCGGATGCGAACCGCCATTTTCTCCGCCTAGGTCCTGATCGGCCTCGACCTCATCTGCGATGCTGGTGACAATGTTCATGATTAGCCCGCTCTGGCGTTCAGCCATTTTCAATGCAGGAAATGCCCGCATCCGCCCGCAATATCAAGCCCCGAATACCGACCAGCCGGTTTTCGTCGCCAGCATTTCCAGCGCATGCGACCCAAGCGCCGAATTGCCGACCTTGTTCAGACCCGGTGACCAGACCGCAATCGACGCCTTGCCCGGCGCCACTGCCATGATGCCGCCGCCCACGCCGCTCTTGCCTGGCAGGCCGACATGATAGGCGAAATCGCCCGATCCGTCATAATGGCCGCAGGTCAGCATCAGCGCATTGATGCGCCGCGCCCGCCGGTCTGACACGACCGTATGGCCGCTCAACGGATTGCGGCCGCGATTGGCAAGGAAGAGACCGGCCCGCGAAAGCTGTGCGCAGGTCATGGACAGCGCGCACTGATGAAAATAGACGCCCAACGTATATTCGACGGGGTGATGCAGGTTGCCGAAGGACCGCATGAAATTGGCAAGCGCGAAATTGCGGAAACCCGTCGCCTGCTCGGATTTCGCCACCGTGTCGTCAATGCTGATCGTGTCATCATCAGCGAGATAACGCACGAAGCGCAGAAGCTCGCCAATCGCCTCGCGCGGCTGGTGGCCGGAAAGAACGATATCCGTCACCACGATGGCACCGGCATTGACGAAGGGATTGCGCGGAATGCCGTGCTCATGCTCCAGTTGGACGATGGAGTTGAAGGACGACCCGGATGGCTCGCGCCCCACCCTGTTCCACACCGTCTCGCCCGCCTTGCCAAGCGCCAGCGTCAGCATGAAGACTTTGGAGATGCTCTGGATCGAAAACGGCGTGAGCGCATTGCCGGCCGTATAGGTGGTTCCGTCGACGGTGGTGATGGCGATACCGAACTGGTTCGGATCGACCTTGGCGAGTTCCGGAATGTAATCCGCAACCTTGCCCTCGCCCAGGCGCGGCACCATGCTGTCGTAAATGGAATCGACGATCGCCTGAATGTCCTGCATGCAAAGCCTTCCCCAGCAAACAAAAAAGCCGCCCCGAGGGGCGGCTTTCTCAATACTGAAACGCGCCGATTAACGCGAGTAGAATTCGACGACCAGATGCGGTTCCATGACGACCGGGTACGGAACGTCAGACAGAGCCGGGATGCGAGCATAGGTCGCAACCATCTTGTTGTGATCGACTTCGATGTAATCAGGAACGTCGCGTTCTGCGAGTTGAACAGCTTCGAGAACGGTCACCAGCTGCTTGGACTTCTGGCGAACTTCGATAACGTCGCCCGGCTTGCAACGGTAAGAACCGATGTTGACGCGAACGCCGTTAACCGTGACGTGGCCATGGTTGATGAACTGACGCGATGCGAAAACGGTCGGAACGAACTTGGCGCGGTAGACGATGGCGTCGAGACGCGACTCGAGCAGGCCGATCAGGTTCTCGGAGGTATCGCCCTTGCGACGGTTTGCTTCGTCGTAGGTGGCGCGGAACTGCTTTTCGCGCAGTTCGCCATAATAGCCCTTGAGCTTCTGCTTGGCGCGCAGCTGCGTGCCGAAGTCGCTCATCTTGCCCTTGCGGCGCTGGCCGTGCTGGCCCGGGCCGTATTCGCGGCGGTTTACCGGGGACTTCGGACGGCCCCAGATGTTTTCGCCCATACGGCGGTCAATTTTGTACTTAGCCGATTCGCGCTTGCTCATCGTATTTCCTTCTCAATAGGTTATGCCGGTTTGTTGCCAAACCGGTTTGAGGAAACACGCCCTCCTCTGAAGCCCGTTTCAGGACCTCTGACAGGTTTCTCACATGCGAATGGAGAGACCACGGGACATGTCGGTGATGTTGACCGCCGAACGTCAGCTTATAAACTGCAAGGCAGTCAACGAAACACACCGGACATGACTGCCCGGCGTTGGGGCGGCTTCTAAACACGTTTTACAAATTTGTCAAACAAAGCCCGCCGCTTTTTTCTCGAACCGCCCCTTGAAAAGCTGGAAGGCCCACCCACTTCTAAGCCGTAATCAGGACTCGGGCCCCTCTGGCGTGTTACCGGACAACACGCGATGTCGAGTCTCTTGAAGGTTGGGGCCCACGTTTATTCTTGATACGCGTCCCCATCCGCAAAGCCAACCTCGTCCGGCTAAAGGTTGACTGATGGAGTTCCTCCTCAACGATTTTCTCGGTACCCCCACATGGATGTGGGCGGTCTTCATTTCTCTCGTCCTTGGCCTCTTGGCGCTCGATCTTGGCGTGCTGCACAAGAATTCCAAGGAAATCGGCATCCGTGAAAGCTTGCTGATGTCCGGCTTTTATATCGCCATCGGCTTGGCCTTCGGCGGATGGATCTGGTACCAGTCCGGTGAACAGTCGGCGATGGAATATGTCACCGGCTTCGTGGTCGAAAAAAGCCTCGCGATGGACAATATCTTCATCATCGCGATGATCTTCTCCTATTTCGCCATTCCCCGCCAATATCAGCACCGCGTGCTGCTATGGGGCATCCTCGGCGTGATCGTTCTGCGCGGCATCATGATTGCCGGCGGCGCCGCCATTGTCGAAAACTTCCACTGGGTGCTTTATCTCTTTGCGGCCTTCCTCGTCTTCACGGGCCTCAAGATGCTGTTTTCATCCGACCATGACGAGAACGACATCGGCAATAACCGCATCCTGAAATTCCTGCGCAGCCGCCTTCCGGTAACGGAGAAGCTGCATGGCGAGAAATTCTTCGTCAAGGAGACCGATGGGACCACCGGCAAGCTGAAGACCTTTGTGACGCCGCTGTTTCTGGCACTCATCATGGTCGAAATTGCCGACCTTATCTTCGCGGTCGATTCGATCCCGGCGATCTTCGCGATCACCACCGATCCGTTCATCGTCTATACCTCGAACATCTTCGCGATCCTCGGCCTGCGCGCCCTCTATTTCGCACTTGCCGCCCTGATCCACCGCTTCGCCTATCTGAAATACGCGCTGGCTGCGGTTCTGGTCTTCGTCGGCTCGAAGATTTTCGTCGCGGATATGCTGGGCATCGCCAAGATCCCGCCCGCCGTCTCGCTCGGCGTCACCGTCGCCATCCTCGCAACCGGCATCATCGGTTCGCTGATTGCAACGCGCAAGGAAGCAAAGGCTATCGAGTAACACCTGAAAATGTTGGCGGCAGGAAACCCTGCCCCAACTTACTCCGCCGCCAGCCTCGCATCATCCTCAGCCGCATCCGCATCGCCGGGTGCGGTCTTCGCGTCGAGATCGGGGAACGCCACAATGCGCTTGCCGGAGAAATCGGCGTGTACCACCACAAGCTCCTTCTCCTCGAAATAACCGAGAAGACGGCGTGCGCGGCGGGCGGAATGAGTACCGTAAGCGCGGGCAATGCGGGCGTCGGATGGGCAAGGCTCCTCATTGAGCGCCGCCTTGACCAACAGCAGGAAAACCCCTTGCAGATCGTCGGAGACCGACATCGACAATTCCAGCGCCTTCTCCCAGCCTTCGCTGGCCGCCATTGCCGCATCCACGCCGGAGCGGGCAATCGCCACCTGCCGGCGGAAATCCGCCAGCGTCATCGGCGTTCCGGGAATACGACGCATGCGGGCGCGCACCAGAAAATCCTGATAAAGCACGGCGTCGGTACGATATGCCGATTGCGGATCGTCGAGAATTTCGACCAGCACCGCCGCGATCTTCTCTTCGCGCTCCTCCGGCGTCAGCTCCGGCTGACCTGCACGCGCCGACTGCTCCGGTGAAGGACCAGCGGCGGCAGGGGTGGAGCGGGAGAGTTCAGCCAGAATATCGGTTGTCGGGCGCGGCGCTGGCGGCGTGCGGCGCGTGGCGGGTCGCGTGAACTCTTCCGGGTCCGGCGTGAAGATCAAATCCTCCACATCCTGCGGCGCATCCGGCAGCGGCATAAGCTTCGGCGAGGAAGACCGCGCCGAGGTTTCCACCGCACCGATGACGATGGGCAACGGGCGACGCGACAGCGCCGGTCCAAGCGCCACGAAATTGCCGCGCTGCAGATCCCGGAACATTTCCGCCTGCCGCCGGTCCATGCCGAGCAGATCGGCAGCGCGCGCCATATCGATATCGAGAAAGGTGCGGCCCATCAGGAAGTTCGAGGCTTCCGCCGCTACGTTCTTGGCAAGCTTGGCAAGGCGCTGCGTGGCGATGACGCCCGCAAGCCCGCGTTTACGTCCACGGCACATCAGATTGGTCATGGCGCCCAGCGACGCCTTGCGCGCATCCTCGGTCACCTCGCCGCCGACGGAGGGCGCAAACATCTGCGCCTCATCCACAACGACAAGCACGGGATACCAGAATTCGCGATCCGCATCGAACAGGCCGTTGAGGAAAGCGGCAGCGGCCCGCATCTGCTGTTCGATGTCAAGACCTTCAAGCGTCAGCACGCAGGAAACGCGGTGCTGGCGGATGCGGTTGGCAATGCCCGCAAGCTCGGCTTCCGTGCGCTCTCCATCCACCACCACATGGCCGAACTTGTCGGACAGCGTGACGAAATCACCCTCGGGATCGATAATGACCTGCTGCACCCATTGCGCCGATTGCTCCAGGAGCCGGCGCAGAAGATGTGACTTGCCGGACCCGGAATTGCCCTGCACCAGCAAACGCGTTGCAAGCAATTCCTCAATATCGAGCTTGGCCTGCTGCCCGCCCGATAGGGTTCCCATGTCGATGCCGACCTGCAATGTTCCGTTCCTCGTGCTGCATGTCATCCGGCCGATTCCCGTAACGGCGGCCGAACATGCTCTTTACCAAAAAATCACCGATTGCGTCTGCCCCGTGCCGATAATGCACAGGCAATTGCGCCACATCTATGCGGCCCCGGACGAGACGCGCGAAAATGAAAGCCGCCTGCCGAACACATTCAGCATCAGCCCGATGATGACCAATGCGGCACCGACCACTTCGAAGACGGTAATATGCTCCGCAAAAGCGAGATAGGCGCTGACGAAACCGACAATCGGCACCAGCAGCGAAAATGGGGCCACCGTTCCGGCCGGATAGCGCAGAAGCAGGTAACTCCAGATACCCGCGCCGACGATGGTCGCACCATAGGCCATGTATATCACCACGAGAGCCATCGTAGGCGTCGCATTGCGCAGCCCTTCCGCAATCGCATCAGGTCCCTCCACCACCAGCGAAAGCAGGACCAACGGCAGAACGGGAACAAGGCTCGTCCATGCGACAAAGGAGACCGCGTTCACCTGGCCGATGCGGCGATTGACGATGTTGCCGCAGGCCCAGGCAATGGCCGAGCCGACGCCCATCAGCAGCGGTATCAACGCTGCAGCCGTCATGCGCTCCACGCCGATGACCGCCAGCCCGCCAAAGGCAACGATTGCGCCGACGATCTGTGACGGCAACGGCCGCTCGCCGAGAAACACCACGGCCAGCGCCAGCGTGAAGAAGGCCTGCGACTGCATGACGAGCGAAGCAAGCCCAGCCGGCAGGCCGAGCTTGATGGCCGGGTAAAGCAGGCCGAATTGCACGAAACCCATCGCCATGCCGTAAACGATCATATGCCGCCACGGCACATTGGGTTTGGGCAGGAAGAACACCAACGGCACGGCCGCAAACAGATAGCGCACCCCCGTCAGAAACAAAGGCGGCATGTCGGCGACGCCGATCTTGATGGCAACGAAGTTGAAGCCCCACAAAAACACGGTGATCAGGGCAAGAAGAATATGCGGCAACGCCATTTTGTTATGTCCGAATTTCAGGCGATCGACGGGCGTTTTACGCCGAAACCGCCCTCTTCCAGCCAAATGTAATGAGACCGGCGCCGATCAGGAGACCGCCGCCCGTGCGGTTGACGATGCGCTGAACCTTGGGTTTGCGGATCGTATTGCGGGCGGCACTTGCCAGAAGTCCATAAAGGGCCGCATTGCAGCTGGCAAGCACAAGGAATGTCGCTTCGAAAATCAGCACCTGCGGCCAGAAAGGCAGCGTCGGCACCAGAAATTGCGGCAGGAAGGCGACGAAGAAGACAATGCTCTTGGGGTTCAGCGCCGTGACGACATAGGCATGCAGGAAGATCTTGAGCGGCCGCTCACGGCCCGTCACGCCTGCGGCTTCACCACCTTCACCGCCAACCGGCGAACGCCACAGCTTGATGCCGAGATAGATGAGGTAAGCCGCACCGATCCATTTCAGACCGGTAAAAAGGGCCGCCGATGTGGCAAGCAGCGCGCCAAGCCCCAGCATGGAGGCCGTCATCGCAGTGAAGTCACCAAGCGCCACACCCGTCACCGTCGCGGTGCTCGCCTTGCGGCCATGCCCCAGAGCATAAGAAATCACCAGCAGGATCGTCGGCCCCGGAATGGCAAGCATGATGGCGGATGCGGCCACGAAGGCCAGCCAGTTCTCCAGCGGCATGATGCAATCTCCCCCGTTCGGTTTTTGGAGCAAGCCACCAAAAGCGCACGGTATCAAGCCAATTTTTCGGAGGCTATGCCGCTTTGTCATCCAGCGGACGAACGGGCTGCTGCTGCCGTTTCATCGCCTGTGCAAGATCGTAATTTGACTGCATGGCAAGCCATGCCGCGCCGTGCTGACCCCTGCCCGCTCCAGCCGCAGGGCAAGATCAGGGGTGACGCCTGCCCGGACGTTCACGAGGATAGTGCAACGCGCTATATGCCAGGCCTTTCCGCAGCTTCCGTTACGGAAAACTGAAGTACGGCAATGAACTCTTCGCAGACGCGCCGTGGCTGGATGCCGGGTCCAGTCCGGCATGACAGAGGCGCGCATTTCGAACATCATTAGCAGTTGAAACGGACGACGGAGCCTCCCCGGCATTTTCTCGCCGGAGAGACTGTCGTCATCAAAATCGCGGCGCCCAGTAAGGAGGGGCCCACTCCCGCCGCATTTTGCGGTCGGACGGCTCCAAGCCGATATCGTCCAGAAGACGCTCCGGCAGATCGGAAAGATCGGTCGGCGGCGGGCGCGGCACCATTGCCGCGACGAGAACCGCTTTCAGGGTTTTCCAGACGCCGAATGTGACGAACAGACGGTCGACCGCATCCGGCAGCGCATATGCTACCAATGGTTGATTTTTCTGCATGGGAAATCCGTCCCGGCGCGGCGAAGCAGCCAGGTCCTTTATCGATGATAAAACGACATGCGGGAACGGCGGGCGCAACACGCGGCAGCGCGGACGCACAATTCAGCTGTCAGACGAAGTGAAGATGCCAAACGGCAGGGAAATCAGGCAGGAAGCCTTATCGGAGGTCGATGCCTCGGGACATGTAACCGCCGATGACCATGCCGGAAAAGCCAAGCATGCCGGTAAGGCGCATATTCATATAGTCAGTCATTCCACGCCTCCTTTTTATAGCGGTTACAGACAAGATGCATCTTACACGAGATGCCGGACGCGACAAGAGGTCGCAATCTCGAATTGCAAAAGTCAGGCAGAATAGATGCAAAAATGCAACAAGCCTTTCAGCTCAGCGATACGCTGAGGCCAAAACCCTGCATCAGCCGCCGTGTGGCGAAATCCGGCTTGCCGGAAGTGAAGACGGCGAAATCGAAACCATCTGGATGCTCCGCATCCTGCGGCAGCGGCACCAGGTGGCGCGCGCGACGGGCAATCGCTTCCGCCGGATCGAGCCAGTCCACCGGCCATGGCGCCAGCCGGCGAAACACATTGGCCATGAAGGGATAATGAGTGCAGGCGAGAACAACGATATCGGTGCGCTTGCCGTCGCTATCGATGAAGCAGGGCTCAATTTCCGCCAGCACGGCTTCGTCGGAGATCGGCTCGCCCCTGATCCAGCTTTCGGCCATACGCGCCAGATTTTCCGATCCCACGAGGCGAACATGGCATTGCGTGGCGAATGACTGGATGAGATCGCGCGTATAGGCGCGCTTGACGGTGCCGGGCGTTGCCAGCACGGAAACGAGACCGGAACGGGTGCGTTCGGCCGCAGGTTTGATAGCTGGAACGGTGCCGACGAAAGTCATATCAGGAAAGCGCGCCCGAAGATCCGCACCTGCCAGTGTGAAGGCGGTGTTGCAGGCGATGACGCAGACTTCAGGGCTATAGTCTTCAAGCAGCTTCTCAAAGAGTGAAAGAATGCGCGCTTTCAGCGCCTCCTCTTCCCAGCCGCCATAGGGGAAACCGGCGTCGTCCGCCACATAGATGAAACCGCGCTCGGGCATCAGCACGCGCGCCTCGCGCAGAACCGTCAGCCCGCCAATGCCGGAATCGAACACCAGCACCGGTTTGAGAACATCGGCCAGAGCCTCAGTCGTCTTCAGCATTCTCCCCAGCCCTCTCCGACAATGGTCCCTCCGCCGTTCCGGCCCGGCCTGCCTGCTTGGACCACTGCCGGGGAAAACGATCGAGTGACCTGATCACGCCACGGAAAACACTGATTTCCTGCTCGGAAAAGCCGCGTCTCGACAGCACCGCACGCAGATTGTCCACCATTTTCGGCTTTTTTTCGGGCGGATGAAAATATCCGCGCGCATCGAGCGCCTCCTCGATGTGTTCGAACAGGCCGAAGACCTGTTCCTTGGTCGAGGGCCGCTGCTCGATAGGCTGGAAAAGCGTCTCGTCCAGATCGTCCATGCCGGATTTCATCCACTCATAGGACATCAAAAGCACGGCCTGCGCGATGTTGAGCGAGGCGAAGGCGGGGTTGACCGGAAATGTTACGATCTCATCGGCCAGCGCCACTTCTTCATTGGTAAGACCCCAGCGCTCACGCCCGAACAGGATGCCGGTTCTTTCACCCGCCTTGAACTTCGCGCGCAGCGTGCCGGCTGCGGTGACGGGGGCACGAACCGGTTTGAAACCGTAACGCTCCCGCGCGGTCGTGGCATAGACGAAATTGAGATCCTTGATCGCCTCTTCCAGCGTCTCGAACACTTTCGTCCCGTCGATGACATGATCGGCCTTGGAAGCGGCGGCGCGCGCCTTCTCGTTCGGCCAGCCGTCACGCGGCTTGACGAGGCGAAGTTCGGCAAGACCGAAATTGGCCATTGCCCGTGCCACCATGCCGATATTTTCGCCGAGCTGCGGTTCGACCAGAATGATCGCCGGGCCTTCCGCCACAAGTTCAAGCTCGCTGTTTGTGCCTGCCATCGTCGTTTTCCAGTTTCCGAAGCGCCGCATCGATTTTCAGGCCGATGCATTTTATGGTTTTTGCGCATTTCCAGACGGAAAACCGGTCGTCGCTTTTCCTGAAAATGCTCTAAAGCGCGCTTCACTGGCACAGATCCGCGCCAAAATCAAAGCCGGGGCAGGCAAAACGCCCTGTTATTCGCCCTTGATGATCGCCGCCATCTCTGCGCGCAGCGAATCCCTGCCCTCGTCTCCAACCCGGTGAATGTCGCTGATGACAGGCTGGCCGTTTTCCTCGATGACATCGAAATGCACCTCGTCGACCGTTGCCTTCATCTCTGCCTCATCCATGCAGGCCCAGAGCTTGAACTTCGCCGTCACGTCAGTCACGCCGTCCTTCACCTCACCGGGCGTTACCGAAACATCCACCAGCGGACAGCCATCCTGCGAGTTCGTCACCACATCGTAGCCGAAGGGATCGCCTTTCTCGCCGCTTTCCGCCTCGTAAGCAGGCTTCTTGGAAGCTTCGCGGTATTGGGCAACGAAGTCCTTGCTGAACAGGCTGGTCAGCATGTCCTCGTCGAAGATGTATTTCCAGTTTTCCGCATCGCCGGACCAGTTCTTGACGGTAATGTCCATCACCTTCTGGACGGGATCGGCGGGGCCGGCCGCAAGGGCGCTGTGGGAAAAGAGGACGGCGGCAGTCAGAAGCAGAATATTCCGCATGATGTGATCCCGGAGGTAGGCCCGACGCACGGGCGAAGCGATTCGCCTGACTGTATTCCGGCAATATGGTTTGGCAATGCGCAAAGCGTTATTGCACCGCGCCAAAAAAGCGCCCCCCATGGCTTTGCCTCAGGCGCGCGCGATGCTATAGCCGCACCGGATATTTTTCCGAATACCGGCGTCATCAGGCGCCACAGCTTCGAAGGTGAGGAATTCATGGCAAAGATCAAGGTAGCCAATCCAGTCGTCGATCTCGACGGCGACGAAATGACCCGTATCATCTGGCAGCTCATCAAGGACAAGCTGATCCTGCCATACCTCGATCTCGACATCGAATATTATGACCTCTCGGTCGAAAACCGCGATGCTACCAACGACCAGGTAACCGTCGATGCGGCACACGCCATCAAGAAGCACGGCGTCGGCATCAAGTGCGCGACGATCACGCCGGACGAGCAGCGCGTCGAGGAATTCGGCCTGAAGCAGATGTGGAAGAGCCCGAACGGCACGATCCGCAACATTCTGGGCGGCGTCATCTTCCGCGAGCCGATCATCTGCAAGAACGTTCCCCGCCTCGTTCCCGGCTGGACGAAGCCGATCGTTGTCGGCCGCCACGCCTTCGGCGACCAGTACAAGGCAACCGATTTCAAGTTCCCCGGCAAGGGCAAGCTGACGATCAAGTTCGTCGGTGAAGACGGCCAGGTCATCGAAAAGGACGTCTTCGACGCTCCGAGCGCCGGCGTTGCACTCGCAATGTACAACCTTGACGAATCCATCCGCGAATTCGCCCGCGCATCCATGATGTACGGCCTGATGCGCAAGTGGCCGGTTTACCTGTCCACCAAGAACACGATCCTGAAGGCCTATGACGGCCGCTTCAAGGACATCTTCGAAGAAGTCTACCAGACCGAGTTCAAGGCGAAGTTCGATGAAATCGGCATCATCTATGAACACCGCCTGATCGACGACATGGTCGCCTCCGCTCTGAAGTGGTCCGGCGGTTACGTCTGGGCCTGCAAGAACTACGATGGCGACGTGCAGTCTGATACGGTTGCCCAGGGCTTCGGTTCGCTCGGCCTGATGACCTCCGTTCTCCTGTCGCCGGACGGCCGCACGGTTGAAGCTGAAGCGGCACACGGCACGGTCACGCGCCACTACCGCCAGCACCAGAAGGGTCAGGAAACTTCGACCAACTCGATCGCTTCGATCTTCGCCTGGACCCGTGGCCTTGCCCACCGCGCCAAGCTGGACGACAATGCAGAACTCGCAAAGTTCGCAGCAACGCTCGAAACCGTCTGCGTCGACACCGTCGAAAGCGGCTTCATGACCAAGGACCTCGCGCTCCTCATCGGTCCGGACCAGCCCTGGCTCTCCACCACCGCCTTCCTCGACAAGATCGATGAAAACCTCAAGACGGCGATGGCGGCTTAAAAGAACAGGGCACTGCCCGTTTGAAATATCGACAAAAGGAAACCCGGCCGCAACGCCGGGTTTCTTTTTTTGTTCACAGTATCTTGCTTAGATGTTGCACTAGGCGCAAACTTCGATTCCACAGCGTGCCGCAGTCAGAAAAATAAAAATATATAGCTGAAACAGCATAAAACGACACATAACTTGTCCGGCACAGTCAAAAATTCATGTGGTTACCAGCGCGATCCTTCGGGAAAATCGATAATGCTGTGGACTATAAAAACGCACCGTGTCAGCGCGAACTCCGCGCGGGTTTTCAATGATGCTTTTGCAATTTTGCTTGGGGAGGCAAAGCAATGAGTGAATTGATCTTCTACACCAATCCCATGTCGCGCGGACGCATTGCGCGATGGATGCTCGAGGAAGTGGGCGTTCCCTACAAAACAGAGATACTGGGCTTCGAGACGTCGATGAAATCACCTGCCTACAGGCTGATTAACCCGATGGCCAAGGTGCCCGCCATCAAACATGGCGACACCATTGTCACCGAAGCGGCAGCGATCTGCGCCTATCTGGCGGATGCCTTTCCGGGCGCCAACCTTGCGCCGACGCCCAAAGCGCGCGGGCTTTATTACCGCTGGATGTTTTTTGCTGCCGGTCCGTTGGAAATGACAACCAGCATGAAGGCGATGGGTTTCGAGGTGCCGCAGGAAAAGCTGCGTATGGCTGGCTGCGGCAGCTATGCGGATGCGATCAACACGCTCGAACGTGCCGTCAGCGAAAACCGCTTCATCGCCGGCGATCACTTCACTGCGGCGGATGTCTATGTGGGTGCCCATGTCGGCTGGGGCCTGCAGTTCGGCACAATCGAAAAACGTCCGGCCTTCACGGACTATATGGCGCATCTGACCGACCGCCCCGCCTTCAAGCGGGCCGCCCAGCTTGACGAAGCGGCAGCGAAGGATATGCAGGCAGCGGGTTGAGAAAACTGACAGGCATTTCGCCTGAAAGCGGAGCACCAGCGCTCGCAGGGGTCATAAAACGGATTTTGGAAGCGGGCTTATCCGTTGGACTGGGCGAGTGGTTCGCCGATCTCGATTGCATGCCCGTCCGGATCATAAAAACGGAACACTCTCTGTCCCCATGCCTGCCGCTCAACGGGATGGATCAACTCCACATGCGGCGCAATATTCCGAAATGCCGCATCGACATCCTCATGTTCGAAATAAAGCAGCAGGTTCCGTCTGCCGTAAGGTTCGTCCGTGTCCGGCGATGTCCGCCAGACCGTCTGTTCGAGCGAACGCCCCTCATGGATTGCAAAGCCGCTTTCAAAGAGGACGAAATTTCCGAAATCGTCCAAAACCTTCAGGCCGAGCCTGTCACGATAAAACTCCCTGGAGCGGTTGATATCGCACACGAAAGGGATGGGATTTACAAAGCGCATCACGTTCCTTTCGGAATTCAACATCCAGAATCAAAAAGGCGGGGTAGAACCCCGCCTTTTTCAATTCATTCAGATCAGGCCGCGAGCGCTGCCGCCACCGCGTCGATGGCGTCCTGTGCCTTGGCGCCATCGGGGCCGCCGGCCTGCGCCATATCCGGGCGTCCACCGCCGCCCTTGCCGCCGAGGGCGGCAGAGGCCGTGCGGACGATATCGACGGCGCTGAAACGGCCAGTCAGATCCTCGGTCACGGCAGCAACAGCGCTTGCCTTGCCGTCTTCGGAAACCGCGATCAGCAGCACGACGCCGGAGCCGAGATTTGCCTTGGCTTCATCGGCAAGACCCTTGAGGTCCTTGGCATCGATGCCGGACAGCGATTTTGCGAGGAAATTGACGCCCGCAACCTGCTGTACGTCGCTTGCACCGGCATCCGACGAGCCGCCGCCCATTGCGAGTTTCTTGCGGGCATCCGCAAGCTCGCGCTCCAGCTTCTTGCGCTCGTCAAGAAGTCCCTCGACACGCGACAGCACATCACCCGGCTGAACCTTCAGCGACGAGGCCAGTGCCTTTACGCGCTCATCCTGCTCGGAGAGATAGGCAAGCGCGCCCTGACCCGTTACGGCTTCAAGACGGCGCACGCCCGCACCGACGGCACTTTCGCCGAGAATGCGGATAAGGCCGATCTGGCCGGTTGCGGCAACATGAGTGCCGCCGCAAAGCTCGACCGAGTACGGACGGTTGGCTTTCGCACCGTGAACGCCGGTGCCCATGGAGACAACGCGGACTTCATCGCCGTATTTCTCGCCAAACAGTGCCATAGCACCCTCGGCAATGGCATCGTCAACGCTCATCAGACGCGTCACGACAGGCGAGTTCTGCAAGACGATCTCGTTTGCCATTTCCTCGACAACCTTCAGCTCCTCGGCCGACATCGGCTTCGGATGCGAAACGTCGAAGCGCAGACGCTCGGGTGCGACCAGCGAACCCTTCTGAGCGACGTGCGTACCAAGCACCTCGCGCAGCGCCTCATGCAGCAGGTGGGTGGCGGAGTGGTTGGCGCGCAGACGCGAGCGGCGGTCGTGATCGACAGTCAGCTGCACGGCGTCGTCTAGCTTCAATCCACCCTTGGACACCGTGCCGGAATGCACGAAAAGGCCCTCGCCCTTCTTCTGGGTTTCTGAAACGGTAAAGGTGCCGTTATCGCCAGAGATTACGCCGGTATCGCCCATCTGACCGCCGGACTCGCCATAAAATGGCGTCTGGTTGACGACGATCTGCACCGTCTCGCCCTCGGCAGCACTGTCCACCGACTTGCCGTCCTTGACGATCGCCTGAATGACGCCTTCGGCGGTTTCAGTGTCGTAACCAAGGAATTCGGTCGCGCCGAGCTTTTCCTTCAGTTCGAACCACACCGTTTCGGTCGCCTTGTCGCCGGAGCCAGCCCAGTGCGAGCGTGCTTCCGCCTTCTGGCGCTGCATGGCATCGGTGAAGCCGGAAATATCGACGCCGATCTCACGGGCGCGCAGCGCATCCTGCGTCAGATCAAGCGGGAAACCATAGGTGTCGTAAAGCTTGAAGGCGGTTTCGCCGTCCAGCATATCACCCTTGTGCAGGGTCGAAGTCGCGTCGGACAGCAGCGACAGGCCGCGTTCCAGCGTCTTGCGGAAACGGGTTTCCTCAAGCTTCAGCGTCTCGGAGATCAGCGCCTCGGCGCGAACGAGTTCCGGATAGGCGCGGCCCATCTGCTGTATCAGCGCCGGCAGCAGCTTGTAGATCAGCGGCTCGCGCGAACCGAGAAGCTCGGCATGGCGCATGGCGCGGCGCATGATGCGGCGCAGAACGTAACCACGACCCTCATTCGACGGCAGGACGCCATCGGCGATCAGGAAAGCAGAGGAGCGCAGATGGTCGGCAATGACGCGGTGGCTGGCGCGCTTCTCGCCCTCTGCCGGAACGCCGGTCGCTTCGACGGAGGCCGAAATCAGCGCCCGGAACAGATCGGTGTCGTAATTGTCGTGTTTGCCCTGCAACAGCGCTGAAATGCGCTCGAGACCCATGCCGGTGTCGATAGACGGGCGCGGCAGATCGATGCGCTCTTCCTTCGTCAGCTGCTCATATTGCATGAAGACGAGGTTCCAGATTTCGATGAAACGGTCGCCATCCTCTTCCGGCGAACCGGGCGGTCCGCCCCAGATATGATCGCCGTGGTCGTAGAAGATTTCCGAGCAGGGACCGCACGGACCGGTATCGCCCATGGCCCAGAAATTATCGCTGGTCGGAATACGGATGATGCGGTCGTCAGAGAAACCGGCGATCTTCTTCCAGAGATTAAAAGCCTCGTCGTCGGTGTGATAGACCGTGACCAGCAGACGGTTGCGGTCGATGCCGAATTCCTTGGTGATCAGGTTCCAGGCATGGGTAATAGCCTCTTCCTTGAAATAATCGCCAAAGGAGAAATTGCCGAGCATTTCGAAGAACGTATGGTGACGGGCCGTATACCCGACATTGTCGAGGTCGTTATGCTTGCCACCGGCGCGCACGCATTTCTGCGCCGAGGCGGCGGTGGAATAAGGACGGCTTTCGAGACCGGTGAAGACGTTCTTGAACTGCACCATGCCGGCATTGGTGAACATCAGCGTCGGATCGTTGCGCGGCACCAGCGGGCTGGAGGGCACAATCTCGTGTCCGTTCTTCTTGAAGTAGTCGAGAAAGGTCGACCGAATTTCATTCACACCGCTCATGCCCACACACCGCTCACAGCTGGAGTCCATCACCGCCATCCCGAATGATGGCTATCTTGCAAAATCAAAGGCTTTTATCGTCCGCATCCTGCCCTGTCCAGCCATTGAGGCGCACCAAGGCGTCTAGGCAAAGAAAAAGGGCCGCGCGAGGAAAATCGCACGACCCTTTTGATCCATACCGGCTTATGCCGGCAAAGCCACCGAACGCGAACGCCCGGACCTTCGAATGCATCAGCCCTCGTCGGGACCGTCGTCGCTTTCGCCTGCTTCCGGGCCGCCATTCTGCAGGAACCGGTCGGCTATCAGACCGGCGTTCTGGCGCAGCGCCAGTTCGATCTCGTTTGCCATTTCCGGATTGTCGCGCAGGAAGGTCTTGGCATTTTCACGCCCCTGCCCCAGACGCTGGCTGTTATAGGAGAACCATGCACCGGATTTCTCGACGATACCGGCTTTCACGCCGAGATCGACAAGCTCGCCGGTCTTGGAAACGCCTTCGCCATACATGATGTCGAATTCCACCTGCTTGAAAGGCGGTGCCATCTTGTTCTTGACGACCTTGACGCGGGTCTGGTTGCCGACAACCTCTTCACGCTCCTTGACGGCGCCGATACGGCGAATGTCGAGACGCACCGAGGCGTAGAATTTCAGCGCATTACCGCCCGTCGTCGTTTCCGGCGAACCGAACATGACGCCGATCTTCATGCGGATCTGGTTGATGAAGATCACCATGCACTTCGACTTGGAGATCGAGGCGGTCAGCTTGCGCAGCGCCTGGCTCATCAGACGTGCCTGAAGGCCCGGCAGGCTGTCACCCATCTCGCCTTCGATTTCGGCACGCGGCGTCAGCGCCGCAACCGAGTCCACCACCAGAATGTCGACGGCACCGGAGCGCACCAGCGTATCGGTGATTTCCAGCGCCTGCTCGCCCGTATCCGGCTGCGAGATCAGAAGGTTCTGCAAATCCACACCGAGCTTGCGGGCATAGACCGGATCGAGCGCGTGCTCGGCATCCACGAAGGCGCAGATGCCGCCCTTCTTCTGGGCTTCCGCGATTGTCTGCAACGCAAGCGTTGTCTTACCGGAGCTTTCCGGGCCGTAAATCTCAACGATACGCCCCTTCGGCAGGCCGCCGATACCGAGCGCTATATCCAGGCTGAGAGAACCCGTCGAAATGGTCTCTACTTCAACCACGTTTTCATTGGAACCGAGCTTCATGATCGATCCCTTGCCGAACGACCGTTCGATCTGGGAGAGCGCCGCTTCCAGTGCCTTGCTTTTATCCACCGATTTATCCTCTACGAGACGCAAAGAATTTTGTGCCATCCGATCCACCTTTAGGTTATTGAAGCCGCACAGGCAATGAAGCAGTATGGAAATAGGATGTACTCTATTTGTTCTCATATCGCAAGGCGCAGCCAGCATATTGAAAACAAATAGCGATAAGTGGTTTGTTCTGCTTTCGTTTTTCCGTGTCCGACCTATCGCTGCGGACCGGATGTGAAGGGGAACAAACACAAGATTGGGACGAATCGTCCACCTTTTCCATCCGCGAAAGAGGGAAACACAAGCGTGAAGAAAATACTCGTTCTGGGCGGCGCGCATATAGACAGGCGCGGCATGATCGAGACTGAAACGGCGCCCGGCGCCAGCAATCCTGGCTCATGGATGGAAGAGGCTGGCGGCGGCGGTTTCAACGCGGCGCGCAATCTTTCCCGGCTCGGTTTTGCCGTCCGTATCATCGCGCCGCGCGGTGGCGACGTGACAGGCGAAGCGGTGGCGGAGGCAGCAAGGCAGGCGGGCGTGGAAGATACGCCCTTCGTTTTCCTCGATCGCCGCACGCCAAGCTACACCGCCATTCTGGAGCGCGACGGCAATCTTGTCATCGCACTTGCGGATATGGACCTTTACAAGCTGTTTTCGCCGCGCCGCCTCAAAGTTCGCGCGGTGCGTGACGCGATTACCGCGAGCGACCTTCTGCTTTGCGATGCTAATCTGCCGGAGGATACGTTGAAGGCGCTCGGTCTCATTGCCCGCGCCTGCCAAAAGCCGCTCGCGGCCATCGCCATTTCGCCCGCCAAGGCGGTGAAACTGAAGGACATGCTCGCCGATATCGACATTCTCTTCATGAACGAGGCAGAGGCGCGCGCGCTTACCGGACAGACGGCAGACAATGTTCGCGACTGGCCGGGCATTCTCCGCAAGGCAGGCCTTGCTGGCGGCGTCATCACCCGCGGTGCAAGCGAAGTGGTAGCCTTTAACGCGACGCAAACCGCAAGCCTCCACCCACCCATCATCCGCGAGGTGAAAGACGTAACCGGCGCCGGAGATGCCATGGCGTCAGGTTATCTCGCGGCGATTACGGAGGGCAAAACCATCACTGAGGCCCTGCGACTGGGTGCCGCGGCGGCCGCCATCACCGTGCAATCGCCTTTCGCCACCGCTCAAGACCTGTCAAAAGACAGTGTCGAGACCATGTTGGGGCTTGTCCCCAAGGCCGAAATGCTGGCATGAACCCGTTTTTTTTATAGTCTGGAACAAACAGAATGACCCGCCCCATCTCCCCGCTCCTGCCCATCGTCTATTCGCAAGAGGTTGCCGCTGCCAAACAGCGCGGCGCGCCGATCGTCGCGCTGGAATCGACCATCATCACCCACGGCATGCCCTATCCCGGCAATATCGAGATGGCCGAAGGCGTCGAACAGATAATCCGCGATCAGGGAGCCGTTCCGGCAACCATCGCCGTCATTCACGGCACGCTGCATATCGGCCTCGAGAAGGAGCAGCTCGAAGCGCTTGCCCAGACCACCGACGCCATGAAGGTCTCGCGCGCCGATATTGCCTTTGCTATTGCCGAGCGCCGCACCGGTGCCACGACAGTGGCAGCCACCATGATTGCCGCTGCCCGCGCCGGCATCCGCGTTTTCGCCACCGGCGGCATCGGCGGTGTGCACAAGGGCGCGGAGGAAACCTTCGATATTTCCGCCGATCTGACCGAGCTCGCCAAAACCGGCGTGATCGTCGTCTGCGCCGGCGCCAAGGCCATTCTTGACATCCCGAAGACGCTGGAAGTTCTCGAAACCAACGGCGTGCCTGTCGTGACTTTCGGTTCGGAAGAATTCCCGGCATTCTGGTCGCGTTCCTCCGGCCTTTCCAGCCCGCTGTCGCTCAACAGCCCCGCAGCCATCGCCAATTTCCAGACGACCCGCGAACAGCTCGGCATCGATGGCGGCATGCTGATTGCCAATCCCGTGCCGGAAGAGGACGAAATTCCGCGCGAGGAGATGGAAATCTACATCAATCGCGCCATTTCCCACGCTGAGCGCGAGGACATCACCGGCAAGGCCGTCACGCCCTTCCTGCTCGGCGATATCTTCCGCCTGACCGACGGCCGCAGCCTCGCGACCAATATCGCGCTGGTACGCAACAACGCCCAGCTCGCAGCAGAAATTGCTGTGGCGCTGAACTAAGCGTTAGTGGCTGGACTATCCTCAAATTTGAGGATGATGGCAGGGTGTGAAGCATCCCAGTCATGCCGGACTCGATCACCCCGGACCGCGGATCTGGTCCGGAGGTACGGATAATGTGTCGGCCTGGGAACTTTGCTGCCGACTAAAAAGCCCGGAAAGCTTTGCGCTTTCCGGGCTTTCATTTTTCAGTTCCTGAACCTTATCAGTTCTGGGCGACCGGTCTTACCAGCGGCGTCACGCGGCGGATGGTGACGCGGCGGTTCTGCTGTTCCGGGCCGAGTGTCTGAACCTTCAGGTAACGTTCGCCGTAGCCTTGCGTCGCCAGGTTTTCCGGCGGAATGCCGTAAACATCGGTCAGGACATTGGCGACGGAAGCGGCACGCTCGTCGGAAAGAACGAGGTTGCTTTCATCCGAACCAATGGCATCGGTATGGCCTTCGATCAGGAAGGTTTCCGCCGGGTTCTTTGCCAGCGCCTTGTTGATCGCATCCGCTACCTTCCGCAGCGAACGGGCCTGCGCCATCGGAATGTCAGCGCTTCCAGTGGCAAAGGTGATCGTATCGAGGTCGATACGGCGCACCTTGTCGCGGATACGGGCCGAATAACGCACTTCATCCAGCGAGTAGACACGCTCCACCGGCTCGACCGGCGGCTGCTCCAGGAAGCGGTAATAATCGCGGTCCGGATCGCTCGACGTGTCGATGATGTAGTCACGAACCGGAATGCGCAGACGCATCGGCGGCAGGTCGAGGCCGGGATCGCGATAGACATATTCACGGTCCGGTTCGTCCATCAGCTCCGGCGCATAGAACAGAACATATTCCCGGCCACGGTCATCGATGCGCGAACGCTGGATGACGTCGCCATAGCGGTTGCGGATCGTCACCACCTGCGTGCCGTCGCGACGCTCGACGGTCTCGCGGACACGTCCGCCCGGCAGGCGCTCGTAATAGGGCTCGCCGCCATCGCGGATGAAGCGCTGATTGTCGTCGCCGCGCACAACCACGCGGTCACCGAATTGCAGGATGATCGGCGCATCGCGATCCTGATCACGCCGGCCGCCTTCGCGCGGCTGCCATTCCCGCGCACCTTCCGGCCGGTCATATTGCGGACGCCGGTCGACACGCTCGCCCTGCTGAGAGGTGATCGCCTCCATCTTCACGGGCGGCGGAGCCTTGCCTTCGGCGGCACCGGCGCGCTGCGCTTCGGCGTCGGAAGTCGGCACCTTCACGTCACCGGCCTGCTCACGCTCGCGGCGGCGTTGCTCGCGTGCCTGGTTGTTGCCGGAGCGCTCCACTTCCTTGTCGCTGTCGAGAACGGCGGCACCCTTGTCGACGGGCAGAATGACGGTGTCCGCAGTCTTGGACGGGTCCTTGGCGATCGCCTTGGCCTTGTCCAGTTCCTGCTTTGTCGTCGGAGGCGCTTCCGTCTGCGGAATGGCGACCTGATTGGGAACGGCTTCGCCGGCAGGCGCCTGTCCTGTCGTGGCACCGCTTGGTGGCGGAGGTGTCGGCGTACCCGGCAGCGGCGCTGCAGGCTCCGTCTTGCCCTGGCTTTCTACAGGCTGCTTTTCAGAAGGCTGCTGGCCGGGCGCAGGATTGGGCTGAGCTTCCGGAGCCGGCGGCCGTGCCGGTGTCGGCGCTTCCGTTGGAACGGGAGCCTCCTTTACGGCTGGCTCAGGAGCCGCTGGCTTTTTCTCCGGAACGGCCTTTTCGGCAGGTTCCGATTTCGGTTCCGGTGCTGGAACTGGAGCGGGCGCCTTTTCCTCTACCGGCTTTTTCTCGGCGGCGGGCTCGCGCGGCTTTGCCGGCTGCTCGGTATTTTCAGGGCGTGCGGCTGGCTGTTCGGCCGCCGGCTCCGGCTTGCGCGGACGTGCGGGGCGTTGCTCGCCCTCGCCTGCCGGCTGCTCGGCTCGAGCAGGTTTGCGCGGCCGTTCCTGCGGCTGCTGCTCTGCGGGTGCAGGCGCGGCTTCCGGCTCAGGCTGCGGGCGCTGCTTGCGGGCGGGTGGCTGTTCAGCTGGCGCCGGTTCCGGTTGGGCTTCGCGCTGCTGCGGTTGCCGTTTCGGTTCTGGCTGCGGCTCGCGTTGCGGCTCGGGCTGAGGTTCACGCTTGGGTTCAGGACGCGGTTCGGCCGGTGCAGCTTCAGCCTTCGGCTGTTCGCGCTGCGGTTCCGGAGCCTGCTCCTGCTTTTTCGGCTCTGGCTCTGGCTTCGGCTGCGCCTCCTCTGCTTGCTGGCGTTGCTTGCGCAGCAGCTCTTCCGGGTTCTGCTCCTCCGCTTGCGGCTGCGCCTGCGCCAATATCACCGGGGCCTGTGCCTGGGGCATTTGCGTTTGCGTCCGTGCGGCGCCAGCATAACCGGCGGCGGCCGGCTCCACCGCGATCGCCAGCGACATGAGGGGGAAAACCACCCCCGTCAGCAATGTGTTCTTCTTCAGCATCGGTGCTTCCTCATCTGCCAATCGTTGTACGCCGCTTATGCCGCGACATTGTGAATCCGGCCGCGCGTGCAGGCGCTGGTCAACGCCTTGCATACGCTTCGGTTCCCATGATGACCAAAGCGTTCTGTACCGGAAATGAACAGATCAAGGCCATTTCGTGAAAGCTCCGCGACGAAAAAGAGGGCGCTAATATTGCAGTTGCATTTTTTGACCAACCGGACGAATAATTGCCGCGCGCTGAAGGCCACGAATGGCAAACCGTTCTGTTGCGCCTGCGCTCACGACGTCCGCACTGAAAACAACAACAGACTGCGGATGAACGACCAAAAGAGAGGATCGAAATGCCTATTTCCACCCGTCTGCTCGCAGCCGTATCGATTGCCGCCATCTCCCTGTTTTCCGGCGCGGCCCTCGCGCAGGACAAGATCGTCATCGGCACCGAAGGCGCCTACCCGCCCTTCAACAATCTGGAGGCCGACGGTACGTTGACCGGCTTCGACATCGACATCGCCAAGGCGCTGTGCGTCGAAATGAAGGCCGAATGCACCTTCGTCACCAATGACTGGGACGGCATCATTCCCGCCCTGCAGGCCAAGAAGTTCGACGCCATCATCGCGTCCATGTCGATCACGCCGGAGCGTCTCCAGAAGGTCGATTTCTCCAAGAAATATTACAACACCCCGCCGGCAATCGCCGTACCGAAGGATTCGCCGATCAAGTCCGTCGACGACCTGAAGGGCAAGTCGCTCGGCGCGCAGGGTTCCACGACCCACTCCAACTATGCCGAAAAGCACTTCCCCGGTTCCGACCTGAAAATGTACCCGACCGCCGACGAATATAAGCTCGACATCGCCAACGGCCGCATCGACGCCGTCATCGACGATATCGTCGTCCTGTCGGAGTGGCTGAAGTCGGATGCAGGCAAGTGCTGCAAGATCCTGACGCCGCTTCCGGTGGATGTCGAGATCAACGGCAACGGTGCAGGCGTGGCCGTTCGCAAGGGTGACACGGCGCTCGCCGACAAGTTCACGGCTGCCATCGCCGGCATCCGCGCCAACGGCAAGTACCAGGAAATCAACAAGAAATACTTCGATTTCGACGTTTACGGCCAGTAAGCGGCGCGTCGCCTGTTGAAATCTGGTGGCGGAAGGCTTGCCCTTCCGCCATTTTTGTTTGAAAACGTAACCATAACAATCACGGCGGCTTAAGACCGCGGGGGAAAACTGGCATGAGCGGAGCATTTTCCGCCATAGGTGCGTTCTGGACCTATGTCTCGACACTTCTCGACCCTTTCTGTGGGCCGGTCGGTCTCTTCACGCTTTTCGGAAACGGCACCCTCGTCACCTGCGGCGATGCCGGCTGGGGCGACGAAATCGCCTTCGGCGTCAAGGTCACGATCTCGCTGGCGCTCGCCACCCTGCCCGTCGGACTTGTGATCGGTTTCCTCATTGCGCTCGCCGCGCAATCGGAGGAAAAATCGCTGCGGCTGGCGGCCGGTGTCTATACCACCATCTTCCGTGGCCTGCCAGAACTCCTGACCCTGTTCATCGTCTATTACGGCATCCAGATGCTGCTGCAATCGGCCGCCGGTTATGTCGGGATAACCGGCCCGGTAGAGATCAACGCCTTCGTGGCGGGCATGGTCGCGCTGTCAGTGGTGTTTTCGTCCTATTCCTCGGAAGTGTTGCTATCCGCGTTCAAGGCCATCCCAAAGGGCCAATATGAGGCGGGCCATGCACTTGGCCTCTCGCGCGGCCACACCATGGTGCTCGTCATCATTCCGCAGCTGGTCAGGATCGCCCTGCCCGGCATGACCAACCTTTGGGTCATCCTGCTCAAGGATACCTCATACGTCTCGATCATCGGCCTTGCCGATATCGTGCGCCAGACCGGCATCGCTGCCCGCGTCAGCAAGGAAGCCTTCTTCTTCTACGGCATCGCCTGCCTGCTCTACCTCATCCTCGCGCTGCTCTCCTCCATCGGCATCGGCTTCATCGATCGCTGGTCGCGCAAGTCGGAGGCAAGCCGATGAGCCATGTTCAGGAACTCATTCCGCCGCGCCCCGCGCCGGTTGCCACAGACAAGCCCCTCAACATATCGCGCGTCGTCGGCATCGCCGTCATAACGCTCTGGCTGCTGCTGGCCGCCGGGCTGATCTTTGCGATGATCGAAGGCTGGGACTGGGCGAAATTCGAACGTTACGGGCCGCGTTATATCGATGGCCTCATAACCACCATTACGCTGGTTGGCAGTTCGATCATCCTCGGAGCAATTCTCTCGGTGCCGATCGCCTTCGCCCGCATGTCGGAAAATCGCGTCATCGGCGCGCTGGCCTATGCCTATGTCTACGTCTTTCGCAGCACCCCGCTGCTGGCGCAGCTTTTCCTGATCTATTACGGCCTAGGCAGTTTCCGTCAGGGGCTGGAAACCGTTGGCCTGTGGTGGTTCTTCCGTGAGGCCTGGTATTGCGGCCTCTTGTCGCTCACCCTCAACACCGCCGCCTATCAGGCAGAAATCCTGAGGGGCGCGATCCGAAGCGTACCACGCGGCCAGATTGAAGGTGCGGCCTCGCTCGGCCTGTCGAAATTCATCACCTTCCGCAAGGTCATTCTGCCGCAGGCCCTCATCGTGGCGCTGCGCCCCTACGGCAATGAGATCATCCTGATGATCAAGGGTTCGGCAGTGGTCTCCATCGTCACGGTCTTCGACCTGATGGGACAGACGCGCTACGCCTTCTCCCGCACATTCGATTATCAGGCCTATCTCTGGGCGGCGATCTTCTACCTGACGATCGTCGAGACGCTCCGGCATGTCTGGGCATGGCTGGAAGCCCGCCTGACACGCCATCTCAAGCGCTAGGGGCACGGTTGGCAGCACTCACCAGACAAGACTGCCAACATTTTGAAAAATATAACTATTTTGTGACAACCAGACCTTTTGCAAGGTTGGGTTAACCCTGTCGTGTTCCCATATCAGATACAGCGACAACGCTGTGATCGGCAATCATGAGAACGGGAACAGCCGACATGAACAAGGAAATGGAAATGATGCTGAGGGGCTACGGCCTCACCACCGCCCAGATTTTTTATCGCATGCCGGACCATCCGCTGGTTCTCCAGACCTATGTCTGGCAGGACTATGATCTCGCCCCGGATTTCCCCGAAATGCACGGTTTCCTCAAATTCTGGCAGGAAAAGCTAGACGGTCCGTTGCACTCGGTCCGCTATGTGCACCGGCAGGTGATCTCGGCGCAAGAATGGCGCGCACTGAAAGGAGAGTTCATTCTCCACTGAGGCCCATTGCCACATAAGGATTGCGCCCGTCCGTCTTGCGGCTTACAGTAGACTTCAACTGAAGATGCTGACGGATACCGCACGATGACGAAGAACCAGAAAATTGACGAAGAGGCGCTTGCCGAAGCCTATAACCGCGCGCTCGCGCTTGAAAAAGCCGGCGATGTTGACGCGGCGGTGAAGGCCTATGAAGAGGTTCTGGCCATCGACCCGGACGATCACGGCGGCGCAGCCGTTCGCATCGCCGCCATGGGCCGCGGCGAACCGCCTTCCAAAGCGCCCGACGCCTATGTCGAAACCCTGTTCGACCAGCACGCCGAAGCCTTCGAGGATATTCTTGTCGAACAGCTCGGTTATGCCGTGCCGATGATGGTGCGCCAGCGCCTGCAAACGCTTGATCTCGGCCCCTTCAAGCGCCTGCTCGATCTCGGCTGCGGCACCGGCCTCACCGGCGAAGCGCTGCGCGACATGGCTGATGACATTACCGGCATCGACATTTCCGAAAACATGGTCGAGATCGCCCACGAGAAAGACCTCTACGAGACGCTTTATGTCGCCGAAGCCGAGGACTTTCTCGAAGACAATGACGACGAGCCCTTCGACATCATCACCGCAACCGATGTGCTGCCCTACCTCGGCGCGCTGGAACCGCTGTTTTTCGGCGCCGCCGAAAACCTCGTCCCTGGTGGCCTGCTGATCTTCTCGTCGGAAACGTTGCCCGAGGCAACCATGGCCGGACGCCCCTATATCGTCGGCCCGCACCAGCGTTTCGCCCACGCCGAAACCTACGTTCGGGAAAGACTGGCAGCGACCGGTTTCGATATCGTTGAAGTCACCGATATCAACGTGCGCATGCAGGACGGCAACCCCACACCCGGCCATCTGGTGATTGCCAAGCTCAAGGGCTGAGGCAGAGGCAAGCGCTCCTGAAATGGAGCGCTTGCCTGAATCAATCTCTCAGCAACAACAGCCAGACGATTGAAGAGACTCAGCTTTCGCCCGGCTCAACTCGCTTTCGGACGCCAGACGATATCGGTAACCTTGAGTTTCTTCGGCACGATTTTCAGATCGTAGAACTCGTCGGCCAGCGCCTGCTGATAGCTGATGGCCTCATCCGAAACCAGCGAGACACGCCCCAGATCCGCTCCCGGACGCGTCAGCGACACCTTGGTTACATCCTGCGGGACGCCGGTTATCGCCGCCAGCAATTTTGCAGTCTCATCGATATTGGCCTGAGCCTTTGCGCCGACGCTTGCGAGTTCCTTGAGGATCAGCGGCACGAGGTCGGCATTGCTTTCCACGAAGTCGCCATTCGCGAGGAAATAGCTCCAGGGATCGACAATACCTTCGGCAGTCGCGAGAACCCGTGTCGTCGGCTCCTTTTCCGCCACGGCAAAATAAGGATCCCAGATCGACCAGGCATCGATGCTGCCGCTGCGGAAAGCGGCCGCCGCATCCGGCGGGGCAAGGTCGATGGATGTTATGTCGTTCAGCGTCAGGCCTGCTTTTCGCAATGCTTTGACAGTAACGTTATGGGCGCTGGAGCCGCGCTTGAAGGCCACCTTCTTGCCCTTGAGGTCCGCCAGCGTCTTCAGCGGCGAATCCTTCTGCACAAGAATTGCCGATCCGCCGGCCGCGCCCTTGTAAGTTCCCACATAGCGCAGATTGCCACCGGCAGCCTGCGCGAAAAGCGGCGGCACATCACCCGTTGGGCCAATATCCAGCGCACCTGCGCCCAGCGCTTCGAGAAGCGGCGGCCCGGAGGAAAACTCCGACCATTTGACCTCAATGCCGCGATCCTTCAACAGCGCTTCAAGAGCGCCCTGGCTCTTTGCCAGCGCGATCACGCCGTTCTTCTGCCAGCCGATCCGTAATGTGGTGGTCGCGGCTCCAGCCCGCCGGATATGCGGCAGGAACGCCGCCCCCGTTGCACCCGCAATCAGTCCCAATGTTCCGCGTCGTGTGAGCATGTGGATATCCTTCGCTGTTGCCATCATCAGATATACAAAGCGTAGATATTCGAGTGATTTTATCAAAATCCCAGTTTGCGTGGCGCGAGTGCAAAGAGAATTGAATGTGCGAATTTGCCGTTTCAGGCGGAATAAGATTGCCTGGCCGCCTCGGCACGCCACGAGTGTGCACTCCCGGACACCTCCGGTTGGCCGACTTGAGTGCTTGCGGAAAAGCAAACTGCGCAACGAAAAATGCCCTCCCCGGCAGCCGGAAAGGGCAATGTTCAAAAAGCCTGATCAGCCGGGATCATTCCTCGCCGGATTTGGGATTATCCAGCAGCATGTAATCGAGCGGCAGTTCCGTCGTATATTTGATCTGTTCCATCGCAAAGGCAGACGATACGTCACGAATTTCGATCTTGGCGATCATCCGCTTGTAGAAGGCGTCATAGGCCGCAATGTCAGGCACGACAACGCGCAGCAGATAATCGACATCGCCGCTCATGCGGTAAAACTCGACGACCTCAGGAAACTCGGAGACCACCTCGGAAAACCGCTTCAGCCATTCGATGGAATGGGAGGCAGTGCGGATGGAGACGAAAACGGTGACCTTGGTGTTGACCTTGACCGGATCCAGCAGCGCCACGCGCCGGCGGATGACACCGTCCTCTTCCATCTTCTGGATACGCCGCCAACAGGGCGTCGTGGAAAGGCCGACCTTTTTCGCCAGATCAGCGACAGCCAGCGTGGAATCCTCTTGCAGAATGCGCAAAATCTTGCGGTCTAGGCGATCCAATGCGTCTACCCTCCTGAATTAATTTCCTTTCAATACACTAATTTTTAGAGAAAAACAGAAAATTGTTTCACTAAAGTCGCATTTCCACATGTTGTCGCAGAACAGGAAGCAGCTCCTCGGTAAACCACGGATTCTTCTTCAGCCAGCCGGTGTTGCGCCAGCTTGGATGCGGCAGCGGTAAAATGGCCGGTCCCGAATTTGAATGAAAATAGCTGCGCCAGTCGTGCACGGTTTCGGTCATGGTTTTCTGCCGTCTTTCGCCGAGATGAAAGGCCTGGGCATATTGACCGATGGCAAGAACCAGCTCCACCTGAGGCATCGCCGCCAGCACCTTCTCCCGCCATTGCGGCGCACATTCGCGTCGAGGCGGCAGGTCACTGCCCTTGTCGTCATAGCCGGGGAAACAGAACCCCATGGGCGCGATTGCGAAGCGGTCCGGATTGTAGAATGTCTCACGATCGACATTCAGCCACTGGCGCAGCCTGTCGCCGGAGGCATCGTTGAAAGGCACACCCGTTTCATGCACGCGAAGCCCGGGCGCCTGCCCCGCAATCAGGATACGCGCCCTGGTCGATATCACCACCACCGGTCGGGGTTCGTGCGGCAGGCGTCCGCAGGTTGGGGTGTCGCGACAGATGCGACAGAGGGCGATCGCGCCCCGCAGCCCGTCCAACCCGTCGTCATTCATCGGCAGGGCTCGATCCGCCTCAGCCATGATTCCACCCCAGAAGATGACGGACGATGGTGAGGAAACCCGCTGCGGGCGTTTGCAAATCCGCTGCGCGATGTTCGCGCCGCCACTCCGCCGGTTTTTCGAATTCTCCACCCCAGATGCCGCGAGCCTCTTTGCGTGCCAGCGCCTGTTCGCCGGAGAACTGGAAATAACCTGACGCGATGGCAAAACCCGACGCCACCATTTCCGAGGAAACATCCCGGTCTCCCGCCGAGCAATAGACCAGCAGGCGTCCGTAACGGTCCCTGGAGCTGCCGGAACAGGAAAAGGTCGTGCCTTCGATCATCTGTTGCAGAACGCGGCGCGCCTCCGCGCCGCATGGCCAGGTTTCGCTGCCGCGCCGGCACGTCTGCGAAAGCTCCGGCGCATCGATGCCGAGCAGCCGGAACCGGTCCTCGCCCTTTGAAAGCGTATCGCCATCGATCACGAAGAAACGGCCGGTATGGGTCTCGCTATTGATCTGATCGAGCTTGGCGGCAATCAGAATGCCAAGAAAGACGGTGGCGAGGAAAAGCCCGCCGTCGCGAAACGTCGAGAAAAAGCCGCGCCTGCCTCCATTTCGTCTCATGTCACAACAAACCCTTGTCAGAAATGGCAAACAAATCCTTTCACGGCAGCATCTTCTTAAGATTTTGTGCGTAGCCTGCAAAGGGTTCATGTCACCTGCGTTGTAACAATGAGTAAAAGCGTCAGCACGTCCACCGATAAGATCATCGTCGACCGTTCACGAAAGCACCGTAACAAGGCTGTTTTCGACACGGTGAAGACGACGCGTGAACGCTTGCAGCAAGGCGTTGGCGGCAGCGAAGCCTATGAACGTGAAATGCTGACGATGCACATCGCCGAAGCCCTTCAGGGCGCGATGATCATGCCGCTTTTCATCGTATTCGCCTCTATCATCGGTTTGTATATCACCGGTGACATAGGGCTGATCATCTGGTCGCTCATTGCGCTGAGTTTCCATGCCATGTCTCTGGTGCTTGCCAAAAGAGCCGCCAAACAGGGGATAACGGCCGAAAATCTGCCGAAGTGGCGCAATCTCTTCCTTGCCATGCAGATCCTCATCGGTTGCGCCTGGGCAATGTTCGCGCTGGCCGAACCGGTGCGCAACAACCCGACACTCGTTCTTTTCTTCAAGGGCGCGACGCTGCTGATCGCGCTTTCGCTTACCGCCATGGCCAATTTCATGCTGCGGCGGGCCACCTTCATGACCTTCCTGCCGGTGCTGGTGGCGCTGTGCGTCACCTCCGTCATCTCCCGCGATCCCTTCGATGTTGGCCTCGCCCTGATGTTCGGCATGGCGATCCTTTTCTGTCATCGCATCACCAGCAGGCTTTACCAGACCAGTATCAAGCTGCTGTCGTCGCAGACTGAAAAAGATGATCTGATCGCCGAACTCGAAGTCGCCAACTCAATGTCGGATGAGGCGCGGCGGCGTGCGGAAGAGGCCAATCTGGCGAAATCGCGCTTTCTCGCCTCCATGTCGCACGAGCTGCGAACCCCGCTCAACGCCATCCTCGGCTTCTCCGAAGTCATGTCAGCAGAGGTGCTCGGTCCGCTCAACAATCCGCTCTACAAGGAATATTCCGGCGACATCCACCGTTCCGGCCAGCATCTGCTCGACCTCATCAACGAAATCCTCGACCTGTCGCGTATCGAGGCCGGCCGCTACGACCTCAATGAGGAAGCGGTCTCGATGCTTGAGATCGCCGAAGATTGCATCGGCATGATCCAGCTTCGCGCCCGCGCCAAGACCATCAGGATTTCGCAGCAGTTCGAGAGCAGCCTGCCGCAGGTCTGGGCGGATGAAAAATCGATCCGCCAGGTCATCCTCAACCTGCTCTCCAACGCCGTCAAATTCACCCCGCAGGGCGGTGAAATCCTCGTGAAGGCAGGCTGGACGGCGGGTGGCGGGCAATATGTGTCGATCAAGGACAACGGCCCCGGCATTCCAGAGGAAGAGATCCCCGTGGTGTTGTCGGCCTTCGGTCAGGGATCGATCGCGATCAAGAGCGCCGAACAGGGAACCGGGCTCGGCCTGCCCATCGTTCAGGCTATCCTTGCCAAGCATGACGGCCAGTTCATCCTGAAATCGAAATTGCGTGAAGGCACCGAAGGCATCGCCATCCTGCCGGCAAAACGTGTGTTGCAAAGCCTGCCAGCCGTGGAGGAAACCCACGCCATCCAGCCACGCCGCCGGTCCTTCGCCTAAGCGTCAAATCCGCCGTTCAGAAGAACAGCGCCGTCACCAGCGAATAAAGCACGAAAAATCCGTTTGCCGTCAAAAGGCAGAAGACGGCGAAGGAACCGAGATCCTTGGCGTGTCGCCCGACGGAGGAGATTTCCGGCGAGATGCGGTCCACCAACTCCTCAATCGCGGTATTGAGCGCCTCGACCGCGAACAAAAGCAGCATCAGCACGGTAAAGACGAGAAGATGCGCAAACGGCGCGCCGACGACCAGAAGCAGGGCAAGGCCGACGCCGAAAGCGAGAACCTCGTGCCGGAACGCCGCTTCCTGCCACAGCCGTCCAAGCCCCTGTAAGGAATAGCGGGCAGCAGCAAAAAGATGCCGCCATCCCTTTTCCTTGCGAAAGGCAGGTTCCGGTTGCTTCTTCTGCGGCGTTGCGTCCATCTTCGGCCTCAATGCTCAGTGTGGGAATGGGTACCAGTATCGACACCGGCAGCTTCGAAAGTCGCCATGCCGGAATGACAGGCGGCGGCAGCCTTGACGATGCCGGCGGCCAAAGCGGCACCCGTGCCCTCGCCAAGCCGCATGCCCAGCGCCAGAAGCGGTGTCTTGCCAAGTTTCTCGACGGCAGCCAGATGGCCGGGTTCACCGGAGACATGGCCGATCAGGCAATGGTCGAGCGCCGAAGAATTGGCCGCCTTCAGAAGTGCGGCAGCGGCAGTCGCCACATAACCGTCGATCAGCACGGGAATGCGCTGCACGCGGGCGGCAAGGATGGCGCCGGCAATCGCCGCAATTTCGCGTCCGCCAAGACGGCGCATGATTTCGAGCGGGTCGGACAGATGCTCCTTGTGGAAGGCCACGGCAGCCTTCACCGCCGCGATCTTGCGCGCCATGACCTCGCCTTCAGAGCCAGTGCCGGGACCGGTCCACTCTTCCGCCGTGCCGCCATAGAGCGCCAGGTTGATCGCGGCTGCGATGGTAGTGTTGCCGATGCCCATTTCGCCGACGCAGAGAAGGTCCGTGCCGCCGGCAATCGCCTCCATGCCGAAGGCCATGGTGGCGGCGCAATCGCGCTCGGAAAGGGCAGCTTCACAGGTGATGTCGCCGGTCGGGTAGTCCAGCGCCAGATCGAAAATCTTGAGACCGAGATCGTTGGTGACGCAAATCTGGTTGATCGCCGCACCGCCTGCCGCAAAATTCTCCACCATCTGCTGCGTCACGGATGTCGGATAGGGCGTGATGCCGTGCCGGGTGACACCATGATTGCCGGCGAAAATCGCCACCAGCGGACGGGTGACGGCGGGCGAGCGGCCCGACCACGCGGCGAGCCACATGGCGATTTCTTCCAGCCGACCGAGCGAACCGGCCGGTTTCGTCAGTTGCGCATTGCGCTCCTTGGCCGCGACCAGCGCATGCGTATCCGGGCCGGGAAGCTCGCGCAGCAGCGCGCGGAAATCGTCGAAGGGCAATCCGCTCATGCTCATGGTATCTGTCTTTCTCGTCGTCGGGTTGGCGGAAACTTGTGTTTTCCGGCAAATCGGTCTTTGTTGCGCCTCTCATAATCGCGGACGCGCCACGGAACAACCGGAAATGCAAGCACAGCAGCGGAGAGAGCATGAAGGCCGGGGATTTTATAACAGATGTCATGCATTCCGTTGCCTTTCTCAGCCGCCTGCCGGTCCCATCGCGCTTTTTCGGTGAAGGAGACGGTCCATCGATGCGCCGGACCGCACGCGCTTTTCCCGCCGCAGGCCTCCTGATCGCCCTGCCCGCTGCTGTCCTCGTGGTGGCATTAGCGAAGTTTGACGCCTCACCGCAGCTCACCGGCTGGCTTGCAATCGCCGTCACCGCACTCATAACCGGTGCTTTGCACGAAGACGGCTTGGCGGATATGGCCGATGGCTTCGGCAGCGGCAAGGACAAGCCGAAAACGCTTGAGATCATGAAGGACAGCCGCATCGGCAGCTATGGCACGATCGCCATGGTCCTGTCCTTTGCGCTGCGCGCCACGGCACTCGCATCGCTTATAGAAACCCTGCCTGCCAAGACCGCCGCCGCCTGCCTGATTGCCGCGCTGGTGGTGAGCCGCGCCCTGATGGTGTGGCACTGGCAGTCACTGCCCGCCGCCAAAACCTCCGGCATCGCCGCCGGCGCCGGCCAACCCGGGGAAAGCGAGCGCAACATCGCGCTAGCAACAGGGTTGCTGCTGCTCGTGCTTTTCACGCTGCATGCCCTGCCCTTTGTGTCGATCGTAGTCGTTCTGGCAACTACCTGCCTCGCGACGGTGCTGTTCGGAAGGCTCTGTGTCAGCAAGATCGGCGGCCACACCGGCGACACCATCGGCGCCATCCAGCAGATCACGGAGATCGTTACTCTCGTCGCTCTTGCCCTTGCGACGTGACGGACTGATATAGATCCCCATGGAAACACCCTGCATTCATATCTGCTCCCTCGACGCCACGAACAGCCTCTGTATCGGTTGCGGACGCACGCTGGACGAGATCGGCGGCTGGGCAACCTATAGCGACGAAAAGCGCCGCATGATCATGCAGGCGCTGCCCGAAAGACTGACAAAAGCAGGCAACGACACCTCCAGGGAGACGCACACCGCATGAACAGGCTGACTTTCGTTCTCCTCTTGCTGGCCGTGGGTCTCGGCCTGCTTCTCGTCAATCACGACAGCGGCCGCACCTTCGGCATCGATAACGAGAAATTCGGACAGATCGTCTATCTCCTGCCGATTGCGGGATTGCTATCCGTCGGCATTCTGGCGGGACGCCGCGGCAGCTTCGCAAGCGTTGTGCGGCAACTCGCCATCTGGCTCGTGATTATCCTCGGCCTCGTATCCGTCTATCTCTATCGCTATGACCTGCAATCCTTCGCTGACCGGCTGCTGGGTGGCCTGATGCCCGGCCGCGCCGTGGTGGTGACGACCGCTGGCGGCGAACAGGAGATCATACTGCACAAATCGATGAGCGGCCATTTCGAGGCGAATGTCAGCATTGAAGGCAAACCCATCCACATGCTGGTCGATACCGGCGCGAGCTCCGTGGTGCTGGCCAATGCCGATGCCGCCGCCATCGGCATCGACACGACGAAACTGCGCTACACCGTGCCGGTGATGACCGCGAACGGCCGCACGGCGGCAGCGCCCGTCACCCTGTCCGAGATCGGCATCGGCCCGATCACGCGGAGCAACATCCCCGCCCTCGTCGCGCAGGATGGCCAACTGGGCCAGAGCCTGCTCGGCATGAGCTTCCTGTCGACGCTCGGTTCGATGCAGATGCAGACCGATGAGTTGAGATTGCGAGACAGATAAAACCTGCCGGGCAGACAGTTCTTGCTCGCGATCAAAAAATAACGTCTCGCTATCCGAATACGAAAACGCCCGGTGCAAACCGGGCGTATCACATTCACGGCAAACCTCTTTCCGGTCAGTTGCGCAGCCGGTAACCGGTCTTGAACATCCAGCCGACGACGCCGAGGCAGAGTGCGAGAAACAGCGTGATCATCGCCAGGCTGATGACGGGATTGACGTCGGCGATCTCGTAGAAGCTCCAGCGGAAACCGCTGATGAGGTAGAGCACCGGGTTGAAGTGACTGACCGTCTGCCAGAAGGGCGGAAGCATGTCGATGGAGTAGAAGCTGCCGCCGAGGAATGTCAGAGGCGGCACCACCAGCATCGGGATGAGGTTCAGTTGCTCGAAATTCGTGGCCCAGATGCCGATGATGAAGCCGAACAGGCTGAAGCTCACCGCCGTCAGCACAAAGAACAGGATCATCATGAACGGATGGGCGATGGTGATATCCACGAAGAAGGAGGCCGTTATAAGGATGATCGTGCCGATCATCAGCCCCTTGGTCGCCGCCGCCCCGACATAACCGGCAACAATTTCCGTCATCGCCACTGGCGCAGACAATATCTCGTAGACCGTGCCGGTGAATTTCGGAAAATAGATGCCGAAAGAGCCGTTGCTGATGCATTGCGTCAGAAGCGTCAGCATGATCAGGCCGGGCGTTATGAACGCGCCATAGGAAACCCCGCCAACCTCCTGAATCCTTGAACCGATCGCCGTTCCGAAAACGATGAAATAGAGAGAGGTGGAAATGACCGGCGACACGACACTCTGCAACAGGGTGCGGCGGGTGCGCGCCATTTCGAACAGGTAGATGGACTTGACGGCTTCGAAATTCATTTCTGGTCTCCTACCAGCGAGACGAAAATATCCTCAAGAGAGCTTTGACGTGTCGAAATATCCTTGAAATGGATGTTGGCACCGGAAAGCGCAGTCAGCAGATCGGCAATGCGCCCCTGCTCGCCGTTGTCCTCGATCTCGTAGGTGATGGTGTTGCGGTCATCCGAGAGCGAAAGGCCGAAGGATGAGAGACTGTCCGGCAACGCCTCCACCGGCTGCGAAAGTTCAAGGAAAAGCTGCTTGCGGCCAAGCTTCTTCATCAGCGCGGTCTTTTCTTCCACCAGCAACAATTGGCCGCCATTGATGACGCCCACCCGATCGGCGATCTCTTCCGCCTCCTCGATGTAATGCGTGGTCAAAATGATTGTGACGCCCTTGGAGCGCAGCTCGGAAACGACATTCCACATGTCGCGGCGCAAGGTAACATCCACACCCGCCGTCGGCTCGTCGAGGAAGAGGACCTTCGGTTCGTGCGCAAGCGCCTTGGCGATCAGCACGCGTCGCTTCATGCCGCCGGAAAGCTCCCGCAGCATATTGTCCTTCTTGTCCCAGAGCGACAGCGATTTCAGGACGCGCTCGATCAGTTCCGGGTTCTTCTTCTGCCCATGCAGACCGCGCGAGAAGCTGACAGTGTTCCACACGGTCTCAAACTGGTCTGTCGTCAGTTCCTGTGGCACAAGGCCGATCAGGGCACGCGTCTGGCGAAAATCCTTCACCACATCATATCCGCCAACGAGAACCGAGCCTTCACCCGGATTGACAAGCCCGCAGATGATAGAGATCAGCGTCGTCTTGCCGGCTCCGTTAGGTCCGAGAAGAGCAAGGATTTCCCCCTCTTTGATATCGAGGCTGACACCTTTGAGCGCCTGAAAGCCATTTGCGTAGGATTTTGTCAGATTCCGTATCGAAACAATGGCATTCATCGCGAATCTTTCGAAAAAACGAGTAAGATGCACGCCATATAGGCCGTACAACCCGCAATTGCCAGCCCAACGGCCTGAACACTGCATTCGGCGGGGAGGGAAAATCAGCCGTAGACGCTATAGAAAAACTGGGCTGCGACGAAGACCAGAAACACCCCGAAGGCCCGCTCCAGCTGCTTCTTGCTGAGTGCATGCGCCAGCCGGGCGCCATAGGGCGCGACGACAAGCGTGATGGGGATCAGCAGCGCGACGGCGATCCAGTTGATGAAGCCGGTGGAAAAAGGCGGCAGACCCGCATCACCCCAGCCGGCCCAGATATACCCGAGGAGACCCGGCAGCGAAATAAGCACTCCGACACCGGAGGATGTGGCAACCGCCTGATGGATGGTGCGTCCGTAAAGCGTCATGAAAGTGTTGTTCATCACCCCGCCGCCCACACCCATCAGCCCTGACAGAAGGCCGATGCCGGTGCCGACCAGAAAGCGTGCCGGGTTTTTCGGCAGGTCTGAACCGAGATGCCAGCTCGCCCGGTTGAAGATCATCCGGAAGGCGAGCGCAAGCGCAATGAAAGCGAAGATCAGCCGCAAAGCCACGCTCGAGGCATGCGCAGCCACCACCGATGCGAGGATGGTGCCGAGCGGCACGGCGACGATCCAGCCCTTCAGGAGATCGATATCAACGGCACCTTTCTGCCGATGCGTCAGGAAGGAACGAATGGAGGTCGGCACGATGATGGCAAGCGACGTGCCAAGCGACAGATGCATGCGCACCGCCTCCGGCACATCCAGAAGCCCGAAAACATGGTAGAACACCGGCACCAGCACAGCACCGCCGCCAATGCCGAACAGCCCCGCCAGAAGTCCAGCGACCACGCCCGCGGCCGCAAGCGCCGAAGCAAAGATCAGTATCTCTGAAACAGGGGGCATGAAAGCAGGCTCCCGGGGCCGTTGTCACAAACATGTGATGCTCATAGCGTATCAGAAAAGGGCGGCAAGCCATGTTGGCCGCAGGTCAGTACGGCGCGATGTTTTTTGCCGGATATCCGCACCGGATGGACCGTTTTATGGGATTCTTTCCCATTGCATGCCCTTGCAAAGACGCCGATATCCCCCGATTTAGGCAGTCTTCTTCAACCGGCCTTAGGGCCGGTCTTTTTTTGTGGGCGTGGTACGGGCGGCTATCGCTGGCTCGCAGATAGAGAAACATCCCCAACTTTCGTCATTCCTGCCTTATCCTGGGATCCACAGCCATCGGCAGCAAGTCGATAACAAGCTGCTCTCCGTACTCGACGTCATCCTCGGCCTTGTGCCGAGGATCTGCCCACGTAACGCCCATCGCGACGTTGCAGATGCTCGGGACAGGCCCGAGCATGACGGAGGAAACGCTTTCAAACTCAGCCGAAAACCTCCACCAACGCGACTTAGTCACAATGCCTGTAACCGGACTTGCGGGTGCGCAGGTCGAAGTGGAAATGGTTCCAGTGGTTGGGATCGCTGCCTGGCCCGAGAACCGTGGAGAAATATTTGCAGCTATCGGACCTCACTGCCTTCAGCAGCGCCTTTTCCCGGAAGGCGAAGAAGTTCTTGCTGCGAACATCGATCTCCTTGCCGTTGTTCAGCGTTATGGTGCCGATATCGATGGCGTTGCCGCGCGCATGTTCGGACCACGGATTGCTGGAGCGCGAATTCATCTTGCGGCAGGAATAACCGCCCATGGGCGTGATGCGTCCGACGCCTGAGAGGTAACGGAATCGGGAGGACGGCACGAGTTCGAACTTTACCCATTTGGCGAAGGCAAGCGTGACCTGGCAATTGAGCTTCACTGCCGGGCGGATGGCAACGCCGCTGGCAAGCCCGCTGAGTTCGATCGGATAGTCGATACCGCAGGTCGGACCATCTGCAATGCGCGCAACATCGCGGAAGGCGACGCCGAGACGGCGCAGCTCGGAGCGACAGGCCACTTCCGAGGATGGCATGACGCCGGGCGGCATGGCCGAGCGGTTGCTTTGCAATCCGTCACGGGCCATCGGATCATTAGGCATCAACATGGCGACCTCCTCCACCGGCTGGCGGCGGGAAGAAGACCCGGGCGGCGGTGGCGGTATCAACCGCGACTGACCCGCACTTTGTTGCCGGCGAGCCGGAGAAACGGCAACCGGATTGTCGGTGCCGATGCCGTCCACCACCGGCTGGGCGGAAGCGCCTTCGGCAATATCGGCGTCCTGCTCTTCCGCAAGTCCGCGAACCGGCTCCACGCCCAGCATGGAATCCATATTCACCCCGCCCTCGCCTTCGGCGATCTGGTTTGCGGCAGCCTGCTGGTTGGGCATGGCTGGGGAGGCCATGCTTTGGCCGTTCGCGGCCATGCGCGCCTGATGCTGGCCATCGAGCGTGGAATAGCCCTGGCCGCCCTGTGGCGATTGCAGCAGGGGATCCTGCGAGGCATAAGGCTCCGGCATCGGTTGCGATACGGCTGCGGGATAATTGGTGGCCTGCCCGGTCTGCCCGGTCCGCTCGGCCTGATAGACCGCACCCGGCGGCGCGCTGTAGCCTTGCTGCCGCGACGACCGGATGGCGCCGACACGTGTCGTGCCGTCAACCTCGGCCGGCGGCACAAGGCCCTCCGCCGAACACGACACCATGACCGTGGAAATCATCAACAACGTCACAAGACGACGCGGAAGGGAAACATACGCCATACGAGAACCTGTACCTTCAGCGGCCGCTACCCGCGGCAATACAGGTAAATTTTAAAGAAACGGGGTAAACGAATCCTTATTGGTTGGGAGAAATAACGAACCGGGCTGTTCCGTGACGCGGGAAATGGGGAAGCCTCGACCGAAATCATACCAAAGGTGTGAGCAAAGCTCTGCAAACCAACGCCTCTCACGACGCAGATACACCACGGGTCCGGCACGACGGAGGAGAGGTTGTCGCACTTCCTCGAAACAGAAAGGGCGCAGCCAAAGCCGCGCCCTGTAAACTATCTCAAACGGATAAAAATCAAGCCGCCCGCGAAACCTCGCGCCCTGCCCCATGCCCGAGTTCGAAACGGGACAGCAGCGCGCGGAGCTGCCGGCTTTCTTCGGCCAGCGTCTGGCTGGCCGCCGTCGTCTCTTCCACCATGGCGGCGTTCTGCTGGGTCATCTGGTCCATGTGGTTGACGGATGTGTTGATCTCCTGCAGGCCGGTGGCCTGTTCCCGTGCCGCCGTGGCGATTGAATTGACGTGGCCGTCGACCCGGTTGACCAGCGTCACGATCTCATCCAGCGCGTCACCCGTGGAGCGAACGAGTGCGACACCGCCGCCGACCTCTTCCGCCGAACGATTGATAAGGGTCTTGATCTCCTTGGCGGCATTGGCAGAGCGTTGCGCCAGTTCGCGAACCTCCTGCGCCACCACGGCAAAACCGCGTCCCGCTTCGCCCGCCCTTGCGGCCTCAACACCGGCATTCAGCGCCAGAAGGTTGGTCTGGAACGCGATTTCGTCGATGACGGAAATGATCTGCCCGATGCGCCGCGAAGATTCCTCTATGCGGCCCATCGCATCGACTGCATTGCGCACGATCTCGCCCGAGCGGCCTGCGCTCGTTTTTGTATCCTGCACCATTTGCCGGGCCTCGTTCGCCCGTTCGGAAGCGGTGCGCACCGTCGCGGTGATTTCGTCAAGAGCCGCCGCCGTCTCCTCCAGCGCCGCTGCCTGCTGCTCTGTCCGGCGAGAAAGATTGCCGGTCGCACCGCTGATGTCAGATGCGCTATCGTTGACGACATGGCCGGTTCTGGCGATCGCCTCGATCGCCCCATGCAGCGCGCCGACGGCGCGGTTGAAATCCATGCGCAGCTTTTCATATTCGCCGCCGATATCGGCAAGCTCGACGGTCAGATCGCCATTGGCGAGTGCTTCCAGCGAACTGCCGAGCTCGTTCATGGCATGAGCCTGACGCTCGGATGCGGAGCGCAACGCCATCTCGTTGCCATGCCGCGCCTCCTCCAGCGCCCGCTGCTGCCCCGCCTCGCGGGCCTGCAAGGCGCTGCGCTCGTTGACGCTGTCACGCAGCACCAGCAACGTCTTGGCAATGGCACCGATTTCGTTGCGACGGTCGGCGAATTCAATTTCCGCCTCGCCGTCACCATCAGCGATCCGCTTCATACTCTGCCGGATGCGATCGATAGGCCGTGTCACGCTGCGCACGACGGCGGCAGCCACGCCGATCACCAGAAGGCCGGACAGAACACACACTGCGATGTTGAAATAGGCGTTGCTCCAGAAAACTGCCTCAAGGTCGTCGACATAAACGCCAGTGCCGACAATCCATCCCCAGGGCGCGAAACCGGCGACATGGGAAAATTTCTCGACTGGGTCCGGCGCGCCGGGCTTGGGCCAATAGTAATCTACAAAGCCCTGGCCGCCCGCCTTCACCGTATTGACGAATTCAACGAACAGCGCCTTGCCGTTCGGATCCTTGTTGGCAGTGAGATCGCTGCCGTTCATCTCTGGCTTGATCGGATGCATCACCATCTTGGGATGCATGTCGTTGATCCAAAAATAACCGCTGCCGTTGCCATAGCGCATCGCCGCAATCGTGGTCTTGGCTTGCTGCTGCGCGGCCTCACGCGTCAGGGTGCCACCCTGCTCCAGCCGGTAATATTGCTCAAGAATGGCGACAGCTGTTTCGTTCATGGATGCGAGCCCCGCTTTACGCTCGCGTTCCATCTCATGAAAGGTCTCGAACAGGCTGAATGTCAGTGCCGCAGTCAATATTGCCAGAAACAATGCAACGAGCGCATAAAGGCGCATAGATATCGTGACGCTTTTCATATTTCCCCCAACGCCGCTGACGGCACTTCGACCAGCCGATGTTAGAGTTAAAAAATTTATTATCACTGAATACGCCTATTATACGTTAGTATTATTCCAGACCTCCTCCATCAAACCCTTCAATACTCTCCACGGCCGTTCGAAACCGGCACAGCGACCCGAAATTCTACAGGGTGCTGCCGTTTTAAAGAGCTCGTTAACCCTGACGTCCTATCCTCTTTTGCCAAAATGCAGGTACAGGGAGACGCGCAATGTCACGGCCGAATTTCCGCTTTACACATTATGACCTGAAGGAATTGCGGGCTGGGACGACCATTGAGGTGTCCCTGTCGGCCGTCAACAATGTGCGGCTGATGACAGGCGCAAATTTCCAGCGTTTCACCGAATTGCTCGATTTCAAATATCTCGGCGGCGTCGCGAAAAAATCGCCGATCCGCATCAGCATTCCCGAGACCTTGCACTGGCATCTGGTGATCGATGCCGAAGGGCATAGCGGTCTGGCAGAATCCTCGGTCAAGATGCTGCCTGCGCCGTCGCAGGTCATACAACATCGCAAGGCATCCTGATTTCCCTTTGGAAACAGTTGGATGGCGCGGTTTTACGACTCACTTTGGCAAGCGCCTTATTCTTTTTGTGAAGAAAGCTTTTTAACGCGAACCGCGCTCGCGGCGCAGCTTCGCCCACCAGTCGAGACGCTTGCGGATGTCCCGCTCGAAACCCCTGTCGGGCGGATCGTAAAACGTCTTGCGACCCATTTTTTCCGGAAAATAGTCCTGTCCCGAAAAGGCATCCGGCTCGTCATGGTCGTAACGGTAACCGTCACCGTAACCCTCGCCCTTCATCAGCTTTGTGGGCGCGTTCAGAATATGCTTTGGCGGCACCACCGAGCCGTTTTCCTTGGCAGCCCGCATCGCCGATTTGAAGGCTGTATAAACGGCATTCGATTTCGGCGCGGTGGCGAGATAGACGCAGGCCTGCGCCAGCGCCAGTTCGCCTTCCGGTGACCCCAGATAATCATAGGCGTCCTTGGCGGCATTGCAGACGGCAAGCGCCTGCGGATCGGCAAGGCCGATATCCTCCACCGCCATGCGCACCAGCCGCCTCCCGATAAAAAGCGGGTCTTCGCCGGCGTCAAACATGCGGCAGAGATAATAAAGCGCCGCATCCGGGTCCGAACCGCGCACCGATTTATGCAGCGCGGAAATCAGATTGTAGTGGCCGTCCTGTCCCTTGTCGTAAACCGGCGCGCGCCGCTGCACGATGCGCGTCAGCCCTTCGGTATCGAAAGTCTCGTCTTTGCGCGCCGCACGCCAGACCTCTTCGGCAAGCGTCAGCACGGCGCGGCCATCGCCATCGGCCATCCGGATCAGGCTGACACGCGCCTCCTCGGTCAGCGGCAGAGGCTTGCCCTCCGCCTCTTCGGCGCGCTTCAAAAGCTCGCCCAGGCTCTCCTCGTCATGCGAACCGAACGTGAGGACACGCGCCCGCGACAAAAGAGCGGCATTCAGTTCAAAGGACGGGTTTTCGGTGGTTGCACCCACAAGAATGATGGTGCCGTCTTCCATGACCGGCAGGAAGCTGTCCTGCTGGGCACGGTTGAAACGATGGATCTCGTCAACAAAAAGCAGCGTCTGCCGGCCGTTCATCCGGCGTGTGCGTGCTGCCTCGAAAACCTTCTTAAGATCGGCAACACCGGAAAAGATCGCCGAAATCTGTTCGAAAGCCAGCCCGGCCTCGCCCGAAAGCAGACGGGCGACCGTCGTCTTGCCGGTGCCGGGCGGCCCCCAGAAGATCATCGATCCGAGTGAGCCGCTATCGATCATTCGGCGCAGCACGCCCTCTTCACCCGTCAGATGCGGCTGCCCGGTCACCTCCGCCAGCGTCTTCGGACGCAGGCGATCGGCAAGAGGCCGCCGGTTGGCGACCTCGACAGGCACTTGTGGGGCAAAGAGGTCATCGCTCATCGCAGGAACTGCCGGATACGTTGACCGTCACGCAGGATTTCCACCCGCCAGAAGCCGGGATTGTCATCCAGCGCCTTTTCGACCGCAGCCGTGGAGCCGATATCCGAGCCGTTCAGCGACAGGATGACGTCCTTCGGCTGGAAACCGACCCGATAGGCCGGCGAACCGCGCTTCACATCGGTGACGACGACGCCGGTCACCTGCGAAGGCATGCGCAGTTCATCCGCAAGCTTCGGCGAGAGATTGGCGACAGTTGCGCCCGCCAGGGGATTGCGTCCCTCCAGCAGCCGTTCGTCACGCGGCGCGGTTTCCGGCGCCGTGTCGAGCGCAATGGTCACCTTCTTCTCTTTGCCCTTCTCCACCAGCGTCAATTCGGCAGACTTGCCGATGCCAGCCGTCGTGAGGCGATAACCGAGTGCATCGGGATGCTCCACCTCCAAACCGTTGACCGCCGTTACGACCTGCCCCGGCTCGATGCCGGCCTTCTCCGCCGGGCCGCCCTTGACGACGCTGACGACGAGCGCACCGCGCGCACGGTGCAGGCCAAGCGCCTCGGCAACGTCGGAGGTCACCGGATCGAAGGTCGCGCCGATATAGGGCCGCTGGAAGTTCGCGTCGCCACGCTCGGCGGCGGCAACGAAAACGCGGACAAGGTTGGCGGGAATGGCAAAACCGATGCCGTTCGACCCGCCGCCCTTGGAGAAGATGGCGGTGTTGATGCCGATCAACTCACCCGCCATGTTCATCAGCGCACCGCCGGAATTGCCGGGGTTGATAGAGGCGTCGGTCTGGATGAAGAAGCCGAAATCGCCCTGCGTCACCTGGTTGCGCGCCAGTCCCGAGACGATGCCGCTCGTTACCGTCTGGCCGACACCGAAGGGGTTGCCGATGGCAAGCACGAGATCGCCGACTTCGATGGCATCCGAATTGCCAAGCGAAAGCACCGGAAACTGTTCCTTCGCATCGATCTGCAGAATGGCAAGATCGACCCGGTCGTCCTTCAGCAGCACCTTGGAGGAGAATTCACGCCCATCCGCCAGCGCCACCTTGATGTCGTCGGCACCATCGATGACATGATTGTTGGTCACCACGAGGCCGCCGGCCGTCACGATCACACCCGATCCGAGCGAAGACTGTTTCTCCGTGCGGTTCGGCATCTGCTGGCCAAAGAACTGTTCGAAGAACGGGTCGCCGGCAAAGGGCGACGAGCGCCGCTGCACGATGCGTTCGGCATAGACATTCACCACAGCGCCTGCGGTACGCTTGACCAGCGGCGCGAAGGAAAGCTGCATTTCCGTGTGGCTTGCGGGCACGGTCTTGTTGTCCTGCGCCTGCGCTCCGACCGGAACGAGAAGCAGCGCCGCAAGAAAGCCGGTGGACAGATACTTCAGCACGCTCTGCATGTGATTCCTCATCCTCATCAGTATGATGGAGTTATAACGCGAAAGCCTATAAAGCAAAGCGCGGCAAGATGATGGCCGATCTTTTTCATGCGATGACCGGCTTGCGCAGGTGGAACCAACTGCACCCCATTTCGGTTTCACACATACGAGCCTGTCCTCAAAATGAGACGACCCATGCACCTGAAACAGACAATCCTTGCCTCCGGCATCCTCCTCGCCTGCGCTTCACTGGGTTCACCCGCCAACGCCGCCAGCTTTGATTGCACGAAGCCGGATCTGGCCGCGGATGAAAAGGCGATCTGCGACAACCGAGCCCTCAACGACCAGGACGTGAAGATGGTCACCACCTTCGACATCCTGACACAACTGATGGCGATGGGCGCACGCGACACCTTGCGCGAAGAGCAGAGCCAATGGTTGAAAAAGCGCCAGGAATGCAACGCGGATATCGCCTGCATCACAAGTGCCTATGAGGAGCGCATGAAGCGGCTCGGGGAAGCTTTTCAGAGCATAAACAGACCGCTTTGATTTTCACGCCACGCGAATGATATTCTCCATCAGCCCATGCAATTGGTCGCGATAACCGGTTCTCGCCGAAGGCGCGTCCTCACGGGACGTCATAACCACCGAAAGCCGTTTGGCGGGGACGATATAGAGCATCTGCCCGCCGTAGCCCCAGGCATAATAAACCGTCTCGCCCGCCATCTCCTTGATGAACCAGCAATAGCCGTAACCATCGCCGTTGAAGACGGAATTGGTGCGTTGCTGCCAGGATTGATCGATCCAGCTCTGCGAAATCAAACGCTCGCCGTCTGGCGTTACCCCGCCCAGCCGGTAAAGCTCGCCGAAAGCCAGCAGCGATCGCGCCGTCATCGCCATCTGGTTGCCGCCCAGATAGATGCCCTGCGGGTCGCGCTCCCAGCCGCCGATTGAGAAGCCCTCCAGCGGCCGGAACCAGTCGCGCGCAAGCGACAGCGTCGAACGGCCGGATGCCTTGGTCAAAATCGCCGAAAGCAGATGCGTGGAACCGGTGGAGTAAAGCATGCCGCCGCCCGGCTCTCCGGCAAAACCCGACCCCAGCGCCATTCGCACCCAGTTGCGGCTGGCGACCCAGCGGCCGTAGTTCGGGCCGGACATTCGTTCCAGACCGGACTGCATGGAAAGCAGGTTGCCGATGGTCACCCTTTCCAGACGCGCATCGGGGTTCGGCGGAAAATCGCTGCGCAGAATTGTGGCAATCGGCTGATCCGCCCCAGCCAATATCTTGCGATCGATCGCCATGCCGACCAGCGCGGAAATAACCGATTTCGAGGCCGACTTGATGTTGGTGGAACCAGTGAGGCTGGCGCCGTGATAGGCACGGCTGGCCACCTCCTCGCCGTCAATACTGACGATGACGGCTTTCAGGCTCGAAAGCCCATCCGCCTCGTTGAGCAATGGACTGAAGCGGGCGCCGTTGCCGGGTGTTTGGCCGTGGGCAAGGCGGGCGAAAGGCAGGGATGCGATAAGGCCGAGTGCGGTTCGTCTTTTCATGATGCTGAAGTTAGGCATCGCGACGCGTTGGAAAAGGGCACGTGACGGAACATCACTCCAATGTGACTGCTGGAATGGAGGGTGGACGGTCGGATGGTTTCGAATTTACGGCGGAGAAACAGCGTGTTGCGCGAATTTGGAGAATCAAGCTCTGAGGCAATTGAATCTGTTTCTTAACGACGCACGTAATCTGGATCATCAAAAGAAAAAGCCGCTCAGAAGAGCGGCTTAAGCTGCCTGTAGGATCCTGCCCGCCAGATTACTCCGGCAAAATCCGAACAGCACCCTTGTCGGCACTGGACGCAAAAGCCGCATAGGCCTTCAGCGCTGTTGTGACGTTGCGCTTGCGGAACTCCGCAGGCTTCCAGCCGAGCTGATCCTGCTCGGCGCGGCGGGCTGCCAGTTCCGCATCCGTAACTTTGAGGTTGATCGTGCGGTTGGGAATATCGATCTCGATCAAGTCGCCCTGACGCACGAGGCCGATAGCGCCGCCCTGCGCCGCTTCCGGCGAGGCATGGCCGATGGACAGGCCGGAGGTGCCGCCCGAAAAACGTCCGTCGGTGATCAGCGCGCAGGCTTTGCCGAGGCCCTTGGACTTGAGGTAGCTGGTCGGATAGAGCATTTCCTGCATTCCGGGGCCGCCCTTCGGTCCTTCGTAACGAATGACGACGACATCACCTGCCTTGACCTCGTTGGAAAGAATACCCTTCACCGCCGCGTCCTGGCTTTCGTAAACAACCGCCGGACCGCTGAATTTCAGGATGGATTCGTCGACACCCGCCGTCTTCACGATGCAGCCATCAAGAGCGATGTTGCCATAAAGCACGGCCAGACCGCCATCCTTGGAGAAAGGCTTTTCAACCGAGCGGATAACGCCGTTTTCACCGTCCGTATCCAGATCGTCCCAGCGCGACGACTGGCTGAAGGCCACCTGCGTCGGAACGCCGCCGGGGGCAGCCTTGAAGAACTGCCGCACGGTTTCGCTGTTGGTGCGGGTGATGTCCCAACGGTCGATGGCGTCGCCCAGCGTCGCCTCGTGCACCGTGTAGGTATCGCGATTGAGGAGACCGCCACGATCCAGCTCGCCGAGAATGCGCATGATGCCGCCGGCGCGGTGAACGTCTTCCATGTGCACGTCCTGCTTGGCAGGCGCGACCTTGGAAAGGCAGGGAACCTTGCGGGAAAGACGGTCGATGTCTTCCATGCCGAAATCGACACCGCCCTCATGCGCTGCCGCCAGAATATGCAGCACCGTGTTGGTGGAACCGCCCATGGCGATATCCAGCGACATGGCGTTTTCAAACGCCGCCTTGTTGGCAATGGTGCGCGGCAGAACGGTCTCGTCGTCCTGCTCGTAATAACGGCGCGCCAGATCGACGATCAGGTGACCGGCCTCGACGAACAGGCGTTTGCGGTCCGAATGGGTGGCAAGCGTCGAGCCATTGCCGGGCAATGACAGGCCTAGCGCCTCGGTCAGACAGTTCATGGAATTGGCAGTGAACATGCCGGAACAGGAACCGCAGGTCGGGCAAGCGGAACGCTCGATGATCTTGACGTCCTCATCGGAAATCTTGTCATCGGCAGCTGCGACCATGGCGTCGACCAGATCGAGCGCGACCGTCTTGCCATGCAGAACGACCTTGCCTGCTTCCATCGGACCACCGGAAACGAATACGGCGGGAATGTTGAGGCGCATCGCCGCATTCAGCATGCCGGGGGTGATCTTGTCGCAGTTGGAAATGCACACCATCGCGTCGGCGCAATGGGCGTTGACCATGTATTCGACCGAGTCAGCGATGATTTCGCGCGACGGCAGCGAATAAAGCATGCCGTCATGGCCCATGGCGATGCCGTCATCGACAGCGATGGTATTGAATTCCTTGGCGACGCCGCCGGCCGCTTCGATTTCACGCGCAACGAGCTGGCCGAGATCCTTCAGATGCACATGGCCCGGCACAAACTGCGTAAAGGAATTGACTACCGCGATGATGGGCTTGCCGAAATCGCTGTCCTTCATGCCGGTGGCGCGCCATAGGCCGCGCGCGCCCGCCATGTTGCGGCCGTGGGTTGTCGTTCTGGAGCGATAGACTGGCATGGTGTTTTCCTCGATCTCTTGGGCAGAAGAGCGCATTCCCGCACCGCGGTCAAAATGCCCTCGCCCTATTTTGCGGTTTTTCTAGCGCAAACCGTAAGCCCTGTCACTGTCACCTTCGGGCAAAACAGTACGGTTCGGTACGGTACGCCCGGTTTGAATGTTGCAATTCGCGCGGCCTGTCATCACAAATGCGCGATTTTTGCCGCCCGGCCGCTGTTTTTGCGCAGAGTGCTGAAACATATCTGTGCAGCGGCCGTATAGCCTATCATAATCGATTTATCGCCGATGCACCCGGCTTTTGTGGAGGTTGAAATGCCCGCCTATCGTCCGCCCCTCATCCCGGCAGGAGAAATCACGCCGAAGAATATATACCTCTCGAGACGCGGCTTTCTCGGCACGGCGGCGGGGCTTGCGGCAATCGGGCTTTCCGGCCGCGAGGCTGTCGCCACTCCACTTGCTGCTAAAGCAGGCGCCTACAAGCTGGATGAGAAGCTCACCCCGCTCGATGCCGTCACCAGCTACAATAATTTCTATGAGTTCGGAGTGGGCAAATCCGACCCGAAGGAAAATTCCGGCAAGTTCAAGCCCACCCCCTGGGCGGTGAAGGTGGATGGCCTTGTCTCCAAACCGCAGGAATTCGGCATCGAAGAGCTGATGAAATATCAGCTAGAGGAGCGCACCTATCGCATGCGCTGCGTCGAGGGCTGGTCGATGGTCATTCCGTGGATCGGTTTCCCTCTCGCCGCGCTTCTCGACAAGGTGGAGCCACTCGGCAGCGCGAAATACGTGTCCTTCGAAACCGTGGTGCGGTCGGAGGAAATGCCGGGCCAGAGCGGCCTGTTCCAGCCTCTGTCCTGGCCCTATGTCGAGGGTCTGCGCCTAGATGAGGCCCGCCATCCTCTGACCATTCTTGCCGTCGGACTATACGGCGAAACCCTGCCGAACCAGAATGGCGCGCCCATTCGCCTCGTCGTTCCCTGGAAATACGGCTTCAAGGGCATCAAATCCATCGTCCGTATTTCGCTTGTCGAGAAACAGCCGGAAACGACGTGGAAAAACTCCAACGCCCGCGAATATGGCTTCTATTCCAACGTCAATCCGCATGTGGACCATCCGCGCTGGAGCCAGGCGACGGAACAGCGCATCGGCGAAGGCGGCTTTTTCGGCACCCAGAACCGCCCTACCCTGATGTTCAACGGCTATGACGAGGTGGCAAGCCTCTATACCGGCCTCGATCTAAAGGCGAATTACTGATCATGGCGCTCGCCTTTTCGCTTCCCTCACTGCCGAAGCGTTACCAGCCGGCAGCCATCTGGTCGCTTTATGTCATCGGCCTCTGTCCCGGCCTCTGGTATTTTTACCTCGCCGCAACCGGCGGCCTCGGCTTTAATCCGGTCAAGGATTTCGAGCACCTGCTCGGCATCTGGGCGCTGCGCTTTCTGTGCCTCGGCCTGCTGGTGACGCCGCTGCGCGATCTCTTCAACATCAACCTCATCGCCTATCGCCGGGCGCTGGGACTGATCGCCTTCTATTACGTGCTGGCGCATTTCAGCGTCTATCTGGTTCTGGACCGCGGCCTGGTCTTCAGCTCCATCGCCGCTGATATTCTCAAACGCCCCTACATCATGCTCGGCATGGCGGGGCTCGTCATGCTGCTGCCGCTCGCGCTCACCTCCAACCGCTGGTCGATCCGCAAGCTCGGCAGCCGCTGGAACACGCTGCACAAACTCGTCTATCTCGTGCTCATCGTCGGCGTACTGCATTTCGTGCTGGCGCGAAAATCGATCACGCTCGAGCCGGTGTTTTATATCAGTACGATGGTGGTGTTGCTCGGGTATCGGCTGGTGCGGCCTTCGATCATGGTGGCGAAGAGGAATAAGCGCGCAAGCCCCGTCCGGACGTAAAGGACGCCACCGCGATCCCGCCGATATAACAGACGATATTCCACACCGAGAAAACGCGGCCGAGCAGCAAAGCTCCGGCCGCCGTTGCGCGAAACGCGTCCAGCGCCGGGAAATGAACGAGCCGGATCAATTCCACGACGACGACGACGATGACGGCGATGTGAACCTCGTAACCGTACCAGCGGGACGGAAGGATGGCCGCCAGCAGCAGATAGACCATCGCCCCCCAGAGCACGGATCCGCCATATTTTACCGCCACGAACGGCAATCCCACCTCGTAGCCGAACGCCCGCAAGCAAAGACCGCCAATGATCACAATCATGGCCGCCGCCAAAAGCCGGATGCGGGCAAAATAAGGCGGGGAAAGGCGTGACGGACCCATGCGAGTTCCTTCCGGTTTTCGTATGAAAATTTAACGGATACAAATCGAGGCGCGAACATGAGCACAGCAACAGGCCCAGCCGCAACCCGCCTCTCGGTTTTGGACAATCTTCTGTGCGATACCTATCCTTGGGGCGAACTCAAGGGCATCAGGCGCTTTGTCATCGAATTTCTCTATTTCGGCATCAAGGAGGCCCGTGCCTGCCTGTTTGCGGGATTGTTCTTCATTTCCATCTTCGTGGTGCCGCATGGTGGGGTATTTGGCATTCCGCGTTATGACGTGCTGCTGATCGTCGCGCTCGGCATCCAGTTCCTCATGATCTGGAGCAGGCTGGAAACGCTTGACGAGGCCAAGGCCATCCTGCTGTTCCATATCGTCGGCTTCGCGCTTGAGGTGTTCAAGACGTCAAGCGCTATCCAGTCCTGGTCCTACCCCGACTTCGCCTATAGCAAGGTCCTCGGCGTGCCGCTCTTTTCCGGCTTCATGTACGCCGCCGTCGGCAGCTACATCATCCAGGCGTGGCGCCTGCTGGATGTGCGCATTCGCAATTATCCCACCTATTGGATGGCAACGCTGATCGGCATCGCCATCTACGCCAACTTCTTCACCCACCACTTTATCGGTGACTACCGCTGGTACATCGCCGCCTGCGCCATCGGCCTCTATTCCCGCGCAACGGTGGTCTACCGTCCCTATGATCGGGATCGAAAGATGCCGCTGCTTCTCTCCTTCGTCCTGATAGGGTTTTTCGTCTGGCTGGCGGAAAACATCTCCACATTCTTCGGTATCTGGAAATATCCCGATCAGATCGGCGCCTGGTCCGTGGTGCATATCGGCAAGTGGAGTTCGTGGTCGCTGCTGGTCATCATGACGTTTACGATTGTCGCGCAACTCAAGCACATCAAGGGTCGCATCCACGTTCCGGAGTGAAGCGAGCGCTTTCCAAGCATCGTTAAAAACTACGATTGCAGGACATCGAGCCGATAGAGAGGAATAGCTTAGATATCATTAAGTAAATCCTGCCAAAAATCTATCGAGCGATATACAAGACAAGCGAAAATTACGAAGTTGGCGTATTTATTGTTCACGACGCCAGCCGCCCTAATGGCTTCTATGTTGATACAGCTTACCCTCGGAACGCCGATATTGTGAAAAAGACCATTACACCCGCACCCGTATTCCTGAAATTTACAGGCTATATGATCCAAGACTTCGAAATGTTCGAAAGCTTGGATGGCGTCTTACTTTTAGGTTTGTATCACTTAACCAAAAAGGAGCGAAATGAGCTCCATACATTCCTTGCATCCCTGTTGCGCTCTGATGTTTCAGATAGCTTGATTGGAAATCTTTGGAACACATCCAATGCTGAATTTGGTGCCGAAGGTAAGGGAATTAGATGGCTTCTCAACCGGACCGTCGAGTTGATCGAAGGTGACGACGGCACTGACGGTTACTATCTGCGTCGTTCATGACTATTCTTTTGGAAAATAAAAAAGCCGGGTGATCTCTCACCCGGCTTGTTAATTCACGACGCCTGAACGGCGTCAGACCTTACGCAGCTTCGGCAGCAGCAGCTTCCGCAGCAACGCGAGCCTTGTCGGCTGCGCCCTTGGCGTCAACGTCGCGCTCGACGAATTCAACGACGGCGAGAGCCGCGTTGTCGCCCTGGCGGAAGCCAGCCTTCATGATACGCAGGTAGCCGCCATTGCGGGTTGCGTAACGCGAAGCGATCGCGTCGAACAGCTTGCGAACAGCGTCCTGATCCTTGATCTGCGAGATCGCCTGACGACGAGCGTGCAGGTCGCCGCGCTTGCCGAGAGTGACGAGACGCTCGACGATCGGACGGATTTCCTTCGCCTTAGGAAGGGTGGTGACGATCTGCTCATGGGTGATGAGCGAAGCAGCCATGTTGGCAAACATTGCCTTGCGGTGGCTGGCGGTTCTATTGAGCTTGCGGCCTGAATTACCGTGGCGCATTGCTATTCTCCTTCTACGCAGGTGCCTTCTCTAAGGCCTGCCGTTTCCTGGCACATGCAGGTGACTTACCTGCTGTTTGACGGGGAAAGGCAGTCTTTAAGGTCTGCCTTCTTGTTTGTTAGTATTGGTCTTCGTAACGCTTGGCGAGATCTTCGATGTTCTCAGGCGGCCATGCCGGTACTTCCATACCGAGGTGCAGACCCATGGAAGCGAGAACTTCCTTGATTTCGTTCAGCGACTTGCGACCAAAGTTCGGCGTGCGAAGCATTTCGGCTTCGGTCTTCTGGATCAGGTCGCCGATATAGACGATGTTGTCGTTCTTCAGGCAGTTAGCCGAACGAACCGACAGCTCCAGCTCGTCGACCTTCTTGAGAAGCGCCGGGTTGAACGCGAGTTCGGTAACCGATTCTTCTTCTGCTTCCTTCTGCGGCTCGTCGAAGTTGACGAAGACGCCGAGCTGGTCCTGAAGAATGCGAGCGGCGAAGGCAACGGCGTCTTCGCCGGAAACCGAACCGTTGGTCTCGATCGTCATGATCAGCTTATCATAGTCGAGAACCTGGCCTTCACGGGTGTTTTCCACCTTGTAGGACACTTTCTTGACCGGAGAATACAGGCTGTCCACCGGAATGAGGCCAATCGGGGCATCCTCCGCGCGGTTGCGCTCAGCCGGTACGTAACCCTTGCCGTTGTTGACGGTGAATTCCATGCGGATTTCAGCGCCCTCGTCCAGCGTGCAGATCACGTGGTCGGGGTTCAGGATCTCGATGTCGCCAACCGTCTGGATGTCACCAGCGGTTACCGAACCCGGACCCTGCTTGCGCACGACCATGCGCTTGGAATCGTCACCATCCATCTTGATGGCGATTTCCTTGATGTTGAGCACGATATCCGTCACATCTTCCCGAACGCCGGGGATGGAGGAGAATTCGTGCAGGACACCGTCGATCTGCACGGCCGTTACAGCGGCACCACGCAGAGAAGACAACAGAACGCGACGCAGCGCGTTGCCGAGGGTAAGACCGAAACCACGCTCCAGCGGCTCGGCAACGAGCGTTGCCTTGGTGCGGCTGGACGAGGTGAACTCGACCTTGTTCGGCTTGATAAGTTCCTGCCAGTTCTTCTGAATCATCTTTAAACCTTCCGTTCGCCGCCACCATCCAATCGTGACGGACCGAGCATGAAAACACTGAGAGGAACCTAATTCCGCGGTTCATCAGTGGGTTCTTGAGCGCAAGTCCGTCGATCGAAATCGACGCGCACACGCCAGATACACGAAAATTCCGCCAGACCGAAGGAAAGGCGGAATTTCCGAACCACGGTCGCGTCAGACGCGGCGCTTCTTGCGCGGACGGCAACCGTTGTGCGGGATCGGCGTCACGTCGCGAATGGAAGTGATCATGAAACCGGCAGCCTGCAGAGCGCGAAGTGCCGATTCACGGCCGGAACCCGGACCGCAAACTTCAACTTCAAGCGACTTCATGCCGTGTTCCTGAGCCTTCTTCGCGCAATCTTCAGCAGCGATCTGGGCAGCAAACGGGGTCGACTTGCGCGAACCCTTGAAGCCCTTGGCACCAGCGGACGACCAGGCAATAGCATTGCCCTGTGCGTCGGTGATGGTGATCATCGTGTTGTTGAAGGTCGAGTTGACATGCGCGACGCCCGACGTGATATTTTTACGTTCGCGACGGCGAACGCGTGCGGCTTCCTTGGCCATTTTATACCTTTCATTGATCTCTTCACCGCCGTAACACCAGCGGCTACACCGGCGATCGACCCGTTTCCGAGCTTCACGCCAAACTCAGAAAGGCTGGCGCAGACCGCACCAGCCTCTCCTTTCCGGAGAACCGGAAAATTACTTCTTCTTACCAGCGATAGCCTTCGCCGGACCCTTACGGGTGCGGGCGTTGGTGTGCGTGCGCTGACCGCGGACCGGAAGGCCACGACGGTGACGCAGGCCGCGGTAGCAGCCGAGGTCCATCAGACGCTTGATGTTCATCGAGGTCTCGCGACGAAGATCGCCTTCGACCTGATAGTCGCGGTCAATGGCTTCGCGGATCTGAAGAACTTCAGCATCCGTAAGCTGATGAACGCGCTTGTCAGCCGGAAGACCGACCTTGTCCATGATTTCCTGCGCGAATTTCGGACCAATCCCGTGAATATACGTCAGCGCAATAACAACGCGCTTTGCAGTCGGGATGTTGACGCCAGCGATACGTGCCACGTCTTTTCTCCTTGGTTCCAGTTGCCATCCGGCAAGTGGTGATTCCATTCGAGCGGCCGACACGACCGCCAGTTCAAAATTGATGTCCGTGACAAGTCAAAACGACCGAACCCGGATTTCCCTCCCTTAAGGGAAATCCGCGCCAGTCGCTTGGGATGTCGCGAGTTGGCGCGGTGTTTAACGGAATCAGCGCTAAAAAGCAACCGGCTCCGCCAAGATTCTTTTGCGATCCAAAGGATACGCCATATCAGGAGCACAGGATTTGCCGGGAAAACCGCCTGCGGTTTTCACCATCCCGCTCCAACCATCAGGCCGAGGCCTTTTCCAGAACCCGTTCGATGGCCGCGGTGACGGCATCGACATCAGCCATGCCATCCAGTGTCACAAGTTCGCCCTGCTCGCTGTAATATTGCGACAGCGGCGCAGTCTTCTCGCGATATTCCGTCAGCCGCTTGCGGAAGGCTTCCGGATTGTCGTCGGAACGAACCGTGCCACCGGCAGCGATGGTCTCTGCAACGCGATTTTCGATTCGGCGAATCAGCGCCTCCTCGTCCACCTTCAGTTCGATGACGGCATCGAGGGCGACGTTCTTCTTGTGCATGTTCTCGGCAAGCGCCTTGGCCTGCGGAACGGTGCGCGGATAGCCATCGAGAATGAAACCCTTGGCACAGTCTGGAGCTTCGATGCGTTCGGAAACGATCTGATTGACGATATCGTCGGAAACCAGCCCGCCGGCGTCCATGACGGCCTTGGCGCGCTTGCCTATTTCCGTGCCCGCGCTAACCGCAGCGCGAAGCATGTCACCGGTGGAAAGCTGCGGGATCCCGTACTTGTCAGTCAGGCGTTTGGCCTGGGTTCCCTTGCCCGCACCCGGCGGACCTAAAAATATCAGTCTCATCGTCCCCTCTTTCCTCCACGCAACTTCGACTTCTTGATCAGTCCTTCATACTGCTGCGCGATCAGGTGACCCTGAATTTGCGCAACCGTGTCCAGAGTTACACTGACAACGATCAAAAGCGAAGTACCACCAAGGGCTAATGGAATGCCCGTACGTGCGATAAGTGTCTCAGGAAGGATACACACGAAGACAAGATAAACAGCGCCGACAACCGTGATACGGGTCAGAACGTAATCGATGTACTCCGCGGTGCGCTCGCCCGGACGAATGCCCGGAATGAAGCCGCCGTGCTTCTTGAGGTTATCGGCCGTGTCCTTCGGATTGAAGACGATAGCCGTGTAGAAAAATGCAAAGAACGCGATGAGCAGGCCGTAGAGCGCCATGAACAGCGGCTGTCCATGCTGCAGCGACGCGATGATCGAGGTTGCCCAGCCCGGCAGGTTGGTGTTTCCGGCAAAACCGGCAGCCGTCGCAGGCAAAAGCAGCAGCGAGGATGCGAAGATCGCGGGAATAACGCCAGCCGTGTTGAGCTTCAGCGGCAGATGCGAGGTATCGCCCTGGAACATCCGGTTGCCGACCTGACGTTTCGGATATTGTATCAGCAGACGGCGCTGGGCGCGTTCCACGAAAACGATCAGCGCGATGACGCCGATTGCCACGATAACGACCATGAGGATGAGCGTTGTCGACAGCGCACCGGTGCGGCCGAGTTCCAGCGTGCCGGCAAGCGCCTTGGGCAGACCTGCGGCAATACCGGCAAAGATGATGAGCGAAATACCGTTGCCGATGCCGCGCGAGGTAATCTGTTCGCCAAGCCACATCAGGAACATCGTGCCGCCGAGTAGCGTGATGACGGTGGAAATACGGAAGAACAGGCCAGGATCGACTACGAGGCCGTTGCCGCTCTCAAGGCCGACAGCGATGCCGTAGGCCTGCAGGGTGCCAAGCAGTACCGTGCCGTAGCGCGTGTACTGGTTGATGATCTTACGTCCGGCTTCGCCTTCCTTCTTCAACGCTTCGAGCGAAGGCACGACCGAGGTCATGAGCTGCACGATGATCGAAGCGGAGATGTAAGGCATGATGCCGAGGGCAAAGATTGCCATGCGCTCGACGGCGCCACCCGCAAACATGTTGAAAAGACCGAGAATACCATTGGCCTGGCCACGGAAGGCCTGCGAATAGGCTTCTGGGTTCAGACCCGGAAGCGGAATGTGGGTACCAAGACGGTAGACGAGAAGTGCGGCAAGAGTAAACCAGAGACGCTTTTTCAGATCCTCCGCCTTAGCGAAGGTCGAAAAATTCAGGTTCGAAGCCAGTTGTTCCGCTGCTGAAGCCATAAATTTCTCCGAATGACCCTTGCCGGCCAGCGAAACCGGCCAATGCGGAAAGGTCTAAAAATACCGGTTCAAAAACGGGCTTCGGACGAACACGGCTTTGCGCCGCCATCATGCCTCACCCTGTTTTTTTATGTCCTATCCCCTCCCTCAAGGAAGTTCAAGAACTGTGAGGCTCTCCCTGCGGCACTTTATGCCGCATGTGGCGCGCATAACAGCTGCACCGCGAAGAGTTTGCCATAATGCCACAATAAATCGATTTAAATCGAGAGCATCATAAGCCAGGGAGCGCAAACGCCCGGAGCGACTATGCCCCGGGCGTCTGAAGTCTATATATTACTCGGAAGCTTCAGCTGCAACTGCGAGAAGCTTGATAGAGCTGCCAGCCTTCTCAATCTTTTCGAGTGCAGGCTTGGAAGCGCCGGCAACTTCAAAAGCAACCTTGCTCGTCAGTTCGCCGTCAGCGAGAATGCGAACGCCGTCCTTGGTGCGACGGATAACGCCAGCAGCCTTGAGAGCAGCAGCATCGATCGTTGCGGAAGCGTCGAGCTTCTTGGCGTCGATGGCGGTCTGAATGCGGCCGAGCGATACAACAGCAAATTCGGAAGCGAAAATGTTGTTAAAACCGCGCTTCGGAAGACGACGGTAGATTGGCATCTGACCGCCTTCAAAACCGTTGATGGCGACGCCCGAACGAGCCTTCTGACCCTTCACACCGCGACCACCTGTCTTGCCCTTGCCGGAACCGATACCGCGACCTACGCGGATACGGTCCTTGGTGGAGCCTTCGTTGTCTCTGATTTCATTGAGTTTCATGATAGGTTACTCCGTCTCACTTCTCGTCAACGACGCGAACGAGATGCTGGACCGCACGGATCATGCCGCGAACCGCAGGAGTATCTTCCAGGGTGCGCTGACGGTGCATCTTGTTGAGACCCAGACCGACCAGCGTCTGACGCTGGATTGCCGGGCGGCGGATAGGGCTGCCGATCTGTTCGACCGTAACAGTCTTTTTGGCTTCAGTAGTCTTCTTGGCCATGATCCAGCTCCTTATTCTTCAGAAGCGTTGCCGGAAGCGGCACGGCGAGACTGAAGGGTCGCATACTTGAGACCACGCTGTGCAGCGATGTCCTTAGGATGAACCTGATGCTTCAGAGCGTCGAACGTTGCGCGAACCATGTTGTACGGGTTCGAAGAACCGGTCGACTTGGCAACAACGTCATGAACGCCCAGCGTTTCGAAAACAGCGCGCATCGGACCACCGGCGATGATACCGGTACCTGCCTTGGCCGAACGCAGCAGAACCTTGCCTGCGCCGTGACGGCCATTGACGTCGTGATGCAGCGTGCGACCATCGCGCAGCGGAACGAAGATCAGATCGCGCTTTGCGCTCTCGGTTGCCTTACGGATGGCTTCCGGAACTTCGCGAGCCTTGCCGTGACCGAAGCCAACGCGGCCCTTCTGGTCGCCAACGACGACGAGAGCGGCGAAGCCAAAGCGACGGCCACCCTTAACAACCTTTGCAACGCGGTTGATCGCGACCAGCTTGTCGACGAATTCGCTATCGCGTTCTTCACGGTTCTGGCGATCGTCGCGAGAACCTCTTTTTTCCTGTGCCATTGTCCTTGTCCTTTTTCTTTTACGGGTGGAACGGCAAACGAAAAGACCACCGGCCTCGATGAAGAGACCCGCATGGCCCGGTGAAATTCCGCCCGGATCGTTGTCAGGGCGGAAACTGCAGCGCCGCGTGTCGAAACCGACACGCAAAGGACGCTGCAGAATCTTAAGTGGTGCATGATCCTTTCTTTCGATTGCAAATAATCGAAAGGGTCAAGCACTCAGAAGTTCAGACCGCCTTCGCGGGCAGCTTCTGCCACAGCCTTGATACGGCCGTGATAGATGAATGCGCCACGGTCGAATACGACATCCTTGACGCCAGCCTTGACGCCACGCTCTGCAACCAGCTTGCCTACGACAGCTGCTGCTGCAACGTCGGCGCCGGTCTTGAGCGAGCCGCGCAGATCGGCTTCGAGCGTGGAGGCAGACGCAAGCGTCTTGCCAGCAACGTCATCGATGATCTGAGCGTAGATGTTCTTCGACGAGCGATGAACCGACAGGCGCGGGCGGCCATTGGCAACCGCCTTGATCTGGCGGCGCACACGGCTCGCGCGACGTGCAAGTGCTTCTTTCCTGCTAGCCATTTCGCGTGATCCTTACTTCTTCTTGCCTTCTTTGCGGACGATACGCTCTTCAGCGTACTTCACGCCCTTGCCCTTGTAGGGCTCGGGACCACGGTATTCGCGGATTTCCGCGGCAACCTGGCCAACCTGCTGCTTGTTGATGCCGGAAACGATGATTTCCGTCGGCTTCGGAACGGCAATGGTGATGCCGACCGGAGGCTCGTAAACAACATCGTGGCTGAAACCGAGAGCCAGCTGCAGGTTCTTGCCCTGCAGGGCGGCACGGTAACCGACGCCGTTGATTTCGAGCTTGCGTTCGTAGCCGTCCTTAACACCCTTGAAGATGTTCTCGATCATCGTGCGGGACATGCCCCACTTGGAACGAGCTTCCTTGGTGTTGTTGGCCGGCGTTACGGAAACGCCATTATCTTCGAGTTTCAGCTGGATGTCGTCATTAGCGACGAAAAACAGTTCACCCTTCGGGCCCTTAGCAGTGACCTTCTGGCCGTCGACATTGGCCGTAACACCTGCTGGAACCTGAACGGGCTTTTTACCGATACGAGACATTGTTCAATCCTGTCTGTTCGTTATGGAGATCCGTGCTCGGGTCTTAGAAGACCGAGCAAAGAACCTCGCCACCAACGTTCTGTTCGCGAGCTTGGTGATCGGCCATCACGCCCTTCGGGGTCGAAAGGATGGTGATGCCGAGGCCGTTCGCGACCTGCGGAATGGACTTAACCGAGACATAAACTCGGCGGCCCGGCTTGGAAACGCGGCCGATCTCACGGATCACGGACGCGCCTTCGTAGTACTTCAGTTCGATCGTGAATTCGGCCTTGCCGTTTTCGAAATCGACCTTGGAATAACCGCGAATGTAGCCTTCAGCCTGCAGCACGTCGAGAACGCGTGCGCGGAGGCTGGAAGCAGGCGTGCTTACCGAAGACTTACGGCGAGCAGCACCATTGCGGATGCGGGTGAGCATATCACCCAAAGGATCAGTCATGGTCATGTGCCCGTCTCCTTACCAGCTCGACTTGACAATGCCCGGCACCTTGCCGGAATTGCCCAGCTCACGAAGCGCGATACGCGACATCTTGAGTTTGCGATAGAACGCGCGCGGACGGCCCGTTACTTCGCAGCGGTTGCGGATACGCGTCTTCGAGCCGTCACGCGGCAGCGAAGCGAGCTTCAGAGTGGCCTTGAACCGGTCTTCGATCGGAAGGGACTGGTTCATCACGATCGCCTTCAGTGCAGCCCGCTTGGTGGCCTGCTGGGCGACCGACTTGCGGCGGCGCTTGTTCTTTTCAACTGCGCTTGTTTTCGCCATATCGGAGTTCCTTTTCTACGCTCGTCGTTACGGTTAGTGACGGAACGGGAAGTTGAACTCTGTAAGCAGAGCCCGTGCTTCGTCGTCCGACGTCGCCGTCGTGCAAACGATGATGTCCATGCCCCACATCTGATCAACCTTATCGTAGTTGATCTCAGGGAACACAATGTGTTCCTTGATGCCCATGGCGAAGTTGCCACGGCCGTCAAAGCTCTTCGGGTTCAGACCCCGGAAGTCGCGAACGCGCGGCAGCGCGATGTTGACCAGGCGATCAAGGAATTCATACATGCGGGCGCCACGAAGGGTAACCTTCGCACCGATCGGCATGCCTTCGCGAACCTTGAAACCAGCGATCGAGTTGCGAGCGCGGGTAACAACCGGCTTCTGGCCGGCAATCGCAGCCAGGTCACCGGCAGCAATGGTTGGCTTCTTGGAGTCGGCAGTTGCCTCGCCAACACCCATGTTGATCACGATCTTTTCAAGCTTCGGGATCATCATCACGTTGGCGTAGGAGAACTTCTCCTGCATGGCGCCACGGATACGGGAAACGTACTCCGTCTTGAGACGCGGCTCGTACTTATCAGCCATCGATCACTTCTCCCGAACGCTTGGCCACGCGGACCTTCTTGCCGTCTACAACAGTAAAGCCAACGCGGGTCGGCTTGCCATCCTTATCGACGATGGCAATATTGGAGATGTGCAAGGACGCTTCCTTGTTGATGATGCCAGCTTCCTGAGCCTGGGTCTGGCGCTGGTGACGCTTCACCATGTTAACGCCACGCACAACGGCCCGATCTTCCTTCGGCAAAACCTGGATTACTTCGCCGGTACGGCCCTTGTCCTTACCGGTCAATACGACAACGTTGTCGCCTTTACGAATTTTCTGCATCGCATACGCTCCTTACAGTACTTCCGGAGCCAGCGAGATGATCTTCATGTGGTTCTTGGCGCGAAGTTCGCGCGGAACCGGTCCGAAGATACGGGTGCCGATGGGCTCTTTCTTGTTGTCGATAAGAACGGCTGCGTTGTTATCGAAACGGATGACGCTGCCGTCAGCGCGACGGATGTCCTTGGCGGTGCGAACGACAACCGCCTTCATCACATCGCCCTTCTTGACGCGGCCGCGCGGAATAGCTTCCTTGATGGAAACGACAATAATGTCGCCAACAGAAGCATATTTGCGCTTCGAGCCGCCCAGCACCTTGATGCACATGACACGACGTGCGCCGGAATTATCCGCCACGTCGAGGTTTGTTTGCATCTGAATCATGTCAGGTCGCCTTCTTGTTGTTACCGGAACGGTTGGGCAAACTCTCCCGAGTGAGCCCCCTGCCCCAGCTTATGAATGTCTCTTTTTTTGCGCGGAAATGTCGTGACAGGGTGGTTTCCTAAACGGACCTTCCGTGCGCATCAAAGCAAAAGACGCTCGATTCACGAGCGTCCTTGCGGTGCTTCATACAGTATTTCGCGCCAAGTACAAGAGCCCTGGCGCGATTCTGATGAAATTAAGCCTGGGCGGAAACGACCGTCCAGCGCTTGTCCTTGGAGATCGGTGCGCATTCCTCGATGGAAACGACATCGCCGACCTTATACTGATTGTTTTCGTCGTGTGCCTTGTACTTCTTCGAACGGCGAACGGTCTTCTGGAGAAGCGGGTGAGCGAATCGGCGCTCAACCCGGACTACAACAGTCTTCTCGTTCTTGTCGGACACTACGACGCCCTGCAGAATGCGTTTCGGCATATTATTTTTCCTTAGGCCTTGGCTTCTGCCGCCTTCTGGCGGGCAATGGTTTTAACGCGGGCGATGTCCTTGCGGACTTCGTTGATGCGCGAGGACTTCTCCAGCTGGCCAGTCGCCTTCTGGAAGCGCAGGTTGAACTGCTCCTTCTTCAGATCGGCGAGCTTGTCCTTGAGCTGGTCGGCGCTGAGGCCGCGAACTTCATCGGCTTTCATGTGCCTTGCTCCTTACTCTGCGATGCGCTGTACGAAGCGCGTCTTGACCGAGAGCTTGGCAGCGCCGAGACGAAGCGCCTCGCGGGCGATCTCCTCGGACACACCGTCGATCTCGAACATCATACGACCGGGCTTGACCTTGCATGCCCAGTATTCGACCGAACCCTTGCCCTTACCCATACGAACTTCGGTCGGCTTTGCCGTTACCGGAACGTCTGGGAATACGCGGATCCACACACGACCTGCGCGCTTCATGTAACGCGTGATCGCGCGGCGGGCCGCTTCGATCTCGCGTGCGTTCACGCGGTTCGGTTCCTGCGACTTCAAGCCGAATTCACCGAATGCCAGGTCAAAGCCGCCCTTGGCGACGCCCTTGATGCGTCCCTTGAACTGCTTGCGGTACTTAGTACGCTTTGGCTGCAACATTTTCTTACTTCTCCGAGCTTATCTTTCGCCAGCGTCAATCAAGCGTTTTCGCGACGACGATCGGGACGATCGCCACGCTCACGGCTTGCAGGGCCCTGAGCATCGCCTTCGAGACCACGACGCTCAGAAGCCATCGGATCGTGCTCAAGGATTTCGCCCTTGAAGATCCAGACCTTGATGCCGCAGATGCCGAACGCGGTTTCCGCTTCAGCTGTGCCGTAGTCGATGTCCGCACGCAGCGTGTGCAGCGGAACGCGTCCTTCGCGGTACCATTCGGTACGAGCGATTTCGGCGCCACCGAGACGGCCACCGCAGGTGATCTTGATGCCTTCGGCGCCAAGACGCATTGCGGACTGAACCGAACGCTTCATCGCACGGCGGAAAGCCACGCGGCGCTCGAGCTGCTGGGCGATCGACTGAGCGACGAGAGTCGCGTCGATTTCCGGCTTGCGCACTTCAACGATGTTGAGGTGCGTTTCGGAGTTGGTCATCTCGGAAAGCTTCTTGCGAAGCTTCTCGATGTCCGCGCCCTTCTTGCCGATGATGAGACCCGGACGAGCCGAATGGATCGTAACGCGGCACTTCTTGTGCGGACGCTCGATGACCACCTTGGCGATACCGGCCTGCTTGAGTTCCTTGATCAGGTAAGCCCGGATCTTCAGGTCTTCATGCAGCAGCTTGCCGTATTCAGCGGTGTCAGCGTACCAGCGGCTATCCCAGGTACGGTTGATGCCGAGGCGGAAGCCGATCGGATTGATTTTCTGACCCATTATGCGGCCTCCCCTTTTTCCTCAACTTCACGAACAACGATCGTGAGGTGAGAGAACGGCTTTTCAATGCGGGATGCACGACCACGGCCACGAGCGTGGAAACGCTTCATGGTGATGGACTTGCCAACATAGGCCTCGGCGACGACGAGAGCGTCGACGTCGAGGTCATGGTTGTTTTCCGCATTGGCAATCGCAGATTCGAGCGTCTTCTTGACGGTCCCTGCGATGCGCTTGCGGGAGAATTCGAGCTCGGCGAGAGCGCGATCAACCTTCTTGCCACGGATAAGAGCGGCAACCAGGTTCAGTTTCTGGGGGCTGACGCGGAGCGTACGGGCAATGGCCTGAGCCTCATTGTCCTTCAGCCGGCGTTCGGTCTTAGCCTTCGCCATGATTACTTCCTCTTTGCCTTCTTGTCCGCGCCGTGACCGTAATAGGTACGGGTCGGAGAGAATTCACCGAACTTGTGTCCGACCATGTCTTCATTGACAGAGACGGGCACATGCTTGCTGCCGTTGTAGACGCCAAACGTCAATCCGACGAACTGCGGCAGGATCGTGGAGCGACGGCTCCAGATCTTGATTACTTCATTGCGTCCGCTTTCGCGCACCTTCTCAGCCTTAGTGAGAAGATAGCCGTCAACAAACGGACCTTTCCAAACTGAACGAGCCACTTGAGACTTCTCCTCTTACTTCTTGCGCTGATGGCGCGAACGCATGATGAACTTGTCGGTCGACTTGTTCGAACGGGTGCGCTTGCCCTTCGTGGGTTTACCCCACGGAGTAACCGGGTGACGACCACCCGACGTGCGACCTTCACCACCACCGTGCGGGTGGTCGACCGGGTTCATGACGACGCCGCGAACGTGCGGACGCTTGCCACGCCAACGCGAACGACCGGCCTTGCCATCGTTGGTGTTGCCGTGATCGGAGTTCGAAACTGCGCCGATCGATGCGAGGCAGGAGCCGTGCACCAGACGCTGTTCGCCCGAGTTGAGACGCAGGATAGCCATACCGGCATCGCGGCCGACGAGCTGGACGTACGTACCGGCGGAGCGGGCAATCTGACCGCCTTTACCTGGCTTCATCTCGACGTTGTGGATGATCGAACCGACCGGAATGTACTGAAGCGGCATGGTGTTGCCGGGCTTCACGTCCACTGCCTTGTCGGAGGCGATCACCTTGTCACCGGCAGCGAGACGCTGTGGCGCGAGAATGTAAGCCTGTTCGCCGTCGGTATACGTAACCAGCGCGATGAACGCGGTGCGGTTAGGGTCGTATTCCAAACGTTCAACGGTGCCTTCAACGTCGAACTTGCGACGCTTGAAGTCCACCAGACGGTAGGTCCGCTTGTGACCACCACCCTGGAACCGGACGGTGATCCGGCCCTGGTTGTTGCGGCCACCCTTGGAGCTGAGGCCCTGGGTGAGAGCCTTTACCGGCTTGCCCTTGTAGAGCGAAGCGCGGTCCACGATAACCAGCTGACGCTGGCTCGGCGTGGTCGGATTGAAACTTTTCAATGCCATATTCTTGTTCCCTTTTGGGTCTTTGCCCGCTTGGGCCTAACCTTTAGAGTCCGGTGGACACGTCGATGGATTGACCTTCGGCGAGCGTAACGACGGCTTTCTTGACGTCTTTCAGCTTACCGGCGAACCCACGGAAACGACGGGTCTTACCCTTGCGGATAAGCGTGTTCACAGCCGTGACTTTGACGCCGAAGAGAGCTTCCACGGCAGCCTTGATTTCAGGCTTGGAAGCGCTTTTGGCGACGTTGAATACGACCTGGTTCTGTTCGGATACCAGCGTCGACTTTTCCGTGATCGAAGGAGATACGATCACATCGTAGTGGCGAAGATCCGTCATTTGAACCGCTCCTCCAGAGCCTCTACAGCAGCCTTGGAAAGCACGAGCTTGCCACGACGCAGGATGTCGTAAACATTGATGCCCTGAACCGGCAGAACGTCCACATTCGGGATGTTCTGAGCTGCGAGCTTGAAGTTGCCATCAAGTTCTGCGCCACCGATAACGAGAGCGTTGGTCAGGCCAAGCGAAGCGAAGCTGCCCAGCAGAGCCTTGGTCTTTGCTTCGGACGCGACGAGCTGATCGACGATGATCAGATCTTCAGCCTTCAGCTTTGCAGACAGAGCGTGACGCAGAGCAAGCGCGCGAACCTTCTTGGGAAGGTCGTGTGCGTGGCTGCGAACGACCGGGCCGTGGGCCTTGCCGCCGCCGCGGAACTGCGGTGCGCGAGCCGAATGGTGACGAGCGCGGCCCGTACCCTTCTGCTTGTACATCTTCGCACCAGTACGGGAAACTTCCGCACGGGTCTTGGTCTTGTGCGTTCCCTGCTGCTTCTTTGCAAGCTGCCAGCGAACCATACGGGCCAGGATATCCTGACGGGGATCGAGGCCGAAAATCTCGTCCGACAGAGAAACCTTGCCGGCGTCTTTTCCCTCGAGGGTCTTGACGTTCAATTCCATGATAAGGCTCCCTTACTTCGCGGCCGACTTGACGGCGTCGCGGACGATGATCCAGGCGCCCTTGGAACCGGGAACTGCACCCTTAACGAGGATCAGGCCACGGTCTTCATCGGTCGAAACGACTTCGAGGTTCTGGGTCGTAACGCGCGTCTGGCCCATATGACCAGCCATGCGCTTGCCCTTCCACACGCGGCCCGGATCCTGGTTGTTACCAGTCGAACCGTGCGCACGGTGCGATACGGAGTTACCGTGCGAAGCGCGACCACCACCGAAGTTGTGACGCTTCATAGCACCGGCAAAACCCTTACCGATCGTGGTTCCCGTTACGTCGACCAGCTGGCCGGCCTGAAAATGAGTTGCGGTCAGTGTTGCACCGATATCGATCAGGTTCTCGGGGGAAACCCGGAACTCGACGAGCTTTGCTTTCGGTTCGACATTGGCAGCGGCAAAATGACCGCGAAGCGCCTTCGTCGTGTTTTTGACCTTGGACTGGCCGGCACCGAGCTGAACTGCGGTGTAGCCATTCTTGTCTTCCGTGCGCTGGGAAACGACCTGTACGTTATCCATCCGCAATACTGTTACTGGAATATGTTCACCAGCGTCGTTGTAGACGCGGGTCATACCCACTTTCTGTGCAATCACACCTGAACGCATTGGTTCATCCTCTTGCGAGCCTTGAAGGGAAAACCCTTTTTGGCCTTTGTTAAGGAGTGCCCTTCGACATCTCACGATGTTTCCGGTCTCCGGATTGGAAGCCGTTGGATTTCTCCACGTACCTTCCTTGTTATATGGCCCTCACTTGGATGAGGTCAGGCCAGTCTTAGAGCTTGATTTCCACGTCAACGCCGGCAGCCAGGTCGAGCTTCATCAGAGCATCGACGGTCTGCGGGGTGGGGTCAACGATATCGAGAAGACGCTTGTGCGTCCGCATTTCGAACTGTTCACGGCTCTTCTTATCAACGTGAGGAGAGCGGTTGACGGTAAACTTTTCGATGCGGGTGGGGAGCGGAACCGGGCCGCGAACGCTGGCGCCGGTGCGCTTTGCGGTCGACACGATTTCACGGGTAGAGGCATCGAGGATCCGGTGATCGAACGCCTTGAGGCGGATACGGATATTCTGGCCGTTCATTCGTCTTGTCCTTGTTCTTTGTTATTCGTTTCCGCACGCGGAAACACATGAACTTCTATTGATCGTGGCGCCGCAGATTTTCAAAAATCGAGAGGGATGCGCGTCGCACCCCAATCATTTCAGTAGTCTGTATTGCTAAAACACCGCGCTCCGCAATTGCTTGCGAATCCAGCGGGTGAGTGTGAATGCGCGTTTACGCGCTTTCACCGAATTTTTCAAGCACTAAAAATGCAACGCCGCCAGGCTTTTTTACTAAAAGCCCGGCGGCGGTGTGGGTAACACCGCCGCCGGTCTGAATTTCAACGTCGTGAAATTACTCGACGATAGAAGCGACGATGCCGGCGCCGACGGTACGGCCGCCTTCGCGGATAGCGAAGCGCAGCTTTTCTTCCATCGCGATCGGAACGATCAGCTCGACTTCAACAGTGACGTTGTCGCCAGGCATAACCATTTCCGTGCCTTCAGGAAGCGAAACGATACCGGTAACGTCAGTCGTACGGAAGTAGAACTGCGGACGGTAGTTCGTGAAGAACGGCGTATGACGGCCGCCTTCTTCCTTCGTCAGGATGTAGGCTTCTGCCATGAACTTCTTGTGCGGCTTGACCGAACCCGGCTTGCACAGGATCTGACCACGCTCAACGCCGTCACGGGTAACGCCGCGAACGAGCGCACCGATGTTGTCGCCAGCCTGGCCCTGGTCGAGCAGCTTGCGGAACATTTCAACGCCGGTAACCGTCGTCTTCGACGTCGGACGAATACCGACGATTTCGACTTCTTCACCAACCTTGACGATACCGCGCTCAACGCGACCCGTCACAACCGTACCACGGCCAGAGATCGAGAACACGTCTTCGATCGGCATCAGGAACGGCTGGTCGATCGGACGCTCAGGCGTCGGGATGTAGGCGTCAACAGCAGCCATCAGCTCGCGGATTGCGTCTTCACCGATCTTCTTGTCGGAATCTTCAAGAGCAGCAAGTGCCGAACCCTTGACGATCGGAATATCGTCGCCCGGGAAGTCGTAGGACGACAGAAGTTCGCGAACTTCCAGTTCGACGAGCTCGAGAAGCTCGGCGTCGTCAACCTGGTCGACCTTGTTGAGGAACACGACGATCGCCGGAACGCCAACCTGGCGAGCAAGCAGGATGTGCTCGCGCGTCTGCGGCATCGGGCCGTCAGCTGCAGAGCAAACCAGGATCGCGCCGTCCATCTGGGCAGCACCGGTGATCATGTTCTTCACGTAGTCGGCGTGGCCGGGGCAGTCGACGTGTGCGTAGTGACGGTTCGGCGTTTCGTATTCGACGTGCGCCGTCGAGATCGTGATGCCGCGAGCCTTTTCTTCAGGAGCAGCGTCGATCTGGTCGTACGCCTTGAACTCGCCGAAATACTTCGTGATCGCAGCAGTCAACGACGTCTTGCCGTGGTCGACGTGACCGATCGTGCCAATGTTGACGTGCGGCTTATTGCGCTCAAACTTGCTCTTTGCCATTAGTGGCTCTCCATTCTTGTCCCTTGAGGGGAATAATCTTCAAATCTCTGATGGGGCGTACCCCGATCACTTCTGACCGGAGTACTTTGCCTGGATTTCCTGCGCCACGTTCGACGGAACCGGCGAATAATGATCGAACGTCATCGAGTACTGCGCGCGGCCCTGCGACATGGAGCGCAGGTTGTCGACGTACTTGAACATGTTCGCGAGCGGAACGTGTGCGCTGATCACGATGGTGATGCCACGCGATTCCTGACCCTGGATCTGACCGCGACGCGAGTTCAGATCGCCGATCACGTCACCGACGTAATCTTCAGGGGTGACGACTTCGACCTTCATCATCGGCTCGAGAAGCTGTGCACCAGCCTTCTTTGCTGCTTCACGGAAGCAGGCACGCGATGCGATTTCGAACGCCAGAACCGAGGAGTCGACATCGTGGTATGCGCCGTCGATCAGGGTAGCCTTGACGCCCAGCATCGGGAAGCCAGCGAGCGGACCGGAAGACAGAACGCTTTCGATACCCTTCTGAACGCCCGGGATGTATTCCTTCGGAACAGCACCGCCGACGATCTTGGATTCGAACTTGAATTCTTCGCCTTCAGGGTTCGGTTCGAAGATGATCTTCACGCGAGCGAACTGACCGGTACCACCGGACTGCTTCTTGTGCGTGTAGTCTTCTTCGTGCTGACGCGTGATGGTTTCGCGGTAGGCAACCTGCGGAGCACCTACGGTTGCTTCAACCTTGAACTCGCGACGCATACGGTCAACGAGGATGTCGAGGTGAAGTTCGCCCATGCCTGCGATGATCGTCTGACCGGATTCTTCATCCGTCTTGACGCGGAACGAAGGATCTTCAGCAGCCAGGCGGTTGAGCGCGAGGCCCATCTTTTCCTGGTCGCCCTTGGTCTTCGGCTCGATAGCGATCTGGATGACCGGCTCGGGGAATTCCATGCGCTCGAGGATAACCGGCCTCAGCGGATCGCAGAGCGTATCGCCAGTGGTGGTTTCCTTGAGGCCAGCCAGAGCAACGATGTCGCCGGCAAAGGCTTCTTCGATGTCTTCACGGCTGTTGGAATGCATCTGCAGCATACGGCCGACGCGCTCGCGCTTGTCCTTCACCGTGTTGATGACCGACGTGCCCTTTTCGAGCTTGCCGGAGTAGATGCGGGCGAAGGTCAGCGAACCGACGAAGGGGTCGTTCATGATCTTGAACGCGAGCATGGAAAGCGGCTCGCTGTCGTCGGCATGACGCTCGATTTCGGCTTCGGTCTTGAAGTCGATGCCCTTGATCGCGGGAATGTCCAGCGGCGAAGGCAGGTAGTCGACGACGGCGTCGAGAAGCGGCTGAACGCCCTTGTTCTTGAACGCGGTACCGCAGAACATCGGGTGGAACTTCACGTCGATGGTGCCGCGGCGAACGAGCGAACGGATCTTCTCGTTGTCGGGCATGATGCCGTTCAGGTAGTCTTCCATCGCTTCTTCGTCGATCTCGACAACGGTCTCGATCAGCTTTTCGCGATATTCTTCAGCCTTGGCCTTCATGTCTTCAGGAATTTCGACGACGTCCCACTGAGCGCCGAGCGATTCGTCGCGCCAGATGAGTGCGTTCATCTCGATCAGGTCGATAACGCCCTTGAACTCGGTCTCAGCGCCGATCGGCAGCTGCATGACAACGGCGGTAGCGCCGAGACGGGTCTTGATCATTTCTACCGAGCGGTAGAAGTCAGCACCGGTCTTGTCCATCTTGTTGCAGAAGATCATACGCGGAACGTTGTACTTCTCAGCCTGACGCCAGACTGTTTCCGTCTGCGGCTCTACACCGGCGTTGGCGTCGAGAAGAGCGATGGCACCGTCGAGAACGCGCAGCGAACGCTCGACTTCAATGGTGAAGTCAACGTGGCCGGGGGTGTCGATGATGTTGAAACGGCGCATCTTGCCATCGCGACCCTTCCAGAAGGTCGTGGTCGCAGCGGACGTGATGGTGATACCACGTTCCTGCTCCTGCTCCATCCAGTCCATCGTGGCAGCGCCATCATGAACTTCGCCGATCTTGTGCGACTTACCGGTGTAATAAAGAATACGCTCGGTGGTCGTCGTCTTACCGGCGTCGATATGCGCCATGATACCGAAATTGCGGTAGTCTTCGATTTTATATTCGCGAGCCATAATGGACTGCCTTTCGATATGCGACCGTTTAAGATTACCAGCGGTAATGCGAGAATGCGCGGTTTGCGTCGGCCATCTTGTGCGTGTCTTCACGCTTCTTGACGGCAGAACCGCGGTTGTTCGCAGCGTCCATGAGTTCGCCGGAAAGGCGATCGACCATGGTCGTTTCGTTACGCTTGCGAGCAGCAGTGATCAGCCAGCGGATGGCGAGAGCCTGACGGCGCTCCGGACGAACGTCGACCGGGACCTGATACGTAGCACCGCCAACGCGACGCGAACGCACTTCAACGTGCGGAGCAACGTTGTCGAGGGCGGAGTGGAACACGCCGAGCGGCTCCTGCTTCGTCTTGCCCTGAACGACGTCGAACGCGCCGTAAACGATGCTTTCTGCGACGGACTTCTTGCCGTGAAGCATGATGGCATTCATGAACTTGGTGACGACCAGATCGCCGAACTTCGGGTCCGGGTTGATCTCACGCTTTTCTGCACTATGGCGACGGGACATATTCTTTGTCTCTCAATGTTATTGACGCTAAACCACGCGGAGAACCTCGCGCAGCGCCTGATTGTTGTTGCCGAAAATTACTTCGGACGCTTCGCACCGTACTTCGAACGGCGCTGCTTGCGGTTCTTGACGCCCTGGGTATCGAGAACACCGCGGATGATGTGGTAACGCACACCCGGCAAGTCCTTTACGCGGCCGCCGCGGATCATGACCACGGAGTGTTCCTGAAGGTTGTGACCTTCGCCGGGAATGTAGCCGATGACTTCGAAGCCGTTGGTGAGACGGATCTTGGCAACCTTACGCAGAGCCGAGTTCGGCTTCTTCGGGGTCGTCGTGTAAACGCGGGTGCAAACACCACGCTTCTGCGGGTTTTCCTGAAGTGCAGGAACCTTGTTGCGCTTTACCTGTGCCTGGCGGGGCTTACGGATCAGCTGGTTTACGGTAGGCATATAACCATCCCTTGCAAAAACTACTTTAGCCACCCTCACGGGTGGCGGCTATGCCGTTTCCGGCGACGAAGCACGCATATATCCTCATGCGCAAAACGTGGCCCGATCCGTTTTCACGGATGGACCACCAAGAGCAGAGGACGCCGGATGAGGCGTCTTGCGTGCAACATTCGTGTCTTCTACGTGCAATGAAGCTTCATTTGAGATGATGTTCGGGAAAAACGTTTCCGAACGGCCAGCACAGATAGAGGCTCCGATGGCGGGCGTACTACTGTTTTAGCCAGCTTTCGTCAAGGGCGAATCCGCATTTTGCGCTGGCACCCGAGGCCACAAAGCCTGCGCACAGGCCCTTTGCCCCCTCCTTCTAACATAACTCACAGCCGGCAACAGCGATTTTGACCTCCGGCCTTTGGCTTTTCACAAAATCCGTCTATTGATTCCCTCAAGCGGGCCGGAGCTGGCACCGCCGCGCGCAAGACCGATTCCGTCCGGCCCGCATACTCCACAACGACATATCAAGGAACCGCGTCATGACCAACCTCCCCGACAACGACAACGGACGCGACGAGCCGATGGTCTTCATCGTCATCGGCAAGGCTTACGAGCACGACAATTCCGAAGGCATCGACATCCACGTCATTCTGCGGGCGCCGGACGACGACACCGCCGTACGCGAAACGCTGAACGCGCTTTCGGAGGAAGGTTTCATCGAAGCCGACCTCGACCAGATCGGCATGCTGACTGAAGTTCCGGACGAAGAGCCGCACGCTTCCGCCTATCAGGGCGCCCTCGAGGGCGAAGTCGCCATCATCCGTTTCGCCTGAGGGACCGCCCTCACCGCGACAAATGCGCCGCCACCGATAAAACGGCACCCGCCCACACCAGGGCGGTTGCCTTCCAGGACTTGATGCCAAGGCCGAAATCTTGCGTGCCAGCCACCTTTTCCTGCAAAATACCTTGGTAAATTTCAATATATTAAGTCACTGATAGATTATATACTTTACGTATAATAGTATTATTTGTATTTTCATTGAACTATACGAAGATATAATATTAAAGTAATCCAGACGCATGATTTCGGTGGCGGGTTGGATAATATATCTTCGGCAGACATTATAGATGACATTTACGAGGCAGCACTTTTTCCCGATCGCTGGGCGAACGTGATAGCCTCAATCGGCCACCGGCTCGATTTCTGGGGCGGCGCGCTCACCTGGGGCAAAGGCGAGGATGAAGCATGGCTCTATCCGCCCAATTTCCAGGAGCTCATGCAAGCCTTCATGAAGGGCGGCTGGAACCACCGCAACGATCGCCTCACACGCGCTGTCCGCGAGGGCCAATTTTCCTTCGTGCATGATTTCGATATCTTTACCCCTGACGAATGGGCGGGGCTGCCAATCGTGCGCGATTTCCTGATGCCGCGTGGACTGGGATATGGAGTGGCCACGCAGGTTGCGCCGCCGGGCCATCCCGAAATGACTCTGCTGTTCGAACGCAAGCTCGACAGAGGAACCGTTGGTCCGGAAACCATGGCGGCACTTGGCCGGTTGAGGCCGCATATCGCCCGCAGCCTCACGCTCGCAACAGGGCTGCAACGCCAGAAAGCAGATGCCATCACGCTCGGCCTCAACGCAATCGGTGCGCCGGCGGCGGTGCTTCAGGCGAGCGGACGCGTTCTTTCCACCAACACCCTGTTCGAGGCGACCAAAAAGTGTATTTCCACCCGCGCCCGCGACAGGATCTTGATCTTGGACGAGAGAATAAACCGGCTGCTCTACAAGGCGCTCGCCGGCGGCAGTGTCAGTTCCCTACCCTTGCCGACAAGCGAAGACAGGGTGTGCATCCTTCACGTCATACCGCTGCGCAAGGACGCGCTGGATTTATCCCCTAACGGCAGCGCCATCGTGCTGATATCGCAACCATCGGACACCGTTGCCGACGTCACCCCGCTTCTGAAGGGGTTATACGATCTCACCAAGGGCGAGGCCCGTGTCGCGCTGGAAATCCTCAAAGGCCTTTCGCTTCCCTCCGTGGCAAAGCAACTTCAAATCTCGCACGAAACGGTTCGCAGCAACGCCAAGTCTATCTATGCAAAGACCGGCAGTACGGGCCAGACCGATCTCGTTCGCCGGCTTTCCGTTTTGACGCGCTACACCATCGGTGAGCAGGAAAGACCCCGAGACGGGACTGGCCATCTGAAGGACCAGATCTGACCCTTTGAACCCAACCAAAACAAAAAACGCCCGGATTGCTCCGGGCGTTTTTTACTGAACTTTGGCGGGGCTTCGTAAAGCCCCTGCCCTAGACCTGACCTTACTCGGCCGGAGCCGGATCCGTCATGTCCTGCAGCATCTGTGTTGCAGAGCCTGCACCCGTACCCTTGCGGCGTTCCTCGAGAATGAGGTCGTCGCGCGAGGTGGCGATGCGGCGGATCTGCGTCATGGTGCCGCCGGTACCGGCCGGGATGAGGCGGCCGACGATGACGTTTTCCTTGAGGCCCTGCAGCGTATCCGTCTTGCCGGCGATCGCAGCTTCCGTGAGAACCTTGGTGGTTTCCTGGAACGATGCGGCCGAGATGAAGGACGGCGTCTGCAGCGACGCCTTGGTGATGCCGAGAAGAACCGGATCGCCATAGGCGGGCTTCTTACCTTCTTCGATCAGGCGGTCGTTGTTGTCGTCAAGCTCGATACGATCGACATTGTCGCCAACGATGTAGTGGCTGTCGCCCGCATCGGTGATCTCGACCTTCTGCAGCATCTGGCGAACGATCACCTCGATGTGCTTGTCGTTGATCACAACGCCCTGCAGTCGGTAGACTTCCTGGATTTCGTTCACGAGGTAGGAAGCCAAAGCCTCTACGCCCTTGATCGCCAGAATGTCGTGCGGTGCCGGATTGCCGTCGAGAATGTATTCGCCCTTCTCGATGTAGTCGCCTTCCTGAAGATGGAAGGGCTTGCCCTTCGGTATCAGGTATTCGACCGGCTCGACGCCGTCTTCCGCAGGCTCGATCATCACGCGACGCTTGTTCTTGTAGTCGCGACCGAGGCGGATCGTACCATCGATCTCAGCGATGACAGCATGATCCTTCGGACGACGTGCTTCGAACAGTTCGGCAACGCGCGGCAGACCACCGGTGATATCCTTGGTCTTGGCGCTTTCCAGCGGCGAACGTGCAAGCACGTCACCCTGGAAGACCTTCGAACCAGGCTCAACCGACAGGATCGCGTCCACGGAGAGGTGGAAGCGGGCTTCGCCACCGCGGCTAAGTTTTGCGACAGCGCCGGAAGCATCCTTGATGATGATCGCTGGCTTGAGGTCCGAACCGCGCGGCGTCGAACGCCAGTCAATGACCTGACGCTTGGTGATGCCGGTGGATTCGTCGGTGGCTTCCAGAACGGAAAGACCGTCGACGAGGTCTTCGAAGTGAACGGTACCTTCCACTTCCGTCATCATCGGACGGGTGTAGGGGTCCCACTCTGCAAGACGCTGGCCGCGTTTTACCTTGTCGCCGTCATCAACGAAGATCTTCGAGCCATAAGCGACACGCTGCGAGGAACGTTCCACGCCGCGCTCATCGAGAATGGTGACCGACATGTTACGGCCCATTGCGATGAGAACGCCATCGGAGTTCCGCAGGATGTTGCGGTTCTTGATCTGGATCGTGCCTTCGTACGAAGCTTCCAGGAACGACTGGTCGACCACGTTTGCCGTACCGCCAAGGTGGAAGGTACGCATGGTGAGCTGCGTGCCGGGTTCACCGATCGACTGTGCGGCGATGACGCCAACGGCTTCGCCCATGTTGACCGGAGTACCGCGAGCAAGGTCACGACCGTAGCAGACGCCGCAAACGCCGACCTGCACTTCGCAGGTCAGTGCCGAACGGATACGGACGGACTGGATGCCAGCCTTCTCGATGATGGCAACGTCGGCTTCGTCGATCAACGTTCTGGCCTTGACGATGTTCTCGCCAGTCACCGGATTGTCGATGTCATCAAGAGCCGTACGGCCGAGGATACGTGCGCCGAGCGAGGCAACAACCTGACCGGCATCGACGATGGCGGTCATGGTGAGGCCCTTGTCGGTGCCGCAATCCACGGAGTTGACGATGCAATCCTGTGCCACGTCGACGAGACGGCGGGTAAGGTAACCCGAGTTCGCCGTCTTCAAGGCGGTGTCTGCAAGACCCTTACGGGCACCGTGGGTCGAGTTGAAGTACTCGTTAACGGTCAGGCCTTCCTTGAAGTTCGAGATGATCGGCGTCTCGATGATTTCGCCCGAGGGCTTGGCCATCAGGCCGCGCATGCCGCCCAGCTGACGCATCTGGTTCGGTGAACCGCGGGCGCCCGAGTGGCTCATCATGTAGATGGAGTTCATCGGCTTCTGGCGGCCCGTTTCCGGGTCGAATTCCACAGCCTTGATGCGCGCCATCATTTCTTCGGCGACCTTTTCGGTTGCCTTACCCCAGGCGTCGACAACCTTGTTGTACTTTTCGCCCTGGGTGATGAGACCGTCGTTATACTGCTGTTCGTATTCCTTCACCAAGGCTTCGGTGTCACCGACGATCTTAACCTTGCTGTCCGGAATGACCATGTCGTCCTTGCCGAACGAAATACCGGCGCGGCAAGCGTGAGCAAAGCCGAGCTGCATGATCCGGTCGCAGAAGATGACCGTGTCTTTCTGGCCGCAATGACGGTAGACCGTGTCGATCATCTTGGAGATGTTCTTCTTGGTCATTTCCTGGTTGCAGACGTCGAACGGCACGTTGACGTTCTTCGGCAGAAGTTCGCCGATCAGCATACGGCCAGGCGTCGTTTCATGGATCTTGGAAACCGGCTTGCCGTCAGCATCCACGGTCTTGAAGCGACCACGGATCTTGGCATGCAGCGTCACGACCTTGTTTTCAAGCGCGTGATGCAATTCGCCGATGTCCGAGAAGGCCATGCCTTCGCCGGGCTCGTTCTGGTTCATGATCGACAGGTAATACAGGCCGAGAACCATGTCCTGCGAAGGAACGATGATCGGATGGCCGTTTGCCGGATGCAGGATGTTGTTGGTCGACATCATCAGCACGCGGGCTTCAAGCTGGGCTTCGAGCGAGAGCGGCACGTGAACGGCCATCTGGTCGCCGTCGAAGTCGGCGTTGAAAGCCGTGCAGACGAGCGGATGCAGCTGAATTGCCTTGCCTTCGACCAGCATGGGTTCGAAAGCCTGGATACCCAGACGGTGCAGCGTCGGTGCGCGGTTCAGAAGGACCGGATGCTCGCGGATGACCTCGTCGAGGATATCCCAAACTTCAGGCTTTTCCTTTTCAACCAGCTTCTTGGCCTGCTTGACGGTCGAGGAGTAACCCTTGGCGTCGAGGCGGGCATAGATGAACGGCTTGAACAGCTCGAGCGCCATCTTCTTCGGCAGGCCGCACTGGTGCAGCTTCAGTTCCGGACCGGTCACGATGACCGAACGGCCTGAATAGTCGACGCGCTTGCCGAGAAGGTTCTGGCGGAAGCGGCCCTGCTTGCCCTTGAGCATGTCGGACAGCGACTTCAGCGGACGCTTGTTGGCACCCGTGATGACGCGACCGCGACGGCCGTTATCGAACAGCGCATCGACGGATTCCTGCAACATACGCTTTTCGTTGCGGATGATGATACCAGGCGCGCGAAGCTCGATCAGGCGCTTCAGACGGTTGTTACGGTTGATGACGCGGCGATAGAGATCGTTGAGGTCGGACGTCGCGAAACGGCCACCATCCAGCGGAACCAGCGGACGAAGGTCCGGCGGAATAACCGGAACGACCTTCATGATCATCCATTCCGGACGATTGCCGGATTCCATGAAGTTCTCAACGATCTTGAGACGCTTCATGAACTTCTTCTGCTTGAGATCCGAGGTGGTCTCGGCAAGCTCGGCACGCAGGTCGCCGGCGATCTTTTCGAGGTTCATCGAAGCCAGCATCTCGTAGATGGCTTCAGCGCCGATCATGGCGGTGAACTGGTCTTCGCCGAACTCGTCAACGGCGATCATGTACTCTTCCTCGGACAGAAGCTGGTTCTGCTTCATCGAGGTGAGGCCGGGTTCGGTGACGATGTAGTTCTCGAAATAGAGAACGCGCTCGACATCCTTCAGCGTCATGTCGAGCAAGGTCGAGATACGCGAGGGAAGCGACTTCAGGAACCAGATATGGGCAACGGGCGCTGCGAGCTCGATATGGCCCATACGCTCACGGCGAACGCGCGACAGCGTAACTTCAACGCCGCACTTTTCGCAGATGATGCCCTTGTACTTCATGCGCTTGTACTTGCCGCACAGGCACTCGTAATCCTTGATAGGTCCGAAAATGCGCGCGCAGAAGAGACCATCGCGTTCCGGCTTGAACGTACGATAGTTGATGGTTTCCGGCTTCTTGATCTCGCCGTAGGACCACGACAGGATTTTTTCCGGCGAAGCGATCGAAATCCGGATGGAATCGAAATGCTGCGCAGGCACCTGAGGATTGAAAAGATTCATGACCTCTTGGTTCATGCCTTGTCTCCTTGAGAGGCTAGCTGCTGCCCCTGTTTGCATCTGGACCGGCTTCTTCCCGGGTCACCGTCCAGAGCTTTAAATACGGATTAACCGCACAATGCGGCGAAAGTGTCCCGCGGCAACCATTGGTCGCCGGGGAACCGGCAGGCGCCAACACGGCGCCCGCCTCTCTCATCTTTATTCCGCTGCGTCGGGCAGCTGATCCTCGGGCTGGTTCTCGACCTTCGAGTTCTCCAGTTCGACCGAAAGACCGAGCGACCGCATTTCCTTGACGAGAACGTTGAAGCTCTCGGGGATACCGGCCTCGAAGGTATCGTCGCCACGGACGATCGCCTCGTAGACCTTGGTGCGGCCCGCCACGTCGTCCGACTTGACGGTGAGCATTTCCTGCAGCGTGTAAGCCGCGCCGTATGCTTCCAGAGCCCAGACTTCCATTTCCCCGAAGCGCTGTCCGCCGAACTGCGCCTTGCCGCCCAGCGGCTGCTGGGTAACGAGCGAGTAAGGACCGATCGAGCGAGCGTGGATCTTGTCGTCAACAAGGTGGTTCAGCTTGATCATGTACATGTAGCCGACGGTGACCTTGCGGTCGAACGGCTCGCCGGTACGACCGTCATAAAGAACGGACTGACCGGATTCATGCAGACCTGCCTTCTTCAGCATCGCGGCAACGTCGGGTTCATGCGCACCGTCGAAGACCGGGGTCGCGATGGAAACACCGCGCTTGGCTTCTTCGGCAAGCTTGACCAGCGATTCGTCGTCGAAGCGCTTTACCTCGTCATGCGATTCACTCGCATAAATTTCGGTAAGCTCCGTGCGAAGCTCGCTGATGTCCATCGTCTTCCGATACTCTTCGAGCATCTCGCCGATCTTCTTGCCCATACCTGCGCATGCCCATGCGAGGTGGGTTTCGAGGATCTGGCCGACGTTCATGCGCGAAGGCACGCCGAGCGGGTTCAAGCAGATGTCGACATGCGTGCCGTCTTCGAGGAACGGCATGTCCTCGACAGGAACGATACGCGAGACGACGCCCTTGTTACCGTGACGGCCGGCCATCTTGTCGCCCGGCTGGATCTTGCGCTTCACAGCAACGAAGACCTTGACCATCTTCATGACGCCAGGAGGCATTTCATCGCCGCGCTGGACCTTTTCGACCTTGTCCATGAAGCGCTGTTCAAGGCGCGACTTGGATTCGTCGTACTGGCCGCGAAGTGCTTCCAGTTCGGACTGGGCCTTCTCGTCTTCGACTGCAAACATCCACCACTGCGAGCGGGGATATTCGGAGACGACGGCGTTGGAAAGCTCGACGCCCTTCTTGAAGCCCTTCGGACCGGCGATGGAAACGTGACCACGCAGCATGTCGATCAGGCGGCCGTAGACGTTACGGTCGAGAATTGCCTGTTCGTCGTCGCGGTCCTTTGCCAGACGTTCGATTTCTTCGCGCTCGATTGCCATCGCGCGCTCGTCCTTCTCCACACCGTGACGGTTGAAGACGCGGACTTCCACAACGGTACCAAACGTGCCCGGAGGCATGCGCATGGAGGTGTCGCGAACGTCGGAAGCCTTTTCACCGAAGATGGCGCGCAGAAGCTTTTCTTCCGGCGTCATCGGGCTTTCGCCCTTCGGCGTGATCTTGCCGACGAGGATATCGCCCGGCTGAACTTCCGCACCGATGTAAACGATACCGGCTTCGTCGAGGTTCTTCAGCGCTTCTTCCGAAACGTTCGGAATGTCGCGCGTGATCTCTTCCGGACCAAGCTTCGTGTCACGCGCCATCACTTCGAATTCTTCGATGTGGATGGAGGTGAACACGTCGTCGGAAACGATACGTTCCGACATCAGGATCGAGTCTTCGTAGTTGTAGCCGTTCCAGGGCATGAACGCGACGAGCGCGTTACGGCCGAGCGCCAGATCGCCGAGGTCGGTCGACGGACCATCAGCGATGATGTCACCCTTGGAGATGATGTCACCGACGGCGACCAGCGGACGCTGGTTGACGCAGGTGTTCTGGTTCGAACGCTGGAATTTCTGCAGACGGTAGATATCGACGCCCGACTTGCCGGCATCGAGTTCTTCCGTAGCGCGGATAACGATACGGGTCGCATCCACCTGGTCGACGACACCGCCGCGGCGAGCCGCGATGGCAGCGCCGGAGTCACGGGCGACGATCGGTTCCATGCCTGTGCCGACGAACGGCGCTTCCGCCCGCAGAAGCGGAACGGCCTGACGCTGCATGTTCGAGCCCATGAGAGCGCGGTTGGCGTCGTCGTTTTCCAGGAACGGAATGAGAGCCGCTGCGACCGAAACGAGCTGCTTCGGCGAAACGTCCATCAGGTTGATGTTGTCGCGCGGTGCGAGCATAACTTCGCCCGAGTGACGGCAAACAACGAACTCTTCAGTGAAGGCGCCTTCGCCATCGAGCTCGGCATTGGCCTGTGCGACGTAGTACTTGGCCTCTTCCATGGCGGAGAGGTAGATAACGTCGGTCGTCACCTTGCCGTCGATGATCTTGCGGTACGGGCTTTCGATGAAGCCGTACTTGTTGACGCGGGCAAAGGTGGCAAGCGAGTTGATCAGACCGATGTTCGGGCCTTCCGGCGTTTCGATCGGGCAAATACGGCCGTAGTGGGTCGGATGAACGTCGCGGACTTCGAAGCCAGCGCGCTCACGGGTCAGACCACCCGGTCCAAGAGCCGAAAGACGGCGCTTGTGGGTGATTTCCGAAAGCGGGTTCACCTGGTCCATGAACTGCGACAGCTGCGAGGAACCGAAGAATTCGCGAACGGCGGCAGCTGCCGGCTTCGCATTGATCAGGTCCTGCGGCATCACGGTGTCGATTTCGATCGAGGACATACGTTCCTTGATCGCACGTTCCATGCGCAGAAGGCCGAGGCGGTACTGGTTTTCCATCAGCTCGCCGACCGAACGCACACGGCGGTTGCCGAGGTTGTCGATGTCGTCGATTTCGCCCTTGCCGTCGCGCAGTTCGACCAGCATCTTGACGACAGCGAGGATGTCTTCCTTGCGCAGCGTGCGCACGGTGTCTTCCGCGTCGAGGTCGAGACGCATGTTCATCTTCACGCGGCCAACAGCCGAGAGATCATAACGTTCTGCATCGAAGAACAGCGAGTTGAACATCGCTTCTGCCGAATCCATGGTCGGCGGCTCACCCGGACGCATGACGCGGTAGATGTCGAACAGCGCTTCCTGGCGGTTCTGGTTCTTGTCCGCATGCAGCGTGTTGCGGATATAGGCGCCAACATTGACGTGGTCGATGTTGAGGACCGGAATCTCGTCAAAGCCGGACTGAAGAATGAGGCCGAGCGTCTTTTCGTCGATTTCGTCGCCGGCTTCGAGATAGATCTCACCCGTCGAGTAGTTGACGATGTCTTCGGCAAGGAAGTTGCCGTAGAGGTCTTCGTCAGTCGCCTTAAGTGCCTTCAGGCCCTTGTCGACGAGCTGGCGGATAAGACGCGGAGTCAGCTTCTTGCCACCTTCGACAACGACTTCGCCGGTGTCGGCGTCGATCATGTCGGTGATGACCTTGGCATTCTTCAGCGTTTCAGGCTGGAACGGAATGCGCCAGCCATCGCCGGAGCGCTCGTAGGAAGCCTTGCTGTAGAACGTCGACAGGATTTCTTCGCCATCCATGCCAAGCGCCATCAGGAGCGAGGTCACGGGCAGCTTGCGGCGACGGTCGATACGCGCATAGACGATGTCCTTGGCGTCGAACTCGATGTCGAGCCAGGAACCGCGATACGGGATGACGCGGGCAGCGAACAAAAGCTTGCCGGAAGAATGGCTCTTGCCCTTGTCGTGGTCGAAGAATACGCCCGGCGAACGGTGCATCTGCGAAACGATGACGCGCTCCGTACCGTTGACTATGAACGTGCCGTTATTGGTCATGAGCGGCATGTCGCCCATGTAGACGGACTGTTCCTTGATGTCCTTAATGGACTTCGCGCCTGTATCCTCGTCGATATCGAACACGATGAGGCGCAGCGTCACTTTCAGCGGCGCTGCATAGGTCAGATCGCGCTGACGGCATTCCTCGACGTCGAACTTCGGCGCTTCGAATTCGTAAGATACGAATTCGAGCATGGATGCGCCGGAAAAATCGGTGATCGGGAATACGGATTTGAATACGGCATTCAATCCCTCGTCGGGACGGCCACCCTTGGGCTCGTCAACCATGAGAAACTGGTCATACGAAGCCTTCTGAACCTCGATGAGGTTCGGCATTTCCGCTACTTCTGGAATTTTGCCGAAAAACTTGCGTACGCGCCTGCGACCGTTAAACGAAAGGGTCTGAGCCATCGTCGCTCCTTTAAAATTGCATCCGGGCCTGCAACGGACGGGAACCGATGGCCAGTCGATCCCGTCAAGCAATGGGTGTCATCAATCTCGTTCCACATCCCGGATCGATCAGGCCGGATTGCCTAGATGAGCCGGTTCGGAACCATTCTCTTGAAGAACCCATTACCCAAAAGCCATTTTCACGCGGCTTTTGGGTAATAAGTTTTAAAACGATGACGACGGAAAGGGGCATGAAGCCCCTTCCCGCCAGCAATCGCAAGATTACTTAACGTCGACCTTGGCGCCAGCGTCTTCAAGCTTCTTCTTGAGGTCAGCAGCTTCAGCCTTGGAAACAGCTTCCTTGACAGCCTTCGGAGCGCCTTCAACGAGGTCCTTAGCTTCCTTCAGGCCGAGACCCGTGATAGCGCGGACTTCCTTGATGACGTTGATCTTGTTGGCGCCAGCGTCAACCAGGATCACGTCGAATTCGGTCTTTTCTTCTTCAACGACAGCAGCAGCGCCAGCACCGCCAGCAGCAGCAACAGCTACCGGAGCAGCAGCGGAAACGCCCCACTTTTCTTCGAGAAGCTTCGACAGTTCTGCAGCTTCCAGAACGGTCAGGGTGGAGAGGTCTTCAACGATCTTTGCGAGATCAGCCATTTTGATAGTTCCTTTTGTTCAGTTCGAACCAGTTTGAATAATTACAGCGAAAAACCGCCTTAAGCGGCTTCGTCCTTCTTGGCGTAAGCCGAGAACACCCGTGCAAGCTGGCTTGCAGGTGCTGCGACAACCGTGGCGACGCGAGTTGCCGGGGCGTTGAGTAGGCCCAGCAGCTTTGCGCGCAGCTCGTCCAGCGAAGGCAGGGTCGCAAGCGACTTGACTGCTTCGGCGTTGAGCGTGGTTGCGCCCATGGAACCGCCGAGAACAACGACTTTATCGTTGGTCTTTGCGAAATCCATGACGACTTTCGGAGCAATCATAGGGTCGACGCTGTATGCAATCAGCGTCTGGCCCTTGAAGAGATCTGTCATCCCTTCCGACTCCGTGCCCTGAAGAGCGATCTTGGCCAGGCGGTTCTTCGCGACCTTGACGGTGCCTCCGGCAGCGCGCATTTTCGAACGGAAGTCGTTCATTTGCGCAACGGTGACACCAGCATAGTGGGCCACGACAACCGAACCGGAAGCCTTGAAGACTTCGTTCAGCTCCGTGACGAATTCGCGTTTTTCCGCTCTTTCCACTGTCTGTCTCCAGTAGACGGGGCCACATAAGTGTGAACCCGTCGGGTTTGCCTTTGCCCCAAGGGACCTTTTTACAAAGATCCCGAGCGACGCTCGAGGATCCTGTCCCCCGGTCTGTCGCCGCAAACGGCTTCAGGCACAGGCACACCAGGTTCGAACCGGACAGTCAGGCATCTGCGATGCCTCAAATCCAGCCTCACCCGTCTCATGCAGGTTGAATGATTAAGGCCAAATCCCGAAGGACATGGCCACCCGCAATCTCGGACAGGAGTTCCGGGTTTCCCCGGAAATCTCCGGCTCCCTGAGAGCCGGAAATTCTTTTAATCACGCTCCCCGAGAGGGAAGCACGAGAATTGATTAAGCCGTAACCGACGAAGGTTCGATCTTGACGCCCGGACCCATGGTCGAGGAGATGGCAACGCGCTTGACGTAGTTGCCCTTGGCACCCGTCGGCTTTGCCTTGATGACCGCATCGGCGAAAGCCTTGATGTTTTCTTCAAGAGCCTTGGCGTCGAACGAAGCCTTGCCAATACCAGCGTGTACGATACCGGCCTTTTCGACGCGGAACTCGACAGCGCCGCCCTTGGACGCCTTGACGGCGCCGGCAACATCCATCGTCACCGTACCGACCTTCGGGTTCGGCATCATGCCACGCGGGCCGAGTACCTTGCCGAGACGGCCGACGAGCGGCATCATGTCCGGGGTCGCGATGCAACGATCGAAGTCGATCTTGCCGCCCTGAACGATTTCAACCAGCTCTTCTGCGCCAACAACGTCAGCACCAGCAGCCGTGGCTTCATCAGCCTTGGCGCCACGTGCAAAAACGGCGACGCGAACGTCACGGCCCGTGCCGTTCGGCAGGTTGACAACGCCGCGAACCATCTGGTCCGCATGGCGCGGGTCAACGCCGAGGTTCATCGAAACTTCAACGGTTTCGTCGAACTTGGCAATCGCACGTTCCTTGACCATCGAAATGGCGTCGGTGAGAACGTAGAGCTTGTTGGGATCCACACCTTCGCGGATCTTCTGAATACGCTTTGCTACCTTGGCCATGATCAACCTACTACTTCCAGGCCCATGGCGCGGGCAGAACCCTCAACCATTGCCATTGCGCCTTCGATATCGGCAGCATTCAGATCCTTCATCTTGGCTTCAGCGATCGTCTTGACCTGAGCCTTGGTGATGGAGCCAACCTTGGCGCCCTTGCCAGGCGTCTTGGAGCCGGAGGTGATCTTTGCTTCCTTCTTCAGCCAATAGGTCATCGGCGGCTGCTTCATGACGAAGGTGAAGGACTTGTCCTGGTAATAGGTGATGACGACCGGAATCGGCATACCCTTTTCCATTTCCTGCGTGGCGGCATTGAACGCCTTGCAGAATTCCATGATGTTGATGCCGCGCTGACCAAGTGCAGGACCGATCGGCGGGGACGGATTGGCCGACCCTGCCTTCACCTGCAGCTTGAGCTGGCCCATAACTTTCTTAGCCATATCTCTCTGCCTTTCAATTCAAACCGGTTTCCCGGCTTCTCTTCTAGCCGGATCGCTCCGGCGGCTGCGGTTGCGTGGTGCGGCGCCCTGCCCCGGCTATGGGAGCCCGTTTGCCTTCCACGCGATTGGGGTTTCACCCCTCCAGTCAGACCTTCTCGACCTGACTGTATTCCAGCTCGACCGGCGTAGCGCGGCCGAAAATCGAAACTTCCACCTTCAGGCGCGAACGCTCTTCGTCGACATCCTGAACAACGCCGTTGAACGACGCGAATGGACCATCGGAAACGCGAACCTGTTCGCCGACCTCGAACGAAACCGAAGACTTCGGACGCTCGACGCCTTCCTGAACCTGACCGAGGATACGATCGGCTTCATAATCCGGAATCGGAACAGGCTTATTGTCCGAACCGAGGAAACCGGTCACCTTCGGCGTGTTCTTGATGAGGTGATAGGCCTCATCCGTCAGGTTGGCGCGCACAAGCACGTAACCTGGAAAGAACTTGCGCTCGCTGTCGACCTTGCGGCCACGACGCACCTCGACAACCTTTTCGGTCGGAACGAGGATTTTCTCAAAAAGATGATCAAGACCCTTTTGACGAGCCTTCTCTTCGATCGACTCAGCGACCTTCTTTTCGAAATTCGAATATGCGTGAACGATATACCAGCGCGCTGCCATTTTTATTCTCCGTTCAATCCGTTACCGGCCGACGTTCAGCACGAGGCTAAGCACCCAGCCGATGAGCTGGTCAGCAGCAAAAAAGAACAGAGCCGCAAAAATGACCATCACAAGCACCATAGCCGTCGAAATCATGGTCTCGCGGCGCGACGGCCAAGTGATTTTAGACGCTTCGGCGCGAACCTGCTGCAGAAACGTAAACGGATTGGTTTTGGATGCCATTGACTGCCCACGCAATTACGGCGCGTAAAGCCGAACTAATCAGCCCCACGCACCGCGTGTCTGTTTTGACCTTACATAAACACCGATTCCAGTTTTAACAAGAGGAAATCGACATTCGGCGAAATTCGCCGGAAAACCGGCACCCATCTGCCATGCAGCGAAGACCGCGCTTGCGAATGGAAAGTGGCAGGGGCAGTAAGGCTCGAACTTACGACCTGCGGTTTTGGAGACCGCCGCTCTACCAACTGAGCTATACCCCTTTAACACCTTAGCCGACCACGAAAATCACTTGGCCGCTTCGGTATGCGTTCCCTTTAAGGCGCACGGAAAAGAATGGCAAGCGCTTTTTATTCGCTTTCGGAAGAAACTGTTGACACCTTCCCCGCCACGTTTTTTTCCTCGGCCGCTTAACCGGTTACCCCCAAGCCCGTCACCTCAACGAACCGCTTTTCGGCATCCAAATGCGCTGGTTTGATACCTTTCGCAACCGACCTTTAATCTTTTACGGCTCAAGCGCACTGCGATCGGACCTAATCAACTGACGCTCCCGATACTTGCGCTTGAAGTGCGCGACGTTGCGCGCCACCGAACGCCGCCATTTACGGACTGTCGCCAGCGAAAAGAATCGATCAAGCTCTTGTGCCGCACCGCGCCAACCACGGCGTTTCTTAAGGCCATAATTGCTGCGGCCAAATCCCGAATGGCTGACGCCGGTTTCGGCCAACCACGCCATGATCGCGCCCTGATCCTTATAAAAGATACTAATCTCCGCCTCTGTCCGGAAACCCGCATAACCTTGCGGTAGTTTTTTATAGCAGGACAACCGCTTGACGGTCGGATTGAAGGTGAAGCTATGCCAGACACGATGCGCGGTCGGCGGTATTCGCCAATACCCTATATCTTCAACTGCCTGCGCCTTGCGCCGAATGTCACGGGGCATGTCGTCATCGGTTCTGAGTTGAACGAGCGCCACCTGCGGGTCCCGCTTCAGTATTTCGATGCCCCTGCCCACAACCTGCGAAACAGGAAACGCCCAGTCGTCTTCGAGATGCAGGATGTAAGGGGTTTGCACTTCTGAATATGCCCGGTCGATAGAGCGGTGCTGCCCAATGTTGACGCCATTCAAAATGACGCGGATCGGTTGCTCTGGATACCGCGCTGAAATCGCGCGCACCGACTCGTCGTCAGAGTCCTCGATAATGATAAATTCCCGTAGCGGGTAATCATTGGTAGAAAAGAAGCTATCGAGAGTTCCGATGAGAAGATCAGGACGGCGGCAGCTGGTCAGCACAACAGTTAAATCGGACATGAAGTTGTCTCTAAAGAAAACTGGCCGATGAAATCAAGCCAGCCAAGCCATGATTAATATAGCTGCACCTACGTCAAAAGAATTACAGGCGGATGACGTCGCTAAATACAAAGCGAATTACATAAAAATAAATTATAAATTACAATTCACTTAAGTATAACTCATAATATAAGCATGAAAAGAAGTACAGCCCCGAAATTTATATTCACATTAGAAGGATATAAGAATCTTTCAACTATATAAATTTACAAAAATCGATTTTTACATAAAAAAAACGGCGGTGCCGAAGACACCGCCGTTTTAGAACTAGATTTTTAAATCCGGCGAAACCGCCGTCTGTCGAAAATTACTCGACGATAGAAGCGACGATGCCGGCGCCGACGGTACGGCCGCCTTCGCGGATAGCGAAGCGCAGCTTTTCTTCCATCGCGATCGGAACGATCAGCTCGACTTCAACAGTGACGTTGTCGCCAGGCATAACCATTTCCGTGCCTTCAGGAAGCGAAACGATACCGGTAACGTCAGTCGTACGGAAGTAGAACTGCGGACGGTAGTTCGTGAAGAACGGCGTATGACGGCCGCCTTCTTCCTTCGTCAGGATGTAGGCTTCTGCCATGAACTTCTTGTGCGGCTTGACCGAACCCGGCTTGCACAGGATCTGACCACGCTCAACGCCGTCACGGGTAACGCCGCGAACGAGCGCACCGATGTTGTCGCCAGCCTGGCCCTGGTCGAGCAGCTTGCGGAACATTTCAACGCCGGTAACCGTCGTCTTCGACGTCGGACGAATACCGACGATTTCGACTTCTTCACCAACCTTGACGATACCGCGCTCAACGCGACCCGTCACAACCGTACCACGGCCAGAGATCGAGAACACGTCTTCGATCGGCATCAGGAACGGCTGGTCGATCGGACGCTCAGGCGTCGGGATGTAGGCGTCAACAGCAGCCATCAGCTCGCGGATTGCGTCTTCACCGATCTTCTTGTCGGAATCTTCAAGAGCAGCAAGTGCCGAACCCTTGACGATCGGAATATCGTCGCCCGGGAAGTCGTAGGACGACAGAAGTTCGCGAACTTCCAGTTCGACGAGCTCGAGAAGCTCGGCGTCGTCAACCTGGTCAACCTTGTTGAGGAACACGACGATCGCCGGAACGCCAACCTGGCGAGCAAGCAGGATGTGCTCGCGCGTCTGCGGCATCGGGCCGTCAGCTGCAGAGCAAACCAGGATCGCGCCGTCCATCTGGGCAGCACCGGTGATCATGTTCTTCACGTAGTCGGCGTGGCCGGGGCAGTCGACGTGTGCGTAGTGACGGTTCGGCGTTTCGTATTCGACATGCGCCGTCGAGATCGTGATGCCGCGAGCCTTTTCTTCAGGAGCAGCGTCGATCTGGTCGTACGCCTTGAACTCGCCGAAATACTTCGTGATCGCAGCAGTCAACGACGTCTTGCCGTGGTCGACGTGACCGATCGTGCCAATGTTGACGTGCGGCTTATTGCGCTCAAACTTGCTCTTTGCCATGTGAATTGCTTCCTGTGAACGTGAAGTAGTTTTCCCGGCGAACCGGTTTGGTGTCGCCGTTTAAGGCTTTGTAAGCGAATGCGCAAGACTTAATTGTCAAAGCACCGTCGCGCACGCCCAAGGCGCGCCTCAAGGTGCATATATGGTGCGTTCCGCGCGATATTCAAAGCTGGCTCAGCCTTCCCACGCGACGGCCAGATGGGAGGCACGGATGGGACCCCGCATGTACCCCTCTTCGCACAATCGGATCGTTAAATAAGCTTTTTCTTTATCACAACTTCTTTACCTGGACCCGCATCATGGCTTAAGGAAATTTCATCTCCGGGGGAGACGGGCGAGCGGGACGATGCGCCCAGGCGCAAAACCTCTATGCCAAATATTGATCAGCCGCGCTCTCCAGCGCGAAATTACATCCGTTTCAGGACCGCTCAATGGAAATCTTCACAGCCGCCGGCTTCACGGCATTCATGCAAGTCATTGCGATCGATCTCGTTCTCGCAGGCGACAATGCCATCGTCATCGGCCTTGCCGCCGCCGGTCTTCCCGCCCATCTTCGCCGCAAGGCGATCCTGGTCGGCATCATCGCCGCCACCGTATTGCGCATCGGCTTTGCCGCCGTCACCGTGCAGCTTCTCTCCATTGTCGGGCTGCAACTCTTCGGCGGGCTTCTGCTTGCCTGGGTGTGCTGGAAGATGTGGTCCGAACTGCGCGAAGCCGCAGGCTCCATCGAAGACGAGGTGACGGACGAAGAGGCTGACCTGACCAAAGGTCACAAGACCTTCTTGCAGGCCGCAACCCAGATCGTCATCGCCGATGTGTCCATGTCGCTGGACAACGTGCTTGCCGTCGCCGGCGCCGCGCAGGACCATGTCACGGTGCTGATCATCGGTCTGGTCGTCTCGATCGCCCTCATGGGACTGGCTGCCAATTTCGTCGCCAAGTTGCTGCACCGTTACCGTTGGATTTCGTATCTTGGCCTGATGGTCATCATCTATGTGGCGCTCAACATGCTGTATCACGGCGTGATCGAAGTCCTGCCCTACGTCAAGCCCTATTTCGGCTGAGACTGGCAGTCACATATTCGTCCCGAAAGGCCTGGAAACGAGAGTTTCCGGGCCTTTTCTTGTCATGCCCACACCAATGCACCCCTCGCCTACGCAGCATTGCAAGCGCGCGCGGGTGAAATCGGCGCACACGGGAATCGGTCTCCGCGTCCGCTGCAACATTCGGATAAGACAGGGAAATCGTGATTTTTTGCCTATGGATTTTGGCAATTGAGGTCAGCCACGGGCAAGCCTAGTGAGCTAGTTAATAAGTCATAAAAATAAAAAGAAAGGTATAGCTGCCAATGGCTTATGACTGGACCGGCGGTCGCACCCGCCGCCTTCGCAGGATGAAGCTGGGCGCTGTTGCAAGCTCTCTAATCCTGCTGGCGCTCTTAACAGCGCTCGTTCTAGGCTGAACGCGCTGCGCGCAATTCAACGCTGACCGGCGGCATGGCAAGGTTTCCTAAAACCGCCCTGCCGCCGCTCCTTCGGGGGCAACGTCCACCCCTTGTTGGCAAGATTTGCAAAATATCAGCCGCGAAGGCATGTCGTGGTTATGCTGCCGAACATATGCGTTGAAGCGGGTTCACTTTGGCGCGGAAGCCGCGGCAAGACCTAGCGAAACAGCCAATAAATGACGCCAAGCACCAACGTCCACATCAGTAATGATATGGCGAGTACGGCGAGGTAGTTTCGAAATCGTCTGGTCATCCGCCCACATTGCCGGCCAGCCGCCACGGGACAGCCGTAACCGTTTGATTGCTGGATGCGGATCAAACCGCAAGATCAACTCTTTCTATCAAGATGCTGAATCGCAAACCATTCGCAGATTTTACCCGCCCGAAACCGGGGTTGCGTGAACCCGTCGAACGTCAACACGTCGATGAGCGAGAAAATGCCAGCCGCTCACTTGCCAGCAGGATTTGCAGGGCACAGGAAAAAACCGCACGTCTTTCTGGACGTGGCTCAAACACACTCCGGTCAACCGAATCGACAAATTAAGTCCTCCGGTATGATGTCTGATGACGCGTCATTGCTGGGGCAACGGCGAAGCCGCCGCCCCAAAAAAAGCGCGTTAGCTCTTCAAAGCCGTGTTGCACAGGCTCCAGTAACCGCCACCCTTCTGAATCCACTTGAGATCGCCGAGCGTGCCGTCGTCCTTGTTCTTACGATAGGAATCGACGCAGGTCTTCAGGCGGGCCTTGCCAGGAGTCTCGCTTGAATATTTCTTATCGACAGCACCCGGAAATACGACGCTCTTCGGAGCCTTTATCGTCGCCTTTTCCGGTTCTTTGTCGGTGGTAGCCGCAACTTGCTTATCGTCGGCAGCGCTTTCGGCAGCAGCATCGCTACCGCAGAACTTGGCGCGATAGTCGTTCCACTTGACGTCCTTCGCGGACCCGTCGGCTTTCGCCGCCTGGTATTTCACGCTGCACTCTTTCATGGTGAGCGCCGCTGCGGGGGAGACAAACGCCGCCGATGCGAGCAGCGCTAAGGATGAGAGAATTACAACCCTGTTGATCATCGAAGACTCCCGTGTGCATGATTGCCGGCAGACTATCCGACCGGACTTTCCGCTTGTCAACGAGCAGTGCAACAAGCACTGAAAGTCGAATTGGCGGGGAGTAGAATGTGCTCATCGGGTGTCGCGTCTTCGCGATGAAGACCGCATCACACAGTGACCATGGATATCCATAATCAGCCCGCCGGGGGCATCCCGGCCTTGCCACGCGACCGCCGGCAAACACCGCCCAACGAATCACGTATTCGTGTGACGTCAACCCTGCACCGGAACGAAATTCCTTAATTTTCGTTAGTATCTCGAACGAATAACGAGGATTTATCGATGTTGAGGATGCCGAAGACTATCTCCGCGCTCGCTCTTGGCGTCGCAATATCTACGGCTTTTACCGTGCCCGCCAGTGCGCTCAGCCTCATACAGCCGGCGTACGAAACACAGGAGCAGGCTCAGAATTCCGACGGTCGCGGCTATCCCGCATCCGCCTTTGCCGCGGGCAAGGGTGAAGAGGCGTCACCCAACGGTTACGCCCTCTCACAAGCGGAAATCAATCACGTAAAATGGTGTGCAGCGCGTTACGCATCATACCATCCAACCGACAACAGCTATATGGCAGCCGCCGGCAACCGGACGCAGTGTCGTTCTCCGGATTGATTCAGCCGTGCCGCAGCGCACCCGCGTCCCAGCCAATAAGATAAAATTTACTTTAAATTCTATTGACCTGAACCTTTATCCGGGTTGGCCGTTTGAAGCGCGTGCCAGCGAGGAAACGCGATGATGTGGAATATTGAAAAACTTGAGCAAGAGCGACTTGATCTGATCGAGGTCATTACTGCCCTGCGCCACACTGAACGCCTGTCGACAGCGGATCGCACCTCGATCTTTGAGAAAATTACGTCACATATGGTAAGGTTAAGCGAGCTCGACGCAGAGAAAATGCGGATTCAGTCGGCCTTGGAGGCGAGCTGAAAATAGCCAACGCTGACTGGAGGCTGCAAATCGGCGCGAGGTAAAGACTATCGATCTTGTTGAGAAGTTTTTGGAGCGGGTAGCGGGAATCGAACCCGCGTATTCAGCTTGGAAGGCTGCTGCTCTACCATTGAGCTATACCCGCGGTGGTGATTTTGATCCTGCGCAGAATGGTGGAGGGAGTTGGATTTGAACCAACGTAGGCGTAGCCAACGGATTTACAGTCCGTCCCCTTTAACCACTCGGGCATCCCTCCAGCTATCTGCTAGGATCGAGCAACCAAGCTCTTCAGATTTCTCTCCGGCGAAGCGCCGTTGCGTCGTCTGTGGCGCGTATATGACGGCCTCGTTCGCTTCTGTCAACACGCCGTTTCACGAATTTTCGGGAAAAAATTCAAACCTCTTTGCAGGCCTGTGGATTATCGCGGGGGCTGGTGTGCGTCGCGTCCCGGAGATATAAGGCGCCATGAGCAAAGACGATCCAAACGACAAATCCACCCGCGACACGCACTACGCCACCCTGCGCCGTGCCGTGCGCGATGCCAAACGCGAGAGGGGCGAAATTCCGACCCCGCAGCAGCCGAAGCGCCGGAATCGTGGCGCGGAAGACTGGAAGCCGCCGCAGCTTGCGCCGGATCAGGTCCATCTTTACGGCCTGCATACCGTGCGTGCGGCGCTTTCCAACCCCGAACGGCAACTCATCAAGCTGTCGGTTACGCTGAATGCCTTTGCGCGTCTGGATATCGGCGAAGCGGATGCGCAGCCCTTCCCGGTAGAGATTGTCTCGCCGCAGGATATCGACAAGGTGCTCGGCCCCGAGGCGATCCATCAGGGCGTGATGCTGGAAACCAGGCCGCTTCCGGTCAAGAAACTCGACGCGCTGAAGAAAAGTCCGCTGATCCTCGTGCTCGATCAGGTTACCGACCCGCACAATGTCGGCGCCATCATGCGCTCGGCGGTCGCGTTCAACGCCGGCGCCGTCATCACCACCATTCGCCATAGCCCGACGGAGTCAGGCGTGCTTGCGAAGTCTGCGTCCGGCGCACTGGAACTCATCCCCTATATCCAGATCACCAATCTGGCCGATACATTGGGCGAGCTGCACAAGCTCGGCTTCTTCTCGGTCGGTCTGGATTCGGAAGGCCCCGCCCCCATCGAGCAAACCTTCACCGGCGCAAAGATCGCCCTGGTGCTGGGAGCCGAAGGCAAGGGTCTGCGCCAGAAGACCCGCGAAACCGTTTCGGCGCTCGCCCGTCTCGATATGCCGGGCGAGATCAAATCGCTCAACGTATCGAATGCGGCAGCCATCGCCCTTTATGCAACGCAGCAATTTCTGGGCAAAGCGTCGTCCTGACGCTTACCCTTCCTTGCGAAATCACAAAGCGCAACGCATGCTGCGCCTTCAACATTCGCAAGGAGCAAATCTCGACATGACCGACCTGCCCATCAAACCGACCGGCGAGCTGACGCTGCGGACGCTCGCAATGCCGGCCGACGCCAATCCGGCCGGTGATATTTTCGGCGGCTGGGTCATGTCCCAGATGGACTTGGCCAGCGGCATCCGCGCCGCGGAGCGGTCCCGCTGTCGCGTGGTCACTGCCGCTGTCAAGGAAATGGCTTTCGAGTTGCCGGTGAAGATCGGCGACACACTGTCCATCTACACCGATATCGCCCGGCTGGGCCGCACCTCCATCACACTGACGGTCGAGGCGTGGGCGCAGCGCTCCCGTTACGACAAGCTGGAAAAAGTCACCGCGGGAACCTTCATCATGGTGGCGATGGACGAAAACGGGCAGCCGACGCCCATCCCTCCGGCGGAGTAGGTGCGATGGAGGCCGCCGTCAACACCCCGGAAGCCTATGCGCATATCCGCGCCGTCATGGGCATGGTGGTTGGCCTCAGCCTCGCCCGCTTGCTGACCGGCCTTGCCGGTTTCGTGCAGCATCCCAAGAAGGAGCGCATCTATCCGCTGCATATCGGCTGGGTGGCGTTCCTGTTTCTGATGCTCGTGCATTTCTGGTGGTGGGAACACCGGCTTTCCGCCACCAGCCACGTCCTCGGCTTCGGCGCGTTCCTGTTCCTGATCCTGTTCTGCTCGCTGTTCTATTTCCTATGCGTGTTGCTGTTCCCTACGGACATGAAGGAATACAAGGGATACGAGGACTATTTCTTTTCCCGCAAAAGCTGGTTCTTCGCGTTTCTCGCCGCACTTTTCGTCACGGATATCGGCGATACGCTGCTGAAGGGACAGGACTACCTCTCCTCGCTGGGCGCTGAATATCTCATCCGCACCGCTATTTACGTCGTTCTGTTCACACTGGCGGCTTTCATCGGCAACCGACGCTTTCACAGGTTTCTCGTCATTTTCGCCCTGATTTATCAGGTAGTCTGGATATTCCGAACCTACGACCTGCTAGCCTGAACATTCCCATCCCGACGCCAGGTGATAATTGAAAGCAGGCCTCGTCTTTCGCCATCGTGTCGCGGTGACACGGCCCGATAAATATGGCATTTCGCTGCAATGGGATTCATTCGCAGGATAATGCAGGACAGAAGTTCGGCTGGCGCCATCGCCACGCTGGCGATCCTGCTTTTTCTCCTGCAAGGGCTCGTGAATGGCCTGACCAGCGGCAATATGGCCTCAGCCGCGCTGGCGACCGGTGAGATCATCTGTTCCAGCCACATGCCCGAAGGCGGTTCGGGCAAACCGAACCCGGCCTCCAACCCTGCGGGCAAGCTCGCCGACAATTGCTGCGGCACGCTCTGCCGTCTCGCCTCCGTTACCATCGCCGCTCTTCCCGTCACTCCCGTCGAGCGTGCGGACAGGATCGTCCTGGTCGTCGAAGTCGACTTTCTCGACCGCGACGCGGCATTGCCGCCGCCGCCACCCAATCTGGAATCGCGCCCACGCGCACCGCCTCCCTCTCTGCAAATGTAAAGAGCGATCCGGCCCTGCCGGAAAATCAACTTTTCTGCGGAGACATCCATGTCCGTTACGACCTCTTTCGAGGGCGAGCGCGCGCCTGCGCAATCCTCATCCGTCAACCTGTACCGCGCCGTATGGCGCTGGCACTTCTATGCTGGCCTTTTTGTACTGCCCTTTCTGATATCGCTGGCCGTCACCGGTGCGCTCTATCTCTTCCGGGACGAATTCGACAATCTCATTTATTCGGACCTGAAGCGCATCGAAGTGGCGCAGAACGTGCCGAAAGCACTCCCCTCCGATATTCTCGCCGCAGCCGTTGCGGCCGTTCCCGGCACTGCTGTGAAATACACCACGCCAGGCGATCCGGGCGCCTCGACGGAAATTACCGTCAGTACGGCCGAAGGGAAACGCGCCGTCTACGTCAACACCTATACCGGGCAGGTTGCCGGTTCACTGCCCGATCGCGGCACCATCATGTGGACGATCCGCTACATCCACAGCCTGAAATATTTCGGCACCTATACCCGCTATCTGATCGAGATCGCCGCCGGCTGGTCCATCCTGCTCGTCGCCACCGGCATCTATCTGTGGTGGCCGAGGAAGCAGAGCGGCGGTGTCTTGACGGTGCGCGGCACGCCGAAAAAACGCGTCTTCTGGCGCGATACCCATGCCGTCACCGGCATTTTCGTTGGCTTTTTCATCGTATTTCTCGCAGTCACCGGAATGCCCTGGTCGGGCGTGTGGGGCGCCAAGGTCAACGAATGGGCAAACGGCAGCAATTTCGGATATCCGGCAGGCGTGCGGACCGATGTTCCAATGTCCGGCGAACATCTCGATCACATGGCCAAGACCAGCTGGTCGCTGGAGCAGGCGAAAGTCCCGGAATCCTCCGCATCCGCCACCGGGCAACCAATCGGCATAGATGCGGCCATCGCGCGTTTCGACGGGCTCGGTCTTGCCGCTGGTTATACCGTCGTGCTGCCGACCAAACCGACGGGCGTCTATAGCGGCTCCGTCTATCCCGATGACCTTTCAAAGCAGCGCGTCGTCCATCTCGATCAATATAGCGGCAAACCGTTGATCGACATGAACTATTCCGACTACGGTCCGCTTGGAAAGGCACTGGAATGGGGGATCAACGTGCATATGGGCCAGCAATTCGGCCTCGCCAACCAGATCGTGTTGCTGGCAGCCTGTGTCGGCATCGTCCTGCTTGCCGTTTCCGCCGGCATCATGTGGTGGAAACGACGCCCCAGAGGTTCGCTCGGCGTGCCACCATTGCCGCAGGATAAACGCGTCTTGCGCGGCCTGCTGGCGCTGCTCGCTATCGGCGGCATCCTGTTCCCGCTGGTTGGTGCAAGCCTGCTGGTGATGCTTGTTCTGGATCTGATCGTGCAGTCCCGCGAAAAGCAACGCGCTGCCTGACAAAAAACACGGCCGGGAGAATATCCCCCTGGCCGTGTCCTTCCGAATTCCGGGCGGTTGGCAGAAGCCTGCCCTAGAGCGTTTGACGTGCTCTAACTGTTTGTTTCTACGCATTTTCCGGACGTAAAAACCGCTACGCACCTTTACTGGAAATGCTCTAGAACATCGTATTATTGTTTGCAGCCTTTTCCTGAACCGGCTGGATCACGTCCCAATGTTCGGTGATCTTGCCGTCGTTGACCCTGAAAATATCAACGATGGCGGCTCCGCGCGCACCCTCTTTGTCCGTGGAATGAATGTGCAGATAAACCAGATCGCCATCCGTGGCGCTGCGCACGATCCGGGATTTCGCCTGCGGGTTTTCCTTGAAGAAGCCGGTGAAATAGTCGACGAATGGCTTCTTGCCATCAGGCACCATCGGATTGTGCTGTTTGTAGCTGTCGACTATGACGGCAGCGCCCTTCGCCACCTCGTGCTTGTTGAAGACGGTGTCGTAAAAATCGATCACCAGCTTGCGGTTGGCTTCTTCCTGAACCAGATCGCGCTTGGCGGTTTCCGCCAAAACGGGCGCGGCCATCAGCGCGGGCGCGAGGGCAAAAGCAGCGATGGCAAGACGACGTGTCATGAAATTCATGGATGAGACCTCTCAGTAACCGACGGTGAAACGCTGGCGGGAATGCTGCGGCTTTTCGATTTCATCGACAAGCGCGATGGCGTAGTCTTCAAAGGAAATGCGGCTGCCAGCTTCGTTGCTCAAAAGACTGTCCTTGCCGATACGGAATTTGCCCGTTCTTTCCCCCGGCACGAATTCGGCCGATGGCGACAGGAAAGTCCAGTCGAGTTGCTTTTCCCCTTTCAGGCGGTCCAGAAACTCCGCTCCCTTGGTCGCCTCTGCCTTATAGGCGGCCGGGAAGTCCGGCAGGTCAACCACGCGCTGGCCCGGCGCAATTTCAAGGCTGCCGGCGCCACCCACGACGAGATAACGGGAAACGCCCGAGGCACGGACGGCCTCGATCAGCGTCACCGGATCGCTCGCAGTGAAGTGCACGGCGCTGATCACGGCATCGTGACCCTTAAGCAGTTCCGAAAGCCCTGCCTGATCGAAGACATCGCCCTTTTTTGCCACTACGTTCGGCAGGCTGGCGATCTTTTCAGGGTTGCGGGCGATCGCCGTCACCTGGTGCCCCCGGTCGGAAAGTTCCTTCAGAATACGGGATCCGGCATTGCCGGAGGCTCCGATGAGCGCGATTTTAGCCATGGCTTTTTCCTTTGTGGCATCGTTATAGGTCTAGATAATAGACCGCTAGGGGAAGCTATGGTATCGCAGCCCCGGCTGCAAGAAGTCAGCCGACGCTGATCAGGTCACACGGCGATAACCTGAAAGGGCACGAAAATGGAAAGAGCGAGGAAAATGCCGGATACACAAACCAAGGAAATCTTCGCCTTCGACCAGCCCTGCCCCATCCGCGACGTGCTGGATCGCATCGGTGATCAATGGAGCCTGCTGGTTCTGGAAGCGCTTCAGGGCGGGGTGCTGCGTTTCAACGAACTGAACCGTAAGATCGACGATATTTCCAAGCAGATGTTGTCACGCACGCTGAAACGGCTGGAGGAGGACGGTTTCATTCGCCGCACGCTCTATGCGCAGGTGCCGCCGCGCGTGGAATACGAACTGACCAATCTCGGACGTTCGTTTCTGGTGCCGATGCAATTGCTGGTGCAGTGGGCCGACGAGAACCACGTCCGCATTTGTACGGCGCGGTTGGACTATGCCAATGGTGGAACGGGATCGTAACACCGTTCTTCGTGCCGTGGCGAAACCTGTCCGCCACGGTAATAGAAAGGCACTTTTGCGATCAGGAGCGGAAGATGAAGGACGCGCCGAAAGCGATGAGCGCAAAACCGATCACGTGGTTGATCGTGATGCTTTCCTTCAGCCAGAAGACCGAGAACAGCGCAAAGACCGCAAGCGTGATAACTTCCTGAATGGTCTTGAGCTGCGCGGTCGAATAGACCTCCGATCCCATGCGGTTCGCGGGGACTGCGAGCATGTATTCGAAGAAAGCGATGCCCCAGCTTGCGACAATCGCAAGGAAGAGTGCGCTGCCCTTGTGCTTGAGATGCCCATACCAGGCGAAAGTCATGAAAACATTGGAGACGATGAGCATCAGGACAGGCCAGATGTGGGCAGGGCTGATCGAGAACGGCATGATTGTTCCTGAATGAAGAAGGGAGGGATGTCACGAAAGGCAGTTTGAAAACGCAACCGTCATTTTTGTCTTTGCTTTAACTTACCGTCGTATGAAACGGAACCGGTTTCTATCAAAGCGTATTCGGCCGCTATGCAACGTATCCGGCCAAATTTTGTTCCCCGCACTTCGTTTCCTTTTTGTACTCATTTTTTCTTGGCCTCCCCTTCCCTTTGCGCGTGACTCCCTCCATATTTCGCGCATGGCCAGATCACCCAAAAATTCCAAACCCTCGAATTCCGGCTTCGAGGAAGCTCCGCAATCGTCGTTCGAAGGCGCGCCGCTCAGCGGCAGCGTTGCCGATTGGGTAAAGCAGCTCGAGGCGGAAGCCGAAGCCGGCTCGGTGGAAACCCAGCGAGAAGTCGCCTCGAAAGCTGGCAAACACCGCAAGAAGATCGAGATCGAAGCGCGCAAGGAAGCGGAAAAAGCGGCCAACAAAACGGCTAAAAACACCACGGCTTCCAAGACTGCGCGCGGCGTTTCCATCGGCGCGTCGAGCGATCCAAAAACCCGCGCCGCCGCCGGTCTCAATCCCGTGGCTGGCATGGACGTTTCCCTGGAGGAGGCGGCCAATCTCGCACCGGGTGCCGTCACCGCCACCGTCGAGGCGCTATCGGCGCTTATCGAGAGCGGCAATCCGCTGTTCAAGGACGGCAAGATGTGGACGCCGCACCGGCCGGCCCGTCCGCCGAAATCCGAAGGCGGCGTTACAATCCGCATGGACTCGGAGTACCAACCGGCAGGCGACCAGCCAACGGCGATTGCCGATCTCGTGGAAGGCATCAATTCCGGCGAGCGCAGCCAGGTCCTGCTCGGCGTCACCGGCTCCGGCAAAACCTTCACCATGGCCAAGGTGATCGAGGCAACCCAGCGCCCGGCCGTCATTCTTGCGCCCAACAAGACGCTGGCCGCGCAGCTCTATTCCGAGTTCAAGAACTTCTTCCCCGATAATGCGGTAGAGTACTTCGTCTCATATTACGATTATTATCAGCCGGAAGCCTATGTGCCGCGCTCCGACACCTTCATCGAGAAGGAATCCTCGATCAACGAACAGATCGACCGGATGCGCCACTCCGCCACCCGCTCGCTGCTGGAACGCGACGACTGCATCATCGTCGCTTCGGTTTCCTGCATCTATGGTATCGGCTCGGTGGAAACCTATACCGCCATGACCTTCCAGATGCAGGTGGGCGACCGGCTGGACCAGCGCCAGCTTCTGGCCGACCTTGTGGCCCAGCAATACAAGCGCCGCGACATGGATTTCCAGCGCGGCTCTTTCCGCGTGCGCGGCGATACCATCGAAATCTTCCCCGCCCACCTTGAGGATGCCGCCTGGCGCATCTCGATGTTCGGCGACGAAATCGATTCCATTACCGAATTCGACCCGCTGACCGGCCAGAAGACCGGCGATCTGCAATCCGTCAAGATCTATGCCAATTCGCACTATGTCACCCCGCGGCCGACGCTGAACGGTGCTATCAAGTCGATCAAGGAAGAGCTGAGGGTCCGCCTCGCCGAGCTGGAAAAGGCGGGACGCCTGCTGGAAGCCCAGCGGCTGGAACAGCGCACGCGCTACGACATCGAAATGCTGGAGGCGACCGGCTCCTGCGCCGGTATCGAAAACTATTCGCGTTATCTCACCGGCCGCAATCCCGGTGAGCCGCCACCGACGCTGTTCGAATATATCCCTGATAACGCACTGCTTTTCATTGACGAAAGCCACGTCTCTGTCAGCCAGATCGGCGGCATGTATCGCGGCGACTTCAGGCGCAAGGCGACGCTGGCCGAATATGGCTTCCGCCTTCCCTCCTGCATGGACAACCGCCCGTTGCGCTTCGAAGAATGGGATGCGATGCGACCGCTGACGGTCGCGGTTTCGGCCACCCCCGGCTCGTGGGAAATGGAACAGGCTGGTGGCGTCTTCGCCGAACAGGTCATCCGCCCGACAGGACTCATCGATCCGCCGGTCGAGGTGCGCTCCGCCCGCAGCCAGGTGGACGATGTTCTCGGCGAAATTCGCGAGACCGCCGCCAAGGGTTACCGCACGCTCTGCACCGTGCTGACCAAGCGCATGGCTGAAGACCTGACCGAATATTTGCACGAACAGGGCGTTCGCGTGCGTTACATGCACTCGGATATCGACACGCTGGAACGCATCGAGATCATCCGCGACCTGCGCCTTGGTGCATTCGACGTGCTTGTCGGTATCAACCTTCTGCGCGAAGGCCTCGATATTCCCGAATGCGGTTTTGTCGCGATCCTCGATGCCGACAAGGAAGGCTTCCTGCGTTCGGAAACTTCGCTGATCCAGACCATCGGCCGCGCCGCCCGTAACGTCGACGGCAAAGTCATCCTTTATGCCGACAATATCACCGGCTCGATGAAGCGGGCGATGGAGGAAACCTCCCGCCGCCGCGAAAAGCAGATGGCCTATAACGCCGAACACGGCATCACGCCGGAATCGGTCAAGGCGAAGATCTCCGATATTCTTGATTCAGTTTATGAGCGTGATCACGTAAGAGCCGATATTTCAGGCGTTTCCGGCAAGGGCTTCGCCGATGGCGGCCATCTGGTCGGCAACAATCTGCAGTCCCATCTCAACGCGCTGGAAAAATCCATGCGCGATGCCGCAGCCGATCTGGACTTCGAAAAAGCCGCCCGCCTGCGCGACGAAATCAAGCGCCTCAAGGCCACCGAACTCGCCGTCATGGACGACCCTATGGCGAAGGAGGAGGCGAAATCGCTTGAGGGTGGCGGCAGAGGCAAGAAAAAAGAAACGAGCGCCCGCAACGGGTCGATCTCCCCTCTTGCGGGAGACATATCCGGCGGGACAGAGGACGGTGCCGCTTCCGCAAACGAAAGTGGAAAATCTCTCTTCGCCAAACCTTCGCTGGACGAAATGGGTCCCGGCTCGGACACGGGCAAGCCGCTGTTCCGCAGGAACACGCTGGACGAGATGACCGTTGGCCGCACCGAGAAGCCGGTGCGTGGTGAAGTTCCCGGCAAACCCGAGACGGAAGCCGGCAAACGTTTCTCACCGCTCATGGAAGGCCAGCCTGAGCGAGCCAAGGACGATCCCCGCCCCCTCGTGCGCGGCAAGATCGGAGCGGGTTCCTATGAGGATGCCGGCGAACAGAAGCGCAAAAGCCGGACGAAGGGGAAGACCGGCCGTCCCGGTCGCTGACGCGCAACGGCGCAACCTGGATAAGCCCCGATAAGTTCGGGTGCTCCCTGCTTCAGCGTTATATGTAACAGGATAGTTCACAAAGAAAGCCAGAGCGCTGACGCGCTCCGGCAAAGCAATCAGCTTTCGCAACGGCTGATCCGCCCCTCAACCTGACCTGCTCCAAACACCTTCACCAGATCCGAATCTATGGACAGGGGAATGTAGTCGTCTTTTTCGGCAGGCTTGACATAGGTCGAGAAATAGATCGGCCCAGCCGGCAAAAGGCCCGCGATACAGGCCCGCAATATCTCTATTTCCGTGCTGCCCCGGATGCGCGGCCCTTTGATACGCGAGTTGCGCACCTTCTCCTGCAATAGGGCAAGCCTTGAAACATCATCGGGCTTTATTCTCCACACGCTTGTAGCCCACCCCTCCCGTTTCGCCACGTTGAACCGTGCACGGTCAGCATCGTCCATATTCTCCTGGATCAGCCCGAATGTATCGACAGTCTCGCCTTTTACGCCATCAGCCGTGCTGCGGATAATCATCACGGCATCACCCGTGCGCAGCGAAAGATAGGTGGGAAGCTGTAACGCGACCCGCACATGCTCAAAATTCATCTTCAGGAAATCGAGCCGCATCAATTTGGGAATACTGGAGATCGGTGTGGTCATGCAGCCGGTAAGCAGCAGAAGCAAAACAAGCGATCGTGCGAAACGCGATAATGTCGATGTCACCATGTCTTGATCCCGAATGCTGCGTGATCCGTGATGGCACGCTGTTGCGCAAACTTGCCGGAACGGCATTGCCGTAACATTGTGTATGCCGGAACTCGCAGTTCCCGTGGACGTTGATTGGCCTTGAGGACCGGCGGCAGGGAGACACCGCATGCATCGAAAAAATCTGGCGGCCTTATGCCTCTTCCTTTTCTCAAGCCCAGTCCTTGCCGGGCAGATTGAGGACGCCACCTTCCACAGCGCCGCCCTGAACGCACCGCTGCCCGTCAACATCTACCGCCCGGATGGCACGCCGCCGGAAAACGGCTGGCCGGTGCTTTATCTCCTGCACGGCCATGATGGTGACCAGAACAGCTGGCGGGATCTCGGCAATATCGAAAAGACGCTGGACACGCTGATTGCGGCTGGCGCCATCCGCCCGCTGGTTGTCGTCATGCCAGGCGTTAAAAACAGTTGGTACGTGGATTCTTCCGCTTTCGGTGGTCCCGGCGATTACGAGACGGCCCTGACTGGCGATCTGCGCCATCAGGTGGAAAAAACGCTGCCGGTGCGGAAAGATCGCGAAGGGCGTGCCATCGCCGGCCTTTCCATGGGCGGTTTCGGCGCATTGCATCTGGCTTATGGCCACGAGGACCTCTATGGCGCAGTCGCCAGCCTGTCCGGCGCGATCTGGCAGAACGTGCCCGCCTCCGATCTCGACAAGACGCCCGCCGAACTCAAGCTCATTCAGGACAGCGCCTTCTTCCACCGCGTCGACCGCACCACCGTCACCATCGGCATCGTGCTGCCCTCCACCGGCGATCACTTCTCCGGCGCCTTCGGCACGCCCTTCGATGCGAGACTTTTCAATGAGAAGAACGTTTTCACCCTCGTCGCACAGCACGTCGCCGAAAACCAGGACTTGCCCGCCACCTATCTGACCGTTGGCGACGACGACGGCTTCTTCCTCTGGCGCGGCGCCATCGCCCTGCACGAAACGCTTCAGGCCGACAATCGCAAATCCCAATTGCGGATCACCGATGGAGATCACGTCTGGTCAGTGTGGAAAGTGTCAATTATCGACGCGCTGAAGTTCATCGATGGGGAATGGGACAAGGCAACGGACGTTGCCAAGGATTGACTGCCTACTCGACTACCCAGCCTTACTCCCCGTGCGTTTCTTTCCAGCCTTCCCCGCCACATTCAACGCCACCGCCGCGCGGATCAGCGCCACCAGTGCCTCCTCGTCGATCTCATCTCCCTCGTGAAAGTCGATGGCGCGCCTCGTATTGCCCTCAAGGCTCGAATTGAACAGGCCGGCCGGGTCTTCAAGCGATGCGCCCTTCGCAAACGTCGTCTTCACGGCTGTCTTGTAGGTTTCGCCGGTGCAGATGATACCGGCATGCTCCCAGACGGGCACGCCGCGCCATTTAACCTCCTCCGTCACATCCGGATCGGCCTTCCTGATTAGCGCCCGGATGCGCCCAAGCATCTCGCCACGCCAGTCGCCAAGCTCCGCGATCTTTCGATCGATGAGAACCGACGGTGCATTCTCCTCCGCTTCCTTGCTGTCAGTGTTTTTTGCCATAACGTCCTCCCGATTTGGCGTGCCAGTGCTCCCGCTACCAGCATAAACCAAATTTTCATGTCGTCCCACGCGGAACCAAATCCGCCCCTCACCGTTTCTTCCCCGAACGAAACGTTCAGCATACAAAGGGAAGAAACATCATGAAAATCAACGTCATCGCTCTCGCTGCCGCAGCAGCCCTCTCCTCTTCCGTGGCTTTTGCCCAGACGGCTGCGACTGCGCCTGCTGTTGGCGCCGACGCGACTTTGTCCGGTCCCGGCATCACCATGGGCACCAAGGCTAACGGCCCGCTGAAGTTCGTCAATGTCCAGAAAACCGACCTCACCGCCTCCCAGCTTGACGGTCTGGATATCTATAACGCCCAGAACGAAAACATCGGCGAAATCGAGGATGTCGTCATCGGCGATGGCAAATCGGTGATCGGCCTCGTTGCCAGCGTCGGCGGTTTCCTCGGCATCGACAAGAGCTATGTGGTGCTCGACCCTGCCTCGGTTGCGGTCCACAACGACAACGGCACCTGGAAGGCCTATGTCGATACCACCAAGGAAGCGCTGCAGAACGCACCGAAGCTCGACTACGACAAGCTGGACGACTGATTCCCCTGCAGTCGCAAGCTTGACCCCCGCGATCCGTCGCGGGGGTTTTTCATGCGTGGAATTTCGGCGCAGTACCCGACAATCCCTCTCTCACGACGCTTGCCTAGCAGCCCGGCTCTCGCCTATCTTCGGCGCGCAAGACACCAAGGATCGATGCGTGCCCGCCAAAACTCTCTCTTCCCTCACCATCAGCGCTGTGACGATATTGCTGAGCACCCTTCCGCTGTCAGCACAGTCAGCCGGCTGGAAACCAGCCGAGCAGATAAAAACCTATGCGATCAGCGGTGATACGGGTGGAGCGCTTTACCAGTCCATAGGCGAACGCGGCCCGACCGCCGGTGTGCAGGCCATCGCCCACACCACCTTCAAGCTGACATGGCGGCGCGATTATCGTCCGCAACCGGACGGTGCCTGCGTACTGGCCACCGCCAAGCCCAATCTCACCATCATCTATACCTGGCCGAAAGCGCCGGCCAGATTGCCGCCCGCGGTCGCCGCCAGCTGGAAAACCTTCATTTCCGGTGTGGAAACCCATGAGCGCGTTCATGGCGAGCACATTCTCGACATGGTGCAGAAGATCGAGGCCTTCAGCACCGGTCTGAGAGCGGAAAACGATCCGAAATGCCAGAAAGTGCGCGTTGTCTTGCAACAGCGGCTTGGTGAGCTATCCAACGAGCAGCGCCAGCGCGGACGCGATTTCGACCGGGACGAGCTTTCCCCCGGCGGCCGCGTGCATCAGCTCATTCTGGCGCTCGTCAACGGTCCCTGAGAACTCCAGGGAGAAACGGCTATTCCGCCGCCTCGCCTTTCAGCAGCGGTTCGGCGAGCGATATGCTCTCCAGCTCGTAGGAATATCCTTCCAGCATCGTATAGGCCTGCTCGATCGCCTCGATCTGCGCTTCCGCATTGCGGATGGCTTCGGCGATGGACTGGCTGCGCGCACGCAACATGGAACTCAAAACATCGGTCTCCGGCTTCCTGCCCAGGCGGTCCATATGTTTACGCACCCGCGTGCGGTGCCGCTCCAGTTCCAGAATGTGAAAGCGGCTTTTCAGGATATCATCCGTCAGCTTGCGGCGCATGGCGGCCACTGGGTCGAAGCTGCCGGGCTCGCGCTCGTCCAGAATGAATTCGTTGACCAGAGTTTCCAGCATCAGCAGGCCTTTGAGGTCCTTGGCATCGGCAAGCTGCGGATCGTAACCGGTATCGTCGAACACCTTGCGGCGCACCGGATCCTTCAAAAGCTCGTAAGCGGTTTGCAGGCGTGCGAATTGGTCGGTGTCGCCCCCGCTGTCGGGATGGGCGGCTTTCGCCACCTTCCGGTAAGCGGACTTGATCGCCGCCTCGTCGGCATCACGCTCCACGCCAAGCAAAACATAGGGATCGATCACTAAAACACCTTCAAACGCAAACTGTTACCGCATGCCATACGCCACCCCCGTGCGGCCCGCGCACGGATCATAAGCGAATTCCGCCCGCGCGGCACCCCCGCGCCGGCGCAAAAGCCCTTGATCCTCAAATTTGTCGGACCCATGGCGACTATAATCACGGGCGGGACAAAATTGTGGAAAGTCATGGCAAAACACGCCGGGCCAAGCTGTCTACCCATGCGGACAACCCTGCAACCCGCAGGTTTTACGGTGCTTATGGTGGAACGGCTCCAACGGGTGTAAGCTTGGCTTTTGGATCTGAAGGGAGGGACGATCCGATGCCGCAAACCATTACCCAGACAGTGACGGATTATGTGCACGCCATGGCCTATGCGGATGAGGGCCTGATGCGTGATGTTTTCGATCCGCGCGCCAGCATCGTCGGGACGTTTCAGGGTGAAACGGAATGGCTCTCACTGGAGGACTTCGCCGAGCAGATACGAAAAAGCGAACGCGGCCTGCCCGATCACGACCCCATCTTCGAAATCCTCGGCATCGACAAGGAAGGCGACAGCGCGTCCGTGAAGCTGACGACCCGTTTCGACGGCATGGATTTTAGCGAATACCTGTCATTGCTGGAGCGCGACGGCAACTGGGCAATCGTGCACAAGCTTTATCACGTCAAGCCGTAGGCGTTGTGCGAATGCAGGAATAATATTGGTGGAAATGGCCAAGCCATTGAAAATACTGGTGCCCCCGACAAGGTTCGAACTCGTGACCCCCTGATTACAAAAAAGGGCGTCTTGTTGTGCGGCTAAATGCGACGACATTTCACAATACCTTGAATTCCAGCCTTTGCAGGCTTTCCGCGTACATCGATTGTGCGCTAGTGTGCGGTGAAATGCGATTTGACGCAATAGATTTGTGCCCCCGACTTGCCCCTAGGATGTGCCCCCATGGTCAAACTGACGAACGACACTCTTAAAAGCGCGATGCCAGAACCCGGCAAGCGTCTCGAGCTACGAGATGATCAAGAGCCTGGCCTAACCTTTCGAGTGACCGACAAGGGCGTTCGGTCATGGTCTATCCGGTACCGGAATGCTGCCGGCGAGCACCGACGCAAGCTCATCGGCCCTTATCCCGCCATCTCCCTTGCCAAAGCACGCGATGAGGCAAGGAAGATAAAAGGCTCTGTCGCGGGGGGCGCGGACGTGGTGGCGAGTGAGCGCCTATCGAGAGCAGAAGAGCGCCGGAGACGCCTGAACACGCTGAACGGTTTATCCGATGCATATTTTGACGACTGTGCGCTAGGAACGCACCGATCCAATGCAAAGGCGAAGAAGCCTGACACGATCAAGGAAGAACGCCGTATCTATGACAGCCTTGTGAAAAAGGAATTTGGCTCCCAGCCTATCGCGAGCATCACTCGAGCCGAGATACAAGCATTTGTGTCCAAGCTATCGAAGAAGGTCAAATCAAATGGCCGCATCGCCCTGAACGTCATCCGCCAGCTACTCGCCTATGCTGTGCGTAACGGCGTCATCGAGACGAACCCTGCCCACGACATTGCCGTGCAAGTCCCTGACCCGAGAGACACAGTGCTGAGCGATTCCGATATGAAGCGCTTTTGGTCAGCCTGTAAGCACCCCAGCACGGTCGAGGATCTGCAAATGTCATTGCTGATGGGCGTTGCCCTCAGAATGGCCGCTGTGACCCTTCAGCGCGGTGGAAGCATCATTGGCATGGAATGGTCGGAAATTGACAGAGAGGGCCGCACGTGGCTTATCCCGGCCCATCGAATGAAACATGGCCGTCAGCACCTTGTACCATTGAGTGACGCTGCTCTGGAGTTGCTTGACGAGGCTGCAGAAGCTCTCCCCAAAGACCAGCAGTCACAATACGTGTTCCCGTCGCCTCGCGGGAAAGGCGAAGATAAGCCCATGGATCGCCGCGCCTTCACACGCGCAATGAAGCGATTGACCGATAAACTTGAGATGGATCGGGCCACGCCTCACGACCTCCGGAGAACAGGCGCCACCAACCTCACCAGCGAGCGGATCGGCATTCCTCGGTTCATTGTCTCGCAGGTGCTTGCTCATTCAAGCGATACGGGCGGAGCGGCAGCTGTCACGGGGCGGCACTACGACCGAAACGATTACCTGACCGACAAGCGCCGTGCCCTTGACGCATGGGCGGCGCTGCTCACTGAAATCGTCTCTGGACAGAAGAGGCCCGACAACGTGGAGCAAATGAAGAAGAAGGCGTGAGACAAGCTGATCGCCAATTTCGGTAAGCAGGTCGCGAGATGGTGCAGTTTTGTACCATGTTAACATCGTCCGAATTCCAGACGATGCCACCCGTGGACGCCTTGACCAAAGGTACGCAGATTGTGCGTACCCGCCGCCATAAGCTGAGTGACGCACAGGTTATGGGCCGATGCGTCACTGGTAACGTTTCCAGTCGGGCCCTGCCTGCCCGCAGACGAGAAATATCTTCGTATAAACGAAGATGACGATTCATGCTGTCGTTCTCCGACAGTATGGATTTTCTCACTGCGTGTTCTTGCAGTAAGCGCCCATACTTCGGAATTCCGCCGTATCCATCGCATTTCGGGCCGATTGCCGTTTCAGGTTTTATCAGGTCCGCACCTTAGCAAACCTTAGCCAGCGCCATGATCGAACCTTAACATTTACTAACATCCGACCTCAATTTGAGGATGGACCGCATATGCGCAAACCTCGGCTATGCGGCAGCGGCCAGAGGAGCATCGGCCAGATGCAGGGAGATCAACACGCCTGCCCTTTCGGCAAGAGGCACGCCGCATTTCATCGCCTGTGCCCGCCGGCGGATATCGCCAAGATCCATTGCATCGAAATCCGACACCAGTGTCGCCCGGCGCATTAAGGCTTGATCCTCATGCAGGATGCGGGCGATTGCCTTCATTAAGTCGCCATAGAGGCAGGCGGCATTCTGTTTCGTGCCGGTCATGAGATTGAAGACGAGGCGCAAGTGATCTGGCCCATATGTGGTGCCGATCCATTTCACCGTTGCACGGCAGAAGCATTCACCCGGCCGGTTCGTTGCCCCGTTATGCTCTTTTGGCGCCAGCAGCTTCACGCCACACTCTTGAGCAATCCTATGAGTATTGAACGTGCTTCGCATGGCAGGCCTCATGCGGCGACAGGAAGGGCGACAGGAGCGTCGAGCGTCTTCATCGCTGGAATGGAGGCGGGGCAGTTGCCGCGTTCATGAGGGGCGGACAGACGGCCAATGCGCACAGCCTCGGCGTAACCGTCGATGATATCGCCCAGGCGGAAGAAACCAGCCCGAGCCATGGAGCGGATGAAGCCTTCATCGACCAGCTTTCGAAAGCCGCCCTTGCTGATATGAATGGCCTTATGGGCGTCATCGATCGACACGGCGAAGTCACGAATAGGCTTTCCACGGGAATATGCGACCATTCCAGATGCTCCAAGTTTGAGATGAATTTCCTATCGGCGCAGGAATAATATCTCATCGGAGGATCGGTTCAAATAGGGGTCGCGTGCGCTTGCGCGCGTACTGGTCACTTTACGGCGCTGTTTCCCCTGCAAACCAACGTGATCCCGGTAGTTCGGCTCTGCGCTTCGATGGTCCACAAACAGATACCGGCGAACTAGGTTTTATAAGGTTCCTCCCCCCATGGCTCGCGTAGTGACTGCGGGAAAATCTTGCCGAGCGGCCTTGCCCACTACCCCGATGTGTTCGGGTCAGTTTCAACATTCTTCAACAACAGGTTTTCACAGGTCCGCTTTTTCGAGAGATATCGAAATCCCGCTCCCCAGATTTGAGGACTGCAACGGGCTGAAATCCCAGCCGGTCAACGCAGATTTGCGCTCACCAAAATTGGGGAGCTCAACATGGGAATTTCCCATGATGGGGCAAGGGGTGGCTGAACAGCATCTCTTTTGGGGATGCTGTCATGTCACGCTTTGCGTCGATGGATTGAGCTTGCTCAACGATACTGCAGCAAGCGTGACATCGGCCGGCGGCGACCCTTTATCATTCCGCTGGTGCTTTGATTTGCTTTAAGCGTGGCGCTTGAGAACAGACTAGATTTCATCGGACCTGTTGGCTGGCAGGCGAGCGTTGGAAGTGGGGCATACCCATATCCAAAGCCGTCGAGAAATGGTGGGAATTTCCCACCTTAAGCGGAATACGGCAGCGATATCAGGAAGATGATTTAAACCCCGGAAATTCTGGGATTACGACATGCAAAAGCCCGAAGCGGAGGAAAACCACTTCGGGCTTTGTCGTGTCTGGGAATAACCGATATCGCTTACTCGCCCGGGTGTAACCCATGCTTTCGGTCGTTGCGCTCGTTCAGGCGCACTGCGATCCATCCGGCAGCTACGATGCTTACCGGCAGGGCGATGTAGAAGAAGATTTCCATTCCGGTCATCACGTCAGCCCTCCTAGGGTCCGTCTTGCAAGCAAATGTAGTGCAACAGCGGCGGAAAGCCAAATCACGGTTCCGATGGCCGTGCTGATCGACAGTTGCGGTGATCCGGTGCTGTGATTGGCTATGCTTGCGGCCGGGGCGATAAGGCCAGCGACCACGCAAGCAGTTGATGCTCGATCAAGCGAGTTCGCCAGCAACTTTGTGCGTTCGTTGTGGATCAGGCCTGTTGGCATTTCATTTACCTTTCACTCTTCCTCGCTCGCACCAATACCGCACGACGACACCCGGCTGCTTTGCAAACAGGTCGGCGGCAATGTTGCAGTTCTCCCGGTTATAGTCTTCGCCGGCACCGGCATCGAACGTGGCAACGTGAACAAACTGCACACCCTCGACAATGCTGGACCGATACAGCGAGTAAACGCCATCGTCCGAGAGGATCGGCGTGCATCCTGAGGCCAGCATGAGGCCGATCAGCAATGCCCGTTTCATTCTGGCGCCTTGCCGTTTGGATGGAGACGAACGCCTGCACCGCCTTGGACTAATTCGCCATCATTCATGAACACAACGCCAGCCGCCTCTAAGGCTTTCGTTACCGCGTCAACGTTGCCTGCCGCGCTTCTTGCTGGCCCTATCTTGTCATCCTCCATCCGCCGAACGGTGGTCAGCGATAGCCCCGACCGTTCGACTAACTCTCCTTGAGACCAGTTCAACAGCGAACGGGCCGCCCGTATCTGGCTTGCTTCCATGCCTTACTCCTTTTCGTGATGGGCCACGTAAACATTTTTTATTTACGCGTAAACAATAACTGTTGACCATGGTTAATCAATATGGTTTATTCATAAACATAAAATGTTCACACGCAAAGGAAAAACGTTCATGCCGAACATCCCCGTTCAGGCCACCGCCGAAGGCATGCCCAAATTCGACCTAGCTGCAATCATGTCGGATGCATGGGAGCGTTTCCGTTATATCCGCCGTCAGTACTCCGCTCGTCAGATTGAGCGCGGCATTGTCGATGCCTCTTTCTCGGCCTGCCTCAAGACCGCATGGCGCGTTGCCAAGAAGAACCGCGAGGAAGCCCGTCAGGCCGCAAAGGTGGCCTCTGTGATGGACACCCCTGCCGGTGAACGTCTTCGCGCTCTCCGCTCCGCTCTGGCCGATACCGACAAGCTTTCATTCCGCTACAGCGCCGCCGCTCGCCGCGCTTCCATCAAATCCGAAATCGCCAATTTGCTCGCCTGACCAGCGCGCCCGATCCCATGGAGGAACCTGCAATGTCCAAGACCGCCGCCACCGCCTCGCATGCTGACCTGAACGAAATCATCGCCGCTGTTACCAATCTTCGCCACCTGCTTGACAGAGCCTGCCTTGCGCTTGGCGAACTGGACTATGGCACAGGCGCATCGCGCAATCATGAACTCGACCGGGCAGCAAGCCTTGTCGATGTCTCCCGCACGATGAGTGAAGCGCTTGAGCGCGACATGGGGAACGCCTATCCGGCATTGGTCAACGTGGCAAAGGCCGCCGATACCGCCACAGTCCAGCGCAAGGGCATGCCACAGCTGCCCACGATGGACTTCACGGATTGGACCATCCTTGACTTTGAGTTGGCCGTTGACGGCTGGATTCGCATGGAGCATGCGATTGGCAGTCTTATCAACCAGCCGAGGGCGAACGCAGGTCGCGATTACCACGCTGGTGCAGCGTTCTTTCGTGACTTCCAAGACGACTGGGCGGCTTTCCAGCTGGACCGTATCGTCAAGCATCTTCGCTCGACCCGCTTCGATACCGTTGAGGACGAACAGCGCCGCGTCTGGCTCATCGTGCGCTTCGCCGCCGAATACCCGGATGAAATCGAGGACTTGCTTGTCTTCGCCACCAGCCAGCTACAGGCCTCGAAATGAGGGAGCGAAAAGCTATCCTCGCCTTGAGACGCCAGTTTCTCGAAGCATGGATCGAAGAAGCAATTCGCTTGCTCGATGAACTGGATGGCGAGTGCGACCTCGAAGACAACGGCGACATGGAACCGTCCGTACCAAGCACACCCCGGCTCATTATGGGCCGGGTTCAGGATGACCTCGAATTTGACACTTCGGATTTTGAACCGCACGGCGATGAAGGCGACTACAGCGCCGGCAGGCTGGCAGGAGGATGCGGACTATGACCACGGTTTTGATGTTCCCCGTTGATCGCTGCCGGAATGAAATTGACCGGATCGCCCGCAACCTGAACAGTCTCAACGGAGAGACGGCCAATCGGTACTGGAAACTGGAAATGCGCGTCCTGGCCGAGCGCTGGAAGGCTTGCGGTTTTTCTGATGACGCGATTGCCCACAAGGTCATACTGCTAACCACCGCCGTTCAGCTGGCGCTGTGTGACATGTGGGGCGAAAGCTCGGTTGCCGCCGAGGACTGACAGCCCACCCTCATCCATCTGATCACAATCGGCCGCGGCATTGCTGCGGTCGTTTTGTTATGTGTTTCCTCTCTGCCAACTCGCCCAAGCGGAAACACTTATCGCCGTCGCTGACGCAATTGCGCCGATCCATCAGGTGTTAAAATGTGTTCCTTCGCGCGCGGGCGCGTATTGCTGCGAGAATGAGAAAATCCGTCCGCGATGTCAGGTTTTGTCAGGTTCCGAAGTCAACAAATGTGAACATCCGGGGCGGTGACTGTTCGCACAGGATGAACAATGGGTTCGATTGTTCGATATCCGTCAATGGTCGTATCGGTGCATTTTTCAAACCGGAGAATTCCCGGCTTGACCCTTTCGCCAAATAGCGCGCCAAGGAAGCGTTTGCAGTCGCTACAGCACTCAGACAGCGGAAAGCCCGTCAAACGCGCTGACGGGCCGGATATGGGCGAAACTGACGGCAATCGGCTGGAAGCGTCACACGAACAGGACGAATGCCGACAGAAACAGAATGGACACACTGCATGCGATACCGGGAATGCTCATAGGTGCTTTCCTCCAATGCTGCGATGACGGCTTCAACGGACTGGATTGTCAGCCGGTTGCCCCGGCCAGTTTTCACAAAGCGGTGAAGCTCGCCACGCCATCAGTTCGCCGGCCGATCGGCATTGATCGGATGCGCAACCATGGCCGTGTTGATCGTCTCGATGGCGCGGCCAAGGTTCGTGATGATCAGCGCCAGTTCGGAAGTCTGCGCGCTTCCCCCATGAGGTTCTTCGATATCCCCGCCCGCCTCGATGAAGGCATTGGCAGCGAGGTATTGCGCCACGTCGATCAGCGCCAGAGCATCTTCGACCGTTTGGCATGGTAACTCGTTCATCCGCGCCAGCACGGCGTCAGCGTCGGCAATCACGTCATAGCCTTCAGCGTGTTGCTTTCGCAGTGCCTGGATAAACAGGGCCGCGTCGGAGATGGATTGAATTTGGTTCACGTCTATGCTCATTCTGTCGGCCTCTCTTTCTGGAAGGCTGCCCGATGCTCCTCAACCGCATCATTCAAATCACTTGCGTGCTGCTGCTCATCGGCGTGATGTACGGCTTCGGTAAGGGCTTTCTGGCGGTAGCCGGGCTGTTTGATGGTCCCGGCTTCCCTGTCGGATTTATATGCGGCGGCCTTCTCGTCTTTCTCGTTTGGTGGATAAGCGAGAAGCTTGAAGGTTCATCGCGCCGGTAACAAACTCGTTCCGGTCAGCAATGCCCGAGTGATGGCATTCACCCTCTGGTCAGACGTTGGCAACGCCTCCCTCGTCCGAAGCGCCTCAAGGATTGCGCGATTCCGTGAACTAAGCACCTCCGACATTCCGGATTCCAGCGCCTCTTTCCTTCCAGACATCAGAGCATTGAAAATCCGGTCACCGGCCTTGATAGCCATCGCCCTCGGTACCGCTGTAATGCCGCCTACAGCCGCTGCTTGGCGAATAAGGTCTGTGTCGGCAGTCTGCCCCTCGCCAGCAGCGAGCGCGCGACGTGCGGTTTCACTGTTGCGCGTAACGGTGCTGTTGGTATCGGCAAAGACCCTTTCGGCCTCGAGCGCCTTGAACAACTTGCCCGCCTTTTCTTCACCGAACAGCGTTGCCAACCGGGAGCGGTTCCAATCGCCCTCCGTCTTGATGAGTTTGTTCAGCGCCGAGATGTCATTCGCATTGTTGCCGAGGATGCGATCCACCTCTGCGCGGGCACCCTGAGACATGCGGAATGGAGCTGCAGAAGGGCCGATTTGCAGACCTTGAGGTTCCGCACCCGCCAACACCTCGGCGGCGAGCTCCGAAGGTCGCGGCGATGTGCGCTTGCTATCCAGAATGGTCTGCCCCCGCGCCAATGCCTCGCGCTGGCGGGCCAACTCGGCATAGGAGGCATCCACAGCCTTGAGGTTCGGCACCGTGCGGGCCAACTCGTCATCGATCTGCGCGCGGGCATTTGTGAGCGCCCGAATAACCTGCGGGTTCGCCTCTGATGCCATCATGCCGTCTATCGCCTGACGGGTCTGGAAAAGGGTGCTTGGGTTCGGGTCGAGATTGCCAGGCGCACCGTTGATGTCCAGCATTGACCGCACACGCTGCACAGCGGTTTGAGCATCGCCCCGGAGATTGACCGCCTGAGCTTCGAGACCTTCGGCAATCGGGCGCGTATCGACGGCCTTTGCGCCGCGGAAAGCCTCGTCGTACAGCGCACCAAGGTTTCGCTGGTTTCCTTTGATCCCGGCTTCGACCTGAGAAGGAACGACATTCGGGCCAAGCGTTTCATCAACGACCTGACCGATTCGAGCGTTGGCGCCTGCCTGCCGTTCTGCAAGCGCCCCCCTGATAACCGCTTGTCCACGGCCGGGTGTGGCAGCGATGCCGCCGGCACGTCCCTGTAGACCGGGGCCGATGTCCATCAGCATTGCTTCCGGGCCAAGGTCATCAAGGGCGCTGCGCAAAGCATTGGCGTCAAGACCATCACGGGCAGCGAGATCAGCCAACCCTCTAACCACCTTCGGCGTTGTTCCGGCCGATGCTGCTGCCGATCGGTTGATGAAAGCATTGCGGAGCTTCCGAGCGCCTGCACCGATCAAGCCGCCTGTTGCGGGGCCGATAGCGCCAAGCCCAAAGCCCATACCCGCCCCCAACGAAGTTTTTTCGATATCCCCGCCGGAGCGAACAGCAGCGTCTGTGCCGCCGAGCACAGAACCAGACAAGGCTGATGCACCGGATCTCGCCATTAGACCGCCACTGCCAGCACCGAATGCAGCGGGAGCGGCAGCAATCAAAGGCGCGGTACCAGCCACGGCACCGGCCACGTTTGCCCCTGTCGTGAGCCACGGATGGGCGTCCTGAGCATCTTGTGTGATGCCCTGAGCCAATTTCAGGTTTTCATCGTAGGTGCCACCGTTGATGATTGTGGAAGCGATTGCTGCACCTCTTTGACCAGCGCCGAGCAAGGCGGGGCCGACGACAGGGACGCCATCAGCAAAGCCGGTCAAGGTCGCCCCGATCCCGCCGCTGGCGCCTTCCATGCGCTGCCGTTGTGAGCCACCTCCAACCTTCTCAGCTGCTTTTATGGCCGCCTGCTCATCAGGAGCTTCGATTTCATACCGCTGGCCGTTGACCTCCATCTGGAACCGCTGGGGTCGTGCATCGGCGGCTAGAAGCGCTTGGCTCTCTTCGAAAGATGGATGGCTTGCTGACGACATACTGCGACGACGCTCAATCTCCGCCATAGCACCCCGGCGCAAGAGTTCGTCGTGTGCCCCTTGTCGCATTTCCTCCGTCACCGGCTGCCCCTGAAACTTCGTCCAAGGCCCGGTTTCGGGCTGCTGGTATTTCGTCCACGGGCCAGCGCTGGGCTTGTGGTTGCGAACCGCATCAACCGTCACGCCCTCGCTGGCGATATAGCCGTCGATATCTTCGACAGGAGCGTTCATTCCAGCCATCTTGGTGACGTTGCGCTTGATCTTGTCGAGGTCAGGTGAACCCGGCTGAGCCGACCGGCCTTTCTGGATCTCGGCAGCGAGCACCTTTGCCGCTTCCGTATCTCCTGCCTGATCCGCATTGATCAGCGCAGTTTCCAGCTGTTTCATGCGCTCTGGCTGCTGCGCCTGCTGTGCGCCGCCGGCAAAGATATCTGCACCACCATCGTCTCGGCGTGGCGCTTCCACGAGCGGGGCAGCTTCCCACCAGTTTCCACTAGTCTGCTGCGGTTGAGGCGCTGTCGGCTGTTGAGCCAGGCTGTGGAACTGCGCCAGTGCTTTCGGCTGGCTTTCAGCCTGAACGAGATGCTTGCGGCCATCCGGCCCCATGATTTCGAATGTCGGCATCAGTAGAGCCCCCCTGAATTTCGGTTCGTGAAGAAGTTGCTTAGTGCGCTTGCCAATCCCGGCTGCGCTCCACCGGGTGCCGCTGGGAACTGCGATCCGGCCTGAGCATACTTGGAAAGCCCGAGACCAATGCCGGCTGCCAGTTGCCCGAGACCTTGCGCTGTGTTCTGTGCCGGTTGCCCTATCATCTGCTGGGCGAAGGACTGGGCCATCTGCTGCCGTTTCTGTTCAGGTGACGGCTGGGCGAGCTTCGCATAGAGGGCGAACGGATCGAACCGTTGCGGTTGCTGCTGAGCGCTTGGCGCTGGCGGATAGTAACCGTTCATTGCGTTCCCTCCTTCAGGTCACCCGGCCAGAACAAGCCGGAAAATGTACGGCCGGATGCCTGAAGCTTTTCGGCAGCGGCGCGCATGACGAACTCGTTTGCGGACATTCCGGCTCGATTGGCGGCGTCCATCAGTTCGGTTTTGAAGCTGCCAGTTACCCGGCCGCCTCGAAGCATGATCGGCGCTGTCGTCTCTCTCGGCTTGGATGCGGTTTGCATTTCGGATGCCTTTCGCATGGGTTGAAACTGCCCATATTTTCGCATCTCGGATTCGGCTGGGGTAGTGACATCGTGTGACATCCTTTGTCCGCCCTAGCGTTGCAAATTCGACTTTCCACACGCACAGATAAGCGAAATCGAGTGTTTCGAGGCAAATACCGCGCACGGCGGCATTTCAGGCAACTGCAAGCCGAGTTCGCTGATTCGGCGCTCTGGTGTTTGGGAAACCCCGACGCAAAACGTCGTAGTTCGTCTTTTAGGACCGCCACCCTAGCGCCGTATGGCACAGCGAGTGAACGGGCGGCAGAAGAACCAGTACGAAATCCGTACCGCTTTCGAAATGTGCCTATGGGCCATATAAGCGCCCCGCCATGGGGCGCGTGTCCAACCCCAAATGGGGGACGAACCGAAAGCGGGTCACGGTGTCCCGCTTAGGAGGGGCTTCGAAGGGTCTAACTTCAAGTTATCCCGCGCCATGGTGGCGCACGTTCCCGCTCGACCGGTTCCGTGCTTCGGAGGCAGTTCTTTCCACGGTGGAAACACCCCCCATTGGGGGAAGTTGATTTTGCTTCGCCGTGAAGCAAAGGGGGTATCTCGGCCAGACATACGCCATTGGCGGAAGTCTCTCTGAGCTTTGCCCCATGGCGGGGCGAACTCCCTAAGTTTGAGGAATCCATGTTTTCACCAAGTGGGAATTTCCCACTTGATCCATGAAGGCTGATCAAAAATCGCAATGCTTTCAAGGCTGCGATCCAGCGGGCGTTGAACGGGCGCTCAACATGCGTTCAAGGGTCGTTTCGGGGTTTGCGCCACCGTGGCGCGAACTGAGGTTTCCACCAACTGTGTAAAGCTGCCCATCGATGGCAGGGTACCAGCCGGACGTAATGCGTTCGCTTGGTCAGTGTCGGAAAATCCGATAGTGGGTTTGCTTCACCGTGAAGCAAACCACGAGATTGCTTACTATCGCTTACTTTCCCACCAATGGTGGAAAACCCTCCGGCGAGGCAATGCCGGGAAATCCGGCAGTGTGGTGAGCCTTACTCCATTGGAGGAAACCTGACTGCTGGGCAGGTTATGTCAGGCCCAGCCGGTCGCTGTAGAACCGTACTGCAGGATCATCACGGCGATTGCTTCGGAGAAGGTCAAGGGCGGTGTCGTCGCCGCATAGCCGCATCTCAAGCGCGAGAACAGACACCTGCAACGGGGAATGCCGCTCTGGCTGCCGGCCGATACCGTATTGCCTCGCCCAGCGCCGAATAGTCCTCTCCGGCTGCTGGGCAAGGTGTGACGCTTCCTTCGTGCTGATGATTTCTTCAGGGAGGATCGGCACCGGCTTCATGTCAGGCGTTGCCCTGGCTGGTGCCCATAGCCTCAGCGAGTTCAACCGAGCGGGTAAAGAACGCATCTGCAAAGGCGGCGCCGGCTATCTCCGATACCTCCGATCCACAGGGGATGATGATTTCAGCACATTCCTTGAATGCGCACTCAACCATGAACTTCACCTCATCGATCGACCACGGAAACGAGTATTCCAGAACCACGCGCTCAGCGAGTTGCCTTCCAGCTTTGTCCATGGCTGCAAACACTGGCGCGGCGGTGGCCTCGAAACGAGCCATTTCGATTTCAATGTTTTCCATCACGCCGCCCCCTTCGGATCAGACGGGTTTTCAACAGGTCGTCTCTTTTTTGCCCTCCGGTTGATTTCCTTCTGCACCGCCTCTCGGAAGGCGAGCACATGTCGGGATATCTCGGCGTCAGTGCATCCGTGCTTGGTCAGCATCTTGCGGATATTGTCCACGATGACACGCCAGTATCGAGCCTGCGCTTCCTGATTCGGCTGATCGAGGTACTTGCCAGCGACGTGCCGCACCTTGCCAATCTGCGCCGGCAGCGGGAACACGATCAGCTTGAACGGCTGTGGTTCGGGGAGCTTAAGCTTTGTCATGCCACCTTCCGCTTCATAGGGATGACATACCCGCCTTTGGGACGCGGTACGTTGTAGATAGTTTCCATGACCGCCTTGTCGATCAAGGCCGGGACAAGATTGATAACGTTGCTTGGCTTCGCATCCGCCCATTCGAACAAACTCAGTTGCGTCATGCGCTTACCCTCTGGCTCAAATCCCAGTCCTCGATGTCAAATGGCGTGAGGTCTCCGTCCATCAACCTTTCGAGGCATCGCTTCAGTTCGGCAGTTGGGCATCCACGGCTGACAAGAAAAGACCGGCCTTCATCGATGGTCTCTGGCTTGGGAAACGGTTTCGTCATCGAGAGCTTCACGGTTTTATCGCCGTCGTTCGTATTGGCATAGCCGTGGCGCTCCCCTCGCGCGCGCGCAGCGTCATACTCAGACGGAGATGGAAGAGACTGGCTCGATGTCAGCGATGAATTCGTAACCTGAGTTATTTGGGCTTTGGAAGGGAGGGGTTCACCATTTCGGTTATGAACGCCTGTGGTTGGGTCCGTTGTGTTATCCATAGACATGTCTGTAGTGGGACTTCCGGTCCAACCCACATCTGGTGTGGAAGTGGGACTTCCGGTCCACGACGGAATTGCGTTCATGAAAAGCCATTCTTCGAGTGCCGGATCTGTCGCGACATCGCGAGAATCTTTGGAATCGAAAGGAGCGTAACGGCGTCGGCGTTCATTGGCCTTTATTCTTCCACGCTCCCGGTCTTGTTCCGATATCGGCAGGCCCGATGCGTCCCTGTTCGCTACTTCACCGCTGGTGAGTTCATCCAGCGCCCACTTTTCCGATAGGTAATAGACCTTAGCGTTGGCAGTGGCTTTATTGGGCGTTAGGCTCCGAATGCGAGCTTGGTGCCCTTTCGGAAGGTGAGCGAAAGGGGCCGGATAGATAGCTCCAATTCTTTCGAGGTACGTCAGCAAGCCATGGACGTTTCGCACAGAGCAATCCAGAACATCGGCTATCTCAGCTTGGCTGGACCAACACACCCTCATTGCCTGGTCGGCCTTGAAGGTGATGTAGGACAATAGGTCGCGATGGATTTTACGCTTGCGAAGCTCGGCACAGGCAAACATTCCAGCCTGAAATGTGGTTTTCCAGTTGGGCTTCTTTTTCAATGCGCGCCTCCCGCCCGATAGCGAACCGCCAAGGCGCAAGCTTCGGATGCCTGCACGGCAGTAAGCCCGAAGCGCGTCTTGATCTGGGGAATGACATCCTGCCGAGGCTCCTGCCCTGCGATCCAGCGGGCGGCAGCTATGACCGCCTCGTCAACTTCCTTACGTTCTGTGGGTAAGTTCATGCCTGCACCTCTGGGAAAGAGGTTGCCGACAGTTCCACTACGCGCTCGATGAAGCCGACCCTTGCGCCGTTCGTGACTTCGCAAACGAGATCCATTGTGAATTCGTCGTCATCATCGCGTGAGACTTCGGATATGAACCAGTCCTCTACCAGTTCAACCATCGCCACAAGCTTCTCTCGCGACCACGGCAGCGGCGAATTCAGGATTTCTACCTCGGCCTGCCGCGCTCCTTTTTCCTTCGCTTTGCTGACCAGTTCGACCCTTCGGGCATCCAGTTCGATCTGCTTGAGTTCAGACGCCTTCACCCGCTCTGAAATCGCGGTCATGGCTGCTTCCTGAAACTGTGGATCGTTCAGGCGGAACCGGTCCGCGATAGCCTGCAAATCGGCCGCGTTGGCGTTGGCGAAGTCGAGAGCTTTGAATGCCTCTGTGGCCGCGTCTATGCGTTCGCTGATCCTCATGCCGCTTCTCCCTGCTCGATCACCTCAACATTGATGCGCAGGACATATCGGGCATGATGGCCGGGGAACGGGCCGCCGTGCGGTTCGTGGATCGTTTCGACCGGCAGGCCATAGCCGCGCAGCCGATGAACGTAGTGTGACCATCTGGGGCCAGGCGCATTGAAGGGTGTGCATCCTGTCTCGCCGGCTTCCACCAGCTTGCGCATCGCCCACGCTTCACGTCCGCGCAGATGCAGGACGCGGTTTTCTTCACCAAATCGGATTGAGAGCTTTACCGTCATCGACGTGCCTTTCGCTTTCGCGGATCGGGCAGCCGACAGGCTGGACAGCAGCGCAATGGGCCACTATCTTCAAGGCGTTCCGATCCAGAGAATTGAGACCTTCGACCCGGTGGGCGTGTGCAAGCGCCGCCGGGTTCTTGCTTTGGCTATTCATCAGGCTGCCGCGCCAACATCGCGCGCGGCTATTTTGTCGGAGAGCCACGTTTCCACATCGGCCTCAGGCCAGCCGACACGGCGCTTCGTCAACTGAACGCCGCGGGGGAAACGGTTGTCGGAGATTTCCTGATAGAGCGTCCGACGGGAAAGGCCGGTGCGCTCAATAACTTCTTCGATTGGGAGAATGCGTGTCGCCATTGGTCACTCCTTTGCGATAGAGTGCCAGAGTAGGCGAACAGATGCGGAACATTAAGCACGTCGCCTGCCAAGATTTTGGCAGCGCAAATATCAGATTTCGTATTCTGAACTGATCTGCATGTAGCGGTTATGCGCGGCGACGTATTCAATCGCCTCTTTTGTCACGCTTATGGCGAAGTAATCTTCGCCCGGCTTCGGTGTGCCTGGATATGTGCCAACGGCTTCCACGACAACCGTTACAATCTCGCTGAGCGCTTGCCGAGGTATCTCCGGTTCATTGTAACTGAACAGCAGGGGCATGCCGATGGATTCCAACACGTCACAAGCTAGCTCAAACCGTATCGCGTCACGCCTAGGCTTCCGATCGAGTTCTTCCATTTCTTCAACGGCGTGCTGATATCTGGCGAGCGCTTCCGGCCCATAGTTCTCAAGAAGATATGGCTCGGCATCAGCGATGACTATTCCATAATCGTGACAGATTGCCTCGACCCTTCGCTGACTGGCGAGGGCTTCATCAATGGTCTGGACCGAAGAAAGCTTCTCCAACTGGTTCAAAAACTGAAGGGCTTCATCGTGACTGCTGAAAGCGCTGGCGAGCAAATTCCTGTTGTAGTCGTTCTGAAGGTGTGAAGAGAGCGAACTAGCGGCCTTTAGGGCGGGCTCATAATAGTCACGACGAACACGTGACGGCGCCGGCGGGGGAGCGCTTCGATATTTTTGAACTGCGGTATCTATGGCGGCTTTCAGCGACCCCACCCAGAAGTCATCAATGGTGGTCGGCCGTGGTCGATGTTCTTCGGGGATGTCAGCCGACTGGAAAGCCTCAATCCCAGCTTTGAAGTTGAGCTTGTGCGCTCGCCCTATCTCAAGAATTCGATCTATCAGATTTGGGAGGAAATCGGGTGATTGTGCCCCCGGTGTGCCCCCGGACATTTCATCTCGCCTCGGCATCCGACGCTTTCCCTTGATTTTACTGGTGCCCCCGACAAGGTTCGAACTCGTGACCCCCTGATTACAAATCAGGTGCTCTACCAACTGAGCTACAAGGGCAATCCAGTGCCTTGCCAACTATCAGATTCTCACTTCGTGTAAAGCAAAAATTGATTGCGCGCCGTTGGGAGACCTCTTTTCCACACCGTACGTGTGGGTTTCAATCACCAGGTCGCGGCAAAAGCCCTGCAAAATAAGCGAAGTATTTACGCGATGCAGCTAAAATGGCGATAAATCATAACCATCCCACCGGGAATAACGCATCGAATGCGCGCAAGCATACAGAAAATCCAACTAACCGGTACGATCGTCATAGCGGTAAGTTCCATCTTGTTGGCAACCCTTGCCGCCCTGCCAAGCGTTTCCAGTTACTTACGCTACCGGACCAATGCGCAGCAACTCAGCCGCTTCGAAACGGCCCTCCAGTCCGCATGGCTGGTGTCGGCCGAGCGTGGTCCCGCCAATAATTTGATGGGCGCGTCTTCCCCCGATGCAAAACTGGTCCAGGAGCTTGCCGCAGCGCGCAAGGCGACGGACGACAAGCTGGTGGAACTCGAAAACTCTTTTGCCGCGGAAATCAGGGCGCAGCCAGAATTGGCAAAATCGCTGGTCGATACACGCCGAAAACTGGCGCAATCCCGAGAAGCGGTCGATCAGGTTGCTGCACTTCCGGAATCCGCGCGCAGCTACACGGCAATGTCCAACGCAATTTTTACGATGTTCAAGGCGGCGGACAGCGTCAACATGCTGCGTGGCAAGACCGCCCGCGCGATCATCAAGGTAACGCCCAATGTAGCGATCGACATCGCCATGACCGGCACTGCCGGAGTGATGCGGGACCGGATCGGTCGCCTCGGTTCTTACGTGGTCATGAGCCTGCGGGCGAACAGGCAGGACAAGCTGAGCCTACGCGCTAAATTCGACACGGAAATACAGAGCCTTACACTGCTGAAATCGTCGCTGACGAACTACACCGCCGCTTACCTGTCCACACCACGCGTCGATGCAGCATTTCGCGATATTGAAATCTTCTATTTCGGCCAGGCACTTCCCTATGCGCAGAATACGATTGCGATGGTGGTGCCGTCCGCGCAGCCAAGCGTTCGCGAATTCTCCGAAAACTACATCAAGGGCATGCGGTCCTCGAGCACATTGCGCGACCTTATTCTCGCCGAAACACGGGCAAGGATAGAAAGGAACAAGGAACAGGCGTTGATCTATGGTGGAACGTCTCTCCTCCTCGCTCTCATCGCGGTTCTGGTATTGCTGCGGCTTGCATCGGTTTACAGAACGGCACTGTTCCGACCCATGCAATCCGTCCAGACGCAGATCGCCGCAATCGCCGCTGGCGATCTTTCAGGAGCCCTGTATCAGGACAAGGCTGCTCCGGAAGTGAAGAAAATGTTCGAGGAACTGGATTTCCTGCGCGAGCAGCTTCGCCAGAAGGAAGAAATGGAAAAGCAGCAGTCTGCGCTGGCCGAACAATTACGCACCCTTTCAGAAACAGATGCCTTGACCGGTGTGTCCAATCGCCGTGCGCTGGAAAAGACCGTTCGTGCCATATTGAGCGGCGAGGAGCAGTTGCAGGCGCTTGGCGTGATGATTGTCGACATCGACCACTTCAAATCCATCAACGACCGCTATGGCCATGCCATGGGCGACCTCGCGCTACAGAAGACAGCGACTCTTTTAAGAGGCGCCCTCCGCAAAAACGATATTCTGGCGCGCTATGGCGGCGAGGAATTCGTGGTCGTGTTGCAGGATGTCAGCCACGCGACGGCGACAGCCACCGCCGACCGCCTGCGCCGGCTGATTGAAGCCCAGATCATTGATGAACAAAGCGGGCTCTCACTGACGGCAAGTTTCGGCGTGGTCTGGCAGGAGGCACGGGCGATCAACAGTTGGGACGAGCTGATCGCAATTGCCGACGACCGGCTTTATGAGGCCAAGCGTGCGGGCCGCAACCGGGTGTGGGCGACCTATTTCCCCAAGGTCGCCAACGGCTAGGCGGCCCGGAGCAGCAGGTCAGATCAGATCGAGCGTCATAACGACAGGGCAATGGTCGGAAGCCTTCGGGCGGTCCCAGCCGGTGCGCGGATAACGATCCACCTCCTGCCCCGGCGGAAAGACCGTCCGGTAAGGCTGGCCAGCGCGGATGATTTCAGGAACCCTTGTCGCATTGATGTGTGCAAGATGCGGGGAAAGCCAGATATAATCGAGCTGGCAGAGATGCTGTTCCTGCGGCCCGCGCGAATGATAGAGCGTCCAGCGATCCATAACGTCGCGACGCGACATCGGATTGGTTACAAAATCATCCGCCGTGAAGATATCGAGCGCGCTCCGCTCCTCTTCGACCGGCGTAAAGCTGTAGCCGCTGCGCCGGTCGCCGGAAATCGAAATGCGTTCCTGATAATCATTCATGTCGCCGCAGATGGCAAAATTCTTGTTGCGGGTATTGTTTGCGCCCCAGCGGTTTTCGATGATGCGGCGAACGGCCATGGCTTCCGCCTCGCGGATCGGCATGGTGGCGAGCCGGGCATCTATGGCGTCACGGGCATTGGTCATGGATTTGAAATGCGTGACGTAAAGCGTCAGCGGTTTGCCGCCGATCCTCAGATCAATTTCCAGACAATCGCGTTTGAAAATCTTGTCGTCTATCTGGTTGGTCGCGGCAAGTGCGGGATTGAAGAGATCGAGATTGCGGTAGGTTAGCGCGGCGTGGCTCTTGATGTCGATGACCTCGATCTTGTCGCCGTCTCGGGTCTGCTCGCGCATGACGACGGCGACATCGATGCCGCGGCTGTCATTGCCCTCGACCAGATATTTCTGCAGATAGCCGTTGCCGACCATGCGGTAGAGATAGCCATATTCGAAAGCCTGCAGGGCCGCCATGTTGTCGACTTCCTGCAGGCAGAGAATATCGGCATCCGCATCCGCAATGGCCAGCGCTGAAAGTTGCCGCGTATCGTCTGTAGAAGAGACTGCCCGCGCACTTTCCAGCGCCTGATAGGTCGCCTCGTCGCGAATGTCGAAAAGCTGGATCGCCCTGTCGCGCCGCGTCTGGTTGCGAAAACCGGTAAAGTCGAAACGGGTGAGAAGATTTTCGATATTGAAGGTGGCAAGCCGAAGCGACATGTTTCATTCCTGTTGCTGGAATGGGAGCTTAGCCGCTCCTATCCGGTCTCGCCAGTGGCCTGTCGCGTTGATCAGATTTCCCGATTCACGATGTCGGATTTTATGTGCCGGGACATTCCCCACCCTGATTCCTGTGCCTGTCACGGGAATCCAGCCGACACGCGTCTGCGCGGCGAGAGGCGTCCTTTCAGCTCAAGGACTTTGGCTGGCTGGATCCCTGTGACGAGCACAGGGATGAGGGAGCGAGCAAATGCTAAAGACGCCACGCCGCACGAATCGCAACCGGCAGCCGGTCACCGACCGCAACCGATTCTCGAGAATAAGCCCGAAGCGCCTGCCCGTCCGGCAGGTCGAGACGCAGGGCATAACGTTCGCCCTCGTAGAGAACCGAGGTCACGGTGCAGGTGATTCCATCCGCATCCCGCACCACGTCCTGCGGCCGCACGAGAATATCCGCCCGTGGCAATTGCCCGCCGCTATCCATCGCTGTGCGGAGCGCGTCCCAGTCAATATCTCGCGAAGTGCCATCCGGCACCGGCAAAGTCAGGATTGCCCCCTGCCCCACCAGCGAGCCGACGAGACGCCCCTCCGGGCGTGCATAAAGCTCGGCGGGCGGCGCAACCTGAAGCAGCTTGCCCTGAGACATGACGGCGACATCGGTTGCCAGCGCCATGGCTTCCGCCTGATCGTGGGTGACATAGATCATCGTCGCGCCGGAGCGGATGTGGAAATCGCGAAAGGTCTCCTCCATCTCCTGCCGCAAATGCCGGTCGAGATTGGCGAGCGGCTCGTCGAGCAGCACCACATCGGGTTCGGTGACGAGGCAACGGGCCAAAGCGACGCGCTGCCGCTGCCCGCCGGACAATTCCGCTGGACGACGGTCCGCGAAACTTTCGAGACGCACGGCTGCGAGCGCTTGGGCCACCTTCTCGCGATATTTCTCACCCGAAATGCCGCGCACTTTCAAGGGATAACCGGCATTGTCGGCGACCGACATATGCGGCCAAATCGCATAGGACTGGAACACCATCGCCATGTTGCGCCGTTCCGGCGGCACCATGCTGCCGGCATCGGCCAGCACCCGCTCGCCGAGGAGGATGGAACCGTCAGTCGGTTGCTCGAAACCGGCAATCATGCGCAGCACCGTCGTCTTGCCGCAGCCTGAAGGCCCGAGAAGCGCGAGGAAACCTCCCTCACGCACCGTGAGCGAGACGTCGTCAACGGCGGGTTTCGACCCGGCTCCAAAGCTTTTCGTCAGACGATTGAGGATCAGTTTCGCCAAGGGACCACTCCTTTCGGCAGATAGCGCCCCAGAATTTCGAGCAGCAGCATGAGGAAAATCACCATGATGACGACAAGCACCGAAAGTGCGGAGGCAAGGTCGAAGCTGCCGCTGTCATCGAGGTTATAGATGAGCACACCGAGCGTCTGCGTGCCGGCGGACCACAGGAGCGCCGAAACCGTCAGCTCATTGCAGGCGATCAGGAAGACGAGGATGACGGAGGCGCCTGCGGCAGGCCCGACCAACGGCAGGATGATATCCTTCAACCGCCGCCAGAAACCGGCGCCCGAAAGCCGTGCCGCCTCTTCCAGCGACGGGTCGAATTGCAGGAAGGCGCTGACCATCGGTTTGAGGCTGACGGCGAAGAAGGAGGAAAAATAGGCGAGCAGAATGATCCAGATCGTGCCGTAAAGCGTGATGCCGAGCAGCGGGATGGGGGCCGCGAACAACAGGACGAAGGATACGGAAATCACCACACCCGGCAGCGCATAGGGAATATCCACAAGCGCCGACAGCAGAAACATGAAGCGGCTTTTGCCGCGCACCAGGAAATAGGCGGTCAGCACCGTCACCGCAAGCAGGCAAAGGGATGTGACCGTCGCCAGAAACAGCGAGTTGCGGAAGGCTGTGCGAGTTACGCTCTGCCGGTAGAGCAGCTCCTCATAGGCGTGCATCGTCGCGGTCTTGAGACTGAGCGGCACGCCATAGGCGGGGGCAAGCGAGCTTGCCACCAGCGCAGCAAGCGGTGCGACCAGCATGAAGAACAGCACGAGCCACAGCACAAGCTCAGCCACTACACGCCAGCGCGACAGCTTGAAAGTCGCGGCCTTGCCGGAAAGACCTATGATGCGATAGTCCCTGCCCTTCATTGCCCGCTCTTGCAGCGCAAGACCGGCCACGGAGATGATGGCGATCATGGTCGAGAGAATGGCGATGTCGCCGAAGGTGCTTGCACCAAAGCTGGCGAAGCGGCTGTAGATCAGCGTCGGCAGGGTGAAGATCGAGGCCGGAATGCCGAGGATCGCCGGAATACCGAAATTGCCGACATTGGACACAAACGAGATCGCCGCCCCGGCGATCAATCCCGGCGTCGAAAGCGGCAGGATGATATCGAACAGCACGCGGCGAGGCGAGGCACCGGAAAGCTTGGCTGCCTCGATGCCATCCTGCGGCAAAGCGAGCAGACCGGCGCGCAGCGACAGATAGACGAGCGGCGCATGCTGCACGCCGAGCAAAAGCGCGATACCGGCAATGGAATAAAGCGGTTGCGGCGAGCCCATGGGCGGCGCAAGGCCGATTGCCTTTAACAGCGTGCTGGAAGGCCCCGTCATGCCGATCCAAGACAGAGCCGTCACCTGCGGCGGGATCATCATTGGCAGCATGAAAAGGAAGCTCAGGATCGACTTGCCGCGTATGTCGCAAAGCGTCAGCGCCAGCGCGAAGCCCCCGCCGATCATGAGCGAAATCAGCATGCCGAAAAACGAGGTGGACAGCGTGTTCAGCGCCGCATCCCAAAGGGCGGGATCAGCCAGCAATCGCCATATGTCACCGTTGAGTGACGAAACAATGCCGGTATAGGCGAGCCGCCCGAGCGGCAGGGCGCTGAGCGCAAAAACGACGCTCACCACAAAAGGAAACAGCCAGCGCGGCTGGCTGTTTCCGTAGGCACTTGATCGGGACATGCCGCTATATCAGCCCTTGGAGCCGAAAATATCGGAGAAGGTCTTGAGATCCTGCTCGGAATTCTTCAGCGCGTCCGCTGCGTTGAGCGGCAGGACCTTGAGCTTGTCGCGGGCGGGGAAACCTTCCGGCATGCCAGCGTCAGCGCGCGCGGGGATGTAACCGAGCTTGACGAAGCCCTGCTGGCCCTTTTCCGAAAGCACGTAGTCGACGAACTTCTTCGCGGCTTCCTCATGCTTGGTGCCCTTGAGGATCGCGACCGGTTCGGTCACGGCCGAAACGCCCTCTTCCGGGAAGACGAACTCCACCGGCGCGCCCTTGGCCTTTTCGCGGATCGGCATGTAGTCGACGACAACGCCGTAAGCCTTCTCGCCTGATGCAACCGACTTCAGCACCGCGCCGTTACCGCCGCCGGAAATGGCTTCATTGGCCTTCAGCGCCTTGTAATAATCCCAGCCGAGATCCTTTACGGCGGCCAACGTCTGCGCGTGGATCAGCGCCGCACCCGAAGTCAGCGGGCTCGGCATGGTGACCAGACCCTTGGCTTCCGCCTTGGCAAGATCCTTCCAGCTCGTCGGCTTCATCGCAGCGGCAGTATTGTACATGATGCCGGTGGTGATGAGCTTGGTGGAATAATAATACCCGTCCGCATCGTAGAGCGACGCGTCGATGTTCTTCGCTTCCGGGGACTTGTGGGCCATAAGCTGGCCAGCCTGCTTCATGCGCTCAAGTGTGACGGTGTCGGCGATCAAGAGCACGTCGGCAACCGGATTGCCGGCACTGATCTCAGCCATCAGCTTGGCCATGATCTTCGGCGTTCCGTCGCGTACCCATTCGACTTCGATACCGGGATTGGCGGCCTTGAAACCATCAACGGTCGCCTGCGCGTCCTCGTTCGGCTGGCTGGTATAAAGCACCAGATCGGCGGCATTGGCAGCGGTGGCGATGAAGCCGAGCGATACGATGGCGGTAAAAGCGGAAAGCAGCGTTTTCATAGGTCCAGTCCCTGTTGTTTCGTGGGACCGCTAAAACATGATTGCATAACATGTATGTGACAGGCAGGATTTTAAGGGTGCAATAGCGGGAGAGTGACAAAGATCCCTGACAGTCGTGGTTTACCCCCCTCTACCCTGCCGGGCATCTCCCCCACAAGGGGGGAGATCGATCCGTGGCGAGGTCTCGCCCATCTCAACGTTCGAGAATGAAGTGACGAAAGAGCGTCTTGCCGATCTCCCCACCTGTGGGGGAGATGTCCGGCAGGACAGAGGGGGGTAAGCCGCACCCCCCGTCGCTGCCGAAAACCTCGCAACCCTCAAATCGCCGGAACCACCTCGGTCGTCTCCGCCTGCGCCGTCGCAATCAACCGGCCAAGCCGCTTCATGCCTTCCTCGATCATCGCCTCGTTGGCGCAGGAGAAGCTGATGCGTAGCGTATTCGTGCCCGAGCCATCCGCAAAGAAAGCGCGACCCGGAACGAATGCGACCTTTTCCGTTGCGATGGATTTTGCCAGCAGTGCGGCGCCATCCATGCCTTCCGGCAGGGTGACCCAGATGAACATGCCGCCTTCCGGCTTCGTCCAGCGCGTGCCCTTCGGCATGTATCTGTCGAGCGCAGCCAGCATCGCATCGCGGCGGGCGCTGTAGGCAGCCTTGATCTTGGCGACCTGTTTGTCAAAGCCGCGCGAAGCGACACGTTCGATGGCGATCTGGTTGATCGTCGAGGAATGCAGGTCTGCGGCCTGCTTCATCAGCACCAGCTTGCGGATAACAGGCGCAGAGGCAACGATGTAACCGACGCGAAGGCCGGGTGCGAGCGTCTTGGAGAAGCTGCCGCAATAGATGGTGCGGGTGTTCTCGATGCCGCCCGAGCGGGCAATATCCATTGCCATGATCGGCGGAACCGCCTCGCCGTCGTAACGCAGCGACTGATAGGCGGCGTCTTCGATGACGGCGATATCCAGCTCGTCAGCCAGCGCCAGAACCTTTTCGCGGCCGGCAAGATCAACGGTTTCCCCGGTCGGATTGGAGAAATCGGCAGAGAGATAAGCGAACTTCACGGCGCCGCCGAGCTTGGCCGCAGTTTCGCGGTAAGCCTCAGGCGTGCGGTTGCCGCCGGGATTGAGCTGGTCGTAATTCGGCTCATAGGCGTTGAAGGCGGAAAGTGCGCCGAGATAGGTCGGCCAAGTCACCAGCGCGGTATCCTTCGGCGACAGGAAGAGCTTGCCGAGGTAGTCGAGCCCCTGCTGCGAACCGGAAACGATGAAGACGTTGTCGGCAGTGCATTCGATGCCGATATCGGCCATCTCGCCCGCCAGCCATTCGCGCAGCGGCTTGTAACCCTCACTTACCGAATATTGCAGCGCTGCATTGACCTGCGCGCCGGAAAAAATATCCGCGTAAGCCTGCTGGAATTCTTCAGCCGGGAACAGGGCCGGGTCCGGAATGCCACCGGCAAAGGAAATGATGTCGGGTTGCTCGAGCAGCTTCAGCAGCTCACGGATTTCAGACGCTTTCATGCGCGAAGAGCGCGTGGCGAAAATTTGTTCCCAATCAAGCATGGGTACGTTTCCTCTTGTGTCGTTTTTATGCGTGCATCTTTACAGAAATGTCGATACGTCAGCAATACTGACTTATCAGTTTTTCGAATTATTTCTGCCTCCCTGCACCTTACCCGCATTTGGGCCCGCCTTTGGCGGACAAAGCCAAATACACCCTTGCGCAAAGCTTCACAATCTTCCGTTTGCGATTGACGCGGCAAGGTTTTCCGGCTGGATTGCGGCCACGCGCCGCGACACGGCGAAAGCATCATGGGAGTTTGACGACATGCTGAAAAATATCGACCCGGCGCTGAATGCCGATGTCCTTCACGCGCTGCGCGCCATGGGTCACGGCGATACGCTGGTGATTTCCGACACCAACTTCCCGTCCGATTCGGTGGCTCGCCAGACAACGGTCGGCAAGGTGCTGCGCATGGACAACATCTCCGCCGCCCGCGCCATGCAGGCGATCCTCTCGGTGCTGCCGCTCGACACGCCGCTGCAGCCGTCGGTCGGACGCATGGAAGTGATGGGCGCGCCGGACCAGCTGGAACCCGTACAGGTCGAAGTGCAGAAGGAAATAGACGCGGCGGAGGGAAAATCCGCCCCCATGTACGGTATCGAACGCTTCGCCTTCTACGAACAGGCTAAAAAAGCATATTGCGTCATCACAACAGGCGAGACCCGTTTTTACGGCTGCTTCTTGCTGACGAAGGGCGTCATCCCGCCGGGCAAATAAGATAAAACGGCAAAATGGGTCGTGTGCTACACCCGTCATGACAATTTCAAGTTGTTGTGGCAAAAACTTCCACTAGGTTTTGTAAAACCAACCGGAGGTGTGAGGTATCATGACCCAATATGTCCTGGCGTTCTGGAATGTCGAAAACCTGTTTGCGCCGGAGGGTTATCCGGCGCGCGAACCTTGGATTGCCGAGCGGCTGAAGAACGATCTGAAAGGCTGGACCGAAGATCTGTTCAAGACCAAGCTCAGGCAACTCGGTTCGATCATAAGACAGATCGGTGGCGCGGGGCCGGATCTGCTCGGCGTGTGCGAAGTCGAGAACCGTTTCGTTCTGGAGACGCTCGCGGACCATCTGAACGACCTTATGCCCGAGCGCGCCTACCGTGTGGTGCATGCAGATTCCAGCAAGGACCAGCGCGGCATCGATACGGCCTTCATCTATGACAGCAAGAAGCTGCTGATCAACGAAAACGAGATTTTCAGCCATTTCGTGATGCGCCGCACCGGTACCCGCGACATTACCCAATGCACCTTCATCACCAAGGGCGGACGCCAGCTTATCGCCCTTTCCAATCACTGGCCGTCGCGCTCCGGCGGCGCGGTGGAAAGCGCCGGTTTTCGCATGACGGCCGGTGAGACGCTTGGCTACTGGCACCAGCGGATCAGGGAAGAAAAAGGAAACGACATCGCCGTCGTCGCCTTCGGCGATTTCAACGACGACCCTTCCGATGCATCGCTGCGCTATCACGCCAATTCCACCCGCGAACGCGACGATGTCGAAAGCTCGCAATCGGCAATGTTCTACAATCTCACCTGGAACTACCTGCGCCAGCAGGTAGTGGATTCAGTCGGTACGGCAAGAACGATCTATGGCACGCTCTATTTCAACGGCGACGCCAATATCTTCGACCAGATACTCGTCTCAAGATCGCTTCTGACCGGGAGCAGCGGCTTCGCGGTGCGCGAGGAAACCGCGAAAATTGAAGCCATTGCCGCCATGGTCAGCCACAGCAAGAATGAGGGGCCGATCCGCTTCGGCCTGTCGAAAGGCGATGCAGTCAAAAACGTCAATCTCGGCGGTTTCTCCGATCACTTTCCCGTATCGGTCATTATCGAGGAAGCCGACGCCATCGTGTGATCGCGGACCACGCGCAATGCAGAAAGGCCGGAGCTCTCGCCCCGGCCTTCCAATATTCTGTCAAGCAATGAAGCTTAGTTGACAGCCTTGTCGACCAGCTTGTTCTTGCCGATCCAGGGCATCATGCCGCGCAGCTTTGCGCCGACTTCTTCGATCTGGTGGGCGTCGTTGTTGCGACGGATGCCCTTGAAGCGTGCGCCGCCGGCCTTCCATTCCTGCATCCACTCGGTCGTGAACTTGCCGGTCTGGATGTCGTGAAGAACGCGCTTCATTTCAGCCTTGGTGTCAGCGGTGATGATGCGAGGACCGGTGACGTATTCGCCCCACTCGGCCGTGTTGGAGATCGAGTAGTTCATGTTGGCGATGCCGCCTTCATAGATCAGGTCAACGATCAGCTTCACTTCGTGCAGGCATTCGAAATAGGCCATTTCCGGTGCGTAACCGGCTTCGACCAGGGTTTCGAAACCGGCGCGGATGAGCTCTACGAGACCGCCGCACAGAACGACCTGTTCGCCGAAGAGGTCGGTTTCGCACTCTTCCTTGAAGTTGGTTTCGATGATGCCCGAACGGCCGCCGCCAACGCCGCAGGCGTAGGAGAGAGCGAGTTCAAGCGCGTTGCCGGAAGCGTTCTGGTGAACGGCAACGAGGCAGGGAACGCCGCCGCCCTTCTGGTATTCGCCGCGAACCGTGTGGCCGGGGCCCTTCGGTGCGATCATGACGACGTCGAGCGAAGCCTTCGGCTCGATGAGGCCGAAGTGAACGTTGAGGCCGTGTGCGAAAGCAATCGCCGCACCGTCACGGATGTTGCCGGCAATGTCGGCCTTGTAGATGTCGGCCTGCAATTCGTCAGGCGTCGCCATCATCAAAAGGTCGCCCCACTTGGCGGCTTCGGCAACGGTCATGACCTTGAAGCCGTCGGCTTCCGCCTTCTTGACGGTCGGCGAACCGGCCTTCAGAGCGATGACGACGTTCTTGGCGCCGGAATCCTTGAGGTTCAGCGCATGGGCGCGGCCCTGGGAACCGTAGCCGACGATGACGACATTCTTGGACTTGATGAGATTGAGATCCGCATCACGATCATAATAAACGCGCATTGTATGGTCCTTCCCTAATGCTTGTCTCTGTGTGAACCGGAACCTCAGGCGACCTTGCCGCCCAGTTCCGAATGTACCTTTTCCGTGCCGTAGAGTGTTAGAAAGGCGACCACCGCCTTCTTTGCCCGGGCGGAAAAATCCTTGTCAGGCGCCTCGCCCAGCAGCATGCGCACATGCAGATCCGAAACGATGAGGCCGTAAAAACTGCGATACGCCTCTTCGGCGTCATCGAAACGCAGGTAACCCGAACGGCGACCCGCCTCGATCAACCCGCGGGCGCGGCGGTCGATCTGGCGACGGCCACGTTCCAGAAGAAGATCGCCAAGCTTCGAACCGTCACGGCTCGCCTGCCCTATCGCCAGACGGTTGAGCGCCAGCGACACATCGCCCGCCAGAACATCCAGCAGATCATGTGCGAAAACCTCGAGATGATCGGCAAGCTGCGGCGCAGACACGCGGTCGCCCGCCTTCTCGAAGGTGCGAACCTTGCTCTGCTGGAAGGTGATCATCGCGGCCAGCAGGCCGTCACGGTCGCCAAACCATTTGTAGAGGCTTTCCTTGGAACAGTTGGCCGCGCGCGCAAGACCAGAGGTCGTCAGCGCTTTCTCGCCGCCCTCGACCAGAAGACGCAATGCCTGATCCAGAACGGCGTTCTGGCGCGGCGAAAATTCCTGCGCTGTGATCGGGTCGGAGGCCACTTATTTCTACTCCAGAGGCTCGATTAATGTACCGTACGGTACGGTTCGAGCGCCATTTAAGCGGAGGCAGCTTGCCCGTCAAGCGCTTTCTTCACAGTCATGTACGAATTGACGCGATGCGGCAGCAGGACGCGCCGCACCATAATGCCGCTTTATCCCGCCGCGCTTATCTCACGCGAGGCGTCGACGTCGCGTGAGGGCGACAGCCCGTAAAAGCGGCTGTATTCCCGGCTGAACTGTGAAGGGCTCTGATAACCGACACGATGGCCGGCGGTGCCTGCATCCAGGCGCTCCAGCAGCATCAGCCGGCGCGCCTCATGCAGCCGCAACTGCTTCTGGTACTGAATGGGGGTCATGGCCGTGATCGTCTTGAAATGGTGATGGAAAGACGACACGCTCATGCCGATATGCTCCGCAAGTTCCTCGATACGCAGCTGGCGCGCGAAATTCTCGCGCAGCCAGGCGATGGAGCGGGCGATCCGATTGCCATGGCTTCCGGCAGCGACGATGTTCATCAGCTGCCCACCCGCTGGTCCGGTCAGGATTCGATAGAGGATTTCCTGCTCGATCAGCGGCGCCATGGCCGCAATGTCCGCCGGGCGATCAAGCAGGCGCATCAGCCGGATGGCCGCATCGAGAAGCTCCGGTGTGGCGGCGTTCACCACGATGCCGCGCTGGCCGCTTACCGGCTCCTGAGGCCGCTCGATTGGCATGCGGCTCATAAGGTCGAGCAGCTTTTCGCTGTCGATCGCAAGCCCGATGCAAAAATGCGGTATTTCCTCGCTCGCTTCCACCACACGCCAGGCAACCGGCAGGTCGAGCGAGGTCAGAAGATAGTCACCGGCCCCGTAATTGATGGTGTCCGTTCCCAGCTGAACGCTTTTCGACCCCTGGATCACCATTGCCAAACAGGGACGATAGCTGCCGTGGCACGGCGCGCTGGGTGTGGACCGGCGGCTGATGCCGAGGGTTTCGATTGCCGTCTGGACCTCGCCATCGCGGGTGGCATGCCGTGCGGCGATGGAGGCGATCTCCTGATAGAGATTGAACGGCATGGTCATCTGGGAAATCCTTTAGGGAAGGAAGCAGCGTGTCTGTTTGCATTATCTAGAAAGCCGGGCCAGTTTCCGCAAATAGCCCACCGCAATTTTTTGCAGGATCGTGCAAAAAGCTCGGAGGATCGCTCTAACGCCTCGGCACCCTTCCATTGCATATTCCGCCGTCCCCAACTCCCGAAAGGATATTCAGATGGCCATTGCAAGAGGTTATGCTGCGACCGATGCGTCGAAGCCGCTTACCCCGTTCACCTTCGAACGCCGCGAGCCTAACGATGACGACGTTGTCATCGATATCAAATATGCCGGCATCTGCCACTCGGACATCCACACCGTCCGCAACGAATGGAAGAATGCCGTCTTCCCGATCGTTCCCGGCCATGAGATTGCCGGTGTCGTGAAAGCCGTCGGCTCCAAGGTCACGAAATTCAAGGTCGGCGATCATGTCGGCGTTGGCTGCTTCGTCGATTCCTGCGTCGGCTGCGCCACCCGCGACCTCGACAACGAACACTACATGCCTGGCCTCGTCCAGACCTATAACGATGTCGATCCGAATACGAAGACAGCCACCCATGGCGGTTATTCCGACTCGATCGTCGTCAAGGAAGGTTATGTCCTGTCGATCCCGGACAACCTGCCGCTCGACGCTTCCGCGCCGCTTCTATGCGCAGGCATCACGCTCTACTCGCCGCTGCGCCGCTGGAACGCCGGTCCCGGCCAGAAGGTCGCAATCGTCGGCATGGGTGGTCTCGGCCACATGGGCGTCAAGCTCGGCGCTGCCATGGGCGCGGATGTCACAGTTCTTTCCCAGACCCTGTCGAAGAAAGAAGACGGCATGAAGCTCGGCGCGAAGGAATATTACGCCACCAGCGACGCCTCGACCTTCGAGAAGCTGGCCGGCACCTTCGACCTGATCATCTGCACGGCAGGTGTCGCAATCGACTGGAACGCCTATCTCGGACTCCTGAAGCCCAAGGGCAGCATGGTCGTGGTCGGTGCACCGGAACATGCGATCCCGGTCCACGCCTTCTCGCTCATCATCGGTGCAAAGAGCCTCTCCGGCTCGATGATCGGCTCGATCAAGGAAACCCAGGAAATGCTGGATTTCTGCGGCGAGCATGACATCGTCTCGGAGATCGAGACGATCAACATCCAGGATGTCAACGAAGCCTATGAGCGGGTGCTGAAGAGCGACGTTCGTTACCGCTTCGTCATCGATATGGCATCGCTCGACGCTTGAGCCTTGGATTGGCACAAGCTCGCCACATCCGCACTCCGTCACCCTAAATCAAGTCCGAGGTGACGGAGGAGTGGTTTGGCGCACTGACCAAAAACGCGAGCGCGGGAAGCCAATGCTTCCCGCGCTTTCCTTTACCCGCCCTGCCCTCAGGCCTCGTCCTTCAACGTCTCTTTCTGGGTGATAAGCCGCGCGCTGTGCTGGCCGCTGAGGTAAATCCACAGCCAGCTCCAAGCCACGGCCAGCCGCGAGCGCGTTCCGATCAGGAAATAGATATGGGCAAGCCCCCAGATCCACCATGCAAGCACGCCCTTGAGCTTGAACCTGCCGAAATCGATCACCGCCGCGCGTTTGCCGATTGTCGCCAGGTTACCCTGATGGCTGTAGCGGAACGGCGTGGGCTCCGGCTCTCCGGTTAGCCGCGCCTTGATGACCTTTGCCACATGGGCGCCCTGCTGTTTGGCTGCAGGCGCAATGCCCGGCACCGGTTTGCCGTTTTCCTGATTGACGGCGGCCGTATCGCCGATGACGAAGATATTGGGGTCGTCTTCCAGATTGAGATGCGGCCCGACGACAGCGCGTCCCGCCCTGTCGGCAGCGGCATTCAGCCACTTTGCAGCGGGAGACGCCTGCACGCCAGCGGCCCAGACCACCGTGCGGCACGGATAAAAGGTCTCACCCACCGTCACGCCCTCATCGGTGCAGGCCGTTACCGGGGTGCCGAGCAGAACCTCGACGCCGAGCTTTTCAAGCGCCTGCTTCGCATAAGCCGAAAGATCGTCCGTGAAAACCGGCAGAACGCGCGGACCTGCCTCGACAAGCAGCACGCGGCTCTTTCTGGTATCCACATTGCGGAATTCCGGCGGCAGCGCCTTGTGGGCAAGCTCGGCGATCATGCCCGCCATTTCCACGCCCGTCGGGCCTGCCCCGATGATGACGAAGGTCAACTGCGTCTGCCGTTCCTCTTCGCTGGTGGCAAGTTCCGCACGCTCGAAAGCCAGAAGCAGGCGGCGGCGGATCGTCGTTGCATCCTCGAGCGTCTTGAGGCCGGGAGCGGCACGCTCCCATTCGTCACGGCCGAAATAGGCATGACGGGCGCCGGTGGCCAGCACCAGCGTATCGAAGCCGATGACCTGACCGGAACTCAGATGCACGGTGCGGGCGTCACGGTCTACGCCGTTCACTTCCGCAAGTAGCGTCGTCACTTCCTTGCGATCGCGGTAAAGATGGCGGATCGGCCAGGCGATTTCGGATGTCGCAAGTGCCGTCGTCGCAACCTGATAAAGCAATGGCTGAAATAGATGATGGTTGCGGCGGTCAATCAATGTGATGCGGACAGGGGCCCCCTCCAGCCCGTGTACCATTTGTAAGCCGCCGAAGCCTCCACCCACGACGACAACGTGATGTTCTTGCATGTGTCTCTGCCTTTAAAAGCTCGCGCACGGAGCATGCGCAAGCAGATTATAGGCAAAAAAATTGACTTTGGTTATGAAATAGCCTGACCGCAGGCGCGACAAAAACGCCTGACTGTTTCAGCCATGCCATATTCCAGCGCATCCGCCGTCAACCCGTGACCGATGGAGACCTCTGCGAGATAAGGTATGCGTTTCATAAGCTTGGGCAGGTTTTCAACAGTCAGGTCGTGTCCGGCATTGACGGCAAGCCCGAGCGCTGCGGCGTAATCCGCCGTCTGTCCGAGTTTTTCCAGAAGCGCGTCACCCTTTTGCGGATCGTCAAAACAGCCGCCATAGGGACCGGTATAGAGCTCGATGCGGGCAGCACCCGTCTCAGCCGCCAGCTCCACCGCTTCGCGCTCGCCGTCACCATCGGCAAAAAGCGAAACCCGCATACCGCCAGCCTTCAGACGCCCAACGACTTCTCTCAGGAAAACCGCGTGCTTGCGGAAATCCCAGCCATGGTCTGATGTCGCCTGCGACGGATCGTCGGGCACCAGCGTCACCTGCTCAGGCTGGGTCTGTTCGCACAGAACGAGAAAATCCTCGGTCGGGTAACCTTCGATGTTGAATTCCGCGCTTGGGAAACTGTCATCGATAAGCGCACGCAGCACCGGCAGGTCCGAAAAGCGGATATGGCGCTGGTCCGGTCGAGGGTGTACAGTCAGCCCGCTAGCACCCGCAGCGAGTGCAATATGCCCGAAATGCGCGACATCCGGCCATGGGAGATCGCGACGGTTGCGCAGCATGGCAATTGCGTTCAGATTGACGGAAAGTTTTGCGGGCATGACATCGAGGCTCCGGTTCGGAATTGACATCCTGTTTCACGCAGGTTGACGCCGACCGCAAGGAGGCCGATAAAATTTTTTAAGAATGCGGGAACGAAAGCAGGCAATACAGGTTACGTTTCTCATGCAGCATCGGCAAAATGTCTTGATCAGAAGACAGTTCTGCGGTGGGGAACAAGTAACGAATGCCATAAAAAGCAGGCACACTGTCAAAACGCGCGAAGGGGGAAACGATGCAGAATGGCAGGATGCCGTTTGAACACGGCGACGAGGACAAACCCAATCTAAGGATCAGCAGCTTTTTACCGGATATAAGCCTGCCCTCCTCCCTGCCCGCCGAACCGGTTCCCATCGCCGACATGGCCAACATTTTCGGCGTAACGCACCGGACCCTGCATTTTTACGAAGAAAAGTCGCTGCTGACCTCGAAACGCATCGGCCAGATGCGGGTTTATTCCCACCGCAACGTGCAACGCATGGCCGTGATAAATGTCTGTCGCGAAGTCGGCATTTCCGTCGCAGCCATTACAGACATCATGGAAAAACTTGCCCGCTCTCTCTCGCAGGAAGAAGCGGACGAGATGTTCCACTCCGCACTGCGGCAGCGAAAAAGAGAACTGACCGCGGAACGCTCCACGCTTCAGCGTCAGGCCCAGCAGATCGAGGAACTGCTCGCCACCGATAACGATGCTGATGGCCTCGACGCCGCTGAGCGGGGACCGGGCAAGGATATCGCGCTGACAGACAACGAGCGAAAATGCCTGGAACTGATGGCGGAGGGGTACGCCCCGGTAAGGCTCGCGCGCGCTCTCGGCCTTTCAGGTAACGACCTCAACGAACTGGAGGCGAAGATCATCGGCAAGTTCAGTGCCAGCAACCGCTTTCAGGCGGTTGCCAAAGCGGTTCTGCTCGGTGTCATCCGCGCCTGACAAAGCATTTCCACGAAAACTGCACAGCGGTTTTCCGTCCGGACAATGCGCAGACAAAAGAATTGGAGCATTGAAGGTGTCCCGCTATTTACCGGAATTGCTCTATCTCAGCGAACGATTGTGAGTGTTTCTGCGGCGCGGGTGATGGCGGTGTAAAGCCACCGCTCGCGCGAATCGCGGAAGGCATAGCTCTCGTCAAAGAGAACCACATTGTTCCACTGCGAACCCTGCGCCTTGTGCACGGTCAGCGCATAACCGAAATCGAACTCGTCATAACGCTTGCGGGTGGTCCACGGAATTTCCGTTTCCACATCCTCGAAAGCCGCCTTCAACAATTTGATCTTGGCCGCGCCGCGATCCATATCGTCGTCTTCAGGCCGAATCATCAGGTTGATGCCGGGTTTCACCGTCTCGCGCGACGAACTCATGACCTGCCAGAGAGAGCCGTTCAGCAGGCCCTTGGCCGGATCGTTCCTGAGGCAAACCAGCTTGTCGCCGGATTGCGGATAATCGGCCGTAAAGCCCTTCAGCTCGCGAAGCCGCTGGTTATAGCGGCGGCGCGTGCGATTTGTGCCGACGAGCACCTGATCGGCATCGAGCACGAGCGACTGTGTCACCTCGGACTTGGAAATCACCTGCGCGGCACCGTAGTCGCCACGCATGATCTCGCGGCCTTCCCGCACATCCATGGCAAGGTGGATGATGGGATTGTCCTTGGCCTGCCGATGAATTTCGGAGAGCAGATAATCCGGCTCCTGCTCCGTGAAGAAGCCACCGCCTGAAACGGGCGGCAACTGCCCGGGATCGCCGAGCACCAGGATAGGTGTGCCGAAGCTCATCAGATCCTTGCCGAGCTGCTCATCTACCATCGAACATTCGTCGATGATGATGAGTGCCGCCTTGGCGAGCGGGCTCTGGCGGTTGATGGAAAACATTGGCGCGACCGAGGTCTTGCCGGTCTCCTCGTCTTCCACGGTCTCTTCGCCGCGCGGGCGGTAGATCAGCGAATGGATGGTGCGGGCATTGGTCGCCCCGCGCGAGCGCAGCACCTGCGCAGCTTTGCCGGTGAAGGCCGCAAACAGCACTTCGCCATCGACATTTTCCGCGAAATGTTTGGCAAGCGTCGTCTTGCCGGTTCCGGCATAACCGAACAGCCGAAAAACCGGCGTCCGGCCTTCCTTCAGCCAGCGGGAAACAGCCTTGAGCGCTTCGTCCTGTTGCGGTGAAAATAACATGCGCCCTCATCGCAGGATTCGAGTACCGTGCGCAACAGAAAAAGAACGAAAGATGAATCACACAATCAGAATGCGGCAATAAAACACGGCTGGTTTTTAAACCATGGCGGGTATCATGCCGCCCATGAAGATATTGATTCTGGGCGCGACAGGTTTCATCGGTTCCGAAGTGGCAAGGAGCCTTCACGGCAAAGGTCACACCGTTACTGGATTGGCTCGCACCATTGCGCGCGCCAAAGATAAATGGCCTTTCGCCAGCTGGGTTTCGGCAGATCTTGCCCGCATGACTGGCGCTGCCGACTGGACGGCACTCGTGAGCGACCATGACGCCATCGTCAATTGCGCAGGTGCGCTTCAGGACGGCCTGTCGGATGATCTTGCCGCGACGCAAGAAAAGGCGATGCTGGCGCTCTATCAGGCCGCGGTAAATGCGGGCGGCAAGCTGGTGATCCAGATATCGGCCCGGACTTCCGGAGCCGCTTCCCAACTGCCCTTCCTCGCCACCAAACGCCGAGCCGATGTGGCACTTGCCGCAAGCGGCCTGCGCTTTGTCATTCTCCGCCCCGCACTGGTTGTCGGCCGCAACGCCCATGGCGGCACAGCACTCGTGCGCGCGCTTGCAAGCTTCCCCTTCGCTGTGCCGCTCGTAAACGGCAAGATGCCTGTACAGACCGTCGCAGTCGAAGATGTCGCGTTGGCAGTCAGCGCGGCAATAGATGGCGAAATCCTGTCAGGTAGCGATATCGAGCTGGCAGCAAACGAAACGCTGACATTGCAAGGCGTGGTCGCTGCGCACCGGCAATGGCTCGGCCTCGCCCCCGCTCCCGCGCTAAATCTTCCGGCCGCCTTCATGCGCCCCGTCGCCCTCATGGCGGATATTGCGGGAAAGCTCGGCTGGCGGTCGCCGCTGCGCTCAACCGCCATGACGGTGATGTCGGAAGGTATCGTGACGGAGAACAGCGCGCCAAAAGCGACGACATCGCTCAAGAGCTTGAGGGACACGCTGTCAGCTCACCCTTCCGGCGTGCAGGACCTGTGGTTTGCCAGATCATATCTGCTCAAACCCGTCCTCATTCTCTGCCTGTCGCTGTTCTGGCTATTGTCCGGCCTCGTACCGCTGTTTGATATCGACCGCGCGGCGGCGCATTTCCTGCCCTTCATGCCGAAAGTGCTGGCCGTCACCCTCACACTCGCCACCTGCCTCATCGATATCGCCCTGGGCGTCACCGTCCTGATAAGACCGCTTGCCAGAAAAGCGCTCATCTCCATGCTCTTGGTCACCGCCGCCTATCTGACTGGTGGCAGTCTGCTGGAACCGGGTCTGTGGCTCGATCCGCTCGGCCCCCTCGTCAAGGTCCTGCCCTCAATCGCCCTGACACTTGCCGCCCTTGCCACATTGGATGAACGCTGATGACACCTGAAGAACTTCTGCGGCTCGCCCATGTCATCGGCGCAACCGTGCTGTTCGGTACCGGTGCCGGCATCGCGTTTTTCATGGTGATGGCGCGGCGGACGGCAAACCCGGCGCTGATCGCCCATGTTTCGGGCACGGTCGTCATCGCCGACACCATCTTCACCGCCACGGCGGCAATCATCCAGCCGGTCACCGGTTATTTTCTGGCGCGCATCATCGGCTGGCCGCTAAGCGAAGGCTGGATCGCCCTTTCGCTCTGCCTTTATGTATTCACCGGCATTTTCTGGCTGCCGGTGGTGTGGATCCAGATCAAACTGCGCGACATCGCCCGCGATTGCGTCGCTACGGACGAGGCTCTGCCGCCGCAATGGTTCCGTCTCTACCGCATCTGGTTTGCCTGCGGTTTTCCGGCTTTCTTCGCGGTTCTCGGCATCATCTGGCTGATGCTCACCAAGCCGGACATTCCCCTGTTCGGTTGACGCGCCTCAATTGACCGCATGTCTTTCGACAAGCTGCGCCAATTGCTCGGCAACCGTGTTCCAGCCGTCGAAAAATCCCATCTCCGCGTGCCTGTCGCGATCTTCAGGGTTTCTGTGCATGGCATACGCCACATATTCCATGCCTTCGGGATGGTCGCGAAACGTCATGACGGCGGTGAGGAATGGGCGCGCGGACGGGCGAAAGCCTGAAGTCAGCGCATCGGTGAAGACCAGACGCTCCTCATGATCCACCGCCAGGAAACATCCGCTTATGTGATCGCCAAATGCCTTACCGTCTTCGCTGTAGCGGGTCTCGAAAGCGCCGCCGGGGAAAAGCTCCATTTTCTCGACACGGCATTGGCCGGGATGCGGCACCCACCACTGTTCAAGGCTGTTTTTGTCGACCCAGGCGTTCCAGACGAGCCGGCGCGGCGCCCTTATGATCCTTGAAATCTTCAGATCGAGATCGGGATTGAAAGTGTCGGTCATTTGTCATTCTCCCCTTTTCGTGAGGTTCTGTCCTGTTGCGCCATGACGAACTGTTCAAGCCGATCCGTCCGGCCTTCCCAGATGGCATGCTGTTGCGAAAGCCAGCCCTCGATCATCGAAAGCCGCTGTTTCTCCAGCGAGCAGAACCGCACCCGGCCCTGCTTGCGCGTCACGATCAACCCCGCTCCTTCCAGCTGGCGGATATGTTTCATGAACGACGGCAGGGCCATGGCGAAAGGTTCGGCAAGCGTGCCGACACTCGCATCCCCGCTGCCCAACCGCAAAAGCACGGCCCGTCGTGTTGGATCGGCAAGGGACTGGAAGATATCGTCGAGTGGGCCTGAATAGTTATCCATAAGACTAACTATCACGGCGAAACACTTAGCTCAACGGATAAGTTTAAAATCGTATCGGCGGAGGGAATAAAGCAGTGACCTGCGGTGTCTTTTGATGTGCTGGCGGCAGAAGCCGCCCGAACCAAGGAGGATATGTCCATGAAAATCCGCTTTATCGTTCCCGCCCTCGTTCTGGCATTTGCCGGAACGGCCTATGCGGCACCCGCGGTCGAAACGGTCAAGACCGCCAAAGGCAATGTGCTTGCGGGCGAAAAAGGCATGACGCTCTACACTTTCAAGAACGACAAGAAGGGCGTATCCAATTGTTATGACAAGTGCGCCACCAACTGGCCGCCGTTCTTCGCGGCCACTGGCGACAAGGCCGAAGGCGCCTATTCCGTGGTGACGCGCAAGGACGGCAAGATGCAGTGGGCAAAGGACGGCATGCCGCTCTACTACTGGGCCAAGGACATGAAAAAAGGCGATGCAACCGGCGACGGTATGAACGGTGTATGGGATGCCGCAAAACCATGATGGCATGAATGGCAAGACGCGGGGGAGCCTCTCCCCCGCAGCCGGCTCCTTCGAGGCGGAGATGCTGGCGCTGATACCCATGCTGCGGCGTTATTCCCGCAGCCTTTCCCGCTCCGACGCCGATGGCGAGGACCTTTTGCAGGACTGCGTGGAAAAGGCGCTGACCAATAAGAGGCAATGGCACGGAACGGCTTTGAAATCATGGGCTTACGCGATAATGACGAATCTTTATCGCAACCGCCACCGCGCCGCGAAACGTCACCCGTCCGAAAGTCTCGACGGCCATGAAAGCTTGGCCGTTGCCGACACGCTCGGCGACACGCTGGAAAACGATAGGCTGCACGTCGCGCTCGGGCTGCTTTCGCCCGAGATGCGGGCGGTGCTGATGCTGGTGACGGTGGAAGGCTACAGCTATCAGGAGGCAGCCGAGACATTGTCGATTCCGGTGGGTACCGTCATGTCCAGACTTTCCCGCGCCCGCGAAACCCTGCGCCAGCACCTGGCCGCGGACAATATCATTCCCCTGCGGAGACCACGATGAAAAGGCCCGATGCCATTACCGAAGACGATCTGCACGCTTATGTCGACGGGCTTTTGTCCGACGACGACCGCGCGGCTGTCGAGGCCTGGCTGACCGAAAGGCCGCAGGAGCGGGAGCGTGTGGAAGACTGGAAAAAACAGGCCGAAACCCTGCGAGCCGCATTCGCCGCCTATGCCGCCGAACATCCGCACGACACCGCGATGCTTGCCGAAAGAAAACAGGCACCCGCATGGCGGCTGAAACCGGTTCTTCTGCGAACGGCGGCCGTGTTGCTGATCTTCGCCGCGGGTGCGGCAGCCGGCAGGCTTGTGCCGTCGCCGCTCGCCACGCAGCAGGACGTGGTTCTGGCGTCGTTGACGACTGACATTCCCGCGCAGGCGAAATCGGCCTATCTCATCTATGCAAGCGAGGTGCGCCACCCCGTTGAAGTTGGAGCCGAACAGCAGCAGCACCTTGCAACATGGCTCGGCAAAAGGCTCGGTTATCCCTTCGCCATCCCCGATCTTTCCAAGATCGGATATGATCTCGTCGGCGGGCGCCTGATCCCCGTCAGCGGCAAGCCAGGGGCGATGCTGATGTATCAGGACAAGACCGGCCGTCGGGTAACGGTGCTGGTCGGCCACAACGAGGAAAACCGCACCACCAGCTTCCGCATGGCGAGCGCCGATGGCGTCGAGACCTTTTACTGGATCGACAACGAACTGGGCTATGCGGTTTCTGCCGAACTGACACGCGCCGAGGTGCAGAAGATCGCCGAGGAATGTTACCGCCAGTTCCCTGCGTAGAATAACCTGTACCCCCTTACCCCACATCCATGCGACAGGCACAGGGATGACGAAGGGAGAACCTCTATTTCAACATCGGCCAGAGGCTGACGACGAGAAGGACGGCCATGGTGATGTTGAACCATTTGAGCCGCACGGGAACGGAAAGCCAGTCACGCAGGGCCGAGCCGAAGCCCGCCCAGGTCGAAACGCTGGGAAGATTGACGGCGGCGAAAACCACGCCGACGATCAAAACGGTGACGAGATATTGCCGCTCATCCGTATAGGTCGCCATCGCCGTCACGGCCATTACCCAAGCCTTGGGATTGACCCACTGAAAGGCTGCGGCGGCGAGAAAGCTCATCGGCACTGATGCGGCCGTACCCTCGTTCAGGCTGCGGGACGTGCCGATCTTCCACGCGATCCAGACGAGATAAAGTCCGCCCGCGAATTTCAGCACGGTATAGAGCAAGGGCACGGAGTGCAGCAGCGCGCCCAGCCCAAATCCGACGCCGATCAGCAGCGACAGGAACCCCGCCCCGATGCCCAGCATATGCGGGATCGTGCGGCGGAAACCGAAATTCACGCCGGAGGCAAAAAGCATCATATTGTTCGGGCCGGGCGTGATGGAGGTTGTGAAGGCAAACAGCACCAGCGCAACGAGGGTTTCGACAGTCATGATCTCTCCTGTGAAAAGACACTATCCGCCGAACCACCATCAAACCAGTCCGATCAACCGATAGGCGTAGTCAAATTTTTTGATGGATCGATCCTTTCCATGCCGGGTTTGAGAAGTCGGAACAAAGGGCTATTCTCCGTCAACAACCGCTGGAGCGAACCGATGTATGACGACATTCCTTCCGTCACCCTGCCATCCGGAAAAGAGATACCAGCCCTTGGCCTAGGCACCTGGAACATGGGCGAGATGAGATCATCGGCTCCGCAGGAAGTCGAGAGCATCCGCAAGGCGATCGATCTCGGCATGACGCTGATCGACACCGCCGAAATGTATGCAGACGGCCGATCCGAAGAAGTGGTGGGTACGGCGATTGCCGGCCGGCGCGACGAGGTGTTTCTGGTCAGCAAGGTCTATCCCTGGAACGCCAGCGCCAGAGGCACGATTGAGGCCTGCGAGCGCAGCCTCGCAAGGCTCGGCACCGACCGGCTCGATCTCTATCTACTGCACTGGCGTGGTGATCACCCGCTGGAAGAAACGGTGGCCGCTTTCGAAAAACTGAAAAAGGACGGCAAGATCGGCGACTGGGGCGTCTCGAATTTCGACACCGACGACATGGAGGAGCTTTTCGCGGTTCCCGACGGTAAGAATTGCGCCGCCAATCAGGTGCTCTACAACCTCTCCCGGCGCGGACCGGAATTTTCGCTTCTGCCCTGGTGTCAGTGGCACAGTGTGCCGCTGATGGCCTATTCACCAATCGAACAGGGGCGCATCCTCAACAACCACGAACTCATCCGCATCGCCAAGGCCTATCAGGCTACGCCTGCGCAACTGGCACTGGCCTTTCTTCTGGAAAGAGAAGGCGTTATCGCCATTCCAAAATCCGCCAGCGCCGCACGCGTGGAGGAGAACCGAGGTGCCACCGATCTCGAAATCACCGACGAGGACTGGGCCGCACTGGATGCTGCCTTCCCACCACCGACGCGCAAGACGGCGCTGGAAATGCTGTGACCTAACAAAGCATTAGGAGGTTTTTCGGAATCAGGCACTCAAACAATTGAATCGAAGTGTGAGCCTTGGGGGCTGATGCTCTGGGCTGCACCATTTTAACTCAATAACGGCGCAGAGAACCGCGCCGCCAGTCTCCCAAACATGCCGCACCCAGTTACGGTATGCGGCGCTCATATTCCTCTTTCAGCCCCAGCCAGCTATCCCAGAAAGGTCCCGGTTCCTTTTCCTGAAGACGGGCGGCGAGAATGTCGAGATGCGCATGCCAGCCAGCGCTGACGTTGAGCTTGGTCGTGCGATCCGCAAGCCGGCGGTGAACCAGTGTCAGAAGCACGTCCTTGCCCAGAGCCTGAAGCTCGATCGACACCTCCGCGCTCTCACCCCAGGTGAAGACGAGGCGGTGCGGCGCAACGACGGTGATGATGCGTGAGCTCATCCTGTTCTCTTCGGAAAAACCTTCCGGGCGGCTGCCCGGCGGGTCGGAAAGCTCGTCGTTGCGCCAGACGAGTTCAAATGGTGCGTCGGGCGCAAGCCGCATCTCGCCGGACGCCAGCCACCGGCGGCGAAGTTCGCTCTGTGTCAGATAGGCCCAGACCCGCTCGATTGGTCCCGGCAGGAGCCGTTCTATCTTCAGGGTTGTCGGCTCGACGAGCCGGCCATAGGCGTCAGGCATTGCAATATCAGCCATTGTCATTTCCTCCATCTGCAGGGGATTTTCCCTGGTCATCCTCCCTGAGCATCTGCTCAAGAATATCGAAGCGGCTGTTCCAGAACTGCCGGTAGAAATCCAGCCATTCATGCGCCTCTGCCAACCGTTCCGGTGCGAGGCGGCAGACATGGGTACGCCCCCTCACCTCACGGCGGATAAGCCCGGCGTTTTCCAGCGCCTTGATGTGCTTGGATGCCGCAGCCAGCGATATGTCGAACGGCTCGGCCAGCTGGCTCACCGTTCGCTCGCCACGGGATAGATCGCGCAGCATCGTGCGCCGCGTCGCATCGCCAAGGGCATGAAAGACAGTGTCGAGATGTGGAACAGATAATTCAACCATGTTGTTGAATATAGGTCGCCACACAAAAAAGTCAACCATATGGTTGAATATCAATTCACCGGAGCGCAGCCCATAAAAAAACCCGCGGCGAACCGCGGGCTTGGTATTCCAAGGATATTCGAAAGGCGGAGGATTACATCCCCTGCGAACCGCGATTCATCGCTGCAATACCCGTACGGCAGATCTCGATCAGGCCGAGCGGCTTGATGATGGCCACGAACTGGTCGATCTTGGACGACTTGCCGGTGATCTCGAAGATGAAATGCTCGACTGTCGCGTCCACCACCTTGGCCTGGAACGCATCCGCAAGGCGCAGCGTCTCGGCGCGAGCCTCGCCCGAGCCGGCCACCTTGATCAGCGCTACTTCACGCTCGATCGGCCGTTCCTGCCCGAGTTCGCGGGCGCGAACTGTGAGATCGAGCACCCGGTGCACAGGAACGATGCGTTCCAGCTGCGCCTTGATCTGCTCCAGCACGATCGGTGTGCCGCGCGTCACGATCGTGATGCGCGACAGATGCGCCTCATGCTCGGTTTCCGAAACCGTCAGGCTTTCGATGTTGTAGCCCCGGCCGGAAAACAGGCCGATGACCCGGGCGAGGACGCCAGGCTCATTGCTGACGAGAACCGACAGCGTATGATTTTCGACGGCAGCCGTTTCCTTCTGGATGAAATAGGCGGAGCCGGTGGGTTGTAGGTGTGCGTTCATGTCCTTTTCCTCTCCCGGCTCAGACTAGCTGACGGCCCTTGGCATCGATGGCGTTGGCAACAGCTTCATCCGTCGCCTCATCCGGCAACAGCATCTCGTTATGGGCTTTACCAGATGGGATCATCGGGAAGCAATTGGCGAGATTGGCGACGCGGCAATCGAAGATGACCGGCCTGTTGACCGCAATCATCTCGGCGATCTTGTCGTCCAGTTCCTTCGGATCGTCGCAATACATGCCAACCGCGCCATAGGCTTCCGCCAGTTTGACGAAGTCAGGCATGGCTTCGGTATAGGAGTTGGACAGGCGGTTGCCGTGCAGCAACTGCTGCCACTGCCGCACCATGCCCATGTACTGGTTGTTGAGGATGAAAATCTTCACCGGCAGACCGTACTGGATGGCGCAGGACATTTCCTGAATGCACATCTGGATCGAGGCATCACCGGCAATGTCGATAACCAGCGCTTCCGGATGCGCAACCTGAACGCCGATGGCGGCCGGCAGGCCGTATCCCATTGTGCCGAGACCGCCCGAGGTCATCCAGTGGTTCGGCTCCTCGAAGCCGAAGAACTGCGCCGCCCACATCTGGTGCTGGCCAACTTCGGTGGTGATGAAGGTCTCGCGCCCCTTCGATGCCTCATAAAGACGCTGCAATGCATATTGCGGCATGATGACATCGTTGGAATTCTTGTAGGCAAACGAATTGCGGGCGCGCCAGCGCTCGATCTGCAGCCACCAGTCCGCCGTCTGCGCTTTTTCCGGCTTCTTCGGCAAAGCGCGCCACAGGCGAACCATATCTTCCAGAACATGGCTGACATCGCCAATGATCGGAACGTCGACGCGCACGGTCTTGTTGATCGAGGACGGATCGATATCGACGTGAATCTTCTTGGAATTCGGCGAAAACGCGTTCAGGCGCCCGGTAATACGGTCGTCGAAACGCGCGCCGATGCAGACCAGCACGTCGCAATCATGCATCGTCATATTGGCCTCGTAGGAACCGTGCATGCCCAGCATGCCGAGCCAGTTCTTGCCGGAAGCCGGATAGGCGCCGAGACCCATCAGCGTCGAGGTGATCGGGAAACCGGTCAGCTCTACCAATTCGCGCAGCAGCCGTGTCGCTTCCGGGCCGGAGTTGATGACGCCGCCACCGGTGTAGAAAACCGGCTTCTTTGCCTTAGACATCAATTCGATGGCCGCGTGAATGGCGTTTAGATCGCCCTGAACCTTCGGCTTGTAGCTCTTCTGCTGAATGGCGGCGGAAGGCGGCGTATAGGTGCCGGTGGCGAACTGGATGTCCTTCGGAATATCGACGACGACGGGGCCGGGACGACCGGTCTGTGCGATGCGGAAGGCCTCATGGATGATGCCCGCCAGTTCGTTGACGTCCTTTACCAGCCAGTTGTGCTTGGTGCAGGGGCGTGTAATGCCGACGGTATCGCATTCCTGAAATGCGTCGGAGCCGATCAGCGATGTCGGAACCTGGCCGGAAAGGCAGACGAGCGGAATGGAATCCATCAGCGCATCCTGCAGCGGGGTGACCGCATTGGTGGCGCCGGGACCGGAGGTAACGAGCATGACACCGACCTTGCCGGTGGAGCGGGCATAACCTTCGGCAGCATGGCCGGCACCCTGCTCGTGACGCACGAGAATATGCTGAATGTCTTCCTGCTGGAAAATCTCGTCGTAGATCGGAAGCACGGCACCACCAGGATAACCGAAGATGTGCTCGACGCCGTTGTCCTTCAGCGCCTTCAGAACAATCTCCGCACCTGTCATGCTATTGCTGTTTTCCGTATTATCCTTATCCGTCATTGCCTGTTTCCATCCCGCTTTGGCTTTGGATATCGAGGAGCCCGAGGGCCTGTTTGAAGACATAAAAAAAGGCCCCTAGAGGAGCCTCGTTCAGCGCATGGGTGCTTTCGCCGGATGGTTACACCATCCTGCCCATGCGCCGTCCCACCACGATAAGTACGTTAAGATTTTTCATGGGCCGGAGTGTTAGCCAGAAAAGCGCCAGTCGTCAACGCATATTGCGGAAAAAATCGGCGTCGGCTTCTTTTATTACCCGTAAGGCAACATGGACGAAATTTTCGAACGCAATAGATACACAGGTTGTTAAATATAATCTTTTACAATCAAAGATGCAGATAATGCCCAAACCACCGCGATCATCCGCATGTACCGGGATAAGACGTGAATAGTGACGAGTTTCATAGAGCGTCCCGCATGGACGAAAACGAACGGCGATCCGGCCAGCAGCCGGCTAACCGCATGCTCGGTCGTGTCATCGCCTGTGATGGCGCCCATGCGACAATCGCCGCAGAAACTGAAATCGGCTCAACCGATGTCGCGCAGCTCTGGTCCGTCGGACGCCTGATCTCGATCGAAATGGGAACGAGTCGTGTCGCCGCACTGGTATACGCCATGCGCACGGGCGAAGAACACTGGTCGTCGGACAAGCCGAACCGGCTGCTGATCGACGTGGAACTCGTTGGCGAAGTCTACCGCACCGAAGATGGCAGCGAACGTTTTTCCACCGGCATTTCCCGTTACCCCTACCTGGGCGCGGTCGCGCATCGCATCCGCACGGGAGACCTTTCCAAGATCTATGACAGCGGCAAGCGAGACACATGCGTCATTGGTAAGCTGACGCAGGACGACACGATTGGCGCGGCCATCAACATCCAGCAGATGCTGGCGAAACATTTCGCCGTCGTCGGCTCGACGGGCGTGGGTAAAACCACCGCCGTCTCCCTTCTTCTGAACAAGGCGATCGAGACGGACCCGAAGCTGCGTGTCCTCATTCTCGATCCGCACAATGAATTTGCGGCCGCCTTTCCCGATCATTCTGTCGTCATCGACACCGACACACTCGACCTTCCCTTCTGGCTGATGCGCCTTGAAGAATTCGCGGAAGTGATTTTCCGCGGACGCAAGCCCGTACCGGAAGAGATGGATGTCCTTCGCGACATCATTCCGGAGGCGAAAAAGGCATTTCGCGGCACAGATGGCTCCGCCGTTCGCCGCACGTCCGACAAGAGCGCGATCACGCCCGACACGCCGGTGCCTTACCGCATGGCCGATATTCTCGCCCTCATCGACGAGCGCATCGGGCGGCTGGAAGGGCGCGGCGAAAAGCCGACCCTGCGCTCCCTCAAGGGTCGCATCCTCTCGGCCATCAACGATACGCGCTATAACTTCATGTTCTCCAGCAATACGATCAGCGACACCATTCTGGAAACGGTGGCGCATATCTTCCGTATTCCAGGAGAAGGTAAGCCGATTTCGGTTTTCCAGCTGTCCGGCATCCCCTCGGAAGTGGTGAATTCGGTCGTCTCCGTTCTTTGCCGCATGTCCTTCGAACTCGCGGTGCTGGCGCGCGGCTCGCTGCATATGCTTGTCGTCTGCGAAGAAGCGCACCGTTACGTTCCCGCCGACCCTGAGCGCGGATTTTTCCCGACCCGGCAGGCGATTGCGCAAATCGCCAAGGAAGGCCGCAAATACGGTATTTCGCTTGGCGTCATCAGCCAGCGTCCGAGTGAGCTGGACCAGACCATCCTGTCACAATGCTCGACTGTTTTTGCCATGCGGCTGACGAACGAGATCGACCAGAAGATCATTCTGTCCGCGGTACCGAACGCCTCAACCTCTACCACCAGCTTTCTCTCGTCCATCGGCAATGGTGAGGCAATCGCCTTTGGCGAGGCGGTGGGCGTGCCGATGCGCATGCGCTTCGACCGCGTCTCCACGGCCAAGTTGCCGAAGGCGAACGGCGCAGTCAGCCATACGCCCCACGAAACGCCCGATACCGTCGATCTGAACACCATCGTCAGCCGCATGCGCGCGGCAGCCAAGCCGGTCATCACCGGCTTCCAGCAAAGCGTCGAAGCGGCCTTCTCCGATATGCAGGAACCGATGTCCGCTCCCAGAGAGGCGGACGACGTCGATCGCTGGAAACGCGAACTGGGGACGGCGGCGACAGAGGGATACGAACCTTACCGCCCCGACATGCTGCCCGGACGCACAACACTCGCGCCGCAGTCGCCCGCAACGGCAACGGATACCAGCGCTGTCAACGAATTGCGTAAGGTCGGCTTCCAGATGCAGGCACAGAATGGCCCGCCTCCATCAGAGACACGTCCTTCGCTGCGGGAGAGCCTGATGAAAAAGCCGCTCGGCAGCCTTTACCGCAAGGAATGAGCGCAGCCCTTACGGCTGGATACGTGCCCAGTCCGGCCCCATCTGGTTGCGGAACCAGGTCATCTGCCGCTTGGCATATTGGCGGGTCGCGGCCGCCGATTTTTCGATGACCTCTGCCTCACTCATACCGCCAGCCAGCATATCGGCGATCTGGGAAACGCCGATCGCCTTCATCGCTGTGGCATCAGGCGCAAGGTTCAGGGCGAGAAGAGCTTTGACCTCTTCCACAGCACCACTCTCCATCATGGTTTCGAACCGTCGATTGATGCGGTCGTGCAGCACGGGCCGTTCCGGCAGGACCACGAATTTCTGCGCTCGGTCCGGATTAACAATCATCGGACCACTGGCTTTTTGGAACTCCATGATCGACTTTCCGGTCGCCTCCATGACCTCCAGCGCCCGGACGATCCGCTGGCCGTCCCCCGGCTGAAGCCCCTGCGCCATCAAGGGATCGCACCGCGACAGTTCCGCGTGCAGGACCGTCGACCCCTCTTCGATCAGCCGGGCGCGCAGCCTCTCGCGTATGTCGTCAGGAATGTCGGGCATATCGGACAAGCCGCCCGTCAGTGCCTTGAAATAAAGCCCCGTACCGCCAACGATGACCGGAAAACGCTGCTGCCTACCCAAATCCACAAGCAGGGCGGAAATGTCCCGCAGCCAGTCACCCGTTGAATAGGAACTGCTTGCCGGCACATGGCCGTATAGCAGATGTGGCACGCCTGCCATTTCTTCCTCGGATGGCCGGGCGGTCAGCACCCGCAGCGTGTCATAAACCTGCATGCTGTCGGCATTGATCACGACACCGTTCCGCTCCCGCGCCATACGAAGCGCAAGCGCGGACTTGCCGCTTGCCGTCGGGCCGGTTATCAGGATCGCATCAAAATTCTCATCAAGGTTTTTCATCATGGCTTTCGTTGCCACGCTTATCGCCAATCCGTCAAATCCTGTTCTGACACCGGCCCTCGGCGAAGCGGCCGCCAATGCCGTAAACGCATCTGGTCTCTACTGGCTGGCCGATGGCATCGCCTGCGATATTGCCCTGCCCTCTGGCACCGATGCCGAACAGGCACGTGACGCGATTGCCGGCGTGCTTTCGGGCCAGCCGATCGATATCGTCGTTCAGGAACAGGACAAACGCCGCAAGAAGCTTCTTATCGCCGATATGGATTCGACTATGATCGGCCAGGAATGCATCGACGAGCTGGCCGCCGAAGTGGGATTGAAGGACAAGGTTTCCACGATTACCGCCCGCGCCATGAATGGCGAAATCGCTTTTGAGCCGGCGCTCCGGGAGCGCGTGGCGCTGCTGAAGGGCCTGCCAGTCTCCGTCATCGATGACGTCATCGAAAAGCGCATCACGCTGACATCAGGCGGCAAGGAGCTGATCGCCACCATGAAGGCGAAGGGCTACTATACCGCCCTCGTTTCCGGCGGTTTCACGGTCTTCACCGGCCGGGTGGCGGCGATGCTGGGGTTTGATGAGAACCGCGCCAATCTTCTCGGCGAGGCCGATGGCCAGTTGGATGGCACCGTTGCCGAACCGATCCTCGGCAAACAGGCCAAGGTGGATGCGCTGAACGATATCGCCGCAAAGCTCGGCATCTCGCCGGACGAGGCAATGGCGGTCGGCGATGGCGCCAACGATCTCGGCATGCTGCATCTGGCCGGCGCGGGCGTTGCCCTGCACGCCAAGCCCGCCGTCGCCGCCGAGGCGCAGATGCGCATCGACCATGGCGACCTGACCGCACTCCTTTACATTCAGGGTTACCGCAAGACGGATTTTGTCGTTCCATGATCATCCGCGAAACATCAAGGCTCATTCTGCGCGAGTGGAAGGAGAGCGACCGCAATCTTTTCCGCGAAATCAACGCCGACGAAAAGGTCATGGAATTTTTTCCCTTCCGCCGCAGCCATGCGGAAGCGGATGCGGTTCTCGAAACCATCAATGGCATGATCCGCGGCAGCGGTTACGGCTTCTACGCCATGGAACTGCGCGAAACCGGCGAGGTTATGGGATTTTGCGGCATATCGCCGGTCATGAACCTTGATCCGCCCTTCCCGCTCGGAACCATGGAAATCGGTTGGCGGCTCGCCACCCGCTTCTGGGGTCACGGCTATGTCACCGAGGCCGCGCAATCGCTGCTCGTCATGGCTTTTGACGAAAAGGAAACGCCGGAAATCGTCTCCTTTGCCGTCCATGACAACCAGCGTTCGACGCGGGTGATGGAACGTATCGGCCTCAAGCGTGACCCGTCACGAGACTTCGACCACCCGCGCGTCCCGGAAGACACCCATCCGCATCTGCGCCCGCATGTGACCTATGCGCTGACGCTGAATGAATGGCGGGAACGGCAGGCGCAGTAGCGCCCTCGCCCGCCAGTTCGGCAATTATTTCACCGCCGCATTTCCGCCATCGGCAAACAGGGCCGATCCGGCAACAAAGCTCGACATCGGGCTGGAGAGAAAAAGGGCGGCCTGCGCCAGTTCCTCCGGTTCCGCAATGCGCTTCATCGCATGCAGCCCTGCAGCCCACTCCTTCTGGGCCGCATCTCCCGCCATCGGCGTATCGACTCCGCCGGGAAGCAGCGCATTGGCGCGAATTCCCTTGAAGGCGTAGTCGGCAGTAATGCCCTTCACCATCCCCATCAACGCCGCCTTGGCGGTGCCATAGGCTGCCATGCCGGGTATGCCGGCGCTGGTGCCGACGAAGCTGGAGATGAAGACGACCGAACCGCCTCCCCGCTTCAACATCGCAGGGATCTGGCTGCGCACGCCGAGAAATGCGGAAGTGAGGTTGGCAGTGATCACGTGATCCCATTCCTCGACCGAAATCTCCGCAAGCGGTTTTGTTGCCCCAACGGCACCGGCATTGTTGACGGCGATATCGAGACCGCCAAAGACGGTCATGGCCGCATCCGTCAGACGGGCATGGGTTTCCGCAACTGTGACGTCACCCACGACGGGGTGAACGCGACCGCCGGCCTGGCGAATGGCGGAAGCCACGTCCTCCAGTGCCGCTGCGCCACGCGCATTGATAATGACGGCCGCGCCCTGTTCGGCAAACAGCCTTGCCGTCGCCCGGCCGATGCCGGAAGACGCGCCAGTGATGATCGCAACCTTGTTTTCTAATAATTTCATATCCTTGGCCTCCTTTGGCGGAGACCGAGGAATAGAGAGCAAGCCGAACCACAACCACCCGATTCCTGAGGAACCGGGCGAAAGAAGCCTTACTCCAGCGGCAGCGCCACGACGCGCAGATTGCCCTGTGCATCGGCAACCATCATATGCGCATTCTTGCGACCCTCGGATTTCAGGCCGTTGACACGAACAAGCACGTCGCCCGGAACCTCCATGAAGTCCTGTCCGACCTCGACGATGACATCACCCGCCTTCATGCCCTTCTGTTCGGCCGGCGACCCCTGATCGACGCTGGCGACAAGCACGCCTTCGACGCTTTCGGCAATGCCCTTCTCCGTCCGCAACTCGTTGCTCAGCACTACGAGGTTCATGCCAAGCACGCGCTGCGGCGCTTCGCGCACCTCCGGCGTCTGGTCCTGCGCCTGATCGTCGGAACCGCCCTTGTCATCAGGCACGACCATGCCACCGTCACCGTCCTCGGCCTGCGGATCGTCGGTTGCGGCCTTTTCATCGGGCGCATCCTGCAACTGGCCAAGCTTTACCTTGACGGTCTCTTCCTTGCCGTCACGGAAGACCACGACATCGACTTCCTTGCCGACCGGGCTTTCCGCCACGATCCTCAGGAGGTCACGCATCTCGTGAATATCCTTGCCGTCGAATTTCAGAACGATGTCGCCGGCCTGGATCGGGCCGTTTTCCACCGGGCCACCCTTGGCCACGCCGGAAATCAAGGCACCCTTTGCCGCTTCCATGCCAAGGCTTGCGGCCACGTCGTCGGTAACCGGCTGGACGCGCACGCCGAGCCAGCCACGGCGGGTTTCGCCGAACTGGATGAGCTGCTCGACGATATTCTGGGCGAGTTCCGTCGGAACCGCGAAACCGATGCCGATCGAACCGCCGCTCGGCGAAATGATCGCCGTATTGATGCCGATCACCTCACCCTTCATGTTGAAGAGAGGACCGCCGGAATTACCCTTGTTGATTGCCGCATCCGTCTGGATGAAGTTGTCATAGGGACCGGCATTGATATTGCGCCCGCGCGCGGAAACGACGCCGACAGTCAGCGATCCACCGAGGCCGAAGGGATTGCCAACGGCCATCACCCAGTCACCGATGCGCATGCTGCGCGAATCGCCGAACTTGACTGCCTTCAGCGGAGCCTTCGGCTCAACCTTCAAAACGGAAAGATCGGTCTTGGTATCAGTGCCGACCAGCGTTGCCTTCAGCTTCGAACCATTCGGAAAAATCACCTCGATGGCGTCTGCGCCCTCGATGACGTGATTGTTGGTGACGATGTAGCCAGCCGGATCGATAACGAAGCCGGATCCCAGCGAACTGACCTTGTCGCCGCCTTCCGGTTTCTGGTTGTCGAAATAATCCTTGAAGAACTCCTGGAAAGGCGAACCTTCCGGCAGTTTCGGCGGCACAGGCCCTTTGCCCTCGGTCTTGACGTTCTGCGACGTCGAAATATTCACCACCGCATCAAGAAGCGGTGCGGCAAGATCGGCGACCGATGCCGGCCCATGGCTCTGCGCCCATGCCGCAACCGGTGCCGAAAGGCTACCCGCCACAAGTGCGAAGCCCGCGACTGCGGCAATGCTGCTGCGAAAAGGCGAAAGAAGGGTCACGGCCATAAGCGTCCTCGCGTTTCAAATCGTCATGCCCTGCATATATCGTCAAAGCATAAGGCGGAATGATGAAGTGTAAAAATACCTTTTCGTGAACAGCACCGGCTGCCTTGCTCACTGCCTACAGCATCGGCGCGAAAACGGATATCCCTTTCCGGGCGCGAGACAGCAGGATTTTGCCCCTTTCCGCTTTACTGCCACCCAGCCATTCACTCAAAAAGAAAGGGCCGGTCAAAACCGGCCCCTCCAAAATTATTCGATCCGTTATCAATTTGCCGGCGGTGCGGCAGGTGCGGCCGGAGCCGTGGATGGAGCACCGTTGATGTCGTTGAAATAACGGAAGAAGGTCGAGTCCGGAGACAGGACCAGCGTAGTGCCGGTTCCAGACAGCGCGCTGGAATAGGCCGCCATGGAACGATAGAACTCGAAGAAGCTCGGGTCGCGCTGGAAAGCTTCGCCGAAGACCCGGTTACGCTCCGCATCGCCTTCACCGCGCAGGACTTCGGACTGACGCTGGGCATCGGATTCGAATTCCACGACCTGACGGTCGGCAATAGCGCGACGACGCTGTGCCGCCTCGTTACCGCGGGCACGGATCAGCTCGGCTTCTGCCAGACGTTCCGACTTCATACGCTCGAAGGTCTGCTGCGAGACTTCCTGCGTGAGATCGGTGCGGCGGATGCGGACATCCACGATGCTGACGCCAAGCGATTCCGCATCGGGACGCAGATCGTCACGTACTTCCTGCATCATCGATGCACGCGCATCCGAAAGCGCCGATTCGAAGCCGCGAAGACCGTAGACCCGGCGCAACGATGCGTCGAGACGGGTGCGAAGACGCGATTCCGCCGACATCTGGTCGCCGGAGACCGTCTGCCGGAAGCGGCGGGCATCCGTGATGCGATAGACCACAAAGGCATCAACCTCGTAGAACTTGCCGCCGGAAACCTGAACACGGATGTTGTCGTGATCGAAGCGCAGCGCCCGGTTCTCGATATATTGCACCCGATCGGCATCCATGAAGGCGAAGGGCAGCTTGAAATAGAGGCCCGGCGCCGTTTTCACGTCCTGGATCTGACCGAAGCGCACAACGATGGCCTGCTGGCGCTCGGTGACGACGAAGATCGACGAATAGGCCAGGAAAAGCACGGCGGCGAGACCGACGAGAACGGCCGTAAGACGGTTGCTCATATCAGTTGCCTCCCTGCTGTGCCGCGCCCGGATTGCCGCGCATGATCTCGTTCAGAGGCAGATAAGGCACCACACCCTGTTTTTCGTCGATGATGACCTTGTTGGAACCCTTGAGGACCTGTTCCATCGTTTCCAGGAACATGCGCTGGCGGGTCACGTCAGGTGCCGTGCGATATTGATCGTAGATTGAGATGAAGCGCTGTGCCTCACCCTCTGCCTCGTTGACGACACGAGACTTGTAGGCGTTCGCCTCTTCGATGATCTGCGCTGCCTGACCACGTGCGGCACCCAGCTTCTGGTTGGCGTACTGGTTGGCTTCCTGCACGAAGCGGTCCTCGTCCTGTTCGGCACGCTGCACTTCGTCGAAGGCGTCGGCAACTTCGCGCGGCGGCGCCGCGTCTTCGATGGCGACAGCATTGATGGAGATGCCGGCCCCGTATCCGTCCATGGTGGACTGGATGATGGTGCGTACATCCGCCGCGATCGCCTGACGGTTATCACGGAAAATGTCCTGTGCGGGACGACGGCCGACGATTTCGCGCATTGCGCTTTCGGAAACCTGCTGCAAGGTCTCAGCCGGGCTGTCGACGTTGAAGAGGTAGGATTTCGGATCCGAAACCGTATAGAGCACCGAGAACTGCACGTTGACGATATTCTGGTCGCCGGTCAGCATAACGCCGTTCGCCGAGGAAGACGAAGCGCGCGAACCGATATTCTGCTGCTGTTCGGTCACCTTGACGATTTCAACCGTCTCGATCGGCCATAGATGGAAATGCAGGCCAGGCATCGAAATCTCGTCCTTCGGACGCCCGAAACGCAGCTCAACGCCGCGCTCGTCCGGCTGGACGGTGTAGATGGACTGAATGCCGAGGAAAACCAGAACGACGAGAGCGACGATCGCAATCGCGCCGCCATTGAACCCGCCCGGCAGGACATTCTTGAAGCGGTCCTGGCTGCGCCGGATGATCTCTTCCAGATCGGGCGGGCCGCCATTGCCGCCGCCACCGCCGCGAGGCCGGTTAGGTCCCTGCCCCCATGGGCCGCCACCGCCGCCCTGGTTGTTTCCGCCACCACCGCCGCCGCCCCAAGGGCCGCCGCCGCCATTCTGATTGCTCCAGGGCATCAATACCTCTTTATAAAAGCCTCTCCCGATCCCGTTCGAAAGCGATTGCTCGCGTGCGGCGGGAATATGGACCCGTTATAAGAAGGAGAAGCGTGCGTTTCAACGCAGAGGTGGTAACTAAATACCCAATCAGGGTAAATAGTTCACTTTGACGCGGCTCTGCGCAAATAAGTGGTGAACAGAACCGGATAATTGTCCTTTTCCCCGGCGGGAACGGCATTTTCCTCGATTTTTTCAAAGACGGCGGGATCGATTTCCGGAAAAAAAGTGTCGCCATCAAGCTTTACGGCCACATGGGTGACGGAAAGTTGATCGGCAAACGGCATGGCCTGACGGTAGATTTCCCCGCCACCGGCCACGAAAACCTCGTCCACACCCAGTTCCGCAGCCTTGCTTTTGCCAAGCGCGAGGGCGTCTTCAAGCGACGACACGACATCCACGCCATCGGGCCTGTAATCGGCATTGCGGCTGACGATGATGTGCGGCCGGCCCGGCAAGGGACGCTCGCCCACCGAGAGAAATGTCTTCCTGCCCATGATGAGCGGTTTGCCCATCGTCATCGCCTTGAAGCGCTTGAGGTCAGTGGAAAGCTTCCAAGGCATATCGAGATCGCGGCCGATAACGCCGTTTTCCGACACCGCGACGATGATGGTGATGCGCGGCTCGCTCATACCGCGATCGGTGCCTTGATGGTTGAATCCGCCTCGTAGTTTTCCAGCGTAAAGTCTTCGAACTTAAAGGAGAAGAGGTCTCGCACATCCGGGTTGAGGCGCATCGTCGGCAGGGCCTTGGGGGTCCGCGTCATCTGCAATTTCGCCTGCTCGAAATGGTTGGCGTAGATATGCGCGTCACCAAGCGTATGGACGAAATCGCCGGGCTTCAGCCCCGTGACCTGCGCCACCATCAGCGTCAGAAGTGCGTAGGAAGCAATATTGAAGGGCACGCCGAGGAAAATATCGGCCGAGCGCTGGTAAAGCTGGCAGGACAGCTTTCCATCCGAAACATAGAACTGGAACAGGCAATGGCAGGGCGGCAGCGCCATCTCGTCCACCAGCGCCGGGTTCCAGGCCGAAACGATGTGGCGGCGGGAATTGGGATTGGTTTTCAGCGCCTCGATCAAAAGTGCTATCTGGTCGATGTGGCGGCCGTCGGGCGCCGGCCAGGAGCGCCACTGTGCTCCGTAAACCGGACCCAGATCACCATTCTCATCGGCCCATTCGTCCCATATGGAAACGCCGTTTTCCTTGAGATAGGCGATATTGGTGTCGCCCTTCAGGAACCACAGGAGTTCATGGATGATCGAGCGCAGATGCAGCTTCTTGGTGGTGAGAACCGGAAAACCTTGCGCAAGGTCGAAACGCATCTGGTAACCGAAGACCGAGCGCGTACCCGTACCGGTGCGATCTCCGCGGTCGGAGCCGGTGTCCATCACATGCCGGAGAAGATCGAGATATTGTTTCATGTGTTCTGCCGCCGATTCCCTGATATCAAGGGAATATAATAGCACAGGGCGACAGAACCAATCACCAGCGAGTCGCTTATCCCCGCGAAAAAATCAGAGCGACTGGAGTTTGCCCAGTTCCTTGGCCACCAGATAATAAAAGGTCACACGCGACTTGGAGCGGTCTGCGGCCATGGCCTTGGCGGTTGCATCGATCGCCTTATCGGCGCTGTCATCGGTTACGCCGAGTTTCTTGCCGCACCAGTTCGCCTTTACACGTGCAAGCTCTTCCGGATCGGAAGCGGACACCAGCGATGAATCCCGGTTGCGCAAGGCAATGCCGAGATGTTTGACGATCTTGCCGACAATCGCTTCGTCGGCTGCTGCGTCGTATTTCTTCACATCTGCGAGATAGTCAGTCATGTCCACTCCTTCGTGTGTCCCCGGCCCGGTGTTGCTTGTGGTGACCGGTTGTAGGGAGAATGTGTCAGCAATCCCTCGTCGTCAAGAATTGTCTAAATTGTGGGCGGCAAACACGAAATCTTTTCATGGAATTGTCATCGGCCCCTTTTCTCGGCCGAGGGAAACGCCTATATGAACCTTGCCGGGGCAACCCGGCTATGGCGATAAACGGTCGGTGTAATAAACCTATTGGACCCGGGGGCGGTACCCGGCGCCTCCACCAAAAACCGGCGGCTTTTCAAGATGAAGGCCGGCTTTTGATGGGGGCGAAATAGGATCGACAAGGGCGTAAAGATCGAACTTTTGCTCGGCATGATACCGCCGTTATCGGGTCACAAGTGTAGTTGCAAATGACAACAACGCTAAGGAATACGCTCTCGCTGCCTAATGGCGGTGCGGGAATTCCGCTCTAAAGTCCTCACGGTTAGCCCCGTGAGGCGGGGTTCGGAGGTACCTGGCAACAGAAACCTCCACCTTCTCCATTTTGCCTGAATTGGTTATATGATAGCTGACTTGCAAACAGCATCGGCTTTTCCGTTGCTGCCGTTCAGGACATTGCGTATACTTGGGTAATGCGTAGCCGCCAGGATCGAAATTGATCCCGGCTTGCGGATTACGCAAAGATTCAAAGTGTTACAGCGTCCTAGGCGCACTTGGTGCGCAGCGCTTTAAAAGACGTTCGAATAAGGGAAAGACAGGACCGCATGGGGCAGGATCATATCCGTTACGACATTCTCGCACAGGATGCCCTTCGCGGCGTTATTCGCAAAGTTTTGGGTGAAGTGGCCGCAACCGGCCGCCTGCCCGGCGACCACCATTTCTTCATAACATTTCTGACCGGCGCGCCGGGTGTGCGGATTTCGCAGCACCTCAAGTCCAAATATGCCGAGCAGATGACCATCGTCATCCAGCATCAGTTCTGGGACCTGAAGGTGACGGAGATCGGCTTTGAAATCGGTCTGTCCTTCTCGGATACGCCGGAAAAGCTGGTTGTTCCCTATAACGCCATCAGAGGTTTCTACGATCCTTCCGTCAATTTCGAGCTTGAGTTCGATGTGCCCCTGGCAGACGAGGAAGAGCTGGAAGAGGCAGAAATCACCGCCTATCCCGTTTCCCATGAGGCAAAGCCGGCTACAACGTCCGAGACGCCCAAGTCCGGCGAGGAAAAGAAGGAAGGCTCCGTCGTTTCTCTGGATGCCTTCCGCAAGAAGCAATAACGGCTTTTTGCACGACCGCGCGAAGCTCAAGGAGACATATCCGCATGGCCGCCGATATCGTCAATCTGCGTCAGTTCCAGAAGCAGAAAGCCCGTAGCGAAAAAGAAAAACAGGCGGATCAGAACCGCCTGTCCTTCGGTCGCACCAAGGCGGAAAAAAACCTCACATCGGCCCTTAACGAAAAAGCCGAAAAGGCGCTCGATCAGGGGCGGCTTGAAAAGGACGATGACAGGACCGATAGGGATTGAAGAGCCGGCCTGCCCGGGAAAGCTTTCGGAAGACCGGAAAAAACACCGCTAAACAGAGGCTTGCAGGCGCGACATGATTCAGATTCCCAACCGGACCAGCCGGAGAGATTGATCTGATGATCCGCAAGCACTCCACGACATTGCACGGCCACCGCACCAGCATTTCGCTCGAGGATGCCTTCTGGGACGAGCTGAAAATCATCGCCGAAAAGCGCAAGATCAGTTTCGCTGCCCTGCTTGCGGAAATAGACGACAACCGGCCAGCCGACAGCAATCTGTCCTCATCCCTTCGGGTCCATGTGCTGAATTGGCTGAAGAGCAGGTGAGCTTTCTGCAAGGTGGCATCGAAAGATGATACTGCAGCGGCGCGCATATGCGCCGGCTCCTATCCAGCCATTCTCCGACTACAAACATTCTTGCCGAAAACTCATAATGTCGTGAAAGCATTCATTAAACATTAGCGCGCTAATTTGTACTGCAAGGCGCTTCAGTACTGCGTAGCCTTGCTTCCAGATTTGTATTTCAAGCTTTTCCTTTCCATCCGCACGCCACGAGGCGACCCATGGTTTCCGCCGTTTCGGGAACGAGCATCGCTGTTTCCGTCCTCTCCCCTTCATCCACCTCGTCTTCAAGCGTTGCCGAACTGGAATCGCAGATTGCCGAAAAGCAGTCAGAACTCGCCCAGACCTCCGAAGCGAAAGCGCAGGAAGAATTGAAGAGTACTATCGCTTCGCTGCAAGCGCAGCTCGAGGCACTCGAAAATAGCGCCGACAAATCGGCTTCCTCAAGCAACACCGCGGATAAGCCCAGCCTGTCGGGGGAAAGCAGCAGGATCGGCACCAAGAATTTTGATGCCGACACGCCCTTCGGCGAGCGTGAAGCCTGGATTTAACAGGCTAACGGATAATTTTGGCAAAGCGGTCGAGGCGGCAGCTGTCCGGACCGCGTCAAAATTCGCCCCGAGACACGGTCTCCAACCTCTCTCCAAAACGCGCCGTCGTCGCAGCAAACTTACGGATTGGCCGGAGCGTTTTCGGGCGCCAGTTGCCTGATCGCATCTTCCGTTGGAGGCACCGTCAGGGCCGGCGTTGATTGCCGCTCGGGAACAGGTTGCTGCTGCTGTTGTTGCTGTTGCTGTTGCTGCTGCTGTTGCTGTTGCTGTTGCTGCAACCGCTCCTGCTGTTCCTTTTCCTGCCGTAGACGCTCCTCTGCCGCCGCCTTCAGGCGCGCCTCCTCTTCGGCCTTGGCCTTGGCTTCCGCCTCCACCCGTTCCTTTTCAGCCTGACGTTCAGCCGCCTGAGAGCGATAAAGCGCCGTTTCCCGACGCAGGCGCTGCTTTTCGAGAACGCTGGCCTGCATGGCCTCGACGCGACGGCGCTCCTTTTCGAAAGCCCGGAGCGACAGATAATTGCCGAGCGCCGAAACATCGGTCGTCAAAGCCGGTGCGGCAAGCGGACCGTTATAGTTGAGACGCAGCGACGGTTCGGCCCCTGCAACTACTTCGGTGCCGGGATTGAAGATAAGATCGAGATCGCCATTCACGGTCGATGCTGCAATGTCGACCGTCGCATCTCCGGTAAGCGTCACTGGATCGATCCCGGCGCGCAAATTCTGGAAGTGAAGCGCGCCGCCATTCAGGGTGAATGGCAGGGCGACGTTGCCGAGCGGTATTTCGCCCTGCCACAGGCTCTGATCCACCAGCGGCCGCACCTTTGGCGCGTCGATCGGCTGCTGCAAGCCTTCCGCCGCCTGCAGGATCGGCGGAAAGGCGCCAGGATTAAGCCCTTTGAGCACAAGCCCGCTGGCGCGCACTTCCCCGGAGCCACCTGCCGATTTCAAAATTTCACCAACGCTCTTGCCCGTCGATTCGGCGGTCAGATCGACCGCCACCCGGCCCGTCGCGACCGGGCCGTTGGCATTCGCCCACAATATCGACTCGGGATTGACGTCGTTCACCGCGATCTTGGTGCGGAAAATGCCCGCTCCCTCGCCTGTGGACATGGCAAGCCGCCCGGTCAGCTTGCCGCCCATGAAGGTGCCGGCGATATCATCAAGCGCGAGATTGCCATCATCATGCGTGACCTTGGTCGACAGACCCGTGACCGTGCCGAAGGGACCGGCCTCGAAACTTTCCGCTTTCAGCGACAGCGAGGCCTTGAGTTGCGGGAAAGCCGGCATGGCCAGCGGCTTGGCGTTGAGCGCGCCCGTTTCCGGGTCGATCACCGGTCCGTAGATCGCGTCTCCGAGCCAGGCAAGATCGACGGTCCGGAGGGCAAGATCACCGGTGACGGAATGGGGGGCCGCGCGCTGGAACGCCAGACTGCCCGAGAAGGGGTTGCCGCCCGCCTGCCCGCCGAGGGCGGAAAACGCAATCTTCTGCGCATCCACCGCCATTTTTCCGTTCGCCTTCAGCGCCATGCCACCACCAAGCTGCGGCAGGCCAACGGCGTTCATGATGAGATAGGGCTCGATATCAGCGCTTTCGAGCGCCAGATCCGCACTACCCTCGCCGAAATTGGCGGCGGCAACGGCAAAGGACCCGATCATCGAGAAATGCGTGCGCTCCGTCGAGAAACGGATATCGGTCTGGACGGGAGAGCCAAGCGTGCCGTTGAGCTTGACGGAAAGCAGCCCCTCCCCGTCCGCATCGAACGGCAGGGGATCAAGCCCTGCCTGGCCGAACAGGATCGCCGTCGACTGGTTTTTCAAAACCCCTTCCAGCGACATCGCCGTATCGTCGGTGATGGACAGGAAATCCGGCATCTTGGCCACGGCCGACAGACGGCTGCCGTTGACTGTGCCGGAAACGGCGACATTGGCGCCGCCATTTTCGCTGTTGACCGAAACATCCATGGCAAGGTCGGAATTGGCGTACCACGGCGAACTCGCCGCCAGACGGCTGAGGAACGGATGACCAGGCAATTTCTGCTGCAGCATGGCGAAGAACGGCTGCATGTCGGTCGCATGCAGGTTCACCGTGCCCTTGCCCGCATATTTCAGCAACGACCCCTGCAACTGCCCTTTCGCCTTGACTTCGGCACCGGCGATATCGCCAGCCGTCATCTTTTCAAGCGAGAGAACGCCGCCCGCCATGGTGAAGGCGGTTTCCACGTGATTTGCGGTCACACCGGCCATGTTGAACCGGTCGGCCTTGAACTTGGCGTCGATGCGGTGGTCGAGAACAGAACTTCCGACCTGATCGCCGAGCGCCAGGCTGCCAAGCGCCTTCAGGGCGTCGAGATCGATCTCGTTACCGGCAAGATCGATCGAAAGATTGGAGGCCTTGCCGTCAGAGCGCCGTTCCAGCTTCCCCTTCAGAGAGGCGTCGCCAATCGCAAGCTCGAGATTGTCGAAACGCTGGTTCAGCGTCGTCAGCGAGACGTCGGCGGAAAAACCGGCGGCATTGAGCTGGCGAATCGCCGGATCGACAGAACCTGAAAGCCAGTTTGCCAGCCCGGATGGCTGGTTGGAGGCAACGAGCAGATTGCCGTTGAAGGCGGGGCCATCCAGCAGCGTCAGGGAACCTTTGGCTTCCAGCTGCGTCCTGCCGGGCAGCGTTGCCACGGCGTTCACCACCTGCCAGCCGCTGCCATCAGGGCGCACGTCCAGCCGGATGTCACGAATGGTCGTGTCGTCGGAAACGAGCGCCGGTAGGCTGATGCTGGCCTTGCCCGGGACCGGCGGAACCGGAATGCGGGCGACCATGGCAGCAAAAGCCTCGATGCGCTGGCGCACGGAGGCGGTGGGCTGACGCGAGGTCTTGCCGGTCTGTACGACGGGCGGTGCGAAGCGATTGACGTCGATCTGCTGACCATCCGCCGTCAGCAGGAATTCCGGCTTGGCCCCGGTATCCAGCGTTGCCTCGCCGGTCACGACGTAAGGATTTTCGTTGCCACCGAGCTCCATGCGGTAGCTCGGTATGCGCACGCTTTCATTCGTCAGTTCGAAGCTGCCGCGGGTGCGCGGCGACGAGAACAGCGATTGCCCGGCCTGCTGCTTCTGTTTCTGGTCTTCACGGAAACTGAAGGCGAAGGAACCGCTATAGGCGGGTTTTCCCGCAGTCGCGGCAATCGCACCGTCCAGATCGACCTCGACCGGATGTTCATCCGGCACCACGCGAATCCGCAGGCCCATGCGCCCATTGGCATAATCCGGCTCACTGCTCGACAGCGAGAACGAGCCTGGATGCCCGTCAACGGCGGCGCGCCCTTCCGCCTTCCATGGTCCGGCCAGCGAATTGGCGGACATATCGGCGTTAAGACCGGTCACAACACGGTTGCGGCCGGATTGCTCGTCGATGAATTCGATCTGCCCGCCTTCGATCTGCACACTTTCCAGAACCACGGTGCGGGCTGGAATTTCCGCCCGGCTGCCGCGCATCCAGTCCAGAGTGCCGTCTTTCAAAAGCCGGATCTTGGCCTTGGGTTCCTCGATGCGCATGTCGAAGATGCGGGCTTCACCGGAAAGGAAAGGCGCCAGCTCGGCATCCATGGAAAAACGCGCCACCTGAATGAGCGGCGATCCGTCGGCATCCGTTCCGGCGCGCACGTCATGCAGCGTCACCGAAGGGAAAGGCAGAAGCCGGGCTTCGACGCGGCCGTGCACCACCACCTTCTTGCCCAGAATGCGGCTTGCCTGATCTTCGAAATCGCGGCGGAAATCCGTCCAGTCGACGAAATAGGGAATGAGCAGCGCTGAAAACAGCACCACGGCCAGCAGTCCGCCCAGAAAAACCAGAATACGCCCGAGCACTGAACTGCTTCTCCCTTCGCGAACGCTGCAAACCTATTCTTATTTGCCTTAACGGCAAGCAGCCTTTTGTACCAATCAATTGTGAGAATGATCAGACAAGACGGAACAGCTTGCCTGGATTGAAGATGTTATCGGGGTCGAGCGACGTTTTGATGGCGCGCATCACATCCAGCGCATTTCCCGCCTCTTCGGCCAGAAAACTCATCTTGCCCTGGCCGATGCCGTGTTCTCCGGTGCAGGTGCCGTCCATGGCGATAGCCCGGCGATTAAGACGCGCAACGAACGCTTCTGTTTTGGCGACACTTTCGGCATCCTTGCCGTCGAACAGGATAAGCACATGGAAATTGCCGTCGCCCGCATGGCCGACGATCGGCGCCAGAAAGCCGTTTTCCTTGATATCCCGTTGCGTTTCCACCACGCAGTCCGCCAGCCGCGAAATCGGCACGCAGACATCGGTGGACAAACCGTCGAGATGCGGCGCGAGCGCCCGCGAGGCCCAATAGGCATCATGCCGGGCCTTCCACAGCTTGTTGCGCTCGGCCGCATCGCTGGTCCAGCGGAAATCGACGCTGCCGCATTCCGCCGCGATCTCTGCAAATTGCTGCGATTGCAGGGCCGCCGTCTCTTCGGTGCCGTGGAACTCCACGAACAGCGTCGGTTTTTCCGCGTAGTTCAGGCCGGAATAGGCATTGCACGCCCGCACCTGAACCTCGTCAAGCAATTCGATGCGCGCAACCGGAACACCCATCTGGATCGTCATGATAACGGCATCACAGGCCGCCTGAATACTGTCGAAGGTGCAGACGCCACCGGCGATCTTTTCCGGGATGCCCTGCAACCGCAGCGTAACCGAGGTCAGAACCCCAAGCGTGCCCTCGGCGCCGACGAAAAGCCGCGTCAGATCGTAACCGGCCGACGACTTGCGGGCACGGCGAGCAGTGCGGATTTCCTCACCATTGGCAACAACGGCGGTAACGGCCAGAACATTGTCCTTCATCGTGCCGTAACGCACCGCATTGGTGCCCGACGCCCGCGTTGAGGCCATGCCGCCGATAGAAGCATTGGCACCCGGATCGATCGGAAAGAACAGGCCGGTATCACGCAGATAGACGTTAAGGTCCTCGCGCGTCACACCCGGCTCCACCGTCACGTCAAGATCTTCGGCGTTTACCTCAATGATGCGATTCATCCGGCTGAAATCGATGCAGATTCCGCCATCAGGCGCATTGACCTGTCCTTCCAGCGAAGAGCCAGTTCCGAAGGGAATGACCGGCACCTTATACTGCGCACAAGCCTTCACCACAGCTTTCACATCATCTGCGTTTTCGGCAAAGACGACACCATCAGGCGCCTGCAAGGTCAGACAGGTGGTGGTATGGCCGTGCTGCTCGCGAAACGCCTGCCCGGTCTGGAGCTTGTCACCCAGCTGCTGCTTCAGCGCTGCAAGCACCGACGCGATGCCTTCCTCGTTGCGTTTTCCCGCGACCACATCTTTCAGCGCCATCGTCCATCTCCACCGCAAGATACCGCCGTAACGGACTCGATCCGTTACGAAATTCCGTTGGGTGGTATGGGATAAGGTTAAGGCTTTGTCCAGCCGATCAGCAGGCCGAACGGCAAGAACAACCCGCTCTCATGTGGTGTTCCGCATGCACATGCTGCCAGCCCTGAACAAGCTCCGGCTCGTATACATCTTATACGTGAATTTCTTCATTGATGCTCATAAATGCATATAAATTACAACCGGAATGCGGAGCCGGCTATAAACGGGTCGTATTCAAACATCAGGGTTTCAACATGACTACAATTATAAGTCAGCCCTTTGCAGGATCGAATTATTTTCGACCGCTGACTGACAGCATCCGGGCAGAAAACCGGGCAAGCAATTCCTCGAGCGCCGTAAATAGCGTCGATCCTCTAACCGCCCTGCTTGCCTCCAGCGCGGACGACGAAACCAGTGACCTTACCTACGACATGAGAGGCAAGATCGAAGGGATGCCGGAGAAAGATAATACCGATGCTGAAGAAGCAAAGAACAATGCGGATCCAGTGGCGGATAGAGACTGGATGGAAGATATTATCCGAACCACCAGCCTCAATCTTTCCCCGGCCTCAAGCAAACGGGATGTGTGGGGAGAGGAATTACGCTTCAACCGCGCCATGCACACCCCAGGTATGCGGCCTGAAGACATTGTTCGGAATTTCGTTCCCGAGGGCATGACGAAAGAAACTGTACACGATCTAACGCCGGAGGCATATCAGGCTGAGCTAAGTAAAGCATACCACAATGCTTCCGTGCGAGAACAGAGAGAGAGTTGGGCACTCGCTGGTATCGACTATGATACCTACTGGGCTAATTTTGATAGCCCCGGCTATGCCGCCATGGGCATTCCGGGAAGCATACAGTCCTTACAGAATGCGATCGATTTTTATAACAGCACACACAAAATCGAAGCCAAAGGAGTCGATCCGAAAACCCTGACGGAGAAACAGCGGGTAGTTCTTAAAATGTTCGAAGACACCAATAATTACTGGAAAAAGCGCGCCAAAGATCAACTCGACCAGACGATTTCCAGCCTGTTCAATAGCTACGACAGAACAGGAAACCTGATCGAAACCGACGCGGCTGGCCTCGTGAGCGTCGGAACCTTTGAGCTATCGTATAAAGGCGTCCAGATTTATCGCCCGAACAGAAGTTAATCAACTGCCACGATCTGCTCAGCGCGTCGCGCTCTCTGGCTTGCCCATAAATTTTTATTCCGCCGCAAGCAGCTGCTTGTCCTCCTCCAGCGCCTTCCGACGCGCGGCAAGTTCCAGTTCGCGGTGGAGGCGGATTTCCTCATCCGCCTGTGGCTTGGCGAAACGGGCAATCAGCAGGTAGGATACCGGGGTGATGTAAAGCGTCACCAGCGTCGCAAAACCCAGACCGCCGACGATGACCCAGCCCAACGCGATGCGTGCTTCAGCACCTGCTCCCTGCGCAAGCACCAGCGGCACGCCGCCCAAAATGGTCGCGATCATTGTCATCATCACCGGGCGCAGGCGGATGCTGGTGGCTTTCTCGATGGCTTCGCGCACGGTGGCGCCCTGGTCACGCAGATGGTTGGCGAATTCCACGATGAGAATGCCGTTCTTTGCCATCACGCCCACCAGAAGCACAAGGCCGATCTGGCTATAAACGTTGAGGCTCGATCCGGTGACGAGCAGCGCGATAACCGCGCAGGCAAGACCGAGCGGCACCGTCGACATGATGATGATCGAACTCAGGACACTTTCGAACTGCGCGGCCAGTACGAGGAAGATGATGGCGATGGCAAAACCGAAGGTCAGCAGCATGCCGCTCGAATTTTCCTCAAGCGTCGCCGCCTCGCCGAGCGGCAGAAGGCGGGCGCCGGGCGGCAGGAGGGATTGCGAGAGCTCGTTCACCTTTTCCAAAGCCTGACCGAGCGAAACGCCGTCCTTGAGATTGGCGGTAAAGCCGACGGAGGGAAGCTGCTGCTCGCGGTTCAGCTGCGGCGCGACCGCATTTTCCTTCAGGGTGGCGATAACCGACATCGGCACGATCTTGCCGTCACCCGTTTTCAGGAAGACGTTTTCGAGATCGGTCGGGTCGTTGATCGGCCGGGTGGAGGACAGCAGCCGGACCGGGATTGCATCCCCATCCACGAAGACGTCGACAATCGAACGTCCTTCCAGCAGCGATTGCATGGCGCGCGACAGGCCGGTGATATCAATGCCGAGATCGGAGGCGCGCTCCCGGTCGATGGAGACGGATAGCTGCGCCTGGTTGGGCTCGTTGTCCAAACGCGGCGTTTCGAACAGGCCGCTTTCCTCCATGGAAAGCAGTAGTTTCTGCGTCGCAGCCGTCAGTGCCTGATAATTGCTGCCGACCATTGCCATCTGCAGGCCGTTGCCCGCACCGCGAATGCGCAGGCTGTTCGGCTGCATGGCGTTGCCGCGCAGCGCCGGCACCTTGTTGGCGGCAGCGGTAACGTCGGCGGCAATCTGGTTCTGCGTGCGATCGCGATCAGCCCACGGCGCCAGCGTCAGCACCAGAAAACCGGTGTTGGAGGAACCGTTCATGCCGGTGATGGAGTAAATATTGCGGATTTCACCGCTATCGCGCAGCGGCTGGAGATTTTCCTCGATCCGCTGCAACTGGTCGCGCGTATAGTCGAGGCTGACACCCTGCGGCGCCGTCACACGCATCATCACCGAGGCGCGGTCCTCGCGCGGCGTCAGTTCGTTCTGGATCATGCCGAAGGCAATCCAAGACAGGCCCGAAAAGACGAGCGCAACGATGATGACGATGAGCGGGTTGTTGAGGCAGGCGGAAAGCGTCGTCTTGTAGGTGGAGGCAAAGACATTGCCGAACCAAGCCAGCGGTCCCGTGGGTTCCTTCAATCCGTCTTTCAGCATCCGCGAAGCGAGCATCGGACAAAGCGTCAGCGCCACGATGGAGGAAAGACCGACAGCGAAGGCGAGAACGAAACCGAATTCGCGGAAAAGGCCACCCAGCTGGCCCGGCAGGAAGGAGAGCGGAATGAACACTGCGGCAAGCGTCGCCGTCGTCGCAATCACCGCGAAGAACACTTCCTGGGTGCCGAGAACAGCGGCGGCGCGCGGCCCCATTCCCTCCGCACGGCGGCGCACGATATTTTCCAGCACCACGATGGCATCATCGACCACCAGACCCGTCGCCAGAACGATGGCGAGCAGCGTGAGGATGTTGATCGAGAACCCGACCATGTAGATTGCGATAATGGTGCCGATCAACGCCACGGGCATGGTGATCGCCGGAATGAGGGTTGCCCGCCAGTCGCGCAGGAACAGGTAAAGCACCACAACCACGATGAGCGCAGAAAGACCAAGCGCCAGTTCCACCTCGTGCAACGCGCCTTCGATGAAGACGGCGTCGTCACTGGTCACCACAATGCGTGTACCCTGCGGCAGGTTGGCCGACATGGCCTCGACGGCAGCCTTCACGCCGGTGGAGATATTGAGCGTATTGGACTGCGCCTGCCGGATAACGCCGAGACCCACACCCTGCACACCGTTGGACCGCAGCGAGGTGGATTCGTCATCCGCCCCCAGCATCACGGTTGCCACATCGCGCAGGCGGATATTGTCCTTGATCAGAAGGTTGGAAAAATCCTCAGGCTTCGTGAGGCTCGCGGTCGCGCGCACGACGATGTCCTGCGTCGAACTTTTCAGCGATCCCGCCGGCACATCCAGCGCGGCACTGGCCAGCGCGGTGGAAATATCCGTCACCGTCAGACCACGGCTGGCAAGTGCGGCCTGATTGAGATCGGCGCGGAATACTTTTTCCTGATCGCCGTAAAGCTCCACATCCGCCACGCCATCGACGGCGGCCAGGCGGTCGATGACCTCGTCATCCACCAGCTTGGTCAGATCTTCCATGCTGAGCGTGGACGAAGTGACGGCAAGACGCATGATCGGCTGGCTGTCGGAATCCGCCTTGATGATCTGCGGCTCGTCAGCATCATCAGGCAACTGGTTGGTTACGCGGCCAATGGCATCGCGCACATCGTTTGCGGCAACGGCCATATCGACATTGTCGCCGAATTCCATCGTTACGCGGCTGGTGCCGAATTGCGAATTGGAGGAGATGGTTTTGACACCGCTGACGCGCGCAACAGCCCCCTCGATAGTCTGCGTCACTTCCTGATCGATGGTTTCGGGCGCCGCACCTTCATAGGTCGTCCTGACGCTGATGGACGGCCGGTCCACATCCGGCAACTCGCGCACCTCAACGCCAACCAGCGCGGCAAGGCCGGCAACCACAAGCAACGTATTGAGAACCGCCGCCAGAATGGGACGGCGAACGAACAGTGCGGTGAAGGCGAGCTTGGAATCCTTACCCGAAGGCGGCTGAGTCGTCATTGGCTGGCAACCTCCTCGGGCTTCGGCTGGCTTGCGACACGGACGGCACCACCCTCCCGCACCCGCTGCAATCCTTCGGTCACGACCTGATCGCCTTCCGCCAGTTCCGCTTTCACGAGAACGGCGTCGGGGTTACGCTGCACGATCTGCACCCGCACCTTGGCCGATTTATTGTCGGTCACGCGCCAGACATAGGAACCTTCGGCATCCCACTGCACAGCCAGCGGATCGACGGAAGCATAGGTCTCTCCGGCAAAACGCATGGTGACACCGAAGGACATACCGGCCCGAAGCTCGTCCTTGTCGTTGGCAAACCGTGCCCGGATGCGGATGGTACGGCTTGCGGCGTCGACACGGTTGTCGACGGCCTCGACCTCACCTTTGAACGTCTCGCCGGGGCGTGAAATCGAGGTGGCCTCTACAGGCATTCCGACGGTAATTGCAGTTGCGAACCGTTCCGGCGCCCAGAAATTGACAAGAATTTGAGAACGGTCATCGATGCCGACGATCGTTGATTGCGTGGTGACATTGTCGCCGATATTGGCGGCCACGATCCCGACAACACCCTCAATCGGCGCGACGATGTCGCGACGCCTGAGGTTCAGCTCGGCGGTGCTCAGCGCGAGTTTTGCGGCTTCCTCGGCAATCTGCGCGTCCAGCACATCAAGGCGGGATACGGATTTCAGGTTACTGTAGGAACTCGATTTTTCGACGGCGCTGCGTAGCGCAACCTGCGCCTTGTCCCGCTCGATCACCTGCTCCTCGTCATCGAGCCGCGCGAGCACCTGCCCCTTTACGACGCGGGCGCCGGATGAAATGCGGATTTCCGAAAGCGTGCCTGATGTCTGCGGCATGACGATGACCGACTGTATGGCCTCGCCACTGCCGATGGCGTTCAGCCTGTCATTGACCGTGCCTTGCTTGACCGGGGCCATCGCCACCAGGGTCGCATTGCCATCACGGCGTGCGGCGCCGGCATTTTGTCCGGATGACGAACCGGGTGTTCCGGCACCGGATGCGGCAACCTCGACCGCGCCGGCCGGTGTTTTGCCGATGCCGATACCCGCGAGCAGATTCCGCGCTTCGGGTGAATAAAACCCCCAAAGACAGAGTCCTGCTCCCGCCACAGCAAGACAGACACCCACCTGTTTCCACACCCGCATACATTTCTCCGATTATCCGCACAGCATAAACCCGCCCCGAAAAGAGCTTTCGGAACGGTAGAAGTATTCCCGCATGCCTTAACGAAGGCAACGCACAAATCCGTTCCTTACATAATTGTAATTTGTGATGAATTGTCGTCGAAAGCGCACTGACGGCCATTTCTGTCGCAAACATTCGCCAATCCGCTAATCTGCAGCTTAAATAGCCATGACCGGAGGAATGCATGAGCACCGTAACGAAAGCCGAAAATCCCGAAGCCAACCCGCGCGTCAAGGCTGTGTTCGACGATATCCGCGCAACGCGGAAATCGGATTTCATCAACAATATGTGGCTCTACCTCGCCTTCGACCCCGATCTTCTGGAAAAGACCTGGGCCGAGGTCAAGGCGGTGATGGCCACACCTTCAGCGCTCGATCCGCTGGTGAAGGAAATGCTTTATATCGCCGTTTCCGTCACCAATGGCTGCTCCTATTGCGCCCACTCCCATGCCGCGGCTGCAAAAGCCAAGGGCATGACGGGCGAACAGCATGCCGATCTTATGCGGGTCATCGCCCTTGCCGCCAAGACCAACCAGCTGGCCGTGGCGCTGCAATTGCCGGTGGACGCGGCTTTTGATGCCGACAGGCGGGCCTGAGACGAAAAAACGTCTTGGAATAGGCGTTTTGACGGATGATACCGGAATAAAAGCAGAACACGGTTCTAGCCTTTATATCCCGAATCACTACATTGGGCCGCATGAGCAACAGTTTTGACGATATGCCGTTCTTCGACGAAGAACCTGAGACGCCGCGCAAGGCGACGAACAATGCCGATGCAGGCAACGCCGGCGGGCTTGGCATTGCCGCGCGCGCCATGGCGGCACGCGATCAGGCACGGCCCACGCCCGACTATCTTTCCGGCCTCAACCCGGAACAGCGCGAGGCCGTGGAGACACTGGACGGCGCGGTTCTGGTGCTTGCGGGCGCCGGCACCGGCAAGACCCGCGTTCTGACCACCCGCATCGCCCATATTCTGGCGACCGGACGCGCCTATCCAAGCCAGATTCTGGCCGTGACCTTCACCAACAAGGCCGCCCGCGAGATGAAGGAACGTATTGGCGTTCTGGTCGGCGGCGCGGTTGAGGGCATGCCCTGGCTCGGCACCTTCCACTCCATCGGTGTCAAGCTCTTGCGTCGCCATGCCGAACTCATCGGCCTGAAGTCTGATTTCACCATTCTCGACACCGACGATGTGGTGCGGCTGATCAAGCAGCTCATCCAGGCCGAAGGTCTTGATGACAAGCGCTGGCCGGCCAAACAATTCGCCGGCATGATTGACGGCTGGAAGAACAAGGGACTGACGCCGCCGGATATTCCCGAGGGCGATTCCCGCGCCTTTGCCAATGGCAAGGGCCGCGAACTTTACACGGCCTATCAGAACCGGCTGAAAACGCTGAACGCCTGCGATTTCGGCGATCTTCTGCTGCACCCGATCAGCATCTTCCGCCGCAATCCAGATATTCTGAAGGAGTACCACCAGAAATTCCGCTACATTCTGGTGGACGAGTATCAGGACACCAATACGGCGCAATATATGTGGCTCAGGCTTCTCGCCCAGCGCCCCAAAGGCGAGCCGCAAAACGTCTGCTGCGTCGGCGACGACGACCAGTCGATCTATGGCTGGCGCGGCGCCGAAGTGGACAACATCCTGCGCTTCGACAAGGATTTTCCCGGTGCCAAGGTCATCAAGCTGGAGCGTAACTACCGCTCAACCGAGCATATTCTCGGCACCGCCGGCCATCTGATCGCCCATAATGAAGGGCGTCTCGGCAAGACCCTGTTCACCGAGCGCAGCAGCCCCGACGATGAGAAGGTCGTGGTGCATGCGGCCTGGGATTCCGAAGAGGAAGCCCGCGCCGTCGGCGAGGAGATCGAGCAGCTTCAGCGCAAGAACCACAAGCTGAACGACATGGCCATTCTCGTTCGCGCCTCCTTCCAGATGCGCGAGTTCGAAGACCGTTTCGTCACGCTTGGCCTCAATTACCGCGTCATCGGCGGTCCGCGCTTTTATGAGCGTCTCGAAATCCGCGATGCCATGGCCTATTTCCGCCTTGTCTGCCAGCCAGCCGACGATCTGGCCTTCGAGCGCATCGTCAACACCCCCAAGCGCGGGCTGGGCGACACGACCATCCGCAATCTGCATGATTACGCCCGCGCCCGCGACATTCCGATGCTGGCAGCGGCAACGGACATCATCGAGACCGACGAGTTGAAACCCAAGGCGCGCAAGGCGCTGTTCGACGTAGTACAGGATTTCCGCCGCTGGCAGGGGCTTCTGGAAAACACCGAACACACCACACTTGCCGAGCAGATCCTTGACGAAAGTGGCTATACCGCCATGTGGCAGGCCGACAAGACGGCGGAAGCGCCCGGTCGGCTGGAAAACCTGAAGGAACTCATACGCTCGATGGAGGCCTTCGAGAGCCTGCGCGGTTTCCTCGAGCATGTCGCTCTCGTCATGGATGCCGAGCAGAACGAAAATCTCGATGCCGTTTCCATCATGACGCTGCATTCCGCCAAGGGGCTGGAATTCGACACAGTCTTCCTTCCCGGCTGGGAAGAAGGTCTGTTCCCGCATCAGCGGGCGTTGGACGAAGGCGGCCGCTCCGGTCTGGAGGAAGAACGTCGTCTAGCCTATGTCGGCATCACCCGCGCCAAGAAGCTGTGCCATATCTGGTTCGTATCGAACCGGCGTATCCATGGTCTGTGGCAATCCACCCTGCCCTCGCGTTTTCTCGATGAACTGCCGCCGGCCCACGTGGATGTCGCGGCATCTGACACCAATTACGGCGGTTACGGCGGACGCGGCGGTTATGGCCAGTCCCGTTTCGACAAGGCAGAACCCTTCGCCAACAATTACTCCACCCCCGGCTGGAAACGTGCCCAGGCCAACAAGTCCGACGCGACCCGCGATAACTGGGGCACACGCTCCGGCCATGCGGTGGAGCGGATCGGTTATGGCGAAAGCGGCCCCCGCGCCCGCACGATCGACGGCGAACTGGTGGCCAAATCGGTTGCCGACACACCGTCGAAATTCGTGGTCGGAGACCGCGTTTTCCATATCAAATTCGGCAATGGCAACATCTCCGCCATCGAGGGTAACAAGCTGACCATCGATTTTGACCGCGCCGGACAAAAGCGCGTGCTGGATGGATTTGTGGAAAAGGTTTGATTCGGCAACGATGAGTGCACGAACGCGGCTTTTTCCGTAGCCCGCGTCACGCCGTTGCAATAAAGGAGTTGCAACAGGGTGCAGAAACCGGGCGAGGACTGCTTTGCATATTTTACCGAAAAGCGGGCGCAAGCTTGCCGTTTTCCTGATCAATATGGACAGCGCCACCAAGCGCCTCGAGGACATGAACGCACGTCTCGACGCCATCGGGCTGAAGGCAGAGCGGGTCCCGGGCGTCAATGGCCGCGAGCTGAATTATCCGATCCCGGAATTCAGCGAGCTTTCCTACATGCTCATGCATGGCCGCCGCACCTCGCCGCCGGAAATCGGCTGCTATCTCAGCCATGTCGCCTGTGCCAACCGGTTCATGGGCAGCGATGCCGACATCGCGCTCATCCTTGAAGACGATGTCGTCTTCGAGAAGGATTTCCTGGAAGCAATCGACGAGGCGATAGTGAATGGAAGCGACTGGGATCTGCTTCGGCTGACCACGGTCAGCAACGGCCGCAAGTTTCCGTTCCGCAACCTCGTTGGCGGGCGCTCACTCGCCATTGCGTTGACGCGGGAAAAGGGTTCGGGGGCATATCTCGTCAACCGCCGCGCCGGCAAATGGATCTCGAAGCTCATCCCCATGCGGCTTGCCTACGATATTGCCTTCGATCTGGAATATCTCGCTGGCCTGAAGGCGGCCTTCATTTACCCACTCTGCGCCACACAGGATGCGGACGGGGAAAGCCAGATCCAGAACAATCTGCGGATATACCGTCTGCCCCGCTGGCGCTACTTCACCGTGCTGCCCTACCGCGCATTTCTGGAAACCAGCCGTTTCCTCATGCGCAGCCTCCGCTTTGCCGTTGCCAAGCTGAGCGTTGCGCTGGAGCGCGGCAAGGGCAAGACCCTTCCCACCGGCAATTGACTGCGCTGGCCTACACTTCGCCGGGCGTGAACCCAACCAGATAGACCGCAGCGATCACAGCTGCGAGAGTGAAAATCGAAATGACGAAAATCGTCATCCGGTTCAATGGTTTGCGCGTCGTTTTCTTCATGTTGGAATAATGCGAAGCGCGCTTACTGGTTCCCTACGGATTGTCAGCTTTTGTGTTCGGTAACCTGTGAGACAGGTAATCCCGCATCTGCTCCATTGCCTCCTCGCGCGTCAAACAACCGGACTGCAATCCTGAGCGCAACCAGAGGCCGTCGATAAGCGAGGTGATCCCAAGCGCTACGGGTTCGCAGTCTTCCTTCGGCACGAGGTGCACCAAAGCTGAGAGAAGATTGGAGCGCATCCGTGCATGGATCACCTTCTGGATCCGCGCGAGCTGCGGCTCGCGCGGAACCTCGGCGCAAAGCGACAGCTAGGCGTGGCAGATCGAGGGCTGAAAGAAGCTCTCGTCGAAATTCCCATCGATAATGGTATCGATCCGCTCACGAGGACTGACCGCCTGATTGATTGGCCGCCGCCTTTCCCGGGGCTCAAACCGTTACGCTCGATGGGCATGGCCACAATCCGCATTGGGAAAACCCGAAGGGCGTATCCACGCTGATCGCCGATTTTTTCGCGGATGTTATGTCAGACTGCGTTAAGTAAGGGAGTGGAGCGCCTTGGTTGCACATGTTTCTGGAAACAACTGACAAATCGATTTCGATTCAGGTGCCGATGTTGTAACGCTTCGGTGAATAATCATATCTCGGCTGGTCATGACAGAAACGACCCATCCCCGCCTGAACCCGTTGCACCTTGCCGCCGCCTTCGCAAGCGGCTGTCTTCTGACATTGATGGTGCATTTCAACGGCCAGCTTGCGCATTACGGTAACGCACTTTTCTCCTCCTGGACTGCACACGGCACCGGCACGGTGGCGGCGCTGATCTATCTCGCGATCATGCGCCCGAAGACGGAGGCGGGTGCGCTGGCCAAACCGAAGGCGCCGCTCTGGGCCTATTGCGGCGGGGTGATTGGTGCGGCCATTGTTATCCTCACCTCCACCGCCGTCAATTCGCCGCTTGCCCTCTCCGGCACCATCGCGCTCGGGTTGGGTGGACAGGTGATCTTCAGCCTTCTGGCCGATTTCTTCGGCCTGTTTGGCCTGCCCAAACGGCGGCCGGATTTGCGTGACATGGCGGCGGTGGCACTGATTCTCTGTGGCAGCGCACTCATTATCCTTGTCGGGAGAACGGCATGATCGTCTGGATAGCCATGGCGTTTACCGGCGGCGTCTTCGTGGCGCTGAGCCGCCAGGTCAACGGCCGCCTCAGCCTGTCGAACTCACCGCTGATCGCCTCGTTCTGGAACCATATCGTCGGTTTCGGGGTATTGACCGTCATCGGCCTCATCGTCGGCGGCCTCATTCCGCCGGGCGCGGCCGACGCGCCGTGGCTTGCCTTTATCGGTGGCCCCATCGGTGTTGTCTTCATCGCTTCGGGAAGCTGGCTCATCCCCCGCATCGGCGCGGTCAATACCGCACTTCTCGTCATCAGCGGCCAGATGGTCTCAAGCGTCGTGCTCGACTTTTTCAGCGATCAGCCGCCGAAACTCTGGGCAAGCGCACTCGGCATTCTGCTGATTCTCGCCGGCATGGTGCTGACCCAGCGTCGCGGCCGCTAGGGCATTTCTCCGTACGTCCGGGAAAGCGTAAATCAGGTATCGCTATCGCGTGAGAACATGCTGAGCAGGGTCTTGCCGCCACTCTTGCCACCGCTGCTTGCGAGCGTCGGGCGACCACCGTTCAGCTTCGGCACCACGACCATGCGCTTGACTTCGCCACGTTTGAAGGCCGCAAGGAACCGGGAATAATCCCGGAACACAACGCAGCCATTCGATTCACCGCGTTTCGCCAGCATGTAGGTGTGGGCGAGAAGACCGTCACGGCCATGCGGATTAACGCCATTTTCCGGCGTCAGACGGATTGCTTCGACGCCATGGAACCGCGCCTCGCGCATCGTCAGACGATAGCTGGAGGGCGGTGTCGAGCCGCGCATTCTCACATGAACATAGTCGGGGTTGTCGCGCATCTTGCCGATGCCCGAATGTGCCTCAAGCTTCTCGCCGTTCGGCATATGAACCAGGCCGGAGGAAATATCGTAGATCGCCGTGCCGTTGCCGCGATCCGGCCACGGAACCGCATCCATCTTGCTCGGCTCGCGCACCGGATTATCAGGTTTTGCAAAGGCGAGCATGCCGGCCGTGCCTTGCCGCGGCTGCTGGGGTGCACGCGCAGGCACCGGTGCATCGAAAGCAGGTGCGGAAGCAACGGCTGCCGGGTGTTCATCGGTCTTCGCCAAAACGGCGGGGCGGGGTGATGGCTCCACCGTTTCGGCAGCCGCAACCTCGGGCCGGAAGCTTGGCAAAGGGACGTCGTCCGGAAGCAGGCTGCTCGCCTCTTCCTCGATCTGCGGGCGCCCTAATGCCACTTCAAATGCCGGATGTTGCGATGCGGCGCTCTGATAGGCGACCTCTGTGGTGCGTCCAAGCGCCGAATCGACGATGGCGGAGGGCCGCAGCGCTGCAAGTTCCTTGACTGTCGCCTGCCCCTTCGCGTTCGCAGCCGCGCCAAAACGCTCGCGGAACTCCTTCTCGCCGATTTCGGGCATGATGCCGGCAAGGCGAACCGCCTTCTGCGGGCCATGGCTGTGGTCGCTCAGACGGGAAAATTTGCGGACGTGGATATCGCGTGCGGCTGCGCCGGAAATCGCAGCCTCGCCAGACTCCAGCCTCGCCACCAGCGTCTTCTCAAACTGCCCGACACCATGCGATGCGGTCGCCATCGTGTGAAGCGAGGCGAAGGCAGCGAAGGCGAACAGACCGGCAAAGGCACCACCGCCAAGCAGAGCGGACATTCGGCCAAGAGAAAAGGATTTGCCTCTCTTGAGGCAAGACGAACCGGCAAGACCGGCGCCATTATAAGCCGCAGCAGAATACGCCATGATACTCGTTACTCGAACCGTTCACGCACACCCGGGCAAAGCCGGAGGGATTTTGGGGCATCCGAACAGCGGGCGGACACCCGGCCGATTTCGGAACTGACTGGTTCGAAGCATGACGAATTATGGTAACCAAAGTGTTTACGAGTCCCTGCAAAAATAATTCGTTAAGGTCTGCGCATTATCGGGCGAAGGCAAAACAATGACTTGCGCGGGCTGGGCATGCATCTGCATCGCCTTTTCCCGGAAAATGCCCCGCAGGGCGTCATCGGCCTTTAAAGTTTACGTCGCCGCATCGTCAGGTAAATTCCGACTTTGCCGGAAATTTGCTGTAAATGCGGCAGGACTGCGACGGAGCAAATCTATGCCATGAGCCGTCAAGCACATACAAAGCTGGTAAGGACACTTGATCCGTCGCTGCCGGCTTGGCATCCTGCCGGAAATAAGGGAGGCAAATCATGAAGGCGCTGCTGCTCATCGATATCCAGAACGGTTTTTGTCCGGGCGGTAATCTGGCTGTCGCCGATGGCGACCGGATCGTGCCCATCGCCAATGCCCTCATCGACAATGGCGGTTACGATCTGATCGTCGCCTCGCAGGATTGGCACCCGGAAAATCACGGCAGCTTTGCCTCGCAGCATGTCGGCAAGAAGCCGTTCGATATGGGTGAACTCTCCGGCAAACCGCAGATGATGTGGCCGGACCATTGCGTGCAGGGCACCCCGGATGCGGAATTCCATCCCGACCTCAAGACGGAGGCTTTCGACTATATCCAGCAGAAAGGCGAAAATCCCGCCGTCGACAGCTATTCCGCCTTTCGCGACAATGATCAGGGGGCAACGACAGGTCTTGCCGATTATCTGACGCGCCAAGGCGTAACCCAGCTCGACATATGCGGGCTCGCCACCGATTATTGCGTCAGTTTTTCGGTGCTCGATGCCCTCGACATGCTGCCTGGCGTAAAGGTCCGCTTCATCGAGGACGCAAGCCGCGGCATCGATCCCCAAGGTATACAGGCGTCGATTGCGGCCATGCGGGAAAAAGGCGCCACCATCCTCAAAAGCCGCGACATTTTGCGCGACTGAGGGCCGGTCAGCGCAGCCTTGGCTTCTCCAGCACGTCGATATCGCCTGCCGCATCCTCGAGACGCCGCAGGATCGCGGCATGCGCATCCTTGAGCCCCTGATTGTAGAAGACATATCCGACTTCTTCGGCCAGAAAGTCGACGAAGATTTCCGCCTGCAGCAAGCCGATCTCGGTTTCGGTCTCCCGGGCCAGATACTCCCGAACACGCGCGGCCAGCACGGCCCTGTCCTGCTTCTCCAGCATTGATCCTCCATTATTCAATCGTTTGGGCGGGGAGCAAAAACCGGGTGAGGCCTTCCGTCCGACGTCGCGTATCGGCGTTACCGTAACGGAAGCTTCAAGGGAATCAATCGATCCATTCATGCAATTTGTTTGCCAGCCGGCCGGGACGGCGATAGAGCGGCGGGCAAGGAGTTCCTGAACAATGTCCAATGCAGATTTCCGCGAAGGCCTCAAAAGCGGCTTTCCGATCGCCCTTTCCGCCGCTCCCTTCGGCGCGCTGTTCGGCGCGGTCGCAGTCGATAACGGGCTGAGCGTCGCCGAAGCGACGATCATGAGCGGCACCGTCTATGCGGGTGCCAGCCAGCTGGTCGGCATCGAATTATTCGGCCAGAAGGTAGCCCCCTGGCTGATCGTTCTATCGGTCTTTGCCGTCAATTTTCGCCATATTCTCTATTCGGCCGCCATTACCAGGATGATAACCAACTGGACTTTCCTGCAAAAGGCCATGGGGTTCTTCGTGCTGGTGGATCCGCAATTCGCCGAGTCGGTCAGGAAATACGAAAACACCGGCGTGGTCGGTTTCGCCTGGTACATGGGCTTCGCCACGCCGATCTATATTCTGTGGCTGGTGATGACCATTGTCGGTGCATCACTCGGCAATCTCGTCGGCGACCCGAAAGCCATCGGCCTTGATGTGCTGTTGCCGATCTATTTCATGGGCATGGTTTTGAGCTTCCGCCAGCGGAAGAATTTTTACCCGGTGATGCTGGCAAGTGCGCTTGGCGCGACCGTTGCCTATCACATCGTCGGCTCGCCCTGGCATGTCAGCCTCGGCGCGCTTGCCGGCATTCTCGTCGCAGTCGTCTATCCGCCGAAACCAACCGGCGAGGCCAATTCTGAAAGCAAGGTGGAAACGCCATGAGCGATCTGCTGCACGCCGACACGCTGATCCTGATCGCGCTCGCCACCGTCGCCACCTATCTTACCCGCATCGGCGGTTATGTTCTGATGACGCGGATGAAATCCATCCCGCCGCGCATGGAGGCGGGATTGAACGCCGTTCCCGTGGCGGTTTTGACGACCCTTGTCGCACCCGCCTTTTTTGAAGGCGGATACGAGGTGAAGATCGCCATGGTGGCCGCTCTTCTGGTCTGCCTGCGTTTCCCCGGCCTGACGATGCTGGCCGTTGGCTGGGCGATCGTCATCGCCATCAGGCACTTTTCCATCCTTTAAGCGTTCCGCGCCAGAGGCTGCGTGGCCGCAACAAGCCACGCCTTCACCTCTTCATCCGCGATCAAAGGCGAGAGCTTTTCCAGAACGCTGGCGTGATAGGCATTCAGCCAGTCCAGTTCGTCGTCGGTCAAAAGTGCTGTAACGACCAGCCTGCGATCGATAGGGCACCAGGTCAGGGTCTCGAAGGACAACATCGGCTGATCGCCGCCCGCGACTTCCGCCGCCTCGCGCACATAGATCAGGTTTTCGATGCGGATGCCAAAAGCGCCCGGGCGGTAATAACCTGGCTCATTCGACAGAATCATGCCCGGCAGAAGTTCCTGCGTCGAAAGCCGAGAAATACGCTGCGGCCCCTCATGCACCGAAAGATAGGAGCCGACGCCGTGGCCAGTGCCATGGGCATAATCCGCCCCGGCCTTCCACAACGCGATACGCGCCAGGGGATCGAGATCGCAACCGCGCGTTCCCTTGGGAAACCGTGCGTCGCTGATGGCGATCACGCCCTTCAGCACCAGCGTGAAGAAACGCCGCTGATCTTCCGGGACATTGCCGATTGCCACGGTGCGGGTGATGTCAGTGGTGCCGTTGACATATTGCGCGCCGGAATCGACGAGGAACATCTCGCCATCGCCAAGGGTGCGGTCGGTATCGGTGGTGACGCGATAATGGATGATGGCGGCATGTTCGCCCGCGCCCGAAATCGTATCGAAAGACACGTCCTTTAGAGGATTCTGGAGAGACTGCCCCACCTTGGCGCGCGCAGCCTCCAGCGCCTTCACGGCCGCGATTTCGGTAACGCTGCCCGGTTGCTGACGATCCAGCCAGCACAGATATTCGGCCATGGCTGCACCGTCCTGCACATGTGCTGCAGCAGAACCGGCAAGCTCAGCCGCATTCTTGCAGGCACGCGGCAAGCGGACGGGATCGGCCTCCTCAATCAAGGTGCAACCCGCCGCCGTAATCGCCCCTGTCAGCGCCACAGGCGTCAGATCGGCGTCCACCATGACGCGGCCCTTGGCGCTGGCAATGGCGTGCAGACGATCGGCGATATTCGATGGCGGCAACTGCGTCGCCAGCTGTGCCAGATAGGCCTCGGCCTCTATACCGGTCTTGCGTTTGTCGAGAAAAATATCGGCCTTGCCATCCGCATAGATGATGGCACGGGCAAGCGGATGCGGCGTGTGCGGCACATCGTTGCCGCGAATATTGAAAATCCAGGCAATGGAAGACGGATCTGTTACCAGCAGGGCATCGGCTTCCTTGGCAGACACCGTCTCCGCCAGCGAGGCGATCTTTTCCTTCGCCAGCTTGCCGGTGAAGGCTTCCGGCTGAATAACGACAGGCTCCAGCGGTTCGGACGGGCGGTCGTGCCACAGGGCATCGAGCGGGTTGTTTTCGAGCAGGACGACGGAACCGCCCTTCCCCGCAAGCGCCTTTTCCAGCCGCTTCAATTCAGCGCCGGTATGCAGCCATGGATCGATCCCGAGCCGAAAGCCCGGAGCCCCGTGCTCCGACAACCAGACGGAAGGCGGGGCACCGACCAGATCACCACCGCTGAACACCGTCTGGTCGACCTGCGACTTCAGCTGTGTGGTATACCGACCATCGACAAACACCACCGCTTCTGCGCGCGTTACCAGCGCAATGCCGGCAGAGCCGGTAAATCCGGTCAGCCATGACAGACGCTCAGATGATTCAGGTACATATTCGCCCTGATATTCATCGGCACGCGGCACCAGGAAACCATCGATACCAAGGGCGTCGAAACTGGCACGCAGCGCCTCGACGCGGGCCTTGCCGAATTGCGGCGCGGATTTGTTTTCGAAGGTCTGGAACATGGGCATCTTTCGGGAACTGTCATGAGGAAAGCTGGTCAGTCACGCCGTCAAATCATTGGCGCGCAACGACAATGCCATGCCGGCAAACCCTGTTTCAAGCCATATGTGCCATCACCCATTACGACAGGCGCGCGCGCTGCCGTTTACCCCAAAGGCTGAGAAAAGAAGCCGCTAAATTGAGCAGTTTTCCCTAAATAAGTAATATTGAAAAGCCGCAGACATGTGAAAAACGCATACCTACCTTGAAGCAAGACCCCTAACCAAACAAAAACACATCGCTTATCTTCAAGCCAACACAGCGAGAGACACACTCTCCTGGCAAACAAGGATTTGAAGCAATGGCAAAATCTTTCCTCCGCACCGCCTTCGATCGCGTCATTGAAGCACGCGAGCGTCAGGTCAGCCGTCATGTCAACGCAGCCCTGCTCAACCTCGACGACAAGTCGCTCGAAGCGCTCGGCATGAACCGCGCCGAACTTCGCCGCACCGCAAAGTCCAGCTACGTATTCTGATCACTTCGGGCGCGGCCATCCTCCCTCCACCGCGCAGGAACAGGAATACGTCGACCCGCTTGAGCGATTCTCCTCCAATATGCTCGCGGGTTTTCAGGCGGCGCGAAAGCGCCGCCTTTTCTTTGTCCAAAACGGATGCTGCTAAAGCTTCAGTCCTTGCGCAGATGCAGCGTGACCCAGCCATTGCGCCAGATGGTGCGGATGTGGGAAAGCCGCGCGCCATTATAGGCCGCAAGCACCTTCCAGCGCTGCGATGCGAGAATTCCCGACAGGATGACGGTGCCGCCGGGCGCCAGATGCGTGACAAGCTGCGGCGCCATCTTGATGAGCGGCCGCGCCAGAATATTGGCGATGATGAGATCGAACGGGCCGTATTTGCGGAAAGCGTCGGAGTGGAAACCCGGAGCGGTTTCAAGCGCCAGCCCGGAGACGATGCCGTTCAGCCGCACATTCTCCCTGGCCACGCGCACCGCGATGGGATCAATATCCGTTGCGAGTACCGGAATATGGCGCATCTTGCGCACGGCAATTGCCAATACACCGCTGCCGGTGCCGAGATCGAGCGCATTGCGCACGGTCCGCGCCCGCAGAACGTCCTCGATCATCTCAAGGCAGCCCGCTGTCGTGCCATGATGGCCGGTGCCGAAAGCCTGACCGGCCTCGATCTCGATGGCCAGATCGTTGGGCTTGATCTTATCGCGATCATGCGCGCCGTGAACGATGAAGCGCCCTGCCCGTACCGGTTTCAGCCCCTCGAGCGACTTGGCGATCCAGTCGATGTCGGGAACGATCTCCTTTTCGATGGCGAGGCCGGGAAAGGCCGGTGCCAGCAAGGTGTCGATACGCTCGCGGAATTCGTCTTCCTGCTCGGCCATCAGGTAAACCGAAGCTTCCCAGATGTCGCGTTTCTCATCCACCTCGGTGGTGGCGATCGCGACATCCTCCTCGCCGAAATAGTCCGACATGAGATCGAGGATTTCACCGGCCTTGATTTCGGTCGTGGTGACGTAAAGTCGGATTTCGCTCACGGCAGGCTGCTTTCTCTAGCTAAGGTTCTTAGGCTTGCCTTTGCCACAAAACCTCCGCCAGTCCAATAAGCCAGGCACAATTATGCCGTCTCGTTCAGCCCTTCAGCAGATTCTGAAGCTTCTGCTCGGCAACATCGGGGTTTTCGCCATAGGCGATGGTGCCGGAAAAACGACCATTGGCGTCAAGCAGGATGACGGAAGCCGTGTGATCCATGGTGTAGTCACCGTTCGGATCCTTGTCATCGACCGGCACCTTCTTGGCATAGATGCGATAGCCTTTCAGCGTTTCGGCAATCTTGTCGGCCGGACCGGTGATGCCGGTGATCCGCTTCGAGACGTTGGAGACATATTGCTGCATGAGCTCAGGCGTATCGCGCTCGGGGTCTACGGATAGGAAATAGGCCTGCAGCTTGTCGCCGGCCGGGTCTACCTTCTCCATCCAGCCGTTCAGCTCGAACAACGTCGTTGGGCAGACTTCCGGGCAGTGGGTGAAACCGAAAAAGAGCGCCGTGGGTTTGCCCTGAAACGCCTTTTCGGTGATCGGCTGACCGTTTTGCGCCGTGAGTTCAAACGGCACGCCATAGGCCGTTTCCACCATTTCCTCACGGGTCTTCGTCATTTCGAGCGTCAACCAGCTGACGACACCGACAAGAACGACCACCACGGCCCACAATACGATGCGAATATTTCTCATTGTCCTAATCCTACCCCCCGAAGGCCGGCCGCATGACGTGGGCCTCCATCGTCTGATAACGAACAGCGGTGGCGACGGCAAATCAACTGGGCGTATTTGCGTAAACCGCGCTGATTTGTCACAAAGCCGGGACGGGACGGCAGATTACAGACACCAGGCGATGCCGCTTTGCACGGCGGAGAGGAAAATATCCGTGCCGTGTCGCACCCAGCCATCGAAGGCAAGAAGCACGACGGCAAGCGAGGCCGCTACCGCAAGGCTTGCAAGAATAAACTTCAGCGGATTGGCAACGAGTGCGTTCATGTGTCTGTTATACCCTGTTTGCACCGGCACGAAAACCGCCAAAATACTGGGTTTTGCGATCGGGACACCGCCAATTGTTAGGGAAAGTTTAAAATCTTGCTGTGCAATATGGCCATAGCGGTTTTTAACTTCCGACATGATGTCTCCCGGTCCATTCCGGCCACCGCATAAAGCTCAATCATGCATGGGCCTGCCTAAGAGCCGCCAGAGGAAACCTGCCGTCATGTCCAACGCCATCAAGCAATCCGGCGCATATCTCGAAATCGTTTCCTTCCATCTCGGCGGTCAGGAATTCTGCATCGACATCATGGCGATCCGCGAAATCCGCGGCTGGGCGCCGGTTACACCGATGCCGCACACGCCGCCTTATGTTCTCGGCCTCATCAACCTGCGCGGCGCCGTCATCCCCGTGATCGACATGGCCGGCCGTCTCGGCATGAAAATGACCGAACCTTCCGAGCGCTCCGCCATCATCGTCACCGATATCGGCGGCAAGCTGGTCGGACTTCTCGTAGAACAGGTCTCCGACATGATGACCATCCGCTCCGAAGACCTGCAGCCCGCGCCCGACATCATTCCCGAAGAACAGCGCAACTTCTGCCGCGGCATCGTTGCGCTGGAAAAGAGCATGGTGTGCTTCCTCAACCTCGACACCGTGATTGCCGACGAGCTGGCGCGCGAAGCGGCTTGATAGAGCCGGTTTTGATAATATAACGCGCAGGTTCCACAGCTTGCCCTGAGGGGCACGGCAGGGTCGGAAACCTCTCCTCCGTCATGCTCGGGCCTGTCCCGAGCATCTACAACCTATCGATTTTACGATACGTGATTGGATCCTCGGGACAGGCCCGAGGATGACGTCGCGGGTGAATTATGGTGTCAGCAGTACCAAGGGCAAAGCCTCAAGGCTTGCCCTTTTCCCACGTCACCTGCTGGTTGTAGAGCGGCACCGTGGAAATCGCCATCTTTGCCGAACCGTCGCTCAATTCCCGCGCATGCACCAGATAGATCAGCGTGTCATTCGTCTTGTCGTAAACGCGACTGACGACCAGCTTCTTCCAGACCAGTGACATGCCCTGCCGGAAAACCTCTTCCCCGCCCTTCGACAGATCGATGTCGCCGATTTCGACCGGTCCTGTCTGGCTGCAGGAAATGGCATTGTTCGAAGGGTCTTCAAACCAGTTGCCGTTCTTCAGGCGGTCGATAACGCCGCGCTCGAAATAGGTGACGTGGCAGGTCACGCCCTTGATCTTGGGATCGGCAATAGCCTCGATGACGATATCGTTGCCGATCCAGTCGACACCGACCTTACCGACGACTTGCGAATGCGCAACTGTCACCGGGAACAACACCAGAAAGCCCGCAAACAAACCCGAGAGAGTTTTCATCGTCATCGCATGTTCTCCGTTACGCTGCTTCAAACATAAGTGCGTGGAACGGTTACGCAACCCGCGAGACGGCACGTTTTTTCATGCTGCAGGGCTGATAGCCGGTGGAAGTGAGACGGCCGGCAACCATGCCGATCTTTTCCGGCAGGTCACGGATATGGGCAACGCGCAACGCCCTGGCCGCCGCAATCGACGCTGCCGCGCAGACGACAGCATCCTCGGCAGCATTGTGGTGCACGAAACGCAACTGGAGATGATGGGCAATAACATTCAGCTTATGCGATTCCAGCTGCGGCCAGACATGGCGGGCAATCTTGACGCTGCACAAATAGGAAAGGTCAGGATAGGACTGCCGGTATTTGTCGAAGGAAGCCCGCATGACGCTGAAATCAAAGGCGGCATTGTGGGCGATCATCGTGGCGCCGTGGAAATCGTCGATGAATTCTTCTATCACATCAGGGAATTCCGGCGCGTCCTCGACATCGGCGGGGCGAATTCCGTGCACGGCGACGTTGAAGGGCGAAAACCGCATGTCCTTCGGCCGGATGAGCCGTTCCTCGACGCGAACGATCTCACCGTCTTCTATCCACGCAAGCCCGATGGAGCAGGCGCTACCCCGCTCCTCATTGGCGGTCTCGAAATCGATGGCGATGGTTTTCAAGAGTGATTCCCGTTGTTTCATTCCGGCATAGACCGGATCGGCGTCAAAGAGAACCGGCTTCGGTAGACCCCGCTTCCGCAAGCATCCAGTCAAGCAGCCTCACAAGATCGGGATTATCAAGCATGCGCCGTGGATAAACCAGGAAATAGGCAAGCGTGCTGGCAATGTCCGTGCCGAAGGGAGCTATTAGCGCTCCCTCGGCAAGTTCGCGGGAAACAAGCGATCGCCGCGTTAGCGCAACACCATGCCCGGCCTTGGCCGCATCCAGCGCGCCGTTGCTGTCGATGAACACGGTGCCCCCGGAAGCATCGACCTCTGTAGCCCCCGCCGTTTCCAGCCAGCGCCGCCACTCGTTGCGGTTTTCATCGTGCAGAAGCGGCACGCATTTCAGATCACCGGCCACCCGAAGCGGGCCATATTTTTCAAAAAGCTGTGGCGAGCAGACCGGCAAGGTGCTGTCGTCTATGAACCGGATGCTTTCCAGCCCTTCATAGCGACCAAAACCGTGACGCACGGCCAGATCGACATCGTCCCTTGAGAAATCCACCAGCCGGTTCGTCACGCTGATACGAACATCCACTTGCGGATGTTGTTGCTGAAAGCCGGGCAGTCTCGGCATCAGCCATTGCACCGCGAAAGTCGGCGTGCAGCTTAGCGTTAAGACCGTAATCTCTGATCGCGCCGTCAGCTCCGCCGTCGCCTCGCGCATCATCCGGAATGCGGTGCGAAGGGAACCGTAATACCGCTCGCCTTCCCTCGTCAGCTGGATGCTGCGCGGCCTGCGCAGAAACAGCTGCACGCCAAGGCGGGCTTCCAGCTCCCGGATTTGCAGGCTGACCGCGCCGGGGGTGACGTTCAACTCGTTGGAGGCAAGCGTGACACTGCGATAGCGCGCCGCAGCCTCAAAGGCCTGCAATCCTTTCAAAGACGGAAGTTCTGCAACCATGGTTTAGCTGAGCTCAATTATCCGACGAGAAACTATCGTTTGAAAACAGCATAATGTGAGGAGTAGATAGATGCAACGGCGCGGACGGGACCAAGATTGCCAAACGACTGATTGAGATAAACTCAACCGATATCGGGTGGCTGAGCGTGGCGTTCTCTGCGACTATTTCAATTTTCCAGCGGCGGGAGAGACGAAGATGGCAATACAAAAACAGATGGATGCCAGCGAATGGGGGATGCTTGTTGCGCTCTCGCTGCTATGGGGCGGATCGTTCTTTTTCATCGGCATTGCCGTCAAGGAACTGCCGCCAGTCACCATCGTCACGCTGCGCGTCAGCCTCGCTGCCACGGCACTGCTGATCGTCTGCCGCATCATGGGCCTTCATCTGCCACGGCAATGGGCCGTTTGGCGCGCCTTTTTCGGCATGGGCCTGCTCAACAACATCATTCCCTTCTGCCTGATCGTCTGGGGCCAGACCCATATTGCCAGCGGGTTGGCCTCGATCCTCAATGCGACGACGCCGCTCTTTACCGTCATCGTCGCCCATTTTCTCACCGTCGACGAGAAGATGACCGGCAACAAGCTGGCGGGTGTTCTCATCGGTTTTGCCGGCGTGGCGACGATGATCGGCCCGGCAGCCTTTGGCGGTGCGATCTCCGGCCTCTGGGGCCAGATTGCCATTCTCGGCGCTGCCATCTCCTATTCTTTCGCGGGCATATTCGGCCGCCGCTTCAAGGCCATGGGCGTGCCGCCGCTGATGACCGCCACCGGCCAGATATCGTCCTCGACACTGATGCTGATCCCGGCCGCGCTCCTCATTGACAAGCCTTGGACGCTTGCCATGCCGAGCCTCGGCACCTGGGGCGCACTCATCGGTATCGCGCTCTTGTCCACAGCCCTGGCCTACCTCATCTTCTTTCGCATCCTTGCCACTGCCGGCGCCACCAATCTCGCGCTCGTCACCTTCCTCATTCCCGTCAGCGCCATCCTTCTCGGTTCGCTCATTCTCGGAGAACAGCTGGAAATCAAGCACTTCGCTGGCATGGCGATGATTGCCGCCGGCCTTGCCGCGATTGACGGCAGGCTGCCGGCAAAACTAAGAGATTTCCTGCGCAAGGCACCCGCTTGACAGTGACAGTTCGTAAAAGCATTCTCGCCATCATGATCGCTATCAAGACGACAACCACCCGCCATATGACGATGACCGGTCAACCGGCAGGGAAAGGCATGTCCGCGCACTGAGCGATCAACATCCACCCCTGCCGATAAGAGCAGGGGTGTCACGCCTGCTCCGAACGCGCCACAAGGAGACAGGCATGAACATGAAACCAGCGGATATTACAAACAAGCCATTTGATCTGAAGGACGTTGTCCTGCGCGCGACCCGGCTTGAAGACGTCGAAGCCTTGACCGAAATGCTCAATCTTCCCGGCGTCCGGCACGGTACCCTTCGGCAGCCTTTCCAGACGCTCGAAAAAACGAGAAAATCGATAGAAAACCGAGCCCCTACCGACATCGTCATCGTCGCTGAGTGGCACGGAAAACTCGTTGGTAACGCCGGATTATATCGCAGAGCGGGCAGACAGTACCATGTCGCCGATCTTGCGATGTCCGTTCACGACGATTTCGCCGGAAAGGGCGTTGGTTCAAGGCTCTTGGCGGCACTCATCGACGCGGCCGATAACTGGCACGATATCCGCCGCATCGAACTGAACGTCTTCACCGACAATCTTGCCGCCCTCCGGCTCTATGAGAAACTCGGTTTCGAACGCGAGGGCACCTTGCGCAACGATGCCTATCGCGACGGCAAATATGTGGATGCCTACGTCATGGCACGTCTGCGCTGATGTTTCAGGCGGACAAATGATCGGCCATCACTTCCCGAATGGTCCGACGTGACCATTCGGCCAGTTTCTCATCACGTCCACGTTGAGCCTTAAGCGTGATCAACGCCTTCCACAGCGCCCAGCCGCGCCCGCGCTGCCATGTGGCATCGCCGAGATCCATCGCCAGGCGAAAGACGTTCCGGCTTTCGGCGTCGAGCACGTTCCATGCCAGAATGAGATCGGAAGATGGGTCTCCGACGCCGGAACTGCCGAAATCTATGACGGCTGAAAGGCGGCCATCCCTCACCAGCAGATTGCCCTCGGCAATATCGCCATGCACCCAAACGCCTTGGCCCTGCCAACTGCTCGAAAGAGCAAGCTGCCATATCTCCATGGCCAGCGTCTGATCGACCTCATCGGCAAGGCGCAACGCCGCCGCTCTCGCCTCACCGTCATAGACCGCAAGCGACCCGCCGCGGTGGAAATTGTGCTCGCCCGCAAGCGGACCATCCGTCGCATTGATGCCCTGCAGGGCTTTCAAAAACGCTGCTACGTCGACGGCTATTGTTGCGAGATTTATATGCCCAAGATGCAGGGCGAGAGGCTCGCCATCAAGCCAGCCATAAACGGACCATGGAAACGGATAATCTCGTCCCGGCTCACCAATCGCCAATGGCTTCGGGATCGGAAGAGGCAAAAGAGGCGCAAGCTTCGGCAGCCAGCGATGCTCCTTCTCTACCTGCGCGACATAACCCGCAGCGCTCGGCAGGCGAACGAGCATATCATCCCCAAGGCGGAAGCTGCGATTATCCCAGCCGCTCAGTTCCACCGGCCTTACATCAAGCCCCGCCCATTGCGGAAACTGGCTCGCGATCAGCGCCCGCACCTGCTGCGTCGAGATAACGATGCGATCACCCATGTCCCGTTCCCCGTTTCAGGATGAGAACCATAGCGGCGCAAAACAACGAGGCGATGACGGTGCCTCAGCCACCGATCAGCGCCAGCCACTCGTCCTCGTCCATGGTCTGCACGCCGAGCTCCGCCGCCTTGGCAAGCTTGGAACCTGCACCCGGCCCGGCCACCAGAATATCCGTCTTCTTCGATACGGAACCGGCCACCTTGGCGCCCAGACTTTCGGCGCGGGCCTTGGCCTCGTCGCGCGTGAATTTTTCCAGAGACCCGGTAAAGACCACCGTCTTGCCCGCCACCGGGCTGCCTTCGGTCGAGGGCTTCTCGGCCTCCTTCGGCCGCAGCTCCCGTATCAGCCGGTCGATGACGTCGAGATTGCGCGGTTCCTTGTAGAATTCGATGATGGCGCGGGCCACGACCTCGCCGATACCATCGATACTGTTGAGTTCGGCCCAGGCATCGCTCGCCGGATCGGCCGCCGCCTTCATGGCTTCCTCGAAATGCTCATAGGTGCCATAGGAACGCGCCAGAAGCTTCGCCGTGGTTTCACCGACATGACGAATGCCGAGAGCGAAGATCAGCCGATGCAGATCGATCTCGCGGCGGGCATCGATGGCATCGAACAGTTTCTTGACGCTGACCTTGCCGAAACCATCGATGTTTTCGAGCTTGGTAAGATGCGATGCCTCCTGCCGCGCCTTTAGCGTGAAAATATCAGGAGCGGTCTTGATGGAGAGGGCCGGATCCTCGCTTGCGAAGAAGAAATCGATCTGCTTGGTACCCAACCCCTCGATATCGAAGGCATTGCGCGAAACGAAATGTTTCAGATGCTCGACCGCCTGCGCCCGGCAGACGAAACCGCCTGTGCAGCGCGTGACCGAATCGAGCTTGCCGGTCTTTTCATTGCGCTCCCGCACCGCATGGCTGCCGCACACAGGACATTTCTCCGGAAACGCATATTTCACCGCCTCAGCCGGGCGCTTTTCCAGAAGCACATCCAGCACCTGCGGAATGACGTCACCTGCACGCTGCACGATGACAGTATCGCCAATGCGGATATCATGATCCTCGGGCCGAATGCGCTCGCCGCTATTGCCGATACCCTCGATGTAATCGGCATTGTGTAGCGTCGCATTGGTGACGACGACGCCGCCGACGGTAATCGGGGTGAGACGCGCAACCGGTGTCAGCGCGCCGGTGCGCCCTACCTGGATTTCAATGTTCTCGACCGTGGTGAAGGCCTGTTCGGCCGGAAACTTGTGTGCGGTCGCCCAGCGCGGACTGCGCGAACGGAAACCCAGCCGTTCCTGAAGGTCAAGCCGGTCGACCTTGTAGACCACGCCGTCGATATCATAATCGAGATCGGGTCGCGCGACGCCGATTTCATTATAATGTTCAAGCAATTGTTCGGCAGAAGTGAATCGCTTCATCAGCGGATTGACCGGGAAACCCCATTCCCGGAATTTCTCGACGATACCATATTGCGTGTCGGCAATCCGCGTCGGCTGGCCGCCATTCGAGACCTCGCCAAGAGCATAGGCAAAGAACCGCAGCTTGCGTTTCGCCGTCACATTGGCGTCAAGCTGGCGCAGCGAACCGGAGGCCGTGTTGCGCGGGTTCACATAGGTCTGCTTGCCATCGGCCTCCATCTGGGCATTGAGCGCCATGAAGTCGCTCTTGGCCATATAGACCTCGCCGCGCACCTCAACCACATCGGGTACATCGGCAGGGAGCTCGTTCGGAATTTCCTTGATGGTCTTGATATTGGCGGTGACGTTCTCGCCCGTCGTGCCGTCGCCACGTGTTGCCGCCGTCTTCAGCTTGCCGTTCTCGTAGCGGATGGACATGGAAAGTCCGTCGATCTTCGGCTCGGCGGTAAAGGCAATCGAATCATCCGGCAGGTGCCCGAGGAAGCGGTAGACCGAACTGACGAAATCGCGCAGATCACCTTCAGAAAACGTATTGTCGAGTGACAGCATCGGCCGCGCATGCACGATCGGCGCGAAGGTGGGAAGCGGCGTGAAGCCGACTTTCTTCGATGGGCTGTCGGCCCGCACCAGCGCCGGGAAAGCCGCCTCTATGGCATCGTTGCGCCGCTTCAGCGCATCGTAGTCCGCGTCCGAAATTTCCGGCGCGTCCTTGCCATGATAAAGCGCATCGTGGCGGGCAAGCTCGGCTGCAAGAAATGCCAGCTCGGAAGAGGCCTCAAGCTCGGTCAGGTTTTCGACGGGAATCTGGTCTTTCGACATGGAAGAAGCCTCACGGATGAATCTGCAATGCTTTTAGCGAATTATTGGCAAACGCAAAACCATCCTCGCTTTTCAACAGGCGGGAAACCGTTATTCTGAGCATCCGGATGAAACGGAAGCCGGAGCCACCATGGAACTCACCACCCTCATTGCCTTTGCAGCAGCCTTCTTCGTGTTCGCGGCCAGCCCCGGCCCGGACAATATGACGATCGTCGCCCGCACCATCACCCATGGTGCCGCCTCCGGCCTCGCCTATGGGGCCGGAACCGTGGCAGGAATATTGATATTCCTCACGTTTGCAGCCTTCGGCCTGTCGATCCTCGCCGCCGAAATGGGAACGGTGATGGCAGTGCTGCGCTATGGCGGCGCGGCTTATCTGATATGGATGGGCTTCAAACTCTGGACAGCGGAACCTGTGGTTCCCGATCTGCAACCCATGAATGGCGGCCGTAGCCTTCTTTCGATATTCGCCACCGGAACTGCGCTCAATCTCGGAAATCCGAAAATGCCGCTCTTTTACGTGGCATTGCTACCGAACGTCGTCGGCGCCTCGCTGACGGTCGATCACCTTCTGGCGCTGGCATCCGTCATCGTCGTGGTGGAGGCGGTTGTGATCGGCGCTCATGTGGTTCTGGCGGTGCGGGCAAGAAAGCTGCTGCGTGAGCCAAGAATCGTCCGCAGGGTGAACCGCGCAGCGGGCGGCGTCATGATCGGCTCCGGCGTGGCGGTGGCCGTCAGCCGTTAATCCTTGGCGGCAAGCAGGCGGGCGGCGGCAGCCCTCGCCTCATCGGTCACCGAGGCACCGGCAAGCATGCGGGCGATTTCTTCGGTGCGATGTTTCGGCTCCATGGTAGCGACACGCGTGGCGATGCGCTCGGTGCCGTCGCCGGAGGGGCCTTTGGAAATGAGAAGATGTGTGGCCGCCCGCGCGGCCACTTGCGGCGCATGGGTGACGGAGAGAACCTGCACGGTTTTCGACAGACGACGCAGCCGCTGACCAATGGCATCTGCCACAGCGCCGCCAACGCCCGTGTCGATTTCGTCGAACACCAGTGTCGGTGCCGAACCACGATCCGCCAGCGCGACTTTCAGCGCCAGCAGGAAACGGGACAATTCGCCACCAGAAGCGACTTTCATGATCGGGCCGGGCCGCGTTCCAGGATTGGTCTGAACGTGGAATTCCACGATGTCGATGCCGTCAGCCGTCGCCTGCTCCGGGTCGGAGCTGACTTCGACGGTAAAACGTGCCCGCTCCAGCTTGAGCGCCGGAAGCTCGGCCATGACCGCTTCGGAAAGCGCACTCGCCGCATTGCGGCGTTTTTCGGAAAGCGATTTGGCCGCGTGGTCGAAATCGGCTTTCGCGACGCCGAGGTTGGCTTCAAGTTTGCCGAGCTTTTCTTCGCCCGCATCGAGGTCGGCGAGATCAGCGACCATTTTTTCCGCAAGCGCCGGTAGATCAGGCACCGCGACATTATATTTGCGTCCGGCGGCGCGTAGCGCAAACAGCCGTTCCTCTACCCGCTCCAGCTCACGTGGATCGAACTCGGTGCGGCGAAGTGCGGCCTCCACTTCCATCTGCGCGTTGGAAAGGCTGTCGAGCGCGGCATCCAGCAATTGCACGGTGTCTTCCAGCAATCCCGGCGCCTCGTGGCTCTTGCGTTCCAGGCGGCGCATCATGGATGCGATCATGGGCACTGGCGAGGCGTTGCCGTTCAAGAACTCGCTCGCTTCGGCGATATCACCGGCAATACGTTCGGATTTCTGCATCACCGCCCGACGTTCGGCAAGCTCCTCCTCCTCGCCGTCGCGCGGCGAGAGCACTTCAAGCTCCTCGACGGAGGAACGCAGGTAGTCCGCCTCTCGGGCAGCAGCCTCCACCTTGGCACGATGGGTTTTCAACGCCCGCTCGGCGTCCTTCCATGTGCGGTAGAAACCCTGAACGGCACGGGCATCGTCGCTCAGCCCGGCAAAAGCATCCAGCAGCGTGCGGTGGGCATCGGTATCGACAAGGGCGCGGTCGTCGTGCTGGCCGTGAATTTCGACCAGTAGTTGCCCCAGCTGACGCATCATCTGCACGCTGATGGCCTGATCGTTGATATAGGCCTTGGTGCGTCCGTCTGCGGATTGCACGCGGCGGAAAATCAGGTCGCCATCGTCATCCAGACCGTTTTCGCGCAGGAGATGCCGTGTGGGATGGTTGTTCGGAACTTCGAAAGTGGCAGTGACCTGCCCCTTCTCTTCCCCGTGGCGCACCAGACCGCCATCGCCGCGTCCGCCGAGCGCAAGCGACAGGCTGTCGAGCAGAATCGATTTGCCGGCGCCAGTCTCACCCGTCAACACGGAAAGGCCCGCCTCAAAACCGAGGTCGAGCCTTTCAATCAGAACGATGTCACGAATCGAGAGCTGGACCAGCATGGCCTATGCCCTGTCTCAGGCGCCGATAAGCTTCTTGCCGGCGCGCGAAATCCAGGACCCCTTGTTTTCACGCGGCTCCAACCCACCGCCCTTCAGCAGCTTGTAGGAATCCGCATACCATTGGCTGTCGGGATAGTTGTTACCGAGAACGGCGGCCGCGGTCTGCGCCTCGTCGGAAAGACCCATCGCATAGTAGGCTTCCGCCAGACGCGCCAGTGCTTCCTCGATCTGGTTGGTATTCTGATATTGCTCGACGACGATGCGGAAACGCGAAACGGCGGCGAGATATTCCTTGCGCTCAAGGTAATAACGACCGACCTGCATTTCGCGGCCGGCGAGCTGGTCGCGGGCGAAACGGATCTTGGCCTGCGCGTCAGCGACATATTCCGAATCAGGGTAGTCATTGACCACCTTGCTCATCGCCTCAATGGTGCGCTGCGCGGCGCGCTGGTCCTGCGTCACGTCGGAAATCTGCTTCGAATAGGCAAGACCGATCATGTACTGAACGTAGGCGGCATCCTTGGAGCGCGGATATTGCCGCAGGAAGCGGCTGCCCGACGCGATGGCCACGTCGTTCTTGCTGGTGCGCGTGGCGATGAAGGTCTGCATGACCAGCGCCTTCTGGCCCCATTCGGTGAAGGGATATTGCTTGTCGATCGCCTCGAACTTGCGCGAGGCTTCGGTCATGTTGCCGGCGTTCATGTTGGCAAGCCCCTGCTTGTACAGAACGTCTGGCGGATCGGTCTCGACGCCGAGCTTGGTAATGTCGATATCCGGATCGGACTGGCAGGCCGTGACGGCAACACTCGCACCGACCAACATCAACGAAACGGCGATCCCCCGCATCGTACCCTTCATTGCACCAGACCCTACATGCTTCATTCGACAGTTCCCACTTCCCGCGCAAATACATAAGCATCGGCTTTGCACTGGCGTTTCTAGCCATAAAAGCATCTGCAGGGCAACGCAATGATGATGCATTAACGCATTTTTATGGCATCGGCCCATGCAATCGCATGAATATCAGGCGGTATGACGAAACATCCCGCCCCTCATCGTGAAAAAAGCCGCCCCGAAACGGAGCGGCTTTTCCTGTCAATCAATAGCCTGCAAACAAACTCAAGCGGACCAGGGTGCAAATTCCGGCATGTTGACCGGAACGAATTCGCGGGCACGTACCTGGTTGCGAGCGGCCGGAGCCTCCACGATCTCATAGGCCGAGCGGTCGCTCAGCAAAGCCTTCAGCGCGTTGGCATTGACCTTGTGGCCGCCGCGATAGGAGCGATAGCAACCGATGAACTGCGCACCGGCAAGTGCCAGGTCGCCCACGGCGTCCAGCGTCTTGTGGCGAACGAATTCATCCTTGGCGTAACGCAGGCCTTCCATGTTGATGACGCTGTTGTCGTCGGAGATGACAACAGAGTTTTCAAGCGAGGAGCCGAGTGCGTAACCGGCAGCCCACAGGCGCTCCACGTCACGCATGAAGCCGAAGGTGCGGGCCCGCGAAAGCTCGTTCTTGAACGTATCCGCCGTCAGGTCGCCCTTCCAGGACTGCTTGCCGATCAGCGGCGTGTCGAAATCGATATCGACCTCGAACCGCGTGCCGTCGTAAGGGCGGAACTCCGCCCAGGACGCACCCGAATCGATGCGCACCGGCTTGATGACGCGGATATAGCGGCGTTTCACACCAAGGTTCTTGATGCCGGCCGATTCGATCGCATCGATGAAAGGCGCAGAGCTGCCGTCCATGATCGGCACTTCCGGACCGTCGACCTCAACGACGAGGTTATCGAGGCCCATGGCGTAGATGGCGGCCATGACGTGCTCGACCGTTGCCACTGACTGGGATAGCGAGCGGCCGAGCACGGTGCACAGATCAGTATTGCCGACATTGGAAGACACCGCCTTCAACTCGGTTACGCTGCCATTTTCATGAAGGCGCTGAAACACGATGCCCGTTCCGGCTTCTGCGGGCTGGAACGTCATCGAAGCCGGATTGCCGGAATGCACGCCAATGCCCTTGAGCTGAACAGCATTTGCGATAGTCGTTTGAAATCCGAGCAGTCCGATAGTCATGCCTATATGCCTTGTTTTGAAAACCGCGCCGTATATTCAGCGCCGTTCAAGTTTTTCAAGCCGGTTTTAACAACCGGCGAGGTCAATGTTTTCCCTTACCCAGCCTCATACATACGCACATGAAAGTGCCAGGACAAATCACTGTTCGTTTCGGATTGTTACACGCACAAGCCATTGAAAAGATGAATTAATTTACTGTTAATAACGCACAATAAAACAAAACGCCCGGGTCGTGTGACCCGGGCGTTTGGAGAGGCGAACGGAATCGCTGTTAGTTGGACTGGCGACGCAGGAAGGCCGGAATTTCCAGCTGGTCGTCGTCATGGTGGCTTGCCGAAGAAGGCGTCGCACGACCGTGATCGTCAAGCTGGCCACGACGCGGAGCGTAGAGGCTGGCTTCCGGCGAAAGTGCGCGGCGCTGCTGCGGCGCCATGCTCGGCGCATCCATCATTTCGGAAGGAACTTCTTCCTCTTCGCGTCGGCCAAGCGAGTTGGTGATGCGCTTCAGAAGACCCATCGGGCCACGCTCTTCCTGGGCTGCAGGAGCTGCGTGGGCACGGTGATCCATCTCGGCCTTCACGACCGGCGGAAAGTCCTCAACCTTCGGCATGCGGACAGGCTCGGGCTGGCGGGCAACAGGAGCCTGCTCCTGATAGACGGGAGCCTGCGGCTGCTGCAGACGCGGAGCGGCAACCTGTTCTGGCGCATGATAGACCGGTGCCGGGGCAACAGGTGCCGGAGCAGCCTGCTGAACCGGCTGGGCCGGACGGAGAGCTGCCGGTGCTTCAGCCGGAGCGGATGCAAACAGCTTGCTCTGCGGACGGAAATCCTGAGAGGGCTGCTGGTGTGCTGCGAAACCAAGTTCACGTTCCATTTCGGCCTCCGCCGAACGGATGGTCTGGGCGATCTGGTCTACGGTCTTTGGTGCCTGCGATACTGCTTGTGCAGGCTGAACTGCGGCCGGAGCGGGAGCAACGGCCGCGGAAGGACGGATAAGCGGCTTGGCGGCTGCGGCGCGCATATCGGCAATGTTCTGTTCGCCAACGCCCGCAACGCGGTCGATGCCGGTCGCGACGACGGAGACGCGGATGAGACCTTCAAGTGCCTCGTCGAAGGTTGCACCGAGGATGATGTTGGCATCCGGATCGACTTCTTCGCGAATACGGGTAGCCGCTTCGTCGACTTCGAACAGGGTAAGATCGCGACCGCCGGTGATGGAGATCAGGAGGCCCTGTGCGCCCTTCATCGAGGTTTCGTCGAGCAGCGGGTTGGCGATTGCCGCTTCCGCAGCCTGCATCGCACGGCCAGGACCGGAAGCTTCGCCAGTACCCATCATTGCGCGGCCCATTTCACGCATGACCGAGCGAACGTCAGCGAAGTCGAGGTTGATGAGACCTTCCTTCACCATCAGATCGGTAATGCAGGCAACGCCGGAATAGAGAACCTGGTCAGCCATGGCGAAGGCATCGGCAAAGGTCGTCTTGTCGTTGGCAATGCGGAAGAGGTTCTGGTTCGGAATGACGATCAGCGTATCGACGGACTTCTGCAGTTCCTCGATGCCCTGTTCGGCAAGACGCATGCGGCGACCGCCTTCGAAATGGAAAGGCTTGGTAACGACGCCGACCGTCAGGATGCCCTTGTTGCGGGCAGCCTGTGCGACGACAGGCGCAGCACCCGTGCCGGTACCACCACCCATGCCGGCAGTGACGAAGCACATGTGGGTGCCGTTCAGGTGATCGATGATCTCATCGATGCATTCTTCAGCGGCGGCGCGTCCGACTTCCGGCTGGGAACCGGCACCGAGACCCTCGGTGACGTTGACGCCGAGCTGGATGACCCGGTCTGCCTTCGTCATGGTCAGAGCCTGTGCATCCGTGTTGGCGACGACGAAATCGACACCCTGGAGGCCAGCCGTGATCATGTTGTTGACAGCGTTACCGCCACCGCCGCCCACACCGAAAACAGTGATGCGTGGCTTCAGCTCGGTGATATCAGGCTTTTGCAGCTGTATCGTCATTTTACCATTCCTTCTTTCTCTGGCCGCATCGCCCCGCTGGCCGATTCTTGAAAACTCAACTTGGAAACCTCCGGCTCACGCCACGAGGCCACTCAGAAACTCTCTTTCAGCCATTGCCCTACCCGGGCTATCCGGCCGCTACCCGTACCAAACGGCGAGAACATTCCGCCTTGCGCCGCATGAATTTCGATGTCCGCCACCTGCGGATAGATCATCAGTCCGCATGCGGTTGAAAATGCCGGTCCCTTTGCCGCAACCGGAAGACCCGCAACCCCCATGGGGCGACCGATACGAACGTTGCGGGCAAGAATGCGCCGTGCCGTTTCCGGCAGCCCCGTCAGCTGGCTCGCGCCGCCCGTCAGGACAACACGTTTGCCGACGATGGGGCTGAAGCCGGACTTCTGGATACGATCACGGATCAATTCCAGCGTCTCTTCGATACGCGCCCGCACGATGCGGGTAACAAGTGCCCTTGAAACTTGCGATGGTTGATCGCGATCATCTTCGCCAATCGGCGGGATCGAAATCATGTCGCGCTCATCCGCGCCATTCAGCAAAGCCGAACCATGCACCACCTTCAGTCTCTCCGCATCTTCGATTCGTGTCGAGAGGCCTCGTGCAAGATCTGTCGTAACGTGATGGCCGCCAAGGCCGATCGCGTCGGTATGAATGAGACGGCCTTCGGCGAAAACCGAGATCGTCGTGGTGCCGCCGCCCATGTCGATGGCCGCACAGCCAAGCTCGACCTCGTCATCGACCAGTGCCGCAAGACCGCTGGCATAGGGCGTCGCCACCATGCCCTCGACCGAAAGATGCGCGCGATTGACGCAAAGCTCGAGGTTCTTCAGCGCCGTGCGTTCGACAGTCACCACATGCATGTCGACACCGAGAAGATCGCCATACATCGACAGCGGATCACGAATGCCGCGCTCGCCATCCAGCGAATAGCCTGTTGGCAGCGAATGCAGGATCGCCCGGTCCTGACGCATGGACTGCTGGCTCGCCGCCACCAGAACCTTGCGCAGGTCGCTTGCTTCCACTTCCTGTCCGCCGAGATCGATGCTCGCGGTATAGATGTCGCTTGCCAGCCGGCCGGCGGAAACATTGACGATCAGGCTGTCGACGGTCAGGCCCGCCATGCGCTCGGCCGCATCCACCGAAAGACGGATCACGCCTTCGAGTGCGTCAAGATCGGCGATCACGCCGGACTTCACACCCCGCGAGCGCTGGTGACCAATGCCGATGATTTCCACCTTGTGGGTGCGACCCGGCAGAATTTCGCTTTCCTGGCGCGGCGTCAGCCGTCCGATCATGCAAACGACCTTGGTCGAGCCGATGTCGAGCACCGAGACGATGTGGCTGCGCTTGGAAGACAGCGGCTTCAGGCGAGGCAGGCCGAAATGGGAAGAACCAAAAAAGCTCACGTGTTCTTCTCCGCTTTCTTGAGTGCCTTCGTGCGTGCATCTACCGCCGTCTGGCGGCGCTCTGCTGCGCCTTCGGTCAACTGGATCGTGGTGCGGTCCGTCAGGCGCAGATCGACGGCAGCGACATCACGCGACAGAACCTTTTCCTCGAGATCGAGCCGTGCCAGCAATTGCAGTGCCTGCGGCAGGTTCTCTTCCGGCAGCTTGACGACGATGCCGTTGTCGAGATGCAGATCCCAGCGGCGGCCGGCAATGCGAACATAGGCGCGAACGCGGTTGCGAATTTCCGGCCAATCGGCCAGTTGCGCGACGAAACCGGCAGCACCCGTTTCCGCGTCACGTCCGACGAACAGCGGCAGGGCGGCAAATTTATTGTCACGCAGCGGCGCGATCACGCTGCCGCTTTTTTCGATCAGCGAAAGTTCCGTGCCATGCTGCCAGATGCCGAAAGCTTCACGCTCCTTCAGGCGAACCTCAACCGTCTTCGGATAGACCTTGCGGATATCGACATCTTCGACCCAGGGAAGCTGGACGAGCTTGCGGCGTGCCGCATCAATATCAAGCGCAATCAGGGAGGTGCTGCCGTCAAGGCCGAGAAGCTGGAAGACTTCGATTTCCGATGTCTGCAAATTGCCTGATACCTTGACGTCCTCAACCGCAAAACCGGCGGCCGATGTCGTGGTCTGGGTGACGATATTCGTATGTCCGCCAAGCGACATGCCGTAAAGCCCGATCACCGCGTAAAAGGCAACAGCCGAAATCGTGCCGGTATGGGCGGGAATGTGGATGCGTCCGGTCGCAAGGCTGACACCGAAACGCACGAAACGACGCAGCGGACGCGGCAGCACCCTGCGATCGTCGGCATTTGCCGTCGCCACGAATTGCTCGCGCTTTTTTGCCGTCGACTTTTTGCCGGTCACCGCAAACACGAAGCGTCCTCCACCATCCAGCTGACAAGGTTACCAAAGGAGCGGCCAGCATGGGCCGCCATTTCCGGCACCAGGGAGGTCGGCGTCATGCCCGGCTGCGTATTCACTTCAAGCCAGATAACTTCGCCATCTTCTGAGAAGCGGTCGTCGTAACGAAAGTCTGAACGGCTTACGCCACGGCACCCGATCGCCCGATGCGCCATAACCGCCAGTGTTTGAATTTTTTGGTAAATTTTTGGTGAAATTTCTGCAGGAATGACATGCTTTGAGCCACCGGCTGCGTATTTAGCGTCATAATCATAGAAATTGTGACCCAGCGGCACCACTTCCGTGACACCTAACGCCTCGCCGTCGAGCACGCCGCAGGTCAGTTCGCGACCATGGATGTAACGCTCGACCATGACCTGATCGCCGTAACGCCATTCGGACGAGGTAAGGATTTGCGGCGGATGCGACTGGTCTTCCTTGACGATGACAACGCCGAAGCTCGAGCCTTCGCGCACCGGCTTCACGACGTAGGGCGGCGCAAGCGGATGTTCGCTGGTGAATTCGAACCGGTTCATGACGCGTTCGGCAGCCACCGGAATGCCGGCAGCCGCAGCCACTTTCTTGGCCTGCGCCTTGTCCATGGCAAGCGCAGAAGCGAGCACGCCGGAATGGGTATAGGGAATGGCGAGATATTCGAGAATGCCCTGAATGGTGCCGTCTTCACCGAAGGGGCCATGCAGCGCATTGAAGGCGACATCCGGGCGCAGCTCGCCGAGTACGGCGGCGATATCGCGCCCCACATCGACCCGGGTGACCTTGTACCCCTCGCCCTCAAGGGCGAGCGCGCAAGCGTTCCCGGACGAGAGGCTGACCGGCCGCTCCGACGAAAACCCACCCAAAAGAACAGCTACGTGCTTGCCGCCCATCGATACCTCTGACACCAAATCTCCGCTACGAACCGCGCCGGAACCAACCGAATTTGACGAACGGTGATTCTGGCACATGATCCTTGAGATCAGTTAAACGCCATTAAGGTTAATGAATCGTTTACTTTCGTTAACCGCCGCGCCCAACATGCCAGTTCCATTAAAGAATCAGCATCGATCCGAATTACCTCCTTGGAATCAGAGAGTTGCACGGATTGCAACATGCAGGTTTTCAATGATCGGAAATAGAACGAGGATGCCGCGCACTTCTATCCCTGATAAAGACAAGGCGAAAACGTTAACGGATGACGCTTTTCCCCAGCGAAAATTATCTGACGTTTCAGCGTTTTAAATCCGTCGCCTGAATCAGTCTCTCAATCTTGAGACTGCGTCCTCGCACACGCTGCGGCCCCTGTCGCACCAGCCGATCACATTGTCCGCATTATTTCTTTTTTAGCATTCCAAAAGAACAAAAATTGCGTTAACGCAGTCAATGCCCCCCAAGGCATGACATGCAATCATCCAAAAATGGGACCAAAACCATGACTGACGCGATATCTCCGGTATCGCCGACAGCTGGCAATCCGAACGTTGTAAAGACAAATTCGCCTGCACGAGTTCTCACCGCCAGCCTGGTCGGCACGACCATCGAGTTTTTCGATTTTTACGTTTACGCCACGGCCGCAGTGCTCGTGTTTCCGACATTGTTCTTCCCGAACAATGATCCGATGACGGCACTTCTGGCATCCTTCGCCACCTTCTCCATCGCCTTTTTCGCCCGCCCGCTCGGCGCCGTCGTTTTCGGCCATTATGGTGACCGCGTCGGCCGTAAAGCTACGCTTGTCGCCGCTCTGCTGACCATGGGCGTATCGACGGTCGTGATCGGCCTTCTGCCGTCCTATGAGACAGCCGGTGTTCTGGCACCTCTGTTGCTGGCGCTTTGCCGCTTCGGTCAGGGCTTCGGTCTTGGCGGAGAATGGGGCGGCGCGGTCCTGCTGGCCACGGAAAACGCTCCTCCCGGCAAGCGCAGCTGGTACGGGATGTTTCCGCAGCTCGGCGCGCCCGTCGGTCTGTTCCTCTCCTCCGGCGTCTTCTGGATCCTGCTGCACTTCATGTCGCAGGAAGCGCTTCTGAGCTGGGGCTGGCGCATTCCCTTCGTCGCTTCGATCATCCTGATCGCGGTTGGCATGTGGGTTCGTCTGTCGATCACCGAAACGCCTGCCTTCCAGAAGGCAATCGAAAAGGAAGAACGTGTTGCCGTGCCGGTCGTGGAACTGTTCCGCAACCACAAGCGCAGCCTCGCGCTCGGCACTTTCGTGGCGCTGGCCACCTTCGTGCTGTTCTATATCGGTACCGCCTATCTGCTGTCCTACAACGTCAAGGTTCTGAAAATCCCGTTCCTCGACGCACTCGAAGTGCAGATCATGGGCTCCATCGTTTTCGGCATCTTCATCCCGATCGCCGGCAAGCTCGCTGAGCGCTTCGGCCGTCGCGAAATCCTGATCCTGACGACGGTGCTGATCGGCCTGTTCTCGTTCCTGCTGCCTACCCTGATGACAGGCGGCGAAGGTTCGATCTTCATCTTCGCGGCTCTTGCGATGACGCTGATGGGCATGACCTACGGCCTGATTGGAACGGCGCTTGCCGCCCCCTTCCCGACAAGGGTGCGCTACACCGGCTCGTCCATCACCTTCAACATGGCCGGCATCTTCGGCGCATCGCTGGCGCCCTACATCGCCACATGGCTGCAGGTGAATTACGGCATGGGATATGTCGGATATTACCTCTGCGTATCCGCCCTCATCACGCTCGCCTGCATTCTTCTGTCCCGCAAGGATGAAGTCTGAACGACAGGCCACTAAAAGATCAGGGCCGCGAAATCACTTTTCGCGGCCTTTTTTCGTCTGTGATGATCCTCAGGCGATAATTTGGCGGCCACTTTTCGCGCCCGAAGAACAGATGCGATTACGCCCGCTACGTTTCGCCTCATAGAGCGCCATATCCGCACTGTGCATGACCTTCTCGAAAATCTCCCTGTTCCCGCGCAAGGCCACACCTATTGAGATGGTGGTACTGATCTGCAAATCCTGAAAATGAACCGTTGTCGTCGCGATCTTCTCACGGACGACTTCGCACTGTTCCAGGAACCGGTCCGGGGCAAGGGTGTGGACGACGACAAACTCTTCACCGCCCATCCGCGCCACATGAGCGGCTTCATCGAAACCTTCCCGAATTGTCTTGGCGACACTGGAGATAACCATGTCACCAGCCAAATGTCCGTAGCTGTCATTCACGGACTTAAAATGATCAATGTCGATAAATGCGACGCAATATGGCGTGCTCAGGTGAACGCAATTCGAATAAAGACCTAGCCGGTTGTGAAGACCTGTCAGAGCATCAGTCTGGCTGAGCTGCGCAAAGCGCTCGTGTGACTGGATCAGTAACTGCATCTGCCTCGCATTGAGCCAGCAAATTAAAAAGCCGACGGTGAAAGAGATTGTCGAACTAAGGACCAGGCCGATTGTGAGCCCATTGCTCAAGTCCGATACCAGGTCCAACTGCGCCATCGTCAGGATCGCAACGACACAGATAATGGCGGCTATGGAAGCGATCAGGCAAGCCAATCGAAATGATGACTGTACCGGGTCAAGCCGACGCCATCCATCCGGTGTCGCCACGGTGAAAGTCGTTATCGCGACGAGTTCGCTTAAAAAACGTGACAGCTGTCCGCTTACGCGATCGGCAATGAAAATGCTCATAAATATCACCCAAGCAGTAGAGTGGCGCAACGCTGCCTCTCCCGTAATCTAAATACTGCTTATAGATGAAAACTATTGATCGACCGTTACCCGTCGACAAGGGTGATCTGAAACAAAAACTCCCGGCCGCTTGGTGCTGCCAGGAGAGATATAGAACGGCTAACGCTGTTGCTCATGGCAATCGCGAGGCATCGCAATTTTCAGGCACCGAGGAAGGGTTCCACTTCACGACCCGGCATGAATAGCCCAAGCCGTTTGATTTCCCACTCCAGCCGAATGCCCGACTTCTCGAACACGCGCTTGCGAATGGTCTCGCCCAGATATTCCAGATCGTAACCGGTCGCATGGCCGGTATTGATCATGAAATTGCAATGCAGCGATGACATCTGCGCACCGCCGATGACCAGACCGCGACCGCCCGCTTCGTCGATCAGTTCCCAGGCGGAATGACCTTCAGGGTTCTTGAAGGTCGATCCACCGGTCTGTTCACGGATCGGCTGCACGGTTTCGCGGTGGTGACGCACGGCGTCCATATCGGCGCGGATCTTCGCGCGGTCTTCCGGATAACCCTCAAACAGAGCGCCGGTGAAGATCAGACCGGCATCGGCGCCGGAGTGGCGATAGCTGTAATTCATATCCGCATTGGAGAGCACATGCTGGTTGCCCTGACGGTCCACCGCATAAACTTCCACGACACGCTCGCGCGTTTCACCACCGTTGGCGCCTGCATTCATGCGCAGCGCGCCGCCGATGGAGCCGGGAATCCCGTAATAGAAATGGAAACCGCCAATGCCATTATCCATGGCCATCGCGGCAATATGCTTGTCCGGGCAGATCGCGCCTGCCTTGATGCGATTTTCACCCGAAAGCTCCACCGAGCCGAAACCCTTGGCGGAAAGACGGACGACGACACCGGGAATGCCGCCATCGCGCACCAGAAGGTTCGAGCCGACGCCGACCACGGTCAACGGCACGTCCTCCGGCAGGATTTTCAGAAATGTAACCAGATCGTCGGTATCGTGCGGCTGGAACATGACTTCCGCAAGACCGCCGGCTCTGAACCACGTCACGCGGTCCATCGGCGCATCCGGTGTCAGACGTCCCCGCAATTCCTTTACCCCGTCGCCGAGCCTCCCCAGCAATTTAACCCCATCGACCTGTCTCATTCAGACTTTCCTGATATGCTCTTCAATTCCGAAGGCAGCACTGCCGCCCATTGCGTGATATTTCCGGCCCCCAAGAGAACCACGAAATCACCCGGATTCGCAATGCCTGCAACCACTGACGCGAGATCTTCCCGTTTTTCGAGAAAACGGGCATCGCGATGGCCGGCAGCCCTGATCGCAGAGACCAGCGCTTCCGAGCTTGCGCCCTCGATCGGATCTTCGCCCGCTGCATAGACCGGAGCAAGAATAATCGTATCGGCATCGTTAAAACAATGCGCGAAATCATCGAACAGGCTCGAAAGTCGGCTGTAGCGGTGCGGCTGGTGCACGGCGATGATGCGACCCTTGCAGGCTTCGCGCGCAGCCGCCAGCACAGCCTTGATCTCAACCGGATGGTGACCGTAATCGTCGAAGACCTGCACGCCATTGGCTTCGCCCGTCAGCGTGAAACGACGCTTGACGCCGGCGAAGGACGCAAGGCCCTTCTTGATGTCCGCTTCCGAAATACCGAGACGATTGGCGACGGCAATCGCAGCCGTTGCGTTCGAAACATTGTGACGACCGGGCATCGGCAGGACGAGGTCGGTGAAGGAGAATATCTTGCCGGTGCGGCGACGGCGAATTTCCACATCGAAGATAGACCGCGTGCCGTCGATGCGCACATTCGAAAACCGCACGTCGGCCTGTGGGTTCTCACCATAGGTGATGACCTTGCGGTCTTCGATACGCCCAACCAGAGCCTGCACCTCGGGATGGTCGAGGCACATGACGCCAAAGCCGTAGAACGGAACATTCTCCACGAATTGCCGGAAAGCAGCGCGCACGGCGTCGAAATTGCCGTAGTGGTCAAGATGTTCCGGGTCGATATTGGTGATCACGGCCACATCGGCCGGAAGCTTCAGGAATGTGCCATCGGATTCATCGGCCTCCACCACCATCCACTCGCCCTCGCCCATGCGGGCGTTGGTGCCATAGGCGTTGATTATACCGCCGTTGATCACGGTCGGGTCGAGATTGCCGGCTTCCAGCAGGGTCGCGACCATCGAGGTCGTCGTGGTCTTGCCGTGCGTGCCACCGATGGCAATGGCGTTGCGGAAACGCATGAGTTCGGCCAGCATTTCTGCACGGCGAACGATCGGCAGGTGTTTTTCCCGCGCGGCGATCAGCTCCGGATTGTTCTTCTTGATCGCGGTGGAAACGACCACGACCTCGGCATCACCGAGATTATCCGCCGTGTGGCCGACGAAGACCTCGATGCCCTTGTCGCGCAGGCGCTGCACATTGGCGCTGTCGGCCTGGTCGGAGCCCTGTACGCGATGACCGAGATTGTGAAGCACTTCGGCAATGCCGCTCATGCCGATCCCGCCTATGCCGATGAAATGGACAAGGCCTATGGCTTTCGGCATCTTCATGCCTCAACTCCTTCAATGTTCTTCTTGAATTCCTGTACGGACTTTCCGCTCGCAATCGCTTCGACCAGATCGGCCAGCACGTCCGCCGCGTGCGGTTTTCCTGTCGCCTTGGCCGCCGCCGCCGTTGCGGACAACCGATCCGGCTCGGACAGCGCCAAGGACAGAAGGCCCGAGAGCTTCTGCGGCGACAGTTCAGCCTGCTTGATGACGCTTGCGCCGCCGGCTGCCGAAAGCGCTGCCGCATTGGCCGCCTGATCGTGATCCAGCGCATGCGGATAAGGCACGAGGATCGAAGGTCGGCCGATGACCGAAAGCTCCGATACCGTCGATGCACCCGAACGGCTGATGACCAGATCGGCCTCACCGATGCGGGAGGCCATGTCGCCGAAGAAAGGCGAGACATCCGCCTTCACGCCCAGCTTCTGATAGGAGGCGATCACACTGTCTTTGTCTTCGGGGCGCGCCTGCTGGGTCACGACGATACGCTTGCGCTGTTCGTCCTTCAACAGGCAGATCGCCGCCGGAACGGCGCTGGAAAAGAACTGCGCCCCCTGGCTGCCGCCGAAAACCACGAGCTGGAACGTCTCGCCGGTCTGAGAAGGCGTATAGGGTATCTCTGACGCCGCCAGCACCGCCGGGCGCACGGGATTGCCGGTCGCAACCGTCTTGTCGGAATATTGGCCGTTGGCGGGCGGCAGAAAACCGCCGGCAATCGCCTTCACACGTGCCGCCAGCGCCTTGTTGGCACGACCCATCACGGCATTCTGCTCGTGAATGATCGATGGCACGCCAAGCCCGGTCGAGGCAAGCAGCGGCGGCACGGTGGGATAGCCGCCAAAGCCGACGACCGCAACCGGCTTCAGCTTCGTGATCAGCCGGCGCGCTGAACGCAGCCCTGTCCACAGCTTCCACAGCGAACGCGCCACGGAAATCGGGTTTTTCGAACCAATGGTGGCGGATGGAACGACGTGAATTTCTTCCGCCGGAAACTTGCCCGCATAACGCTCGGCACGGCTGTCGGTGACCAGATGCACCTGATAACCGCGCGCTTTCAGCGTGTGCGCCAAGGCCTCGGCTGGAAAGACATGGCCGCCGGTACCCCCGGCGGCGAGCAGAACAATACCCTTGCTCATGATCATTTACTCCGCAGGAACGCCGGAACCGACGCGGAAGAAGCTGCGCTCCTGCGCCCTCTTTTCCGGCCTGTGGCGTGTCAGCGCCAGAAGGAAGCCTGCCGTGACGCAGATCGCCATCATCGACGAACCACCATAGGAAATCAGCGGCAGCGTCATGCCCTTGGCGGGCATCAGCTCCAGATTAACGCCGATATTGATCATCGACTGCATGCCGATCTGCAGGACCAGACCGGCCACGGCAAAGCGGCAGAAATCGTCCTTTTCCCTGAAGGCGTGCGAGAGGCCGCGCAACACGATGAAGGCGAAGATCGCCACAAGGAACATGCAGAAAACAATGCCGAATTCTTCCGCCGCCACCGAAAAGATGAAGTCGGTATGGCTGTCGGGAATGATACGCTTGACGATGCCCTCACCCGGGCCGCGACCGAACCAGTCGCCACGAATGATCGCCTCGCGCGCCGTATCCACCTGGAAGGTATCACCCTCACCGGTCCAGAAACGGTCGATACGGCCGGCGACGTGCGGCAGCAGCAGATAGGCGGAGACGATGCCGAGAACGCCGAGGCCGCCGAGCACGATGATCCAGAACCAGGGAACACCGGCCATGAAGAACATGCCGCCCCACACCACCGATGTCAGGATGGTCTGGCCGAAGTCGGGCTGGGCGATCAGAAGTGCCGCCACGATACCGAAGGTAATGATGGCAAAGAGGTTGCCGGGAATTTCGGGGTGGCGCGCACGTTCGGCAAACAGCCAGGCGCAGACGATGACGAAGGCGGGCTTCATGAATTCCGATGGCTGGATCGAGAAGCTGCCGATGGAAATCCAGCGTCGTGCGCCCTTGACCTCGATACCGAAGAACAGCGCGAAAATCATCATCAGCAGCGACGCGATCAGCATCATCACCGCCACGCGCCGGACCTGACGCGGCGACAGGAAGGAGAGACCGATCATGATCGCCAGCGAAGGCACCATGAACATCGCCTGACGTTCCACGAAGAAGAAGCTGTTGAGACCGATGCGTTCGGCAACCGCCGGCGATGCCGCAAATGACAGCATCAGGCCGATGCCCATCAGCGCGATGAACGCCGCCAGAAAGAAACGGTCGATGGTCCAGAACCATTCCGCGACCGGACCGCGATCAACTCGGCTTACCATGGCATCAGCCCCCTTTTCCAGAGTGAACGAGCATCGTCATGCCATCGAGCGCCGCAACCTGCGCGACGAACGAATCACCTCTGATTTCAAAGTTCTTATATTGATCGAAGCTTGCGCAAGCCGGGGATAACATCACGATATTGCCGGCCGTCGCATCTTTTTCCGCATCCGCCGCCGCATGCTGCACCGCCTTGTCCAGCGTGCCGGATATTTCGTAAGGCACGGCTTCGCCGAGCGTCGCTGCAAATTCCGCCGCCGCCTCGCCGATCAGATAGGCCTTGGCGATGCGCGGAAACAAGGGCGCAAGGCTGGCGATTCCGCCGGCCTTTGGCAGACCGCCCGCGATCCAGAAGATGCGCTCATAGCTCGACAAGGCCGGTGCTGCTGCATCGGCATTGGTGGCCTTGCTGTCATTGACGAAAGTGACATTGCCGCGCTGACCGACCGGCTGCATGCGATGCTTGAGGCCGGGGAAAGACTTGAGACCGGCGCGAACGTCCTCTTCGGAAACGCCGACGGCAAGGCATGCGGCAATTGCAGCCGCTGCATTCTGGGCATTATGGCTGCCGCGAAGCGTCTGGATACCGTCGAGATCGACCAGCAGCGAGGACTTGCCGCCATGCGCCCGCAGGATGCGGCTGCCTTCGGCATAAAGACCTTCGGAAACGACATTGCGCTTGGAAATGCGCTCCACCTTCACGCCGGCACGCTCGATGCGGTCGGCGATCAGCGTGGAATAGCTGTCATCAACGCCGACAATTGCCGTGCCACTACCGGCCACAAGCCGTTCCTTGACATCGGCATAATGCTGCATGGTGCCGTGGCGGTCGAGATGGTCAGGCGTCAGATTGAGCAGAATGCCGGCCGTCGGATTGATCGTCGGCGCCAGGTCGATCTGGTAGGACGAGCATTCAACGACGTAGAAACGCTGTGCCTTCGGCGGATCGAGGCTCAGCACCGCAGTGCCGATATTACCGCCGAGTTGTGTATCGCGGCCCGAAGCCTTGAGGATATGGGCAATCAATGCGGTCGTCGTGGATTTGCCGTTCGTGCCGGTGATGGCGATGAAGGGGCAATCCGGCGCATGCGCCCGGCGCTCGCGAATGAAAAGCTCGATATCGCCGATAACCTCGACACCCGCCGCCCGGGCAAGATCGACCGACCAGTGCGGCTTCGGATGCGTCAGCGGCACGCCGGGTGCGAGCACGAAAGACGAAAAGGAATGCCAGTCTATCGTTCGAAGATCAGCCGTCGTCATGCCTTCGGCCTCAGCCGTGGCGACGCTGTCGGGATTATCGTCGAAAGCAACGACATCCGCCCCGCCGGCAACCAGCGCCCGGGCCGTGACGAGGCCCGAACCCCCAAGCCCGAAAAGCGCCACCTTCTTACCTCTGAACGACGAGACCGGGATCATCGCTCACCTCAGCTTCAGCGTAGCGAGGCCGAGCAGCGCCAGACCGACGGAAATGATCCAGAAACGGATGACCACCTGGCTTTCCGTCCAGCCTTTTTTCTCGAAATGATGGTGGATGGGCGCCATCAGAAAAACGCGCCTTCCTGTGCGTTTGAACCAGAAAACCTGGATGATGACCGACAGCGTTTCCATCACGAACAGGCCGCCGACGATGACCATGACGATCTCGTGCTTGGTGGCAACAGCGATGGAGCCGATGAGGCCGCCGAGCGCCAGCGAACCCGTATCACCCATGAATATGGCAGCGGGCGGCGCGTTGAACCACAGGAAGCCGAGGCCAGCCCCGACCACCGCGCCGACGATGACGGCGAGCTCACCCGTTCCGGGCACGAAGTTGATCTGCAGGTAATTGGCGAAAACCGCGTTACCGGCGAGATAAGCAATCACACCGAAGGTGGCGGCTGCAATCATGACAGGCACGATGGCGAGACCATCGAGACCGTCGGTCAGGTTAACCGCATTGCCGGCGCCGACAATCACGAAAGCACCGAACAGCACGAAGAAATAGCCGAGATTGATCACGAGTTCCTTGAAGAACGGAAAGGCGATGGAGCTTCCGAGCGTGCCGCCATGCGGTGCGGAAGCAAGCGCCACCTTCATCATGAAGAACACGGCAATCGCGGCAATCAGGAATTCGATGCCGAGACGCGCCTTGCCGGAAAAGCCCTTGTCGCTCTGCTTCGTCACCTTGAGATAGTCGTCGTAAAAGCCGATAGCCCCGAAGCCGAGCGTCACCATCAGAACGGCGACGACGTAGACGTTCGACAGGTCACCCCAGAGCAGCGAACCGCCGAGAATACCGGCAAGAATCATCAGCCCGCCCATGGTCGGCGTGCCTGCCTTCTTGAAATGCGTCTGCGGCCCGTCGGCGCGGATCGGCTGGCCCTTGCCCTGGCGCACGCGAAGCGAATTGATGATCGCCGGTCCAAAAAGGAAGACGATCAACGCAGAGGTGAACATCGCCGCACCCGCCCGGAAGGTGATGTACCGGAAGAGGTTGAAGACTTGAATTTTATCCGACAGTTCGACGAGCCAGATCAGCATAATTGCCCTTTCAAAAGGCTATTTCAGACTTGGCGTTCCGTCTCGGGGAATGCCGGATACTTGTCAAGCAGTGCCGCGACAATCTTGCCGAAACCCAGCCCAAGTGACGATTTTACCATCAGCGCATCGCCCGGTTGCACCCATTGCAGGGCGAAATCGGCAAGTTCAGCTGTCGTCGGGAACCAGATGACAGTTACACTGTCCGGAAGCGCATCGCGAAGGGCGGCCATCGCCTCCCCCGCCAGCCAGACATGTTCGATACCCCCGGCCAGCAACGGTCCGGCCAGTTCCTCGTGTAGCTGGGCTGAGAATTCGCCCATCTCCAGCATGTCGCCGAGAACGGCAACGCGACGGCCATAACCCTGCGTTTCTGTTTCCGCAAGCACGGCAATCGCCGCCCGCATGGAGGCGGGGTTGGCGTTGTAGCTCTCATCGATCAGCAGGAAGGAACCGCTTTCAATCTTCAGGCGATGGCGCTGGCCGCGCCCCTTGACTGCCTCGAGCGTTCCGAGCACCTCGAAAGCGCGGTCGAGATTGGCGCCGGTAACGGCAACAGCGCCAAGCACCGCCATGGCGTTGTCGGCAATATGCCTGCCGGGAATGTTCAGGTGCAATTCGCTCGTTTCGCCGTTCAGGATCGCCCAGATGGTCGAGCCCGTGGACGTGCTTTCGAAATCGGCCAGCCGGAAATCGGCCTTGGCGTGCTGCCCGAAGGTCAGGATATGCTCGATACCCTGGTCCTGCGCCGCTTCTTCAAGTTGCTCGAACTGGGCGTTGTCACGGTTGAGGATGACGGAGCCGCCCTCCTCCAACCCTTCGAATATCTCCGCCTTGGCGCTCGCGATCTCTTCTATGTTCTTGAAATTGCCCAAATGAGCTGGCGCGATGGTGGTAATGATCGCGACATGCGGGCGCACCATCTTGACCAGCGGACGGATTTCGCCGGAGTGGTTCATACCGATTTCGAAAACGCCGAATTCGGTATCGGCGGGCATGCGCGCCAGCGTCAGCGGCACACCCCAGTGATTGTTGAAGGACGCCACCGCCGCATGAACCCGGCCCGAAGGCGCCAGAGCCTGCCGCAACATTTCCTTCGTCGTCGTCTTGCCGACAGAACCGGTCACCGCGATGATCCGCGCCGTGGTCCTTTCACGCGCCGCAACGGCGAGCTTGCCAAGCGCCGCGAGGACATCCTCCACGACGATCATCGGCACGGTCAGGCGGCCGAGAGCCGGCAGCTTGCCTTCGGCGACGACCAGCAGGCCCGCACCATTGGCGACAGCAAAACTCGTATAGTCATGGCCGTCGACCCTATCGCCCTTGATGGCGAAAAATGCTTCACCAGCCTTCACAGTCCGGCTGTCGATGGAAATGCCGGTGATACCGGTCGGCAGGTTCCCGACGGGACGCCCTGCCGTGATGGCGATCATGTCGGCGACTGTCCATAACCAATTCAAATCTTCAATCCTTCCAGCGCGGTACGCACCTGTTCATGATCGGAAAACGGCAGCGTCACGGAACCGACGATCTGCCCCTCTTCATGCCCCTTGCCCGCGACGATCAGCGTATCGCCGTTCGAAAGCAGCGACACCGCATGACGGATCGCTTCTGCCCTATCGCCAATTTCCAATGCACCCGGCGCGGCCGCCATGACTTCGGAACGGATCGTTGCAGCGTCTTCCGAGCGCGGATTGTCGTCGGTAACGATGACGATGTCGGAAAGACGTGTCGCCACTTCGCCCATGATCGGGCGCTTGCCCTTGTCACGGTCGCCGCCGCAGCCGAAGACGGTGATGATGCGGCCGGAGGTGAAGGGCCTGACCGAGGTCAGAACATTTTCAAGCGCATCCGGCTTGTGGGCATAATCCACATAGGCAAGCGCGCCGTTCTTCGTCTGCCCTACAAGTTCCAGGCGACCGGCAGCACCGATCAGCTTTTCAAGCGCCTTCATGGCCGTTGCGGCGGAGACGCCGGTGGACATGGCAAGACCGGCGGCGACGAGAGCATTGGCTACCTGAAAATCGCCGGCCAGCGGAATGTCGACCTCGTGGATCACGCCGTCATGATGCACTTCGATCAGCTGCTTGTGACGGAAATGCTCTACCCGCTTCAGCGTCAGATAATCGCCCTTCCGGCCAACGGTGCGCACATTGAGGCCTGCATCTGCGGCGGCACGAATGGCCTTATCCGACCAAGGGTCGTCGGCAAAAATGACGGCCGGCGCGCCCTTTTCCATCAGCGTGTCGAACAACCGCATCTTCGCGGCCATGTAGTCCTCGATGGTCGGGTGATAATCCATGTGGTCACGGCCGAGATTGGTGAAACCGGCCGCAGCGAGCTTCACGCCATCAAGGCGACGCTGGTCGAGGCCGTGGCTCGAAGCTTCCATGGCCGCATGGGTCACGCCTTCGGCAGCAAGCTCGGCGAGAAGCGCATGCAGCGTCACCGGATCCGGTGTGGTGAGCGCGCCATAATCTTCGCGGCCGGGAGCGATGACACCCGTCGTACCGATCTGGGCGGCGGCATGGCCAGCGAAAGCCCAGATTTGCCGCACGAAGGAGGCAACGGAGGTCTTTCCCGCGGTGCCGGTAACGGCGACCATGGTTTCCGGCTGTTTTCCGTAAAAGCGGGAAGCAGCGAGCGAAAGGTAGAGGCGCGGGTCGGTGACAGCGAGTACCGGCACATCGGCATCCACCGCATGCCCGGAAACGACGGCGACCGCACCCTTGGCGACCGCGTCCTTCACATAGGCCACGCCATCCGCCTTGGTTCCCGCAACCGCCACGAACAGGCTGCCGGGCGCAGCCTTGCGGCTGTCTGCGGTAATTCCCCCGATTTCGATTGCCCCTATCTCAGACAGGAGCAATTCATTCAATTCCGGAAACGCCGTCCCGGATATATCTCGCAAATTCATCGACTGTGTCCGTCTTGTCCCCCCGGCGCGATTCGCCGGAACACCATAAGCTCTAACAATCAATAAGACACGAGCAAGGCCGAGCCATCCTTGCCGAACTTCGGCTTCACGCCCAGCACTGCCGCTGTGCGGCTGATGATATCGTGCACCATCGGCGCGGCCGAGGTCCCTGCAAGTGCCGCGCCATTGCCCTTGTCCGTCTTCGGTTCGTCGATGAAGGAGAGCACCACATATTGCGGGTCGTCCATCGGGAATGCCGAAAGGAAGGCATTGAAGTTCTTGTCATGCACATAACGGCCATTGACGACCTTGTCAGCCGTACCGGTCTTGCCGCCGACATTGAAACCGTCGACGCGCGCATTACGGCCAGAACCGTTGACACCGTTCCATTCGAACAGGAAGCGCATATCCTTGCTGGCGCCGGGCTTCAGCACCTGTTTTGCGACCTGATCCGCCTGTTCGCGCGTGCGCGGCAGGAATGTCGGCTCGATCAACTTCCCACCATTGACGAGCGCGGCACCGGCAACTGCTGTCTGCAACGGTGTTGTTGAAACGCCGTGGCCGAATGAAATGGTGATCGAGTTGATCTTCTTCCATTCGCGGGGCTGCGAAGGCAGCGCCACTTCAGGAAGTTCGGTCTGCATGCGCGTCAGAAGGCCAAGCCGCGTCAGGAATTCCTTGTGTCCTTCGGTCCCCACGGTGTCGGCGATTTTTGCCGTACCGATGTTCGACGAATACTGGAAGATTTCCGGCACCGAGAGCATGCGGCCCTTGCCGTGGAAGTCCTTGATGGTGAAGCCACCGATGCGGATCGGATAACGCGCGTCGAACATATCGCCCAGGCGGACGCGACCCGAATCGAGACCCATGGCAATGGTGAAGGATTTAAAGGTGGAGCCCATTTCGAACGTGCCGTTCGACATGCGGTTGAGCCATCCTTCCTTGGCACCTTCTGCCGGGTTGTTCGGATCATAATCCGGCACGGAGGCCATAGCGAGCACTTCGCCGGTATGCACATCCAGAACCACAGCCCCTGCGCCGATCGCCTGGAACTTGGTGATGGCCGAGGTCACGACTTCACGCACGATGGACTGGACGCGTAGATCGATGGAAAGCTTCACCGGCTCCAGCGGCTGATCGCTGGTCATGCCGAGCGCCGTCAGATCGGCCAGTCCCTGGCTGTCAACGTAACGCTCCATTCCGGCAACACCGCGATTGTCGATATTGACGTGACCGACAACATGGGCAGCTGTTGGCCCGCCAGGGTAGAAGCGGCGCTTTTCCGGGCGGAAACCGACGCCGGGAATGCCGAGCGCCAGGATCTGGCTCTGCTGCTTCGGCGTCAACTGGCGGCGCAGCCACTGAAAGCGTGAATTGGAGGAAAGCTTCTGATAGGTGCCGCGCTGGTCGAGATCCGGCAATACGGTGCGCAGCTTCTCGATGGCTTCGTCGATATCGACGATGCGATGCGGCTCCGCAAACAGCGACACGGTGCGAATATCGGTCGCCAGAACCTCGCCGTTACGATCAAGAAGATCGGGACGCGACGCCATCAGCCGGTCGGCAGGGGCAATGCTCGAAACTGTTTCCTGCTCGGCAAGGCCATATTGCACCAGACGGCCGCCCACGACGCCGTAAAAGGCGATGAAGCCGAAAATGATGAGACCAACGCGGCTTTTCGCCTGGGCCGCCCTCTTCTTGCGAGCGCCCTCGAAAGCAGCATGGTCAGTGTGAATGCCGGTGGTGCTGGCGGAAAAGTGAGCCTTGCTCTTCAGAACCATGACGCGGGAGAGAAAAGACATCAGCGGTCCACCGATCCAGTTATGGTTTCATCCATTTCGCCATCTTCATCGCCTGCGACAGCGGCGACGGCAGGAGCCGGAGCCGCCGTGGGACGGGAAACACGCGCCCGCGGTGTTGGAACAGGAGCGCCATTGGCGGCAATCTGGCCGGCGGGCGGTGATTTCTTCTTGGCAGCTCCGCCAAGCGTAGCGCCCGGCTTGGAGCCGTTGACGGCGGCGGCGATGACATCAGCAACGCTCATGCCTTCCGGCTCGGGCGGCTGCGGCAATTGCGAGCGCAGCATCGGCAGTTCGCGCGGCTGCGCCAATTGTGTCGGCAGCGTTGGTGAAAGGCCAAGCTCGTCCTGATAGGCATTCACGAGACGATGGAGGCGGTTCGGCTGCGTCAGCAGTGCCCAGTCGGCCCGCAAAAGATCGATCGTGTCTTTTTCGAGCTTGATTTCGGTCTCGAGCTTGCGGACCTGTTCCAGCTTGAGATCGGTCTTGTGCTTGATCGAATAGGTCACCACCGCCGCAGCGACCATGACCCCCATCAACACGACGTCGAATGTGCGCAGCATATCAGCCTCCCATCTTTTCAAGGCTGGCGAGATCGGGAAGTTCGAAAATCGAAAAATCTGCCGCCCGGGCAGGTGCCGCCGTGCGCAGGCCGGCACGCAGCTTGGCCGAACGGGCCCGCGGATTGATCTCTGCCTCCTCGTCGCTTGCAGCGACCATCGGCTTGCCGATATTTTCGAAAATGGCGGGCTTGTCTTCCACCATCGGCAGATGGCGGGAACCCGCCGCCTTTCCGGAACGTTCGGAGAAGAATTTCTTGACGATGCGGTCTTCGAGCGAATGGAACGTGACGACAACCAGCCTGCCGCCGGGCTTCAAAGCCCGCTCGGCAGCAAACAGGGCCTGCGCCAATTCGCCGAGTTCGTCATTGACGAAAACGCGAAGCGCCTGAAACACCCGTGTTGCCGGATGGATCTTGTCTTTAGCCTTGCGCGGCGTAACGATTTCAATGAGGCCCGCCAGATCACGCGTGGTGCGGAAGGGCTCTTCCGCCCTCCTCTTTTCGATCGCGCGGGCGATGCGGCCCGGCTGCTTTTCTTCGCCGAGAAAACCGAAGATGCGGATGAGATCGCCGACCTTGGCGCGATTGACGACATCCGCCGCCGAGACACCGGAGCTGGACATGCGCATGTCAAGAGGACCGTTCTTCTGGAAGGAAAAACCGCGCTCGGCCTCGTCTATCTGCATGGAGGAAACGCCGATATCGAGAACCACGCCGTCAAGACCGCCTTCCGGCGCGTGCCTTGCCAGATCGGAAAATTGCGACTGAATGAGTGTAAGCCTGCCGCCATTTGCAGCAACCATGGCCTGGCCGCCGGCGATCGCGTTCGGATCGCGGTCAAGCGCGATGACATTGGCACCTTGATCGAGAATTGCCTGGGTGTAGCCGCCGGCGCCGAAAGTGCCGTCGAGGATGACCTTGCCGGATGCGGGTTCGAGCGCAGCGATCACTTCGCGAAGCAGGACCGGGATGTGACGCTGAGGTCCCTCACCGGCATCAGAAGATCGCCCGCCAGAATTCGCCGCCATTCCGTGTCCCCGTCCTATGCGGGGCGTGCAGCCGAAAAACCGCGCCCCGCTCTTGCTGCCGCCTGCGCCGCCAAAAACGCCTGCGGTTGCCAAAGCTGAAAATGATCCGCTCGTCCAACGAAGGTGACATCGGTGGATATGCCGGTAAATTCCCGGACGAAATCCGTCACCGTCAACCGACCTTCCTGATCGAGCTTCATGAAAACGCCGCCGCCGTGTACCAGCAGCGACATTGCGTTCGCCTCCGGCGAGAAGGCATCCATGGACGCGATCTGCCGCTCGTAGCGCTCCAGCAAATCCGGACCGCCGACACTGATTGCCGGAAACGCGAAATCCTGAAGACAATAAAGCTCCTGAATGCCACGCTGTGCCAGCACCGAACGAAACGGAGACGGAACCGAAACGCGCCCCTTGGCGTCGATCCTGTTCGTTACGTTCGATAAAAAGCGGTCCATTACTCAACTCGCCAAAACCGCATTCCGCAAAGCGAATCATCCGCCCCACAGACAACACCGGTACGCACGACACATCGCCAAGCGTCAGGGCGACATGCCCTGCAGCAGCCCGTTGCAGGCTCCTCACTCGTTTCAGCGATTGCGGGTCAAAAACACGACCCAGTGTGGTGTGCATTTGGGATACCATGGGACACTATGGGCGTCAATGGGAGAAGCCGGCACGATACCGACTCCGCATCGGAAATTCATAAGCCGTTAAGTTTAACGAATGGTTTACTTCGCACGCCCACATCTCATCCACGGCGGTGCGAAACCGCGTGAAAATACCGGTTTTTTCGGGAAAAACAGTGGATTGAAGAAATGGCTCTGCTGACGGAAACACGCTCTCTCTTGCATTCAACAGACACCAAGCCGCCGCCAAGTCATTCAGGCCCGTAATTGCCCCACCGGCATCACTGCACAGTATTCAAGGTGCCTATGCGTACTGTCTGACTGGCCAGTTATTGGTACAATCCCAATTGTTGCCGAACCGGCCTTGACTTTTTAAACTTTTAATTGATTTTGCGTTCTTAAAGTTGTGTTTTACATGAGTATTTCGAGATATAGCAATGACAGGTTATGTCGCGGGCCTGCCCGCCTTTTTAAGTTATTTCACCATAGGCCTGGTTTGTTTCGCCGTATTTTCAGCAATTTATACCCACCTGACACCCCATCGCGAAGTTGAGCTCATCAAGGATGGCAACACGTCAGCAGTTGTCGCTTTTCTTGGGGCTCTGATAGGGTTCAGCTTGCCGCTGGCTTCAGCCGCGGCCAACTCTGTTAGCTTGCCTGACTACATAATTTGGGCTGTGATCGGCATATTGGTTCAAGTTCTGGCTTTTTACATCGCCAAGCTCACGATGACCGATCTTCATCACAAAATCACCGAAGGAAACATAGCAGCCGGCCTTTGGAGTGGAGGGATCGCCGTGGTGATCGGCACCCTGAACGCTGCCTGCATGACTTACTGAGGAACGGGTATGCCCAAACGCTGGATTGGAAACAACCCGTACCTTACCATCGGTACGATTGCCGCGACAGGTCTCGCGCTGACAACTTGCTCCCCGGACGAAGACGTCCTCTATTCCTCCGCCGACAAATGCATTTCCTCGAAGATCAATCCTGAGGTTTGCAGGGTCGCGGCGGAAGATGCCAGACAGTCTCACCTCGCCACCGCGCCGAGATATCGGAACATGGTCGCATGTGAGATGGAGTACGGCGCAAGAAATTGCTCGGAGCAAAAAGAAACGCCCCTCGTCAACAATGCTATCGGCAACAGCATTTTCACGCCGGCACCGGTCGGATTTATCCTGCCTGCGGGTATTCAGAGCATCGAGGACTACAACAAATATCGGCGGAGACAGGAGGGGCGCCGCGATTCGGATTCCGGCTCCGCAATTTCAGTCTATAAAAAACGCAACGGCGACCTTGTTACACCTGATCTCAGCGAAAAAAATTCAGGCAAGACGGATTTTACTAAAATGAAACCGTTAAACTCGAAAACGAACGTCACGGGCCGCAGCGGATTTGGCAGCGGATTCTTTTCCGGAGGGTGACATGCGGCGCATCTCGATCCCGCCGCGCCCGGATTGGCGTGAAAAGGCCAACGATGTCGGGTTTTCGTTTCATGAAATGCACGGCGAACCATATTGGGTGGATGACGCGGCCTATTGCTTTGAGATCGAGGAGATTGAAGAGAGCATAGAGGCGCCAAGTCAGATGCTGCACGAAATGTGCATGGATCTCGTCGCCGACATCGTGAAAAGCGAGGAAGCGCTGGAGCGGCTCGCTATTCCCCGCGACTATCATGATGTCGTCAGCGCTTCATGGGAACGAGGGGATCGTCACCTCTATGGCCGCTTTGATCTCGCATATGATGGCTCTGGTCACGCGAAATTACTCGAATATAACGCCGATACGCCCACCTCCGTTTTTGAAACGGCATATTTTCAGTACAATTGGCTTACAGATCAGATCGCTCTCGGGACGATCGCTGCGGAAACCGATCAATTCAATTCGGTTCAGGAAAGCTTGGTCGAGGCGTTCGGGCAATTCTCGAATGACAGAATTTTTCATTTCGCAGCGGTTAGCGACAACCCCGAAGATTATGGCACCACGATCTATCTGATGGACTGCGCCATTCAGGCTGGCCACCGGGCTCAGTTCCTCGATATTCGCGAAATCGGCATCGATGCAAACGGGCGTTATGCCGATCTGCAGAATCGCCTCATCGAACGCTGCTTCAAACTTTATCCCTGGGAATTCATGCTTCGGGAATCTTTTGCTGCGCAACTCCCTATGCAAAGCGCAATTTTTGTCGAGCCCGCCTGGAAAGCTGTTTTATCGAACAAAGGTCTGTTGCCGATGCTGTGGCAGCGACATCCAAATCACCCGAATCTGCTGCCGAGCTTCTTCCCGGATGATCCCGATCTCTACGAATTGCGGGATTATGTGGTGAAACCACTGCTGTCGCGCGAAGGTGAAAATGTCAGCCTGTTCCGCAACAGACGCGAGGTTTTGTCCGCACCGGGAAGTTATGGCGAAGAGGGATATGTCATCCAGGCCTATGCGCCATTGTTCAAGAGCGAGTTTGGTTACGCCGTGCTTGGAAGCTGGATTGTCGGCGACCGCGCCTGTGGACTTGGCATTCGCGAGGACTTGTCTCCGATAACCGCAAATCTCTCGCGTTATGTTCCTCACATCATTGAGGGGTGATCTCGAGCTTTCGTGACGAGAAAGCGCCGTCACCGCCCACGCTTACAGACAGGAAAATCGCCAGTTGGCCTGTAAGCCGGGTTCTGTATGGCCCCGGTTTGACCCGGAACGTGGCAGCCATTCATCTGGGACGGCATTTGCATGCCGCCTCTCGCAACCCACCCGGATGACGGGCCCGGAAACCGGCTGTAGACGAAGGCTTTCGCCCGCGCCCCGTGTCATCCCTATTCGGTCTTGCTCCCGGTGGGGTTTACCTTGCCACCACTGTCACCAGCGGCGCGGTGGGCTCTTACCCCACCCTTTCACCCTTACCATGCCAGGCATGGCGGTTTGCTCTCTGTGGCACTTTCCCTGGGGTCGCCCCCGCCGGACGTTATCCGGCACCGTATTTCCGTGGAGCCCGGACTTTCCTCACCTTACCGTCTTTCGACATTGGTAAAGCGCGGCTGCCCAGCCAACTGGCATGGCGTCAATACCCATGTTCTTTGGCGAAAGCCACCGAAAAGCGTAACGGAAGATCAAAGAAATGCAGGCTTGAAATCCGTGGCATAGGCGTCGTTGCCAATTTTTCCATCCCGCAGCAACAGGGCGCCTAACCGCCCGATCTCCTCGGAACTCTTGGCCGCCGTACCGTTGCCGCCAGTCAGAACCGCAATGCGCGGTGACGTCGTAAAGCCGATGGCCGGATAACCGCCCGGCGTTTTGGACACCACGCACGCGGCCATGGAAATGCGCGACCGGTCGATGGATGGCACCAAGGTCCCGACGATGGCGGAGAGATGGTCGCGAACGCTTTCCCGTCCGCCGGAGCGAAACCATGCGCGGATTTCGGGATCGCTATCGAGCTTCTTATCATCGGGATCGCCGCCGATTTTCAGATAGAACCTGCCATCGGGATAACGGACGGGCGGCAGGAGATAGATATGTTTCATAGTGTCGCGCGGCTCGTAGATCAGCGACGGCATGCCCGCATATTGTCCCAGCTCCGCCTCGTCTACCTCGAAGAAGGCGACGGTGCGCGCATAGACATTGAGAGCGACGGGCTGCGGCAACAAATCCTTCGTGATCGAAAAGCCACCCGCAGCGACCAGCACCCGGTCTGCCGTATAAACCGCACCCGAGGCCGTCTCGACGCGTGCACGGCCAGCCTCTTCCCGCGTCAAGACAACTATATCGTCGATGAGCGCAACGCCGGCTTTGTCTGCCAGAACGCTCTGCGCCTTCACCAGCGCGCGCGGATTGACGTAACCAGCATTGTCCTTTTCGAACACACCCTCGCAGCCCGGCTCGAAGGAAAAATAGGGAAAGCCGCTTTTTAGGCCTGCGTCGTCAAGCATTTCGGTGGAAACCCGCAGACGCGCCGCTGCCTCGCAGACGTTGTCGACAAAGGGATTGTCGCCGCCGCGTTCAGGCCCGACCATCAGGCAGCCAACGGGCGCGTAAAATTCGACGCCGCTCCTTGCCGCGATGTCGGCGTAGCGCGCGATCGAGCGGTTGGCGAGCAGTGCCCAGTCAGCATCGCCGTCAATGGTGCGGGTAATGCGCGCCTCATCGTAATGGCTGGCGAAAACACCCGGATGTGACTTGATATCGGCAGGTTCACCGGGGCCGATCAGGGCCACAACTTCGGTGTTTTCCGCCAGATGGCGGGCGGCAGCAGCACCCATCATGCCACGACCGACAACGATATATTTAAAATGTTCCGACATGCCGCCCTCTTCGCCTCAACCCGCTCTAGTACAGCCGCGATTTTGTAGCCGCTTCGCTGCTGAATGTCAGATAAAAACCGGCGACATTTCGGCGGCAAAATCACTCTCGGTCAGCTGGCCATCCAGAAGCAGCACCGCGCCTAGCCGCCCGATTTCGTCGGAAGACTTGGCGGAAACGAAATTGCCACCGGTCAGAACCGCGATATTGGAGGATTGCGTATAGCCGATATAGGGATAACCGCTGCGGGTGATGGATGCGACGCAGGAACCAGAGGTCACGGGGCAGCCCGCAAGTTCCGGCATGAGCGATAGCGCCCGTTTCGTCAGGAATTCCACTTCGCCCGGCGTCCCGTCGGAATGGAACCAGCCGACTGCTTCGGCCAGCGTTTGCAGCCTGCCCTTTTCGCTCTCACCGCCGATCTTCAGATAGACCTTGCCGTCGGGGTAACCCACAGGCGGCAGGATATAGACGATATCGTCCTCGGTCTCCGCCAGCACGATGGTCGAGGGCATAGAGCCGAACAGGGCCTGCCTTGCTTCGTCGAGTTCGAAAAACACGATGGTGCGGCCCGTTGCCGCCATATCGACGGGGGAAGGCAGAAGATCAGCCATGTTGGTGAAACCGCCAGCGGCCACTATGACCTTTTCGGCCGTGTGCACGGCCCCTTCCCTGGTGGAAACTTCCACACCTTGGGAGGTATCGCGAATATGCGCCGCCGTCTCGCGGATCAGCCGCGCGCCCTGCGCAGCAGCAATCGTGCATTGCGCCCTCACAAGCGCACGCGGATTGACGTGGCCGGCATTGTGCGCCTCTAAGTAACCGTCGTGATCCGACGGCAGGGAAAACATCGGGAACCGGCCAGCCAGCGCATCGCTGCCGATCGTTTCCACGCCAAGACCAAGGCGGTCGGTCGAGACCAAGGCTCGCGAAACGTAGTCTCCGGCAAGCCCCTTGCCGTTTCCGGTAAACAGGCAGCCCGCTTCGGTGAAGAAACGGATGCCGCTTTTTGCTTCGATCTCGGCATAGCGCCGGATGGAGCGTTGCGCCAGCTCCGCCCAGACGGGATCGCCATCGAAACCACGGGTGATGCGCGCCTCATCATAGTGACTTGAAAACACACCGGTATGGGTCTTGCGATCGGCGGGTTCGTCCGGCCCGATCAGCGCCAGGCCATCCGTTTGCGCCGAAAGGTGCCTCGCTGCCGCCGCACCCATCATTCCGGCACCGACCACGATATATTTGAAATCCGGCATGTCATGCTCCGCATCAGGTTTGCTCCTGACTACAGCATGCACGCATAAACCGGAATCGATTTTCGTGACGTCCGAAACATGTCGCGCAAGAGCGTGCAGCGGTTTTGCAATAACGAGATGCGATAAAACAAGGACTTAAAGCTTATCGCCAATCTGAAAGATCGCGACACGCTTGAGCCAAAGACCTCAGCTGGCCAGAAGCGCCTGGACCTTGCCGCAATAACGCTTGGACACCGGGTTCATGCGGGTGGCGCCGTGGCCGGCATTGTAACGCAGGATCGTGCTGCAAATCTCACCGCCGCCAAGCTGGTGGGCGGTTGCCAGATATTGCATGCCCCAGCGAATATTGGTCTCGGGGTCGAAGAGGGCTTTGGTCGTGCCGCGAAAGCCCATCATGCGCGCCGTTGCCGGCTTGATCTGCATCAGCCCGACCTCGCCTGCGCTGCCGCGGGCCCTAGGGTTGAACTTGCTTTCTACAGAAACGACGGCATGGGCCAGATTGGTGGGGACGCCGTAACGCTTGGCATATTTGACGATCAGATCGGAATAGTCGTTCTTGAGCGATGAAGGCAGGCTCTTTTCGGGAACGGGATAACCGGGCGTACGGAAGAAGGTCCCCAGCGTCACGGTTTTGGTTTTGACGTCCTCGTCTTTGGCAAAAGCAATCCCCGCCTGCGAAACGAGCATAGCAACGCCCGCTGCGACAGCAACAAAAACTCTGTTCATCTGTTGAAATAGTCTCCAGATCGGATAACCGGAACAATGAAACGATAAAAACGTCCAGCGCGCGGAAAGTCGATTACGACCTTCTACCGTCCAGTCTCCTTGATTGATATTGACGGCAAGCTCCCCTGAAGAACAGCACCGCGTCCACTGCGGCTCTTAGACTTCCTCAATGCGGATTAACTGTGGCACAACAAAAAAATCGACTTGCGCGACCGGGAAACGGGGAAGGCTTTTCCAGAAACAGCGTTCAGACGGCCGAAAATTTCGGAAGGCTGGCAATCAGCCGATGCAGCGTGTCGATCGTGGAAAAATCCGCGATACCATCCACCAGCGCCGGGCGGAAATGCCGCTGAAAGGCGGCTACGGCACCTTCTGTTTTTTCGCAATATGCGCCTGTTATTTCAACGCCATATCCGTAAATGGATAGCATGGACTGGAGCGCTTCCACCGGCTGGCCGTGATCGCCGCGCTGAAAAAAACGTCCGCCGCGGATCGGCGCTGGCTCCACCCAATGACCGACACCGTGCCGCGACAGGATGTCCCATGGGAATTTTTCACCCGGATCAACCTTGCGGATCGGCGCCACATCGGAATGCGCAAGCACCCTTTCAGGGGCGATAGACCACCGCTGGCCGCAATCGCGACACAATTCGATGACGGCAGCTACCTGTTTTTCCGGAAATTCCGGCAGACCGCCGGGATGCCCCTGATTGGCGATTTCAATCCCGATGGAGCGGGAATTGATGTCCGCCTCTCCCGCCCAGGTGCTTTTGCCCGCATGCCAGGCCCGGCGTGTTTCCGCAACAAGCTGCATGACACGCCCGTCTTCAAAAACGAAATAGTGGCTGGAGACCTGGCTTTCGGGATTGCAGAGCCACGAAAGGGCGCCATCGGCGGTCGTCATGCCGGTATAGTGCAGAAGAATGATATCCGGGCCTGCCACGCCCTGTCTTTCGCCATGGTTGGGAGAAGGCGCAATGGTTGCGCCCCCGAAATCCGGGTTGAAGTCCGGCAGAAATTCACTCATGCGACGCGGCGTTCTTTCTCGATGGCCTCATAGGCGGCATTGAGAGCCGCCATACGCTCATTCGCGGCAGCGTGCAATTCCATCGGCACACCGCGCGCGATGAGCTTGTCCGGATGGTGCTCGGCAACCAGCGAACGGTAACGCTTGCGAATATCCAGAAAGTCGTCCGAGGGCGAAACGCCAAGCACACGATAGGGATCGCGCCCGTCCATATGAACGTGCCGTGCCATGATCGTTTCGAAATGATCTTCGGTAATATGGAAGATTTCCGCGATGCGGCCGAGGAACGCCAGTTCCCGCTCGTGGATCAAGCCGTCTGCCTTGGCGATGTGGAACAGGCCATCGATGACGCTTTCCAGCATCTCGCAATTGTCATGGCCGGAGCCGCAAAGACCGGCAAGACGCTCGGCATAGGCCTCGTATCCCGCAACGTCCTGGCGTGCGAGATTATAAAGGCGGGCAACGTTTCTGGCTTCTTCTTCAGGAAAATCGAAAATCTGCCGGAAGGCGCGCACTTCGGCATCGTTCACGACACCGTCGGCCTTGGCCATCTTTGCCGACAGCGCGATAATGGCCACGGAAAAAGAAACCTTGCGGCGGGTCTCCGGATCTCCCTCGAACAGGGTGCGGATCGCCTCTACCACGCGACCTAGCGTGCTGCCTGCCGCGTCACCGATCGCGCCGAGCAGCCGTTCCCACAGGGATGAAATATGCAAACAGGCGAAATCGAACATCATGACGCCAAGCATGACGGCATATCGCCGTGAATGCAATATGCGCGGCGCCGCTGCGGCATTAACTTTTATTCATTTTTGCGACAGTTTTTCTTCAGGAGCAAGGGGGCGGTAAACGGGAGAGCGACGGTTTTCCACAGACGGCGAAGCCCGGTGCAAGGTTGGAGGCGATTGAAACGATTATATTCGGTTTCTTTGCCCAAGCTGCTGAAAAACCGCGAGAAATCGGCATTTTTCGTGATAAATTCACTTTACACCTACACGTGGCTGTCGCATCCATTTGCCAGACATATCTTTCTATCCAAGCAAAGGAGAGCCACAATGGCCAAACAGAAAGTCGCAATGCTGACCGCGGGTGGCCTTGCTCCCTGTCTCTCTTCGGCCGTCGGCGGCCTGATCGAGCGCTATAGCGACGTCGCGCCTGATATTGACATTGTGGCCTATCGTTCCGGCTATCAGGGCGTGCTTCTGGGCGACCGGATCGAAATCAACAAGGACATGCGCGAAAAGGCGCATCTGCTGCACGGTTATGGCGGATCGCCGATCGGCAACAGCCGCGTAAAGCTCACCAACGCTGCCGATTGCGCCAAGCGCGGGCTGGTGAAAGAGGGTGAAAATCCGCTGCGCGTTGCCGCCGAACGGCTGGCTGCCGACGGCATCACCATTCTCCACACCATCGGCGGCGACGACACCAATACGACGGCCGCCGACCTTGCCGCCTATCTCGGCGCCAACGGTTACGATCTGACCGTCGTCGGCCTGCCGAAGACCGTGGATAACGACGTGGTTCCGATCAGGCAATCGCTCGGCGCATGGACCGCGGCCGAAGTGGGCGCTTCCTTTTTCGACAATGTCAGCAACGAGCAGAGTGCTGCGCCCAAGACCTTTGTCATCCACGAAGTCATGGGCCGCCATTGCGGCTGGCTGACAGCTGCGACCGCGCGCGCCTACATCCAGAAGACCAACGGCAATGAATATGTCGAAGGCCTGATGATGAACACGCAGATGAAGAACATAGACGGCATCTACCTGCCGGAAATGGCGTTCGACATCGAAGCGGAAGCCGAACGGCTGAAGGCGATCATGGACAAACACGGCTACGTGACGTTGTTCGTTTCCGAAGGTGCGGGGCTCGATTCCATCGTTGCCGAACGCGAAGCCGCCGGTGAAGCCGTCAAGCGCGATGCCTTCGGCCATGTGAAGATCGACACCATCAATGTCGGCGGCTGGTTCCAGAAGCAATTCGCCGGCCTCATCGGCGCCGAACGCTCCATGGTCCAGAAATCCGGTTACTTCGCCCGCTCCGCTCCCGCTAACGGCGACGATCTGCGCCTCATCCAGGGCATGGTCGATCTTGCCGTCGAAAGCGCGCTGAACAAGGTGTCGGGCGTCACCGGCCACGACGAAGACCAAAAGGGTAAATTGCGGACCATCGAGTTTCCGCGTATCAAGGGCGGAAAGCATTTCGACCTGTCTGCAAAATGGTTTACCGAAGTGATGGAACACGTCGGTCAACCGTTCACAGCGGCCTAATTTTACGATAGGCTGGAGAAAGCGGCGACAGGGAGGGCAAGGAGGAAGAGAATGTCTGGACAGGCGTGGCTGGTTTTTTGTGCAGCATGTGCCGTTGTGTTCGCACTTCCCTCTCCCCTTGTATTCTCTGTCGCCTCCTATGCCGCTATCCGCGGCAAAAAAACGGTGTTTGCCTCTGTCAGCGGCGGGGCGCTGGGCATCGTCACAGCCATGACGATATCTGCGATTCCAGCGGCTGGCCTTGCCTATCTGCCGCATGCCTTTGTGGAAATCGTTCAGTGGGCGGGTATCGGCTGGCTGATTCTTTTCCTGTTATGGACCTTTGCCACCCCCGCCGCCCAGGCAGCCAATGCAGACAATGACAATCTGCCCGGCAAATCATCCAGCGGCATTTTCCGTGATTGCTATGCCATAGCAGCGTTGCGTCCGCGTTACTTCATGTTCTTCCTGGCACTGTTGCCGCAATTCGTTTCCACCTCCGGCAATGCGGTCGAAACGCTGGCCGTAGCGCAGGCCGCAGTCCTGCTGCTGGCGCTTGGCATTCTGGCAGCGCAGGCGCTCTTTGCCGGCTCCACACTGGCACTGGTGCGCCGCATGTCCGGCAACAAAAAAATCCGGCCGAAATACCGCACTCACTTCATTTCTGGTCGTGCCGTCAGCGCCGGATACCGCCGCATCGCCGCCTGAAAAACCGCGACGCCACGTCCCGGCTTGCCGCTATCCTTACAATAGGTTAATGAAGGCTCGACGGGACACTGCCTGCTTCGCTCGACGCGGGGGTATCGACAGACAGGCATAACGAAGGCGGCAACATGCGAAATTCGGCAAAATTCCGCGGAAGAAGCGCACTTCTTCTGTCTTCCACGGTGGGCCTTGCACTGGCTTTGGCCGGATGCACCAGCGTCGAATATGCCGCAAAGGAAGGGCCGAACGGCCCGAAAATAGCCCCAGTCAACCAAACCGCACCGGCACAAGCCTCCGCCCAGTCGGAAACGGCTGGAGCCCCGGCTGATGCCGCCGCACCGGCAGCACATGCCACTGACGTGGCAGCCTCTTCCCAACCCGAATCGCTTCCAACCGTCGCCGCCGTCAAGGGTGGCCGCGTGGCGCTGCCGCCGGCAGCCGAAATTGCAGCGGCAGTGGCAAGCCCAACACAGATGCAGCCGCAGCAACAACAGACAGAGGTCGCGCAGGCGACGGTAACGACAACCGCGCCGACGACGGCTGCGGCTCTTGCACCGCACGCCGCAACGCCGGCAGCCGCAGCGATCGAAACCGCAAGTGCCGCCGCGAAACCGGCGGCCCACAACTCTGCCGCCGACCTGCCGCAGGTGGTTGCCGTCAAGGGCAGCTTCCCGCCCGCACCGCCGCCGCCCGGAACGCCGTCGATCGGTACCGAACTGACCGCGGAACGGAAAGTCATTCCCCTGCCGAAGCCGGACAGCACGGTTCTGGCCTATGCGGCCGGTCCGACCAACGCCGCCCTTGCAGCTATCCGGCAGAACGAAACGATGACGGCGCCGTACAAATCCGCGCCGGCCGGACGTGAAAAGCTGAGCGGGCTTATTTCGAAATACGCTGTCATGTATAATGTGCCGGAAGATCTGGTGCATCGCGTGGTGCAGCGTGAAAGCAGATACAATCCCGGCGCCTATAATGGCGGCCACTTCGGCCTGATGCAGATCAAGCACGCCACGGCCCGCTCCATGGGCTTTGATGGCCCCGCCTCGGGCCTGTTCGATGCCGAAACCAACCTCAAATATGCCGTAAAATATCTGAGCGGCGCCTGGCTTGTTGCCGACAACAACCGGGACAATGCTGTCAGGCTTTATGCACGCGGTTATTATTACGACGCCAAGCGCAAGGGCATGCTGCACGTTCTGCGCAAGTAAGCCTTTGAGCAGCGCCGGGACTGCAATGCAGCAAAGTGGCTTTTCTTAAAAACGTCGAGCACGTCACTTTCGTCATCCTTGGGCTTGTCCCTGGGATCTGCAAGCTTTTGATTTTACGATACGTGGTTGGATCCTCGGGACAAGCCCGAGGATGACGTCGCATCGAAATGAAAGCTTGAGACCCGAGTTGGTTTCACACCGCCTTTTCGATTCGTTACGTCGGCCCACAACCCCTGTCATCAAACTGTAGCGTCGTGACTGTAGACGCCTCTCAATCTATTGAGAGGTGAACATATGACGAGTGCGGCACCCAAGACCGGCTTCAGCAAGAATACGAAACTGAAGTCCGCATTGCTCCAGCACAAGGCGCTCTCGAAAAGCGGTTTTTCCGAACGGTTCTTCGGGGTTCTCTTTTCCGGTCTGGTTTATCCGCAAATCTGGGAAGACCCGGAAATCGATATGGAAGCGATGGAGCTTGCTGAAGGCCACCGCATCGTCACCATCGGCTCGGGCGGCTGTAACATGCTGGCTTACCTCTCCCGCAACCCGGCCAGCATCGATGTGGTGGATCTTAACCCGCATCACATCGCTCTCAACAAGCTGAAGCTTGCCGCCTTCCGCCATCTCCCCGCCCATCAGGATGTGGTTCGCCAGTTCGGCCGCGCCAATACGCGCAGCAATAGTCACGGCTACGACCGCTTCATCGCCGACCATCTCGACGACACGACCAAGGCCTACTGGTCGAAGCGCACCCTGTCCGGCCGTCGCCGCATCTCGGTATTCGACAGGAACATCTACCGCACCGGTCTGCTCGGCCGTTTCATCGGCGCCGGCCACCTCATGGCCCGCCTGCACGGCGTCAAGCTGACCGAAATGGCCAATAGCCGCACGCTGGACGAACAGCGTCGGTTCTTCGACAGCAAGGTCGCACCGCTGTTCGACAAGCCGGTGGTGCGCTGGCTGACGAAGCGGAAAAGTTCGCTGTTCGGCCTTGGCATTCCGCCCCGCCAATATGACGAGCTGGCAAGCCTTTCCAACGACGGCACGGTCGCCTCCGTCCTCAAGGAGCGGCTGGAAAAGCTTGCCTGCAATTTCCCGCTCAGCGACAATTATTTCGCCTGGCAGGCCTTCGCGCGCCGTTATCCCGAGCCGCATGAGGGTGCCCTGCCCGCTTATCTCAAGCGGGAATATTACGAGACGATCCGCGACAACACCGCCCGCGTTGCCGTGCACCACGCCACCTATACCGAGCTGCTTTCCAAAAAGCCGGCAAACGGCGTCGATCGCTACATTCTGCTCGATGCGCAGGACTGGATGACGGACGCGCAGCTCAACGAATTGTGGTCGCAGATCAGCCGCACCGCCGCTCCCGGCGCCCGCGTCATCTTCCGCACCGCTGCCGAAAAGAGCGTGATCGAAGGCCGTCTCTCGGCCGATATCCGCAACCAGTGGATCTATCTCGAGGAACGCTCCAATGAGCTAAACGCCATGGACCGTTCGGCCATCTATGGCGGCTTCCATATCTATCAGAGGGCTCTGGCATGAAGACCATCGGCGAGAATGTCGGCCTTGCGGATGAGGCGCATGCGAGCCTAATGGACCGCATGTATCGCCACCAGCGGCATATCTACGATATCACCCGCAAATATTACCTTCTGGGCCGCGACAGGACCATTTCCGGCCTCGACGTGCCCAAGGGCGGCACGCTGCTTGAAGTCGGCTGCGGTACCGGCCGCAACCTGCTGCTGGCGAGCCGCAAGTTTCCGGAAGCAAGACTGTACGGTCTCGATATCTCCGCCGAAATGCTGCTGACCGCATCCGAGAATTTTACCGGAAAGACGGAACGCCCCGTTCTGCGTGTGGCCGACGCCACCGCTTTCCGCGCCGCAGAATTCGGTCAGCCGGACGGTTTCGACCGCGTCATGATCCCCTATGCGCTTTCGATGATACCGGACTGGGAAAAGGCGATCGAACAGGCGCTGACAGCTCTCAAGCCCGGCGGCTCGCTGCACATCGTCGATTTCGGCCAGCAGGAACAATTGCCCAGGTGGTTCCGCGCACTTTTGCAGGCATGGCTCACCCGCTTCCATGTCACGCCCCGCGCCAATCTCCGTTACGTTCTGGCCAACATGGCGGGCCGTTTTGATGGCAATCTCGAATTCGAGGAGATTGCCCGGGGTTACGCCTGGCGGGCCATCATCACGCTTCCGGTCGCCGAAGTGCAGCCAAAAGTCAGCCGCATTCTGGCAGACGCCTGATCTTCAAGGGTTATGGCACCTCGCCTCTGCAAATGCGGGCGAGACGCTGCCAGCCGGCGTCCTACAAGTATACGCCACTGGGACTGAAAGACCGCAAATCTCTTGGAATCCAGCGACTTGCGAGCCGAAAATGGGCCACTGCCCCTTGCCATAACGACTTGTTTACCATGTTATGGGTAAATCGGGAGACGCGGCGCGCCATTTTGCGGCTGCGTATGGGCAACAATAATTCATCAGGGTTCCAATGCGGCTGCGTCTATCGGCACTTTTGTCGGCTATGTTGTTGATCGGCGGCTGTACGTCCACGAGCTATGACCTGCTTGAAACCGCCTCTGTTTCCAAGCCGAAATTCTCCGATACCGACCCCCAGGATTTTGGCACGAACAACCCGCATCGCCACGAGGTGCATGGCATCGATGTGTCCAAATGGAATGGCGACATCGACTGGCGGACCGTTCGCAAATCCGGCGTTTCCTTCGTCTTCATCAAGGCGACCGAAGGCTCAGACCGCATCGATCCGAAATTCGGCGACCATTGGCGCAGTGCGGCGGCGGCAGATATCCTGCACGCGCCATACCATTTCTATTATTTCTGCTCGACGGCGGACGCTCAGGCAGACTGGTTCATAAGCAACGTGCCAAAGGAAGCCGTCACCCTGCCGCCGGTTCTCGATGTGGAATGGAACCCCTCCTCCCCCACCTGCAAGACGCGCCCGGCCCCTGGCATCGTCCGTGCCGAGATGCAGCGTTTCCTCGACCGCCTAGAGGCCCATTACGGCAAGCGCCCGATCATCTACACCTCGGTCGACTTTCACCGCGACAACCTCGTTGGCCAGTTCAAGAATTACCATTTCTGGGTGCGCTCCGTCGCCGCGCATCCCGCCAAGATTTACGAAGACCGGCAGTGGGCCTTCTGGCAATATACGGCCACCGGCGTCGTGCCCGGCGTCAACGGCCCAACCGACATCAATGTCTTCGCCGGAAGTGAGAAAAACTGGCGGAAATGGATCGCTTCGGCCAAATAATACGGCCAAGAAGCAACACATTCGAAAAATCGGCGTTCTTCTGCACCGGCAGATCGCTGGACCCGTTTTTTTGTCGCAAACATGTGGGTAAAGCGGGCTAACAACCTATCGAGGAAATTCCCATGCCCACTTTTCGGTCGCGCAGCATCATTTTTGCCGCCGCTCTGTCGCTTCTCTCCACCGGCTCCGCCCTTGCCACACCGCCTGTGGCCTCGCCTGACGATCCAAAGCAGGTTGCCTGCGGCGGTGATCTCGGCGCATTTCTTGAGGGCGTGAAGGCTGAGGCCGCTGCCAAGGGTGTTCCGGCGGCTGCCATCGAAAAGGCGCTGGCCGGTGCGCAGATAGACCCCAAAGTGCTTTCGCGTGACCGCGCGCAGGGCGTCTTCCGCCAAACCTTCCTCGAATTTTCCCAGCGCACCGTCAGCCAGGCCCGTCTCGATATCGGCCGCAAGAAGCTGCAGGAGCTGTCATCGACCTTTGCCCGTGCCGAGAACGAATTCGGCATACCGGCTGGCGTCATTGCCGCCTTCTGGGCCATGGAGACCGATTTCGGTGCCGTCCAGGGCGATTTCAACACCCGTAACGCGCTGGTGACCCTCTCGCACGATTGCCGCCGCCCGGAACTCTTCCGTCCGCAATTGCTGGCCCTCATCGAAATGGTCCAGCACGGCGATCTCGACCCCACGTCCAACACGGGTGCATGGGCCGGTGAAATCGGCCAGGTACAGATGCTGCCCAAGGACATCATCGCCTTCGGCATCGATGGTGATGGCGATGGCCATGTCAACGTCAAGAGCAGCGCACCGGATGCGATCCTGACGGCGGCGAAATTCATCCAGCACCTCGGCTTCAAGAAGGGCGAACCCTGGATGCAGGAAGTTTCCGTACCGGAAAACCTGCCCTGGGAAAAATCCGGCCTCGGCGGTTCGCTTACCGCCGGTGACTGGTTTACCCTTGGCGTGACCCCGCGCGACGGCAACAAAAATTTCGCCTCCCTGCCCGCAGCTCTCATCATGCCGCAGGGCCGCAAGGGACCGACATTCCTCACCTATCCCAACTTCAACATCTATCTGGAATGGAACCAGTCATTCATCTACACGACCTCGGCTGCCTACTTCGCCAACCGTCTGATGGGCGCCCCTGTCTATAATAAGGGCAATCCCGATCCGGGCTTCGATGACGCGACGATGAAAGAGTTGCAGACCAAGCTTGAAGCGCGCGGCCACGATGTCGGCAAGGTGGACGGCATTCTCGGTTCCGGCACCCGCGTCGCCATCCAGAAGGAACAGCAGCGTCTCGGAATCCCCGCGGATGGATGGCCGACCCAGGCACTTCTCCAGGCGCTTTAACCTGTGTTAATCGCACCTTCAGGCCTTTAATCTATCGGCCGGAATCAAGGCGTAAACTGTTAATCTCGACCGGATGACTGGGGATAACACCCCGATCATTTACTTTTTTTAAAGATATGAAGCACTGCGTGATGAGAAAATAATCTTTTATTTTCAAATAATTACAGAAGTTACTTTTTTAAGCGGCCGCAAAGCATGCTGCACCGCATCACAGAAACCGCTTTTCAAGTGCCACAAAACGGTCATATTATCGAACTTGTCAACAACAGGAGGCACCCATGGGACTTACAAAATCTCTCAATGCCTTGGCAGTCGGTTTGGCGTTTTTGTTCGTAGCGATGATGCTTTTCATCTGACGAGACGTGAAGACCAAACGCAGAAAAGAACCGTAGATGACACAAGTTTGAAAAGCGCAGGTCCTGTCGGGCCTGCGCTTTTTTCCTGTCGTAAATGGGATATCTGAAATCAGGCGGCGCTGCGGCGCAAACGCTCAAGCCCGAGGTTTTCAAGCACCGCATCGACCAGCGGCGCACGGTTCATGGTGTAGAGATGGAACTCGTTGACACCGCGCCGTTGAAGATCGGCGATCTGCTCGGCAGCAACTTCCGCCGCAACGCGGGCGCGTCCCTCGAGATCGTCGTCATAACCTGCAAAACGCTCATCCAGAAAACCGGGCACACTGGTACCGCAGCGGCCGGCGAAACGCTTGAGCTGGGTCAGGTTCTGGATCGGCATGATACCCGGAACCACCGGAATGGTGATGCCCGCAGCCGTAACCCGCTCCATGTAGCGCTCGAACACGTCATTATCGAAGAAGAACTGCGTCAGCGCCCGCGTTGCGCCATTGTCCGCCTTGCGCTTCAGCATATCGATATCGACCGCATCGCTGGCGCTCTCCGGATGCTTTTCGGGATAGGCAGAAACGGAAACCTCGAAATCGCTGATATCGCGTAGCCCCTTCACCAGGGCGGCGGCATTCTCGTAACCTTGCGGATGCGGCCTGTAATCCGTGCCGATACCGGTCGACGGATCACCGCGCAGCGCCACGAAATGGCGAACGCCGGCATTGCGAAACTCTTCAACGACTTGATGCACGTCGTCACGGCTGGCATCCACGCAGGTCAGGTGCGCGGCGGTCGGCAAATGGCTGTCACCGATCATCCGGCGCACCGCATCCAGCGTCGGCGCCTTGGTGGAACCGCCCGCGCCATAGGTGACGGAGACGAAATCCGGATCCCATTTCTTCAGCTCGGCAACCGTTTCCCAGAGCTGGTTTTCCATCTCGGGATTCTTGGGCGGGAAAAACTCGAAAGATAACCGGATATCACCCCGGATTTCGCCATTGTGGCGCGCGGTTTCCGACCTCAACATATCATGCCCTCCCGGCAGCAAGTAAAACGGCCTCTTGCACCACATCGTCTACCATCAGCAGCCGCTGGTCGCGGGCAACCCATATCGTGACGTCCAAGGATTCATCGGACGCCCGTTCAGAATGAAGATCGACGGCGCGGTCGAGCGCGAGCCCGGCCTTTTTCAGCCATTCATCCATGAGCGGATGCGAAAAGCCGAGCCGTACATGCGCATGCTCGTCACGAAGATGCTCGAAGGAATGCGGTGCAAGATCGATGACGATCAGCCGGCCACCGGGACGCAGTATGCGGGCGGCTTCGGAAAGCGCGATCTCCGGCTGGTCGAGAAAATGCAGAACCTGATGGATGACGATCAGATCGAAATCCTGGCCTTCCAGCGGCAGGTTGAGAATATCGCCATGGCGAACGGATGCATTGACCACGCCCGCCTTGTCCAGATTGGAGCGCGCCACCGACAACATGTCGCGGCTCGCATCGACGCCGATTGCCCGGCGATAGATGCCGCTCAGAAGCTGCAGGATGCGGCCCGTGCCGGTGCCGAGATCGAGCAGCGAGTCGATCGGGGTGGTTCCCACCAGCTTCAGCAATGCCCCTTCCACCGCCTCGTCGCTCACATGCAGGCGGCGCAGCTCGTCCCAGGCGGAGGCATTGCGGCTGAAATAATCCTGTGCCCGCTCCGCCCTTACCCGCTTGACGGTGGCAAGGCGTTCGCTGTCGCGCTGGAGAACGGCGTCAGAAGGCGATGCGGCGCCCAGCAGCTGCCTGATAACAACGGCGGGCTCGCCATCCTGCCGCAGGCGGAAATAGGCCCAGGCGCCTTCCTGATAGCGCTCGATCAAACCTTCTTCCGTCAAAAGCTTGAGATGACGGGAAATACGGGGCTGCGACTGGCCGAGAATTTCGGTGAGATCGGTGACAGTCAGATCGCCGGCCGCCAGAAGCGCCAGCAAGCGAAAGCGCGTCGGCTCGCCGGCCGCCTTCAAGAGATCCACCAATTTATCCAAACCGAACGCCACGTCTGCCGCACCTTGCAATCTAATCAACATATAAAGATATCTTTATGTCGGTGTCGCGCGAGATGCAAGCGCAATTTGCCACGCTCTCCCCTTAAGCCCCATTTATTGCATCAAAAAAGGCCCGCTTTTAGGCGGGCCTTTCTGAAGTAATCCGAGAACAGGATTAGCGCGTCAGGCGCTTGTAGCTGACGCGGCCGGGCTTGATGCTTTCCGGGCCGAGACGGCGGACCTTATCCTTTTCATAGTCTTCGAAGTTGCCTTCGAACCATTCCACGTGGCTGTCACCCTCGAAGGCGAGGATGTGAGTGGCCAGACGGTCGAGGAACATGCGATCGTGGCTGATGATAACGGCGCAACCGGCGAAGGCTTCTAGCGCTTCTTCGAGCGCTGCCAGCGTTTCCGTATCAAGGTCGTTGGTCGGTTCGTCGAGCAGCAGCACGTTGCCGCCTGCCTTCAGCATCTTGGCAAGGTGAACGCGGTTACGCTGACCACCGGAGAGGTTGCCGACCTTCTGCTGCTGATCGCCGCCCTTGAAGTTGAAGGCGCCGCAATAAGCGCGGGAGTTCGTTTCGAACTTGCCGAGCTTGATGATGTCGTTGCCGCCGGAGATTTCCTCCCAGACGGTTTTGTCACCCGCCAGCGTATCGCGGCTCTGGTCGACGTAACCAAGGTGCACGGTCTCACCAATGGTCACCGAACCGCTATCGGGCTTTTCCTGGCCGGTGATCATGCGAAACAGCGTGGTTTTACCAGCACCGTTCGGGCCGATGACGCCGACGATGCCGCCCGGAGGCAGCTTGAAGGTGAGGTTTTCGATCAGAACACGATCGCCATAGGACTTGGTAAGGTTTTCCGCCTCGATAACAACGCGGCCCAGACGCTCGGCGACCGGAATGACGATCTGCGCGTCGCCGGGACGGCGATTTTCAGCTGCTTCCACCAGCTCGTCATAGGCGCGGATACGCGCCTTGGACTTCGTCTGGCGCGCCTTGGGGCTGGAAGCGATCCACTCCTGTTCGCGGCTGATGGCCTTCTGGCGCGAGGCGTCTTCGCGGGATTCCTGCTGCATGCGCTTGGCTTTTGCCTGCAGATAGGCGGAATAGTTGCCTTCGTAGGGAATGCCGCGGCCACGGTCGAGTTCGAGAATCCAGCCGGTGACGTTGTCGAGGAAGTAGCGATCGTGGGTGATCATCATCACGGCGCCGGGATAGTCGCGCAGGTGCTTTTCGAGCCAGGCGATGGTTTCGGCGTCAAGATGGTTGGTCGGTTCGTCGAGCAGCAGCAGGTCAGGCTGCGAAAGCAGCAGCTTGCAGAGCGCCACGCGGCGGCGCTCACCACCCGAAAGGCCGGTTACTGCCGAGTCGCCAGGCGGGCAACGCAGCGCATCCATGGCCATTTCGACCTGATTTTCCAGATCCCACAGGTTCTGGCTGTCAATGATGTCCTGAAGCTTTGCGCCCTCATCCGCCGTTTCGTCGGAATAGTTCATCATCAGCTCGTTGTAGCGATCGACGATTGCCGTCTTGCTCGCCACACCTTCCATGACGTTTTCCATCACGGTCTTGTTTTCGTCGAGCTTCGGCTCCTGCTCGAGATAACCGAGCGTCGCACCCTCAGCGAGCCAGGCCTCACCGGTATATTCCTTGTCGAGACCAGCCATGATCTTCAAAACGGTCGACTTACCGGCACCGTTCGGACCGAGGATACCGATCTTGGCATCGGGATAGAAGGAGAGATGGACGTTCTCAAGAACCTTCTTCGCGCCATAGGACTTGTTCAGCCCGGCCATGTGATAGATGAATTGACGTGCCATTGTAGCGAATGCTCCACATCGGATTTTAAAGAGTACGTATCGGGAAATTTGCCGCTATGTAGGGTAAATAGGACCTTGGGGCAACCTCTGGCACGATTATGACCCCATGATTATGACAAGGGATACCATGGCAGGCACGGGCGAAAGCATGAATGAGACGACGGATGACTTGACGTTCAGCCGGATTGAGAGGCTCGACGCTCCATCAGGCGCATCCATCGCCTTTCGCCACCAGCCCTCTGCCCTTTCTCCGGCGCGCGGCGTGCTGATGATCTGCCACGGCCTGGTGGAGCACGCCGGCCGTTACCGCCGTTTTGCCGATGTCATGGCAAAGCAGGGTTTCGAGGTATACGCCCACGATCATCGCGGCCATGGCCGTACGAGGGCGGCGGATGCGCCGATCGGCCGCTTCGCCTGGAAGGATGGCGCCCAGAAGGTGGTTACCGATGTCATGGCGATGCGCATGATGGTCGGCGAAAGACATCCCGGCCTGCCGGTGATCCTGTTCGGCCATTCCATGGGCGGCCTTGTGGCGCTCAACACCGCCGTCAGTCATCCGGATGCCTTTGATGGCCTTTCCATCTGGAATTCCAACCTCAATCCCGGTGTCATGGGCCGTCTTGCACAGATCGTGCTGCGCCTTGAAAAGATGCTGAAAGGCTCTGATGTGCCGAGCGCCATCCTGCCCAAAGCAACCTTCCGTGCCTGGAATGCCAGAATGCCGGAAAAGCGCACTCATGCGGACTGGCTGAGCCATGACAGGGCAGCGGTGGACGCTTATGTTGAGGATCCGCTTTGCCAGTTCGAGGCCAGCGTCTCCCTGTGGCAGGATGTCTTTGAATTGTGCTATCGTGCGCCGAGGCTCATCGAACGCCTGCCGAAGACGCTGCCGATTTTGCTTGTCAGCGGCGATCAGGATGCCGCGACCAATGACGGCAAGGAGATCGTCTGGCTTGCCGAACGCTTCCGCGAAGCGGGTTTCAGCCATGTCGAACACACGATCTACCGGGGCATGCGCCACGAAACGCTGAACGAGATCGGCTGGCATGCCGTGGCTGCGGATTTCGCCGCCTGGTGCGGCCGCGTCGTTGGCAACTGACGAGCCTTTGCCGAAACGGAATAAGTCCATGAGATAAAATCACATGCGGCAATGCGGGGAGACGTCTATAAACCGGCAAGCACAAAACACCGGGGGACAAATGACCGAAACGCCGAACAGGAAACCGCCACTATCAGGCATTCGCGTCATCGAGCTGGCGCGTGTTCTGGCCGGTCCCTGGGCGGGGCAGATGCTGGCAGATATGGGTGCGGATGTCATCAAGGTCGAGAACCCCGAAGGCGGAGACGATACCCGCGCATGGGGTCCGCCCTTTGTCGAAAGCGCCGATGGTGAAAACCTCTCCGCCGCCTATTACCATGCCACCAATCGCGGCAAACGCTCCATCGTCGCCGATCTCAAGACGGCGGAAGGCTGCGCGCTGGTGCGGCGGCTCGTGCGCACCGCCGATGTCGTCATCGAGAATTTCAAACGCGGCGGGCTTGCCAAATATGGCCTCGACTATGAGAGTCTCAGGGTTCTCAATCCGAAGCTGATCTATTGCTCCATCACCGGCTTCGGCCAGACCGGTCCTTATGCCGACTTCGCCGGATACGACTATATCGTGCAGGGCATGTCCGGTTTCATGTCGATCACCGGCGAACCCGACGGTCAGCCAATGAAGGCGGGCGTAGCGGTTGCCGATATCTTCACCGGCATCTATTCCGTGTCAGCCATTCAGGCCGCGCTGATCCACGCCATGCGATCAGGCGAAGGCCAGCAGATCGATATGGCACTCCTCGATGTGCAATCGGCAGTGCTCGCCAACCAGAATATGAACTACCTGATATCCGGCAATGCCCCCGTCAGGCTCGGCAACGCCCATCCGAATATCTCACCCTATGAGGTCATGCCGACAGAGGATGGTTTCCTCATCCTGGCCGTCGGCAATGACGGCCAGTTCCGCCGTCTCTGCAAGATCCTCGGAATCGAGGCGACCGCCGATGAAGAACGTTTCGCCACCAACAAGGCGCGCGTGGCGCATAAGGCAGAGGTGCGGCGGATCGTTTGCACCGAGACGCTGAAATGGCAAAAGCGCGATCTTCTGACCGCCTGCGAACAGAATGCCGTGCCGGCCGGGCCGATCAACTCCATCGAAGACATGTTCGCCGATCCGCAAATTCAGGCCCGCGGCTTACGTGTTGATCTCGAATCAGAAGATGGCACGGTCATTCCCGGCGTGCGCACCCCCATCGTGCTGTCGCAAACCCCGCTGCACTACGGACGCCCGAGCCCGAAGCTTGGCGAGCATCAGGCGCAAGTGCTGGCCGAACTGGAAAACATCGAAAGGACCACGACGCCATGAAAGCAACCGGAATGAAAAGAACAGGCGGACAACTGATCGTCGAAGCGCTGAAAGCCAATGGCGTCTCCCGCGTTTCCTGCGTTCCCGGTGAAAGCTATCTGGCGGTGCTGGACGCGCTTTATGAAAGCGGCATCGAAACCGTGGTGTGCCGCCAGGAAGGCGGCGCCGCAATGATGGCCGACACCTGGGGCAGGCTGACCGGCGAACCCGGCATCTGCATGGTAACGCGCGGTCCCGGCGCCACCAACGCCTCGGCCGGCCTGCATATCGCAAGGCAGGATTCAATTCCGATGATCCTGTTCATCGGCCAGGTACAGCGCGAAGCCCGCGAGCGTGAGGCGTTTCAGGAGGTGGAATATCGCCGCGCCTTTACCGAATTCGCCAAATGGGTGGGCGAGATCGACGATGCGCGCCGCATTCCGGAATTCGTCACCCGCGCCTTTGCCGTCGCCACCTCCGGCCGCCCCGGTCCCGTGGTGCTGACGCTGCCCGAAGACATGCTGGTTGAAGAGGTCGAAGCCCCCGAGGCAAAGCCCTATACGCCGGTCGAAGCGCATCCCGGCCCGTCGCAGATCGCCGCTTTCTCAAAAATGCTGGGCGAGGCCAAGCGGCCAATCTTCATCATCGGCGGCACACGCTGGTCCGAAGAAAGCGTCGCAAGCTTCACGGCTTTTGCCGAAAAGAACAAACTGCCCGTCGGCTGTTCCTTCCGTCGCCAGATGCTGTTCGATCACTTGAGCCCATCTTACGCGGGCGATATCGGTATTGGCATCAACCCGGCCTTGGCGAAGGACATCAAGGAAGCCGACCTCGTGGTGCTGCTCGGCGGTCGCCTCTCGGAAATGCCTTCCTCCGGCTACACGCTGATCGACATTCCCTACCCGTCGCAGAAACTTGTCCACATCTACCCGGAGGCCGAAGAGCTTGGCCGCGTCTATCGCCCCGATCTCGCAATCTGCGCCTCACCGGATGATTTCGTCGCCGCCCTTTCTTCCGTAACGCTCCCCGATAACGCCGCCTGGGCGGACCGCACGGCCACCATGCATTCGGCTTACCTTACCTGGTCGACACCGCCGCAGACCGGTCCGGGCGCGGTGCAGATGGGTCCGATCATGGACTGGATCGAGGCCAATGTGCCTGACGATGCCATCTTCACCAATGGCGCGGGCAACTATGCCACCTGGGTGCACCGCTTCCACCGCTTCCGCCGCTTCAACACTCAATCGGCGCCGACCTCCGGCTCGATGGGTTACGGCCTGCCCGCGGCTGTGGCCGCCAAGCACCTGTTTCCCGAGCGGGAAGTGATCTGCTTTGCCGGAGATGGCTGCTTCATGATGCATGGGCAGGAATTCATCACCGCCGTGCGGTATGGTCTGCCGATCATCACCGTGCTGGTCAATAACGGTACCTATGGCACGATCCGCATGCATCAGGAGCGGGAATATCCCGGCCGCGTCAGCGGCACCGATCTCGTCAACCCGGATTTCGCCGCCTTTGCCAAGGCCTATGGTGGCCACGGCGAAACGGTCGAAAAGACGCAAGACTTCGCCGCCGCCTTCGAACGCGCCCGGGCAAGCGGCAAGCCCGCCATCATCGAGGTGAAGCTGGATGCCGAAGCGATCACGCCAACCCGCACGCTGACCCAGATCAGAAGCCGGACCTGATATTGCGCATGGACATGGCTCCGGCATGGTGTAAATCCTGACTAGAACATACAGGTTAGGAAACGACATGCCGGATGCAGCCCCTCCCGTCATCACCCCACGCGGCGCAAAGATCGAACCTTCGGCCGGTGCGCCATTCGAGGCCGTGCGCGTGGCACGCGATGTCCTGCACACATCCCGCACGGCGGCGCTCGCGACCCTCGATCCGGTCAGCGGTTATCCCTATACGACCGCCACCAATATCGGGATCGAGCCGGATGGTACGCCGTTCTTCTTCGCAGCGGGCCTGACGCTGCATGCCCGAAACATGGAGGCCGACCCGCGCATCTCGTTGACACTTGCCCCCTTCGGCAAGGGTGACGCGCTGACGCTGCCCCGGCTGACACTGGTAGGCAAGGCGGAACTAATCGATCCGGAAGAAGTAACGCTTGCCAGACAGCGCTACATCGACCGCTATCCCAAGGCAAAACTCTACCTCTCTCTTCCCGATACAAGGCTCTACCGGCTGCGGACAGAGGGCGTGCAGATCAATGGTGGCCCTGCCCGCAACGCCAGCAACATCACACCCGCCGATCTGCGCACTGACCTTTCCGACGCGGAACAGCTGATGGCTGCGGCAGCGGACGAGGCCGCGCGCCTCAACGCCATCAAGGGCGAGGCATCACGGCTGGCCGCTCTTGCGGGTGCGAAAACCGCACGCTGGAAAATCACTTCCATAGACCCTGATGGTATCGACCTCGCCTCAGCCAATGACCTGGCACGACTGTGGTTTGCAGAACGGGTGAAGACGTTGAAGCAGCTTGAGAAGGCGCTTGCTTAGCTTCTGAAATGAAGGGCGCAAGCGATTCACAAACCTGGGACAATCGCCTCTCCTCCGTCATGCTCGGGCCTGTCCCGAGCATCTGCTACCTATCAATTTGCGATACGTGATTGGATCCTCGGGGCAAGTCCGAGGATGACAAAACGAGCGTTTCGAATTTTCCCAACAAAAAAGGCCGGGCTGCATTCCGCAACCCGGCCTGTCTCAAAATCAAACCGTTACTCAGAGAGCAGCGGTAACGATGAACTCAACCTTGTAGTCCGGAGTAGCAAGCGCCGCTTCGCTGGTGGCGCGGGCCGGCGGGTTTGCCGGGTCGATCCAGCCTTCCCAGACGGCGTTCATTTCGCCGAAGGTGGACATGTCGGAGAGGTAGATGATGGTCTGCAGGATCTTCGACTTGTCGGAACCGGCAGCGGCCAGCAGACGATCGACTTCAGCCAGCGCCGACTTGCTCTGATCGGTCACGGACACGCCCTCACCGACCTGGCCGGCCAGATAAACGGTGTTGCCGTGGATGACGGCGCCGCTCATGCGCTTGCCCGGCTCGATACGCTTGATGGTCATGGAAAACTCCTGTTGATTGGCTTTAGAAAATCGAATTATCCGCGGAAAATCAGCCGCGCAGGTGGTGGGTCTTTTCGTAGATCGCGGTCGAGCGCGCGCCGGAACGGCAATAGCCGAGCATCGGGCGCTGCAATTCGTCAAGCGCATCCACCATGCCGGTAACCGCATCCGCATCGACGCCGTAGCGGCCAACCGGTACATGCACGATGGTCAGGCCAAGCTGTTCGGCACGCTCGGCAATATCGGCGAAAAGCGGCTGGCCTTCTTCTTCGCCGTCCGGGCGGTGGCAGACGATCGACTTGAAGCCGAATGCCTTGACCTCGTCGAGATCGGCAACGCTGATCTGTCCCGTGACCGAATATTCGTCGTCTATGCGCCTGATATCCATATTAATGCCTCCGCTTAAACCGGCGCCTTGGCGCCGCTGGCACGCTGTCGCCACTGTCTGAAATCCGCATCCGATGTAAGGGCTCAAAACCCTTGCGTCAATGATGCGGCGCCCTCATTCGGTACGCCATTCAGTCCCCTATTCAGAGGATGGAAAAGCGAAGACCATAGGAGCGGCTTTCGCCCGGCTGCAGCATGTTGAACTCGCCGGCGGCCTCAAGCTCCCCGCGCCCCACCCAGCGGTGCGAAACCGGTTCGATGCCAAGCACATTGGCCGGATCCTTCTGGTTCCGCCACATCTGCAGATAGGGCAACGTCTCCGTGCCGAAACGTACTCTCAGCGTCTTGCCGCCAATTGCGGCAATCGGACCGAGCGCAAGTTCCGCCCATTCGTCCTGACCGGCGGGAACACAGAACACCGTGCCCGGCTCCTCGCCAAAGCGCCAGCCATGACCACCGCCATCGAGCATGGCACCTTCCAGCCGAACGGCCTCGTCAAACAGCCGCGCGCCGACATTCATGTGGTACATCAGAAAGACCGGGATCGGCCGCGAACTCGTATTGACGATCCGGTCATCGAGGCTGACTTCGCCGCTTTCGCCATCGATGCGCCATGTCCGCTCCAGAAGGGCCATGCCGCCATCGGCAAGGTTCACGGGAACCTCGGCACGCGCCAATGCATTGGACTCATGAACGTCGAAGGCAACTATCTTGGCGGGATGCGCGGAGAAGGACCCATGCAAAGGATATCGACGCCCCTCGCCCTCACCGCCGATCGGTTCGGGATGGCGGATATGATCGGGACCGCAGGTGAACAGAAAGCCTTCCAGCGAATGGTCGATGCGCGGATCGCCATCATCTGGAATGGCACGGCCGGGCGCGATGTCGATACCATCGACAACACAGGCGCCAATATCGAAAACGGAGGTTTCATCGAGGAAAATGCGTGGCGATTTGCCGGCCTGAAACGAACGCAAGACAACCTCCCTGTGGCAGTAAAAGCGCAATAATCACGGAAACGCTACTAACCGTGACGTAAATTAAGATTGCTTTAACCGTGAATTCACCTTTTTCACAATAGGGTCAAGATTGCGGTGTGTTTATCGGTGAACGAAGTAAGGGATAGCAGAATCGTGAAACAGTTTGTTAACGCAGCTCTGGGTCTGGCGATTGCCTTGGCGGCGGTTTGCGCGCCTCTACAGGCTGGCGCTCAGCAGCGTTATGGCTATCAGGAACAGCCGGTTCTGGTGACGCCGGATGGCCGTGTTCTCGATTTCGTGCCCCAACGTGGCGACATCGTCATCAGTCGCGACAATATGGGCCGCACGGTCTTTTATGACCGGTACGGCAACCTGCTGGCCACTGAAATGCCGTCAGGCTATCAGCAGCGGCAACAGGTACAGCAGCGCGACACCACCTATTATCCCCCGGCCCCCGGCGGCGAGTATCGTGAGCCGCAGCGCGATTACGGTTATCAGGAAAATGGAAGCGTGCGCGATTACCGCGAATATCGCGGCAATGGTTCCGGCGACGATGTCTATACCGGCTCGGTTCCCGGCCCGGGCGCTGTCGAAAGCGCGCCGCTCAACCAGCCGATGCCCGAAGAAAGCACCACGGCTGCTGTTCCGCAGCCGCAGCACCTGATCGAGCGCCACACGCCCGTCACCACACCGGTCAACAGGTCCCGTCAGGAGATCGTAGCACTTCAGACTTTCCTCGACCGCGAAGGCATCTCGCCCGGCGTGATCGATGGCAAGATGGGCGACAACGTCAACAAGGCAATTGCCGCCTGGCAGGACATGACCGGCGAAAAGCTCGACCCGAACAATTCCGAGGACATTCTCGAGCGTCTGCGCGCCTCCGGCGGTATGCCGATCGTCGATTATACGATCACCGCAGCCGATGCAGCCGGCCCCTATGTCGCTTCCATTCCGGATGACTATGCGGAGAAGTCGCAGCTACCCGCCCTCTCCTTCACCTCCACGTCGGAGGCGCTGGCCGAACGCTTCCACATGGACGAGACCTATCTGAAAGAACTGAACCCCGGCATCGATTTCTCCGTGCCCGGCACCATCATCAAGGTGGTCAATCCGGGGGAACCGAAAAAGGGACAGGTGGCCCGCATCGTCGCGCATAAGGGCATCAAGCAGGTCTTCGCTTATGGAGAGGATGGCGCTCTGATCGCCGCTTATCCCGCCACCATCGGTTCTACGGACACGCCTTCGCCAAGCGGCACGCACACGGTCGAGCGCGTCGCGCTTAATCCGGGTTACACCTACAATCCGAAGATCAACTTCAGGCAGGGCCAGAACGACAAGATCCTGCAAATTCCGCCGGGTCCAAACGGCCCTGTCGGCACGGTCTGGATTGCCCTGTCCAAACCGACCTACGGCATCCACGGCACGCCGGAACCCTCGAAGATCGGCAAGACCAACAGCCACGGCTGTATTCGCCTCACCAACTGGGATGCGACGGAGCTGGCAAAAATGGTCCGCCCCGGCGTCGTGGTTGAATTCGCGGAATAGGATTGACCGCGAAGACGAATTGCAAAAGCCCGGCGGATGTCATTCCGCCGGGCTTTTTCGTTGATGGATGTTATCCGCGCTTTTCAGTCAGGAAGTAAAGCAGCGCCGCCGCTGGTAGAGCAAAGCCGACCCAGGACGCAGCACCCCATTCCCCCACGGAATAGGCCCAGCCGCCGACGGCAGAGCCGATCGCTCCGCCCATGAAAAATGTCGCCATGTAGACGCCGTTCAGACGGCTGCGGAATTCCGCCCCGAGCGTGAAGATGGCGCGCTGACCGAGCACCAGATTGGTGGTGACGCCGAAATCGAGAACGATGGCGGCGACCACGAGAATGCCGAGTGCCAGATGCGATCCTTCCGGCGCAAGATGCGTGACGGCGAATGACAGCGCCGCTGCCACCATCGCGGCAAAAGTAGCGGCATAGGTCCAGCCCCGGTCAGCCATGCGCCCCGCAATCGGAGCGGCGACGGTGCCTGCTGCACCGGCAAGGGCAAACAGCGCAATCTGACCCTGGCTGAGATTGAAATGCGGCCCGCTCAGGTAAAGCGGCGTCGTCGTCCAGAACAGACTGAAGGCAGCAAACAGGAAGGCGTGATAGATCGCCCGCCGCCGCAGGATAGGCGTATGGGCGGCAAGCCTGCCCATGGATGCCATCAACGCGCCATAACCCAGCCTTGCCTCCGGCACACGAACGGGCAAAAGGCGATAGAGCACAACGGCGAGAATCGCCATGACGCCAGCCGATGTCAGGAACACACCGCGCCAGGAGACCACTTCCGAGAGGAGGCTGGAAACCGGGCGCGCCAGCATGATGCCGGCCATCAGTCCACTCATGACATTGCCGACCACCCGCCCTCGAATAGCGTGCGGCGCCATGTGCGCCGCATAGGGAACGATAACCTGCACCGCGACCGAACTGATACCCACCAGAAAGGCGGCAATCAGAAAAGGCGCCGCATGCGGGGCAAAAGCCGCCGCGAGGAGCGCAAGCACCGCCATCGAAACGGTACTGACGACCAGCCTGCGATTCTCGACCAGATCGCCTAGCGGCACGACGAACAGCAGGCCGACGCCGTAACCGATCTGCGTCAGGGTCACGATCAGACCGGTTGCGCCGGCAGACAGGCCAAGCTCCGCACCGATGATGCCGGCAAGGGGCTGGCCATAATAAAGATTAGCCGCAATCAGTCCGCAGGCGGTAGCCAGCAGAAAAGTCAGCGCCGGGGAAATGGATGTTTCGTAAACATCCTCCCCTTCAACTACACGCGTCGTCATCATTTTCTCCAATATGGAAACGAATGTTTCCTAAATAGCCACAAAATCATTCCGCAAGTTTCAGGGCGATATTCACCACGGCCGTCATCTCTTCCAAACTGCGCCCGGTCTTTCCCACCACCCGCATGCCGTACATCATGCACAACATCGCTCTGGCGAGATCATCCGGATCAGTCTTCGACTGCACGGAACCATCCCTCTGCCCTTCAGCCACAAGGCGGGCAACGATCCGCTCCCTCGCCTTCACCGCCCGCTCGACCACGACAGCGATATCGTCGTCCAGTGCGGCGAGATCGGCGGCAGCACCAACCACGAGGCATCCATCCGAACCGGTGGCACCGTGGGACCGTTCCGCATAAAACATCAGGCCGGCTCGCAAACGCTCGTAACCGGTATCATAACCGGCAACGGCGGCTTCAAACCGCTCCGTCTGCAAGATCCTGTAGCGCTCCATCGTCGCGATGAAGATGGATTTCTTGTCCTTGAACGCCTTGTAGAGACTGCCCTGCGCCAGTTCCATCGCATCGGTAAGATCACCGACAGAGGTAGCGTGATACCCGCGCCTCGAAAAAACACGGATTGCTCCATCAAGCGCGCGGTCGATATCGAACTCGCGCGGCCTGCCGCGATGGCGTTGTTCCGGGGAATTGGTGTGGATGGTATCGATCATGGCTGCAATATAGGAAACGATCATTTCCAAATCAAGTCAATAATTAAACCCGCTAGATTGATGAAGCCGGGCGTTTGGCAAGTTCGCGATAAAGCGCTTCGGGGGAAACGCCTATTTCCTCAGCCAGGCTCTTCCATTGGCCCTTTGGCGGAAGCTGGCCATCATTGAATGCGGTCCACGCATCGAGCCGCGCCCCGACCGAGCGCAGCGCCAGTATTTCGGCGCGCGTCCTGACCTTCTGCAACTCGCCGGAAACATGGCTCATCCATCCGCGTGCGAATACCGGCTCCCGCTCCAGCAATTGCCGCACTGTCATCATCGGCACGAGCAGGACACGGCCAGCCATCATCGCCACTGCATCGCAATGATATTGATCCGAGAACACCGAGGCTTCGGCAAGAACTGTCATCGGTCCCGCACGTTGCAACACTGCGCCATTGCCATCGGCCTGAAACCGCATCAGATGCACATATCCCTCGACCACGAGAAACAGCATGTGTATGGCATCGCCTCGATGGAAAAGGGTCTCGCCCTTTTCAAAAGACTTCGAGGCGGCAGCCTTCGGGCGAAGATAGTTGAAAATCAGATTGGACATGATCTCTATCATGTCCAGAAAAGGCATCGGCTGGCAAGGTCAGGAGATCGAAGCAATCAGGTAGCCACCATGAAATCCACTCTCCTCGTTCTTCTCGTCGCCCTTCTGCCCCTCTCCGCCGCGGCAGAACAGCAGCATCAGCATCTTTCGGCCCAGGCCAGTGGACATAGCTTAAACATCAAAAGCCTCTCGGCTGAAGACATTGCCGAGCTGGAGAAGGGTGGCGGATGGGGTTTTGCGAAAGCGGCCGATCTCAATGGAATTCCGGGGCCTTCGCATGTTCAGAAAATGGCGGAGCAACTGGCATTGACGGCGCAGCAGCTGGCCTCGGTGCAACGGCTATTCGAGACCATGCAAGACAATGCCGCGATAGAGGGAAAACAATTGATCGCCAGGGAAGCGGCATTGGAGGCCGCTTTCCGTGATGGCACGATAGAGGCGGATCAACTGCGTGCCCGCCTCGATATTATCGAGGCAAGCCGCGCGAAGCTCCGATACATCCACCTTGCCGCCCATCTCGAAACGGTCAAGCTACTGAACAGGGAGCAGATCGCACGTTACAACGAGCTGCGCGGCTCCACACGCTAGCCGGGAAATTGTGCTCAGGCCGCCTTGCGGGTGAAAAGGCGCGCAGGTTGCGTGCCGAGCCTCAACAGGCGTTTCGGCAAAAGGCCTAGCACCTCGCCCGCGAATGCTTTCGCATTCTCCACCGCCTTGTCGATATTGCTGACCTTGTCCTTATCGAGACAGAGAAGAGTGCCGCCATAATCGAAGATATCGCGATAGGCCGCTCTTTCGACAATCGGCGTATTCAGAATCGAAACGTTCTTCTCGGCCAGCAGCATTTTGACGAGCAGCAGCGAGCGGGTCGCCACCATGGCGTTGACCCGCGTCAGCACGATGGAATGGGCGATCGCCTTGCCCATCTTGCGGTTCAGGAATTCGATATGGTCAAGAACCTCGGCTGCCCCGCGCGCATCCATGGCGCAGCCCTGCACCGGTATCAGCACATGGTCGGAAATACCAAGCGCCATGGTCAGAAGCGGGTTTTTCGCTCCCGGCAGATCGATGATGAAACAGTCGGTATTGGCATTGTTTTCGCGGATATGCCCCTCGAGGGACGCCATCGTCACATGCGAAATTACCGAGAGATTTTCGATCTCTCCTGATAATTCGTGCCAGCGGGAAATCCACAATTGCGGATCGGCATCCAGCACGGTCACGCGGTGGCCGCTGCGGGCGAGTTCGGTTGCCAGAAGCAGCACGGCAGTTGTTTTTCCCGCGCCGCCCTTGGTGTTGGCAAAAGTAATGACAGGCATGATATCCCCTGATGATCAGAGCCGTTTCATGCTCATTCGCGCACCGAACCAATCATGGTGCTTTCCATAACCTTAACGAACATGGTTAAGAAAAGACTAAGATCGTTTGTGGGGACAACAAAAAGCCCGCGATAAATCGCGGGCTTTTGCCATCTGATTGATCACGCCAGCTTACGGCAGGAACCCACATCGTCCGCACGCAGGCGGCCGGCTTTTAGATCCTCGTACTTCGGCAAGTTCAGGGAACTGCCCAGCCTTTTCTCAACGGTTGCACGATCAAGCGTAATCATGCGTCCGGCGCTGGTGAAGGAGACAATGCCATTCTTTCCAGAATACGCCATAGTCGCGCGCATTTCACAGAAGTAGCGGTCTGAGCCCCTGGACAAATTCCATCCCTGGATTCCTGCCTTATTGCTCGACAGAGCTCCGACTTTGTAACCCTGACCGGAAAGTTCCTTGAAAGAAGCAGCCTGAGCCACGAGGGGCAGGCTTAGAAACGCCACTGCGAGCAATGGCGAAAAAACTGAAAATCTCATGGCTGCCATAACTACTTTTTAAAAGCAGTCCTCAAACAATTTCCTGGTATTCTCCAGCGTCATCGGCACCGGATTGCCGCCGCAGCTCGGATCCTTGATCGCTTCTGCCGCCAGTTCGTCGATGCGGTCAGGCTTGATACCCATGGCGGTCAGGTTATCAGGCACGCCGAGTTCCTTGCGAAGCTCCAGCACATAATCATAGAAACCATCGAAACCGCCCGAAATGCCGAGATATGCGGCAGCGCGGGCAATCTTGTCTTCGATGGCCGGGCGGTTGAAACGCAGGACCGCCGGCATCACGACCGCATTGGTCATGCCGTGATGGGTGTTATAGACCGCGCCGATCGGGTGCGAGAGCGAGTGAATGGCGCCGAGACCCTTCTGGAAGGCAACCGCCCCCATCGCAGCCGCCGCCATCATATTGGTGCGCGCTTCGATGTCAGTGCCGTCCTTATAGGCGCGTGGCAGAAATTCCTTGACCAGCCGCAGACCCTCGAGCGCAACGCCAGCGCTCATCGGATGGAAGAACGGCGACGAATAGGCTTCGAGGCAATGGGCAAAGGCGTCCATGCCCGTGCCTGCCGTGATGACCTTCGGCATGCCGACCGTCAGTTCCGGATCGCAGATGACGACGCCGGGCAAAAGCTTCGGATGGAAGATGATCTTCTTCACATGGGTCTGCGAATTGGTGATGACGCTGGCGCGGCCGACTTCCGAACCGGTGCCCGCCGTCGTCGGAACCGCGACGATGGGCGCGATCTTCGAGGCGTCCGCCCGCGTCCACCAGTCACCGATATCCTCGAAATCCCAGACCGGGCGCATCTGCCCGGCCATGAAGGCGATGGTCTTGCCAAGATCGAGGCCGGAACCACCGCCGAAGGCGACGACGCCGTCATGGCCGCCATCGCGATAGGCTTTTACGCCGGCTTCCATGTTGATTTCGTTGGGGTTCGGATCGACATCGGCGAAGATCGCCCGGCCGAGCCCAGCCTCTTCCAGTACATCGAGCGCATGCGCGGTAATCGCCATATTGGCAAGGCCGCGATCCGTGACGAGAAGCGGCTTCTTGATGCCGAGCGTCTTGCAGGCTTCCGCCAGTTCCTTGATCCGGCCACGGCCAAGCTTGACGGCTGTGGGATAGCTCCAGTTGGCGACGATATTCATTTCGTGACTTTCTTCAGATGGTAGGATTTAGGTCGGGTCAGGTTCTGGAAACCGAGAACGGAAAGCGAGCCGCCACGGCCCGTTTCCTTCACACCTGTCCAGCAGAGCGCGGGATCGAGATAATCCGCACGGTTCATGAACACGGTCCCGGTTTCGATCTCACGGCCGATCCGCCCGGCACGCGCTGCATCCTGCGTCCAGAGCGAGGCGGTGAGGCCAAATTTGCTGTCATTCATCAGGGCGATGGCCTCGTCGTCGTTCTTCACCTTCATGATGCCAAGAGCGGGGCCGAAGGTTTCTTCGGTCATGAACTCCATGGAATGATCGACATTGACGAGCACTTGCGGAGCGACGTAAGCGCTCTCGCCGTCATCGGCAGGGAAAAGCTTGGGATCGACCAAAGCCTTGGCGCCCTTTGAGACGGCATCAGCGATCTGTGCGCGCACCACTTTGGCGAAACGCTTGTTGGCCATCGGCCCGAGTGTCGTTTCCTGCTCCAGCGGATTGCCGAGCTTGTAATTGGACACCCACGCCACGGACTTCTCGACGAATGCGTCATAGAGGTTTTCGTTGACGTAGATACGCTCGATGCCGCAGCAGCATTGCCCGGAATTATAGGTCGCGCCATCCATCAGCGTATCGACGGCAGCGTCGAGATCAGCATCCTCCATCACATAGCCGGGGTCCTTGCCGCCGAGTTCAAGCCCGAGACCGGTGAAGGTGCCGGCAGCAGCGCGCTCAATGGCTCGGCCGCCTTCCACCGAACCGGTGAAGTTGACGAAATTGAACAGGCCTTCGGAGATCAGCGCCGAGGTCGTCGCATGATCGAGGAAGACATTGATGAAGACATCCTCAGGCACGCCCGCCTCGACGAAAGCCCGCACCATCCGCTCGCCGACGAGAAGCGTCTGCGCCGCATGTTTGATGACGACTGTGTTGCCGGCCATCAGAGCCGGGGCAACGGTATTGATCGCCGTCATGTAAGGATAGTTCCACGGCGCGATGACGAAGACCACGCCATGTGCTTCGCGCTCGATGCGGCGTTCGAAATTGCCGCTTTCCTCGATGACGAGCGGCGCCAACGCATCCGCCGCAATGGAGGCGACATAGTTGGAGCGCTCGTTGAAGCCCTTGAACTCGCCGCCATAACGAACCGGGCGGCCCATCATATGCGCCAGTTCCGGCACCACCTCGGCTACCATTTCGTTAAGGCGCGCCACACCTTTGAGAACCAGCTGAACGCGGTCCTCAAGCGGACGTCGCGCCCAGTCCTTCTGCGCCTTGCGCGCTTTCGAAACGGCGGCGCGCGCCGCTTCCAGCGACATCGCCTCCCGCTCGGCATAAACCGAGCCGTCGATGGGCGAGATATTCTGGATCATGGTCATGATGTTTTCCCGTAATGATTAGGCTCTCTCGAAACCGCGCGCCACTTCCCAGTCGGTCACGCGGCGGTCGTATTCTTCCTGCTCCCACCTTGCGGCATGCACATAGTGATCGACCACGTCGTCGCCAAAGGCCTCACGCAGCATTTTCGATCCGTCCAGGAAGGCGGTCGCGTCGCGCAATGTCTTGGGTATCTCGCGCACGTCCTTCCCGCCATAGGCGTCACCAACAAAAGCGGGCTCAAGTTCGAGTTTATTTTCAATGCCGTCAATGCCCGCCGCAAGAAGAGCGGCCATGGCGAGATAGGGATTGAGATCCGACCCGCCGACCCGGCACTCGATACGGATGCCCTTGGTTTCCGCGCCGCAAAGGCGGTATCCTGCCGTGCGGTTGTCGAGGCTCCAGATCGCCTTGGTCGGCGCAAAGGTGCCAGCCATGAACCGCTTGTAGGAATTGATGTAGGGCGCCAGGAAATAGGTGATGTCGCTGGCATGCGCCAGAAGCCCGGCAACATAATGCCGCATCACATCCGACATGCCGTGTTCGCCGTCCTTGTCGAGGAAAGCCGGCTTGCCATCCAGGCTCCACAGCGACTGGTGGATATGCGAGGAACTGCCGGCGGCATTGTAGTTCCACTTGGCGAGGAAGGTCACCGCCTTACCCTTCGACCAGGCGATCTCCTTGGTGGCGTTCTTTATGATGGCGTGCCGGTCGGCCATGGTCAGCGCCTCGGCATAACGCACATTGATTTCCGCCTGACCGGGAGACGCCTCGCCCTTGGAATTCTCGACCGGAATTCCCGCACCCTGCAAGCCCTTGCGCAGCGCCCGCATGACGTCCTCTTCCTTGGTCGTCTGGAAGATATGATAATCCTCGTTGTAGCCGCTGGCGAGGTTCAGGTCCCTGTAGCCGCTGGCGCGTGCCGCATCGAAAGTCTGGTCGAACAGGAAAAATTCGAGCTCGGTGGCCATATAGGCCTTCAGCCCCATCGCCTCCAGCCGCGCCACCTGCTTTTTCAGCAGCGCGCGCGGCGAATGCGGCACTTCTTCATGGGTGTGGTGATCGAGCACATCGCACAGAACCAGTGCCGTGCCTTCCAGCCACGGCACCTTCCGCAGCGTCGAAAGGTCGGGCTTCAGCGTATAGTCACCATAGCCCTTTTCCCAGCTTGAGGATTTGTAACCGGGAACGGTTTCCATCTCCATGTCGGTGGCAAGCACATAGTTGCAGCTATGGGTTTCCTCAAAGGCGCTTTCAACGAAAAACTCCGCCTGGAACCGTTTGCCCATCAGACGCCCCTGCATGTCGACAAGGCAGGCCAGAACCGTGTCGATGCGCCCTTCGGCCACATCCATCTTCAGCGCGTCGAATGTATAGCTCGTCATTTTGTCCATCCCTTTTCGTGTATCGAGCAGGCGGCCGGTATGCGGCCGCCCGTCAGTTCGAGCATCAGGCCTTTGCAGCCGCCGCTGCCATGGCAGCCTGCTTGTGCTCCAGCGCGAACTCCTCTTCCGGCGACAGGATGAGGCGATGGCGTCCGACAAAGGCGAAGTAGGCAATGGCAACCGCAAACCATACGGCTACCCACAGCACACCCTTGGTGAAGTTCGGATCCTGGATCTGATAGAGCAGCGTCACGATGGCGATGATGATCGTCAATACCGCGCCCGGAATGCCGAAGGGCGAGCGGAACGGCCGCTCGATATGCGGCAGATTTTTCCTGAGCAGAATGAAGGAAATCGCCTGCAGGATGTAGGAGAACATCGCACCGAACACGGCCATGTTCAAAAGCACGCTGCCGATGATGCTGCCGCCCTGTTCCGCACCCAGCGAGAACCAGATGACGAGCATGACCGCAAGGCCGACGAGCGCGCCGGCAATATTGGCAACGTATGGCGTCCGGTATTTCGAATGGGTGATCGACAGCACGGTCGGGAAGTAGCCCGCACGCGACAGCGAATAGATCTGGCGGCCCTGCGCATAGAGGATCGTATGGAAGCTGGCGATCAGGCCGGTCAGCGCCACGAGACCGAGCAGCACCACGCCGCCATCGCCGTAGATCGCCTTGAAGCCATCCAGCAGCGGTTCAAGCGACGAGCTGAGATGGAAGGCGCCGACGCCCGGTAGCGACGGGTTGAGCAGCACGATCATGAAGGCCGAAACCATCAGCGTGATGACACCGAGAATGATACCCTTGGGCATATCGCGTTTCGGATCAACGGATTCTTCAGCCGCCAGCGGCAGCTGCTCGATGGCGAGAAACAGCCAGACCGCAAAAGGCAGCGTGGCAAGAACGCCCGAAAAACCGAATGGGAAAAAGGAACCGTTACCTTCCGGCAGCTCCACAGCCTTGCCATCAGGTCCGACGCCGATATTAAGCGCGTAACGCGAAAAATCCATGTTCGGAATGGCGCTGACCCAGAAAAACACCAGAACGCCGAGCGAAATCAGCGTGATGACAAGGGTGACCTTGAAGGAAAGCTCAAGTCCGAAGACGTTGAGAGCAAGGAAGATCGCGTAGAAGGCTATCCACACAAAGGGTGAATAGGCCGGATCGAGGCCGAGAATGGAGTTCACATAGGCGGTGATGAAGGTAACGACGACCGCCGGCGTCAGCACATATTCGACATTCTCGCAAAGTCCGGTGACGAAACCGCCCCACGGGCCCATGGCCGTGCGGGCAAAGGAATAGGCAGCACCCGTGTGCGGCAGCGCCGGGCTCATTTCCGCAATCGAGAATGTCAGCCCGAGATACATGATGGCGATGATGATGCCCGCCACCAGCATGCCGCCCCAGCCACCGGTGGAAAAGCCGAAATTCCAACCGGAAAAATGCCCTGATATAACCGCGCCGACGCCAAGCGACCACAGAGACCACACGCCCGCGTATCGGGATAGTCCGCGTTTTTCGAAATAGGATGCATCAGCCTTCTTGTAGCTGACGCCTGATGATGAACCGTCCATGCCCTTCTCTCCTTAATAGAAAAAAAAGCCAGCCAGCCGTTATTGGCCGATTGTGCCCCCAGTTTCCGGCATCGCCCGGGAGGTTTCCCGCACTGCGCCGCACGCATCTGCTGTTCCCTTGCCGCTTCATGCCGTTCCGGCTTTTGTCGATTGCGGCAGTCTCATTGACGGTCGGCCGCAGTGTTTTCACCATAAGCCGCCCCATTGCTCCCTCACTCATCGATTGATGAGAGCGCCTTCCCCATAAGCTCGTGGAGAAAATCGGCGATTGCCGATTGGTCTCCTTCATTGGCGATCAGATCGTTGCGGATCTCGATCATGACGTTCAAAAGTCCGTCCGGCAGCGCATGCAGCCGCAATGTATGCGTTACACCGTCTTCCGGACCGTAGGGATCGTTGCGCTTGACCGTGAGCGCAGAACCCTCGGCGCCCACCAGCATCGCATCGGCCAGCCGGCTGTCAGTATCGTGCAGGATGCCGATCTGCACTTCACGGAACCGACCGTGATAGACCGGCGTGAAACTGTGAATGGTCACCACCACCACCTTGCGGCCGCGGTCCTGCCGCTCGGCAATAATCTCACTGACACGGTCGTGAAACGGCACGTAAAGCGCCGAGGTACGGGCAAACCGCTCCGCCTCGTTCAGATCGAGATTGCCGGGAATATTGTAAATCTCGCTTTTGACCGGCATGGCAGAAGGCGATTCCGGCGGCCGGTTGCAATCATAGACCAGACGCGAAAACCGCTGATGGACGAGCGTGGCATCAAGCTTTTGAGAAAGCAGCCTCGCAACCGCCAAGGCACCCGGATCCCAGGCCGCATGGCTCGAAAGCACGTCCGGCGAAAGACCGAGCGTACCGAGTTTTTCGGGGATGGTGGCTGAAGCATGTTCGCAGACGAGAACGACGTCGCCCTTCGCTGCGGCGTTCTCGACGCCGACAGCCTGTCCTTCCGCTTCCGTGAAAAACCGTGAACGCACCGTCATGCACGCATCCCACCCCGAAACCTGCCATCCCGCCGATGACGAAAAGAATTCTTCACATTATCGCGAGTGTCAAATGGAATTTTGAAATTTTCTCTTCATTTTCCCCATTGACTCGATAGCTGGCACAGATGCTTATATTCGCCAATACACCGGCAAAAAGACCGGAAGGGGAAAGATTTGCGCAGTACGACGGCCACCGTGTCGGATGTCATCCATGCCCATTATGACGCGCTGACCCGTTCGGAAAAACGGCTGGCGGAGAGCCTTCTCGGCAACTACCCCGTCTCGGGTCTCGGCAGCATCACCACGATTGCCGAAAATGCCGGTGTTTCGACGCCGACCGTGGCGCGCATGGTGCAGAAGCTCGGATATAAAGGTTACCCTGAGTTTCAGGCCCATCTGCACCAGGAACTGGAAGCGACGATCTCCGGCCCGGTTGCGAAACATGACCGCTGGGCAACCAATGCACCGGGTCTGCATATTCTCAACCGTTTCGCCGATGCCATAACGGGCAATCTGCGCGACACTTTGAGCGATCTCGACACCGCGGTCTTCGACAATGCCGCAAGGCTGCTCTCGGACCGCAAACGCAGCATCTATTTCGTCGGCGGGCGCATCACCGGAGCGATTGCCGAATATTTTTTCACGCATATGCAGGTGATCCGGCCAAAGACGACGCTGATGTCGTCCAACTCCAGCGCCTGGCCTCAATATATGTTGAATATGAGCGCCGGCGATGTGCTGGTGATCTTCGACATCCGCCGTTATGAGCACGACATGACGACGCTTGCCGAGGTGGCGAAGGCAAACGGCGTACAGATCATTCTTTTCACGGATCAATGGACATCGCCGGTGGCGCGCCATGCGCTGCACACCTTCCGTGTGAAGATCGAAGCGCCCTCGGCATGGGATTCATCGGTCGTTACATTGTTTGTCGTCGAAGCGCTGATCGAAGCGGTGCAGAGCAGCACCTGGGATGAAACCAAGGAGCGTATGAACGCGCTGGAAGGCCTGTTCGAGCAGACGCGTCTGTTCCGCAGGCCGGACCGGACATGAACATTAGTAGCCGGCACAGTGCTTGACGCGGAAACCGCCGGCTGATTGGATACCTGAAATCGCTACCAGCGCGATAAAGCGGGATAAAAACAAGCTGGGGAACATATCTGTCCACCACGAATGATGATGGGATTACCCCGCGATTGCAGGCACAAAGCCGGGCGATGGCGGAAAATGGGCGTAAAGTGACGGAATCCGGATAAATAAATTGCAATCCAGCCGTCACATTAGCTTCATCCAGAATCCGTATCAGCGTCCGTAATACGAGAACACGAAGAGGAGAAAAAAGTGATCTCTCATTGCCGTCGACTGCTTGCTGCCACCACCGCTCTGGTAATGGCCTCCACCGCGATCGCTACCGCTGCGCCAAGCGCCGAACTGATCGCTGCCGCCAAGAAGGAAGGCATGCTGACCACCGTCGCGCTGCCGCACGACTGGTGTGGTTACGGCGACGTCATCGCCGCTTTCAAGGCGAAATATCCGGAAATCACCGTCAACGAACTCAACCCCGACGCCGGCTCTGCCGATGAAGTCGAAGCGGTAAAGGCGAACAAGGACAACAAGGGCCCGCAGGCTCCTGACGTTGTCGACGTCGGTCTCGCTTTCGGCCCGCAGATGAAGGCCGAAGGCCTGCTGCAGCCTTACAAGGTCTCCACCTGGGACGAAATCCCTGACAACGTCAAGGATCCGGAAGGTTACTGGTACGGCGACTATTACGGCGTGATGTCCTTCTTCGTGAACAAGGACCTCGTCAAGAACGTGCCGAAGGATTGGGCCGACCTGCAGAAGCCGGAATATTCCGGTCAGGTAGCGCTTGCCGGCGATCCGCGCGCTTCCAACCAGGCTATCCTCGGCGTTCTCGCCGCCGGTCTTGCCAGCGGTGCGAAGTCCGGCAAGGAAGCCGGTGAGGCAGGCCTGAAATATTTCGCCGAGCTCAACAAGGCTGGCAACTTCCTGCCAGTCATCGGCAAGGCTGGCACGCTGGCACAGGGTGCTACCCCGATCATCGTCGCCTGGGACTATAACGCGCTCTCCTGGAAGAAGACGCTGAACGACAACCCGCCCACGGAAGTCGTGGTTCCGGAAAAAGGCGTTCTGGCTGGCGTTTACGTTCAGGGCATTTCCGCTTACGCCCCGCATCCGAACGCTGCCAAGCTCTGGATGGAACACCTTTATTCCGACGACGGTCAGCTCGGCTGGCTGAAGGGTTATTGCCACCCGATCCGCTTCAACGCGATGGTTAAGGCCGGCAAGGTTCCGCAGGAACTGATCGACAGCCTGCCGCCGGCAGCAGCCTATGAAAAGGCATTCTTCCCGACGCTCGAAGATGTCGACGCCAACAAGGCAGCCGTTACCGGCGGCTGGGACAGCGTCGTCGGCGCGAACGTGAAGTAACCTTTGAAAAATACACCCCGGCTTTTCAAAAAGCCGGGGTGCTTCTTTGACAGCATTTCAGGTAAAACTCCCTAGGTTTTACCCCCGGAAATTGCACAAAACAAAGATCGAAAGTGCGTCTGACGATTCCGTTTTTACCAGACGTGCGATAATAAAGAACTTTATAGACAGACCGTTTGAAAACGGCGTTTGGGGACCAGGCATGCCATCAACCAACACCGGCGGACCATCCGATGCGGGCAGAAAGTTGCCGCTTCATTGGTTAGGCGTCGTACCTTTTGCTGTTTTTGTTCTGCTGTTTCTGATTTTTCCGACGATGAAAATCGTGGTCGGTGCGTTTCAGCGTCCCGATGGCAGCCTGACGCTGGAAAACGTCGCCGGGCTTTTCACCTCGTCCATCCTCGCGGCCTACTGGATTTCGATCAAGATCAGCCTCGCCTCGGCGGCTCTTGGCTGCCTGATTGGTTTTGCCGTCGCCGCCGCCGTGGTTCTGGGCGGTCTGCCGCAGCGCATTCGCGGACCGCTCCTGACTTTTTCGGGCGTCGCATCGCAATTTGCCGGCGTGCCGCTCGCCTTCGCCTTCATCGCCACGCTCGGCCCGGTCGGCCTACTCACCGTGTTTTTGAAGACGCAGATCGGCATTGACCTGAGACTCCTCGGCTTCAACATCCTGTCCTTCTGGGGCCTGACCGTCACCTATCTGTTCTTCCAGATTCCGCTGATGATCCTCATCATCACGCCGGCGCTTGATGGATTGAAGCGCGAGTGGCGCGAAGCTGCGGAAATCCTTGGCGCGACCGGCGTGCAATATTGGCGCATGGTGGCCTTCCCCATCCTCCTGCCATCGTTGCTTGGCACCATGTCGCTGCTGTTTGCCAATGCCTTCGGTGCGGTGGCCACCGCGATCGCGCTTACCGGCTCGTCGCTCAACATCGTGCCCATCCTGCTTTTCGCGCAGATCCGCGGCGACGTTCTCGGCAATCCGCATCTGGGTTACGCTCTCGCCTTCGGCATGATCGTCGTCACCGGCATTGCCAATGCGCTTTACATCTGGCTGCGCGCCCGTAGCGAAAGGTGGCTCAAATGAAGAAGTTCTTCGCCTGGGGCGCGCTGATCTTCGGCCTCCTCTATTTCGCCCTGCCGCTGATCGGCATGACCAACTTCTCGCTGAAAATGCGCCGCGGTGAATATTCCTTCGACGCCTACGGCAAGGTGCTCACCGACCCGCGTTTTCAGGAAACCTTCAGCTATTCTGTGGTGATGGCTCTCTTCACCATCGTTTTCGGTGTGCTGCTGGTGGTGCCCACGGCCTATTGGGTCCGCCTGAAACTGCCGGGCCTGCGCCCCTATATCGAATTCATCACGCTCCTGCCGCTGGTCATCCCGGCCATCGTCATCGTGTTCGGTTATATCAGGCTTTACAACACCTCCAGCTGGCTTCCGCTGACCGGCACGACCTTCGGCACCAACCTGCTTTTGATGTTCGGTTATGCCACGCTCGCCTTGCCCTACATGTACCGCGCCGTCGATACTGGTCTGAGAACCATCGACGTCTCGACGCTGACGGAAGCGGCGCAGAGCCTTGGCGCGGGGTGGACGACCATTCTGTCGCGCATCATCCTGCCCAATGTTCTGGTCGCCGTGCTATCAGGTGCGTTTTTGACCTTCGCCATCGTCATCGGTGAATTCACCATGGCCGCCCTTTTGAACCGCCCGGCCTTTGGCCCCTATATGCAGCTGCTTGGCGCCAACCGCGCCTATGAACCGGCTGCACTTGCCGTGATCTCCTTCGGCATCACCTGGGGTTGCCTTGGGTTGATCCAACTCGTTTCACGCTACCAGAAGGGCGCGCCTCCCAAGGCCTGAGGACAAGATTTTCATGAGCTTTTTGACACTTAGCAATATCAAGAAATCCTTCGGCTCCGTACAGGTCGTCCATGATTTCAACATGGCCATCGAAAAGGGCGAATTCGTCTCCTTTCTCGGACCATCGGGCTGCGGCAAGACCACCGTGCTGCGCATGATCGCCGGTTTCGAAATCCCAACCGGCGGATCGATCGTCATCAACGGCAAGGACCAGACGACGCTCAGACCCAACCAGCGCAATATCGGCATGGTGTTTCAGGCCTATGCGCTGTTCCCCAACATGAATGTCTATGAAAACGTCGCCTTCGGGCTCAAAGTCGCCGGCAAGCCGAAAGCCGAGATCGATGCCCGCGTGAAGGAAATGCTCCAGCTCATCCATCTGGAACATCTGGCGGATCGTTATCCCTACCAGATGTCAGGCGGCCAGCAGCAGCGCGTGGCGCTTGCCCGCGCATTGGCCCCGAAGCCGGAAGTGCTTCTGCTGGACGAGCCGCTTTCCGCGCTCGATGCCAAGATTCGCGTATCGCTGCGCGAAGAAATCCGCCAGATCCAGAGAAAGCTCGGCATCACCACGATTTTCGTGACCCACGATCAGGAAGAGGCCCTGTCGATCTCCGACCGTATCGTTGTCATGAATTCCGGCCGCGCCGACCAGATAGGTTCGCCCTTCGATATCTACAACAAGCCCGCGACCCGGTTTGTCGCCTCCTTCGTCGGCACGCTGAACCTGATCGACGCAACCGTCGTCGATTCCTCTACCAGCACAATCCGTGTCGGAGAGCAGAACGTGACGCTCCACAAGCCGGTCGATGTTGCAAACGGTGAAAAAATCACCCTCGCCTTGCGCCCGGAGGCAGGAGCTCTCGGCGCTGACGCGAAGGGAGACGTCGCTATTTCCGGTGTCGTCACGTCAAGCCAGTTCCTGGGTTCGGTCATCCGAACCCGTCTTGATCTCGGCGGCTCGACCTTGTCTTTCGACATGTTCAACGATCCCGGCACCGCACCGCCCGCCCTTGGCGAACAAGTAACGCTTAAATTCGCGGCTGGTGATCTTATGGTGATCAAAGATTAAATTGCTTTTCTCCAGCGTCGGAAGCAGATAGAGCAGGTATAGTTCAAATCTGCTTACCGACGATGTGAGGCTAGGATGCGCGCGCTTTTTTACGAACTGTTCGGCGAGACCCCAATTGTGGCATCCCTGCCCGATCCGGAACCGAGCGATGGCGGCGTGGTCATCGAGGTGAAGGCGACGGGTCTCTGCCGCAGCGACTGGCATGGCTGGATGGGCCACGATACGGATATTCGCCTGCCGCATGTCCCCGGCCACGAATTCGCCGGCGTTATCGCTGCGGTCGGAAAGAACGTTATCAGGTTCAAGACAGGCGACCGTGTCACCGTTCCCTTCGTTTCCGGCTGCGGCCGTTGCCATGAATGCCGCTCCGGCAATCAACAGGTGTGTGAGACGCAGTTCCAGCCCGGCTTCACCCATTGGGGTTCCTTCGCCGAATATGTCGCCATCGATTACGCGGACCAGAACCTTGTGCATCTGCCGGAATCGATGAGCTACGCCACTGCCGCCGGTCTCGGCTGCCGTTTCGCCACGTCCTTCCGGGCTGTGACGGACCAGGGTCGCCTGAAAGGCGGCGAGTGGCTGGCGGTACATGGCTGCGGCGGCGTCGGCCTCTCCGCCATCATGATTGGCGCAGGCCTCGGCGCTCAGGTCGTCGCCATCGACATTGCGGAAGACAAGCTCGAACTTGCCCGCCAACTCGGCGCAACCGCCACCATCAACAGCCGCTCGGTTGCCGACGTCACGGAGGCGGTGCGCGAAGTGACCGGCGGCGGCGCGCATGTCTCTATCGACGCGCTTGGCCACCCGCAGACCTGCTGCAACTCCATCAGCAACCTGCGCCGGCGCGGGCGCCACGTTCAGGTGGGGCTGATGCTGGCCGATCACGCCATGCCAGCCATACCCATGGCCCGGGTGATTGCCCACGAGCTGGAGATTTACGGCAGCCATGGCATGCAGGCATGGCGCTACGAAGACATGCTGGCGATGATCGAGAGCGGCAAGCTCGCGCCCGAAAAACTGATCGGCCGCCACATCACCCTTTCCGATGCCATCACCGCCCTCCCCGCCATGGACCGTTTCCAGGAAAGTGGCATCAGCATCATCGACCGGTTCGAATAACAGTCACAGCCGGAACGTCCTGGAAAATGCCGTTTGTCTAGACGGCATCAGGCATTCCTGCGTCCGAACGGCCGGACTGCCATCCCCGTGCGATTTGGCGCGGCCTCCGGCCTTCTGGTCGGCGGTGCAACCTCATTGCGAGCGGGCGTATAATCCTGGGTAACTGCCGCACGTTGCTGACGTATGGTCGGCGGACGGGTTTCCGGTAATTCGACGACCGCCTCGATATCTTCCCGCTCGAGACGAGCGTTTCTGCTACCCGACCGATAGTACCAGCGAATACCCCTGCGCAGGAGCACGAACAGGCCCACGAGCAGCACAAACCCACCTATCAGTCTCCCTATAGGCTCAGCCGCCTCCGAAGCCGCCGCACGTTTTTTGCGGTCCTCGACGGTAGGGTCAAATCCAAGCATACTGGAAATGCCCTTAAGGCCTACCTCGTCCAACTTCACATATTGGTCGCCATTATAAAGAACATAAGCGTCGCCACTACTGCTGTTCAGATAACCGAGATCAAAGAACTTCCCTTCCAGCACGAAAGTCGTTTGATCGGGCAAATCGTAAACCCTGTCGATCGTCTCACCGCGACTGAAGCCAGGCGCCGCAAAAAACCGAAAACGCTTGGCATCGGCATCCACAGCAGACGCGAACAAAAATATGATGGCGACGTAAACCAGCGCAATCTGATTCATATCTTCCCCGCAATACAAAAATATCGGGATATATTTCTACAATCGCCTTAATATAAAATTTAATCGATGACTATTCATTTAATTACTTTGAAAATACACAGATGTAATTTTGATACTTATAATATACACCAATATAATATACTCCTCTTCCGCCGCAAACGGACGCACAGAAAAAGAAGCATCGATAAAGAGGATTGAAAATGCTGTTTCTCGACAGCGTGACCATGAAGGAAACTCCGGACCGAAGGGACGAATACCCCTTTACCGTTCCGGCGCTGCGCCAGCTGGAACGCCTCGAATTCAAGACGCCGATCACCTTTTTCGCGGGCAATAACGGCTCCGGCAAATCCACGCTGCTGGAAGGGCTGGCAGCCGGAATGACGGCCTATGCCATCGGCAACCATGGACAGGTTGCCGGCGACCTCTATCTTCAGCATGCGGAAACCGTGGCGAAGGCATTCTATTTCGCCCGCAAGAAATACCCGAAAATCCGCATGTTCATGCGCGCCGAAGACGTGCTTGGCTACATCCGCAAGCAGAATGAAGAGACCCTGGATGACTTTCGCTGGGAGCGGGAAAAAGCCCTGAAAAGAGGGGAAGATTTTCCCGAGGAAACGCCGGACACTTTCAGGCATATCGTCAGAAGCAACGTCATAGACCGGCGTTCGCATGGCGAGGGATTTCTCGATATCATGCAGCAGCGCCTGCACGGCGCCGGCCTTTATTTTCTCGATGAACCGGAAAGCCCTCTTTCACCGCAAAAGCAGCTGGAGCTTGCGGCTATCGTCCGTCACACGGCAGATAGTGGTGGGCAGTTGATCATCGCAACCCATTCGCCGGTGCTCTTGGCCATTCCCGAAGCGACGATTTATTACTTCGACGAGATCGGCATCACCGAGCGTCTTTATGACGAGCTGGAAAACATCAGTTTCCTGCGGCGCTTTCTTGATCGTCCATCAAAATTCCTGAGCGATTAGGAGCTGATAAGGCTTGAAATCGCGCATCGCTTGCCGCATGCCCATTAGCAACATGTGAATTAGAAAAAGAAGCAGGCTTATGTCTCCCACCACCACACCGGCAGCTGCCCGGCCCCTGAACAGGCAGGACTACAGAACTCTCGGCCTTTCGGCCCTCGGCGGCGCGCTGGAGTTCTACGATTTCATCATTTTCGTGTTTTTCGCCACCGTCATCGGCCATCTGTTCTTCCCGCCGGAAATGCCCGATTGGCTGGTGATGATTCAGACCTTCGGCATCTTCGCCGCCGGTTATCTGGTGCGGCCGCTGGGCGGCATCGTTCTCGCGCATTATGGCGATCGTTATGGCCGCAAACGCGTCTTCGCCTTCTCCATCCTGCTGATGGCGCTTTCGACCCTCGGCATGGCGCTGATGCCGACCTATGCCACCATCGGCGTTGCGGCACCCATCCTGCTCATCGTCCTGCGCATGCTGCAGGGCGCGGCCATCGGCGGCGAAGTGCCGGGTGCCTGGACCTTCGTTGCGGAGCATGTGCCCTTTCGCCGCGTCGGGCTCGCCTGCGGTTTCCTGACGTCCGGCCTCTCTTTCGGCATCATGCTCGGTTCGCTGATTGCCTTTGCCATCAATTCCCTGTTCTCGGCAGAAGATGTGGCGGCCTATGCATGGCGCATTCCCTTCCTGCTCGGCGGCATATTCGGCCTGATTGCCGTCTATCTGCGCCGCTGGCTGGAAGAGACGCCGATCTTCATGGAGATGAAAAAGTCGAAGTCGCTGACGGACAAGCTTCCGCTTGGCCTCGTGCTGAAGCACCATATGCGCGGCGTGATCATTTCCGCGCTGCTGACCTGGGTTCTGTCCGCAGCCATCGTCGTTACCACGCTGATGACGGCAACCTTCCTGCAGAAGCTCTATGGCTACACACCGACGCAGGCGCTGGCAGGCACCAGCTTCGGCACGCTGTTCCTCATCTTCGGTGTCATCATCGCCGGCGCATTGATCGATCGTGTCGGCTCCGGCATTTTCTTCATGGCCGCCAGCATCTTCTTCGGCATCGCCACCTTCACTTTCTACAGCTATGCCGGCACATCGCTCGAAACCATGTTCGTGCTTTACGGCGTCATGGGCCTGTCGGTCGGCATGGCGGGTGCGGTGCCTTATGTCATGGTGCGCGCCTTTCCGGCATCGGTCCGCTTCTCGGGCCTCTCCTTCGCCTACAACGTCTCCTATGCCGTCTTCGGCGGGCTGACACCGATTGGCGTAACAATGGCGCTAGCCGTCAATCCAATGGCGCATGCGTGGTATCTGGTGTTCATCGCCGCCCTCGCCTTCTGCATCGGCGTCTACCTCTATCTGCGCGGCAGCGAGATCGAAAGCCATGTCGGCATAGAGGAACTGGCGGCCTTAAGGTCGTAAGCCCAACGACGACACAAAAAAGCGCGGGCAGGACCCGCGCTTTTTATTGCGACAACGGTGGCCGAAACCTCAGGCCGCGCTGTCGATTTCCTCGGCACCGTTTACCGGTACGTAGTTGAGCACCGGTCCCAGCCAGCGCTCTACCTCTACCAACGGCATGTCCTTGCGACGCGCATAGTCCAGCACCTGATCGCGTTCCACCTTGGCGACACCGAAATAGTAGCTCTCGGGATGGCCGATATAGAGGCCGGAGACGGAGGAGCCGGGCCACATGGCATAACTCTCCGTCAGCTCCACGCCCGCCGCGTTGGTGGCGTCGAGCAGGGAGAACAGGGTTTTCTTTTCGGTATGATCAGGCTGGGCCGGATAACCGGGCGCAGGGCGGATACCGGCATAGGCCTCGCCGATCAGCTCATCGCCGGCAAGAGCTTCTTCGGGCGCATAACCCCAGAATTCCTTGCGCACCCGCTCATGCATACGTTCGGCAAAGGCTTCCGCAAAACGGTCGGCCAGCGCCTTGACGAGAATCGACGAATAATCGTCGTTGGCCCGCTCGAAGCGTTCAGCAATCGCCACCTCCTCGATACCCGCCGTCACGACGAAGCCGCCGACATAATCGGCAACGCCGCTATCGACAGGCGCGACGAAATCGGAAAGCGCCACATTGGGGCGTCCGTCACGCTTGGAAAGCTGCTGGCGCAGCGTGAAGAAGGTCGCCAGTTCTTCGGAGCGGTTTTCATCCGTGAACAGCCTGATGTCGTCGCCCACCGCATTGGCGGGCCAGAAGCCGATAACAGCCCGCGGCCGGAACCATTTTTCCTCGATGATCTTCTTCAGCATCGCCTGCGCATCGGCATAAAGCTGCCGCGCGGCCTCGCCCTGCTTCTCGTCTTCGAGGATAGCGGGATAGCGACCCTTCAGCTCCCAGGTCTGGAAGAACGGCGTCCAGTCGATGTAACGGGACAGCTCCTCAAGGTCATAGGTCTCGAACACCTTGGTGCCGAAGAATTGCGGCTTCACGACACTATAGGTCGACCAGTCGATCTTGTGCGCATTCTCGCGGGCGCGGGAAAGCGGCAGACGCTGCTTTTCGCGCTCATTGCGGGCGTGCGCCTCCGCCACCTTGGCATATTCAGCCCGGATGCCGTCGATATAGGCTGGCTTCTGCTCGGCGGAGAGAAGTGCGGAAACGACGCCCACCGCGCGCGAGGCATCGGTGACATAGATCGCCTGACCCTGTTCGTAACGCGGATGGATTTTCACCGCCGTATGCACGCGGCTCGTCGTTGCGCCGCCGATCAGCAGCGGGATGTTGAAACCCTGCCGCTCCATTTCCGCCGCCACATGCACCATTTCATCAAGCGATGGCGTGATGAGACCGGAAAGACCGATCACATCGACCTTTTCGGCAATCGCCGTTTCAAGGATTTTTGTCGTCGGCACCATCACGCCGAGATCGATGATCTCGTAATTGTTGCAGGCAAGAACGACGCCGACGATGTTCTTGCCGATATCGTGCACGTCACCCTTCACGGTCGCCATCAGCACCTTGCCGGCGGCCTTGTTCTGCTCGCCGCCGTTCAGGCGCTTTTCCTCTTCCATGTAAGGAAGCAGCACGGCGACGGCCTGCTTCATCACGCGGGCGGATTTCACCACCTGCGGCAGAAACATCTTGCCAGAGCCGAACAGGTCACCGACCACGTTCATGCCCGCCATCAGCGGCCCTTCGATGACATGCAGCGGGCGGGCGGCCTGCTGGCGCGCCTCTTCCGTATCGGCCTCGATGAATTCGGTAATGCCGTTGACCAGCGCGTGTTGCAGCCGCTTTTCGACGGAAAGCTCGCGCCAGGAAAGATCCTGCACCTTCGCCTGTTTTTCACCCGTGCCGCGGAAACGCTCCGCCACGTCAAGCAGCCGCTCCGTCGCGTCGTCGCGGCGGTTCAGCACCACATCTTCGCAGGCCTCGCGCAGTTCCGCATCGATGTTGTCGTAAACCGCAAGCTGCCCGGCATTGACGATGCCCATATCCATGCCGACCTGGATGGCGTGGTAGAGGAACACGGCATGCATCGCCTCACGCACCGGCTCATTGCCGCGGAAGGAGAAGGACAGGTTGGAAACGCCACCGGAAATATGCGTGAGCGGCATGGTTTCGCGGATGGTCTTGGTGGCTTCAATGAAGTCCACGCCGTAATTATTGTGCTCCTCGATACCCGTGGCTACCGCAAACACGTTTGGATCGAAGATGATGTCTTCCGGCGACAGGCCCGCCTTCTCGGTCAAAAGCTTGTAGGCGCGCGTGCAGATCTCCACCTTGCGCTGATAGGTATCCGCCTGCCCGACCTCGTCAAAGGCCATGACCACGACCGCAGCACCGTAATTGTGGACGAGCCGCGCCTGCTGGAGAAATTTCTCCTCGCCTTCCTTCAGCGAAATCGAATTGACGATCGATTTGCCCTGCACGCATTTCAGACCGGCTTCGATGATCTCGAACTTGGATGAGTCGATCATCACAGGCACGCGGGCAATATCAGGCTCGGCGGCAATGAGGTTCAGGAATTCCACCATCGCCTTTTGCGAGTCGATCAGGCCCTCATCCATGTTGATGTCGATGATCTGCGCACCGTTTTCCACCTGATCGCGGGCAACAGCGAGCGCCGCCGTGTAATCGCCGGCGGTGATCAGCTTGCGAAAGCGGGCCGAGCCGGTGACGTTGGTACGTTCGCCCACGTTGACGAAGGGAATGTCCTTGGTCAGCACGAAGGGTTCGAGACCCGAAAGCGACATGAAAGGCTTGTGCTCGGGAATGGGGCGCGGCTTGTAATCCTTGACGGCTTCGGCAATCGCCCGGATATGCTCGGGCGTCGAGCCACAGCAACCGCCGACGATGTTGACAAGACCGTCGCGGGCAAAACCCTGCACCTGGCGCGCCATCATCTCGGGCGTTTCGTCATATTGCCCGAATTCGTTCGGCAGGCCGGCGTTCGGATAGGCGCAGACGAAGGTGTCGGCCACATCCGAAAGCTCCTGCAGATGCGGACGCATGGCATCTGCACCAAGAGCGCAGTTGAGGCCGATGGTGAAGGGGTTGGCATGGCGCACCGAGTTCCAGAAAGCAGACGGCGTCTGGCCGGACAGCGTGCGGCCGGAAAGGTCGGTGATCGTGCCTGATATCATCACCGGCAGACGGATGCCCTTGGCCTCGAAGCGCTCCTCGCAGGCGAAGATCGCAGCCTTGGCGTTCAGCGTATCGAAAATCGTCTCGATCAGAATGATATCCGCGCCGCCATCGATCAGACCGTCGATCTGCTCGCCATAGGCGATGCGCAGATCGTCGAAACTGACGGCACGGTAGCCAGGATTGTTGACATCAGGCGAAATCGAGGCGGTGCGGTTGGTCGGGCCGATAGCGCCCGCAACGAAGCGGCGGCGGCCATCTTCGCGCTCAGCCCGCTGGGCAGCACGGCGGACGATCTGCGCCCCTTCGCGGTTGAGATCGTAGACGGCATTTTCCATCTCGTAGTCCGCCTGCGCGATGCGCGTCGACGAAAACGTGTTGGTTTCGAGAATATCCGCGCCCGCCATCGCATAGCGATAATGGATTTCTTCGATGGCATCCGGCTGGGTCAGGATCAGAAGATCGTTATTGCCCTGCTGGTGACAGGCGCAGCCGATGAAACGATCACCGCGAAAATGATCTTCATCAAAACCCAGCCCTTGAATCTGCGTGCCCATCGCGCCATCGAGAATGAGGATACGTTCGCTGGCGGCCTGGCGTAGCGCGCGCAAAATTTCCGCGCCGTCGCGCTTTGCCCCTTCAGGGCCGAACAGATCGTCAAACACGGGCGCACTCCTCATTTCGATTTGCAAGATCGCAAGCCGTCAAGTCACATAAAGATATGTTTATGTCAATATATCTTCAAGGTATAGGTATGGCTTTGCGTCGTTGCGGCAGACTACGAAATTTCACTGACAGATGACAGGTTTATGCGGCAAGGATATAAGCCGAAGCAGCAAACCGTATGGAGGACGAAATGCCCGAGGACGACCACAACAACCGGAACTGGAACACCTTGCCATGGCATCGCCAGTGGCTGGTCAAACAGGCCGATGGGCTTTTCGACTTCTTCCAGTACCGCGCCGTCAATCCGGCCGGCGGCTTCTTCGATCTCGACGCTAAGGGTGCGCCGCTGCAGAAAAACGATCCCGTGCGCGGCATCCATGCCTCGGCACGCATGGTGCATTGCTTCTCCATCGGCCATCTGCTCGGACGGCCGGGCTGCGGCGATATCGTCGACCACGGCATGACCTACCTCTGGAACAATCATCGTGACAGCGAGCACGGCGGTTATTTCTGGCAGGTCAACGATGGCGGCCCGGTGGACGCCACCAAACAGGGTTATGGCCACGCCTTCGTGCTTCTGGCCGCCTCCTCCGCCAAAACTGTCGGCCACCCGCTTGCTGACAAGATGTTGGCCGACATCACGGAGGTTCTGGAAACCCGTTTCTGGGAAGAAAAACACGGCGCTATCGCCGAGGAATTCAACCGCGACTGGTCACCCATCGACAATTATCGCGGCCAGAATTCCAACATGCATCTGACCGAAGCGCTGATGGCCGCCTATGAGGCGACCGGCGACAGCAATTACCTGACAAAGGCCGAACGCATCGCCGATCTCGTCATCCGCCGCCGCGCCGGTGAGCTGGATTTCCGCGTGCCGGAGCATTTTGACGAGAACTGGACGCTCGACAAGGAGTATCGTGGCAACGAAATGTTCCGCCCCTCCGGCTCCACTCCCGGCCACTGGCTGGAATGGGCGCGCCTCATCCTGCAATTGTGGGTGCTGGGCGAACGCCGCCACGACTGGATGCCGGTGGCGGCAAAATCGCTCTTCGTGCAATCCATGGCGCTTGGCTGGGACCGCGAAAAGGGCGGCTTCTTTTATACGCTCGACTGGCACGACAATCCCGACAAGACGGCAAAGCTCTGGTGGCCCATGTGCGAGGCGGCTGGTGCAGCCCACTTCCTCAACGAAAATCTGCCGGCGGACGAATTCTACGAAGATAGCTACCGCCGCATCTGGAGCACGATCGCCAACAATTTCATCGACCACGCCAATGGCGGCTGGCACGAGGAGCTGACGGAAAATCTGGTTCCAGCCAACACGCTTTTCCCCGGCAAGGGCGACATCTACCATGCGCTTCAGGCCTGCCTGATCCCGCTATTTCCGGCAACGGGAAGTTTGACGAAAGTGATCAAGGAAGGCGGCGGCTCCTATTGAGGCCGCTGCAAGAATGAAGCACCCTGACACTCTCTTCGTCATGCCGGACGTGATCATGCTGGACCCCGGATCAAATCCGGGGTGGCGGCATATCGAGGCGCCTCAAAATCCGATAGTTTCCTCGAAATCATCCCAGGACTGGTACATTTCATAGCGGCCGATACCCGGGATCGGCACATGTCCGTAATAGGGTGAAAGCTGGAACTCGGCGGCAGCCTCGCTTTTGCCGGCAACGGCGCTCACATAGATCGCGGAGGCGAGCCCGGTTCGGTTGGCGCCGTGTTCGCAATGAATGAGGATCGGCTTTTCAGCGTTGCGCAGCACGGCGACCAGCATTTCCGCTTCCTCCACCGAGACCTTCTCGCTTGAACTCAGCGGATAATCGACCAGCCGGACGCCGTTGTTTTTCGCTGCCTGGCTTTCGGCGTCATACCAGCCTTCACGCTTTTCATCGCGCAGATTGATGATCGTCTTGATGCCATAGGCCTTGGCATAGGCCGTGATGTCCTTGCCGCTCGGCTGGGCCGAACGATAAAGTTCGCCGGGAATGACCTCGTGAAAATTTCCGGTCAACTGGCCGATGCCCATATGCGCGCCGGCCAGAACCGGCAGAGCCACCAGGCCAATGGCGGCAATTTTCAGAAACTTCAGAACTATACGCAAAACCTAAACCCGCAACATTCATCGGACGGGTGGGCAGGTGGCATTGCAAATCGGCGAAAACAAGTCCCGCAACGGCGAAAGCGGCCTCGGCGTGGCCGGCAACGACGCGGGCACCTTTACGAACCCCTTGCAACACAAGGGGTTCAGGCGACAGCACGAAAATGTTCAAAAAACCGTGAGGGTCGCAAGCAGCGACAGCCGTTCAATCGAACTCCGCAGAAACGATGGTGACGCGCCATTCCAGCCGTTGCGGATCTACCGTTTCATTGTTGCGCAGTCGGAAAGAGCGGCACGCGGCAAAGGTCTCCCCGGCCTCGATCCGCCTTTCACTCACCTGATAGGGATCGAAGGCGACCGAGGCGCGGAAGGCAGGCTCGAACCCTTCAAGCGTATAGGTCAGGCGCTGCACGGCAACATTGTTGTCGTTGCGGAAGCTGACGCGGATCGGCAATGCCGCATCCGTGCACGCCGCATCGAAGCTAGCCGTCGCAATGACATGGTCGAGCCGCTGGCTACCGCGCTGCCAGTCGTAAATGACAAAGGCGGCGGTGGTTCCCCAGATCAACAGCAGGCAGATGACAACCGGTTTGAGATGCCGCGGAAACGCGATGAGGGTGAGAAGAAGAATGGCACTGAGAACGGCTCCGACAATCACGTCGCCCCTCCCCCATGAAAACTAACCCGCATGCGATACTGTCCTCCCTTGCCCATTCCTGCCCGCAACATCAGCCCTATCCAGGTGCCGAAGCACCGGCATTGCCGCAGACCGGCACAACTCTATGGTCGTGCCCCCCGCTGTCAAGACAACCAAGCGTGACCCCGCTCCCGTCGCATTGACAAGGCGGCGAAAGGAACCAAACGCCGTTGAAGGCGTTCGCCGCATCAGAACAGCATGACGGGGCGGTAAAAAACGTCGCGATTTGGGCAAGAAAGGCCGGCAACTCGAGGGAACAATCTGCCCCTTGGAACCACCGATCTCCAACCCATATTAAATGCACCTAATATATGTTATAGAAGTCAATCAGCTCAGGGAGAAAAACGATGAAAACGCTGATCGTAACGTCACTCTTGGTCCTGTCGGCCAGCACCGCGATGGCTGCGGATGCCGTCTACGAAACACCGGCGCCTCCGGTCGCGCAGGAAACCCTGCCGGTATTTACCTGGTCTGGTCCCTATCTTGGTATTCAAGGCGGCGCAGGCTGGGCGAACGGCGATTTTTCGGCTGGCGGCCCCGTCGCGTCGGATAGTTTCGATGGCGGCATTCTGGGCGCTTTTGCCGGTTACAATTACCAGTTCGACAATAATTTCGTCCTCGGTATCGAAGGCGATGTCGATTATAACTGGAACGACAATGACTATGCCGGCGTGAACATCGGCACCGACTGGCAGGGCTCCGTTCGTGGCCGTGTCGGTTACGCTTTCGACCGTGCCTTGATCTATGGTACCGCCGGCTGGACAGCGACGCGCGGCTTTATCGAAACGCCTGGCGCCGGCAAGGATAGCACCACGTTCAACGGTTACACCGTCGGCGCTGGCCTGGACTATGCCTTCACCGACAATGTATTCGGCAGGATTGAATATCGCTACAATGACTATGGCGACAAGGACATCTTCGGCGTCAACACCGATTTCGACCAGAGCACCGTCAAGGTCGGCCTTGGTGTGAAGTTCTGACAGCGTCGACAAACGTCAGCAAAAGAGCCCGGCCAAGTGCCGGGCTTTTTCTTTGTCGGAACGCCGCACCAGCTTCGCCCTGAGACTCTAAAAACGTGGAAAATGTGAACATCGCAAAAATGAGATATTCACGGACCGTTCAGCCGGCCCGTGCCATCATGCGGGCATAATGAGCCTCTATCTCCCGAAGCAGGCTTATGGAGTAGCCCTCGATGAAAAAGATCATTCTTACAACCCTTGCCGCGCTGGTTGCCACCGGCAGCGTCTTCGCGTCCTACGGCACCGCTGCCGCGCAGGACTATCCCTATCGTCCGCGCTACGACCGTGGCGGCCCGCCCCCACCGCCCTATCGCGAACACCGCCGCCACAATGATGGTGCCGCGATTGCCGGCGGACTGGCCGCAGGCGTCATCGGCGGCCTGATCGGCGGCGCAATCGCCAACGGCGGCAACGGCGGTCCCCGCTACTACGAGCCACCACCGCCGCCCCGCCCACGCTGCTGGTTCGAAGACCGCCGCGTTCCCAATTCCTATGATGGCGGCTGGCACACCGAGAGCATGCGGGTCTGCGACTGACCCCATAGCTGAAAATCCGTAATGAACAATCCGATCAGTCTGAATGGCTGGTCGGATTTTTTGTTGGATGAGCAAAAACCAAGGAATGCGCAATGATCGATGATGTACCGATTTGCTATACGGAATCGCACCAACTCGTTCAAAATATAAGGAAAATGGTGGGCCCGGAGAGACTCGAACTCCCAACCAAGCGGTTATGAGCCGCCGGCTCTAACCATTGAGCTACAGGCCCTTTCGGAAAAATTATCCGAAACACCGGCTTCGCAATGGTTCGAATCCGGTGGGTCACGCTCTAACGTAATTTTTACGGCCCGACAAGCCATTGATGCTATCGCAAGCTGCCGTTGCCGTATTAGCTTCACAATCTAAGGCAATACCCTGCAAAGGGACACAATCAACGAGGAACACCATGACAAAGGCCCGCCTTTTCGCACTTAGTGCATTGACCGCAGCAGCAATGATGCCGCTTGCCGGTAATGTCCTTGCGCAGGATGCCACCCCGCGCGAAGCAACCATCAGTGTTTCCGGCGAAGGCCAGTCGGCAATCGCGCCCGATATGGCGATCCTGTCCTTCAGTGTCGTCAAGCAGGCGGAAACGGCGGCCGCGGCTCTGACAGAGAATTCCAAGGCGCTCGCCGAGGTTCTGAAATCGCTGAAGGCGTCCGCCATCGAAGACCGCGACCTGCAGACGAGCAATTTCTCCGTGCAGCCGCTTTACAAGCATTATGAGCCCAAAGACGGCGTTTACGTCGCACCGGAAATTACCGGCTATCAGGTTTCCAACGGACTGACCGTGCGCGTGCGCGACCTGAAGAAGCTGGGCGAGATACTCGATACCTCCGTCAAGCTCGGTATCAACCAGGGCGGCGATATCACCTTTACCAATGACAAGCCGGAAGCAACCGTGACCGAGGCCCGCAAGCAGGCGGTTGCCGATGCGCTGGCCAAGGCGAAAACGCTGACGGAAGCGGCGGGCGTGAAGCTTGGACGCGTGATCCAGATCAGCGAGAACATGCAGCGCCCCATGCCGGTGCCGCAGACCATGATGCGCGCTTCGATGGCGAAGGAGGCCGACAGCGTGCCGATCGCTTCGGGTGAGAACAGCTACAGCGTGGTGGTCAACGTCACTTTCGCCTTGGGTGAATAAAACAGTCAGGGCGGTGGCATTGCCCGCCGCCCGCATTTGCCGAACGGCTGCGCGCAACCGCCACCCGAGAGGCCACAAAAAGAAACGCCCCCCGCCTGTCATGACAAGCGAGGGGCATTTTTTTTGATCCGCGCGAAGGGCGGGGGATTTCGGCGGATCAATATCAGCCGTTTAGCGACGGATCACCGGGCAACCACGCTCATTGGCGAAGAAGATGCGGTCAGGGCCGCGACGGTCGAAGCCTGCAACCACGACACGGCGCGGCGATACATCGACAACGCGCGCGCGGCGAAGACCCATGCGGCTAGCCTTTTCTTCCGCAAGCCGCGGCGAGCAACCGTAACGCGGGCGGTCAGGACGGCCCCAACCCGGACCAGGACGATCGGGACGATCCCAGCCCGGGCCGCGACCTCTGTCATGACCGTATCCATCCTGAACCTGAACTCTGAGCTGAACATCCGGGCCAGCCGAAGCGGCTGGAGCAGTGACGGAAATTCCGCCGAGGGCGATGAGGGCAGCCAGGCCGGCTTTTGCGAAGGTGCTGAACATGAACTCACTCCGTTTGTTTCTGCGCCGGCAGGGGACGTCCCCCGGCGATTGACGAGACCCTAGACCCGCCCGCCTGAACGCCGACAGAACCGCATGTTCAGCAGACGTTCAGAGACATTAACGGGAAAACGACAGGAAAAGGCGGGGGCTTTTGACGGGAATCATGGGGAGATATGCAGAACGATTTCACGGCGGTGCGGCCGGTCGCGATGTTCGAAAAGATAAAGGCCCTGCCATGTGCCAAGGGTAAGCCTGCCATCGCTGATCGGCACTCCGATGGAAACCGCGGTCAGGGCCGATTTGATGTGAGCAGGCATGTCATCAGGGCCTTCGAGCGTGTGGACGACCCAGCGCATGGAGACATCGTCGGAAGGCGGCACGAGGCGGGAAAAAAATACCGCCAGATCGCGCCGGACATCCGGATCGGCATTTTCCTGGATAAGCAGGGAGCAGGATGTGTGCCTGACGAAGACGGTCAAAAGGCCTTCGTCCACGCCTGCCTCCTTCACAAAGCGCTCGGCCTCGGACGTAAATTCGTAAAGCCCCTGCCCGTGGGTGGTGGTAATGGTCATTTTCTTCTGCGGCACGTTATTTCCTTTAGATAATTCGGAACAAATTAGGCACTGCAAACGTTGGACCATGTCGAATTGTAACCGATGACGAAAAGGCGTGCTTCCATGACATGGCGGCTGCCTTTAATAGAACGGAATACCGGCGTCACGGTTGCAAAAAACGGGGAAGGATTGGCACTATCAGAATGAACCATTCACGCTTTCCCGTCTGCGGACGACTAAACTATTTTCAGTGCAAGACAGGCAGAGGGTGCGAGAGATAGATTCATGGCATCCACTGACTATAATGTCGACCTGACGAATTGCGACCGCGAGCCCATCCACATTCCAGGTTATATTCAATCGCACGGCTGCCTGATTGCTTGCGACAACGCCATGCGCATGGTCCTGCGGCATTCGGAAAACTGTCGCGAGATTTTGCGCGTCGATGGCGATATCAACGGCAGGACCGCCGAAGAGGTGCTTGGTAAAGATCTTGTCCACGACCTTCGCAATGCACTCACGGTAACCGGAAGAACCACCCGCCCTGCCATGCTGCCCAATATGGAACTGCGCGATGGTCGCAGCTTCGATATTGCGCTCCACCGCTATAAATCCACGACGATCGTCGAATTCGAACCGTCCGGGAGCGAGACCCAGCCGCTTGGCACCGCACGCAAGATGGTGGACCGCATCCGCGAGGCGGACACGGTCGAAAGCCTGATTTCGAGAACAACCCGGCTGGTAAAGGCGACCTTGGGTTATGACCGGGTGATGATCTACCGTTTCGAGGATGACGGTGCAGGCAAGGTCGTGTCGGAGGCAAAGCAGCCGGAACTGGAAAGCTTTCTCGGACAGTATTTTCCGGCAAGCGACATACCGCAGCAGGCCCGCACGCTCTACCTGAAAAACACACTGCGTATCATCTCCGACGCCAGCGGAATACGAGTACCCGTATTGCCCGCCATCGATGTGTCTGGTGAACCGCTTGATCTATCATTCGCGCATTTGCGCAGCGTTTCTCCCATCCATTGCGAATATCTTCGCAACATGGGCGTTGCCGCCTCCATGTCGATTTCGGTGATCGTCGATGGCACCCTCTGGGGCCTTATCGCCTGCCACCATTATTCGCCACGCGTTCTGACGATGTCGGTCAGGATCGCCGCAGAAATGTTTGGAGAGTTTTTCTCCATGCATTTGCAGGTCCTTAAGCAGAAGCGCAAACTCGATACCGTCAACCACGCCCATGCCGCTCTCGACCGCTTCCTGCGGCTTGCCGCCCATCACGCGCACATCGAGGAACTGCTAATCGACAGTTTCCAGGATTTTGCCGATCTGATGCCATGCGACGGCGTCGGGCTTTGGGTGGAAAACAACTGGCACGGCCACGGCGCAACCCCGCCCGCGGATGCCATTCCAAGGCTGGCGCGCTTCGTAACCTCTGTCAGTGAGGGAAGGGTCTGGGCAACCCATGCCATCTCGCAAGCCATACCGGAAGCGGAGATTTATGCAGATACCGCAGCCGGAATGCTCGCCATTCCGCTGTCGCAGGTCAAGAACGACTATCTGCTGTTTTTCCGCAGGGAGATCGTGCAGAACCTGAACTGGGCCGGCAACCCGGAAAAATCCTATGAGACCGGTCCGCTCGGCGATCGTCTCACCCCGCGCAAGAGCTTCGCGATCTGGAAGGAAACCGTGCGTCTGCAGGCGCAGCCATGGTCCGATGCTGACCGGGAAATTGCCGAAGCCGCAAGAATAGCGTTGGTCGAGGTCGCATTCCATCACAGCGAGCTGATGGCGGGCGAAAGAGAGCGCGCGGAAGTGCGCCAGCGCATGCTGAACGAGGAACTCAACCACCGCGTCAAGAACGTTCTCGCCATTATCAAATCGCTGGTCGGCAATCCCTCGCAGGAGGGTAAAACCCTGCAGGAATATGTTAGTGCGCTGAAGGGTCGTATCCAGGCATTGTCCTTTGCCCATGACCAGATCATTCGCGGTGAAGGCGGCGGCTCGTTGCGCGACCTGCTGGACGCCGAATTGTCGCCGCACCGTTCACCCGAGGCAATTGTTGATCTCGCCGGACCACAGGTCACGCTCGATTCGCGCGCATTTTCCGTTATGGCCCTCGTACTGCATGAACTGGCGACGAATGCTGCCAAATACGGCGCGCTTGCGCAGACCGGCGGAAAACTGGATCTGCGCTGGGAAGTCGACGAACACCGCGATTGCCTGATACATTGGCGCGAAACTCTGCCTACCAAACTGCCCACACCATCACGCTCCGGTTTCGGCACGGCGCTCATCAGCCGCAGCATCCCCTACGATCTGGGCGGACGCAGCACCATCCGGTATTTGCCTGATGGGCTGGAGGCGGAAATTCTCCTGCCCTCCCGCCATATCTCAGCAGTCATGACAGCGTCCGAAACGAAGACGGAGGATGACACCATGCCGCAACCCAGACGGTCCAACCGGGAGGAAACGTTGAAAATATTGCTCGTAGAAGACCAGATGCTGATCGCCATGGATGTGGAGAACATGCTGGAAGACAACGGCATCAAGACAATCGAAACCGCGACCTCCTCGGCAATGGCCATCGAGAAGCTGAAGAGCTACGTGCCGGATGTGGCTATCCTCGACATCAATCTCGGTTCCGACACCTCCATCGCCGTCGCACGCGAGCTTCACCGCCGCGGCATCCCCTTCCTGTTCGCCACCGGCTATGCCGATGCCAGCATGGTGCCTGACGACTTCGGCAACGTGCCTGTCATCAGGAAGCCGTACGACGAAGATGCGCTGATGGCGGGTATCGGGCTGTTGGTCGGTGATACGGAGAGGGTGTAAGCTCCCAGCCCTGCTGACCGACACATGTCCAGACTCGACGTCATCCTTGGGCTTGTCCCGAGGATCTAAACACGTCTACAAAATCAGTCGGTTGCATGTCCTCGGGACAAGCCCGAGGAAGACAGAGTAGCGGACGGAAACCTTCGTCAGCAAACCAAAAATTTAAAAAAACTAGCCTTCATTGAAATCGGGTGAAGCCCCGCTTTTTCGCCTCATCCGGTGTTAAGGCGTTCCCAATCTTAAACCGGAAGGCCGTCACGGCGTAGTTATCCAGATCGACCTCGCACTGAAAAGACACATCGTGCCAGCCATTGCCGGTATTGAATGCGCCGCCGGAAGCATCAATCGAATTCCCCGATATCCTCCCGCCCGTATCCGAATAGGGTATCATGCCACGGGCGGCAAAACCCGCGCCCTGAATTTGCGCCAGAGCCTCCGTGCTGCAAAGCTGAACAATGCGGCGACGGGGCGGCAGATCACCAAACATCTGGCGTCTTTGGGCCGGAGAAAGCAGCGACGAAGACAATAAACTTTTCGCGGCGGGAAGTTTCGCGGGCTTCTCCTTTGCCACCTCGGCAGGTTTTTCCTCAGCCGGTTTCTCCTGCGGCACAGGCGCCTTTTCCGGCTCAGCCTCTTGCTTGACGGGTGAAACCGCAATTTCTCCCTGTTCGGCTGACGCCTTGAGATCGCCGTTGGCGGCAGATGGCGCGGGCTTGTCCTCAGCCGTCTTTTCAGGCTGGCTTTCAGGCTCCTTGGAAGGCTCGGCCTTGTCCGCTTCCTCCGCCTTACCTGGCTTGTCCTCGGGGTCCGCCTGCGTCTCCTCCGGCCGCATGGCGATGGCCGGCAGCGTCGCCTGCAGGGGCGGCGAAGGTTTCGGCTCCTCTGCCGGCGGAGCGGGCGGCGGCGGTGGAGGCTTCGGCTTTTCTTGCTTTGCCTGCTCGGCGGCGGGAGGCTTGGCTTCTTCCGGCTTCTTTTCCTCAGGCGGCGGCACCAGATCGACGCTGATGCTTTCCGGCTCCTGCGGTTCGGCTATGCGTTCTGGAAGTTCAAAAAGAAAGATCGCGACCACGGCCAGATGCAGCAACACGGAGACGGGCACCGCCCATCCCTTCCCTCGCCATCTGCTTGCCGAAACCTGTTGCATGTCATCGAGCCAAATCGAACCTGAGCATTTCCGAAAAAGCGGAATGCTTTGTTTTCACACATAAGGCTTGTCGCAGAGATCGCCAGTGCGGGAAACAAAAAACCCGGCCAGAGGTGACTGACCGGGTTCAATTTTAATGCAGGCAAAGGCTTAGCTGTCGAGGAAGCTTCTAAGCTTTCTGGAGCGGCTCGGATGCTTCAGCTTGCGCAGTGCCTTCGCCTCGATCTGGCGAATACGTTCGCGTGTGACCGAGAACTGCTGGCCGACTTCTTCCAGCGTATGGTCGGTGTTCATGCCGATGCCGAAACGCATGCGCAGAACACGTTCTTCACGCGGCGTCAGCGAGGCGAGAACGCGGGTCGTCGTCTCGCGCAAGTTGGCCTGAATGGCGGCGTCGATCGGCAGCAGCGCGTTCTTGTCCTCGATGAAGTCGCCGAGATGCGAATCCTCTTCGTCACCCACAGGGGTTTCGAGCGAAATCGGCTCCTTGGCGATTTTCAGAACCTTGCGCACCTTTTCAAGCGGCATGGCAAGCTTTTCCGCCAGCTCTTCCGGGGTCGGTTCGCGGCCGATCTCGTGCAGCATCTGGCGCGAGGTGCGAACGATCTTGTTGATCGTCTCGATCATGTGAACCGGAATACGGATCGTGCGCGCCTGGTCGGCGATCGAACGCGTGATCGCCTGTCTGATCCACCATGTCGCATAGGTCGAGAACTTGTAACCACGGCGATATTCGAACTTGTCCACCGCCTTCATCAGGCCAATATTGCCTTCCTGAATGAGATCGAGGAACTGCAGGCCGCGGTTGGTGTATTTCTTGGCGATGGAGATCACGAGACGCAGGTTGGCCTCGACCATCTCCTTCTTGGCGATACGCGCTTCGCGCTCACCCTTCTGCACCATGGAAACGATACGGCGGAATTCGGCGATGGAAATACCGGTTTCCGTCGACAGATTCTGGATTTCCTGACGGATCTCGCGGATCGTGTTGCTTTCCTCGCGGGCGAATTCCTTCCAGCCGCGGGCGGCCAGATTGGCAATCGACTTCATCCAGTTCGGATCGAGTTCCGCACCGTGATACTGCTCGAGGAAGCTGTCACGCTTGACGCCATAGGATTCGGCAAGGCGCAGCAGCCGGCCTTCGTTCTGCATCAGACGCTTGGAAATATCGTAAAGCTGCTCGACAAGGCTGTCGACACGGTTCTGGTTCAGCGACAGCGACTTCACAGCCGTGATCAACTGGTCCTTGAGGTCCTTGTAGCGGCGCTCCTGACCGGAGGACAGGGTTCCCGTGCAGGCAAGGCGAGCCTCGACCTGCTGGTCCTGAAGCTTGCGCAGCTTCTTGTAGGTGTCGGCAATGGTGTCGAGCGTTTCCATGACCTGCGGGCGCAGTTCGGCTTCCATCGCGGCAAGCGAAAGGTTGGACTCGTCGTCGTCCTCTTCTTCCTCTTCCGGCGGCAGGCCATCGCCACCCACGTCAGTCACATCCTCGTCACCGGAGGGCGCACGCAGTCTGCGGGTCTTTTCCTTCTCTTCAGCGGCCTTGCGGTCCGCCTCGATCTTTTCCGGGCTCTGGAACTGCGGGGCAGCCTTGGCTTCCGGGCCGGAATAGGTGGTTTCGAGATCGATGATCTCGCGCAGCAGCGTCGTGCCTTCGTTGAGTTCGTCGCGCCAGATGATCAGCGCCTGGAACGTCAACGGGCTTTCGCAGAGGCCGGAGATCATCGTTTCGCGGCCGGCCTCGATGCGCTTGGCGATGGCGATTTCGCCTTCGCGCGACAGAAGCTCTACGGAACCCATTTCGCGCAGATACATGCGCACAGGATCGTCGGTACGGTCGGTCGGTTCTTTTTTCTTCGCGGTCGCAAGCGCGGTACCGCCGGAAGGTGCCAGTTCGCCGCCTTCGGACTCTTCGTTATCGGAATCGTCGCTTTCGGCTTCGCCCGGTGCTTCCTCGGCATCCTCGTCCTCGATAACGTTGATGCCCATATCGGACAGCATCGCCATCGTGTCTTCGATCTGCTCGGACGTCACTTCTTCGGACGGCAGGACGGAATTCAGCTCGTCCATCGTCACATAGCCGCGCTTCTTGGCGGCCTTGATCATCTTTTTGACCGCGTCATCCGAAAGATCGAGAAGCGGACCGTCCGTCGCACCGTCGCGTTCGTTTTCTGCTTCTTCGTTTTCTTTGACTTTGGTTGCCATCTATCTCGTCGCTTTCCCTGACGCTAACACCTGTTCCGCCGCATCGCCGTTCGCCTTGAGAGCATCCGGCTGATAACAGCGAATCACTGTCAGACACCTAACGGAGTGATCTTTAATTGCCGATTAACCACGGCAGCCTCAGGCAGAATGCAAAGACAGTGCACCCGAAAATGCTTGCTCATGCAATTTCTATCCGCCAAGGCTCATTCCACCTTACTATTCCTGAATTGGTGATTCCCGCTATTTCCCGCCCCGTCAAGCCTTTGAGGGCGAGACAGCCACGGAAATTCATAAAAAGGGCCGCATTTTGCGAGTTATCACCAGACTACCCCCTATTTAGGGCGCTTGCAGCAAAAGGCAACCCCACACGTCTTTCTATTCTTGGCCGCAGTCCTCAGCCATGGCCGACCGCCGGACCCTTTACCCGGCCGGACATGACGCCGAAACCATCGATGATCGCTTCCTGATTTTCCATTCGGCCGATTTCCAGCTGAACTTCGGCCAGTGCCCGCACCAGAAGCGTGCCGCGTTCGTCGTCCGTCGCCTCGCCTATTTCCCGTTCCAGCTCGCGCTTCTGCCAGAGCAGGGATTTCGTCCTCTTGTGCAGGGAAAGCGCCTGCACATATCCCTCACGCGCATCTTCCAGCGCCGCCTGTTCCGTGGCCGTCCACAGGCGCGCATTGCGCACCTGCTGGTCCATGGTTTTCAAAAGCACCTCGAAACCCTGCTGCGACAGGCGCTCGATCAGCCCTGCACGCGAAATCTCGGCCGCACTTTCCGCAGCAAAGGTCAGCACAGTCGACCACAGGCGTTGCAGATCGCGGTTCTCGTAATCGATCGCGGCGATCTCGTCATATTCCTCAAGCAGCAGTTCGGGATGGTTGACGATTGTGATGGCGAGAACGCTTTCGCGAAGTGAAGGCTTGGTCTGGTGCCCCCTGACCAGACCCGACTGGGTAAGCCGGTCGGAAATGTTGCTGGCCGGCGCAGCCATGGCTCCACCCCGTCCGGAAGCGTTCCGCTGGAACCCGCGCCCATTACCCTGCTGGCCATCGCGGCGGAAATTTCCACCCTGCGAACCGCCCTGCTGAAAACGCGGCTGGAAAAAGGCATTCAGCCTGTCGCGCATATCCTGCTGGTAAAAACGCCGCACCGCCTCGTCGCCGATCACGGCAACGATCTGCCGCAGCCGGCTTTCAAGCTGGGCACGCTTTTCAGGCGTATCGAAAGTCACCGACGACGTCTCGCGGCTCCAGATCATCGCGGCGAGCGGTTTTGCCTCGGAAAGCACACGGTCAAAAGGCGCACGCCCCTCAAGCCGCACGAGATCATCAGGGTCTTTTCCGTCGGGCAAAAGCGCAAAGCTCACCGAACGATCCGGCTTGATATGCGGCAAGGCGAGATCGGCTGCGCGGTTGGCGGCACGAATACCGGCGCCGTCGCCATCAAAGCAGAGGATCGGCTGCGGCGACATTTTCCACAGGAGATCAAGCTGGCTTTCCGTCAGCGCCGTGCCGAGCGGGGCGACAGCATTTTCGACACCCGCCTGATAAAGCGCAATGACATCCATATAACCTTCGACGGCAATGACGGTGCCACCGGAAGCTTGCGAGGCGCGCCGCGCGCGGGCGAAATTGTAGAGAACATTGCCCTTGTGAAAAAGCTCGGTCTCGTTGGAGTTCAGATATTTGGCCACCGCATCCGCCGCCATGGCGCGGCCGCCGAAAGCGATCACCTTTTCGCGCGACGACAGGATCGGGAACATGATGCGGTCGCGGAAGCGGTCATAGGAAACCGGCACGTTTTCATGCACCACCAGCCCGCAGGCTTCCATCTGTTCGCGCGCCACACCCTTGCTCGCCAGATGCTCCTTCAGCGCATTGCGGCTATCTGGCGCAAAACCGAGCCTGAATGTCTCGATGGTGCGCCCAGTCAGCCCGCGATCGCGCAGGTAAGCCCGCGCCCGCGCACCTAGCGCGGTCTGCAACTGATCCTGAAAGAACAGCGTCGCCATTTCCATGACGTCCTGCAACGAGGTGCGCTCGCGCTCGCGCTTCTCAGCCTGCGGATCGGGCTGCGGCATGGAGATGCCGGCCATGTCGGCAATCTGCTGAACGGCTTCGGGGAAACTCAACCCCTCGAGATCGGTGAGAAACCGGAAATGATCGCCGGAAACACCGCAACCGAAACAATGGTATCGCCCCTTGCGATCCTCGCAATGAAAACTCGGGCTTTTTTCGCCATGGAACGGGCAGCAGGCCCAATAATCGCCCCGCGGCGTATTGGTCTTCTTCTTATCCCAGGACACACGTCGGCCGATCACATCGGAGATGTTCACGCGGTCGCGTATCTCATCGAGAAAAGAATTGGAAAATCGCATGGGTTACCTGTTCGAGGCCAGTCTTTCATATAAGCGCAGAAAGGGGTCAGTACCAAACCCAAAGAACCGGAATACCCGATATTCACAGGCCATCGCAATAAAACCGTATCGCCGCTGTCGCCCGCTTCGGGCAAATTTATGGCAGCGCATCATCACAAAAAATTATGTTTTTGTAATTTGAGCCAACCGTCGCCGAGGTATAAAACATATTCAAAGGCAGCGCCCGGACATTCTCATAAAGCTGCTGACGCCCGCAGGCACGTCCCCCGAAAAACGCCTGCGCGTGACCGCATTTTGATCCGCCGAAATGCGCCTTCGTCGGCAGCAAAAAGGCAGGGCAGCCATGGCTGCCCTGCCTTTACTTTTTCCGAACGGACGAAACCTACTTCAGCAAATCCTTGACGACGCCGGAGGCTTTCGCAAAGTCGATCTGGCCGGGATAACGCTCCTTGAGCGCATTCATGCACTTGCCCATGTCACGCAGGCCGGAGGCGCCGGTTTCGCTGATGACGGCCTGGCACAATTCGCGTACCTTTTCGGCCGGAATTTCTTCCGGCATGAATTCCTTAATGATGACGATTTCCTCGCGCTCCTGAGCGGCAAGCTCGGCGCGGCCGGCGCCATCATAGATGCTGGCGGACTCTTCCCGCTGCTTCACCATCTTGGTCAGTATCTGCATGATCTCGTCATCGGTGACGGGGTCCTTGCCCACGCCGCGATTGGCAATATCGCGATCCTTGATGGCCGCCTGGATGAGACGCACGGTCGATGTACGCCGGGCGTCACGAGCCTTCAGCGCGTCTTTCAGAGTATTAGCGAACGTGTCGCGCATCATTTCTTCTTCTCCTTGGGAAAGTGCAGTCCGCAGCTTCTCGACGCGGAAACTTTCCACCTTATTTTTCGAAACGACATAACCGAGCAAACCCGCTCAAGCAAATCAAATGCATAAGCCCTTGAATGTGCGAAGGTTTAATTCCGCGTAAATCTTGAGCCTGCGGTTGACCGTTTAAGCAGCTTTCGTTATTTTCCGGCACCTGCACGAGATTTTAACGAAGGGTCAAAACGCGAGTTTTTCGCGCGCCCCTTTATGTCACGAAGCCTGCGACAAAAAATGGCCCCTCTCCCCCTGCCTTTCAAGAGGCGGGGTGCGAAGCGGCAGAAACGGAACGAGATGACCGAGACAGCGCCCTGGACTACCCGCAAACCGACCGCAATGCTTGTTCTTGCCGATGGCACAGTGATCGAGGGAACGGGCATCGGCGCAACCGGCAAGGTACAGGCCGAAGTCTGCTTCAACACCGCGCTGACCGGTTACGAAGAAATCCTGACCGATCCGTCCTATCTCGGCCAGATCGTCACCTTCACCTTCCCGCACATCGGCAATGTCGGCACCAATGAGGAAGACATCGAAGACCTGACGCCTGCCGCCCGCCGCGGCGCAGTCGGCGTCATCTTCAAGGCCGACATCACCGACCCTTCGAACTTCCGCGCCGCCAAACATCTGGATGCCTGGCTGAAAGCCCGCGGCGTCATCGGCCTTTGCGGCATCGACACGCGCGCGCTGACGGCATGGATCCGCGAAAACGGCGCACCGAACGCGGTAATCGCCCATGATCCGAACGGCGTGTTCGACATCGAGGCGCTGAAGGCGGAAGCCAAGGCATGGAGCGGTCTCGTCGGCCTCGACCTCGCCATCGAAGCCACATCCGGCCAATCCTCCACCTGGACGGAAACGCCTTGGGTTTGGAATGAGGGTTACGGCACGCTGAATGAAGCCGATGCCAAGTACCATGTCGTCTGCGTGGATTTCGGCGTCAAGCGCAACATCCTGCGCCTCTTCGCCGGCCTCGATTGCAAGGTCACGGTGGTTCCGGCCCAGACATCCGCCGAAGACATTCTGGCACTGAAGCCGGATGGCGTGTTCCTTTCCAACGGTCCGGGAGACCCGGCCGCGACAGGCGAATATGCCGTACCGGTCATTCAGAACCTCATCAACAGCGACCTGCCGATCTTCGGCATCTGCCTCGGCCACCAGATGCTTGGCCTGGCCGTCGGCGCCAAGACTGAAAAGATGCATCAGGGCCACCACGGCGCCAACCATCCGGTCAAGGACTTCACCACCGGCAAGGTGGAAATCGTGTCCATGAACCACGGTTTTGCGGTTGACGCCAAGTCGCTGCCTGATGGCGTCGAAGAAACCCACACGTCGCTGTTCGACGGCACCAATTGCGGCCTGCGCATCGTCGGCAAGCCGGTCTTCTCCGTCCAGCACCATCCGGAAGCATCGCCCGGCCCGCAGGACAGCCACTATCTCTTCCGCCGCTTCGTCAATCTGCTGCGCGAGAGACAAGGTGAGGCAGCGCTCGCCGAGCGCTGAGACATCTTCGGAAAATCAGGAAAGATATACGGCCCGCTTTCAGCGGGCCGTTTTCATTTCACGCTTCACCAGAATGACGAAACGTATAGTCAGGAGAACGGCCGCCGTCGAAAGGCCAATCACGAAACCGAACCAGACGCCACGTCCGCCAAAGCCGAGCGGAAAGGCCATGGTCCAGGCCAGCGCCAGCCCGATCGGCCAATAGGAAATCAGCGCCAGCATCGCCGGAATGCGCGCATCCTTCAATCCGCGCAGCAAGCCTGCTGTCACGGCCTGGATACCATCGACCAACTGGAAGATGCCGGCGATCACCACGAGGCTGCTTGCGTAGGCAAGCACTTCCGCCGCTTCCGGCAACTTTGCGTCAAGAAACCACTTCGCCAGAAATTCCGGAACAGCCGCAAACAGGATGCCGCCGCAAACGGCAATGCCGCAGGCGATCGCGTAAACCATGATGGCGGCGCGCACGAGGTTCCTGAAATCACCCTGACCGAACGCGACACCGACCCTCACGGTCGCCGCCTGCGACAGGCCGAGCGGGATCATGAAAGCGATGGAGGCAAGTTGCAGAGCGATGCCATGCGCCGCAAGCTGCACGGTGCCAATCTGTCCCATCAGGATCGAAGCGGCCGCAAACAGCGTCACTTCGGCAAGGATGGTGATGCTGATCGGCAGGCCAAGGCGCAACACTTCGAACAGCGCATGCCAGTCCGGCCGCCAGAAGCGCACGAACAGCTCGTATTTCCTGGTTTCCTCACGCGTCTGCACATAAGCGACGATGAAGACGAAGCTGAAGGCATTGACGATGACGGCAACGACGGCCGCGCCGTTCATGCCCATCACCGGCAATCCGAAATGGCCGAAGACTAGCGCATAAGCCATCAAACCGTTCATCACCAGCATGATGATGGTGACATACAGAATGATACCGGCACGGCCGATGGCACTGACAAGCCCGCGCAGTACGTAAAAAAGCAGCGCCGGCAAAAGGCCGAACTTGGCGATGGCGAGATAATGGCCGGTCAGCGCCGCAACTTCGGGGTTTTGCCCGAGATAGACCAGAATGCGCTCGGCATTGAAGAATATCGGCAAGGCGAGAATCCAGTACGCGATTGCCACCCACATGCCCATGCGTAGCGAGCGGCGGGCAGCCGTCGCATCGCCCTGCCCGTAAGCCTGCGCTACCATTGGCACCACGGCCACGGAAAATCCCGAGCCGAAAATGAAGACGACGAAGAAGAACTGCCCGGCCAGCACCATGGCCGCCAGCTTCTCAGCGCCGAGCTGACCGACGATGACCATATCTGTAGTGTGGATGCCAAGCTGCGCGAGCTGCGCACCGACAAGCGGAATTCCAAGCGCAAGCGTAGCCTTGAAATGCGAAAGCCACGACCCCGATCCGGAGGGAACGGTTTCTGCAACAACCGACGAAGACATTGTAATTCACCTGAATTTTGGCCATTGCCCGCGAATTGCGCAATGGCAGCAGGTGATGAATAAAATATTCCCTTCCTGCACGCAACCTTTGCCGATCAATGATCAAAATTTACGCAGAACGGCAATTTTACGTCCACTTGTGCCGAAACGGCGTGACATAAAACAAATTTAGCCGAATTTTACCATTTCACTTTACGCATTAGAATATCGCGAAGTTCTTTCAAACCATAAGCTGCATGACGCAGAATATTCCCGCCATTGAGGCATGTCTTTCCCATTATTTTCCAAGATGAGCCGAATGGGCACATCTGGTTCCAAGGACGTGTAGCTTGCCCAAAAAAACCAATCTCATGACGCGCATTCTGTTTGCGGCGTCATCGCTTGTCGTCGCCGCTTTTGCCGGCTTTTCCTTCTATATCGATAGTCTTCAGCACCAGGTGACAACGGAAGCCGTGGCGGAAAATATCGATTCGTCCGGCAAGCAGGCAGCGCAAAGCATCGCCAACTGGCTGAACGGCCGCATCATGCTGACCGAAACGGTTGCGAAGACGCTCGCCAAGCTCCCAGATGACGACGCCAAGCTGCAGTTCCTCCAGAACGACGTGCTGACGGCTCAGTTCATGTCCACCTATTTCGGCAATGCCGAAAGCGGCAGTTTCACGACTTTCCCGAAATTGCCATTGCCGGAAGGCTATGACCCGCGCAAGCGCCCCTGGTATCTGGACGCCGTTAAGGCCGGCAAGCCAGTACCGAGCCCTATAGCGATGCCTCGACCGGCGGCCTTATCATCACTGCCGCCATTCCCGTGTCCATCAACGGCAAGCTGGCCGGCGTGACGGGTAGCGACTTCTCGCTGGATTCGCTGGTAACGATGATCAAGTCGGTGGATGCGGGCAAGGACGGATACGCCTTCCTCGTCAGCAAGGACGGCAAGATCCTCATGCATCCCGATGCGAAATTCGTCGACAAGCCGCTGACCGATCTCTTCAAGGTTGATACACCGGCAATTTCTTCCGCGATTTCGCAAACCGAGATCGACGGCAAGGGCAAGATCACCAGCTTCATTCCCGTCGCCGGTCTGCCATCGGTCGATTGGTATCTCGGTTTCGTTGTCGATTCCGACGTCGCCTACAGCGCGATCGGCCAATTTCGCCTCGCGGCAACCATCGCGACGATCCTTGCCGCCGCGATCATGATCGCCCTGCTGGCAACCGTTCTCAGCCGTTTCATTGTTCGCCCCGTCACGCAGATGACTGCTGCCATGGAAGGGCTTGCCGCCGGCAATCTCGATGTCGCCATTCCAGGCCAGGAGCGCAGTGACCAGATCGGCTCGATGGCTGCGGCGGTTGCGGTATTCAAATCGAACGCCACGGAACGTCTGCGTCTTGAAGGTGACGCGGAACAGAACCGCACACTTTCCGAACAGGAGCGCAACGACCGCGAAAGACTGGCGGCGAAAGACGCCGCCGACATCCAGTTCGCCGTCGATTCGCTGGCAAAGGGACTGAAGCACCTCTCGAACGGCGACCTCAACTACCGGATCGAGACGCCTTTCGTGACCCGCATCGACCGCTTGCGCGACGACTTCAACAACTCTGTCGCCAAGCTGAACGTTGCCTTGAGCACAGTCGGCCAGAATGCACGCGCAATCGATGCCGGTGCTGGAGAAATCCGCCAGTCTGCCGACGATCTGGCCAAGCGCACCGAGCAGCAGGCCGCCTCTGTCGAGGAGACTGCGGCAGCGCTTGAGGAAATAACCACAACGGTCAAGGATTCCGCCCGCCGTGCCGAAGAGGTAGGCCGTCTGGTCGACCGCACGCGCAACAATGCCGAGCAGTCCGGCATCATCGTCGAGGACGCTGTTCGCGCCATGGAAGGCATCGAAAAATCGTCGTCGGAGATCAGCAACATCATTGGCGTGATCGACGAAATCGCCTTCCAGACGAACCTGCTTGCGCTGAATGCCGGCGTGGAAGCCGCGCGCGCCGGTGAGGCAGGCAAGGGTTTTGCCGTCGTCGCACAGGAAGTGCGCGAGCTTGCCCAGCGCTCTGCAAATGCCGCGAAGGAGATCAAGACGCTGATCAACGCCTCAACATCGCAGGTGCAATCCGGTGTCGATCTCGTCGGCAATGCCGGCAAGGCGCTGGAAACCATCGTCCGCGAAGTCCAGGAGATCAACCGCCACATCGACGCCATCGTAACGTCGTCGCGCGAACAGTCCACCGGACTTCAGGAAATCAACACCGCCATCAACACCATCGATCAGGGCACCCAGCAGAATGCCGCCATGGTCGAAGAACAGACTGCGGCAAGCCACGGCCTCGCCTCGGAAGCGGCGGCGCTCAACGAATTGCTTGCGCAGTTCCAGCTCGCCACGGCAACACGGCGGCAGGCTGAATATGGGCGTGCTGCGTAGAGCGAGAATAGCTCACTGGTGAGACCATCGCACCGTTACCCCGGATCTGGTCCGGCATGACGGAGGAGACGTTTCAGTCTTCATTGTGGTCGGAGCGATCCGGCCATTTTTCTTGTCCGCCCCCAGCAAGCGAAAAACCCTGTTCACGCCACTCACACGATCAGCTAGAGCTTGATCGATCATGATTTGCGGAGGGATCTATGCTGGATTTGATTTGGCGCGGTATTGCCATGGGGGTGGGTGGCACCGTGTTTATGGATATATGGGCTATTGTGCTGCACCGGTTTTTCGGCCAGTCCGCTCCGAACTGGGCACCGGTCGGCCGCTGGTTCTGGCATGTGCCGAAGGGCCGGATATTCCACGATACTATCGCGACGGCCGCACCTTACGAGCATGAACTGGCGCTCGGCTGGGTCTCGCATTATGCCGTCGGCATTCTCTACGGCATCATTCTCGCCCTCATAGTGCCGGCCTCGTGGTTTTCAGAGCCTTCCTTCATTCAGCCTTGGATCGTGGGCATCGTCACGGTCGGCGCGGGCTGGTTCCTGCTGCAACCTGGCCTCGGCATCGGCTGGGCGGCATCGAAGACGCCGAACCCGAACAAGGTTCGCTTTCTCAACCTCGTTGCCCATACGATCTTCGCGCTTGGCATGTATGCCGTGGCGCTGTTGATGCGCTGAATAAAAAGGGGGCTGAAAAGCCCCCTCGTTCATTTGATTCTCAGATATTCGCCGAGAAGGTGTCGCAGTCCTCGACGCGTCCGTTCTGGAAGCCGCGCTTGAACCATTCCATGCGCTGCGCCGACGTGCCGTGGTTGAAACTGTCAGGCACCACATATCCTTGAGTCTGCTTTTGCAGGGTGTCGTCGCCGATCTGGTGAGCGGCGTTGAGCGCTTCCTCAAGGTCACCGGTTTCCAGAATGCCCTTCTGTTCGGTGAACTTGCCCCAGATACCGGCATAACAATCCGCCTGAAGCTCCACACGCACCGACATCTTGTTGGCGTCCACCTGGCTCATGGACTGGCGGCGGCGGTTGAACTCCGGCAGGACACCGGTCAGGTTCTGGACGTGGTGACCCACCTCATGCGCAATCACGTAAGCCTGCGCGAAATCGCCAGACGCGCCGAAACGCTTGTCCAGTTCACTGAAGAAACTGGTGTCGAGATAGACCTTGCGGTCACCAGGGCAATAGAACGGACCGCTGGCCGCCGAAGCAGAACCGCAGGCAGACGCAACCTGCCGGGAAAACAGCACAAGGGTCGGTTTCTGATAGGTCTCGCCGGCGGATTGGAAAATGCCGCTCCACGTATCTTCGGTCTCAGCCAGCACAGTGCGCACGAAAGCCGTCGTCTCGTCGGACGATTGGCCCTGCGGCCGAGTGCCCGCCTGCTGGCCGGATTGCTGCGTGGTACCGCCGCCATCCAGTGAAATGTCACCGCCCGAAAGCAGCGTCAGCGGATTGATGCCGAGCACCCAGCTGATCAGCAGGATCAGCAGAAGACCGCCGATGCCGATGCCGCCGCCGCGACGTCCGATCGGCACGCGCATTCCGCCACGCGAAAACGGATCGTTGCCGGATGGCCCCGATCCCGCCGACATGCCGCGCCGATCCTCGATATTGTCCGACTGGCGGCGCCCTCTCCATTCCATGCTTTTCTCTCCGCAAACGTCGCCTCAACAGGCAACCTTATAACGGCACTATAATACATCTTGTTCCGGAAGAAAGCGGAGGTGGGCGCATTCGTTCAGGAGGCTCGCCGCCTTTGCCTGAAGATGGTCAGAGACAGCAGGGCAAACACGAACACGCCCGCGAAAAGCACCACAAGACCCGGCTGACCGTCACCGAAAGCAACCTCATGCATGATCCGCCCCGGAACGAAGGTGAAACCGCCTGCGATGACGATACCGCCGAGATAAACACTCTGCATGATCCTCATATGGCGCCTGATTTCGCCCCTGCGCGCGAACAGGACCGATTGCAGACAGCCATATATGGTGAAAACCGAGAGAAGATGGATCGGGCTGAAACCGTAAAGCATCCTTAATTCATGGATGAAGAAGGTCGAAACGGACGTCATGACCATCAGCGTCACCCAGATCTTGCCGAGTAGCCGGTGGATGGCGGTTCCTTTGCGGCGAAGGAAAATGAAGGCGCCGAGAATCGCGGCCGGAACAACGGTGGCGACATGGAATTGCACGGCAAGCGGTGCGTCTAGCAAAGGCTGGAGTGACATGGTGAAGCGTTTTGACCCGGTTGAAATTACCGCTAACTTCGGCAAAACATGCGCGAAAGAAAAACGCATTGGCGTCAACCGCAGGAAAACTTCGTGGATCACCTCTCTTTGCAGTCCACGCTTCGTGAAATGCACGCCATCCTGCAATCACGCAGACTGTGGCTGACCTTTCTCGCCATATTGGCGATCTTCATTCTGACCGGCCCTTTCGGGACAAGTGAGACCATGAGTTTCGCCGATCGGCTGCTTTACTGGACAATCGTTCAGGCTGGCGCATGGACGTTCGCCATATCCTTTTCCATCGTCGCCAACACCATCCTTGCCGGCAGCATTGAAAATATGCTGACACGCATGATGATCGGTTCGCTGACGGCGGCCCTGCCCATCGGGCTGCTGCTTTCCATCATGAACCAAATCTTTTCCGGCAGGGAAATGGGTTTCGCGGCCTTTCTGAAAAGCAGCCTGTCGGCCCTGCCGCTCTGCGCCATCTTTTGCCTGCTGAGCTACCTCACGGCCTACCAGTCACGCGCAACGGCCGCGGATGCCGTTTCGGACGCCAATGGAGATGCCAAAGGTGAGGCAAAAACTACCGCGCCGCTGCTGGAGCGGCTGCCGCCGCAAAAGCGCGGAGAATTGCTGCGGCTGTCGGTGCAGGACCACTATACCGAAATCATCACCACGCGCGGCCGTCAGCTCGTTCTGCTGCGTTTTGCCGATGCGCTGAAAGAAATAGGCTTGACGGAAGGCTTGCAGGTGCACCGTTCCCACTGGATTGCCATTTCCGACGTCGTCTCCTTGCGTAAACAGGCTGGCCGTCTGCACGTCATTACACGAGACGGCTCGGAAATACCCGTCAGCCGCTCCCATAGCGCGGCGGTGCAGGCCCGTTTCGCCGCGCATACACCGGCGGGTTAAGAGTTTCTGTCGATTCCGGAATTTATGGGGTTCCGTTCTCAAAAACATTTGCCTATAAGCCGCTTCTAGCCTGAAAACTTTGAATTGCGCGCCCCGGCCGGTGATCTTTCACCCTGGCTGGTGTTTTGCGCAACCAAAACGCGGAACGAGAGAGCCATGCCGAAGCGCCAAGATATCAAGTCCATCCTCATCATTGGCGCAGGACCGATCGTCATCGGCCAGGCATGTGAATTCGACTATTCCGGCACCCAGGCCTGCAAGGCGCTGAAGGAAGAGGGTTACCGGGTCATTCTGGTCAACTCCAACCCGGCCACAATCATGACCGATCCGGGCCTTGCCGACGCAACCTATGTCGAGCCGATCACCCCGGAAGTCGTTGCCAAGATCATCGCCAAGGAACGCCCGGACGCGCTGCTTCCTACCATGGGCGGCCAGACCGCACTCAACACCGCGCTGTCCCTGAAGCGCATGGGCGTTCTCGACCGCTACAATGTGGAAATGATCGGCGCCAAGCCCGAAGCCATCGACATGGCCGAAGACCGCGCCCTCTTCCGCGAGGCCATGGCCCGCATCGGCCTCGAAACGCCGAAGTCCATGCTGGCCAACGCCACTGAAATCAAGGACGCCGACCGCAAGAAGCACGAAGCTGCCCGCGCCGAACTGAAGGCGAAGCTTTCCGGTGCGGAACTGGACAAGGCGCTGGACGATCTGGAAAACCAGTGGAACCTTGGCGAGACCGACCGCAAGCAGCGTTACATGGCGCATGCGATTGCAATCGCCGCCCAGGCGATCGACCATGTCGGCCTGCCCGCCATCATCCGCCCGTCCTTCACGCTCGGCGGCACCGGCGGCGGCATTGCCTATAACCGCTCCGAATTCTTCGACATCGTCTCGGGCGGCCTCGACGCTTCGCCGACCACCGAGGTGCTGGTCGAAGAATCGGTTCTCGGCTGGAAGGAATATGAGATGGAAGTGGTCCGCGACACCGCGGACAACTGCATCATCATCTGCTCCATCGAAAACATCGATCCGATGGGCGTCCACACCGGCGATTCCATCACCGTTGCGCCAGCGCTGACGCTGACCGACAAGGAATACCAGATCATGCGCAACGCCTCCATTGCGGTGCTGCGTGAGATCGGCGTGGAAACCGGCGGCTCGAACGTGCAGTTCGCCGTCAACCCGAAAGACGGCCGCCTCGTCGTCATCGAAATGAACCCGCGCGTTTCGCGCTCGTCCGCTCTCGCCTCCAAGGCGACCGGCTTCCCGATTGCCAAGATCGCCGCCAAGCTCGCCATCGGCTATACGCTCGACGAGCTGGAAAACGATATCACCGGCGGCGCGACGCCTGCATCGTTCGAACCGTCGATCGACTACGTCGTCACCAAGATCCCGCGTTTCGCCTTCGAGAAGTTCCCGGGCGCCTCGCCGATCCTCACCACGGCCATGAAGTCCGTCGGTGAAGTCATGGCCATCGGCCGCACCTTCGCAGAATCGCTGCAGAAGGCGCTGCGTGGCATGGAAACCGGCCTCACCGGTCTCGATGAAATCGAAATCCCCGGCTTTGAAGAGGGCGAAGGCTCCAAGAACGCCATCCGCGCCGCCATCGGCACGCCGACGCCGGATCGCCTGCGCATGGTTGCCCAGGCGCTGCGCATGGGAATGACGGAAGAAGAAGTCCACGAAAACTCGAAGATCGACCCCTGGTTCATCGCCCAGTTCAAGGCAATTGTGGACATGGAAGCCCGTGTCCGTGAGCAAGGCCTCCCGCAGGACGCAGAGAACCTGCGCATGCTCAAAGCCATGGGCTTTTCCGACGCCCGCCTGGCAATTCTGACGGGCAAGCGCCCGAAGGAAGTGGCCGAACTGCGCAACAGCCTCAATGTTCGCCCGGTCTTCAAGCGCATCGATACCTGCGCAGCAGAATTCGCCTCGCCCACCGCCTACATGTATTCGACCTATGAAATCCCCTTCGTCGGCGCCGCCCGCTCTGAAGCGCAGGTTTCCGACCGCAAGAAGGTCGTCATCCTCGGCGGCGGTCCGAACCGTATCGGCCAGGGCATCGAGTTCGATTATTGCTGCTGCCATGCCGCCTTCGCGCTGAAGGATGCAGGCTTCGAAGCGATCATGATCAACTGCAACCCGGAAACGGTTTCGACCGACTACGACACCTCCGACCGCCTCTATTTCGAACCGCTGACGGCCGAAGACGTGATCGAGATCATGCGCGCCGAACAGGAAAAGGGCGAGCTGGTCGGCGTCATCGTACAGTTCGGCGGCCAGACGCCGCTGAAGCTGGCAGAAGCGCTTGAAAAGAACGGTATCCCGATCCTCGGCACCGCGCCTGACATGATCGACCTTGCCGAAGACCGCGACCGCTTCCAGAAGCTGCTGATGAAGCTTGACCTCGCCCAGCCGAACAACGGCATTGCCTATTCGGTCGAGCAGGCGCGCCTCGTCGCTTCGGAAATCGGCTTCCCGCTGGTCGTGCGTCCGTCCTATGTTCTGGGTGGCCGCGCCATGCAGATCATCCATTCGGAAGGCCAGCTCCAGACCTATCTGCTCGACACGGTTCCGGGCCTCGTACCTGAGGACATCAAGCAGCGTTACCCGAACGACAAGACCGGCCAGATCAACACCCTGCTCGGCAAGAACCCGCTTCTGTTCGACAGCTACCTGACCAACGCCGTCGAAGTCGACGTCGATGCACTGTGCGACGGCGAAAGCGTCTTCGTGTCGGGCATCATGGAGCACATCGAAGAAGCCGGTATCCACTCGGGCGACTCGGCCTGCTCGCTGCCGTCCCGTTCGCTGAGCAAGGAAACCCTCGACGAACTGGAACGCCAGACGACGGCGCTTGCAAAGGCGCTCAACGTCGGTGGCCTGATGAACGTTCAATACGCGATCAAGGACGGCACGATCTACGTTCTCGAAGTCAACCCGCGCGCCTCGCGCACGGTGCCCTTCGTTGCAAAAACCATCGGTGCGCCGATTGCCAAGATCGCTGCCCGTGTCATGGCCGGCGAGAAGCTTGATGCGGCGATTGCCGCTTACGGCAAGAAACCCGACCCGCGCAACCTGAAGCACATCGCCGTCAAGGAAGCCGTTTTCCCGTTCGCCCGCTTCCCCGGCGTCGACATTCTGCTCGGACCGGAAATGCGCTCGACCGGCGAAGTCATCGGCCTCGACACCGATTTCGCACTGGCCTTCGCCAAGAGCCAGCTCGGCGCCGGCGTCGACCTGCCGCGCTCCGGCACCGTCTTCGTCTCGGTGCGCGACGACGACAAGGACCGCGTATTGCCCGCAATCCGTATTCTGGTCGAGAGCGGCTTCAGGGTACTGGCAACCGGCGGCACCCAGCGTTTCCTTGCTGAACAGGGCATCAACGCCGAGAAGATCAACAAGGTGCAGGAAGGTCGTCCGCATATCGAAGACGCCATCCGCAACCGTCAGGTACAGCTGGTCATCAACACCACCGACAGCAACAAGGCGATCTCCGACTCGAAGTCGCTGCGCCGCGCAACGCTGATGCAGAAAGTGCCCTACTACACCACGATGGCCGGTGCCGAAGCAGCAGCCCTTGCCATCAAGGCGCTGAAAGCCGGCAACCTCGAAGTGAAGCCCTTGCAGAGCTACTTCCTGTAAAACCAGCCGACAACGAAGATCATGGAAACGCCGCGGGTCATGCCTGCGGCGTTTTGCATTGTCTCACAAAAAGCTCAAAAGCCTCATGCCGCCAGCGCTTCTCGCACGCAATTACGCCCATCTGTCTTGGCGCGGTAAAGGGCGCGGTCCGCCATTTCCGCCAGGGTCTGAAGATCGCAGCGCACATCTCCGCTGGTTGCGACGCCGATGCTGATCGTCACGCCGACACGCAAACCGCCGCAATCGACTTCGGTTATCGCAATCGCATCGCGAATGCGTTCTCCGATCATGGAAGCCTTTTGAACACCGGCACCCGGCAGGAAGATGATGAACTCCTCGCCACCGTAACGCGCCAGCACGTCACCACCGCGTATGCTGCCGCCGATACGCTTCGCCACTTCCTGAAGAACGCTGTCGCCGACGGCGTGGCCGAAGCGGTCGTTGATTGATTTGAAGTGGTCGATATCGAGCAGCATCGCCGCATCGGTGGGACCCGGCACCGCCGGCATGGCCTGGAAGAAAAAACGACGGTTCTTGACGCCCGTCAGAGGATCGGTGTTGGCGAGAACCAGCAATTTCCGCTCTGACCGCTCGGCTACCAGCATCATCACGAACAGCGCAATGGCGAAGTTCAACATGATGATCAAGAAAAACGCATTGACCAGATCGATGGTGGCGTATTGGGGCAAAAGCACGCTCTTTGCCACCGACAACGAAATCAGGCCGGAAATACCCGCAATCGCGCCCAGCGCGAAGCGGGACAGGAGTGGCTCCTTGCGCCACCGCGCGAAAAGCCCGCCCGCTCCCGCAAGATAGGCCAGAGCCGCACAGCCGTTGAACAGGGCCGCACGATAAGCGTTGTTGTCAGCCACCTGCTGTGCAAGGACAATTGCCAGCAAGGCAATGAAACAGACAGTTGACACTGTCCTCCTGCTGGCAGCACGTCCGTCGCTCAGGATTTTCAGGCCAAGCCAGATCAGCGCATAACCCACAATACCGAAGACGATGCTGCCGAATTGCCACAAGGCCGGAGACATTATTCCCCACTCACCATACCCAGCGAGCGTGGAGCCGGCAGCCATGGCTGCGAAGCCTGCTGCAAGAGATGTCGGGCCGCGCAAACCACGATTTGTGAGCTTCAGATATATAAAACTCAGCATTCCAACAATGTAAGAACACTTTTGCATCAGTATCACTGTTGCAAGATCTAGTTCGCCGAGCATCATACATCCACGCAATGAATAAATATAAATAGCTGAATTATAGTATCAAGTATAAAATTTCAATAAAAATAACCAATAAACAAAAATTTAATCATATCGATGAAGACATCGATGATCATCCAATATAACATAGCAATACACAAAACGGTCTATTCGAATAATCTTATAAAATCAATTTCATTCCTGAAATTTTGCATTTCCGCCTGCTTCTGCCGCGAGTCGGGAAGGCGAAGAAGATAGGAAGGGTGCACCGTGACAAAAAGCGTCCGCTCCTCCTGCATCGGAATCGGGCGACCCCGAACCTCGGAGACCTTTTCCTTTCCGCCCGTCAGCGCATAAAGCGCAGTTGCACCCATGGCAACGATAAGCTTCGGCCGTACCAGCTCGATTTCCTTGTTAAGCCACCAGCGGCATTGCTGCACCTCGCCCGCATCCGGTCGCTGGTGGATGCGCCGCTTGCCGCGGGCCTCATATTTGAAGTGTTTGACGGCGTTGGTGACATAAAGCTTTTTGCGGTCAATACCGGCTTCAACCAACGTCCGGTCGAACAGCCGACCAGCGGGACCGACGAAAGGTTTTCCGGCAAGATCCTCGTGATCTCCCGGCTGTTCCCCGACGATCATCACTTTCGCATCTTCAGGTCCCATGCCGAATACCGTCTGCGTTGCCTTGCAATGCAGGGCGCAGCGCGTGCATTGGCCAGCCTCCCGCGCCAATGAAGCGAGCGTACCGTCCGGCGCCAGTGGCGGCTCTTCACGCGCCGAGGCCGCCGCCTGCAGGCGGTGATGGAATGGTTGCGGCTGGCTCGCAGCCTTTGCCGCCATCTCCAGCACCCGCGCCTCGGCACCGAGAACGAGACCTGGAATAAGCTCGGCTTCCGGTAGATTCTTCCAGTATTTCTTTGGCATCTCTGCCGTCATCGCTTTTATCTTAAGACGCGCCGGATTGAATATATTGGCATAATAGGTTCGCCACAGCTCGTCCGTTTCATCCGTCAGCTCAGGCTTGGACGCGGCCTGCCGCGATGTCTCCAGCACGTTTCCGTCCCACCGCGCGGAGCCGTTGGGTGTCGCGATCAGCCAGTCCATATCCGTGAACCGCCGCTGGAAAAACGGGGCCGTACGCTCGACGATGAAGTGATCCGGCTCGAACCATGCGACGAAGCGCCGCCGCCCGCCCTGCCCCTGCGGCAAGGATAATTCCTTGAAGCGAACAAAGGCCGTCATCTTGTGACAATCGCGACGGACCGATTTTTCAAGCTGCCGGGCTTCGGAAACATCCGCATCGGACTTGAACTGCAACAGGGCGCGATCCCGCTTCAGCCGCCACAGCAACCGGTAAAGCAGTGCGAAACGACCCGGATCGCTATGACAGATAATCGCTTGCGCCAAAGTCAGAAAGGAGGCTGGAACGGATACCTGCACGTCATCCGCACGGGCCGCCGGCAAAGGCTCTCCGGCAAAATCGAGAAGCCCCGCTTTGTCATCCCGCAACCGCCAGTCAATCGCCTCCGGCGGCACATTGGCGGCGAGAGCCGCGCGCGCCGCATCACGCCACTCTCCGAAATCGCCCCGCCCTTCCAGAACCGGGCCGTACATCACAGCAGCGATAACTGTTCGGGCTGCGGAGCAAACATCGCTCGCAAATCCGGCCGTTCTGTCAGCTTGCCCGGCGTCCAGCCCTCGGCGACGATGAAGGCCTTCACCTTTTTCACGGAAACGCCGAAGCGGGCGATATCCTCCAGCCGCAACCGTCGAAACCGGCGTGAAGACAGGATCGAGGCGACCGTCTTGGTACCGAAGCCGGGCACGCGCAGCAATATTTCACGATCCGCCACGTTCACGTCCACCGGAAAACGGTCGCGATTTTTCAGCGCCCAGGCAAGCTTCGGATCTATATCGAGATCGAGCATACCGTTACCGCCGATCGCGGTTATTTCACCAATGTCGAACCCATAAAAACGATAAAGCCAGTCGGCCTGATAAAGCCTGTGTTCCCGCATCAAAGGCGGTTTGATGAGCGGCAGGTTCTTCGACGAATCCGGAATGGGGCTGAAAGCCGAATAATAGACGCGCCGCAAACCATAGCTGCCATAAAGCCGGGCGCTGGTGGACAGAATGGTGCTGTCATCAGCCCCATCCGCCCCCACGATCATCTGCGTGCTCTGTCCGGCAGGCGCAAAACGTTTGGTCTTTCGCGTCCTGACAGTCGGCTCCCCCGCCTCCTCGATCTTCAGGCGGATATCGGCCATCGAGCGGCGGATATTGGCGGGCTGCTTTTCCGGCGCAAAACGGCTGACGCCGCTATCGGTCGGCAATTCGATGTTGATCGACAGCCGGTCGGCGTAAAGCCCCGCTTCCTCAATAAGCTTTGGCGATGCTTCGGGAATGGATTTCAGATGGATATAGCCGCGAAAGCCATGTGTTACGCGCAGTTCCCGCGCCACCCGCACCATCTCTTCCATCGTATGATCGGACGAGCGGATAATGCCGGAAGAGAGAAACAGCCCCTCGATATAGTTGCGCCGATAGAACTCCAGCGTCAGCCACACCACCTCCTCGGCAGTAAACCGCGCCCGCTCGACATTGCTCGAAGAACGATTGATGCAATAGGCGCAATCATAGATGCAGAAATTGGTGAGCAGTATCTTCAGGAGCGAAATGCAGCGCCCATCTGGCGCATAGGCATGGCATATGCCCGACCCCTCCGTGGAGCCAAGTCCGCCGGATGCAGCAGAGCTGCGTTTCGTCGTGCCGCTGGAGGCACAGGACGCATCGTATTTGGCCGCATCGGAAAGAATGGCCAGCCGTTGCCTGATTGACTTCTTCATGGTTATGTTCACTATATGTTCTATTGAAAAATGTCAATCTCATCTGTTAAAGCCCTGAACGAATGCAAGAAAATGCCCGTCTCAAATTTGCTGGCATTTCGCTGTCGTCTTCTGATATAGTCGGCTTAGTTATGATTTTGGCATGGTTCCGGAGTTCCCCTCCGGAACCTGTTTCTTTTTGTGTCTGCAAGTAAAGCGACAGGACTGCGAAGGATAAAAAAATGGTAGAAAAAGTACCGATGACGCACGGTGGATTCATCAAGCTGCAGGAGGAGCTGCGCTTTCGCCAGCAGGAGGAGCGTCCCCGTATCATCGAGGCAATTGCGGAGGCGCGCGCCCATGGCGACCTTTCGGAAAACGCCGAATACCACGCTGCCAAGGAAGCCCAGAGCCATAACGAAGGCCGCATCACCGAACTCGAAGATCTGACCGCACGCGCGGAAGTCATCGACCTGTCCAAGATGTCCGGTTCCAAGATCAAGTTCGGCGCCACCGTCAAGCTGATCGACGAGGATAGCGACGAGGAAAGAATCTATCAGATCGTTGGCGACCAGGAAGCCGATGTGAAGGCTGGACGCATTTCCATTTCCTCGCCCATCGCCCGCGCCCTCATCGGCAAGGAAGTCGGTGACAGCATCGAAGTCAACGCACCGGGCGGCGCCAAGGGTTACGAGATTCTCGCCGTACAGTGGGGCTGATCTGCCCTTTCATGCAATGCGCCCCTGGGGCGCATTGCATTGATATCCTGAACTGAACATCCTGCCTTAGCCGCAAAGACGGAAGCCCATCTTGTCCCACGCCAGTCTGAAAGATGTGCAGGTGCTTGCGCCGAACTTCAAGCGCAGGCTCTCCGGCGTTACCTCCACCATCGTTCAGCTTATTCCGGTACAAAACCGGCTGGGTCAGAAAGTGGCCGTCATCGGCCCGGGCCTGCCGCAGCATCTGCCACATGTGCGCTTCCGTGATCTGTGGCGGCTCTGGCAAAACGGCCCGCTCAGCGGTCCGCGCATCTGGCACGCCCGCCGCAATCTCGAAATGTTGCCGGGCATTCTCATGCGTGACGTGCTGCGCATGCAGGTGAAGCTGATGTTCACCTCGGCGGCGCAAAGGCGACATTCCGCCTATACCCGCTTTCTGATTTCGAAAATGGATGCGGTCGTCGCGACAAGCGGCCGCTCAGGCTCGTTTCTGGAAGTACCACACAGCGTCGTCATGCATGGCGTCGATACCGAGCTGTTTCACCCCGCAACCGGCCCGGAGGATACGGTCGCTTCGACCGGCCTGCCGGGGCAATATCTCATCGGATGTTTTGGACGGGTGCGCCACCAGAAGGGCACAGACCTTTTCGTGCGCGCCATGATCGAACTCCTGCCCGACTATCCCGAATGGACGGCCGTCGTTTCCGGCCGCGTGACGGGAGAGCACAAGGCCTTCGCCGACAAGCTCGTGGCCGATGTCGCAGCAGCCGGTCTTGCGGACCGCATCGCGTTTCAGGGCGAGGTGGACGACATCAAGCCCTGGTATCGGCGGCTGACCCTCTATGTCGCGCCGTCACGCAACGAGGGCTTTGGCCTGACGCCACTGGAAGCCATGGCGTCTGAGACGGCTGTCGTTGCCAGCAATGCCGGCGCCTATGAGGAAATGATCGTCAAGGGCGAGACCGGCATGGTCGTTGAGGCCGGCGACTACGCGTCCCTGCGGGATGCCATTAAAACCTATCTTGCCGATCCTGCTCTCGCCAGGGACCATGCCCGCGCCGGACTTGCGCATGTGCGCACTGCATTTCCGCTGGAAAAAGAGGCGACAAGCCTCGGCACGATCTACGACGCGTTGCGGCGCGGGTAAGCGCCGGCGCAATCACTCAAAGGTCCGCCGATCAGATTTCCACCAGACCGACGCGCTTGACCTGACGGATGGTGAGCATGGTGCGCACGGTGTCGACGTTTTCGTCCGCTGTCAGAACCTCGATGACGAAATCCTGAAACTCGGTCAGGTTTCTGGCGATGCAATGCAGAAGGAAATCACTTTCGCCGGATACCATCCAGGCCTGGCGCACCAGCGACCATCCGGCCGTCGCCGCTGCAAAGGCTTTCAGATTGCTGTCCGACTGGCGCTTGAGGCCGACCATGCAGAAGGCAACGAGATCGAAACCGAGCTTCGGCGCGTTCAACATGGCGTGATAACCCTCGATCACGTCAGCTTCTTCCAGCTTGCGGACGCGCCTGAGGCACGGCGGCGCGGAAATACCGACCCGTTCGGCCAGCTCCACGTTGGTCATGCGCCCGTCGCGCTGCAATTCGCGCAGGATTTTCAGATCGATGGCATCGAGTTCGACGCTGGTCACGGAGAGGTTCCTCGTTAAGCCGGAGAACTTCCTTGTACTACCAGGCGCAGGATTCGCAACAATATGCCGCCGGCCGGTCACAAAATTGCGCGCGCATCCACAACTGCCTTGTTGGTAACGCAAGGCTGCCCTTGAATAAAGGCACTAGACAACCTTAAATACCGGGCAACGAAGGGGTTGCGGCCTGTCCACCGTGATGCGGCTGGAATGTTCTGCTGCCGAAAGGCCCCGCTACTTTAAAAAGGATTGTTTCCATGTCTGCCCGCCATACCAAGGTATTGATCATTGGCTCTGGTCCCGCCGGTTATACCGCGGCGATCTACGCGGCCCGCGCAATGCTGAAACCCGTGCTGATTGCCGGCATGGAACAGGGTGGCCAGCTGATGATCACCACCGATGTCGAAAACTATCCGGGCTTTGCCGATCCGATCCAGGGCCCCTGGCTGATGGACCAGATGCTGAAGCAGGCGACGCATGTGGGTGCGGAAATCGTCAGCGACCTCGTGACCGAAGTCGAAACCAACACCCGCCCCTTCGTGGTCAAGACCGATTCCGGTCAGGTCTGGACCGCTGACACGCTGATCATCGCAACGGGCGCAAAGGCCAAGTGGCTCGGTATCGAGAGTGAGCAGCACTTTCAGGGCTTCGGCGTTTCCGCCTGCGCCACCTGCGACGGTTTCTTCTATCGCAACAAGGATGTGATCGTGGTTGGCGGCGGCAACTCTGCCGTTGAGGAAGCGCTCTATCTCGCCCATATCGCCAAGTCCGTAACCGTCGTGCACCGCCGCGACAGCTTCCGCTCGGAGAAAATCCTTCAGGAACGGCTTTTCGCCAAGGAAAACGTCAAGATCCTGTGGAACACGGAAATCGCCGAAATCACCGGCGCTCCCGCCAAGCCGCCCATGCCGCCGTCCGTCTCGGGTGTGCGGCTGCGTGACACCAAGACCGGTGTGATCAGCGACACGCCCATCGACGGCGTATTCGTCGCCATCGGCCACGCGCCGGCCGTCGAACTGTTCAAGGGCAAGGTGAAGCTCAAGGACAATGGCTACATGTGGACCGCGCCCGATTCCACCGCTACCGACGTGGAAGGTATTTTCGCCGCCGGCGACGTTACCGACGACATATACCGTCAGGCCATCACCGCCGCCGGTATGGGCTGTATGGCCGCCCTCGAAGCAGAACGGTACCTCACCGCGCAGCAGCCGCTTGCGGTAGCAGCCGAATAACCGAAAGGCAGGATAGGCATGGCAATGCCATTGGACTGGGATAAACTGCGCATTTTTCATGCCGCAGCCGAAGCGGGGTCTTTCACCCACGCTGCCGACAAGCTGCATTTGTCCCAGTCGGCCATCAGCCGCCAGGTCAGCGCGCTGGAACAGGATGTTGGCGTGAAACTGTTTCACCGCCACGCCAGAGGTCTCATCCTCACCGAGCAGGGCGAACTGCTGTATCGCACCGCCCATGACGTGTTGCTGAAGCTCGAAACCGTCAAGATGCAACTGACCGAAACGACAGAGAAGCCGAGCGGCAAGCTGCGCGTGACGACGACGGTTGGTCTCGGCCAGGGTTGGTTGACGGACAAGGTGCAGGAATTCCTGCAGCTCTATCCGGAAATGTCGATCCAGCTGATCCTCGACAATGAGGAGCTGGATGTGAACATGCGCCACGCCGATTGCGCCATCCGCCTGCGCCAGCCGCAACAGTCCGACCTTATCCAGCGCAAGCTGTTCACGGTGCACATGCACGTCTATGCGGCGCCGTCCTACATCAACCGCCACGGCGAGCCGCAGTCGATCGAGGATCTGGACAACCACCGCATCATCTCCTTCGGCGAACCGGCACCCAACTATCTGCTTGATGTCAACTGGCTGGAAAATGCGGGACGCTCGTCGGACAACACCCGCATTCCGCATCTGCAGATCAACAGCCAGACCTCGATCAAGCGCGCCTGCCTGCTGGGAATAGGTATCGCCTGTTTGCCGGATTACATCGTCGGGCGCGATCCGGGATTGATTCAGTTGTCGCTTGCCGCCGATATTCCCTCGTTCGACACTTACTTCTGTTACCCGGACGAGATGAAAAACGCTGCAAAACTGAAAGCCTTCCGCGACTTCGTCGTTGCCAAGGCACGGAACTGGAACTTCTGACGTTTAAATAGGCCAGCACCACAAAATATCATACTAATTCATGGGGTTGGCCGTCCCAAGATGGCGGCGCGACAGACGCGCCGCACTTAAGCTTTGCACATAAATTATACCGGAAATATCTAGACCTGCATCGCACGCATGCCTGACCTGCACAAAAAAGAGTTGTTTCGTGCACAAAAAAGCACCATATCGCTCTCAGTTGATGCACACGGTGGCTTTTCCTCCCAGTTCCACCGCATCAGCTGTTCCCCTCTGGAGGTTTTTGACCTTCACACTTAAAGGGCCCTGGATTTATCCGGCGGCCCTCTTTTTTTACCCGCAAGAATTTTCTCCAATTTGGCGAAATATCGCATGATGCAACCTTGTTTTGTATTCTTGCCACTCCCATATTTCAATCAGCTGTCACGCCTGCCTATGCACGCGACAGCTGTTCCCCTCTGGAGGTTTTAACCTTCAAACTCATTGGCCGCGGAGAAATCCGGCGGCCATTTTTTTGCGCGCTGTTCTCGGCCCGGGTGACAACCTCACAGAGACGTGAATTGTATATCGGAAACTATCGATATAAATATCGAGCATGCCAGATATTAGAGAAACGCAGATGAACCCGGAGGAAATCCTCAAAGCCCTTTCACACCCCGCAAGGCTGAAGTTCCTCGAATGGCTGAAGAGCCCCGAAAGTCACTTCTGTCAGGATCATCCGCTCAGCATGGGCGTATGCGCCAATCAGTTCCAGATCAGCGGCCTGTCGCAATCGACGGTCTCTTCACATCTGGCGGTTTTGCAGGCAGCTGGCCTGATAAGGTCAAAGAAAGTCGGGCAATGGGTGTTTTTCGAACGCAACGAGGAAACCATCGACGCCTTCCGCAATTATCTGCAAGCCAATCTTTGAGCCTCCCAAGCTTATAAGACCGGGGCGTCGGACCGGAAACTGCAAGGCGGTTTTCTCTCCGATGCCCAGACATTAGGAAAGCGCGCCAGCCGCGCAATTTCGCCAACCGACCAGAAAGTGAAGTCGCATGACAAGTCTTTTCGAACCGGCACAGGCCGGCGATATCGCACTCGCCAACCGTATAGTCATGGCTCCCCTCACCCGCAACCGCTCGCCGGGGGCAATTCCCAACAATCTCAACGCCACCTATTACGAGCAGCGCGCAACAGCCGGGCTGATCGTGACCGAAGGCACGCCGATTTCCCAGCAAGGTCAGGGTTACGCGGATGTTCCGGGCCTCTACAAGAAGGAAGCGGTCGAGGGTTGGAAAAAGATCACGGATGGCGTGCATGCCGCCGGCGGCAAGATCGTCGCGCAGATCTGGCACGTGGGACGCATTTCCCACACCTCGCTCCAGCCGCATGGCGGACAGCCGGTCGCCCCTTCCGCGATTATCGCCAAGTCCAAGACCTATATCATCAATGATGACGGCACCGGCGCGTTTGCGGAAACCTCCGAGCCGCGCGCACTGACCATCGACGATATCGGCCTTATCCTTGAAGACTACCGCACCGGCGCGCGCGCCGCACTTGAGGCCGGTTTCGACGGTGTCGAAATCCATGCCGCCAACGGTTATCTGATCGAGCAGTTCCTGAAATCCAGCACCAACCAGCGCACCGACGAATATGGCGGCTCGATCGAAAACCGCGCCCGCTTCCTTCTGGAAGTCGTGGATGCGGTTGCGGAAGAGATCGGCGCAGGCCGCACCGGCATTCGCCTGTCCCCCGTCACGCCCGCCAACGACATTTTCGAGGCCGACCCGCAGCCACTCTATAATTACGTTGCGGAAGAACTCGGCAAACGCAATCTCGCCTTCATCCATGTTGTTGAAGGTGCGACCGGCGGTCCGCGTGACTTCAAGCAGGGCGACAAGCCCTTCGATTACGCAGCCTTCAAGGCCGCCTATCGCAATGCGGGCGGCAAGGGCCTGTGGATCGCCAACAATGGCTACGACCGTCAGAGCGCCATCGAGGCGGTGGAAAGCAGCAAGGTTGATGCAGTGGCCTTCGGCAAGGCCTTCATCGCCAACCCGGATCTGGTGCGTCGCCTCAAGGACAACGCGCCGCTGAACGAGCCGAACCAGCCGACCTTCTATGGTGGCGGGGCCGAAGGTTATACCGACTACCCGGCTCTTGGCTGATCAGTGCTAGACTCGAAACGCCGCACCGCTCCACAGCGGTGCGGCGTTTTGCCGTTTCGGGAAAGGCCTCGCGCCTGCCGCGCAGCAAAGTCTGAAAATGCGCCCATCACGAAGGCGTTGGCCACGTGCAGCGCCTGCAGAAAGCCACTGCCCGTTTCCCGACCGATGCTCATCAACGCCACCTGAAGGCAGTAGAGAGCGAGCAGCACGAGCGCGCGCCCAAGGTTCGGCCGGAGGTCATCATGACGAAGGGCGAGCACGACCAGCGACACAATGGGAACGGCAATCAGCATGCCAAGCCCCTTGTGAAGCGTAAGCAGCGATCCGTCATAATAGATCGACAGCCCGGCCAGCAGCACCTGCGCGAAAATCAGCACCGGCACGGCTGCAGAAATCACGGCGAACATACGGCGCCGGCGAGAAAATTCATTCGCTGCCGTGGCCATCACACCCTACCCCCGGCATCAGTCGCATGATGAAGGCCCGCCGGTTGCTGCACCTCGGCGAGACACCCAAGGCTCGCCAATGTTTCCGATACTGCCGCATCGATCGGCGTTCGCGGTTCCGCGCCGAGGAATTCGACAAGCTTGCGGTTGCTCATCCGGATCGGCATCTGCCAGAGATATTTCATTTCCATGACGTCGCGGAACAGGGGAACGAACGGTGCAGCCAGCCCGACGGCTAGCCACGAAAGCCGCCGCATCTTGACCGGATGGCCAACGGCCCGCTCGATTGCCCCGACCAGTTGCAGCCCGTCGAAATCCCAGACACCCTCCTTGTGGTAGACGGCAAACGTTTGAAGCTGGTCCGAGCGATCGAGCATCCGTCCGATTATCTCCGCAACATCCGGCAGATAGGCCCATTGATGCCCGGCATTCGGTACTGCTGGATTCTGAACGCTGCGAACCGGCTTGCCCGGTCGCACCAGCATCTGCGAAAACCAGTTGTTCTTCGCGTCCGGACCAAAGAAATCACCGGTGCGGACGATCAGGACCGGCACGCCGCGCATCGACGCCATTTTCAAACGCCGCTCCATTTCAACGCGCAAGCCGCCCTTGCGGGTGAAAGGCTTTTGCGGGCTGTCCTCCGTCAGAAGCGGAAAGGCATCCGGGCCAAAATTATAGATGCTGCCTGGAAACACGATCCTTGCCCCGCAGGCCTCGGCAGCGGCAATGGTATTGTCGAGCATCGGCAGCACTTGGCTGTCCCAGTTGCGATATCCCGGAGGATTGACCGCATGGACGATGAGCCCGGCGCCTTTTGCCGCCTCCACCACATCCTCCCGGTTCATGGCATCGCCAGTCACGCGCTCGACGCCATCGGCGGCATCAACTGGTGCCGATCGGCGAGTCATCGCCCGCACCCGCCAGCCGCGCTGCAACAACATCTTCGAGACATGGCTGCCGACGCCGCCATTCGCCCCAACAATCAGGGCCAGAGGCTGGTTATTCTCTGCTGTATTTGCGTGGTTTTCATATATCATTGCCATTACTCCTTCTTCTGGGCTGGAGTATCGAGCCATCAGGCGATATACGAAATTGTCCAAATGAGTGGAGCCGCTATACAAAATCTTATAATCAGAAGCCGCAATGTCAGCTGGGATTTTTACCGCACCTTCCTCAGCGTGCTGCGCGACGGCTCGCTTTCCGCCGCCGCCCGCGAACTCGGCATTACCCAACCGACAGCTGGGCGCCATATCGGAGCGCTGGAAGAGGCCATCGGCTTTCCGCTGTTCATCCGCTCGCCGCACGGGCTGATGCCGACGGAAGCGGCGCTGGCGCTCCGGCCCTATGCGGAAAATCTGGCGGCGACGGCCGCAGCCCTTATGCGGGCAGCCTCCGGCGAGGTCGGCAAGATCGAAGGAACCGTGCGTATCAGCGCATCGGATATCATCGGCGTCGAAATGCTGCCGCCGATCATCGCTGCCATGCAGGAGATTCACCCCCGGCTTGAAATAGAACTTTCACTCTCCGACACGCTGGAAGACCTTTTGCGGCGCGAGGCTGATATTGCCATCCGCATGACCGAACCGCAGCAGGATGCGATCGTCATGCGCTATATCGGCAATTTCCGTCTGGGATTTCATGCGACACGCGACTATCTGGCAAGAGCCGGCATCCCGAAAAACATGGAAGAACTGAACAACCACCGTATGATCGGTTTTGACCGCAAGACGCCTTTCATCAGGGCGGCGATCCAGCGCATGCGCGCGCTCGATCCGGAAATACCCGATATCGAAGAAATTTCCTTCGAAATTCGCGCCGACAGCAACCTCTCCCAGCTTGCCATGATCCGCGCCAGCGCGGGCATCGGCGTCTGTCAGATCGGCCTGGCACGCAAGGATCCGCGGCTTGTCCAGGTCCTTCCGAAAACCGACATCCCGCTGCACGCATGGGTCGCGATGCATGAAAATCTCAAGACCTCGCCGCGATGCCGTGCCGTGTTCAGCGCCCTTGTCGACGGCCTGAAGGCCCACCTGAAGGAAACCGATCCGGGCGCCCCGCCGCAACGACGCTAGCGCTATTACGGCATCGATGGCGCACGGCCTTGCGCCCGCAATTTCGCAAGACATACCGGCGAAGCATGGAGGGTGATGCTGTTATCACCGGAAATGTTGACGCCCTTCATCAAAACGGTCTGGCGGGCGGTGAAATCTTGTCGACCACTTCCGCCTCCGGCCGATCGCCGCCCTGGCTGTATTCCTCATGCCACTGGCCGCGTTCGTCCTGATAGCTGATTTCCTCGTCATCGCCGCCCACCTGCTGTTCGGCAGCAACGATGCGCGCGGCCTCAACGGCATCGGCATAGGTAGGAAATGTTTCGGAATAAGCGCCGTTCATGCGGTAGGCGAAGCCACCGTCATGTTCCACGACTTCATATACCACTTTTGTCATGCATGTTCCTCCTGTTTCAGTAGGCGACATGGCAACCACAACCGCGCTTCAAGCATTGCACCCAACGGGGGACAACACGGCATGAGCAGCATGTCCTTGACCGTACCACTATCCTACCAAACGCACTCAAGCGCAAATCCTGCTTGATCTTAACGACGATACGTCACAGCCTCATACTCTCAGGGGAAGGGAAATCGATGGCGGGTTCTATTTTAAAGCAGGAGCGCATGTTGCTGCTGGCAATACCGGTGGCAGTCGTCGCCTATATGGCCGAACATGCGATATTCGAGGCCGGCAAAACGGCGTCGCTGATTGCCGCGATCGCCCTGATCGGGATGATCGTTCTGGTGTCGATGCGGGTTGCCCATCACGCCGAAATCCTCGCCGCCAAGGTCGGCGACCCCTATGGCACTATGATCCTGACGCTGTCTGCCGTGGCGGTGGAAGTGCTGATCCTTGCCATCATCATGAGCGAATCCAACTCGCCGACGCTCGTGCGCGACACGATCTATTCCGCCGTGATGATCGACATCAACGGCATTCTGGGCCTAGCCGCCCTGCTGGGCGGTCTTCGCCACGGCGAGCAGCCCTACAATGACGATTCAGGCAAGACCTACGGCGTCATGATCCTGACCGCCATGGGCATTTCGATGATCGTGCCGGAATTCATCCCCAAGGAAAGCTGGCACGTCTATTCCGCCTTCACCATCGTCGCGATGATCGCGCTTTATGCGCTGTTCCTGAAAATGCAGGTTGGTCCGCACAGCTATTTCTTCAGTTACGCCTATCCCCGCAAGGCTCACCCCAGCGGTCATCCATCCGGCGATCACACGGAGGACGAGGATGAGGGCAGCGTGTCCCTCTCCATCGGTCTCATCATCGCGGGTGTCGTGCTGATCGGCGTGCTGGCGGAATTCATGGCGGCCTTCCTAAGCCAGAGCCTCGAGGGCACAAGCGCGCCACCGGCACTGATGGCCGTCGTGGTCGCGACGATCTCCGCATCACCGGAAATCCTGACCGCGCTCAGGTCCGCATTGCGCAACCGCATGCAGGCCGTGGTCAATATCGCCATGGGCGCATCGCTATCGACGGTCATCCTCACCGTCCCTGTGATGGAGGGCATCGCACTCTACACCGGTCAGCCATTCATCATGGCGATGACGCCGGTTCAGACGGTCATGGTCTTCATCACCCTCATCGCCGCCGCCATCAACCTCAATGACGGTGAAACCAACGCGATCGAAGGAATGACGCATTTCATCCTCTTCGCCACCTTCATCATGCTGTTGTTTCTCGGGCTTTAGCCGCAACAAAAAAAGCCCGGCATCGCTGCCGGGCTTCTTCGTTCAAGATCGCAAACCGATCAGCGGCAATCGGCGCAGAAGCGCTGGATGCGCTTGCAGGCCTCTTCCAGCAGTGCTTCCGACGTGGCGTAGGAAATGCGGAAGTTCGGGCCGAGGCCGAACGCCGATCCCTGCACGACGGCAACACCTTCGGCTTCCAGAAGCTCGGAGACGAAATCCACATCCGACTCGATGACCTTGCCGGACGGCGCGGTCTTGCCGATCATGCCGGCGCAGGACGGATAGACGTAGAATGCGCCTTCCGGAGCCGGGCAATTGATGCCTTTCGCCTGGTTGAGCATGGAGACGACGAGATCGCGGCGGCCTTCAAAAATCTTCTTGTTGGCCGGAATGAAATCCTGCGTGCCGTTCAGCGCTTCGACAGCCGCCCACTGAGCAATCGAGCTGGCGCCCGAAGTCTGCTGGCCCTGGATCATGTCCATGGCCTTGATGAGCGGCAGCGGGCCGGCTGCATAGCCGATACGCCAGCCGGTCATGGCATAGGCCTTGGAGACGCCGTTCATCGTAAGCGTGCGGTCATAGAGCGAAGGCTCCACCTCAACCGGCGTGACGAATTTGAAGTCGCCATAGGTCAGGTGTTCGTACATGTCATCAGTCAGCACCCAGACGTGCGGATGCTTGACCAGCACGTCCGTCAATGCCTTCAGCTCGTCATGCGAATAGGCCGCGCCCGAAGGGTTGGACGGCGAGTTGAAAACAAACCACTTGGTCTTCGGCGTGATCGCCTTTTCCAGCGCTTCCGGCTTCAGCTTGAAATTGTCTTCGAGCGTCGTGTCGACGAAGACAGGCGTACCGCCGCAGATCGCCACCATTTCCGGATAGCTGACCCAGTAAGGTGCAGGAATGACGACTTCGTCACCCGGGTTGAGGGTGGCCATGAAGGCGTTGAAAAGGATCTGCTTGCCACCGGTGCCGACGATGGTCTGCTCCGGCTTGTAGTCCAGGCCGTTTTCGCGCTTGAACTTGTCGGCGATCGCCTTGCGCAGTTCAGGAATACCTGAAACGGGCGTGTATTTCGTTTCGCCGCGCTTGATGGCGTCAATGGCGGCTTCCTTGATGTTTTCGGGCGTATCGAAATCCGGCTCGCCGGCGCCAAGGCTGATCACATCGCGGCCCTTCGCTTTAAGCTCACGGGCTTTCTGGGTAACAGCGATGGTGGCGGATGGCTTTACGCGGGAGAGAATGTCGGCAAGGAAGGCCATTTTTAATCGGTCCTGTTGTGGTTGACATCGGCAGAGGCGGAAAATCCTGTCTTCTGCGGCATTTTCTATGTCGAAAGACAGGCGCTCTTTCAAGGTCAAAAGCAGCATATGTGACACGGGAAAGAATTTAAACCTTCCTTAACCCGGAAGTAACGCTTGATGCGCTATATTCTCCGGCTAGAGGTCGTGTCTCTGTAGCTGGTTGAAAAATGGCGCCCAAAAGCATCTTTTCCAGTCTTGTCCGCGAGGTCGATGGCACATGGTCCACGGCCTATGGCACCTTCAACTTGAAATCCGCCCTGCAGCCCATCTTTCGCCGAACGATGAACGGCGCTCTCGACATCGATTCCTTCGAGGGTCTGGTGCGTCCCCATCGCAACGGCGAACCGGTGACACCGGGTGAATTCTTCTCGCTGGTGGCGCCTGAAGATATAGAGAATATCGACAGTATTCTGCGAATGATCCACATTCTCAATACCGGCAGGCTCAATCGTTCGCGCGCCCGCGTCTTCGTAAACTTCCATCCGGGCCTGTTCCAGACCCCGGCCAAGATGCGTCAGGAAGTGGAGCGCATGCGCCTTACCGCCCACGAGGCCGGCATGACGGCAGACCGCATCGTCTGCGAAATCTCCGAGAAAAAGGCGTCCGATACGCAGATGGTCGCCGACTTCGCCTATCATATGCACGACATCGGTTTTCGCGTCGCGCTGGACGATTATGGCGCGGGCGATTCCGACATTGACCGGGTGAAACTCATCAAGCCGGACTATGTGAAATTCGAGGCAGGCTGGGTGCGTGATTTCATGCAGAATTCGGCAGGCGCCGCCCTTCTGCGCGTCATCGTCAGCCAGTTTCGCGACGACGGGATAGAGCCGGTGTTCGAAGGACTGGAAACCGGCAGGCAGGTGGATATCTGCGAGGACCTCGGCGTCTTGCTGATGCAGGGATACGTGTTGGCAAAACCCGAACTAGCACCGACGAGTTTCGACGCGCGCTTTCCCGAACTCGGCAGCGGATATTTTTCACCCTCGCCAAGGTCGGACAGGAGCGCTGCGACACCGGCATTCCCGCGTGAAGAACGCCCCGCAGAGCCGCATACCCTGCGCCAGACCCGAACCTTCGGAAAACGCGGCCTTTGAGGCCGTTGACAGCGAAATTGTCCCGAAATCGGCTTTGCCACGATATTGCCACAATAAATACTGCGGAACGCCTGAATTCGGTCTCCAAGCCGTCCATTTCGAAGCCTCTTTTATCCTTTGAGAACAGGGACAAGAGGCGATCGCCATGTTTACCAACGACAGGACATCAGTTGAACGGTTAAGGGCGCAGAGAACGCTGTTTTCCCTCTGGATGGCCATTGCGGCCTTTCTTGTCGTCGTCACCATGGCCGCCGGGATCGCAACCTCGGCCAATGCGGCCCCTCAGGCAATTGACACCCTGCAGACATCCTCTATTCCGCAGGTGACGGCAACCGCGCGGGCGGGCGGCCACCTGTTGCTAGTTATCTTCTCGGCCGCAGCCTTCATCAGCCTTGGCATAGGCGGCCTCGCGCTCACCCGGCGAAGCCTGAAGGACGAGGCCCGCCGCCACAAGTAAGCCGCCCTCTCCTCGACTTGCGGCATCGGCGTGTTGCTGCTAAAGCACAGGGGAAGTCGTCAGAACGACGTTTCAAAAATCCCCGAAATGCCAAGGCCGCGACGGAATGATCTTCGGGCCCCTGCTGTGCTGGTGCCATCAATGACGCGTATTCAGGCCAACATGCTGCTTCTGCTCGCCGCGGCGATCTGGGGAGGTGGTTTCGTCGCACAATCATCCGCCATGGCCTCGATCGGGCCATTCTGGTTCGTCGGTCTGCGCTTCGCCATTGCCGCCATCGCCGTGCTGCCATTCGCCCTGATGGAAACCCGCTCGAAAAAATCGCCGCCACGTCGCAGGGAAATCGGCGGCTTCATCCTTGTGGGACTCGCCCTGTTCGGCGGCGCGACGACGCAGCAGGTCGGACTTTTGACCACAACCGTCACCAATTCCAGCTTCCTGACGGGGCTTTACGTCATCTTCGTGCCCGTGATCGCCGTCGTTCTTTACCGGCGCCATCCCCACTGGATCGTCTGGCCCAGCGCCCTGATGATGCTGGGCGGAATATTCCTGCTCTCGGGCGGCGCATTCGAGGCACTGACGCAGGGCGATATTCTCAGCATCATCTGCGCCTTCTTCTGGGCAATCCAGATTACGCTCGCAGGACGTTTCGTTTCCGCAAGCGGACGGCCGCTTGCGCTCTCATGCACTCAGTTTGCCATTTGCTCTCTCTTGAGTTGCATGATCGGCCTTGCGGTAGAACCCATCAGCATGGCGTCCATAGAGGGGTCGCTGGCGGAAATTCTATACGTCGGCCTCGTATCCTCCGGCCTCGCCTTCGTTCTGCAGGTCGTCGCCCAGCGTTATACGACCGCGCCGCAGGCTGCGATATTTCTCTCTTCAGAGGCGCTTTTCGGCGCCTTGCTGGCGTCGATTTTCCTGAAGGAAACCATTTCCAACGCCGGTTATATCGGCTGCGTGATCATTTTCGCCGCTATATTGATCGTCGAACTGGTGCCGGAACTGACGCGTAAACGGCAAAAAACCGTCGCTGGAACGGCCTGACGCAGTAAGAACTGATTTTTCTGTTTCGAGGAAAAATCGTACTGCCGCATTCAAAATTTTGCCCGGAAACCGAAGGCAACCGGCAATTATTTCATCAATTATCAAATATGCGGAAAAAATGTGCGACTACGCGCAAGAATTCTACCGCAGGTTTTTATCCGACAAAAAGCCCGTGAAAACTTTTGCTTGCCAATTTTCCATAAACGCAGCAATCTACTGCGGTTCGGGCAATTTGCGAGCATGGGAAGGCCTATAAATTTGCGCACTGGGGACGCTATAAACCTCGGGCGGTGGGACGAAAAACGTTGGATGAGAACGCCATTACTTCCCGCTGTGAAGGTCCTTTTTCTCAATAGTCAAGAGCTGCCTGCCAACGCCCTCGCGGGGCAAAACTGTAATGCTGCCTGTAGCTGAACGCGGGCAGAGCGAAAAGGACCTGATGCATGGCCGAAACTGGCACCGTAAAATTCTTCAACACAGACAAAGGCTTCGGCTTCATCAAGCCAGACAATGGTGGCGCTGATATCTTTGTTCATATCTCTGCCGTACAGGCTTCCGGCCTGTCCGGACTTTCAGAAAATCAGAAAGTGAGCTTCGACACGGAACCGGATCGTCGCGGCAAGGGCCCGAAGGCAGTCAATCTGCAGATTGCTGGCTAACCCTAAAACGGCTTTCATTTCTAGTTGAAGCCCGGCAGGAATGCCGGGTTTTTTTATGCCCAATCCGGAGGCGCCAATACGCGCCCGGAAACTCAGATCCCCTTGAGATAGGGGTTGGTGCGCCGCTCCTCGCCAAGCCGCCCGCCGGGGCCATGGCCGCAGATAAATCCGACATCATCACCCAGCGGCAGCAGCTTGTCGCGAATGGACGCCATCAATTGCTCGTGGTTTCCGCCCGGCAGGTCGGTACGCCCCACCGACCCCGCAAACAGCACGTCGCCGACATGGGCGAATTGCTGGTCGCGATTATAATAGATGACGTGTCCGGGAGCATGACCCGGGCAATGGTAGACTTCAAAGACATGATCCCCGAAAGATACCGTGTCGCCCTCATTCAGCCACCTGTCCGGCAAAACGTTCTGAAGACCGCTGATGCCGTATTTTTCGGCCTGGGTCTCGATCCTCTCGAGCAGCGGCCGATCGTCCTCATGCGGGCCGATCACCGGCAGGGAAAGCTTCTCGCGCAGTTCCTTGGCGCCACCGGCATGGTCGAGGTGGCCGTGCGTCAGCCAGATTTCCTTGAGCGCGATGCCGTTTTCGGAAACCACCTGAAGAATGACATCGACATCCCCACCCGGGTCGACGACAACGCCTTCCTTCGTATCCTCATCGAAGAGAATGGTGCAGTTCTGCTCGAACGGCGTGACCGGAATAATGCCCGCCTGCAACTTTCCCATATCCCGTGTCTCCCTGTCTGATAAATTCCGCCTGCTATAGCCTGCGGTCGGTTCCGGCACAATGGCGGAGGAAAAAGCAACGGTTTCCGGTGACCTTGCTACTTCTAAAAACTATGAGTTAATTCAATTAGATATCGGAAATATTCCCGCTCAAGACGGAAGGTGACTGTGAAAAATGTGGAACGCCCTGAAGGCTGCGACGTTGTAGGTCCAGTCTTAAAAGGAGTGAGACACATGGACAAGACGCTTAAAATGCTCATGGCTGGCGGCGCTTTCGCCCTGATGGCCGGTTACGCAAACGCCGCCATGGTCGCCACAACAGCATCGGACGTTTCCGTTCGGTCGGGCCCAGGCGAGGACTATCCCGAGCTTGGCCTTGCCACCCGTGGCAGCAATGCAGTTCTTGATGGCTGCATGGACGGCAGCAGCTGGTGCCGCATTGAAGTCAACGGCCTGCGCGGCTGGGCACATGCGGATTATCTGAATGTCATGTATGAGGGCTCTCCCGTCATTCTAGAACAGCGCCGCTCCGATATCAGCGTGCCGGTCGTGACGTACGAGAAGACCTCGAGCGTACAGGCAGAACCCAACCCCGGCGATCCGAACCTTGGCCGCGTCGGTGAAGTCAACCCGCCCGAAACCGTCATCTCCTATATTGACGAGCACCCTGCGGACACTGTCACCTTTGATGGCGAGGTAGCGGTCGGCAGCACCCTGCCCTCCGATACCCAGCTCGTGGAAATTCCCGATTACGAGTATCGCTACGTTCAGGTGAACGACGTGCCGGTTCTGGTGGAGCCATCGACGCGCCGGATTGTTTACGTCTACCAGTAGACGCGAACTCGATACCGGCAGCATGAAACCAATGAAGAGCGCGGGCTTTCCGCGCTCTTTTCTATTTCCGGTAAAGGCCAGTCAGGATTCCAGTTGCACCGGCACCCGCAGCATATTATCCACCGCAACAGAAAATGATCGCGGCATCCTCCCGAGCGGACGCATTTTCGGCTATGTTTACAGAATATTGGCGCATCGACGTATGTCAGCCGCAGAATATGAAGGAACCGCAGTGCCACCGCAATCGCTCAAAACCGCAGCCGCCAGGCAGACACCGGCACTCCCGAAGGTTGACGACGGCAAGATCGACTTCGATACGATAGAGGCGCTGTTCTTCGCTTATCGCGATTTCGTCTCCGATCCAGATGTCATTCTTTCGAAACTGGAATATGGGCGCGCGCATCACCGGGTGGTCTATTTCGTCAGCAGGCAGCCCGGCATGACGGTGGCAGATTTGCTCGACACCCTGCAGATCACCAAACAGAGCCTTGCCCGCGTGCTCAAGCAATTGATCGACGATGGTTATATCCGCCAGATGGCTGGCCCGGAAGACCGCCGCCAGCGCAGGCTCTATCCGACGCTGACAGGGCGCGAACTGGCGCTGGCGCTGAGCGAGCCGCAATCGCGGCGGATCGACCGTGCGCTGGAAGGGCTTGGACCCGACGCCCGCGCCTGTGTTCGCAAGTTTCTGGCGCAGATGCGCAGCCCGACACCGGGGGAAGGCGACTGACGATGGCCACGGCAACGACAAAACTCCCCCCCGCCGATGACGATGCGGCCCACCTTCTGATCGTCGATGACGACGCCCGCATTCGCAATCTTCTGCAACGTTTCCTCGGCGACAAGGGATACCGCATCTCCGTCGCAGCCGATGCGGCAGAAGCCCGGCGCAAGATGGTCGGCATCCGTTTCGACCTTCTTATTCTCGACGTGATGATGCCGGGGGAAAACGGGCTTTCGCTCACCCGGTCGCTGAATGAGAACAAATCCGTGCCGGTCATTCTCCTGACCGCCCGCTCGGAGGCGGACTCCCGAATTGCTGGGCTGGAAGCCGGCGCGGATGATTATCTCGCGAAGCCTTTCGATCCGCGCGAACTTGTCCTGCGTATCAACAACATCCTGCGGCGCAACACTTCGCCGGATACGCCCAAGATCGAACAGATCATGTTCGGCCCCTACAGCTTCTCGATCCCCAGGAAGGAATTGCGGCGCGGCCCTGAAACGATCCGCCTGACGGATCGCGAACAGGAAATCATGCTGCTTTTTGCGCTTCGCGCCGGCGATACCATTCCACGGCACGAGCTGGTCGAGGCGGAATCGGAAGTGGGCGAAAGAACAATCGACGTGCAGATCAACCGCCTTCGCCGCAAGATCGAGGACGACCCTGCCAACCCGGTCTATCTGCAAACGGTGCGTGGTATCGGCTACCGCCTGAGCGTGGATTGACAAGGACAAACGAAAGGCGGGCGCACAGCCATGGCGAGCCTCGATTTTCTAATCACTGTCAGGAATAGCGGCGTAGCCAAGACCTGGCGCGCATTTACCAGATGGCTTCGCCACTGGCTGCCCACCGGGCTTTATACGCGCTCGCTGCTGATCATCATCCTGCCGATGATCCTGCTTCAGGGCGTGGTCGCGGCCGTTTTCATGGAGCGTCACTGGCAGCTGGTTACCGAGCGCCTTTCCTCCGCCGTAACGCGTGATATCGCAGCGATCATCGAGCTTCTGCAAACTGATGAGGAAGAAGACGACTATCAGCGCGTCATTCGCATCGCCCGCGAGAAGCTGGGCCTCAGCATCTACATCGAGCCGAAGGCCGATTTGCCGGCCCCGAGACCAGAACCGCTGTTTTCCATTCTGGATACGATCCTCGCCAATCAGCTGACCCAGCAAATCGGCCGGCCATTCTGGATCGATACTTATGGCAATGGTTCCCTGGTGGAAATACGTGTCCAGCTCGAAGACAAGACGCTCCGCGTCTTTACCAGTCGCAGCGCCGCCTATGCCTCCAACACGCATATCTTCCTTGTATGGATGGTCGGTGCATCGCTGGTCCTGATCGCCATTTCCATCCTGTTCCTGCGCGGACAGATCAAGCCTATCGAAGCGCTTGCCAAGGCGGCCGAAAATTTCGGCAGGGGCCAGAAGATTAGCGCCTATTCCCCACGCGGCGCAGACGAGGTGCGGCGGGCGGGTCTTGCCTTCATATTGATGCGCGAACGCATCGAGCGGCAGATGGAACAGCGCACTGCCATGCTGAACGGTGTCAGCCACGACCTGCGCACCATCCTCACCCGTTTCAAGCTGCAACTCGCGCTTGCCGGCGACAATCCTGATCTGGAAGGGTTGGACAAGGATGTCGAGGATATGCAGTCGATGCTGGAGGCCTACCTCACCTTTGCCCGCACCGATGTCGAGGAGGATGTCGGCACGCTGGAGCTTCCGGCACTTCTGGAAAAAATCGACTATGATTTCGAGCTGCACGGCAAGAAATTCAGCTACGAGCTTTATAATATCGACCAGATCATCGCGCGCCCGAATGCCCTCTCCCGCCTCGTCGCCAATCTCGCGGAGAATGCCCGGCGCTATGCCACCAAGCTCCATATCGACATCCGCAAGGCGCCACGCTCCATCATCATGACGTTTGATGATGACGGGCCGGGTATTCCGGAAGCGTCAAGGGAGGATGTCTTCAAGCCGTTCTTCCGGCTGGACGAGGCACGCAACCTCAACGCCTCTGGCACCGGGCTCGGCCTCTCCATTGTCCGCGACATCGCCCGCAGCCATGGCGGTGACGTATCGCTGGACGACAGCCCCATGGGCGGATTGCGGGTGATCGTCAAAATTCCGGCGTAGAGCAGCGGAGAGAAAAATGTGACGCGGCTCGCCCGCTTCCGTCATTCCAGCCTTGAACCGGAATGACGGAGAAAGAATGTTCAGCCTGCGCAATCTCTGGGTTGAGTGTTGTTGTGCTTTCTCAGCACATTTTCTCGCCGTTCGGCACCGGCCGCTCCACCGCGGCAAGCACGATGTCGCCGTTGCCATCGGCAAACCCCAATGTCAGAACCTCGGAGCGGAACGGGCCAATCTGGCGCGGCGGAAAATTCACCACTCCCAGCACCTGCCGGCCGATCAGACTTTCCGGGGTATAATGCACCGTGATTTGCGCCGAGGATTTCTTGATGCCGATCTCGGGGCCGAAATCGATCTTCACCTTGATCGCCGGCTTGCGTGCTTCCGGAAAAGGCTCTGCCTCGACGATCGTGCCGACACGGATATCGACCTTCTCGAAATCGGCATAGGAAATTTCACTGCTCATGCCCTGCTCCCGCCAGCCTGCTCGTCTTCAACCAGCCAGTTCTTCAGCGCGATTTTTCGCCGCAGCGATCGCCTTGTCAAACAGGGGCTGCATGCCGTCTTCGGCCATCAGCACCGAAAGTGCGGCAGCCGTTGTACCGCCCGGCGAGGTCACGTTTTGGCGCAGGCGCGCCGCCTCGTCTGAGGACTGATGCAGGAGTTCGCCAGCACCGGCCACGGTTTCACGCGCCAGCCGCATGGCTATATCCGCCGGCAGACCGGCCTTGCGACCGGCTTCCGCCATGCATTCGACCAGATAGAAGACATAGGCCGGACCGCTTCCCGAAACCGCGGTAACCGCGTCGATATCGCTTTCGGTTTCCACCCATTCGACCGGACCGCTGACCTTCAGCAATCCATCCACCACGGCCTTAAGCGCCGGCGTCACCAATTCATTGGCATAGGCTCCCGTCACGCCACGACCAACCATGGCGGGCGTATTCGGCATGGCCCGCACGGCGGCGACCGAACCGAAATGCGAAACGAAAGTGCCGATGGTGGTGCCGGCCGCAATCGAAACCACGACGGTCTCGGGTCCGAGCAAGGGCTTGAGGGAGGGTAGCACTGCTTCCATCATCTGCGGTTTTACCGCAACAAACAGAATGCCCGCCTTCACGCCGTCAGGCACGCTTTCGCTATGCGTGGCACCCGCTTCCGCAATTGTCGTGCGCATGGAGTCGGAGGGGCGCGGATCGATGACGATAACCTGCGAACCCGGCACGCCCTTTTTCAGCCAGCCCGAAAGCAAAGCGCCGCCCATATTGCCCGCCCCAACGAGGACGAGAGGACCGGAAGCCCTGTAGACCATTTTCAAGCTTCTCCGACGGTCTCGAACATGACCGCTTCAATTGCACTTTTCGCATCCAGCCCCGACCATACGACGAACTGGAATGCCTGATAATATTGTTCGCATGCCTCAAGCGCGCTGGAAAGCAGCACTTCCACCTGCTGGTTGTTAGGCTCCGCACCGCCAGCCAGAAGCAGCGACTGGCGGAAGATCACAACATCTTCCTGCCGCCAAAGATCGAAATGACCCATCAGCACCTGGCCGTTGACCTGAGACAACAGGCGAATGACTTCGTTGACGCGCTGATCGGGCACCTTGATGTCGAAGGCGCAGGCCAGATGCAGTGCCTCGAAATCTTCCATCCAGGAAAAGGAAACGTGATAATCGGCCCAGTGGCCCGCCACCGTCATGGCGATCTCGTCTTCGCCGGAACGTTCGAACGACCAGTCGTTCGAGGCGGCGACAATCTCGATCATGTCCACGGGATTGGACTGGCGCTCAATTTCAAATTCTATCAGGCTCATGCGGCACCTTCTCATCCGGTATGGATGTTCTGTTTTGAACGCCGGGCACAAAACGCACACACAAACCGGATTCAACACTTGAGACGATTGCCCGACACCAACAGAGTTACACATTCACCCTGTGTGGAGCTTACCAGGTTCGTTTCGAATCATCATTTAAAATCAGTGTATAATGGCCGAGTCCTGCTGCCACCCCTCGGGCAGCATTTTTACTTTTTGAACAGTGGATATCTTCTCCCCCATCACCTCAGGCGAGATACATAAGCGACTCTGGCAATTGCGTTTTTTGGAAGTGTCCACAGGCCTCAAAAAATTAACGAAGGAGGCAGGTCCGGATCGACAGGGAGTAATTTCGGGTTGCATGGCCCGCAAACAAAAAGTCCCGGAATCGCAGGCGATCCGGGACCTCTTGATGAAAAAGCGCGAAAAGAATCAATCCTTGGCGGCAGAAAGCTTTGCTTCCAGAGCCTCGATGCGGGCGCGCAACGCATCGTTTTCATCGCGCGCCTTGATCGCCATCTCGCGCACCGCGTCGAATTCCTCGCGCTTGACCACGTCGAGGCTGTTCAGCCAGCGATCCGCCTGTGCGTGCAAGGCAGCCTCGGCCTCCTTGCGCATTCCCTGCGCAGCGCCCGCCGCATCGGTCATCAGCTTGGCGAATTCATCCAGAAAACGATTGGTGCCTGTCGTGCTCATGGCCCTGTTCCTTCGTCGGTTCAGGGAGCGTTCCGTTCCCTGCTGTTGATGCCTTTCAGGTAGGCACTCGACAGCCGCCTTGCAAGCAAAATCGAAAAATCGGCATGGCTTGCAATGGCCTTCGACATCGCAAAGCGTCCCTTGAAGAATAATCTTGACCGGCGCTGCGGCAATCGCCATTTTCCTCGCGTAAAGAGACCGGTGAGCATCATCGCCCGGCTCCTTGAGGCAATGGGTCATTCTGTTGTCCGCCCAGCAACGATGACGGAATATACGGATTGTTAGCCGCTCCCACCCAACTTGCCATCATGCCATTTCCGAATATCGATCCGGTTGCCCTGTCTCTCGGGCCTCTGGCGATCCATTGGTACGGCATTGCCTACGTCGCCGGCATCATGCTCGGCTGGTTTTATGCCCGCCGCCTTGCGCTTACGCCTCGCCTGTGGCCAAACGATACATCGCCGATCTCGGCGCAGCATCTCGACGACTTCATCCTGTGGGCAGCCGGCGGCATCGTGCTTGGCGGGCGTATCGGCTATATCCTGTTTTACGATCTTGGCGCCGTCGCCGCAAACCCTATAAGAGCACTTGAGATATGGAACGGCGGCATGTCGTTCCATGGCGGCCTGATCGGCACGACCATCGCCATGATCCTCTTTGCCCGCAAGAACGGTATCCCTGTCTGGAGCATGTTCGATATCATCGCAGCCGTCGCACCCGTCGGCCTGCTGTTCGGACGCATCGCCAATTTCATCAATGGCGAATTGTGGGGACGTATCGCCGACGTTTCCTGGGCCGTCGTGTTCCCGACCGGCGGGCCGTTTGCGCGTCACCCCAGCCAGCTTTACGAAGCGGGACTTGAAGGCCTCGTTCTCCTCGTCATTCTGGCGGTCACCATCTACGCTTTCAGGGCGCTCAAGACACCTGGCATCGTCACCGGCATCTTCGTTTGCGGTTATGCTCTGTCGCGCATCTTCGTGGAATTCTTCCGCGAGCCGGACGCCCAGATCGGTTATCTCGCGGGCAACTGGCTGACCATGGGCATGTTACTCTCCACGCCGATGTTCCTTCTTGGCCTCTGGGCCGTCTTGCGTGCGCGGCGCGCGAAAATACGCGCTTAAGCGGTATGGCCTGCCATGACGACACCGCTTGCGCAACGCATCAAATCCCTCATCCGCCTGAACGGCCCGCTCAGCGTCACCGATTTCTTCTCGCTTTGCCTTGCCGATCCTGAACACGGTTATTACCGAAGCCGCGAGCCTTTCGGCCGATCCGGTGATTTCATCACCGCTCCGGAAGTCAGTCAGCTTTTCGGCGAAATGCTCGGCGTTTTCGTGGTTCACGCCTGGCAGCGCCATGGCGCGCCCGCAGATATTCGTCTGGTGGAAATCGGCCCCGGCCGCGGCACCATGATGTCTGACATGCTGCGCGTTATCCGCCGCATCGCCCTACCGCTTTACGAGACGATGCGGGTGCATCTGGTGGAGACCAGCCCTCGCCTTTGCGCCATCCAGAAAGAGACGCTCGCCGCGCATGCCGACCGGCTAACATTGCACGACAGTTTCGATGCGGTGCCTGAAGGTTTCCTGCTCCTCGTCGCCAACGAGCTTTTCGACGCCATCCCAATCCGCCAATTCGTGAAGACGCCGCAGGGTTTCCGCGAACGGGTGATTAGTCTTGGTACCGATGGTGAACTGGTCTTCTCGACTGGGCTTGCCGGCATCGACCCGACGCTGCTGCCGCCCGGCCCGGAACGGCAGCCGATTGGCAGCATATTCGAGATCTCACCCGCCCGCGAAGCCGTAATGACCGCCATCTGCCAGCGCCTTTCCGCATATGGCGGCACCGCACTTGCGATCGACTACGGCCATCTGGTCGCCGGATATGGCGACACATTGCAGGCCATGCGCAACCATGCCTTCGACCCGCCGCTTTCTCATCCCGGGCAAGCCGATCTGACCAGCCATGTCGATTTCGAAAGCCTCATCAGGACGGCTGAGGCAAACGGCGTTCATGTCAATGGCGGCATCAGGCAGGGCGACTTTCTTTATGGTCTTGGCCTGAAGGAACGGGCCACCGCCCTTGCCGCAAAAGCAACGCCCGACCAGACGCTTGAAATCGCCGAAGCGGTCAACCGTCTCGCTGGCGAAGGGGCTGGCAGGATGGGGGAACTTTTCAAGGTCATCGCCGTTTCAAGTCCCGCGCTCCATCTCATGCCGTTTCGCGCGGTGGATTGACAGTGCAATCACCTCTGGGCCAACATCGGCCCAGAACGAAGCAAGCGAACGCAGACACACTGCACCAGACAAACGCCGCGCAACGCCGCGGCAACAGGAAACATCTCGCTTAACGCATCCCACTGGCCAACAGCGACATTCTCCAAGGAACTCCCGCACCATGCAGAACGAAACGCTGCCGCTCCCCATCCAGAGCCCCCTGCTTGCCGCCTTGAGTGAAAACCGTGTCCGTCACGGTTTCTTCACCCGGCAGGGCGGTGTCTCCGAGGGGCTTTATCAGGGCCTCAATGTCGGCCTCGGCTCGAATGACGAGCCGGAACTGGTGCAGGAAAACCGCCGGCGCGTCACGCAATGGTTCGGCTTGTCCCCGGAACGTCTCGCCACCGTACATCAGGTCCATTCCCCTGACGTCCTTGTGGTCGATGAAAGCTATGACGGCAGCCGCCCGCAAGCCGATGCGATGGTAACGGCGACACCGGGTTTCGTGCTCGGCGTTCTGAGCGCCGATTGCGGCCCTATCCTTTTTGCCGACGCTGAAGCGGGCGTTGTAGGTGCCGCCCATGCCGGCTGGAAGGGTGCATTGTTCGGCGTGCTCGAAAACACGATCGAGAGCATGAGGAAGCTGGGCGCCAGCCGCGAGCGCATCTCCGCCTCTCTCGGACCCTCCATCAGCCAGGCCAATTATGAGGTCGGGCCTGAATATGTGGCGCGCTTCACCGATTTCGATCCCGCCTATGCGGCGTATTTCACCGCTTCGGACAAAGGCGGCCATGCGCTGTTCGACCTCAAGCAATTTACGGTGGACCGGCTGGTCAATGCGGGCGTGAGAGCGGAAAACCTCGGCCTATGCACCTACCCCGATGAAGAACGCTTCTATTCCTACCGCCGCACGACCCACCGTGCCGAGCCCGACTACGGGCGGCAGATTTCCGCAATCGCAATTCTGGAGGACTAAATGGCCCTGCACTTCGAGCTCTCGGAATTCGATGCCCGCCGCGAACGGCTGATTGCGAAGATGGCGGAAGAGAAGCTGGACGCCATTCTGCTTTTCGCCCAGGAAAGCATGTACTGGCTTACCGGCTATGACACCTTCGGCTACTGCTTCTTCCAGACGCTGGTGGTCAAGTCGGACGGCTCCATGATGCTTCTGACCCGTTCGGCGGATATGCGGCAGGCCCGGAATACTTCGACGATCGAGAATATTCTCGTCTGGGTCGACCGGCCCAATGCCGACCCGACGCTCGATCTTAAGAACCTCCTCAGCGATCTCGATCTCCTTGGCGCCAAGATCGGCGTGGAATACGACACCCACGGCATGACCGGGCGCGTCGCCCGCCTGCTGGACAACCAGCTTGCCAGCTTCTGCCAGATGATCGACGCCTCCTATCTGGTCAGCAGCTTGCGGCTCATCAAGAGCCCAGCCGAGATCGCCTATGCGAGGAAGGCAGGCAGACTTGCGGACGAGGCTCTGGACGCTGCACTGGAACTCATCAAGCCCGGTGCGGACGAAGCCGCGATCCTCTCGGCAATGCAGGGAGCGGTTCTGGCCGGCGGCGGTGACTATCCCGCCAATGAATTCATCATCGGCTCCGGTGCGGACGCGCTGCTGTGCCGTTACAAGGCCGGGCGCCGCAGGCTCGATGACAAGGATCAGTTGACGCTGGAATGGGCGGGTGTCAGCGCCCACTACCACGCCGCCATGATGCGCACGGTGGTGATCGGCGAACAGGACTTCCGCCAGAAGGAGCTTTACAGCGCCTGCCTGCAAAACCTCACCGACATCGAAGAAGTGCTGCGGCCCGGCAAGACCTTCGGCGATGTCTTCGACGTGCACGCCCGCGTCATGGACGAGCGTGGACTGACCCGCCATCGCCTGAACTCCTGTGGTTATTCGCTGGGCGCGCGTTTCTCCCCGTCATGGATGGAGCATCAGATGTTCCATGCCGGCAATTCGCAGGAAATCGCCAGCGACATGACCCTGTTCGTGCACATGATCGTGATGGATTCCGATTCCGGCACCGCCATGACCCTCGGCCAGACCTACCTCACCACGGAAGGCGCGCCGGAACCGCTCTCGCGCCATAGCCTCGATCTTCTCACAGCTTAAATCTGCACCGGGTTTGACAGAGCGGGAAAACCGGCCCTACATTGCCGCCACCTTGGGCAAGAAGGAGCGGAACATGAGAGGAAACGTCGCATGAGCCGGACGGGGTTTACCCGCCCTTTCCAGACGTTTGTCGTTTCGGTCCTCGTCATTCCGGCGCTGGCGTTGACCCTGTCGGCCTGCAACACCACGGAGGCGCTGACGCCGCAGGTGAATGTCGGCCAAAATGGCTCGCAATCGACACCGGTGACGCAGGGCGATCTCGACCAGATGGCTGCCGCCGCCGACCGCGCGCCCGCAGGCGCACCGGCAACCGCCTCTTCCGTGCCCGCTTATGCACCGCAGAACTCCCTGCAGGCGCAGGCACAGGCGCTTTCCAACGGCAATGAGTACGGCGAACCGCTTGCTCAGACCCAGTCTCCCGGACAATCCTCAGGCCGCTCACCCGCCAGCAGCGAGCCGCCGCCTCCACAGCAGACGGCTGCACTTGCCCCCGCCGCTTCCGGCAACACCATCCGCTTCCTGCCGATCATCGGCGCGCCCGTTCAGGCCGTCACGCCGCTTTCGCGGCAACTGGGCGCCGAGGCACGCGCAAAGGGGCTGACAATCCGCGCCTCCAACGACAATTCGGCAGAGAACATCCTCAAGGGATATTTCTCCGCCTTCGCCGATGGTAGCAAGGTCAACATCATCTACGTCTGGGACGTTCTGGATGCCAATGGTGTCAGGCTCCACCGCCTGCAGGGGCAGGAAACGGTGGCAGCGAAGGGCAGCGATCCCTGGGCCGCCGCGACCGACAGGGTCATGCAGGATATCGCCGCAAAAACGCTCAACGAGTATTCGTCATGGAAGCAGTCTCAAAGGGGATGAGATGAAACGGCGGGAGAAGTCACAGAGATTTCATGAAAATCAGTGCGAAAGCACGGAGTCCTCTTGCAATCGGAAGCAACAACGCTATTAAGGCGCGCATGGCAACAAGGCGTATCCGGCAAAGGCTTTTCAGCCGGATGTTCCTCCCCTTGAACGACGCTTGGTTACGGCAGACACTTTCCCGTGGCGCAAGGCGATTGCATGGAAACAGGCGGGCGCAATGAAGGTTTTCGCAGGCAATTCGAACCGGCACCTTGCCGAAGCGATCTGCAAGTATCTCAACGTTCCCTTGGGAAATGCCACCGTAAAGCGGTTTGCTGACCAGGAAATTTTCGTAGAAATCAGTGAAAACGTACGCGGGGAGGACGTTTTTCTCGTCCAGTCCACTTCATTTCCGGCAAACGATCATCTGATGGAACTGCTCATCATGATCGATGCCATGCGCCGCTCCTCGGCAAAACGCATCACGGCAGTACTTCCCTATTTCGGTTACGCCCGCCAGGATCGCAAAGCCGGCCCCCGCACACCGATTTCCGCCAAGCTCGTCGCCAACCTGATCACCGAAGCCGGCGCCGACCGCGTTCTGACGCTCGATCTTCACGCCGGCCAGATCCAGGGCTTTTTCGATATTCCGACCGACAACCTCTTCGCAGCGCCCATTCTGGCCCGCGATATCAAGGACCACTACGACACCAACAACGTCATGGTCGTTTCGCCTGACGTCGGCGGTGTGGTGCGCGCCCGTGCCCTGTCGAAGCGTCTGGACTGTCTGCTGGCCATCGTCGACAAGCGCCGTGACCGTCCGGGTGAATCCGAAGTCATGAACGTCATCGGCGACGTATCCGGCAAGGACTGCATCCTGATCGACGATATCATCGATTCCGGCGGCACGCTCTGCAACGCTGCCGAAGCGCTGTTGAAAAAGGGCGCAACCAGCGTCACCGCCTATATCACGCACGGCGTGCTTTCCGGCGGCGCCGTTGCCCGCGTGGCCTCATCGAAGCTGCGCGAACTCGTCATCACCGACAGCATCCAGCCGACCACCAGCGTCCAGTCCGCGCACAATATCCGCGTGATCAGCACTGCGGGCCTTCTGGGCGAAGCGATCAACCGCACCGCGCAGGAACAGTCGGTTTCCGGCCTGTTCGACTGAAGCAATCGTTTCTCTCGCACATCTGCAAAATCACTGCATCCGCATACCGTCACCCCGGATTTAGTCCGGGGTCCAGTGCGATCAAGTCTTTGATCGCGTAAGACCCTTTCTTACGGCGCAGACGCGCCGTGGCTGGATGCCGGTTAAAGATTGGCATGACGAGAAGAGGGCTTATCAACTTTGCCAGCTATCTCAGCATCCGCAGAGATCGCATCACTCCATCTGCACCACTCAGGAAGATGCCGTGCCCGCATCCGGCGGTCGTTGCAGCCGTGTGGCGGCGGCCTTGATTTTCGGCCACCAGCGCCGAGCGCGGTTGCGAACGGCATGGCTGCCATTGCGCCAAAGGCTGATGGCATCGGCCGTAACGGCATCGCCGGTAAACAGATGGCGATGACGGGCAATTGCCAGCGCCCGGTAAAGAAACAGCGTCGTCAGTGCGGAAAACAGCACGGACATCACCACATCGCTCAGGAAATGCCCGCCAGCTGCAATACGCAGACCGGACATGAGGATTATGGCTCCGGCGGCAGTGCTGCCCATGAAAAGACGCCCGCCCCATTGCAGACGGTTCCAGACAAGCGCGCAGAGCGGCAGGAAAAAACTCGCTATGAGCGCCGTTTCACCGGAGGAAAACGAACAGTTTGAATAACATTGCGTGCTGAACTGGAAAGGCGGCGTAAAAAGCTGATGTCCACCGAAATCGCTGACGCTGAACGGCCGGGCGCGGCCGATATTGGCCTTCAGCACCCCGTTTACCAGAAGCCCGGCGCAGAGCACCACGGGCCCGCAGAGAAAGGCCCAGACGCGCCAGCCCGTGCGCTGCAGCGCCCCCAGCCTGATGTTGCCGACCAGAACGATGAAGGCCAGAAGCGTGGCCAGTTCCGTTAACTCCCGCAACGTATCGCGAAACCATTCCGGAACCGGCAGGCTTCCAGCCCACAGGCGCGCTTCGGGCGAGAAGAACAGGGAAGAAAACTCGAGGTCGATGGACGGGAAGGTCGCGAACAGGATGACGAGCGCCAATGTGGCGAACGTAACCCAGATCGTGATCCGCATATGCGAAAGATCATTGTCCATCGGCAACCCTCGGGATGCATTGTGGCGGCAGACGCCAGAGACCGATTTCCTTGCCTTCGAACGAGCCCGGCCCGGCAACCCAGGTCGATAGCGGTGCCTCGCCATTGAGACAGCCCGGCAAGCCGTCTGACCTTGCAAGAAACACCGGATTTTTCGCCTCGCCGGATTTCAAGGGATAAAGAAGCGCGTAGTGGCTGGAAGGAACGCCGGTTTCAGGCAGCGCACGCCGCAATACCTGCTTTTCGTCCCGCAGCTGATAAAAAAGCTCGGCGAGAATGGAGCGATCTGCAGCGACGATTGCATCCGCCCCCGCCTCGCGCGCCCGGGACAGGCCGGTCGACACAAGCTCCGAGCTGCCGAGATAACGCTTCATCGCCAGGTCGCCATTCGGCAAGCGCAATTCCGTTCCGGCGATCGTCATCAACGGCAGTGCGATGGCAACGATGCCGCCGAGCACAAGGCTGGAAATGGTGAGCCAACGTCGGGATGCCAGAACAGGCACTGCCAGAAGCACGCCCGCGGCATAAGCCCCCACCGCCCAGTTGGCGAGCGCCCGTGACATCAGCCCTTGCGCGGTGATCAGAAGCACGATCGGTACCGAAAGGGCGACAAGCGCCCGGGTTTCAGCGGTTTTCGCCCTGAACGTCGCGACGATCATGCCGATGAAGACGAACGGCCCGACAACACCCGCCTGCGAGAAGAAGAACTCGAGCGCCGGACCGATTTTCAGCTTAACGCCATGCCAGTTGGCATTGTCCGCCGTGTGGCGCGCGGTCATGAAATCATGCGCGGCATTCCACCACAGATTGGGAGCGATGACCGCGGCACAGACCAGAACAGCAATACCGGCGTCGCGCCAACGGATGCGCCAACCCACACAAAGCCAGCCGGCAGCGATGAAGCAGGGCAGAAAATAGATCATCGCATATTTAGACATCAGCCCGAGGCCGAAGCTTAGACCGAGCGCAATGCTCCAGAGCATCGCGGACACAGCGGAGGCGCGTGCTTCTGCGAGCTTGCGCATGCAGATCATCGACAGCACGATGAACAGCATCATCGGCGTATCGGTCGAGATCAACAGGCTGCCGAGCGTCACGGCGGGCAGCGTCAGATAGATGACGGCAGCCAGCGAAGCGAGCTTCGCATCATAGATCATGCGCCCGAGCGCAAGGATTACCGCGGCCGCTATGCCATGGATGACCGGCGCGGCCAGCCGCACGTCGAAGGTGCTCTCGCCGCCGCTCAGAGTGGTGGCGGCGCGAATGATCCAGCCGATCAGCGGTGGCTTGGAATAGGCGCCGAACGCCATCTCCCGGCCCCACAGCCAATATTGCGCCTCATCAACGAAAAGATCGGTGCGGTTGAAAGCAAGCCCGAGGATGCGCAGCACGGTGACGAGCACGATTGCCGCAAGCGCAAACGTCATCCATTGGCGCTGCTCATTCGCCTGCGCGTAAGGCAGAGCTGCGGCCTCATGCATGCTGGCGGCGTTCTGCATGGATCAACCAGAGATTTCGGGCATAAATGAACAGGCCGGAGGCCTGCCCCAGAATGAAAACCGGATCGCGACGCCAGATCGCGTATAATAGCAGCACAAGGCCGCCGAAGATGGAGAAATACCAGAAGGCTACTGGAATGACCGAGCGGTTCGCCCGTTCCGACGAAATCCATTGAACCAGAAAACGCATGGTGAACAGCATCTGGCCCATGAAGCCTGTGCAGACCCAGAGAAATTCCTTCCAGCTGTTCACATGCAGCATGGACCATAAGGCCGGTGCGTTCACGGCGATGTCTCCGTTTTGAAGGTTTCGGCCCAGCTTGCCCGCTTGCGCCGGCGCAACAGCCAGGCAACGCCGATCAGGTCATGGATGCCGACAAGCGCGCGGCCGATATTGGTGTAATGGGAGTTGCCATGCAGGCGCGCCCGGTGCGTAACGTCGACATGGGCAACCTGCCAGCCGTCGCGATTGAAGAGCGCCGGAAAATAGCGGTGATGGTGATCGAAATAGGGCAAGGCGAGATAGGCGTCGCGACGGAAAGCCTTGAGGCCGCAGCCGGTATCCCGCGTGCCGTCCTTCAATATCCGCGCCCGCAAGCCATTGGCGAAGCGGGAGGAAAGACGTTTTGCGAGCGTATCGCGCCGGCCGACGCGCTGGCCGGCCACAAGCGCAAGCCGGCCGGGCGCGTTCGTGGCAAGAAGCGGCGCAAGAAGCGCCGGCAGATTGTCCGGCGGGTTCTGCCCGTCTCCGTCAAGCATACAGACAACCGGCGCGCGCGCTGCCTGCACACCGCTGTGGATCGCAGCCGATTGCCCGCCCTGCCGGTCATGCCGCACCAGCCGCAGCATCGGATAACGCCCGGCAAGCGAAAGCGCCACATCCGCCGTGCGATCGGAAGATGCGTCGTCCACCACGATAATCTCGAACGGACCGACCGGCTGGCAGGCAGCAACGATCTCAGCGACAAGCGTTTCAACGCTCGCTTCCTCATTGTGCATGGGTACGATAACCGCGAAATCCGGAATCGATCTCAAAGGGGCTCCGTCATATCCAGCTGCGGGTGTTCCGCAAACATCGTCGATAGTGGCAAGAGCAGGAGCGCGAAAAGCTTGCATGAATATGAACAGCCGTTGAACTTCGCACGGTATGCGCCCGTTCCATTGCAGTTTTATTACGGAGAATGGCCGGCCAGGGCCTTCGATTTTTTCACGGTATGCGGGAAATAATCATACAATTCCCCACCACGCTTAACGCGACCGTAAACAATTGTTGCGACGGTACCGCAACGTTCTTTTGGGGGGAGGAAACAGGATGCCGGGTGCAAATCCGACTGCTGTCAAAGCTAAATCATTGTCAATCAAGGCCAAATTCGCAGCGCTCGTCACGGGCGCGACGCTGGTTTCGTGCCTGGCCGTTGGGCTGCTGTCATACGAAACGGGCAAGTCCGGCCTGATCGACGCCAGCAAGATCAGGCTCGAGACGGTTGCGGGAAACCAATCCAAGCAGCTTGATGCCTATACGCTGCGCGTCGAACAAAGCATTTCCGAGCTGTCGCAGAACGCTGCGATCGCTCAGGCGCTGGAAACCATGACCACGGTCGTACCGACGGAAAAGGATGCGATTATCCAGGCATTCCGCCGCGAGGGCGTATCCGAGGAGGAGCGCGCCTCCTTCAACGGTGAAGGTTTGCGGCTGCTCTATGCCATTCGCCATGCCACGATCAACGCGGCCATTGCCAGCGTCTGGCGCAACACCCGGGTCAGCGACATCTACGTCATCGACAAGGCAGGCCTCATTATCTATTCCGTGACCAAGGGCAAGAACTTCCTGACCAATGTGACGGAACCGCAAAACAGCGCGATCAAGGAATTGTTCGATCGCATCGAGGCCGGAAAGGACGGTGTCATCAGCACAACCGGGTTCAGCGATGGCAGCACCAATGACTCGGCCCTGATCGGCATGCCGCTCGCGGTCTCGAACTGGGGCCAGTTGCAGCGCAAGGGCGCCGTCATCATGCGCATTTCCGCAGACCGTATCGGTGCGGTGGTAACACCTGAGGAAACCGGCAAGTCCATCGACGACGCCGTTCTTCTGAGCGCTGACGGCAAACTTCGCGCGGGCGTGCTCTCCGGTGGGGCTGGTGTCGCCGTTTCAGAAAGTCTCGCGGCACTTACAGGTGCCAGCGAAGCCGGAACGGTTATGGCGAAGACCCCAGCGGGCAGCATCTTCTACGCCTATCGTCCGGTCTCCGTTTTCGGACAGAAGCATCTTCTGGCCATCGGCCAGCAGGAGAGCAAGGTGCTGGCGGCGGCCAATGATCTCGCCTTCTGGGCAACGCTTGCGACACTTGCGGTGCTTGCCGTCATGACACTCATCGGCATTTTCGTTTCCGCCAGCCTGACCAAGCCGCTGACCGGCCTTGCCGGGTTGATGGAACGTCTGAACGGCGGTGACAATAATATTGAGATCAAGGCCGTTTCCCGTGGCGACGAAATCGGCACCATGGCGCGCGCACTGGAATCCTTCCGCCAGGGCATTCTGGACAAGCAGCGCATGGAAACCGAGTCCCATCGCAAGAGCGAGGAACTGGACGAGGAACGTGCCCAGCGTGAGATGGAAAAGGCAAGAAGTGCAAAGGAGCTGGAAGAAGCCGTCGATGCGCTTGCAACCGGCCTTGCCAATCTTGCTGCGGGCAGGCTCGATCTTCGCATTGAAAAACCCTTCGTGCCGTCGCTCGACCATCTGCGCGTCGATTTCAACAACTCCATAGCGGGGCTGGATGCGACGATCTCCAGCATCGGCGAAAGCGCCAATGCCATCCGCTCCGGCTCCGGGGAGCTGAAAAGCGCATCGGAAGATCTGTCGCGGCGCACGGAACGCCAGGCGGCCGCCCTTGAAGAAGCAGCCGCCGCACTTGGTGACATGACGCAGGCCGTCAACATTTCCCTCTCCCGCTGCGACGTCGCAGTCGGAACGACGGCGGAAACCATGCAGGACGCCCATAAATCCACCGCTGTCGTCAAAGAAGCAATCGTCGCCATGGAGCGTATCGAGACGTCGTCGTCCAAGATCCGCCAGATCATCGACGTCATCGACCAGATCGCCTTCCAGACCAATCTTCTGGCGCTGAACGCCGGGGTTGAGGCCGCCCGCGCCGGTGAGGCCGGAAAGGGTTTTGCGGTCGTGGCACAGGAAGTACGGGAACTCGCGCAGAAATCGGCGGCTGCCGCACGGGATATCACGACGCTCATCGCCACCTCTGCGGGCGATGTGGAAAGCGGCGTGGCACTGGTGCTGAAAACCGGAGAAAGCCTCGAGCAGATCCAGAAACGCATCCAGTCGGTCAACGATCAGATCGGTGAAATCGCCACAGCATCGCGCGAACAATCCGGTCGCCTCGGCGAAATCAACGCCTCCGTCAACGAACTCGACCATGTGACGCAGCAGAACGCGGCGATGGTGGAAGAAACGACGGCTGCGGCCTTCTCGCTCGCAAGCGAAGCTGATGGCCTGACCGAACAGGTGGGCCAGTTCTCCGTAGGCGCCACCCGAAACCGCGACCAGCGTTACGCGGCATAGTCCGCAGTAAAAAAAGGCCGGAGGCAAAACCTCCGGCCTTTTATTTTGCTGAACTTCATCCGGGTTCCCAGGGACCGAAGCCCCTGGGAACTCGCCGGCGGCCGGAAATCAAGACGATCCGTCGCCGGCTTCCGGGGAGGAACTCAGAAGAAGCCAACCTTGTTCGGGCTGTAGGATACGAGCAGGTTCTTGGTCTGCTGGTAGTGATCGAGCATCATCTTGTGGGTCTCGCGACCGATGCCGGACTGCTTGTAACCGCCAAAGGCGGCACCGGCCGGATAGACGTGGTAGCAATTGGTCCACACGCGGCCCGCTTCGATGCCACGGCCAGCGCGATAGGCGATATTGGTATCGCGGCTCCAGACGCCAGCGCCAAGACCGTAAACCGTGTCATTGGCGATTTCGAGCGCTTCTTCCACCGTCTTGAAGGTGGTGACCGAAACGACAGGACCGAAGATTTCCTCCTGGAAAACCCGCATCTTGTTGTTGCCTTCGAAGACCGTCGGCTGAATATAGTAGCCGTCCTTAAGATCGCCCGTGAGCGTCTTGCGGTCACCGCCGGTCAGAACCTTTGCGCCTTCCTTCTTGCCGATATCCAGATAGCGCATGATCTTGTCGAACTGTTCCTGCGAGGCCTGCGCACCCAGCATGGTCGACGGATTGAGCGGGTCGTCCTGGCTGATGGCCTGAACGCGCTTGATCGCCTTTTCCATAAAGCGGTCGTAGATCGATTCATGCACCAGCGCACGCGACGGGCATGTGCAGACTTCGCCCTGGTTAAGCGCGAAGAAGGCGAAACCTTCAAGCGCTTTGTCAAGGAAGGCGTCGTCTTCATTCATCACATCGGCAAAGAAGATGTTCGGCGACTTGCCGCCCAGTTCCAGCGTGATGTTGGTGACATTGTCGGCCGCATAACGCATGATTTCCTTGCCGACCGGGGTGGAGCCGGTGAAGGCGATCTTGGCGATGCGCTTGCTCTGCGCCAGCGGCTTGCCCGCTTCAACACCAGTACCGTTGACGATGTTGAGCACGCCCGGCGGCAGCAGGTCTTCGATAAGCTCCATCACCACCAGAATAGAAGCAGGCGTCTGTTCCGCCGGCTTCAGTACCACGCAGTTGCCGGCGGCGAGTGCCGGTGCAAGTTTCCATGCGGCCATCAGGATCGGGAAGTTCCACGGAATAATCTGGCCGACGACACCGAGAGGCTCATGGAAATGATAAGCGACCGTGTCATTGTCGATTTCACCGATCGTGCCTTCCTGCGCGCGGATGCAGCCCGCGAAATAGCGGAAATGGTCGATCGTCAGCGGAATATCCGCATTGGTGGTCTCGCGTAGCGGCTTGCCGTTATCCCAGGTTTCGGCCCGTGCGATGAGATCCAGATTGTCCTCAATGCGCTGGGCGATCTTGAGCAGGATGTTGGAACGTTCGGTAACGCTCGTCTTGCCCCACTTCTCCCGCGCCTGGTGGGCGGCATCCAGTGCGAGTTCGATATCGGCCGCATCGGAGCGCGGAACCTCACAAATCTTGTGACCCGTTACCGGCGACAGATTGTCCATGTAGCGGCCGGATTTCGGCTCCACCCATTTGCCGCCGATGAAATTTCCGTATTTCAGCTTGAAGGGCGCTTCGCCAGCTTTGTGCTGAACCTGAATATTCATGATTTCATCCTCCCTGATGAAAACGATCCGCGACGGACCGCATGACAGGAAGGTGGGCCTAGATGATCGTTGCGGGTAGTGGCACCGCGCGGTTCCGCAGCGCACATTGTCTCACATCTGCGACAAACCCGCTCCGATCCCGCTGAATTGAGCGGGTATCGTCTCGGGTAGCCTCAATGCACGTCGAATTTCTTCATCTTGCGATGAAGCGTGGCGCGGCTGATGCCGAGCAGGAACGCGGCCTGCGTGACATTGCCATTGGTGCGCGACAGAACCCTGCGCAAAGCCGAACGTTCCGCCTCCTCGAGATCGGAACCGCCATCGTGACGCTGTTCCTGCAAGACATCGGCGGCGGGCAGCCCCTGCGCAATGCGATGGTCATCGAGCTTCAGCGCAAGCCGCGCCGCGCGCGTCGCCCCAAGCACGAGATCGTCCTGATCGACGGCAAGCAACGAAAGTGCCGGACTGAAACCCGTAGGCACCACGACGATGCGCGCGCCGGGAAAGGCCCGGCGGAAGAGATTGCCCTCGATGCGCTGCGCCGCATCCCGCACCGCCTGCGTGACGAAAGAAAACGTCATTTCGTTGATGTCGTCGCGGCACGTGGAAATATCGAGAGCGCCCGTCACCCGGCCGGTATGGTCGCGGATCGGGGCCGTGGTGCAGCAGAGTTCCGTGTTCGATGTGAAGAAATGCTGGTCGCGATAGACCACCACCGAACGTTCGTCGGCAAGTGCCGTTCCAATACCGTTGGTTCCGACGCTCGCTTCGCTCCAGACGGCGCCGGACCAGAGACCGAGCGCCCGGAAATCACGATCGTCGCCGGCAGCACCCCGGCGCTCCAGCGCGACGCCTTGGGCGTCGGTCAAAAGCAGGCAGCAGCCGGATTTGCCGACACTGTGAAAAATGCGGTCGAGTTCATCCGTGCTTTCGGCAATCAGGCCCGCCGCACTTTCGCGTGCGCGGCGGAATTCGACGTCGGTGAGAAAGATTGGCTTGCGGTTTTCCTCCGGCGCAAGACGGTGCGTGACCATGCAGCGGCGCCATGAGGCGATGATCGGAGAACTTGCGGCTGCAGAACGTTGGCGCGCTGTTTCATACACGCGGTCCGCATGGGCGATGTCTGTCGGCATTCGCTCCTCCCAAAGCTTTTCGGCAATGGTGCGCTGGAAGCGTTCACGTTTCAACTAAAAACTTTGCGACCCGCATCCGTCAGCGCAACCGCGGGCTGCGCCTGATATCATACCGCCTTGAAATAGCGTTGGCCGGTGGTGGTGACCTCCGGCTCGTCCTCCGTCGAGAGGAACGTGTCGTCGACGAGATTGGCGATTGAGGTCAAGGGACCGGGCCTGCCGAAGAAGAAGCCCTGCACCTGCAGGCAGCCTTCGCGGCGCAGGAACTCGATATGGGCCTTGGTCTCGACACCTTCCGCAAGCACCGGAATATTGAGGCTATGCGCCAGAATGAGCGTGGAGCGAACGATCGCCTCCGACTGCACATTGGTCGACAGGCCATCGATAAAGGCCCGGTCGATCTTGATCTTGTCGAAGGGAAAGCTCTGCAGGGTCGACAGGGAGGAATAGCCCGTGCCGTAATCGTCCATGGCGATCTTGACGCCGAGCGCCTTGAGTTTTCGGATCGTGATCAGCGCGTGGCGGTGGTCGGCGATGATGCTGCCTTCGGTGATTTCAAGCTCAAGCCTCTCCGGTGCAAGCGCCGTCTCCCGAAGAATCTTCTCGACTTTCTCGGGGAAATCATTGTCCGCAAGCTGCTGCGGGGCGACATTGACGGCGATGGAAAGCGATTTTTTCCAAAGGGCAGCCTGCGCGCAGGCTTCGCGCAGAACCCATTCGCCCAATTCGACGATAAAGCCGGTCTGCTCCGCGATCGGAATGAATTCGACGGGCGAGATCATACCGCGTTCCGGATGTTTCCAGCGCAACAGCGCCTCGAAACCGACGATGCTGCCGCTCTTGGTATCATTCTGCTGCTGGTAATAAAGCTCGAACTCGCTGTTGGCGAGACCGCTGCGCATGGCCACGGCAAGCGCGTTGCGTTCGCGTGCGGCTTCATCCATGGACTTGTCGTAAAAGCAGATCGTGTCGGAAGTCCCGCCTTTTGCCCGATACATGGCGACATCGGCCTGGGCCATCAGCGTGTCGGCGTCGATGGCGCTGGTATTGCGCACCGATATGCCCACACTTGCGCCGACCGAAAATGTCTGCCCGTTCCATTCAACCGGCCTGCTGATCTGCTCGATCAGCCGCTGGGCGAATTCTGCACCATCAGCGCGGGTATAATAGGAATGGGTCATCGCCACGAATTCATCCCCGCCCATACGCGCCAGAAACTCCCCGGCTTTCAGAACGGAACTTGCGCGGTCGGCAATGGCGCGCAGCACGGCATCGCCCGCCGCATGGCCGTGAACGTCGTTGATTTCCTTGAAGCGGTTGAGATCGATGGACAAAAGCGCCGTGTGTGCGCCCATGGAGAGATGGCGCGTGCGGCGGTTGAGATGTTCGATAAATGCCGCGCGGTTCGGAATGCCCGTCAGCGGATCGTGCAGCGAAAGATGACGATAGCGGGCGACCGCCTGCTGCGTGGACTGGGCGTCGATGACATAGGTGGAAAGCCCGAGCGCCAGCAGGAGAAGCGTCACGGCGATGGCGCCTCCACCCATGATGGCGGGCGGCAGCAGACTTTCCGAAATGACGATGCGCGGATCGAACTCGAACAACATCGAAGCCATGCCGGTGTAATGCATGGAGGCGATGGCCAGGATGAGGAACGCAACCGAGCTATATTGGCAAAACCGGTTGACCGGGCGCGCGATGCGATTGACCGCGAGCGCGCCGAATACAGCCCCGAGCACCAGCGAAGCGATGACGTAGGTCTGGTTCCAGAAAATCATGCCCTGGATCTGATAGGCAGCCATGCCGGTATAATGCATGGCCGTGATACCGAGACCGACTGTCGCACCACCCGCTTCCACTAGGGCTGTGCGTCCGCCATAGGCGGAAATGGCAAAGCCGGTTGTCGTTGTGGCAATGGCGATGAGAAGCGAAAGCCCGGTCAGATAGGGATCGTAACCCACCTCCCCGGCAGCGACATAACCCAGCATCGCCACGAAATGGGTGGTCCATATCGCCGAACCACCATTGACACCAGCCAGAAACAGCCAGTTGACCTTTTGCCAACCCCTCGCCTGACGCGCCCTCGAGAATAGACGCATCGTGACGAAGCTTCCCAGCATGCAGACGAGGACCGCTGCTGTGGTGTATCGGAAGTCATGATCGACGGTAAGGCACTGGAGAACTTTAAGCATTGTCATCTACGCAATTGGAATTCCAGGCAGCCTTATCACTTGCCAAGTTTGCAGCCGGTTTATATGAATGGATAAGCATATATTAAAAGTTGCAATGCACGAGTGAATTAGAAAAATCTAATAAAATCACAGCTTAGCATCCGTGGAAAACGGCCGCTCTTGTCTTTGTCTTCCGTTTGTATTATAGCGCCCGCACCCGTGTAGACACCCTTGGAGGCAACGCGGGCGAGATGGCTTTTAGCCTCTCCAGTTCAGCGCCCGCGGGCATGAACTCTCCATATAACCTCGAAAGGAATTGCCATGAGCAAAGAATCGTATGAGCTCAAGGCCGAGGCGCGCGAACGAGTTGGTAAGGGGTCCTCTCGTGAACTTCGCCGCAACGGTTTGATTCCCGCTGTCATCTATGGTGACAAGCAGGCCCCCATTTCCATCGCTCTGTCGACCAACGAAGTAACCAAGCGTATCCACGCTGGCGGCTTCATGACGACTGTTGCGGTAATCGACGTCGACGGCAAGAAGATCAAGGTCCTGCCGAAGGACTACCAGCTTGATCCGGTCCGCGACTTCACCATGCACGTCGACTTCCTGCGCGTTTCGGGCAACACGCTCGTCAACGTTGAAGTTCCGGTTCACTTCGAAAACGAAGAAAAGTCGGACATCAAGATCGGCGGCGTTCTGAACATCGTTCGCCACACGGTGGAATTCCACTGCCCGGCCAACGACATTCCGGAATTCATCACGGTTGATCTCTCCGGTCTGAAGATCGGCGACAGCGTTCACATTTCGAATGTGAAGCTGCCGAAGAACATCACGCCTGTAATCGCTGACCGTGACTTCACGATCGCAACGATCGTTGCTCCGGCTGGCGGCGTTGCTGAAGAAGAAGCCGGCGAAGCTTCTGAATAATAATCTGCGGCCATAAGGTCAGATAGATTTGAGCTAAAAGGCCCGTTCCGTTTTCGGAACGGGCCTTTTAGTTTTTATGAACTTTAAAAGCAAAAACCTCTCGCCGCGTGCAGGATGCCGGACCCGTTTCAGCGTGAATTAACAATTCCATGAAACGATGCCCATTGCGTTATCGTGAAAACACCGGACGGGTTGAAGAAATACAGTGGGGATACAAGGCCGTTGCCGAAAACCTCAAGGATGTCTCTCCGGACGGGGCGGAAACGGGGCGCAGTTATCTGGGGTAGAGGGTACTGCAATAGAACATGGCTCATTCCGTCGAAAGTCGCTTTATCGCGATTGTTTCCGGTGCACTTCTCACAGTGGTCGCCCCGCTTTTCACCCTTTTGCTGACCCTCTCCTATCACGAGGCTATCCGTAGCCAGCGCAATCACCTTGAGATTCTGCTGTCAACCAATGCGCAGGCGCTTGCCCGCCCGCTATGGGATCTCGACGACGACACCATAAATCAGATTACCGGCACCCTCGTTTCCGACCCCGTGATCCGCATGGTCGAGGTCAAGGATACCTCTGGCCAGCTGGACATCATCCAGACGGCTGGCAGCGACATCATTCAGGATGCGGCCTCCACGACCCGCGAAGTGACCTACAAAACCACAAACGGTGTCGTCACCGTCGGGCAACTGACAGTCTATTACGACGATATCGGTCTTCTGACCTCTCTCAGCCGCACCGAACTGGCGTTCATCACAATTTTCATTCTCGCCATTCTCACCACCGTTCTTGCGGCCATCGCCGGCAACCGCTTCATGGTCATCCGCCCGCTGATGCGGCTGGCGGCAGCGATAGAAGCGACACGCCGCGTCGGCTCCCGCCACCATGTCGACTGGCGCTCGAAGGACGAGATCGGCAGGCTGGCAAAAAGCTTCAACGAAATGCAGACCCAGCTTGAAAAGGAAGAGCTGGAAATCAAGCATGCCCATGAGCGGAAGACGGAAATCTACAACCGCACGCCCGCCATGCTGTTCTCGCTTGACAGATACGACCGGATTGCCGCGGTCAGCGACTATTGGGTGCAGGCGACCGGTTATGATCGGGCCAGAATACTCGGCCTGAATTTCGCCGACCTCATCCACCCGGATGACCGGTCCTTTTTCCTGCAGCGCAAGGCGGTGCAACATTCGCCCGACGCCGCACAGGCGGGTATCACGGTGCGTTTTCATTGCATGGATGGCAGCGTTATGGACGCGCTCATCCTTGAAAAAGCCCTTGATTCCGGTAACGCACATCAGGGCACATATCTCTGCGTCATGACTGACGTGACGGAGCTGCGCCAGTCGGAAAAGCGCAACCGCCAGCAGGCTATTTCCGACCATTTGACCGGCCTCTTCAATCGCCAGGGTTTCGAGGCCATTCTCGACGTGCAGATCCGTGACGCCGACAGGAACGGCAGCGAACTGGCATGCCTTTTCATAGACCTCGACCGGTTCAAGGCCATCAACGACAATCTCGGCCATGCGGCGGGCGATGCGGTCCTGCGGGAATTCACGCTGAAAATCGAACCCCTGCTGACACCGCTGGACAGCGCATCGCGTCTGGGCGGCGACGAATTCGCCATTCTGCTTGCGGGCGACAAGGTGGAGGAGCGCGCCCAGCTGTTCTGCGAGCGGATTTGCACCATGCTGGACACACCCTTCGAGATCGAAGGCAACAGCATCCGTCTCAGCGCCAGCATCGGCATGGCGATCTACCCGCTGCATGCCGCAAGCGCGTCCGAACTTTTGCAGAATGCCGACATGGCCATGTATACCCGCAAGAGAACGGGCAAGAACGGCTCGCAGATCTTCGACAGCTCGATCATGGACCGCGCCCGCGAACATGCGGAACTGGAAAGGGATATCGCGCAGGCGCTTTCCGACAATTGGTTCGAGGCTTATTTCCAGCCGATTCAAGATCTTGCAACCGGCCAGACGGCGGGTTTCGAGGCACTGTTGCGTCTCAACCATCCGGAAAAGGGATTGCTTTCTCCCGCCACGATCATCAGCCTTGCGGAAGAAAACGGCACCATCCATCGCATCGGCAATGTCATCCTCGACCAGTCAATCGCCAATCTGGCCAGACTGTCTCACCTGCCCGGCATGGAGCAATCCTATGTGGCGGTGAATTTTTCGCCGCTGCAGTTCGAACCGGGATTGCCGACCCGTATCGCCGGCGTCCTTCATCGCTACGGCATTCTTCCCAAACGGCTGATTATCGAGATAACCGAGGCGGTCATCATGAAGGACGATCCGCAAATCCGGGCGATCCTCAATGCCATTCACCAGCTGGGCTGCCGCATCGCGCTGGACGATTTCGGCACGGGTTACTCGTCGCTGAGCTATCTCAGCCGCTTTCCGGTCGACATCGTCAAGATCGATCAGTCCTTCACGCGCTCGATCTGCGACGACACGGTGGAGATAAGGCAGCGCAGCCGCATGCTGGTCGAGGGTATCGCCGCAATCTCACACAAGATGAATTGCTCCGTCATCGCCGAAGGCGTCGAGACGGAAGAGCAGAAGGAGCTTCTGACAGTGATAGGCGCGGATTACGGACAGGGCTATTATTTTGCGCGACCGCAGCCCATCGAACGGCTGATCGCCGCATTGAATGCGGATAACGGCGCAGACCGCGCCGCAGCGCGCCAAGCGTAAGCGGGTGGGAGCAGCCATGGGATTGATCCGCTTTTGTCTGATCTTTCTTGCTCTTGCCGGCCCGGCCAGCGCAGCCAAGCTTTTCCTGACCACCGAGGTTTACCCACCTTATAATCTGCAAAACGACGACGGCAGCGTGGCGGGCGTTTATATCGACCAGCTCAAGATCGTGCTTGAGGATACCGGCACGGATTACGAGGTCGCCGTCATGCCCTGGGCGCGGGCAATCGCATTGGCCACTACCCAGGCCATGCATTGCGTCTTTGCCACGGCGCGAACGTCCGAACGGGAAAAACTATTCAAATGGGTCTCGCCGATCCATAGCGACCGCAACATCCTCGTGGCGCGCCAGAATGCGGATATCAACGTCTCCAGTCTGGAAGACGCCAGGAAATACCGGGTCGGCACCCAGCGTGGCGACTACACCGAGGTCCTTCTTGGCAACCTCGGTTTCGAGCATGTGGATGTCGGCGCTGATTTCCAGATCACGCTTCACAAGCTGAAAGCAGGCCGCATCGACCTGATGCCCATGTCGGAAAGCACCTTCAAAAGCCAACCCCCAGGCACGTTCAGGGAAGTGATAACGCTGGCGCGGCAACAGCTGGGTCTTGCCTGCAACAAAAGCGTTCCTGACGAGGTCATTGCAAAATTGCAGGCGCGGCTGGACAGGCTGATCGCTGATGGAACGCAACAGCGCATATTCGACCGCTACAAACTCGTCAGCCCTTGAGCGCCCGCTCGCCACATCCAAAAAATCCATAAAAAGATTGACAGCCGGAACATTTCGGGGTGGTGACAACAGCATCGTCAGGCAAAAACGCGGACATGCCCCATGAAGATCATCGCAGGCCTTGGTAACCCCGGCGCCCAATATGCGGGAAACCGTCACAACATCGGCTTCATGGCCGTGGACGCGCTGCAGCGCCTGCCTTCCTTCTCGCCCTGGGCGCGGAAATTCAAGGCGGAGATTTCCGAAGGCGAAATCGGCGGTGAGAAGGTTCTGCTGATGAAGCCCCTCACCTACATGAACCTGTCGGGTGAATCCGTCGGCGAGGCCATGCGTTTCTTCAAGCTTGCACCGGCAGACATTATCGTCATCCATGATGAACTCGATTTGCTTGCAGGCCGCGCGCGCATCAAGACGGGCGGCGGCCATGGCGGCCACAACGGCCTGAAATCGATCGACGCCCATTGCGGCAAGGAATACCGTCGCCTGCGCCTCGGCATCGGCCATCCCGGCGACAAGGAACGAGTGCATGGCCACGTTCTCGGTGATTTCGCCAAGACCGACCGGGTCTGGCTCGATCCGCTGCTGGACGCCATTGCCGACAACGCCGCCATGCTGGTGAAATCAGAGGATTCGCAGCTGATGAACAAGCTGGCGCTTGCCACCGGCAGCAAGCCGGAAACGGAAAAACCGGCCAAGGCGGCCAAGCCCGCCGCGCAATCCCACATCTATCAGGCGCGCAACAACGCCCAACCGAAAAAACTGCCGGAAACCGGGCCGATGGCGGAGATGCTGAAGCGGATGTTTGGTAAGAAGGATTGAGCGCAGATGTCTTCAGAGACCATGAGCCTTCGCGAAGCTGGCCCGGACGATCTGCCGAAACTGCTCGAACTTTACCAGGCGCTGAACCCTTCAGACCCGCAACTGACGGCGCAAGAGGCAAGCACGGTTTTCGCCGCCATGCTCGGCCAACCCGGCCTCACCGTGTTCTTCGCCATGGAAGACCAGGAACCCGTTGCAACCGCCACGCTTCTCGTCATCCCCAACCTGACGCGCGCTGCCCGTCCCTATGCCTTCATCGAAAATGTGGTGACGCTGGAAACCCGTCGCAGCCGGGGATATGGCCGCGCAGTCGTGCGCCACGCCATCGAGACCGCGTTTGCCGCAAATTGCTACAAGGTGATGCTGCTGACCGGCCGGCAGCGTCCTGAGGTGCATGCCTTCTACGAAAGCTGCGGCTTCATTCAGAACAAGACGGGTTTCCAGATCCGGCGGGATTGAACATCACTCCTCCGGCTCGGTGGTGAACATCAGCGGAAATCCGGCCTCCTTGCCAAGATCGTTCGCCTCCTTGGCCTTGGTCTCGGCAATGTCGCGCTCGCAGACAACGACGACCGCGCTTCCGAAGCGATGCGCCGTCATCATCACCCGGTGGCCGGTGTCCTCGCCCATGTGGAAGACGACCTTCAATACCAGGGTGACGAAGTCGCGCGGCGTATAGTCGTCATTCAGCAGAATGACCTTGTAGAGCTTCGGCCGCTCCAGCTTCGGTTTGACTTTCGGTTTCGGTTTGAGATCAACAGGACTGTCACTCATCATTGTCGTCCGTGATTGTCACTCAATTGTAGCCCAGGGGGAAAATCCCCGTTGATGACGAAAGATCGGTTGCTCGACCGGCGCATATTGCGCCGCAACCGCAGCATCGACAACCCCGGCCCCGCACTCGCCCAAAATTCCGCGCCATTCGCGGGGCTTTGCCCGCCCAAATCGGCCCCCGGGCTTGACCTTGCCCTGCCGTTTCCGCAAAAGGCTCCTCAACGAATTCTTTCAAACGGACAGGTTTCAAGCCATGGGCTTCAAATGCGGTATCGTCGGGCTGCCGAATGTCGGCAAGTCCACCCTCTTCAACGCGCTGACGAAAACGGCGGCCGCGCAGGCCGCCAACTATCCCTTCTGCACCATCGAGCCCAACACCGGCGAGGTTGCCGTGCCGGACCCCCGCATGCAGCAGCTCGCGGCCATTGCCGGATCGAAGGAAATCATTCCGACCCGCATTTCCTTCGTGGACATTGCCGGCCTGGTGCGCGGCGCATCGAAGGGTGAAGGTCTTGGCAACAAGTTCCTCGCCAATATCCGCGAAGTCGATGCCGTCGTGCATGTGCTGCGCTGCTTCGAGGACGACGACATCACCCATGTGGAAGGCCGCATCAATCCGGTTGGCGATGCCGACACGATCGAGACGGAACTGATGCTCGCCGACCTCGAAAGCCTGGAACGCCGCGTCGAGCAGACACGCAAGCGCGCCACCAGCAAGGACAAGGAATCCTTGGCCCAACTGCCGGTAATGGAAGCCGTAATTGCCCTGCTCAACGACGGAAAACCAGCACGTCTGCTTTTGAAGACACTGGCGGACGAGGAAATCGAAATCCTCAAGGGCCTCAATCTCCTGACGTCGCACCCGGTGCTTTATGTCTGCAACGTCTCGGAAGCCGACGCATCCACCGGCAACGAGCACACCGCGGCTGTCGCGGAAATGGCAAAGCAACAGGGCGCCGAATGCGTGATCATCTCGGCGGCGATCGAGGCCGAAGTCGCGCAGCTTCCGGCCGATGAAGCCGAGGAATTCCTCTCGGCGCTGGGGCTTACCGAAGCCGGTCTCGACCGGTTGATCCGCGCCGGCTATCACCTGCTCGACCTCATCACCTATTTCACCGTCGGCCCGAAGGAAACGCGCGCCTGGACGATCGTGCGCGGCACCAAAGCGCCCGCTGCCGCCGGCGTCATCCATACCGATTTCGAACGCGGCTTCATCCGCGCCTTCACCATCGCCTATGACGACTACATCGCCTACAAGGGCGAAGTCGGCGCCAAGGAAGCCGGCAAGGGACGCGACGAAGGCAAGGAATATGTCGTCCAGGACGGCGACGTCATCCACTTTCGCTTTAATACCTGATCTGGTCTTGAGCGCGGCGGCGGTCAGATCGCGTCTTTTGACGCGCTGACCGAAGTGACACAGACCTTGTGGCTTATTTCTTCTCCCCGCCGGGGAGAAGGTGGCCCGGAGGATCGGATGAGGGGGCAACGCTGGCGAATCTCGCGACCCTTGCTCCTCATCCCGCTGTCGCGACCTTCTCCCCTCGGGGGGAGAAGGCGCCATGTTGAACTGGCTCTCTCAATAGCATCTCCCTACGCCGCAAACGCACTCTCGATTTGACCTTTACGTAAAGGGAAAAATCATTTTAGATGCCGGTGACATCGACTAGGCAAGGGAGGAAGCCATGGCGCCGGTCGCGACATATGCCTATGAGGATTTTTCCGTTGGACGGGAATTTCCCCTGGGACCGCAATCGATTTCTGCAGCACAAATCATCGAATTCGCCAGCGAGTTCGACCCCCAGCCCATGCACCTGTCCGAAGAGGCTGGCCGCCAGAGCATTCTCGGCGGGCTGGCGGCATCCGGCTGGCACACCTGCGCCCTGCTGATGCGAATGATGGCGGAGAGCTATATCAGCGATTCGACATCGCAGGGCAGCCCCGGCATCGATTATGTCGACTGGAAAAAGCCGGTTCTGGCTGGTGATACGCTTTCGGGAAAATCCATTGTTCTGGAACAGCGCACCTCCGGCTCACGCCCCGGCATCGGCCTCGTGAAGTTTCGCCACGAGCTTTATAACCAGCGCGGCGTTCTGGTATCGCACGGCGAAAACACCGTGATGTTCCTGATGCGTGCGGACGGAGGCCTTGCGGCATGAGACTGGCAGAACTTTCCCCGATCGGCGAACGCGTCACCCTCGACACATTGCATTTTTCCGCCGAAGACATCGTCCGTTTCGCCCGCGATTTCGATCCGCAGCCCTTTCATCTCGATGCCGAAGCCGCGAAAAACAGCGTCTTCGGCGCGCTCTGCGCTTCCGGTTGGCACACCGGCGCCGGCTGGATGAAATGTTTCCTCTCCCATTGGGGCAAGGAAGTGAAGAGGCTGAAACAACTTGGCCTCGAGCCACCGAAACTTGGCCCCTCCCCCGGCTTTCGTGAACTCAAATGGAAAAAGCCGGTTTTCGCCGGAGACGACGTTACCTATTTCGTCACCTTGCTCGATGCCCGACCGCTGGAATCAAGAGCCGGGGTTTGGCTGAACACCACCTTCAACGAGGGCGTGAACCAGTCCGGAGAAACCGTGCTGACCTTCCAGAGCGGGGTTCTGGAGTTCGAATAGCGGCTGGCCGAGATAGCCCGCGCGCGATACCCTCGGAATCGGCGTCGCGGCGGGAAGGCAAGAATGAACGATATTCTACAGGGTTATGCTGAAGCGGCAACGCCGGACCTGATTGCCAGGTTCGATGGACTGGATTGCCGAGAAATCTACGCAGCGGTCATCGATCTGTTGCCGGTCACCCCGGCCCGCGTCGCAGATGTTGGCAGCGGCACCGGTCGCGATGCCGCCTGGTTTGCCGAATGCGGCCATAATGTTCTGGCGGTAGAGCCGGTCAAGGAACTGCGTGAACCCGGAAAAAGATTGCACCTCTCGCACAAGATAACCTGGCTTGACGACTGTTTGCCCGATCTGGTGAAAGCGCGCCTCCACGGCCCGTTCGATCTGGTTACGCTGTGCGGCGTCTGGCACCATATCGATGACGAGGCACGGCAGACCGCCATGGAAAGCCTCTCGGAGATGACGGCAGCGGGCGGATTGCTGATCATGTCCCTGCGTCACGGCCCCGCACCCGAAGGCCGCCGTGCTTTTCCCATTTCACCAGCGGAAACGACGGGCAATGCAGCCCGTCTGGGGTTCACGTTGATCCGACAGGTAGAAGTTGCCTCCATTCAAGCGGGCAATCGCGCCATGGGCGTCCACTGGACATGGATCGCACTACGAAAGACCGGACAAAACACCGGCCTGTCGCAACATTCCTAACCGGAAACCGGCCTCAATGGCCTGAAAACTCCACCAGTGTCCGCACTTCGACACCGAGGTCTTCCAGCTTCCTGCGCCCGCCGAGATCGGGCAGATCGATGACGAAGCAGGCCGAAACGATTTCCGCGCCCATCTGCCGCAAGAGCTTGACCGCGCCTTCGGCGGTGCCGCCGGTCGCGATCAGGTCGTCGACAAGAATGACCTTTTCGCCCGGCTGCACGGCGTCCACATGCATTTCCATCTCGTCAACGCCGTATTCAAGGCTGTAGGCCACGCGCACGGTGGTGTGCGGCAGCTTGCCTTTCTTGCGGATAGGCACGAAACCGGCGGAAAGCTGGTGCGCCACCGCTCCGCCCAGAATGAAGCCGCGCGCTTCCATGCCGGCGATCTTGTCGATCTTCGTTCCCGCATAGGGCTGCACAAGCTCGTCCACGGCACGGCGGAAAGCGCGCGGATTGCCAAGCAGAGTCGTGATGTCCCTGAAGATGATGCCCGGCTTCGGATAGCCGGGAATGGAGCGGATGGCAGCGGAAAGCTCCGAAGCGATAACGGTCATGGTATTTCCAGTTAGATTGGGAAATGGATCAGAAGGTTCGGGCCACCCTATCAACTTGGTGGCTGCGGACCAACTAAAAAGGACCGCCCGCTCATTCCTACCCCGACATTCCCTCGATCCGCGCCCAGACCGGGCATACATCCGCGAAGGAATGCGACAGAGGCCGTAGCGCCTCATCGTTCCTGTCGTCGAAGGAACCGGAGACCAACGCAATGGTAGGCGCATCGTCGACTGCGCCGAGCGTGCTACCGCAGACCGGGCAAAAGGCCCGGCTGGAGTAATCGGAAGATCGGAAAACCGTAGGCGCGCCGCCCTCTCCCGTCCAGACCACTGCATCGCTCGCAAACTCCACCCAGGCAAGGCTGGAAGCGCCGGAATGCCGCTGGCAGATATCGCAGGAGCAGCTGTGCGGATTGCCGGGTTCACCCGTGGCCTCGAAACGGACGGAACCGCACAGGCAACCACCGCTCCGGACTTTCGCCATTTCTCATCCTCCTTCGACACATGAAAAGGCCCCCAGGGCAAGACCATGGGGGCCAATGATTGCAGGCATTTGAAGCCGGTCAATGTTCCTTGTTGGCGTAGACCGATTTCTTGGTGAGATAGATCAGCGCCGTGAAGATGAACAGGAACACCATGACCATGAAGCCGGTGCGCTTGCGTGCCTCCAGATGCGGTTCTGCGGCCCACATCAGGAAAGCGGACACGTCCTTGGAATATTGATCAACCGTCTGCGGTGCACCATCGTCATAGGTCACCTGATCGGCACTGATCGGCGGCGCCATCTTTAAGGAAGTGGCGCCAACGAAGTACGGGTTAAAGTGCGTGCCTTCCGACACCGTGTAATCCGAACCATCCGGGTTTTTTATGCCGGCCGGCGGTTCCTGATAGCCGGTCAGCAGCGCATGGATATAATCCGGCCCGCCTTCCTGATAACCACCAATGATCGGGATCATGTCGATGATGAATTGCGGGAAACCGCGCTCCACGCCGCGCGCCTTGGCAAGCAGCGACATGTCAGGCGGTGCGGCGCCACCATTGGCGGCAGCCGCCGCTTCGTGGTTCGGGAATGGCGAAGGGAAATGATCGGAAGGCACAGCCTTGCGATTAAACATTTCGCCGTCGGCGTTCGGCCCGTCCTGCACTTCATATTCCGCAGCGAAAGCCTTCACCTGCTCTTCCGAATAACCGAGATCGCCTAGTGTGCGGAAGGAAACGAGGCTCATCGAATGGCAGGCAGAGCAGACTTCCTTGTATACCTTCAGGCCACGCTGCAACTGGCCTTTGTCATATTTGCCGAAGGGACCGGCAAAAGACCAGCTCTGTTCCTCGGGCTTGATGATCGGAAAGTGATTGCCGGCGATCGCATGCTCGGTCTTGGCGGCAAGATCATGGCTCTCCTCCGCCGCAAAAGCGGCGGCGGAACAGCCGATGGCGGCGATAAGCGCGATGCTCGTGAGAAGCGTCTTCATTGTCGTCATCCTTCCTTCGCGCTCAGACTTCGGCCGCCGCTGGCGCGGCAGTCTTCTTGGCGTTCTTTTCGAGAACGGCCTCGGTAATCGAATTCGGAATACGCCGCGGCGTTTCCACCAGACCGAGTACCGGCATGATGACGAGGAAGAAACCGAAGTAATAGAACGTACCAAGCTGCGAAAAGCCGACGTAGTTGCCTTTGATATCGCCTCCGAAGAGCAGGCCAAACAGGCCGCTACCTTCCGCCGGACGCGAACCCAGCCAGCCGAGCAGGATGGCGTTGACCACGAACAGCCAGAAGAACAGCTTGTACCAGGGACGATAGACGGCGGAGCGAACCCTCGACGTATCGAGCCAGGGCAGGAAGAACAGCACGATGATCGCGCCGAACATGACGAGAACGCCACCGAGCTTGGAATCGATCGGCCCGATGTTGACGGTGACGGCGCGCAGCATCGCGTAGAACGGCAGGTAATACCACTCCGGCACGATATGCGCCGGCGTCTTCAGCGGATCCGCCATGATGTAGTTATCAGGGTGGCCGAGGAAGTTCGGCATGTAGAAGACGAACCACGCATAAGCGATGAGGAACACCGAAACGCCGAGTGCATCTTTCAGCGTCGCATAGGGCGTGAAGGGCACCGTGTCGGTCTTGCTCTTCACTTCCACGCCGGTCGGGTTGGTCTGACCGGTAACATGCAGCGCCCAGATGTGCAGGATGACGACACCAGCGATCATGAAGGGCAGCAGGTAATGGAGCGCGAAAAAGCGGTTGAGCGTCGGATTGTCCACCGCAAAGCCGCCGAGCAGGAACTGCTGGATCCACTCACCTATGCCCGGGAAAGCCGTGAAGAAGCCGGTGATAACAGTTGCACCCCAGAAGGACATCTGACCCCAGGGCAGAACGTAGCCCATGAAGCCCGTCGCCATCATCAAGAGATAGATCACACAGCCGAGAATCCAGAGGATTTCGCGCGGCGCCTTGTAGGAGCCGTAATAGAGGCCGCGGGCGATGTGCAGGTAAACCGCGATGAAGAAGAACGACGCACCGTTGGCGTGCATGTAGCGCAACAGCCAGCCGTGGTTGACGTCGCGCATGATCTTTTCGACGGAATTGAAGGCAACCGTCGTTTCAGCGGCGTAATGCATGGCAAGCACGACGCCGGTGAGGATCTGCACGATCAGCATCACAGCCAGCATCGCGCCGAATGTGTAGGCGTAGTTCAGGTTACGCGGGACAGGATAGGCAACGAAGCTGTCATAGATCATGCGCGGCAAGGGAAGCCGCGAATCGATCCACCTCTCGATGCCGGTGGACGGCTGATAACTGGAATGACCACTCATAAATATCTGTCCCCTTATCCGATCTTGATCACGGTATCGGATGTGAATGCAAATGTCGGGATGGCGAGGTTCTGCGGCGCCGGACCCTTACGTATGCGGCCCGCCGTATCGTAATGCGAGCCATGGCAGGGACAGAACCAACCGCCGAAATCGCCGGCCTGGCCGAGCGGAACGCAACCGAGATGGGTGCAGGAACCGATCATGACGATCCAGTTTTCCTTGCCCTGACCGGCGGAACGGTCAATGTCCGTCGCCTGCGCGTCGGGGGCAATGTTGGCGTTGCGCGCCACCGGATCCTTGAGATCGGCAAGAGCGACAGCATTGGCTTCGCCGATTTCCTTTTCCGTGCGGTTACGGATGAAAATCGGCTTGCCGCGCCACTTCACGGTCAGCGACATGCCCGGCTCGACCGCCGCGACATTCACCTCGATGGAGGCAAGCGCCAGCGTCGATGCGTCTGGACGCATCTGGTCGATAAAGGGCCATGCCACTGCGGCGGCACCAACTGCGCCCGTCATTCCGGTTACTAGATAAAGAAAATCGCGACGGGTCGGTTCACCCGAGGCGTCGTGATTGGTTACGTGCTCGCTCACCGCTACACCATCCTCTGCGCTGTTTTTGCCGTAAATCGCATGAGTCCTCCCGCTATGATTTGATCCAAGACAATCTCCGTCCCACCGTCTCGGTCATCCTCGCGGCGTTTGAGAAACCGCGTCATTCTGTTTGATCGCAAAATATTGACTGACTTGGCAAGAGCAAAGCACACAAAGCTGCCGTAATTCTGCCAGAAGGGGCGGATTTGTTTCTGATTTTTTCCTAAGCCCCGGCAAGCGGGCAACATTGTGCCCACCCCTGCGGCATGTTACGAGACATCAAGGGAGAGCTTGGAAAGCAGGGATTCGGATGACGGCGAAGCTCTCGTGCATGGTCTCCACGGTCGTGGCTGCCGTACTTTTCATCGCCAGCCTGCGTTATGTGACGGATTTCTGGCTTTTAGCCTTCGTCACCAGTTTCCAGCTTCACATCGCCTTCGTCTGTATCCTGCTGTCATGCCTGGTATTTTGGCTGACGCGTGACGCGATTTCCGCTTTCCTCATCATCTGGTCGCTTGCACTCGCCATCCACGCCGTCGCCATGCTCATGGAATTCTCGACAACCGCCAATGCGGCACCTGGCGCTAGACCCTTCCGGCTATTGTCCTTCAACGTATTGATGGATAACGCCGCCAATGCGGATGCGATTGCCGATACGATTCTCGAATCAGACGCGGATGCGGTCTATCTGTTCGAGGCGGCTGCGCTGGAATCTGTTCTGCCGCGCCTTCAGCAAACCTACCCCCACAGGCTCGGCTGTTATGCCGGAACGCCGACCTGTGATCTTTTGATCCTGTCGAAGCGGCCGCTGCTGGAGGGCCGTTTCCATAGCCTCAGCGATCTGCGCCGCGACCGTTTCGCCATCGCCAGCATCGATTTCGACGGCACGGAGCTGACGCTCGCCGCAGGTCACATCACCAAACCCTATTTCGACGATTATCACCGGGATGAGCTGGACGAAGTCAGCGAAATTCTCTTTCGCGTCACCGGGCCGCTCATTCTGGCCGGAGATTTCAATTCGGCCAGCATCGCTCCCGACATGCGCGACTTCCTCGCCGCCAACGACCTGAAAAAAGCGGCATGGGAACCCGCCACGTGGCCGACGAAGGCAGGTCGCTTCGGCATCGCGATTGACCATATCTTCGCCCGCGAACCGGCCACGCTCTTGAAAACCACCCGTCTGCCCGACAGCCTCGGTTCCAATCATTTCGGACTGATGGCGGATTTCATGATCGGGAAATAGCTGTCGACAGGCCCTATTGGGCCGCCTCGTCCACAGCGAGGAAGCCGCCCGACTGTCGCGCCCAGAGTTCCGAATAAAGTCTGCCCTGCGAGACGAGATCTGAATGGCTGCCCTGCTCGACGATACGGCCCTGATCCATCACGATCAGCCGGTCGAGAGCAGCAATCGTTGACAGACGGTGGGCGATGGCCAGCACTGTCTTGCCCTGCATCAACTCATCCAGATTGCTCTGGATCGCCGCTTCTACTTCCGAATCAAGCGCAGACGTCGCCTCGTCGAGGACGAGGATCGGCGCATCCTTCAGCATCACGCGGGCAATGGCGATGCGCTGGCGCTGGCCGCCGGACAATTTCACGCCGCGTTCGCCGACATGTGCGTCGAAACCCGTGCGGCCGCGCTGGTCCTCCAGCCGTTCAATGAACTCATCCGCCTTGGCCCGGCGTGTCGCCTCCAGCAATTGCGCTTCGGTGGCATCCGTTCGGCCGAACATGATGTTGTCTCTGATAGAACGGTGCAGCAGCGAGGTATCCTGCGTGACCATGCCGATATGGGCGCGCAATGATTCCTGGGTGACTTTGGCGATATCCTGCCCGTCAATGAGGATGCGGCCTTTCTCGACATCGTAAAACCGCAGCAGCAGATTGACGAGCGTGGATTTGCCCGCGCCGGAGCGTCCGACGATGCCGACCTTCTCCCCCGCCTTGATATCGAGATTAAGATTGTCGATGACCCCGTTCGCCCGCCCATAATGGAAGCTGACGTTTTCGAAGCGGATACTTGGACTTTTCACGTCCAGCACCGTCGCATCCGGCGCGTCCACGAGGCCGATCGGCTGCGAAATCAGCTCCGCCGCATTCTGCACCGTGCCGAAATTGCGCATGATGCCGTTGAACTGCGTCATCAATCGCCCGAGCAGGAAGTTGAGGCGCAGAACCAGTGCCAGCGTGAAGGCGACAGCGCCGGAACTGATCTTGCCGGACAGCCACAGATCGATGCACAGCGCCGCCATCGACGTGATCATCACACCCGACAGCAGCGCCATGGAGGCGCGCACACCGGTGATGAACCGCGTGAACGTCATCGTGGCGTTCTGGAAGATATCGAAGCCCTGCCGCATGTAGCGGTCATTGGCATCGTCGCGCCCAAACAGCCTGAGCGTCTGGATATTGCTATATGCATCCACCATCCGGCCGGAAAGCATGGAGGCCGCCTCTGCCGTTTCTTTCGAATGGGAACGGATGCGCGGCACGAAATAACGCGCCAGCAGCGAAAAGATCAGCACCCAGACGAGGACGACGACGGCAAGCCGCCAATCCAGCCCGCCGATGAGCAACAGCATCGAGACGGAGTAGATGCCGACAAACCAGACGCTTTCCATCAGCGAGGTGACAAGATCGCCCGCCGCCTGCCCGCCCGACCAGACCTTGGTGACGATGCGGCCGGAAAAATCATTCTGGAAAAAGGTCAGCGATTGCCGCGCCACATGCATATAGGATTGCCAGCGCACCAGATTGTAAAAGCCAGGCGTGATGATCTGCTGGTCCACCAGCGCGGTCACCATGGTGACGATAAAACGCACGATGCCGATCAACACCAGCATGCCGACGAGTTCGCCGCCGTGGGCTGCCAGCAGTCCAGCCCAGCCCTCTTCCGGCTTGACGGTCGAGAGAATGTCGACCAGCCGCCCGACGAACCAGAAAAGCGCAGCCTCAATGGCAGCCGTCAACCCGCCCAGCACCAGCATGGCAAGAAACGGCGCCTTGGCCTGCGAGATATAGAACCAGATGAAACCGGACGTGTTTTCCGGCGGCCGCAAATCGTCCTTGCGGGCGAAGGGCTTTATCCAGTTCTCGAAAAACTCGAAGATGCGGGTAATGACCATGATCCGGATATAGGCGGATTCCCGGAGCGGGAACAGCCGCAGAGCGTTCGGGAAGAGATTATATTTCGGTAACGTTCGGGAAATGAAAAAGGGCGGAGAATGTTCCACCGGGCTCTGGATAGACCCGCCTGGATTTTGCGCACTCGCAGCATCCTCACTCCGTCACCAAGGACTAGATCCGGGGTCCAGCGCAATCAAGTCTTTGATCGCGGACTCCTTTCACGGCGCAGACGCGCCGTGCTGGATACCGGCTCAAGGCCGGCATGACGGAGGAGAGGTTTAACTCGCCTACATACATAAGCGCGAACCGCAAACGAAAGGGCGGGAAACCATGCTTCCCGCCCCTCGATCTTTCCTTACTCGGCAGCCACTTCCGCCTCGTGGTCGGCTATGAAGCCGCCGGACTGGCGCCGCCATAGATCGGCATAGATACCGCCCATCGCCGCCAGTTCCGCATGGCTGCCCGATTCCACGATCTGGCCCTTGTCGAGGATGATGAGCCTATCCATTTCGGTCAGCGTCGACAGGCGGTGCGCGATCGCGATCACCGTTTTGCCTTCCATCAGCGAGAACAGGTTTTCCTGGATCGCCGCCTCGACTTCACTGTCGAGCGCTGAGGTCGCCTCATCAAGTACCAGGATCGGCGCGTTCTTGAGGAACACCCGGGCAATCGCGATACGCTGGCGCTGGCCGCCGGACAGTTTCACGCCGCGTTCGCCCACCTGGGCATCAAGGCCCTGACGGCCATGCATATCCACAAGCGTTTCCACGAAGTCCCAGGCATTCGCCCGCTTTGCCGCCGCGATCACCTGCTCGTCGGTGGCCTCGGGATGGCCATAGGCGATGTTGTCGCGGATCGAACGGTGCAGCAGCGAGGTATCCTGCGTCACGACACCGATCAGCTCGCGCAGGCTGTCCTGCGACACCTTGGAGATGTCCTGCCCGTCGATGGTGATCCTGCCCGCTTCCAGATCGTAGAAACGCAGAAGCAGGTTCATCAGCGTCGTCTTGCCGGCACCGGAACGCCCGACCAGTCCGACCTTCTCGCCCGGCTTGATATCCAGCGTCAGCCCGTCAATCACGCCCTTGGTCTTGCCGTAGTGGAAGCGGACATTGTCATAACGGATCGCGCCCTGCGGTGCCGCAAGCTGAGGCGCCTTCGGAGCATCGACGATATCGTGCGGCTTCGTCATCATCGACATGCCGTCATAGACGGTGCCGATGTTTTCAAACAGCGAGGTGACTTCCCACATGATCCATTGCGACATGCCGTTGACGCGCATGGCAAGGCTTATGGCAATGGCAACCGAGCCGGCCGTGACCGAACCCTGCATCCAGAAATAAAGACCGAGCGAGGCCGTGGAAAACAGCACGACCGCATTGTTGAGGTCGATCAGGATGTTGAAGCCGGAAATCTTGCGCATCTGGCGGTGAACGGTTCCGAGAAACACGTTCATGCCCTCACGCGCATATCTTTCCTCGCGGCCCGCATGCGAAAACAGCTTGATCGTCGAGATGTTTGTATAGCTGTCGACGATACGCCCCGTCATCATCGAGCGCGCATCGGCCTGCTCCTGCGCCAGCCGGCCGAGTTTCGGCACGAAATAGGTGAGGATACCCATATAGATGCCGAGCCACACCAGCAGCGGAATGACCAGCCGCCAGTCTGCGGCAGCAACCATGAACAGCATCGAGACGACGAAGCTGATCGCGTAGACGAACACGTCGATCACCTTCAGCGCCACTTCGCGGATCGCCAGCGCCGTCTGCATCACCTTGGTCGAAACCCGGCCTGCAAATTCGTTGGCGAAAAAGTTCATGGAGTGGCGCAGCAGGAAACGATGCATCTTCCAGCGCGCGATCATGCCGAAATTGCCGGCAAGCGTCTGGTGCATCGTCATGGTGTGCACTGCGCCCATCAAAGGCAGCACGATAAGCACCAGTCCGGCCATGACCATCAGATGCCAGCCCTCATCGGCAAAGAACGTCTCGCGATTGGCCGTGGAAAGCCAGTCAACGATGCTGCCGAGGAATTTGTAGAGCATGGCTTCCGCAACGGCGATGCCCATGGACATCAGGCCGAGCAGCAGGAGCCACGGCCATGCGGGCTGCACATAATGCCACACGAACGGCAAAAGCTTCTTCGGCGGCACAGACGGCGCCGAAGAGGGAAAAGGATCAAGGCGTTTTTCAAACCAGCCAAACATAGGCCAAGCTCCGGCAAGCAATCGCCCCATCGTGAAACGTGAGCAAACGCAAATATGGCTCACGACGGAACAGAAAAGTATTGGATATGGCCGCAACAGCCACATGACGAATCAAACTATGGGAAACGCGGTCGAACCGCGGGGTAACACCTAGGCCAGCAGCAGCACTACTGGGGCCGGGAGGCGAATACGAATGTCATTTTGCATCAGAACCTCCCTAGCTGGTGTTGAAGATGTCGCCTTGTAGCGCAAAAATTAATCGTTGACCAGCCGCAAAGATGCCGAACGCCTCAGAAAAGCTCTCGATTGCGACCAATTCTGCCGAAAGGGCGGAGATGACCCGCAAAGGTCTCCGCCCGTCGTAAGGCTGAGATGCGCAGCTTACTCGGCGGCGTCCTGCGCTTGCCCGCTCTCGTAATCGTCAATCAACGCGGCCATGCCGTCCTGCGTATGGCGCTTGAGTTCCCGGCGATCGCTGGGCCGGGGTACGAAAGTGATGCTCAGACCCGTGTCCCGCACCGTGCCGATGGTAAAGGACGCACCGGACAGCATGCGCACGCCCTCGTGCAGCCACAGCGGATCGGTGGCGAAATGCTGGCCGATGCCGACCACCACGGGAATGCCCTGCCAGTGCGACATGCGGTCATAATGAATGTGGCCCGCCAGAATGCCGATAACATCGTATTCGAACAGCACCTCGTCCAGCGCCTCGGTATCGGCGAAGGAGAGGGATTCCCATTCGGCCTCGGGGCGATCGAAATCGAGCGCCGGCGCGTGGTGCATCACCAGAAGCTTCGGCAGTTCGGGGTGGTTTTCGATTTCTTGCGCGAGCCATTCGATCTGCCCGGGTTCGAAAGCACCGCCAACCTTGCCGGGAACGCTGGTATCAAGAACGATGACATGGATGTCGGCAATCACCAGGGCATAGTCATAGGGCTCGTCAATATTCTCATGGCGGCCGAGCATCACCGGATAAAAGCCATCGCGGCGATCATGATTGCCGAGCGCGAAAAGAACGGGCACGTCAATCGCAGCTTCATCCAGCAGGCGCTTGAGTTCCTCATAGCTGCCGGCATCGCCCCTGTTGGTCAGATCGCCACTCACAACTATGAATTCGGGCTGTGGCACAAGCGCCTTGATCTGCACCAGAGTATCGGCCAGCGTGGCCGAGGTGTCGGAATAAAGATCATCGTCCTGCACCTGCGGATTGCCCACATGCAGATCGGTCAAATGGACGAAATTAACCCGTTCGGACATGATATCTTCCTGTCTTTGCTGCGCGGAATCCGGATCGAAACAACGCCGATCCGACGCAACCCGATGTGCCGGATCGGCCTGACGACACGTTGGTTAATGGGTAGCCCGACTGTGTGTCACGCGAATGAATACGGCACTCTTCGAAACGGTCTCGGGCTGCATCTGTCACAAGCCCGCCGCCCGTGATAAGCGGTCCGGCATTCCAAACGCGACGAGAAGACCATGAGCGATATCAGACCCCAAATCAGGATTGCCCTCTACCAGCCGGATATTCCCGGCAATACCGGCACGATCCTGCGGCTGGCGGCCTGTCTCGGCCTCGGCGTCGATATCATCGAGCCGGCCGGTTTCGATATTTCCGACCGCAACCTGAAACGGGCAGGCATGGATTACATCGCAGCGGCGACGCTGACGCGCCACGTCAGCTGGGACCGGTTTGAGGAGTGGCGCGCAACTACCGGCCGCCGCCTCGTTCTCGCCTCCACCAAGGCCGCCCTGCCCTATACGAAAATCGCCTACCGGACCGACGATATCCTGCTTTTCGGCCGTGAAAGTGCTGGTGTGCCGGACCACGTGCATGAGAAGGCGCAGGAGCGAATCATCATCCCGATGGTCGAGGGGCAGCGCTCCATCAACGTCGCAATGTCCGCCGCGATGATCACCGGCGAGGCTTTGCGCCAGACCGCATGGTCGTAAGCGCCTTTTTTAACGCCATTTTTTCGTGCAAATACAAAAATTGACCGTTTTTGCTTCAAAACTGTCGCAACCCGGTCTGTACCGAAAGCGTTCAGGCTCCTATACTTATTAGCCGGACAACAAAAATCGCCCTCGCCGGAGCCATCCGCCGGCGGGTGTGAGGAGACGTCGCATGCAATCCACCATTGTCATCGTCAACCTTCTCGGCGCAGTCGCGCTGCTGCTCTTTGGTCTTGCCCAGGTCAAGGACGGGGTTACCCGTGCCTTCGGCATGAAACTGCGAAGTGTATTGGCGACGGGCACCCAGAGTGGCCCGCGTTCCTTCTTTTCCGGCTTTTTCGCCACTGTCGCGCTGCAAAGCTCGACGGCAACCGCGCTTACCGTCGCCTCCTTCGCAGAACGCGATCTAATAAAGCCGCGCATGGCGCAGGTCGTGCTGCTCGGCGCCAATGTCGGCACCGCCGTCACCGCCTGGATTGTCGCGGCCGGTGTGGAGTGGCTGTCGCCGCTGCTGATCCTTTCCGGTATCGTGCTCAAAAAGGGTAGCTCAAACGCCCGACAAGGTGGCGGAACCGCGGTCATCGGCATCGGCCTGATGCTTCTGTCGTTGCATCTGTTGAGCGGCGCGACCGAACCGATGCGTGCGTCGCCAGCCCTTGGCGTCTTCATCGGTCTGCTTGATGGCGCATGGCCCGTCGCGTTGATCTTCTCCGCCGTGCTGGCCTTCGTCTCCTCCTCCAGCCTCGCGGTCGTGGTGCTTATCCTGTCGCTTGCTGCTACCGGCACGCTGTCAGCCGGTCTCATCATCGTTCTCATTCTCGGCGCCAATCTCGGCGGCGCCATTCCGCCGGTCATCGCCACGCTCTCCGGCCCGGCCTCGGCGCGGCGCATCACCATCGGCAACCTTGTGGTGCGTACCATCGGCTGCCTCATCGCCATGCCGCTGGCATCCTATGGCGCAACGCTTTTGCAGCAATTGCCGCTTTCGCCCGCCAAATTGCCTGTTGATGCGCATCTCATCTTCAATGTCATTCTGGCAGCGGTTGCCTGGCCCTTCTCAGCCCTCATATCCGACCTGATGGCAAAGCTGGTGCCGGGCGATCCGAAAGCCGAAGATGGCCCGAATTTCCTCGATCAGCAGGCGCTGGATACGCCTGTTGTGGCGCTCGCCAATGCCACACGTGAGGTCTTGAGCGTCGGCGATGCTATCGAGCGCATGCTGATCCGCGCCGAAAACGCCTTCAAGCATAATGATCTGGCACCCCTTCAGGAAGTGTCCCTGCTCGAGAAGAAGGTCGATCGCCGTCAGCAGGAGGTGAAGGTCTATCTTTCCCAACTGGGGCGCAAAGGGCTTGCAGACGACGAAGCGCGCCGTTCGATCGCCATCATCGACTACGCGATCAATCTCGAACATATCGGCGACATCATCGAAAAAGGCATTTGCGAGCAGATCCGCAAGAAGGTGCTGAACAGCTTCAAATTTTCCGACGACGGTTATGAGGAGCTGAAGACGCTGTTCGATATGACAATCGAAAATCTGCGGGCCGCCCAGAGCATTCTGGTGACCGGCGATTTCGATCTCGCCCGCCGGCTGATGGAAAGCAAGGTGGATATACGCCGCCTCGAAAAGCAGTCCTCCAATCGTCATCTGGAGCGGCTGCGCGATGGGCTGACGGAAAGCATGCAGACGAGTTCACTGCATCTCGACATGCTGCGCGACCTGAAGCGCATAAACGCCCATATCGTGTCTGTGGCCCATCCCATTCTGGATGAAAGCGGCGTGCTGATCGAAAGCCGCCTGCGCTACGCCGAACCTCGCGCTTAAAGCTTAGTCTGCCGAAGGAAGCCGCCGCATGGTGAATTCGATGCGGTCGCCTTCCAGCTGCCGCCAGCTTTCCACTTCGGTCCAATAGGCGGCTTTCGGAAAGCTGTCGAACCACTCGCGCGCCTTGGCACGGGCTTCTTCACGGTCGAGACAAAAGGTCTGCCGCACGAACATGCCGTTGCGCATCGGGTCGCCGCCGTCACTTTCACGCGCCTTGCGGTGATTGGCGATCCTGCGCTTCAGCCCGTCCAGGGGCGGCGGTCCGGCAAATTTCGTCATGATATTCACCTCTGGCACCTACATCGCTAAAGATAGTGCCCGCACGTGAACTTGGCGAGTCGAATTTGTGCGCAAGGCCAGCACCTGCTAGATGCGACAGGGAATCGACTTCACCAAAGGAGAACATGCATGGAACGGCCATCTTTGCCGAAGGGCTTGCCCGAGGACATAGAAGACAAGAAGGCCGCCGCCCAGGCCTGGTTCCAGCATCTGCGCGACACCATCGTTGCCTCCTTCGAAACCCTTGAAGACGAGCTGAGCGGCCCGCTCGCCGATCAGGAACCGGGACGCTTCGTGCAGAAGGACTGGCTGCGCGACAATGGCGAGGGCGGCGGCGGCAAGATGTCGATGATGGAGGGCCGCGTCTTCGAAAAGGTCGGCGTCCACACCTCCACCGTCTACGGGGAGTTCTCGCCGGAATTCCGCCAGCAGATACCGGGCGCGGAAGAAGACCCCAGTTTCTGGGCCTCCGGCATTTCGCTGATCGCCCATCCGGTCAATCCCAATGTGCCGGCTGTTCATATGAACACCCGCATGGTCGTCACCACCAGCCACTGGTTCGGCGGCGGCGCGGACCTGACGCCCGTGCTTGGACGCCGGCGGACGGAACAGGACCCGGACACCCAGCTTTTCCACCGCGGCTTCGAGATCACCTGTAACCGCCATCCCGTGGCCGACTATCCGCGCTACAAGTCGTGGTGCGACGAGTACTTCTTCCTGAAGCACCGCAACGAACCGCGCGGCACCGGCGGCATCTTTTTCGACTGGCTGCACCCGGAAGAGGAAAAGGGCGGCTGGGACTCCAATTTCGCCTTCGTGCAGGATGTCGGCCGCGCCTTCAACCTGGTTTACCCAAAAATCGTGCGGTCCAATTTCAACCAGCCCTGGACGGAAGAGGACCGCGACGAGCAGCTCATTCGCCGTGGCCGCTATGTGGAATTCAACCTGCTTTACGACCGCGGCACGATCTTCGGTCTCAAGACCGGCGGCAATGTCGAATCGATTCTGTCTTCCCTGCCGCCCGTGGTCCGCTGGCCCTGAAATACTCACGTAAATTTGACGCCCGTCAGGAATTTGGGCGCAAATCGCGCAAATTAGGACTTATGGAAAAATAAAGGCAATGATAATCTCCTGCGTGCAGACGTACTGGAGGAGCTATCGTCATGATTACTTCGAACAGCATGCCTATGTCCGCTTCCGCTGAGGGAGCCTCGCATTCCATTGATACCCCTGATTTGATCGACCGCCTGGCAGCGGAAATGCGTGCCACCGGTGATCGCGAACTGCCGCATTCCTTTTATGTCGAACAGGTAAAACGCACGCTTGCCGGAAAAACGGTGACGCGGGCCGACAATGACGAAATGCCTCGTACAAAAATCCCGGCAGCCGGCACATCCTCTGTTTTCCAGTGCTGGGCGATGCCCGAATAGGGCCTGAACAGGGTCAGCGGACGCCGCTCTGGAACATTAGCGGCGACCGTTCGTTTCTTGTCAGAGGGACAGCAGGCATTTGCAGGCTGTCCCTCTGTCTAAAACAGGGAGGCAAGACCATGAGACTGTTTGAATGTGGAACGCTGGTGCCCGGCTGTGCCTGGCACACCCGCGCGGATGACGACGCGGAAGTCGTGCGCCGCACCGTGGAACATATGCGATCGGCCCACGGCGAAACCATCATCCGCGAAAACATGATCGAAAACATCAAATCCCGCATCCGCGATGAGGCAAATGCGGCCTGAGCCGCAACGCCTCCGCCGCTGCGATCTCAATTCTCCAGCATATCCTTCAGCCGGGCGGTCAGCGCTGCCCGGTCAAGCGAGAAATTGACGTCGACCCACTTTTCTTCGAGGCTTTTCAGCACCTCGCCTACCTTCGGACCGGACTCCACGCCCGCGGCCATCACATCAGCGCCGCTCAGCGGAAAGCCGGGCTTGTGGAACTTGTTCGCTCTCGTCAGCAGCGTTGAAAGCCGCGCGACTTTCTGCATCGCCGCCTTACCGCCCGAAAGGTCGGCGCGGGCCGAGGCAAGCGCCAGTTTCAGCCGCGTCTTCACACCGTCAACGCCCTGCCGGTAAAGCAGCCGGTCGAGCGCCGTCTCTCTCATCTCCGGATCGACTACCGGCGCGGAAGCCCAGTGGGCAAGATATGCAGCTTCAGCCTTCGACAGCCGCAGCCGCGCAGCAAGCGCCGTTAGCCTCTCCCTGTCGGGCGGCACTATGGCAGCGAGCCGCAGCATCGGGTCAACTGTCCAGCCAAGCGCCTGTTCGGTTGCCACCAGCCCGTGAATGGCGTCGATACCCCATTTTTCCGTTTCGGGAAGAATTTCCGCCAACACGCCGGATTGCCGCATCCACAGCAAGGCGCGGGAGGGATCGCGCGCGGAAAGCAGCTTTTTCAGCTCGCTCCACACCCGCTCGGCCGAAAGCGTCCCAAGCTTGTCCTTGGCCCGCGCACTGGCGCGCAAACCATCGGCATCGGGGCGACCGGAACCATAATGGGCAAAAAAACGGAAGAACCGAAGGATCCGAAGATAATCTTCCGAAATCCGCATCGCCGCATCGCCGATGAATCGCACGGTTCCTGTTTCAATATCTGGCAGACCATTGATGAGGTCGATGATCTCGCCTTTCTCGTCGGCGTAAAGCGCGTTGATGGTGAGATCGCGCCGCTCGGCATCGGTCTGCCAGTCTGTGCCAAAAGCGACCTGCGCATGGCGGCCATTGGTCTCGACATCGCGGCGCAGCGTCGTCACCTCGAAACCCTCGCCGTCTATCACGAGCGTGACCGTACCGTGTTCTATGCCGGTCGGTACCGCCTTGATGCCCGCCGCCTTGGCGCGCTCAACCACCACATCGGGGGTAAGCGTCGTCGCCAGGTCGACATCGACGACCGGCTGTTCCATCAGCGCATTGCGCACGGCGCCGCCGACGATCCGCACCTCGCCGCCATCGGCGTTCAACAGCGCGAATATGCGCTTCAGCGCCGGCTTTTCAAACCAGTCCCGCCCGGCAACGCTGCTCATGAATAAAACCTCTCGTAAATCGTCCGCACGATGCCCGCCGTAATGCCCCAAATGTAGCGCTCGCCATAGGGCATTTCGTAGAAAAACCGCTCCTTCCCCTGAAAGATGCGGCTGCCGCGCCCGTGATTGGCCGGGTCCATCAAAAAGGACAGCGGCACCTCGAAAACCTCATCCACTTCCGTGGGATTGAGCGTCAGGTCAAAGCCGGGACGAACGACCGACAGCACCGGCTTGATGCGAAAACCGGTACCGGAAATATAATCCGGCAGACGCCCGACTGTTTCCACGAAAGATCGCGAGAGGCCGATCTCCTCTTCCGTCTCGCGCAGGGCCGCCTCTTCCGGTGTGCGGTCCCCGGCATCGATGCCACCGCCCGGAAAGGAAATCTGGCCGGAATGTTTGCGCAGGGTTGCGGTGCGCTGGGTGAAAATCACCCGCGCTTCGTTGCCGTCGTCGATGACAGGCACCAGCACGGCGGCGTCCTTCAGCCTTATACCGTTTCCCGAAAGCACCACGCCCGGATTGAGCAGATGATCGCCATTCTCGCGTTCCGCCACGCCCTCGCCTTCCTCCAGCACCCGGCGGCGGAAATCGGCGGCGGTAAAAGTTTCAAGGCGCGTCGTCGTCATCGTCATTGCGAAAGCCGTTCCAGTTCATTGGCGGGCATCACGGGAAAGACAACCCCGCCCGAGCGCACGGCAAACATCTCGACACCGTCCACATCAATCACCTCGCCGAGTGCCACGAGATCATACATCACCGCCCGCGAGACGAGCGCCTCCAGCCTGCCGCGCACCAGAATGTAGGGTTTCAATTCGCGGTTTTCTCCGAAAATCGTAAAGCGTAGCGGATGCTCCGGCCCCGCCTCCACCACATCGCCGACATTGGTGCGGAAGGTCAAAAGCGATCCGCCATCCTTCTCGCCCGCCGTCACCTTCATCTCGACGGCCACGAAAGGCGCATCCACCACGCGGATGCCGACTTTTTCCACAGGAGTTACAAGATAGGTCTTGCCGTCGTCATCCTTGCGCAGGACCGTGGAAAACAGCCGCACCAGCGGCGCCCGGCCAATGGGCGTACCCATATAGAACCAGGTGCCGTCTGCGAGGATTTCCATGTCGAGATCGCCGCAAAAGGGGGGATTCCAGCGGTCCACCGGGGCAGGTCCACGTTTGGCGTCGCCGGTCTGCTCGGCGGCGCGGGAAATCATCGCCGCCAGCCCTGCTGCATCGCTTGCCGAATTTATCGTCTCCGCTGCCATATTCGAGTCTCGCTTTGCCGATAAGGAAATACTAAGTCACGACATAGTCATTCGAATGGCGCTTGTCAGCGGCCAAGAGAGCAATAAGCTAGTTGCAGCGCGAAATCCGCCCCGGCCAATGGCCATCAGGATCGGGGCAGGAATGGGTCGGCGGCAAAGGTATGAGGAGAGCGACATGGGCGTGATGAATACCGGCGAAACCCTCGACGAAAAAGCCATCGTCGCCTCGGCCGAAAAGGCGCTTTCGGATATTGCCGCGATCCGCGCGGAGGTATCCAAGGTCATCTTCGGCCAGGAAAAAGTGGTGCAGAACACGCTTCTCGCCATACTCTCGGGCGGCCACGCGTTGCTCGTCGGCGTTCCCGGCCTTGCCAAGACCAAGCTCGTCACCACGCTCGGAACGGTTCTCGGGCTTGATGCCAACCGCATTCAGTTCACGCCGGACCTCATGCCGTCGGATATTCTCGGCTCCGAAGTCATGGATCAGGATGAAAACGGGCGGCGTTCCTTCCGCTTCATAAAAGGTCCGGTTTTCGCGCAATTGCTGATGGCGGATGAAATCAACCGCGCCAGCCCGCGCACGCAGTCCGCACTGCTGCAGTCAATGCAGGAATATCACATCACCATGGCCGGCCAGCGTTACGACCTGCCGAAACCCTTCCACGTTCTCGCTACCCAGAACCCGCTGGAACAGGAAGGCACCTATCCACTGCCTGAAGCGCAGCTCGACCGCTTCCTGCTGCAGGTGGATGTCGGCTATCCCGAGCTTGCCGCCGAACGCCAGATATTGCTCGACACGACAGGCACCGCATCGGGCGAGGCACGCAAGGTTATCGACGCCGAACGCATGATGGAAATCCAGGCGCTCATCCGCCAGATGCCGGTCAGCGACAAGGTGGTGGACGCGATCCTTTCGCTTGTCCGCTCTGCCCGCCCCGGCCACGGCAACAAATTGACCGACAAACACGTTGTCTGGGGCCCGGGTCCCCGCGCCGGCCAGTCCCTGATGCTGACGGCACGCGCCCGTGCACTTTACGAAGGCAGGCTCGCGCCGTCGCTGGACGATGTCTACGCGCTGGCCGAACCGGTGCTGGAGCACCGCATGGCGCTGACATTCGCCGCCCGCGCCGAAGGCATGTCGGTGCGCGATGTCATCGCAGCCCTTGTGGAGCAGGCGAAGAACTAAGGCATCGGACCGAAAAGTGTGACGCTGTTTCGGAAAACCCGATGCTCGACAAAAACTCGGAGCGGCCCACCGCTCTGACATCTGCCTAAGCTTTCTCGAAAGGAGTGCCTGTGGCATCCATCGGCCAGATCGTAGATAAGACACCGGGTAGCGAAGTCCTGGCGCGCGCGCGCCAGCGTGCCGCACTGGTGCCGGACTGCATGGTCGAGGCAAAGCGCATCGCCAACACCGTCACCGCTGGCTGGCACGGCCGCCGCAAGCGCGGCATCGGCGAGAATTTCTGGCAGTTCCGCCCCTATGCCGAAGGCGAGAGTCTGTCGCGCATCGACTGGCGACGCTCGGCCCGCGACGATCACACCTATGTTCGCGATCGCGAATGGGAAGCTGCCCACACCATCTGGCTTTGGGCCGACATGTCGCCGTCGATGATGTTCAAATCCACCCTCGGCTCCGTTTCCAAGGAAAGCCGCGCATTGGTGCTGATGCTGGCGCTGGCTGAAATCCTTGCGCGCTCGGGCGAGCGTATCGGTTGTCCCGGCATCATGGAGCCCATCTCGGCCAGAAACGCCGCCGAACGTCTGGCTGCCGCCATCATGCACGCGCCGCTCACCACAGGCATGCCGGAAACGGGCATGATCCGCGGTGCAAGCGATATCGTCCTCATCGGTGATTTTCTCGATGATGCGAAAAATGTGATGGAGCGGATTTCGCCACTCGCGCGGCGCGGCTTGCGCGGGCATGTGGTGGAAATCGCCGATCCGGCCGAAGAAACCTTCCCCTATTCGGGCCGCACCGAATTTACCGACCCGGAAACCGGTGAAAAACTCGTCTCCGGCCGCGCGGAAACCATTCGCGAGGACTATACCCGCGCCTATCTCGCCCGCCGCGAGGCGCTGTCTTCGTCGCTGCGCCGTCTAGGCTGGAATTTCGTGTTTCACCGCACCGATCATCTCGCCTCCGAGGCGCTTGTGGCCGTTCACATGTATTTGTCCGGTGCGCCCGCGCAAGGCGGTGGCAACCGATGAGCGCATTGCCCTTCGTCTTCACCAGCCCCTATATCCTCTTCGGCCTTCTGGCACTGCCAGCCATCTGGTGGCTGCTGCGGCTCACCCCGCCGCGCCCCAAGGCGGAAGTTTTTCCGCCGCTGAAAATTCTGGCCACCGTGCTGAAGCGCGAGGAAACGCCCTCGAAAAGCCCGTGGTGGCTGACATTGCTGCGCATCGCGCTCGCCGCCGCCGTGATTTTCGCGCTGGCCGATCCGGTGGTGAACCCGCGCAACAACAGCATTGCCGGCACCGGTCCCCTGGTGCTTGTGGTCGATAATAGCTGGGCCTCCGCAACCGATTGGCAGAGACGCGTCGAAACCGCTCAGGCCCTGATCGGCGATGCGGAAAGGGCCGATCGCCCCGTTTCCATCAGCTTCACCGCCGATGCGGAACATGACGCGGTGCCGGCAACCACGGCGGTGGCGCTGGACAAGCTTGCCGCCGCCAAGCCGAAGCCGCTTGCGCCCGACCGCGTGCGCACGGCGGAAGCCATTACCGAGGCGCTGAACGGCACCTCCCCCGGCACGCTCGCCTATATTGCCGACGGCGTGGCCACCGCGCAGGATGAAAGCGCGCTTAAAACGCTGGCCAGCCTCTCAGCTGCCGAATTCCGCATCGTCACGGGTGACGGGAAATCCATCGCCGCCATTACCGGCGCCACCAACAATGCCGATGCGATGAGCGTCACGCTATCGCGGCTCGACACAGCCTCCCCCAGCCGGTTGACCGTCAATGCGCAGGACAGCCAGGGCCGCATCCTTGCCACTGGCACCGCCAGTTTCGCCCCCGGCGAAGCGGAAACAACGGCGACGGTGGAAGCGCCTTTCGAATTGCGCAACGACTTCGCCCGCCTCTCCATCGAGGCAGTTTCGACGGCGGGCGCGGTGCATCTTCTGGACGACGGTTTCCGCCGCCGCCGCGTGGCGCTGCTGGCCGGTGAAACCGGCAATGATTTCCAGCCGCTGCTGCAGCCGCTTTATTACATCAGCCGCGCCCTTCAACCTTTTGTCGATCTCATCCCGCAACGACAGGCAGATCTTGCGCAGGCGATCCCGGAAATCCTGCAATCCAATCCTTCCGTCATCGTCATGGCCGATATCGGACGTCTGCCGCAGGAAACCTATGAGCCGATGCAGCGCTGGCTTGCCGGTGGCGGCACGCTGATCCGTTTTGCCGGACCGCGCCTTGCCGCAGCCCCCGCCGACGATCCCCTGGTGCCGGTGACCTTGCGGCAGGGTGAACGCGCGCTTGGCGGCGCGCTCTCATGGGCCGAGCCACAGCCGCTTGCCGATTTCCCGAATTTCGGCGCCTTTGCCGGAATGCCGAAGGCCGATGGCGTGCTCGTCAAACGGCAGGTTCTGGCCGAACCGACACCCGACCTTGCCGAGCGCACCTGGGCGAGCCTTGCCGACGGCACGCCACTCGTCACCACCCGCAATGTCGAGGCGGGCCGCATCGTGCTGTTCCATGTCAGCGCCGAGGCAAGCTGGTCCGACCTGCCGATATCAGGCCACTTCGTCGATATGTTGCGCCGTATCGTGCAATTGTCCAAGGCAGGCGGTGCTTCCACCTCCGCGAATGCCCCGGCCGCAGCATTGCCGCCCTTCCGGCTACTGACGGCCGAAGGTGCTTTGTCAGCCGATGTCGGCTCCGCCCGGCCGTTGGAAATGCGCCCCGGTCAGGCTCCCCGCACCGGTTTCGACAATCCCCCCGGCCTTTATGGCACAGAGGATGGTTTCGTGGCTCTCAATCTTCTACCGGCTGGCGCCACGCTTCGCCCGCTCGATGCCTCGGTCGCCGGTGTCAACACCACCAGCGAAGCACTGATAGGCGAAACAGCGAAATCGCTGCGCCCGGCCTTGTTCATCGCCGCCTTCCTGATGTTGATTGCCGACAGTCTCATCGTGCTCTTCATGAACGGCGCCTTCGCACGCCTGCCGAAAGCCCGCAGCGCCACGGCTGCCACCGTGCTGCTGGCCATTGGCGCCTTCGCCGCGATGTCCCCAACTGACGCGCGCGCCGACGACCCCAAACCCGGTGACGAGCAGATTTTCGAGCGGCTGGACACGACGCATCTCGCCTATGTCCGCACCGGCGAGGACGATGTCGACCGCATTTCCGAACAGGGTTTGCAGGGATTGAGCGAATTCCTGACCTGGCGCACGACGCTGGAGCCCGGCCAGCCGGTCGGCCTCGATATATCCAAGGATGAATTGTCGTTTTACCCGATCATCTACTGGCCGGTGTCGGCCTCCGCCCCCATGCCTTCAAGCGCCGCCATATCGCGCATCGATGCCTATATGCGCGCCGGTGGCACCGTTCTGTTCGACACGCGCGACCAGTTTTCGTCGCTCGACACTGGCGCGACCAGCCCCAATGGCGAACGTTTGCAGGCGATCCTCGCCAATATCGATATTCCGCCGCTGGAGCCCGTGCCGGAAGACCACGTCCTGACGCGGTCTTTCTACCTGCTCACCAATTTCCCCGGCCGCTACAACGGCTCGCCGCTCTGGGTGGAATCGCGCCAGGGGGCGGCAAAGACGACATCCGGCCTCTCCTCCTCCGGCGATGGCGTGACGCCGATCATGATAACAGGCAATGATTTCGCCGGCGCATGGGCCGTCGACGCGCAGGGCGCACCGGTGCTGCCCACCGTGCCGCCGGACGAGCTGCAGCGCGAACATGCGTTTCGCTCTGGCGTCAACATCATGATGTATATGCTGACAGGCAACTACAAGGCTGATCAGGTCCACGTTCCCGCACTTCTCGAACGATTGGGGCAGTGACATGACATTGACATTCGCCCCCTTCCTGCCGTGGATCGTGATTGCCGTTCTGGCCGTCGCCGCCCTTGTTCTCTCCTTCATCGGCCTGTGGCGCGGCGTGCGCGGCGCATGGCTGCGCGGGCTGGCGCTTACCGCCCTGCTTGCCGCCATCGCCAATCCGCTTTTGACGCAGGAGGAACGCGAGCCTCTCTCCACGATCGTCCCCGTTATCATCGATCGATCACAGAGCCAGGACGTGCAGGACCGACCGCAGATGACGGATACGGCGCTCGCCGCGCTGAAAGACCGTCTGTCCCGCTTCCCGCGCATCGAACCGCGCATTGTGGAAGTGCGTGATGATGGCGAGAGCGATTCACCTTCGACGCAGCTTTTCTCTGCCCTCTCCTCCGCCGTCTCCGATGTTTCGCCCTCCCGCGTCGGCGGTGCGATTTTCCTCAGCGATGGCCAGATCCACGATATTCCGAATGCTCTGCCCAATGCCGAACAGGCACTCGGTTTCCGCGCTCCCGTCCACGGGCTGGTCACCGGCAAGGCCGATGAGTTCGACCGCCGTATCGAGATCGTCCGCGCCCCCCGCTTTGGCATCGTCAACGAGGAACAGCAACTGACGCTGCGCGTCTTCGATGATGGCCGTGCAGCCGCAGGCGGTGGTTCGGCGGAAGTCACCGTGAAGATGAACGGCGAAGAAATCGCCACCTTGCAGGCTACACCCGGCCAGCCGACACCCTTCACTTTCAAGGTTCCGCGCGGCGGTAACAATGTCATGGAATTTTCCGTCGCCGAGCTTCCCGGCGAAGTGACGGCCGCGAACAACCGTGCGGTTCACCTGATAGAAGGTATCCGCCAGAACCTGCGCGTGCTGCTGGTCTCCGGCGAGCCGCATGCGGGCGAGCGCGCCTGGCGCAACCTCCTGAAATCCGACGCCTCGGTTGATCTGGTGCATTTCACCATTCTGCGCCCGCCGGAAAAACAGGACGGTACGCCGATCAACGAACTGTCGCTGATCGCCTTCCCCACACGCGAATTGTTCGTGGAAAAGATCGAGGATTTCGACCTCATCATCTTTGACCGCTACCAGCATCGCGGCGTGCTGCCGATCCTCTATTACGATTACATCGCGCAATATGTCGAAAAGGGCGGCGCGCTATTGATCGCAGCCGGCCCGGAACATGCCGGTCAGGATTCGATCGCCATGACACCGCTCGCATCCGTGCTGCCGGCCCAGCCGACAGGCCAGGTGCATCAGTCCGCCTTTTATCCCCGCCTCTCGGAAGCGGGCAAGAAACACCCCGTTACCCGCGGGCTGGAAGGGTCAGCCGATGAGCCGCCACATTGGGGACGCTGGTTCCGCACCGTCAGCGTCGAGCCGCCGCAGGGCCAGACCGTGATGCTGGGTGACGGGCAGGACCCGCTGCTGGTGCTGAACCGCCAGGGTGAAGGCCGTGTCGCCATGCTGCTTTCCGATCAGGGCTGGCTTTGGGCGCGTGGTTACGAAGGCGGCGGCCCGCATGTGGCGCTTTACCGCCGCATCGCCCACTGGCTGATGAAGGAACCGGAGCTTGAGGAAGAGGCGCTGACGGCACGCGCCAACGGTCGCACATTGCAAATTACCCGCCAGACCATCGGCGACGACCCCGGTCAGGCAAGCGTGCATTTCCCCTCGGGCAAAACCGAAAACATGGCCTTCAACAATACCGAGCCAGGTCTTTACAAGATCGAGCGTCGCATGGACGAAACCGGCCTGTTCGAAATCAAGAACGGCGATTTCACCACGCTCGTCCATGTCGGCGCGGTGGATGCGCCGGAATTCAAGGCAATGATTTCGACGACCGAAACTCTGAAGCCCTTGGCCGACGCCACCAAGGGCAGCGTGCACCGTGTCGCCGACAATTCGGGCCGCGTGGCGCTGCCCGATATCCTGCCTGTCAGGGGCGATATCAGGGTTGCCGATGAGGATCGCATACTGATACGCATGACCGATGAGACGGTGCTGAAAGGTGTCAACACCCTACCGCTGTTTGCCGGTTTTGCAGGGCTTGCCGCCCTGCTCCTTGCCTTCTCCGCGCTCTGGTGGCGTGAGGGCCGGTAGGAACTTTCCGGTGGAAGCTCAGGCGCTTTCACGTCTCGCAGTGGAAACGAGAAACGGCCGCCGCTCGGCGACCCGGGAAAGATAATCATGAATTTCGTTTTGAGCGACATCGCGGATGCAGAAGCCGAAAAGGCCATCCGCGATCCCCTGGTGGCCTATAATCTCGCCCGTTTTGGCGCAAGCGACAAACGCGAACTCATCATCACCATCCGCAACGATGAGAACACCGTGACCGGCGGTCTTGTCGGCTATACCGGCCGCGGCTGGCTTTATGTGCAGCTTCTCTTCGTGCCGGAAACCATGCGCGGCCAGGGCACAGGTCCGAAGCTGCTGGCGATGGCGGAGGAAGAGGCCAAAAAGCGCGGCTGCATCGGCGCCTATATCGACACGATGAACCCGGATGCCTTGAGGCTCTATGAACGCTACGGCTTCACCAAGATCGGCTCGCTCGCACCGCTTTCCGGCGACCAGTCGATCACGTGGCTCGAGAAACGCTTCTAGAGCATTTGCAGTAAATGTGCGTAGCGGTTTTACATCAGGAAAATGCGTAAAAACAAAGAGCTAGAGCACGTCCAACGCTTCGGTTCAAACCGGACGCGCTCCAGGCTGAATGGCCTGACCCGAAAGGGACAGGCCGCATGGGCCACGCAAACATGCCCTATGTCAGCGCCACCCGTCGCGTTTCCGCATTGATCATCGTTGCAGCAATCGCAGCCAGCACAAGCAGCCCGGCGAAAATGCCGATGGCGAAACCGAAGCCCTGCGCGATGGCATAACCCAGCAACGATGGTGCCAGAAGGCCGCCCAGCCTTGCCATGGCGCCCGCAGCCCCCATGCCGGTCGCACGCGATTCCGTCGGATACAATTCAGGCGTGAAGGCATAAAGCGCACCCCAGGTGCCGAGCAGCGCGAAGCTCATGATCAGAAGCGAAGTGGCGATCATTGCGCCGCCTGTAGCGAGCGTGAAGAGCAGGCAACCGAGGGCGGACAGCAGGCAGAAACCGATCAGCGTCGGCTTACGGCCCCATTTTTCAACGCCATAGGCGGCAAGCGCATAACCGGGGATCTGCGCCAGTGCCACCAGCACGAGGAAACCATAACCGCGCACGAAGCCAAAACCGTCTCCCGCCAGTTTTGCCGGCATCCAGGTGAAGACGCCGTAATAGGAAACGGAAACAAGGAACCAGATGGCAAGGATCATGATGCTGCGCTGTCTGAGCGCCGGCGAAAATATCCCCTGCCCCTTCGACACCTCCGGCTGAAAAAGCCCTGTCCCGGCATCAAGTGGCGCGCGGCCGTTTACCACCAGCATGCGGTTGACGATGGCCTTGGCTTCGTCCGATCGGCCTCTTCGCACGAGGTAAAGCGGCGATTCGGGCACCATGAACCGTAAACCCAGACCCACAACGGCTGGGAAAGCCGTAACCGCGAAAATATAACGCCAGGCATCGGCAACACCGGCAAGGCTGGCGCCCCACGCTGCAAGCGCCACGATCAGGGTTCCGATGGCCCAGAAGCCTTCCAGCATGACCAGCCAGCGGCCCCGGTTCTTTGCGGGCAGGAATTCCGCCATCATCGCATAATCCACCGGCAGGGTGCCGCCGACAGCCGCACCCGTTAAAAAGCGTAGGACAAGAAGAATGGCAAAGTTCGGCGCAAAGACGGAAAGCACACCGAACACGGCATCACAGGCCACGGTGACGATCAACACACGGCGGCGACCGTAACGGTCCGCCAGACGCCCGAAACCGGCAGCACCTAAAAGCATGCCAAAGAAGAAGGCCGTTCCGGTTTGCAGGGCCTGCGGAACAGTCAGTCCAAACGTTAGGGCAATCGAGGCGGCGGTGAAGCCGACCGCCAGCACCTGCATGGCATCCGCTGCCCAGACGAGGCCGAAAATACCCATCAACCGCCGCTGATAGGCGCCCGCACCTGCGCGTTCCAGCGCATCGTTCATGGTGATTGCCGTCATATGCTCGCCCCCGTGCCGAAATCGACTATCGAGTGCTATCGCATAGGGGAAAGAAACGGAATTGAATTTTGCGAAGTACGATGCATGGTTTCAAGGCAGAACACCATCCCGTCATCTTTAGCGAAATAACCGGCCAGTACCAATGTGGGCGACTCAACGCCCCATCCCTCATCGAGTCTGTCGTTTTTGATGAGGGAAAAAGGACGAACTGGTGAGGGGCGGGAAATCCGACGTAAAGAAATCCGTCAGCCGTAAACCCGAAGAGGCTCCTCGAAGCCGTCGTCTTCCGCCCGGGCGGCAGGCATGGCGGCCTCGCATTTACGCCAGCCGATCTTGCCCTTCAGCCGCTGGTGTACGTCGTCACCAACAGGCACGACCAGCACCCGGTTCGGGTCCACCGGACCTGGAAAATCAAGCGCCGCGTAGGCGACCTTTTCGAAACCGAGCGGCATGTAATAGGGCGGATCGCCGATCAGAATGACGGCCTCCGAACCCTTCCGCCGGGCGGCAGCGATAGCAATCCGGACGAGTTCACGGCCGATGCCCATGTTCTTGTGCGAAGGCCGCACGGCAAGCGGGCCAAGCATATGGCCCTGCACCCCACCGGCCAGAACCGGCGTCATGCGCACCGAAGCGATCGTCTCGCCATCATCGGCGCAGACGAAGGACAGCGACCGGTCATGCGGACCCTGCTCGCGAATGCGCGCGGCGGCACGGGTGTGCCGACCGGGGCCGAATGCTTCTTCGTTGATGATTTCGATGATGGCGTCGTGCGACGCGTCCTCGGTGAGGTAGACAAGATCGTGCTTGGACATGAAGAGACCGAAACTTCCAAAATGCGGATGCGACAATAGATGACGGCTGCGCCGGTAAAGGCGTTCAGGAGCGTCAGCGTCGTCGGAGCATCCGTGTTTCGATCATAATCTACAATTTCCTCAGATTTGTGAAAATCGCAATTATCAGGAAAATTCCCACCCGTCCAGAACAAATCTCGGCACTATTCCATTCAGCCCATGCGAGACCGGAAACGCATTGTTCAATGCACTACGGGTTCGCGGCACCGCGCTAAACGGTTAGGATTGCGGTCAAGGAAACAATCAAGGAGATCGTCATGGGCATGCTGGTGGAAGGCGTATGGAAAGACGTCTGGTACGACACCAAGGAAACCAAGGGGCACTTCAAGCGCAGCGCCTCGCAATTTCGCAACTGGGTAACGGTGGATGGCGCGCCCGGACCTTCCGGCGAAGGTGGCTTCAAGGCCGAGAAGGATCGCTACCACCTCTATGTGTCGCTCGCCTGCCCCTGGGCGCATCGCACCCTGATTTTCCGCAAGCTGAAAAAGCTGGAAGACCTGATTTCCGTGTCCGTCGTCGATCCGCTGATGCTGGAAAACGGCTGGGAGTTCAGACCGGAAGGCGAACGCACTCCGGGTGCAACCGAGGACCACCTCTTCGGCTTCTCCACACTGTGGCAGGTCTATACCAGAGCGGATGCCAACTATTCGGGACGGGTGACCGTGCCGGTACTGTGGGACAAAGAACGCGGCACCATCGTCTCCAATGAATCGGCCGAAATCATCCGCATGTTCAACGTGGCTTTCAACGACCTCACCGGATCGGCTGCGGATTATTATCCCGAAGCACTGCGCGCCGACATCGATGCGCTGAACGACGTTATCTACGACACCGTCAACAACGGCGTCTATAAGGCCGGTTTCGCCACCACGCAGGATGCTTATCAGCAAAATGCCGTGAAGGTGTTTGAAACGCTTGATATGCTGGAAGACCGACTGAGGGACCGCCGTTTCCTGTTCGGTGCAGAACAGACGGAAGCAGACTGGCGTCTCTTCACCACGCTGGTGCGATTCGACCCTGTTTATGTCGGCCACTTCAAGTGCAACATCCGCCGCATTCACGATTGCCCGCATCTCACGGGTTACCTCCGCGACCTCTACCAGACACCAGGCGTGCCGGACACAGTCGATATCCGCCACATCAAGGAACATTATTACCGCAGCCACCTCACCATCAACCCGACAGGTATCGTGCCCGTTGGCCCGGAACTGGACCTGACCATGGCCCATGGCCGTGAGACGCTTGCCTGACGGCAGAGACGCCGCCGCTACCAGTAGTCGGCGATCGCCGCTTTGCCGGAAAGTTCGGCAAGGCGGCGGCGGGTGGCGGGCGTTACATTTTCCGGCAGGTCCGAGAGATCGAAAAAACCGCTTTCGGTGATTTCATGATCCGGTTTTTTCGGCGTGGTCTGGGTGACCTGAAGCCGGTAGAGCGCCACATGATCGCGGTTGCTGCCTTCCAGATTGAGGTAGACATGGACAAGCTCGGGGGTCGACGCAGCCTCGAGATTGCCTTCCTCGCGGATTTCCTTGTTGAGCGCCATCAGCAGCGTTTCGCCGCGTTCCACCCCGCCGCCGGGCAGATACCAGCCGGGCAGATAGGTATGCCGCACCAGAAAAATCCGTCCCGCATCATCGAAGCAGAGCGCACGCACACCGAGGGTGGCACCGCGTGTGAACAGAAAAACGAAATGAAGCAGGCGGATAAGGATACGCGTGTGGAACGGACGTGCCTGCCGCTCGGTTCTCTCGTCATTCACCCTGGTTTCCCCCTGCCGGCAGGCTTTTATTGGACGTGCCGCATATCATAGGTTATCTCTGCCGCCATGTTCAAACTTGCGCATATTTCAGACGTCCATCTCGGGCCATTGCCAAAACTCACTTTCCGGGAACTTGCATCCAAGCGTATCACCGGTTTCGTCAATTGGCACCGCAACCGCCGCAAGCACCTTTTCACCGACACGCTGGAAAAGCTGCTCGATGATCTCGAGGCCAAATCGCCGGATCATCTGGCTATTACCGGCGATCTCGTCAATCTTGCGACAGGCATTGAAATTCGCGCCGCCGCCGACTGGCTGGAAGAAGTCGGCGACCCTGAAAAGATCTCGGTCGTTCCCGGCAATCATGACGCCTATGTTTCCGGCGCGCACGACAAGGCCATGCGCGCCTGGTATCCTTATGTGCGCGGCGATGGGGACCCGGGGGAATGGGACGATGACCGCAAGATTTTCCCCTATATGCGCGTGCGCGGTCCCGTCGCACTGATTGGCTGCTCCACCTCGATTGCAACGCCGCCCTTCTCGGCCACCGGCTATTTCGGCAACCGTCAAGCACGCGCAACCGCGGAACTTCTGAAAAAAGCCGGTGAACAGGGGCTGTTCCGCGTGGTGATGATCCATCACCCGCCGATCCGCGGTGCGGCGGCTGCCCACAAGCGCATGTTCGGCATTCGCCGTTTCGCGGCAGCGCTTGGCGTTGGCGGCGCCGAGCTCGTGCTGCATGGCCACACCCATTTGAACACCGTATACTGGCTGAACACTCACCACGGGCAAGAACACATCCCGGTCGTCGGCATCGCCTCGGCCAGCCAGGGACCGGGCGGCGAAAAACCGCGCGCGGCCTATAACCTCTTCCATATTTCCGGTGGCCCCGGCACCTGGAACGTCGCCTGCGAACGCCACAGCCTCAACGATACCGGAACGGGTATCGGGCTTGAAGATATCAGGGTATTTTATGAGAATGGCAGGCCGTTGGGGTTTTCGCGGCTGGGGGGATAAACACCGGAGTGTTGAGGTTAGGGTCTGTGGCTCACTCCCCTCTGCCCTGCCGGGCATCTCCCCCATAAGGGGAGATCGGCAAGACGCTCTTTCGTCAATTCATTCTGAACGTTGAGATGGTCGAGACCGTGCCTCAGGTCGATCTCCCCCTTTCGGGGGAGATGCCCGGCAGGGCAGAGGGGGGTGAGCCCCTCCCAAGAAGCAAACTTACCTAGCTCGCTCTTCCAGCACCCGATTGGCCGCCGAAACAATCGCCTCCAGCGAAGCGCCAACAATATTGGTATTCACCCCGGCGCCGAACAATTTTCCGCCCGGATGCTCCATCTCGACATAGGCAATGGCCGAAGCATTGGACCCGTGTTGCAGTGAATGCTCGGAATAGTCATTCACCGACAGATCGATGCCGAGATAAACCGAAAGCGCATTGATGAACCCGTCGATAGGACCGGTGCCCTTGCCCTCGATGCGCTTCACCTCACCGTTATCGGTGATTTCCGCGGCGACGATGCGCACGCCCTTGAAGTCGCCAGCCGGATAGGTGTGGTGATCGACGAACTTGATGCGCGCATTTGGCTGCGTCACATAACGTTCCATGAAGCGCTCGTAGATGCGCTTGGCCGGCAGTTCCACGCCCTCTTCATCGGTGATGCGCTGGATGTCTTCGCGGAACTCCACCTGCAGGTTGCGCGGCAGGTTGATGCCGTAATCCTGCTGCAGAATATAGGCGATTCCACCCTTGCCGGACTGCGAATTGATACGGATGATCGCTTCGTAGGAGCGGCCGACATCCTTCGGATCGATCGGCAGATAGGGCACTTCCCATACCGGGTGATTGGCAACCTTGATCGCCTTCATACCCTTGTTGATCGCATCCTGATGCGAGCCGGAAAACGCCGTATAGACCAGTTCGCCGACATAAGGGTGGCGCTCGGGGATCGTCATCTCGTTCGAATATTCGTAGACCGCCTTGATGCGCTCAATATCGCGGCAATCCAGCTCCGGATCGACGCCCTGCGTATACATGTTCAGCGCCAGCGTCACGACGTCGACATTGCCGGTGCGCTCGCCATTGCCGAACAGCGTGCCCTCGACACGGTCCGCACCGGCCATCAGAGCCAGCTCCGTCGCAGCGATGCCAGTGCCGCGGTCGTTGTGCGGATGCAGCGAAATGATGACGTTTTCGCGATTGTCGATATTGCGGCACATCCATTCGATCTGGTCGGCATAGATGTTCGGCGTCGCCATTTCGACTGTGGAAGGCAGGTTCAGGATCAGCTTGTTATCCGCCGTCGGCTTCACCACCTCGACCACGGCATTGCAGATTTCCAGCGCCACTTCCAGCTCGGTGCCGGTAAAGCTTTCCGGAGAATATTCGAAGCGGAAACCGCCGCCGGCCTTGGCCGCCATGTCGGTGATCATCTTGGCGGCATCGACTGCAATCTGCTTGATGCCGTGTACATCCTTGCCGAATACCACGCGGCGCTGCAATTCCGAAGTGGAGTTGTAGAAGTGGATGATCGGCTTGTTGGCGCCTTCCAGCGCTTCGAAGGTGCGGGTGATCAGTTCCGGACGGCACTGCACCAGCACCTGCAGGGAAACGTCCTCAGGCACATTGCCCTGCTCCACGCACCAGCGGGCAAAATCGAAGTCCGTCTGCGAAGCGGAGGGGAAACCGATCTCGATTTCCTTGAAGCCCATTTCGAGCAGCAGCTTGAACATACGGGCCTTGCGGTCGTGGCCCATGGGGTTGACCAGCGACTGGTTGCCGTCACGCAGGTCCACCGAACACCAGATCGGCGCCTTGGTGATGGTCTTGCCCGGCCACGTGCGGTCAGGAATATTGATGGTCGGGTAAGGGCGATACTTGACGTTCGCGTCCGACATGCCTTTGGAAATATTGGTGATCTTGCCGTCCATTTCGCTTCCTCCTTGCGCAGTCCGCGGGCTTCTCGAGCCATCGGCGGATGCGCGGCCCTCAAGGGCCTAAATCCAGTATAAAATGAGATTTCGAGATGAGGAGCGTTTGCGCCAGCGGGCTTTCGGCCGCCGGGCGCTCCTCACTGGACCCGGCAACCGCGTGTAAGGTCGAGGCTAAGAAGCGAGAGTGCACCGCACGGAGAGGCAATCGCAGAAATCTGCGCGCTCATGCCGGAAATGGTTGCGATGCTGTTGCTCATGGGCAAGCTTATAATCGGCGAAATATTTGGATGCAAGGGCTATTGTCTCTTCAATCCTTTTACAAAACCGGTCAACGCCATCATCAACCCGCCGCCTATCAGCCCCCAGAAGGCACCGGAGACACCGGCGAAGGAAAGGCCGGAGGCGGTGATGAGGAAGGTGATCGCCGCCGCCTCGCGTGTTTCCGGGTCCTTAAAAGCCGCAACGGCAGAGCCGGAAAAGGCGCCCACCAGTGCAAGCCCCGCCACCGCCTGAATGAGGATTGGCGGCGCCAGTGCCACGAAAGCCGTTACCGCGCCCGCCAGCAGGCCGAAGACGATGTAGCCGACACCGCCGATGATCGCCGCCCAATAGCGCCGTTTCGGATCAGGATGGGCGTCCTCGCCAGCGCACATCGCCGCCGTAATCGCAGCAAGATTGACCGCATGGCCGCCGAAGGGTGCGGAAAGCAGTGAGAAGAAGCCGGTCGCCGCGAAAAGCGGTCCGGGCTGCGGATCGTAGTGATTGACCTTCAGCACTGCGATACCGGGAATATTCTGCGAGGCCATGGTGACTATGAAGAGCGGCAGCGCGATGGAAATGACGGCGTGCAGGCTGAAGACGGGCATTACCCACTCCATCGGAGGCGTCAGCGATTGCGCCACACGGTCAAGCGCCCCAGCCGGAATATCGACACCGAAGATCATCACCAGCACGAAAGCGGCAAGCGCTGCAGGCACGGCAAAAAGTCGTTTAAAGGCTCCCACCACGATCCAGGCAAGAATGATCGGCAATCCGAGCGCCGGGTTAAAGCCGATCGCCTTGATCGGCGCAAAACACAGGCCGATGATGACCCCGGAGAGCATGGCGTTGGCCAGTGGCGCTGGAATGGAGGCGACCGCCTTTCCGAGCGGCCGGAACAGGCCGGCAATGATGATCAATATGGCGCAGATGACGAACCCGCCCACGGCTGCCGGAAAGCCGCCCTCGATCACGCCCGTGGTCGCCAGCAAGGCTGCACCGGGTGTCGACCATGCGATGCTGACGGGCATCCGCGTCGCGACTGAAAGCGCAATCGCGCAAACCCCCATCGCCACCGAAAGCGCCATCAGCCCTGACGCTGCCTCGAAATCCGTCGCACCGACAGCCTTCAGGCCCTGCAACACCACGGCGAAAGAACTGGCAAAGCCGACAAAGGCGGTCAGGCACCCCATGAACAGGCTCTGGACGGAAAAATCTTTCATCAACATGGCGGTTCCCGGATCTTCTGTTTCCCTTGAAGATCAAAAAACCCAACCGCTGGCAAGATGCCCGCAGGCTGAACAGGTACGCCTTTTACCAGCGCAGAAAACGCGAACCGGCAAAAGCGCCGATCAGGCCGGTGAGGAAAATGCCAAGCGAATACCAGATCAGCACGAAAGCCATGCCGTTTTCGGTGCAGAACCAGGAATAAACCCAGGCTCCGGCTGCACCCGCCGCAATGCCCGCGACAAAACCTGCTAGGGCTGGATCAGCCGGGGCTGAACGTTTGAGAACTGAAAAATTCGCCAGGAATACCGGAAACGCGAAAGCGACGATCAAAAACGGGCAATGCAGCGCGGACGACCCGAGAACAAGCGTCCTGTAATTGTCCGGAAAGGCAAACCCCAGCTGTACGAGCGCTATCGCCGCCATCACAACGAAAATCACCGCAAGCCAAACGAATAAGCAGCCGCTGTTTCCCTCGGGGCGGGTAAGGCGGCCGACCGCGAAAAACGCAGTCAAGGCCAGCAGGGCGTTATACGCGGACTTGATCCAGAAACCCAGCTCGGTCAAGGCGTCGTGCATGTCGACCCGCGGCCCGAGAATGGCAAGCATCAGCAACAGCGAAACGCCAAGGCAGGGCAGGACGGCCAGCGCCAGCCGGCGCTCCAGTGCCAAGGCAGGCACGGGCTTGAGGCCGCTTGCCAGTTGTTCAATGATGTCTTCCGTCTTCCTCACGTTTCGCCTCGCAACTTTGCCGCCAGCATTTTAAGCGTCCTGTGAATACCGACCCTCGCCGCAAGCTCGGTCTGGCCGGATTTTTTGGCCGCTTCGGCGATTGACTGACCCTCGAGTTTCACCCTGCGAATGAGGTCGCGTTGCCGCTCCGGCAACTCGTCGAGCAACCGTTCCACATCCATGCGTGCCGTGAGCTGATCGACCGACGATCCCGCTTCCAGCGTCTCATCAAGTTCCACTTCCGAAAGCTGGCGCGCACCCCTGCCCCTGTAGTGATCGATGAGTTTGTAGCGCGCTATCGAAAAGAACCAGGCGGTAAACGGCCTTGCTCGATCATAGGTCTCGCGTTTGGCGTGAAGCGACAACAGGGTTTCCTGAACGAGATCTTCCACATCCCCCCGTGAAGCGGCCCTCATGCGCCTGTCGAAATAGGCTGTCAGCAGCCTGCGTAGGGCATGGAGCAAATGCCTGTAAGCGCCCTCGTCCCCATCAAGGGAACGCAGCATCAGCATTTTTAATGTCTCTTCCGAAAGGCTGCCTGTCATCGTCACTGTCGGGTTATTCGCAATCGGCGGGATATTGTTACATAATGGCGTGAAAAGAATCTCGCCCGAATATGATGTCACAAACGCGTGAGCGTGTAACGACACACGGGCCCCCACCGAATGGACAATCGTGAGCCCCGGTGCAACGCCGGCGGACATTTAATGACGTCCAGAGGAGATCTTTCATGACCCGCATTTTTACCGCCATCGCCACCGCTTCCATGCTGTCTGTTCTTTCTTTCGCAGGCATCGCCCATGCCGACGGCATGAAAACCGATATGACGAAAATGCATAACGACACCATGAAGACGCAGACGATGAAAAAAGGCGACATGATGAAGGCCTGCAACACGATGAAGTGATGCCGGCCGAACATTCAATGCACATGACCGGGAGCGGCACGTATCATCCGGCCTGAATGAAAAAAGCCCGTACCGGTTTCCACCGGCACGGGCTTTCTCAACCAAAAATTAAAACCTTAAACTTCCGACTGGCTCTCGACGATCTTGCCAACGAGGCCGTAGCCCTTGGCTTCTTCAGCGCCGAGCCAGTAATCGCGATCGATGTCCTTTGCGATCTTTTCTTCGCTCTGGCCGGTGGCCTTGGCGAAGATCTTGATCAGGCGCTGGTTCATCTTGATGATTTCGCGGGCCTGGATTTCGATGTCGGATGCCATGCCGCGCGTGCCGCCGGAGGGCTGGTGCAGCAGGAAGCGGGTGTTCGGCAGGCAAAGGCGACGTTCCTTCGGCACCGAAACATAGATCAGCGCGCCAGCGGAAGCGACCCAGCCCGTACCGATGATATAAACCTTCGGCTTGATGAACTTGATCATGTCATGGATCGAATCACCAGATTCGACATGGCCGCCCGGCGAATTGACGTAAACGCGAATGTCGTCGTCGCTGGCGGCGGCAAGTGCAACGAGCTGCGTGCAGACCTTCTGCGCCAGTTCCTGCGTGATGCCACCATAGATGAAGATCGAACGCGACTTGAAAAGATTCGCTTCCGTTTCCTTGCCGATCGGCAGTTCCTTGCTCTTGTCGTCTTCGTCTTCGTTCATCAGCGGCTCTCCAGCGTAATTCATGCATGCCCTTCGGACATAGTGCGACTTGTTACGTAAGGCAATGAGCAAAAAAGGCAAGGTTTGCGCCCCAACAATAAACAGCACCCCCGGCAGATGACGCATGGACAGCCTCTCCGGGTTCGCGGTATCGTCAGGTCCTCATTGCAGTGCCGCCGATTGCGGGAGCCCCAAGATCCCCTTGCCGGCGGCGATAATCAAAAGAGGGAATCATGCTGAAAAGACTAAGCCTTGCTGCCGCAGCGCTCGGCGCCACCGCCCTGCCCGCTTTCGCCCATTTGAACCCGGAAGAACACGGCTCCTTCATGGCCGGCGTGTCCCACCCCTTCTTCGGTGCGGATCATATCCTGGCAATGGTTGCCGTTGGCCTCTGGGCATCGCAGATCGCCATGGCGCAGAATGACCGCAAGGCGCTGTGGATCGTGCCTGCCGCCTTCGTCGGCACCATGGCCATTGGTTTCCTGATGGCCGTTTATGGCATCGGCCTTCCGTTCGTTGAACCTGCCATCCTGGCCTCCGTCATCGGACTCGGCCTGCTGGTCACGATTGCGGCAAAGCTTCCGACGGCAGCCGCTGCGGCCGTGGTCGGCGCTTTTGCCCTTTTCCACGGCCATGCCCATGGCGGTGAACTCGGCAGCGCCGGCGCCCTGCAATTCGGCATCGGTTTCATGATAGCAACCGCGATCCTCCATCTCGCAGGCATCGTGCTTGGCCTGCGCATTGCCCGTTTCGGCTCGGCCGCAAGCCGTACCGCCGGCGCACTGACGGCGATAGCGGGCCTTTCGCTTGCCTTCGGCGGGTGACGATCATTACCGAAATTTAAAGTTTCGGCCGCTTTGAAAAGCCTGAATTTGGACCTACCTCCTTATCGTTGATTTCCGCTTCACGGTAAGGAGGCATCATATGTCACCGGAAGAAAGCCAACTTCTCAAGGCCCTGTTCGACAGGACAAAAGCCGCATCCGCCACCCCGCGCGACCGCGAGGCGGAAATATTGATCGCAGATGCCGTGCGCGATCAGCCCGCAGCCCCCTATTATCTCGCCCAGGCGGTGATCGTTCAGGAAAAGGGTCTGGAAGCGGCAGCAGCACACATCCAACAGCTCGAAGACCGCATCCATGCGCTGGAAGGCGGTAATGCGGCCCCGCAAGCAGCCGCACAGGGTGGTTTTCTGAGTTCGATCTTCGGCACCGGCCAACAGCAATCACCTGCTCCAGCACCCGTCTCGCCACCGCCCCAGACATCATGGCGCAACGATACGGCAGGCCAGACAGCAGGTCCCTGGGGCTCAGCCGGCCGCGCACCTGATCCGCAGCCCGGTGGCCTCTGGAGCCAGCAACCCGCAGCGGCCGGACGCTCCGGCGGCGGTTTCCTGCAAGGTGCGCTCGGCGCTGCTGCAGGTGTTGCCGGCGGCATGCTGCTCGCCAATTCGCTGAGCGGTATTTTCGGCAACCACGCATCGTCGCTCGGTATTGGCTCGCCATTCGGCGGCGGCAATCCGCTGGGCAACAACGCACCGGTCGAAGAAACCGTCATCAACAACTACTACGGCGACAGTTCCGCCCAGCCGGACAATAATAACGATGTCCAGCAGGCCGATTACGACGACAGCGCCGATGACGATTTCGATCAAGGCGACGACGGGTCGTTCGCCTGAACGTTCTCAACCGTGAAAAGCCGGATCAGCCGCGGCCGCGATAGGTCGGCACACCCTGATCCGGCAACCACACGCCCTCGGGCACCGGTCCGGTCTGCCAGAAAACGTCAATCGGAATACCACCGCGCGGATACCAGTAAGCGCCGATGCGCAGCCATTTCGGCTGCAACAGCTCCACCAGCCGCCTGGCGATATAGACCGAGCAATCCTCGTGAAATGCGCCGTGGTTGCGGAAGGATTGCAGGAACAGCTTCAGCGACTTCGATTCCACCAGAAAATCACCGGCAATATAGTCGATGACGATATGGGCGAAATCCGGCTGTCCGGTCATCGGGCAAAGCGAGGTGAATTCGGGTGCTGTGAACCGCACCACGTAATCGGTACCGGCATTGCCGTTCGGCACCTTTTCGAGAATGGCCTTTTCCGGGCTCTCGGGCGTATCGACCTTCGCGCCCAGCTGCGACAGGCTGGAAACATCCGTCACGGACATGGAAAACTCCTGCTTATTCAAACGATCACTTTGACGCCATGCGCCTTTTCGCCTTCCGGCTCGACGTGAATGGCAAGGCTGGCACCCGGTATGACGTCCCTTATGGCATCTTCAAGGCGGTCGCAAATATCATGTGCCTCCCGCACCGTCATCGGGGCGGGAACGACCACGTGAAAATCGATGAAGGCGGCCGAACCGGCGCGGCGGGTTCTGAGATCATGCACGCCGATGATGCCGACGGAATTTTCGGCGATCGCCTTCTTGATCGCCTCGTCTTCTTCCGGTTCCACCGCCCGGTCCATCAATCCGCCGAGCGAATGCAAAATGACCTTCGATCCCTGAAAAAGGATATTGATGGCCACCAGAATGGCGAGCAGCGGATCGAGAATGGCGTAACCCGTCAGAAGCGCCAGAACCAGGCCGACCAGCACCCCTGCCGACGTTACGACATCCGACATGATATGATGACCATCCGCCTTGAGAGCTGGTGAAGCGTATTTCCGGCCGACGCGGATGAGGATTGTCGCCCAGACAGCGTTTATGACACCCGCTGACGCGTTGATGGCAAGACCGAGAACCGGCGCTTCCGGCAGCTTTGGGTTGAAGAGACCACCCCAGGCCTCCTGCACGATCAGTAGCGCGGCGACGACGATCAGCACGCCCTCAACGACAGCCGAGATATATTCCGCCTTGTGATGGCCGAACTGGTGATCGTCATCTGCGGGCTTCTGCGCATAACGGATGACGAAATAGGCAATGAATGCCGCAACCACATTGACGGTCGATTCCAGACCGTCCGACAGCAGCGCTACCGACCCCGTGACCCACCAGGCCACGAGCTTGAGGCCAAGCACGCCGAAAGAAAGTGGAATGCCCCAGAATGCGAGCTTCCTTACCAGTGCATTGCCTTCAGTGTTCATTTTTGCCCCCGTGCGGATGCGAACGAATTGCAGACCTGACCGCCAAAACGCACGAACCGCGCGCACGGGGTCTCCGTGCACGCGGTTCGCTATTTGCGCTTCCTATCGTTCAAACCGCAGCCGAGGTCAAGACCCATGAGGTCACGTCGAAGACGTCACCCCTCGCTTTTCTGCTCACAGAAACGGATACGGTTGCCGAATGGATCGATGACTTCCATGACATTGCCCCAGGGCAATTCTTCGACACCAGGCTTCAGGAAGCGGTAGTCTTTGCCCGCCAGCTCTTTTTGGAAGGCATGCACGCCGTGCATGGTGGCGAAGATATTGGAGCCCGGCGTCGCGTCGCCGTGATGGCCGCTGAGGTGAAGCCCCATTCCGGCCCGCGAAACCTGCATGTAGAGCGGGAAGTTTTCGCCGAAGCGGTGTTCCCAGTCGACCTTGAAACCGAGAAAATCAACATAGAATTCCCGCGCCTTGGCCTCATCGAAAATTCTGAGAATCGGGAATATCCGCGCAAAGCCGATGTGAGGAAGGTTTTCCCCACCCGCCGCGCTTGCATCCCGGGCGTCCAAGTCATTGCCCATTCTGCTTGCCCCTTGTCACGCAACGGAGATGGTACCGGCCGCAACGGATGCGGCCGGTACGCCTGATCCTTATTCGGCTGCGACGATCTTGCCGTCCTGCCACTTGTAAAGCGAGAAAGCCTGCGACGACAGGTCGCCACTCTCGCCATAGGTGACCTTGCCGATCGCCGTGGCAAAAGCGTCACCGCTCTTCAGAGCCGTGATGACCGCTTCGGAATCCTTTGCGCTTCCAGCCTTCTCGATGCCGGCCTTCAGCACTTCGACGGCAGCGTAAGCGTTAAGGGTGAAGGCTTCCGCAGGGATGTTGGCGGCCTTTAGAGCTTCGGCAGCAGCCTTGGAATCCTCGTTCTTCAGGGCGTCGGAGGCGTTGGTGAAGATCGTGCCTTCACCAGCCTTGGCACCGATGTTCCAGAACTCGCTGTTCGACAGGCCGTCACCGCCGATAACGGCAGCCTTGGCGCCGATATCGTTCAACTGACGCACCAGAAGACCGGCTTCCGGATGGTAACCGCCGAAATAGACGATATCGACATTTTCAGACTTCAGGCGGGCCGTCAGCGCGCCGAGATCCTTTTCGCCTGGTGTCAGCGCGTCATAGAGAACTTCAGTAACGCCACCGGCATTCAGCGTGGTCTTGAAGGCATCCGCCAGACCCTTACCGTAAGCGCCCTTGTCGTGAATGATGGCGACCTTCTTGTCCTTGAGCTTGGCAAGAACGTATTTCGCCGCAACTTCTGCCTGCTGGTCATCACGACCGCAAGTGCGGAAAACGTTGGCAAGGCCACGGTTCGTCAGGCCCGGCGAGGTCGCCGTGGGGGTGATCATCAGGACGCCGTTTTCAGCAAACACGTCCGATGCCGGAATGGCAACGCCGGAGGTAACCGGACCGACGACGAAATGGATGCCTTCGGCAACCAGCTGGTTTGCGGCCGACACACCCTGCTTCGGCTCGCCGCCATCGTCAGCAAGCTTCAGAACGACCTGCTCTCCGAGAATGCCGCCCTTCTTGTTGATTTCATTGACTGCCGTCTGGGCGCCGTTCTTGACCTGGTCGCCATAGGCGGCGACGGGACCGGTAAGCGGCGCAATCAGGCCGATGACGATTTCGGCATGGGCAAGCGGTGCGAATGCGAAGGACGCTGCAAGCGTCACGCTGGTCAATGTCTTCAGTTTCATCCTGGTGTCTCCTTGGAAATGGGGTCTCAGCCCCGATGAGCGCCTTGGGCGCCGACCGAATGAAACTTCGCGGACGCCTCCCGGCGAAAACCCGTTCCATTTTTGAATTCCGAGCCTTCATTTCAACTCATACGGAAGGTTTGATGGCTTATGCAAGTCACCTTTGCTGGATAAGGTCTATTCGCGGTAAATCTATCGTCAGGCCAGCCTCGATCGTGCCATCGAAACGGGCGAGCGCAACGGCGTAAACGCTTGGCGTTTGGTAGCCGCAGGAGGATAATGGCGGTATGATAACAGCAGATGACGAATTTCTGACGGGCCTGCCCGTCTTCCGACATTTCGAAGACGTGGCCGACCCGGCGCTTTATCGCGCCCTGCCGCCGGGATGGGCGTTGGCCATTGCCGATATCATCGATTCGACAGGAGCGATCGGCACCGGCAGATATAAGTCCGTCAACATGGCGGGCGCTGCGGTCATCTCAGGCATATCGAACAGCCTCGGGCGTCACGACCTGCCCTTCGTGTTCGGTGGCGATGGAGCCGCCGTTGCGGTGCCACCGAACGGGATACCCCTTGCGCGCACCGCCCTTTCGAACGTGCAGCGCTGGGTGAAGGACGATCTCGACCTTTCGATGCGTGTGGCGCTTGTTCCGGTGGAGGACATACGCAACAACGGCTTCGATGTGCGCGTCGCGCGCTTTCAGGCAAGCGAGGATGTTTCCTACGCCATGTTTTCGGGCGGCGGCAACAGCTGGGCCGAGGCGCGGATGAAGGAGGGGCAATATGCCCTGCCTACGGTTTCGACAGGCGGGCGGCCGGACCTGACCGGCCTTTCATGCCGCTGGAACCCCATTCCGGCAACCCATGGCAAGGTGGTGTCGATCATCGCCATGCCGGGACCCTCACGGGATATGCCGGCATTCCGGCAGCTGGTCATCGATCTCGTCGATCTGGCCACGCAGGACGCAAGACAAGGCCACCCCGTGCCGGAGGATGGGCCGAAACTGGGCTTCGTTCGGGAAGGCCTCGGTCTGGAAGCCAGGGCAGGTGCGGCCTATCACGATAGCTGGGGCAAGGTGCGCCGTTCGCTCCGCATTCTCGGCGAGAGCTTGCTCGTGAATTTTCTAGGCATGACGGGATTGTCGCTCGGACGATTTAATGCGGATCGCTATCGGCGCTCGGTTGCCAGCAACACCGATTTCCGGAAATTCGACGATGGCCTGAAAATGACTGTTGATATCGACGCCGAGAGGCTCGAAAAGATCCGTGCGCGGCTGGAGCTGGGGCGCCTCTCCGGCACCTGCAATTTCGGCCTGCACGAGCAGGACGCCGCATTGATGACCTGTATCGTGCCCTCCCCGCTTTCGAAGGACCATATGCATTTCGTCGATGGTGCCGACGGCGGCTATGCCGCTGCGGCAAGCCGGCTAAAGCAACAGATACAGGCTGCGTCTTCGCCCTGAGTGGCGCGGACGCCTTTTCACCGCATTACATGCGAGCCAGACACCAAAAAAGAAAAAACCGGCGTCATGCGCCGGTTTCAACGGAATGGCACCGCCGGGCCGTGGGATGGCCGTTATATCAGGCGGCAGCAGTCTTGCTGCTCTTCTGAACCTGGCAATAAATCTCCTCGAGGGAAGCGAGGATTTTTTTGACGGATTCGGAATTGCTGGAATAATAGATGGTCTGAGCATCCCGTCTTGTTTTCACCAGCCGCTGGGCACGCAATTTCGAAAGATGTTGCGAGAGCGCGGACTGGCTGAGACCAACTTGGGAGGCGAGAACACCGACCGGCACTTCCGTATCCACCAGCGTGCACAAGATCATCAGGCGCTTGGGATTCGCCATCGCTGAGAGCAAGTCTGCAGCGGCGATGCTATGTTCCGACAGAGATTGGTTATCCATACGCTCAAGTCTCCTGATGACAGTCGAAAAGACCGTCATGGTGGCTATTATAGGTGGTCCAAAAGGTGTTTTTTATAATTCAGTCGATACGTTGTATATACCTAAATCTTGCTTATATCGTGTCTCCCTCCAAGACTATTCTTCATTGATCATTTACCTAGACATATTGATCAAATTTTCAGACTTTTGCCTGTTTTTCGTCATTTTAGCAACAAACTGCTACATTCTCAGTAGTATTTGGAGCAAAAAACAATCAAAAATTGAGCACGCAAATCTTGTCTTCCAATGTCTGGCTTCGTGACCACTACCTTACACCACCTTAAATTTAGCAAGGAGGTACAGAATCTAGTTTTACTTTGCGCAATTTTCTCAAAGTTTGCAATATGCTTTTTATTCGTAATTATTTTAATGCATAACTTATAATGTCCTGGGTATTCTTTTTCTTTATACCAGCATTAGGTAATACAAAAAGGCCTTCCGGGGAGGAAGGCCTTTCGTTTTCTCGACCAATGCGAGTGTTTCTCATTTCTTTCGGTGGCGAGTAAGGCCTGTCACAATTTCGTCTGCGGAAATCGTGCCTATAATTGCGCCATTATCGACAACACCGATCGCGCCGGAATGTTTCGAGAGCGCATCAAGGATGTCGATCAGCGGCGATGTCGGACGGGCGGTGGCGGCCACGTTCAACCGGCCGTTTTGTTCATCCACGCCTGGCTTCATCACGTCCGCGGCGGTCAGCATGGAGATCGGGTTCATGTTCTGCACGAAATCCGCGACATATTGCGTAGCCGGTTGCTTGACGATCTGCTGCGGCGTACCGCACTGGATGATGCGCCCGCCTTCCATCATGGCGATGCGGTTGCCGATGCGGAATGCCTCGTCCAGATCGTGACTGACGAAGAGGATGGTTTTCTTCAACCGGCTCTGGAACTCCAGAAGTTCGTCCTGCAGGCGGCTTCTGATGAGCGGGTCGAGCGCCGAGAACGGCTCGTCCATCAAAAGAATGGGCGCTCCGGTTGCGAAGGCGCGCGCCAGCCCCACGCGCTGCTGCATGCCGCCGGAAAGCTCCCCCACCTTGCGGTCGGCCCAGGCGGACAGGTTCACCAGCTCAAGCTGCTCGGCCACCATGCGCTTGCGCTCGGCTTCCGGCGTCCCGGAAAGCTCCAGTCCGAAACCGACATTGTCGGCAACGTTTCGCCATGGCAGAAGGCCGAATTGCTGGAAGACCATCGAAACCGTATGCATGCGCAGATCGCGCAGCGCCTTCGCCGTCGCCCGATAGGGATCGACAAAACCGGACGCCGTCTTCACGCTGACGTTGCCGCGCACCACCGGCGCCAGACCGTTAACGGCCCTGAGCAGCGTCGATTTACCGGAGCCCGAAAGCCCCATGAGCACGAGTATCTCGCCCTCATTGACCGAAAGCGAGGCATTCGCAACGCCGAGGACCAGTCCGGTCTGCTCGTTGATCTCGTCACGCGTGCTGCCCTTGTCGATCAGCGCCAGCGCCGCCTCGGGCCGGTCGCCGAAGACGATATCGACATTTCCGAAGATGATTGCATCACTCATAGATCATGCTCCGTGCCGGGAAGGCGGAAAAGTCGGTCGAGAACGATCGCCAATATGACGATGCACAACCCCGCTTCGAAGCCCATGGCGATGTTGACGGTGTTCAAGGCGCGTACCACCGGCACCCCCAGGCCGTTGGCGCCGACGAGGGCGGAAATGACCACCATCGAAAGCGAAAGCATGATCGTCTGGGTAAGGCCCGCCATGATTTGCGGCGCAGCGAAGGGAAGCTCCACCTTGCGCAGAACCTGCGATGGCGTGGCACCGAAGGCGATGGCCGCTTCCACCAGTGCCGGCGGCGTCGAAACGATGCCGAGACGGGTCAGGCGCACGGGCGCGGGAATGGCGAAGATGACGGTGGCGATAAGCCCGGGAACCATGCCGAGGCCGAACAGCACTAGCGCCGGAATGAGATAGACGAAGGTCGGAATGGTCTGCATCAGATCCAGCACCGGGCGCATGCCGGCATAGATCCACTTGCGCCGCGCCGCCAGTATTCCAAGCGGTATGCCGATGACCATGCAGACGGCGCTGGAGGCAAGAACGAGCGCCAGCGTTTCCGTCGTCGCCTTCCAGTACCCCAGATTGATGATGAACAGCAGACCAAGCGCCGTGAAGACCGGCATGCCAACCGACCGCCTCGTCCAGGCCGAAAGAGCCGTCACAATCGCGACGATGACCAGCGGATGCGGCGCCTGCAAAACGTAAAGCAGGGCGTTAATGACGCTTTGGAAAATGAAAGAAAGCCAATCGAAGAAAAAAGCGAGATTGCCGGTCAGCCAGTCAATGGCCTCCTTGGCATATCGGCCGACGGGCAGGCGGTTTTCAGGAGCGCTGAGCCATTCCACGGTAAGACAAGACCTTTCGTGAACCAGAGCAATTCCAGTAAAAATGCGTAACGGTTTTGGGTCCGGAATTGCAAAAAAATAAGAAGAACAGGCATTGAAGGTGATCCCGTTTCACCGGAAATGCCGCTAATGCAGAAACGACGGCCGGCAACAGCATTGCCGGACACCGGGATGGCGCGTGACCCCGGATGCGAGAAAAATTCGCGGACCGAGACCATGCAAAGGACATCGTAATTCCTGCAGTATCCGGCCTGTTACAAGGTTAGGCCGGATACATGCGTTGTCTGCAAACTAGAGGCCCAGGGCCTTCTTGACAGCGGGCAAGGCGTCAGCGCTGCCATCCTTGGTCTTGACGTTGGCAAGCCAGGGTTCGATCGCAGCCGGGTTGGCCTTCAGCCAGGCAGTCGCCGCCGCTTCGCCCTCGAGGCCATCATTCAGGATCTTGCCCATGATCTCGTTTTCCATGGGCAGGGAGAATTCCAGGTTCTTGAGAAAGACGCCGACATTCGGGCATTCCTCGGTGTAACCCTTGCGGACATTGGTGTAGATCGTCGCGCCGCCGAGATTGGGGCCGAAAACCTCGTCACCGCCGGTCAGATAGGTCAGCTTGAAATTCGTATTCATGGGATGCGGTTCCCAGCCGAGGAACACGATCGGTTCGCCGGATTTCCCCGCGCGGGCAACCTGCGACAGCATGCCCTGTTCGGAGGATTCGACCACTTCGAAACTCTTCAGCCCGAAGGTGTCCTTGGCGACCATGTCGAGGATCAGGCGGTTGCCGTCATTGCCGGGCTCGATGCCGTAGATCTTGCCGCCGAGATCGCCGCTATGGGCCGCGATATCCTTGAAATCCTTGATGCCGAGTTCAGCACCCTTGGCATTGGTCGCAAGCGTGTATTTCGCGCCGGTCAGGTTTTCACGCAGTGTTTCAACCGACTTGTCGTCGCGGTAAGGCGCGATATCGCCTTCCATGGTCGGCATCCAGTTGCCGAGGAAGACGTCGATGTCCTTGTTTTTCAGCGATGTATAGGTAACGGGCACCGAGAGAAGCTTGACGTCGGTTTCATAACCGAGGCTCTTCAGCAGCACCGTGGCAGTCGCTGTGGTGGCAGTGATGTCGGTCCAGCCCACATCGGAAAAACGAACCTTGCCACAACTTGCCGGCTCCGCAGCGCCGGCCGCATTGAACGTCATGACGGAGATTGCTGCGGCCAAAGCCAGACAGAGACTTCTATTTGCAAACATCGCTTGCTCCCTTTTTTCGTTCCCTTGCCATTATCAATATCTGCCGGACACAATCAACTCGCGTGCATTTGCGTGCTTTGGCCCGCCGTTTGCGACACGACGATGAAAATCTCCGGCTTTTAGTCAGCGATATGGACAGCTGCGGGATGCGGAAATCTGTGTTTTTCCCGTTGCGGCACTTTTCAACCCGACCCTTCGCCGTCAAAAGACGCGAAGGTGTACAGGGAGTGGACGATGGCAAAACTCTATTTCAATTATGCGGCGATGAACGCCGGCAAGTCGACCATGTTGTTACAGGCATCCTATAATTATCACGAGCGCGGCATGCGCACATTGATTTTCACGGCCGCCTTTGACGACCGGGCCGGCTTCGGCCGGGTCGCGTCGCGTATCGGCCTGTCGTCCGACGCACGGACCTTCGACGGAAACACCGATATCTTCTCCGAAGTGGAGGCCCTGCATGCCGAAGCGCCCGTCGCCTGCGTTTTCATCGATGAAGCCAACTTCCTGTCCGAACACCATGTCTGGCAGCTTGCCGGTATTGCCGACCGGTTGAACATTCCCGTGATGGCCTACGGCCTGCGCACGGATTTTCAGGGCAAGCTTTTCCCAGCCTCCAGGGAACTGCTCGCCATTGCCGACGAGCTTCGCGAAATCCGCACCATCTGCCATTGCGGCCGCAAGGCGACGATGGTCGCCCGTTTCGACAATGAAGGAAATGTGGTCAAGGAAGGCGCGCAGATCGATGTCGGCGGCAACGAAAAATACGTCTCCTTCTGCCGCCGCCACTGGGTAGAAACGGTCAAGGGCGATTGACCGTCTGCGGCCGGTTGCCGCATTTGATTTTTCGCAAGGATGGCTCCCCTGCTCCTGCGCTAAGACCATGCGGACACATTCGCGTGGATGTGCTTTCTCTCAGGAGCAAAAAATATGCACAACAAAACTGCCACCATCGCCAGCCTTTCCATCGCTGCTGCCCTCCTTGCCTTTCCCGCCCTGTCGGCCGAAATCGAGGTGAAGATGCTCAACAAGGGCAGCGATGGCCAGGCGATGGTCTTTGAACCGGCAACCGTCAAGGCAGCTGTCGGCGACGTCATTTCCTTCGTGCCCGTCGACAAGGGTCATGATGCGGCTGCCGTCAAGGAAATGCTTCCCGAGGGTGTTGCGGACTTCAAGGGCAAGATGAACGAGACGGTGAAACTGACCGTCGAGAAGGACGGCGCATACGTCGTCAAATGCACGCCGCATCTCGGCATGGGCATGGTCGCCCTCGTTGTGGTCGGCGATGCCGCACCGGCCAATCTGGATGCCATAAAGACCGGCAAGCTGCCGAAAAAGGCGCGGGAGCGGCTGGACGCCGAAATTGCCAAGCTCGGTCTGTAACCGCCTGTCACCTTGTCCAGGCGATGCATGCTCCGCGCGTAGTTCCGGAACACGGGAACGACCCGCGCGGACCGCAGGTTGAGAAAAGTTTCGCAATCATGTTGTATCCCGGTGGGTAGGGACATATCTGGAAGACAGTAAACGACCGCGGTTGTTGCGAAGCGCCAAAAGGCGCATGGCCGGACCGCGGTTGTTCCTTCCGGCGTTCAGCCCCACGGGCAGAGGAGACTATGACGACATGATCGACCGGATAACCGCTTTGATTCAGGCAGCCTTCAACGCCATCGGCAAGGCCGCCGGTCTCGTCGTCGCCTGGCTTTTGTGGCCTTTCATGGCCGCCCACGGCTGGTATCGCGACCGCAACTGGATCATCAAGGGTCCGATCGCTCTGGTACTCATCCTTCTTGCCGGCTTTTACGGATACTTCTTCTGGCAAACGCAGGTCTGGACGAATTTCGACCCGGATTATATTTCCCGTTACAAGCTTGCCGAACGCACGGTGCCGCCCGGGCAGGAATTGCCGGCTGCAACACCCACGGCCGACGCCGGCGCCACCGGTGCTGCCGCAAACACTTCCGCACCGGTATGCCAGCGCTCGGCTATCGTCGATGCCGCCGCCGATCTTACCGATTTCAACGTCAATCAGAATGCATGGATTTCCTCCATGCTACTCTATCGTCTCGGCCTTTTCGGCATGGATTGGGACAGCACGCCATTTCTGGACAACAAGGCGTCCTTCCAGCGCGGCGTGAACCAGGCCGTGCGCCGCACCGCAGTGGAACTGGTGGACACGCTCGGTCGCGTTCGCGGAACCTCCGGTATCAACAACAATCTTCAGGAAGCGCGCGGGAACATGCAGTTCAGCGAATATTCCTGGTATTTCGGCCTCGATCCATTTGGCCCCAAAACACCCACACCCAGCTACTATCGCGCCGCCATCCGCAGCTTCCAGGCCTTTAACGGTGAACTGACCGCCTGCAAGGCCGTCTTCGATACCCGCGCCGATAACCTCATCCAGTTCATCGACCGCATTGCCGGCGATATCGGCTCGACATCGGCCATTCTGCGCGAGCGTTCGGAAAACTATAATGGCGGCTGGTTCGACACTCGCGCCGACGACCGTTTCTGGTTCGCCTATGGCCAGCTCTATGGTTATTACGGCGTGCTGTCCGCAGCCGGAGCGGACTTCGCGCAGGTTATTCGCGAACGCAATCTGACCAATCTGTGGAACGACACCCTGGGGCAGACGCGTGCGGCGCTACGCATCCAGCCGGCAATCATTTCCAACGGCGACGAAAGCGGTTGGATCATGCCCTCGCACCTTGCCACCATGGGATTTTACGTTCTGCGCGTTCGCTCCAACCTCGTCGAACTCCGCTCCGTTCTCGACAGGTAAGGCAACGGCTCGGACCGGCATGAAAATCAGCTTATCAGGCCAAGGCGTATTGTCTTGGCCACCAGCTGCGCGCGGTTGACGCAATCGAGCTTGCGAATGGCGTTGTTCATATAGGTATTGACGGTGTGCTCCGAGATGGACAGAAGCTCGGCAATCTCTACGGAGGTCTTGCCCTGCGCAGTCCAGCGAACCACGTCGAGTTCCCGCTTCGTCAATGGAGAGGGGAGTTTTGAGCCTGCACGACAAAGCCGGTCATAGGCCTCCAGGGCGTGAAGGGCGATCATGCACAGCTCGTTCAGCGAACCCTGCGACAGGACATCGCAATCGCCTGCAAAATTCATCAGATGCCGGTTTCCGTCCATGCCATTCACCGGCACCAGAAGACCGGAGGTGATGCCCATGCCGCGCAGCAGGGTTGAGACTTCCAACAGCGAGCCGGAGTTGATGTCCTTATCATCAAGAGACCAGTATTGCGGCATCATCGATGAAGCGCCGCGCTTTATGACGGGACAATCTGCAAGTTCACCGTCCCGGGTCATCGCATTCACCACCCACACCGGCAGGCTGCTTTCCACCACTATCGGCAGGGCATAAGCATTGCGAATGCTCGGCAGCTTCAGCAAGGTCACATAGGAATAACCGAACGCCTGCATCACCTGCTGCAGCGCCGCCAGCCATTGGGGTCTGTCAATGGCAGCCGAAAGGTCGCGGCAAAGTCTGGCCTGGCGCTCCGTCTTTGGCATTCAGGCGCCACCCGGCGGTGGGCGAAGGACACCCAGAAGCGACGACCAGGCGGCATGGGCAAACAGTGTTGCAACCTTCATATCGGGCGGACCACCTTGACTAAAGTGCCGGTTTTTCGGGTTTATCCTTCGGCTTGGCCATCAGTTTCTCCAGGAAACCGAGCATGACCGCCGAGACGACAAAGGCCAGATGGATGATGGTAAACCACATCAGCTGGCTATCCGTATACTGACTGGCGTTGAGGAATATCTGCAGCAGGTGAATCGACGAAATCGCCACAATCGACGATGCGACCTTGATTTTCAGGCTGCCGGCATCAAGCTTGCCCAGAAACGAAACCTCGTCATCCGCTTCATCGAAACGGCTGACGAAATTCTCGTAGCCGGAGATCATCACCATGACGATAAGGCTCGCGACCAGTGCCGCATCGATCAGCCCGAGCATGGCGAGGATCATGTCCGATTCGTCATAAGTGAAAACGTTTTTGGCGACCTTCAGGAATTTCAGCACGAAGGAAAATGCATAAACCGCCAGCGCCGCGACGAGCCCGAGATAAAACACGACGAGCAGCCAGCGGCTGGAGAGAATGATCCGCTCGACGAGCAGTTCAAGTGATTTCATTTCCGTATCCGATTACTTTTTTGTATATTGTGGAGCATGCATTCTTCCGCCATCTAAACTGGCTGCGAATATCCTAGCAAGCGTCAATGTCGGGACTTTGGCCGGAACCGGGCGTTTTCGGGCCTCTCCACCGGTATGGATGCAGTCTCACGGGGCGTCACATTTTTGCCACGCACCGTTATGCTTTAAAACATGATGATAAAAGTCATATATAATATGTTGACAGTTATGATCATGTTTTTTAGTCCTCAGCTATCGGCTTGCCCGTAACAAATCAAAACAGTTTCAGCCGCGACAGCAAGCGCGGCGCGTTTTTGCGCGCCATAGCTTCTGCGCGCGCCTATCCGGGGGTATTTAATGTCCATCTCGCGCACACATTCGGCGCTGCTTTTGTGCACTGCCATGTCTCTTCTGCCCTTTGCAGGACCTGCGCAATCGCAGAATGCCGCTTCGCAGACGAACGACACCACCACGCTGGAGAAGATCGTGGTCAAGGGCAAGCGCGTCAAAAGCGCGAATGCAGCCGCCGACACACCACTTGCAAGCCAGACGACGGCGGAAGACATCAGGAAGAAAGACATCGGCAGCATCAAGGACCTCGGAAACTCCACCGAGCCGGGCGTTGATTATGTGGATGCCAAGCCCGGCAGGCCCGGCGGCCTGTTCATTCGCGGCCTCGGCGGCGCGCGCGTGGTGACCCTGATCGACAATATTCCCGTTCCCTTCTTCGAGAATTTCGCCCGCCAGGGACAGGCCACCACCACCTTGAGCAATACGAATTCGAGCTTCGATTTTTCATCGCTTTCCACGGTTGACGTGGTGCGCGGCGCCGATTCCAGCCGCATCGGTTCCGGCGCTCTTGGCGGCGCACTCGTTCTGCGCACGCTTGAACCGGAAGACCTGATCGGTGAAGGCAGGGACTGGGGCGGTGTTGCCAAGACCACCTATGACAGCGAGGACAGAAGCGTCGGCGGATCGCTCGCCGTTGCAAAGAAGATCGAAAACACCTCGGTTCTGTTCCAGGGCTCCTACAAGCGCGGCAACGAAACGGACAATAAGGGCTTCGCCGACGTCTACGGAACCCGCCGCACCAAGCCCAACCCGGCAGATACCTACGAAAGCAACCTGATGTTCAAGATCCGCCAGGATCTGGAAGGCGGCCACCGCATCGGGCTTACGGCCGAGCGTTATTCATTGAGAGATCGCAGCGACATGCGAACCCTGCAAGGCGTCAGCGTATCGGGATCGACTTACCGTATTGGCGACTACAGCGGCTACGAGGATACGGAGCGCGACCGCGTATCGCTTGATTACGAATATGAAGCGCCGTCGACAGACAGCCTGATCGATGCGGCCAATCTGTCGCTCTACTGGACGCGCCTCTCCAAGGAATCCGGCGCTGGCGACCGGCTGACCAACAACTCGCTCTATATCCGCGAAGACAGCATGCGCAACAGCGCTTTCGGCATCGTCGGCGGCCTTGAATCCGGCTTCGAACTCGGCGGCGTGCAGCACACCGTGCGCTTCGGCGGCAACGCCATGACAACCGATTTCAGTCAGGCGCTTTATGCCAACACAGGCGGAGTGACCTCATCGTCACAGTCGGACATGCCTGACGTGAGCGGCAAGAGCCTTGGCCTCTATCTCGATGACGAAATCGCGTTTGGAAACGGTTTCCGGCTGACCCCCGGCCTGCGCTTCGATTCCTACGATTACGATCCGGATGGCTCGGTATCCAGCAACAGCGGTTACAACACCTTCGGCTTGCCAAGCGGCAATAGCGGTTCGCGCTTCTCACCGAAGCTGCTCGCCACCTACGACGTGACGCCGGAATTGCAGCTCTTTGCGCAATGGTCGATGGCCTATCGCGCTCCGACCATCAACGAGCTTTATCTGAACTTCTCAAATATCAGCTCGGGTTATGCCGTGGTCGGCAACTCCGCGCTCAACCCCGAAACCAGCAACGGCTTTGAAATCGGCGCCAATTACGCATCCGGCGATCTGACGGGGAGCCTGACGCTGTTCCACAACAAGTACAAGAACTTCATCGAGCAATACACGACCTCGACAACGCTGTTCCCCGGCTTCGGCGGCAGGGGCAACGGATCGCTCTTCACCTATCGCAACCGCAACAATGTTGAAATCTCCGGTGTAGAAGCCAAGGTCCGCAAGGAACTCGCAAACGGCTTCTTCGCCCATGCGTCGCTTGCTTATGCTTATGGTAAAGACACCGACAGCAACGAATTCATCCGCACGGTGGCGCCGTTCAAGTCCGTCCTCGGCGTCGGCTACGCACAGGAGACATGGGGCACGGAATTCACCGGCATATTCTCCTCGCATATGCGTGATGACAAGGTGGCCACAACCTACGACGCACCCGGTTACGGCATCTTCAACCTGACTGGCTGGTGGGAACCGGAACAGACCAAGGGCCTGCGTATCCAGGCCGGCGTCTACAACCTGTTCGACAAGCAATACTGGAATGCCGTCGGCGTTCGTGACGTCAATCCCAACGCCGTCAGCACCGTAAACCAGCCTGTCGACTTCTATACGGAAGCGGGCCGCACCTTCAAAATCTCTCTGACCCAGAAATTCTAAATCTGGTCAGAACATCATCTCCAGTCGGGGCGGCCTTCGGGTCGCCCCCTTTTTTATCAGCGGCAGTAGAGATAACCTCCCTTTCGCTCCAGCACGTCGAGATGCAGGTGATCCTGATGGGTCGCGTCACTGCCGGGGGAAAGAACGGTGCGGAAGAACAGGCAGGCGGCGGCTGTAATCGTCCGCTGGAACGCACCTTCCACCGTTCCATCCTCGCCGCGCGGCTTCATCACCAGCGGATCGCCCTTGTCGAAGGCGATGGTGGAAATATCGACAGCATTGCCCTTTGCATGTTCGGAAATCTTGCCGGTTTCGGCACTGTTGCGGTTGCGGCAAATATAGGTCGAAGCATTGGCAATCGCCGTTACTTTTTTGTCCGGCAGGGCGAGAGCCGCAGCCGGCAGCATCATCCCCTTTGTCCAGCGCGATAGCGCAAGCGCGGTTTCGCAGCGCATGGTGCCAGATGGTTCAAGCTTGACGCCCGGCAGCACCACGGAAAGCTCGATCGGCGCCTCGATACCGCACCCCTGCTCTTCGTCGCGGATCGGCTCGAGCTCTTTGAATTCCGCGCCGATTTCCTTCAATGCGCCAAGGCAGGCCTGAAGCTCTGCCGGGTCTTCCGGCTTCACAGGCTCCGGCGGTTTTTCCTCGGGTTTCGTGGCTTCGCCAGCCGGAGCTACCGTCTCACCGCCGTTTTGCCCCTTGTCGTCTTTCTTCTTTTCCTCGGCACCCTTCCCTTCCGCGCCAGATTTTCCTTCTTCAGGCGGTTGCGGTTTGGGGGTCGGTTTCGGTGTGTCTTCGGGCGTTTGCGCGCCCTTATCGGCCGGCTTTTCCGTCGTGGCAGGTGCTTGCTGTTCGCCAGGCTTCGGCTGTGGCACCGGCACCTGTGGCGACGGTTCGGAAGCGGAAATAAGGGCGAGACTCGTCATCAGAAGACACAGGCGATGAAGCATTTTCCGGGGCACTCCTGACTGTTTCGGCAGGACAGGAACGCAACTCGCGCCGGTAAGGTTCATTCCGTCGCCGGAATCCGCTTGCCAAGGCGAATTGTGCAGGCTAACAATTTTCCCATGAACATCGTGTCTATGAACATTGCTAACTGGTGGTGGAGCAGCTTTACGCGGCCTTGACCAGTCATGTCTTCAGACAAAGTCCAAGCCGCCCGAATTTTCAGGCGGCTTTTTTGTTATTCTGCCGCCTGTCATCGGGCCTGAAAAACGGGAAGTGCGAAAGAAATGGTAACGATCATTCAGGATGACGGAGCGGAAACCTACGAGACGAAAGGCGGCATCAAGGTCAGCCGAAAGCGTCGCGCCGCCGAATATGCCAGCGCCATCGACAACTACATCGAAAAGCTCGATGCCCATCGCGGCGCGGTTTTCTCGTCCAACTACGAATATCCGGGCCGCTACACGCGCTGGGATACGGCCATCATCGATCCGCCGCTCGGCATTTCCTGCTTCGGTCGCCAGATGTGGATCGAAGCCTATAACGGCCGCGGCGAAGTGCTGCTCGACTTCATCACCGAAAAGCTGAAGGCGACACCCGATCTTACGCTGGGCGCATCCTCCGTCCGCCGTCTCGACCTCACGGTCAACGAGCCGGACCGCGTCTTTACCGAAGAAGAACGCTCGAAAATCCCAACCGTCTTCACGGCGCTACGCGCCATCGTCGACCTGTTCTATTCGAATGCGGATTCGGCCATCGGCCTGTTCGGCGCCTTCGGTTACGATCTCGCTTTCCAGTTCGACGCGATCAAGCTTTCGCTCGCGCGCCCGGAAGATCAGCGCGACATGGTGCTGTATCTGCCCGACGAAATTCTCGTCGTGGACCATTATTCCGCCAAGGCCTGGATCGACCGTTACGATTTCGAGAAGGACGGTGTAACGACGGACGGCAAGTCCTCAGAGATCGCACCCGATCCCTTCAAGACCACCGATACGATCCCGCCCAAGGGCGATCACCGTCCCGGCGAATATTCCGAGCTGGTGGTGAAGGCCAAGGAAAGCTTCCGACGCGGCGATCTGTTCGAGGTCGTTCCCGGCCAGAAGTTCATGGAGCGCTGCGAAAGCAATCCCTCGGCAATCTCCCGCCGCCTGAAGGCGATCAACCCCTCGCCCTACTCCTTCTTCATCAATCTCGGTCATCAGGAATATCTGGTCGGTGCTTCGCCGGAAATGTTCGTGCGCGTCTCAGGCCGTCGCATTGAGACCTGCCCGATTTCAGGCACCATCAAGCGTGGCGACGACCCGATTGCCGACAGCGAGCAGATCCTGAAGCTGCTCAATTCGAAGAAGGACGAGTCCGAACTGACCATGTGCTCGGATGTGGACCGCAACGACAAGAGCCGCGTCTGCGAGCCGGGTTCGGTGAAGGTCATCGGCCGCCGCCAGATCGAGATGTATTCGCGCCTCATCCACACGGTCGACCACATCGAGGGCCGTCTGCGCGACGACATGGATGCCTTCGATGGCTTCCTCAGCCACGCCTGGGCGGTCACCGTTACCGGCGCACCGAAGCTATGGGCCATGCGCTTCATTGAAAGCCATGAAAAGAGCCCGCGCGCCTGGTATGGCGGCGCAATCGGCATGGTCGGTTTCAACGGCGACATGAATACCGGGCTTACGCTGCGCACCATCCGTATCAAGGACGGCATCGCGGAAGTCCGCGCCGGTGCGACGCTTCTCAATGATTCCAATCCGCAGGAAGAAGAAGCCGAAACCGAACTGAAGGCATCCGCCATGATCGCGGCCATTCGCGATGCAAAAGCCACAAACTCGGCCGCCGCCAAGCGCGATGCCGCCAAGGTGGGCACCGGCGTCAAGATCCTGCTGGTCGATCACGAAGACAGTTTCGTGCACACGCTGGCGAATTATTTCCGCCAGACGGGCGCCACGGTTTCCACCGTCAGAACGCCGGTCGCAGCGGAGGTCTTCGACCGCTTCCAGCCCGATCTCGTCGTGCTTTCGCCCGGACCGGGCAGCCCGACGGATTTCGACTGCAAGGCGACGATCAAAGCCGCCCGCGCCCGCGAGCTGCCGATCTTCGGCGTGTGCCTCGGTCTTCAGGCGCTGGCGGAAGCCTATGGCGGCGAACTTCGCCAACTTGCGGTACCAATGCACGGCAAGCCCTCACGCATCCGCGTGCTGGAGCCAGGCCTGGTCTTCTCCGGTCTCGGCAAGGAAGTGACCGTCGGTCGCTACCACTCGATCTTCGCCGACCCTTCCACCCTTCCGCGTGATTTCATCATCACGGCGGAAAGTGAAGACGGCACGATCATGGGCATCGAACACGCCAAGGAACCGGTAGCCGCCGTTCAGTTCCACCCGGAATCGATCATGACTCTCGGCCAGGATGCCGGCATGCGCATGATCGAGAACGTCGTGGTGCATCTGACCCGCAAGGCGAAAACCAAGGCAGCGTAAACATCCTGCATCGGCGGCGTCACTTCGGCGCCGCCGGGCAAGCCTCAAACAGCGCGACTTCGAGATCGCCTGCTACCTAGCTACGCGGCAGCGATGTGGAAATGCACAGCGCGAATTTCTTCAAAAGCTGCATGTCGAAGTGGCCTTCCCGGCGCAACATCCACGTCAGCGCTTCGTTTGCCGTCCACGGCTTCTTGTAGGGCCGAACCGAGGTTACGGCGTCATAGACATCGCAGATCGCCGCAATGCGCGCGTGAAGACTGATCTCGTTTCCGGCGCAGCCGCTGGGATAACCGCCGCCATCAATGCGCTCGTGATGACTGAAGCAGACATCCAGAACCATGGCTGGCATCTGCTCGTTGCGCGACAAGATATCCCGACCGAACGTTGGATGAAGATTGATGATTTCCCGCTCGGTGGGGCTTAACCCTTCCGCCTTATTGAGGATCGATGAAGGAATTTCCACCTTGCCGATATCGTGCAGCAGGCCACTGATGCCGAGCAGATCGACCGTTTCCTTGTCCAGCCCGAGATAATTGCCAAAATGGATCATCAATCCGCTGACGGAAACCGAATGCACAAACGTCGTCTCGTCCTTCGACTTCAACCGGGTAACGCCGATGAAAATCGCCGGGTTCGACTGGACCGCATCGGAAATCTTGCCGGCCGCCGCTGTCATGCCCTTCAGGGACACGCAGCCACCGGCTTCGGCAACGGCAAATGTCTCGGCAATGGCATCGGCGGCGGAGCGCACGGCATGGGTGACTGCATCAATGGTTTCGGGGCCACTATTTAATCGCGGCGGGACGGCTCCAGAGCGCGGCCTGCCCTCGATATCGTTTCCCCTGGCCGTATTGATGATGATGCTTTCAGCGCCGCTCAATTTCAATTGACGCATCAACTCTTCATGCCGCAGAAGAAATCGATATCGCTGCAAAAATTCGCTGTTCGAAAGCGCTCCCTCGACCGCTTCGATAAACATGCCAACCGTCAATTGCTGGGTAGAAATTCGTTTGAGCATCTGACGCTTTTATTTTCCTTCCCGGGAATGGTAACCTCCGCTGGCAATTACTGAAAACACCGGAACCAACCGGTATCCCTGCAAGGGTAAGTTACGCATTCCTAACGTTGTTCAATTTTGGAACTTAAACATAAGATAGCACGAATATGAAAATTTTTTACTCTGGATATATTTAAAACGCAAAGAATCAATTCGCTTAAGCCAAGAAACAACCTAAGAATGTAAATACTGAAAATTCTCGCGAACGACATAAACCAGGAGCCGAAGAAAAGCCGCATGAATTCGAAACTTGAAACGCGCATCGATCAGGGTACGGGCCGTGAACCGGCAGATATAGTTCTCAAGGGCGGACGATTCTTCGACCTCGTAACTGGAGAACTTGTTGCCTCCGACATCGCCATCTGCGGCGATACCATCGTTGGAACTTGCGAAAGCTACAAGGGTCGCCGGGAAATCGACATTTCCGGGAAAATCGTCGTTCCAGGCTTCATCGATACCCATCTCCACATCGAATCATCGCTGGTCACACCGCACGAATTCGACCGCTGCGTTCTGCCCTATGGCGTTACCACCGCCATCTGCGACCCGCATGAGATCGCCAATGTTCTGGGCGCGGAGGGGCTTCGGTTCTTCCTGGACAGTTCCATGGAAACCATCATGGACATCCGCGTGCAGCTCTCGTCCTGCGTGCCCGCAACCCATCTGGAAACCTCGGGCGCCGATCTGCCGATCGAAAAACTGCTGCCGTTCCGTGATCATCCGAAGGTTATCGGCCTTGCCGAATTCATGAATTTTCCGGGTGTCATCCACAAAGACCCGGTATGCATGGCAAAACTCGAAGCCTTTCAGGGGCAGCATATCGACGGACACGCGCCGCTTCTGTCGGGAACGGCGCTGAACGGATATCTGACAGCCGGCATCCGCACCGAACATGAGTGCACCAGTGCTGCCGAGGCTTTGGAAAAGATCCGCAAAGGCATGCATATTCTTGTGCGCGAAGGCTCGGTCTCAAAAGACCTGCACGCCCTGATGCCTGTTATCACCGAGCGTCTGTCGCCTTATCTTGCGCTTTGCACCGATGACCGCAACCCGCTCGACATCGCCGAACAGGGTCATCTCGATTATATGATCCGAACGGCAATCGCCAACGGCGTGGAACCGCTCGCCATCTACCGCGCCGCCTCGATTTCCGCCGCAAAGGCCTTCGGCCTGCGCGATCGCGGTCTTATCGCACCGGGCTGGCGTGCCGACCTCGTGGTGATCGACACCTTGCAGAACTGCAAGGCCGGCATGGTCTTCTCCGGCGGTCGTATCGTCGATGACGCGCTGTTTGCCACCCGCAAGCCGGTCGCGCCCGTCGGTCTTGACAGCGTCAAGGCAAGACCCGTGCTCGCCGCCCATTTCGGCGTGCCGGTCGCACAAGGCGAGACCCCGGTGATGGGCGTGCTCCCCGGCAAGATCATCACCGAACATCGCCGCTACACGCTGCCGACGGACGGCAACCAGACGACTGTCGATCTCGCAAACGACATCATCAAGGTCGCCGTCATCGAGCGCCATGGCAAGAACGGCAACCACGCCAACGGCTTCGTGCAGGGCTTCGGGCTTAAGAAGGGCGCCATCGCCTCCACTGTCGGTCATGACAGCCACAATATCTGCGTTGTCGGCGTGAACGAGGACGACATGGCGCTGGCCGCCAACCGGCTCGGCGAAATCAAGGGCGGTTTCGTGGTGGTCGAAGACGGCAAGGTGACGGGCGAGATTGCGCTCCCGGTGGCCGGGTTGATGAGCCTCGAACCTTACGAAACGGTGCGAGACACGCTCCACACCCTGCGAAAGGCAGCCTATGCGCTCGGCACAACGCTCGAGGAGCCCTTCCTGCAGGTGGCTTTCCTGCCGCTACCCGTCATCCCGCACCTGAAGATTTCCGACATGGGCATGGTGGATGTGGATCGGTTTGTACTGATCTGACGATGGAGTTTATCGGCCGGAAACAGCGTAATCTGCTTATGCCGCGTTTCTGAGACGGCGCGAGCCGTCTCAGGTTTTCGTTTCTGCAGGCCAGGTCACGTAATAATATTTGCCCGCGACCCTGCCAAAATAGGCGTGGTTGCCCGTTGTCTTTTCGACATAGCTGCCACTTGCGTCCCTGGAAAGAACGCCGCTTTCGTTACGTTTGAGCTGCGAGTTCAGGAAATCCGCCCAGTTGGTCTTGGCGATATCCGTGGCGGTTGTCGACCTGGCGTTTTTCTGACTCGGATCCCATGCGCTGATCGATTTGCCTTGCGTGGGGTCCGAGATCTGCAAGCGCCCGCCCGCAAGAGCGCTCATCATCGATTGGGAACGCAGATATTGCGCCGGGTCGTCCCCCGCCGTCGAAAGCTTGACCTTCAGATTTTGCATAAAGCCTGATGACGCGAGATATTCGATTGACGACATTTTTGGCGTTGCATTCGTTGTGGATGCGGGGACTGACGATTGTCCAGAAGCGAAAACGCTTCTGATGGATGTCGCGGGGGCGGTCTGAGCCCTGGTACGTGAGGATGCGGAATTAGCGGGGGTAAGCTGACTCGAATTCTTGATCGAAACGGACATGACAATCCCTACTTCGCTTTATGGTTATTATCCGAAAATATACAATTATTCAGTCAATAATAATCCAAACTTGCGCAAAGCTCGCCAAATTCATAAGCAATACATAAATAATGGACCGAATATTTCGTTTTTTCTTAGATTAAAATGATAAATTACATCAATTAATTCAAATTTTCACATTTTTCAGTAAATTAATACATAAGTATTATGAAAATAAGCACTATCGCCTATGGGCGATTTGCATCGCGTCACCAAGTCCAACCCAGCGCAAGTTCCCGGAATGAGCATAGAGGAGCCGAGCGACGTCCGCATGAAAATGCCGGTTCAGACAAGGCGAAACGGACGGATTGCTAAATCGGCTGGCCTACAGCATCGGCAAGTCATGAACGCGATGGCAGCAGCTTGCGGAAATAAACCACCCGTTCAGTTTCCTCAAACCCCAGCGCCGCATGCATGCGGTGTGAATCGACATTGGCAATATCGGCATCGGAGGCAAGCTCGCTCACACCCTTGCTGACCGCCCAGCGGGTGACCTCGGCGATCAATGCAGCGGCAACGCCCTGACCGCGGAATTCCTCTTCCACATAAACGCCTTCGAGAAACGCCACGGGCGACGTATCGCATCCATTGACATAGTCGTGTCGCAGGCTGACGTCGGCAAAACCGATGGCCATTCCGACCAGATCATAGGCAATGAAACCGGCGTCGTTGTCGGAGAGGTTCCGCAATTCCGCCCTGTGTTCGGCAACGGAGGCATCGGGCCATAAACGGTGGCGCAAAAGGGACCAGTCATCCAGAGATGCTGCGGCGTCCCTGATGGAAAATTGCAGGCTCAAGCGACGACCCCGCAAAACACGTCCAACCCCTCAAGCTTCACGATCCCCGCGTCGAACAGCGGCTCAAAACCCGGCATCGGCAGGATATCCGTGACCTCCATACCCTTCGGGACAGGGAATTCCACCGCCTCACGGGTCAGGTTGAAAACGAACAGCAGTTTTTCGTCACCCTTGTGGCGCGTGAAGGCCAGCACATCGAGATTGGTCTTGATGAAGTCCATATCGCCGTCGCGCAATGCTCCATGGGTTTTGCGGAAGGACAAGACCGCGCGGTAGTGGTTCAGAACCGAGTCCGGCTTGCGCTCCTGCGCATCCGCCGCCTGCATGGCGTGGGCATAGGGCACCGGCAGCCACGGTTTTTCAGCGCTTGAAAAACCAGCATTCAGCTTGCCGGTTTCCCACACCATCGGCGTGCGGCACCCGTCACGCCCCTTGAAGGCGGGCCAGAAGCGAATGCCGTAGGGGTCACGCAAATCCTCGAAGGCAAGTTCGGCCTCGGTCAGGCCCAGCTCCTCACCCTGATACAGACATATCGAGCCGCGCAGGCTGGCGAGAACGCAGATGGCGAGCTTCGCAACCCGCGTCTGCTCCTCGGAGCCCTCGGAAAACCGGCTGAGATGGCGCACCACATCGTGGTTGGAAAAAGCCCAGCACACCCAGCCATCCGTCACCACCTTGCCGAAGGTCTCGACCGAACCGCGCAGGTGTTTTGCGCTGAAATCCGGGCCAAGGAGATCGAAGGTATAGCACATGTTGAGCTTGTCATTGCCGGATGTGTAGGCCGCGACCGTCTTCAGTGAGCGTGCGCCGTCCCCCACCTCACCCACGGTGGCGCGGCCCTCATATTCATCGAGAAGCGCGCGGAAGCGCTGGAGGAAGGCCACGTTTTCCGGCCGCGTCTTGTCGTAGAGATGATCCTGCATGCCGTAAGGATTGACGTCGGACGCATCGAGGCCAAAGCTTTCGTCGTCAAAAAGCGGCGGGTTGTCGCGCAACAGCTTGTCGTGGAAATAGTGATTGACGGTATCGAGACGAAAACCGTCCACGCCGCGATCAAGCCAGAACCGTACGGTTTCCAGAAGCGCATCCTGAACATCCGGATTGTGAAAATTGAGATCCGGCTGCGAGGCGAGAAAGCTGTGCATGTAATATTGCTTGCGCACGCCATCCCATTCCCATGCCGGCCCGCCGAACACGGAAAGCCAGTTGGTGGGCGCCGTGCCATCCGGCTTGGAATTGGCCCAGACATACCAGTCCGCCTTGCTGTTGATGCGGCTTGCACGGCTGTCCACGAACCAGGGGTGCTTATCGGATGTATGCGAAATCACCTGGTCGATGATGACTTTCAGCCCCAGCCGGTGCGCCTCGGCCATCAATGCATCGAAATCGGCAAGCGTGCCGAACATCGGATCGACATTGCAATAATCGGATACGTCATAACCCATATCCGCCATGGGGGAGGTGAAGAATGGCGAGAGCCAGATGGCATCGACGCCGAGCGAGGCGATGTAGGACAGCCGCTTCGTCACCCCGGCAAGATCGCCGTAACCGTCGCCGCTCGTGTCCTGAAAGGATCGCGGATATACCTGATAGATCACCGCCCCCTTCCACCAGTCCGATTGCGCTTGGGATTTGTGGACCGGGGCATGGGTTGTCGGCATGAGCGATCTCCTGATGAGGGTTGGTCCGAGAATATAAAGCAGCTGTCCCTGCGTAAACCGGAACTTCGCAAATGCCCAAAATCACCTCGAAGCGGGCTTGTCAGGCACCGCCTGTCGTCGTAATCCCGAAGGTAAAGCAAGTGGAGGATGACGGCGTGGGCGGACGGTTTCTGTCGATTGGCGAATGCATGGTGGAACTGTCGCAGGCCGGAAACGGGCTGCTGCGCAAGGGTTTTGCCGGTGATACCTTCAATACGGCATGGTATGCACGTGCCTGCCTGCCAGAAGACTGGTCCGTCGATTATTTCACGGCACTCGGCGACGATCCTCTTTCGCAGGACATGCTGGCCTTCATTGCAGATGCCGGTATCGGCACGGAAAAAATCCGCCGCATCAAGGGCGGCACACCCGGCCTTTACCTCATCAACCTCAAGGATGGTGAGCGCACCTTCAGCTATTGGCGCAACGCCGCCGCAGCAAGGCAGCTCGCAGCCGATGCGGACCACCTGCGCAAGACGGTGGAAAGCGCCGACGTCGTCTATTTTTCCGGCATCACGCTCGCCATTCTCGCCTCGCCGCATGATGTCGACACTTTCCTTGCGGAACTGCGCCGCGCCAAGGCAGCGGGCAAGCCCGTGGTCTTTGACCCGAACATCCGACCGCGCCTCTGGTCCGACAAGAACACGATGCTGGAGACGATTACCAACGGCGCACGCGCCGCAACGCTGGTAATGCCAAGTTTCGATGACGAAGCCAGCCATTTCGGCGACACATCCGTCGAGGCCACAATCGAGCGTTACCGTGCGCTCGGCGTCGCCAACATCGTCGTCAAGGATGGCGCAAAGGGTGCGACACTCGACTTCAGCGGCGCACGCAGCCACGCTCCGGCGGTAGAGGCTGTGGACGTGGTGGATACGACAAGTGCAGGCGACAGTTTTAACGGCGCGTTTCTCGCCCGATATGTAACCGGCAGTTCGCCGCATGACGCCGCCGTCTTTGCCGCACGGGCAGCGGCAACCGTCATCGGCCATCACGGCGCGCTGATCAGCCCGGAGCTTCTTCCGCTGGTCGGATGATGCCAGACGGAACCGGCTTCCCTCATCCCTGTGCTTGTCACAGGGATGACCAGGAGCGCGCTTACGGACAAGAGCAAGCTCGTGTGTGCAAAGGCACTTCTACTACCCTCATCCGCCCTGACATGATCCTGTAACACGCACGCCGCATATACGGGCTGAAGCCGGGTGGTGGGGAATCGCCCGCGCGCAGTCGAGCAGGATCGGTGTTTCATGACGAGAATCACGATTGTCACAGATGCCTGGCACCCGCAGGTCAACGGCGTGGTTCGTTCCATCGAAAACACCAATACGGAACTCGCGCGGCTGGGCGTGGATGTGCACATGGTGACGCCGCAGAGTTTCTACAGCATCCCCTGCCCGACCTATCCGGAAATCCGCCTGTCGGTCGCCGGCTATCGCCGTGTCGCGGCGGAGATTGAAAAAAGCCAGCCCTCCTTCGTGCACATCGCCACCGAGGGTCCGCTGGGTTTCATGGCGCGGCGCTGGTGCGTGAAGAACAGGATGCGTTTTTCCACCAGCTATCACACCCGCTTTCCCGAATATGTCGCGGCGCGCTTCCCCATCCCGGAAAGCTGGCTTTACGCTTTCGTTCGCTGGTTTCACAACGGCGGCAACACCTGCATGGTGGCGACGCCAAGTCTCGAGACCGAGCTTGAGGCCCGCGGGGTTCGCAACCTGAAGCGCTGGAGCCGCGGCATCGATGCCGAACTGTTCCATCCACGTCCGAAAACGTCGCTGCCATTCGATCTGCCGAGGCCGATCTTCATGACGGTCGGGCGCGTGGCGGTGGAAAAGAACCTGCCTGAATTTCTCGACCTCGAGCTGCCCGGATCGAAGGTCGTGATCGGCGACGGCCCGGCCCGCCATGAATTGCAGGAAAAATATCCGGACGTGCTGTTTACCGGCATCAAGACAGGGGAAGAACTCGCGGCCGCCTATGCGCAGGCCGATGTCTTCGTTTTCCCGTCCAAGACTGACACATTCGGCAACACCATTCTCGAAGCGCTGGCGAGCGGTGTGCCGGTGGCCGCCTTCCCCGTTACCGGGCCGATCGACATTCTCGGCGGCAATCCCGGGGCAGGCGCGCTGAATGACAATCTTCGCGACGCGTGTCTTGCAGCGCTCCATTGTTCGTCGCAGGAGGCCCTGGCGCTTTCCAAAAGCTACAGCTGGGAAAAGGCATCGCGGCAATTCCTCGACAACGTCATTCACGCCGCCGGAAAATCCCTGCCGCTTTTGTCCCGCTCACGACTTGCCTGACGTGGAGACACATTGATCCCCGACATTTTATCGGGGAACGGTGGACGAAACAAAGCAGGAGTGTCACAAGACGATCTGGACGCGACCGCCGTTATCTTTAGAACGGGGTCGGGCTGCTGATTGACGTCAGGCGGCTGCCGCGAGATCACGCTGGCCGTCCTAATTTCACAACGACTTATCCCGTCTCAGATCACCACGTGCCGACGAGCGCCTGGCCGGAAAGCGGCACCGTCCGCGACTTGCCGTTCCGCTCCGTGACCGAAAGCGACGGGGACATCTGTTTCGGCGACTTGCGGAACCAGTTTGCGGCGACGCTCGCCAGATCGCCGATCATCGCCTGTCTGTGCCAGTCGGCAAAACGCCGCGCGGTGGCTTCCGGCTCGGAGCGGTAGAAGAAATCGCCGGATTGATCGAGATCGTTGATGGAGGTCGCCATTGCCGATAGCGGACGCTGAAACATCTTCGGGGGCACGGAAAGTTCGCGTGCGCTTTGCGAAAAAGCTGGCGCCATGAAATCGATAGCCCATCCGTCCGCTTCAACCCAGCAATGAAAATTATCGCCAGCGCCCGTCACATAACCATCGTCACGATGGTCCGCAAAAAGCATGACCGTTCCACCCAGATTATAAGCGGCAAGCCCGCCCTTCGGCACAGCTTTCACCTTGTAATGCTGCTGAAGGATGAAGGCGCCGAAGGTGCTGAAATACATGCAGGCCGTAGCCGGGTCGGCATTGTCGTTGATGAGCAGGCTGTTGATGACGCGGTAAATCCGGTGATAGTCGGTCTGCTTGATCAACATGGTTCTTACTCGCCAGTTTTATTCTCGATGTTGGTGAGACCTCTGCCCCACGCGACGTCATCCTCGGGCTTGTCCCGAGGATCTACCTCCCGTGTCGCAAAATCGAAAGTTTGCAGATTCTCGGGACAAGCCCGAGAATAACGGAGGAGAGGTTTTCAGCAGCCGATTACCGCCTCTTCTTCGCCTTGCTCTCGAACGGATTATCCGACCCACGATAATGCACGCGGATCGGCACGCCCGGCATGTCAAAATCCTTGCGAAGGCCGTTCACCAGATACCGCGTATAGCTCTCCGGAATGGCTTCCGGCCGTGTGCAGGAAATCATGAAGGCTGGCGGGCGCGCCTTTACCTGCGTCATGTATTTCAGCTTGAGGCGGCGGCCGGAAACGGCCGGCGGCGGATGCTGCGTCGTCTGCGAATCCAGCCAGCGGTTCAGCTTGGCGGTCGAGATGCGGCGGTTCCAGATCTTGTCGGTGTCGATGATGTTCTGCATCAACCGGTCAAGGCCATAGCCCGTCTGGCCGGACATCGGCACGGCGCGGATGCCGCGGGCCTGCGGCAGAAGCCGCTCGGTCTTTTCACGCAGATCGGCCAGAAACGCCTGCGGATCTTCAACCAGATCCCATTTGTTGAAGGCGAGCACGGCGGCGCGGCCTTCGCGGATAACGAGATCGACCAGTTGCAGGTCCTGCTTTTCGAACGGAATGGTGCTATCGAACACGATCACCACCGTTTCGGCGAAACGAATGGAGCGCAGGGAATCCGCGACCGAAAGCTTCTCCAGCTTCTCCGTCACCCTTGCCTTCCGGCGCATGCCGGCCGTGTCGAACATCTTGATGGTGCGGCCGCGCCAGTCCCACTCGACAGAAATACTGTCGCGGGTAATGCCCGCTTCCGGGCCGGTCAGCAGACGGTCTTCACCGAGAAAACGGTTGATGAGGGTGGACTTGCCCGCATTGGGTCGGCCGATGATGGCGACACGCAGCGGCTTGGTCTCGTCATAAACAGGCTCTTCTTCTTCCTCTTCCTCGCTGCCGGGCTCAGTGCGCGGAAGAACGATATCGGTCTCCGCCTCATCCACTTCAGGCGGGAAGGCGACGTCTTCGCCGATCGCCTCGACGATGGCGTCGCGCAGGTCGATCATGCCCTGACCATGTTCGGCCGAGATGGCGCACGGGTCGCCAAGACCGAGCGTAAAGGCATCGTAGAAGCCCGCATCGGAACCGCGCGCCTCGGACTTGTTGGCCACCAGAACCACCGGCTTGCCACGACGGCGCAGCATTTCGGCCAGCGTTTCATCGGCGGGCGTCAGGCCTGCCTTGGCGTCAACGACAAAAAGCGTCACATCGGCTTCGTCGATCGCCGCTTCCGTCTGCGCCCACATGCGGCCCTGAAGCGTCTCCGGCCCGGATTGCTCCAGACCGGCGGTATCGATGATGGTGAAACGAAGGTCGACAAGCTTCGCGTCGCCGGGGCGGCGGTCACGGGTCACGCCCGGCGTATCGTCGACAAGCGCCAGCTTCTTTCCGACCAGACGGTTGAAAAGCGTGGACTTGCCGACATTGGGGCGCCCGACTATGGCGACGGTGAAGCTCATTGATCGTTAATCCTTGGAGGTGGGAAAGCCGTGTTAGACAGCTTTGCCCGAAGCAGTGATATTGTCGAGCATGATCTGCGCGCGGTTCGTCACATTGCGTGGCGCCTGCGCGTCGCTGACGATCTGCTCGAACCATTGTTTGGCCTTGGTGAAATCGCCAGCCTTGTAGGCGGCAAGACCAAGGGCTTCGCGAGCCGATGCACGCATGGTCTGGGCTTCGCCGCTCAACGGCTCCGCAAGTGCAACGACCTGATCATACGTACCGTTGTCAACCAGCAGCCACGCCGCGCGTACCTTCGCCGTATCGCGGAAGACCTGCGGGGCAGACGTGTCGTTGCCGATCGCGGTGAAGGCAGCGATGGCGCCGGCCGCATCGCCCTTCTGCGAAAGCAGCGTCGCAGAACGGAACTTCGCCAGCACCGGATAATTGCCATGACCGGAGGTTTCAAGATCGGCAAAGGCCTTCAGCGCTTCGTCCGTCTTGTTGTCGGAAGCAAGCTTCAGCGCCGCAATGAACTGGTCGCCGGAATTGGAAGCGCGGCTGGTGTTCCAGTATTCATAGATGCCCGCACCGGCGGCGCCCACAACCACGAGAACGGCGGCGCCAACGACCACGATACCGTAGCGGCCCCAGAAACGGGAAAGCTGCTCGGAACGGATCTGCTCGTTCACTTCGCGGATAAAGGTATCATTTTCGTTTGCCATCAAATTCTCCGTTACCCGCGCGGAGATCGTCGCCGATCCATCCGTTCGCGGACATACCAAGCCGCTTACCCGGGTCAGCAAAAGTCCGGCCGACGGGTCATGGTCGGCCTTCTAGCCTATTTTGCCTGATATGTAAGGGGGAAACGTTGATTTCCTACATGGCGATGGGCTGAACGCCGATCAACCATTCGTGCAGTTTCAGGATGAAAGCGCCCCAGAGAACGATGCCGCCGACGATGGCCACCAGATCGTAACGGCCCGAGACGAAGGGACGGACCACTTTTTCACCCGCTCTTTCCCGGCGCTTCAGCGAAATCCGCATCACCACACCCCAGGCGAGGAATGATGCAAAGAGAAGGATCGAAGAGGTCTCTCCATTCGCCAGAAGATGGGCGAGCGCCCAGATCTTGACCGCCAGAATGAGCGGATGTTTGGTTCTGGTTGCGATGTTGCCAGCCGGGATGAGGCTGGCGATAAGACAGATCATCGCGGGCAGCATCAGGGTCACGGCGAGGTGGCTCGTCCAGACCGGCGGGTTCCACAGAACGCCGGTTTCCTGTCGCGCCTCGCCGAACGCATAGATGACGAGACCGAGCGTTATGAGGCTTGCGACAGAATAGACGCCCTTGAACGGTCCTTCTCCCATCTTCGCGATCATCTGCGCGCGAAATTGCGGTGCAAACACCTTCAAAAGATGCGTCAGGAAAAACAAGGCAAGACAGAGTACGAGAAAAAGCATGGAACACGGTCCCCCGGTGGAACGGAATGCGGCCTCATTACCGCGACGCAGAAAAGGAATTAGGCTGAAAGACGTAAAAAAGCCAGTTTATTCAAAGCTTCGCCTTATTCCACCCGCAAAAGGCAGCGGTGTTTCATATGACGGATGCCTGATGTTTCGCCCATTGACTGCTTTTTCCCTGTCGCTCTGCCTTGCCCTTCCCGCTTTTGCCGAAAATGCGGAGAAGCCGAAGCAGCTCGTCATCGTTTCTTTCGACGGTGCGGGCGACAATTCGCTGTGGGAAAGAAGTCGTGCGACGGCGAAGGAGGTCGGCGCGCATTTTACCTATTTCCTCGCCTGCACGCTGGTGATGGACCGCAAGACCAGCGCCAAGACCTATCAGGGCCCCGGCCAGAAGGCCGGCCGCTCCAACGTCGGCTTTGGCCAGTCGCCGGAAGAGGTGGAGACGCGGCTGCGCAACATCTGGTCGGCCTATCGCGAAGGCCACGAGATCGGCAATCACACCTGCGGGCATTTCGATGGCGGCCAATGGACCGCCGAGCAATGGGACGGCGAGTTCACCACCTTCACCAGCACGCTGGAAAATGCCTGGCAGATGATTGGCAAGAAGGGTGAGGAACCCGAAGGCTGGCGCGACATGGTGAAAAACATCAACGGTTTCCGCGCGCCCTATCTTTCGCAGGGGCCGGCGCTGACCGCAGCCCAGAAGAAACACGGCTTCGTTTATGACGCCACCAGCATCACCAAGGGACCGGAATGGCCGGTGGAGCGCGACGGCATCGAACATTTTGGCCTGCCGCTGGTTCCGGAAGGTCCCGGCAATCGCCCGATCATCGCCATGGACTACAACCTCTTCATCCGCCACTCCATCGGCATCGAGACGCCGGACCGCGCGCAGGAATTCGAGGACCGCGCCTATGCCGCGTTCCGCACCGCTTTCGACAAGCAGTATAATGGCGAACGCATCCCTCTGCAGATGGGCTTCCATTTCGTGAAGATGAATGGCGGCGCCTATTGGAACGCCTATGAGCGGCTGCTGCGCGAAGTCTGCCGCAGGGACGATGTCGCCTGCGTGAGTTACGCCGAGGCCATGCCGATCATCAAGGCGCGCAGGAAGCAGAAGACCGAGGGCTAAGGTCCCCGGATGTAATGCAAAAGGGCGGCCAATCGGCCGCCCTTTTTTGTTTTCCGTCAGGGCTTGTTGGCCGCCAGCTCTCCGGCTTCCGCTTCCCGCTGAAGATAGCGCTGGTCGATTTCAGGCAGTGGCTTGTCGTCAATTGCAGCTTCGAAGGCGCGGAGACGTTTGTAGATCGACATTAGCTCTACAATCGTCGTCCATGAGTTGATGAGATACTGAAACGAACCGCGGACCTGATCGAAGACGTTGCCGATCTGCGTGAAAACGCCAAGCGTCACCTTACCTGCAGCAATGGAAGGAATGAGGACGATGAGACTATAGATGTTGTCGGCCTGAAGATAGAAAATCCGCGCTACGTTGAAATACATATAGTGGAAATACAGACGGAAGTAGTTCTTTCGAACATTTGCAAATAGCTCGGCCACAGTTGCCGGTTGCGCACGATTTCCGTCGTCTTCACCGTAGACGAGTTCTTTTCGATAAGCCGCCTCGACCCGCTGGTTGCGGAATTCGAGACCCGGCAGCTTTATACCCACAAGAGCAAGAAAGCCGGTGCCGAACAGCGACCACAAAATAGCTGCCCAGACCAGTGCGTGCGGCACCTGACCGATGATCGGCAATTCGTTGATCGTCTCCGAGAAGGTAAACAGAACCGGCAAGAAAGCGATGAGGGTCATGATCGCGCGCACCAGACCGACGCCGAGCCCCTCAACTGTCGAGGAAAACCGCATCGTATCTTCCTGAACGCGCTGGGAAGCACCTTCGATATGGCGCAGGCGGTCCCAGTTTGCCATGTAGAATTCGTTCATCGCCGTGCGCCAGCGAAAGATATAGTGGCTTACGAAGAACAGGTTCAGCACACCGACCGTAATCGCAAAAAACAGAATGCCGCTGACGCCGACGAGGCCCATATAAAGTTGCTCGGCCGTTACCGGCGCGGTCTTTGCCAGCGCCTGCTGGATAAGATCGTAATAAGGCCCATACCACGCATTGAGTGCGACACTAACCTGCACCGAAAAATAAGTCGCGAAAACGATGAGTGCGGAACCGAGAATGGACCAGTTCTGCCAGCGGTGTGGCCTGTACCAGAACCAGAATCCGGCAAACACTAGAACTGCCGCAGCATAATAAACGTAAAACCACAGGAACGGGGTGGACCAGAAAACCGAAACGCCGGTCGCGGGCGCCTGTCCCTCTGGCAGCGGCGGCAAGCCGATTGCCGCACCCCAGTTGCGTGCGCCTGCATACCACAGCCCAATCATGGCCATGGTCCACACAAAGGCAGAGGTGAAGAACAATTTCGGCTTGGGAAAGAAGGAATGAAACACGTTGTTGAACTCACGCGCGTTTGAAGTCGGCCACTATTGGCGAAGCATTTGTTATCCCGAACCTAGGGCAGAAATTTGTGCACAGCAATGAAGAAGCGCCGACCTTAACAAGATGTAACGCGCAACATGCTGGATTGACTGACAAAACGGTTGGGGATCAGCAGTGGCCCGGCCTTGTAGGCGCGGTTATCGCCGCTCCGTGGCGAGAACCGGCAGCATCAGGAGAATGCTGGCGACAAGCACGGCAGAGGCGAGAATACTCGGTGCGGTGAAACTTCCCGTCACCTCGGCAATCCAGCCGGCGGCGAGTGGTCCGACGATCTGTCCAGTACCGAAGGCTGCCGTCATCAGGGCAAAGGCGCGGCGTGGACTTGGGCCTGCGAATTCCCGGCCGAGCTGAAGGCCATAGGCGGTGATGACCATGAAAGTCAGCCCCAGAAGCAGACCGCCGGCAAGCACGCCCGGAACGGGTGGCAGCATGACGGAAGCGAAGACGCCGACGGCTTCCACAGCAAGAACGATCACGAAAGCGCGCTTCAGCCCCTGCGATTTCAAGACCGGCTTCCAGAGGAAAAGCGAAATGGCGGCGGCACATCCCGTCACGAACCAGGCCAGAAACTCCACGAAAGCGCCGGCAGCAGCCATGCGGGCAATCGCAACAATGAAGGTGGCGGTGATGACGTAACCGAAGCCGAACAGCCCATAGGCAAGCGTCGTCAGAAAGAGCGGCTTCGTCCATTTGAGCGGCGGCTCCGCCAGCGCAGACGCATGCCGGGGTGGCCCGGCGGGCAGCACCCGCCAGACGAGAAGAAACGTAGCGAAGGAAAAGACGGCACCGGCAATCCACTCCTCTCGCCAGGAGGCGCCGCCGCCATCAAAAACGACGCCGATGAGATAGACCACAAGCGAGGAAATCGCGATGCCGGCACCGACGCCGCCATAATGCAGCGCCTGAATATGGTCCTTGCCGGCTTTCATGGCGTGGCCGATGACGATCTGCGACGTGAAGATCATGGTCATCGCACTGGCAACACCGGCGAAAAACCGGATCAGAGTGAAGGCCGCAACGGAGTTGAAAGCGGCCATGGCAAGCAGCAACGCGCCCGTGGAAAACAAGCCGCAAAGGGCGACCAGCCGCTCCCGCCCCGAGCCCCATGAATAGGCGGCGAGAACCGCCCCCGCGAGATAACCGGCGAAATTTCCAGCCGCGACAATCCCCGCATCCCCCGCCGATAGCGGAACATCCGCCATCATGCCGGGAAGAATGGGGGTGAAGGAAAAGCGGCCGAAGCCCATGGCGGACGCCATCATCAAGGCGCCGGCGAAACCGAGTGCAGTCAGATGTTTGGGGGAAAGTGGCTTGTCGATGCTCATGTACGGCTTATCGCAACCGCACTGCCACGGAACAAGCGAGTTATTTTGATCGGCAGCATAAGCCGTCTTTATCGGTACGAGATGCGAGATCCCGTCGCCTGTTCATCCCCTCACTCAACCAGCGTCAGCACCAGCGGGCCGTTCTTCGTAGCAACCACGGTATGTTCATACTGCACGGTCGGCGCGCTCGGATCGCTATAGAGCGTCCACGGATCGTCGTCGCCATCTTCGGCCCAGTAGGCACCCGTCGACAGGAAGGGCTCAACGGTGAAGACCATGCCCTCCTGCATGATGCGCCGCTCACCCTTGTCCGGCCAGGTCGCCAGTTCCTTCGGCTCCTCATGCAGGGAGCGGCCGATGCCGTGGCTCGCCAGATTGGTGATCAGCGTGTAACGGTTCTTTTTTGCAAAGGAGCCGATGGCATTGCCGATATCGGCAAAGGGCCGGCCGGTTTTCACCTGCTGCAAGCCAGTCCACATGGCGCGCTTGCCATCGCGGCACAACCGCTCGATCTCCTTTTTCACCGGCGGCACGGCGAAAGACGAACCCGTATCGCCGAAAAAACCGCTCTTCACCGCCGAGACATCGATATTGACGAGATCGCCCGCCTTGATGATGCGCGGGCCGGGAATGCCATGCGCAACCTCTTCGTTGACGCTGATGCAGGTCGCGCCGGGAAACTGGTAGCAGAACTCCGGCGCCGATTGCGCGTCGTTATCCTCCAGCACCTTGCGGCCGATCGCATCCAGTTCGGCCGTGGTGATACCGGGTTCCAGCGCATCCGCCATGGTCTGCATGGCCACGGCGCAGATGCGGCCGATATCCTTCAGCAAAACCAGTTCTTCGTCGGTGGAGATGACCATGTTTCTGTCCGTCGTTCTAAATGGCGGGTCTGAAGACGCCCGCCTTGGTAATAATCAGGCCGTGGCTTTCACCGGATCGGCACTCCCCGTCAATTCTTTTCTGACAACAGGCGCGACTTTCGTACCATAAAGCTCGATGCCGCGCATGATCTGGTCATGCGGCATCAGGCCGATTGCCATCTGCAACAGGAAACGGTCGTTCTTGAAAACGCCGTGCGCCTTGATGATCTTTTCCGCCACCAGCTCCGGTTCGCCAAGGAAGAGGTTGCCCTCCGGCCCACGCGCCGCATCGAAATGCGCGCGGTTCGTCGGACCCCAGCCGCGCTCGCGCCCGATGCGGTTCATTACCTCAGCCTGCGGTCCGTAAAACTGGTCCGCCGCCTTATCGGTGGTGTCGGCAATGAAGCCGTGCACGTTGATGCTGGTGCGCAGCTTGGTCTTTTCCTGCCCCGCGCGGCGTGCCGCTTCGTGATAGAGATCGAACAGCGGTGCGAAGCGGCGATATTCGCCGCCGATGATGGCGAGCGCCACCGGCAGCCCCATGGCCCCTGCCCGCGCCACCGATTGCGGCGTGCCGCCAACGGCGATCCAGACCGGCAGGCGCTCCTGCAAGGGGCGCGGATAGACACCGCGGCCATTGATGGCCGGATGTTTGGTGCCGGACCAGGTGACGATCTCATTTTCTCTGAGCGCCAGCAGCAGATCGAGCTTTTCCGCAAACAGCACGTCATAGTCTTCGAGATCGTAACCGAACAGCGGGTAGGATTCGATGAAGGAACCGCGCCCGGCCATGATTTCGGCACGGCCGTTCGACAGGAGATCGACGGTGGAGAATTGCTGGAAGACCCGGACCGGATCATCCGAACTCAGAACCGAGACAGCGCTCGTCAGGCGGATATTCTTCGTCTTCACCGCCGCCGCCGCAAGCACGGTGGAGGGTGAGGACGCGACATAGTCCGGGCGGTGATGTTCACCCAGCCCAAACACATCCAGTCCGACCTGATCGGCAAGCTCGATTTCCTCAAGCAGTTCCCGCAGCCGGCGCGCACCTTCCGGCCCACGGCCATCGGCGGGGTTGGGATTGACATCCGCAAAAGTGTAAAGACCGAGTTCCATAGACGATACCTCTGTTTGATTGTCTGAGAGATAGGCACGGACGGCCCTTCAGACAAATGCAAAATCTGGCGCAAAATCTGGATGCTTAGCTTCGAAAAAGTGGATGGGCGCCGGCGCATTATGCCCCATGCCGGCCTCCCCCGAAATCGCGCCCGAAATCGCGATTGCCAGCCCGCCCCCTTTGGGCATAACCTGCTTAAATATGTGCGAAGTAATGCAAAAAGGGGAAAGCATGCATCGGACAGTTATCGTGACAGGCTCCACAAGTGGCATCGGCCTTGGCATCGCACAGAGATTTGCGAGGGAGGGCGCAAATATCGTGCTGAATGGCTTCGGCGACGAAGACGAAATTGAAAAACTCCGCCTTTTGCTGGAAGCCGAAAGTGGCGGGCGTGTGCTCTACCACCCGGCAGATATGACGAAACCGGACGAGATCGCCGATCTCATCAATTCCGCGCATGAAAAGCTTGGTTCGGTCGATGTGCTCGTCAACAATGCCGGCATTCAGCACATCGCTCCGATCGAGGAGTTTCCGACGGAAAAATGGGACTGGATCATCGCCATCAATCTGACCAGTTCCTTCCATACGATGCGCGTTGCGATACCGCTGATGAAGAAGGCTGGCAAAGGCCGTATCATCAACATTGCCTCCGCCCACGGTCTCGTCGCCTCGCCGTTCAAATCGGCCTATGTGGCAGCCAAGCACGGCATCATGGGCCTGACGAAGACGGCCGCGCTCGAGCTTGCGCAGACGGGCGTCACCGTCAACGCCATCTGTCCGGGTTATGTGCTGACGCCGCTCGTCGAAAAGCAGATACCGGAAATGGCCAAGGTGCGCGGCATCAGCGAAGAGGCGGTGAAGAACGACGTGATGCTGGAATTGCAGGCGACCAAGCAATTCGTCACCATCGATGACGTGGCGGCAGCGGCGCTGTTTCTGGCAAGCGATGCCGCCAGCAACATTACCGGCACACATATTTCCGTTGATGGCGGCTGGACAGCGCAATAATCGACGGCATCTCTTTCCGTTTTGGAAACAATGAATTGCCAAAACGGAAATCGATATGCGCGCGCGGGCGTGCATAGATAGTAGATTGGGAACCGGCTCAACCGGACAAAAAGCAAGGCAGTGCATGAACGACGCGATCAGCTTCATCCTCAACAGCGAAACCGTTTCGCTTAAGGGTTTCGGACCGACAGACACGCTTCTCGATTATCTCCGCCTTCAAAGACGGCTGACCGGGACGAAAGAAGGCTGTGCTGAGGGCGACTGCGGCGCATGCACGGTGCTGGTCGGGCGGCTTGTCGATGGCTCGCTGCGTTATGAAAGCGTCAATGCCTGCATCCGCTTTTTGGGCTCGCTGCATGCAACCCATATCGTGACGGTGGAGCATCTGGCCGGCCGCGATGGCACGCTTCACCCCGTGCAGCAGGCAATGGTGGATTTCCACGGTTCCCAATGCGGTTTCTGCACGCCGGGCTTCATCATGTCGCTCTACGGCCTGTGGCTTGCCAGCGAAAACCCGTCCCGCGCCGATATTGAAAAGGCGCTGCAAGGCAATCTCTGTCGATGCACGGGTTACGAGCCGATTGTGCGGGCTGCCGAAAAGATTGCAGCCGCCCGCCCGAGTGCGCTGTTCGACCCGCTGCAACGCGACCGCACCGATATCATGGCAAGGCTCTGGGCGATCCGCGCCAATGAGACCATTACGGTCACCCACGGCGAGGATCGGACCATCATCCCGGCAACGCTTGCTGAATTGACCGATATCTATGCCGCCGAGCCGAAGGCTACCATCGTTGCCGGTTCCACCGATGTCGGCCTGTGGGTGACAAAGCAGATGCGGGCGCTTAACCCTGTCATCTTCATCAACAACCTCGGCGATCTGCAGGGTATTGCCGTGGATGAGAACGGCGTGACGCTCGGCGCCGGCGTTACCTACAGTCAGGCGTTCAAGACCATCGCCCAGCATTTCCCGCCGCTTGCCCGGCTGTTCGATCGTCTTGGCGGCGAGCAGGTGCGCAATATGGGAACCATCGGCGGCAACATCGCCAACGGTTCGCCCATCGGCGACACGCCCCCGGCCCTGATCGCGCTCGGCGCAACGCTCACCTTGCGCTCGTCTTCCGGCAGCCGCACCTTGCCGCTGGAAAGCTACTTCATCGATTATGGCAAGCAGGACCGGCTGAGCGGCGAATTCGTCGAAAAGCTCTTCATTCCGTTCCAGAAACCCGAAAGCCTCTATGCCGTCTACAAGATTTCAAAGCGGCGCGACGAGGATATCTCTGCTCTCTGCGCCGCCTTCCATCTGACGCTCGACGCCGACGGCACGGTCGAAGACATCCGCATCGCCTTTGGCGGCATGGCCGGCACGCCGAAACGCGCCGCGCATCTTGAGGCAGCACTTCTCGGCAAGCCCTGGTCTCAGGAAACCATCGATGCGGCGCGCAATGCGCTGGACGATGATTTCACCCCGCTGACCGACTGGCGCGCCACCGCCGAATATCGGCAACTGACGGCCAAGAACCTGCTGACACGGTTCTTGCTTGAGACTTCGGGCAAAAAGCAGGAACTCACGCGTTTCTCGCTGGCGGAGGCGTGATCATGGAAAGAGCAAACCTCCCCACCTCCCTCATTCCTGTGCTTGTCACAGGAATCCAGCCGACGCGCGTCTGCGCGGCGAGACAACCCTTTCAGCCCGAGGATTTGGGCTGGCTGGATTCCTGTGACAAGCACAGGAATGAGGGTTTATTGTCGCTGTCATATGCCGCAATTGATGAAGGAGAGGCTTGAACCATGGACACGACAAGCTTCGATAAGACCAAGACCGAAATCGACGGCCCTGTACACGCTTCGCTCAGGCACGATTCCGCCCATAAACATGTGACGGGCAGCGCCGAATATATCGACGATATTCCCGAACCCGCCGGCCTCGTTCACGGCGCGCTTGGCCTTTCCGACCGGGCCCATGCCGAAATCGTCTCGATGGACCTTTCCGAAGTGGAAGCTACGCCGGGCGTGTTATGGGTGATGACAGGCAAAGACGTGCCCGGCGAAAACGACGTCTCCTCCGGCGGGCGTCATGATGAGCCGCTGTTGGCCGAAACGAAGGTTGAATTTCACGGCCAGCCGATCTTCGCGGTTTTCGCCGAAAGCCGCGATATTGCCCGTAAGGCCGCCCGCAAGGCGAAAATCGTCTACAAGGACCTGCCGCATTTCACCGATATCGACACGGCGATTGAAAATGGCGGTGCGCTCGTCATCGATCCGATGACGCTGAAGCGTGGCGATGCGAAGCTGGAAATGGACGTAGCGCCCCGTCGCCTGACCGGCACGATGCGGATCGGCGGGCAGGAGCATTTTTATCTCGAAAGCCACATCGCCATGGCCGTGCCGGGCGAGGACGATGAGGTGACGCTGTGGAGCTCCACCCAGCATCCGAGCGAAATCCAGCACATTGTCAGCCACATCCTTCAGGTGCCATCCAATGCCGTCACGGTGCAGGTGCGGCGCATGGGCGGCGGTTTCGGCGGCAAGGAAACCCAGGGCAACCAGTTCGCAGCCCTTTGCGCCATTGCCGCCAAGAAGCTGAACCGGGCCGTGAAAATCCGCCCCGACCGCGACGAGGACATGACCGCGACCGGCAAACGCCACGATTTCCGCGTCGACTACGAACTTGGCTTCGATGAGGAAGGCCGCATCCACGCCGTCGACGCCACCTATGCGGCCCGCTGCGGCTTTTCCTCCGACCTGTCCGGCCCCGTTACCGACCGCGCGCTGTTTCACGCCGATTCCAGCTATTTCTATCCGCATGTGCATCTGACCTCCCGGCCGCTTAAAACGCACACGGTCTCCAACACCGCCTTCCGCGGTTTCGGCGGCCCCCAGGGCATGCTCGGGGCTGAGCGTTTCATCGAGGAAATCGCCTATGCCGTCGGCAAGGACCCGCTCGATGTCCGCAAGCTCAATTTCTACGGCGAGACCGGTTCGGGCCGCACCACGACCCCCTATCATCAGGAGGTCGAGGACAACATCATCGCCCGTGTCGTCGAGGAACTGGAAGCCTCCAGCGAATACCGCGCGCGCAGGCAGGCAATTGTCGAGTTCAACAAGACCAGCCCGATCATCCGCAAGGGCATTGCGCTCACACCGGTAAAATTCGGCATCTCCTTCACCATGACCGCCTTCAATCAGGCGGGCGCGCTGGTGCATATCTATAATGACGGTTCGATCCATCTGAACCATGGCGGCACCGAAATGGGCCAGGGCCTCTACACCAAGGTGGCGCAGGTGGTGGCCGATGCCTTCCAGGTGGATATTGGCCGGGTGAAAATCACTGCCACGACCACGGGCAAGGTGCCCAATACGTCGGCCACGGCCGCCTCGTCCGGTACGGACCTCAATGGCATGGCGGCCTATGACGCTGCCCGCCAGATCCGTGAAAGGCTCATCAAATTCGCCGCCGAGAACTGGAACGTGCCGGAAGAAGAGGTTGTCTTCCTGCCAAACCGGGTGCGCATCGGGCTTGAGGAAATCGCCTTCAACGATTTCATCAAACGAGCCTATTTCGCCCGCGTGCAGCTTTCAGCCGCCGGTTTTTACAAGACGCCGAAAATCCATTGGGATCGTGCCGCCGGCCGCGGCACGCCGTTTTATTATTTCGCCTATGGCGCGGCCTGTTCGGAAGTGTCGATCGATACGCTGACCGGCGAATACATGATGGAGCGCACCGATATTCTCCACGATGTCGGCAAGTCGCTGAACCCGGCCATCGATATCGGCCAGGTGGAAGGCGCCTTCGTGCAGGGCATGGGCTGGCTGACGACGGAGGAATTATGGTGGGACGGCAAGGGGCGGCTGCGCACCCACGCTCCCTCCACCTACAAGATCCCGCTTGCCTCTGACCGGCCAAAGATTTTCAACGTTCAACTGGCGGAATGGTCGGAAAACGCCGAGCCCACCATCGGCCGCTCCAAGGCCGTGGGCGAACCGCCTTTCATGCTGGCGATCTCGGTTCTCGAAGCACTTTCCATGGCCGTCGCGTCCATCGCCGACTACAAGGTCTGCCCACGCCTCGATGCGCCGGCAACGCCCGAGCGGGTGCTGATGGCGGTTGAACGGTTGAAGAAGGTGTGAGGGGAGACATAATGACGTCCCTCTCCCTCTTCCTCGCCAGTTCCGGACCTGCAATCCTCGTGGAAATCGAGGCCGTGAAAGGGTCATCGCCGCGCGAGGCGGGAACCTTCATGCTGGTAAGCCGGAAGGCGCTGTGGGAAACCATCGGCGGCGGGCAGTTCGAATATATGGCGATAGATCATGCCCGCGCCATGTTGAAGAACGGCACGACCGAAGACGGCATGGATATTCCGCTCGGCCCCGAAATCGGCCAATGCTGCGGCGGCCGCACCCTGCTCCGTTTCCGGCTGGTAACGGCGGACATCGCGGCAGCACTCGAGGCAAGGCTTAAGGCTGAAACCGAGCAGCAGCCGGCCGTCTTCATTTTCGGGGCAGGCCATGTCGGCAAGGCGCTGGCTGATGCTCTGTCGCTTCTGCCTTTGACACTGACCGTGGTGGAAACCCGTGAAAACGAGTTGCGCGATCTTTCAGCCGGCGTCGTATCCGTGCTGACCCCCATGCCGGAAGCGCTGATCGCGAAAATTCCCGCAAACGGTGCTGCGATCATCGTCACCCACGATCACGCACTCGATTTCCTGATTGCAAAGGAAGCGCTTGCCCGCGACGATCTCGCTTATGTTGGCATGATCGGCTCGAAGACCAAACGCGCCACCTTCGCCCATTGGCTGGAGCGGGAGGGAGTGCCCCCTTCCCGTCTTCAAAAACTCATCCTGCCCATCGGTGGAAGTAGCGTCAGGGACAAGCGCCCGGCAATCATAGCGGCCCTTGTGGCAGCCGAGTTGCTGCAAGCATTTTCCGCTGACGAAACCCGTCGCACCGAAAATCAGCGCGTCCATCCTCAAGACCAAGATCACGCCTGATCCCGTCGGGCAGGCTTTCATCTGCCAGATTGTCCGGTCGAAGGCTTTCAAGGGAAAACCGTTCCGCGGTCCGCAGACCCGCGCGCAGGCGGGACCACGCGCGCAAGAGTGCTGTGCGCATGTTCGTCTCCATTCAAAAAGTGTTAGAAGCTAAGTTGATGAATGACACGAAAAATGCTCTGTTTTCCGGATAAAAACCAATGAAACCTTTGGCCCTTGGCATAAAGAGAACTTATCCATGAAAATGTCCCGCCAGTTCCCCCTGAACGCCCTGCGCGTGTTTGAAGCCGCTGCAAGGCATCTGAGCTTCACCAAGGCTGGTGAGGAATTGGGCATGACCCAAACGGCAGTCAGCTATCAGGTGAAACTGCTGGAGGAGAACATCGGCGAGCCGCTCTTCATCAGAAAGGCGCGGCAGGTTGCGCTGACCGAGGCCGGGCAGAAACTGGCGCCGAAAGTGGCGGAAGCCTTCAACAGTCTACGCGAGGCCGTCGAAAATGTGCGCGACACCTCCGACACGACCTTGACCATTCACTCCACCGCGACGTTCGCATCCCGCTGGCTTTCGCGGCATCTGGGCGCTTTTCAGCTGGAGCATCCCTCGATCGCGGTGAGGCTCGAGACCTCCGCCGCGTTGATCGATTTCGAGCAGTCCGACTGCGATGTCGCCATTCGCTGGAGCAGCGGCGATGGCAAAGGACTGATCTATCATCAGTTGCTACGGGGCGTTTATACGCCGATGCTGCATCCGAACCTTGCCGAAAGCATTGGCGGATTGAAAAAGCCGGAGGACCTTCTGCGCCTGCGCATCATCGATCCGGGTGACATCTGGTGGAGCCAATGGTTCCGGGAAGTCGGCATCGAAAATCCGGGCCTCGACCGTTATCCGCGCAGCCGCCTCAGCGTGCAGGCTTTCGAAGCCGCAGCGGCAATTGCCAGCCAGGGGGTAGCCATGCTCACCCCTGAACTTTATGCGGACGAGATTGCCCTCGGCCGCCTTTATCAGCCCTTCGAGCACCTCAGCAGCGAAGGTAAGAACTACTGGCTCGTCTACCCTGAAAACCGCAGAAACATTCGCAAGATAAGGCTGTTTCGCGACTGGATACTGAAGCGGATCGACGAAAACCGGCCGCAAACATCTCAATACCCCATATCAGGCGCATAAAAGCAGCGCGGCGTGTCCTCGTCCGGGAACAGACAGAGATGATATTCTCCATCCTCGGATCGTCTTGCCTCACGCTGCGACCAGCTGAAGACGTGGCGCCGCGTCACCAGACGATGATCGCCGGGCGCAAGCGAGACCTCGTAACCATCCTGCGTGACACGAACACTTCGCGTAGGGATCATCTGGCAATCGCCGGTTTCGGCGTCGCCATTGCAGCAGTAGCTTTCATATTTGAACCCCTTGTGGGATTCATGCGCAAGCGCCGTGGCGTTGAACGCCATCAGCAGGAAAAGAACTGTCAGAACAAGGCGCATCGGCACGGTCTCCGTTGAAAACAACGGCGGCTGCCGGAAGGTCATTGCGTCACTTCATTCAAAATCCAAGCATCAACGCATACCCGGACGCAACGGCACCGGGAACTGCAACACCTGCCCCTGATCTGCCCCCCGCCCCCAGGGTTCGCAGCACCCGCTTTCGGAATGAACCGCCAGCGAAAACATGTCATTGAAGCCCTGCGCCTCTGACCGAAAACCGGAAAGAACAATGCGCAACATAAATGTGTCAGAGTGCCCTTCGAAGCGTCCTTTCGGACGCAGGTCGCTCCAAGGCCCCGCAGCCCAATAGTTTGGCACATCAGCAGACTGCTCAACAGATAATAGCTGAGTCGCGTTAGCCAGCTAAGCACAAACTCAGCGGCAGGACGGCTCCTTTACGATTGGGCGGGGCCGGAAGCGGGGCGTCGCCGCGCCTGCGCCAAAGTTGTGGACACGAGCGTACGGGATTGTGAACAATCATCGTGCGGTGTTTGCTTTTCCCTTTCCTAACGGTCAAATTTCTCGCAAGGTGCGCTGCACAAGGATCAGGGGAACCGAATGTACGAATATGCCATTGCGTGGGAATGGATGGCCTTTGCCGTCCGCTGGCTCCACGTCATCACCGCCATCGCCTGGATCGGCTCGTCCTTCTATTTCATCGCGCTCGATCTTGGGCTGGTCAAACGGCCGCATCTGCCGCCGGGGGCCTATGGCGAGGAATGGCAGGTGCATGGCGGCGGCTTTTACCACATCCAGAAATATCTGGTCGCCCCGGCCCAGATGCCCGAACACCTGACATGGTTCAAATGGGAAAGCTACGTCACCTGGCTGTCCGGCTTCGCCATGCTCTGCATCGTTTATTACGGCGGCGCCGACCTTTTCCTCATCGACCATTCGGTGCTGGCGCTCACCCAGTTCCAGGCCATCTGTCTGTCGCTGGCATCGCTTGCCGTCGGCTGGCTGTTTTACGATTTCCTCTGCAAATCGCCGCTCGGCAACAACACCTGGGGCCTGATGGTTGTGCTTTACGTCGCGCTGGTGGCGATGGCGTGGGGCTATACGCAGGTCTTCACCGGCCGCGCCGCCTTCCTGCATCTCGGCGCTTTTACCGCCACTATCATGTCGGCGAATGTGTTCTTCATCATCATTCCAAACCAGAAGATCGTCGTTGCCGACCTGATTGCCGGGCGCACGCCGGACCCGAAATATGGCCGCATCGCCAAACAGCGCTCATTGCACAACAACTACCTGACGCTGCCCGTCATCTTCTTCATGCTGTCGAACCACTATCCGCTGGCCTTTGCGACCGAGTTCAACTGGATCATCGCAGCACTCGTCTTCCTGATGGGCGTCACCATCCGCCACTGGTTCAACACCACCCATGCCCGCAAGGGCAAGCCGACATGGACCTGGCTGCTGACCGCGCTCATCTTCATCGTCATCATGTGGCTTTCCACCGTGCCGAAGGTGCTGACCGGCGAAGAAGAACAGAAGGCGGCAACGCTTTCGCCGATGCAGCAGCAATTCGTCAGCGACGCCCATTTCGCGAGCGCCCGCGATGTCGTTCAGGGCCGCTGTTCCATGTGCCACGCCGCCGAGCCGGTGTGGGAAGGCGTGCCCTTCACGCCAAAATCGGTGAAGCTCGAAACCGACGCGCAGATCGCCGCCCACGCCCGCGAAATCTATTTGCAAGCCGGCCGCAGCCATGCCATGCCTCCCGGCAACATCACCGCCATCACCCCGCAGGAGCGCAAAGTGCTGACCGCATGGTATGAAAGCGCCGTATCCGCGGGCAAAGACGCCAAGGAAAAAACCGAATGAGCATGGTTCTGCTGCGTGGCCGCCTGTTAAGCTTCCGCCGCGCGCCGCTCGCAATCGACGATACGCAAAGCTATCTCTACATTGAGGATGGCGGCCTGCTTATCGAAAACGGCAAGATCGCCGCCATCGGCGACTATGCCGATATTCGCAAGCAGGCACCTGATGACATTGAGGAGAAGGACCACCGCCCCCATCTCATCGTGCCCGGCCTCATCGACATGCACCTGCATTTCCCGCAGATGCAGGTCATCGGCTCCTATGCCGCCAACCTTCTGGAATGGCTGAATACCTATACTTTCCCGGAGGAATGCCGTTTCGTCGAAAGCGCGCATGCCCAGCGCATCGCCACACATTTTTACGATGAGCTTCTGCGCTACGGCACCACCACGGCTGTCGCCTATTGCTCCGTGCACAAGACCTCAGCCGATGCGTTTTTCACTGAGGCCCTGAAGCGCGGCATGCTGATGGTGGGCGGCAAGGTGATGATGGACCGCAACGCCCCGCAGGGCTTGCTGGACACGCCGGAAACCTCCTATGGCGAGACCCGGGCCGTCATCGCCGACTGGCACGGCAAGGGCCGCAACCACGTCGCCATCACGCCTCGCTTCGCCATTACCTCCACGCCGAAACAGATGGAAGCAGCCCAGGCGCTGGCGCAGGAATTTCCCGATCTCTTCATCCAGACGCATCTTTCCGAAAATCTGGACGAGATCAAATATACCTGCGAGCTCTACCCGGAAGCGACCGATTACACCGACATCTATGTGCGTTACGGCCTGATGGGCAACAAGACCCTGCTCGGCCACGCCATCCACCTCTCGGAACGTGAGGCGGACGTGCTGTCGGAAACCGGTGCAGTCGCCGTGCATTGCCCCACATCGAACCTCTTCATCGGCTCCGGCCTCTTCCCTATGAAAAAGCTGCAACGGCGCGAAAAGCCGGTGCGCATCGCAGTCGCGACCGATATCGGCGGCGGATCGAGCTATTCCATGCTGCGCACCATGGATGAGGCCTACAAGATCCAGCAATTGCTGGGCGAACGCCTGAACCCGCTGGAAAGCTGGTATCTGATGACGCGCGGCAATGCCGAAGCGCTTTCCATGGTCGACCACATCGGCACGCTGGACGCCGGCACGGATGCCGACATCACGGTACTCAACGCCTCTTCCACGCCCGCCATGGCGCTGAAGATGGAAGTGGTGAAAAGCCTGACCGAAGAACTGTTCCTGATGCTGACCATGGGCGACGATCGCACCGTCGTCGAGACCTACGTGGCCGGCAAGGCGATGAAAAGCGCCCTTGCATAGTTCGGTTTAGGCCGAAACATCAGGTCGTCGCCTCATCTATATCAGTACATATTGAAACGAGCGGGCGTCGCGTGTTTTTCTCTCCCCGCCGGGGAGAAGAAACAGGCCGCACTCGCCCGTTTCATATGATTGCCTGACAGCCCAGGTCAGCCGAAATGCGAATGACCCCTGGAGTGCGCCGTGCCGGATTTTGAGACAACCACAATGCTCATGATTGTCGCGACATTCATCGTCGCGGGCATCGTCAAGGGCGTCACCGGCATGGGCCTGCCAACCATTGCCATGGGCGTTCTCGGCCTTTTCATGCCGCCGGTCGTTGCCGCAGGCCTGCTCATTCTGCCCTCCTTCATCACTAATATCTGGCAATTGCTGGCCGGACCCGATTTCAAGGCGGTCGTCTCGCGACTATGGCCGATGATGATCGCCATTGCCGTCGGCACGCTTCTCGGCATCCGGCTGATGACATCAGGCACCGGCGTCTGGACCACCTCGGCGCTCGGATTGTGCCTCGCGGCTTACGCAGCCTACAGCCTTCTTGCAAAGCCCTTCGCCATTCCCGCAAGGCTGGAACCGAAACTCTCCCCGGCCGTCGGGCTGGCGACCGGCCTTCTGACCGGCGGCACCGGAATTTTCGTGGTCCCCGCCGTGCCCTATATCCAGTCGCTTGGCTTCAGCCGCGACGATCTCGTGCAGGCGCTTGGCCTGTCCTTCACCGTTTCCACCGTTGCGCTTGCCGCCGGCCTTGCCTCTCAGGATGCCTTCCGCGTCGAGCACATGTCGCTTTCCGCACTCGCCGTCCTGCCAGCGCTTCTCGGCATGTGGCTTGGCCAGAATATCCGCCGCATCGTCAGTCCCGCGACATTCAGGCGCTGGTTCCTAATCTGCCTGCTATTGCTTGGGGCTGAGCTATTTTTGCGGGCATTCTGGGGTTGAAACCCCGTAGATTTTGATGTCGCACGCGCCACTATTGTGATATATGAAGCCATCATTCAAATGTGAAGGCTTTATCCATGGGCAAAATCCTCACCATAGCGGACCTGAAGAAACAGGCTCAGCGCCGTGTGCCGAAGATGTTTTTCGACTATGCCGATAGCGGCGCCTGGACGGAAGGCACCTACCGGGCCAATGAGGAGGATTTTTCCAAGATAAAGCTGCGCCAGCGTGTGCTGGTGGATATGACCGACCGGTCGCTCGCCACCGAAATGATCGGCCAGAAGGTTTCGATGCCGGTGGCGCTCTCCCCCACTGGCCTCACCGGCATGCAGCATGCCGATGGCGAGATGCTGGCGGCAAAAGCGGCGGAAGAATTCGGCGTGCCTTTCACGCTTTCCACCATGAGCATCTGCTCCATCGAGGATGTCGCCTCCGTCACCTCCAAACCTTTCTGGTTCCAGCTTTACGTGATGAAGGACCGGGATTTCGTCAATAATCTGATCGACCGGGCGAAGGCAGCGGGATGCTCGGCGCTGGTGCTGACGCTCGACCTGCAAGTTCTCGGCCAGCGCCACAAGGACCTGCGCAACGGCCTCTCCGCCCCGCCGAAATTTACCCCGAAACACATCTGGCAGATGGCGACACGGCCAAAATGGTGCCTCGACATGCTGCGCACCCAGCGCCGCAGCTTCGGCAATATCGTCGGCCACGCCAAGAATGTCTCCGACCTCTCATCGCTCTCCTCCTGGACGGCCGAGCAATTCGATCCGCGCCTGTCGTGGAAGGATGTCGAATGGATCAAGGAGCGTTGGGGCGGCAAGCTCATACTCAAGGGCATCCTTGACGAGGAAGATGCGCGCGCCTCGCTCGATACCGGCGCGGACGCCATCATCGTTTCCAACCACGGCGGTCGCCAGCTCGACGGCGCGCATTCCTCGATCGCCATGCTGCCGAGGATCGTCGATGCCGTTGGCGACAAAGTGGAGGTACATATGGACGGCGGCATCCGCTCCGGCCAGGACGTGCTGAAGGCAGTAGCACTCGGCGCCACGGGCACCTATATCGGCCGCCCGTTCCTCTACGGCCTCGGCGCGGATGGCAAACAGGGCGTGACGACAGCGCTTGAGATCATCCGCAAGGAAATGGATATCAGCATGGCGCTTTGCGGCAAAAGGCTGATTACCGATGTGGATCGCAGTATTCTGGCGTGATGGCAGTGGGGCGAAGGTGGTGCCCGATGCCGTCGCTCACTCCTGGCGATACGCTTCCTCCCTCATTCCTGTGACAAGCACATGAATGAGGTGGAGAGGCCGGCTCAATGCCCCACCGTCTTCGAAAATACATTCACAATCACCACTCCCGTGACGATGAAACCGAGGCCAACGACGGCGGCAATATCCAGCGTCTGGCGGAACACGAAATAGCCAATGCCAGAAATCAGCACGATGCCAAGCCCGCTCCAGATCGCATAGGCAACCCCGACCGGCAGCGCCCGGAGCGTGAACGACAGGAGATAAAAAGCCGCACCGTAAAACAGCGCCATCAGCACCGTCGGCAACAGCTTGGTGAATTGCTGCGACTGCTGCAGGAAAGAGGTTGCGATAACCTCGCAGATGATGGCCGCGACAAGCGCCCCATAGGTAAAAACAGCCGCATTCATGGTTCCATTTCCCTTTTCGTCTGAGCAATCATCCGGGCCTTGAGAGCTGCCCTGTCGCCCCCTGCCTTGCCGTCATCAGCCATCAGATCGGCAAACCAGATGCCGTCTGCGGCAAGCCGCACCAACTCCAGTAGCACCCCCTCGTCCGTGTCTTTATGACGGATGAGACGTCCATCGAACCAGCCCGTCCACATGCGCCGAAGCGATGGTTCTCCGACCATCGATACCGAGATCGCAGCCCACTGCCTGCCCGATTCCCGGTCGCGATCGGCAAAAACGGCGTTCACATAGGCCCGCGTGAAGCTCCCGTAAGGTTCACAATCCTGTGACATGAGCACGTCGATTTCCGCATCCAGCGCACCCAGAAGGTCCGCCATGACAGCTTCCAGCAACGCCTGTTTGGAGGAGAAATGGTGGAACAGGCCACCCTTCGTCACCCCCGCCGCATCCGCCACCGCTTGCACGGAAAGTGCGGCAACACCCTGATCAGCAGCAAGTTTCGCCGCACAGTCTAGGAGACTGCGGCGCACGATCTCGGGCTGCTTCTTGCGTTCATGTGCATTTTTCATGCTTTCAGTACATACCGGATGGTTGGTTTCTTTTCAAGGAAATTGTAGGGCCCGTATGCGGGTTGAATTTCATACTTAATTAAGCATGAAAGCGATCTCTAAAGTTTTAGCGGTTTTGTTGCCGGAAAGTGTCAGTAAAACTTCGCTCATCGCGGCGATCGAACAAAAAGGGGTGGACCATGTCGGGAACGATCAAACGGGGAATGGCGGGCGCATGGGTATTCGCACTCGCCTTCTTTTGCGCGATCCTCTCATTGCAGGCATCGCCTGCGCAGGCCGGTTATGCCCATTTCATCATGGATGCCAATACCGGCAAGGTTCTCGCCGCGCAGAACGCCGATGTGCTGAACCACCCGGCATCGCTGACCAAGATGATGACGCTCTATATGACCTTCGAGGCGTTGCACGCCGGCCGAATTCGCTGGGACCAGAAGATAAGGATGTCCAGGAACGGCGCAGCCGTCATCCCCTCGAAGCTTTATGTGCGTGAGGGCCAGACGTTTACGGTCCGCGAAGCCGTCTACGGCATGATCGTCAAATCCGCCAATGACATGGCGGAAGGCATGGGCGACCATCTCGGTGGGTCCGAGGCACAATTTGCGCAGATGATGACCCGCAAGGCCCGCCAGCTTGGCATGACCAAGACGGTTTTCCGCAACGCCTCCGGCCTGCCCAGCAAATCGCAGGTGACGACGGCCCGCGACATGGCGAAACTCGGACTTGCGCTGCAGCGCGACTTTCCGAAAGAATACGGCCTCTTTGCCATGGAATCCTTCAGCTTCCGGGGTAAGCGCATCCGTGGCCACAATAATCTGATGTATCGCTATCAGGGCATGGACGGCATCAAGACCGGTTACACCAATGCGTCGGGTTTCAACCTCGTCAGCGCCATCAATCACAATGGCCGCCGTGTCGTCGGCGTCGTGCTGGGCGGCAAGACCGCGCGCAGCCGCGATGCGCAGATGGCAGCTCTGCTGGACAAGGCGATGCCGCAGGCCTCGAGAAACCGTAATACCGAACAGCTGGTGGCAAGCGCCAATGTCAGCCGCACCTTCGATGTGCCGCCCGCAGCCGTCCCCCCGGCAGCCGTACCATTGCCTATGTTTGCCGAGCGTCGCGCCGATCCGATAGCCATGCAGATCGCCACGGCGAACAGCCAGATGGCGGATATGATCCAGGTCTCTGCCATCCCGAAACCCGCACCCGCTGCACAAATGACCGGCCAACGCAGCCGCTGGGAAGTACAGATCGCCGCCACCGACAGCGAAGCCGCCGCCCGCTCGCTGCTCGCCAATGCCCGCTCCAACATCGCCAGCAGCTACTCCGGCATCGCGCCTTATACCGAAGCGGTGCAAAGCGGATCGGCAACGCTCTACCGCGCCCGCTTCACCGGGTTTGAAGACCAGTCTTCGGCGGTTTCCGCCTGCAAGGAGTTGAAGGCGCAGTCTTATGCGTGCGTGGTCATGAACAGCGAAGGGTGAGCTCTACCGCTTGAGCCAACCGTTTTCCAACGCATCGGCCAGATACGGAATGCCGTTGACCTTCGCCATCTCGGCCATGGCAAGATTATCGTAGCGTATCTGCCGGAAATAGACCTGCCAGCCGCGTGCGGTCTGTTCCAGCACGGCGTAGCTAGCCAGCGGATGACCGACGTCGACATGATGGTCGAACGGCGTGTCATCTTTCCAGCCGGGGCAGCCGACGCTGCCGGGATTGACGATCAAGCGGCCATCGGAGAGCTGCACGGTGCGGGCGATATGTGTGTGGCCGCACAACATCAGCGGCTGGGTGATGCCATCAGCCATGGCCTCGATTTCGGAAAGCGGTCGCAATTTCAGCACCCCTTCCGGCGAAAGCGTCTCCAGCCAGTATTCCAGATCACCGCGCGGCGAGCCGTGGCAGCAATAGGCGACGTCCTTGAAAACCATGCTGAACGGCAGGGTGTGCAGCCAGTCCAGATGCGCGGCGGTCAGCTGCGCATGCGCCGGCCTCTCCCAGCTGCCCATCTCTTCCGGCGCGCGCTCGATCAATTCGCGATCATGATTGCCGAGAACGCTGGGTATCCAGTTACCAACCAGCACATCGCCGGTAAAACCCGCTTCCAGCGGACCACTGAAGCAATCGCCGAGATTGACGATGTCCTTGATGCCAAGCCTCGCGATATCCTCAAGCACGGCCTCCAGTGCGGCGCAGTTTCCATGAATATCGGCAATGGCGGCAAAGATCATGGCGGTCAGCTTCCTCGATAGGTGGAGTAACTATAAGGCGAAAGCAGAAGCGGCACATGGTAATGGCTGCTCTCGTCGGCAATGCCGAAACGGATGGGGATGATGTCGAGAAAGGCGGGTTCCGCCAAGGCGACGCCCTTGCCACGCAAATAATCGCCCGCATGGAAAACCAGCTCGTATTCCCCGGCCTTGAAACTGTCGCCCACAAGCAGCGGCCCGCCATCAACGCGGCCATCGCTATTGGTCTTAACCGTCTTAATCTTCTCGCGACGATCACCCGAGAGCCGGTAAAGCTCGATCGTCAGTCCCTCGGCGGGCGTGCCATGGGCGGCATCGAGGACGTGGGTGGTCAAACCGGTCATAGGCTGGGCTCCGCGATAATGTAGGGCGCATCGAAAAAATGCTCTTCCAGATTGTTGCCCGGCCCATCGCGATCGGCAACGAGAAAATCAGAAATCGCCTGCAGCGGCATCAACGGATAATGCCAGACATTGCGGCGGTAATTCACGCCCTGATCCCCGCGCGCCAGAAAAACCTGCGGTCGGGCGGGTTTGCCCCCCTCGTCTTCGGCGACGACGACGAGGAATGACCTGCCGGACAGCGGCGAAAAGCTCTGGCTGCCGAGCGGATGCCGCTCCATCATCTCGATTGTGTGCGGGAAGGCACGCGGCTGCCCGCGAAAGATATTGAGGATGATACGCGCGCCCTCGCCCGCCGCCTCGGGTGCCGCAAGGGCATGATGCCGCTCGGTCTGGCCGCCGTTGATGTGGCGCATGGAAGAGGGTGTAATTTCGATCACATCACCGAAGGATGCGAACGCCTCTTTGGTCAGAGGCTTGATTTCGAGAAAATCAGTCAAATGTCATTCACCTTGGGCATGCCAGTTTCGGAGGAGTGAGAGACGCGCCTGCAAATCCGGAATGCTCTGCGTTATCGTTTTCCAGACGACCGAGAGTTCCGCCCGAAAATAATCATGCACGATCAAATTGCGCATACCCTTCATCTTTATCCAGGGGATTTCCGGGTGCTGCTGTAAAAACGCGGGGTAATGTTTGTCCAGTTTTGCGACCGCCTCGCCAATCAGGGCAAGGCCCATCATTACCGCCATCTGGGTACGCGTATCGGAAGAAAAAGCGGCCTCATCCATATCCTGAATGAAACCCCCTATTCGGGAGGCGGCAACATCCATCTCCTTCAGGTAGAGCAGAAGCCGATCCGTACTCATACTGCTTTGGCTTCCATCAGAACACGCGCCCGGATATCCGAGTGCAGGCCGCCTGAGGTGACGACGTCAACCTCGACACCGAGGATAGTCTTCAGTTCCTCCAGCAGTCCGCCAAGATCGAACAGAGTGGTCCCCGGCAACGCATCCACCAGAATATCCAGATCGCTGTCCGGCCTGTCCTCGCCACGCGCGACGGAACCGAACACGCGCGGGTTTGCCGCGTTGAAGCGCTTTGTTGCTTCGCGGATCGCTTCCCTGTTCTTTTCCAGCACCTCGGAGGGTCTCATGGCCTTAGTCTCCAGATAGCACGAGTATAGCGGAACGACCGCCGCTCGCCAATTCAGCCCTCGGGCAGCATCGAGGAAAGGCGCAGCCAGGCGATCTTTTCCACCTGCGCCGTCGCCGTCGCAAATTCTGTCGCCGCATCATTGCCGATACGCGTCTCGAAGGCGGAGAGAATATCGTGCCTGTTCAGCCCCTTGACTGCAATGATGAATGGAAAGCCGAATTTTTGCGTATAGGCGGAGTTCAGCTCGGTGAAGCGCGCATGCTCCTCGGGCGAAAGCCGGTCGAGCCCTGCGCCTGCCTGTTCATTGCGGCTATCGGCGGTCAACTCACCTGCGATTGCGAGCTTGCCGGCAAGATCAGGATGCGCGCGCAAAACACCCAGCCGTTCCGCTTCGGAGGCGCCACGAAACTGCGCGCATAATGCGCCGTGAACCGCCTTCGCCGTTAACTCCAGACCTGCGCCTCCGACATCATAGGCCCGCTCGGCGATAAAAGGCGAATGTTCGAACACACCGCCGAAACGGCTGACAAATTCATCCCGCGTCAGCATCAGAGCGTTCCCGGCTTGTGGTTTTCATGCCAGTGACGAGCGATCTCGATACGCTGCGGAATCCACACCTTTTCGTGGCCCAGCACATATTCGATGAAACGGCGAAGGGCTGCGGCGCGGCCGGGACGGCCGACGAGACGACAATGCAGGCCGACGCTCATCATCTTCGGCGCGCCTTCACGCCCTTCCTGATAAAGAACGTCGAAAGCGTCTTTCAGATAGGCGAAGAACTGGTCGCCGGAATTGAAGCCCTGCGGTGTGGCGAAACGCATATCATTGGTGTCGAGCGTATAAGGAATGATCAGGAACGGTTCATCCTGCAATCCCTTCACCCAATAGGGCAGATCGTCGGCATAGGAATCGGACGAATAGAGAAAACCGCCCTCTTCCATGACGAGACGCAACGTATTGTCGGAAGGCTTGCCCTGATACATGCCAAAGGGGCGCTCGCCCGTAAGCTCCGTATGCAGGCGCACGGCTTCGGTTATATGCTTGCGCTCCTCCTCCTCGGAAAAATCCTTGTATTCCAGCCAGCGATAACCGTGGCTGGCGATTTCCCAACCCGCTTCCTTCATTGCCGCAACGGCTTGCGGGTTGCGCGCCATGGCAGCGGTCACGCCATAAACAGTTGTGGTGACGCCGAGATCGGCGAACATGCGCCACAGCCGCCAGAAACCGGCGCGTGAGCCATATTCGTAGATCGATTCCATGTTCAGGTTGCGCTGGCCCGGCCACGGCTGCGCGCCGACGATTTCCGACAGCAGCGATTCCGAAGCCTTGTCATTGTCGAGAATGCAGCTTTCGCCGCCCTCTTCGTAATTGATGACGAATTGCACGGCGATGCGTGCGCCGCCCGGCCATTTCGGATCGGGACTATTGCGGCCGTAGCCCACCAGATTGCGGGAGTAATTCTCGGAAATCATTCAGCCACCCAAAACACCTCTCCCGAAGCGGAACCCGCTTCTGGAAGACATGAGCAAAACAACCATCCGAAGGTGTCTGCCCGAAACGGGTAAACACGACACGCTTCAGACATGCGATGCACGGACGGTAGCATCCGCATTCGGAATGTCGAGAGCAATTTTGCCGACATTCCGATGCTTTTTTGTGTACGATTTCTGCGGCGCGCTTTTCAGGCGATCTTGCGGGCGGAAACACGACCCATGGGATGCAGCGAATGCACCCGGAAAGGCGCGCCGGGTTCATCCTCGATGAAAAGCGCGAGGCTGGAAAATGACAGAGGCCGGCTGAGCAGCGGCTCGAAAACCTTGCGCACGGCACGCTCGATCCTCTGGCTGCTGGAAGGCTCGACACCGCCCGTCAGCGACATCTGAAAACGGAACTCGTCCATCACATGCGGGCTGCCCCAGCGATGCAGATTGGTCAGTTGCGAAGCCGAAAGCCGGTCCGGATCCGCCCGCTCGATTTCCGCCTCGGAGAGTGGCGCGCGGTAACGGTCGAATTCCTGCACCACACGGGCTGCGAAAAAATTCAGCACTTCGCAGGGGCGCTCGGGAACGAGGCTGAAGACATTGTCATGCCGCGCTACTATAAGTTGTGGAAGCGTGAAAGGGTCCTGCCTGCCGGAAAAATACATCAGGTCGCGCAACAGCGCGGCCTCGGAATGACCTTCGGCAAGCCGGAACGGGGCCTTTATGGTGCCGTGAAAACCATAACGGCGCGGCAGGGCGGTATGGTAGGAAATCTCCTGCATGCCGAGATCGATCATGCCAGGCGGCTCCACCGCATGGCCTGAATAGGCATCGCGTCCCAGCCACGCGGCAGCCGCATGCGTCAGCGGGTCGTTGGGGGAAGGCGTGAAATGGATGGCGTATCGCATGCGCTGTCACCTCGCCGCAAATGCGGCCAAACGGGGCTCTTTGCAGGCCAGCAAGTAAGCGATTTGCGTGACAGATTAACGACGTGGACCAAACTAATCAGAAGTTTCTAAAGTCCGGACGGCAATACTCACGTGTTCTTGAAGGCGAAAACCGGAAGGCACGTCCGGCGTGTGGCCACACACGGCCTGCAACGCAGCATCAGCAAGACAATGGGCAAGGCCGAAGCTGACCTTGAAGCCGCCCGATAACGCCACGAGCCGCGGATATTCGGCAAGTGTACCCACCATCGGGTCCCGTCCAACCGCCTTCGGCCGCAGCCCGGCCCAGCGTTCGAGCACCGGCGCACGGCCAAGCGACGGCACCACGGCGCATGCATCCGCAAGCAATTTTTCCAGCTTTTCGTCGGTGCTGAATGGATCGGAAAAACAATCTTCGCTGGTACTGCCGATGGCGACAGTGCCATCCTCATGCGGCACGATGTAGAGGCCGTTCAGAAATACGACCGGCATGGCCGGGTCGGCCGCAGCATCCAGAAGGGCGGCCTGTCCCTTCACGGCCTGTCCAAGCGCAATGCCGGGTTCCAGACCGATGGCATCGCGGATCAGCGCGAAGGAACCATGGCCGTTCGCGACGATGACATGACCGAAGGCGACCTCGTCGCCCGACGACAGCACCGCCCGCCCTTTATCCGGATCGAGCGAGACGACGCGGCACTGTTCCGCCACCCGCACATGCCGGGCGTTGCGGAGGAAAGCCGACAGAAGGGCGATCATTGCCCGGGGAGAAACCCTTGCGGCCAGCGTATCCAGCACGAAGCCGGCTTGCCCCGCCGCATCGTCCACCCATCCGGCAACGGAAGGGCTGTCGCCGACATGCCAGTGGAACCGGCGCCCGTCTGAAACCCAGTTTTCCCCGGCATCCCGCTCGTGCCGTTCGGCAATGCTGCGCAAATGTGGTTTCGGCAGGGGAATGATCCGACCGCAGCGCCGGTAACCGGCGGAAAGCCCGGTTTCGGCCTCAAGCTCGGCGATCTGTTTTTCCAGCGCGACGAGAGCGTCGAACTGGAATTGCTTCTTGTCCGACCAGCGGTCCGGCATATGCGGCATCAGCGCGCCCAACAGCCCGCCGCTTGCGCCATCGCCAAGACGGCCCGCTTCCAGCAGCAGGGCGTTTATGCCCAGCCGCTCTGCCTTGACGGCAGCCCACAGCCCCATAATGCCGCCACCGACGATGAGAAGCGGCACCGAGCCAGGCAATCTTGGTGCCCGCAATCTTGGTGATTGACCAGATTCGAAAGCGGGACTATCGGCATTAGTCATGACACATTCCAAGGAAAACACCGCAGATGTCGGTTCGGCAGCCGACAATCCGCCCACCGCGCTCGACTGGCGTGAGGGGGATATGCCCTATTCGCTGGCCTTTGACGATCATTTTTATTGCCAGACGGATGGCAGGCTGGAATGCGGCCATGTCTTTCTGTCCGGAAACGGCCTGCCGCAGCGCTGGCTTGAGCGAGAGGGCATCTTCCGCATCGGCGAACTTGGCTTCGGCACCGGTCTCAATCTCTGCGAGACCTGGCGTCAATGGAAAGAGGTGCGCAACGGCCGCTCCACGCTGCATTTCATGTCCTTCGAACTCTACCCGATGAAGGCGGACGAGATCGACCGGGCGCTTTCCCGCTGGCCGGAAGTGGATATTGAGCGCAAGGCACTGGTCGCCCGCTGGCCGGCGGACCCGAAAGGCGAGGTCGATATCGAACTGGACGACCAGACGCGCCTGACAGTGGTATGCGGCGAAGCGCTCGCCGGCATTTCCGGCAGAAGCGAAGGCTTCGACGCCTGGTTTCTGGATGGTTTCGCCCCAGCCCGCAATCCCGACATGTGGTCGCTGGAAATCATGCAGACGCTGTTCGGTAAGACGGTACTGGGGGGCACATTCGCCACCTATGCCGCCGCTGGCTTCGTCCGCCGCAACCTCATCGCCGCCGGTTTTGAACTGGAGCGCCGCAAAGGGTTTGCCGGGAAGCGTGAGATGCTGTGCGGCACCAAGCCATCCCGCTGAGACGGCTCCCACAGCAGCAACCGGCCGTCACTGTCAGGCGGTCGGCACGTCGCGGCGTGGCATCGCGTCTCCCAGCCATTGCGCGATCTTGTCCTCGAGAATTTCGGGGCTGATGGGCTTCGACAGATAATCATCCATGCCTGCTGCGATGCAAAGCTCGCGGTCCGCGTCCTGTGTATGCGCGGTAACGCCGATGATCGGAACATGCCGGCCGTCGGCAGCCGCCTGTTCGGCGGCGCGGATTGCCAGTGTCGCCTGATGCCCGTTCATGACCGGCATCGACACATCCATAAGGATGACGGCGGGATTGTGCTCCTCCCACGCCTGAACGGCCTTCTTGCCATTGCCGACGATCAAAAACCGCAAACCCGCCTGCTGCAATATCTGGGTGAAAACGATCTGGTTGACGTCGTTGTCCTCGGCCACCAGCACATCGACAAGGCAGGGTCGGCGCCGGTCTGGAACCGTCGTCGGAGGTGGCGCAACCCGCCGCTTCTTGTCCGTGGGGCCATTGTCCGGCCGCGCTGGCGCATCGCTACCACCTGACCTTAGCCCCTGCGGATCCTGCCGGGCGCGCTTCTGCCGCACATCTCGCACCACATCGAACAGGGTGGAACGCAACAGACGCGCCCGCGCCGGCTTCATCAGATGCGCCTGCACGCTGAGATCGGTGAACAGGCTCTCGTCACCCACGACATCCATGGACGTCAGGAACACGATGGCGATATCGTCGAAACGGCTATCCGCCCTGATGCGCTCGACCACATCCAGCCCGTTCATAACAGGCATATGATAATCGAGAATGATGGCGTCGATGGCAAAACCGAGAGATGCAGCCTCCTGCAGCACGGCAATGCCTGATGGCCCGTCCTGCACAGCATGGCCGTCGATATCCCAAGTCTTCAACTGCTCCGTCAATATGCGGCGATTGACGTCGTTATCGTCGATGACGAGTACGCGTATATCCTCGATCGCCATGGCAAGAAGCGGAGCGTCGCGCCGTTTTTCCGTAACGTGAAACGGAATATTGACTTCGAAGGTCGATCCCTTGCCGACTTCGCTCACCACATTGATGGTACCGTCGAAAAGACCGACAAGACCGACCGTGATCGCCAGTCCCAATCCCGTTCCCTCGTGCCGCCGCGTCGCTGAGCCGTCGACCTGGCTGAATTTGTCGAAGATGGTTTCGAGCTTGTCTGCGGGAATGCCGATGCCGCTATCTTCGACGCGCAGCGACAGAATGGTCTCCGACGCTTCCGCCGACTGCGCCGAAAGTTCGATCAGCACATGCCCCATTTCCGTGAACTTGACGGCGTTTCCAACAAGATTGGTGACGACCTGGCGGAACCGCCCGGCGTCCCCCATGACCTTGCCGAAAACCGACGGATCTATCCGGACGACCAGTTCTATGTTCTTTTCCAGTGCCGCCGAAGACAGGAGGGAAACCACATCCTCCACCGCTTCCGCCGGATCGAAAGGCACGCTACGCAGCTTCATCTGCCCGGCTTCGATCTTGGAGAAATCGAGAATGTCGTTGATGATCGTCAGAAGCGCATTGCCGGATTTGACGATGATATCGGTGAAGGTTTTCTGGCGCGTATCCAGATTGGATTTGGCCAGAAGTTCCGCCATGCCGAGCACGCCATTCATCGGCGTGCGGATTTCATGGCTCATATTGGCAAGGAATTCAGATTTGGCGCGATCTGCCGCTTCCGCGCGGGAAAGCAGCCGCTGCAACTCCTCCTCGCGCATCTTCATCTCGGTCACGTCGGTGACGATGAAGAGCCAGTAATTGCCGGAACTGTTGGTCGCTTCCAGATTGAGCCACGTCTTTCCGGCAATATGGATCAGCCAGGAGAACGGCCTGTTGGCGGCTATGTGCTCTCTCCAGGCGGTCAGCGTCGCGGCCGCCTCCTCTTTGGTTCCAAAATCTCCGCGCCCGGCGCAATGGGCAAAGAACCCCGACCAGTTGCAGCCCTTTTCCAGCAGCTGCGGCGGCACGTCGAACATTCGCGCCACGGCCTCGTTGGACATGATGATGGTTCCCTGCTCGACCAGCACCAGCCCCTGTGCCATGGCGCGCGTGGCGCCCTGCATATATTCGCCGACACGCTCAAGCTCGGCCTTTGCCTCACTGATCTCGGCGTCGCGCATGCGCACGTCGGTCACATCGGCATAGGTGCTGAGGATTTTTCCGCCGTCGAGGCGGGTCTTGGAAATGACGGTGACCTTGCCGCTTTTGCTGCGCACCTCGCGCGGCGTGAAGACCTTGTCGTTGAGCAGCCGTTCTGCGCGTTGGTTGTAGAGTTCCTCGAAGGGTATATCGCCATAGTCATAAAGGCCGCTTTCGAAATTCGTTTCCATGAATTCGCGATAGCTTTTGCCGACAAGCGACTTCTCGCCGCCGATTTCGCCCCATAACGTGTCGAAGCACGGATTGACATATTCGATGACGAGATCAGCGTTGAGGAGCAGTACGCCAACCGGCAGGGCATGAAGAACCGTTTCGAACTGGCGATGCAGCGCTTCGGCCTGCGCCTGCGCCGCGATCAGCGCATTTTCCCGATCCTGCAGCAGGCTGACATCGGTGACTGAACCCACCAGATAATATTCGTCATCCGGCGTCGTGACCCGGCCGAGCCGGGTTATGACCGGGACGGCGCCGCCATCCGAAAGCGGAATGTTTCCGGTCTTTTCAATCGCCTCTCCGGTTTGCAGGATATGCTCGTTTTCCCGCTGGAACTCTGCGCCTTCCTCCGGAAACATCTCGCATTCGGTCTTGCCCAAATAGTCGGCGAGGCTGCCGCCCTGGAATTTCTCAAAGGCCGCATTGGCAAAGGTCAGCCGCCTGTCCTGATCCCGCAGGAACACGCCCACGGGCAATTGCTCAAGCGCGGCGCGCAGCAGCCAGGTCTCGCGGATCTGCTTGCTAAGCAGGGTCTCATGCGCCTTGAACTCCGTCACATCGACGCGAAGCCCCACCAGCATGCCGTTTTCCAGCCGCTTGTTGACCATGCGCACCCAGCGGCCATCGGCAAACTGCTCCACCCTCTCGAGATAGGGCAGGGAAAAATCCCGCAACTGCTTCTGCAGCCATGCCTGGTAATCCGGATCGTCCGATTTCACGTTGCGGTAGCCGCTCGAGAAATAGACCGCCTCCATCAGCGTCTCAAGCCGGGTGCCGGGCTTTAGCTGGAGGTTGAAATCGCTGTAGAATTCCACGAAACGCGCATTGCAATAGACGAGCCGGTTTTCACGGTCATAAATCACGATGCCGGCATCGATGAGGTCGATAACGCCGCTGTCGAACAGCAGGTCGGCGCTGCCGCCGTCCGAAATACCCTTCACGACGACAGAGGGCATTTCTTCGAACACTTCGAACAGGAACAGACTGCCGTCATCGCCGGTGAAGCGTTCGCAACGCAGCTTGTAAGGCCCTGAAGACGCTGCACCATGGCATGAAATCACTTCGTCCGTGGCAAAGACCAGCGAGCGGCGCTCCCTATCCTCGCGCTCGGCATCTCGAATATCGGCGGTAAGGGAAAGGCTGGTGTGGCCTGTGAACGCGGCGGGCGGACGCCCCATGACCCGGCCATAGGCTGCATTGACCATGAGGTAGCGAAGCTCGCTGTCCTTGATGCACGCGGGCAAATCCAGGGCGGCGATGGCCCCGTAAGCTTTTTCCAGCAACCCGCATCCTTGGGTCAAGCGATACTCCACACCGTGCAGTTCCATCCTTGTCGAATCAAATATTTCCAGACGTCGTTGCAAAAACGTTATGTGAGAAAACCGCTATTTGCTATGTGCGGAATGGTCGCTTTACCCTTTTTTAACCATAATTATTCGCAAGCCTCAGCGCCGTGCCGGTAATCACCAGCCTGCCTTCTGCATGGCAGCCATGCGCCGCGGGACGGCAGCGTTACAAAACTATTGCTTGACTTTACGCCATAAAACGCCCACATGCCGGTCAAGCTTTCACCTTCGGCAGCCGCGTGAGCTGCAGCACATGACCAAGATGACTTGGCCCGCATGAAGGAAAAGCGCAACGAATACAGAAGACGGCGTTTTGCCGCACTGATGCGCAGAAAGTTATTCCAACCCACAAGTTCCCAATTCACGCGGGGTTCTTGACGCCGAAACCGCCGGACAGCAGCAACTGCTCCGGACGATTGGTTTTTGGCGCCCCGAAAGGCATTACTATTGACCAGTTTTAGCGAACTCGGCCTCTCTGAAAAGATTGTGGCCAGCGTTACCCAGCTCGGCTACACGACCCCCACCCCCATTCAGGCAAAGGCCATTCCGCTGCTGCTTGAAGGCCGTGATCTCATCGGCCTCGCACAGACCGGCACGGGCAAGACGGCAGCATTCGGCCTGCCCATCATCGAAATGCTGATGAAGCAAGCCGACCGCCCGGCAAACCGCACCACCCGCACCCTCATCCTTGCACCGACCCGCGAACTGGTGAACCAGATCGGCGAAAACCTGCGCTCCTTCGTGAAGAAGACGCCGCTGCGCATCAACCAGGTTGTCGGCGGCGCATCGATCAACAAGCAGCAGCTTCAGCTCGAAAAAGGCACGGACGTCTTGGTGGCGACACCCGGCCGCCTGCTGGACCTCATCGCCCGCAACGCGATCTCGCTTTCCAAGGTCACCTATCTGGTGCTTGATGAAGCCGACCAAATGCTCGATCTGGGCTTCATTCACGACCTGCGCAAGATTTCCAAGATGGTTCCGGCCAAGCGCCAGACCCTGCTGTTTTCGGCAACGATGCCGAAGGCGATTTCCGAGCTTGCCAGCAACTTCCTGACGGACCCGATCAAGGTCGAGGTAACACCTCCGGGCAAGGCCGCCGACAAGGTCGAGCAGTACGTGCATTTCGTCGCCGGCAAGAACGACAAGACAGACCTTCTGAAGAAGTCGCTCAACGAAAACCCGGATGGCCGCTCGATCGTTTTCCTGCGCACCAAGCACGGCGCGGAAAAGCTCTACAAGCATCTCGAACATATCGGCTTCAAGGTCGCTTCCATCCACGGCAACAAGAGCCAGGGCCAGCGCGAGCGGGCACTGAAGGGCTTCAAGGACGGTGAGATCAAGGTTCTGGTCGCAACCGACGTTGCTGCCCGCGGCATCGATATTCCGGCCGTGACGCACGTCTTCAACTATGACCTGCCGGAAGTGCCCGACGCCTATGTCCACCGCATCGGCCGTACCGCCCGTGCCGGCCGCGACGGCATTGCCATCGCGTTCTGCGCACCGGACGAAACGCGTCTGCTGCACGATATCGAAAAGCTGATGAAGATCGATATCCCGGTTGCATCCGGTGAACGTCCGGCCGGTCTTGCCAGCCCGACGCGCCCGAACAACAACAACCGTGGTCGCAACAACAATGGCGGCCAGCCGCGTGGCCCTCGCGAAGGCGGACGCCACAATGGCGAGCCCCGTCCCTCGCGTCACCACGCCCCGCGTGATGCGGACAACGATCTGGAAGTCACGTCAGACTTCAAGCGCGTGAAGACGGCGGAAGGTGACGCGGGTCGCCCGGCCGGCCCCCGCAAGCAGCGCCGCCCTGCCCGCAAGCCCGGCGGCAGCGGTGGCAACCGTCACGCGCCTGCTGGCGGCAACGGCCAGGAAAAGCGCGCTTCCGGCAACGGAAACGGCAATCGCGGCCGTAACCGCTAAGTAACTCTGCGCGAGTCGGCTTCGTCGGCATCGCGTGTCTACCTTCAAACCCCGCAAGCGCAGGCTTGCGGGGTTTTCTTTTTGCTCTCAACCGCCCTGCGCCAACGACCGGCGCCGCGACGGCAAGGTCATGGCCAGCACACCGGCAATCACGCAGACAAGACCCACCCACATGGCAGGCGTCGGCACTTCTCCAAGAAACACCATGCCAATGGCGACACCGATCGGAACCCGCAGATACGCCTGCGACGTGGTACCGACCGAACCGAGCGTCTGCATCAGCCGGAAATAGACCATGAAGGCGAGCGCGGTTGAAAAGACGCTGAGACACGCAAGTGCGGTGAGCGACGCCGAAGATGGCGACAATGTCCAGGGCCGGTCAACGATCACACTCACCGGCAACAGAAGCACGGCGCCGCAGATCAGCGAGCCGGCGGCAGGCATGACGGGATCGAGACCCCTGAAGTTTTTGCTGAAGATGGCGGCACAGGCGTAGGAAAAGGCCGCAGTCAGCACGGCAATCTGGCTCCACAGCGCCTCACCCGCCCCGTTCAACGCATCCAGACCGATGATGAGACAGACACCTGTCATGCCCGCAATAGTGCCGAACAGCTTGCGCCCGCTGACCTGTTCATGCCGGATGATCAGCGCGGTGAGAAGAAAGGTGAAGATCGGCGTCGTCGCATTGAGGATGACGGCGAGACCGGCATCGATGCTCTGCTCCGCCCACGCGATCAGCGTGAAAGGCAACACGCTGTTGATGCAGGCCTGAACGAAGAAGAGCCGCCATGTGGCGAAATCCCGCGGCAACCGCAGCCCGCGCAGGCGAATGACCGCCAGCAGCAACAGACCGGCAATCAGGGTTCTTGCGGCAATGAAGGTCAGCGGTGGTATTGTCTCCACCCCGATCTTGATGAAAGTGTAGGATGCGGCCCACAGAGTGGACAACAGGGCGAGCAGCAGCAATTCTCGGGCGATAGGGTTTTGACTGGTCACGGATCAATTTTCCAACTGCGTTCAGGATGAACCGTTCCTAACCCGAAAACAAGCATCTATGCTTCGGTGACGGCCGAAGTTTGCTCCGCTTCAAAAGCATGAAGCCCCGCACGGTACCAGCCATGAGGGGCTTCAATGACAGACCGGTCAATGCAGCGGCCGATCAGGCCCGGCGTTCATCCACCGAGAAAGCGCCCGGACCGGCAAACACGAGATAAAGGAAGATGAAGCAGAACAGGATCGCGGCGTCGCCCCCATTGAGAGCGGGGAAGAAGCTCTTAGGCCCGTGCGCTATGAAATAGGCAACAGCCATCTGGCCGGACAGGATGAAGGCAACCGGACGCGTGAAAAGGCCGACCAGCACGAGAATGCCGCCAACGGCTTCCAGAAGCGCCGCCACCAGCAGCATCGTCGGCAGGGAGCCGTCCATCTGCGATGCCGGGAAACCGAACAGCTTCTGCGTTCCATGCGAAATGAAAAGCAGCGCTGTCATGATGCGCAGCGCCCCGAGTGCCTGCGGGCGATAGCGGGAGAGATTGTCTAAGATTGCCATGTTCATGTGTCCCCGTTGAAGTAGTGCGACGCTCGATACAGCGCAATCATGCCTTTATGGATACACGTCTCGAACACCGAAAATCACATTTCCGATATAGCAGAACTCCCTTAAATACATAAAGGGAGGCATTCTACACATGGTTGATTTTCCACCATAAAACTGGGCTCATGTGGAAAAAATCAACCCAAGGATACAGGCATTTTTTCGCGTGGCAAAGGCGGAAAAATCCGCATCCCCGTCAGGCCTGCAGCACCACGACCCTGGAGCCAACCGGCACGCGGCTGTAAAGATCGATGATGTCGTGGTTCAGCATGCGGATACAGCCGCTTGACATGGCGTGGCCGATGGATTGCGGCTGGTTGGTGCCGTGCAGGCGGAACATGGTGTCGTTGCCGCCGCGATAGAGGTAGAGCGCCCGTGCGCCGAGCGGGTTGTTCGGCCCCCCCTCCATGCCGCCGGCGTATTTCAGATTGCGCGGATCACGGCGCATCATGTTTGCGGTCGGCGTCCAGGAAGGCCATTCCGACTTCCGGCCGATATAGGCGTCGCCCTTCAGCGCGAGCCCCTGGCGACCGACGCCGACGCCGTAACGCATTGCCCGTCCATCACCCAGCACGTAATAAAGACGCCGCGCTGGCGTATCCACAATCACCGTTCCGGCCGGATGCGCGGTGTCGTAGGCCACTTCCTGCCGGCGCAGCTCGGGCTTCACCTTGTCGAGATGCATTTCCGGAAGCGGAAACTTCTCGTCCGGCTTCGCCGCATAATTAAGCCTTTGCTGCCCGATGCCGGAACTTGCGCAGCCGGCCAGCAACAGCGGCAATCCGAACAGAACACCACGACGTGAAATAGACATGTAACCCCCGCCAAATCTCTAGATTAACGAGAGGTATAATTTTATGGTTAACAAACCTCTAATATGAGGTTGTAGGAATTAACGTGCCTCAACCGGCGCTGCGGGCCGGCGGTTGGCCAGATACACACCCGTTACAGCCAGAACCGTGCCGGCAATCATGGCAGGCGTCAGCGTTTCCCCGAAAAGCAGGGCCGCTTCCACGGCAGCCAGCGGCGGCACGAGATAGATCAGCGAGGCGGCGCGCGAGACCTGCCCGCGCCGGATGAGATAGAGCAGCAGGGCCACCGCACCGATGGAGATCGCGCCTACCGACCAGACGAGCGTGGCGGCAAGCCCGAGGCTCCAATCCACATGGCCATCCTCCAGCAACAGCGCGAAGGGAACCGTGACGATGAGGGCGCCGACATATTGCAGCGTGGCGACCGCCATGATGTTTCCGCCATGGACGTATTTCTTCTGGTAGAGGGTGCCATAGGTCACGGACGTCATGCCCAGCACATTCACCGCCACGGCATAAAGCGGCACGGAAAGGCCGAGCGCGCCTGACGCCATGACCTTCGGCAGCACGGCGATGGCAATGCCGACAAAGCCGAGAAGCAAGCCGGCACGCTGCACCGGAGAGATCTTTTCGCCGATCATGTACCGAGCGGCAACCGCCGTCATCAACGGCTGCAAACCGGCAATAATGCCCCCGATCGCCGCCGGCACACCCTGCCCTATCGCCCACCAGATCATGCCAAGGTAGAGGCCGTGCAGGAACACACCGGACAAGATCGCCCGGAAGACATCAATGCGCCGTTCAGGCCATTGAATGGAGGAAAACCGGCAGATCGCCCACAATATCGCACCCGCCAATAAGTAACGCAGACAGAGGAAGGTCAGCGGACCGGTATAATAAACGGCATATTTTGCGGTGACCCAGCCGGTCGACCAGAGAAAGACGAAGATGGCCGGAGCTAGACGGTCGAGCGACATGGGAACTTCCCCTGTGCCGCGTGATGCCCCGCAACCGGACATTGGTCCGGGACATAAGGCATGCGGCGAATTGACATTTTTACGACTTGAAGCAACCGGTCAATGACCCGGCCGGATCTCGGCGCGCACCCCGTGGCGAAACACAGCCGTCCAAGCTAGCCGGTATCCCCATCCCCGCAAAAGGTCAAAAGTGTTTTGGTGATCGCATCTTTCAGATTTTCTGATGCCACACCCAAAACCCATCAACCGAAAGCGAACGAACAAAATTTGTGCATTCGCCCACGGCGCACACAGCGCCACTACCCCGTTCCACCCCACCTTGCCCTGCAACCAATTTGCCAATGCCGCATTTATAGGCTGAAAGCGAAAAAACGCTTCTTTTTTAAAACTCTAGGGCGGTAAAAAATCTTCACGGAGGCCTCCGCATAGTTCTTGCATTGCATTTGTCGTTGTATTCATATGGCAAAAAAGGGGACATCGAAGTTGGCATTTGACGAAATGATAAATGCGGACAACGCGCCGCGAAGCCCATATGAAAACTATAACGAGTGGTACAGCCGGCAGGACAGGGCACACCTGATCCAGAAGTCTAAAGACGCGGAAAACATCTTTCGAAAAACAGGCATTACTTTCGCAGTCTACGGCCACGCCGACAGTTCAGAAAAACTGATCCCCTTCGATATCATTCCGCGCATCATTTCCGGGCGCGAGTGGCGCAAACTGGCCCAGGGTATCGAACAGCGCGTTCTCGCTCTCAACGCTTTCCTCGACGATATCTACCACAAGCAGGAAATCATCCGCGCCGGGCGTATACCCCGTGAAATCATTGAGAAGAACGTTGCATTCCTCCCGGAAATGATCGGTTTCACGCCACCCGGCGGCGTTTATACCCACATTGTCGGCACGGATATCGTCCGCACTGGCGAAGACCAGTTCTACGTTCTGGAAGACAATGCCCGCACGCCTTCAGGTGTCAGCTACATGCTGGAAAACCGTGAAACGATGATGCAGATGTTCCCGGAACTCTTCCATGAAAACCGCGTGCAGCGGGTGGAGGATTACCCCTATCAGCTGCGCCAATCGCTCGCCTCGCTTGCACCCCCCGGCTGCACCGGCAAGCCGCGCGTCGCGGTGCTGACCCCCGGCATCTACAATTCCGCCTATTACGAACATTCCTTCCTGGCCGACATGATGGGCGTGGAGCTGGTGGAAGGGTCCGACCTGCGCGTCATGGACGGCAAGGTCAAGATGCGCACAACCCGTGGCTACGAGGCCATCGACGTGCTTTACCGCCGCGTCGACGACGACTTCCTTGACCCACTCACCTTCCGGCCGGATTCGGCGCTCGGCGTACCCGGCATCATGGATGTCTACCGCGCTGGCAACATCACCATCGCCAATGCCCCCGGCACCGGCATTTCCGACGACAAGGCGATCTATTCCTACATGCCTGAGATCGTCGAGTTCTACACCGGCCGCAAGCCGCTTCTGGAAAACGTGCCGACATGGCGCTGTTCGGAGCCGGACAGCCTGAAATACGTTCTCGACAACCTTGCCGAACTGGTCGTCAAGGAAGTTCACGGTTCGGGCGGTTACGGCATGCTGGTCGGCCCCACCGCGTCGAAAAAGGAACGGGCGCTTTTTGCCGAAAAGCTGAAAGCCCGCCCCTCCAATTACATCGCGCAGCCCACGCTGTCGCTTTCCACCGTGCCGATCATGGTGAAGAACGGCATCGCGCCGCGCCATGTCGATCTGCGTCCTTATGTGCTGGTTTCAGACAAGGTGAAGATCATTCCCGGCGGACTGACCCGTGTTGCCCTCAAGCAGGGCTCGCTGGTGGTCAATTCCAGCCAGGGCGGCGGCACCAAGGATACATGGGTACTGGAGGACTAAGCCATGCTGGGCAGAACGGCAAACGGGCTCTACTGGATGTTCCGGTATATCGAGCGCGCTGAAAACATCGCCCGGCTTATTGATGCGGGCCTGCGCGTTTCCCTGACACGCAGCGGCAGCGGCGATGAGGACTGGGACGGCGTGTTGCAGAGTGCCGGCGTGCACGAAGCCTTTCTCGAAACCCGCGAGAAGGTAACGGCGGCCAATGCGATCGATTATCTCCTGCGGGACAAGGCAAACCCTTCCAGCGTCATGTCCTGCATCGAGGCGGGCCGCAACAATGCCCGCATGGTGCGCACCGCGCTGACGCGCGAGACATGGGAAGCCACCAACGAATTCTGGATCGAGCTGAAGAACATCCTCGGCCGCAAGCTCAGCCATGCCGAACTGCCGCAGACCATCGATGTCATCAAGCATCGCGCCGGTCTGGTGCGCGGCGCCTTCCACGGCTCGATGCTGCGCAACGATCTCTATAATTTCTCCCGCATCGGCACCTTCATCGAGCGCGCCGACAACACCGCCCGCATTCTCGACGTAAAATATTACGTGCTGCTGCCGGCCGTGGCGCATGTCGGCTCCTCGCTCGACAATGCCCAATGGGAATCCATCCTGCGGTCGGTCTCGGCGCACCGCTCCTATGGCTGGGTCTACGATGCGGAATACAAGCCCGCCAACATCGCCGACTTCCTCATTCTCAACGGCCGCATGCCGCGCTCGCTCGCCTATTGCTATGAGAAGATCACCAGCAACCTCAATTACATAGCTGAGGATTACGGTGAAAAGCACAAGGCGCATGAAACGGCGGAAAGCATTCGCGACAGTCTGCGCAAGACGACGATCGATCGCGTCATGGATGAAGGACTGCATGAGTTTCTGGAGAGATTTGTCAACCGGAACGGGCAGCTGGGGCAGGAAATCATGGAAGGCTACCGCTTTTATCTGTAAGCGCGTGGACGGGGACAGCTTATGCGTCTGAAAATCACCCATACGACCGAATATGTCTATGACGAGCCGATGCCCTATGCATTGCAACGGCTGCGCCTGACACCACAGACCGGCCCGTGCCAGACCGTGGAGGACTGGGATGTATCGGTCGACGGCGCCACCGTCGAAGTGAGCTATGACGACCATTTCGGCAACCGTGTCGCACTGGTCGAGACCGAAGGCCCGCAACGCAGGGTCAAGGTCGTGGCTGGTGGCCTCGTCATAACCGAAGACAAGGCCGGCATGGTCGGCCCCCACACCGGCAGTGCGCCGCTATGGCTCTTCCTGCGCGAGACGCCGCTGACGAAGCCCGGCAAACTCGTGCGCGAACTGGCGAAGGCCAGCACCGGCAACAGCGAGCTCGAACGTCTGCACGACCTGATGGAGAAGATCAACAGCAAGGTGGAATATGTGCCGGGTTCGACCGACACCGAAACCACCGCCGAACTGGCACTCGAAGCCGGCAAGGGCGTCTGCCAGGACCATGCCCATATCCTCATTTCCGCCGCCCGGCTGATGGGCCTGCCCGCCCGCTATGTTTCCGGTTATCTGATGATGGAAGACGTGGCGGAGCAGACGGCAACCCATGCCTGGGCCGAGGTGCATCTGCAGGGACTCGGCTGGGTTGGCTTTGACGCCGCCAACAATATCTGCCCTGATGATCGCTACGTGCGTATTGCCCTTGGCCTCTGCTACCGCGACTGCGCGCCGATATCGGGCATGCGGATCGGCCCGGCCGGTGAAACGCTGAACGTTTCGGTGACCGTGCAGCAATCGCAGAGCCAATCGCAAAGCTGAGACAATGGCCGGCAGAGACGACGACACGATCGGCTTTTATACGGATAATGCCGGAGCCTATACGTCGAGAGGGCAGACGGCGGACCTTCCCCATCTGGAAAAATTCCTGACGCGCCTGCCCAAAGGCGCGACCATTCTCGAACTGGGGTGTGGTGGCGGGCAGGACAGTGAATTCATGCTCGCTGCAGGCTTCGACGTGCGCCCGACGGACGGCACACCCGAAATCGCCAAGGCGGCCGAAACGCGGCTCGGCATTCCCGTCGCGACATTGCTGTTCGAAGATATCGGCGACGTGGAGACTTATGACGGCGTGTGGGCCAATGCCTGCCTGTTGCATGTCCCCCGCCCCGCTCTTTCCGGCATCATCGGCTGCATCCATACGGCGCTGAAACAGGGCGGCGTTTTTTATGCCAGCTTCAAGGCCGGGGAAGCGGAAGGCCGCGACACGTTCGGCCGCTATTACAACTATCCTTCGAAAACCTGGCTTGAGGACCTGTACGGGCATTTCGCCTGGGTAGGCCTGGAGATAGAAGCCCGGCACGGCAGCGGTTACGACAAGCTGCCAACCGACTGGCTGCATGTGACGGCAACGAAATCCTGATCCGCTTTCAACAACCTGTGGGTTGCGAAAGCCCGCCGTGACCGGTTAAATCGCCGCAGCAACCGATCAGGGAGAGGGCTTTTTGTACAGTATTTCCGACTATCGCGACTGCCAGTCGCATGGACCCATCATTGCGGAACGGGTCTGGACGGCATGGTGGCAGGATAGTGGCCTCCAGGTCGGCGATGTGGCTGAACATCTGAAGGATATGGTGAACCCCCATGCCCTTCCGACCGGCTTCGTCGCCCATGACGACAAAGGTTACGTCGGCTCCGCCTTTCTTATCCATTGCGATCTGGAGGAGCGGCCACAATATCTGCCATGGGTTGCCGCACTCTGGGTGGAGGAAAACAGCAGACGCTCAGGTGTCGCCCGGGCGCTCATGCAGGCCGCAACACAACGGGCCGCCGAACTTGGTCACGACACCAGCTACCTGTGCTGCCAGCGCCATCTCGAAACCTATTACACGAACTGCGGCTGGACCGTTCTGGAACGTGGTGTCGGCAAACACGACCTGACGGTGCTGACCTACAGCACGAAAACATAGACTGTCCGCCATATCCGTTGCCAGACATCGGGGAGGAACCATGAAACCGCCAGCCGCCCTTATGGAAACGGCGATCTACGCCGACGATCTCGACGCCGCCGAGGCCTTTTATCGCGATGTCTTCGGGCTGGAGGTGGTGCGCAGGCTGCCGGGCCAGTTCGTGTTCTTCAAATGTGGCCGGCAGATGCTGCTGGTCTTCGATCCGCAACAATCGCGCACGGCCACCCCCGACAATCCGATCCCGCGCCACGGCGCCACCGGACAAGGCCATTTCTGTTTTTATGCGAAAGACAAGTCGGAAGTGGACGACTGGAAAGCCCGCTTCGAGGAGCTTGGAATTCCCATCGAACACTATCACCGCTGGCCGAATGACAGCTATTCCGTCTACATCCGCGACCCGGCCGGCAATTCCGTGGAGGTGGGCGAAGGCAGGCTGTGGGGGTTCGAGTAAGCCCCAGATACCCGGAAGAACACTATGAAGAACATTTTTGTCGTCACGCACACCCAGTCCGTCCATCATGTCGAGAACAAGGTTGGTGGCTGGTATGATACCGAACTGACACCCAAGGGAAAAGCCGATGCGCAGGCGACGGCCGAGAAACTTGTGGCCTTGATCGGCAACGCATCAGTCGAAATCTTCAGTTCCGATCTTCTGCGGGCCTCCCAGACTGCGGCAATCATTGCTGAACACCTCAAATGCCCTTTTGAAACCACGGATGGCCTGCGGGAAATCAGCTACGGTTCGGCGGGTGGCATGCCGCAAGAATGGCTCGACGCCCGTCAAATACCGGCCCCCCATCACGACCGGATGGATCATCGTGGCGGAATTGCTGATGGCGAAACGAGACGAGAGTTGGCCGAAAGAGTGTACCGCGCCGTGGACGCGATTGTATCGCGTCCTTGCCCCACACAGATCATCGTTACCCATGGATTCGCTCTTACCTTCGTCATCGCGGCATGGATCAAAATGCCGATCGATAGCGTCGGCTATGTAAGCTTTCCGGCGTCTTCCGGCAGCATCACGCACCTAAGACAGGACGATTACTGGCAGAACCGCGCCGTTATCGCTTTGGCGGATGTTTCCCACCTGAAGACAAGCCCGGGGATGACGCCGAGAGGCGGGGGACGCTGAGCGACCCCCACCATCAACCTTTTAACGTGCGGCCCCGGTAGATCAGATCTGCCGAACCGTGATCTCTTCTTCCGCATTAACCGCCAGCGGGTTCTTCAGCGGCAGGCCGAAACCGGCGGCCTCGATCTCGAACACGTCACCGGCTTCCGGCTTGATGCCTTCGGCAAAAGAGAGCGTCGCGGTACCGAACATGTGCACATGCACGTCGCCCGGTGCGCGGAACAGGCCGTATTTGAAGTGGTGATATTCAAGGTTCGCGAAGGTGTGGGACATGTTGTCCTCACCCGAAACAAACGGCTTTTCGAAAATGACCTTGTCGCCACGACGGATGCGCGAGGTGCCGCGAATATCAGACGGTGCAACGCCAACGCGGATTTCCGGGCCGAAGCTTGCCGGGCGCAACTTGGAATGGGCGAGGTAGAGATAGTTGATCCGCTCGGTGACGTGATCGGAAAATTCGTTCGATACGGCAAAGCCGATGCGCACGGGTTCGCCCTTGTCCGAAATCACGTAGATGCCGGCCATTTCCGGCTCTTCGCCGCCATCAAGCGCGAAGGACGGAGAGGTGAGAGCAGCACCGGGTGCCGCTGCGACATAGCCGTTGCCCTTGTAGAACCACTCGGGCTGAACGCCTTTTTCGCCAGCCTTCGGCTTGCCGTTTTCCAGACCCATGCGGAACATCTTCATGGAATCCGTCAGGCTTTCCTCGGCGGCTTCCGTGGTCTTCTTGTGCATGCTGTCGCGGGTAGCAGCAGAGCCGAGATGGGTCAGGCCCGTGCCTGTCAGATGCAGATGCGCCGGATCGGGATGGGTGATCGGAGGCAGAAAGCGACCTTCAGCGTAAGCCTTCTCAAGATCGACGGCATCGCCGAGACCATGGGCGGACACGACATCGGCAAGGCTCTTGCCACCATTGGCAGCTTCCATGGCGAGCGCGTAAACCGATTGAGCGCCGTTGACGGCGTGCGCCTGTCCGCCTTCTTCGCGAACGGCGACGGTGATTTTGCCACTGGCATCCTTGATCTGTGAAATGAGCACGGGATTTCCTTCCTGCGGCGCAACGCGCCTTATCTTCTTCGGCGCGTTGCGCCTTCACCTTATGAAAGTGGCCGGAAACCGGCCACTTTTTTGACTTGCTATATTGGCTGGGCAATCAGCCCTTGTTCTTGTTGTAGACGTCGAAGAACACGGCAGCGAGCAGCACGAGGCCCTTGACCATTTGCTGGAAGTCGATGCCGAGGCCGACGATCGACATGCCGTTGTTCATGACGCCCATGATGAAGGCACCGATAACAGCACCGGTGATCTTGCCAACGCCGCCGGAGGCCGAAGCACCGCCGATGAAGCAGGCCGCGATCACGTCAAGCTCGAAGCCAACGCCTGCCTTCGGCGTTGCCGAGTTGAGGCGGGTCGCGATGATCATCCCGGCCAGACCGGCCAGTACGCCCATGTTGACGAAGGTGAGGAAGCTCAGGCGTTCGGTGTTGATACCGGAAAGCTTGGTCGCCTTCTCGTTGCCGCCCATGGCGTAAACGCGGCGGCCAATGGTCGTGCGGCGCGTCACGAAGCTGTAAAGCGCAATCAGAACCAGCATCACGATCAGGACGTTAGGCAGGCCGCGATAGGTAGACAGCTGGTAACCCAGGAACAGGATAGCGCCTGAGATCAGCAGGTTCTGCACAATGAAGAAACCGAACGGCTCCACGTCGATGCCGTGCTTCACGTTCACCACGCGACGACGCCACGCCAGATAGAACAGCACGACCGTAATCAGCAATGTCAGGATCATCGACGTCGTGTTCAGACCTTCGATGCCACCGATATCAGGCAGGAAGCCGGTGCTGATGATCTGGAAATCGGTCGGGAACGGGCCGATGTTCTTGCCGCCGAGCACAAAAAGCGTGAGGCCGCGGAACACAAGCATGCCCGCCAGCGTCACGATGAAGGACGGGATGCGGTGATAGGCGATCCAGTAACCCTGGGCAGCACCGATGATGCCGCCGATGACAAGACAAATCAGCGCCGCTAGAAACGGGTTCATGCCCCATTGCACGGTCAATATGGCCGCAATCGCGCCGACGAAGGCGACGATGGAACCGACCGAAAGGTCGATATGCCCGGCCACGATGACCAGCAGCATGCCAAGCGCCATGATGACGATGAACGAGTTTTGCAGGATGAGGTTTGTCAGGTTCACGGGGCGGAACAGAATGCCGCCGGTATAGAACTGGAAGAAAACCATGATAGCGACGAGCGCGATCAGCATGCCGTATTCGCGGATATTGGAGCGAATATACGACCCGACCGAGATGACGTTGCTTTCTTCGTTTGTGGTGTTTGCCGAACTCATGAGTTCTTCTCCCCTGAGCGCATGATAGCGCGCATGATGCTTTCCTGGCTCGCCTCTCCCTTCGGCAATTCAGCGACGATGCGGCCTTCGTTCATGACGTAGATGCGGTCGCAATTGCCGAGCAGTTCAGGCATTTCCGATGAGATCATCAGAACGCCTTTGCCGTCGGCAGCGAGCTGGTTGATGATGGTGTAGATTTCGTATTTCGCGCCAACGTCGATACCGCGTGTCGGCTCGTCGAGGATCAGGACATCAGGATTGGAGAAAAGCCACTTGGAAAGCACGACCTTCTGCTGGTTGCCGCCCGAAAGATTGACCGTTTCCTGAAAGATGCCCGAAGAGCGGATGCGAAGGCGTGTGCGGAAATCGCTCGCCACCTTCATTTCCTTGATGTCGTCGATGACGCTGGCCTTCGACACGCCGGCCAGATTGGCAAGCGTGGTGTTATGCAGAATGTTGTCGTTGAGCACCAGACCGAGATGTTTGCGGTCTTCGGTCACATAGGCAAGACCGGCATCGATTGCCTTGCGCACGGTGCTGACATCCACGGGCTTGCCGTCGATCAGCACGTCGCCGGTGATCTTGTGGCCGTAGGACTTGCCGAACACGCTCATGGCGAATTCCGTGCGCCCTGCCCCCATCAGCCCGGCAATGCCGACGACTTCGCCCTTGCGCACGGTGACGTTGATGTCGTGCAGGACCTTCCGGTCGCGGTGCTGCTGGTGATAGGCGTTCCAGTTCTTCACTTCGAGAATGGTCTCGCCGATAGGCACGTCGCGCGGCGGATAACGATCTTCGAGATCGCGTCCCACCATGTTGCGGATGATGACGTCCTCGCTGATTTCTTCCTGATGACAGTCGAGCGTCTTCACCGTCATGCCGTCGCGCAGCACGGTGATCTGGTCGGCCACCTTGCGCACTTCGTTGAGCTTGTGGGTGATGATGATCGACGTCATGCCCTGCTTGCGGAACTCGATCAAAAGGTTGAGCAGAGCCTCGGAATCGCTCTCGTTGAGCGAGGCGGTCGGCTCATCAAGGATGAGAAGCTTCACGCTCTTCGACAATGCCTTGGCGATTTCGACCAGCTGCTGCTTGCCAACGCCGATATCGGTAATCAGCGTCTCCGGCGATTCCTTCAGGCCCACCTTCTTTAGAAGTTCGCGGGTACGGTTGAAGGTCTGCTGCCAGTTGATGACGCCGCCCGAAGCGACCTCGTTGCCAAGGAAAATATTTTCGGCAATCGACAGGAGCGGCACAAGCGCAAGCTCCTGGTGAATGATGATGATACCAATATCTTCGCTGTCATTGATGGCGCGAAAATTTCGCACAGCACCTTCATAGTGGATCTCGCCCTCATAGGTGCCAGCGGGATAAACACCGGAAAGGACCTTCATCAAGGTCGACTTTCCAGCGCCGTTCTCGCCAACGAGCGCGTGGATCTCACCTTCCTTTACCTTAAGGTTGACGTTCTCAAGCGCTTTTACGCCCGGAAACGTCTTGGTGATGTTCCGCATTTCGAGAATGGTATTGGCCATATCGCAATCCAGCGCCCGATTAATTCAGGCGTTTTTATTTTTATGGAAAAACGGGGACGGCGCCAAGCCATCCCCGCATGTGTTTCAGGCTTATTTCAGCTGATCTGCGGTGTAGTAACCACCGTCGACGAGAACCTGCTTGTAGTTGTCCTTGGTCACGGCAACCGGCTTGAGCAGGTAGGACGGAACAACCTTGACGCCATTTTCATAGGTCTTGGTGTCGTTCACCTCAGGCTCTTTGCCCTGCAGAACGGCGTTGACCATGCCAACAGTAACCTTCGCGAGTTCGCGAGTGTCCTTGAAGATGGTCGAATACTGTTCGCCAGCAATGATCGACTTGACCGACGGAACTTCAGCGTCCTGACCGGAAACGACCGGCAGCGGCTGGTCCTTCGTGCCATAACCAACGCCCTTCAGCGAGGAGATGATGCCGATGGACAGACCGTCATAGGGCGACAGAACAGCGTCAACCTTGGCGTCCGTGTAATAAGCCGACAGGAGGTTATCCATGCGAGCCTGGGCCGTTGCCGGATCCCAACGCAGCGTACCGACCTTGTCCATGCCCATCTGGCCCGACTTTACGACCAGCTTGCCGCTGTCGATGTAAGGCTTCAGAACCGACATCGCGCCATCGTAGAAGAAGAAGGCGTTGTTGTCGTCAGGAGAACCGCCGAACAGCTCGATGTTGAACGGGCCCTTGCCGTCCTTCAGGCCAAGCTTGTCGGTGATGGAAGTTGCCTGCAGAACGCCAACCTGGAAGTTGTCGAAAGTGGCGTAGTAGCTGACGTCGCCGCTGTTGCGGATAAGGCGGTCATAAGCGATGACCTTGATGCCCTGCTGGCCAGCCTGCTTCAGAACGTCCGACAGGGTCGTGCCGTCGATCGAAGCGATCACGAGGACCTTGACGCCCTTGGTGACCATGTTTTCGATCTGGGAAAGCTGATTCGGAATATCGTCGTCGGCATATTGCAGATCGGTCGTGTAACCGGCTTCCTGCAGCTGCTTGACGATGTTGTTGCCGTCATCGATCCAGCGCGCGGAAGACTTGGTCGGCATGGCGATACCGACGGAACCCTTGTCCTGCGCGAAAGCCGGCGCTGCAAAGGAAGCAGCACCGATGGCACAAGCCGCCATCAGCGAAATAATGGACTTCATTAACTCTCTCCCTTGAACCCTCTTTGGTACCCGCTTGTTGCGTTGCACCATAAAATTCATGCCATCAGAGGAAGAAGCCGCATTGCGCCCGCTCCGATCTCGCAACTGCGAAATGGAACAGATGCCGCTCCTCCCCGGCATTCCGCAAATTGTTCTGAATCCATATAACTGTCAAATAGAATAAATCAGTTTACGTATATCAATTATGATATATTAAATCGATACAATAACCATTGAGGGGTATAAACCGGCGAATGAGCAACCAGAAAGTGTATGAGCAGACGCAAACAGCGGATGCGCTCTTCGTCTTCGAAGACAACCCTTTGCTGCGTGCCGGCCTGAAGATGAGCCACCTGCGCATGCTGGTCATGATCGAGGAGCACGGGCAGGTCAGCGCCGCCGCGGCGGCCATGAACATGACGCAGCCGGCGGCATCGCGCATGCTCTCGGAAATGGAAGCGATCGTCAAAAGCCCGCTCTGTCAGAGAGCGTCGCGCGGTGTGGTGCTGACCAAGTTCGGTGAGGCGCTGGCGCGCCGCGCCCGCACCATATTGCTCGAGCTGCGCGAGGCGAGCCGCGAACTCAACCAGATGAAATCCGGCAGCGGCGGATCGGTTTATATCGGCGCCGTCACCGCACCGGCCATCAGCCTGGTCGTACCCGCCATAAGACGGGCGATGGACACCTATCCCGGTATCGAGATCAACGTGCAGGTGGAAAGCAGCAACGTGCTGGCGCGGGAACTTCTGGCCGCGCGTCACGACTTCATCATCGGCCGCATCCCCGATGATTTCGACCCCGGCCTGTTCTCCATCCATGAAATCGGCATAGAGCGCGCCTGCCTGGTGGTTCGCGAGGGCCACCCCCTGCTCCACGGCGAGCCCGTGACATTGCAGGATCTGTCCGGTTACGACTGGGTCTTCCAGCCGCCCGGCGCGCTTTTGCGTAGAACGATGGAAGACGTGTTCCTCACCCACGGCGTCGCCATGCCGCGCAACGTCATCAACACGCCATCCGTGGTGCTGACGCTTGCCCTTATCTGCAACACGGATGCAATTGCGCCAATCGCGCAGGACATGGCCGAGTTTGTGGCCGGCCAGCAGGCCGATATCGGCCGCACCCGCATCCTGCCGACGGATTTCGAGCTTGTCGTCAAGCCATACAGCATCATCACCACCAAAGGCCGCGTTTTGCCGCCCAGCGCCCGGCTGCTCTACGATCTGGTTCTGGATGAAAGCCGCAAACTGACGGGCTTTTGAGGAAGGCAAGCCAGACGCCAACTTCATTGTATATAGAGGCCGGATTTATCGGGACCTGCCCAGGGAATAGCCGCATGCTTTTCGGACAATCCGTCTTCGAGTCGGTCGTTGAAAGACTGAGACAGGAAAAAGAAGACGAAAGCACGGAGCCGACGCCGCCCGCCGGTCATCGTATTGTGGGTTTCAGCTCTGGCTTCGTCGTGGATACCTATCCTGATGCACCGCAACCGGGAAACGCCAGTCTCGACGCCTATCTGGCCTTTCTGCCGGAGCCCGTTGCGCTTGCCGAGCCCCAGCCGGAACCCCAACCCGAACCTATGCCGGCCCATCTCGAAAAGACCTCGCTCGCGGATGTTTCAGCAGAACTGGCCATCCATGAAACCGACACCGCCGCAACGCTTGCGGAAAAGCGCCGCGCCTTCGCAAGGCTCAATCATCCCGACGGAGTGAGACCGGAATTCCGGCACAATGCGACGCTGCGCATGACAGCGGCAAATCTCCTGATCGACCAGGCGATCCGGATGCTGCGAACCCGTGAACATTTCCAGTAAAGGCAGATAGCGGTTTTACGCCCGGAAAGCTCGCCTCAGCCGGCGTCTTTTCTATCCGTGGGTGCGCTTTCGACTGGCTCGTCTGAATCGTCCTTGCCCGCGTCAGCCTTGCCTGCAGCGTTCTCGTCGCTGGCGGGCTTGAACTTCAGCAACAACTCATAGGCCGCATAGACCGCCACGCCGCCGACAACCGTACCCCAGAAAAATTCGCGATTGACGAATTCGATGACGGACCAGGCGGCGCAAAAGCCGACGATGAGCAATCTGACCCACAAGCGGCGATAAAGCGGATGGCTCGTATCGATAATCAGCATGGCGTTCCCGTTTCGGGCCTTTCCAGAACATTGCACAGTTGCGGCATGGCGCGCGCCAACGGCGTAGGCACGTCCAAGGCGTCTTGGCCGTTTCGCAGGAAAATTGCAACGCAAATCGACCCGCTACCAATCAGACCCTCGTGAAAGGGAGAGGCAGGAGATTGCCGACCGGCTTGACCGATACCGCTCAGTCCCGAAGGCGCCCAAGCAGGGCCAGCAGCTGGTCACGGGCTTTTTTGCCGCCGATCCGGTCGATCAGCTTTTCCTCGCGGTCACGCCATGCGTCGGAAAGGCGCTCAAGAAGGCTGCTGCCCTCATCCGTCATGTCGAGGAAATGAACGCGCCTGTCCTCTTCCGACCTGCGACGGACGAGCAATCCCTTGTCTTCCATGCTATCGACGATCGCGACGAAATTGGCGCGCTGTATGCCAAGCGCCTCGGCCACATCGCTCTGCTTGAGGCCCGGATTGCCGCCGACGATGACGAGAACGGAAAAATCGGCCGGCCGCAATCCCATCTCCGCCAGCACGTCGGAAAAGCCGTTTGCCACGGCAAGTTGCGAGTGCCTCAGATGATAACCGATCGCGGTCGTCAACAATCCATAGTCGATAGCGTTTAAATGCTCCGCCTGCGTGCCGCCGCTTTCGGCCTTTTCCGCCCGTGGCCCGTTGCTATGTGCCAATTGCAAAGCCATCCGATCCCCCGCCTGATTCGTTCCTTAACCCTGCCGGAATGATAACCGACAACAGGACTAAACTGTATCCCAAATAAATGTAGATGATACTAATATTGTATAATAATTTGACAGTTAATACCCATTGCGACAACCCCTGTCTCGTAATCACCATCGGGCGCAAAAGAAAAGTATGATTATTTACCCGCCGATTTTTAGGGTCAAAAACCGCCTCCCCCGCCTTGTTTGAAAGGCAATACGACAATCCGCCCCTCTGTGTACAAAAGTGCCAGGACAGCCGCCGGATGCGACCGTAAAATACTACTTAAAAGGGAAACGCCTTATCAGGAAGAAACGCAATACCGCAAACAACATACCGCCCTTCTATCGCAAACATGCAGGCAGCAGCCCTCGCAGCAACCCACGCTCTCCCCCTCACCGGAAAACAGGCCCCATTTCGTAAATCTTTGATTTTTAGACATTGATGCGGAAAGAAAGCTGGGGTATGAACCAACCGCTGCACGCGATTCAAGCGTGACCGCTGCACCCGTAGCTCAGCTGGATAGAGTGTTGGATTCCGATTCCAAAGGTCACAGGTTCGAATCCTGTCGGGTGCGCCATTTTACGTATTTAACGCGCATGCAAAAACGCGCTTTTCATTCCTGTCATTTTTGACGGTTAGCCGCCGGCTCGTTACCAGCCTGAGTGGCGAAGAACGCCATAGTCGTGTTCATCAACGTCGAAAGTCGCACCATTCGCGTCACAGGTCATATCCGCACCGTATTGCCGAGCGACGCCTGCTATGGCGTCGCGTTGCGACTTGTAGTCTTCGGATGCCCGCAATTCTTCGAGGGTTCGACCGCTCCAGGCAATGACTTTCTTGACCGCCTGCTCATCAACCTTCCATTGCTTGCAAGGATTGCTGCGATGATAATCAGCCTCTGCCATGGCCGATGCCGCCCACAGGGCACGCGATTCCATATCGATCGCGAATGCCGGCTCCAGGTTACCGGCAATCAAAAAGATCCCCACGGCCATAGTCGCGACGCGCTGCGTGAAGGACAATGTATTGCGAAAATTGCCAGACATGTTCGTCACCCCCCTACGGCATAAACTATGCCACGCAAACGATTTCCGATTGCGTGGCATAGTCCTTGATTGGCGGCGGGGATATCCCCCGCCGAAGCTCATGTCGTTGACCAATCGCCGATCAAAACTCCTGCCAGTCGTCCTTTGACGTATCAACAGCAGCGTTGCCAGAGAATGCGGATGCAATCTTGCGGCCAAGCGCGCGTACGGGGGATGCCACGTATTTGTCGTTGCCGCCGGCATTGCGAACCGGAGCGGGCTGGCTCTTCTGCTGATAGGCGGTATCAGCGAGCTTGAACTGCGCGAGAAGCTGGTTGAGCGAAGCTACCTCCTTGGCCAGATTGTGGCTGGCGGCGTTGGTCTCTTCCACCATGGCAGCATTTTTCTGAGTGTCCTGGTCCATCTGGTTGACCGCGGTATTGATCTGCTGGAGGCCGGAGGATTGCTCCTGCGCGGATTCCACGATGGAGACGACGTGCCGGTTGATTTCCTGCACTTCCGATACGATCGTCGCCAGTGCCCTGCCCGTGTCGCCCACCAGCTGAACGCCCTGCTGCACCTGATCGTTCGAGGTGGTGATCAGCGCCTTGATTTCCTTGGCCGCATTGGCGGAGCGTTGCGCAAGCTCGCGCACCTCCTGTGCGACGACGGCAAAGCCCTTGCCCGCCTCACCCGCACGCGCGGCTTCCACACCCGCATTGAGCGCAAGAAGGTTCGTCTGGAAGGCGATTTCGTCGATCACGCCGATGATGTTGCTGATCTCGTTGGCCGATTTGGAGATCTGCTCCATTGCGACCACGGCGCGGCGTACCACCTCGCCGGATTGTTCGGCACCTGCCTTGGCGCGGCTGACGATCAGGCCGGCCTCCTGCGCTCGCTTGGTGGAATCCTTCACTGTCGTGGTGATCTCTTCCAGAGCGGCAGCGGTTTCTTCCACGGCTGCGGCCTGCTGTTCGGTACGCTTGGCCAGATCGTCGGCGGCCGATTTGATCTCGTTTGCGCCCGCGCCGATGCCACCGGCATTCTGCGCAACCCGGGTCAATGCCGATTGCAGCTTTTCGGCGGACATGTTGAAGTCGTTGCGAACGCCGTCGAGTGTCGCCGTGAACGGCTGGCCGATGCGGTAGGACACATCGCCATCCGAAAGCTTCGAAAGACCGGTCGCAAGATTGTCGACGGCAAATTTGACGTCGGCAGCTTCCTTGGCCTTCTGCTGCTCGCGCTCGATGCGTTCCTTTTCCGAAAGGCTGCGATTGGCTTCGGTTTCCTGCTCGAGACGAATGCGCTCGATCGCATTTTCACGGAACACCTGAACGGCCGCCGCCATCTGGCCAACCTCGTCCTTGCGGCCAGTGCCGTCGATTTCAGCCGTGGTCTCACCGCCCGCAAGCGATGCCATCCGCTCGCGCAGACGGGCGATCGGTGTGGTGATGCCTCGCGATGCAACGAAAATCGCAACGATGATGCCCATCGCGAAAACAATACCAACAACCATCAACGACGTCAGGATGGTCGAATTGGTCTGATCCGTCAGATCGTCGCTTCCCTTGACTACGCCTTTCGAGAGCTTGTCGAGGAGGAGGGCCATTTCATTTCCGGTGGAGCGGATCACGGCGTCAGCCTTTAGAAGCTCGGCAAAAGACTCCTCATTGCGAGTGGCAGTGCCGAGTTCAACAGCCTTGTCGGTGATCGCGACAATACCTTGAGCCTGTTTCAAAAGCCCATCCAAGGCCACCGTTTCCTCGGGGAAAATAGCCTTTACCTGGTTCAGGCGCGAGATCAATGCGGTCTTGTCCGTTTCATATTCCTGCTTGACGGTCTTGAAGCCCGCAGTACTGGCGTCATAAGCCATCACTTGATAGGCACCGTAAGCCATAGCCTGAAGGTTACGATTGGCGCGTGCAAGCTCCACCAGTGCGGCGTTGTCAGTGGCGATGAAATCTGAATAGGCGTTGTCCGCTTCCTTGTAGCGGCTGCCCATGAAGGCAGTAGCACCAAGGCCGACAATGCAGAGCGGGAGAATGAGCGACAGGATCTTGGTGCGGATACTGGCATTTTGAAGAAAGGACACGGGGAAACCTCAAGGCATGAATACCGCTCCTTCCCCGTGCCGGAGGTGTTCGGCGAGACTGACATTGCACGTCGCGTACCTCGATCATCAAGGCTTCGGTAGCCGTATCATCGGCTCTGACCGCAACTGCATCATGCATGCGCCGAAGAACGCCGTCCTGCCCCTTCAAATACGGACAGGTCACCATTCCGCGGGCGGCACGACAGCCCCGCCAACAGGCGGAAACGCCGGGCCGCATTTCGAAAAAAACACGCAAGAGAACCGATTGTTCCAAAGCCGTGCTTCATTAGTTTTCTTGCGAATAGTTATAGTTAAATACTTTACAATTTCTTCATGCTCGCAAGGACGCGGGAAATATTGGCCGGCAAAAATGTGGACGGCGCCGGCTCTCCCCGCCCAATCCATCGATGACAACGTCGAGGAGTGCGCGTCATCCGTTTTGGGCAAAAGGCCACGGCTCTCGCAGCATCGCCCATTGCTGAATGATTTGCGGCAAGGCTGGCCATGATGGCGAATGCCACGGCGATATCGCGATAGGTGGTCGCAAAACCAAACCGGGCAAATCGCTCATGGAACGTCCTTCGGTAAGGTTCCGCTCCCTGATAATTCCTCAACTATAGTTGAGGTCAATGGCCACGCACAAAAAATGCGGCAGGCATCGAGCCTGCCGCATCCATTGCGGATATTAGCGCTAAAGCGGTGTCGAATACGTCAAGCAGCCGCGCGGCGCAGCGCTGTCGCAACCGTGTGGATATGGGCAGCGCCGATACCGCAGCAGCCGCCGATCATGGTCGCGCCCGCATCTGCCCAGGAGCACGCGAAACGCGAATAAACATCGTCGGTCAGGTCGGTGCGGGTGCCGTGCAGGCCCTCATTAGCGGCGGAATCGCCCTGCTCGCCTTCGAAGGCATTGGCATAAACGCCGATTTCCAGCGATACGCCCTTTTTCGCGAAGACGGCGGATGCCGTTTCCACGGCGGCTTTCATGATTTCCGGCTTGCTGCAATTGAACAGCAGGGCGGCAGCACCAGATTGCGCCGCCCATTCGGCCGCCGCCTTTATCGTTTCACCGGAGCGCAGCGCAGGCTCGCCGCCGCCTGTCGCAGCCGCATCGTCGTTCAACGTGAAGGAAATCCAGAACGGTTTGCCGGTTGCGGCCACGGCTTCCCGCACCGCCTCGCCTTCGGCGATCAGGCTCAGCGTCTCGCCCAGCCAGACATCGACGGAGGGCGCGAGATTATCGACCAGCACCTTCAGATAGTCCTGCACCCGCGTTGCATCGAAATTCTGCGGCTCATAGGAGCCGAAGATCGGCGGCAGCGAACCGGCCACCAGCACGTCGCGGCCGGAGGCGTCCGCTGCCTCGCGTGCCAGCCTGCCGGAAAGGGCGATCAGCGATGCGCCATCCTTCTGGAAACGCTCCTCGCCAATATGGAACGGCACCAGCGCATAGGAATTGGTGGTGACGACATCGGCACCGGCCTCGATGAATTCCTGATGCACCTGCCGCACGATATCAGGCGAATTGATGAGCGCCAGCGCCGACCATTCCGGCTGCTTCAGCTCGGCGCCGAGCCGCTGCAATTCGCGGCTCATGCCGCCGTCGAGAATACGGATAGTGCCCATGTTCATGCTCCTTGAACGGTTTACCGCCGGACCGGCACCTGCTGTTCGATGAGACCGAAACAGCGGGCGATGATGGCGGTGAGAATGAGGTAAAAGACGGTGACGACGATCAGCGGCTCATAGACGAGCAGCGTGTCCTGCCGCACCTTGTAGGCGACGGCGTAAAGGTCCATCACCGTCACGGTGAAGGCAAGCGGCGTCGCTTTGAGCTGCATCACCACCTCGCCGGCAATAGTCGGCAGCGCGATGCGGATCGCGCGCGGCAGCCATATACGGCGAATAAGGGTGAAACGGCCCATGCCGAAAGCCCGGCCCGCCTCAAGCTCACCCTTTGGCACGGCCAGCAACGCGCCGCGCAGAACCTCAGCCTCATAGGCCGCGTAATTCAACGTGAAGCTGACGGCGGCGAAAAAGAAGCCCTCGCGCAGCACCGGCCACATGAAACTCTGACGTAAGCCGGGGATCATCGGCAGAAACGAGCCGACACCGTAATAAAGCAGCCAGAGCTGGATCAAAAGCGGTGTGCCGCGAAAGAAGGTGCAATAGGCGCGCGCCAGAATTTTCGTCACCCGCCCGCCGCTGACCTGCGCGAAGGCAAGCCCGATGGCGAGAAGAAAACCAATGCTGACGGAGATGGCGAGCAGCGCCAGCGTCTGCCAGGCACCGGACAGAAGCAGCGGCCAATATTTGGCGATCCATGAAAAATCCATGCCGCTTCCCCTTTAGGCCAAGGCCGGCTGGCCGCGCCGCACACGGCGTTCCAGCAGCGAAAAGACGAGGTTGGAAACCAGCGTAATGGCAAGGTAAAGCAGGGCTGCGGCAAGAAAGAACAGGAAATATTGCTTGGTGCTGGCGCCCGCCAGCCGTGTCGCAAGCGCCAGTTCCTGATAACCGACGACAGCCACCAGCGCGCTATCCTTCGTTACCGCAAGCCAGAGATTGGCAAGGCCCGGCAGGGCGTTCGGCAACAGTGCCGGCAAGACCACACGGCGGAAACGCAAGGTCGGCGACATGCCGAAGGCGCGCGCCGCCTCGATCTGCCCGTTCGGAATGGCAAGGATCGCACCACGCAGCACCTCGGTCATATAGGCACCCTGCACGAAACCCAGAACCGCAACAGCGGCAACGAAACCGTTGACTTCCAAAGGCGGCAGACCGGCCAGTTGCAGCAGCCGGTTCAGCCCATCAGTGCCGGCATAATAAAGCCCGACGATGAGGATCAGTTCGGGAACGGCGCGGATTGCCGTCGTATAGAGATTGAGCAGAAGGCCAAGCGGCCTGTTGCCGGAGAGCTTGCCGAGTGCACCGGCAAGCCCGATGACGATTCCGATAAGATAGGCACCAGCGGAAATGGCAAGCGTCGACGCCGCACCCTTCAAAAGGGTGCCGCCCCATCCCGGAGGATAGGGTGACAGCAGTTGCAGCGTGGTTTCAAGGCTTGCCATTTACGTGACCGGTCAGGAGAAATTACTTACCGTAGATATCGAAGCTGAAGTATTTCTTGGTGATCTCGTCATACTTCCCGCTGGCGCGAACGGCGGCGAGAGCAGCGTTCAGCTTGTTCTTGAGTTCGGTGTCGTCCTTGCGCAGGCCGCCGGAAACGCCAAGGCCGAGAATTTCCTTGTCATCCGCAACGTTGCCCATGTCGGCGCAGCAATCCTTGCCGGCATCGCTCTTCACGAAGGCATCGAGAACGAGCGAGTCACCGAACACATAGTCGATACGGCCGGCTGCGAGATCCTGAAACGCCTCGTCGAGCGTCTGATAGGTCTTTTCGTCTGCAACATCAGCGAAATATTTCTTGTAATATTCGGACTGGATGGTCGCGACCTGAATACCGATGGTCTTGCCCTTGACGTCTTCCGGCGCCGCACCCGGCTTGCCATCCTTGGCGCCGATCAGCTTGCTCGGCGTGTTGTAATATTTGTTGGTGAAATCGATGACCTTCTCGCGCTCTTCCGTGTTGGACATGGACGACCAGATGACATCGAACTTCTTCGTCTGCAGCGCCGGGATGAGGCCATCCCAGGAAAGCTCGACGATCGAGCATTTTTCCTTCATTTCCGCGCAGACGGCGTCCATGAGATCGATTTCCCAGCCCTGCCACTTGCCGCTGGCATCCTTGGCGAAGAAGGGCGGGTAGGATTCATTCATGATGCCGAAGCGGACATCGGCGCTGGCGGTGAAGGCGGAAACCGCAAATGCCGTTCCGGCAAGCAGCGTGGCGAAGAATTTCATTTAAAGTCTCTCCTGTTAAAACAAATGGCGAAGCGAAACGGCCATCACGCCAGCGCGCCGGTAAATTCCCTGCAACGGGCGCTTACGGGATTGCCGAACACCTGCGCCGGTGGCCCCGCTTCCTCCACACGGCCCTGATGCAGAAACATCACCTCGGTGGAAACATCGCGCGCAAAGCGCATCTCGTGGGTAACGAGCAGCATGGTGCGGCCTTCCTCGGCCAGATCGCGGATGACCTTCAGCACCTCGCCCACGAGTTCCGGATCGAGCGCCGAGGTGGGTTCGTCGAACAGCATCACCGCCGGCTCCACGCAGAGCGCGCGCGCAATCGCGGCGCGCTGCTGCTGCCCGCCGGAAAGGAACGCCGGATAGGCATTTTTCTTGTCGTATAGACCGACCTTGTTCAGCAGGGCTTCGGCCTTTTCCACCGCCTCCTGCCGCTTGACGCCGAGAACGTGAACAGGCGCTTCGATGACATTTTCCAGAACGGTACGATGGGCCCAGAGATTGAAATTCTGGAACACCATGCCAAGCCCGGTCCGCAGCTTTTCCACTTGCCGCCAGCTTTTCGGCACAGCCTTGCCGTCCCTGCCGGTCGTCATGACGATCTCCTCGCCATTGACGATGACCCGGCCGCGATCCGGCTTTTCGAGAAAGTTGATGCAGCGCAGGAAGGTACTCTTGCCGGAACCGGACGAGCCGATGATCGATATGACATCGCCTTTGTGGGCCTTCAGCGAAACGCCCTTCAAAACTTCGTGGGTGCCGAAGCTCTTGTGGATGTCATCCGCTTCGAGCGCACAGGCGCCTGTATCTGCCATTTATTGACCTTGCCGATCCGGTTCATTGCGTGTCGAGCAAAATGCGGAGCGGTTTTGCGACAGGACATGCATAACAACAAAGACTTAAGCCACGCATGTTTAGCGAAACCCGCTGCAAACGCGCGCAATATCAGGCTCTTTTACACATTTGAAACGAAAAATCATTTCAAAATATCATCCGCGAGCAACGATCTGCGCGATTTGCCCCGGATGCGCCGCGCCACGCTGGCCGCGTTACTGCCGGTCAGGGCCAATTGCGGTTCCGCCTGAGCCTCATCCTCGACAAGGCTGGCATTCGCCTGCAAACGCAGGCCCATCACGGCGACGACGAGGAAAAACCAGACGAAACCGGTACTGAGGAAGAACATCGTTTCCAGAAAGCCGTAGAGCAGGACATAAAGCCAGACGCCGACATAGAGCTTCGTCAGCGGGCTTTTGCGCGTGGCCTCATCCATCTTGCCGAGATCGCGAAGCGGCATCAGACAAATCCACGTCAGCACCAGAATAAGACCGGGCACGCCGCCGCCAAGCACAAGGTCGAAATAGCCATTGTGGGAATCCGGCGCCGTCGTTGCCCAGGTATTGTTCTCGGTGAAGCTCGTCATCAGAGTGTCGCTGCGCCAGAAGGCCTGATAGCCGTATCCGACGATCGGGCTTTGGCGGATATAATCTATGGAGACGGTCCAGATATCGGTTCTGCCGGTGAAACTGGCGTCGATCCCCAGTTTCGTCAGCATCTGTGAAAAGACCGGATCGACGGTCGTGCCGACGATCACCACGGCGAAGGTTCCCAGAAGCAGGGTCACAACAGCGTAACGCCATCTGGGCCAGCCCACGATGAACCAGCCCGTGGCGATAATGATCGGCATCAGGCCGAGCGCGGTCTTGCCACCCGACTTGACGAGAAAGATCAAAGACAGCAACAGCACCGCCAGGCCGCCGATAAGGGACCAGCGTTTGCACAGATAAATCCCGACGATCATCAGCACCGCCATGATCGAGGCGGCCTCGTTCTTGTGGCGGAAGACCCCGCGCCAGTTGCCTGCGAGAAGCGGCTCCAGCGCATCGCTTGCCTGATGGATCGACCGCGAAGGCAGGACAGCAACGCCGAAATAACAGAGGAACAGGATGATCAGCACGCATGTGGCAAGCAGCGTGGTGAAATGCCGCTCGGTGCGCGGCAATTGCAGGAAGCAGCTGGCAAGCACGCAGATGATGGCGCACATGACAAGCCGCCGCAGCGAAAACACCGGTGCTCCGCCCACCATTGAGGTGAAGATATACCAGCCGAAGATCGCCAGCATCAGCAAACGCGGCGTAAAGACGATGGAAGACGACCGCTCCTTTGCCATGAACACCACGAAACTGATGAGCAGGATGATCGCGGTAAGCTGGTTGAGAAGGTTGGATCCGGCCGCCATGGCGGACCCAAGATAGGTCGAGGAAAGCGAGATATAGGGCGAGAAGCCGACCGTGAAATAAAAGAACGTCACATAGAAAAGTGCATTCCGCCAGGCGACACTCGCCTGCTCATCATGCGCTGCATCCATCAGGTAATTTTCTCTACCTTTTTCCATACGTTCTCACATCGTACCCGATGCTTCGTCTCGGTAACATGAATATCCCGTCAAAACCCTATTTTTTAGTTATTCATAATACACGGAGGAATAGTAATTCCATTATAGAGGAATGAAGCCCGGGAAATTGAAACGGAACCTGATTTTCGAAGTCAACATATGGATAAGGGTAGAATCTTGACCATATCAAACTTCATCTGTCAAATTTAAGTTGCTGATTTCCTTATTATTGGCTAGACATACGCCCTCGTAAAGGTTGCTTATATCTATTTGACGACAGAGATATTTCACTACGTTAAGGATATACTGGGGTGATGATCCGAAATTCTGTTTAACGTATATTAACAACTCTGGATATATCTTTGGCTTGTTGATTTCATAAACGCGTAAATAGCTGGAAACCGACGGTGGACGTTCCGATACACACCAATATGGACGATAGCAACAACGAAGGGGCGACACAACGCCCGGTTCAGCCAGCTGCGCCCGGCGTTCGACCCATGCGCAGGGACGATCTTCCGGCTGTCGAGGTTGTGCTCAACAGCGCGTTCAAGAAGACCGGGCTTGATAGAAACTTCGACTTCGGCGCTTACGTCGAAACATTGTTTTTCAGCAGTCCTGTCTTTGATCCCGAATACGGCAGCGTTGTCTACGATGCGGGAGAGAGCGGGGTTACCAGCGTTATCCTTGCCGTCCCCATGCGGTTTGTCGCGAACGGAAAACCCATTACCGCAAGATTGTTATGTGCTTTCGCGTCGAAAGGAAAACTCGGCGCGCTCGGCGCCGCGCGCCTGTCCCGCGGCATGCGCGCGACGAAACACGATATGCTGTTTTCGGATACGGCCTCCCCCGTCAGCGCCGATCATTGGCTTGCGATCGGCGGCAGCATGTTGCCGATGGAAAGCCTGCAATGGCACAAGGCGCTCAAGCCTTTCAGCGCGATTGCCCTGCGCATGCCGCGCCGTTCGCAAGTAGTCAAATCCAGGCCCGGACTTATGGCGCTTGGATTTGTCGACCGTATCCTGCGATCGTGGAAAAAGGGCATAAGGCCCAATGAAGTTGCCGGCACCACGGTCAGACCGGTGGATTTCGAAACGTTCCGCCGCAACGCGCTGACAATGATCGAGCGTTTTTCCGTCCGCCCGGAATGGTCCCATGAGGAATTCCACTGGCTGATCGAAATGAGCAAAACCAACGGCACCCTTGGTGAATTGAGCAGCCTGGCGATCGAAAATGCCGAAGGCCGCATCATCGGCGCTGCCCTGTTTTTCGGTAAAGCGGGACGGACCGCCTATGTGCTGAATCTCGTCTGCGATGCCGGCCGCGAAAACGACGTCCTCGGCGCGCTGTTCCGCCATTTCGACGATGAGAACTATGCCCATGTCACCGGCATGTCGCAGCCGTTTCTCATGAACGCGCTTTACCGTCAGAACCACGTGACCTTCCATCATCGCGGTTATTTCTGCATGGCCACCCGGGATGAAGCCCTCAGGGATCGGGCGCTTGCCGGCGATATCTATATTGGCGGGCTAAGCTCGGAAAGCTGGAGCAAGCTCATCACAGATTTCTAAGGCACTTGCGCCGGTGGTGAAGAAATTGCCGAGCCTTCTATGCCCTGGTGAAGCGCTGGACATTCGCTGAAATCAGGTGACGCAGCGCCTTCGCGTAACGTTTGGAGCGCGTCTTGGCCGCAAGGGCGCTCGACCAGTCCACCATCGATCCGTTGATATCGAAATCTCCGAGCTGGCCCTCGGGAACGTCGCCCTTTTCGATGCGCTCGACGATGGAGCCCAGCGCCGCGTAAAACTCGGGCGAGCGATAGGGCGGGTGTAGCGAATACATGCCCTTGCCCGTGCCGAGAAAATCAAGCCGGTGTACGCCGATGCGCATCATATTGTTGCTCAGCACCTCTTCGGCGGGCATCGAGACCGGCTGCTGATTATAGGCATAGGAGCGGATGCGCCGTTTGACGTCGGGTCTCAGCAGTTCGAGCGAGCCGATGCGCTTGGCGAAACGGTCCATGTCGATCATGAACAGGCGGGTGGAAACGGTGGCGAACCGCCATGTGGGAACGCGCGACGGCAGCTTGCGCGGTTCGGGAATGTTCTTCACCCCCGGCATGCCGACATGGCGGGAGATATCGAGATCGCCGCGCACGGTCGGCGGCCCGGAAAACGGCGTGATGCAGAGCGCGTCCGGGTTGGCCTTCTGCAGCGCAATGGCTTCGTTGAACCAGCTCTGGCTGCCGCCGCCAAACATCATGTCGCTGTCCATATGCAGCACATAACGGGCGTTGGCACGTTTCAACCCGTGGAAATAAACATGGAACGGCCCGCCGTCGAAAGCCTTGGCGGGATAAGGAACCGGCGAGCGCGAAAAGAACGTCTCCGCCACCGCACTGCGCGCCGCATCGCTATAGTCGGCAATATCCACATGCAGATGCGGATAGTTGGCCTGCATTTCCTCCAGCATGTCAAACAGGCGTTTGCTGGCGGCCTCGAAACCATTGCCCTTGTAGCGGCCGGCTCCAACCTGGCCGGTATCAACCGTCAGGAGAATACGATCCACCTGCCCGCCCCAGACCCGCAGCTGATGCGGAACGGTCAGGGCCGCATGCGGTGCGTCGAAGGGATGCAGATTGATTTGCAGCGCCTTTTGTACAGGAGGAAGCGGCATTTCAGCAGTCATAATTACGCACCACGGTTCCGGAATTCATTGATGACGGCCATCATGGGTTTTTCGTTGAAGCTCCAGTCGAGCGGCAGCGGCCGGTTCGCGGTGCCGTCCCGGCGGGGATAGGCCCAGCGGATCCAGGTATATTGGTCTGAAATGCCCCATGTGGTGATGGAGGAAAGCGGGCCGCCTTCGCACGCCGCTTCGAGAAAATCGCGGACCTGACCGTTTATCAGCATGTCGCGCTCGGCTTCCGGGGCGGGAAGCGTCTGGTCCATCGCATCCAGTTCCGTCACCAGAACGGCAAGACCATAACTGCGCATTTCCTTGGTAAAGGCGGCAAGCTCGTCTTTCGCAATGGGCCAGCCACCGCGCAGATGCCCCTGCAGGCCGATAGCGTTGATCGGAGCGCCTTTCTCGAGCAGCTCGAGAATGAGATTGCGGAAGGCCGCGCGCTTGGCCGGCGATTTCTCGACCGCAAATTCCACATCATATTCGTTGAGAACGAGCTGGGCCTTCGGATCGACGGAATGGGCGATGTCAAAGGCCTTTTTGATGGCGTCCGGGCCTGCGCCATAATACCAGGCGTCGCGGCGCGAGCGCACATTGCCGGGCACATCGGGGATCGGTTCATTGACCACATCCCAGCTGTGTATCACGTCCTTGTACCGTTCCATCACCTTGACGATGTGGGTTTCCATCAACTTCTCGACCTTGGTGCCGCTGCCGATGCTGGCAAGCCAGGGCGCGTTGGAAGCGTACCAGATAAGTGGATGACCATGCATGGTGAGTTTGTTCTGGCGCGCGAAGTTCGCAAGCGCATCGGCAGCGGCAAAATCGAAAACGTCTGCCGAAGGCCGCATGACCTCCCATTTCATCTCTGTGACGGGGGTGATGCGCGAGCAATATTTGACCACCGCTTCGCCGATGCGGCTATCGGCGGTAAGGTCCGGCAGATAGATGGCCGCACCGTAAGGGGCAATCTTTGTCGAGGTTTTCCTGGTCGCGGCAACGCCCTGCCCGGCCATGGCTTGCAACAGGCCCGCGCTTGCAGCACCACCCAGAAAATTCCGCCGCCCGATCCGCATTCGCCCGCCTCCACAACCCCGGCGCATCGGCCTGAAAATCGGAAGCGATTTTCGACGGGGACGATGCGCATATCACAACTGTCAGAACGTCGCTGATGCGTCCCAATGGCCGCACGGCGCTCTAATTCTCAAAACATAACATCTTGATCATGCCAAAAGGATATTAAAGATTTGCAAGGTTAACTGACGCTATACCACGTCACAATTGGCGCAAGCCGGCTTAATCCGGTAGTAACTTCAGTGTGAGAATTGTTGACGCGCCCCTGATGGAGTAAAAATATTGGTTTCCGTTTCGATTGTCATTCCCGTTCGCAACGGCGAGCGTTACATCGTGGAAGCGATCGAAAGCGTTTTGTCTCAGGGGAAAACCGTTTGCGAAGTGCTCGTCGTCGATGACGGCTCCACCGACACGACGGCGCAAAAGGTGCAAAGTTTCGCCGATCCCCGCGTAAAACTGCTGGCCCGTCCGCAGGGACGGCAGGGCGTTTCCGCCGTGCGCAATTTCGGCCTGTCGCAGGCGCGCGGTGAATGGACGATGTTTCTCGATGCCGACGACCGCGTGAAGCCGGGCGCCATTGCTGCGCTATGCGCCGGCATCTCCGGACCGGATGTCGTTGCTGTCTACGGTGATTATGAGCGCATTGACGAGAATGGCGCCAAGATCGGACGGCGCAACCTCATCAGACGGCGGGAAAAACCTGATGGTTTCATCCTTCAGCCGCTTTTGGGCGGAAACTTCATCGTCAATGGCGGCATCATGCTGGTCAAAACCCGCATCTTTCAGGATTTTGGCGGTTTCGACGAGACATTGCGTTATGCGGAAGACTGGTATGGCTGGTGCCGGCTGGCTGCCGCGGGCCGTTTCGCCTATCTGCCCGGCCGCCATGTGCTGGATTACCGGGTGCACCGGACAAGCGTGATGATGAACCGCCTTCTGACCTTCCGGGATTGCGAACCGGCAATCGAAGCGGTGTTTTCCGATCCCGCCATCGTCGCCGCCATTGCGCCGCAGGAATTGCGCCGGCTTCGCCGCAAATCCGAAAATCACATGAATGCCTATACCGTGGCGCAGGCCTTTCGCGCCCGGCGCTATCGCGAGGCCTTTTCGGCACTTGCCGATACATTTGTCAATCGCCCGCGCCAAAGCCTGCGCGCCGTCGTGTTTTCCGCCGCAGCCCTTGCCGGAATTTAGGAGTGTCCATGTCCGAAATCATGCCGGAAGCGGTGGTGTGCATTCCGAGTTTCCGCAGGCCGGCAGGTTTGCAGAAGACGCTGAACTCGCTGGCAGCCCAGAAGGTCGATTTCCCCTTCGCCATCGTCGTCGTCGATAATGACGGCGCGGGCCAGGCGGGGCTGGCCGTCGCGCGCGCTTTTTTTGCCGAGAGCGGAATGATGGGCCAGACGCTGGTCGAGCCGACGCAGGGCAATTGTTACGCCATCAACACGGCATTCCGCACGGCGCGGCAGAGCTATCCATCCGCGCAGTGGTTTCTGATGATCGATGACGACGAAGCGGCCTCGCCCGTCTGGCTCGCTGAAATGGTCTCTGCCGCAAAATCCTTCGGCGTCGATATCGTCGGCGGGCCGGTCGATCGCGAATTCGATGCGCCCGCACCCAAGGCGGTTCTGGCACACCCGCTGTTCGGCTCCATCGAGGCGCCGACCGGCGTAGTCGATCAAATCCATGGGTCCGGCAATTGCCTGATCTCAAGGCGGGTTTTCGAAACGCTGGAAAAGCCGGAATTCGATGTGCGGTTCAACTTCCTCGGCGGCGGCGACATGGATTTCTTCACCCGTTGCCGAAAGGCGGGTTTCAAATTCGCCTGGAACGCTCAAGCCCTCATCATCGAATATGTGCCGGAAAACCGCATGGCGCCGCGCTGGATCATGGAGCGCTCGCTACGAACCGGCATCATCAATTACAGCATCGACCGCGCCCGCCGCCCCGGCCTGAAGGGCGGGCTGCTGCTTGCCGCCAAAAACGTCGTCAGCCTGTGCCTGTCACTGGCCCGCGCCGTTTCCGCATTCCTGAAAACCGGTGCGCTGCTGCCCGCCACGCATCCACCGCTGATGTCGATCGGCCGCGTCATGGCGAGCCTGGGTATTACGCTCACGCCCTATAAGGCGCCGGCGAAAAAGGCCTGAACACGGGCTCGTTCCGGCAGTTAATCTCAGCTTTTCAGCTCAGGGTTTTTTCCCTGCGCAAAGAGATCCCATTCACATGCCGTTTCTGGGAAGCGAATGACGAAAAAACGGCTGCAAGAATGAGAAGCGGCACAAGAACCGGCCAGAAGAAACAAAGGATGATACCGGTCACCCGGTAAAAGTCCCAATCCTTGTCGCGGCGGGCGCCTTCTATATAGGTCATGGCAAGAGAAGTAACGGTGCCAATTCCATATACGAAAAGAGAAATGGACGTAATTACCATCGCTGTCCTCAATATATTTCTGATTCGAATAAATATGTAATATCCGCTCAGTGTACCGCCGTTACGCCCACTTGCAACGATTTTCAGCGGAAAGACACCTCCACCCCGATACGTTAGAGCTACCTTATATAGCGCGGCTCGATCTGATGATTGCATGCGCCGGCAGATGCCGCTCACATGATCTCGGTCCTGAACCGGACACACCGTCAGGGGCAATTCCGTAAAAAATCAACGAGAATGCGCAGATTTCAGACCTTGCCGGCCCCGAACCCGTAGCGGTGCTTCAGCAGCGAATATATGGCAATGGGATTGGTCAGCAGGTAGCGCTTGCCGAGACGCCTCGGCTCAAGCATGGCCCTGTAGAGCCATTCGAGCCCCATATCCTGCATCCATTGTGGCGCCCTGCTGTTCTTGCCCGCGAGAAAATCGAACAGACCGCCGCAGGTCTTGATTACCGCAATGTCGGAAAGCCTGTCGAGATTGCGCGCGACGAAACGTTGCTCCAGCGGTATGCCGAAGCCCACCCAGAGAATATCGGTCTGCGATGCGACGATATCGGCAAGGATCGCCTCCTCGTCGCCCGGTTTGAAATAACCATTGCGACGACCCGCAAAAACAAGCCGTGGATAGAGCTTTTGCATTTCCTCGACTGCCGCGCGGTTCACCTCTTCGGAGCCGCCGAGAAAATAGAACCGCGTGCCGGTCGCCTCAGCCCTCCGGGCCACCGCATGAACGAGATCCGTCGTCGCCACACGTTCCCGCAGCGCCCTCACGCAGAACTGGCGGGAAAAGATCACCAGCGACATGCCGTCGGCATGAATCTGGTCCGCCTGCCGCAGCAGTGCTTCGAATTCCTTGTCTTGGTGGCAGAGCGCGATGACCTGACCGTTCGCCGATGTCGAATAGAACGGCTTTGCGCCGGCCGCGCGTCCACGTTCCGCCCGCAGGATAAAATCCTGCGCCGTCTCCTCGATGGTCGCATCGGTGATGGGCAAAGCCGCAAGCGGAACAACCGGCCAGTGTGTGCCAGGCCCTTCCGCATGCGGGACATCTCTCCCTGTCATATTCTGTCCGGTGTCCAAGATAGGCATCGTTTCACTGTTATATTCACGCATAGGATTAAGGTATAAGGCTTCAAACACTACGAATAACTATCATTAATATTCTTATAAATCTGAAGCTTGAATCAAACAATTATACGCCCGGGGGTTGAGTGACCACCCCAACCTCTCCTCCCCCTATTCCGGTTTTGCGGCTGATGGGTTAAGGGACGACGAAACCACACCATAGAAAAGGTCCCGGCCATGGAAACCATATCGATCGACAACCGCGGCGATTTCGGCCTTTGGGCCATCGAACGGGCAAAGGAAATCGTCGCCAACGAGGCGTCCGATCTTGCCGTTTCGGTCCGTGACGGCGACGAGACAGGCATTCGCGATGCAGGTAATGCGCTGGGTGCTGCCATCGCCGCCGCCCTGCTCGAGGTCTATGACGGCCTGATGTCCGAGGAATAATCGGCGGTCGCAGCCCTCAGGCGTAGCGTTCCGCGTGGTCTGTCCGGCGCAGAAAACCCAAAAGCCCGAGTGCGATGGCAATTCCGAGACCAAGGAACAGACCGCCCGCGCCACCGGCGATCAGGAAGATAAGCTTGCCGGGCGGCCAGCTTCTGGAATTGGGCGCCACCGGCTGCGAAATCACCCGCACATTGGTGGAATCGATTGTCTGCTGCTCGGCGATCTGGCGTGATCGGTTGAGATAGGTCTCGTAGATCGCGGCGGCCGAGTTGGCGTCACGCTCCAGATCGCGCAGCCGCACCTGCGCCTCATTGTCGGTGAAGACGTTGGCGCGTTCCGCAACCGCCTTCAGCCGCAGGGCATCAAGCGAGGAGCGGGCCTCGGCGACATTGGTCTTGGCCGCCAGCAAAATCCGCTGCGCCTCATCCGCAATGCCGCGCTCCAGCATGTCGCGTTCCGCCCCCGCCGTCGCCAGACGCGGATGGCGGGCGCCATAGGTCAGCGTCATCGCCCCGATCTGCTGCTGCAAGGTGCTGTATTGCGCGCGGATGGTGTTCATGGTCTGGCTGTCGAAGATCGCGTCGCTCTGGGTGCGGTTCTGGGCAATCGCCGCCTGCATCTGCTTGAGGCGCGACTCCTCCTGAATGACGCGCTGCTGCGCGGCAAGAACCTGCGCATTCAGCTCGCCGGACGCCAGATTGCTGACCAGCTGGCCGTTATTCTCCTGCAGGCCATTTTCGCGGCGGAAATCGGCGACGCGCTTTTCGGCAATCGTCACGTTCTGGCGCATTTCCTCAAGCCGCTTCTTGAGATCATCGACGATACGTAGGCTGCTGTCGGAGGTCGTCTGGAACAACTCGCTTTCGAAAGCCTTCACCATCGCCTTCGAGACTGTCACGGATTTGTCCGGATCATTGGTCCAGACAGCAAGCGTCACCACGAAGGAACGCGGATCACGTTCCGCCGCAACCCGTTCGCCCAGCGAACGAAGCGCGCCGACCTTGTTGTCACCATCTTCCGGCTTCGGTGAAAAAAATGCTTTCAGCCGCGCAAGAGGGGGTGGGGATATGAATTCCGGGTCCTCATCCAGTTTCAGCTCGTCCACCACCCGCGCCAGCACGTTGCGCGACGTGACGGTGCGCAGCTTGCTCTCCACTTCGAGAATCTGGGTGTCGCGCTGCTGGTTGGGCGAAAACACCCCGTCACTGACGACATTCAGGTTGGAGGGGTTGACGACGATATCCGTATAGGCGGTGTAACGCGGCGGCGTCATATAGGCATAGGCGAGTGCAGCGGCGACGCAGAGAATGATCGCAAGCACAATCCAGACGATCCCGGCACGCAGCCAGCCGAGTACCTCGTCCACACCGATCCGGTCGATATATTTCAGGCCCGGCAGCGTGGCCGCGAGACTGTTGCTTGGCGAGGCCGGCCTTGTCGGCTTTTCAGCCGGCGCGGGTTCGGCAATGGCAGCCGCCGGCTTCGGCTCAAGATGCTCTTTCAGCACCGTGCGCTCGAAAACCTCATCCTCATCCACCAGATCGTCCAGCAGGGAACCGTGGGGTCTGGCGGCGGGCGCCGCTTTTTCATCCAGCGGACGTGCCTGCTTATGTCCCGCCTTTTGAAGCCTGTACATCAGCCAATCCAACTTGAACGAACCACAAAAAAGGCCTGCAACAGATGGTTTTCATCGTCGCCAGAACCACTATTAACCGGCAAGTCTAGATATAACGGGTGAATTTTAGGTTACCCGCATCATCGCCGCCATCATCACCTATTCGCCGCGTCCATGAAAGAGACGATTGACTTGAATGGATCGATACGGTTCTTTCTGGCGTTATATTTTTGTATTATCCATTTGAACCTCAAAGATTTTATCGAAACGGAGTTTGGCATGAGCCTGAAATTTGGAACGAGCGGCCTTCGCGGCCTGTCTGTCGATCTGAAAGGAAAGGCCTCGGCCGTATACGCAACGGCATTTGCAAGGCACCTTCTCACATCGGGTCAGGCAAAGGCGGGCGACCCCATTCTCGTTGCCCGCGATTTCCGCGATTCGAGCCCGGATGTTTCCGCAACCTGTATCGCCGCGCTGAAAAAGGCCGGCCTCGCACCGCTCGATTGCGGCACGGTGCCGACACCGGCACTGGCCCTTTACGGACTTTCCCTCAAGGCCGGCGCGCTGATGATAACCGGTTCGCATATTCCGGCCGACCGCAACGGCATCAAATTCTACCGCCCGGACGGCGAGATCGACAAACAGGACGAAACGGCGATCGCCGCACTCGCAGCCGAAGTCGAGGCTGAAGGGATTAACGACGAGGCAGCAACGGCGGACGACCATTCCGCAATTGCAGCCGAACTCTTTTATGAGCGCAACGCGGCACTCCTGCCGGAAAAGGCGCTGTCGGGCCTGAAGATCGGCGTTTACCAGCACAGCACGGTGGCGCGCGATCTCTTCGTCGATGTTCTCGCCCACTATGGCGCCGAAGTCGTGTCGCTCGGCCGTTCCGAGACCTTCATTCCGGTCGATACCGAGGCGGTCTCCCCGGAAACGCTGGAGCTTCTCAAAAAATGGGCGCCGGAACACGGCCTCGATGCCATCGTTTCCGCCGATGGTGACGGCGACCGGCCCCTGCTTGCCGATGAAAACGGCGTGCCGCTGCGCGGCGACCTGATCGGATTGATCACGGCGAATTTTCTCGATGCCGGCGTGGTCGTCACCCCCGTCACCTCCAATTCCGGCATTGAGGCGAGCGGTTCGTTCAAGGTCATCCGCACCAGGGTCGGTTCGCCTTTCGTGATCGCCGGCATGGCACAGGCCCTTGCCGAAGGAAACAATGGCGTCATGGGCTTCGAGGCCAATGGTGGCCTTCTGACGGCCTCCACCTTCACATTGAACGGCAAACCGCTATCGCCCCTGCCGACGCGGGACAGCTTCCTGCCCATCCTCGCCGTATTGCTTCTCTCCGCCGAGCAGAAAAAGCCGCTATCGCAGATTGCCGCTGCCTATAACCTGCCGGTCGCGGCTGCGGATCGTCTGGAAAACTTTGCGCAGGAAAAAAGTGCTGCCCTGATGACGCATCTGCGCGCCTCGCGGGACAACCTCGAAACCTTCCTCGCCCCCGTCGGCACGGTCAAGGCGCTGAGCGACATTGACGGCCTGCGCGTGGCCCTGACGGACGGCAGCACCATCCATTTCCGCCCTTCCGGCAATGCTCCGGAAATGCGCTGCTACGTCGAGGCCGCCAATCAGGACGAAGCCGAAACGCTGCTCAGCAAGGGCCTCGATCTCATCCGCAACTTTGGATGAGTGGATGGCGCTGAACGCTTGAAGCGGACGGCCACCATGAATGTCCCAGTGTCGCAAATGTCGCATCCCGTCTTTGCCTGTTGCTCTTCCCGCTCCGGAAAGCGATAAGGGCCGCAGGGTTCAAGGAGGCGGGATGTGAGCGGCGAGACCATTACCCTTTATGAAGCGATAGGCGGCGATGCCACAGTCAGAGCACTGACCCGGCGCTTCTACGAATTGATGGACACCCTGCCAGAGGCGGCGCATTGCCGCGCCATCCATCCAGCCGATCTTTCCGGCAGCGAAAGCAAGTTCTACGATTATCTGACCGGATATCTTGGCGGACCGCCGGTCTATGTCGAAAAACACGGCCACCCGATGTTGCGCAGGCGCCATTTCGTGGCCCCTATCGGACCCGCCGAGCGGGACGAATGGCTGCTCTGCTTTCGCCGCGCAATGGATGAGACCATCGACAACCCAAAGCTCAGGGACATCATCTGGGGACCGGTGGAGCGGCTGGCCTTTCACATGCAAAATCAGGAAGCGAATAACCCATGACGACGGAAAGATTGCGCGCCTTCATTTTGCTGCTGGGCGGCCTTTTGGGTGCCGCCGGCGTCATGCTTGCCGCCGCCGCCACCCATACCGGCGAAACCTATATGCTGGGGAACGCCTCGGCCATGGCGCTCGCCCATGCGCCGGTGCTCGTGGCACTGCATATCGGCACGGACCGCATCAGAACCGCCATTCCGGCAGGGCTGATTCTTGGCTTCGGCACGGCGGTTTTTGTTGGTGATCTCGTCACCAGACATTTTTCCGGTCACAGCCTGTTTCCCTACGCGGCCCCCTTGGGTGGCCTCGGCATGATCGCGGGATGGCTGGTGCTGTGCGCTAGTGCATTTTTGAAGCCGAGGGGCTAAATCGGCATCAACGCCGTTTCCAGCGAAACGACAGGATGTTGCGGCCACGTTGAGCCGCCTCACCGATCTCGAAGAACGGCTTTTCGCCCGGCTGGCGGGTGCGCAGATAGGGAAAAGCCAGCACATTGCCGCCGTCAGCTGCGGCGCGGTTGCGCCGCTCGCGTTCGCCGACGACTTCATACATCTCCGTCAGGGCCGGATCGGCGCCCTGTTCGGCCATCTTGTGCAGCTCCACGCGGCAGGCCTCAGCCACCGCCTGCTCTGCATCCTTGAAATTATTGCGCTCGTCGCTCATCGTTCGAGGTCCGTTCATTCATCGTCTGCAGCGCCCGCTCCAGACTGGATTTGCTGCCATTGCGCAGCGGAATGAACGTCTTGCCGAATTTCTTGCAACCGGACTTCACCCGCAGACACGCATCGTGGCTGATACAGTCGATCGGGCAGAAAACGCAGTCGACGGAGGGAAGAACAGTGTCGATACGCGAGACCGCCTCACGCAATCCGCCATCGTGATGGATAAGCTCGGCACCGAAATTGCTGGCGATCTGGCGAAGATGGGCAACCTGACAGTCACGGCCACCAACATAAAGAAAGCTCTTCGGACCGGAAAGCTGCTGTTCGGCCACATCCTTTTCAGGTTGAGGCGCTCCCTTGCCCTGCTTGCCGCCGCGTTCGGCTTTCTTCTTTTCCTTGCGTGCCATTCCCTCACCTGCCGGTTGATTTTTTCATGCCCCGACGTTCGGGATGCCGGCACCATAATAAAGATGAGTTTTGGAGTAAAGTATAAAGGTGATAATTTTCCTCATGTTTTGACATAAAGAATCGATCACATATTCGCGAGAACCCCACCAGATCAGTTGTTGATCTTCAATCCACCCATGAAAAGCTGCTCCAGGTGCCGGGCTGCATCCTCAAACCGGCCTTCGCCACCGTTTTTGTCGCCCAGCACGGCCCGCACCTGCACGTCGAAATCCGCATAGTGCTGCGTGGTCGACCAGATAGAGAAAATCAGGTGATAGGGATCGCATTTCGCCATCCGCCCGGCCTTGATCCAGACGCGGATCACCTCCGCCTTTTCATCCACCAGTTGCTTCAGAGGACCCTTCAGCTCATCCTCGATATGCGGCGCACCCTGCAGGATTTCATTGGCAAACAGGCGGCTCTCACGCGGAAAATCGCGCGACATTTCCAGCTTGCGGCGAATATAGGAGCGGATTTCGCTTTCAGGATTGCCCTCGGCATCGAAAGCCCTGAGCGGATCCAGCCAGGTATCCAGCACCCGCTCGATCAACGCGCGATGCATCGCCTCCTTGGTGCGGAAATAATAAAGCACGTTCGGTTTCGACATGCCGGCCGCCTCGGCAATCTGGTCGATGGTGGAACCGCGAAAGCCGTTGGTGGAAAACACACTCAGCGCGGCCTCGAGAATCGCTTCCTGCTTTTCTTCCTGGATGCGGGTCCGCTTCTGTGTTTTCGCTGCGCGCGGTATGGCCATACTCTGCTCTCTGTGTTTCTTTTCGGTGCAATTGCCGCTACAGTATGCTTAAAAAATAATCGCCGCGTACAGTTTAGGCAAAATTAGTGCGATTCGTCACGAAAATCCCTTGCTGACGTCATGGCGAATTTGCAATGTTTACCAGCCGGTCAATTTATCCACCATCGCCATCACAAGGCAATGGCTGTTATCTTAACCGGCAAAAACGGGAACGGCACAAGCTTTGCTTCGATAAAAACAAAACAGGTGAGGACAACACTTCATGGCAGCGGGTAAGAACTTGACGGTCAATGGCGACCGTCTGTGGGACAGTCTGATGGACATGGCGAAAATCGGCCCCGGCATTGCCGGCGGCAATAATCGCCGCACGCTGACGGATGAAGATGCTGAAGGCCGCAGCCTGTTCAAGAGCTGGTGCGAGGCGGCCGGCCTGACGATGGGAGTCGACAAGATGGGCACGATGTTCGCCACCCGCCCCGGCGAGGACCCTGACGCACTGCCGGTCTATATCGGCAGCCATCTCGACACCCAGCCGACCGGCGGCAAGTTCGATGGCGTTCTCGGTGTGCTGGCTGGACTGGAAGTCGTGCGAAGCCTGAACGATCTCAACATAAAAACGAAACACCCTGTTGTCGTCACCAACTGGTCCAACGAGGAAGGGGCGCGCTTTGCCCCGGCCATGCTGGCTTCCGGCGTCTTTGCCGGCATTCACGATCTCGATTACGCCTATAGCCGCACCGATACCGACGGCAAGACCTATGGCGACGAGCTGAAGCGCATCGGCTGGCTGGGTGAGGAAGAGGTGGGCGCCCGCAAGATGCACGCCTATTTCGAATATCATATCGAACAGGGACCGATCCTCGAGGCGGAAGGCAAGCAGATCGGCGTCGTTACCCATGGTCAGGGCCTGTGGTGGCTGGAAGTGACGCTGACAGGCAAGGAAGCGCATACCGGCTCGACGCCGATGGCCATGCGCGTCAATGCCGGCCTCGCCGCCGCCCGCATCCTCGAAAAGGTGCAGGAAGTGGCGATGGCCCACCAGCCGGGCGCCGTCGCCGGCGTCGGCCAGATGATCTTCACCCCAAATTCCCGCAATGTCCTGCCCGGCAAGGTGGTTTTCACCATCGACCTCAGAACCCCCTCGCAGGCGAAACTCGACAACATGCGCGCCATCTTCGAACGCGAGGTGCCCGTTATCGCCGAAGAACTCGGCGTCGGCTGCTCAATCGAGGCCATCGGCCATTTCGATCCCGTCGCCTTCGACCCCGTGCTGGTCGGCCGCGTGCGCGCCGCTGCCGAAAAGCTGGGCTACAGCCATATGGACATCATCTCCGGCGCCGGCCATGATGCCTGCTGGACCGCAAGGGTCGCACCCTCCACCATGATCTTCTGCCCCTGCGTGGACGGTCTTTCCCACAACGAAGCTGAAGACATCTCCTCCGAATGGGCCGCCGCGGGCTGCGACGTGCTGCTGCATGCCGTGCTGGAAACTGCGGAGATCGTGCAATGACCGCCACCATCATCAAGAACGGCACCATCGTCACCGCCGACCTGACCTACAAGGCCGATGTTAAAATCGAAGGCGGCAAGATCACCGAGATCGGACCCGATCTGACCGGCGGCACAGTGCTCGATGCCACGGGATGTTACGTCATGCCTGGCGGCATCGATCCGCATGTGCATCTGGAAATGCCCTTCATGGGTACCTATTCCGCCGATGATTTCGAGAGTGGCACGCGTGCCGCCCTTGCTGGCGGCACGACCATGGTGGTAGATTTTTGTCTGCCCGATCCCGGCCAGTCGCTTCTCGATGCCCTGCAACGATGGGACAACAAGGCAACGCGCGCTAACTGCGACTACTCCTTCCACATGGCCGTTACCTGGTGGGGCGAGCAGGTCTTCAACGAGATGAAGATTGTGGTTCAGGAAAAGGGCATCAACTCGTTCAAGCACTTCATGGCCTACAAGGGCGCGTTGATGGTGAATGACGACGAGATGTTCGCCTCCTTCTCGCGCTGCGCCGAGCTTGGCGCCATTCCCTTCGTGCATGCGGAAAACGGCGATATCGTCGCGCAGATGCAGGAAAAGCTGATGGCGGAAGGCAACGTCGGCCCGGAAGCGCATGCCTATTCCCGACCTCCCTCCGTCGAAGGTGAGGCCACCAACCGCGCCATCATCATCGCCGATATGGCGGGGGCGCCGCTTTATGTGGTCCACACGTCGTGTGAACAGGCGCATGAAGCCATCCGCCGCGCGCGTCAGAACGGCATGCGCGTTTATGGCGAACCGCTTGTCCAGCACCTGATCCTAGACGAGAGCGAATATGCCAATGCCGACTGGGACCATGCTGCCCGCCGGGTCATGTCGCCACCCTTCCGCAACCGCCAGCATCAGGACAGCCTCTGGGCAGGTCTCGCCTCCGGCTCGCTGCAATGCGTGGCGACCGACCATTGCGCCTTCACCACCGAGCAGAAACGCTTCGGCCTTGGTGATTTCCGCAAGATCCCCAATGGCACCGGCGGGCTGGAAGATCGCATGCCGCTGCTCTGGACCCATGGCGTGGCGACCGGTCGGCTGACGATGAACGAATTCGTCGCTGTCACCTCCACCAACATTGCGAAAATCCTCAACATCTATCCGAAAAAGGGCGCGATCCTCGTCGGCAGCGATGCCGATATCGTCGTCTGGGACCCGGCGCGGGAAAAGACCATCCGCGCGGCAAACCAGCAATCGGCCATCGATTACAACGTGTTCGAAGGACAGAAGGTCAAGGGTCTACCGCGCTTCACCCTGTCGCGGGGCGTAATCAGCATCGAGGAAAGCACCGTCAAGACGCAGGAAGGTCACGGCACGTTCGTCGCCCGTGATCCCTATCCCGCCGTCAGCAAGGCGCTGTCCACATGGAAAGAGCTCGTCGCGCCACGCAAGGTGGAACGCAGCGGCATTCCGGCATCGGGTGTATGACCTTGAGCACCGATCCGAAACGCGAAATCGTCATCGCTGCCGCCGTTCTCCTGAATGCGCGGCGGCAAATGCTTGTCGTGCGCAAGCGCGGCACCACGCAATTCATGCAGCCGGGCGGCAAGATCGATCCGGGTGAAACGCCTGAGCAGGCGCTTCGCCGCGAACTTGCCGAAGAAATCGGCCTCACGCTTCCTGAAAATGCTGCGCGATATGAGGGCGTATTCCGTGAGGAGGCCGCCAATGAGACGGGGGCGGAGGTCGTGGCCCATGCCTTCGTCGCCCAACTGAATATCGACGTTACCCCGCAGGCCGAGATAGAGGAGGTGCGCTGGCTCGATCTGGATGCGGCCTCCAATCTGCCGATCGCCAAACTCACGGAAACACGTATGCTGCCGCTGGCACGCGCAGCCCTGACGGAAAGTGGAAACAAGCCACGATGAACCAAGCCTCGTCCTATTCCGTCGTTTCCGCCAGAAATCTCGGCCTCACCTTCGAAACCGGCGATGGCCCGGTGCACGCGCTTTCCAATGTCGATCTGGAAGTGGGCAAGGGCGAGTTCGTCTCCTTTATCGGACCTTCCGGCTGCGGTAAGACCACGTTCCTGCGGGTGATCGCCGATCTCGAAAAGCACACATCCGGCGATATCACCGTCAATGGCACCACACCGGAAAACGCCCGCAAGGACCGGTCCTACGGCTATGTCTTTCAGGCCGCCGCACTCTATCCGTGGCGGACCATCGAAAAGAACATTGCGCTGCCGCTCGAAATCATGGGCTATACGAAGGCCGAACAGAGGGAGCGCATCGACCGCACGCTCGATCTCGTCAATCTCAGCGGTTTCAGCAAGAAATACCCATGGCAGCTTTCCGGCGGCATGCAGCAGCGCGCCTCCATCGCCCGCGCGCTCGCCTTCGATGCCGACCTGCTGTTGATGGACGAACCGTTCGGCGCGCTGGACGAGATCGTCCGCGACCATCTGAACGAACAGCTGCTGAAACTGTGGGATACGACCGGCAAGACCATCTGCTTCGTCACCCACTCCATCCCGGAAGCCGTTTATCTCTCGACCAAGATCGTCGTGATGTCGCCACGGCCCGGCCGGGTGACGGATATCATCGAATCCACGCTGCCAAGGGAAAGGCCGCTTGAGATCAGGGAGTCGCCGGAATTTCTGGCAATTGCGCATCGCGTGCGTGAGGGGTTGAAGGCGGGGCACAGCTATGAGGGGTAAGGTCAGCGCCAGCACTACCCCCCTCTGCCCTGCCGGGCATCTCCCCCACAAGGAGGGAGATCGGCAAGACGCGCTAGCATCGCTTCAATCTCAGGCTTCGAGATGGGCGAAACATCACCTCATATCGATCTCCCCCCTTGTGGGGGAGATGTCCGGCAGGACAGAGGGGGGTAACCCCCAACCACCGAGGGCACCGCAATGACCCTCCTCCGCCACCGCGTCCTCCCCATCCTCACCGTCCTCCTCGCCATCCTCATCGTCTGGCACCTTTTTGTCATCTACCTCAACATGCCCTTCGTCCGCGATCAGGCAAACCGCGCCGGCCAGACGCCGAGCTTCATGGAGCTTCTGCCGCAAACCTTCGCGCAGGAGCGCCCGGTTCTCCCCGCCCCGCACCAGATCGTCGCGGAACTGTGGGACACCACCGTCAACAAGGCGATCACCTCCAAGCGCAGCCTCGTTTATCACGCAGGCGTCACACTTTCGGCCACGCTCCTCGGTTTCGCCATCGGCGCGGTGCTCGGCATCCTGCTTGCCGTCGCCATCATCCACAATCGCGCCATGGACCGCTCGGTCATGCCGTGGATCATCGCCAGCCAGACCATCCCCATCCTTGCCGTCGCGCCGATGATCATCGTCGTCCTGAATTCCATCGGCATTTCCGGGCTGTTGCCCAAGGCGCTGATTTCCACTTATCTCTCGTTCTTCCCGATTGTCGTCGGCATGGTGAAGGGCCTCAGAAGCCCCGAAACCATCCAGCTCGACCTGATGCACACCTATAATGCCTCGCCCGCACAAATCTTCTGGAAGCTGCGCTGGCCGTCTGCCCTGCCCTATCTCTTCACCTCGCTGAAGATCGCCATCGCGATTGCGCTGGTCGGGGCCATCGTCGGCGAATTGCCGACGGGCGCTGTCGCCGGCCTCGGTGCGCGTCTGCTCTCCGGCTCCTATTACGGCCAGACGGTGCAGATATGGGCAGCGCTGTTCATGGCCGCCGGTGTGGCCGCCATTCTGATCTCGATCATCGGCATCGCCCACGCAGCCGTCCTCAAGAGAATGGGAGCGCGGCCATGACAAATCCCGTCTGGTTTATTGGCGCGATCCTGTTCTGGCTTGCCGCCTGGGCCTCCAATGAATGGCTGGTGCGCCACACCTTCGCATCACAGGCGGCAAAGAGAATGAGTCGCATGGCCGTGCCGCTTCTCTTCGGGCTGGCCATTCTCGCACTATGGGAAGGTGTGGTGCGCGGCTTCTCCGTCCCGCCCATCCTTTTGCCTGCCCCGAGCGCCATCCTCGCCCGCCTTCTCGGCTCGCTACCGATCCTCTGGGCGGATTTCCGCCAGACCTTCCTCAAATCGGTGCTGACAGGTTATGTGCTCGGCTGCGGCCTCGGTTTCATCGTCGCCATCCTCATCGATCGTTCGCCCTTCCTCCAGCGCGGGCTGCTACCCATCGGCAATTTCGTCTCCGCTTTGCCTGTGGTCGGCATCGCGCCGATCATGGTCATGTGGTTCGGCTTCGACTGGCAGTCGAAAGTGGCCGTCGTCGTCATCATGACGTTTTTCCCGATGCTGGTGAACACGGTTCAAGGGCTTGCCGCCTCCAGCCACATGGAACGCGACCTGATGCGCACCTATGCCGCAGGCTGGGGGCAGACATTGCTGAAACTGCGCCTGCCCGCCGCCTGGCCCTTTATCTTCAACGCGCTGAAGATCAATTCCACACTGGCGCTGATCGGCGCCATCGTCGCGGAATTCTTCGGCACGCCCATCGTCGGCATGGGTTTCCGCATCTCGGCGGAAATGGGCCGCAGCAATGTCGATATGGTCTGGGCAGAAATCGCTGTAGCGGCGCTCGCAGGCTCAGGATTTTACGGTCTGGTGGCGCTCATCGAGCGCGCCGTCACCTTCTGGCATCCGTCCGTCCGTGGGGGACGAACGTAAATAACGAAAAAGGGAACAGCGATGAAAATGAAACTTGCCTCCATGCTTCTTGCCGGCGCGTCACTTCTGAGCGCATTTGAGGCTCAGGCGGCCGACAAGATCACCCTGCAGCTGAAATGGGTCACCCAGGCGCAGTTCGCCGGTTATTACGTCGCCAAGGACAAGGGCTTTTATGAAGCCGAAGGCCTCGATGTCGATATCAAGCCGGGCGGACCGGATATTGCGCCTGCGCAGGTTCTGGCCGGCGGTGGCGCGGATGTGATCGTCGACTGGATGCCATCGGCACTCGCCACCCGCGAAAAGGGCGTGCCGCTCGTCAACATCGCCCAGCCGTTCAAAACGTCAGGCATGATGCTGACCTGCCTCAAGGAAACCGGCATTACCAAGCCGGAAGATTTCAAGGGCAAGACGCTCGGCGTCTGGTTCTTCGGCAATGAATATCCGTTCCTGTCGTGGATGGCGCACCTGAAAATCCCGACCACCGGCGGAGCGGATGGCGTCACCGTCCTCAAGCAGGGTTTCAACGTCGATCCGCTGCTGCAAAAGCAGGCCGCCTGCATTTCCACCATGACCTATAATGAATACTGGCAGGTCATTGATGCCGGCATCAAGCCGGAGGAACTCGTCACCTTCAAATATGAGGACGAAGGCGTCGCAACGCTGGAGGACGGGCTCTACGTTCTCGAAGACAAGCTGAAGGACGCCAAGTTCAAGCAAGACATGGTCAAATTCGTCCGCGCTTCCATGAAAGGCTGGAAGTGGGCGGAAGAACACCCTGACGATGCAGCAGGTATCGTTCTTGAAAATGACGCCTCCGGCGCCCAGACCGAAAAGCACCAGAAGCGCATGATGGGCGAAGTCGCCAAGCTGACGGCCGGCTCGAAGGGCGCGCTGGACAAGGCGGACTACGAGCGCACCGTCAAGACGCTGCTCGGCGGCGGTTCCGATCCCGTCATCACCAAGGAGCCGACAGGCGCCTACACCACCGAAATCACAGATGCGGCGCTGAAATAGTCACGTCGAAGCCGAAAACATGGAAACGCGCGGCCATCGCCGCGCGTTTTTTTGCGTCCTGGTGACCCGTTTGATGAATTACAACACTCGGCCATATACAAAAATGTATATCAACCCTCGAGGCTATGCGGATTGATTTGTATAACAACAACAATTAGAGTCCCCGCCAACAAGACTGCCGAATTTGATCTTGTAAAAAAGCACGAGGCAAAGGTGCTTAAGATTCGCGTTGAGGGGCGTTTGAATCGGGAGGATCGAGAAGGAAGTATTGTGATCCCTTGTTTCACATTCGTTGCCGCATGACCTTTTAAAACACGCCTTCAGGCTGAAGGACATGCGATCGAATATTGCGCGAGCCAAGACACATGCAGCATAAAGTCACGTTTAACCGCTTTGTTTTCCTTCTTCTTTCCGCAACGGCCCTGCCATTTTCGGCCGTGGCCGAGGGAGAAGTGCCGGAACCGGTCAAACAGCAGAACCTGCCTTCCATCATCGTCGCGCACGTCGCAATACGCGATCTCGTGGACCGCATCATCGCCACCGGCACCATCAGACCCGTGGACGAAATTTATGTACAGCCGCTGGTCGACGGCCTGTCGATCGACGAACTGAACGTCGATATCGGCGACAGGGTCGAGGCCAATGCGGTTCTGGCCGTGCTTTCCTCGGACAGTCTTCTCCTGCAAAAAAGCCAGCTTGAGGCCAACAGGGCCAAGGCGCAGGCCGCCGTTGCGCAATCCAAGGCGCAGGTTTTGGAGGCTGAGGCCAACAAGGCCGATGCCCTTCGCCAGCGCGACCGCGCCGCCAAGCTCGGCCAGAGCGGTTCCGGTTCCGTCTCCGAGACGGAAAAGACCGAGGCCGCTGCCCAGGTTGCGCAGGCACGTCTTGATGCCGCCAAACAGACCGTTTCCGCCGGAGAGGCAGACATCAAGGTCGTGGACGCGCAGATTGACGACATCAATCTGAAACTGACGCGCACGGGTGTGAAAACCCCCGTCACCGGCATCGTTTCCGCCAAGAATGCCAAAGTCGGCGCCATCGCCAGCGGCGCCGGAAACCCGCTTTTCACGATCATCAAGGACGGCGCGATCGAGCTCGTCGCCGATCTTTCCGAGACCGACATCCAGCGGGTGAAGGTCGGCCAGAAAGCTTTCCTGACGGTTGCCGGCGGAGCCCAAAAAATTGAGGGCAAGGTGCGTCTCGTTTCGCCGACTGTCGATCCGGCAACGCGCCTCGGTTCCGTGCATGTAGTACTGCCGACGGACAGCCCGGCACGGTCGGGCATGTATGCCAGCGCGGAGATCATCGTAAAAGAGACGAACGCGCTTGCCCTGCCGCTTTCGGCCGTCACCTCCGGGCGTGAAGGCTCGACCACCCGCAAGGTGGAAGGCGACATCGTCAAGCAGGTGAAGATCGAGACCGGCATTGAAGACAGCGGTTTCATCGAGATTGTCAGCGGACTTGCCGCTGGTGACAAGGTTGTCGAGAAAGCTGGAGCATTCGTGCGTGATGGTGACCGGATAAGACCGGTGGAAGCCCAGACGGCTGCGTCCAACTGACTGAGGGAATGAAATGAACTTCTCCGCATGGTCAATCCGTAACCCGATTGCGCCGCTTCTCGGCTTCGCGCTTTTGATGTTCCTCGGCATCCAGGCCTTCAACGCCCTGCCGATCACCCGTTTTCCGAATATCGACGTTCCCGTCGTTGCCGTCACCGTGACCCAGAGCGGCGCTTCGCCGTCCGAGCTGGAAATGCAGGTGACGAAGGAGATCGAAGACGCTGTCGCCGCCATTAGCGGCGTCGACGAAATCCAGTCGACCGTCACCGACGGGCAATCCCTGACGACCGTTGTCTTCCGCATCGAAAAGCCGACGGAAGAGGCGGTTCAGGACGTCAAGGACGCCATCGACAAGATCCGCAGCGATCTGCCGTCCGATATCGAAGTGCCTGTTGTCAGCAAGATCGACGTGGAAGGCCAGGCAATCCAGACCTTTGCCGTCTCCTCGCCGAACATGACGCTGGAAGAACTGTCCTGGTTCGTGGATGACACCATCAAGCGTTCGCTGCAGGGCAAGTCCGGCATCGGCAAGGTCGACCGTTACGGCGGCGCCGACCGCGAAGTGCGGGTTTCGCTCAGCCCCGAAAAGCTCGACGCCTACGGCATTACCGCAAGCGAAGTGAACGGTCAGCTGCGTGGCACCAATATCGACCTCGGCTCCGGCCGCGGCCAGGTTGGCGGCAACGAACAGACGATCCGCACGCTCGGCGACACCCGCGACGTCACCCAGCTTGCCAACACAACCATCGCGCTCTCCAATGGCCGTTTCGTGAAGCTCGCCGAACTCGGCACCGTCACGGACACCTATGAGGAGCAGAAGTCCTTCTCGCGCTTCAACGGCAACCCCGCCGTTACCTTTGCGGTGTTCCGCTCCAAGGGCGCCAGCGAGGTTTCGGTCGCCAAAACCGTGGCTGAAAGCCTCGATCAGGTCCGCAAGGACCATCCCGACGTCGCGATCCAGATGGTCGATGACGCCGTCTACTTCACCTATGGCAACTATACGGCAGCGCTCGATACGCTGATCGAAGGCGCGGTCCTCGCCGTCATCGTGGTTCTGCTGTTCCTCAGGAACTGGCGCGCTACCCTGATTGCCGCAGTGGCCCTGCCGCTCTCCGCGATCCCGACATTCTGGATCATGGACATCATGGGCTTTTCGCTCAACCTCGTCAGCTTCCTCGCATTGACGCTCGCCACGGGTATTCTCGTGGACGACGCCATCGTGGAAATCGAGAACATCGCCCGCCACATCAAGATGGGCAAGACGCCGTATCGCGCCTCGCTGGAAGCCGCAGACGAAATCGGCCTTGCCGTCATCGCCACCAGCTTCACCATCATCGCCGTCTTCGTGCCCGTGTCATTCATGCCCGGCATTCCCGGGCAGTACTTTATCCAGTTCGGTCTGACGGTCGCCTTCTCGGTGTTCTTCTCGCTGGCGGTCGCCCGTCTCATCACGCCCCTGATGGCCGCATACCTGATGCGCGCCGAAGACGCGATGGACGACCATGCCGACAATGACGGCTGGCTGATGAAAGCCTATACGCGCATGGTTTCCGCCACCACCTCCAAATGGTGGGCGCGTTACCTGACGCTGGTCGGCGCCATCGGCTTCCTCATTGCTTCCGTCATGCTTCTAAGCCAGGTGCCGGGCAGCTTCCTGCCGCCGGACGACGCCTCGCGCGTGACGCTTTCGGTGGAACTGCCGCCCAATGCGACGCTGGACGAGACAGATCGAACGACGACAGAAATCTTCCACGCCATCCGCGATATCAACGGTGTGGAAAGCGTCTTCATCCTCGGCGGCGCCTCGCCCAAGGGCGATCTGGAGCTTCGCCGCGCCACCGTCAACGTCATTCTCCAGCATATCGACCATTCGCTGCTCAAGCTGGTGGTCAATAAGGGGCTGGGTTCCATTCCGCTCATCGGCCAATATCTTCCGAAGGTGGAAGAAAAGGGCCGTGTCCGTCCGCAGTGGGATGTGGAGCGGGATATCTTCGCCAAGGTCCACAGCATTCCGGATGTGCGTATCATCAAGCTGAACGACCGCGCGGAACGCGAACTGAGCTTCAACTTCCTCTCGTCCAACGAGAAGGATCTGAACGACGCCGTCGGCATTCTCGAAAGCCGCCTGCGCGCCTCGCCCATCCTTGCCAATGTCAGCTCGGAAGGGGCGCTTCCCCGTCCCGAACTGCAGATCCGCCCGCGCAAGGACGAGATCGCCCGCCTCGGCATCACGCCGCAGCAGATTTCGCAGACGGTGCGTGTCGCCACCATCGGTGACATCGACGCACAGTTGACGAAAATCTCGCTGGACGACCGGCAGATCCCGATCCGCGTGCAGGCATCCATCGATACCCGCCGTGACCTCGCCACCATCCGCGCGCTGAAGATCAAGACCGCATCCGGTTCGCTGGTGCCGCTCTACAGTGTTGCCGATATCGACTATTCGGAAGGTCCAAGCTCGATCAAGCGCAACGACCGCAACCGCGTCGTCTCCATCGGCTCCGATGTACCGTTCGGCACGGCACTCGATACATCGACGGCGGAGTTCAAGCGGATCGTTTCGGAAACCGAACTGCCGGCAAGCGTTCGCCTTGCCGAAAGCGGTGATGCCAAGGTGCAGGGCGAAATGCAGCAGGGCTTCGTCAACGCCATGCTGCTCGGCCTGCTGCTGGTGCTGGTGGTGCTTATCCTTCTGTTCAAGGATATCATCCAGCCCTTCACCATCCTGTTCTCACTGCCGCTCGCCATTGGCGGCGTGGCCGTGGCGCTCATCATCACGCAGAACGCGCTTTCCATGCCCGTTCTCATCGGCATTCTGATGCTGATGGGTATCGTGACGAAAAACGCCATCCTGCTGGTGGACTTCGCCATTGAAATGCGCCGGCACGGCATGGAACGGGTGCATGCCATGGTCGAGGCCGGCCGCAAGCGCGCCCGCCCGATCATCATGACCTCGATCGCCATGTCGGCGGGCATGTTGCCCTCGGCACTGGGCGTCGGCGAAGGCGGCTCCTTCCGCGCGCCGATGGCGATTGCGGTGATCGGTGGCATCATCGTCTCCACGGTGCTGTCCCTGATCGTGGTCCCCGCCTTCTTCCTGATCATGGATGATCTGTCGCGCCTGCTCGCCCACCTCTTCGGCCGCTTCGTCGGCAAGAAGGAAGAGGAGGAAGAGTCGCTCTCCAACGAAAAACTTTCGGAGATCGCCCGCGAAAACAGCCTGGCGCTCTCCTCGCTGGAAGCGCGCGTCGCCGGCATGGAAAAAGGCTCCGCTGAAAAATCCGGTGACAAGGGCAGCAATATATTGCGGCTGCCGCCGCTCGCTGCCGAGTGAAAGTTGAAACGCCGGGTCCAGTGCCCGGCGTTTCCTTTTGTGATGAGTTTACTTGGTCGCGACTGCGTTGCGGCTGGCTTCTTCTCCACGCCGGGGAGAAGAGATAGGCCGCACCCACTCGCTCCACATTTCCCTGCTCCCCGCACAACAACGCCAAACCCATTTGATCGAAATCAATTCGCTTTTCAGGTGAACTGCTAATCTCCCTCGCATCGGGAATTGCCGGTCGAAGGATAATGCGATGAGCTCTTTTCAGATAGGCGTGAGGGAAAAGGAACATCCCCGGTTTCGTATCGCTTCGGACAACCCGGCAAAAGGTTTGAGCGGGAGCCGGATGGACGTGAACAAGACCGTAAAGCTGAGCAACAGGGACAGGAACATTCTGCTGCGCGTGCCCCTGATAGGGATTGCGGATGAAGCGGCGGCGTTGAAACTGATGGAGGCGGCAACCGTCACCAATCTCAATGCCCGCCATGTGCTCTTCAAGGAGGGCGAGGCAGCGCAACATTTCTACTGCGTGTTGTCTGGGTATGTCCGCCTTTACCGGCTGGACAGGCACGGGCGCGAGGCGGATGTGCGTGTCAGCGGTCCGGGCGACACCTTCAACGAATGCCTGATCTTCGGCAGCGACAGCTATCGTTACAGCGCGCAGGCGGCGGAAAGCTGCACCGTGGCGCGTTTCGAGCTGGCAAGAATCCGCAGCCTTGTAGATCAGGAACCGGCAATCGCCAAGGCCGTGATGCGCTGCCTCTCCAACAGCCTGCTCGGCACCATGGATTGCATTGCCAACGACCGGCTGCAAACCGCGCCGCAACGCGTTGCCCATTACCTGATCAATCAGGGGCCCCGCGACGCTACGTCCTTTTCGCTGCGTCTGCCGTTCCAGAAAAGCCTGCTCGCCGGCAAGCTCGGCCTTGCGCCGGAAGCGCTGTCGCGCGCTTTCTCCGCACTGAAAAAGGCGGGCGTCACCGTTCGCGGCCGCATCGTGCAGGTCAATGATGTCGCGGCGCTGAAGCAGATTTGAAGAAGTACCGGGGAGAGGAAGAGGACGGGACGCCTGCGGGTATCCCGTCCTCCAATTTTTTGTCCAGCCGGATATCAGACCGGCTGCGGCACGAAGCGGAAGCGATCGCCCTCTCGCTCGATGCGGAAAAACCCGCCGAGATGGCCGCCGGAAACCAGCCAGCCGTGATCGGCAACCTGGGTCAGGGCATTGAGACGTGTCGAGTATGCGGTTTCGGAATGGATATCATAGACGAAACCAATACCCGGATCGTCCGCCTGCAACGCGCTCACATGCAGCACATCGCCCCACAATAACAGCCGGTCATCGCCGTTACCGATGAGATAGCCGGTATGGCCAGGCGTATGGCCGGGCATGGCGATGGCCTCAATACCCTCGGCAATCCTGCCAGTTGGGATTGGCCGCAGCATGGCCCCACAAATGTCGAGCAGCCGGGCGGCAATATCGAAAGCGCCCTGCCGCGCAGTCGGCAATGTCTTGCGCGCATCCTCGCTGGTGAAAAAGGCAAGATCGGCCTCGGGCACCCATATGTCCGCATTGGGAAAATAAGGCTGGTCGCCGTCGATAAGTCCCAGCGCATGGTCGCCGTGAATATGGGTGAGGATAACACGGCTGACATCATCAGGCTGAATCCCAGCGGTAATCATCCCCGCACGGGCATGGCCGTAGGTCGGCCCCCAGGCCGTGCCGCAACCGGTGTCTATCAGTGAAATACCATCAGGCCCTGACAGCACAAAACAGTTGACGTCCATATCCACCGTTTCGCCCTCGTACCCGGCAAGCGCCGCCGCCAGCGCATCCTCGCCCTGCCGGTGGATGAGGTGACCGACAGGCGCCTTGTAGACACCATCGACAAAACGGGAAACGTCATAGGGACCAAAACGGAGGGGCGTGGTCATGTCTTAGAGACCGCCCTGCTCTTTCAGGAAACCGACGATGCGATCGACCCCCTCGCCGCGCTTCATGTCGGTAAAGACGAAAGGCATGGCATTGCGCATGCGCGTGGCGTCACTGTCCATCACCGTCAAATCAGCGCCGACGTAAGGGGCAAGGTCTTTCTTGTTGATGACCAGCAAGTCCGAGCGGGTGATGCCCGGCCCGCCCTTGCGCGGAATTTCCTCGCCTTGGCAGACGGAGATCACATAGATGGTGATGTCGGCAAGATCGGGCGAGAAGGTCGCCGCAAGATTATCGCCACCGGATTCGATGAAGACAACATCGAGATCGGGAAAGCGCGCATTGAGACCGGCAATCGCCTGCAGATTGATCGTCGCATCTTCACGGATGGCGGTATGCGGACATCCGCCCGTCTCCACTCCAACGATACGCTCGGACGGCAGCGCCTGCATGCGCACCAGTGCCTCGGCATCTTCCTTGGTGTAGATATCGTTGGTGACGACGGCGACGGAATAATCGGCGCTCATCGCCTTGCAAAGCTTTTCCGTCAGCGCGGTCTTGCCGGAACCGACCGGCCCGCCAATACCGACGCGCAGCGGACCGTTGCCCGATTTCATGCCCGATGTCACAACCATGTTCCCTTCAATATGCTTTGATGTTGCCCCACCATAACGCTTCACACGACCGCTTCAAGGGCGGTAATGCTGCATTGCGGCGAGATATTCAGGAGCGGAAAAGCCGCGTTCCCTGCATCTCGTGCCGCATGGTCGCGGTGTCGGCGATAACAGTGGCGCTGCCGAGATCGTCGAGCGTGGATTGCACGGCCCGTGCCGCCATTTCGCCGATCGTCGCCTCGCTTGCGGCGAGAATGGCAACGCCGTCCTTCTGCCCCGCGACGCCGAGGCGGATACCGGCGGAGACGATCTGCGAGACACCGGCATGCAGGAATGCGGCAACCGTTTCCCGAAGCGGCACGCCATGCCCTGCCGCCACCGCACCTATGGCAACAGGATAAGGAACCTCTTTCGGCAACAGCTCAAGAACCGCGTTCGGCCAGGCGCCGGCGGCGGCAACGAAGGCATCGCCGAGGAGCACCGTCTCGCGGTAGCGCTCCGCAGAACCGGCGAGCGCGCGAGCCAGATCCGCCGCTTCACTCAGGGCGACGGCGTCCGTTCCATTACGCCAGGCATCAGCCAGAAATACCGCATCGTTCCACAGACTGCCGGAACGCAGAAGCACCTCCACCCAGCCGTAAAGACCGGCGGCATCACGGACGCGCCGGTCCTCCACCGCCTTTTCAAGGCCGCCGGAATAGGAAAAACCGCCGATGGGAAAGGCAGGCGACATCCAGGCCATGAGCCGCAGCAGCGCGGCAACGCCGCGATCTTCGCTCATGCCTCAGCCATGGTCGTGATGGTGACCATGGTCATGCCCGTGATCGTGGGAATGGCCGCCATGGGCGTGATAGGCACCGCGCGCCGGCTGGAAAGGTTCTTCCACATCACGCACTGTTGCGCCAAGGCCTTCCAGCATGGCGCGGATCACGTGGTCACGCAGGATGAGAATACGCTCCTCCTCGATCTGCGCCGAAAGGTGCCGGTTGCCCAGATGCCAGGCAAGCTCGATCAGGTGAAGACGGTCCTTCGCCTTGATTTCGAACAGCTTTTCGTCCGCAGCGCGAACCTCCACCAGATCACCGTTCTCCACCACCAGCAGGTCGCCATGGGCAAACAGCACGGCTTCCTTCAAATCCAGCATCACCATCTCGTCGTTCTGCAAATGCAGCAGCTTGCGGCGCAGATGCCGCTGGTCATGCGCGAGAGTGACATAACCGGAAGGTTCGTCGGCTGGAGTTCCGGCGGGGTGATAGGACGTGACGCGCAGCATGGGATGATCCATTTCAGAAACAGTCTTGGGGTTCCGATTGTTGACGGATAGCCCGGCCGATTTCAAGGCGTGTTTTCAGGTCGAACGCGTCTCGGAAAACGAAAAAGCCCGGCATCGCTGCCGGGCCTTGTCAAAAGAGCAAACCGCAATCAGGCCGCAACGCGGCTTTTCAGGTTTTCCAGAATGTTCTGCGGCGAGGAAACGCCGTAAGGGTCGGTATCGCTATTGTCGCAATAGCCCTCTTCCTCGAACCACTGCTCCACCAGACCGTCGTTGATGACGGCGGCGTAACGCCAGGAGCGCATGCCGAAACCGAGATTGTCCTTGGCGACCAGCATGCCCATCTTGCGGGTGAACTCGCCCGAACCGTCAGGAATGACCTTGACGTTTTCGAGGTTCTGGCCCTTTGCCCATGCATTCATCACGAAGGCGTCGTTGACCGACAGGCAATAGATTTCATCGACGCCGAGCGCGCGGAATTCGCCCGCGAGCTTTTCGAAATCGGGAAGCTGGTAGGTCGAGCAGGTGGGCGTGAAAGCGCCGGGCAGCGAGAAGAGAACGACCTTTTTGCCCTTGAAGTAGTCGTCGGAGGTCACGTCCTGCCAACGGAAAGGGTTGGGGCCACCAACGGCCTCGTCGCGAACACGCGTGCGGAAGGTAACGGCGGGCACTTTTTTGCCGAGCATGTCTTGTCTCCTGATCTGTCTTCAATTTTCTGGCGTTTTGCACGGATCGCTTGGGACCGGTCCGCACGGAATTCTTTTGCCGTTTCTTTAGCGCAAGATGCGCTGCGGTGCAGCATAAAAATCGGATTACCAGACGTCAAATCAACGAAACGTCGCACCGCGGGAAGATCAATTGTGCAGCGCTACCGACCAGCGCAACAGTGGCGGCAACGGTGTCCACCAGCCGGTGCGAATGCCGGCTTGCCGCAACATGGCGGCAGACCACGTGTTGCAGCCGGCCAGCGCATTGAACCAGCCATTCGCCTCGAAAAACCCATCCGTCAGGCTGTAGGAAGCACCGGGGATAAGCTGAACTTTGCCATTGTCCCGCAGGAAACTCGCACGAATGCCCGCCACAAGTCGCTGATATCCCACTTCGGAAATGCGAAGGCGCTTCACCCCGGCAAGGTCGGCGGGAAAATCCCCCGTCACATCCACATGCATCACCGACTGGTCGAGTGTCAGAGAGCGCACGACCGGCATCGGCTTCAGGTCGGCCCATGTCGGCGTCTGTATGTAAAACGACCGGCCACCCCAGCCGAACACCAGATAGGCAGCAGCCGGATGGTTAACCGCGATACCGCCCTCCTGCAATTCGGAAAAGACCCGCCGCAGATCGTCATCAACAGGCAGGGCGATATCGGTATGGATCGGGTTGGATAACAGCAATATCTCGCGATCCCTCACGCCGCTTGTTTCATCGGCAAAAAAGGGTCGCGGCACGACGGTGCCGAGCACAAGAAGCAGGATGATCAGCAGCAGGCCACCGCCGATCCACCTCGTGATAAATCTCACCACGAAACGCCGTCAGAACAGGAAATAACGCTGCGCCATCGGCAGCACCGTCGCCGGTTCGCAGGTCAGAAGCTCGCCATCGGCGCGCACCTCATACGTTTCCGGGTCGACCTCGATATGCGGGGTCAGCGAATTGTGGATCATCGAGGCCTTGGAAATGCCGCCGCGCACGTTCTTCACCGCCATCAGCTTCTTGGCAACACCGAGACGCCCCGCCAGGCCGGCATCCAGCGACGCCTGAGACACGAAAGTGACCGAGGAATTGGTGCGCAGCTTGCCATAGGCGGCAAACATCGGGCGGTAATGCATCGGCTGCGGTGTGGGAATGGAGGCATTCGGATCACCCATCGGTGCCGCGGCGATGGAACCGCCGAGCAACACCATTTCCGGCTTCACGCCGAAGAATGCCGGGTTCCACAACACCAGATCGGCACGCTTGCCGACTTCGATCGAGCCGATCTCATGGCTGACGCCCTGCGCGATGGCCGGGTTGATAGTATATTTGGCGATGTAACGGCGGACGCGGAAATTGTCGTTTTCGCCCGTCTCTTCCTTCAGGCGGCCACGCTGGCGCTTCATCTTGTCAGCCGTCTGCCAGGTGCGGATCGCCACTTCGCCGACACGGCCCATGGCCTGGCTGTCGGAGGAAATGATCGAGAACGCGCCGATATCGTGGAGAATATCCTCCGCCGCGATGGTTTCCTTGCGGATGCGGCTTTCGGCAAAGGCGATATCCTCAGGGATGGACGACGACAGGTGGTGGCACACCATCAGCATATCCAGATGTTCGGCTAGCGTATTGATGGTGTAGGGCCGCGTCGGGTTGGTGGAAGACGGAATGACGTTCGGATTGCCGCAGACCTTGATGATATCGGGCGCATGGCCACCGCCTGCCCCTTCGGTGTGGAAGGCATGGATGGTGCGGCCCTTGATGGCGGCAACCGTGTCTTCCACGAAACCGCTCTCGTTCAGCGTATCGGTGTGGATCATCACCTGCACGTCATATTCGTCAGCCACCGTCAGGCAATTGTCGATGGCGGCGGGTGTCGTGCCCCAGTCCTCGTGCAACTTCAGCGATGAGGCACCGGCAAGGATCATCTCTTCCAGCGGCGCGGGCAACGAAGCATTGCCCTTGCCCGCCAAGGCGAGGTTCATCGGGAAAGCGTCGAAGCTCTCAATCATCCGCTCGATGTGCCACGCGCCGGTGCAGGTGGTGGCAAGCGTGCCATGCGCGGGGCCGGAACCGCCGCCCAGCATGCAGGTAACGCCGCTCATCAGCGCTTCCTCGATCTGCTGCGGGCAGATGAAATGGATATGTGCATCCATGCCGCCGGCAGTCAGAATCTTGCCTTCGCCGGCAATCGCCTCCGTCGAAGGGCCGACGATGATCGTCACGCCCGGCTGCGTATCGGGATTGCCCGCCTTGCCGATGGCGTGGATGCGCCCGTTCTTCAGGCCCACATCCGCCTTGTAGATGCCGCTATGGTCGACGATGACGACGTTGGTGATGACGGTATCGACAGCGCCCTCGGCCCGCGTCGCCTGGCTCTGGCCCATGCCGTCGCGAATGACCTTGCCACCGCCGAATTTTACTTCCTCGCCGTAGGTCGTGTAGTCCTTCTCGATCTCGATGAAGAGTTCGGTATCGGCAAGACGCACCTTGTCGCCGACGGTCGGGCCGAACATGCCGGCATAGGCGGCGCGGGAAATCTTGTAAGGCATGGGTTCAGGCTCCTTCGGACGCGGAGAAAATCGATATGGGAGAAATTCGTGTCAGCCGGCCCTCGTGTGTGAGGGCCTCTACAAGCTGTTTTTCGGCGGCAAACGGATGCCCGTTCCAGCCGTGATGACCAAAGCCCGCAATCGCCACCTCGTCATCACCGCCGCTCACGGTCTCCAGAACATGGGCAATGGCAAGAAGCCCGGTGCTCGGGCAGACGTAAGTGGCCGGCGCATAGACCTGCAATGCGTGATCAAGCCGCTCATGCACCCCGCGCGGAATGACGATGTGGCTCTTGCCGGTCTCTTCGGCTATTGCCGCGAAACCGGCGGTATAGTCGGCACAAAAATCAGTCAGTTCGGGCCAGCGAGCGCGGATATCCGGCTCCATCTGCGAAAATTTCGCGGGATCGCGCACCGACCAGATGGCGGAAGCCTGCTGCACCCCGTCATTGTCGCGCCACGCGGCCCGTTCGCTCATCTCGCGGCCGGGCCGGCCGGTGTTGCAAACGGCCACCACATCCGTGCGGCTGCCGCCAGCGCCCAGAGAACGGCAATCGTTAAAGCGGATGACGATGTCGGAAAGGTCGATGAGATCAGCCACGCCCTGCGGCATTTCTCCGTTTCCGACAATCATGATCCGCCGCCCCATACCGTTCAGAAACCTTCGGACAACTGGCGCAGTTCGTCAGCGCGCTTGTTGCTCATATCGGCCAGGCATGAGGAAACCAGCATAGGCTCCATCGTGCCGCCACGCGCCTGAAACCCGAAGGCATCACAATTGGCATCGCGAAACGCCACCCAGGCACGCTGGGCGGCAACCAATGCATCCACGGCACCCTTGCCGCTTTCGTCTGCTGTCTTGTCACGCTCGGCAAGCTGCTTGCGAACCTTCTGGTAGGCGGCGTTCAACTGCTTGTCGGCCTTTTCGTAATCCTTGCCGGCGCAGATGGTCATATCGGCCTGCGTTTGCGGCGAGGTGCAATCGGGCGCGTCATCGGCAAATGCGGAAGACGCCGCAAGAGACAGCAGGACAGCCGCACCGAAACAGAATTTTTGCGAAGTCATGGCCATCACTCAGGCAGCCGCGCCATCGAAAGCCTGCGGCTTCAGCGCACGCGGATCGACACCATCAAGACAATTGGTATTCACCGCCACCATCGGCGTCCCATCCGGCCCATCGGCATAGGCAAAACTCTCAATGCCGCAGGTGGAGCAGAAAAGATGATGGATCTTGTGCTTGTTGAATAGATATTCCGTCAGCTTGTCGTCGCCGGAAAGCAGGGTGAATTTTTCGCGCGGCGCAAAGGCAAGCGTCGAGCCCAGGCGCTTGCAGCGCGAGCAATTGCACACGACCGTGTGGTCGAGATCGGCATCGACCTCGAAGCTCACGTCGCCGCATTGGCAACTTCCGTGATAATGTGCCGTCGCCATCTCATAACCTCCCCATGATCTGTTGACGAAACCCGTAAACCTCACGCTTGCCGGACAGCGGCACCAGCGTCACTTCGCGCTTCTGGCCGGGTTCGAAACGAACCGCAGTGCCCGCCGGAATGTCGAGACGCATGCCGCGCACCTTGTCGCGGTCGAAGACAAGACCCGCATTGGTCTCGAAGAAATGGTAATGGCTGCCCACCTGCACCGGCCGGTCACCGGTATTGGCAACTTCGATCGTCACCGTCGGCTGGCCGGCATTGAGTTCAATGGTGCCCTCTGCGGCAATGATTTCGCCTGGTTTCATGGTGCTCCCCTTTGTCTCTCTCAAGCAGCGGTGGCTGCCGCGCAGCCTTCAGCCTTCAGCACCCGTGTCGTCGATGCCGGATTGTTGACGAGTTTGGCCGCCGGGCGGATGGGCCTGCGAACCAGCTCGCCGCCGCAATTCGGGCAGGCGCCTTTGAGCACATCGGTCGCGCAATCGGCGCAAAAGGTGCATTCGAACGAGCAGATCATCGCATCCCGGCTGTCGGGGGCAAGATCACGGTCGCAGCATTCGCAATTGGGCCGAAGCTCCAGCGCCATATCGTCCCCCCTCAGCGTATCGGTTCGTGAACGGTCACAAGCTTGGTGCCGTCGGGAAATGTTGCTTCCACCTGCACATCATGGATCATGTCGGCGATGCCCTCCATCACCTGATCGCGGGAAATGACATGCGCGCCGGCTTCCATCAGGTCGGCCACCGCGCGACCATCGCGGGCGCCCTCGACAACGAAATCGGTAATCAGCGCAATCGCTTCCGGGTAATTCAGCTTCACGCCACGCTCCAGCCGGCGGCGCGCCACCATGGCGGCCATGGAAATCAGCAGCTTGTCTTTTTCTCTCGGAGTAAGGTTCATCGTCGTCCCGCAGCTTTCGCACCTGCCCCGCAAAACACAGTGTTTCGGGGGCTGATCCGACTTGTTTGACAGACCCCGGAAGGTCGCCGGTAACGGGCGATCCGGAGCTTTACAGATTCCAGACTTTCGGCACTGGCGCGCCGTTTCGCAAGAGCGAAATGATCGGAAAAAGTATTTTTCTAAGGGAGAAACCGTCGGCGGCGGACACGCGCACAACAAGCTTGCCCTGCCATTCGCTGGCGCCGCCGCTTTCCCCGGCAATAGCCCGGATTTTAGGCAAAAGCGCCTCGGCCAGTGGCCCGATATAAAGAAGCGTGGCAAAGGCCACCTGCCCGGCAAGCACCGCCGGTTTTGCAGTCAGCTCGGCCACTTCACCCGCAAGCAGCAGCTCTTCGGCATGTACCAGCCGGCCGCCATGGCGAATGCGCCAGCGATCCCGGAACAGGCCATGCTGCATCGCCTCGCCCATGGCCTGACGTCCGAGCAGCACGGCTTCGACGGCGATGAATTCGGAGGTTACGTCGAGATCGGCTTCCAGCCTGCGGGTCAGCGACGCCCGGTCGAAAAGAATGGTTTCCTGCGGCAGCCAGTGCAACCGGGCGCCCGGCCCTGCGGAAACGCGGGCGGTGACGGTGGCGGTTCCGGAGGATGCCTTGTAGACCTTCTCGCAGGCTTGCGTCGTCACCACCAGCGAGGTGCCGGCCCCGGCAACAGCCTGCCATTCCACTTCATCTCCGCCGGTCAATCCGCCGGAGGAGTTGATGAGGATGGCCTCGATCTCGTTGGAAAACGTATCCGGCAGGCGGATCTTGGCGCAACCTTCCTGGAATAATTGGTCCAGCCGGCTGCGACCTTCGACAGCCTTGGTTACAATGCGTCCTCTGCCACGGGCGCGCTGCTGCCGGGCAGGTTCGCCGTCTTCGAGACCGGAAGGGCGGATGGCTTGCTGTTCTGGCTGCACGCGGTCTCCGAAACGGTTGCGGAAGCGGACCCGGCCTTGGCGCCGCAATCTTTTTTGACGATGGCATCCACCACCATCTGTCCTTCCGTGTTGCGGAAGAAATCCCACATTCTTTCCGCCGCATCAACCGTGCGCGTCACTTCGCCTGTGGGCATCTTGCGCTCCACCGCGGGTTCCGCCTTCGGCGTCTGCTCGCCACCCGGCTTGCGGGTAAGGACCGCCGACGCTGCCAGCACTTCCGCCTTCATGGTGGCGCGCGGCCAGGCATGGTCCCAATTGTCAATGACATAGGACTGGATACGTGCGCCGCCCTTGCAGACGTCATAGGAATTGACGGTGAAGCTCTCGCCCGGTCTGGTTTTCGCGCCGCCCTTGCAGCCGTCCATTTCCGCCCAGCGCTTCAGCGCCGTCTCGCCGCCATATTGCCAGTAGGACTTGCCACCGCCCTGATAGGGATTGGCCGGATCCTTCAGGCCCGCAAAGGCGATGATCGACATCGGCCGCGCCGGCTTGCAGCTTGCCGCATCCGGTCCCCATTTGCCCTCTGTCTCAAGCGGGTAACCCGCGCGCAGCGATGCAACGAAGCCGGCAGCGGTGAAATCCGCGCTGCCATTGCAGATGAATTGCGACAGCATGCGCCCACCGCCGGAATAACCGGAACCGTAAAATCGCTCCTCATCCACGCAGAACTTGCCTTTCACCATGGCAATTGCATCGCGAATGAAGCTCACCTCATCCAGCCCGCCGGGACGCGTGGTAACACCAGGAACATTCCAGGCATGGGTGCCGGGCATTTCGCCATTGAGGCTGCCCGCCAGCGCCACCACCATCAGGCCGTCGCGCTCGGCAAGCTTGTCCCAGCCGCTGCGGTTCAGCTGGCCGTGCGGATTGCTGTTGGAGCCGTGGAAATCGAACACGACAGGCACCGGTTTTTTTCCGTCATAGGCCGATGGAACGAAATAAACGCCTTCGCGTTTCTGACCACTGGAGAGAATGGAAAAATCATGCCTGCCCGGTTCCACGCCGGGTTGAGCAAGCTGACCGCAGGTCGAGGCCGACGCTGCGACACTCGCGCTCGCGCAGATCGCAAGACCCAGAAACAGGGTGCGGGCGGAGCGGAACAGCCGGGCAGCCCGGCCAAGGGCAAAGTCTTGATGCATTGACACGCCTTTATTGGGCACGGTTTCCCCGACGATACGTCGGACGCGCGTGGAATGTAAGGGATCAACTGTCGCGGCGTGCGAATAGACTTCGTCTGTGTCTCGCATGCAGCATTTTCGCTGCCAATATCACAGGCGTTTATTCAATGAAATGCTAAAATTCCGCATAAAAGCCATGCAGACACGCATAGACTTTCAAAATATTAATCGGCCGTTTGCACACCGTGATCGGCGTGCGTGGCTTTTAGTCTCGATTTATACTGTCAGATGGCGACGCGCCTCGGGCGTATCCAGCGTTTCGGCAAGCCCCTCATGCACAATTTCGCCCCGGTCCATGATGTAGACATAGTCGGCAAGCTCACGGCAGAAATCCAGATATTGCTCGACCAGCAGGATCGCCATACCGGTGGAATCCCTGAGATATTTGATTGCGCGGCCGATATCCTTGATGATCGACGGCTGAATGCCTTCGGTCGGCTCGTCGAGAACGAGGATTTTCGGCCGCGTCACCAGCGCCCGGCCGATGGCGAGCTGCTGCTGCTGGCCACCGGACAGGTCGCCGCCGCGTCTGCCAAGCATGGATTGCAGCACCGGAAACAGGCTGAAAATATCGTCAGGAATGAAACGCTCCTTGCGCGGCAGTGGCGCATAACCGCTTTCAAGGTTTTCCTGCACGCTGAGCAGCGGAAAGATTTCACGCCCCTGTGGTACGTAGCCGACGCCGCGCTTGGCCCGGTGGTAAGGCGCCAGCCCATCCAGTGCCGCCCCTTCAAAGCTGATCGACCCGCCACTGATGGCATGCTGGCCGGTGACCGCGCGCAACAACGAGCTTTTGCCCACGCCGTTTCGGCCGAGAACACAGGTGATCTTGCCCATCTCCGCTTTCAGCGACACGCCCCGCAGAGCCTGTGCTGCGCCATAGTGGAGGTTGATGTTTTCGACGTTCAGCATGGTGCAACTCCATTGATGCTTTGGTGGGCGGCGCTTACCCCCCTCTGCCCTGCCGGGCATCTCCCCCACAAGGAGGGAGATCGATTCGCGGCTATGTCTCGCCCATCTCGACTTTAGAGCACGAAGTTGTGGAAGAGAGCCTTGCTGATCTCCCCCCTTGTGGGGGAGGGGGTAAAGCCGCAGATGCTTCCATCACCGTCCCAGATAATTCTCGATCACCTTCGGATCGCTGGACACAAAATCGATCGACCCTTCAGCCAGCACCGAGCCCTCGGCAAGACACGTCACCTTCACGCCCAGCTCGCGGATGAAGCCCATGTCGTGCTCCACCACCACGACCGAGCGGGTCTTGGCGATTTCTTTCAGAAGCACGGCGGTTTCGGCTGTCTCCGCATCCGTCATCCCGGCCACCGGCTCGTCTACCAGAAGCAGCTTCGGCTCCTGCGCAAGCAGCATGCCGATTTCCAGCCACTGTTTCTGGCCGTGCGAGAGATTGGCCGCGAGATCGCCGCGGCGGTGGCTGAGACGCACGGTGGCGAGGATCTCCTCGATACGCGCCTTGTCCTCCGCTGTCAGCCTGTAGAACAGCGTGGCGAAGACGCCGCGTTTGCGGTTCAGCGCCAGTTCCAGATTGTCCCAGACGGTATGGCTTTCAAACACCGTTGGCTTCTGGAATTTACGTCCGATGCCCAGCTGGGCAATATCCGCCTCGTCCTTTTTCGTGAGGTCGATGCTGTCTTCGAACAGCACCGTGCCGGTATCCGGCCGGGTCTTGCCGGTGATGATATCCATCATCGTTGTCTTGCCGGCGCCATTCGGACCGATGATGGCCCGCAGCTCACCCGGCTCCACCACGAAGGACAGGGAATTGAGCGCCCTGAACCCGTCGAAGGAAACGGAAACACCGTCGAGATAAAGCAGGCTTTTGGTTCTGTTTTCGGAAACCGTGTTCATGTCAGCCTCACTCCGCCGCCTGTTGCGCCGCTGTTGCAGCACTGTCATTGCCCGGTTGTCCGGCCGCACTTGCCGCCCGCGCAACACGCTTTTCGCGCCGGCCGACCAGATAATGCTGCACGGTGCCGACGATGCCCTTGGGGAAGAACAGCGTCACCGCGATGAACAGCCCACCCAGCGCAAATAGCCAGAATTCGGGGAAAGCGCCGGTGAAATAGCTCTTGCCGCCATTGACCAGCAGCGCGCCGATGATCGGCCCGATCAGCGTGCCGCGCCCGCCGACTGCGGTCCAAACCACCACCTCGATGGAGTTGGCGGGGGAGAATTCGCCGGGATTGATGATGCCCACCTGTGGCACGAACAGCGCACCGGCAATGCCCGCCATCATGGCCGAGACGACGAAGGTAAAGAGCTTGATATTTTCCACCCGGAAACCGAGGAAGCGCACCCGGCTTTCGGCATCGCGCACGCCCACCAGCACCTTGCCGAATTTGGAATTGACGATGCCGGATGCAATCAGCAGCGATATCGCCAGCATAACGGCCGTCATCGCAAACAGCACGGCACGGGTGCCATCCGCCTGCACGGAAAAGCCGAGAATATCCTTGAAATCGGTGAGACCATTATTGCCGCCGAAACCCATATCGTTGCGGAAGAAGGCAAGCAGCAGGGCGTAGGTCATGGCCTGCGTGATGATGGAGAGGTAAACGCCGTTGACGCGCGAGCGGAAGGCGAACCAGCCGAACACGAAGGCGAGCAGGCCGGGCACCACCAGCACCATCAGTGCTGCAAACCAGAACATGTCGAAGCCGTGCCAGAACCACGGCAGTTCCTTCCAGTTGAGGAACACCATGAAGTCAGGCAGCACGGGATGGCCGTAAACACCGCGCGTGCCGATCTGCCGCATCAGATACATGCCCATGGCATAACCGCCGAGAGCGAAGAAGGCGGCGTGGCCGAGCGAGAGAATGCCGCAATATCCCCAGACCAGATCAAGCGCCAGCGCCAGCAGCGCATAGGCCAGATATTTGCCGAGCATCGACATGATGTAGGTCGGGATGCGGAACGCGCTGTCGGCTGGCAACAGCAGATTGGAGGCGGGCACCAGCACGGCGATGGCCAGGATGATGCCGATGGCGATGGAAATGCGGCGATCGAGCGCGCGCAGGAGGAAGCCGGTAATCATGCTTCGATCGCCCTTCCCTTGAGTGCGAAGAGACCACGCGGCCGCTTCTGGATGAACAGGATGATGAGAACGAGCACGAGGATCTTGCCGAGCACGGCGCCCACCGTCGGCTCAAGGAACTTGTTGAGCACGCCGAGCGACAGCGCACCCACCAGCGTTCCCCAGAGATTGCCAACCCCGCCGAACACCACCACCATGAAACTGTCGATAATGTAGCTCTGGCCGAGATTGGGCGAAACATTGTCGATCTGCGACAGCGCCACGCCGGCAAGGCCGGCAACGCCGGAACCGAGCGCGAAGGTGAAGGCATCCACCCAGGGCGTGCGAATGCCCATGGAAGAGGCCATGCGGCGGTTCTGGGTCACAGCGCGCATCTGCAAGCCGAAGGCGGAGCGCTTCAAAAGCACCAGCAGCGCGAAGAAGACGGAAAGCGAGAAGCAGACGATCCACACGCGGTTCCAGGTGAAGTTGAGGTAACCAACGCTGAACGAGCCGGACATCCAGCTCGGGCTGCCGACCTCACGGTTGGTCGGGCCGAAGATGGAACGCACGCCCTGTTGCAGGATCAGCGAGATACCCCAGGTGGCGAGCAGCGTTTCCAGCGGCCGCCCGTAGAGATAGCGGATGACACCGCGCTCCATGACAAGGCCGACGCAGGCCGTGACCAGAAAGGCGGCCGGCAGCGCAATCGCCAGTGACCAGTCGAACAGGCCGGGGAAATGGCTGCGGATCAGCTCCTGCACCATGAAGGTGGAGTAAGCGCCGATCATCACCATCTCGCCATGCGCCATATTGATGATGCCCATGACGCCGAAGGTGATGGCAAGCCCGATGGCGGCCAGCAGCAGCACGGAACCGAGCGACAGGCCGTACCAGATGTTCTGCGCGTAATCCCAGATGGCGAGCGCACTTTGAATGCCTGATATCGCGCTGTCGATATCAGGCTTCAGGCTTGGATCGACCGAAGGGGACGCCGCCATCAGAATGCCGATCGCGTCGCGTCCGCCAAGCTTCTTGATGGTCGCAATCGCATCCTTCTTCTGTTCAAGCGACCGGTCGGAGGAGAGCAGCGAGACAGCCCGCGCCTCCTCCATCCGGGTCCGCACCTCACTGTCGGTTTCCTTGGATATGGCCGCTTCCAGCAATTCCAGATTTTCGGCGCTGGGGGCTTTCAGAACCGCATCGGCGGCGGAAAGCCGCACCGAGCGTTCCGGACTGAGCAACGTCAGGCCGCCCATCGCGGCGCGGATGACGCGGCGCAGATTGTTGTTGACCCTGATCTTGGTAACCGCCGCCTTAGGCGCTTCGCCAGCGCTTTCGCCGGTCAGCGGATCGATGAGCGTGAAATTGGAACCCGACAGCTTGGTCATGAACACCAGATTGTCGGCCTTGCGCACGTAAAGATCGCCTGATGCAAAAGCCTCAAGCGCCGGCACCACCCGCGCGTCGCCGGTGGCAGCAATCTGGCCGATCAATGTTTCGGCCTGCTTGAAGTCAGCCGTGCCGAGCTGGTCGATCAGCGCCTTCGGATCGCTCTGCGCGAGGGATTGGGCGGCGATCCCCAGGGTGAGCCAGAGGAAGATGGCTCCGAGAAAAGATCGGATCGTCATGTCGGGTTCCTTGGAGCGGCGGTGTATTTTATCTGGCGATGAGTATGTGGCTTACCCCCCTGCCCTGCCGGGCATCTCCCCCCACAAGGAGGGAGATCGGCAAGGTGCACCCGCATCGCTCCATCTCAACCGACGAGAAATGCGGGGCCTCACCACGAGTCGATCTCCCCACCTGTGGGGGAGACGCCCGGCAAGGCAGAGGGGGCATGCTTGTTCAGTTTTCAACTATTCAAGCGCCGCCCCCAGCAAAGAGGGCGGCCCCAACACCCCGCCTATCAGCTACCCTTGCCGCCGCACTTACCGGTCGCAACGTTGAAGTTCCCGCAGGACATCGGCTTGCGCCAATCCGAGATCAGGTCCTTCGAGTCAGGCAGATAATCCGACCATTCGTCACCCACGACCTGTGGCGTCTGCTGCACGATTTCGAACTGCCCATCGGCCTGGATTTCGCCGATCAGCACCGGCTTGGTGATGTGGTGGTTCGGCATGACGGTGGAATAACCGCCCGAAAGGTTTGGCACCGAAACGCCGATGATCGAGTCGAGAACCTTGTCCGTATCGGTGGTGCCGGCGGATTCGACGGCCTTTACCCAGGCGTTGAAGCCGATATAGGCGGCTTCCATCGGGTCGTTGGTCACGCGCTTGTCGTTCTTGGTGAAGGCGTGCCAGGTCTTGATGAACTCGGCATTGACGGGCGCATCGACGGACTGGAAATAATTCCACGCGGCGAGGTGGCCGACCAGCGGTGCGGTATCGAGACCGGCAAGTTCCTCTTCGCCCACCGAGAAGGCGACGACCGGAATATCCTCGGCCTTGATGCCCTGGTTGGCCAGTTCCTTGTAGAAGGGCACGTTAGCGTCACCATTGATGGTGGAGACAACGGCGGTCTTCTTGCCGGCCGAGCCGAATTTCTTGATGTCGGACACGATCGTCTGCCAGTCGGACTGGCCGAACGGCGTGTAGTTGATCATGATGTCCTCTTCCTTGACGCCCTTCGACATCAGGTAGGCCTTCAGGATCTTGTTGGTTGTCTGCGGATAGACATAGTCCGTGCCGGCCAGAACCCAGCGCTCGACGCCTTCGGTGCTGGCGAGGTAATCGACGGCCGGAATGGCTTGCTGGTTGGGCGCCGCACCGGTGTAGAAGATGTTGCGGGAGGATTCTTCACCCTCATACTGAACCGGGTAGAACAGCAGGGAATTCAGCTCTTCGAAAACCGGCAGCACGGATTTGCGCGACGAGGATGTCCAGCAACCGAAAACGGCGGCGACCTTGTCCTGCGAAATCAGCTGGCGGGCCTTTTCGGCAAACAGCGGCCAGTCGGAAGCCGGGTCGACCACGACGGCTTCGAGCTTCTTGCCGAGAACGCCGCCCTTTTTGTTCTGCTCGTCGATGAGCATCAGCATGGCGTCCTTCAGCGTCGTCTCTGAAATCGCCATGGTGCCGGAAAGAGAATGCAGCACGCCTACCTTGATCGTATCGTCGGCGGCAAATGCGCCGTGGAAGGCGGTGGTGGACATGATTGCGCCGAGCAGTGCGGCGCTAAGCGTCTTGCGGAATGTCATCGGAAGAACCCCTCTCCTTGTTTAGCCCTCGTGGGGCTTCAGCGGCATCGTTGACCGCTGCTGGAAGGGACTATCGATCTCGCGGGCGAGAAACCGTATACGTCAATTGACGTAGGCGGGGTGGCGAAAGCTGCAGGGAGTGTTGGGGAGAGAGAAATCCCGGCCGGGGCAATCAATGTGAAACGTGACATTTCAACTTGCTTCCTCTCCTCCAGGGAGACGAGCGCGGCAGCGGGTCGAGGGTGGAAGGTCGGAGACAGACTGAGAAGTTGTTCCTTCATCCGGCGCTTCGCGCCACCTTCTCCCCGGCAGGGGAGAAGAAACGATCAGCAAAGCTTCACATCAAGCGTGCGGCTTGTCGTCCCGCTCTTCGTCGCGGATCGCGTCGTCATGATACCAGGAGCCGAAATCGACATGCGGCTGACGTGCCTCGCGCTCCAGATCGCTCAGCCCAATGTTACGGAACTTTGAGAGCCCCGCGCGTCCGCCGACCGGAAATTGAAAGATCGTTGCCGTTTCGCGATGAAAGCCAGTTGCCATATCGAACATCTCACTTTGTTTGCATCGAAGCACTTTGGTCGTGAAGCAAACCCGTTAGCTCTGGTTTAGCTCCATCTGATTAAAAAAAAATCACGTTGCGAAAAATATAGGCATTAAATGATCATTCAGCAAGAAAAACCATTCCGGAAGCGCCGGTTTTTGGGGCAAATGCCGATCCGCCGTTCGCAATCGAAAACATTGCACCGCAACAGGGCATTTTGAGCGATGCCACCCGCTATCTGTTAGGAATCACTGACGAAACATTGGGGTTCGATTTACCTGCCGCAGTGCAGCATGAGCGGTTAATGGCCATATCGGCCGCCTCAGCCCTGAGCATGCCTGAAAGATTTTTCGAAGAATCCGCAAAACATCGCCAATCTGGCACGCGGCATGCATCTATATGGCCAGCCCTTGAACGCGAATGTGCTTCCGGTGGCGAAAGCCACGGCAAGCCTCAAGGCTTCGCATTGTTACCTATGAGAGGTTCGTAATGACTAAGTTCAAACTCGAGTACATCTGGCTTGACGGTTATAAGCCGGTCCCCAACCTGCGCGGCAAGACACAGGTCAAGGAATTCGATGAATTCCCGACGCTCGAGCAGCTGCCGCTTTGGGGTTTTGATGGCTCGTCCACACAGCAGGCCGAAGGCCACTCTTCGGATTGCGTGCTGAAGCCCGTCGCGATCTACCCCGATCCGGCCCGCACCAACGGCGTACTGGTCATGTGCGAAGTCATGATGCCTGACGGCGTCACCCCGCATGCATCGAACAGCCGCGCGACCATCCTCGACGACGAGGACGCATGGTTCGGCTTCGAACAGGAATATTTCTTCTACCAGGACGGCCGCCCGCTCGGCTTCCCCGAGCAGGGTTACCCGGCTCCGCAAGGTCCGTATTACACCGGCGTCGGCTTCAAGAACGTCGGTTCGGTTGCCCGCGAAATCGTTGAAGAACATCTCGACCTCTGCCTCGAAGCCGGCATCAACCACGAAGGCATCAATGCCGAAGTGGCCAAGGGCCAGTGGGAATTCCAGGTATTCGGCAAGGGCTCCAAGCGCGCCGCCGACCAGATCTGGATCGCCCGTTACCTGCTGCTGCGTCTTTGCGAACAGTACGGCATCGACGTCGAATTCCATTGCAAGCCGCTCGGCGATACCGACTGGAACGGTTCGGGCATGCATTGCAACTTCTCCACCAAGTTCATGCGTGAAGTTGGCGGCAAGGAGTATTTCGAAGCCCTCATGGCCGCTTTCGCCAAGAACTGGCAGGAGCACATCGACGTTTACGGTCCGGACAACCACCTGCGCCTGACCGGCAAGCACGAAACCGCTCCGTGGAACAAGTTCTCCTACGGCGTTGCCGACCGTGGCGCCTCGATCCGCGTTCCACACTCCTTCGTCAACAACGGTTACCGTGGTTACCTCGAAGACCGTCGTCCGAACTCGCAGGGCTGCCCTTACCAGATCGCTTCCGTCGTTCTGAAGACGATTGCAGAAGTGCCGCTCGCAAAGTCGGCTGCTGCCTGATAACCCAAGACATGGCGTCGCCCGCAACCGGGCGACGCCATTTTTATGTCCACCGAACGGCCGGACCGGACAGGCGACCTTTCGCCCTCTGCCCTGCGTGGAATATTCTTGCCTATGCGCAAACTCGAAGACGTTGCGTGGCTTTGACCAACCGCATCGGCTTTTCCGAAACCGCGACACGGTTTTCGGTCCGATGCTCTAAAGCAAGAAGGTGAGCGATGGGCATTCTCAAAAAATTCTCTCTCGAAAACCGCATCGCCATCATTACCGGCAGCGGCCGCGGTCTCGGTTTCGAAATCGCCAGGGCCTTTGCCGAGGCTGGCGCCCATGTGTGGCTGACCGGCCGTAACGCCGAGGCGCTGGAACAGGCAGCAGACACACTTCGCAATGCCGGCGGAAAAGCCGATTATGCCGCTTTCGACATTGCCGATACCGCCGCCGGAACTGCCCTTGTCCACCGCATCATGGACGAATTCGGCCATCTCGATATCCTCGTCAACAATGTCGGCGCACGCGACCGCCGCCCGCTTTCCGAATTCAGCGACGAGGACGTGCTGGAGCTTATCCGCACCGACCTCACCTCCTCCGTCTCGTTGTCGCGAGATGCCGCGCAAGCCATGAATACCAACGGTTACGGCCGCATCATCACCATCACCTCCATTCTCGGCCACATCGTCAGGCCGGGCGATGCGATCTATCCCGTTGCCAAGCAGGGGCTGACAGGGCTGATGCGCGCAATCGCTGTCGAATATGGCGCGCGCGGCATCACCAGCAACGCCATTGCACCGGGCATGTTCGCCACGGAAACCAATGCGGCCCTTGCCGAAAATCCTGACATGGTCGCCTTTGCCAAGCTGCGAGTGCCGTTGGAACGCTGGGGCAGGCCGGATGAAATCGCCGGTGCTGCCCTGTTTCTGGCCAGCGACGCGTCCTCCTTCGTCAACGGCCATGTGCTGACGGTCGATGGCGGCATGTCGGTGCGGCTGTGAGAATGGCAAAACACCTTTTGCGGGAAGGGGCTGGATCCTAGGCATGGCCGCACGGCAACGCATCATCCCCGTCAGGCGCGAATATAACCGCTGGGTCGCCAACCAGACGCTGGAAGATTATGCGCTGCGCTTCACCGCCAAAAGCGCCCGGCAATTTTCGTCCAACCGCATCTCCCACACCGCCATCGGCGCGATTTCCTTTCTGGCGCTCGAAGCCATCGGCGGCGCGATCACGCTGTCATACGGCACCACCAACGCCTTTTATGCCATCATCGTCGCGGCCATTGCCATGCTTGCCGTCGGCCTGCCGATCAGCCGTTACGCCATCCGTCACGGCGTCGATATCGATCTCCTGACACGCGGCGCGAGCTTCGGTTACATCGGCTCCACCATCACCTCGCTGATCTACGCCGCCTTCACCTTCATGCTCTTCGCCATCGAGGCGTCGATCATGTCCGGCGCGCTGGAGCTGGCGCTCGGCATTCCGCTGTGGATCGGCTACATCATCTCCGCCGTCATGGTCATTCCGCTCGTCACCCATGGCGTGCGCCTCATCAGCCGTTTCCAGATCATCACCCAGCCCTTCTGGATCGTGCTGAACGTATTGCCCTTCATCTTCATCGCTTTGATGGACTGGGAAAAATACGATCTGTGGCGGGCCTTTTCCGGTATTCATCACGCCTCCGGTCCGCCGGGCACCGTGGCCCATTTCAATCTGGTGGAATTCGGCGCGGCGTCTGCCGTCATCCTCGCGCTGATGTCGCAGATCGGCGAACAGGTGGATTTCCTGCGCTTCCTGCCCGCCGAGGGCCAGAGCCGTCTGCGCCATCGCATCGCGGTCTTTCTGGCCGGTGCTGGCTGGGTCGTCGTGGGCGTGCCGAAGCTGCTGGCCGGTTCCTTCCTCGTGGTCTTGACCTTCAGTTCCGGCGTCTCGGTGGACCGCGCCGCCGATCCGGCCCAGATGTACCTGACCGCCTTCGGCTACATGATCCCCAACCATACGGCGGCCATGCTGCTGATGGTCGCCTTCGTGGTGGTCTCGCAGCTGAAAATCAACGTCATGAACGCCTATGCGGGCTCGCTCGCCTGGTCCAACTTCTTCTCCCGCCTCACCCACAGCCATCCCGGCCGCGTGGTCTGGCTGGTCTTCAACGTGGTGATCGCGCTGCTGTTGATGGAACTCGGCATCTATCGCCTGCTGGAAGAAACGCTCGGCATTTTTTCCATCGTCGCCATGGCCTGGCTCTGCACCATCTCGGCCGATCTGTTCATCAACAAGCCGCTCGGCCTTGCCCCACCGGGCATCGAGTTCAAGCGCGCCCATCTCTACGATATCAACCCCGTCGGCGTTGGCTCCATGGCGCTTTCGGCCACCATTGCGCTGATGGCGCATTTCGGCACCTTCGGCGCACTCGCTGCCTCGCTAGCGCCCTATCTCACCCTCATCGTCGCCTTCATCGCCTCGCCGCTGATCGCCTGGGGCACGAAGGGCAAATTCTATCTGGCCCGCAAGCCGCGCCAGAAATGGCGCGAGCTGAGCGCCATCACCTGCTCCATCTGCGAACACCCGTTCGAGCCGGAAGACATGGCATGGTGTCCGGCCTATGCGGCGCCGATCTGTTCGCTCTGCTGCTCGCTGGACAGCCGCTGCCATGACATGTGCAAGCCGAAGGCCAAGCTCAACTATCAGGTCGCGACGGTCGCAAAATCTTTCCTGCCCCACCAACTGGTTGCAAAACTCGCCACAAGGCTCGGACGTTATGGCATGGCGGCGGCCATCGCCGTCACCGCCATTGGCGGCATATTGGCGCTCATCGCCCATCAGGTCGGCACCGCCTCGCCGGCAACGGCTGACGTGGTCAACCGCACCATCCTCATCGTATTTTTCGTCTTTGCCGTCATTGCCGGCATCGTCTGCTGGTTTCTGGTTCTTGCCCATGACAGCCGGGTGGTCGCGGAAGAGGAATCCTCACGCCAGAACACGCTGCTGTTGAAGGAAATCGCAGCCCACAAGAAGACTGACGCCGCCCTTCAGGACGCCAAGGAAACGGCTGAGGCCGCCAACCGCGCCAAGAGCCGCTACGTGGTCGGCCTCAGCCACGAATTGCGCACGCCGCTCAACGCTGTTTTGGGCTACGCCCAAATCCTCGAACGCGATGAGACCATTCCCGCGCCGCGGCAATCGGCCATCAAGGTCATTCGCCGTTCCGCCGACCATCTCTCCGGCCTGATCGACGGGCTTCTGGATATTTCCAAGATCGAGGCTGGCCGCCTGCAGGTCTATTCCAACGAGATCAATATTCAGGATTTCCTCGACCAGATCGTCGATATGTTTCGCCCGCAGGCGCAGGCCAAGGGTCTGGAATTCCGGCATGAACGCGCCCATTCCCTGCCGCAATATGTCCGCACGGATGAAAAGCGTCTGCGCCAGATCCTCGTCAACCTGCTCTCCAACGCCATCAAGTTCACCGACGAGGGCAGCGTCACCTTCGATGTCGCCTATCGCAGCCAGGTGGCGAGCTTCACGGTGTCGGATACCGGGCGCGGCATTGCCGAAAAAGATCTTGCCCGCATCTACGAGCCTTTCCAGCGCGGCGAGGCCGAAAGCGTGCGCCCCATGCCGGGCCTTGGCCTCGGCCTCACCATCACGAGGCTTCTGACCAACACGCTGGGCGGCGAGATTTCCGTCTCCAGCGAAAAGGACAACGGCTCCACCTTCCGCGTCCGTCTCATGCTGTCGGCCGTGCACCGGCCAAGTACCGCACCTGCGCCGGAAAAAACCATTCGCTCCTATTCCGGCCCACGCCGCACCATCGTGGTGGTTGATGATAACGAGGATCACCGCGAGCTGATGCGGCAGGTGCTTTCGCCGCTCGATTTCGTGGTTCTGACCGCCCAGAGCGGACCGGAATGCCTGACACTCATCGAAGGCGTGCAGCCCGACCTCTTTCTCATCGATATCTCCATGCCCGGAATGTCCGGCTGGCAGCTTGTGACGAAGTTGCGTGAAGCAGGGCAGACGGCTCCGCTCATCATGCTCTCGGCCAATATCGGTGACGGCACTGTAGCGGGTGCCGGAGAAGACAATCACAACGACGCCATCGCCAAGCCGGTCGACATCCGCCACCTGTGCGACAGGCTTGCGGTGCATCTCGGCCTGAAATGGATTTACGATACCGACCTTCCCCCGGCACCCATCCCCCAGCCGCCGGCGCAGATCGTTCATCCCGGCGCAATTCATATCAAGGATTTGCAGAGGCTCGGCGAAATAGGCTACATACGCGGCATAGAGGCAAAACTCGCAGATCTCGCCCGCAACACGGACAACCTGCCCTTCACGCAAGAGCTTGGCACCTATGTGCAGGCTTTCGATCTGGCCGGTTACGCCCATTTTCTAAAGCGGTTTGAAGAGAGCGACAGGGGAGACGGCAAGGCATGAGCGGGCAAGGCGCAGCACTGCCGAGAGACATTGTATTGCTGGTGGATGACAGCCCGGAAGCGCTGGGGTTCCTCACCGATGCGCTGGAACAGTCAGGCTTTTCGGCGCTGATCGCCACATCCGGTCAGGCCGCGCTCAACATTGCAGAACGCATCACGCCCGATATCATCCTGCTCGATGCCGTCATGCCGGCCATGGACGGTTTCGAAACCTGCCGCCGCCTGAAGGCCAACGCCGCCGTGGCCCAAGTGCCTGTCATCTTCATGACCGGGCTGACGGAGACCGAACATGTGGTGCGGGCGCTCGAATCCGGCGGTGTCGACTATCTGACCAAGCCGATCAACATCGACGAGCTGCGCGCCCGCATCCGTGTGCATCTCTCCAATGCCCGCTCGGCGCAGAGCGCCCGCGTGGCGCTTGATGCCGCCGGACGCCACCTGCTTGCCGTGCGCGCCAACGGCGCGATCCACTGGTCCACACCACAGGCAACCCGGCTGGTCAACGCCGCCACCGGCCGCGATGATGGGCTGGAGATCGTCGTTGCCCATATTTCCGGCTGGCTGGCCGACAGGACAACGGTGGATTCCGCCCGCGATGCACCGCTGACGATCACCGAGGCCGGGCGGCCCGCTTTGCAGCTCTCCTTCCTCGGCGCAATGGGACCGGACGAATATCTCTTCCGTCTGACAGCCGCCAACGAGAAATCCGACGACCACCTGCTGAAGGACCACTTTGCCCTGACGACGCGGGAATCGGAAGTTCTGCTCTGGATTGCCAAAGGCAAATCCAACCGCGATATCGGCGATATTCTCGGCCTTTCCGCCAGAACCGTGAACAAACATCTGGAACAGATCTACGTCAAACTCGGCGTCGAAAACCGCGCCTCCGCCGCCGTCAAGGCCGCGCATATTTTGCATCAGGGGTGACGGCTGCATCTGATGTGATACGGTTCGGAAAACATATATTTTCCGCCTAAGCGTAGAGCATCAACTTATTCGCCGAGCGAGTGCAGCATATTTCTTCTCCCCTCGGAGAAAAGAAACAAGCGGCAACGCCGCAATCCAAGCCCCCCAAAAAACATCACCTTCCATCCAACCCAGACCCCGCAGGGAGGTTCCCATGGACCATTTCATTATTCTTTCCGGCTGCTCCGGCGGCGGCAAATCAACCCTGCTTGCCGAGCTTGCTCACCGCGGTTTCGCAACCGTCGAGGAACCGGGGCGGCGGATCGTTATCGAGGAAACGAGAAATAACGGCACCGCCCTCCCCTGGATCGACCTCGAGGCCTTCGCCCGCCGGGCGATCGCCGTGGCGCTGGAGGACCGGCAAAAGGCGCCAGCGGAAGGCCTCGTCTTCTTCGACCGCGGCCTGATCGACGCCGCCTCAGCACTTCACCATATAAGCGGCGATGGTTTCATCGAAACGCTGCGGCGCACGCACCGCTATAACCCGCTGGTCTTCCTCACCCCGCCCTGGCCGGAAATCTACCGGGGCGACAGCGAGCGCAAGCACGGTTTTGAGGCGGCAGTGGAGGAGTATCACCGCCTGCTGCACGACTATGCCCGATTGGATTATGAGACGATTGTGCTGCCGAAAGCCCCCGTCACGGAACGTGCCGATATCGTCCTGGAGAGGCTGGCGGTTGAAGCTGGCTGAATGTGCGATCATGGCTTCGAGCCTTTCCCATCACCGTCATTCCGCCTTTGAGATGGAATCCGGCTGACGTGCGGCTGGGAGAGTCCTTCAACCCAAGGACTTAGGCTGGCTGAGTTCCGGCTCCAGGCCCGCATGATGGCGCCGGGAATGCCCCGCACCAAAAAGCAGAAAGCCCGGTCTTGCGACCGGGCCTCCGTATTGCAGTCCAGTAAGACTTACGTCCCCTGCTGGATGTAGGTGAACTTGCCGTCCGGGCCCTTCTTCCACTCGTACATGACGTAACCGGGAAGCTTCGGGTCGCCCTTCTCGTCGAAGGAGATATCGCCAAGTGCGGTCGGGAAGGTGCCCTTCTTCAGCGCTTCAGCAACCTTTTCCGGCTCAACGGAACCGGCAGCCTTGGCAGCACCGGCAATCGCCTGCAGGGCGGCGTAGGAGTAGAGCGTGTAGGCTTCCGGGTTGAAGCCGGCGGCCTTGAACTTCTCTACCAGTTCCTTGTTTTCAGGACGCAGCGTCGGATCGGGACCGAAGGTGTTCAGCGTACCTTCGACAGCGTCGCCGGCGATGGAAGCAAGTTCGTTCGAGACGATACCGTCGCCCGAGATGAGCTTCGCTTTCAGACCCTGGTCAGCCGACTGGCGGATGATCAGACCGGCTTCGGTGTGCAGGCCACCCCAGTAGATAACGGAAACGCCGGCTTCCTTCATCTTGGAGATCAGTGCGGAGAAGTCCTTGTCGCCGACATTGACGCCTTCATACATTGCTTCCGTCAGGCCGGCCGCATTGGCTGCCTTCTTGGTTTCGTCGGCAAGGCCCTGACCATAGGGGGTCTTGTCGTGAATGATGGCGATCTTGGCGTCCTTGTAGTGGTCGGCCAGATACTTGCCGGCAATGCCACCCTGCTGGTCGTCACGACCGCAGGTGCGGAAGGTGTTCCACAGGCCACGCTCGGTGAAAACAGGGTTGGTCGCAGCAGGCGTTACTTCGAGAATGCCGTTTTCGGCATAAACTTCGGAAGCCGGAATGGAGACGCCGGAGTTGAAGTGACCGACGACGAACTTCACGCCATCAGCAACGAATTTGTTGGCAACCGAGATACCCTGCTTCGGGTCGGAAACGTCATCGCCGAGAACGATCTTGATCTGCTCGCCGTTGATGCCGCCTGCAGCATTGATATCCTTCGCAGCCTGTTCAGCACCCTTCTGAAGCTGAGCGCCAAATGCGGCGTTCGGGCCTGTCAGCGGGCCGCCGACAGCGATCACGATATCGGCCCAGGCCGAACCGCTGAAGGCGACCATGGCGGTCAGCGCAACGGCGGAAAGAAGAGACTTCTTCATTACTATACTCCCAGTTCCTTTGGATGGGTTGACTACCAGGACCTGTTCAGTACCCACCTTAACCGAACAGGAAACGTTCCACTCACGCGAGTATCGTGCAGCCGGAGGAATCCGGCTGTCAATCTTTCTTTTTATATGAAAATGCCGACGTCCGATCGTAGAGCCAATAGTAGTTATTGACCATCTGGCTCGTCCTGCGCATGCGGAAACCGATGCTGGAAAAAGCCAGAAGAAGAACGACGTCAAACACGTAGTAGAAGCCGTTGATGAACGGCCCGTTGAAAAGCGCGAAATGCAGAAACCGCATCACGAGCCCCAAAGCCAGCGTGTAGATCACCACACGCGGGAAATCGCCCCAGCCATCGGCGACGGATCTGCCCGTGCGCCACGCCGTCCAGAAACCAAGAAGAACAACCAGTGCGCGCAGAATATAACGCACGCCGCTATCGGTCTCGAATAAAAGGCCCTGCATCTTCTTTCCCCATCAGCGCCGGGATGCAAATGTCCGGCCCTGCCTTGTTTGTCGTCCCGCCGTTTTTCCGGCAGGCATTTTATTGTTTGCCACCGGCCATTTCCCCTTCGAAAACGGCCGGCGGCGGTTCGTTATCTTGCGCCGCAAAATTTCCGGCGCAAGTAAAATCTTTCAGTGCCGGCCGCCTTCGAGATAGGCCGCGCGTACCTGCGGATCAGCCAGCAATTCCCTGCCCGAACCGCTCATCGTCACCTTGCCGTTGACCATCACATAGGCACGGTCGGAAAGTTTCAGCGCCGCAAAGGCGTTCTGCTCCACGAGGAAGACGGTCAGGCCCTCTTCCTGGTTGAGCTTCTTGATGGCCTCGAAGATGCCCTTGACGATCAGCGGGGCAAGGCCCAGCGACGGTTCGTCAAGAAGCAGCAGTTTCGGCCGTGCCATCAGCGCGCGGCCGATGGAGAGCATCTGCTGCTCGCCGCCGGAAAGCGTGCCGCCACGCTGGCTCTGACGTTCTTTCAGCCGCGGGAACATGACGAAAATCTTCTCGACGTCCTCTTTGAAATATTTGAGGTTGTCGAGATTGGCGCCCATCTGCAGGTTTTCCAGCACCGTCATGCGCGGGAAAATCCGGCGGCCCTCGGGTGACTGGGCAATACGCTTGCGGGCGATGAGGTGCGTCGGCAGGCGGGTAATGTCTTCGCCGTCGAACGTCACCTGGCCCGTGCGCGCCTGCGGGCTGCCGCAGATGGTCATCATCAGTGTCGATTTGCCAGCGCCGTTGGCGCCGATAAGGCTGACGATCTCGCCCTTGTTGACCTCGACATCGACACCGGCCAACGCCCGGATGTTACCGTAATAGGTTTCGACACCCTGTACTTTGAGAAGCGGTTCACCGGACATCAGGCCACTCCTCCGTCGAGTTCTTCCGCAATCACGTCTTCCACTTCATCATCCTCGACACCCAGATAGGCGGCGATGACCTTCGGGTCGTTCTTCACATGGTCCGGCGAACCGTCGGAAATCTTCTGGCCGTATTCGAGAACCACGACGTGATCGGAGATCTGCATCACCACCGACATGTCGTGCTCGATAAGAAGCAGCGACGTGCCTTCATCGCGGATACCGCGCAGCAGCGCATTGAGCGCCAGCGATTCCTTCGGGTTGAGACCGGCCGCCGGTTCATCGAGGCAGAGAAGTTCCGGCCCTGTGCACATGGCGCGGGCGATTTCCAGACGACGCTGCGCGCCATAGGGCAGATCGCCGGCCGGGTCGTCGGCGCGGTCGGTCAGATCGGCCTTGTCCAGCCAGTATTTGGCCTTCTCGATCGAACTGTTGACCGCCCTCTTGTAGGCGGGCAGGCCGAGAAGACCGAGAATGGTGTAGCCCGATGCCTTCATCAGCGCATTGTGCTGCGCCACCAGCAGGTTTTCCAGAACCGTCAGACCCGAAAACAGGCGGATGTTCTGGAAGGTGCGCGCCACCTTCGCCTTCTTGGTGATCTCGAAATCCGGCAGGCGCTCCAGAAGATGCGCCTCGCCGGTTTGCTGACGCATGGTGATCATGCCCATCGTCGGCTTGTAGAAGCCGGTGATGCAGTTGAAAACCGTGGTCTTTCCAGCACCGTTCGGACCGATCAGCGCCGTGATCTCGCCGCGCTTCGCCTCGAAGGAGAAGTCGTTGATGGCCATCAGGCCGCCAAACCGCATCGAGAGATGTTCGACCTTGAGGATCGTATCGCCAGTTAGATTGGGTGTCATGTTTGTCGTTCCGGAAGCCATCAACCGTGACCTTCCTTGGTAAAGCTGCCCGAGACGGCCTTGCGTTCCCTGAGGAAGGCCGTCGGTTCTCGTGAGCCGACAAAGCCGCGCGGCTTGAACAGCATGACGATGACCATGGCGAGACCGAACAGCAGCATGCGGTAGAGTTCCGGCGTGAAATCAGGCCCGAAGACATGCTTCAGGAATTCCATTTCGCGCAGCAGCTCCGTGCCGCCGACCATGACGAGGGCGGCAATGGCGATGCCCGTGAGCGAACCCATGCCGCCGAGAACGACGATGGCGAGGATGACGGCCGATTCCAGGAAGACGAAGCTTTCCGGCGATACGAAACCCTGACGCGCGGCGAAGAACGAGCCGGCGAAACCGCCAAACATCGCGCCTGTCGCAAAAGCGGTAAGCTTGGTGATGACGGTATCGATGCCGAGCGAGCGGCAGGCGATTTCGTCTTCACGCAGCGCTTCCCACGCACGGCCGATCGGCATGCGGCGCAGCTTGATGGTGACGTAAGCCGTCAGCATGCACAGAAGCAGGATCACGTAGAACAGGAAGATCTTGTAATAGGCCGACGACATCGTCAGGCCGAAGGCCTTGGCGAAGTTGTTCGGCGCGCCGACATCGAAGGACCAGATGCCGAAGACAGACGCCTTGGCGATGCCGGAAATGCCGAAGGTGCCCTTGGTCACATCCGTCCAGTTCAACAGCACGAGGCGGATGATTTCACCGAAGGCGAGCGTGACGATGGCAAGATAGTCGCCGCGAAGTCTGAGCACCGGGAAGCCGAGGATGATACCCCAGAAGCCCGCAAGAATGCCGGCCACCGGCAGAAGCACCCAGAAGGACAGGCCGAGATGGCTTGACAGCAGCGCGTAAGAATAGGCGCCGACCGCATAGAAGGCCACATAACCGAGATCGAGCAGGCCCGCGAGGCCGACGACGATGTTGAGGCCCCAGGCCAGCATCACATAGATCAGGATCTGGATGCCGAAATTGTCGACGAATTTCAGGGAACCCTGAAAACCGAACAGCTGCACGGCGATGACGGGATAAAGCAGCAGCAGGACCAGCGCGAGCTTCAGGAAGTGCTTGTGGAAAAAGCCTTTTTCCTCGGAGATTTCCAGAATGCCGCTTTTGGCCTTGGCAAGCTTGCGGCGATCCATCGACGGCCGGATGAAGCCGACCATCAGGAAACGGCCGATGGCGGCGACGCCGACGAAGATCGACAGAAGCCCCCAGCGGGTGCCCCAGATAAGCTGGTTGTTGATATCCTGATAGGTAACGATACCGACGTAAAGAATGAACATGCCGAGCGAGACGATGCCCGCAAAGATGCCTTCCTTCACCGCCGTTGCCATCAGGCTCGGGCTGGAAGTGTCGTTTTCGGAAGCGATATTGGTCATGGGATCACACCTTCTCGACTTCCGGACGACCGAGAATACCGGTCGGCTTGAAGATCAGCACGAAAGCCAGGATGCCAAATGCCGCGACGTCCTTGTAGGCAATGGAGAAATAGGCAGACCAGAGAGATTCAATGAGGCCGATCAGGAGACCGCCGAGAACGGCGCCAGGAAGCGAACCGATACCGCCGAGAACCGCCGCGGTAAACGCCTTGACGCCCGGAATGAAGCCATCGTTGAAGGATGCGACACCGTAATACATCAGATACATCGTACCGGCGACCGCCGCGAGTGCGGCACCCATGATGAAGGTGATCGAGATCGTCTTGTCGACATCCACCCCCAGAAGGGCCGCCATCTTGCGGTCCTGTTCGGTGGCGCGCTGCGCCCGGCCGAGCGGGGTCTTGTTGACGATGTACCAGAAGGCGAACAGCAGCACCGACGTCACCGCCATGATGATGAACTGCTTCAGCGAGACGGTGATGGAGCCGAAATGGTAGCTTTCCGTCACCATGGACGGGATCGGCTTGTTACGCGGACCCTGTGTCACCTGGATGAAGTTGGACAGCGCGATCGACATGCCGATGGCGGTGATCAGCGGCGCAAGGCGGAACGAGCCTCTGAGCGGACGGTAGGCCACGCGCTCGATCACCCAGTTCCACAGGCCGGTCATCAGCATGGCGACGACCATCATCAAAATCAGAAGAAGCGCCACCGGAATACCGGCAAAAAACGATGTTGCGATCAGAAAAACGATCAGCGCGGCGAAACCGCCAAGCATGAAAATATCGCCATGGGCGAAGTTGATCATGCCGATGATGCCGTAGACCATCGTATAGCCAATTGCGATGAGGCCGTAGATCGATCCAAGAGTCAGCCCGTTGATGAGCTGCTGGATAAAATACTCCATGTCTTTCCCCTGGGCATGACCTCTAATGAGCCACGCCTCGTTTATGTTAATTATAGGGGGAACCTTTTCGATTAGCCCCCACCTGCAAAATGCATATCGTGTTCGCTAAAAATGTGAAGTCAAAAACGGGCGATCCTGCACAAAATTTGGAATTTCCACATTCGCTGCCGTTTTCCCGATCAGAATAGCCAGGATTTCGGCAGTAAGTGCTAAAAAAATGGCGTCCGAATGCTTATTTCAGTGTTGCCTGACGCATTGTTTGACGGGTGGCGGGCAAAAGAGTAGCGAAATAGAGGGGCAAAGGATCCCCGGCACGAAATGGCAACGGCAACAAGATGATCGACATATTGACGAAAGCGGCGCTGGACGCCGGGCAGGCAATCATGGCGGTCCATCGCGCCGGGCCACACGTATCGTACAAGGACGATTGCTCACCCGTGACCGAGGCAGACCAGCGGGCGGAGGTGATCATTCTGCAGGCACTGGCTGCGCATTTTCCCGAAATCCCGGTCATTGCCGAAGAAGCGGTCTCGAACGGCATTCTGCCGGAGACAGGCGCGGAATTTTTTCTGGTCGATCCGCTGGATGGGACCAAGGAATTCATTTCCGGCAAGGATGATTTCACCGTCAATATCGCCCTGATCAGAAACGGCGTGCCGGTTGCAGGCGTCGTTTACGCCCCCTGCCGCGGCCAGGCCTGGACCGGCAAGGACAACAGCGCCGAAAAGCTCGCAATATCAGGCGAAGGCGCGATCCTCGCGCGCCACCCCATCCGGGCACGCCAGCGCGGCGCCTCCCCCGTGGCGCTGATCAGCCGCTCGCACTGTACCGCGAAAACAGAAGCCTTCGTGGCCGAACACGGCCTGAAAGATTGCATCTCCGTCGGTTCCTCACTGAAATTCTGCATGCTGGCGGAAGGTGCTGCCGATATCTATCCCCGCTTCAGCCGCACCATGATGTGGGATACGGCGGCAGGCGACGCCGTACTGCGCGCCGCCGGTGGCAGAACGCTGGATTGCGAGGGCCGGCTGCTTGCCTATGAGGTGAGAGGCGATGGTGAAGATGCACTCGCCAACCCGGATTTCATTGCCGAGGGTGCGATGGCGCTTGCGGCGGATATCGCGCGATAGGACGGCGGCGAAACTTCTATGCCTCCTTGGGTGATAAGCCATTCGCTTCGGTGTATGCGGCGTACCCCCTCTGCCCTGCCGGGCATCTCCCCCACAAGGGTGGAGATCGACTCGTGGCGAGGTCCCGCCAATCTCGACGTTTGAGAACGAAGCGGGGGGTAGCACATCTAGCTGATCTCCCTCCTTGTGGGGGAGATGCCGGCAGGGCAGAGGGGGTGAAGCCGCAAACACCGAAGCAAAGGCTGCTCTCTCCCGCTCGCCCACAGCCACCCTTCTCCGCAACCACGGAACACACCCCCACCGAAGCCGCAAAATAATTTCATCCCCGCTCATCCCCGCCCCGCCGCGCCGCATCACAATCGCCGGCGAACAGCCACCGAGCGCGGAAGAGACATCATGACTGAACAGACGGCGAGACTTCGGCTTCCTTATATCCTGCCCTCGCAGGCTCAGAAACACGTCACCCACAATGAGGCGATGCAGCGGCTGGACGCGATCGTCCAGCTGGTCGTCAAGGACGTGGTCGCCGCCCCGCCCGACAATGCGCCGGAGGGAGACTGCTTCCTGCTCTCGCTTGACGCCGCTGGCGACTGGGCGGGCAAGGGCGGGAAGCTCGCCTTCCGACAGGACGGTGCGTGGCTGCTGATAGCACCGCAGCCCGGCTGGACGGCATGGTTTGCCAGCGAGGGTAAACATCGCGTCCTGCGGGACAGCGCATGGCGGGACTTGCCGCTGCCTGCCGCAGCTACCCTCGAAAGGCTTGGCATTGGTACACAGGCCGATGCCACCAACCGTCTGGCGCTTGCCGCCCCCGCCAGCCTCTTTACCCACACAGAAGAGAACGGCAACCACCGCATGGCGATCAACAAGGCGACAAAGGCCGATACCGCCTCGCTGCTGTTCCAGTCCGGCTGGAGCGGCCGGGCAGAAATGGGCCTTGCAGGCAATGACGGTTTTTCGATCAAGACCAGCGCCGACGGCATTTCCTGGCACACGGCCCTTTTGTGCAGCGGCGACGGCAGGGTCACGATGCCGAACCGGCCCGTGGTTCTGGCCAGCCTGCCTTCGGGCACGACGAGGCCGCCCAACGGCTCGGCTTCGGGGTTTTCCATGCTCTTCATCGACGAGGGTGGTTTCGTTCTCGGCGACGCGGTCGGCACAGGCGGCGGAAGGGAACTCGTCGTTCCCGTGAAAGGTCTCTATCTGGCCACCCTGTCGCTTGCCGTGATGTCCTCATCCGGGCACCGGGTTTCGCTTACCGTCAACGGTGCGGCTGGCGGCCTCACTGTGGCGGGCAACGCCTCCAATGCCGGCACCTCGCAGTCGACGACCTTTATCCTGCCTCTCAATGCTGGCGATCGCCTGCGACTGTTGCATGAGGGAACCGTGGAATTCGCCCACGGCAGCGGGAAAACGTGCCTTTCGCTTGCGGCCCTGTGAGGAAAACAACCGATGGACGATAAAAAACACGATTTTTGGAAAAATTTTTTCCCGACAAAATAAGGCGACTCGAACAGATCGGGCGAAACCGTTCAAATTCTTAATAAATTGTCACGAACTGCTTAGGCAATTTTTAAAGGTACGGGGCTAAAGTTCCCGTCATATGGTCTTGAGTTTGTATAGAGTGTCCAATGACCGAAATGATACGCCCACGAGTTAAATATGTCATCGGCCCCGATGGCAGCCCTCTGACGATTGCGGATCTTCCGCCGTCAAATACCCGTCGATGGGTTATTCGCAGAAAGGCAGAGGTCGTCGCCGCCGTGCGCGGAGGACTGCTGAGCCTTGAGGAAGCCTGCGAGCGTTATACGCTCACCGTCGAAGAATTCCTGTCCTGGCAGTCGTCGATTGCCGATCATGGCCTTGCAGGCCTGCGCACCACGCGCATTCAGCAATATCGCCACTAAACCAGTGCGCCGGCGCGGCAACGCGCCCAAACCGAACTTCCAAAACGCCCCGTCGTATCGACGGGGCTTTCGGTTTGATTTCGGATTTCCCCTGAAAATTGCCAGACACAGCCGGTGACTGTCACCGGTTTGTGTCCACTGCGTTCGCTATCCCGCTGTTTCAATTCAGGCGCAGGCCGTTACAGTGGAAAAAACGAAAAGCAATGCGAAGGCAGAGATCATGGATATCAAGACAACCGAAAACGGATCGCGCGGCGAATATTCAGCAACCGTCGACGGCCATAAGGCGGAGATGACCTATTCCCGCACCTCCCCTTCCCTCATCATCATCGACCATACCGGCGTGCCCGATGCACTGCGGGGCAAGGGTGTCGGCCAAGCGCTCGCCGCCCATGCCATCGATGAAGCGCGCAAGGGCGGCTGGAAAATCATTCCGCTCTGCCCCTTCTTCAAGGCCCAGACCCTACGCCATGCCGACTGGGCGGATGTTATCCAGGGGTAAGGGGTAAGGGGTAAGGGCAAAAGATAGAAAATGCGTTGCAGGTCGATAAAGTTTTAACCCAGGCGTTCCAAGATCGATAGGCAGCGGCACCATCTCGTGTTAATTTTTACGCGTTGGAGGCGATTTGTAACCGCATCGCTATCCGGAGCGGACAATGACCGAAGAACGCAAGAGGCCAGATTTGGATGATGCCGTAAGATTGCTGAATGTCGGCAATCTCGCGCTGATGCTGCGTGATTTCTGGAAGTTACTTCGATCCGCATGGCCGTCGAAGCCGAAGACTGACAATCGCGACGACGGCCAGGCAAGCTGACCTGTCATTTAAGCTAGAACGTCACGCCACCTTCAGCGGCGGCGTCCCGGCATGCATGCTCCGGCGCACTTCCTCGCGGAATTCGGGCGTATCCTTCGCGCCGTGCACCGCAACGGCGTGCTGCACGGCCGCCTCCAGAAGCTCTTCCTGAGAATCGGCTGAGATGGCGATCGAGCATTTGCTGTCGCTCGGGAATTCGCGGCAATCGATATATTGGCGGGCCATTTGTTTCCTCCCCGCTTTTGGCCCACCCGCGTCCGCGCAGGGCGCGCGTGGGACAAGCCTCCGGCTCTTGGTCGGAACCTCACTAAATTACGCCTTTCCCCAGCCCCGGACAATCGAAAACGCAGGGATTCCCTGCATCCCTGCCCCCGCAAGAAACCTGCCAGCAGGGCGCAGCGGCGCGCCAAAGCAAAAGGCCGCCAACGAGGGGCGGCCTTTCAGAAAAAAGCATGGGCATCCCGTCATTGAAAGCCGCCTCCTGATCCACCGGCAGCCGTCAATGAGGACGATCCTTATATGATCTTCGCCGATACCTAGGCGCGGGCGCGGATCGCTCCGTCGCGGTTTTCCAGTGCCGCCGCCTTTTCATATTCGGCCTGCACCTCTTCCAGAGAAGCCTCTGCGGCTTCCTGCTGGGTCTTCAGCTCCCGGATCGAGACCTGAAGATTGTCCGCACGCTGACGCGCGGCCTTGGCGAAGGTCGGATATGCGAAGTGGGTCGGATCGGTAATGCCGGACTTGCTCTCTTCCAGCGATATCTGATGCACCAGTTCCTTTGCCATCCGCTCAAACTCGGACATCATCTGCTGCAACTGGCTAAGTTGCCGGCGTTTTTCATTAACCTGAAATTCTTTCAGGCGAACCAGGCTGTCACGCGACTTCATACGCAATACTCCATGGATAGCGAGACCCGGATCAAAAAGGCACTATGCCCCCTCGATCGGCCCGTTTAACCCGCCCGCTCAACCGGCCCGGTTAACCCGTTGTGCCGGAATGATTCCCAAAAGTTACCCGGCGTTAATAAAAAAACGCCGCCGTTAACCTTTCGTTTACGGGCATCGTTAATGATAAACACGATCATTTAAGGGTCGGTAAATGCCAGGTCCAAAAAAACGGGCCCGACGATGTAAGAGTCGATTGAATCACTTAGCGAGATATCCTCACGTTAAGCTTCAATTTTGGCGATGGTGGATTCACGTGCAAAAACAGCGAAATGCCAACTTTGCTTAATAAATTCGATACACCTTGCCAAAGGCAATTAGAATTTGTTAACCATTTGGTGGCAGCCTGCAAATCAGGCAACGTCTGGATCCGCATCGCGCGAGGCAATGATTTACCAATCTGCGGGCGGCAAAGGGGATAATTATGCGGGTTCTACTTATTGAAGACGACAGCGCAACAGCGCAGAGCATCGAACTGATGCTCAAGTCGGAAAGTTTTAACGTCTACACGACCGACCTCGGCGAGGAAGGCGTGGACCTCGGTAAGCTCTACGATTACGACATTATTCTTCTCGATCTCAACCTGCCCGACATGTCGGGTTACGAGGTCTTGAGAACCTTGCGCCTTTCCAAGGTCAAGACACCCATCCTCATCCTCTCCGGCATGGCCGGCATCGAGGACAAGGTTCGTGGTCTCGGCTTCGGCGCAGACGACTACATGACGAAGCCGTTCCACAAGGACGAGCTTGTTGCCCGTATTCACGCAATCGTCCGCCGTTCCAAGGGCCATGCGCAATCGGTCATCTCCACCGGCGAGCTGATCGTCAATCTCGATGCCAAGACGGTTGAAGTGGGCGGCCAGCGCGTTCACCTGACCGGCAAGGAATATCAGATGCTTGAGCTGCTTTCGCTGCGCAAGGGCACGACGCTGACCAAGGAAATGTTCCTGAACCACCTTTATGGCGGCATGGACGAACCGGAACTGAAGATCATCGACGTCTTCATCTGCAAGCTGCGCAAGAAGCTCGCAAATGCCGCAGGCGGCGCAAACTACATCGAGACCGTCTGGGGCCGCGGTTATGTCCTGCGCGAGCCTGATGGAGCCACGGAATTTCTCGAAACCGCCTGATCCCCTTCAGGATATGGCAGTTTTTAAAAGACCCGCTGGCGACAGCGGGTTTTTTGTTGCGATTTCATGATTGGATAGTGCCATGGACCATTCTATCCCCACCCTCAGGACGGAACGCCTGATTTTGCGCCCGCAGATCATGGCGGATTTCCCCGCCTATCGCGACTTTATGGCGTCAACCCGCTCCATCGGCGTCGGCGGACCATACGACCTGCCGTCGACATGGGGCGTTTTTTGTCACGATCTCGCCAACTGGCATTTTTTCGGCCACGGGGCGCTGATGATCGAACTTGGCGAAACCGGGCAATGTATCGGCCAAGTCGGCATCAATCACGGCCCGCTGTTTCCCGAAAAGGAACTGGGCTGGCTGCTTTATGGCGGCCAGGAAGGGCACGGTTATGCTGCGGAAGCGGCCTCTGCACTGCGCGACTGGGCATTCGAGACCCTGAAATTGCAGACGCTGGTCAGCTATGTCTCGCCGCGCAACAGCAAATCAGCAGCAGTTGCACAGCGCCTCGGCGGTGTTATTGACCCATCGGCACCACGGTCTGATCCTGAAGACCTTGCCTATCGGTATCATCCGCAAAAAGCGGCCTGAAGGATCGGGACGTCGCACAACGGTTCATCGAGACGTCCCGAACACCTGTCTTAATGCATTTCCACGTTCAGGAAGCCGACAATCGCCTCCGCGATCTGCCGGTGGATAGCCAGGCGGTCCCTGCCCCCGCCGTCACGGCAGACGAAACCTTCCCCCGGTGAAAGCTCCTCGACGATTTTTTCGCCGTTTGGCTTGCATATCTGCATGAAGCTGAAATGGCTGGCATCCGGTATTTCCCGATAAACCGTGGTCGCCTTTGGCAGATTGCGGGCGATATATTCCGAATCGGCCTTGATGGCGGCAATCTCGGGCGTTTCCACACCGGCGGCCAGAACCAGAACCGGTACATCGACACGTTTCAGCGTTTCCGGCAGGAAACCGGCGGCCGGGCCAGCGTCCAGCGCAATCACCGCGCGGATGCGAGAATCGCGCAAATCCATCGAAAGGCGTAGATCGGCCTTGCCGCCGTTAACGATTCCGACCTTGGCCAGCAACCGTGGCGCCTTGCATTGCGGCAGAACCTTCTCCGCATTGCAGTCTTTTAGCGCGAGATCGGCGCTGTAGCGGGCGCCAGTCAGCTCCATAGCGGTCCAGCCTCCGAGAGAATGGCCGATGACCGCGATGCGTGCCCTGTCGATTTTGCCAGCGAGTTGATCGTTATCGAGCAACGCCGTCAACGTTCTGCTGATGTCGCGCGGGCGTTCCCATAACGGCACGATCTCCATCGCATTCTCTTCAGTAAATGATTCGCCCGCGTGATCCGGCGCTCCCACGATATAACCCTGCTGAACAAGCTCACCGGCGATCCAGTTCAGATTGCGCCAGCTTCCGCCAAACCCGTGTGACAGCAACACCAGAGGACGGGAACCGGCCAGAAACGACGCATCAGGTTGAACCTCGAGACCATAAAAGGCCGCGTTTTCGCCCACCGTCTCAGTTTTTCCCGATGGCGCGGACGGATACCACAATGACAGGTTCAGCATTCGCGTGCCCGAATCATCGGGCAATTCCAGCTGTCTGAAACCAATGGCGTTCTCCGCTATCACGGGCGCAGCGGTGGAGAGGATGGCGATGGCGACCACAAGAAAATAGCGCATGTGAAGCTCCAAAAATTGATCTTGGATCAACCCTTGGTTCAAACCGCCACCGTCCGAGACCTCGAACAGGTTTCAGGTCGCCCTGAAACGCGATCGAGACGGCACGGCTGGAATGCGCAGGACTAAACCCCCACCACCCGCTCGAAAAGCCGGATGGGATTGCCCCGGAATGTCGAATCGCGAAACAGGCGGAAGCCGAAACGGGCGGCGATGACGAGCGAGGGGGTGTTGAGCGGGTCGATCATGCAGACTGTCCGCTGCGAAATTCCGCTGCGATCGAACCACCCTGTTGCCGCCGCCACCGCCTCGGTCGCGACGCCCTTGCCGTTCAGATCAGCATCGATTTTCCACATCGCCTCTGGCACGCCATCGAAATCGGCGCCGTTTCCACGGCGCATATGGGCAAAGCCCACCTCGCCGACGATACGCCCGGAGCTTGTCTCCTCCACGACAAAGGGACCGAAGCCGAAGACCGACCAATGGCCGATGAAGCGCAACAGACGGGCAAAGGCGACTTCGGGGTCCAGCGGCGTAATCGATGTGACCCCTTCGATGGGCCGGACATCCGCGCTCCAGAACGCACAATAAAGCGCTTCATCCGTGATGGCGTGCGGCCGCAGGACGAGGCGCGCGGTTGTCAGACGTGTCATGAACCTCTTCCCCAAAAGCAAAAAAAAGGCCGGCGCGTCAGAAAACGCTACCCGGCCCTTTCGCAAAACTACCTCTGCAACTGAACGATCACGCGGCAACCGTCTTTGCGGTAAACACGATGCGATCCTCATGCACCTTGTATTCCACGGCCATATTGGCCTCCTCCGCCAGAAGCAGCGTGTAATAGGGCTGCACGGAATGGGCGTCGACCGCCTCTTCCAGCCTGCCTTCGTAGATCTCGGCGAATTTGGCCGGAATGCGCATCATCTTGCCCTTGACGGTGATTTCGAATTTCGCGTCACCCTCCGGGTCTTCCAGCACCACATCCACATTGCCACCGCGCGGGATCGCGCTGTAGGACACGAGAAAGAGGTTGAGCAAAAGTTTGACACGATTTTTCGCGACGATGGCGCGTGGGCCGTTCCAGCTCACTTCGGCCTTCTTTTCGGCGGCAGCGAAATCCTTGGCGGCTTTTTCAGCCTCGCCGGTATCGATCGAAGCCCCGGCGGAGCCGGACGCGCCGAAAGCAAGGCGGGCGAACTTCAGCCGCACGGATGCGTTAAGAGCGGATGTGCGGATGAGATCCAGCGCATCGTCATCCGTGCCGCCCTCGTCCAGCAATTCGAGGCCGTTATTGATGGCGCCGACAGGAGAGATCACGTCATGGCACACACGACTGCACAGAAGAGCTGCCAGATCGGGACCGGACAGCGTGATATTGAGTTTGCTCGTCATAAAATTCTCTCCTGCGCAAGGGAGGCGCGGACGGTGTGGAAATTGTTAAGCCATAATGACACCATATTTGGTAAACCGATTGTTAATAGGATGGTTTCAAAATGCCAAATGCCTTAACAGGCCACCCTGGAGCGCCCTGCGTCCGTTCGGACGTATAAAGGATGCTCTGGAACTTTGAATCTTCGCATGGGCCCTGCCGAAAATCGATTCGGATTTTCGGGCTGATGCACCAACGAACAGACGGACGGACATGACGATGCGCCTTACGAAAACCCGCACCATTGCACGCCTCGGACTGGGAAAGATTTTTGCGCTCCTTGCCAGCCTTTTGATGTGGGCCGCACCGGCCTCGGCCCAGAACAGCGATCAATATTCTTTTCAGGAAGTCGTGGATGCAGGCCACGGATTCTTCGGTGAAACCACCGGCGGCCTCGCCAAGGTGGTGGAACGCGCCTTCCAGCAATACGGTCTTCCGAACGGTTATATTCTGGGGCAGGAAGGCTCCGGCGCTTTCGTCGCGGGCCTTACCTATGGCGAAGGCACGCTTTATACCAAGAATGCCGGCCAGCATCCCGTCTTCTGGCAAGGCCCCTCGCTCGGCCTCGATTACGGCGGTCAAGGCACCCGCGCCATGATGCTGGTCTACAACCTGCCTTCGGTCGATTCGCTTTATCGCCGTTACGGCGGCGTCAGCGGCTCCGCCTTCATCGTCGCCGGCGTCGGCATGACCTATCTGAAAAGCAGCGATGTCACGCTGGCACCCATTCGCACCGGCATCGGCGCGCGCCTCGGCATCAATGTCGGCTACCTGAAGCTTACCCAGGAACCGACCTGGAACCCCTTCTGACGCTGAGATGGGGAGGCACTCTTGCGGCTCCCCGCGCAATTGCCTTGGCGATACCCCTCCCAACGGTTGCAATAATAGCGTAACGTGCTCTCGCGCTCCTCTTTCCGAATGCGCGCGTATCTGAGTTTCGGAGACTGTCTCGCGTGATTGAATATGCCATTCTTTTCGGATTGGGTTTTCTCACCGCAACCCTGCTGGCCTTGCTGATCGCGCCCGCGATCCATCGCCGCATCGTTGCCTATACGGAAAACCGGCTGCGCGCGACAATGCCCATCAGCCCCCAGGAAGTTCGCGCCCAGAAGGACATGGCACGCGCGCTCTACGCCGCCGAAAATGCCAAGGTTCGTCAGGAACTGGACACTGAACGGGAAAAAAACACCTCGCTCCGCCTCGCCAACGAGGCAGCATCCAGCGATGCCTATCGCCTCGGCGAGCAGAACCGCGGCCTTTTGCTGAAAATCGAGGAATTGACGCTGGAAATCGGCGAATTGCGCGGCGCACTCGACGCCAGCGAGGAACGCGCGGGCGCAATACAGGCAAACCTTCTAGAGCAGGAACAGGCCGCAAATGCGCGTGCCGGCCAGATGTCCGAGATCACCGCTCGCCTCACCAATCTCACCCGCGAGCTGGATGATTCGAAAATCCTCGCCGCCACCCGCGATCTGGAGGCCGAGCAGGCAAAACAGACTGCCTCGCGTTTCCGCAAGGAGGGCGAAACGGCAACCCGCGAATTGCAGGATGTCGCTGCCCGCAACAAGGAGGCCATGACGGCGGTTGCGCGCGAAAGCCGCAAGGTCACCCGTCTGGAAGAACAGATCGCCAATGTCATGGCAAAAAATGCCGATCTCGACACCATGCTGACCCTGCGCAATCAGGAGGTTGCCCGCCTGAAGGAACAGCTTGCCGCAACCGGCGGCCGCGCTGACGACATGATCATCCGTCTGCCCAACCCCGCCGTACTGAACGGGGAAACCGCAAGCCAGCCGCAAAAGGCGCCCGCCCTGCCCGAAATCGCGCCCGTGGTCACGGCAGAGACTGCACCGGTCTCAACCGCCATGGAGCCGGCAGCGCCGCCGCCGGAAAATCTGGAGCAGGAGATCGAGGATATCCGCAATCAGGGAACGGCACTCACCGAACGCCTGCTGAATGTGCGCGGCACCGGCAACGACGAACCGATCCGTCGTGAAATCGCCCGCATCGCCGCCCAGATGATCGCGCTCACGGCGGCACAGGAAGGCGACAAGTCGCCGATCCCGGGGCTGCTTGCTAAGGCCACCGCCTCGACCGGCCGTGAGAGCCTTGCGAAGCGGGCGAGTGTGTTGATGGAGAAGCGGAAGGGTTGATACCTCTACGCCTTTGCGTATGCGGCTTCGCCCCCCTCTGCCCTGCCGGGCATCTCCCCCACAAGGAGGGAGATTAGCAAGAAGCGCTACCGCCACTTTATTCTTAAATGTTGAGATGGCCGAGACCTCGCCTCAGGTCGATCTCCCTCCTTGTGGGGAAGATGCCCGGCAGGGCAGAGGGGGGTGAGCCCCACGCGCAAAGGGTAAACCTAAACCCGCCCGATAGCCCCCGCCATCTGATAAAGCGCCAGCCCCGAAGCCGTCCCCGCATTCAAACTGTCCAGCTGCGGCGACTGCGCAATCCGGGCGGTATGGAACCGAGACAGTACCGATTGCGGCAACCCCTCGCCTTCCGTGCCGATGACCAGCGCCATGCGTTCCGAACGCGGAATATCGCGAATCTCGGTCTCGCCATTCGGCGAAAGGCTCCAGATCGCAAAACCGGACTGCGAAAGCCGCTCCAGCATCTGCACCGCACCACCGCCGCGATGGTAGGGAACCGAGAGAACGGAACCGACGGACACCCGGAGCGCCTTGCGATAGAGCGGATCGCATGAAGTCTCGTCCAGAAACACCGCATCGGCATAAAAGGCAGCGGCGTTGCGGAACATCGCACCCAGATTGTCGTGGTTGGAAATGCCGCAGCCCACCAGCACCAGCGACGAGGCGGGAAGCGCGCCCGTCAACCCGTCCAGCGTAATGTCACGAACCCGGCGGCCGAGCGCCAGAATGCCGCGATGAAGGTGAAAACCGACAATGCCATCCAGCACCGGCGCTTCCGCCACATAGACCGGCACATCGGGCGGAAAATCGGCAAGGATATCCGCGACGCCCGAAAGCCGGTTCTTGAGGATGAGAATGCTTTCCGCCGCAAAGGCACCACCCGCCTTGTGGGCGGCGGCCAGCATGCGCAACACAACCGTGCCTTCCGCGATGAAACGGCCCTGGCGACCGGTGAGATCACGCTCGCGAATATCGCGAAAGGCGGCAATGCGCGGATCGGCCGGGTCTTCGACCGGGATCAGAGCCCGACCGTCCAGGAGCGCATGCGCGCCCGCCGGATCAATATCCTCACTGTGCATCGACCGTCACATCGGCGAGAAACCGGCCGGCCGCGACGTTGAAGACCAGCGCCTTGCGGGTGCCGTTGGCAAGCTTGCCGTAAAACAGCATGTCACCGCCGGAATAGCTGACATTGTCGATCGTAAAGCCCTGCGGCAGGCTGGCGGTCACGGCAAGCGGTCCGTTGCCGGTGGGAACCGCCAGATTTTGCGGTACGCTCTGCGTTACAACGGTTTTCGATGGTCCTACCGCCTTGTAGACAACCGCGCCGAACACAGCCATAAGGCTGATGAACATCACGGAGCCCGACACGATCTGCAAACGGATCATCTTGCGGCGAACTTTATCCATGGCCGGATCAAGCGGCTTGTCTTCCTGTTCGTCTTGCTCGATGTGCGTCATCGGGTTCCCTAGAATGCTGATTGATCGGAAAAATAAGAATGAACGACCCCTTTAAACAAGGCGGAGACGCAAGGAAAGTCCTGATTGCCGGCGAAGACGCCGAAGGCCGCATCGATGTGTGGCTTGCGGGCGAAGTTGGCGGCGATCTGTCGCGCAGCCGCCTGAAAGCCCTGATCGAGCAGGGTGCCGTTTTATTGAACGGCACGCCGGTGACCGAGCCGAAAAAGAAGGTGCACCCGCACGACCGCGTCGAGATCGTCATGCCGGAGCCGGAAGACCCCGAACCCAAGGGCGAGGATATCCCGCTCGATGTGGAATATGAGGACGACGACCTGATCGTACTCGTCAAACCCGCCGGTCTCGTTGTGCATCCCGGCGCCGGCAACTGGACCGGAACGCTGGTCAACGCCCTCATCTATCATTGCGGCGACAGCCTCTCCGGCATTGGCGGCGTGAAGCGCCCCGGCATCGTGCATCGGCTGGACAAGGAAACCTCCGGCGTCATGGTCGTGGCGAAAAACGACAATGCACACCGCCATCTCGCCGCTCAATTTGCCGATCACGGCCGCACCGGCCCGCTGGAACGCGCCTACAAGGCCGTCGTCTGGGGCCGACCGCGCACGCTGCGCGGCACCATTGACGCCGCACTCGGCCGCGGCGCCGACCGCACCAAACGCGCCGTCAAGCGCGAGGACACGGACGATGCCCGCGAGGCGATCACCCATTACGAGGTGATGGAACGTTTCCATGAAAAGGCGGATGCGTCCTGCCTCGCCTCGATGGTGGAGTGCCGCCTGGAAACCGGCCGCACCCATCAGATCCGCGTGCACATGGCCCATATCGGCCATCCGCTGATCGGCGACCCCGAATATGGCGCGGCCTTTCGCACCAAGGCGAACCTGCTTGAGGAACCGGCAAGAAGCACCGTCAACCGCTTTCCGCGACAGGCGCTGCATGCCTATCTCCTGGCCTTTGAACATCCCCGCACCGGCGAGGTGATGGAATTCGAAACAGACATGCCTGATGATATGGAAGAACTGCTTACCGCCCTGCGCAGCTGAAAATGCCGCACGGCGAGGTCAAAAAAACCACGCCGTGCATCTAGCCGGAAACCACGGAAAATAAAAAGAGATTAGCGGATAGCGATATTCCCCACATGGTCTTTCTTGTAGACCGCCCCAATTCCGCTTCAATCGTCACACCTCTTCGAACCCCGGAAAGCTTGAAATCGTCACCGCGAATGCCGTGGCCGGACCTCGGGCTTGCCGAAAGACAGACGTTGCAAGGAACGCCGTTTTATCCGCAGAGCTGAACGGAACCGGCATGACGACGGGATCTATCGCGCATGAACACCGATGAACGCCAGTTTATCTTTCAGGAATTACGAAGCGTCGAAGGCTATATCGACCCACCCGACGCGCTTGTCTTCAAGGCGCTGCTGCAGGCGCAGACAAGGGACGGCCTGAAGGGCGGCATGGCGGAGATAGGCGTCTATTATGGCCGGTCCTATTTTCTGCTGCGCAAATTCGCGCAGCCGCAGGAAAAGGTACTGGGCGTCGACCTGTTCGAACTCGACCCACCCTCGGACGGAAGCCTCGACCAATATGACCGCCTGATGGAAAACGGCAGGCGGTTGGGTTTTGCGATGGATGAGGACTTGATCATCAAGGGGGACAGCACCCGGCTCGCACCCACCGATATCACTTCGCGGACCGGTCCCGTCAGGTTCTTCAGCATAGACGGCGGGCACCACCTGCACCATGTGCTGGCGGACGCGAAACTGGCGCTGGAGGTGATCGCCCCGCACGGCGTCATCGTCTTCCACGATACCTTCAACCCCGCATGGCCGGAAGTGACCGTTGGCGTCGCCGATTTTCTGCGCACCCACGGCCACAGCCTCGCCTGCTTCGCCATGACGAAATACAAGACCTATGTCTGCCGCCGCGAATTTCACGCTGTCTACGCGGACGCGATTGCCTCAGGCCCCGACTTGCAGACACTCGATCATGTCGAAACGGAGTTTATCGGCTCCCGGGTCGTTCGCCTGCACAACCCCACCCGCCGGCGGGTCATGTATGAGCTGATGGTGCGCTCTGGTCTCGGTGGTTTTTCGGAACGAATTTACCGTTCGAAAGTTAAACAGGTCAAAGAAGGTGTCGCCGGGACATAACGCATGTGTGAACGCTGTGTTCGCTTGAAACGCGGCGGGCGCATACATATTTGTTACGTGGGTTCGTGCGGGGTCGGTAACGACCCGCCACTAGCGGTGTGCCTTGGGCGAGTAATCGCCAATCGATGAGGGTGCCGTTCCAGACCATAGATAAGGGGGTGCTTTATGGCCCGCAATAGTTTGCCTACAATTACGGCCGGCGAAGCCGGTCTCAATAGATATCTCGACGAAATCCGTAAATTCCCGATGCTGGAGCCGCAGGAAGAGTACATGCTTGGCAAGCGTTACGCCGAGCATGGCGACCGCGACGCCGCTCACAAGCTCGTCACCAGCCACCTGCGCCTTGTTGCCAAGATTGCCATGGGTTACCGCGGTTACGGCCTGCCGATTGGCGAAGTCGTGTCCGAAGGCAATGTCGGCCTGATGCAGGCGGTGAAGAAGTTTGATCCGGAACGCGGTTTCCGTCTGGCCACCTACGCCATGTGGTGGATCAAGGCTTCGATCCAGGAATATATCCTGCGTTCGTGGTCGCTGGTGAAGATGGGTACGACTGCAAACCAGAAACGCCTGTTCTTCAACCTGCGCCGGCTGAAAGGCCGTATCCAGGCGATCGACGATGGCGATCTGAAGCCGGAACACGTCAAGGAAATCGCCACCAAGCTGCAGGTTTCCGAGGAAGAAGTGATCTCGATGAACCGCCGCCTGCATGGCGACGCGTCGCTGAATGCGCCCATCAAGGCATCCGAAGGCGAATCCGGCCAGTGGCAGGACTGGCTGGTGGACGACCATGAAAGCCAGGAAGCCGTGCTGATCGAGCAGGACGAGCTGGAAACCCGCCGCCGTATGCTGGCCAAGGCCATGGGCGTGCTTAACGACCGTGAACGCCGCATCTTCGAGGCCCGCCGCCTAGCCGAAGACCCGGTAACGCTGGAAGAACTCTCATCCGAGTTCGACATCAGCCGCGAACGCGTGCGCCAGATCGAGGTTCGCGCCTTCGAGAAGGTTCAGGAAGCGGTGCAGAAGGAAGCCCTTGAAGCCGCCCGCGCGCTGCGCGTGGTGGATGCGTAAGGCAAGGGTTTGACGCCAATGCGCTGACCATGAATTATCCTCGGCCTTCGGCCGGGGATTTTTTGTTTGTAAAGGGCGGGCGATGGGAAATGGTCTGCCTCTGAGACCCGCGATTTTGCTGGAGGAAAGCGGTAGGGAAAATATCCGCGCTTCAGAGTATGCCGCCTACCCCCCTCTGCCCTGCCGGGCATCTCCCCCACAAGGAGGGAGATTGGCAAGAGGCGCCCGCGTTGCGCTATCTCGACAGTCAAGAAAGGCGAAACCTTGCCGCGAGTCGATCTCCCCACCTGTGGGGGAGATGCGCGGCAGGGCAGAGGGGGGTGAGCCGCACCCACCAACATCCCCAAAACCCATCACCCGACAAAGCAAAGACACCGCCGCAGCCATTCCATAAGCAGGTCGCCCGTTGCCTAACAAAAGGGCGGGCTGAGCCGCCCCCACACCAATTACTGACCGGTCGCGGGCTTTGCAGCCGCCCATTCGCGCAGCGCCGTATCGAAGGCGGCGATGCCGTCATTGCCCTTTTGCAAGGTCAGAAGCGCACGGCGGCCGTTGCGGTAGGAAACCGGGATGTCGATCCAGTTGCGGCTCTTCAACAGCTCCAGATTGGTCTTCATCGCATCCGGGAAGTCGTTGAGCGCGATCATGTGGAAATCGTCGGTGATCTTGGCCGGAACCGCGATCAGGGCGTTACCACGATCCTGCTCCGTGCTCTTCATCGCGATACGCTGGACGCTGTCGATCGCGCCGCCTTCGAAGCCGGGCGAAACCGAGAAGACGATCTCGATCAGATGGCTTGCCGGAAGCGAAGGATCGGTGTTGCGCTTGAAGGTGATGAGCGCGCTGAGGCCACGGCCGGGAACCGTGATCTGGCCCTGCACCGTTGCGGACGGACGACCCTCATTGTCGTTTTCCTGCTGCAACGACCAGGAAACGCTGCCCTGAATGGCGGTCGGAACCGTCTGGCCCAGCACTTCCTCGTAGAGGAACATGCGGTCGCCCGTGGCGGCAGCGGCCGCAGCAGGCGGCTGTGCCGGCGGCGTACCAGCCGGAGTACCCGCAGCCGTATTGGCCGGAGCCTCGCCCGCAGGTGGCGGCGCGACATTCTGCTCATAGACCGACTGGCCTTCCGCCGTGACGGGCTGACCGTTGGCGCCCGGCGCCGGCCCCTCATCGCGCTCGGTCCCGTCGGCCAGAAGCCGCTGGGTGAACTTCGTGCCGGTGACGGACCCGTCATCGGCATGCGGCTGCGCCTGATGGTTGGTCGGGCTTGTCGTCGGCTGCTGCCCGCTGGCAGGCGGCTGCTGGGCAGCTGGCGGTGTGGATGTCGGCGTCTGCGCCGTATTGGCTGGAGGCGTCTGGGTGCCGCCATCCTTCTGTGCCGACTGCACCAGGCCACCGACCATGTCGTTCAGCGCATCACGGTTCAACCAGAGCGCATAACCACCACCGGCAAGAAGCCCGGCGCCCACAAGCGCAAGCACCAGCGAGGCATAATTCCGGCGCGGCTTCTTCTTGACCATGTAAGCGGGCGTCGCGGCACCAGCACCGAGAGCGGGCATCTCGTTCGTCGTTGCCCGGCTGGAAGATGATGCGCCGTCATAACCGATCAGCTCGTCCAGATCGTCCCAGGGCGTGCGCTCCTTGTTCTCCTTGGAGGCACGGTCATCGAAGGGATCGTTATCGGCGCGCGGCAACGCAGGCGTGGCCTTCGGCGGGATAGCGAGATCCGTGTCCTCGAAATAGGACGAGAAGTCCTCGACGACAGCAGCCTTCTTCGGGGCCGTGTCTTCGGTCTGCCGGGGTTCGGAAAAATCGTCGTGCCCGCCAAAAATCGGATCGTGATCGGCAGCAGCGCGGTAACCGGCATGCTCGTCTCCGTCGCGCCGCTCAGGCTCGAAGCTGACATCCGGGGCCTGATAGTGCTGCGCGGAATAACCGGCGACGACGGAATGGTCGTCCCTCTCGTGGCGCACTTCGGCCTCGGCAGCAGGGCGAACATCCTCGTCCTGCGCTTCTTCGAGTTTGCGCCAGTCATCCTCATCAACCGGCTGCGCCCAATGGGGCGGCACGGAATCATCGGCATGGGGGGCCGCCGCTTCAGGCGCGATATCGTCAACGCGCTCGTCCTCCGGCTGATAGGCCGGCTCTTCATGCGCGCGGGTGAAATAGGTACCGGCTTCCTCGTGAGGACCGGCTTCATGAACCGGCGCGACACGGGCCGGTTCGGGTGCGTCGTAAAGCTCCTCCGGCTCACGCGCGCCGTAATGCTGCTCCTCATGCGGGATTAAAGCGGCGACGGGTTCCTCGGGGAGAGGCTCTTCTTCGCGGGCCGGTTCTTCATAAACCGGCTCTGGCTGGACAGGATAAACCGGCTCCGAATGTGCGGGCACAACCGGAGCAGGCTCTTCCTCCACCGGCTCGTACCGCTCGGCGGCATGAACGGCAGGCTCTTCGGCAACATCCTGTGGATGATAGGCAGCGTCCGCCTCTTCCGCCACGGGGGAGAAAGCATCGTCCTCCTCCAGTGCCGGCAAGGCCTCGGCATATTCACTGTCCACCTCGGCTATGGCGGCGTCCAGCTTGGCGATCTGCCGGCGCAACAATTCTTCCGGCGGACGTGGCTTCATATTCTCGAGCTGGCGCACAACCGCACTGCGCGCCTTGTCGTAAACCTTCGCCCGGTTTTCGGGAGTATTGTTCGCCAAGCCATCCACGGCCTTGCGAATGACTGCTACAAAATCCGCCATAAGCACTTTCTCGTCGTGACCGGCGACGTACCGGCCCGATATGGTTTATGAATCTAGATCGCCGAGGACATTAGTCCTCAAACGGATCAGTCACAAGTATGGTGTCATCACGCTCCGGACTTGTCGACAGAAGCGCGACAGGCGCCCCGATCAGTTCTTCCACCTGACGGACATATTTGATTGCCTGAGCAGGCAAATCCGCCCATTTTCGGGCGCCGACGGTAGATTCTTTCCAGCCTTCCAGCGTGACATAGATCGGCTCGACACGAGCCTGCGCACCCTGGCTTGCGGGAAGATGATCGATTTCCTGCCCGTCGAGCTTGTAGCCGACGCAGATTTTCAGCTCGTCCAGACCGTCGAGAACGTCAAGCTTGGTGAGCGCGATGCCGGTGATGCCGTTGGTGGCGACCGACTGGCGCACCAGCGCTGCGTCAAACCAGCCACAACGACGCTTGCGGCCGGTGACAGTGCCGAACTCATGGCCCTTTTCGCCCAGGAACTGGCCGATTTCGTCATGCAGCTCGGTCGGGAAAGGACCTTCGCCGACGCGGGTCGTATAGGCCTTGGTGATGCCGAGAATATAACCCAGCGAACCCGGACCCATGCCCGAACCGGCAGCGGCCTGACCGGCAACGGTGTTGGAAGAGGTGACATAGGGGTATGTGCCGTGGTCGATATCGAGCAGCGAGCCCTGCGCGCCTTCGAACAGGATGCGCGCACCGGCGCGGCGCTTCTTGTCGAGCAGCAGCCATACGGTTTCGCTGAACGGCAGGATGCGTTCTGCAACCGAGCTCAGCTCTTCCATGATGGTTTCATGCGAAACTTCAGCAGCGCCGAAGCCGCGACGCAACGCATTGTGATGCGTCAGGATGCGATCGACCTTAGCGGACAGCGCCTCCATGTCGGCCAGATCCATGACGCGAATGGCGCGGCGGCCGACCTTGTCTTCGTAGGCCGGACCGATGCCGCGGCGCGTGGTGCCGATCTTGGTGCCGCTGTTGGAGGCGGCGTCTTCGCGCATGCCATCAAGTTCGCGGTGCAGGGAAAGAATGAGCGTGGCATTGTCTGCAATGCGCAGGTTTTCCGGCGTGACCTTCACGCCCTGCACTTCCAGACGGCCGATTTCAGCGATCAGCGCATGCGGATCGACCACGACGCCGTTGCCGATGACGGCGAGCTTGCCGGGACGCACGACGCCGGAAGGCAGAAGCGAAAGCTTGTAGCTGATGCCATCGATGACAAGAGTATGGCCGGCATTGTGGCCGCCCTGATACCGCACGACGACATCTGCCCGCTCGGACAGCCAGTCGACAATCTTGCCTTTGCCTTCGTCGCCCCACTGCGAGCCGACCACCACAACATTCGTCATTTCTTGCTTTCCTGCTCATGGCGCTTGCGCGCCCGATAACCCGATGGGAAACCCAAACCCGCGAATGTATACTGCGTTGTTTTACGGAAAGCGACCCTGTTTCTTATGGTGAATTTTGCTTTTTCCGTGACAAAACGTCGAATTCCGCATTATCTCGCCCCGTGGGGGGACAAGCGCGGACGCAAGGCCGCTATTCACCCCTTAGCCTTTTCCCGCCCCTTGAAGAAGCGAAACATCAGCGTGCCTTCGAAAGCCTATCTCGCCCTCATCATCGCCACGCTCTGCTGGGGTGGCAATACCGTTGTCGGAAAGCTCGCCGTCGGCCACATCAGCCCCATGGCGTTTACCTTCCTGCGCTGGGTTTTGGCCGTTGCCATCATCTTCGCCATTTCCGTGCCGCAGCTCATCAAGGACTGGCCGGTGGTGAAAAAACGCCTGCCTTACTTCTTCGTGCTCGGCAGTGTCGGTTACACCGCCTTCAACGTCTTTCTTTATACCGCGCTGCAGCACACCTCCGCCATCAATGCCGCCGTCATCCAGGCAGGCATTCCCATGGTCATATTCGTGCTGAACTTCATCCTGTTCCGCACCCGTGTGCTGTTCGGCCAGATCGCCGGTTTCTGTCTCACCATTGCCGGTGTGGCGCTTCTCGCCTCGCATGGCGATCCGGTCTCGCTGCTGCAACTGGAGATGAATGCCGGCGACGCCATCATGCTGCTGGCGGTGCTGGTCTATGCCATCTACACCGTCATCCTGCGCTGGAAACCAATCGTGGACTGGCGCACGCTGATGGCGATCCCCGCCTTTTTCGCCCTCCTAACCTCAGTCCCGCTGGTCTTCTGGGAAATCTCACGCGACAACGTCGTCTGGCCCGATCAGAAGGGTTGGGTGCTGGTGGTCTATGCCGCCATCTTCGCGTCGCTCATCGCCCAGATCCTGTACATCAAGGGCGTGGAGCAGATCGGCGCCAACCGCGCCGGTCTTTTCATCAACCTCGTCCCGGTCTTCGGCACGCTTCTCTCCGTCATCGTCCTCAGCGAAACCCTGCATCCCTACCAGATCGCGGCGCTGGTGATGGCGCTGGCCGGCATTGCCGTAGCGGAACGAAAAAAATCGCCGGCTTCCTGATCCCGTAAGGGTCTGGAAAACCGGCGCAGTCTGGCAGGCATGAAAAGTTCGGGTTAGAGCGCGGTTTCGCGCTCAACCGGAGAGAAAGCGGCATTGCCGAGCACGATATCGCCCTTGTCGGTGCTCACAATAAGCACCTTTTCGAGCGATCCGTCATCATCAAGCAAAAAGGCAAGGCGCAGTGCTGCGGAAGACCAGCCGGCACCGGCCAGTGCCGTGCGCTTGATCGCGGCACAATCGCCACAATCATTGGCGCTTACCGAAGGCGTTGCCGGAACATCGGCTGAAAAGCCGGAGAAATAATCATCGAGTGCGCCCATGGTGGCGTTCACATCGCGGTTGACGCGCAGCAGTTCATCGCGGCGTTCGCCGGTCAGCGGCGCGGCAATCGTCGAAACGCATTGGCCGGCGGACAGAACGCAGCCATCAAAACCGCCGGGCGCCGAAATACCGATCTGTGTTACGGCGCTCTTTTCGGCTGCGGCAAAGCTGCGGGCAAAACCGGCGGCACCAGCCGCATCGGCATGAGTCGACATGGAAGCAATGGCAATTCCGCAGATGGCGGCAGCAATAATCTTCTTCAGCATTTTCATACCCCGTTTGACGATCCGCCGGCTTGTGCCGGTCTCGATTTCTGTTTTCCGCAGCGGCCCCGTCCTTGCAGGTTGTCCGCTCCTTGTCTGTGATCCCACAATGGCACAGCACTGTTTTCAGGCGCTTTAAGCCGATTGCTACAATTTTATCGGTTTTCATTTTTGTACAGCGGGCAGGCTCTCCGGAAACATAGCCCGCGCCCGTCGCCCCGAAACCGAGGCAACGCTTAGAAGCGATAAAGGGGCCGCATCGCTGCGGGAGTATCAAATGGTGTAGCAGGGTTTTGCAGACGATGCGGCCCCGGCTTCAACATGTGACCCGCCCGCCAAACCGGTTCCTGTTTGGAGGATGAGCACATGCCGGCCGCCTCAACCGTGACATCGGGAAACTCCCCGGTTTTGGCCGCCTGCCCCGCCCACCTTGCGCCGCGCGCACGCTGGATGACCGGGATGGATCAAGCATAAGCGGCTTTGTGAGACCGGGGATGTGCGCGGATGCCGGCAATGCCATGTCCGGAAAAAAGCGCCACTCACCCCATGGTTTTGCCGCATCCCGGACACAGGAATTTTCAGCGGGTTAACAAGCGCTTGATCGGCGGCATTTGAATTAACCTTGTCTTAAAACCCGACGTTAATGGTTAGCAATTTAAGAATAGCGGAACGAAAGGGTTCCGCGATGCGTGGCTTATTTGCCGTTGTTTTACTGATGACTGTTCTGGCCGGTTGCGCAACCGCACCGTCGCAGGTCACCAATGCCTGCGCGATTTTCGAGCAGCGGAACGGCCTTTTCAACAATTGGCGACGTGACGCAAGGGCAGCAGAACGGGAGTTCGGCGTGCCGGTGCCGGTGATGATGGCAACGATCTACACCGAATCCGCCTTCCGCCCCTATGCCCGCCCGCCGCGCACCAAACTCTTCGGCTTCATTCCCTGGACGCGCCAGTCCACCGCTTACGGTTATGCCCAGGCGCTGGACGGTACATGGGAAGTCTACAAGCGCGAAACCGGCCGCTGGTCGGCCAGCCGCACGGATTTCACCGACGCGATCCATTTCGTCGGCTGGTATCACGCCAAGAGCCGCCGCGAAAACGGCATTGCGCTGAACGATCCCTATAACCTCTACCTCGCCTATTATTCCGGCCATGCCGGTTACGCCAAGGGAAGCTGGCGCAACAATTCCGCCGTTCAGAAAGCCGCCCGCCGCTCCGCCAACATGGCCCTGCGTTACGAGGCGCAGTTGCAGCAATGCGGATATCGCTGAGGCGGGGGTAGCAGGATCGTTCTGTCTGGATGCGACGCGGAAAGGCGGATCACCTACCCTCTCCGTCACCCCGGACTAGATCCGGCATGACGGTGAGGAATGAGGCCGGGCAGAAAGCTACCCTGCATAAGGCGCCAGAAACGCCCGCACCGCCTCGATCTCGTTCGAACGGATTTCATGCCCGCCCGGATGCCACACCGTTTCCACCGTGCCGCCCTGCGCTTCAAGGCTCTTTTCCAGCGCCTTCGTCAGCGGCACCGGGCAGATGGGATCGCGTTCTCCGGCCGTGATCAGCACCCGGCGCGAGGATTTGGCCGCAGCCGCCTGCGGCTCGAACGGGATGAGCGGATGCATCAGCACGGCGGCATCAAAAAGCTCCGGCTGTTCGATCAGCACATTTGCGAGAATATTCGCGCCGTTGGAAAAACCGAGACCGATAACCGGACCAGCCTGATAGTGCTCCCGGTTGGCTTTGACGAAATCCGCCATCTTGGCTGTTGCCCGCTCTAGATCGGCCATGTCGTAGACGCCCTCGCCCGTGCGACGGAAAAACCGCGCCGCGCCATGTTCGGCGACATCGCCGAGCGGCGAGATGATGGTTGCCTTTGGCAGCAAGCCCGAGCCGAAATCGAAGAACTGGTTTTCGTCACCGCCGGTGCCATGCAGCACGACGAAGATCGGTGCGCCAGCATTGCCGGGGCGAGACTTGTGGAAATATGTGTCCTTGTTCATGAATGCTTCCTTATATTCCCCGTCATGGTCGGGCTAGACCCGACCATCCACGCCGATAGCGCATGGACCCTCGGGGCAAGCCCGAGGGTGACGGCCGCCGAATTTCACCTAAAATCGATCGCAGCCGTTAAACCGCCTTCTCGTCATCCAGCGGCTCCAGTTGCTTTTCCAGCTGGGCGCGCAGATGCGCGTGCTGGGTCGGCAGCTTCAGCGCCTCGCCGAGATGCGCCGTGTCCTCATCGCGGTCGAAACCGGGCTCGTTGGTGGCCACTTCGAACAGCACGCCACCGGGCGTACGGAAATAGATCGCCCAGAAATAATCGCGGTCGATCACCGGGGTCACCTGATAGCCCGTATCCATCAGCGCCTTGCGGACTTCGAGCTGCTTTTCGCGGTTTTCGACCGCAAAGGCGATGTGGTGCACCGAACCCGCGCCGAGGCGCGCGCCGGAGATGTTCGGCATGGTTTCGATGTCGATGACATCAGCACCGTTGCCGCCTGGAATGCCGAGGCGCAGCACGCCATCCTGGCGGTCAACTTCCTCATAACCCATGAACTTCAAAAGCTCGGCGGTTGCCCCTTCGTCACGAAGGCGCAAGGAGGCGCCCTGAAAACCGTGGATCGCCTGATCCGCACCGACGCCATTGCCGGTCCACTGCGCACGGGCATCATCCTTGACCTCGACCAGCGCGAAACCATCACCATTGGGACCTGCAAAATGCAGGCGCTTGTTGCCGAATGCCTCGTCAGCCTTCAGACCGTCCACGCCCGCCTTGGAAAGACGATCCTGCCAGTAGCCGAGCGAGCCTTGCGGAACGGAAAACAGCGTTGTGCCCACTTCGCCGGTGCCGGGACGGCCACGGGCAATATGCGGGAACGGAAAATAGGTCATGACGGAGCCGGGCGTGCCGACCTCATCGCCATAATAGAGATGGTAGACATCCGGCGCATCGAAATTGACCGTCTTCTTCACCCGGCGCAGGCCGAGCGTATCGGTGAAAAAGCCGTTGTTCTGGCGCGCACTACCGGCCATGGACGTGACGTGGTGCAGGCCCTTGATCTGGTTCAACATGATAAACCCCTTTTCGCCCTGGCGGCCCGTCAATCGGGCCAGCCGTGTTCATGGCGTGAAGATGGGGTAAGAAGTGCTGCGGGCATAGACCGGCAACAGGAACGGATTGTTCCCGATTGGTGAACGATAAAACCGACTGTTCAACCCAGTCGATAGAGGCATGCCTCAATGATCGTCGGCAAGGCCCATGGTCCAGTAACCGACGGCGCGCAGCGATGCCTTGGGGAAGGCGATCTCATCGGTGAGGAAGGATTTCGCCGCCCTCGCCTCGGACTTCTCGCAGGCAACGAAAACATGCAGGCCGTCATGCTCGCCCGTCCAGGCATGGCCGCGCAACGCCTGTTCGATAAGGCCTGATGTGCCGGCGGGCTTGCCGCGCCGATAAAGCCATGTCCATTCGACATTGGCGGCGCAGACGATCTCCTGCCGTTCCGCCTCGTTGTCGATCTCGGCATAGACGCTGAGCGTCTTGCCAGCAGGCATTTCCGCCGCCATGCGCAGCATCACCGGCAGCGCGGTCTCGTCGCCGGCAAAGACGTAACGCTCCGCTTCCGGGCAAGTGCCGCTCGGACCGATAATGCCGAGAACGTCGCCCGGCTTTGCCGTCGCACCGAAATTTGCGCCCGGCATGTCATCGCCCTCATGCATGACGAAATCGATATCCACCTCACCGCGGCCGACATCGCCGGAGCGGATGGTATAGACGCGCCGCGTCAGAAGATCGTCGCCCGCCGGCCAGACGATCGCGCCGGTGGGCGCGAGGTAAGGCCAAACCGCAGCGCGCGCCTGATCGGGAACGAGCAGCAGGCGAACATGCATGCCGCCGGTGACAAGCCTTTCAATACCGCTTTCGACGGACACCACGAGACGGCGCATATGCGGCGTCAGATTATAGGCGCGGGCAACCTTGCCGACGAAGAGATTGGGTAGCTCGCGCTGATAGGCGCCGTGTCCGCTCCAACGGAAATCGAGCCCTGTCTTGCCGGAAAACTCAACGATATGCTCAGCCACCATGGCCTTGACCGACGTCAATGTATGTTCGGAAACGCAGCTTACCCGGGCGGCGAACCGGCCACCTTCGGCGCTGAAGCTGCCATGACCATATTCCGCCTTGAAACGCACCGTCGTCCCTTCCCGCTCCATCTCCATATGCTCCGAGAAATGATCCTCGAAAGCATCGACGATCGATGCGGGATCGGGCAGCGAGACAGTGGTTTCTGCAGACAGGAGAGACACGGGCATAAATCCTTCACTTTGTAGTCGAGTATTCTTAAACCGGACCCGACTGCGCTGTAAAGATGTTTGCTGGACTCACCGTCATGCCCGTCTTGAGTGGGCATGACGGAGGAGGCTGGAAGGTTGCTTAAGCAGTTTCCGGCAATTGCCAGTCGATAGGCTCGCGGCCATGGGAAACCAGGAAGGCGTTTGCCTTGGAAAAATGGCCATTGCCGAAAAAGCCGTTATGGGCCGAAAGCGGCGAAGGGTGCGGCGAGCGCAGCACGAGGTGTTTTTTCTGGTCCACGAAAGCCGCCTTCTTCTGGGCATAGGAACCCCAGAGCAGGAACACCACATGCTCGCATTCGTCATTGACGGCGCGGATGACGGCATCGGTGAATTTTTCCCAGCCCTGCCCCTGATGCGAGGCAGCGCGCGATTCTTCCACCGTCAGCACGCTGTTGAGCAAAAGCACGCCCTGTTTCGCCCAGCTTTCCAGAAAACCGTGACTGACGGGGCGGATGCCGAGATCGCTCTGCAATTCCTTGTAGATATTGACGAGCGACGGCGGAATGCGCACGCCGGGCTGCACCGAAAAGCAAAGCCCATGTGCCTGGCCAACCCCGTGATAGGGGTCCTGCCCCAGAATGACGACCTTGACCCTGTCGAGCGGGGTCAGATCCAGCGCCCGGAAATATTCGGCACCTTTGGGAAAGATGTGCTTGCCAGCAGTTTTCTCGGCAAGCAGGAAATCTTTGAGCTTCTGCATGTAGGGGCTGGCGAATTCGGTGGAAAGAACACGTTTCCAGCTGTCTTCGAGTTTGACGCCTGCCTCTGCCATGATGTGCCTCTTTGTTACTTGAACCGGTTGCCGCGATGCAGCACTTCGATCTTGTAGCCATCCGGATCGCAAATGAAGAAATATTTCGCGAAAGGCTGACCTTTATGGTCGGCTTCGATGATCTTGCCCGGAGACAGGCCAAGCTCGATGAAACGCTGATGTTCGGCATCCACATCGGCAACGCTGACCGCGAGATGGCCGTAGCCGTCACCCAGCGCATAGGGCACTTCGCGGCCCCGGTTGACAGTCAGCTCCAGCTCGAAATCACCTTCGGCATTGCTGAGATAGATCAGCGTGAAATTTTCGAACTCGGCACGTTCCGCAATCTCAAGCCCGAAAGCCTGCTTGTAAAACTCCACCGAACGCTTTTCTTCCAGCACCCGGACCATCGAGTGGATCAGCTTGGCCATGGTGTTTTCCTTCTGCTTCTTATCTCATCGTCGTCCGGTTGTGCTCCGGACATTGCGGACCAAGGGGATAAAGACAGAGTGCCGTGCTTTCAACCCTAAAGACGGATTAAGGACCCGGGGAAACCGCCCGATCACGGCAAATGTGATGGCGAAACAGTTGGCGCATGACCTGGACACGCGGGATTTCCGGTCAAAATGGCCCTCACATTTCGCCCCGCCGCTCTATCCTGAGTAGATAACTCATGATACCGGCATATCCATGCGCCTTCTGTACCTCTGTCTTGGCTGGCTTATGGTCGCGACCGGCATCGTCGGCGCGTTTCTTCCCGTTTTGCCCACCACGCCATTTCTGCTGCTGGCGCTCTGGTGCTTTTCCCGCTCCTCACCGAAACTCGAGGCGTGGCTTCTGACCCACCCCCGATTCGGCCCGTCGCTTCGGCAATGGCGTGAGCGCGGCGCAATTGCCCGCAAGGCGAAGATTGCGGCCTTGTCGGCCATGTGTGCGAGTTATGCCGCCTTCTGGTTCCTGAGCGACCCGCCGGCTCTGCGCGCGGCAATCGTTGCCGCCGTCATGCTCGGCTCTGCACTCTTCATCGTCACCCGGCCGGAAAGCTGAGGCGACATCACCTTTAGAGCCTTGTCGCATTTCCTGACGGAAAACCGGGTTCCACTTTTCCTGGAAATGCTCTAGCGATGCCTCGACTGCGGCAGCACATAAGGAATATGCCGCGCCGGCAGCCGTCCGACGACGCCGCCAATGCCATAGACCCTTGCAATCGTCTCGTCACTGATCGTGTCCAGCGATGGACCGCTCGCCGTTACCCGGCCGCCATGCATGACGATAAGTTGATCGGCAAATTCTGCCGCAAGGTTGAGATCGTGCAGGATCGCAAGCACGAGACCGCCGCCAATAGCGAAATCCCTCGCCGTTTCCAGCACCGCGATCTGGTGGCCGATATCGAGACTGGCCGTCGGCTCATCGAGAAACAGCGCCCGCACTTCGCCGTTTTCCACGGGATGCGGCACCTGGGCAAGAGCGCGGGCAAATTGCACCCGCTGCTGCTCGCCGCCAGATAGCATGTTGTAGGAACGCTGCTCGAACCCGCGAAGTCCGGCCCTGGCGAGCGCCCGGCGGGCCTGCTCTTCCGGCGCGCGCGACCCTTGCGCGACAGCGCCCATGCGCACGATTTCGAGCGCGGTGAAAGGAAAGGCAAGCTGGGTATTCTGCGGCAGCACGGCCCTGATGCGCGCAAGCTGAACCGGCGTGAACAACGGCAGGGCGGTATCATTATAGGTCACTGAACCGGCCTCGGCACGCATCTCGCCGGACAGAACCTTCATCAGCGTCGATTTGCCGGCACCGTTCGGGCCGATAATGACATTGACCTTGCCGGGCTTCAGATCGACGCAGACCTCGTCGAGCAGACGGCGGCCGGAGCGGATGAGGGTGAGGTTTTCGGCCCGGATCATGACATGTTCCGCATGGAAAATCCGCCGCGACCAAGCAGCAGGAACAGGAAGACCGGCGCGCCGATCAGCGCGGTGACCACGCCGATGGGCAGTTCCGCCGGTGCCGCAACCGTGCGGGCAAAACTGTCGGCGAGAAGCAGAAGTGCGGCCCCGCCAAGTGCAGAGGCCGGCAGCAGGAAGCGGTGCGATGGACCAATGGCGAGCCGCAGCAGATGCGGCACGACGATACCGACAAAACCGATGGAGCCGGCAGCCGCCACGCTTGCCCCGCAGGCAGCGGCAACGGCCAGAATGACGACTCGCTTCAGCCGCTGCACGGGAATGCCCATGTGAAAGGCCGCCGCATCGCCAAGGATCAGCGCATCCAGCCCCCTTGCGACAAAGGGAATGATGGCGAGCACGACGATGATGAAGGGCAAGGTGGCGAGAACCTTGGCAGGGGTGGCCCCACCAAGCGAACCGAGAGACCAGAAGGTGATGTCGCGAAGCGCCCGGTCATCGGCCACAAAGATCATCAGGCCGGTCAGCGCACCGCTGATCGCCGCAACCGCAATGCCGGCCAGAATAAGCGTCGTCGTGGAGGTGGCGCCATCCCTTGTGGCAATGACGTAAAGCAGCCAGGTGTTCAAAAGCCCGCCGAAAAACGCCATCAGCGGCAGAAAATGCGGGCCGAAAAATACGGCGACCGTTGCAAGCGCGCCTTCCCCGAGAGAAATGGCCGCAACCGCAAAAAGTGCTGCACCCGAGGTGACGCCGACAATGCCGGGATCGGCCAGCGGATTGCGGAAAAGACCCTGCATCATGGCGCCCGAGACGCCAAGCCCCGCGCCGATCAACATGCCGAGCGCCGTGCGCGGCAGGCGCACCGCCTCGAGGATGACTTTATCACGCGCATCGAGTTGATCCGCGCTGCCAGTCAGATAGGCCCAGAGTTCGGAAATGCCGACGCCCGTGGGTCCGCTGACGAGCGACACGCCACAGGCAAACAGCAGGATGCCAACGAGCACGGCAAGGGTAACGACCCCCTGACGGGATCTGTCACCGGCAACCCTGCCCTCCGTGGAACTCAAGGCAGCAAGGCTCACGGCTTCACCACATCAGGGTAGAGCTTGTGCGCCAGTTCACGACCGGCGGCGGGCGTGCGCGGGCCAAAACCGATGAGGTAAAGCCCGTCCATGCTGATCAGCGCCTTCTCCGCAGCAGCCGGCGTGGACTGGAACGCGGGCAGCGCGAAAATCTCATCCGCCTTGCCGGCATGGTCGCCGCGCGCCATGGTCAGCACCACATCGGGCGCGGAGGCGATGACCGCCTCATCCGTCAACGGCTTGTACCCGCTGATTTCCTGCGCGGCATTGATGCCGCCGGCCATTTCGATGATCGCCGCCGCTTCGGTGCCCTTGCCCGCCGCCATGATGCGACCGCCGGCGCTTGAGAGCACGAAGAGCACGCGCTTCCTGTTCTTTTCCGGCACGGCTGAGACGTCCTTGGCGAGCACATCAAGCCCGGCCTTGGTTTCCGCGGCCAACGCCTTTGCCTTGTCGGCAAGACCAACTGCCGCACCGACATCCTCGATCTTCCTGGGGATGGCGTCGCCGCTCGGCGGGGTATCGACGGTGACGAAAGGCACCGCACTGGCCTTGAGGATGGCAACGACATCCGCCGGGCCGGACCCGTCTTCAGACAGGATGAGATCGGGCTTCTGCGACAGAATGCCCTCCGACGAGAGCGCCCGCATATAGCCGATATCGGGCTTGGACAGCACGTCCGCCGGATAGCTGCTGGTGCTGTCACGCGCCACGATGCGGTCGCTCGCGCCCAGCGCATAAAGGATTTCCGTTACCGTGCCGCCGACTGCAACGATGCGTTTCGCCTCCGGGTTGCCCTTGTCCGAAGCTCTAGCTCCGGGCGCGGCAACGGCGATGATGGCGGGCACGAGGGCGGCGAAAACGAACGAGCGAAGGCTTAAATTCAACATGACGCTATCCTGAAACACAAGCTGGCACGGGCGGATACGGGATTGCCCATCTTATTTAACTTGAGTTATTTGCACATGTTTATAGAAGGCGCAATCGATAAGTGGAGTAAAATTGTTCGCTTTATCGTCAGCCTCTTTCCATCCACGCTTCGGCTGGATATCCTGACTGCAACTGTAAACTTAAAGGGAGACTTCCATGTTTATCGCAATGAACCGTTTTCGCGTCGTACCGGGCTATGAGGATACCTTCGAATCCATCTGGCGCGAGCGCAAATCGCACCTGAGCGAGCTGCCGGGCTATATCGAATTTCACATGCTGAAAGGCCCGAAGGCGGATGACCACACGCTTTATGCCTCGCACACCGTCTGGGCCACCAAGGAAGATTTCCTGAGCTGGACCAAATCCGAACAGTTCCGCGCCGCCCATGCCAAGGCCGGTGAGAACCGTGGAAAGGTCGAATATCTTTCCGGCCCGCATTTCGAAGGTTTCGACGTCATCATTCACGAAGACAAGAATGGCGAACGCCGTTCGATTGCTGCCTGAGGCTCGCCGATGAGCATTGCAGCCCAAAAGACCGATGACCGGCAGGCCCGCGCTGCCGCAGCACTTGCCGAAAAGCCTGACGGCATCGTGGAAGCCATTGCCGCCAAGGCCGAGGTGACATCAGCCGAAATTCTGGCGATCCTGCCGCAAGGTGCGGCCGTTTCGGCTGGTTCCGATCAGTTCGACGCCATCTGGAACGAGATGCGCGGCTGGGGTGAAGTCCTGATGATCGTCCAGACCGGCGATATCGTGCTGGAAGTGCCGGGCGACCTGCCAGAGGGCAGCGAAAGCCACGGCTGGTTCAACATCCACGGTGACAGCCCCATCGGGGGCCACATCAAGAAGGACAATTGCACCGGCATCACCTTCGTCGATCGCGGCTTTCATGGCCGACGCTCCTGTTCCGTCTGGTTCATGAATGCCGCCGGCGGCGCCATGTTCAAGATTTTCGTCCGTCGCGACGAAAACAAGGAACTGCGTGGCGATCAGCTGGCGAAGTTCGAAGCGCTGCGGGACAGTTTCCGTGGCTAGGTGAATGGGAGGCTGCTGGTGGCGGCCTCCCTCCTTCCTCATCAATCCGCGATGGCTCAGCCCCACTCGTGAGGAAACATCCACCGGTTCATCGCCCGTTCAGTGCCGTTTTTTATCATCCGCTGAAATTCGATCAGCAGCACGGAGCAAGCACCATGAACGACCGCCAGCCACTTCTTTCGCGCCGGAATTTCGCAGGGCTCGTCGCGCTTGCACCGCTTTTTGCAGCGGGCGGTGCGGCTGCCGCACCCGCAAGCCTGCGCGGCAGCGTTTCCTATCGCGAGCGGATCGCCCTGCCGCCGGGCGCGACTGTTACGGTGCGCCTCATCGATGTCTCGCTGGCGGACGCGCCTTCGCAGACGATCGCCGAAACCACCATACGCCCGCGTGGGCAGGTGCCGGTGCCCTTCGTGCTGCGTTATGACGACCGCGACATCCGTGGCCGCCGTTCCTATGCGCTCAGCGCCGAAATCCGCGAGGGCGACCGGCTGCTCTTCACCACCACACGCCGTTACTCGGTTCTGGCCGGCGGGCGTGACGACACCGATCTCGTTCTGGAACGGGTGGCGGCGGCTCCACGCAGGCCAGAGCCGCAAGCTGGCATTGAGGGGCGCTGGCTGGTGCAGGAAATCCGCGGCGAACGGGTTCGCGGCCGCCGTGAGGCAACGCTGGAAATTTCCCGCGAGGGCCGCGTTTCCGGCAATGCCGGCTGCAACGGCATCGGCGGCGAGGTGAAGATCAGCCGCAACCGCGTCGATTTCGGCCGGATGATTTCCACCCAGATGGCCTGCGCTCCTGAGATCATGCGCCGGGAAAGGCAGTTCATCGAAGCGCTGGAAGGCGCCCGCTCCTTCCGGCTGGAGCCGCGCCGCGGCACGCTGGAGCTTATCGACGGCCGCGGCCGTCCGGCCATGCGCCTGCGCCGCGCCTGAGACCGGTAACGGCAGGCGGCAACGCCTGCCGTTACCGTGCTGGCCGTGGAACATTCCATGTCGCTTCCGGCACGGCGCAGCCCCTTTTCCCGTCTTATGACTTTGCTGCACTCGTCTTGGCGCTTTGCTCCGCCACAGAGCTGCGCTATGGAACGCGCCAACTGCGCCGGTTCTCGCCGGTGCAAAGTCTTTGAGGGAAAACGAATGACAACCTATGTTCTGACAGTAGCCTGCAAATCGACCCGCGGCATCGTCGCCGCGATTTCCGGTTATCTGGCGGAAAAGGGCTGCAACATCGTCGACAGTTCGCAGTTCGACGACCTCGAGACCGGCAAGTTCTTCATGCGCGTCTCCTTCATCTCCGAAGAGGGCGTATCGATGCAGGCCATCACCGAGGGCTTTCAGCCGGTGGCGGAAAAATTTGGTATGGAAGCCCGCATCTATAGCGACGGCCAGCGCATGAAAACACTTCTGATGGTGTCGCGCTTCGGCCATTGCCTCAACGATCTGCTCTACCGCTGGAAGATCGGCGCGCTGCCGATCGATATCGTCGGCGTCGTCTCCAACCATTTCGAATATCAGAAAGTGGTGGTTAACCACGATATTCCCTTCCACCACATCAAGGTAACGAAGGAAAACAAGCCGCAGGCCGAGGCGCAGCTGATGGACCTGATCGAGACCAGCGGCACCGAACTGGTGGTGCTGGCGCGTTACATGCAGGTGCTGTCCGATAACATGTGCCGCAAGATGTCGGGCCGGATCATCAACATCCACCACTCCTTCCTGCCATCCTTCAAGGGCGCCAACCCCTATAAGCAGGCGTATGACCGCGGCGTAAAGCTGATCGGCGCGACAGCCCATTACGTCACCGCCGATCTGGACGAAGGCCCGATCATCGAGCAGGACACGGTGCGCGTCACCCATGCCCAATCTGCCGAAGACTATGTCTCTCTTGGCCGTGATGTGGAAAGCCAGGTACTGGCACGCGCCATCCATGCCCACATCCACCACCGCACCTTCATCAACGGCAACCGCACCGTAGTCTTCCCGCCAAGCCCGGGCAGCTACGCTTCGGAACGGATGGGCTAAGACGCCACGAAAACGACGCGGAATTATTTCTGCCGACTGGCAACCGAGCATCCCATGTGACCGTTTCTTCACTGTAGCCCAACAGCGAGGTCTCTCACATGAAAAAACTCGTCATTGCCGGCGCTGCGTTGCTCATCGCGGCGGGTTCCAGTTTTGCCCAGCAGCCGCCACCACCGCCGGGACCAGCGGACGCTGGTTCGAGGGCGGATGCGCCGCCGCCACCTCCTCCGCCCGGCCCTGGTGGTCCGAGGGAAGCAGGCTGGCGGGACGGCCCGCATGGCAAGAGAATGCCACCCCCGCCCTCCAAGGCAGCGCATTTCAGGATTGAAGATGGCGAGCGCAAAATCGACGTCAAATGTGCCGATGACGAGCCGATGAAGGCCTGCGCTGACATCATGATGCAGATTATCGACAAGATGAACGAATAGGACCGCGAGTCTCATCCAAGGGGACGGCGCGGCAGTGCCGCCTCAGGAAAACTCTACCCGCGCCCTTAAGCCCCGCCCGCCCGCGCCGTCCTCCAGCGTCAGTCGCCCGCCGAACAGCCCGGCGATCTCCTCGATGATCGCAAGGCCGAGGCCGGCGCCTGGGGCGGCGTTGGCTTCGCCGCGGGCGAAGCGCTGGCGCACCATGGCGCGTTTGTCGGTAGGGATGCCGGGGCCGTTATCCTCGACTTCCAGCCAGACGGTTTCTGCCTGCTTGCCGACGCGCACGGTAACTTCCGCGCCGCGTCCGGCATAGTTGATGGCATTGCCGACGAGATTGCCGATCAACTCACCGATGAGGAGCGGTTCGGCAAGGATTGTCACTTCGCCCTCGCCTTCGAAACCGAGGTCGATGCCGGCGTCCGCCGCACGCGGCACGAAATCTGCCGTCACGTTTTGCGCCACCGCCACGAGGTCGATCTGCGAAAAATCGTGTTTTTCGCTGGAGCCCGCGGCGTCGATATTGGCCATGCGCAGCAGCTGTGCGAGGATATGTTCGGCATGGGCCACCGAAGCGCCGCCCTTGCGCGCCGCCGCCTGCGCGTCTTCGAGACTTGCGGCGCGGGCGGAAAGCGCAAGCTGGGTGCTGATGATGGCAAGCGGCGTGCGCAATTGATGGCTGGCATTACCGGTGAAATGCCTGAGCGCATCGAGCGCCGATTGTAGCCGCACCATGAAGGAATTGACCGTTTCCACCAGGTTTTCCACCTCCACCGGCACGGATTGCCGGATTGGATGCAGGTCGTTGGGGCTGCGCTCGGCAATCGCTTCGCTGAGCCGGTAAAGCGGCCGGAGCGAAATGGTCACCGCGATCCAGACAATGATCGCCGCGCCCACGATCATGAACAGCAGGCGCAAGGCCGAGCGCAGGATGATGGCCTGCGCAAGCTGGCTGCGGGCGATCGTCGTTTCAGCCACCGTCACGGAAAAGGGCACGGAATTGATGCCGGTGGAAGCAAAACGGCGGATCGCGGCGATGCGGATCGGCTCGTCACGAAACACGGCATCGCGATAGGCAGGCGTTTCTCCAGCCGGGTTCTCCACCGTCGGCAGGTTCTGGTAACCGGTGAGAAATTGCCCGTTTGGCCCATCAACACGATAAAACACCCGGTCCTGCGCCGCCGATGTCAGCATTTCCAGCGCGACATAGGGAATATCGACCTCCAGCGAGCCGTCTTCGGCCACCACCACCCGCTCGGCAATCGCAAGCGCGGAACCTGATAGCACCCGGTCGGAGACGACATTGGCCGTATTGACCGCCTCGCGCCAGGTATCAGTGAGCGCAACGCAGCCGATGATGGCGGTGGAGATGAGAAGCCAGCCTAAAAGACGCCGCCTGAGCGAATAGGCGGCCTGTCTCATTCAGCCATCTCCGGCAGCTTTTCCAGATAATAGCCGATGCCACGCGCCGTCTTCACCGTCAGCCCGTGGGGGGCAAGCCGCTTGCGCAGCCGGCTGACATATTGCTCGATGGCGTTGCCTGATATCTCGTCGTCGAAACCGGTCAGCGATTGTACGATCGCCTCCTTGGCAACCACCTTGCCCGCCCGCATGAACAGCACCTCGAGCAGCGCCACTTCACGCGCCGGAATATCGAGCGGGCGCCCATCGGCTGAAAAGGTGCGGGATGTGAGGTCGAACAGGACTTTGCCGAAGCCGAGCGTAGACGAGCGCAGGCCGGCATTGCGGCGCAGCAGCACCCGCACTCTCGCCTCAAATTCGGTGATGTCGAAGGGCTTGATCATGTAGTCGTCGGCGCCGAGATCGAGCCCCTTGACCTTCTCCTCCGGCGTACCCCGTGCCGTCAGGATCAGTACCGCCGCCTTGTCCTGCCGCGAGCGCATGGAACGCAACACCTCGATGCCGTCCATTTCCGGCAGGTTGAGATCGAGAATGACGAGATCGAAATTTTCTGCCGCAATCGCCGCGTCGGCGGAAGCGCCGTCTGAAACGACATCCACCGCATAACCGCTGCCGCGCAGAAGAGCGCACAGCCCTTCCGACAGCACCTGATTGTCCTCGACCAGCAAAATACGCAATTCTTCCTCCCGCAACATTGCCGAGCTTATCCAAGCTCCCGATCATGAATCAAGTCACAGGCCCGGCAAGCCTATGACTTGATTCATGATCAACTTATAGAGTCGGAGCGGGATTTCAGACGAAAACCGCTCACACTTTTCGCAATCCCGCTCCGGCGCTTGTGAATGGCAAGCGCGTGCGGCATGATCTTTTCCATGCGTATCGCCGTTTTTCTCTGTCTCTGTCTTTGCATGGCCTCACCGGCGCTTGCGCAAGTCGCCGTTTTCCCTGCACCATCAGGCAAGGCGGATGCGGAAACGCTGGTGGTTTATTCCTCGCTGGACGAACCGCTGGCCACGCCGATGATCGAGGGTTTCCAGAAGGCCAACCCCGATATCGCCGTCCATTACGAGGACATGCTGACCGGCGAAATCTATGATCGCATCGTGAAAGAAACCGATGCGGGCAAAAAGACCGCCGATTTCGCCTTTTCATCCGCCATGGATTTGCAGGTGAAGTTGAGCAATGACGGTTACGCCCAGCGCTCCGACCTTGCCATGAGCGCGCGCTGGCCCGCCTGGGCCAACTGGCGCAATACCGCCTATGCGCTGACCTTCGAGCCGGCGGTGTTCGTGTATCACAAGCCAAGCTTCACCACCGAAAAGCCGCCCGCCACCCGTGCCGAATTCGTCGATTATCTTGAGCGCCACGCCAAGGAGGTGCATGGCCGCATCGCTACCTACGACATTGAGCGCTCCGGCGTCGGCTTCCTGTTCATGTCGCGCGATCAGGAGCAGTTCGGCGATATATGGAGCGTCATCAAGGCCATGGGCGCGGCCGGCGTGAAGGTCTATTCAACGTCATCCGCCATTCTGGAGCGTGTCTCCGACGGGCGCTTCGTGCTGGGCTACAATATTCTCGGTTCCTATGCGGCCGACTGGGCCTCACGCCATCCCGATGTCGGCATCGTGCTGCCCAAGGACTATACTGTGGTCATGTCGCGCATCGGGCTGGTGCCGGAAGCCGCCGCCAACCCGGCGCTCGGCCGCCGCTATCTCGAATTCTTCATGTCCAAGGAGGGCCAGACGATCATGGCCCGGCAATTGCAGATCCCGGCCGTCAGCCCTGACGTGGCGGGCGAAAACACCGCCAACACCATGCAGGCGATCCACGGCGCACAATTGCGCCCCGTGCCCGTCAGCCCGGGCCTGATGGTCTATCTGGATCAGGTCAAGCGCAGCCGCCTGATCGAGCGGTGGAACGAGGCGCTACGCTCGCAATAGTAGACGGCAAGCACAAATTAATAGAGAGTAAATGCGCAAGGACTTGCCGTGCGTCAGTTAGATGACAGCTTTTTATGATGCTCTGCAATCCTTCTTCATTCCGTGGAGGCGGAAGAAGATGCGGGAGGAAATCTTGAGGACCGTAGAGCTCCGCGCTGCCCTGGCAGCGTCAGGATAAGCGCGGCCTGAAACTCCCTTCCGCATAAACGAAAAACGACGCCCAAAAGGGCATCCTGAGGAGGGTTTTCTAAGTGAAACATTTTCTTATCGGCACATTTCTGGCAGGCGTGATCGCACTTCCGGCGGTCGCGGCGGACTACACCATCATCGCGCCGGCCAATCCCGGCGGCGGCTGGGACCAGACCGCGCGTTCCCTGCAGACCGTGCTGCAGGAAGAAGGCATTTCCAAGAGCGTTCAGGTGCAGAACGTGCCGGGTGCCGGCGGCACCATCGGTCTTGCACAGTTTGCCAGCCAGCAGAAGGGCAACCCGAACGCCCTCATCGTCGGCGGTTACGTGATGGTCGGCGCGATCCTCACCAACAAGGCGCCCGTCACCCTCAAGGAAGTGACGCCAATCGCCCGCCTGACCGGTGAATATGAAGCAATCGTCGTTCCGGCATCCTCGCCGCTGAAAACCATCGGCGACCTCGTCGACCAGCTCAAAAAAGATCCGGGCAGCGTGTCCTGGGGCGGCGGCTCGGCCGGCGGCACCGATCATATCGCTGTTGGCCTGATCGCCAAGGCGGCCGGCGTCGATCCGACCAAGATCAACTACATCGCCTATTCCGGCGGCGGCGAAGCGCTTGCCTCGATCCTCGGCTCGCAGGTAACAGCCGGCATTTCGAGCTACGGCGAATTCGAAAGCCAGGTCAAGGCGGGCACGCTGCGCCTGCTGGCCGTTTCCAGCGAAGAGAAGCTGGAAGGCGTTGACGCGCCGACGCTCAAGGAAAGCGGCCTCGACGTCGTCGTGCAGAACTGGCGCATGGTCGCTGCTCCTCCCGGCCTGACGCCGGAACAGGAAAAGGCCGTCAGCGCAGATATCGAGAAGCTGGCGAAATCCGCAAAGTGGCAGGAAACGCTGAAGACCAAGAGCTGGATGGATACCTATCTTTCCGGTGACGAGTTCAAGGCGCAGCTTGCCAAGGACACCGACGCCACTGCCGCCATCCTCAAAGAAATCGGACTGGTAAAATGAGCCAGGGTTCCAACCCTTCACAACATCAAGAGCGCCGCCCTGACTGGGCGGCGCTGGCGATCGCCGTAGCCCTCGTCCTTATCGCCTGCGTGATCTTCTGGGACAGTGCGCGTCTCGCCAGCGTCACCGGCTACTCGCCGGTCGGTCCGGCAACGGTCCCCTACGCCATCGCCTTCTGTCTTGTCGGCCTTGCGCTCTGGACGGCCATCGAAGCCTGGCGCGGTGATTTTCCCGAACGGGACAAACAGGAAGTCGCCCCGGTCATATGGGTCGTCGCCGGCCTTGCCGCGCAGATGCTGCTGCTGAACGTCGCCGGTTTCTCCATCGCTACCGGTCTCCTGTTTGCGTTTACGGCGCGCGCCTTCGGCAAACGCAAGCTCTGGTATTCGATCCCCATCGGCATCGCTCTGAGCTTCGTCATCTGGATCATCTTTGCGCGGCTGCTGCAACTTTCTCTGCCTGCCGGGCCTCTGGAAAGGCTGTTGTTCTAACAGCCATTCCGACCAAAATTCGAGATCACAGGAAACCGCCGGCGCGCGATGACGCAAACGCCAGCCGTTCCGCCCGCCCTTCTGCTCGACTTGGGGGACATCTGTCCATGAGTACGTTTGAATTCCTGCTGCACGGTCTTGAGGTTGCTGCCCAACCCATGAACCTGCTCTATGCGCTGATCGGCGTGACACTCGGCACTGCCGTCGGCGTTCTGCCCGGCATCGGGCCGGCGCTGACGGTCGCTCTGCTTCTGCCCGTTACATACCGGCTTGATCCCGCCGGTTCGCTGATCATGTTCGCCGGCATCTATTATGGCGGCATGTATGGCGGATCGACCACCTCGATCCTGCTCAACACGCCGGGCGAAAGCGCATCGATCGTGACTGCGCTCGAGGGCAACAAGATGGCCCGTGCGGGCCGCGGCGGCCCGGCACTTGCCACCGCCGCCATCGGCTCCTTCGTCGCTGGTCTCATCGCCACCGTCGCTCTCGCCTTTGTTGCACCCTATATCGTCAAGCTGGCGCTGGTTTTCGGCCCGCGCGAATATTTCGCGCTGATGGTGCTCGCTTTTGTCACCGTCTCCTCGGCTTTCGGAGACTCGGCACTGCGCGGCCTTACCTCGCTGTTCATCGGCTTCGCGCTCGCCATCGTCGGTATCGACCAGTTGACCGGTCAGACCCGCATGAGCTTCGGCATTCCCGACCTTCTCGACGGCGTGGAAGTGACGACGCTTGCGGTGGCCATGTTCGCCATTGGCGAGACGCTGTTCATCGTTGCGCAGGGCCAGAGTGGCGACGAGAAGGTCGAAGCCGTCAAGGGTTCGGTCTGGATGAGTGCACAGGACTGGGCGCGTTCCTGGAAACCCTGGTTGCGCGGCACATTGATCGGCTTCCCGATTGGCGCCATGCCTGCCGGTGGTGCTGAAATCGGCACCTTCCTTTCCTATGCCACCGAAAAGCGGCTCAGCAAACATCCGGAAGAATTCGGCCATGGCGCCATCGAAGGGGTTGCCGGTCCGGAAGCCGCCAACAATGCGTCCGCTGCCGGTACGCTTGTGCCGCTCCTGACGCTCGGCCTGCCGACGACGGCAACCGCCGCCATCATGCTTGCCGGTTTCCAGCAGTTCGGTCTTCAGCCCGGCCCGCTGCTGTTTGCCACCAATCCGCAGCTGGTCTGGGGCCTTATCGCCAGCCTGTTCATCGCCAACCTGATGCTGCTGGTGCTCAATCTGCCGCTCATCGGCCTGTGGGTGAAGCTGCTGACCATCCCGAAACCCTGGCTCTATGCCGGTATTCTGCTGTTCGCGACGCTCGGTACCATCGGCGCCAACCCGTCCGTGTTCGAACTCGGCATGCTGCTCGCCTTCGGTATCCTCGGCTACATCATGCGCATCTTCGGTTATCCGATCGCGCCTGCCGTGGTCGGCCTCATCCTCGGCCCGCTAGCCGAACAGCAGCTTCGCCGCGCGCTCGCCATCGGCCAGGGCGACCCGACCGTGCTGCTCACCTCACCGATTGCCGTCGGCCTGTTCCTTGTCGCAGCCGCCGCCTTCATCGTCCCGCTCATCATGCGCATCCGCGGCCGCGGCGAGGTGCTGACGCAGCTTGCCGCCAACGAGGACTGACAACAAACAGCCTCCCAAGGCAACTGGCCCCGTCTCCTTCCGGATGCGGGGCCCTTTTTATTCACGGCAACGGGATGTGTGGCGCAGGCACGGCCATGATAGTATTCCTGTCCAACGCAGGAGAAAAACATGCGCAAGATCGCGATCATGCTGGTTCTGGGCCTTGCCGGCTGCGCCACCGCGGCACCCGACGTGCAACCCATTCCGGGCAGCATCACCTATGGCGGACAACCCCACACCAAATTGACCAAGTCACCCATCGGCAGCACGCTCAGCCACGAATTCGTCATGGGCGACGGCCGGCTGGCGATTGAAACCTACCGCATCCAGCCTGACCGGTCGCTGAAACTGGAAAGACGCGAGATCGTCGGCGACTGGCCGCCGAATTGAGAAAAGATACGGCCCCTGATGTGGCTCCGGGGTCTGCTTCCGGTGCCACACACATTTCCCGCTCACGGCAATTCAGAACCATTCTAAAACATATTTTTGATTTCCGCATACCTTGCCAATAAAGCTGACAGCGAACATCAAGTTACGCCTGTGTGATCAGCTTCCGCAGGTTCAAGAACCATATTGCAAGGGACATATCCGTGGCGATCAACTTCACCTTCCCCGTTCGGCTGCTGGCAGCAGCGGCCTTCAGCCTTGGCGCGATGACCGCAGGCGCTGAGGAAATGACGATCAAGCACGCACAGGGCGAGACCGTTCTGAAAGCCGCGCCGAAAAAGGTTCTGGTTCTGGATATCCCCTCGCTCGACAATCTCGATGCGATGGGCGTCGAGCCAACTGGTGTCCTCGGTTCCAACCTGCCGACTTATCTCCAGAAATATGCCGATGGCAAATATCTGAAGGTCGGCACGCTGTTCGAACCCGATTACGAGGCGATCAACGCGGCAGAAGCCGATCTCGTCATCGTCGGCGGCCGTTCGCGGGCGAAATATCCCGATGTTGCGAAGATCACGCCAGCCATCGACATGTCGATCGATTCCAAGGAATTTATCGCGAGCGTCAAAGCCAATATCACCAAGCTCGGCGATATCTTCGGCAAGCAGGAAGAAGCAAAGAAGCTCGACGCCTCCATCGACGAGAAGGTCGCGAAGCTGAAGGCCATCGCGCCGAATTCCGGCACGGCGATGATCCTCGTCACCAATGCCGGCAAGGTCGGTGTTTACGGCCCAAGCTCGCGCACCGGCTGGCTGCACACGGAAATCGGCTTCAAACCGGTCGCTCCTGATATCGACGACCGCTTCGACCGGGGCGATGTCGTGTCCTTCGAATATCTGGCCGAGGTCAATCCCGAATGGCTGTTCGTGATCGACCGCGACGCCGGCATCGGCCGCGCAACGGACCCAGGCAAGGCCGCCGCCCAGGTGCTGGACAACGAACTGATCCACCAGACCAACGCCTGGAAGAAAAAGCAGATCGTCTATCTCGACCCGCAGGCGGCCTATATCGTCAGCAGCGGTTATACGGCGCTTACGACATTGCTCGATCAGGTCTATAACGCAGTTTCGGAGAAGAAGTCGTAAAAGGCATAGACCATCCTCTCCAAGGCTGCTCCATACGCGACGTCATCCTTGGGCTTGTCCCAAGGATCTAAACACGCCAATCAAATCACAACGTTGCAGATCCTCGGGACAAGCCCGAGGATGACGAGAGGAGGCCTTCATCTCTTTCGGCAGCGTGACGGGCGGCCCGAAGCACCAGCATTTTCGAAAAACCATCAACGTGAAATCCCTGTCCCTCATATCAGCCCTCCTTCTGGCGCTGGCACTCGCCATCGTCAGCCTGTTCGTCGGCGTCAGCAACGTCTCGCTGGCGACGCTTTTTGCACCGGATACGAGCGCGGATGCACTGCGCGTGCTGCTTATAAGCCGCATTCCGCGCACGCTGGCGCTGATACTGGCGGGAAGCTCGATGGCGATTGCCGGTCTCATCATGCAGATGCTGGTGCGCAACCGCTTCGTGGAGCCTTCGACGGCTGGCACCACCGAATCCGCCGGCCTTGGCCTGCTCACCATCACCCTGCTTGCCCCGGAAACGCCGATCTTCGGCAAGATGCTGGTGGCCGCCGCTTTCGCACTGGCCGGAACCGCACTTTTCCTGCGTATTCTGCGGCAGGTGCCGCTGCGCGATGTGCTGCTGGTGCCGCTGATCGGCATCATGCTGGGCGGCGTCATTTCTGCCGTCACCACTTTCTTCGCCTATCGTTTCGATCTGCTGCAATCGCTTGGCGCGTGGATGACCGGGGATTTTTCCGGCGTGCTGCGCGGCCGCTATGAATTGCTGTGGATCGGCTTCGTTTTCGCCATCGCCGCCTATCTCGCCGCCGACCGTTTCACGGTGGCAGGCATGGGGCGCGACTTCACCACCAATCTCGGCCTGAACTATCGCCGGGTGATGGCGCTCGGCCTCACCATCGTCTCGCTGGTCAGTGCCGTCGTCGTCGTCACGGTGGGCATGATCCCCTTTCTGGGCCTGATCGTGCCGAACGTCGTCAGCCTGATGATCGGCGACAATATGCGCCGTTCCGTGCCCTGGGTGGCGACGCTTGGCGCGGTCTTCGTTCTAGCCTGCGACATCATCGGCAGAACGGTGCGCGCGCCCTATGAAGTGCCGATCGGAACGGTCGTCGGCGTCATCGGCAGCGCGCTGTTCCTCTATCTCCTGCTCCGGAAACGCCACCATGCATGAGAGACATCCCGACCGGCGCGCGAAACTCGTGCTGCTGATGCTTCTCGCACTGGCGCTCATCTCCATGGCCGCCTTCATGACGCTCGGTGCAAAGGGCAGCTGGAGCTTCGTCCTGCCGTTTCGCGGCATCAAGCTTCTGTCGCTGCTGTTGGTGGCCTATGCCATCGCCGTTTCGACGGTATTGTTCCAGACGGTCACCAACAACCGCATTCTCACCCCTTCGGTGATGGGTTTCGATTCGCTCTATGTGCTGGTGCAGACGGCGTTGATCTTCGTGTTCGGCTCCGCAACCGTGGTGATGATCGATCCGCAGTTGAAATTCCTTGCCGAAACCGCGCTGCTCGTCACCTTCTCCGCCCTGCTCTACCGCTGGCTATTCGTCGGCGCGGAACGCAGCCTGCATCTTCTGGTGCTGGTCGGCATCGTCTTCGGCGTGTTCTTCCGCAGCCTCTCGGGCTTCATGCAGCGCGTACTGGACCCCAATGAATATGCGGTGCTGCAGGATGTGCTGTTTGCCAGCTTCAATTCCATCGATCCCACCCTTCTTGCGGTATCAGCCATCATCATCGGCGTGGTGACGATTATAGGGTTGCGGCTCCTGCACACGCTCGACGTCCTTTCGCTCAGCCGCGCAACGGCCATCAGCCTTGGCGTAGACTACAAGCGAACGGTGACGATCATCCTCGTGCTGGTCTCCGTTCTCGTTGCCGTCTCCACCGCACTCGTCGGCCCTGTCATGTTCTTCGGGCTGCTGGTTGCGGCGCTGGCCCATTATCTCACAGGTAACGGCAAACATGCCTATGTGCTGCCGGCGGCGATCCTCATCGCCATCATCTGCCTTGTCGGCGGTCAGGTGGTGCTGGAGCGGATCTTCGCCTTCAACACGGCGCTTTCCATCATCATCGAATTTCTGGGCGGCATCGTCTTTATCGGTCTTATTCTCAAGCGGGGTGCGCGATGATCATCGCCAGTCAGATCAGCAAATCCTATGGCGACACAGTTGTTGTCGATGGCGTCTCCGTCGCCATTCCGGCAGGCGGCGTCACCTCCATCATCGGGCCGAACGGGGCGGGAAAATCCACGCTGCTCTCCATCCTGGCACGGCTGATGTCCATGGATGCGGGAACCGTGACGGTGGACGGGCTGGATGTGACCAAGACCCCTTCCGACACGCTGGCAAAACGGCTCTCGATCCTCAGGCAAGACAACCACATCTCGTCACGCCTGACGGTGCGCGATCTCGTCGGTTTTGGACGTTATCCCTATTCCAAGGGCCGTCCCACCATCGAGGACAAGGTCCATATCGACCGGGCGCTGGAATATCTCCATCTCGAAAACCTGTCCGGCCGCTTTCTCGACGAGCTTTCCGGCGGCCAGCGCCAGCGCGCCTTCGTGGCCATGGTTCTGTGTCAGGACACGGACTATGTGCTCCTGGACGAGCCGCTCAACAATCTCGACATGAAACACGCCTCAAGCATGATGAAGATCATGCGCCGTGCCGCCGACGAGCTGAAGAAGACCGTGGTTCTGGTGCTGCACGACATCAACTTCGCCTCCTGGTACTCCGACACCATCATCGCCATGCGTGATGGGCGTATCTGCCGCCAGGGACCGGCGGAACAGATTATCCGTCCGGAGGTTCTGCGGGAAATCTACGACATGACCATCAGCGTCAACGACATAGACGGTCGACGCATCTGTCTGTTTTATGAGTGAGATACGACGATTGCGGAGGTTTTTTGCCATTGCTGCCAGAGCGACGGAACAGGGCAACCGGCCGGGGCGTTAATCGGCGGAGATTTTGCCAAACGGCATTCCGTCCGCAACGTCAGGAGACATCGATGAAGACGCACAAGACGAAGAACGACCTGCCTTCCAATGCCAAATCAACAGTGATGGGTATTCTGAACGAATCGCTGGCTTCGGTGATCGACCTTGCACTGGTGACCAAGCAGGCGCACTGGAACCTGAAAGGTCCGCAATTCATCGCCGTCCACGAACTTCTCGACACCTTCCGCGCCCAGCTCGACAATCACGGCGATACCATTGCCGAACGTGTGGTGCAGCTTGGCGGCACGGCACTCGGCAGCCTGCAATCCGTCTCTTCGACGACCAAGCTCAAGGCCTATCCGACCGATATCTACAAGATCCACGATCATCTGGACGAACTGATCGCCCGTTATGGCGACGTGGCCAACATGATCCGCAAGGCGATCGATGATTCCGACGAGGCCGGCGACCCGACGACAGCGGATATCTTCACCGCCGCCTCGCGCGATCTCGACAAGGCGCTGTGGTTCCTCGAGGCGCACGTTCAGGAAAAGAGCTGATCCGCAACGCGGCTCCCGCCACCACACACACGAAAGCGCCCGAGATGCCCGGGCGCTTTTTTAATGAAATGGCGCAATCAGTGCCGACGTAAAACCGCAAGACCGATGTCGCGCAACATCTCATGATCGAGAATGCCGCGCTGGGCGCTACGGATCAAAACCGCCGCGCACTCATTGGCGACGTGGCTACAGCGATCTTGAAGGCACTCGAAACATACGCCATCGAAAATATTCTGCAGATCGGTGATCTGCTGGGGCGACAATTGTGCGCCGACTCTTTCAAAAGCTGCATACGACAAGGCTCATCCTCCCGATGATGACATGCCAAGTATCGTTTCTTTTTTTGTGGGCATAAAATTTGTACACCCGAACGAATCACTTGTCGAATCAGATTTTAACCAAATGTAAACAGGTTATTTTTTGGCTATCCGGCCGGTTGTGTGCTTTTACAACCCAAATAAAGGCCAGCCGAAACAATACCTTCGCCCGCCAACACACTTTTTTACGACACATCGGGCCGGTCGTTTTGAATAAACCCACAGGCCAGACGGATTTCCACCAAAACCGCAAAAGAAACTGTTGCATTCGAAAAACGATTGAGCGATATAGCACCCGTCGCCACGCTTTGGCGGCCCGCGGTCCAGCGAACTACCCCGGACCAGCGGTTTTTGAGCGGGTGTAGCTCAGGGGTAGAGCACAACCTTGCCAAGGTTGGGGTCGAGGGTTCAAATCCCTTCGCCCGCTCCAGTTTTCCCTGGAAAACGTCGGGATTGTCAAAGCGCTTACGGGCACCGCCCTGATTTTGCCGCCGGTCCCAGATAGCTCCTCTTCAACCGAAGCCTACCCGCATGTTCTGGGCCGATCTGACGCCCAAACCACAGTCGCGTGCCCTAGATACCGAACTTATTCGCTTCGGGAAGGCGTTTGCGGACGCGCAAGACATGACAGGCGATTTGGGATCGCTCATTAGAATTATTCAGTATTAAATATTATTCTTATTTAATCTAACATTACTGTAGCTTATTATAAAATACGTAATTACTAATAATACATAATTATTTCTTAAATTTATAAGTATAATCGTCATCGGAAAAGCGCATGATGCCGAAATATGACCCATGAAGGGCTCGATTTTCTTGTGGGAGCCATAACGATGAGAAATATTCCCGTTGTCGGAAAGTTTTTGACGGTATTTGCGCTATTCGGCGTATGTGCGATCCTGATTGCGGCCTACTCCGCCATACAGATCAAATCGATCGATGGAAGTTATAGTGACCTTATTGCCCGTGACAGCGCAGCGGCCCTGAATTTGGCGCTCGCGAACAAGGAACTGCTGAACGGGCGGGCGGCGTTGGCCGATATGATGATCGCCTTTACGGAGCAGGGTAATGCCGCTGCCGAAGCTGAGGTGAAGGCCACGCGCGACGAGTTCATGGTATCGATGGATCGAGCCATCGCCAATCTCCCCGAAGACAACCGCCTGCGCGTACTCAAGGACGACGTGACGACGCTCTATAACGTGACGTGCAAGAACGCCTGGCACCTGGGCCGAACCGCATCAACCGTGGATGAGGCGCTTGCGTCGCAGAAAGCGTTTGGCACCGAGTGCCAGCCAGTCTTTGCCAAGATCGGCGCGAAACTTACACAGATAGCCACTGATATTTCGAACCGTAGCGCCAAGCAGAGCGATAGTCTGAGCGACATAAGCCAACAGACTGCACTGATTACCGTCGTCGCGGTCGTCCTCGGCTTCATCGCCGTCGTCGTCATCGGATATTTCGCGATTCGCAGCTGGCTTGTCACGCCGATACGGGGTCTTGTCGGCACGATGCAAACGCTTGCGGACGGTAACCTGTCCGTCAATGTCGAGGGAACGGACCGGCGCGACGAGGTCGGCACGATGGCAAAGGCCGTTGAGGTCTTCAAGGATAACGAATTGAAAGCCCGCCGGCTGGAAGCGGATGCGGCGCAGGTGCGTAACCAGTCCGAGGCAGAGCGCCAAAGAACCGCCGAAATTGATCGCAGGCGCGCCGCCGAAATGGCGGAAGCGACCAGCGGCCTTGCCGAAGGTCTGAAGCATATGGCCAATGGCGACCTGTCCTACCAGCTGAAAACGCCTTTCTCCGCAGAATTCGAAAGCCTGCGTGCGGACTTCAATATCGCCGTAAACCAGCTTAGCAAAACACTGCTGTCCGTTGCCGATGTCACGGCCACGATCGACAACGGCTCTCGCGAGTTGAGTTCGAGTGCGAGCGACCTGTCGCAACGCACGGAAACCCAAGCCGCATCGCTGGAAGAAACAGCCGCAGCGCTCGACCAGATAACCAGCAACGTCAGCAATTCGACCAAACGAACTGAGGAGGCCCGGATTGTGGCGGTCGAGGCCAACAGATCCGCGCAGACATCCGGTCAGGTCGTCGCAACTGCGGTCGATGCCATGAAGCGCATAGAAAGCTCTTCAAGCCAGATTTCCAACATCATTGGCGTCATCGACGAGATTGCCTTCCAGACCAATCTTCTGGCACTCAACGCCGGCGTCGAGGCAGCACGTGCGGGCGAGGCAGGCAAGGGCTTTGCGGTTGTGGCACAGGAAGTGCGTGAACTGGCCCAGCGCTCGGCGCAAGCGGCCAAGGAAATCAAGGAGCTTATCCGCAACTCCGCCGACGAAGTGCAGAATGGCGTGAAACTCGTGACCGCAACCGGCGACGCCCTGAAGATCATTGAAAGTCACGTCATCGCCATCAATACACAACTCGACGCCATCGCAACATCCGCAAGGGAACAGTCGGTCGGGTTGGCCGAGGTCAACAGCGCGGTAAACCAGATGGACCAGGTCACGCAGCACAATGCCGCGATGGTCGAAAGGGCGACGGCCTCCAGCGCATCGCTTGCCGGTGATGCCGAAAAACTCCGCCAGATCGTCGGCCAGTTCAAGCTGGATGGCGCAATGGCCAGCACCAGCACGGCTAGAACCGCATATAAGCCTTCAGCGCCGGTGCGCGTTGCGGACAACGCACAGCCGAGACCATCCCCGGCGCGTCGCATGATCGGCCAGGTGGCCGCAGCGCTCGGCGTATCCACGGCCTCGAAAGATCAGACATGGGGCGAATTCTGATCCACTCTCTCAGACGACACCCCGATAGCTTATCCGGGTGTCTCAAGGTTATCTATATCTGTGAAAACCGCTCCTCCGTCATGCCGGGCTAGACCCGGGTGACGGCACCAGGAGGAATTCCACCCACACCCGTTGGCAACGGTCAGGCAGCCGCGTCCCATACCGGCGCAAGCCCATCCGGCGAGACGATACGGCCATCCGGTCGAGCAAGAGCACCGATCGCCTCCATCTCAGCGACCGACAGCGTGAAATCGAAGATCGCAAGGTTTTCATCAACACGCGCTTCGCTCACCGTCTTCGAAAGCGCAATCACACCCTGCTGCTGCACGAGCCAGCGCAACACCACCTGCGCCACCGACTTGCCCCGGCTTGCGGCGATGTCCTTCAGAACCGGATCGCCAAAAACCTTGCCGTCGGCCATGCCGTAATAACCCGTCACCGACATGCCGGCGCCCTTGGCCGCCGCGATCACCATATCCTGATCGATATAGGGATGGTATTCGATCTGATTGGTGACGATCGGTGCCTTTGACAAACTGACCGCCTCAGCCATCAGCGCCGTATTGAAGTTGGACACGCCGATATGGCGAACCTTGCCGGCGTCGCGAACCGCGTTCAGCGCGCCGATCTGCTCGGCCAGCGTTACCGCTTCGTTCGGCCAGTGCAGAAGCAGGAGATCGACATAATCGGTCTTCAGTTTTTTCAGGCTCTCATCGACGGAGGCAAGAAAGGCATCGTGCCTGTAGTTCTCCACCCAGACCTTGGTGGTCAGGAAGATATCGCTGCGTGCCACGCCGGAACCGGCAATGGCTTCGCCGACTTCGGCCTCATTGCCGTAAATCTGCGCGGTATCGATATGGCGAAAGCCGGCTTTCAGGGCATGCGGAACGATACGAAGAACATCGGGGCCAGGAATACGGAAGGTACCGAAGCCAAGCGCCGGGATCGATGCGCCGTTGGCGGTGACATCAAACATATATTTTCTCCTTTTAGGGTGCGCCCGGCCAGCCCTGCGGCAGTGGCCGGGATTTATATGAAAAACTCAGGCAGTCTTCAGCGAGAGCGAGGCGCGACGGTCGAGTGCACTGCTCCAGAGGGTGAGAATGAGGGCAATGGCGACAAGGATGGCGCCGACCCATGGGGTTGCGGCAAGGCCCATAGGCGATTCCACCACCAGACCGCCAAGCCATGCACCAATCGCGATGCCAAGATTGAAGGCGGCGATATTGAGCGCCGAGGCGACATCGACAGCGCCGGGGCGGTGTTCCTTGGCCAGCTGCACCACATAAAGCTGCAGACCGGGAACGTTGGCGAAGGACAGGAAGCCGAGCGCCACCAGCGTGATCAGGGTCAGAACAGGCGAGACGGCGGTGAAGGAAAAGACCAGCAGCACGATGGCTTGTGCCAGAAAGAGTCCTATCAACGCCTTGACCGGATTGTGGTTGGCGATTTTGCCGCCACCGATGTTACCGGCGGCAATGGCGATGCCGTAGAGCACAAGGATCAGGCCGACGCTCTTTTCGGAGAAGCCGGTGACGTCCTGCAAGATCGGCGCCAGAAAGGTGAAGGCGACGAAGGTGCCGCCGTAACCAAGTGCGGTCATGGCGAAAACGATGATCAGTCGGCCGGAACCCAGCACCCGCACCTGATCGAGAAGGCTGGCGGGCGGCGCTTTCTTCAGCGTTCCCGGCAACAGGGCCGCGATACCGGCAAAGGCGATGACACCAAGACCTGCAACCGCCCAGAAGGTGGCGCGCCAGCCGAAAATCTGCCCGATATAGGTGCCGATCGGCACGCCGGTGACGATGGCGACGGTCAAACCCATGAACATCATGGCAATCGCCGAGCCACGGCGGTTTTCCGGCACGAGATCGGCGGCGATGGTGGCGCCAACGGAGAAGAAGACGCCATGGGCGAAGGCGGAAAGCACCCGCGCGACCAGAAGCGTCTCATAGCTTGGCGACACGGCGGCTGCGACATTACCGACGACGAACAGCGCCATCAGACCCAGCAGCAGCGGCTTTCTTTCGATCTTGCCGGTCAGCGCAGTCAGGATCGGCGCACCGAAAGTGACACCCAGCGCGTAAACGCTGACGATAAGGCCGGCAAGCGGCAGGGTAATGTGAAGATCGGCGGCGACCGTCGGCAACAGGCCGACGATGACAAACTCGGTTGTTCCGATCGCGTAAGCCGCGATCGTCAAGGCAAATATGGCCAATGGCATGACGAGTACCTCTTCGCCCGGAGCGGGATCGCGGGCGTTATGGACAGCGGGTGCTGTCCGGTTGGATCAACTGTGTGATAGCAATATGGGCGAAGGGGACTTGCATGATAATCGGCAAGATTGGATAAAGGCCTTTGAATTAATTTCACAAGTGGTGCAGCGGTGGACAACAGGGCCGGAGAAATGGAAGTCTTCGTGGCGGCAGCCGAGCTGGGGAGTTTTTCCGCAGCCGGGCGCAGGCTCAAGCTTTCACCCTCGGCGGTGAGCAAACTTGTCACCCGCATCGAAGACCGCCTCGGCACCCGCCTTCTCGCTCGCTCCACACGCGTGGTGACGCTGACGCCGGAGGGGGAAATCTATCTTTCCCGGGCAAGGCGCATTCTGGCCGACATCGCCGATACAGAGCAGATCGTAGCAGGCGGCGGCAAGGTGGTGCCGCGGGGGCTATTGCGTGTCAACGCCACGCTGGGCTTCGGCGAAAGGTATCTTCTGCCGCTCGCACCGGAGTTTTTATCTCTTTATCCGGAAATCGACCTGGATATCTCGCTGACCGACGGCGTCATCAGCCTGATCGAGGAGCGCACCGATATTGCGATACGATCCGGCGGGATGGCGGATTCGTCCCTCAAGGCAAGAAAGCTGAAAGAGGTCCGCCGGATCATCGTCGCCTCCCCTGCCTATATCGAAAAACATGGCATGCCGGAAAAGCCGCAGGATCTGGCCCAACACAATTGCATCAGCTTCAATTTCAGTCGCAGCCTCAACGAATGGCCTTTCCGTGATCCCGGCACGACGGAAATCTACCGCCTTCCCGTGACCGGCAACGCCTCGGTCAACAGCGGCATGGCAATGCGAAGGCTGTGCCTGACGGGCCTTGGGCTGGGAAGGGTCGGAGAGTTTCATGTCGAGCCGGATATCGAGGCCGGTCTGCTCGTGCCGGTACTGGAGGATTACAATCCGGGCGACATGGAGGTGATCCACGCCGTTTATGCCGGACATGATCACCTGGCCGCCCGCGTACGCGCCTTCATCGATTTTGTCGCGGCAAAGGTCGGGCGGTGACTAGCCGCCTCAGACTAGGCTGTGAACCATCTTCGCCAGCCAGTCCACGAAAACACGGACCTTGTTGGTGACGTGCCTTGTCTGTGGGTAGACCACATAGATCGGCATCGGTTCGCGCCGCCATTTCGGCAGAACCGGCACCAACTCGCCACGCGCAAGCGCATCCTTGACCATGAAAACCGGCAGTTGCACCATGCCCATGCCCGCCAGCGCGGCGTTGAGATAGGTGCGGCTGTCATTGACCGAAACAACGTAGTTGGGCGTAATCTCGACACTGCGAAGCCCGTTGTCGAAGGAGATCGGCATGATCTGGCCCGTGGTGGCATTGAAATATCCCACGGAATGATGTCCGTTTTCGAGATCTTCAGGCTGTTGCGGCATGCCGAAACTCTCGATGTACAGGGGAGAGGCGAAGGTTTCGAATTTCAGCTCGCCGACCTTGCGCGCAATAAGGGATTGATCCCGCAACGTGCCGACCCGCAGCGCGCAATCGACATTCTCCGCGATATAATCGACCAGACGGTCGCCGACGCCGAGATCAAGCCGGATTTGCGGATAGCGCTGGTAAAATTCGCAAAGATGTGGAATAACCACGAGGTCCGCGAAGACACCGGCCATTTCCACCCGCAACCGGCCAGACGGCTGCACCTGCGCGCTGGACATGCTGCCATCAAGCTCTTCGATTTCCGACAGAATCTGCGAGGCCCGCTCATAATAGAGAGCGCCGTCCGTCGTCAGCATCACCCGCCGCGTTGTGCGGTTGAGAAGCGTGGTATGTAAATGCGCCTCCAGCGCCTGGACCATGTTGGTGACGGTGGTTTTGGGCATGTTCAGCGCGGTCGCGGCGCGGCTGAAATTGCCGGTTTCGACGACGCGCGTGAACACCCGCATGGCGGAAAGCTGATCCATGTCGCTATTATCCGTTTTTTTGGAATAGTGTTTTCATTTTGACGTACTTGATCGTTTTCTCCCGAACAATAATATGAATTTCAGATTTTGCAAATATGGTGAGCTGCTGATGGCGGCGCACGGGACCGGATCAGATGAAAGCGCACTGGGAAAATATCGAAAGTTGTGGGGGCTCGGCGTCCCAGCTTTCCGTGCGCCGATATGAAAGTGCCGGCCTGTGCACCAACCCGCCCGTGGTCCTTTATTTGCGCGGCGGCTCGTTTCTTGAAAAGGGCGGCAATTGCCCGGAGCTTCCGGTGGCACGCGCGCTCGCTGAAAGCGGCGCGATCGTCGTCGAGGCCGACTATAGCAAGTCGTCCGGCAACGAGTTTCCGATGGTGATCGATTGTGCCTTCGAAGCGCTGGATCATCTGAGCCGGGACCGCAAGCATTATGGCGGCGCAAAATCGCTGCTGTTTGTGGCCGGCGAAGAGGCTGGTGGCAATGTGGCGGCTGGGCTTGCGCTGAAGGCGCGTGACCGCATGCCGGGCAAGCTTGCCGGTCAAATACTTCTGTCGCCCATGATCGACCCGATGATGACGACGGAATCCTTCCGCGATGCGGACAGGATCGGCATGCGCCAGCGCTGGGCGGATGGCTGGAGCCATTACCTTGCCAAGGCCTGCGGGTTTTTTCACCCCTATGCCGCGCCCTGCCAGTGTACGCGGCTGAACCGGGTGGCGCCGGCGCTGATCTTTACCGCCGAGGACGACCCTCTGCGCGACGAAACGGTCGGTTATGCCGACAGGCTCATCGCCTCCGGTGTCAACGTCCGGCAGCATGTTTTCCCCGCCGGCATTGGCTGGACGGGGCTTTATCAAGGAAAGGGCGGCGGATGGGTCCCATCCGTCTGTTCGGAGTTCAAGACCTTCGTTGACCAGATAAAACACTGAAATCGCATTTTGAGCATGTCCAGTAAAAGTGCGTAGCGGTTTTACGTCCGGACCATGCGACAAAACACAGAGATAGAGAAACTGACCGGCTCCTGATCCGAGCCAAGGAGAAACCCATGACGCTGACCACAAAGCGCCGGGCCCTGACGGGCGCCGGTATCGGGCTTGCTATGTCCGTTGCAGCCGCAGCACTCATTTTCGACCTGCCCACCAGCCGTGATGCGACGGCAGCCTCCACCCCGGCTGAAACGCCGGCTATCCCCGTCACCGTCGCCAAGGTGGAAAGCCGCGATGTGATGCGCTGGGAAGAATTTTCCGGCCGTCTCGAAGCCGTCGACCGCGTGCAGATCCGCTCCCGCGTCGCTGGCCAGATCAAGGCCGTGCATTTCCGCGAAGGCGCGCTGGTGAAGGAAGGCGACCCCCTCTTCACCATCGACCCGGCCCCCTATCAGGCAGCCGTTGCGGGTGCTGAAGCCCAGGTCGCCTCCGCCGAAGCCAAGGTCAGCCTTGCCAAGACGGAACTCGACCGTGGCCGCAGGCTTTCCGACAATCGCACGATCTCCCAGAGCGATCTCGACCAGCGGCAAAGCTCGTTTGCGGATGCCGAAGCCCAGCTTCGCGCAGCCCGCGCGACGCTGACAACGGCCCAGCTCGATCTCGGTTACACCGAAATCTTCGCACCGGTTTCCGGCAGGGTCGGCCGCATCGAAATCACCGCCGGCAACCTCGTCGCCGCCGGCTCGACATCGCCTGCCCTTACGACGCTGGTTTCGGTCAACCCGATCTATGCCAGCTTCAACGCCAGCGAAGGAACGGTAGCGAAAGCGCTTTCCGAGCTGCCGAAGACGACCGACGCCCTGCCCGCGCTCGAACAGATCCCGGTGGAAATCGGCACGCTTTCGGATGAAGGCACGCCGATCAAGGGCACCCTGCACCTCATCGACAACCAGGTCGATTCCGCCAGCGGCACCATCGGTGTGCGTGCGGTCTTCGAAAATCCTGATGGCAGGCTCATTCCCGGCCAGTTCGTGCGGGTGCGCATGGGTGAACCGAAGCCGGAAAACCGAATCGTCATCAGCGACCGCGCCATCGGCACGGATCAGGACAAGCGGTTCGTCTTTGTCGTCGATGCCGAAAACAAGGTGAGCTACCGCCAGATCAAGCCCGGCGCACCGGCTGACGGCCAGCGCATCATCGACAGCGGCCTTGCCGCCGGCGATACGATCGTCGTCAACGGCCTGCAGCGCATTCGCCCCGGTGCAACCATCGCACCGCAGGCGGAAGACAAGGTCGCCGCCTCGCAATAACGCCGTCCCGCCTCCGGCGAGACGCATTTCACAAAGAACCGGCCCTCACCGGCGGCCATGATGCCGCCGGAACGGTCCTTGCATTTCCAAATCTACCCGGAGAGGGGACTGGATATGAATATTTCCAGATTTTTTGTCGACAGGCCGGTCTTCGCCGGCGTGCTGTCGATCCTGATCGTGGTCGCAGGCCTTCTCGGCATGCGCGCCCTGCCGATTTCCGAATACCCGGAAGTCGTGCCGCCATCCGTCGTCGTCCGCGCCACCTATCCCGGTGCGAACCCGGCCGTTATCGCCGAAACCGTCGCCACGCCGCTTGAAGAACAGATCAACGGCGTCGAGGACATGCTCTATATGGGCAGCCAGGCGACATCGGACGGCGTGCTGACGCTGACCGTCACGTTCAAGCTGGGCACCGACCCGGACAAGGCGCAGCAGCTGGTGCAGAACCGCGTGTCGCAGGCCGAACCGCGCCTGCCCGCGGAAGTGCGCGCACTCGGCATCACCACCGTCAAAAGCTCGCCCGACTTCATCATGGTCGTCAATCTGGTGTCGAAGACCGATGCCTATGACATCACCTATCTGCGCAACTATGCGACGCTGAACGTCAAGGATCGCCTCGCCCGTATCGAAGGCGTGGGTCAGGTGCAGGTCTTCGGCGCCGGTGACTATTCCATGCGCGTCTGGCTGGATCCGCAGAAAGTGGCCGAACACGATCTCGCCGCGGGCGACGTCTCCGACGCCATCCGTCAGCAGAACGTCCAGGCCGCAGCCGGCGTCATCGGCGCATCGCCAAGCCCCAATGGCGTCGACCTGCAGCTCAACGTCAATGCACAGGGCCGTCTGACGACGCCGGAGGAATTCGGCAACATCATCGTCAAGAGCGGCGCAAACGGTCAGATCACCCGTCTTCGCGATGTCGCCCGCATAGAACTCGGCGCTGCCGACTATACGCTGCGCTCGCTGCTCGACGGCGAACCCGCCGTGGCGATCGCCGTATTGCAGGCTCCCGGTTCCAACTCCATCGAAATCGCCGACAATGTCCGCGCGACAATGGACAATCTGCAACTGGCGATGCCTGATGGCGTAAAATATGAAATCGTCTACGACACGACGAAGTTCGTTCGCTCGTCCATCGAAAAGGTCGTTGATACGCTCCTCGAGGCCGTTGGCCTCGTGGTACTGGTGGTCATCCTGTTCCTCCAGACCTGGCGCGCCTCGATCATTCCGCTGATCGCCGTTCCGGTGTCGATCATCGGCACCTTCGCCGTCATGTATGCCTTCGGCTTCTCCATCAACGCGTTGACCCTGTTCGGCCTCGTGCTGGCCATCGGCATCGTGGTGGATGACGCCATCGTGGTGGTGGAAAACGTCGAGCGAAACATCGAAAACGGGCTTTCTCCGCGTGATGCCACCTACAAGGCGATGCGCGAAGTCTCCGGGCCGATCATCGCAATCGCGCTTGTTCTGGTCGCCGTTTTCGTCCCACTAGCCTTTATCTCCGGCCTTTCCGGCCAGTTTTACCGGCAGTTCGCGCTGACGATCGCGATTTCCACCGTCATTTCGGCGATCAATTCTCTGACGCTGTCGCCCGCTCTTGCAGCCCTGCTTCTGAAAGAGCACGACGCACCAAAAGACTGGCTGACCCGCTTCATGGACCGGATTTTCGGCTGGTTCTTCCGTGGCTTCAACCGCGCCTTCGGGGCCGCCTCCAACGGTTACGGCAAAACCGTAGGCGGACTGGTAACGCGCAAAAGCCTCGTCATGATCGTCTATATGGCGCTGGTGGCTGCCACCTACGGCATGTTCAGCGCGGTCCCAAGCGGGTTCGTACCGGCGCAGGATAAGCAATATCTCATCGGCTTCGCCCAGCTTCCGGACGGCGCAACGCTTGACCGCACGGAAAGCGTCATCAAGCGGATGAGCGATATCGCCATGCAACAGCCGGGCGTCAGCCACGCCATCGCCTTCCCCGGCCTGTCGATCAACGGCTTCACCATCGGCTCCAATTCCGGCATCGTCTTTGCGGTTCTCGACGACTTCGAAAACCGCAAGACGCCGGAACTGTCAGGCGGCGCCATCGCAATGCAGCTGAACCAGAAGTTCGCCGGCATTCAGGATGCTTTCATCGCCATGTTCCCGCCGCCTCCGGTTAACGGTCTCGGCCAGACGGGCGGCTTCAAGCTGCAGATCGAGGACCGTGCCGGTTACGGCTACCAGACGCTTGACGAAGCGGCCAAGGCGGTCATCGCCAAGGCATACCAGACACCGGAACTGGCGGGCATCTTCTCCAGCTTCCAGATCAACGTGCCGCAGCTCTTCGCCGATCTCGACCGCGCCAAGGCCGAGCAGCTGGGTGTTTCGGTCAGCGACGTCTTCCAGACGCTGCAGATCTATCTGGGCTCGCTTTATGTCAACGACTTCAACGCCTTCGGGCGGACATACAGCGTGCGTGTGCAGGCAGATGCGCAATTCCGCGCCCATGCAGAAGATATCGGCCGCCTGAAGGTTCGCTCGTCCACCGGTCAGATGATCCCGCTTTCCACGCTGTTGAAGGTGGATGCAACGACGGGACCGGAACGCACCAACCGTTATAACGGCTTCCTTGCAGCCGATATCAACGGCGGTCCGGCACCGGGCTTCTCCTCTGGACAGGCACAGGCAGCGATCGAGAAAATCCTTGCCGAAAACCTGCCGGCCGGGATCGAATACGAATGGACGGACCTGACTTACCAGCAGATCCTTGCCGGTAATTCCAGCCTCGTGGTCTTCCCGCTGGCGCTGCTGCTCGTCTATCTCGTATTGGCTGCACAATATGAAAGCCTGACCCTGCCGATCGCGATCATTCTGATCGTTCCGCTCGGCGTTCTCGCCGCATTGACAGGCGTCTGGCTGACGGGAGGGGACAACAACATCTTTACGCAGATCGGCCTTGTCGTCCTTGTCGGACTATCGGCGAAGAACGCGATCCTGATCGTGGAATTCGCCCGCGAGCTGGAATTCGAAGGACGAACGCCGCTTCAGGCCGCAGTCGAGGCAAGTCGCCTGCGCCTCCGCCCGATCCTGATGACCTCACTCGCCTTCATCATGGGCGTGGTGCCTCTGGTCATCTCCACCGGTGCGGGTGCGGAAATGCGCGCGGCCATGGGTGTCGCAGTGTTCTCCGGCATGATCGGGGTGACGTTCTTCGGCATCTTCATGACACCGGTATTCTACGTGCTGGTGCGCAAGCTGTCGGGTAACCGTCCTCTCATCCAGCACAAACAGGAAGAACCTGCCAATTCGGACTACAAGCTCGAAAAGGCCGGCTGAGACCTGATCCAATCCACCGCAAACTTCAACGAAAGCCCGCCGCGCATCTCACGATGCGCGGCGTTTTTGTTGGTGGGAACGTCCATGTGCATCGCCTGAAACAGAATCTGTTTCAATGACTTAAGCAGCAAGCACATACATATTGCGCCGCAATAAAGATATAACGAATACACTATATCCGCATAAGGCAGCAGATACGTAAAGGAACAATGCTATTTTATGCTTTTCATTTTATGGTAATTTCAAGAACAGGGTGATTCGGACTAAATGATTTAGTTCAGGGGTGACATGATGGAGCAGGAATACGAGAACTGGGCGACAACCATTGCCTATTCGATAGTAATGCATGAAGGTCTGGATCTGGCGCTTGCCGCGCAGAATCTGGACAGAGGCAAGACCAGAAACAATCGTGAACGGCTGATGGAAGCCATCCGCACATCGCTGCTGGAGGCCCGTTCGCGCAGCCATCTGACGATGGCGCAGCGGCTCTGAAGTCTGTCGCCGTATCCGATGCTGCCACAGGATCAGGTCGGAAGCAGATCGGTCCTTATCGCGGCCTTCAGCGGCAGGTGGTCCGAGGCAACGCGCGCCAGTGCACTGTCATGCGCCTGCACCTGCTCGATCAGCCCTTCGCGGTTGGCGATGATCCTGTCGAGCGCAAGCACCGGCAGGTTGGATGGAAAACTAGGCACTGCGGGCGGCAGGGCGCCGAATGCATCCCTCAGAGTATTGAGCGACGAGCCATTGCCGAGACGCCATTCGTTCAGGTCTCCCATGAGGATGGTCGCGCATTCATTTCGCGCTTCCAGTAGACCGATAAGCGCCTTTGCCTGCTGGGCACGGGAATGCCTCAAAAGACCGAAATGCGCCGCGATGATACGCAGTGCGCCACCGCTTTTCAAATCCAGTTCCACCACCAGCGCGCCGCGCGGCTCCAGCCCCGGCAATTTCAGCGTATGAACATCCCGCACCGCACCTTCCTTGAACAGCAGGACATTGCCGTGCCATCCATGCGCCTTCACACCCGCCAGAACAGGCACGGGGACAAGCCCGCTTTCCCGCTCCAGCCGGGCAAGATCGAGCAGGCCCGTGCGCTCGCCGAAACGGCTGTCCGCCTCCTGTAGCGCGATGATATCCGCGCCGATTTCCTGAATGACGCGGCTGGTGCGATCAGGATCGAACCTGCGGTCGCGGCCGACGCATTTATGGACGTTGTAGGACGCGATGACCGGGAATGAGTGATCTCTCTCCACCTGCCCGGCATTCTTCCGTTGGTGACGGTCGCGCAGCGACTGCATGACGAAGGCGGGCAGGCTGCTGTTTTTCGCCAGTGCCGTTTTTCCACGCTCCAGCAAACTGTTTTTCTTCACGCTGCGATGCCTCCGATGCGCAAATTAAAAGTTTTAGAGCGTTTCCGACGCATGGCGCTCTAAAGATACGGCGAAGCGAGCCACAGGACGCGCTCCACAAGACGGACAACGAATGGCCGCGCATTCAGTTCGCTCAGTCGCACGGGTAAAGCGGTTGCCCGGGCTTCACGGATGCGGTTTCCGATGGTCGCGGCGAATTCCTCATCCATAACTTCCAGATCGACTTCGAAGTTCAGCCGCAATGAACGAGGGTCCAGGTTGGAAGAACCGATGTAGCTCCAGCGCTCGTCGATCACCAGAAGCTTGGAATGATTGAAGGGCCCCGTCGCCCGCCAGATGCGGCAGTAATTCTTCAACATCTGGTCGAATTGCGCCGTCATCGCCCTGTCCACAAGCACCAGATTGTTGCTTTGCGGCACGATGATATCCACCACGACTCCCCGCCTCGCTGCGGTAATGAGCGCTGAAATAAGCTCCCGATCGGGGAGAAAATAGGGCGACATGACGAGAATGGAGGAGCGAGCGACGGAAAACGCCCCCATTAGCATCTTGTGATTGGTCTCTATGCTTTTGTCCGGCCCCGAGGAGGAAACGCGGGCAACGATCTGTGAACCCGGCACACCATCGGGAATGGCGATATCCCAGACCGGAGTGTGCAGAAGTTCCCCCGTCGTGAACCGCCAGTCCTCCGCCGCAATGGAGAAAAAATCAGAGACAACCGGCCCGCTGATCTTGAAATGGGTGTCGTGCGCCTGTTTTTCGCCGCCGAATTCCAGGGTGAAGCCCTCGCGGATATTCATGCCGCCGCTAAAGGCGAGGCGTCCGTCCACCACCAGGATCTTGCGGTGGGTGCGCAAATTCGCATAGGGCAGCCGTAGCCCCATGATGACATTGCCGTTGAACACATCGGCAACGATGCCTTTTTCCCTGAGCGTCGGCAGGATGCTCGGCACGGAATAGCGCGCGCCCACGGCATCCACCAGCACCCGCACCTCCACGCCCCGAAATTTCGCCCTTTCCAGCGCCGCGACAAAACGGGCGCCGATCCTGTCATTGTCGAAAATATATGTTTCGAGGATGATCGACCGCTTCGCCTCGTCTATCGCTTCAAGCATGGCGGCATAGGCCGAGTCGCCGGTGACAAGCGGCTCGATGCGGTTACCGGTCGTCAGCGCATGGCGCGTCACCCGGTCGCCGAGCGTCTTCATCGCCTCGAAACGGCGTCCGAACCGCGCGGCAATCACCTCGCCGCTCGCATCCAGGCGCGCCACGCGATCCATGATCTCGTCCTGCATGAAGGACCGCTGCTGCCTGATGCTGGACCGGCGAATCCGGTTGATGCCGGCAATCGCATAAATGACTGCACCGACGATCGGCGACAGAACGATGACGCCCACCCAGCCAAGCGCGGAACGGACCTCTTCCTTCGTCATCGTGGCATGTACGGCCGCCACGGTTCCCATCAAAATGGAAAGAGCGGCAAGGATATGAGGCCAATAGGCGATGACGAGATCGAGCATGATGCAACTATAGGGCATCGTGCCGAAAAGTGTACCGCGGTTTTGGGAAAACCCGATGCGTAAACAAAAAGGTAGGGCAGTTCGCCGATCCCGCAATAACGGACCGGCACCGGAAAGGCCAAGAAGACCGGACGCCCATCGTTTTACGGGATAGACCCTTGCGGGATTAACGGTGGAAAGTGACGATGCGATATGTCATGAGAGCGCATCTTGATCTGTGAGCAGGGGCACTTGCGGGCTTCTGCGGCGTTTGAAAGCAAGAAGGCCGTGATGCAGGAAAATACCCAGGGCGCCGTCATCGTCATTTCCAGCCACGTCATGCGTGGATCGGTCGGCAACCGTGCCGCAGTCTTCGCGCTGGAGACCCTTGGCTATCCGGTATGGGCGGTGCCCACAATCGTTTTGCCGTGGCACCCCGGTCATGGCCCGTCTACCCGGATGCGCTTTCAGGACGACGACTTCGACAAGGCCATGGCCGACCTCGAAAACTCCAAATGGATCGGCGAGGTCAAAGCCGTACTGACCGGTTATTTCGGAAGCGCAGCGCAGGTCCGTTCGGTCGCAAGGCTGATCCGCAATCTCAGGGAGAAAAACCCGGCACTCGTCTATGCCTGCGATCCGGTGATGGGCGACAAGGGCGGGCTTTACATTCCGGTGGAGACGGCAGAAGCCATCCGCGACGAGCTCATTCCACTTGCCACCGTCGCAACGCCGAACCGCTACGAACTGGCATGGATGAGCGGCGCGGAGCTTGAAACCAACAATGCCATCATGGATGCCGCACTCGCCCTCGGCCCTTCGAAAATGCTGGTCACGTCAGCCGTGTCGATGATGGCGGGCGGCACGGGAAATCTCTATTTGAGCGGCCGGCACGCGCTGATGGCGGAACACCGCGCCATAGACGACGCACCGAACGGTCTCGGGGACCTGATGGCGGCGCTGTTCCTTGCCCGGCTGCTGGAAGGCATGGACGACGAAAAGGCGCTGCAACTGGCCACCGCCAGCGTGTTCGAAATTCTGGCGCGAACCAAAAAACGCGACATGAACGAATTGACGCTGGAGACGGATTCTTCAAGTCTCTCAACACCCATGGCGATGGTGCAGATGCGCCATCTCTTGCATCCTTCGCGCAGCAAGCGCAAATAGCGGCTAAAGGATTGGTCTTCAACGCACCGAGTTCTTCTCTTGATCTTGGTCCAAGCACAACGGTACTGCGATAGATGAAAGATTTTCCGGAAAACCTTCTCAACGGCTACAAGAACTTCATGAGCGGCCGCTATGCCGACGAGCGCGAAAGATACCGCGTTCTGGCTGATACCGGACAGAAACCGCAGACCCTGTTCATTGCCTGTTGTGACTCCCGTTCGGCGCCGGAAACAATTTTCGACTGCGGACCGGGAGAACTTTTCGTCATGCGGAACGTCGCCAACATGGTGCCGCCCTTTGAGCCTGACGGTCAGTACCACGCCACATCAGCCGCCATCGAATATGCCGTGCAGGTTCTGAAGGTGAAGGACATCGTCGTCATGGGCCATGGCCGCTGCGGCGGCATTCAGGCCGCACTCGACCCCAATCTTGAACCTCTGTCACCCGGCGACTTCATCGGCAAATGGATGAACATGGTGAAATCCGCCGCCGAGCAGATCCAGAGCAACGACATCATGACCGCTTCCGAGCGCCAGACGGCGCTGGAGCGCGTTTCCATTCGCAACTCCATCGCCAACCTGCGCGGCTTCCCCTTCGTCAAGGCGCAGGAAACCGCCGGCAAGGTGAAGCTGCATGGCGCCTGGTTCGATATCTCGACCGGCGAATTGTGGGTGATGGACGGCAAAACGGGCGACTTTCGCCGCCCGGACCTGTGATTGTCAAAACCTTCTCAAAGCTTCGTCACCCCGGAGGTGATCCGGGGTCTAGCGCGATCAAGTCTTTGATTGCTTAGGATTTTTTTCACGGCGCAGACGCGCCGTGACTGAATGCCGGAACTAGTCCGGCATGACGGAAGTGGGCGTTCCAATTGGGAGAAAGCGGCCTTATTGGCCGTCAATCGCCTTGCCGATAAACGCAATCGCCTGCTGATAAACGCTAGCAGCGTTCCAGCCCTGAATGGCCGCGTAATTCGTCTGCCCCTGCTGATAACCCGCACCGCGCTGCCAGCCGTGGCCGACAAGGAAGTTGGCCGTGGAGGCCAGCGCATCGGCGCGCGAACCGACGAGATCGATGCGTCCGTCGCGGTCGAAATCCACGCCGTAACGCACAACGTTCAACGGCAGGAACTGCGTCTGGCCAATTTCGCCATGGGCAGCACCCTTGGCGTTAACGTTCAGCGAACCGCTGCCGACGAGCTTCAGGGCCGCATAAAGCTGCTCGGTGAAATAGTCCGAACGGCGGCAGTCGAAGGAAAGCGTCGCCACGGCGGACAGCGTGTGCTGGTTGCCCATGAAGCCGCCAAATCCGGTTTCCATGCCCCAGATGGCGAGCAGCGGGCCGGCCGGCACACCGTAGGCCTTTTCAATCGAGGCGAAGAGAGCCGCATTGTTCTTCTTCATGGTCTTGCCGCGCGAGATGATCGTCTGGCCGCCACGCTTCTGCATGAACTGGTCGAAGGACAGCTTGAAGCTGTGCTGGCCGCGATCGGCGCGGATGGTCGGCTGATTGTAGGAGACGCCGGAGAAGGCACGATCAAGCACCGAGGCGCTGACACCGCGGCCCGCCGCTTCCTGCTTGAAGGCACCGACCCAGGCGTCGAACCCTGCCGAAGTGTTGCCGCATTGCGCAGCCACAACCGGCGTCGCCGCCAAAACCGAGACCATGGCCACACCAGCCAGAATTGCCTTCATTGCCCGCATCAAAATCTGCCTTCGATATCCTTTGGGGAATTTATCCCGAGAACCAAAACGTCGCTGCTGTATGGGTCCGGGTGCCAAATTGCCTTTTGGCCGCCTAAATTGCCTTTCGGCAGCAAGGCCTGCAAATAAACTGGCCGTGATGACAGCCAATTGGAAAACCCGCCTGCCCCACACAGAACAGACGGGTTATACTTAACGAACCTTAAAAAATCGTATCAAGCCGCAGCCTTGCGGGGCTTGATGAGACCACGATTGACCAGGAGTTCGGCGATCTGGATGGCATTGAGGGCAGCGCCCTTGCGCAAATTGTCCGAAACAACCCAGATGTTGAGGCCGTTTTCAACCGTCGCATCCTCACGGATACGCGAAATATAGGTCGCATCCTCGCCGGCGGATTCAACCGGAGTGATGTAGCCGCCATCTTCATGCTTGTCGATCACGAGGCAACCCGGCGCTTCGCGCAGGATGTCACGCGCCTGATCTGCGGTGATCTCGTTTTCGAACTCGATGTTGACCGATTCCGAATGACCGATGAAAACAGGAACGCGCACAGCCGTGCAGGTTACCTTGATCTTCGGATCGAGCATCTTCTTGGTTTCGGCCAGAACCTTCCATTCTTCCTTGGTATAGCCGTCTTCCATGAAGACGTCGATATGCGGGATGACGTTGAAGGCGATGCGCTTTGTGAACTTCTTCGTTTCGACCGGATCGGCCACGAAGACGGCGCGTGTCTGCTGGAACAGTTCGTCCATGCCTTCCTTGCCAGCGCCGGAAACGGACTGGTAGGTGGAGACAACGACGCGCTTGATCTTGGCGAAGTCATGCAGCGGCTTCAGCGCAACAACGAGCTGGGCCGTGGAGCAATTCGGATTGGCGATGATGTTCTTGCGGGTGAAGCCCGAGATCGCGTCGGCATTGACTTCCGGAACGATCAGCGGAACGTCCTGATCGTAGCGCCATGCAGACGAGTTATCGATGACGACGCAACCCTGCTGGCCGATCTTCGGCGACCACTTCTTGGAAATCTCGCCGCCGGCCGACATCAGGCAAATATCGGTGTCGGAAAAATCGTAGTTTTCGAGGTTGGAAACCTTCAGCGTGCGGTCACCATAGGAGACTTCCGTGCCCTGCGAGCGGGAGGAAGCGAGCGGCACGACTTCATCTGCCGGAAAACCACGTTCGGCCAGGATGTTGAGCATTTCGCGACCGACATTGCCGGTGGCGCCTACAATTGCAACTTTGAAACCCATGATCAAGCTCTCTTTCTGTCTCTCCTCTTTTGGGTGAGGTGGGGAACCCGCATCGCATTGCGGCTTCCTCGATCCCCAGCCAAACCGGGGAGAGAGCGGTGGCCAGAGACGTCAGACGGTTTTAATCGTCGTTTTGGCCGTAATTCGGATAGAATAAGAAAGACGCGGATCATCGCCGGCGGATTGTGCCGGTCCTTCCATGACAATCATGTCTGCAACATGCCTGCGCAAGGTGATGCTCCTTCTTCGCGAGAAGCTATTAGAAGGTTTGGTGTTCGTGTCAAGAAAAAAGGCACGTTGCGAGCGACCCGGCGCATAAGCGCAAATACCACCTCGCGACATTTTTGCACGTTATGCATTAGACTAAAGTCATAATCCGAAAGCATCGCTCTCATTGGGGTTAATTTTCTGTCACTCTGACATTACGCGCATTGCACCCTTACGGGGGAGTCCGGAGGAGAGACAGGGCTCTGCAATGCGCTCATTTGACATCTGTGGAGGACAGACAATGGCAAACGTAGCAGCCGTGAGCGGCGCCGCCCGTCCCATGACGGGTGAGGAGAAGAAGGTGATTTTCGCCTCTTCTCTCGGAACAGTCTTCGAATGGTACGATTTTTATCTGTACGGCTCGCTCGCGATCTATATCGGCGCGAACTTCTTCAGCCAGTATCCGGAAACGACACGCAACATCTTCGCGCTTCTGGCATTTGCCGCCGGCTTCCTCGTGCGCCCCTTCGGCGCCCTGGTGTTCGGGCGTCTCGGCGACATTGTCGGCCGTAAATACACCTTCCTGATCACCATTCTCATCATGGGCGTTTCGACCTTCCTCGTCGGCGTCCTGCCCGGTGCATCGCAGATCGGCATCGCAGCCCCGATCATCCTGATCATCCTGCGCATGCTTCAGGGTCTGGCGCTTGGCGGCGAATATGGCGGTGCTGCAACTTATGTGGCCGAACACGCGCCCAACGGTCGCAGAGGCTATTACACCTCATGGATCCAGACGACGGCGACGCTTGGCCTCTTCCTGTCGCTGATGGTCATTCTCGGCGTGCAGTTCGCACTCGGCAAGGAAGCCTTCGCCGCCTGGGGCTGGCGTATTCCCTTCCTCGTTTCGGTTCTGCTGCTTGGCGTATCGGTCTGGATTCGTCTGAAAATGAACGAATCTCCTGCCTTCAAGAAGATGAAGGAAGAAGGCAAGACCTCCAAGGCACCGCTCAGCGAAGCCTTCGGCCAGTGGAAAAACGCAAAGATCGCCCTGCTTGCCCTCGTCGGCGCCGTCATCGGTCAGGCCGTCGTCTGGTATACGGGCCAGTTCTATGCGCTGTTCTTCCTGCAGAGCATTCTGAAGGTGGACGGCCAGTCGGCCAACATCATGGTCGCGGCGGCCCTCATTCTCGGCACGGGCTTCTTCGTGCTCTTCGGCTGGCTTTCCGACAAGATCGGCCGCAAGCCGATCATCATGGCGGGTCTCGTTCTCGCGATGCTGACCTACTTCCCGCTGTTCAAGGCGCTCACATGGGCGGGCAACCCGGCACTGGCGCAAGCGCAAGCCAGCGTTCGCGCCACCGTGACCGCTGCTCCGGGCGACTGCAAGTTCCAGTTCAACCCGACAGGTACGGCGAAATTCACCACATCCTGCGATATCGCCACCTCGTTCCTGACACGCAACTCCGTTCCCTATGACGTCGTTGCCGGAGCGGCTGGCACGCCGGCAAGCGTTAAGATCGGCGACGCCACCATTGCGAGCTACGACGCCATCGCAGCCGGCGCGGATGCTGCCGCAAAAGACAGGGCCTTCCAGAAACAGGTCAACATCGCGCTGCATGACGGCGGCTACCCGCTGGTGCGCGGCGTAGCACAGGTGCCGGACGCAAAACTGGATGCCTTCATTGCCGCCAACCCGGAACTCAACCTCAATGCGGAAGCCGTGCGCGCCGCCGACAAGAAGATGGTGGCGACCGACAAGCTGGTGGCCGACAAGTTGCTGACGCCGGCCGAGACCGCCGGAGCGGCGGAAATGGCCGTCTACAGCATTGCCGGTGGTGGCACCTTCGCCATGGTCGCCGATCCGGCTGCCGTGAACTGGGTTGTCATCATCGCGGTCCTGACGGTCCTCGTGATCTACGTGACGATGGTCTACGGCCCGATTGCGGCCCTGCTGGTCGAACTGTTCCCGACCCGCATCCGCTACTCCGGCATGTCGCTGCCCTACCATATCGGCAACGGCTGGTTCGGCGGCCTGCTGCCCGCCACCGCTTTTGCGATGAGCGCGGCGAAGGGCGATATCTATTACGGCCTCTGGTACCCGATCGTTTTCGCAGGCATCACGCTGGTCATCGGCCTGCTGTTCCTGCCGGAAACCAAGGATCGCGACATCCACACCATGGAGTGAGCGGTTTCGCTCCCGACGATAGAGACCCGGCGCTGACGCGCCGGGTTTTTTATTGCCGCAGTACCGCCAGTGCCCGAACTGGCCTTTCGCGGGCTGTCAATCCGCCGCAGGTAGAAACCGCCAAAAACAAGACAAAAACGCTCGAAATAGGCTATGACGCCCTATCGTGCGGAAAAGGGAGAGCCATTTTGAAAATCGGGACGCCTAAGGAATTATATGATGGCGAGGCGCGCGTCGGCATGACGCCCGACAGCGCGCAAGGCTTGCAGAAACTCGGATATAATTGCATCCTCGAAACAGGCGCGGGCAAGGCAGCGGGATTTTCCGACGACGCCTATCGCGCAGCCGGTGTCACCATCGTCGATAGCGCCGATGCGCTTTATACCGGCGCCGACATCATCGCCAAGGTTCGTCCGCCGGAAACGTCGGAGATTGATCGCCTGTCTTCGGACAAGACGCTGATCTCGTTCTTCTATCCCGCACAGAACAAGGACCTTCTGGAGCAGGCGAAGGAAAAGGGCGCAAATGTCATCGCCATGGACATGGTGCCGCGCATTTCCCGCGCCCAGAAAATGGACGCGCTGTCCTCCATGGCCAACATTGCCGGTTATCGCGCCGTCATCGAGGCCGGCAATAATTTCGGCCGCTTCTTCACCGGTCAGGTGACCGCCGCCGGCAAGGTGCCGCCCGCCAAGGTGCTGGTCATCGGTGCCGGCGTTGCCGGTCTTGCCGCCATCGGCACGGCAACCTCGCTCGGCGCCATTACCTATGCCTTCGACGTGCGCCCGGAAGTGGCCGAACAGATCGAAAGCATGGGCGCCGAATTCGTCTATCTCGATTTCGCCGACCAGAGCCAGGATGGCGCAGCGACCGGCGGTTACGCCGCCCCCTCCTCGCCGGAATTCCGCGAAAAGCAGTTGGAGAAATTCCGCGAGCTGGCACCGCAGATCGATATCGTCATCACCACGGCGCTGATCCCCGGCCGTGACGCCCCGAAGCTGTGGCTGGCCGACATGGTGGCGGCAATGAAGCCGGGTTCGGTCATCATCGACCTCGCCGCCGAGCGCGGCGGCAATTGCGATCTCACGGTGCCCGACCAGCGCGTCGTCTCCGACAATGGCGTCATCGTCATCGGCTATACGGATTTCCCGAGCCGCATGGCCACGCAGGCCTCAACGCTCTATTCCACCAACATCCGTCACATGATGACCGATCTGACGCCCGCAAAGGACGGCAAGGTCGTTCACAACATGGAAGACGACGTCATCCGCGGCGCGACCGTCACCTATCAGGGCGACATCACCTTTCCGCCACCGCCACCGAAGATCCAGGCCATCGCCGCGCAGAAACCCAAGGAACGAGCAAAAGAGCTTACGCCTGAGGAAAAGCACGCCAAGGAACGGGCCGAGTTCAAGGCGCAGACGAAAAGTCAGGTCGGTCTGCTCGTCATCGGTACGGCGGTCCTGCTTCTCGTCGGCCTTTACGCGCCGGCAAGTTTCATGAGCCATTTCATCGTCTTCGTGCTCGCCTGCTTTATCGGCTTCTCCGTCATCTGGAATGTCAGCCACTCGCTGCACACGCCGCTGATGGCGGTGACGAACGCGATTTCCGGCATCGTCATTCTCGGCGCACTGCTGCAGATCGGCTCCGGCAACTGGCTGGTGGTGCTCCTCGCCTCACTTTCCGTCCTGATCGCGACGATCAACATCGTCGGCGGTTTCCTTGTGACACGGCGCATGCTCGCCATGTTCCAGAAGTCCTGAGCCGTGTAGGGGACACATAATGACCATTGGTATCGTTTCCGCGGCCTATGTTGCCGCAGCCGTTCTATTCATCCTCTCCCTCGGTGGTCTTTCCGGGCAGGAAAGCGCCAAGCGCGCCGTCTGGTACGGCATAACAGGCATGGGTCTTGCCATTGTCGCCACGGTCTTCGGACCTGATGTCGGCAACTGGTTCATCGTGCTGCTGATGCTAGCGGGTGGCGCCGTTCTCGGCTACTTCGTCGCAAACCGCGTGCAGATGACCGAGATGCCGCAGCTTGTTGCAGCACTTCACTCCTTTGTCGGTCTGGCCGCCGTCTTCATCGGCTTCAACGCCCACATCGAGGAAGCGCATGTCGCCTCGCTCGATGAGACGGCGCGTTCGTTGCTGACAGGCTTTTCCGCCCTCCTCGCCCACAAGACGCCGGTAGAACTGGCAATCATGAAGGTCGAGGTCTTCCTCGGCGTCTTCATCGGCGCCGTCACCTTCACCGGTTCCGTCGTCGCCTTCGGCAAGCTTGCCGGCAAGGTGGACGGCAAGGCGAAGAAGCTTCCGGGCGGACACGTCCTCAATGCCGGTGCCGCGATCCTGTCGCTCGTCCTGCTCATCATGTATTGCAACGGTGCTGGCGCATGGACGCTGGTGCTGATGACGCTTGCCGCCTTCTTCATCGGCTATCACCTGATCATGGGTATCGGCGGCGCAGACATGCCTGTCGTCGTCTCGATGCTGAACAGCTATTCCGGCTGGGCGGCGGCGGCCATCGGCTTCACGCTCGGCAACGATCTCCTGATCGTTACAGGTGCGCTTGTCGGCTCCTCGGGTGCGATCCTGTCCTACATCATGTGCAAGGCCATGAACCGCTCCTTCATCTCGGTCATCCTCGGCGGCTTCGGCGGCACGACGGGTCCGGCGATGGAAATCGAGGGCGAGCAGGTGGCAATCGATGCCGAAGGCGTGGCATCAGCGCTGAACGACGCTGACAGCGTCATCATCGTGCCCGGTTACGGCATGGCGGTGGCACAGGCACAACAGGCCGTTTCCGAACTGACGCGCAAGCTGCGCGCCGACGGCAAGACCGTGCGCTTCGCCATCCACCCGGTTGCTGGTCGTCTTCCCGGCCACATGAACGTGCTGCTCGCCGAAGCAAAGGTGCCCTACGACATCGTGCTGGAAATGGACGAGATCAACGACGATTTCCCCAATACCGACGTCGTCATCGTCATCGGCTCCAACGACATCGTCAACCCGGCGGCACAGGACGATCCAAACTCGCCCATCGCCGGCATGCCGGTTTTGGAAGTATGGAAATCCAAACTGGTCATCGTTTCCAAGCGCGGCCAGGGCACGGGCTATTCCGGCATCGAGAACCCGCTGTTCTACAAGGACAACACCCGCATGTTCTACGGCGATGCGAAGAAGTCGATCAACGATCTTTTGCCGCTGATCAAGTAATGAAAAGGGCGTTTCCGGTCTCCGGGAGCGCCCTTCTTACTGACGTGAAAAGAAAGCTCCGCCGTCATCCTCGGGCTTGTCCCGAGGATCTATCCACGTCGAATAAAATCAATCGGTTGCAAATCCTCGGGACAAGCCCGAGGATGACGGCGCGCAAATAGCTGATCGTGAGTTTAACCGGCCCCAGAGACCGCTCTCAAAGCACCCGGTAACGCCGGTTGAAATACATCAGTGCTTCGTCGCCCTCATTGATCTTCATATCGACGACATCGCAGATCAGTATATCGTGCGTGCCACCATCATGTGCCTCGCGAATGCGGCAATCGAAGGAGACGAGCGCGTCTTCCAGAACCGGCGCGCCGGTTTCGAGCACGCCCCAGCTTCCGGCAGCGAAACGTTCTTCCGCCGGTGTCTTGCCGCCGAACAGGGTGCTCAGTACCTCGTGCTTGGAAGCAAGCGTGTTGACGCAGATGACGCTATTGCCCTTCACCACATTATAAGCGGAAGAGCCGCGGTTGAGGCAGACGAGAAGCGTGGGCGGATTGTCGGAAACGCTGCAAACGGCCGTCGCTGCAAATCCCGCACGGCCTGCCACACCGTCCGTGGTGACGATGTTGACTGCCGCACCGAGCCGCGCCATGGCGTTTCTATAATCGAGGCTGCGTTCCTGTGCAGTCTTCGTCTCCATTTCCGCTTCCTTTTCAAGAGACATCATCCGCATCTAAACCATCCTTCCTTAACAGGGCCTCAAGCCAGAACACAGGCGTCTTCGAACGCAAGTCGCGGCAGGCGTCCGAACAGCTTCGACGGATCGCCGTAACCAAGATTGATGAGGAAATTGGATTTCCACGTGGTACCCGCAAAAAATGCCGCATCCACCTTGCCCTTGTCGAAACCGGACATGGCTCCGGTATCAAGCCCGAGCGCGCGGGCGGCAAGAATGAGATAACCGGCTTGCAGCGTGGCATTGCGGAATGCCGTTTCCTCGGCCATCGCCGCACTGGACGTGAACCAGGAACGCGCATCGGCATGGGGAAACAGCACCGGCAATTTCTCGTAAAATTCGCTGTCGATGGCAGCGATGACAGTGACGGGTGCTGCCATGGTCTTTTCCAGATTGCCCGAAGAAAGCGCCGGCCTCAATTTTTCCTTGGCTTCCGGGCTGCGCACGAACACAAAACGCGCCGGCGAGCAATTGGCCGAGGTCGGCCCCATCTTCGTCAGGTCATAAAGCGCTATCAGCGTCTCATCGCCGATCGGCTTGTCCGTCCAGCCATTGTGGGTGCGGGCCTCGGTGAAAAGTGTTGCCAATGCAGCGTCGTCCAATGCTCTCGTCATTTTACTCTCAAATCCCGTCAGAATGTTTGTGTTGCCGGTAGCAGAAACTGCAAAAGCCGCGCGTTGAAAAGGTCAGAATCGGTGATATTGACTGCATGCGCTCCGAAATCGAGAAGGCAAAGCTCGCTTTGCGGCAAACCCTCCGCAAGACGCAGCGAACGGGTATAGGGCACCAGAAGATCGTCCTTGGTTGCCACCACCAGAACCGGATTGCCGATCTCGCCGAGGCGGGCGTCGACATCAAAGGCCCTGAGCGCCGCGATGCGCCGAAGCACATTCGTCTTGCCCTGAAAATGCGCGACGCCATGCGCATCGTCCCCTGCCAGCCGCTCCTGATGCTCTGACATCCAGGCCGCAGGATAAAGAAACAGCGGCTGGGCTTTCACGAAAGCCTCGACACCGGATTTTTCCAGAAGCTCGATCCGCACATCGAAGCAGCGCCCGGAATGCGGATCGGCCTTGCTCCAGGCATTGATAAGAACAAGCCTGTCGATGAGGCCGGGCTTGCGAAGGGCGATATCGAGTCCGATCAGACCGCCAAGCGCATGGCCCATGAAGTGAAATTTTTCGAGGTTCAGTGCCGAGACGATCTCCAGCACATCATCGGCCATCGCCGATATGCCGCCATCTGCCGGCACCTCGCCGCCGGTCCGGCCAGTTCCGCGATGGTCATAGGTAACGATCCGGAAATGGCTTGAAAGGGCCTCGATCTGCGGCGCCCAATAGGCGCCCGATCCACCCAGTCCCGATGACAGCAGGATAGTGGGCGCCTCAGGCTCGGCCCGGCCATGAACCTCGAAATGCATCATTTTGCCGTTTCGCCTTATTTACCGATATGGGCGACGGTGGCGATTTCCACCAGCGCGTCAGGCTTTACGAGGCCGCACTGGATGCAATACCGCGCTGGCTTGTCGCCGGGGAAATATTCGGCATAAACCGTGTTCACGGCCTGATAATTCGCCCAGTCGGTGATGAAGATGTGGTTCATCGTTACGTCCTCCATCGTGCCGCCGGCGGTCTCAATAACGGATTTGATGGTTTCCAGAACATGGCGCGTCTGGGCGCTGGCATCGCCCACATGCACGACATTATTGTCCTTGTCGAATGGCAGCGTGCCGGAAACGTAAACCACGCCATCGGCAAGGGTTCCCGGCGAAAAAGGGGCGATGGGTTTGCTTGTACCGGCAGGCACGACGATCTTCTTCGGCATTTCATTCTCCTCTTTGTGTTTGGGGATCAATCCCTGACGGGTGCGGCCTGCGAGATGACGCCGCAGAAATCATTGACGGTCGCGACCCAGCCGAAAAATTTCTCGACATTGTAGACCGTCGCCTGCTGGATATAGTCCGGGCCCAGATGATGCGTCGCATCTTCCAGCATCACCCCGAAATATTCGAGATGGAAGGCATCGCGCAGCGAGCTTTCCACGCAGACATTGGTGGCGATGCCGACGAAGACCAGATTGCGGATGCCACGGGCACGCAGCACGCTGTCCATATTGGTGTTGAAGAAGCCGCTATAACGCGTCTTCGGCACCAAGATATCGCCGGGCTGGGGCTGCAACTCGTCAACGATGGCATAGTCCCATGTGCCCTTGGCCAGTAGCTGGCCCTGCAATTCAGGCCTTTTGCGCATTGTTTTCAGCGCGTTGGACTTGTGCCAGTTGGGCGAACCCGGCCCACCGGCCTCGACATAGTCCTTGTCCCAGCCATTCTGGAAATAGATGACCTGAACACCTGCTGCCCGCGCTGCATCCAGCGTCTTCTTGATGTTGGCGATGGTGCCCTTCGCGCCGGAAATGTCGAACCCGGCAAGATCGACATAACCGCCCTCGGTCGAATAGGCGTTCTGCATATCGACCACGACAACGGCGGTCTCGCTGGGCTTGAGGGTAATCGGCTCTGGCCTTGCGGGAAGTGTGACACTTTCCGAACGGCTTTCCGGCCCCTTGTAACCCGCCACGACGGCTTCACTCATTCCGCTGCCTCCAGTTCGGCCAGCACATGCTGGCGGCTCTTCATCAGCGGCTGTACATATTTGCCGAATTTTTCGACGCCTTCGAGAAAATCGTCAAAGGTCAGCATCACGCCGCCCGTTCCCGGCACTTCGCTCATTTCATCCAGCATCGCCGCCACTTCCTCATAGGAGCCAATCAGCGTTCCCATGTTGATGTTGACCGCCGAGACGGGATTGGACATGTGCCGGACATTGGTGTCGGAGCCGGACTTGGTGTCGACAGAACTCTGCAGGCCGAGCCACTTGATCGCGTCTTCATCCGCGCCCGCCTTGTAATGCTCCCACTTCGCCCAGGCATCCTCGGATTTTTCTTCCGCGAGGATCATGGTCAGCACGACGGATTTAACCTCGCGACCGGACTTTTCCGTTGCCGCCAGAAGTCGCTCATTGGTGGGTGCAAAAGCCTTTGGCGTGTTGACGCCGACGCCGAAGCAGAAGCTGTAATCGGCGAATTTGGCAGAGAACGCCATGCCGGAATTGGAGGAACCGGCGCAGATGAGCTTCACATCCCCCTGCGGCACCGGCTTCATGCGGCAATCATCCATCTGGAAGAACTTGCCCTTGAAGTCCGACTGCCCTTCCGTCAACAGCTCTTTCAGCACGGAGGTATATTCGCCGAGATATTCATAGCGATCACCGAAATAATCGTCGCCCGGCCAAAGCCCCATCTGGCTGTATTCAGGACGCTGCCAGCCGGTAATCAGGTTGATGCCGAAACGCCCGCCGGAAATGGAATCGATCGTCGTCGCCATGCGCGCAACGATGGCCGGCGGCATGACAAGCGTGGCGGCGGTGCCGAACAGCTTGATCTTGGAGGTAACGGCGGCGAGGCCCGCCATCAGGGTGAAGGATTCCAGATTATAATCCCAGAACTCGGTCTTGCCGCCAAAGCCGCGCAGCTTGATCATCGACAGTGCGAAATCGAAACCGTATTTTTCCGCCTTCAGCGTGATTTCCTTGTTCAGGTCGAAGCTTGGCTTGTATTGCGGCGCGTTCTCGGAAAGGAGCCACCCATTGTTCCCGATCGGTATAAAAACACCAACTTCCATTTTGCTGTTCCCTTTTTTGGCATCAGGCGTTTTCCTGATTTGAAGAAAGAGTAGCAGGTTCCGTGCCAGACGAAAAAAAATAATTTTATCAATTGGATAATTTTTAGAGGCGAATTTATTTTTACCAAAAGATAAAAATTTTATCATTTGGTAAATTAATATGCCTGTTTATTCGGCAAATATCGAACGCAATGTGCGGGAAATGAGAGGCTCTTGCAACGGTTGTGGAGCGTTGCACGACATCCGAAAACCACTCCTCCGTCATGCCGCACTTGTTCCTGTATCCAGCCGCGGCGTGTCTGCGCCATGAATAGAGTCTCACGCGATCAAGTGCTTGATCGCACTAGACCCCGGACCAAGTCCGGGGTGGCGGCGTGAAGATGCTAAGACGGGGTCAACACGAATGCGTAACGAGGCATTTCAAGCGCTGTGAAGACAACCAGCGACAAGCTATGCCAAAACTTCAACCGAGGCGTTGCTGCGCGTAAGCATGCACGGCCCGGAAGGCGGCTTCGGCGCCGGCGACGACCCGCTCCTCTTCTTCGACGGTCAGCGAAATTTCATCGAGCGCGGTCGTGAAGGTACGCCAATGCAGGCCCCGCCCTTCCGGAGCGCCGGCCAGATGGCGCGCGCCGAATTCTTCGGTGAGGCCAATCTTGGCTGCGTCTTTCAGAAGGAAAGCCGCGCCGAGGTTCGAGCCTTCGACCACATAAAGCCAGCCCATGGCCTCAGGCAGATCGAACGGCGTTTCGCTGGTAAAGCGCGGCTCGTTTGTTTCGGGAATGGCGTGTCCCAGATCGGCAAGGTCCTGCTCGATCATGGAGAGACGGCGACGACCCTTAAGATCAGGCAGCAGGCCATCAAGCGTTTCATTGGAGAAAAACGCATCGAGATCGCGATGGAAAAGATATTGCGTTTCCACGAATTTGCCGAAGTTCTCCCGGCTCTCGAACGGCTTGGCTGCCATGATGAAAGTATCGAGACTACCATGCGCGCCACGCGTGGCAGCCCTCAGGCGCTTCACGCGGCTCTGCTCGATCTCTTCCACAGGCGCTGATGGCTCCACAATGGTCATGACGCTTCCCTTTATCCCATATTAAGATTGCCTGATAAAAATCTTTACTTAAACAGTCAAATTTTATTTTAGCATTTTTCCGGTGCATCGCTAAAAAATGGCATTCGCGTAAACCGGTGTAAACATTCCATGCCCCACCGGGCGCAACACAGATCCTGAGGCAGCTTCCGAAGCCCATTCTCCCCATTTCCACCGTCCGAACAATCATCCTGCAATTACCGCTTTACAACTAACATGTCAGTGTGCCATCAATCTGCAGCCATCTTGGAGGAGCATCTTAATTGACCCAGAAATTCGGCCTTTCGGCAGCACTGACGACCCCTTTCAAAACTGACGGAACCGTCGATACAGACGCCATGATCGCGCATGCCCGCCGCTGCCTTGCAAATGGTTGCGACAGCGTGACACTCTTCGGCACCACCGGCGAGGGGTGCTCCGTCGGCAGCCGCGAACGGCAGGTCATTCTCTCCCGCTTCATCGAGGCAGGCATTGCGCCTTCCCGTCTGGTCACCGGCGTTCTCGTGGATTCCATCGAGGATGCGGCCGACCAATCCGCCGAGGCCCTGAACGCAGGTGCCCGCAACATTCTTCTCGCCCCGCCCTCCTATTTCAAGAATGTCAGCGATGACGGCCTGTTTGCCTGGTTCTCGGCGGTTTTCGAAAAGATCGGCAAGGGCGCGCGCGACATTCTCGTCTACAACATCCCTTCCGTGACCATGGTAACACTGTCGGTCGAACTGGTGGGGCGGCTGAGACAAGCGTTTCCGGGCATCGTCACCGGCGTGAAGGACTCCTCAGGCAACTGGAGCCACACAGAGCGCCTGCTGAAAGAACACGGCGATCTCGCCATTCTGATCGGCGATGAGCGCGATCTGGCCAAGGGCGTTCGCCTGGGCGGTCAGGGAGCCATCTCCGGCGTTGCCAATTTCCTGACGCAGGAAGTCCGCGCCATGGCCGTTGACGGCAAGGACGACGCGCGCATTGTCGATCTTGTTGTGGAACTTCTGAAATTTCCGGTTACGCCCGCCGTCAAGGTGCTGGTATCACACACGACAGGGGAAAATATCTGGTCTGACGTGCGCGCGCCGCTCGTTGCCATTTCACCGGAGGGCCGGCGGCAGATCGAAGGCGCATTCGACGCGCTGTTTCGCAAACAGGCCGCCTGAACAGACCTTGAAAGGTTGAGCATGGACGATACCGGCGAGCAGACATTGCGGGAACGGGCGTATGAAAGCTTTACGCATCACCTTCTCTCGCGCGACGTTCGCCCGGGGCAATTCATCTCGCAACGCCGCCTCGTGGAATTGACGGGTCTGCCGCTGGGCGCGATCCGGGAAGCAATTCCGAGGCTGGAGGCGGAAGGTCTGATCAAGACCGTGCCGCAGCGGGGATTGCAGGTCGCCCATATCGACATCAACCTCATCCGCGAGGCGTTCCAGTTCCGGATCTTTCTCGAGAAGGAGGCCGTGGCGCTCTTTACGCGTTCGGCCTCGGACGAGACCATCGCCAAGCTGTTGAAACAGCACCGCGATATCGTCGAGGCGACGGAAAACGGTGGGGAATCGCCGGAGCTGGACCATCACGCGCAGCAGGTGGACTGGGGCATGCACGACGCCTTCATCGATAGTCTCGGCAATTCGATCATCTCGAACGCCTACAGGGTCAATTCCATCAAGACGCGCCTCATCAATCAGGAGCGCTTTCGCATCGCAGGCCACGTCAAATCGGTGATGAAAGAACACCTCGCCATCCTCGAAGCCATTGAGAAGCGATCCGTCGAAGACGCCGTGGAGCGGCTGACCGCCCATATCCGCAACGCAAGGGACAGGGCGCTGGCAGTATAGGGCAATTCCGGTAGGGCAGAAGAAAGGTCCTGGCCGGAATTGCATGAAAATAAGCAACAAGCCGGAGGTGAGGAGAATTTCCGGCTAACTGGAGGAGAACTGACATGACGCATTCATTGCTCAACCCAACGCGTCGCGCCTTTCTGGCAGGCACGGCAGCGATCGGTGGCAGCGCGGTGCTCGGCATCCGCCCCGCATCGGCGGCGGTGAACTGGAAAAAACACGCCGGCACCACGCTTGAAGTCAACCTGGTCAAAAGCCCGCGCAGCGAAACGCTGATCAAATATCTGGGCGAATTCGAGGAACTGACCGGCATCAAGGTCAATGCCGAAGCAACGCCTGAACAGCAGCAGCGCCAGAAGGTGGTAATCGAGCTTTCCTCCGGCAAGCCGAGCTTCGACGTTGTGCATCTGAGCTACCACGTGCAGAAGCGGCAGTTCGAAAAGGGCAAGTGGCTGGCCGATATCAGCGGCTTCCTGAAAGACCCGTCGCTGACCGATCCGTCCCTCGTCGAAAAGGATTTCGCCGAAGCCGGCATGCTGTTTGCCAAGGATAGCGACGGCGTGCTGCGCTCGCTGCCATTCTCGGTGGATTACTGGATCGTCTACTGGAACAAGGAACTCTTCGAAGCCAAGGGCCTGAAATACCCTGAGACCTTCGAGGAACTGGTGACGGCAGCGGAAAAGATCACCGATCCCGCAACCAACACCTACGGTTTCGTCGCCCGCGGCCTGAAGAACGCCAATACCCCGGTCTGGACTTCGTTGATGCTGGGTTACGGCGCAAAGCCGATCGGCGTGGACGGCAAGATCGACACCGAATCCAAGGAAGCGGTCGAGGCAGCGAAACTCTATCAACGCCTGATGACCAAAGCCGCCCCTCCCGGCGTCTCCGGCTTCAACTGGGCGGAAGCGCAGTCTGCCTTCCTTCAGGGTAAGATCGGCATGTGGTTCGATGGCGTCGGTTTCGCACCGCCGATCGAAAACCCGGAAAAATCCCGCGTTGTCGGCAAGGTCGGTTACGGTGTCATGCCGAAGGGCCCGGCAGTACAGGCGGCCGGCACCTTCGGCGATGGCCTTGGTGTCGTCGAAGCCAGCAGCAAGAAGGAAGCAGCCTACCTCTTCTGCCAATGGGCGATTTCGCACGACATGGGCGCGCGCCTGTTGCAGGCGGGTGCAGGCGTTCCGTTCCGCCAGTCCATCCTCGAAGACCAGAAGGTGCGTGAAGGCGTGAAGATGCCGGCCGCATGGCTGGATGCGGTTGTCGGTTCCGGCAAGGTCTCGCAGCTTGCCCTGCCGGTCATCATTCCGGTCACGGAATTCCGCGACATCTATGGCGTCGGCCTCACCAACATGATCGGCGGCGCCGACGCGGCAGCTGAGCTGAAAAAAGCGACGGAACAGTTCGCACCCGTTCTGGCGCGTAGCGAGGGATAATGGCCTCCGTGAGCATCGAAAACACCAAAACAGGCGTCAGCCGGAAAGAAGGGAGCAGGCCCGCAAGGCATGCTCCCAACTACTGGCCTTTCGTCATACCGGCACTTGTCGTCATCTCGGCGGTTATCGTTTTTCCGTGGGTCTTCACCCTGTGGATGAGCGTGCATCGCTGGACGCTCGGACAGGAACAGAGCTTTATCGGTTTCGATAACTATATAAGGCTCGCAAGCGACATGAGGTTCTGGGAGTCGCTCTGGCACACCCTCATCTATACCGTGCTGTCGGTCGTCGCTCCGCTGTTTCTGGGAACATTGGCGGCGCTGGTTTTCGATGCGCAGTTTCCGCTGCGCGGTTTTCTGCGTGGCGTCTTCGTGATGCCGATGATGGCGACCCCGGTCGCCATCGCGCTCGTCTGGACCATGATGTTCCACCCGCAGCTCGGCGTTCTGAACTATCTCCTGTCCCTCATCGGCATCGGGCCGCTGGAATGGATCTACAACCAGTCCACCGTCATCCCCTCCCTGGTGCTGGTAGAAACCTGGCAATGGACACCGCTCGTCATGCTGATTGTGCTCGGCGGACTGGCTGCAGTACCCCGCGAACCCTATGAGAGCGCCGAAATCGATGGTGCCAACGCCTGGCAGAAGTTTCGTTACCTGACCATGCCAATGATCGCGCCGTTCCTCATGATCGCCGTCATCATCCGCTCCATCGATGCCGTCAAAAGCTTCGACATCATCTACGCGATGACGCAGGGCGGCCCCGGCACGGCCTCGGAAACCATCAACATCTACCTCTACAACACGGCGTTTTCCTACTACGACATCGGCTACGGCTCGGCCATGGCCGTCGTCTTCTTCATCATCATCGTGGCGCTGTCCTTTGTGCTTTTGATGGTGCGCCAGCGTGCGCAATGGAACGAGATGGAGGATCGCTGATGGCTCGCCAATTGCTTAAACGTAAAAACCTCGACCGCATCGGCCTGTTTTTCGTGGCGCTGGTGATGATTTCGCCTGTCATCCTGTTCTTCATCTGGATGATTTCGCTATCGCTGAAATATGAAATCGACAACGGCGCCTATCCGCCGATACTCATCCCCGAGCGTTTCGCATGGTCGAACTATGTGAAGGTGTTCGAGGAGAATAATTTCTTCCTCTATTTCTGGAATTCGGTCCTCGTCACCGGTGCTGCCACCATTCTGGCGCTGGTGATCGGCGTGCCTGCCGGTTACGGCATCGCCCGGTTGAAGGCGGAAAAGTCGGCTGTCGTCATCATGATCGCTCGCATGACGCCCGGCCTCTCCTTCCTCATTCCGCTATTCCTGCTGTTCCAATGGCTGAACCTACTCGGCACGCTCTGGCCGCAGATCATCATCCATCTCGTGGTGACGGTTCCGATCGTGGTCTGGATCATGATCGGTTATTTCGAAACCACGCCGAAGGAGCTGGAAGAAGCGGCAAGCATCGATGGCGCGTCCTCCTGGCAGGTGTTCCGGCTGGTGGCGTTGCCGATTGCCAAACCCGGCATCGTCGTCTCCTTCATTCTGGCGGTCATCTTCTCGTGGAACAACTTCGTCTTCGGCATCGTGCTGGCCAGCCGTGAAACGCGCACCCTGCCGGTGGCGGTCTACAACATGCTCTCCTTCGAACAGGTGAGCTGGGGACCACTTGCCGCAGCCGCGCTGATCGTGACGCTGCCGGTACTGCTGCTCACCATGTTCGCGCAGAAACAGATCGTGGCGGGTCTTACCGCCGGCGCCGTCAAGGGCGGCTGAACCAACAAATTAGAAATACGGGAACATCCATATGGCACCGGTCAATATTCTAAACGTCCAGAAGCGCTTCGGCGCGGTCAACATCATCCACGGCATCGATATCGATATCAAGGATGGCGAATTCGTCGTGCTGGTCGGCCCGTCCGGCTGCGGCAAATCCACCCTGCTGCGCATGATTGCGGGCCTGGAAGAAGTAAGCGACGGCGAAATCCACATCGGCACGCGCGAGGTCAGCAACCTGCCTGCCCGTGACCGCGATATCGCCATGGTCTTCCAGAACTACGCCCTTTATCCGCACATGACGGTGAAGGATAATATGGGTTTCGCGCTGAAGCTGAAGAAGGTGAGCGCCGACGAAACCAAGGCCAAGGTCGACAAGGCTGCCGCCATTCTGGGGCTGGACAAGCTGCTCGACCGTTATCCGCGCCAGCTTTCCGGCGGCCAGCGCCAGCGTGTGGCCATGGGCCGCGCACTGGTGCGCGATCCGCAGGTCTTCCTGTTCGATGAGCCGCTTTCCAACCTCGACGCCAAGCTGCGCGTGCAGATGCGCGGCGAGATCAAGGCCATGCACCAGCGCATTGGCACCACCACCATCTACGTCACCCACGACCAGGTGGAAGCCATGACCATGGCCGACAAGATCGTGGTGCTGCATGATGGCGTGATCGAGCAGATCGGCGCACCGCTCGAGCTTTACGACCGCCCGGCCAACCTCTTCGTTGCCGGTTTCATCGGTTCGCCTGCGATGAACTTCATTCGGGGACGCGTTGAAGAAGGCGTGTTCCGCACCGTGAAGGGCTTAAGCCTTCCCCTGCCCGCCAACAGCGACATTGCCGCACTGGGCGGCCGCGACCTCGTCTACGGCGTGCGCCCGGAACATATCCGTGCAGCAAGCGGCGGCATTGAAGGCCGGGTCGAACTGGTCGAAGGCACAGGCTCGGAAATCTATGCCAAGCTGAACTGCAAGGGCGACGAGATCGCCTGCCTGTTCCGCGAGCGGCTGGACGTGCGGTTCGGCGATACGATCCATATCGCCATCGACCCGGAAATGGTGCACCTTTTCGACAAGGCAACCGGCAAGCGCATCTAAGGCGCATGACGAGTAAAATTGCGTAAGACAAAGACATAGGGTGACGGGCATGGACAGCCAACACGAGAGCCGCAAACATGTGCTGTGCGTGGGTGCAGCCGTGCTTGACACCCTGTTTCGCGTCCATGACATGCCAAAGGGCGAAGGCAAGGTCCTGCCTTACGAAATGTTGCAGATCGCCGAGGGCATGGCATCCAGCGCAGCCTATGCGGTGCACCGCATGGGTGGGCGCGCCAGCCTTTGGGGTGCGGTGGGCGACGACGAGACCGGAACCCGCATCCTGCGCGATCTCGCCGAAAGCGGTATCGACACCACAGGCATGACAGTCGCCGCCGGCGCACGCTCCGCACTCTCCACGATCATTATCGATGATCGCGGCGAAAGGCTGATCGTCCCTTTTTATGATCACAGGCTGCACGAAAAGAAGCGCTCCTGCACACCAGCGGACCTCGCCGCTTACGACGCCGTGCTGGTGGATGTGCGCTGGCCGGAACTGGCGCTCGATGTTCTTGATGTGGCACGCGCGCTCGGCAAACACGCCATTCTGGATGGAGACGTCGCGCCGGTCGAAACCCTCGAAAAGCTCGCACCCGCCGCGACCCACATCGTTTTTTCCGAACCCGCCGCCGCCCGGCTGACGGGACTTGAAACGGTAAAAGACATGCTGCCGGTACTGCACGCCCGCTACCCGCAGACTTTCATCGCCGTCACCGCCGGACCGGCAGGCTGCTACTGGACAGAAGCTGGCGATCCCACTGTGCATTTTCAGGAAACGATGCAGGTCAAGGCGGTGGATACGCTGGCGGCAGGCGATATTTTCCACGGCACCTTTGCGCTTGCCATAGCCGAAGGCATGGAAAGCCGTGCGGCCATCCGGCTCTCCTCCGTTGCGGCTGCCCTGAAATGCACAGTCTTCGGTGGCCGCATCGGCGCGCCCACGAGAGCAGAGGCCGAAGCGGCCATGCGCCAATGGCTGGAAGACGGGCACGGCCACGCACTTCGCGCCTCCTGAGCGCATACGTTGTCCGCATAAAACTATTCCATTTTTGCGATGCCGTTTCGCGGCGAACTAGGCTAACGTTCGGACAGGCAAAGCTTTTCGGAGGCTTCGCTCGCCCTGATGTCAGCCTTAAATTCCGCAAAAGCGATCGACCCGATGCATGAGACGACCCGCCCGAGACTGCGCGATATCGGCTATAAGCCGGGCCGGTTCCAGACTGGCGCGCTCAACGCCATTACCGATGTCGAAGGTGTGCTTGTCGGCCACTCCACCGTGATCGAAGGCGATACGGTACGCACAGGCGCGACCGCGATACTGCCGCATGGCGGCAATATCTTCCAGGACAAGGTGCCCGCGGGTTTTGCGGTCTATAACGGCTTTGGCAAATTTGCCGGCTCGACACAGATCGAGGAACTGGGCGAACTCGAAACCCCTGTTATCCTTACCAATACGCTCGCGACCGGCAGGGCAATCGAGGCGATCAACCGCCATACGCTGTCGCAGCCGGGCAATGAAAAAGTGGTGTCCATCAATGCGGTCGTTGGAGAAACCAACGATTCCCGGCTCAACGACATCCGCGCCGGTCGCCCGACCATCGAGGAAATCTCCACCGCGCTAAAGAGCGCTGTCACAGGCCCGGTGGCCGAGGGTGGCATTGGCGCTGGAACCGGCACCGTGGCTTTCGGCATGAAGGGCGGCATCGGAACAGCATCCCGCATGGTACCGATTGCCGGAGAAACCTATACGCTCGGCATTCTCGTACAGTCCAATTACGGCGGCCATCTCCTCGTCTGTGGCAAACCCTATCTAAGCCCGGAGCACAGGGACAAGGACGGTTCCATCGTCATCATCGTCGCAACCGATGCGCCGCTGTCTTCGCGCAATCTGAAGCGTCTGGCCGCCAGAAGCTTTGGCGGCCTCTCACGCACCGGTGCGGCATTAAGCAATGGCTCCGGCGACTATGCGCTGGCATTTTCGACCAATGAGCGGCTTCGCAAAACACCTGCGCGCCGCAAGGCCGTGACCGATTTTCCTGATCTCTCAAACGACGCCATCTCGCCGCTGTTCGAGGCTGCCATTGAGGCGACAGAGGAAGCGATCCTCAATTCGCTCTGCGCGGCAACGACGACAACGGGTTTCAATGCAGCAACGGCCAAGGTCTCCACGGTCGAGGCCATTTCCATCGATACGCTTAAAACCCTTCTTTCAGCCTGACTTTTCCAGACGGAGTTTTCATGACTAGCCAACCCGGTCGCATCGTTTATCTCAACGGCGAATTCCTGCCCGAGGCGGAAGCCCGCCTTTCCATCTTCGACCGCGGCTTCCTGTTCGGCGACGGCATTTATGAAGTCACCTCCGTTCTCGAAGGCAAGCTGATCGACAGCGACCTGCACATGGCGCGGCTGGAACGCAGCGCCCGCGAAATCGACGTGCCGCTGCCGGTCACAACAAAGGAAATCGTCGAGGCCGAACGTCGCCTGATTGCCGACAACAACCTCGTCGAAGGCATGATCTACCTGCAACTGACGCGCGGCGCGGAAGACCGCAACTTCCTGTTTTCCGCCGATTTGAAGCCGACGCTGGTGATGTTCACGCAGGCCAAGAAACTCGTCGGCACCGCCGTGGAAGAGGCCGGCATAGCGGTCAAATCCGTTCCCGACCAGCGCTGGGCGCGCCGTGACATCAAGACCGTCTGCCTGCTGCCGCAGGTCATGGCAAAACGAATCGCCAAGGCTGAAGGCTGCGATGAGGCTTGGATGATCGAGGATGGTTTCGTCACCGAAGGCGCATCCTCCACCGCCTATATCATCACCGGCGACAAGAAGATCATCACCCGCGGCAACAGCAACAAGACCCTGCCCGGCTGCACCCGCCTTGCCGCCCTGCAACTGGCCAAGGAAGCCGGTTTCACACTGGAAGAACGGCCTTTCACGCTGGAAGAGGCGATGAACGCAGACGAAGCCTGCCTGACCAGCGCCTCCAACTTCGTGGTTTCGGTGACGAAGATCGACGGCAAGCCGGTGGGTGATGGCAAACCAGGCGCGATGGTGAAACGCCTGCGCGCGCTCTATCTCGAAAACGCCCACCGCACCGCGATCTGACCAGGATCAATCTTCGAGAACCGCCCATATGCGCTCGACAACGGGACGGCGGTTCTCCTTGGAGCGATAAAGCCGGATATCCACGGCAATATCGAAACTGTGATCGGCGGCACGCACCAGCGCGCCGCTATCCAGCTCGTGCCGCATCAGGCTTTCCGGCACCCAGGCAACACCCCATCCCGCCATCGCCATGGCTTTCAGCCCCACCGACATGCTGCCCTCATGCACCCGCTCGAATTTCGGCAGGCGCGCACTCAGGAGATCACGCAACAGCGGCCCGAAGAACGATGCTTTTTCGTAATCCAGATAGGCAAACGGTTTTTTCGCGCTTTCCGTCAGGCTGTGCAGCGGTGCGCCATCCTCCGCGGGGGCCGAAACGGGAATGATATTTTCCGCGCCAAGCACGCGGAATTCGAAGGTCTGTGCATCGAGCAGCATCGGCACTTCGGGGTGGGCGTAGGTCAGAAGGAAATCGCTCTGCCCGTCCACCAGCGAATTGAGGTTCTCCTCCATGCTACCGGAATCAGGCCGCAGAACCGAAAACAGCGGTCCCGCCTTCTCGTTCACCCGTTTCAGCCAGTCCGGGAAGAAGGTGAAAGACAGCGTGTGCAGCGCCGTCAGCCGCACTGTTCTGGCATCCTCACCGTCTTCCTGCAACAGGGTGCGACGGGCGTGGTAAAGCTGCTTCAGGGTTTCCTGCGCCACTGGAACGAACTTCACCCCTGCCTCGGTCAGCCGTGAGGGATAGGAAGCGCGATCGACCAGCGTCGCGCCCACCCAGGCTTCCAGCTGCTTGATCCTTCGGCTAAAAGCGGATTGCGTCACATGCCGCTCTTCCGCCGCCTTCGAAAAATTGAGCGTTCCGGCCAGCGCCAGGAAATCCTCGAGCCATTTGACTTCCAAGGGCCTGTTCTCCCACAAAGATGTTGAACCGGCCTTTAGCTGGAACAAGGGTCTTTATTAGGAGCAATAGCAGCTGATTGAAACCCTCTTATAGGCTTCTGGAAAATTCGACCATCCGCGCCCGGCTTGCCACAAGCTCTATCCGGCTGTCGCTCAATTGATTGAGGCAGATGCGCTTCGTCCACGGCCCGTCCGAGAGCGTGACGAGGAAGCGACCATTGCCGAGCGCCGTCAAAGGCATGGAGCGGCGCGTGGGGCCGATGCCCATCGTCAGCGACGAACAGGAAATCGTAAATTCCGCCCCTTCGGTAGAGCGCCAAGACCCGGAAAGCTCATCGGGCACCGCATGGTCGCCAACCGGCAGGAACCGACGAGCGGCGTGGCCTGCCTCGCCGACGATCGCATCGCCCTCGAGCCTCAGAAGCATCGGAGAGGATGCGGAGCGCGATGATACCCAGCCATCGGCATCTTCATAAAGCGTGTCGTCGCCATCGATGAAGGTCGAGGTACTGCCCTTGATCTCCAGCCACCACGGTCCGCTTTCGGTGACATAGAGACCTTCCGGCAGGCTGCCGGCGGGTTTGGGTAAAGGCAGGCCGGTCAGGGCCGCCATGCTTTCCAGCGCGATCTTGAAGCCGTTGGTATCTTCGCGGTTCGATACCACGACGAAACCCGTGCCGTTTTCCGGATCGAGAAGGAAGTACGTCTTGTAACCGGGATGCGAGCCGCCGTGACCCACGAAACGTCTGTCGCCGAGATGTGACCAGCGCAGGCCGAGACCATATTCGCTCATCCGTCCATCGGCGAGCGGCCGCTCGGTGGAAAGCCCGTCCAGAACGCCTGTAAAGCTGCCCTCGCCCCGCATCAGGCCCTGCAGCCAGCGCGTCAGCGCTTCGGCACTGCCGGCAAGACTGCCCGAAGCGGAAATATGCAGGCCTGCCGCCGAAAGCTGCCAGTTGTTCTCAGCCTTCCAGTAACCCGGCACCAATCCGTCCACCGGATCGTTCCAGACGTCCGGCGCCTTCAGGAAAACACCGAACGGACCGGCAATTTGCGCCTGCACGAAATCATCGAAACGGAAACCATGGCGCTCCAGCGCCGCCTCGACCAGACGATAACCGGTATTCGAATAGGAAACCTCGCTGCCGGCCGGAAAGTTCAGCCGGGTCAGCCGCGACAGATAGTCGAGGAGCGGGCCGGCCTTCGTTTCGGTGTAGACGGAAAGACCAAGCAGCGAGAGGCATTCGCGCGTGTCCGGCAACCCGCCGCTCATATCCAGCGCCTGCCCGACGGTGACGTCGCGGAGTGGCGATTGCAGCTCCGGCAGATGCTTGCCGAGCGGATCGTCAAGCCCGATCAGATCGGAATGGGCTAGCACCATGGCGCAGAAGGCATGTTTGGTGACGGAAGCGTAACGCACCACGCTTTTCGGCGTGAACGGCGCAAAGGTCGAAACGCTCTCAACCCCGCCCGCATGGGCAAAACGGATGCCATCGAGATCGAAACCAATCACCGCTCCGCCCGGCTCATTGCCGGCCCATTGCGAGACGAAACTCTCGGCAAGCGTTGAAGCGGCGTTCCAGTCGAATTGCTGTGACATTGTTCGGTCTCGTGTCTTCGTGGGTCTTGTGGGAAGCCTCATACCGCTGCCGCGACCTTCTCCCCGGTGGAGAGAAGAAGCGAGCAGCACCCGCTCGATTTATGTGCGACGTGGGCTCAAGCCGGCTCTTCCAACCGGATACTCAGGCTGCGCAACTCTTCCGTATGCGGGTGTTTCGTGCGGCCTTCGCGTAAATCGCCTGCATTCAGCTGCTCGACCATTTCACCATTCAGCATCACGCCCACCTGTGGGCACAGATGCGCGATAACAGCCAGATTGTGGCTGACGAGGATATAGGTGAGGTTGCGCGCCGCCCGCAGATCCTGCAACAGGTTCAGGATTTCCGCCTGCACTGAAACATCGAGCGCCGAAGTCGGCTCATCGAGCAGCAGAACCTGCGGATCGGCAATCAAAGCACGCGCAATCGCCACGCGCTGACGCTGGCCGCCGGAGAGCTGGTGCGGGTAACGGAAGCGCACCGCCTGCGGCAGGGCCACATCCGATAGCGCCTGCTGGATGCGTTTTTCGATATTGTCCATGCCGTGCACCAACGGCAATTCGCTGAGAATGCGGTCGATGGTCTGGCGCGGATGCAGCGAACCATAGGGGTCCTGAAATACCATCTGCACCTGCCGGAAGAATTCCGGCGTGCGCTTCAGCGGCGCATCCTTGCCGGCAAAGGCGATGCGGCCTTCCCAGCTTTCATTAAGGCCGGCCATGGCGCGCAGGATGGTGGACTTGCCCGAGCCGCTTTCGCCGACGATGCCGAAGCTGCCGCCCTTTTCGACCGAAAAGGACACGCCCTTCACCACTTCACGGTCGCCGAACTTGATACGGAGATTTTCGACGTCGATCATAGGCTGGACCACGCTGCATCACGGTTGAGAACGGGAAGACGCTCGCGCGGATGCGTCAGCGAGGGAATGCAGTTCAAGAGACCCTGCGTGTAAGGATGCTGGGCTTTCAGGAGTTCGGAAGCCTTCAGCTCCTCCATCACCCGGCCGGAATACATGACAGCCACGCGGTCGCAGAAATGCGAGACAAGCGGCAGGTCGTGGCTGATGAGAATGAGACCCATGCCGCGTTCCGATACCAGCTCCTCGATTAGCCGCAGGATTTCCGCCTGCACCGTGGCATCGAGAGCGCTTGTCGGTTCGTCGGCGATCAGAAGCTCGGGATCGGGCGCCAGCATCATGGCGATCATCACGCGCTGGCCCATGCCGCCGGAAACCTCGTGAGCGTAGGACGAAGCGACCTGGCGCGGATTGCGGATCTTCACCTGATCGAGCAGGGCGATTGCCGCCTCCATGGCCGCACGCTTGCTGCCGCCCTTGTGGGCGCGCCAGGCTTCCGCGATCTGTGCACCCATGGTCTTGACCGGGTTCAGCGAATATTTCGGATCCTGAAGGATGAAACCTGCCCGTTTTCCGCGGATCTGGCGCATCTGCTTTTCACTGGCGGAAAGCACGTCGATACCGTCAAAGGAGAGCTTGTCGGCCTTGATATCGGCATTGGAGGGCAGAAGCTTCATCAGCGCGCGCGCCGTGAGGCTCTTGCCCGAACCGGATTCACCGACGATGCCGAGCTTTTCTGTTCCGAGCTTCATGGAAACGCCACGCACCGCCTCGAAACGGCTGGTGCGGGTCTGGAACGCGATCTTCAGATTTTCGATTTCGACCAGCATGGCTCAATGTCCCTTCGGGTCGAGCACGTCGCGCAGACCATCGCCAAGGAAGTTGAAGGCGAGCGAAACGAGGAAGATGGCGATGCCCGGAATGGTGGCGACCCACCATTGTTCGAAGATGAAGCGCTTGGCGGTCGCAATCATCGCACCCCATTCCGGCGAAGGCGGCTGCGCACCCATGCCGAGGAAGCCGAGGCTGGCGGCGGTGATGATGATCGAGCTCATGTCGAGCGTGATACGCACGATGAGGCTCGGCACGCAGAGCGGCGCGATGTGACGGGCGATGATGCGCCAGGCGGAAGCGCCTGTCAGCCGGTAAGCCGCAACGAAATCGCTGCCGCGAACCGTCATGGTTTCGGCGCGAGCGAGACGCGCATAGGGCGGCCAGGCGGTGAGCGCGATGGCGAGAATGGCGCTTTCGACGCCAGGCTTCAGCGCCGCGACGAAGGCAAGCGCCAGGATGAGGCGTGGGAAGGCCAGGAACACATCGGTCACCCGCATCAGCACCGTATCGACGATACCGCCGAAATAACCGGCGATGCAGCCGATGGCGAGACCGATCGGCGCAACCAGAACGACGACGGCAATGACCATGCCGAGCGTGACGCGACCACCATAGAGAATGCGCGAAAGAATGTCGCGGCCCAGCTCATCCGTGCCGAACCAGTGCTCGGCACTCGGGAAGGCAAGGCGGTTGCCAAGGTTCTGCGCGGCCGGATCGTAAGGCGCGATGAACGGCGCCAGCAGCGACAGCGCAATGAAGACGATGATGATCGTGAGACCGACTACCGCCAGCGGATTGGACTTGAGGTTCAGCCAGATGCGGTACCGATTACCCCAGGCAGCCTGCCTGCGGGAATGCGGCGTCTCATCCAGAGCCCAGTTTCTGAAAGTTGCTAACATCATCGAACGCGGGGATCCATTACTCGGTAAAGTACGTCTGCGAGCAGGTTGAGGCCGACATAGATCAGGCCGATCAACAGGGTCGCTCCGACGACAGGGTTCATGTCCGCGTTCATGAGCGAGACGGTGAGATATTGGCCAAGGCCCGGCCAGCTGAAGACGGTTTCCGTCACCACGGCACCTTCCAGAAGGCCGGCATAGGTGAGTGCGAGAACCGTGACGAGCTGTACGGCAACCGTCGGGAAGGCGTGCCCCCAGATGACTGTCATTGCCGAAAGCCCCTTGGCACGGGCCGTAATGACATATTCGCCCTTCAGCGCATCGATCATGAAGGCGCGCGTCATGCGGGTGATATAGGCCATGCTGAAATAGGCAAGAATGCAGACCGGCTGCACCATATGGGCGATGGCGTCGTAAAACGCGTCCCAGTCGCCGGCAAGCAGCGTATCGACCGTCATCAGGCCGGTGACCGGCGAGATCATGCCGTCATAGATAATGTCCTGCCTGCCCGGTCCGGGTGCGACGCCAAGTGTGGCGTAAAATACCAGCAGCGAAATCAGCGCCAGCATGAAGACGGGCACGGAATGGCCGGCAAGGCAGACGACGCGGATGATCTGGTCCGTCAACTTACCCTGCTTCACGGCGGCCCAGACGCCGAGCGGAATGCCGATCAGCGCAGCGAGAATGAGTGCTGCCGTGGCAAGCTCGAAGGTGGCGGGGAAAACGCGCTTGATATCGATCCAGACCGGGTTGCGGGTCAGGATGGAATTGCCGAAATCACCGTGCAGCACCTGCGACACATAGTGGAAAAACTGAACGACCAGTGGCTGATCCAGGCCCATTTCGGCCCGAACCCGCACAATGACGTCTTCAGGCGCGTTGTCGCCGACTGCCGCAATGACGGGATCGACAGGCATGACGCGCCCGATCAGGAAGGTGATGACCATCAACCCGAACAGCGTCAGAATGACGCTGCTCAGTGTCGACGATATGCTTTTGACGCGCTTGTTCAATGTTACGCTTTCTTAGCATCGTGATAGGAATTGCCCTCGGAGAGAACGCCGAGTTCAAAGCCGGAAACGCCCTTGCGGAACGCGGCCGTCTTCGTCGTCTGGAACATGAAGACGAAGGGGCTGTTTTCCATGTGCTCGCGCTGCAGCGCTTCATAAAGCTCGATGCGCTTTGCCGGGTCCTTCTCGTCACGGGCGGCTTCTGCCTTCGCGGCAAAGTCGTCGTTCTTGAAGCGCGAACGCCACAGGAAGGGCTTGGACTTGGCGTCGTCGCCATTGTCCTTGTTGATGTTGAAGACATCGGCATTGGAATGCGGATCGAAATAATCCGTGCCCCAGGCGGAAAGCGCCATCTGGTGTTCGCGGCCGCGCATCTTGGTCAGAACCTGACGGTTCTCGGCAGATTGCAGACGCACCTTGATGCCGATATCGGCAAGGTTTGCCTGGATGGCCTGCGCCAGATCCGGGTAAGGCTGGGCGGAATAGTGATCCATGGTGATTTCGAAACCGTCGGCAAGACCGGCTTCCGCCATCAGCGCCTTGGCCTTTTCGACATCGCGCTGGTACGGCGTGTCGTTGACGGCGCCGGGGAAACCTTCCGGCTCGAAGCTCTGGTGAACCTTGTGCGTCAGCGGCACGATGTTTTCCTGCATGCCCTTGTAGTCCAGCGCCCATTTGATGGCCTGCCAGACCTGCGGCTTGGCAAGGTTCTCATTGCCCTGATTGAGCGAGATCAGCACCAGCGAGGCGATGCTCTTGCGCTGCAGCTCGATGTTGGCGTCGTTCTGGACGGTACGCAGCTGTTCCGAGGTCAGGTCGCGGGCAATGTCGATATCACCCTTCTGAAGCATCAGAAGCTGGGAAGACGGATCGGTGACATGGCGCAGGATGACGCGCTTGATGTTACCCTTGTAGGGGCCATTCGGGTTGACGGTGAGCGCTACGCTCTCGCTCGGCTTCCAGGCCTGCAACATGAAATCGCCGGAACCGGCGCTGTTCTTCTGCAGCCAGCCATTGCCGAGGTCTTCGCCCGATACATTTGCCAGCACGGCCTTCTTTTCAACGATCGCGCCGATATTGGCGGAGAGGCAATAGAGCAGGAACGAGATTGCGGTCGGCTTTGCCGTCGTCAGCTTCACCGTCTTTTCGTCGGCGGCAACGATGGTCGTTTCGGCATTGTCAGGCGTGAAGCCGAACTGGCCGATGATGAAGGCCGGGCTCTTGTTCATCTTGATGGCGCGCTGCAGAGAAAAGGCCACGTCTTCCGCGGTCACTTTCGCACCGCTCGAGAAGGTCGCATCGTCACCGATCACAAAGGTGAAAACCTTGCTTTCCGCATCGGCTTCCCAGGACTTCGCGATGACCGGATCGACCTTGGTGGAATCTTCACGGTTCGCCCGCACCAGCTTCTGGTACATGTTGGACATGATTTCACCGCCGACGGCTTCGAAACCCTCATGCGGATCAAGGCTCGTCATGTTGTCCAGCTGCTGCGCGACCACCAGAATATCCTTGGGCGTCGCAGCAAATGCCGGAATGTGCGCATAGGACAGGAACGGTACGGCAGCGCCGGCAATCAGCAGGTTGCGTCTTGAAATCATCGAAAATCCCCTTTCGGACCTTATTTTTCGGAAACGGTATGGGTTCGCCCCAATCCAGTCATTTTTTTTGTGTTTTCCCGCGATTACCACGAGCAAACGAGGCGCGACCAATTCCAAATTTGGCAGAGCCTATGCACGGATTGCATTTGCTCCGACCTTGACCTTTCCTCTACCAATTCTCAAAAGTCTGACGACCGCGCGCCCGCGCCCCGCCCGTATCCAAAGGTGAACGACCATGACCGATGAAAAAACCGTACCCGTCTTCGACGGCCACAACGACGTGCTTCTGCGGTTATGGCGATCGGGCAATGCCTCTCCCGAAACGCTTCTCATCGAGGGCGATACGGTCGGCCACATCGACCTGCCGCGCGCCAGGAAGGGCGGGTTGGCCGGTGGCCTCTGCGCCATCTACGTGCCCTCGCCCAGCATGGAGAAGGACGCGAACGGCGACTTCACGACACCGGCTGAAGCGGACGCGCTGAAGGCGACGCTTGGCATGGCGGCGCTGCTGTTCCGCGCCGAGAAACAGTCAGGCGGCGCGCTGAAAGTCTGCCGCACGGCCGCCGAGATCCGCAGCGCGATGGCAGAGGGCGCCTTTGCCTCCGTCTTCCATATCGAGGGCGCAGAAGCGATCGGCGCCGATCTGGATGCGCTGCATGTTCTCCACGAGGCTGGCCTTCGCACGCTCGGCCCGGTCTGGAGCCGCCCGAACATCTTCGCCTACGGCGTTCCCTTCCGCTTCCCGTCGACACCGGATATCGGCCCCGGCCTCACCGATGCCGGAAAACGGCTGGTGAAGACCTGCAACGAACTGAAGATCATGGTCGACCTGTCGCATATGAACGAACAGGGTTTCTGGGACATCGCGAAGATTTCGGACGCACCGCTGGTGGCGTCCCATTCCAACACCTATGCGCTGTGCAACCACAGCCGAAACCTGACTGACCGTCAGCTGGACGCGATCCGCGACACCGGCGGTCTTGCCGGCATCAATTTCGGCGTTCTGTTCCTGCGCCAGGACGGCGTGAAGAACCCGGCTACCGATCTTGGCGAACTGGTCCGCCATGTCGACTATATCGTCAACCGCATCGGCATCGATCACGTCGCACTCGGTTCGGATTTCGACGGCACCACCATTCCCGCAGCCATGAAGGATGCGGCCGATCTGCAATTGCTGGTCACAGCCCTGCGCAACGGCGGTTATGACGACGCCGCACTCGCCAAGATCTGCCATGGCAACTGGGTACGCGTGCTGGAGAAGACGTGGGGCGCGTGACGCGCCCCGACTTTGGCATTCTCCCCGGACTTCCGTGCCGGAGACATGAAGCGGCAGGCCTCAGGCCTTTGCCGCTTTCTTTTTGCCCGTGGACCGAAACGCCAGCAGGCCTGCGACCAGGCCAGCAATGGCCCATTTGATCGGCAGTACATCCGCGGTCTCGCTGCGGATCGGCAGAACGGTCACTGTTCCCGGACGCGATTCATATCCGGCCTGCCCGCCGGCCTTCGCATCAGCGATCTGCTGCGGTGAGACAACCCATTCGGCGCCCCGCATCTTGTCATAAGCCATGTAGCCGCCGCCCACCAAAAGGGCTGCGATCAGCGAAATTACTATTCTTGTCGGCATGTTCATTTGCATTTCCTTCAATTGAAAGAAGCGTTTAATCACATCAAACATCGCCTCCAAGCAATCGGAACGATCAATTCACTGAGTTTTTGATCTAAAATTTGAACATCGCTCTTTTTGGTTGCATTTTTCATTTTACCGGCGAAAATCTCGTTCGTTTGTCGCCAAACTTCACATCGACACGTCACGCATTTCTGCTAAGCAAATTTCCTCAACCGAAACGAATTAGCGACACAATCCTGTGGTTCGCCAACCAAGGGACTGGCGCTGGAAAAAGCAAATGGCAGACAAGAGCGAAATTATACAGACCGATATTACCGAATCCCCGGTTGAAAGCTTCTTTGCCAGAAACCGGCCCTATCTGACGGCCATCGCCATTACGCTCATCTTCGTGATGATGACATTTGCGATTTACCGCCTCACATCCGAAGTGCGGTACGATGATGTGATCGCAGCCCTTCTGGACACTTCGCTTCCCGCCATTCTTCTTGCGATGGTCTTTACGGCGCTGAGCTTCCTGTCGCTGATTTTCTATGACGCCAACGCGATCGAATATGTCGGCAAAAAGGTGCGCTTCCCGTCCATGGCGGCCACCGCTTTTGCCGCTTACGCCATCGGCAATACTGCTGGATTTGGCCCCTTGAGTGGCGGCGCCATACGCTTTCGCGCCTATTCCCGGCTGGGACTTTCGCCCGGTGACATCGCGCGTGTCATCGCCTTCGTCACGCTGTCCTTCGGGCTGGGGCTTTTGTCGGTCAGCGCCCTTTCGACCTTCATCGTCGCACCACGCATCGCGGCGATCATCGGTCTCGACCCGACTGTTCTAAGGGGCGGAGCGCTCGCCGTCATTGCCGTTCTCGTTACCACCGCCTATGTCGGCCGCAACGGCAAGGCGATCCGGCTCGGCAAATGGCGACTGCGCCTTCCCGACAGCCGCACCTCCTCGCGCCAGTTCCTCGTCTCCGCCTTTGATATCGCCGCCTCCGCCTCCGTGCTTTACGTGCTCCTGCCCGAGACGCATCTCGGCTGGCCGACATTCTTCGCGATCTATGCCACCGCCGTCGGCCTTGGCGTTCTCAGCCACGTTCCCGCCGGTCTCGGTGTGTTCGAAACGGTCATGGTAGCCGGGCTTGGCAACGCGATCAGCGTCGATCAACTGCTTGGAAGCCTCGTTCTTTATCGCGTCATCTATCACGTCCTGCCGCTGGTTGTTGCCATTCTGGTGATGATCGTTTCCGAGATGAAGCAGTTCGCGGCCAAGCCGGTGGTCTCCGATATCAGCCAGCTTGCCGTGCGGCTGGCGCCACCGCTGCTCTCCACCTTCGCGATCATTCTCGGCACCATGCTGATCTTTTCGAGCGTGACGCCGACGCCCGGCAGCAATCTGGATTTCCTGTCGAATTTCGTGCCACTGCCGATCATCGAGGCGGCGCACTTTCTGACGAGTATTCTCGGCCTTGGCCTCGTTGTCGCCTCCCGCGGCCTCGGGCAGCGGCTGGATGGGGCGTGGTGGATTGCCCTTGTCGCCGCATCGCTGGCGCTCATCCTGTCGCTGGTGAAGGCGATCGCCGTTTTCGAGGCAATCTTCCTCGGCATCTTCATCGCGGCGCTCGCCCTCAATATGCGCAGCTTCAACCGTCATGCCTCGCTGGTCAAACAGGCGCTGGGACCAAGCTGGCTCGCTGCTATGGCCGTCATCATCGCCGGCGCGGCAACGATACTTCTGTTCGTCTACCGCGACACCGATTACAGCCACACATTGTGGTGGGAATTCGAGTTCTCCGAAGAAGCCCCGCGCGGTCTGCGCGCCCTTCTCGGCCTGGTGCTCGCTTCCTCGACCATTGCAATTTTCAGCCTGATGCGGCCGGTCACTTTCAAGCCGGACTCCATCCAGCCGGAAGACGTTGAACGTGCAACCGACATCGTCATGCAGCAGGATTCGGCCGATGCCAATCTGGTGCGCATGGGCGACAAGCATGTGATGTTCTCGGAAAGCGGCAGCGCCTTCATCATGTACGGCATTCAGGGCCGGTCATGGATCGCCTTCGCCGACCCCGTCGGCAACGAGGAGGATTTTCCCGATCTGGTCTGGCAATTCGTGGAATCCGCCCGTTCGGCGGGTGCGCGCGCCGCCTTCTACCAGATTTCGCCCTTCCTCCTGTCCCATTGCGCCGATGCGGGCCTGCGTGCCTTCAAGCTTGGCGAACTGGCGCTGGTCGATCTTACCGCATTTGAATTGAAGGGCGGCAAGCTCGCGACCCTTCGCCAGTCCCTGAGCCGCGGCGCCCGCGACGGGCTGACCTTCGAAGTTGTCGAGCAATTGCATGTGGCCGATATTCTGGATGACCTCAAGCAGGTCTCGGATGGCTGGCTCACCCACCACAATACAAGGGAAAAGAGATTTTCTCTCGGTGCGTTCGAGCCCAACTACATTCTCTCCCAGCCCGTCGCCGTGCTGCGGAAGGATGGCAAGATCACCGCCTTCGCCAATCTAATGGTGACGGACACGAAAAAGGAAGCCACCGTCGATCTCATGCGCTTTTCACCGGATGCACCGCGCGGCTCGATGGATTTCCTCTTCGTCAGCATCATGCAGCACCTGCGTGAGGCGGGATACGAAAGCTTCAATCTCGGCATGGCACCCATGTCCGGCATGTCGAAGCGCGATGCGGCACCGGTCTGGGACCGCATTGGCAGCACACTTTTCGAACATGGCGAACGTTTCTACAACTTTAAGGGCCTTCGTGCATTCAAGACGAAGTTCCACCCGAAATGGGAACCGCGTTACCTCGCCGTACAGAATGGCGCAGACGCCGCTCTGGCGCTGATGGACGCGACGGTTCTGATCAGTGGCGGTGTCAGAGGAGTGATCGGAAAATGAGAAAATACAGCATGCTGAAGGCAGCCCTTGCCGCTTCCGCCCTGTTCCTCTCCCCATTGTTTGCTTCCAGCGCCGCCTTTTCGCAGGACAAGCCAGCCTATGACACCGGCATGATCCCCGCCGAGCACATCATGGTGCCGGATGGCGAAATTCTCGCCAGCGTCTTCCTTATTTCCGATGTGGACGGATGGACCAGCACCGACGAAGAACGCGCCAAAGCACTGGTGGAAAAGGGTGCCGCGGTGGTCGGCATTGATTTCAAGGAATATCTGAAGGCACTCGAGGCTGATGATGACGAGTGTATCTATATGATCTCGGACATCGAGTCGCTGTCGCAGCAGATCCAGCGCACCGCCGGGACGGCCAGCTATCGCCAGCCTATCCTCACCGGCATCGGCAAGGGCGGAACGCTGGCGCTCGCCATGATCGCGCAAAGCCCGGTCTCCACCGTTCAGGAAGCCATCGCGGTTGACCCCAAGGCTGGCCTGCCGCTTGAAAAGATACTCTGCACCCCCGCCACCAAGGATAAGGTGGACGGTGAAACGGTTTATGGCCTGACCGATGGCCCGCTGCCAGCTCCTGTCAGCGTGCTGTTCACGCCCGATGCGGATCAGAAGGGCCGCGACCATGTTAACGCCCTGGTGAAGCTTCATCCCGATATCGAAGTGACTGATGTGACAGGCAAGGCGGATGAGGTTTTATCCCAGATCCTGTCCGACAAGGTCGACGCGGCGGGCGATACCAGCAGCCCGCTAGGCCTGCCGATCACGGTTCTCGAAACGAGCCCGGCGATGGACACCATGGCGGTGATCTATTCCGGTGACGGCGGCTGGCGCGATCTCGACGAGGAAGTCGGCGGCGCGCTGCAAAAGCAGGGGATACCTGTGATCGGCGTCGATGCCCTGCGTTATTTCTGGAAAGAAAAACAACCGCAGGAAGTAGCCAATGACCTTGCGCGTATCATCGACACCTACCGCAAGGAATGGAAGGTTCGGAACGTGGTGCTGATCGGCTATTCCTTTGGCGCCGATATCATTCCCGCCACCTATAATCTCCTGCCTGAACGCGCGAAATCCCATGTCGTGCAGCTGACGCTGCTTGGGCTTTCGACGGAAGTCGATTTCGAGATTTCCGTCCAGGGCTGGCTCGGCGTTGCCGGCGAAGGCAAGGGCGGCAAGACCATCGACGATATCGTCAAGATCGATCCGAAGCTGGTGCAATGCGTCTATGGCACGGAGGAAGAGGATGAAGACCCCTGCCCCGGCCTGAAGGCAAAGGGCGTGGAGACGATCGGCATCGAGGGTGGCCACCATTTCGATGAAGACTATGAGGGGCTTGCCAAGCGCATCGTGACCTCCCTGAAAACCCGACTACCGAAATAGGCTGTTGCGACCTCTGCGGCTTCGGGAGAATTCCCGAAGCCCATACTTCCATCAGAATTCAATCACCCGAAGCGCCGCCGGCAGGATGCCGGCTCCCCGAATGACCGATCTCGGCTCGCAAACCTTCCTTGAAGGTTCCACGCATCACGGCCATACTTGCGGAATCGATTAAACTATTATTCAAAAGAAATATGCTGGCGGCGAATATCCATGGCATTTCCGCAACCATGCTTCTGTTGATTGCCAATCATAGATTTTATATTTCCCGACCGGTTCAGGGGCCGCCGTATGCTCGCACGAAAGACCAAAACTCCAGTTCTCGTGGAACGCATCGACCAGTTCGTCGGTCGGGTCAGGGAGGCGATGAAAAGCAGCGAGGCGTTGCGAAACAAAAAAATCCGCGATCTTTGGGACGCAGAGGTCCGCTACCATTTCGACAATGGCCGCACGGAAAAGACGCTCGAACTTTACATCATGAAATATCGCTATGCCCTGAAGGCCGAATTTGGCGCAAAGAGCACCCCGCTTGCCATCTGCAACATGAAAAAGCTGCGGGAGCGGCTAAAGACCTATATAGAGCGGGCCGACTATCCGAAAACCGGCGTTGCGACCTCCATTGTCGAAAAGATCGAACGGGCGGAATTCAACACCGCTGGCCGCAAGCCGACAGTGCTTTTGCGGATCGCGGATTTTATTGCAGCGATGAACGGCCTGGGCTCGAAAGAAGAGATGCAGGCTTTGTGGACCGCTGAAATCGACCTCATGAAGGGCAGAGCCCAGACGACGATCATTTCCTACATCACGAAATACCGCAACGCTATCCGCGAAGCCTTCGGCGACGAGCATCCAATGCTGAAGATCGCCACCGGCGATGCCGCGATGTACGACGATGCGCGGCGGGTCAAGATGGAGAAGATCGCCAACAAGCATGGCGCGCTGATCACGTTCGAAAATTACCGGCAGGTTCTGAAGATTTGCACCGATTGCCTCCAGTCCAACGATCCCCTGATGATCGGCATCGGCCTGATCGGCATGACGGGGCGACGCCCCTACGAGGTCTTTACGCAGGCCGAGTTTTCACCCGCCCCCTATGGCAAAGGTGTTTCCAAGTGGAGCATCCTGTTTAACGGCCAGGCCAAGACGAAGCAGGGCGAAGGAACGAAATTCGGGGTTACCTACGAGATCCCGATCCTTGCACGCTCCGCAACCATCCTGTCCGCCTACCAGCGCCTGCGCGAAAGCGGGCAGGGAAAATTGTGGCACGGCATGTCAATCGACGATTTTTCATCGGAAACCCGCCTGCTGCTTCGGGACACGGTTTTTAATCTGTTCGAGGATCTCTGGCCGAAGGAAGAACTGCCCAAGCCCTACGGCCTGCGGCACCTTTATGCGGAGGTGGCGTATCACAATTTCGCGCCGCCCCATGTCACCAAGAACAGCTATTTCGCGGCCATCCTCGGACACAATAATAACGACCTCGAAACCTCGCTGTCCTACATGACCTACACGCTTCCGGAAGACCGCGACGATGCATTGGCGCGAGCCAAACGCACGAACGAGCGCACATTGTTGCAGATGGCGACCATCGCCCCCGTCTCCCGCAAAAACCCGTAGCAGTACCCGGAACTGCCCTAGAAAAAGCCTCTAATACGGTCTTGCCTCAGAATAGCGCTGAACACGCTGCCAGCGGTATTTCGCACGTCTGTCCAACAGCGCGGACAAATGTGCCGCCCTCAGCTTTTGCCAAGTCTTTCCCCTTTGTCTGCCGGCGTGGTGTTGGCGTTGGCGCTTGGGGCTGCTTCTGCCTGCACGCGATCTGAACGCAGCCACGCACCAAACGATCAATATAAATCTCAACTAATTTAATAATACAAAATATTTATTCTAAATATTACTTTTAATTATACAGCTACGCGCAAGACTATACTGCAATTCTCCGCTTCATAACTGGTTCACGCACAGATTCTGCCATAGTTTTTTCGGAGACACATGGTGCTGCCCGCATATACGACTTACGCTCTTTACAATCGTGATATGGAATTGTCGCTGAAACGCGTCGCGAACGACCCCGTCGTATCGCGCGACGCCAGATATTATGCGGATAATATCGGCAAGGTCAAAAACCTCGACGCGTTCCTGAAGGACTTCCGGCTCTATTCCTACGCCATGAAGGCGCATGGACTGGAGGAAATGATCTATGCCACCGCCTTCATGAAGAAGGTGCTGGAAAGCAATCTTAACGATCCGAGCAGCTTCGCCAACAAAATGAAGGATACGCGATACCGCGACTTCGCTGCCTCTTTCGATTTCGGCACGATCAAAGCGGAAAAATCGGTTCAGACGAAATCCCAGCAGGACCGGTTGATTGCCACCTATCACACTACGATCGAACAGGAAGGCGCCGAATTAAAGGAAGAGACCCGTTTTTACAACATTGCCATCGAGAAGGTCGGGCATGTCGACGATATCTTCAAGAACACGCGGCTTCGGGATTATATCTTCAAATCCTTCGGCATCGACGCCGAGACCTTCAGCTACAAGCACGTCAAAAACGTTCTGACGAGCGATATCAGCAATGCCGAAAGCTACATCAACAAGACCTACAAGTCATTGATCCCGGAGTGGAAGGCAAAGGCGGCCGATCTGCGCATAGAACGTGCAGGCGTCGCGCCCACCGACAAACCGGCGCTCGCAAAGATCGACTACCTGATCAGCCAATATAACAAGCGTATCAACGATGCCAACAAGCTGTTCGAGATGGCGGCCGCGTTTAATTTCCGCGACGACGGCCGCGTAGATGACGGCATGCCGGCGCAGACGGCTGCGCAGAGGCGACTGACAAACGAAACCTACGTTCTTTCAAATCCCCGCCTGACGCAGGCCGGAGCTGTTCTCAACCGCGAGTATTTCGCGGACAAGATGAAAACCATCACCGAGGCCAGTCAGATGACGCAGTTTGCGCGCCTGAGAACGATGCTCATCGTCAGCTTCAATCTGACGGACAATGATGAGACGGACAAGAAAATCGGCTGGGCCGTCTTGCAGGATCCGAATGATCCGAAAAGCCCTATCCACAAGGAGAAGGACAAAGGTCTTGTCGATCTGGCACGCGCCTTCAATTTCGGTGCGGATGGCAAGATCAAGACCGGCAAGGTCGCGCAGACCAACGAACAGCTCAACACCATGATGAACCTCTACTTCAGTCGCTACGATGACAAGGACGAAGCAGCGGACGAAAAGGCAATCAAGAACTACCGACGCTATATCGGCCTGACGAAAAATCTCGAGGATTTTCTGTCGAATGCGCAGGGCGCGGTCATTATTCGAAACTTCGCCCTGAAGGCCTTCGATATCACCGCTGAAGAAGCCTCGTCCTTCACGCTCAAAAGGGTGTTCACCAGCGATCTGTCGGACCCGAAAAGTTACGTTTACACTTTGAAGGACGAGCGTTTCGTGCGGCTGGCCAAGGCTTTCAACTTTGATGCCGAGGGCAAGATAGGCTCACCCCGGCTCGCCCAGTCGGAAAACGAGATCACCCGAATATCGCGAAATTATCTGACGGAAGTTACCCGGTGGGACAAGGACAAAAAGGCCAGGGAGAAAGGCGAGGCGGAGGTCACCTATTATCGCCAGAAAATGGAAACGCTTGAAACGGTCGATCAATTGCTTGCCGACCGCCGCCTGCTCGATTTCATGCTTGTTGCACAGGGTATCGACCCCAAAACGGTCACCACCGATTACCTCAAGAAGATCTTCAAGTCCGACCTCAAGGACCCCAAAAGTTTCGCCAATACCGAAAAAGATGCCCGCTTCCGCGCACTTGCCGGCTCCTTCAATTTCGACGCCAAGGGGAATATCGTCGCGAAAGCCGGCCAGAGCGTGCAGAACACCCGCAGCCTCATGGAAACACGCGACAAATATGTTCGGCAGACGCTGGAACAGCGGGTCGGCGAAGAAAATTCCGGCGTTCGCCTTGCGCTCTATTTCAAGCGCATGGCCGCCAGCATTTCCAATCCCTACGACATACTCGCCGACAATGCGCTTGCGGAGTTCACCCGCACCGCCCTTGGAATTCCCGCCGAAACCGCAAACTCCAAGGTGGATGCGCAGGCAAAGATGATCGAGAAGAAGCTGAAGATAAAGGACCTGCAGGACCCCAAGAAGGTCGAAAAACTGGTCAATCGCTTTTTGCTGACATTCGAAGCGAATAACGCAACGTCGGATCCGCGTCTCGCTCTATTCGGCAGCGGCAGCACGTCCATCAGCGGCAATACACTCGCGACGTTGGGGCAACTCCGCAGCCGTCACAGAGGCTAGACCATCCATAAGTGCTGGCCGCAGGTTTTGCCCTGCGGCCAACATCATCTTAGTCAAACCCGCCCGTCGCCTGAAGTGCGGTAAAGCAGGGTCAATACGGTCAAAGCCAGCCCGACCAGTGCGACCGAGCCGAAAATGTAGAAGTTCCACTCCGGAGCCAGGCCCCGTTGCAGCACGAGACCGCCGATCATCGGACCGGCGATGCCGCCCAACCGCCCGACGGCGAGGGAAAAGCCAAGACCCGTACCGCGAATATGGACAGGATAAAGCCGTCCCACCAGAACATTGGCAAGAATCTGGGTTCCGATCGTTCCCGCACCTGCAAGGGCAACGAAGAGATAGAGCAACGGCCCCTTGTTTACCGTCAAGGCCCAGATCGAGGCCGCGCCAATGGCAAACAGGACGGCCACAACCACTTTAACGTTACCCTTGTCGGCGAAGCGCCCACCGATGAGAATGCCGATTGCGGCTCCGACATTGAGCATGATGGAAAAGCTGAGCGCCGAACTGATATCGTAGCCCATCTTGTTCATGATGGTGGGCAGCCAGTTGACCATGCCGAAGGTCAACAGAAGCGAGCAAAAGTGAATGCCCCAGGCATTCAGCGTAGAAAGCAGCCGGCCTTCCGAGAACAGGGCGCCCACACCGCCCTTTTGGATCTTGGCATGCGGCGTAATGCGTTGCAGGCCGTAGGTGTCGCAAATCCCGTCTGCCTCTGCCTGCCGGCCCTTGCTTGCCAGCCACTCCGGCGATTCCGGCAGGAGCCGCATGAACAGCGGCAGAAGAATAAGCGGCAGGCCGCCGATCAGCATCAATGGCCGCCAGCCATAGCTCTCCAGAAGCAAAATACCCATCAGGCCGGAAATGATGCCGCCGATAAGGTAACCGAGGAACGACAGGGAGTTTGCCTGCGCCCTGCGCTTGGGCGGCGAGAATTCCAGCACGAGCGCGGTAACCGTCGGCAGGAGCGCGCCAAGGCCGAGACCGGCGAAGAAGCGCGTGATTTCGAAAGCAAGAAAGTTCGGCGTCATGGCCGAGGCAATCATCATCGCTGAAAATCCGGCAAGGCTGATGAGAACGACCTTCCGGCGGCCGATACGGTCCGCCATGGTGCCGGCAAACAGCGCGCCGAGCAGCATGCCCACCAGCGTCAAGGCGGCAGCCCGCCCGACCATGGCCGGATTTAGCGCCCATGCGCCTTCTTTCAGCAACGCCGGTGCAACCGCGCCGTAAACGACCAGATCGTAACCGTCGAACATGATCATCAGGCCGCATGTCGCGATGACGCCAGCCGGGTTCTTCGTCCGCACCGAGGCGGCGCTCATATAGTTCGTGGACATATTCCTCCCTTTCACGCATGAACGCGCCACCCGGAATGGATCGACGTCTTCCCGTTCCTGCGATTGCTCCCTGGGTGCCCGGCTTGCTCCACCCTGATGTGCGCCTCGCTCCTGTCAAGACACATATCGCCGGTATCACCCGCCTTCGATTAAATGTTGCGTTTGCAAAAATTGCAATTGAAATATTAACAATCGCCAATAGCCATTGCAGGCGTGGATTTCAGTTGCCTTGCAGCCCCGAAATCCTCGACAAAGTCGGCGTCCAGTTCAAAATACGAATGCGGTTATAGACGCCGTGAATGACAAAAGGGTCGGCGTCGCTAAAAGCCATGACGTCCTCGATACAGCGGGCTTCAGCAATGATGAGGGCCGCGACAGACCCTCCGCTCTCCGCCTGCATCGGGCCGGATGCGAGAATTCTGAATCCTTCCGGCACGCCATCTTCGTTGCGTAAATGAGCCTTGTGGGCACTCATCTGCGCCAACCTTTGCTCCACGGCAGCGGGATCACTTTCCGCAAAACGCACATAGAGCCGGGGACGGTCGCTACCGCCGGTCATCGGGCGAGCACGAAATCGTGGTCCACCGACCAGAACCAGCCGTTGGTGAACCCCAGCTCCTGCGCCCTCTGCGCATCCTCCACCCGCTGAAAATCGGCCAGCAGGCTTTCCTTCACACCGAAAACCGCATCCGAACGAATGTAGGGATCATCAGGGTCGAAAATATGCGTGACGAGCGTGGTGAAGCCTTCTGCCGAAACGATGTAGTGCAGATGCGCTGGCCGGTAGGGATGGCGCCCCATGGCCCGCAAAAGCTGCCCCACGGGGCCATCATCCGGTATCGGGTAATATTTCGGCTTCGCGGCCCGGAACCAGTAGCGTCCGTCCTCACCGGTGACGAATACGCCACGCAGGTTGAAATCGGGCTGAATGCCCTTCTGCTGCACGTCGTAGAAACCTTCGTCGTTGGCCTGCCAGACGTCGATGCGGGCGCCCGCAACCGGCACTCCGTCGGTGTCGAGAATGCGGCCGGTCACCAGCATGTCCTCGCCCTTGCCGTCGAGGCAGATATTGGCGCCCATCGGCATCTCAGGCGCATCGGCCACATGAAAAGGCCCGAGAACGGTGGATTCCGACGCGCCGCTCGGCTTGCGGTGGTTGATCGCATCGACCAGCATGGAAACGCCGAGAATATCGGAAAACAGGATCCACTCCTGCCGCCATTCATTGCAGATCTGGCCGACCTCGGTCAAAAAATGGATCGCCTTCATCCATTCCTCTTCAGTCGGCTCAATTTCTTTCACCGCCTCGTGAAGCTTGCGGGTGACGACCGCCATGATCTCCTTGAGACGCGGATCGTCACAATCGCGCATGCGGGCGATCACGGTTTCAGCCGAACGTTCCTCGACGAAATAGCCGTCGTCACCGGTCGTTTTCATGTCCATAATGTCCTCCTCCCATCATTGCCGCTCTCTGCTTGCCGGATCACTCCGGCCTTGCGCCTTCGAAGGCGCGTTGCAACAGGGCGCGGATCGCGGTTTTTTCCACTGGTCGCGGGCACCAGTAAGGATTGGCGGTCGCAAGCTCGGCCATAGCGTCGAGATCTTCCTCGCCAACACCGAGTGCTGCAAGGCTTGCCGGCGCGCCGAGCCGGGCGGCAAAATCGTAAAGACCCGTCCCTGCCCTGCCACCGACAAGTGCGGCCAGCGGCGCAAGCTGATCCGGCACCGACTGTTCCACATAAGCGATGGTTTGCGGCAGAAGCACCGCATGGGTTTCCGCATGCGGCAGGTCCAGACTACCACCCAGCGAGTGGCAAAGCTTGTGATGCAGCGACATGCCAACAGCGCCAAGCACCGTGCCACATAGCCACGCGCCGTAAAGTGCTGTTTCGCGCGCCTTGGTATCTTGCGGCTCCATCCTCACACCGGGAAGCGCCTCGATCATCGCCCGCAACCCTTCCACCGCCATCAGACTGGCGATGGGATTGCGATCCCGAGCATAAAGCGCCTCCGCCGCATGGGCCATGGCGTTTAGCCCGCTGGTCATGCTGATGCCAACAGGTAATCCAAGTGTCAGCTCTGCATCGTAAATCACCACTTCCGGCAGGATTTCCGGACCGCGCAGGGTGGTCTTCACCCCATTTTCCGTCTGGCCAAGAATGGGCGTCACCTCAGAGCCGGCATAGGTCGTTGGAATGACGATCTGCGCCGCATCGGTGCGCAAGGCAATGGCCTTGCCGAGACCGGTGGTAGAGCCGCCGCCGAGCGACACGACGCAATCGGCACCGGCAGCGCGATAGGCCTCGACCGCCCTTTTCGTCACCTCGACCGGCGTGTGCATAGCCGCATCTGAAAAGACACCGGCAGCCAATGGGCCAAGCCGGGCGGCCAAAGCCTCCGCATCGCCCTTCTGATGGGGTGTGGAAAGCACCAATGCCCGTGACAGTCCGAGGCGACGGATTTCCTCCGCCACGCCCAGGGAGCTACCCGTCCCAAAGACGATGCGGGCCGGGGCCGCCGTATAGACGAACGGCTGCATGGCTCAGGCTCCGTCGAGCTTGAACAGGCGGCGCGCATTGGTGCGGCCGATCTTTACCCGGTCGGCCTCGGCAATGCTTGTCGCATTGAACCAGTCGGAGGCATGATCGATGTTCTCGAAGGGCCAGTCGGTGGAGAACAGGATGCGGTCGGCACCGATTTCCAGAATGGCATCGATCAGGGTCTGGGTGCGGAAATTGCCAGAGGTGGTGATGTGGAAATTCTCGTTGAAATAATCCATGAAACGGCGCTTGGCCGGATAGCGCGGCGGCAGCTTTACCCAGGCATTGCGGTGGTCGATGCGCCACATCATGTAGGGCAGGCCCTCGCCCATATGGCCAAGAATGATGTTGAGACGCGGGTGCTCATCGAACAGGCCTGATGCCATCAGGCGCAGCGCGTGAACCGCCGTTTCCTGCGCAAACGCCCAGGTGGGGCCAAGCAGCCAGGGGTGGCCGTCATAGATGCGCGAATCCTGCGGCAGCGGATTGCGCGGATGCAGATAGAAAGGCACGTCGAGCTTTTCCACCTCACCCCAGAATGGGCGATATTGCGGCAGGTCGTAATAAAGCGGTGTCTGGCCATCGCCCTCCTGGCTGAAGCCGTTGACGAGCGCGCCGACGAAACCGAGATCGTTGACGCAGCGCTGAAGCTCCTCGGTCGCCGCATCCGGGTCCTGCAACGGCAGGGCTGCGAAGGCGAGGAAGCGGTCCGGCCGCTTGGCGCATTCTTCAGCCAGGACGTCATTGGCGCGACGCGCAATCTCGATCGCCTTCTTCTTGTCGGGAATAGCCTGCACCGCCGGCGCATTCAGCGACAGGATCATGGTTTCGATGCCATGCGCATCCATCAGCTTCAGGCGCGTATCCTGAATGTCGAGCAGGCGATGCTGCAGTTCCTTCCAGTAATCACCGGGCACGAAGCCGGCCGAATCCTGAAGTGTTTCCGGGATTGCGAAATGCTCTTCGAGAGCGACCTTGCCTTGCATGTTATTTCCTCCGAAAATCGCTGTTCAGTTGCCGCCAGATGTGCGGTCAATATTGGCCCTTGGGTTCCAGGCCGAGCATGCTCTGGCCGATCATGGTGCCCACGGCATCCCAGTTCATGCTGATATGGCGGCCGACCGCATTTGCATCCCGCCAGGCCCGCTGGACCGGATTGGAAAGATCGAGCCCGACACCGCCGGTGGAATCGTTGAGTGCCTGCACGGCGCGCAGCGCCAGAGAGACCGAAAAGGACTGGCCGCGACGGCTCAAAAGCCGGTCGTCCACCGAAAATTCCGCCCGGCCTTCAAGCCTTGCCTGTGAGAGTGCCTGCGCCCGGGCGACGTCGCGCAACAGGATTTCACAAGCGGCATCCACGCTCGCAGCGGCTTCTGCGACACGCAGCTGGATGGTTGGAAATTCCGCCATGCGGTTATTGCCGCCCGCCACCGCACCGCGGGTCACCCGGCCACCGACATGATCGACATAGGCTGCCAGGGCACCCTTGGCTGCGCCGACGCCAGCCGAGGCGAGACAGGAAGGAATGCCGGTCAGAAGCGGCATGTTGAAGAGACCTTCCTGTGCATAAAACCGCCCGCCCGGCGTGCGGCCGCTGGTCGCGTCCGGAAAGGTCAGAACCCGATGTTTGGGAACAAAGACATCATCGAGAACCAGCGTCTTGGAACCCGTGCCGGCCAGCCCGACCACATGCCAGGTGTCTTCAATGGTATATTGGCTTGCAGGCACGAGAAGGAAGGCCGGAACCGGCTTGCCTTCGCCCTGCGGCGGCAGGATGGCGGCGCAGAGAGACCATTGGGCATTCTCGCAGCCCGAGGCAAAGGCCCATTTGCCGCTCAGGCGGTAACCGCCGTCAGCGGCCTCCGCCATCTTTACCGGCGCATAGGAACCACACAGAAGCGCGTCAGGGTTTTCGCCCCACACATCGGCCTGCGCCTCCTCTGGAAACATCGCCAGCAGCCATTGATGGGCGGAAAGCAGGCCGGCAACCCAGCCTGTCGACGCGCAGGCAGCCGAAAGCTCGATATTGGCTTCGACAAGCTCGGCAAATTCACCGCCCTGCCCGCCGAAAGCCCGCGGTTTGACGATATCGAAATAGCCGATGCCGCGCAGCGCCGCGATATGACTGGCGGGAACGCGGCGCGCCTCCTCTGTTTGTCGGGCGCTGGAGCGGAAAAGATCGGCTACACCGGCAACGCGACCGACGAGGCGGACATGCGGGTTCGTTTGCGCCGGCTGCGGCGCATGGCTCATATCGTTCATGATTGTCTCCTCCGAGAATAGTCTAGCCGGGAAATATCAGGCGGACAGGCCTGCCGGGCTTGCGGCGCAATATTGGGCATTTTCGTAAAGCAGCGGTCGTGTCGTCTCGCTTACATCGGCCGACACCACCTGTCCGATAAACACCGTATGCGTTCCATATGGCATTGCCGCGACGCGGCGGCAGGCGATGGCGGCATGGGCCGTGGGCAGATAAAGAACACCGTTGTCATGACGCTGCCACTCGCCGTTGCGGAAACGCTCCTCCGGCGAAACCTTGCCGCTGAAAGCATCAGACAAGGCAATCTGGTCCTGCGTCAGCACATTCACGATGAAATCGGGCCGGCAGAGCAGCAATTCGTGCAGAAACGTGCGGTTGTTCAGGCAAACCAGAAGAGAGGGCGGCTCCATCGAAACCGAGGTGACGGCGGTAACCGTCATGCCGTGATCGCGCTGATCACCCGTGGCACAGGCAGTGATGACCGTCACGGTCGCCGGAAAACGGCGCATCGTCGTGCGGAAATTCTGGCCGACGCCTTCAGGCGCAAGATTGTTCAGGCCAAACAGTGCTAATGTCATGAGATCCTCCCAAATCCTGCATTCTTAAATATTTTCATTTGCAACATTTGTCAATGCAAATGTTTTATGGCGGGGGGAAGCTGCGATATGGCCTCGCCGTCCCCGGTCTTCTGGAGCGAAACTATTGAAACTGATAGATTATGCCGGTACAGCCGATGGGTGCGCCACGTCATCCGCGCACGTGGTTCTCAAAACGGGGTTTTGCTTGTGTCTTATCAGTTCACTGACTCGGTACCCTACCTGCTCAACTGGGTAGGTGTTCGGCTTGGAGAGCGCTTCTCCCTGAGGCTGGCATCCTATGACATCACCCTGCCGATGTATCGTGTGCTGGCAACGCTGAGACAACAGGAAAGCAAAACGCTGACCGAGCTTTCCGACCTCGTGTCGGTGGAGATTTCCACGCTTTCCCGGCTTGTTGGCCTGCTCGTCAGACGCAACCTCGTCAGCCGCGAGCGACCTGTCGACAATGCGCGGATCGTGCGCATCACGCTGACGCCAAAGGGTGAAGAACTTGCCGAGGAACTGATGCCCATCGCCGCCATGTTCGAAAAGACCGCGATCGAAGGCCTGGACCCGGCCGAAGTGAAACTTTTCAAAAGCATCCTGCGCCACATCGGCCGCAACATCGCCGGTCTCTGATCCCCCAAGGATCCACTGCCCCGTCACGACCTTCGCGTGCAATGTACTTGTAATGGCTGGTTCCTATCCCTGTGAAAACTCACCACAGCGGAGGAAAATTGCCATGCCCGAGAGATCGTCACCCGCCTTCCTGACAACGCTCGCCCTTGTCACTGCATCGATCCTGGTTTCGTCCTGCGCTTCGACAGTCATGAAAAGCTACATCGGCGCGCCCATCACCAGCGTGATGCTGGACTATGGGCCGCCGGACAATATCTATAGCCTTGGCGGTGGACAGCAGGCCTACCAGTGGCGGAAGAACAAGACACAGGCTGTCGCCGGATCATCGAGTGGCGAAGTGCGGACAACACGGCGCGGCGAGCGCTACGAAGTGTCCGAGACGCCGGGTTATGTCGAGCGCATAGACTGCTTCTATACTTTCTACACACGCAATTCCGGCGGTGAATGGTATGTCACGAGCTTCCGGCAACCGTCGCTCGAATGCGAGTGATCGTTTCAGGATTTCAAACTCCGCCCTCCCAGATTTTTGACCGCCGCTTTGATGCTTGAACCGGCGGTTTTCGTTGAAACGTTCTCCCTGGGATCTCTCATCGGATGGGCCGGTCAGAAGCGGTAGTTCAGGCCGGGGAAACGTGCCTGATCGCTCAAAATCCCATCAGCTAGACAGTGTCAGCCGCAGCATCTTTCGAAGCCACCGAGCGAATTTCCAGCCGAACGCAAAAGCCGGGATTGAGATCAAGAAATAGGACACGTCCGCAATGAAGCTCGGCCGCCTTCTGGACCAGGTTCAACCCGAGGCCGGCTCCTGGCGAGTTCGTGTTGACGCGATGAAACGGCTCGAATACCTGCTCGCGCTCCGAGACGGGTATGCCCGGCCCTTCATCGCAAACGTCAATGAAGCCCGCAGCACCGACCCGGATCGTGATAGCGCCCTTGCCGCCGCCATGATCGATTGCGTTGCGAACGAGATTGACGACCGCCATCTCGATGATCGAAGTCTGGACCGTGAACACGGCCTCTCCTTCACTCGGCTCGAAATCGAACTCGTAACCGGCATCCATCGCAATCGGCGCGAGATCGGTCGCGATGCGCTCGACAAGGATGTTCAGGTCCTGCCGCTCGGCGGGTAATTCCACCACGCCGACCGCCTGCATCTCCAGCAACTGGTGCGCAACGCGTGTGAGGCGATCGATATCGGCCCGGAGTTGTCGGCTCAGCGCGTCATCGGGCAAAAGATCGGCCCTGATCCGCGCGATTGCAATCGGCGTTCTCAACTCATACGCGGCATCTGCAAGAAAGCGGTTACGGCGATTATATCCCTCATCCAGCTTGGAGAGCGCGACGTTGAAGGCATTTACCAGGGGAATGATTTCGCTGGGCACCTTGGAACGATTGATACGGGCGGACCTGTTCTCGAAATTGATGGATTGCGCCTGGCTGACCGTTTCCATGAGGCCGTCAAGTGAACGGCCGACCGCCCTCGGGGTCACGATCAATGTCGCGATACCAGTCAGGATCAGCATGGGCACAACGGCGATAAGAATGACGAAACCCACACCCGGCAAGACAGTAAGCCAGCGAATCTCGCCGTTGGCATCCTTTTCCAGATCCAACTGCATACTGATCCATAGGCTGAGGCCGTCATTCGGGACGCCTTTTTCCGTCCCGGCAATGAATTGCAGCCGCCCGACAGGCGTCTCGCGGTTTTCCATGGTGGCCCTGACTGTTTCCCCCGCTTCCAGACGCGCCCTTTCGATGCTTGACGGAAAAACTGCCGCCAAAGCCGGTGCTGGGATTTCTCCATATCGCAGGACGATTTCATCGGCGTCCCGCACCAAGAACCAAAGATTGGGATAGCGCTGTTTCAGCTCGACCAATCCGGGCGTGGGCAAAACTTGCGCCCGGCCCTGCCCGTCCTTTGTCACGCTTTCCGCAACGATGCGGACAGCCTCTTCATTGGCGCCCTCCAGCCGTGGATCAATGATCCAGATCCAGCCGACGAGGAGGATGACAAACAGAACGAGCAAGAACGCCTGCAAGGCGAAAAGACGCTTCATCAGCGCCCACCGCAGGGATCGGTTGCGCTCCTGCTTCATGTATTCGACCGGATGAGATAGCCGATGTTTCGCACGGCTCTTATCTCGACCGTGGCTTCGGCCTGCGCGAGCTTCTTCCTGATGCGGGAGATATGGGCGTCGAGAGCATTCGATTCGATCTCATCATCCAGGGTGTAAACCGCCTCGACCAGATTTGAACGCGTCACGATGCGGTTCGGGCGTCGCATCAGAGCCTCAAGCGCCAGATATTCCCGCCGCCGAAACTCGATGATGGTACCGGCAACCGTGACTTCATTGCTCTTCGGATCAATGCTCAGATTTCCGAAGCTCAGATATTGGCTGGACAGCGAAGGGCCGCGCCTGTGCAGCGCCCGAAGGCGGGCAAGCAATTCCTCGATCGCAAAGGGCTTGGCGAGGTAATCATCCGCGCCGGCGTCAAGACCGTCAACGCGGTGATCGACACTTCCGAGCGCCGTCAGAACGAGGATCGGCACGGAATGCCTGGCTTTGCGAAGCGAAGACACAAGGTTCAACCCTTCACCATCCGGAAGACGGCGATCCAGAACCAGCACATCGTAAGACTCGTCACGCGCCAGCGCGTCGGCATCGGCAATCGTCCTGACATGATCCGCAAGCACATCACGCCGTCGCAGGGCTTCGAGCAGGGCCCGCGCCATTTCCGGTTCATCCTCAAGAAGCAGGATTCGCAATGACTTTTCCCCAAAGGTGAACTTTTGCCGTCCTCACCACTGGTCGGTGAATGTTGCAGCTACATTGCAGGCAAGGAGCCGGACTATCCTTCTCTCACCCTCCTGCCAGACGCAAATCGACCGTCACACCTTGGATGCCTTATCCCGGCCTGTACCCATGTCTTGCATAAAACCGGTCAAGCTCCCGCTGCTGCGGCACCTCACCGGTGTAGATCGCAATATAGTCCGGGATCCTTTTCATGCGCACGGCCACATCTTCCTCCGATTGCATGGAGATGTAGCCGATCTGCACGAGATAGGTGGTGCGGGCACGCACATCCGCCATATTTTCGGCATGGCCAAAACGCATGAACATGCGCGAAAGCGCATCCATTCTCGTCTGATCGGCCTTACGCACCTCGGCAAGAATATCATCGGATTGAAGAGCCCAGCTGCGAACCGCAAATTCGAACCTGTTGTCGAACAGGCCGGCATCCAGCCAGCAATCGAAAACATTCAGCATCGCTTCTGCCAAAGTCTCCGCATAGGCCTCCGACTGTCTGACGATGCTGCCGGTATTCTTTTCGCGCCAGCGGGAGACGAGTGCGGCCAGCAACTCCTCCCGATCCTTGAAGAACCAGTAGAAACTCGTGCGCGAAAGATTCAGCTTTTTCGCCAAAGGCAGGATTTTCACGGAATCCACCCCGGATTCGAGAAGTGCCTGGTAGGCGGCCTCAAGCCAGCCCTCCTGCGATCCACGCCAACCGGTCTCGTTCAATGTCGCTTCCATGATGATTTCCTAGCAAATCGGTCTAGTCGCGACAAGGCGAATGTCCACTCATGTCAAATGCATAAACACAAGTGTTTTATTAATTGACACCTATGTACATTCCCGCTTAGCCTTCTCCCATAAACGTTCTCGGAGCACGGTCGCCATGTCGAATGACCCCCTTCTTCAGCCCTACCAGCTAAAGCATCTCACCCTGCGAAACCGCATCATCGTTACCTCGCATGAACCCGCCTATCCGGAGGACGGCATGCCGAAAGGGCGCTACCGCGCCTATACACTCGAGCGGGCAAAGGGCGGCGTCGCCATGACGATGACGGCAGGCTCCGCAGCCGTCTCGAAAGACAGTCCGCCCGTCTTCAACAACCTCTTGGCCTACAAGGATGAAATCGTTCCGTGGATCAGGGAAATGACCGACGCCGTGCATGAAGAGGGTGCAGCGATCATGATCCAGCTGACGCATCTCGGCCGCCGCACCCGCTGGGACAAGGGCGACTGGCTGCCGGTGCTGGCACCATCCCACCAGCGGGAAGCCGCGCATCGCGCTTTCCCGAAGAAGATCGAGGATTGGGATATCGAGCGCATCATCAAGGACTTCGCCGACGCCGCGGAACGCATGAAGGCGGGCGGCATGGACGGGGTGGAGCTTGAAGCCTATGGCCATCTCATCGACCAGTTCGTCTCGCCGCTGACCAACGAGCTGGATGGCCCCTATGGCGGTTCGCTGGACAACCGCATGCGTTTCTGTTTCGACGTCTTCCGGGCGATGCGCGAACGTGTCGGCGACGATTTCATCCTCGGCGTTCGATATACCGCCGACGAATGTCTTGAGGGCGGCACCGGAAAGGCGGAAGGCCTCGAAATCTCGCGCCGGTTGCGGGATAGCGGCCTGATCGACTATCTCAACGTTATCAGGGGCCATATCGACACCGATCCAGGCCTGACCGACGTCATTCCCATTCAGGGCATGGCGAACGCGCCGCATCTGGACTTCGCGGGCGAAATCCGCGCAGCAACCAATTTCCCCACCTTCCACGCCGCCAAGATCCAGGATGTCGCCACCGCCAGATACGCCATCGCTTCCGGCAAGGTCGATATGGTCGGCATGACCCGCGCCCACATGACCGATCCGCATATTGTGCGGAAAATCATGGAAAAGCGGGAGGACGATATCAGGCCTTGCGTGGGCGCCAATTACTGTCTCGACCGCATCTATCAGGGCGGCCTCGCCTTCTGCATTCACAATCCGGCGACAGGCCGCGAAGAAACGATGCCGCACGAGATCACCAAGGCGACGGAAAGCCTGAAGGTCGTGATCGTCGGCGCCGGTCCGGCCGGGCTGGAGGCCGCGCGTGTGTGTGCCGAACGCGGCCATGAGGTCGTCGTCTTCGAGGCCGCAAACGATCCGGGCGGCCAGATCCGCCTGACCGCGCAAAGCGAACGCCGCCGCGAAATGATCAGCATTATCGACTGGCGCATGAGCCAGTGCGAAATGCTCGGCGTCACCTTTCACTTCAACAGCTGGGCGGAAGCGGACACGGTGCTCTCGGAAAGCCCAGATGTCGTCATCATCGCCACCGGCGGATTGCCGCATACCGATGTGCTTTCAAACGGCAATGATCTGGTCGTTTCCTCGTGGGATATCATTTCCGGCGACATCAAGCCGGGAACGAATGTGCTGGTCTTCGACGATGCCGGCGACCACGCGGGCTTGCAGGCAGCAGAATTTCTCGCAAAGGCGGGCGCTAAAGTGGAGATCATGACCCCGGATCGCGCCTTCGCACCCGAAGTCATGGCGATGAACCTCGTTCCTTACATGCGCTCACTGCAAAAACTCGACGTCACCTTCACCGTCACCTATCGGCTGGAAGCGGCGGAAAGAAACGGCAACCAGCTCGTCGCCCACGTCGGCAGCGATTATGGCGGCGTGACGAAATCAAGGACCGTGGACCAGATCGTCGTCAATCACGGCACGGTGCCGCTCGACGAGCTCTATTTCGACCTCAAGCCGGGCTCCAAGAACCTCGGCGAAATATCCTACGACGCCTTGCTGGAGGGCTCCGCCCAGACCGTCGAGCGCAACCCTGGCGGTGCCTACCGGCTGTTCCGCATCGGCGACGCGGTCGCCGCACGCAATACACATGCGGCGATCTACGATGCACTGCGTCTCGCAAAGGACATTTGAGAGGGCCGCCGCGATACGCTTTGAAACTCAGGCCTGGATCAAGGCAATGCCACGGTTCTTGAACCGGAGAGTGACATCGCTTTCGGGCGGCAGGCTGGTCTCGACGGCATGGTCGATGATGAAGAGCGTGCCGATATCGGTCTCGACTTCATATTCGACATGCCCGCCGAGATAGGCGCTGTGCAGCACCCGCCCGGCAAGCCCCTGTCCGCCGGATTGAGCGATGGAAATCGAACCTGGACGAACCGCAAGCTTTGCCGGGCCGGGTTTGGCATTGCGTGCCGCAACACGGTGATCGATCCCTCCAACGCGGATCAACGCATCGGCGCCCTCAAGGCTGACCACCTCGCAGCCGACGACATTCGCCTCGCCCATGAAGTCGGCGATGAAGGAAGACGCCGGCGCCTCGTAAAGTTCCCGCGGCGCGCCTGACTGGGCGATCTCACCTTCCTTCATCACGATGATCCGGTCGGAAACGGCCAGCGCCTCGTCCTGATCATGCGTCACATAAACGGCGGTAAAACCAAGCCGCTGCTGCAATTCCCGGATTTCGGTACGAACCCGGCGGCGAAGACGCGCATCGAGGTTGGACAGCGGCTCATCGAGCAGCAGCACCTGCGGCTCCAGCACCAGAGCGCGGGCAACCGCCACGCGCTGCTGCTGACCACCGGAAAGCTCGGCAGGCAGACGATGTCCCATGCCGGCCAGCCCCACGAGCTTCAGACCTTCCTCGGCCTTCTCCCGTGCTTCCGCCTTGCGCAGTCCGGAGGATTGCAGGCCATAAGCGACATTGTCGAGCGCCGTCATGTGCGGGAATAGGGCATAGGACTGGAAAACCATCGAGACATCGCGCTCATTGGCCGGCAGCATGGTCACATCCTTGTCGCCGATCAGAATGCGACCGGCAGTCGGATGTTCGAGACCCGCCAGCATGCGCAGCGTCGTCGTCTTGCCGCAACCGGAGGGACCGAGCAGTGTCACCAGCGTGCCGGGTTCGATGGTGAGCGAAAGGTCGGGGATGGCGGTGAAGGCGCCGAATGTCTTGCGGACATTCTGAAAGGTAACGGAGCCGGGCTTTACGGAAATCATGCGGTTTTCTCCTGAGCGAGAGGAACGGAGGACGCGGACGGCAGTCCCGCGACGCGGTTTTCGCGGCGCAGGCGACGCTCGCCTACAATGAGCTGGAAGCCGGTGATAACAGTGATCATCACCACGATCAGCATGGAGGAATAGGCAATGGCCACACCGTATTCGCCGTTTTCGACGAGACCGACGATATAGGACGTCGCCATGTTGTACTGGGCGCTGACGAGGAAGATGACGGCGCTGATCGAGGTAATCGCTCGGACGAAGGAGTAGACCAGAGCCGCCGTGATCGCCGGGCGCAGCAGTGGCAGGATCACTTTCCTGATTGTGCGGAAACTGTCGGCGCGCAGCGTCAGCGAGGCCTCATCGAGGCTTTTGTCGAGTTGGCTCATTGCCGCAATGCCGCCGCGCACGCCGACTGGCATGTTGCGGAAGACGAAGCAGGCGATCAGGATCAGCGCCGATCCCGTCATTTCCACCGGCGGCAGGTTGAAGGCCATGATGTAGCTGACGCCGATGACCGTTCCGGGGATGGCAAAGCTCATCATCAGGGCAAATTCGAAGATGTTCCGACCGGCAAACTTCTGCCGCACGATGATATAGGCGGTCAGCAGACCGACGGCAGCGGTCAGCGGCGCCGACACCAGCGCGATCTCCATGGTCGTCCAGAACGAGTTCCAGGCAACACCGGTCCAGGCGATCGAGCCATTCGAGAAGCTGACGGAGAAAGCGCGGATGTAGTGGTCAAGCGTCAGCGAATTGTCGAGACCCCAGGTCTTCACGAAACCGCCGACGAGGATCATGCCGTACACGACGATGGTGAAGACCATCCACGGCACGACGACGGCATGGACACCGATGGACAGGCCGCGCGGCAGCGCGATATGCGCGCCGCTGTCACCCTTGCCGGTAACTGTCGCGAAGTTCTTGCCGGCCAGCCAGAAACGCTGGGCGAGGAAGGCCGAAAGCGTGAAGCACAGGAGGATAATGGCGAGAACAGCGGCGCGTGAAGGGTCGTTCTGCGAACCGACGACGGCAAAGAAGATTTCCGTCGACAGCACCCCATGCGTGCCACCAAGCACCAGCGGATTGCCGAAATCCGCCATGCTTTCGATGAAGCCGATGAGGAACGCATTGGCGAGACCCGGCTTCATCAGCGGCAGCGACACCCGCCAGAAGGTGCGCCAGCGGTCGGCGCGAAGCGTTTGCGACGCCTCCTCCATCGACGGGCTGACACCTTCGACCACACCGATCAGCACCAGGAAGGATATCGGCGTGAAGGAGAGAACCTGCGCGATCCATATGCCGGTCATGCCGTAGAGCCAGCGGCCGGGTTCGATGCCGAAGAGATAGGAAAGCCATTCGGTGACGACACCGGCGCGGCCGAAGAGCAGCGTCAGGGCAAGACCGATGACGAAAGGCGGCGTTATGATCGGCAGAACCGTCAGAAGGCGCAGACCCTTCTTGAACGGAAAACGGGTGCGGGTGGCGACCAGCGCGAAACCCAACCCAAGCGCTGTGGAGCCGAAGGCGGTCATCAAGGCGAGGAAGAGCGTTCGCCAGGCAACGCCGCAGCGCTCTTCACCCGTGACACAGCCAAGGCTCCAGATGCCGGGATCCTGAATATTGCGGATGAAGCCATCGGCATTAAAGGAGCCATCGAAATCCTGAACGGATGCGATCAGCATGCTGCCGATCGGATAGAACACGAAAACGGTAACGAGGAAGGCCAGAATGGAAATCGAGCCGACGACAAAGGCATCGCCCTTCATCACGCCACGTTCGGCAAGCCCGAAGGCAAAGAAAAGCACAAAGACCAGCGACATGACGACGGCACCGGCGCCCATGGCGGGTTGACCATCGGAAAGCACGCCGAACAGGTTTTCACTGACGCTCCATGTCCAGCCGGTAAAGCCGATCGCCAATCCCTGCAAAATCAGAACCACGAGACCGGCAGCACCAATCCACGCAAGAAGCTTGCCGCGCAGCATCGGATCGCCAATCGGGCGGACAAGGCATCCGGCAAGGAAAAACAGTCCGGCACCGGCAAGCCAGGGTTTTCCATAAACCAATATTTGCAGCACACCGGGCGCATTGCTGGGGGAAGAGAGAAACTCAGACAGCCAGCGGAAGCTGAAGAAGCCGCCTTCAATGCGATACCAGGGAAGAAAAACCAGGGCAAAAGCCCCGAGCGCCAGGACAATGTTCAGCCTGCGATTGCCACGTGTCATGGCCGACCTCGCTTATTTCATGCCGATGAAAGAACGGCGGGTATCCCGGCTTTCAAAAGCCGGGATACCGATCGCCGGAGTTCAGATCAGTTTGCGACTGCACCGACCTCGCGGTCCCAGCGTTCCAGCAGCGCCTTGCGCTTGGCCGGGTCGCCATAGGTCTTGAAGTCGTAGTCGATGAGCTTGATGTCCTCGAACTTCGGCGCTTCCTTCGGCACTTCCGCCGTCTTGTTGGATGGAAGCTGGAAGGACTTGGCGTCCTTCATGCGTGACTGGACCTCTGGCTTCAGCGCCCAATCATACCAGGTCTTGGCATTTTCGAGGTTGCGGGCACCCTTGATGATCGACATGGAGCCAATTTCGTAGCCGGTACCTTCGCAGGGCGCGATGGACTTGACCGGGAAACCTTCCGCCGTCTGCGCCACGGCATCATGCATGAAGACGATGCCAAGTGCCGTCTCGCCACGCGCTGCCGCCTTCACCGGCGCGGAGCCGGACTTGGTATATTGCGAGATGTTGACGTTGAGCTTCTTCAGATAATCGATCGCCTGGTCTTCGCCCATGATCTGCACGAGCGAGGCAAGCGCCGTATAGGCTGTGCCCGAAGAGTTGGGATTGGCGATCTGGATTTCGCCCTTCAGTTCCTGTGCCAGCAGATCGGCCCAGCACTTCGGCTCCTTGTAACCCTTGGATTTGAAGATTTCGGTGTTGTAACCCCAGCCCAGCGCGCCGGCATAAACGCCGACGGTTCTGTAACCGGTGCTTTCCGCCTGTTTGACGGCCCAGTCCTGCAGCTGATCCAGCATCGGCGACTTGTATTCGAGCGTTAGGTTTTCGGAAGCCGCCTGCATGTGCGGATCGCCGGTGCCGGCCCACCAGATATCGGTCTTCGGGTTGCGGGCTTCCGCACGCACCTTGGCATAAGTTTCGCCGGAAGACAGGCGAACCATATTGACCTTGATGTCATGCGACTTTTCGAAATCGCCCTTCATCTGTTCGCAGATGACGACATCGGCCGAGCAGATCAGATTAAGCTCGCCTGCCGCCTGCACCGATGTGGTGCCGAGTGCCGTACCGGCAAAAAGCAATGTGGAAAGTATCGTCAGTCGCATGGTTATCCTCCTGTAGCTTGCGTCTGAATGGTTCGGCAGTCCACAAACATGGCGCTGCCGGTCGCGGCATCGTGTGCTGCCACGCTGTCTGTCTTTTCGGTCTTGGATTGCTGACCCCTACTGGGTCGGGTGAATTTCGTTGTCGAAGCGGGTCAACAATCGACTTCGCTCTTCGGGTTGGCCAAAGGTGGCGAAGTCGTAATCCACCATCTTGATCATCGATATATCGGGCGCAGTCAGCGGCAATATCGCACGGGCGTTGGATGGCACCTGGTTCTGCCCCGCCTTTGCCCCGGTTGCCTGTCCTTCCGGGGTCAGCGCGAATTCAACGAAGGACTGCGCCAGCGCATCGTTGTGGTTGCCCTTGACGATGCTGACCGCACCGATCTCGTAACCGGTTCCCTCGCAAGGGGCGACGATCACCAGCGGAAAGCCTTCGATCTTCTGTGTCACGGCGTCATGCATGAAGGAAATCCCGATCAGAATCTCCCCCCGCGCCGCCGCCTTCACGGGCGCCGAGCCGACCTTGGTGTAACTCACCACATTCTGGTTGAGCTTGCCCATGAAACTGAAAGCCTCCTCCTCGCCAAAGAGCTGGACAAGCGTGGCAAGCATGGTGAAAGCCGTGCCGGAATAGTTCGGATTGCCGGTCTGGATATGGCCGCGATAAATCTCCTTCGCCAGATCCTTCCAGCATGTCGGGGCCGGCAGATTGTTCTTGGCGAGCAGTTCCGAATTATAGGCAAAACCGAGCGCACCGGCATAGATTCCGGCCGATTTCGATCCCGACATCGCATTAAAATTCTGCGCCCATGGCAGCAGATCCTGCTGATGGGCGGGCTGATACTCTTCCAGAAGGCCTTCCGAACCCGCCTGCAAATGAGTGTCGCCAGTACCGCCCCACCAGACGTCGACAGTCGGATGGGCGCGTTCGGCACGAATCTGATCGAGGATTTCGCCGGTGCTCTTGCGAACCATCGAAATCTCGACCCCCATCCGCGCTTCGAAAGCCCGCTGCATGGTCACGCACCAAGCCTCGTCGACGCCGCACAGGACGTTCAACTTCGTTGCGGCCATGCCATGCCCTGCGCCGCACAGCCATAAGGCCATGCTCGCCGCAAGTGCGGTCAATGCTCTCAATTGAGCCTCCCTGCTTGGAACCTCCCCGTTCCAATCTCCGCCATTAGCATGTCACATCCTGACCGCACCGCAATCGAAGAATGGTTACCAATCTTTCCGAACAAGATTACAGATATTACAAATATGACAGGGCGGATAACCAGCTAGGCTTTGAAGATCGCGTCTGCCGCGCCTATGATGATGGCGGGAGGAATACGCAGTGTTTAATCAGAAGGTTCGCATTCTGATCGTCGAGGACGATCCGGATATGGCAGAGCTTATCTCGGACCTCGTCGAGGCCGAGGGCTGGCTGCCCACCTGCGCGCGCTCCGCCGAGGAAGCGGATGAGATATTGGCGAAGGACGTGATGCAGTTGGTGCTCGTGGACCACAACTTGCCCGGCACCTCCGGCCGCACCTTTGCCCAGAGACTACGCAGTAAGGTCGATATCGGCATCGTCATGGTAACGGCTGCCGGCAGCGCCGCCGACCGGGTTCTCGGACTGGAAACGGCGGCCGACGATTATGTCGTCAAACCCTTCGAACCGATCGAACTCACGGCACGGATCAAGGCCGTTCTGCGCCGGACAATCCCCTCCCTGAAGCAGGAAAAAGACAGTGAGCGCGACCACGGCCGGGCAGCATTGCTCCTCAGCGACTGGGCGATTGATCTCAATGCCCGACAGGCGGTCTGCCTGACCGATCGCAGCAGAACGCTGACAAGTGCCGAATTCGCACTTCTGGAAATTCTGGCCGAAACGCCCAACCAGCCCGTCAGCCGCTCCCAGATTCTCGACAGGCTCGGCTCGGAAAGCGACCGCTATATCGATAGAAACGTCGATGTGCTGGTACTGCGGCTGAGGCGCAAGATCGAGCGAAACCCCGATCTGCCGCGTCACATCAAGACGCGGCGCGGCAGGGGTTATGTGCTCCACACCGACGAGGGCGAGCTTTCTCCGTGATCAGCCGCTCATTCCTTTCCTCGATCGCCTTTCGCCTGCCCTTTGCGATCGTCTTCATCTGCATCCTCGTCTTCAGCCTATCCGCCATCGCCATCTACGGCCTGCAACGCGCTCGCGATGAAATGGCCGCCTACGGCCTGCAGGCCTTTTCCAGCCTTGCCAAGGCATCGCTGGTTTCGCGGCAGGTCTCCGACCTCGTCTCGAGCGCACCGTTCCTGATGAATGCCGCCTCGCCCTATCGCGTCTCCAGCGAAAGCCGGTCCGTGGTCCAGCAGGTCGATATCCTGCTCGAGATGACAGGGCCCGGCAACGGTGATCGGGTCGCCCGCGGCTTTGCCAACGAGCGCATCGTCGAACTCCTCGAATTGATCAGAACACAGACGCTGGATCTGGCAAAGGATGCCGATGCGGCGCAGGGCCACAAGGCGGAAGCGGCAGCCGCGCTTGGCGAAATTGCCACGGGTCGCGGCATCACCGATCCCGAACTGCGCCGGCGGATGAACGGCATCGTGCAGGCCGCATCCGCATCCGACAGCCTCTTCCAGCTTGGTGAACTGCGCCGCCGCTATGTTGCCGAAACCACCGCGCGCCAGGAAGGCTATCCCGGAGAGCGGCTCCCCGTGGCCGAGTTGCAGCCCTATGAGCGGGTCTTTGAAGCGCAGAGCCGTTACCTCCTGGAAATGTTTGCGATCCGCGCCTCGGTGTCGCGGCTTCACATCGTGTCGCGCGATCTGTCCCATGTCACCGAAACCCAGAGCGATGCGGTTGCCCGTAGCCTCAACGAGGACCTGATCTCGACCTCGGACGCTCTGAGCCGGCTATTGGTCATCGTCGCAGTCGCTTCGCTTCTGGTTCTGGTGATGGCAACATTCTCGATCCGATCGGTGATGCGTGTCTCACGCGGGATCGCGACGCTTTCCAATGGGATGAACGCGCTCGCCAAGGGTGAAAAGGATGTCGGCCCGCCATCCTACACCGGATCGGAGACGGAACTGATCCGCCTGCTCGATGCATTCCGGGCTTTCCATGACAGCGTCGATCGCGTCTCCCGCCTGCGGCGCACGGCGGAAGCGGCGGCCCGAACCATCCGCTCAACCTTCCGCAACATGAATGAGGGAATAGCGCTGTTCGATCCGACCGGTCGGCCAATCACCATGAACCGCCGGATCATAGAACTTGTCGGTCGTTCCGGCTCGTCGCGTAAGCTGCCGCTTCGCCGTTTTGTCGAACCTATACCGGAGATCGATCCCGCACTGTTCCCTTTCGAGAGCGGCCGAGGCGAGTTGATGGACCGGGCAGTCGTGCGCCATCGCACCGGAGATCAACGAGTGATCGAAGTATCGATGTCACGCCAGCCGGATGGCGGTATCGTGCTGCTCGCCCGGGATGTGACTTCTCTCGATCGTCAGGAGGCGGAGGCCGCAAAAGCCCAGAGGCTTGATGGCATCATGCGCATGACCCATCAGGTCAGTCATGAAGTGGGCAACATGATCGGCATCATCACCGGCAGCCTCGGCCTGCTGGAGCGCGAAGCCGGTTTCAACGATCGCCAGAAACGCCACATCGCGCGCATCCGCAAGGCGGCGGATCGCGGCCGTTCTCTGGCCAGCAGCATGCTGACCATCGGCAGCCAGCAGCCCATTCATCCGAGCTGCATCAACGTCGCAAACCTGCTGCGCGGCATGGCCGATATCCTTGAGATTGCAGTCGGTCCGAAATGCCGGATTGCGCTGGAGATTGACGAGGATCTTCCCTCGATTGCGCTAGACCCTGCCCTCCTCGAGCAGTCCATCCTCAACCTTTGCCTGAATGCGGCAGCGGCCATGCCCGATGGTGGCCTGATCTCGATCAGCGCCGCGTCCGAGAAGGATGCACTTGTGATCGCGGTCACCGACGAGGGAGTGGGCATGACGCCCGAGGCCGTGGACAAGGCCTTCGAGCCCTATTTCACCACCCGGCAGGAACACGGCGGGGCAGGCCTCGGCCTTGCAATGGTCTACGGCTTCGTCCGGCAGAGCGGCGGCGAGGCGCATATCAGCTCGACGCCCGGCGATGGCGCAAGGGTACAACTGACTTTTCCGGTAGGCGCCGACCACGTCCAGATTCGATAAGCCCCGGGAAGGCCTTCCAGGGGGAGAGGAATTCGTCAACCAATTGAGTTGTTAACTCCCGATCAACTCAGAATATTCACTGTCCGTTTCTTCCTGCTCTCTAGGATCACGCCATCCGAGTATGGGAAACAGTGCCGTCGTGAAAAATCAACCAAAAGCTGAAGCCAGTGATCCGCAAGCGTACCTGACCGCGCGCCTTGCAACCGCACAGTCTCGTATCGAGAAGACCTTTCTCGAAGGCGGCTCCGTGCTCGTTTCAGTCATGGACATCCTGAACCAGCTTATCACCATATTGGACCGCATGACGGGTTCGATGGACGGCGATACCGCGGATGCGGCAATGGCCAACATGCAAAAGACCATTGAGGACATGGTCCGCCTGCCGGAAACCGAACAGTTGCGACAGGCCGCCTTCGTTGAAATGAGTTCCCTTTGCAAATCTGCAAACGGCCATGTCGATGATATCCGCGAGACGATCCGTTACCTGAAAACCTTTGCGGTCACGGTAAAGATCACCGGAGCAGGCATCGCCGAATTTTCCTCCTTTGCCGAGGAAATCCGCGAACGCATCCATTTCGGCGGTACTGAAGTCGGCAAATTCGCGCAATATCTCGATCTCATGGACAAGCAGCTTGCCAGAGCGCGCGACGTCTCCTCCGTCATCGGCGCGGATTTCGAAGCAACGATCCCCGGCATCGTCGGAGGTTTGAAGACAAATTCCGGTCGCATCGGCGAACAGCATCGCGCCATGACGGCCATGGCGGCCAAGGTGAAATCCGTCGCGCAGGGCGTGCAGGGCAAGATAGCGGCAACGCTGTCCTCCCTCCAGATCGGCGACATTACCCGCCAACGTGTCGAACATGTGCAGACGACACTCGCCCTGTTCAGCGATTATCTGAATTCCGAAGAGGCGCAGGCGTTAAATTCCGCCGAAATGGACGCTCTTTACGACACCGTTTTCGAGATGGTCAGCGCCCAGATCGACGAGATGGCAACCACGTTCCAGCAGGATTGCCGCAAGATTTTTGCAGGCATCTCAAGTTTCGCCGACGATGCCGCAACCATTCTTTCACTGCGCGACACACTGGTGGAAGATGCTGCCAATGATGGCGGCAGCGCGTTGCAGCTGCTTGAGAAGGACATAGCAAAGGCGTGCGATCTGGCCGGGCGTGTTCAGGAGGGCATGGCGGATGCCAATGCGGTCGTCGCTTCCGTTACCGGTACCGCACAGGACCTGTTGCACGGCATTGAAGTGCTGCGCTCGATCAAGACTGAAATCCATTATATGGCGCTGAACTCGAACCTGCGCTGCTCGAAACTGGGCGACGAAGGCCGGTCGGTCAATGTCGTCAGCGGCGAGCTGCGGGTCTTTGCCGACAAGCTGGAAGGCCCGGCGGATTCGATCGTTGCCGATCTCCACCGGATCGAAAGCGTAATTACAAATCTGAAGACGGCAGAGAACCGGAGCGCCGGTGACCTGCGGGAACCATTGAACGAAGCGCTGGAAGCCATAAGCCACGCGAAGGGTCAGATGGAAACCGGTCTTCAGGATCTCGCCACGGAAGGTCAGGCCGTTTTCAGCCGCATCAGTGCCGCCGTGGTCAAGCTCGATTTCGAAAGCGAACTCGGCGACGTTCTGAAAGAATGCCATCACGTGGCAAGCGGGCTGGCCGCCGGCGGCGCCGGAGACATTTCCGGCTTCGCGGAGAAAATCCAGCCGTTTTCGACACGCGTCTACAAGATCTACACGATGGCGCAGGAGCGCGACGTGCATCTTCGCTACTTGCCGGTCGATCTTGCGTCCGGGCAGAAAGAACCCGCCACCGTGGAAGATGACGACGATCTGTTCGCCGACGCGCTTTTCTAGAGCGTATTCGATTTAAACGGGATCGATGGGGCGCTTCTACTGCGCCGGATTGCCGGCGTCAGGCCGCCTGCATCAGTTTGCCAGGGCTTTTCTTGCTGGAGGCCTCAAGGAGACGGAGAACCTCGGCGGCGAAAGCTTCGGCATTCTGCAGAGCCTTATCTAGATTGCTGACATGGCCGGCTTTCATCATATGCAGGCATCCATCGAATTCGAACATATCGCGAAACGCAGAACGTTCGAAAATGGGCGTATCAAGAACACGTACATTCCTTTGCGCCAGCAGTTCCCGTGCGGCCAGAAGCGCGCGGGTCGCGACCAGCGGATTGACGCGGGTCAGCACGACGGAATGGTCGATCCGGATATTCGCCTTTTCATCGAGATAGCGCAGCAGCTCCAGCACCTGCGCCCCGCCCTGCGCATCCATGGTGCTGCCCTGAACCGGTATCAGCACATGGTTGGAGAGACCGATCGCAGTCGCGAGCAGGGGCGATTGCGCGCCGGGCAGGTCGATGATCACATGATCGAACGCACGGCGGCTGTCGATGACATGCTGCTGCAACGTCGCCGCCGTCACATAGGTGATGACTGAAAAATCGACACGCGCATCGGCTTTTTCACGCCAGCGGGAAATCCAGCGCTGTGGATCGGTATCGATGACGCAAACCCGCGATCCGCGCCGGGCCAGTTCGGACGCCAGGAGAAGAACCGCCGTGGTTTTCCCGGCGCCGCCCTTGGTATTCGCGAAGGTGATAACTGGCATGGCATGATCCGGAAAACTGGGCGGAGACGGTCATGCCTCGCGGAACGCACCTGTCGCATGGTGTTGCCGCCATCATTGGCGAGTTTGGTTAATGCCGGGTAAAAAACGGTCGCGCCATTAGCGGCGGCGGTCTTCGGCCTGAATTTCCAGCGCGATCCTGTCGAGCGGCAGAACCTTGTCGACACCGCCATGGGCGATCGCTTCCTTCGGCATGCCGAAGACGACGGAGGACGCTTCGTCCTGCGCCACCGTGAAAGCGCCGGCCTGATGCATCTCCAGCATGCCGCGTGCGCCATCGTCACCCATGCCTGTCATGATGATGCCCATGGCGTTGGCACCGGCGGCACGCGCGGAAGAACGAAACAGAACGTCCACCGAAGGCCGGTGTCGCGAAACCAGTGGCCCGGTGCGGACCGAAACGCGATAACGTGCGCCCTGCCGTTCCAGCAGCATATGTCTGTCGCCCGGGGCAATCAGCACATGGCCGCGCAGCACCGGATCGCCGTCCTCGGCCTCCTTGATCTCGACATCGCAGAGACTGTTCAGGCGTTTTGCAAATGCGGCGGTAAATTTTTCCGGCATATGTTGAACGATCACGATGCCGGGTGAATTGGCCGGCAGCTTCATCAGCATTGCGCGTAACGCTTCTGTGCCGCCGGTGGATGCACCGACACAGACCACCATTTCAGTGGTGCGTGCCATGGCCTTGCCCGAAGGCGGCGGCAACACGGCATCGGCGGTGAGCTTGGCCTGCGGACCGCTTGCGGCAGCCGAACGCAGTGCCGCCCGGGCAGTGCCGACGCGGGCGTGCGCCGCACTTTTGACGACCTCGCAGATGCGCGTGGCCTGTTCCGCCAGATGATCGGCAGCGCCTATCCTCGGCTTGAGGATGATGTCGACTGCCCCCGCCTCCAGTGCCTGAAGCAGGGTTTCCGATCCGGCCTCGGTCAGCGACGAGCACATGACTACAGGGATCGGTTTCTGCGACATGATCTTGCGCAGGAAGGTGATGCCGTCCATGCGCGGCATTTCCACATCAAGCGTGATGACATCGGGAATTTCTTCCTGGATGCGCTTGGCCGCAACAAACGGATCGGCAGCGGCCCCGATCACCTCAATGCCGGGATCGCTTTCGAGAACCTCCGTCAGGGTCTGTCGGACGCTGGCGGAATCGTCGACGATGAGAACGCGGATTTTTTTCGACATGGCTCTCTGTCGCTATTGCTTCTTGAAAACGGTATTGGCGACCTGCCGCAGGGGCAGGTCGATACCGGTTATCGTTTCGGAATGACCGATGAACAGGTAACCGCCCGGCACCAGGCGCTTGCACAATTGGGTCAGGACGTGCACCTGCGTTTTTTTATCAAAGTAGATGAGAACGTTACGGCAGAAGAGAAGGTGCACCGCATCGCCGATCTGGTAGGTCGGGTCCATGAGATTAAGGCGGGCAAAACCGATCTTGGAACGCAGCCGCGGCACGATACGAACCTCCCGTCGTCCGGCATCGACCGACCGCATGACATATTTCCGCATCATGTCGGCCGGAACCGGTTCGAGCAGTTCACGGGCATAGATACCGCTATGGGCTTTCCTGAGCACATCAGTGGAAAGGTCGGTCGCGAGGATGCTGAAATTGTTGATGACCTGTTTCTCGGCCGCTTCGGCCAGCACCATCGCCATGGTATAGGGTTCAGCACCCGTCGAACAGGCGGAACTCCAGGCGCGGATATGCCCATGGCCTTCACCCGCAAGTGCAGGCAAAGCGAATTTCTCCATGTAGTCGAAATGGTTCGGCTCACGGAAAAAATCCGTCTTGTTGGTCGTCACCACATCAATCAGGTAGATCGCTTCCTCTTCCAGCCCGTCTTCGCGGAAGAGGAAATTGCAATATTGAGCGAAGGTGGCATGCCCCGTGGCGCGAAGGCGCTTGCGCAGACGCCCTTCCAGCATGGTGCGCTTGCTGTCCGGCATCTTTATGCCGCTGTAATTGTAGATGTATTCGGCGAGCAGCCGGAAATCCCGCTGGCTCAGGCCATCATGCGCGGAGCTGGCAGCAATGGAGGCATCCACGGAAAGGGCTCTCCTCATGCCGCCTGAACCGGTGTGCCGCCCTGCCGGGCAATGGCGTTTTCTTCATTCGAGAAAAGCTTTGCAAGATCGATGATGACGACGAAATCACCTTCCCGGCGAACCACACCCGCAATGTAGTCGGAATTCCAGTGGACGCCGATATCGGGTGCGGTTTCCATCTGGTCGCGACGGAACGGCGTCACCTCGAATACCTTGTCCGCCACGAGACCTATCGCCAGCGTGCGGGATGGGAACGGAATATCCAGCACCAGCACGCGGGTATGGGGTGTCCGCACGCTGCGGCTCATTTCGAGCCGCAGCCGCAGATCGATGATGGGCACACCCTGCCCGCGCACATCTCTCAGACCCAGCAGATATTCAGGACTATGCGGAATCTTGAACGTGTCCTCATAGTCGAGGATTTCACGGACGACCGCGACGGATACCGCAAAGACCTCCTCACCGAGGCTGAATGTCACGAACTGACCTTCTGAAGATGCGCTGGTCATGGTCAGGCGCTTTCGCGGAAATCCGCGTCGTCAGCATCGGGACCGCCCATGGACATATCCAGTGCGAAACCTTTGACGCGGGCTTGCTGGGCGCTGACGGTATTGCCCGTCTGCGGTTTGCGAACGGGGGCCGGCTTCATCGCCGGACGTGTCGCAGCAGGCTTTGCGGCAGGCCGATGCGCAGCCTGTGCGGGGCGCGACGAGACGCTTGAGGTATCCACCTTGAAGAAGGCGATGCTGCTCTGCAACTCTTCGGCCTGTGCGGCCAGCTCTTCCGAAGTCGCAGACATTTCCTCCGAAGCGCCGGAGTTCTGCTGCGTCACCTTGTCAAGCTGCTGGATTGCCTCGTTGATCTGGGAGGCGCCGATATCCTGCTCACGGCAGGCGGCGGAGATTTCGGCGACCAGTTCGGCGGTCTTGCGAATGTCCGGCACCAGACGGTTCAGCATGTCACCCGCTTCGGTTGCCACCTGCACGGTCTCGCCGGAAAGCGAGCTGATCTCGCTGGCAGCAGCCTGGCTGCGTTCGGCGAGCTTGCGAACTTCCGATGCCACGACAGCAAAGCCCTTGCCGTGCTCTCCGGCGCGCGCCGCCTCGACGGCGGCGTTCAGCGCCAGAAGATCGGTCTGGCGGGCAATTTCCTGCACGATGGAAATCTTCTCGGCGATGGTGCGCATGGCGACCACGGCACGGTTGACGGCTTCACCGCTGGCTTCGGCGTCCTTGGACGACTGGCGCGCGATCTTTTCCGTCTGTGCGGCATTGTCGGCATTCTGCTTGATGTTGGCAGCCATCTCTTCCATCGAGGCCGAGGCCTCTTCGGCAGACGATGCCTGCTCGGTCGCGCCCTGGCTCAGCTGTTCGGAGCTGGCCGACAGTTCCTGGCTGCCGGAGGACACGTTGTCCGAAGCGGAAAGCGCATCGGCGACAATGCCACGCAGGCGCTCAACCATCCGTTCCAGCGCAAGGCCGAGAGTATCCCTGTCGGACAGGGGTTTCGGCATGACGGTAAGATCGCCATCGGCAATCCGGTCGGCAATGCCTGCCGTATTGCGCAGATTGCCCGTCATCGTGTTGATGCGCTCAACGAGATCCTTGATCTCGTCATTGGTCTTGATTTCGACATTCTGATCGAGATCGCCGATCGCAACCGCTTCCGCCACGGTCATGATCTTGCGCAATCCGCTGCTGATGCCGAGCGCGATCCAGAATGCTGTCGCGATGGCGATGAGCACGGCAACGACCGATGCACCAACGAGCAGGGTGCGGGTCTGCTCATAATCGTCCGCCGCCAATTGCTTCGATTCTTCAAGACGGTCGCGGTTCATCTTGACGCCCTCGCCCAGTTTCCCGGTCAGGGCGTTGGCAGCGTCACGGCCCTTGCCGGACGAGTACGACGCGGCGAGCGACGAATTGCCCTGCGCAACCAGTTCCCGGACGTGATCATCACTGGCCTCGAAAGCCTTGGTGATGGCCTGCAGATCCGTCCAGAACGCACGTGTCTCGGCGCTGGCGGTGGCTGCCATATCATTCAGCATGGCCGTCAACTGGTCGCGACTTTCGTTACCGGCTGCCTTGAAAAGCTGGGTTTCCTCCGGCGAAGCAGCAAGGATGATATTTTTCTGCGACCGGACAGTCGCCAGCGCCAGTGCGTTCATCTGGTGAACCTTGTCGAGGCGGACGACAGTGCCATCGACCACATCGTCCATGGCATTCTTGGCGATACCGAGGCTGTAGATGCCGTAGCCGGCCGTTCCGGCAAGCATCAGGATCAGAAAGCCGAAGGCAACCGCCAGCTTCATCTTGATTGTAAATCGCATCTCAATGCTCCTTGGAAAGTTCGATGACGTTGCCACGCGCGCCGGACGAAGCTAGTCCGGACTCGCGATGCCCCGTGAAAATTGCTGTCAGATTTGGAAGAATGACGAACTCGCTGCCGCGTTTGATGAGGCAATGGATGTAATCCGCCCGCCACCGCATGCCGACGCTCGGCGGCGGTTCGCTGGCTGCCCGGCTGAACGTGGTCACCTCGTTGACCTTATCGGTCCTGATGCCGATCAATGCCGGCTCGCCATCGAACGGCAGTTCTATGACGACGATACGGCTATCAATGGTTCGCTCGGTGGCTTCCATGCCGAAGGCAAGACGGATGTCGGCCAGAGGGATGACCTTGCCCCGGAAGTTGATAACACTCGCCACGAAGGCTTTAGCACCGGGCACGGCGGTTTCGGGCAGAAGATCCAGAATTTCCCGGACCTTCACCGCCTCGATGGCGAAGGTCTCGCCCGCGATGTTGAAGGTCAGAACTTCCACGGCGTCGGACACGCCCCAAAATTCGTCCGTCTGCTTCAAGAGAGACTGGTTCATCCCGCGGCCCGCAATCGCGCCTCCTGTTGTTGCCCCGCCATCACCAGATGGGCGACATCGAGGATAAGGGCGACATTGCCGTCACCGAGGATGGTCGCGCCGGAGAATGTCGCGACGTCATGGTGCAGTTTCGACATGGCCTTGATGACCGTCTGGTGATCGCCGATGATCTGGTCGACCACAAGCCCAACCCGCTCGGAGCCGGTGGAAATGACGACGATCTTCTGGAACTGATCCGGCTTGGTTCCGGTGTTGAACAATTCGCGCAGGCGAATGAAGGGAACGAGGCTCTCGCGCAGTGAAATGAAGGACCGGCCCCGCGAACGAATATCGTCGTCAGGCGACAGTTCGAGGCATTCCTCCACCGCCGGCAGCGGAATGACGTAACAACCATTGCCGACCCGCACCAGCAGGCCGTCGATGATGGCCAGCGTCAACGGGATCGCCAGCGAAACTTCCGAACCCGCGCCCGGCGTGCTGGTGACGCTGATCGTGCCGCGAAGTGCCTCGACACTCTTTTTCACCACATCCATGCCGACACCACGGCCGGAAAGACTGGTGACTTCAGAGGCTGTCGAAAAGCCCGGCTGGAAGATCATCTGCAGCAGTTCCTGATCGCTGACTTGCGCGTTCGGAGCCAGAAGGCCGGAAGCCTCCGCTTTTGCCCGGACGCGCTGGCGATCGATGCCACGGCCATCGTCACGGATGGTGATCGTCACATCACCGCCCGACTGGCGGGCAATGAGGGTGATCCGCCCCGTCGCCGGTTTGCCGGCCGCCACACGCTCATCGCTTTTTTCGAGACCATGGTCGCAGGAGTTACGGACAAGGTGCACGAGGGGATCAGCCAGGCGTTCGATCACTGCCTTGTCGACCTCTGTGCCTTCGCCCTCGGTCTCCAGCTCGATCTGTTTGCCCGTTTCCCGCGCCAGGTCGTGGATCAGACGGCGGAACCGACCAAAAAGCTGGGCGATCGGCACCATTCGCAAGACCATCATTGTATCGCGAAGTTCTCCGGAAAGACGCTCGACATCCTCCGAAACAGAGCGCAAAAGAATATCGACGCTGCCACCCGCCAGCTGCGAAAGACGAGACTGGGCAATGACGAGTTCACCGACCCGGTCCATCAACTCGTCAAGTCTTTCAGCAGGCACCCGCACGTTTTCGGCCGCCTTGCCGCCCTTCGGATCGGCGGCGACCTTTCTCGCTTCCGGCATAATTTCGGAAACGGGGGGCTCTTCTTCAACAACCGCTTCGATTGCGCGGATATCGATCTCCATGTCATCCATCACGAAGATGAAAACGTCGTCGATTGCCGTTTGCGGCTGCTCGGTCGTCAGCCGGACTGTCCAGCCTAGATGGAGATCGGTCGGATTGAGGGCATCGAGAGACGGCACCGTCGAGGTGTCCGCGACGATTTCACAATCACCGAGTTCGACCAGCTCATCAAGAAGACCAAGCGGATTGGTTCCGTTTGCCATGGCATTGACGGGCAACCGGAACCGGATTTCCCAAGTGGCAGCTTTTGCCTTTGCCTGCTTCCTGGCGAGATTCCGCGCCGGAACATGTGTCAGGACACCGCCATCGCCACGAGTGCCGACTGCCGCACGAAGCTTGGCGAGCAGCTGCTCTCCAACATCGCCCTGTACGCCGTGCGGATTGTCGACCAGCGCCTGCATATGATCCTGCGCTTCGAGAACGGCTGCGACCAGTTCGCTGGTTGCCGGAACCTCGCCCTTGCGCACCCGGTCAAAGGCGGTTTCGCAATGGTGGGTGAAGGCGGCAAGCGCCTCGAACCCGAACATTGCCCCGGACCCCTTCAATGTATGCAGTCCGCGGAAAACGGCGTCGATCTGATCCTGATCGGTCAAATCGTGAAGCAGATCGAGAAGGCCACCCTCGATTTGCTCGAAAAGCTCCGCAGCCTCCGTTCTGAAAACCTGAATAGGGTCCAGCGTCGTCATTTTCCGAGGACCTTTCTGACGATCTTGACCAGATGTTCGGCATCAAAGGGCTTGGTCAGCCAGCCGGTGGCACCGGCGGCCTTGGCGCGCGCCTTCATGTCGGCATCTGATTCCGTGGTCAGAAAGATGATAGGAATGCCGGTATGGGCCGGAGATTGCCGAAGCGCTTCGATCATCTCGAGACCATTCATGTTCGGCATGTTGAGATCAGTGACGATGAGGTCGAAATTCGCGGCCTTCGCCTTGGCAAGACCGTCCTGCCCATCAACGGCCTCGGTAATCTGGTAGCCCGCGCCTGTGAGGGCGATCTTCGTCGTCATGCGAATGCTGGCGGAATCGTCGACCGTTAAAATATGTGCGCTCATGATATGTCCTTTCCATGCAACCAGAACTGGCGGGAGGCTTCATTCATCCGCGACAGGAAACCGCCCCGCCGCAATGTCTGCAAAACCTGACCGTCAGCCGGCTCTTTCAATGTTATCGTCTTGTTGTTCTGCGCCGCGAAATTGCGCGAGGCTTCCATGAGCTGCACGAAGCTTAAATCCGCATCCGCATCCTTCGGCACCTCGACCACCAGCCTGTCGGTGTCTTTGAGACGGTCGAGAAGAAGACCGTGTGCCGGCGCAATCGACCGGATGGAAAGCGCCTTCGGCATCTTTAGTGTGTCGTTCGTGGTTTCATCAAACATGGGGAGCCTCCCGAACGGCTTCGGCTTGCATGCCGCCGTCCGCCCTGATCGGTTGTTCTTCCGGTGTTTCAAGGCCCGGCACTTCGATCTCCAGAACGTCGTGACCCGTCATGAGCCTCTCGATCAGCGTCCATTGCCGCTGGAACGCCGCAACGCAGGCGGGATCGAAATGGCTGCCGCTCTGCGCGACAACATGCGCATAGGCCTCTTCGGTCGACCACGCCTTCTTGTAAGGGCGCTCGGAGCAGAGAGCCTCAAAGACGTCGGCAATGGCGACGATACGGGCTTCCAGCGGAATGCCGTCACCCGACAAGCCGTGCGGATATCCCGTTCCATCCCATTTTTCGTGATGGCCGCCCGCAATCGCCTCGGCTATGCGCAGCAGGTCCGATGAACCGTTTTCGAGAATCTGCACACCGATACCGACATGTTTTCGCATTTCGGTGATCTCATCAGGCGTCAGGCGACCCGGCTTCAGCAGCACGCTGTCGGAAATTCCGATCTTGCCGACATCGTGCAAGGGGGCCGCGAGATAGATCATGCGGCAATGCTCGTCATCGAGGCCGAGATCCTTCGCCATCAGCATGCTGATTTGCGCGACGCGGGAAATATGGTCGCCGGTGTGGCCGTCGCGGAATTCGATGGCCCGCGCCAGGCGCCAGATGATTTCCTCTTCGCGGGCCGCGAGTTGGCGGGTGGCCTTGCGCACCTCATCCACAAGGCTGCGCGCCTGTCCGGCAAGATCGCGCTGCGCCTTGCGCAAGGCGAGAAGGTTGCGCACCCGCGCCTTCAGCTCCACCGGGTCAAAAGGCTTGTGGATGAATTCCGTGACACCGCTCTCTATCGCTTCGATAAGGACAGGCCGGCCTCTTTCCGATGTGATCATGATGACAGGCACATGCGCGAAATGCTCATATGTATTCAGTGCCTTGAGGAGCTGTATGCCGTTATATTTCGGCATCGTATAATCCACCACAAGCAGATCGACTGCATTGTTGCGGCAGAATTCCAACGCCTCCGTGGGATCGGTGAAGCCCACGATGGTGCCGACATCCGGAAGCCCGCGGACCGTCGCTTTCAGGGCAACAAGAATCGACTTGCTGTCATCGACCAATACGATTTGCACTTGTCCTCGCTATCATTGGATTGCGGGCGAATAGACGCGCGAACTCCTCGGCTTTCACCGAGCGAATTCAACGGATCTGGAAACATTTTTTTGGGAAAAGACGACCGCGTCATGTGGTCATAAAAATGAAGCGCCTGCGCGAAATTCGCCTGCGAAGACAACTTCTTATATGAATAAATTGACCAGATGTTGGTTAACAGCAACTTAAGTGTGACTTATGAATACTTATAGTGAAGCGCTATCATCAGGCCTTCCAACGGGAATGTGATCCTGTTGCGTTGCGCCGCAGCCTCTCAGTCTGCTGCGCTGACGCGCCACTAATCCTTGTTAGTATTTCTAACCTACGGAGAAGATTTCGGCCGATTGTTGCCGCGTTGATCCTCGAATAGCCTGAGACCAGAATTGGTATGAGGCAAAAGAGGGAACGATGTCGAAACGGCAGGACAAGATCAAGCTCGGAACCTTTGTTTACACGTTCGGCTTCCATGCAGCCGCATGGCGGCACCCGGCAAGCAAGGTAACGGCAGCAACCGACTTCAGCCACATGTTGAATGTGGCCAGAATTTCCGAAGCTGCCAAATTCGATTTCATGTTCCTCGCCGATTCCGCTGCGGCTGCGGTTGGTGACCCCGACGCCCTGGCGCGCAGCCCTACCAAGCAGAACCGGTTCGAACCGCTTTCTCTCATCTCGGCACTTTCGGTGATGACGGAAAAACTGGGTTTGGTCTCGACGGTATCGACGAGCTATTATGAACCCTTCAATGTCGCCCGAATTTTCGCGTCTATTGATCAGCTGAGCCGGGGACGCGCCTGCTGGAATGTCGTCACCTCCGATCATGACGAGACCGGCTACAACTTCAATCGTCAGGGTCTCGATCCTCATGCCGTCCGTTACGAGCGCGCGCAGGAATTCATCGATGTGGTGTTCGGTCTATGGGACAGCTTTGAACGCGACGCCTTGCTGCTCGATCGCGAAAGCGGCGTTTATTATGACAAGGACAAGCACCATACCCTCAATCATGTCGGCAAGCATTTTCAGGTGCGCGGCCCCCTCAACATTGCGCCTTCCGAGCAGGGGCGACCCGTTATTGCTCAGGCCGGCGGCTCCGAGGCCGGAATGAACCTTGCTGCACGGACGTCTGAAATCGTCTTCAGCCTGGCATCCAACATCGAGAGCAACAGAGCTTTCTACCAGAACGTCAAAGGACGTATGCCGGCATTCGGTCGCGATCCCGAAGATCTCAAGGTCATGCCGGGAATTGTCGTCAATGTCGGGGAGACCGAGGCCGAAGCGAAGGCAAAAGTCGATTTTCTCATCGACAGCCTGCATCCGGACGTGGGTCGGTTGATGCTTTCGGAGTTCCTCGAAGCCGACCTTCGTGGCGTACCCCTCGATCAGCCATTTCCGATGGACCGGCTGCCCGCCGAGCCGAAAGGCTCGCGCAAGATGTTCGACCAGCTCGTCGAGTTCGTCAAACAGGGACAGACAGTGGGACAATTGATCCGCCACTACGCCGAACGCCACACCGGAAACGGAATAACCGGGACACCAAAACAGATCGCAGACTACATGGAAGAGTGGTTCGAAACCCGTGCCGCCGACGGTTTCATTCTTATGTTCCCGACACTTCCCGCAAGCCTGGAAGATTTCGTCCGCCTTGTCTTGCCGGAGTTGCGGCGGCGCGGACTGTTTCGTGAGGAATATGAAGGATCGACGCTGCGCGAGAACCTGGGGCTTTCGATGCCTGCCAACCGTTACACGGCCGCCAAAGGCAATAGAGGGCGCATCTGAAGGAGCCGATCATGGTGGACCAGATGAAAATGCAGGTGCCGTCTCCGGGCGCAGACCTCTTCAAATCCTCCATGCGGAATCTGGCGGGTGCCGTTTGCGTCATCACGACAGGCACGGGTGAAACACGAACCGGCTTCACCGCAACATCCGTCACAGCACTTTCTGCGGATGGCCCGACGGTGATGGTCTCGCTCAATCGCGGGTCCTCATCCTGGGAAATCGTCGAAAAAGCCAGACGGTTTTGCGTCAACGTCGTCGCTGAAGGTCAGGAAAACGTCGCCCACTCATTCTCGGGTTTTAATGGCCTTAAGGGTGCCAGCCGCTACGATGGCGCCGTCTGGCACACGATGACGTCAGGCGGCCTTGCGCTGGATGGCGCTCTGGCAAGTCTGGACTGCGAACTCGAAGATGCGATTATCCATCGATCCCATGTGATCCTGATCGGCCTCGTCAGGTCGATAAGGACGCATGACGATGCCCGGCCACTTCTGTACTGGCGCGGAGAATATCAACACATGCAAAGGTGACATCCCGACCGGTAGGCCCTTAGTTACGCACTGCGGTTCGGGGACGATGCGACAGACTGCTTTTTCGCGATCCCCAACACCCACATATGAAATTCTCTTCCGTAGGGCTTGTCGAAAACGGAACGATCCCATGCAAGATAATAGCTCTCGGGAAGCGGAAGGCGGATGTCGAAAGGGACAACAAGAGTACCGGCCTGCAACTCGTCCTCGATCATCGAGACCTGAGCCAGCACGAATCCGTGTCCGTTGACCGCAGCGTCGATTGCGTTGCTCGACAGCGCGAAAAACAGGCTCGAGAGTTTTTCATTCACGGTCGCGCCAACCAGCTGCGCCCACTCGCTCCATTGTGGCGGACGGCTGTAATGGGCTTCCCACTCGATATTGAGCAAAGGGAATTTGAGAAGGTCGGCGGCCGCCGATAGCGTCCGTCCCCCGAGCAGACGCGGCGAACATGCGGGAACCACCCAATCCGTATAAAGGGGCACGAAATGCGCGTGCACCTCTGCCCGCTTTCCATAGGTTATGCGGAAATCGCTCTGGCCGCCCGACAGGCTGGGTTCGTCATCCTTGCCGATGATACGGACATTGGCTTCGGGATAGAGGGCCTGCCACTCGAAGATCTTGCGGCCGATCCACTTGTTCACCACCGAGCTGAGCGCCGTCAGCACGATGCCGGTCTGGCTCCGCGCCCGTTCGAGAACATCAACGGAATGATTGAGCTGGCTGAAGCCTTTGGCGACTTCCTTGTGAAGAAGAACACCCCAGGACGTCAGTTCCACACGGCGTCCGATACGTTCGAGAAGCGTAACGCCGAGATGGTTCTCAAGCTTGCGCACCTGTTGGCTGATGGCACTGGGTGTTACGCCCAGTTCTTTGGCAGCCGTGCTCATCGTGCCGCACCTTCCTACGGCTTCGAAAGCTTGCAGGGCATGGAGTGGGGGCATAGCCAATAGAGTATCTCCAGTTCTGCTTTTTGTTAAGTTTTTCTAAACAAAAACGCAACGAAAATCCGCTTGTCCCGCATCGCAACAAGGAAAATACTGTTCCGATTAAAGCGAGAACGGGGGAAGAAAATGTTTCTCAAGAATGCTTGGTACGTCGCCACCTGGGATCACGAAATCGGACGAGACCTAACACCCGTAACGATGCTCGGCGAAAATATCGTTCTCTATCGTCTTCAGAACGGCAAGCTTGCAGCGCTTGAAGATGCCTGTCCCCATCGCAAGCTCCCCTTGTCCATGGGGCGTATCAAGGGCGATGACGTCGAATGCGGCTATCACGGACTGACCTTCGACTGTTCCGGCGCCTGCACCCGCGTGCCGGGTGCAGAGCGTATTCCACATGTGGCCTGCGTCCGCTCCTACCCGGTGGAGGAACGTTACGGGCTCGTCTGGGTCTGGATGGGTGAGGCCGCGAAAGCCGATCCCGCAGAGATTTTCCATGTCGAACATTTCGGTGATCCGTCCTGGGGCGTCAATCGCGGCGAGTCGATGACGATCAACTGCAATTACCTCTACATGACGGACAATCTTCTGGACCCATCCCACGTCGCATGGGTGCATCAGAACTCGTTCGCCAGTTCCGCCTGCGAAGAAACGCCATTGGAAACAACGGTAAAAAGCGATGGCGTCGTCGTCTGGCGCTGGATGCTGGATTCAGATCCGGCCCCCTTCTACGCCCCGTTCCTGCAATTTGAGGGGAAATGCGATCGAAAGCAGCATTACGAGGTTCGCTACCCCAGCAATGCCATCATTAAGGCCATCTTTGCACCATCAGGCTCCGGTGGCGAAGGCCGCGAATTGCCAGCCAACACGTTCTTGATGGACAGCTACAATTTCATGACGCCAGTCGATGAGAACCGCACGAAGTATTACTGGTTTCAGATGCGAAATTTCGCGCCCGACGACCCGGACGTTTCAGCGCGCTTCGCAACATCCGTACGCGGCGCATTCGAGGAAGACCGTGTCGTGCTGGAGGCGGTCCACCACGGGATCGCGAACAAGAAGACTCCAAACCTCGATCTGAAGATCGATGTCGGACCGCTGCGGTTCAGACGCAAGCTTTCACAGATGATCGATAGCGAGACCATGAATGTCGTCGCTGCCGCGGAGTAAGCGCCTGCGCCGGAATGACTAACGATATGGTCTTCGCCTGCTCAAATGGGTCAGGCGGAGATGGCAAAAAAATAATAACCGGGAACATAGCTGGTGATCGGCAAAAGCCGACGCCCGCCACAAATCGGGAGTATCCTTGATGCGCCACATCAGGCAGCCTGAGCTCTATTCAGTGGACTATAATGTGCTGCGGCAACGTTTTCTTTCCGCCGCGCGCCGGTCGAATGCTGCGTTGTTCGAATATAAGCATCCACTGCATGGCCCAGGTGGTGAGCACCTTTTCACGGATGTTGCATATCTGGGCGAACGCAACGCGTCAAAAAAACTCGTCATCTTGTCCGGCACGCACGGAGTTGAAGGGCAATTCGGATCGGCTTGCCAGGCTGAATGGCTTGCCGCAAACAACCCGTTACCGCTTCCTCCCGATACGGCTGTGGTGATGATCCATCTGATCAACCCGTGGGGAACAGCGTGGAGCAGACGGGTCAACGAGGACAATGTCGATCTCAACCGAAACTTCGTTGACTGGAAGAGAGCCGTTCCACGAAACGAACGATACGCCCCACTCCATGATGCATTTGTCTGCGCCGAGTGGGATGGGCCCGATCGTGACAGTGCCGATCAACTGCTGAGAGATGCCAAGGCCGCTTTAAACGGTCACGCCGGGATCGCCGCGGTTGTCGAAGCAGGCCAATACGACTTTCCAGACGGACTGTTTTATGGCGGCAACGGCCCGACATGGTCGAACCGCACCCTCAACGATATCTTGAGCACTTTCGTCAGTGGCGCGTCGGATGTCATCGTCTTCGATCTTCACACCGGTGCAGGCCCCTACGGATATCCCGCGCTGCTATCCGTGGCGGAAGAGGACCATGCCGGTCTGGAATGGGGCAGGAAAACCTATGGGCACGCACTCGCGGTCGTGATGACCGGCAAGGGCGCAACGACCGATACCGGCATTGCGGCTACGGCCACGGGCTACGTTTCAGCAGCGGTCTGCAAATCCTTGCCGGACAGCCGCGTATTGCCGCTGGTGATCGAATGCGGAACCCTTGAAGGCCCGGTGGTGATGGACGCCGTGCAGGTCGATAACTGGCTGCATCTTTTCGGGAATATCGAATCTCCGCTTGGGCAGAAAATCAAGAAGACGCTGAGAACTGCGTTCATTCCTGACGATCCCGAATGGCAGCAGAACTGTCTTGGGACAAGCTTGCGATATTTCGACCGCGCGCTGACCGCACTTGCCTCGGTTACTCCCCCGGCTTCAAAGGGCGCAACCGCTCCGGCTTTGGTGAGCGACTGGCCACCGGCCGTGCCTGTCAACACCAAACGCCATGAACGGCCAGCCGTTGAAGTTCATGATCTCCACAAAAGCTTCGGCACGCACGAAGTCTTGTCGGGCGTGGGGCTGAGTGCCGATCCCGGCGAAGTCGTTTCCATGATCGGCTCGTCAGGTTCCGGCAAGAGCACGTTTTTGCGCTGTATAAACCTGCTCGAACAGCCCAGCAGTGGAACGATCGTCGTTGATGGCGAGGAAATACGAATGAAGGGCGGAGCGAATGGCCGTTCGCAGCCAGCAGACATGCGCCAGGTCGAAAGAATTCGCGCCCGCGTGGGAATGGTATTCCAGAACTTCAATCTGTGGCCCCACATGTCCGTGCTTGAGAACATCATCGAGGCTCCCGTCCATGTCCTTGGCGAGCGTCGCCAGGATGCAATCGACCATGCCCATCAGTTGTTGAAGAAAGTGGGACTGTCGGAAAAGCATGCCCAATATCCCGGGCAGCTTTCCGGCGGCCAGCAGCAACGTGCGGCCATCGCAAGAACACTGGCCATGCGGCCAAAAGTCATCCTCTGTGACGAACCGACATCCGCTCTCGACCCCGAACTTGTGGGAGAGGTCCTGCGCGTGATCCGTCAGCTGGCAGAAGAGGGCAATACCATGATCCTCGTGACGCATGAAATGCAGTTTGCGCGCGAGGTATCTCACAAGATTCTCTTCTTACACAAAGGAAAGGTGGAGGAAGAGAGTACCCCGGCGGAATTGTTCACCAATCCGCGATCGGAACGCCTGCGTCAGTTCCTGTCGCGAACGTTATGACGTGATCCGCTGATCAGCTGTGCCGGGGGCTGTGTCCGGCAAATCAAACCTAACAAATAACCAAATAGGGGAATTCGCATATGAATCTGAAAGTCCTGTCACTCGCCCTGCTTCTTGCAGGCGTCAGCACGGCGCACGCTGCCGAAGGCGAATTGTCGATCGGCACAGAAGGTGCCTATCCACCATGGAGCATGGCCGATGCTGCCGGCAACGTAACCGGCTTCGACGCCGATGTCGGCAACCTGCTCTGCACGAAGCTCGCCGTGAAGTGCCGCTTCGTCGTGCAGGCCTTTGATGGCCTGATCCCTGCCCTCAAGGCGAAGCGCTTCGACGTCATCATCTCCGGGATGTCGATTACCCAGGATCGAAAAAAGGAAATCAATTTTTCGGTCGGATATGCTGAGCTGGCAAATATGTTCCTCGTTCCCAAGACGTCCGATCTCGCCGGCATCAAGGATATCGACACGTTGCTGAAGGGCTTGGACGGCAAGACGATCGGCGTTCAAACCGGCACGACGCACGCCCATTTCATCGAAAAGCGGGTGCCGAATGCCAATCTCAAAACCTACGACACGCTTGACAATATGCAGATCGATCTCGCAAGCGGCCGCGTTGAGGCCGCATTTGCAGACGCCTCTGCGCTTCAGGATTTTCTCGCCAAGCCCGAAGGCAAGGACTTTCAGTTTGTCGACGTGAAAGTTCAGAGCAAATTCGATTCCACCCTCGGCGAAGGGATCGGCGTCGGAATTGCCAAGGAGAACACCGAACTGAAGACGAAGATCGACAAGGCACTGTGCGAGCTCGTCGCGGATGGTTCGATCGGCAAAGCGAGCCAGAAGTGGTTCAAGATGGATATCTCCAGACCCTGCAACTAAGACGCCTGCCCCGCTCTTCCCAGGAGTGCGGGGCAACCACTCAATCGCAACCTGACAGGGTGCGCACGGTCGAAGATGCTGACGATGCCCGCTGCCGAAAAGGCAAGGGAGTGCGCAGCAAAACCCAGGGCAAATCCAATGGAGTCTAGTCTGATCCTAGTTTGGCAGGGTGGTTGGATAAGGGCCATTCTGCAGGGGGCCGCAATAACGATTGCCGTCGGTACGGTCAGCATGCTTGTCGGTGCGTTGATCGGAACCTTGTGCGGCGTCATCAAGTGGGCGCGGATATTCCCGCTGACACTTGTGGTGGACGCCTATACCTCTCTCGTGCGGGGGGTGCCGGAACTGCTTATCATCTATCTGCTGTTCTTTTCTTCCGTGCAATTCGTGACACAGGTTGCCACAGCTTTCGGATATGCTGCCCTTGCGGACAGCGGATATGCCTTCATCATTGCCATCATTGCCATCGGTACGATTTCAGGCGCCTACTCGACCGAGGTTATCAGGGGAGCATTGGCTTCCATCCCGACGGGACACATCGAAGCTGCGCGTGCACTGGGGATTCCCGGGCGCCGCATCTTCAGGCGCATCATCATCCCGCAAATGCTTCGCATCGCCATCCCCGGCATGAACAATGTATGGCAGACAACCATCAAGGACACGGCACTGGTATCGGTTGTCGGGCTGCAGGAACTGATGCGCGCCGCCTCGGTTGGCGCCGGTAGCACGCGAAATCCCCTGATTTTCTTTCTTATCGCAGCCGTCGTGTATTTCGCGATCACCATCATAAGCCAGGCTGGCTTCGACAGGGTCGAACGCCTGGTGAGACTAAGGGCGAGGAAGTAACGCGATGGATATCGAATTCCTGAAAACATCGATGCCTTTCCTCTTGAAAGGGCTTTCTACAACGGCGACCATAACCGCGATATCTGTCGCGATCGGTTTCAATCTCGGCCTTGGTCTTGCGCTCATGCGGCTGTCCGAAAACCGTTTCCTTGCCGGGTTTGCAAAATATTACAGCATGGTCTTTCGTGGGACGCCGCTGCTTGTACAACTGTTCCTGTTTTACTACGGGCTTGGCCAAATTGGCTTTATCAAAGGCAATGCCATAACGTGGTGGGTGATTAGTGATGGTGCGCGCTGCGCGGTCATGGCGATGGCGCTCAACACAGCCGCCTATACATCGGAGATTCTGCGAGGCGGATTATTATCGGTTCCCGCGGGTCTCAAGGAAGCGGCCAAAGCCACGGGAATGTCACCATTTATGCGTTTCCGCCGGATCGAATTCCCGCTCGCCATTCGCCAGGCTCTGCCTGCTTACGGCAATGAGCTAATCCTCGTCGTCAAGGGTACGAGCCTTGCCTCGACAATCACGGTTCTCGAGATCACGGGATATGCAAAGCGCCTGATGAGCCAGACATTCGCGATTTTCGAGGTTTTCGCCCTGGCGGGTGCCATCTACCTCGTCATCAACCTCACCCTCGTCATGCTCATCCGCATGCTTGAGGCACATCTGATGCGTCACGAAGCGCGATAGTGGTCGCGGTGGCCATCATCGAAGCGGGCTTTTCGCCAGATGATATGTCTGCGATACGAACCACGCTGAAGGCAAGTGGTCTCGAACCTCACGACAAACAGCGCGGCGTTTTAATCTCAGCCGGTGACTTTGCCGGGGTTAAGAGTGTGTCCGCCATCGATTGCGGCCTTGATCTGCGTCATCAAGGCAAATTTTACCGGGTTGGCTGTCTCCCGCAACGCATGAATGCGTTTGGAGCCGATCCCATGTTCCGCCGAGAACGAACCACCCGATTGCGCCAGGTCGCGGTAGAGAACGGATTCGATGGCAGCAATCTTATCGGGCGTCAGAGCTGTCCCGGCAGCATTGAGGACAATGTGAAGATTGCCATCGGCAATGTGGCCGAAGAGGTAGGGATCGAGGACAGGATCGATTGACCGAAGCTCCGGTACACAACGAGCCACATATTCTCCGATCTGCGACAAGGGGACGGAGACGTCAAAGGACGGCGCAGCCGGATATCTGCGATAGATAAGGTCCGTGTCCTCCCTCAGACGCCACAACTCTGCTTCCTGCGCCTTCGATGTTGCGACGACAGCGGACATGTTCGGATACGTCTCATACAGCTCCTCGTAAATCCGGCCGAGCTCCATCTGAAGCTGTTCCTCGTCACCGCCGCCCAGAGACATGATGAGGTTGACGGGATAGTCAGGGGCATAATCTGCCGCCGACCAAAGGTGCTCGCCCGCCGTCAGGGAGAAAAACGAATTCCAGATCGCTTCCGCCGCACGCATGTGGCCATACCTCACGGTCAACCCCAGCCTGGTTGCCTCAAGAGCCGCTTCAACGGAGGGAAGCCCAAAAAGTGCGGTGGCGGTTGCTGCGGGAACAGGTTCCAGCTTGATGGCAACCCTGGTCACTATACCAAGCGTACCCTCGGCCCCGATGAAGAGATGCTTGAGATCGTATCCTGCGGCGTTCTTCACCACGCGTGTCAGGTCGGAATATATCGAGCCATCAGGCAATACGACTTCCAGCCCGAGCACGCGATGTCGCATCACCCCATATCGAAAAGCAGAAATCCCGCCGGCATTGGTCGAGACCATTCCGCCAATCGTGGCAGAACCACGCGATGGCAAGTCGATGCCTGGCTCGAGACAATGCTCCGATGCGGCCGCCTGCAACGCTTGAAGCGTAACGCCCGCCTCCACAACGGCAACCCGCTCATCGGGATAGATTTCCATGATCCGGTTCAGCCGGGCGGTCGACACCACGATTTGACCGGGGACGGACACACCCCCGCCAACAAGCCCGGTTCGGCCACCCTGTGGTACAACCGATATACCATGGGCAACCGCAGTTTTTATGATCGACGCAACCTCGTGCGGAGATGAAGGGAAAGCAACCGCGTCCGCACCGAAATTCGCAGGCGTTACGCCATAATCGAGATTGGCAACGGCATCACCGCGTTTCAGGTTCGACAGGCCGATAATCTGGTCGATTTCATTGAGAAACGCGGCGGACAAATCCCGTGTCGAGGCGGTATTGTGTTCGATCATGACGCGACTTTTGCCTCGGGAAGCTTGTCTTTGAGTGAGCATAACGCTTCGAGAAAACGGTCGTTTTCTGCGGGAAGCCCGACGGTCACACGAATGAAGCTGGCGAACTCCGGTTCTTTCCAGGGTTTGACGATGACGCCATGGGACAGGAAATGATCGAAAGCGAATGAACTGTCGCAACCAACATCGATGAAGAGAAAATTCGTCTGAGAGTCCGGAACGAAAAGATCAAGCGAGGCGATCGCCGCAGCCATGCGCCTGCGCTCCTTGACGACTCTTTCGACCGAAACCCGCATCCAGTTTTCGTCATCGAGCGCGGCAACTGCGGCCAATTGCGCGGCTGCATTGACGTTGAACGGTGTCTTTGCAGATGATATGGCCTGTGCCAGCCGCTCATCGGAAGCCACGGCATATCCGACACGCAACCCAGCCAGCCCATAGGCCTTCGAGAAGGTTCTGAGCACGACCCAGGAGATAGCGCTGTCAGACAGTATCTTAAGCCCATCGGGCGTATTCTCGTCGCAGAATTCGAAATAGGCTTCGTCGAAAACAAGCAACGTCTCTTTCGGGACAGCTGCAATGAGGCTTGAGAGCTGATCCTGTCGCAACGCCGGGCCCACGGGATTGGAAGGCGAGGAGATAAAGAATATCGATGGCTTTTCGCGCAATGCGGTCGTCATCGCCTCAAGATCAAACCGAAGATCCTTCGTCATCGGTATCTTGATGATTTTCGCACCATTTGCTCTGGGCTCGATTTCGTGAAGGCCGAAACCAGGTATCATCGCGACTACGGTAGCATCCGGACGCAGGACCGCGCGACAAACGGCAGCGATCATCTCTTCGGAGCCGTTTCCAATGACAATCCGGTTTCCGGCAACGCCGAGCTTTCGACTGAGCGCATCACGCAAGATCACACAGGCAGGATCCGCATAGCGGGAAGGGTCGAGACTGGCCAGTGCAGCGGTTACCTTCGGAGAGCAACCATATGGATTCTCATTGCTGGCAAGGGCCGCAATCTCGGTCAAACCCGTCTTGCCTCGCGCAACGGCGATATTCATTCCAGCATTATAAGGCGGGAGTTCAGCAACGTGCGGGTTGAGTCTGAGTGTATCGGCCATGGGTTGATCTCGCTGATTTGGACAAACGCTGGAATCTGGTGTCAGAGGTCGAGTACGACTGAACTCACGGGCTTGGAACAACAGAGGAGAATCTGCCCGGATGGCACGTCATCCAGCGGCTCTTCCACATATTCCACGTCGCCGGACACAAGGCCCTGGACACAGCTGCCGCAGACACCTGCGCGACAGGAGAATGCTGGCTCAATACCCTGGCTCTCCAGAAAGCTCAGGATGGATCCCGAGGCTGAATCCCACTCGAATCTGGCATTTGACTTTCCAAGAACGATCTCGATGCCTAAGTACTCAGACTCTGGCGCCACAAGAGGGGCATTGAGGCTGAGGTTTGCTTCCTTCTTCGGCTGCGATGGCGAAAGCAGGGAGGCAGGCCCGAAAAACTCGTAGGCAATCTTGCTTTTCTCCAAGCCGAGGGAGAGGAGCAGGTCATACATCGCCTGCATGAACGGCGGTGGTCCGCACATATAGACTTCGTAATCGTCCAGCGGCAGAAGCGACTGCAAGGTCTCCCGAGTGATGAAACCGGCGGAATGGAACAGCCCGGCTTTGGCATCCTCGTCGGTTGGAAAACGATAACAGTAATGAATATGGACGTTGCTGCGCTGTTCAGCGAGCGCCCGTACTTCTTCACGCAGGGCGTGAGTAGCAGCCCCGTCGCAGGCATGGACGAACCAGACGGGCCGATCGCTTTCCGCAACCAGAACCTTCAACATGGAAATCGTAGGTGTCAGCCCGACGCCACCGGACAAGAGAATAACCGGTCGCTGACTGGCCTTGTCGAGTTTGAAGGCACCACGCGGCCTGTCAATATGGATGACCGCACCCTCTTCCACGGCGTCGTGGAGCCAGCACGAAACAAGACCATCGGCCATATCGGGCGTTAAAGCGGCCTCCCGTTTCACGGTAATACGATAGACCCCGACCTCATTTGGTCCCGACGAAACCGTGTAATTCCGGAAAAGCGGTTCTTCGCCTTCGGGATGAGGCATCTGGATCGTCAGAAACTGGCCCGCCTCAAAAGTACACCAATCCGCAGGATCGACAGGCGTGAGGTAAAAAGACGTGATCGTGGCACTCTCGCGCACCTTGCGCTTTACCTCGAACGGGCGAAAACGTGGATCCAGGCGGGTCGTCATGATTTGCTTGTCCTGATGATTGCAATATCCGGAAATCTGCAGATCGCCTGAGAGCCCTCCCCGTGAGATCGATCAAGACTTGCTTCAACCTGCAGACGATCAAAGGTTTTCGCGGGAGGCAGAACTTCCTCAAAAACTCGCTGTCAATTTGGTTATCACCAATTTGCAGCCCCAAGGCCTCACCTCAATTTATCCCTCTGACAAATCTCATTATTTGCGCGTCGACAAAGAGAGACAATCCCGCCACTGATGGGTTTTTGTTTAGAAAAGCTAAACTATGGGAGATTTGAATAGGCGCGAGCAACTCTGAATTTGCGCCCTCGTTTTTGCCGGGATACGACAAAGCAGAACGTGATCGTCAGAACCAATCGTTAGATAGTTGCAGAGTGCCCCGGGAGCAGGATATGGGCCTAGGTGCACACTATCAGAGCCCGTGAGGGATATACCGCCGGCAAGTCATTTGCGGTATCCAACGCCCTAAACGCAAAACGCCCTCCGGGATGGGAGGGCTTTGTTGTTGATGGTCTTGAAGATATTGGTTGCGGGGGCAGGATTTGAACCTGCGGCCTTCAGGTTATGAGCCTGACGAGCTACCGGGCTGCTCCACCCCGCGTTACCATCGCATTCGGCTCTGCCGAATGTCGCGCTTCCGTCTTTGCTTTAGCGAAGACGGATCTGTTTCGGAGCAAATTGCCGAAGGCGATTTGTCTCCTTTAGGGGACGCACAAGGCGTTTTCCTTATATTTTTATGGTCCGCAATGCATAAAGGCCGCTTTGATAGCGGCCCTTTGTGTCGGCTGGGCCGAAGAGTGTGGTTGAGAAGATATTCGTTGCGTTTTGCAGACCTGGCAGCGACCTACTCTCCCGCGTCTTGAGACGGAGTACCATTGGCGCTGGGGCGTTTCACGGCCGTGTTCGGAATGGGAACGGGTGCAGCCGCCCCGCGATAACCACCAGGTCGGCAAAACGCAACACAGTTCATGTTTTCACATGAGTGTTGTTTCGAGAAGCTGGGAAGCTTGCGCTTCATTTAATTTAACACGTCTTTCTTTGACTGGTCCGTTTGCCTGCCTTGCTCAAGGTTGAGTTTGGCAGCCATACAGGACGCTAGTCCGTCGCCTCGGGTTTTTGCCTTGGCAAAATACCCTGACGGCGCGCCGTCTGCAGCGAAGCGGCCTTGGCCGCGACAGCGTGAAGACAGAAGAGATGATGCTCATCTTTGATGAGCATGAACAATGGGAACGAAGAAGTCGATCGAGCTATTAGTAACGGTAAGCTTCACATGTTGCCATGCTTCCACACCCGTCCTATCAACGTGGTCGTCTTCCACGGCTCTGATAGGGAACACTCGTTTTCAGGTTGGTTTCCCGCTTAGATGCCTTCAGCGGTTATCCATTCCGTATATAGCTACTCTGCTATGCCCTTGGCAGGACAACAGATCCACCAGAGATACGTCCATCCCGGTCCTCTCGTACTAGGGACAGATCCTGTCAATATTCCTACACCCACGGCAGATAGGGACCGAACTGTCTCACGACGTTCTGAACCCAACTCACGTACCGCTTTAAATGGCGAACAGCCATACCCTTGGGACCTGCTCCAGCCCCAGGATGCGATGAGTCGACATCGAGGTGCCAAACAACCCCGTCGATATGGACTCTTGGGGGTCATCAGCCTGTTATCCCCGGCGTACCTTTTATCCGTTGAGCGATGGCCCTTCCACACGGGACCACCGGATCACTATGACCGACTTTCGTCTCTGCTCGACTTGTCAGTCTCGCAGTCAGGCGGGCTTATGCCATTGCACTCGACGACCGATTTCCGACCGGTCTGAGCCCACCATCGCGCGCCTCCGTTACTCTTTCGGAGGCGACCGCCCCAGTCAAACTACCCACCATACACTGTCCCGGATCCGGATAACGGACCGCGGTTAGACATCCACGAAGATAAGGGTGGTATTTCAAGGATGGCTCCACAAGAACTGGCGTCCCTGCTTCAAAGCCTACCACCTATCCTACACATGCCTTGGCGAATGCCAGTGTAAAGCTATAGTAAAGGTGCACGGGGTCTTTCCGTCTGACCGCAGGAACCCCGCATCTTCACGGGGAATTCAATTTCACTGAGTCTATGTTGGAGACAGCGGGGAAGTCGTTACGCCATTCGTGCAGGTCGGAACTTACCCGACAAGGAATTTCGCTACCTTAGGACCGTTATAGTTACGGCCGCCGTTTACTGGGGCTTCAGTTCAGAGCTTGCACCCCTCCCTTTAACCTTCCAGCACCGGGCAGGCGTCAGACCCTATACGTCGTATTGCTACTTCGCAGAGCCCTGTGTTTTTGATAAACAGTCGCTACCCCCTGGTCTGTGCCACCCCATCATACTTGCGTAAAATGGGGTCACGCTTCTTCCGAAGTTACGCGTGCAATTTGCCGAGTTCCTTCAACATAGTTCTCTCAAGCGCCTTGGTATACTCTACCTGACCACCTGTGTCGGTTTCGGGTACGGTCTATACGGTGGAGCTATTTCCTGGAACCTCTTCGCCGCACATTCAATCCAGTAAGAATGTACAACACACGAGATCCGTCACTACCACCAGGCCCACGAATATTAACGTGGTTCCCATCGACTACGCGTGTCCGCCTCGTCTTAGGGGCCGGCTAACCCTGCTCAGATTAACTTTAAGCAGGAACCCTTGGTCTTTCGGCGAGGGAGTCTCTCACTCCCTTTATCGTTACTCATGTCAACATTCGCACTTCCGATATCTCCAGCAGCCCTCACGGGTCCGCCTTCACAGACTTACGGAACGCTCCGCTACCACGCAACAGTCACTACAACTGTCACATCCTCAGCTTCGGTGCATGGCTTTAGCCCCGTTACATTTTCGGCGCAAAGACCCTTATTTAGACCAGTGAGCTGTTACGCTTTCTTTAAATGATGGCTGCTTCTAAGCCAACATCCTGGTTGTTTTGGGATCCTCACATCCTTTCCCACTTAGCCATGACTTGGGGACCTTAGCTGGAGGTCAGGGTTGTTGCCCTTTTCACGACGGACGTTAGCACCCGCCGTGTGTCTGCCGACTAGTACTCCTCGGTATTCGGAGTTTGGTTAGGATCAGTAAGACGGTGAGTCCCCATAGCCCATCCAGTGCTCTACCCCCGAGGGTATTCGGTCGACGCTCTACCTAAATAGATTTCGCGGAGAACCAGCTATTTCCGAGTTTGATTGGCCTTTCACCCCTAGCCACAAGTCATCCCAATCTATTGCAACAGATACGGGTTCGGCCCTCCAGTTGGTGTTACCCAACCTTCAGCCTGCTCATGGCTAGATCACTCGGTTTCGGGTCTAATGCAACTAACTCAATCGCCCTATTCAGACTCGCTTTCGCTGCGCCTACACCTACCGGCTTAAGCTTGCTAGTTACACTAAGTCGTTGACCCATTATACAAAAGGTACGCCGTCACCCTTGCGGGCTCCGACTGTTTGTAGGCATCCGGTTTCAGGTTCTATTTCACTCCCCTCGTCGGGGTGCTTTTCACCTTTCCCTCACGGTACTTGTTCGCTATCGGTCATGCACGAGTACTTAGGCTTGGAGAGTGGTCTCCCCATGTTCAGACAGGATTTCACGTGCCCCGCCC